>NZ_JBMHMH010000001.1:1682500-3312500 GCF_049179055.1 Micromonospora sp. WMMD737 | reverse complement strand
GCAATCAGGTGTTGAGTGCAAGTACACAAGGGAGCTTGACTGTGAGACTGACAGGTCGAGCAGGGACGAAAGTCGGGACTAGTGATCCGGCACTTGCGAGTGGAAGCGGTGTCGCTCAACGGATAAAAGGTACCCCGGGGATAACAGGCTGATCTTCCCCAAGAGTCCATATCGACGGGATGGTTTGGCACCTCGATGTCGGCTCGTCGCATCCTGGGGCTGTAGCAGGTCCCAAGGGTTGGGCTGTTCGCCCATTAAAGCGGTACGCGAGCTGGGTTTAGAACGTCGTGAGACAGTTCGGTCCCTATCCGCCGTGCGCGTAGGATACTTGAGAAGGGCTGTCCCTAGTACGAGAGGACCGGGACGGACGAACCTCTGGTGTGCCAGTTGTCCCGCCAGGGGCACGGCTGGTTAGCTACGTTCGGAAGGGATAACCGCTGAAAGCATCTAAGCGGGAAGCTCGCTTCAAGATGAGGTATCCCACCCACCTTTGGTGGGGTAAGGCCCCCAGCTAGACGACTGGGTTGATAGGCCGGAAATGTAAGCCCGGTAACGGGTTCAGTTGACCGGTACTAATAGGCCGAGGACTTGACTACTAAGCTGCTACGCGTCCACTGTGCAACTCACAGCAAACGAACAACAGACCACGGTGTGTGTGGTGTTGTTTGATATGTTGATAGAGTTACGGCGGTCATGGCGGAGGGGAAACGCCCGGTTACATTCCGAACCCGGAAGCTAAGCCCTCCAGCGCCGATGGTACTGCACTCGGGAGGGTGTGGGAGAGTAGGACACCGCCGGACAATCTTTCAGTTCAGGGTCACCCTTGTCGGGGTGGCCCTGAACTGCGTTACGGACCCTTTTCTGCCGGGGCGGAAAGTCGAACCCCCGGGGACCCCCCCGAGTCCAAGTGGTGCGGGCGGAGATCTAGGTGGTGCCGGCGGAGTGTCCCCGGCAGCCTGGCGGGGAACCCGCGGCCCCGGCCTGGCAGGCATTCCGCTGCCCGATCGGCCCTGCTTCGGCGCACCCACCCGGACTCGGGCCGGGCCGCAGAGCATCAGCGTCGAGCCGGGCCAGGCCGCCAGAGCATCAGCCTCGGGCCGGGCCGCCAAGGCGTCAGCCGCGGGTCTGGATCTCCTCGCGCATGGCGCGGAACAGGCCGCCGGCGTCGTCGACGGAGCGACCCGGGAACATCGCCATCACCACGCTGCCGTGGTCGGCCCACCCGCAGACCGCGAAGTCGCCGCCGTCGCCGCTGGTGTTGCCGCACTTCATCACGCCGCCCAATCGCCCGGCGGGCACCTCGCGCAGCCCCGTCACCTTGCCGGTCTCGTCGCTCAGCAGGCCGAAGAGGCTGTCCAGGTCCCGCTCCGGCTGCCAGAGCACTGTCGTCCCGCCGAAGATCGGCACCGGGCGCTTGTCGTCGGCGGGATCCCGGTAGACGGTGCCGAAGCTGCTGTCCAGGTCGATGCCGGCGGCGAATCCGCTGCGCAGGTAGTCGGAGGTGCTGCGGGCCCGGTCGCTGTCGTCGCGTACGAGGCCCGCCACCCGGTCCGGGGTGGCCAGATCGGCGTCCTTCTGCTGGGCGATCCGCATGCCGGCCGTGCCGAGCACCGTGGCCCCCGCGAGCCCGACCACCGCCGCCAGGGCCCACGCCGCCCGCCGGCGCCCCGACCACGTCCCCCGCCGCTCCGGGGCGCTCTCCGGGTCCCGGTTGCTGAGTTGGATGGGCTCGTCGGTCAGGTCGATCGGTTCGGGCCCGTCGTCGAACGGGCGATCGGTGAGATGTGCGTCGGACATAGCCGACACCGTACGCGAACGGCAGGTGGCGCACGTCGGGTCCCGGGAAGCGCTCCGTAGACTTTCAGGGTGACCGAGAGACTGGATGCCCGACGCCCCGACGCCCCGACCCTTGCCGGCCAGTACCAGCCCGGCGAGGTGGAGCAGCGACGGTACGAGCAGTGGGTAGCCGCCGGCCACTTCCGGGCGTCGGCGGAGAGCGACAAGCCCCCCTTCACCATCGTCATCCCGCCGCCCAACGTCACCGGCTCCCTGCACATGGGCCACGCGCTGGACCACACCGTCCAGGACGCGCTGGTGCGGCGCAAGAGGATGCAGGGCCATGAGGCGCTGTGGCTGCCGGGCATGGACCACGCCGGGATCGCCACCCAGAACGTGGTCGAGCGGCAGCTCGCCGGCCAGGGCCTGTCCCGGCACGACCTGGGCCGGGAGAAGTTCGTCGAGCGGGTGTGGCAGTGGAAGGCCGAGTCCGGCGGCGCGATCCTCGGGCAGATGCGTCGCCTCGGCGACTCCGTCGACTGGGACCGTGAGCGCTTCACCATGGACGAGGGCCTGTCGCGGGCCGTCCAGACCATGTTCAAGAAGCTCTACGACGACGGGCTGATCTACCGAGCCAACCGGATCATCAACTGGTGTCCGCGCTGCCTGACCGCGCTGTCGGACATCGAGGTGGAGCACACCGACGACGACGGCGAGCTGATCTCGATCCGGTACAGCGACGACGTCGTGGTCGCCACCACCCGGGCCGAGACGATGCTCGGTGACACCGCCGTCGCCGTGCACCCGGACGACGAGCGCTACCGGCACCTGATCGGCACCGAGGTGGCCGTGCCGTTGACCGACCGGCGGATCCCGATCGTGGCCGACGAGCACGTCGATCCGAGCTTCGGCACCGGCATGGTCAAGGTGACCCCCGCGCACGACCCGAACGACTTCGAGATCGGCCAGCGGCACGACCTGCCGTCGCTGACGATCATGGACGAGCGGGGCGTCATCACCGCGCACGGCCCGTTCCAGGGCCTGGACCGCTACGAGGCCCGCCCGGCGATCGTCGCCGCGCTGCGCGAGCAGGGCCGGATCGTCGCGGAGAAGCGGCCGTACGTGCACGCGGTGGGGCACTGCTCCCGGTGCCGGACGACCGTCGAGCCGCGGCTGTCGCTCCAGTGGTTCGTCAACACCGCCCCGCTGGCCGAGGCCGCCGGCGACGCGGTGCGCGACGGCCGGGTGAAGATCGAGCCGGCGGAACTGGCCAAGCGGTACTTCGCCTGGGTCGACAACATGCACGACTGGTGCATCTCCCGCCAGCTCTGGTGGGGCCACCGCATCCCCGTCTGGTACGGCCCGGACGGCGAGATCGTCTGCGTCGGCCCGGACGAGGAGCCGCCGGGCGGCGAAGGCTGGCACCAGGACGAGGACGTCCTGGACACCTGGTTCTCCAGCGGCCTGTGGCCGTTCTCCACGCTCGGCTGGCCAGAGCGCACTCCCGACCTGGCGAAGTTCTACCCGACCAGCGTGCTGGTCACCGGCTACGACATCCTCTTCTTCTGGGTCGCCCGGATGATGATGTTCGGCCTGTACGCGATGGACGGCCGGCCGCCGTTCCACACGGTGGCCCTGCACGGCATGGTCCGCGACCAGCACGGCAAGAAGATGTCGAAGTCGTTCGGCAACGTGGTCGACCCGCTGGACTGGATCGAGCGGTACGGCGCCGACGCCACCCGGTTCACCCTCGCCCGGGGCGCCAACCCGGGCGGGGACGTGCCGGTCAGCGAGGACTGGTGCCAGGGCTCCCGCAACTTCTGCAACAAGCTGTGGAACGCCACCCGCTTCGCGCTGCTCAACGGCGCGCACACCGAGGGACCGCTGCCGGCGACCGACACGCTGTCGACGGTCGACAGGTGGATCCTGTCCCGGCTGGCGCACGTCACCGCCGCCGTGGACGAGCAGTTCGAGGCGTACGAGTTCGCGAAGGTCTGCGACCTGCTCTACCACTTCGCCTGGGACGACGTCTGCGACTGGTACGTGGAGCTGACCAAGCCGGTGCTCGCCGAGGACGGCCCGGCCGCCGAGGCCAGCCGCCGGGTGCTCGGGCACGTGCTGGACCAGCTGCTGCGGCTGCTGCACCCGGTGATCCCGTTCGTGACCGAGGAGCTGTGGACCGCGCTCACCGGCGGCGAGACGGTGATGACGGCCGCCTGGCCGGTGGCCGACCGTACCGGAGTCGACGACGCCGCGGAGGTCGAGGTCGGCACCCTCCAGCGGGTGGTGACCGAGATCCGGCGGTTCCGCTCGGACCAGGGGCTGCGCCCGACGCAGCGGGTCGCCGCGCGGCTCGACGGCCTGGCCGCCGCCGGCATCGCCGCGCACGAGCCGCTGATCCGGTCGCTGGTGCGCCTCGACGCGGCCGACGACGGCTTCCAGGCCAGCGCGACCCTCGCCATGCCCGGCGACGTGAGCGTGGCCCTGGACACCCGGGGGACGATCGACGTGGCCGCCGAGCGGGCCCGGCTGACCAAGGACCGGGCCGCCGCCGAGAAGGAGGCCGCGCAGGCCCGGGCGAAGCTCGGCAACCCGGCGTTCGTCGACAAGGCGCCGGAGCCGGTGGTCGCCAAGATCCGCGACCGGCTCGCCGTCGCCGAGGCCGACCTCGTCCGCATCGACGCCGCTCTGGAGGCGCTGCCCTCGTGACCGACCGCACCGATTTCGCCGCCGTCGAGGCCGAGCTGGCCGAACGCGGGTTCACCCGCATGGCCTTCGAGCTGGACAAGATCGAGTCGCTGCTGGACCTGCTCGGCAGCCCGCAGCGGGCGTACCCGTCGATCCACCTGACCGGCACCAACGGCAAGACCTCGACGGCCCGGATGATCGACTCGCTGCTGCGGGCGTTCGGGCTGCACACCGGCCGCTACACCAGCCCGCACCTGGAGAGCGTCCGGGAGCGGATCAGCCTGGACGGCGAGCCGGTGGACGAGGGACGGTTCGTCGCCACGTACCGGGAGGTCGAGCCGCTCGCCCGGCTGGTCGACGAGCGCTCGGCGGAGCCGCTGACGTACTTCGACATGACGACCGCGCTGGCCTTCGCCACCTTCGCCGACGCCCCGGTGGACGTTGCGGTGGTCGAGGTGGGTCTCGGCGGCGCCGAGGACGCCACCAACGTGATCCAGGCCGGGGTGTGCGTGCTCACCCCGGTCGGGCTGGACCACACCGAGTGGCTCGGCGACACCATCCAGGACATCGCGCTGGCCAAGGCGGGAATCATCCACAAGGGCGCGACGGTGATCTCCGCGGCGCAGGAGGAGGAGGCCGCCGGGCCGATCCTGGAGCGCTGTGCCGAGGTCGGCGCGACCATCGCCCGGGAGGGCGCCGAGTTCGGGGTGCTGCGGCGGGCGGTCGCCGTCGGCGGGCAGGTGCTCACCCTCCAGGGCCTCGGCGGCGTCTACGAGGAGGTGTTCATCCCGCTGCACGGTGCCCACCAGGCGCAGAACGCGGCGGTGGCGCTGGCGGCGGTCGAGGCGTTCCTCGGCGCCGGGGCGAAGCGGCAGCTCGACGTCGAGGCGGTCCGGGAGGGCTTCGCCACCGCCAGCTCGCCCGGCCGGCTGGAGCGCGTACGCAGCGCGCCCACCATCCTGCTCGACGGGGCGCACAATCCCCACGGGATGGCCGCCACGGTGGCCGCCCTCCAGGAGGAGTTCGCGTTCAGCAAGCTGGTCGCGGTGGTCGGCGTCCTCGCGGACAAGGACGCGGCCAGCCTGCTGGAGCTGCTGGAGCCGGTGGTCGACCAGGTCGTGGTGACCCGTAACAGCTCGCCCCGGGCGCTGCCCGCCCGGGAGCTGGCCGCGCTGGCGGCGGAGGTCTTCGGGCCCGAGCGGGTGGAGGTGGCCGAGGAGATGCCGGACGCGATCGAGGCGGCGGTGGCGATGGCCGAGGAGGACGTACCGGGGGAGCTGAGCGGGGTCGGGGTGCTGGTCACCGGGTCGGTGGTGACGGTAGCCGACGCCCGTCGGCTGCTGAAGCGATGACCGGGCCGGAGCGCGCCCCCGCGGCCGACGGCAACCCCGCAGGGCGCCCGCCGCGCCGCTCCGGGCTGCGCAACCCGGAGCGGGCGGTCCGTGGCCTCGGCGCCGGCACGCTCAGCCTGGAGGCGCTGGTGCTGGTGCTGGCCATCCAACCGATCCGGGTGGTCGGCGGCGACCTGGGCGGCGCCGCGATCGGGGCCGTGGTGGCGCTGGCCGTGGCGGCGGTGCTGCTCGCCGGCATGATGCGCCGGCCGTGGGCCTGGCACGCCGGCACCGCCCTGCAGGGACTGCTCATGCTGGCCGGCCTGCTGCACTGGTCGCTGCTGGTGCTGGGGATCGTCTTCGCCCTGGTGTGGGGCTACGCCCTGCACGTGCGCCGGATCATCCTGGGCTGACGGGTCAGGCCTCGCGAGCTGGGCTGACGGGTCAGGCCTCGGCGCGTTCCCGCCACTGGGTGAGGGCGATGCCGTGGCCGTCCGGGTCGCGGAACGCCGCCGCCCACACCTCCAGCTTCGTGCCCCGGTTGACCACCCGGGGGGCGTACGTGAACCGGACGCCCGTGCCGCGCAGCCGCTCGTAGGCGGAGCCGATGTCGTCGACCTCGAGGTTGACGTGCACCAGCCGGCGGCTGATCGGCGCGGCCTCGGTCACCTCGCGCAGAACCAGGCGGGTCGTCCCGGAGGAGAGGACCGCGTTGCCGGAGCCCCGGTCGACCTCGGCGAAGCCCAGGTCGCGGTAGAAGTCCAGCGAGCGGGGCAGGTCGGTGACCAGCAGGGTCAGCCCCACGCCGGCGATCGGCGACCCGAACTCGTCGCCGGCCGCCGCGGTCTCCTCGTCGTCGGCGTCGGGCGTCGCCGGGCCCGGACCGAAGATCGCCTCGTCCAGTTCCTCCGGGCTGATCCGGTCGTCGCGGACCCGGTCGCGTGGCGGGGCGGGATCGTCCAGGGGCAGGTCGAGCGGATCCGCCGGCGCGGCCATGTCGGGGCGCTCGCCGGGCGCGTCGAACCGCTCCTCGGCTGGCGGGCGGGGCGTCGGGGTGGCCCGGCGCGGCAGGGTGCCGGTGGTGGGCTGCTCGACGAGCGTGCCCTCCAGCACGACCGGCCCACCCGGACGCTGGTGCATCACGACGGGCTCGCGCTCCTCGGGCCGCCCGACCCGGTCCCCACCGAGCGGATCGCCCAGGGGATCCCCGACGGGGTCGCCCAGCGGATCGCCCACCGGCGCCCGGAAGTCGTCGCGGAAGTCGTCGCGGTAGTCGTCCCGGAAGTCGTCGTCCGGCGCCCGGTCCGCCCACGGCGGGGCCTCCTGCTGGATCAGCACGTCGTCCAGCGGCTCGGTGCCCGCGTACTCGGGCGGCAGGTCGGCCGCGACGGCGGCGGCGGTCTCCGCGTGGGTGGGCACGTCGTCCCAGAGCACCCGGACGTGGCGCTGGTCGTCCAGGGCCACCCGGATCGGCAGCGTCTGGCCGAGCGACGGCCACTTCGCCACCGGCACCCGCGGCTCGATGATCTTCTTGGACCGGGGCGGCAGCCCCGGGGCGTCGATCACCAACTGGAGTTCGCAGCGGCCGAAGGCGTACTGGGTGGGCGGCTCGGAGGCGCTGTGCACGTGCCCTTCGCCGATCACCCAGGTGCGACCGCCCCCGCGCACCGTGGCCAGCGCGATGGCCAGCACCAGCAGGGCGACGCCGAGCGCCACGATCGCCCAGCTCGTCATGCCCAGGCCGAAGAGGACGACGAAGGTGGCCACGGTGCCCAGCACCGCGGCGATCAGCTTGCGTACCGGTGCGATGGGCCGGTTCCCGCCATTCGCCACAGTGGACCTCCCGAGGGTCAAGGGCCAGGCTAGGCCGGATCGGCCGCCGGAGGAAGGACCGGCCGCCGCGCCGGTGCCGGGACCGGGTCGCTAGGCTGACCGTACCCAGCCCGACCGTCTTCCGCGCACAGGAGGAACCCAGCGTGTCCAGCAGCAGCCCCGATGAGCGCACCCTCGTACTGATCAAGCCCGACGCGGTCCGCCGCGGGCTGGTCGGCGAGGTGATCTCCCGCTTCGAGCGCAAGGGGCTGCGGATCGACGCGATGGTGTCCCGGACGATGGACGCCGCGCTGGCCGACGAGCACTACGCCGAGCACGTCGACAAGCCGTTCTACCCGCCGCTGAAGGACTTCATGACCGGCGGCCCGCTGGTGGCGCTGGTGCTCTCCGGCGACCAGGTCATCGACGTGGTGCGCGGGCTCGTCGGCGCGACCGACGGGCGTCGGGCGGCGGCCGGCACGATCCGCGGCGACCTCTCCCTGTCCAACCGCGAGAATCTGGTGCACGCCTCCGACTCGCCGGACAGCGCGAAGCGCGAGATCGCGCTCTGGTTCCCCGAGTTGGTCTGAGACACCCGCCGTCGCGGGGCCGGTGCGCGTCGCGCGCACCGGCCGCCTGCGTCGCGTCGCGGACCGTCACACCTCCGTGGGGAGGTCGGTGCGGCAGGTCACGGCGATCCGGTTCCACACGTTGATGGTGGCGATCGCCATCAGCAGGTCGGCGAGTTCCTTCTCGGACCACACCTTCGCCGCCGCGTCCCAGACGTCGTCGGGCACGCCGTGCTCGCCGAGCCGGGTCACCGCGTCGGTGAGCGCCAGCGCGGTCCGCTCCCGCTCGTCGAAGAAGGGCGCCTCCCGCCAGGCGGCGACGGCGAAGAGCCGCCGCTCCGACTCGCCCGACGCCAGCGCGTCCCGGCTGTGCATGTCGATGCAGAACGCGCAGCCGTTCAGCATCGACGCCCGCAGCTTCACCAGCTCCAGCACCGTGTGTTCGACGTTCGCCCGGACGTACTTCTCCAGCCCCAGCACGGCCTGGTACGCCTGCGGTGCCACCTCGGCCACGTTGATCCGTTGCATGACGGCCCTCCTCGGTCCGGTCTGTGTCGTCACCCATCCGACGACGCGCGCAGGCGCGGCGTGACACCGGCAGGCGTGAGCATGGTCACGCCGCTCGGCACCCCGGGCAGCCGGTGACCGGGCGGGTTTACTCGGCGGCGATCTTCGTGGGTGGTCGGGTAACCTTGGCGGTCGTAAGGCGATGACCCGGCCATCACCGGTGAGCCTCCGGAAGAACAGCCGGTTCACCCCGGCCCAGTAGAACCGGACGGGTCCGGCCCGTCACAGCCGGCCAACGAGCGGGCGGTCGATCCTGGCCGCCAAGCGGGGTGGTACCGCGGGCCTGCCCGGGGGCGCCGTCGAGGCGTACCCGAGAAGGCTCGTCCTCGCAGACCCACACGACAGTGAGCTGCGCGAGGAGAGCGACCCCCGATGGTCTATCCGTTGCACGAACCGACCGCCGCCGGCGTTCCGGCCAGCCCGGACCTGCCCGCGGTCGAGCGCCGCGTGCTGGAGCACTGGACGGCCGACAAGACCTTCGAGGCCTCCGTCGAGGCCCGACCGGCCTCCGGCCGGCGACCGGAGACCGGAGACGCAGCCGGAGGCGGCGTCGCGGGCGACGCCGACAACGAGTACGTCTTCTACGACGGCCCGCCGTTCGCCAACGGCCTGCCGCACTACGGCCACCTCTTCACCGGGTACGTGAAGGACGTGGTGCCGCGCTACCAGACGATGCGCGGCCGGCGGGTGGAGCGGCGCTTCGGCTGGGACTGCCACGGCCTGCCCGCCGAGGTGGTCGCCGAGAAGCAGCTGGGCATCACCAGCAAGGCGGAGATCCTCGACCTCGGCGTGGCCCGGTTCAACGAGGCGTGCCGCTCCTCGGTGCTGGAGTTCACCCACGACTGGGAGCGCTACGTCACCCGGCAGGCCCGCTGGGTCGACTTCGCCAACGACTACAAGACCCTCGACCTGGACTACATGGAAAGCGTCATGTGGGCCTTCAAGACCCTGCACGACAAGGGCCTGGTCTACGAGGGCTTCCGGGTGCTGGCGTACTGCTGGCGCTGCGAGACGCCGCTGTCGAACACCGAGACCCGGATGGACGACGTCTACCGGGACCGGCACGACCCGACGCTGTCGGTCTGGTTCGCGCTGACCCCCGACGAGAGCGCGCCGGAGCTGGTGCGCGGGCCGGTGCGCCTCGGCGTCTGGACCACCACGCCGTGGACCCTGCCGTCCAACCTCGCGCTCGCCGTCGGCCCCGACATCGAGTACGCCGTGCTGGAGCGCGACGGGCAGCGGTACGTGGTCGGGGCGGCGCGGCTGGCCGCGTACGCCAAGGAGCTGGAGGGCTACGAGCAGGTCGGCACCGTGTCCGGCCGGGACCTGGCCGGGCGGCGCTACACCCCGCTGTTCGACTTCCTCGTCGAGCAGGCCGGCCCGAACGCCTACCAGGTGCTCGGCGCGGAGTTCGTCACCACCGAGGACGGCACCGGGATCGTCCACCTGGCCCCGGCCTTCGGCGAGGACGACCAGAACGTCTGCAACGCGGCCGGCATCCCCACCATCGTCACGGTCGACGACCACACCCGGTTCACCGCGCTGGTGCCGCCGTACGAGGGCGAGCAGGTCTTCGACGTCAACAAGCCGGTGATCCGGGAGCTCAAGGAGCGGGGGGTGGTCCTCAAGCAGGACACCTACACCCACTCGTACCCGCACTGCTGGCGCTGCGACACCCCGCTGGTCTACAAGGCGGTGTCGTCGTGGTTCGTCGCGGTGACGAAGTTCAAGGACCGGATGGTCGAGCTGAACCAGCAGATCAACTGGACGCCTGGGCACATCAAGGACGGCTCGTTCGGCAAGTGGCTGGCCAACGCCCGCGACTGGTCGATCAGCCGGAACCGGTTCTGGGGCTCGCCGATCCCGGTGTGGAAGTCCGACGACCCGAACCACCCGCGTCTCGACGTCTACGGCTCGCTGGCGGAGATCGAGCGGGACTTCGGCGTACGCCTGACCGACCTGCACCGGCCGGCGGTGGACGAGCTGGTCCGTCCGAACCCGGACGACCCCACGGGGAAGTCGATGATGCGCCGGGTGCCGGAGGTGCTGGACTGCTGGTTCGAGTCCGGCTCGATGCCGTTCGCCCAGGTGCACTACCCGTTCGAGAACCGCGACTGGTTCGAGCACCACTACCCGGGCGACTTCATCGTCGAGTACATCGGGCAGACCCGCGGCTGGTTCTACACCATGCACGTGCTGGCCACCGCGCTGTTCGACCGGCCGGCGTTCCGCAACTGCCTCAGCCACGGGATCCTGCTCGGCTCCGACGGGCGCAAGATGTCCAAGAGCCTGCGCAACTACCCGGACGTCTACCACGTGTTCGACTCGTACGGCTCGGACGCGATGCGCTGGATGCTGATGTCCTCGCCGGTGCTGCGCGGCGGCGACATGGCGGTCACCGAGCCGGGCATCCGCGACGCCGTCCGGCAGGTGCTGCTGCCGCTGTGGAACGTCTGGTACTTCTTCTCGCTCTACGCCAACGCCGACGGCTACTCGGCGAAGCGGAACACGACGAGCACCCACCTGCTCGACAGGTACGTGCTGGCGAAGACGAACGAGCTGGTGTCGACGGTCCAGGAGCAGATGGACGCGTACGACATCTCGGGCGCCTGCGTGACCGTGCGGTCCTACCTGGACGCGCTGACCAACTGGTACGTGCGCCGCTCGCGGGACCGGTTCTGGTCGGGCGACGCCGACGCCTTCGACACCCTGTGGACGGTGCTGGAGACGCTGTGCCGGGTGGTGGCGCCGCTCGCGCCGCTGACCGCCGAGGAGATCTGGCGCGGCCTGACCGGGGAGCGGTCGGTGCACCTGACCGACTGGCCGTCCGCCGGGGAGTTCCCGGCCGACCACGAGCTGGTCGCCGCGATGGACGCCACCCGGGAGGTCTGCTCGGCGGCGCTGTCGCTGCGCAAGGCCAAGGGCCTGCGGGTGCGTCTGCCGCTGTCGACGCTGACCGTGGCCTCACCCGTCGCGGCGCAGCTGCGGCCCTTCGGCGACCTGGTCGCCGACGAGGTCAACGTGAAGGCGGTGGAGTTCACCGACGAGGTGTCGGCGTACTGCCAGCAGGTGCTGACCGTGGTGCCGCGCGCGCTCGGCCCCCGGGTGGGCAAGCAGGTGCAGCAGGTCATCAAGGCGGTCAAGGCGGGGGAGTGGGAGCTGGTCGACGGCGCCCCGGTCGCCGCCGGCGTCACCCTCGCCGAGGGCGAGTACGAGCTGCGCCTGGTCGCCGCCGACGCCGAGCACTCCGCCCCGCTGCCCGGCGGCGAGGGCGTGGTCGTGCTGGACACCGAGGTCACCCCCGAGCTGGCCGCCGAGGGGCTGGCCCGGGACGTCGTCCGGGTGGTGCAGCAGGCCCGCCGCGACGCCGACCTGGACGTCTCGGACCGGATCGTGGTGGCGTTGTCGGCCGGTGAGGAGGTGCGTGCGGCGGTGGCCGCGTACACCGACTTCGTGGCCCGCGAGGTGCTGGCCGACTCCGTCGACTTCGCCGACGGGGTGGACGGCTTCACCGGAGAGGTGGGCGAGGGCGAGCGGGTGACCGTGGCCGTCCGCAGGGTATGAGTCGGTGAGACGGGGGCGGCCCGGCGCAGTGTCGCCGGATCGCCCCCACCGGCCCTGACATGCCTGCTCACCAGGCGGTCGACCCGCCACCCGGGCGACGACGCGTGGACCCGTCGGTTACGGTGACACCGCCTGTTCGCACACACTCCGCCGGAGGACCAGTGCCCCTGCTCTACACCATCGGCAAGCTCACCGTGGCGCCCGCGCTCCGGCTGGCCTTCCGTCCGACCGTGGAGGGGTTGGAGCACATTCCGGACACAGGGGGTGCGATCTTCGCGGGCAACCACCTCTCGGTCGCCGACGAGCTGTTCCTCGGCACCGTGGTCCCCCGGCACCTGGCGTTCTGGGCCAAGTCGGAGTACTTCAAGGGCACCGGCCCGAAGGGCGCCCTCTCCAAGCACGTGCTCACCGGCCTGGGCGCCATCCCGGTCGAGCGGGCCGGCGGTCGGGCGGCGCTGTCCGCGTTCGACGCCGCCATCCCGGTGCTGAAGGCCGGCGACCTGGTCGCGGTCTATCCGGAGGGGACCCGGTCGCCGGACGGCCGGCTCTACCGGGGGCGCACCGGGGCGGTCCGGCTGGCGGTGGCGGCCGGCGTGCCGGTCATCCCGGTCGGCATGACCGGCACCGACAAGGCCCAGCCCATCGGCACCCGGGTGCCCCGCCCCGGCCGCGCCAAGATCACCATCCGGTTCGGCAAGCCGCTCGACTTCACCGGCCGGTCGGACGACCGCACGTCGCTGCGCGAGATGACCGACGAGGTCATGGCGGAGATCCAGAAGCTCACCGGCCAGGAGTACGTGCCCCGCTACGCCCCGCCGCGCGGGCACTCCGCCACCCCCGGCGACGCCCCGGCCTGAGCCCGGGCGCGGGGCGGCCGGAGCCGCGCCGCTGCGCCGTCGCGGGCGTGGGACCGCAGCGGTCCCTCGACCGGGCCGGCCCGACGGCGTCGGGCCGGTGGAGCCGCTACTTCTGGTTGGTCGTGACCATCTGCTCCCGCAGGGTGCCGAGCAGGGCGGCGCTGTCGTCGAGGGAGAGCCGGGTGAAGACCGCGGTGGCGATGCTGCCGTGGTCGACCGAGGTGCACACCACCACGTCCTGGCCGTCGGCGCGTCCCACCGCGCAACGCTGGTGCCGGCCGCGTACGCCGGTGTCGATGACCTGGGCCTCGCCGAGGGAGTACTGCCCGGTGAGGCGGGTGATCTCGTCCTCCGCGTCGGACTCCGGGGTGAACCGGAAGCCGGTGCCGCCGAAGATCGTCACCCGCTTGCCGGCGGGCGTGGCGTAGACGCCGGCGAAGGTCTTCTCGGCCAGCCAGTGCGCCTTGCGCACGTCCGCCTCCAACTGCTTGGCGGCCGCCTTGCTGGTGTTGTCGTCGCGCAGCCGCAGGTCGGCCACCTCGGCCGGCAGGCTGGCCTCGGCCGGGTACTGCGACGCCATCGGCACCCCGTAGTAGGCCGGGCAACCGCAGCAGCAGGCCAGCATGAGCAGCAGGAACCACGGCCAGCGGCGACGCTTGCGGGCGGGCCTGGGGGCGTACCCCCTGGGGGCCTGCTGGCCGGGTGGCGGGCCGGCCGGCGGCGCCGTCGCCCGCCGTTGCCTCGGCGGCGCGGGCGGCGGAGGCGGTGGTGGCGCCGGGCGGGCCGGGCCGGGCGCCCGGGAGACCGGCGGCGGGGAGACCGGGTAGGCCGCGGGCGGCGGGGAGACGGGGTACGCCGACGGCGGCGGGGCGGCCGGGTACGCGGCCCGCGGCGGTGCGGGGCGCGGTGGCTCCGGCGGCGCGGGGGAGTGCACGGGCGGCGCGGAGTGCACGGGCGGCGCTGGCGGCCCGGAGTACGGCCTGGGCGGCGGCGCGGCGGGGTAGGGCAGCGTCGGCGAGGGCGGCGGGGGCGGCGGCAGGTCCCACCCTCCGGTGTCCGCGCCCGCCCACGGGTCGACAGGCGTGCGGTGCTCGGCGGGCTGCTCGGGCGGGGGCGCCGGCGGAGGCGCCGGCACCGGGGGGATCTCGGCCGACTCGCCCCAGGCGCGCTTGCGCGGCTTCGGCGGGGGTACCGCCGCCGAACCGCTCCACCGGGGCGCGGGCGGTTCGGCCGGTAGCTCGTCGCGGGGGAACATCCGGGTGCCCTGCGGCCCCACGGCCGGTGGCTCGTCGCCGGGGAACATCCGGGTGCCCTGCGGTCCTGCGGCCGGCGGGCCGTCGTCGGGCAGCAGGCGGGTGCCCTCCGGGCCGGTGCCGGCGTCCCGCCCGGGCCCGGCGTCCCGGGTGCCCTCGGCCCCGGTGCCGTCGGCGTCCTGCGGCGCGGTGGCGTCACCCGTGTCCGGCCGGTCGGCGGCGTCACCCGAGCCGTGCGGCGCGGTGGCGTCGCCCGAGGCATGCGGCGCCGTGGCGTCGCCCGGGTCCGGCAGCGCGGCGTCGGCCCCGGCGCCGCGCGCCCCCGCGTCGTCCGGGTCCTGCCTTGCGACGGACGTCGCGGTCGGCCCGGGGTCGTCGGTGGGCAGCTCACGGGTGCCCTCCGGGCCCGTGCCGCCGGCGGGGGCGGGCGTTGCGGGGGAGGTCGGGGGCTCCTCGGTGACCGCCGGATCCGGACCCTGGTCCTGACCCGGGGGGCTCCCGTCGGCCGGCCGGTCCGTGCCCGGCTGCGGCTGCGGCATCGCGGCAATCTCCTCTCGCGCCGGTCCGAGGTTAGTACCGATGCGCCAGCGGGGCGATTCCGGCCACCGCCGTCGCCGGTACCGCAGGGCCGGGGCGGGCGCTGCGACGTGCCGGGGGCGCGGCGACCGGCGCCCCGAGGGCGTGGCGACCGGCGTGCGCGCGGTGGCCGCCGCCGGGCCGCGTACCCTTGGGCATCATGAGCGTCCCGTCCACCACGCCGCGCCCCGCCGCGGCCAATTCCGTCTGGCCCCTGCTGGAGCCGCTGCTGCCCCAGGTGACCAAGCCCATCCAGTACGTCGGTGGCGAGCTGGGCGCGGTGGTCAAGGACTGGGACGCGGCGGCCGTGCGCTGGGCGCTGATGTACCCCGACGCCTACGAGGTCGGCCTGCCCAACCAGGGCGTGCAGATCCTCTACGAGGTGCTCAACGAGCTGCCCGACGTGCTCGCCGAGCGGACCTACGCGGTCTGGCCGGACCTGGAGAAGCTGATGCGCGCCCACGGCGTGCCGCAGTTCACCGTCGACGCGCACCGCTCCGTGCGCGACTTCGACGTCTTCGGCGTCTCCTTCTCCACCGAGCTGGGCTACACCAACCTGCTCACCGCGATCGACCTGGCCGGCATTCCGCTGCTCGCCGCCGACCGCACCGACGCCGACCCGGTGATCGTGGCCGGCGGCCACGCCGCGTTCAACCCGGAGCCGATCGCCGACTTCGTCGACGCCGCAGTGCTGGGCGACGGCGAGGAGGCGGTCCTGGAGATCACCGGGATCGTGCGGGAGTGGAAGGCCGAGGGCTCCCCGGGCGGGCGCGACGAGCTGCTGCTGCGCCTGGCCCGCACCGAGAGCGTCTACGTGCCGCGCTTCTACGACGTGGACTACCTGCCCGACGGCCGCATCCAGCGGGTCGTGCCGAACCGGGCGGACGTGCCGTTCCGGGTGCACAAGCGCACGACCATGGACCTGGACGCCTGGCCGTACCCGAAGAAGCCCCTGGTCCCGCTGGCCGAGACCGTGCACGAGCGGTACGCCGTGGAGATCTTCCGGGGCTGCACCCGGGGCTGCCGGTTCTGCCAGGCCGGCATGATCACCCGGCCGGTGCGCGAGCGCTCCATCACCACCGTCGGGCAGATGGTGCGGGAGGGGCTGGAGTTCTCCGGCTTCCACGAGGTGGGCCTGCTGTCGTTGTCGTCGGCCGACCACTCTGAGATCGGCGACATGTGCTCCGGCCTGGCCCAGCAGTACGAGGGCACCAACGTGTCGCTCTCGCTGCCGTCGACCCGGGTGGACGCGTTCAACATCGACCTCGCGCAGGAGCTGTCCCGCAACGGGCGGCGCACCGGCCTGACCTTCGCCCCCGAGGGCGGGTCGGAACGGATCCGCAAGGTCATCAACAAGATGGTGTCGAAGGAAGACCTGATCCGCACCGTCGTCACCGCGTACACGAACGGCTGGCGGCAGGTGAAGCTGTACTTCATGTGCGGCCTGCCCACCGAGACCGACGAGGACGTCCTCGAGATCGCGGACATGGCCCACGAGGTCATCCGGGCCGGCCGGGCCGCCACCGGCTCGAAGGACATCCGCTGCACGGTCTCCATCGGCGGGTTCGTGCCGAAGCCGCACACCCCGTTCCAGTGGGCGTCGATGGAGCGGCCGGAGGTCATCGACGGCCGGCTCAAGATGCTCAAGCAGGCGATCAACGCGGACCGGTCGCTCGGCCGGGCGATCGGCTTCCGCTACCACGACGGCGAGCCGTCGCTGATCGAGGGCCTGCTCAGCCGGGGTGACCGGCGGGTCGGCGCGGTGATCCGGCGGGTGTGGGAGAACGGCGGCCGGTTCGACGGCTGGAGCGAGCACTTCTCCTACCAGCGCTGGGTGGAGGCGGCGACCGAGGTCCTGCCGGCCTTCGGCGTCGATCTCGACTGGTACACCACCCGCCAGCGCGACGAGCTGGAGGTCCTGCCCTGGGACCACCTGGACTCGGGCCTGGACAAGGACTGGCTCTGGCAGGACTGGCAGGACGCGCTCAGCGAGTACGAGCAGGACGACTGCCGGTGGACCCCGTGCTTCGACTGCGGCGTCTGCCCGTCGATGGACACCGAGATCCAGATCGGCCCGACCGGGAAGAAGCTCCTCCCGCTCACCCCGATCAACGGTCTGAAGCTCCCCACCGGCGCCCAGCAGTAGCCCCTGCGCACGGCGGGCACGCCCGCCGTGCGCAGGGTTGATCATGTGGTTATCGTCAGCGGCACGCGAGTCGCGAGCAGTGCCGTCACGATCAACCGGTTCCGACACGAGGAGCACGACGATCAGTAGGAAACCACAGCCAGAGGGCGGCCAGGCACCCGTCGTGCAGCGGGTCCGGATCCGGTACGCCAAGCGCGGCCCGCTGCGCTTCACCTCGCACCGGGACTTCGCCCGGGCGTTCGAGCGGGCGCTGCGCCGGGCGGGCGTGCCGATCGCCTTCTCCCAGGGCTTCACCCCGCACCCCAAGATCTCGTACGCCAGCGCGGCCCCGACGGGCGTGGCGAGCGAGGCGGAATACCTGGAGATCGGCCTCCGCGAGCAGGTCGACCCGGCGGAGCTGCGCGCCGCGCTGGACGCCGCCCTCTCGCCCGGTCTCGACGTGCTCGACGCCGTCGTGGCCGCCGGCGGGAGTCTTGCCGACCGGATCGAGGCGTCGCACTGGCGCATCGAGCTGCCCGAGGTCGACCCGGCCGTCCTGCAACGGGCGGTTTCCGCCTTCACGGCCGCCGAGGAAGTGCTGGTCGAGCGGATGACCAAGCAGGGCCGGCGCACCTTCGACGCCCGGGCAGCGGTGATCCGCATCGATGTGATCGCGTCGCCGGAGACGCCTTCCGGGGCACCGGCCGTACCGTGTGCGATACTCGAACTGGTCGTGCGGCAGGTCACCCCCTCCGTGCGGCCCGATGACGTCCTTTCCGGCCTCCGCGTGGTGGCCGACCTGGAGCCGCCGGTCTCGCCGAGGGTGATCCGGCTGGCACAGGGCACGCTGACCGCGCAGGATGCGATCGCGGATCCGTTGGAAGCGGACCGCGACGGGGCAACCATCGGTGAACGCTGACCGTCGGTCGGCGTTCAGGTAGGCAGACTTCGGCGGTCGCGCACCGTGCGCGCCCGGCGGAAACACTTTTGCGGCGACCCTGCGTGGCAGCGCTCACCCGCGCCCGGGGCAGCCAGAACTGGAGAACGTCCATGCTCGAGAACGAGCCCGAGGGCGGCGAACGGACCGGTTCACAGCCGGCCGACGAGACCGCTGACAACAGCACCGTCGACAACTCCGCCGGGGCGGAGAACGCCGCCGGCACCGCCGACGCCGGAACCGGCGGGGCCGAGCAGGCCCCGGCCGCGCCGGTCAAACGGCGTACGACCCGGCGACGGACCACGCCACTGAACCAGCCGGAGCAGACCGAGGTGCCGGTCGAGGCGTCGACGGCGCCCGTGCCGGGCCGCGGCGAGGCGCCCCAGGCCGAGGTGTTCGCCCCCGTCTCCGGTGATCTCGACGCCGCCCCGAAGGCGACGCGCCGCCGCCGCAAGGCCACCACCGCGAAGGCCGCCGAGGACACCACCGCGCCGCCCGCCGAGGCCGCCGGGCAGGCCCCCGAGGCCGCCGCGCCGCCCGCCGCGGCGGACCAGGCACCCGCCGAGCCGGCCGCGCCGCCGGCCAAGGCGACGCGTACCCGCCGGAAGAAGGCCGCCCCCGCCGCGGCTGAGCCGGCCGCGGAGACCCCGACCGACGCCCTCGGAGCCGGCACCGCGCCCACGGAGCAGCCGCCGGCCGCCGCCGGCATCGAGCCGGAGGCCGGCACCGGGTTCGGCGCCGCCGCCCCGCCCGCCGCGGTCAGCGGCGCGGAGAGCCGTTCCGGCGAGGTCCCGCCCGGCGTGGCGGTCACCCCGCCCGCCGAGGAGGAGCCGACCGAGGCCGTCGAGCCGGACGTCGAGCCGGAGCCGGTCGTCGAGCCCGAGCCCGTTGTCGAGCCCGAGCCGCGCACCCGCCGCCGGCGGGCCGCGCTCTCCGCGCCCACCGTGCTGTTCATGGCCCCGCAGCCGGAGGACGTCCCGGTCGCCCGGGTCGTGGTTCCCGCGCCGGAGCCGGAGGAGCCCGCCGCCGAGGAGCCGGCCGAGCCGGCGCGCCGCCGCCGGCGTGGCCGCCGCGACGTCGAGGCGGTCGAGGTCGTCGAGGCCGAGGAGCCGACCGAGGAGGCCGAGGAAGCCGCCGAGGACGAAGACGAGGACGAGGACGAGAGCGCCGCGGCCCGCCGCCGGCGCCGCCGTGGCCGTCGCGGCCGCGGCCGGGGCAAGGGCGGCGCGGAGGACGCCGAGGACGAGGAGTCCGAGGAGGCCGCGCAGGCCGAGGCGGAGGAGTCCGAGTCCGAGGGCGACGAGGACGAGGAGGCCGAGGGCGGCGACGCGCTGACCCGTCGCCGTCGTCGTCGCCGCCGCCGGGGCGCCGGTGACGTCGAGGCGGGCGCCGACGACGGCGTGCCGACCGTCGTCAAGATCCGCGAGCCGCGCAAGACCGTCGACGAGGTGCAGGGCGTCTCCGGCTCCACCCGGCTGGAGGCCAAGCGGCAGCGCCGCCGCGACGGCCGCGAGCAGCGCCGGACCCGGCCGCCGATCCTCAGCGAGTCGGAGTTCCTGGCCCGCCGGGAGGCCGTCGACCGGGTGATGGCGGTACGCCAGCGCGGCGACCGGACCCAGATCGCCGTCCTGGAGGACGGGGTGCTCGTCGAGCACTACGTCACCCGCAACTCCTCCGGCACCATGGCCGGCAACGTCTACCTCGGCAAGGTGCAGAACGTCCTGCCCAGCATGGAGGCGGCGTTCGTCGACATCGGGCGCGGGCGCAACGCCGTCCTCTACGCCGGCGAGGTCAACTGGGACACCACCGGCCTGGAGGGGCGGGCCCGCTCGATCGAGCAGGCGCTGCGCTCCGGCGACTCGGTGCTGGTGCAGGTCACCAAGGACCCGATCGGCCACAAGGGCGCCCGGCTGACCAGCCACATCGCGCTCTCCGGCCGACACCTGGTCTACGTGCCCCACGGCAACGCGTCCGGCATCAGCCGCAAGCTGCCCGACACCGAGCGCAAGCGGCTGCGGGACGTGCTGAAGAAACTGGTGCCGGACGGCGCGGGCGTGATCGTCCGGACCGCCGCCGAGGGCGCCAGCGAGGACGAGCTGGCGCGCGACGTCAAGCGGCTCCAGGCGCAGTGGGAGGACATCCAGGCCAAGGCGGCCGAGGGCGGCGCCCCGGTGCTGCTCTACGAGGAGCCGGACCTGGTCATCCGGGTCGTCCGGGACCTGTTCAACGAGGACTTCCGCGAGCTGGTGATCGAGGGCGAGCAGTCGTACGACATCGTCGAGTCGTACCTGTCGCACGTCTCCCCGGACCTGGTCGCCCGGCTGCGCCGGCACGTCGGCGCGGCCGACGTCTTCGCCGAGTACCGGATCGACGAGCAGATCATCAAGGGGCTGGACCGCAAGGTCTTCCTCCCCTCGGGCGGGTCGCTGGTGATCGACCGGACCGAGGCGATGACGGTCATCGACGTCAACACCGGCAAGTACACCGGCTCCGGGGGCAACCTGGAGGAGACGGTCACCCGCAACAACCTGGAGGCGGCGGAGGAGATCGTCCGCCAGCTCCGGCTGCGCGACCTTGGCGGCATCGTGGTGATCGACTTCATCGACATGGTGCTGGAGTCCAACCGTGAGCTGGTGCTGCGCCGGCTGACTGAGTGCCTGGGCCGGGACCGGACCAAGCACCAGGTCACTGAGATCACCTCGCTCGGGCTGGTGCAGATGACCCGCAAGCGGATCGGCGCGGGCCTGCTGGAGGCGTTCAGCGAGACCTGCGAGTGCTGCAAGGGCCGGGGCCTGATCATCCACACCGAGCCGGTGCCGGAGAAGCCGCGTTCCGGCGGCGGCAGCGCGGGGGAGAAGGTCAAGGCGGTCGCCTCGGCCGTGGCCGCCCCGGCGGCACCGGAGCAGGGCACCGGCACTTCCCGGCGGCGGGCGCGCAAGAGCGCGCCGGCCGAGCGCACCGTGGCCGAGGTCACCGAGACCGACGCCGACGCCGCGCCGAACGCCGAGTACCACGACACCATGGGCTACGACCTGTCCCGCTACGAGGCGGACACCGCCGCCGCCGGAGAGGTCGCCGACAGCCAGACGGGCGAGTCGGCGCGGCTGGCCGCCCCGGACGACCCGGACGCGCTCTCCGACGCCGACGGCGACGAGTCGGAGGGGGGCTCCGGCCGGCGCCGGTCCCGCCGCAGCGGCGCGCGGCGGCGTACCCGGCCGTGACCGGCTGACCGACCCGACGTGTGACAGGGCCCCTTCCCGGTGATGTCCGGCGGGAGGGGCCCTGTCGTATGGTCGATCCCCGGCCACGATCGGCCGCCTGCGGTCAGGAGAAGAACGATGCGCCGTATGCTCGCCGTCACCGCGCTCACCGCCGTCCTGCTCTCCGGCGCCGGATGCGCGGCCGAGCGCCCGGAGCGGGCCGGCCCGACCGGCGGCGCACCGAGCGGTGGCGTCACGCCGGGCGGATCCGTCGGCAGCGGGGCGCCGGGCACCGGGCCGGGGGCCGGCAGCGGGGCGGCCGGCGGCAACGCGCCCGAGGTGTGTGCCGCGGCACAGCGGGCCGGCGAGACGGCCGTGCGGACGTACGTCGAGGAACTCGGCAAGATGGTCGCGGCGGTCGGGGCGGACGACGCCGCGGCGGCCCGGACCGCCCGGGACCGCATCTCCACCGCGCTGACCGACTGGCGCAGCACGCTGCGGCGCGAGTCGACCCGGGCCGAGGACGCGCAGCTCAAGACCCTCCTCGCGGACATGGCGGCGGAGGTCGGCACGCTGGGCACCGACGTCGACTCGATCGACGAGACCGGGCTCGACCGGCTCCGGCAGCGCCTCGACCAGCTCTGCGCCCGCTGACCGGCGGGGCCGGTTTGGGCGTCGGCCCTCCGATGGCGTACGCTGGCCTGCGGTGCACTTTGGTGTACCGAGTTCTCGCGTGCCCGCGCCGCCGTGCCTCTGCTACCCGGCGAGCCGCCGCGGGAACAACCGACCGGCAACGGTGGGAAAGACGCCAGCAGCCTCAACGACAGGGAGTCCGCCTCCGATGTACGCGATCGTCAAGACCGGCGGCAAGCAGTACAAGGTCGCCGAGGGCGACGTGATCGAGGTCGAGAAGCTCGTCGGTGCCCCCGGCGACGCGGTGAAGCTCACCGCGGTGCTCCTCGTCGACGGTGACGACCTGGTGACCGACGCGGCGAAGCTTGCCAAGGTCGCGGTGTCCGGCGAGATCGCCGCGCACACCAAGGGCCCGAAGATCCGGATCCACAAGTTCAAGAACAAGACCGGCTACCACAAGCGCCAGGGTCACCGCCAGCCGTTGACCCAGGTCAAGGTGACCGGCATCTCCAGCGGGAAGTAGGTCGTCCTCAGATGGCTCACAAAAAGGGTGCGTCCAGCTCGCGTAACGGCCGTGACTCCGCGGCGCAGCGGCTCGGCGTGAAGCGCTTCGGTGGTCAGGTCGTCAGCGCGGGTGAGATCCTCATCCGTCAGCGTGGCACCAAGTTCCACCCCGGTGACCTGGTCGGCCGCGGCGGAGACGACACGCTCTTCGCGCTGGCCGCCGGTTCGGTCCAGTTCGGCACCAAGCGCGGTCGCAAGACCGTCAGCATCGTGCCGCAGCAGTAGTTCGAAGGCGTTGCGGGCCGCGGACCTCGTGTCCCGGCCCGCTTCGCTTTTTTCGTGCGGGGCGTGAACCTCGCTGGAAGGATTGACGCCCGTGGCGACGTTCGTTGACCGGGTCGTCCTGCACCTGCAGGCCGGCGATGGTGGGCACGGTTGTGTCTCGATCCACCGGGAGAAGTTCAAGCCGTTCGGCGGCCCCGACGGCGGCAACGGCGGGCACGGCGGCAGCGTGTCCCTGGTGGTCGACCCGCAGGTGACGACGCTGCTGGACTTCCACTTCCGCCCGCACGTGAAGGCCGAGAACGGCAAGGGTGGCGCCGGCTCGAACCGGGACGGCGCGAACGGCCGCAACCTCGTGCTCAAGGTGCCGAACGGCACCGTGGTGCAGGCTCCCGACGGCACGGTCCTGGCCGACATGGTCGGCGCCGGCACGACCTTCGAGGTGGCCCGGGGTGGGCGCGGCGGCCGGGGCAACGCGTCGCTGGCCAACGCCCGGCGCAAGGCCCCCGGCTTCGCCGAGCTGGGCGAGCCCGGCGAGCAGCTCGACGTGGTGCTGGAGCTCAAGAGCGTCGCCGACGTCGGGCTGGTGGGCTTCCCGTCGGCCGGCAAGTCGTCGCTGATCTCGGTGATCTCCGCCGCCAAGCCGAAGATCGCCGACTACCCGTTCACCACCCTCGTGCCCAACCTGGGCGTGGTGCGGCTGGACAACCACACCTTCACCGTCGCCGACGTGCCCGGCCTGATCCCCGGCGCGGCCACCGGCAAGGGGCTGGGCCTGGAGTTCCTCCGGCACATCGAGCGCTGCGCGGTGCTCGTGCACGTCATCGACACCGCCACCCTCGAGCCCGGCCGGGACCCGGTCGCCGACATCGACACCATCGAGGCCGAGCTGACCGAGTACGGCGGCCTGGCCGACCGTCCCCGGCTGGTGGCGCTCAACAAGGTCGACGTGCCCGACGGCCGGGACCTGGCCGAGATCGTCCGCCCCGACCTGGAGGAGCGCGGTTTCCGGGTGTTCGAGGTCTCCGCGGCGACCCGGGAGGGGCTCAAGGAGCTCATGTACGCCATGGCGGAGCTGGTGGAGCAGGGGCGCAAGGCCGCGCCGCCGGCCGAGGCGACCCGGATCGTGATCCGCCCCCGGGCGGTCGACGACGCCGGCTTCACCATCGAGGCCGCGGCGGACGGCGCCTGGGTCGTGCACGGCGTCCGTCCCGAGCGGTGGGTGCGGCAGACGAACTTCGACAACGACGAGGCCGTCGGCTACCTGGCCGACCGGCTGGCCCGCCTGGGTGTCGAGGAGAAGCTGGGCAAGGCCGGCGCGGAACCGGGCGACCTGGTCCGGATCGGCGAGCGGGAGTTCGACTGGCAGCCGACCCTCTACGCCGGGGCCGACTTCATCCCCGGCAACCGGGGCACCGACGTCCGGCTGGAGGAGAAGTCCACCCGGGCGTCCGCCGCGGAGCGGCTGGCGGCCCGCAAGGCCCGCCGGCAGCGCCCGGAGGACGACGTCGAGGGCACCGACGCCGACGTCTCCGACGACGTCGACCCGGCCGACGGCTTCGGCGACGCCGGGCCGGTCCGGGAGGCCGGCCCGTCCGACGGACCCGGTCCTTCCCAGGAGCCCGGTCCGTCCCGCATCGCGGCGGCGGGCGACGCCGAATAGCCCGCCCCGGCGGGCGACGCCGAATAGCCCGCCCAGCGGGCGATGCCGAATAGGCCGCTCAGGCGGGCGACGCCGGATGGCTCGTCGCGCTCCGTGCGCGGGTCGACTGCCGGAAACCTGCCCGAAATCCCCGCCGCCTAGCGTGGCCTGATGCTGATCGAGTCCCGCCCCGCCACCGACGCGGAGATCGACGCCCTGGTCGCCGCCCAGCAGCGCGAGCTGCGGGCGGCCGACGGCGGGCTGGACGGTCAGGCGACCGTCACCCACGACGACATCCGCTACCTGGTGGTGGTCGCCGACGGGCGGGCGGTCGCCTGCGGCGGGATCCAGGCGCTCGACGCGGGCACCGGCGAGGTGAAGCGGATGTACGTCCGCCCGGCCTACCGGGGGCGGGGCATCGCCCGGCAGTTGCTGACCGCGCTCGAGGAGTTGGCCTTCCAGCAGGGGTACGCGGTGCTCCGCTTGGAGACCGGCACGTACCTGCCGGCCGCGATCGGGCTCTACACCTCCAGCGGGTACGAGCCGATCCCGGTCTACGGCGAGTACGTCGGCAACCCGTACAGCGTGTGCTTCGCCAAGCGGCTGCGCGTGCCGGCCTGACGGGGCCGGGCGGTCAGTCGCCGGTGTGCGCGTGTTCGGCGGTGACCGGCTTCGACTCCGGCGAGGCGTGCTGACGCAGGAAGATGCTCAGCACGATCAGCGTGCCGACGGCGAGGAACTCGCTCTGCCAGTTCTGCATCGACTGGAACCAGAAGTCGCTCGTGCCGAGGAACTCCCACGCGCCGATCGGCGGCGCCCCGCTCTGCAGTGCCTGCTGCTGGTTGTAGTCGGCGGTCCCGCCGAGCAGGTGGCCGACGAACGAGCCGGCGAAGATCATCAGCAGCGCGATGGAGAGGCTGTTGCGGTAGACCACCAGGGGCAGCCCGCCGGCGCGTACGGGCCAGGGGGAGTCCGGGGTGGCCCGCCGCTCGTCGTCCTCGGGCCGGTCGGTCTGCCCCACCGGCTTCGACTCCGCCGACCCGCGCTGCACCAGGTAGGCGGTGAGCAGGACGTAGCCGCCCATCTGGAGGAACTCCGACTCCCAGTTCTCGAAGACCGACTCCATGAAGTGCCCGGTGCCCAGGTACGCCGGCCAGCTGGTCGGCGCGGCCCCGAACTCGGCCAGCTCCTGGTTGTACGTCTGCCAACCGAACACGCTCTGCAACACCAGGAAGACGAAGAAGGCGCCGAACATCGCCACGGTCAGCGCGTTGTCACGCAACCACCTCGGCATGACGACCTCCTCGTCGACGGACCTCCGACCTGCGTGCCCGAAGGGCGCGGCGGGCAAACGCCGCCACGCGGCGCGGGTCAGGGGCGGTCGAAGGGGTCGTCGGCCCGGGTGCCCGTGCCCACCTGGTTGGAGAGCAGCAGCCCGAAGGCGAGCATGCCGAAGCCGAGGACCAGGTGCAGCCAGTTGTCGGCGTCGTTGACCGGGATGAAGTTCGCCGCGCTCTCCCGGTCGATCGCGAAGCCGTACAGCCACAGGCCGAGGTAGAGGGCACCGCCGCCGGCGAGGAAGACCCGGGCCCCGGCGACGCTGCGGGCCAGCAGCAGGCCGGCCAGTCCGAAGCCCAGGTGCAGCGCGTTGTGCAGGATCGACACCTGGAACAGGCCGAGCAGCCGGGCCTCGGAGTGGTGGCCGGCGAACGTCATGTCGGCGTAGTTGACGGTGATGCCGGGGATGAACCCGAGCACTCCGATCAGGGCGAAGACCCCGGCCGCGGCCACGGCGGCGAGCTGCACCTTCGGCTTCGGGCCCGCCGGGCCGCCGCGTGCGTGTCGTGCCATCGATTCACCTCCGTGGACCCGCGGAACGCCCTGCCCGCGGCGCCGGCGGCGGCGGGAGTGTCCGCCACTGCGCGTGACAATGCCGACACGCGATCCGGCGATCCTCCATTTTGTAGCGGCCCGGCGGCGGCCCGCAGGGAAAGTCACGAAGGAGGTATGGAACCGGCGACGCAGGGTAGGTCAAGAGATGCGACGGCAGGAACCGGCCGGCGCATCCCCCCAGCACACGCAGCACACACCCGCGAAGACTTTCCGAGCGGAAGGGAAATCATGACCTACGATCTGTCACCCACGACTTCCACGTACGGGCAGGATTCGAGCAACGGCAGCGGCGTCCGCGAGCAGGCCCGTCAGGTCGGCTCGGAGGCCAAGCACGCCGGCGGCGCCGTCGCCGAGACGGCCAAGGAGCAGGGCCGGGAGGTCGTCGGCGAGGCGAAGCTCCAGGCGCGCAACCTCTACGGCGAGGCCCGCAGCCAGCTCGCCAGCCAGGCCGGCGACCAGCAGCGGCGCGCCGCCGGCGGGCTCCGTTCGCTGGCCGACGAGATGCGCTCGATGGCCGAGCAGGGCGGCCAGGCCGGCCCGGTGAGCGAGATCGCCCGCCAGGCCGCCGACCGGGTGCACGGCGTGGCCGGCTGGCTGGAGCAGCGCGAGCCCGGCGACCTGATCGCCGAGGTGCGCGACTACGCGCGTCGCAACCCGGGCACCTTCCTGGTCGGCGCCGCCGTGCTGGGTGTGCTCGCCGGCCGGCTGACCAAGAACATCTCGGCCGCCGGCGACGGCCAGGGTGGCAACGGCTACCCCGCGTACGGCTCGGGCGCCGGCTACGACCCGGAGCGGACCGCGGTCATCCCGACCCCGCCGGCCCCGCGCGCGGTGCCGGACGCCGTACCGCCGGGCGGCTACCTCGACCCGACCCCGGGCGCGTACGCCGACCCGCAGACCACCACCAGCTACGCCGACCCCGCCGGTGGCGTCGGCCAGCCGTTGCCGCCGGTGAGCCAGACCGACCCGCTGCCGGGCGTGCCGTCGACCGGGACCACCCGTCCGTGAGCCCACGAATCACCCGAAGGGAGGCGGCGGCATGAGCATGCCGACGCAGGGGGCGGGGCTGGACTCCGGCTACCACCCCCACGACGCGGACGAGGTCAGGGGCAGCTCGATCGGTGAGCTGATGCGCCAGGTCACCAGCGACCTGTCGACCCTGATGCGGCAGGAGGTCGAGCTGGCCAAGGCCGAGATCCGCCAGGAGGGCAAGAAGGCGGGCAAGACCGCCGGCTTCTTCGGCGGCGCCGGCTTCGGCGGCTACATGGTGGCCCTCTTCCTGTCGCTGGCCCTCTGGGCCGGGCTGTCCAACGTGATGGACGCCGGCTGGGCGGCGCTGATCGTGGCCGTCATCTGGGGCGCGATCGCCGCGATCCTCTACACCAAGGCCAAGAAGAGCGCCGAGCACATCCGCGGCCTCAAGCAGACCAACGACAGCGTGCAGCGGATCCCCGACGCGCTCAAGCCCCACCCGCAGGAGGTCACCCGATGAGCACCGACCCGGACCAGATCCGCCGGGAGATCGAAGCCACCCGGAACAACCTGAGTTCCGACGTGGACGCGCTGGCGTACAAGGTCAGCCCCGCCCGCATCGTCGACGACCGCAAGCAGCGGGCCCGCAACGCACTGCAGAATGTGAGGGACAAGGTGATGGGAACCGCTTCCGACCTGGGTCACAGCACCAAGCACGGCGCCCACGCGGTGGGCGACCACGCCTCCTCGGCGGCGTCCACCGTGAGCGACAAGGCCCACTCGGCCGCCTCGACGGTCAGCGACAAGGCGCACTCGGCGGCCTCGACGGTCAGCGACGCCGCGCAGCGGGCGCCGCACGTGATCCGGCAGAAGTCCGAGGGCAACCCGCTGGCCGCCGGCCTGATCGCCTTCGGCGTCGGCTGGCTCGCCTCCTCGCTGATCCCGGCGACCCGCCGCGAGCAGCAGGTGGCGTCGCAGGTCAAGGAGAAGGCCGGCGAGCACGCCGGGGCGGTGAAGGAGAAGCTGGGCGAGGTCGCCAACGAGCTGAAGGAGGAGCTGCGCGAGCCGGCGCAGCACGCCACCCAGTCGGTCCGCTCGACCGCCCAGGACGCGGTGCACGCCGTCAAGGACGACACCCGTTCGGCCGCGCACGACGTGAAGGACCAGGCGCAGCAGTCCCGCGAACAGGTGCGGTACTGACCAGCCCGATCACCGTACGCCGCAGCTCGCGGCCACTCCCGGAGCACCGTCCGGGGAGTGGCCGCGAGCTGTCGTGTGCGTGCCGGGCGGGTGGCGGTGCCCAGAGTCAGCGCAGGTGGCGGCGGAGGGTGCGTTCGAAGTGGGCGGCGCGGCGCACCCGGCCGCCCGCGTAGCGGACCCCGCCGAGGAGCAGGCGCCGGCCGACGGCGAGCCAGCCGCACACGCCGCGCTCCAGCACCCAGAGCGGGGCCGCCAGGGCGGTGGCCGGCGGGAAGACCGCGGCGCCCCCGCCCCTGCGCCGGCCCGCCTCGGCGAGCGCCACCGTGGTCACGGCCGCCCCGAGCAGCAGCGTCGGCCGCCGGGTCGCGACCGCCGCCGCCAGCGCCGGCAGGACCGCGAGCGAGGTGACCAGGCGGGCCGGCTGGGCCAGGTCGTCGTACGCCTGGCGGACCCGTTGGCCCAGGAAGTGGGCGGTGTCCGGCGGCAGCCGGCGTACGTGCAGCCAGGCGGGTGCCGCCTCGGTCCCCCCGTACGCGCGCACGGTGCGGATCAGCTCCAGGTTCTCGAAGAGCACGTCCGGGTCGTATCCGCCCATGGCGAGGAAGGTGCTCCGGCGTACCGCCAGGGTGCCGGGGTAGTCGGCGCCGAGCGCCCGGTTGAGCAGGGTGCGCCCGGTGTCCCACCACGCGTGCCAGGGCAGCGGATCGAAGTAGTTCTGCGGCCGGACCAGGTCCACCCGGTCGAGCAGCCGGTGCACGGCGAGCAGCCCCGCGTCGTCGTACCGGACGTCGTCGTCGGCGATCACCACGTGCTCGTGCCGGGCCGCGCCGACGCCGGTGAGCACCCCGGTCACCTTGCCGTTGACGCCGCGCAGGGCGGGATCCGGCCGCAGGTGCCGGACCAGGCCGCGCCAGGCCTCCGCGTGCCGGGCGAACACCTCCGGCGACGATCCGTCGACCACGGTCACGTCCACCAGGGCGCTCAGCCGCCGCAGGTAGGCGGTCAGTTCGGTCAGCCCGGCGTCGTCGGTCCAGCGCAGCGGCAGCACGTACGCCATGGGAAGCCGGCGCTCGGCGGCGCCCCCGGCCGTCGGCGCGCCGGTGCCGCGGCCGTCGCCGCCGGGAGCGGCACCGGCCGGGCGGGCCGGGGCGCTCACGCCCGCTCCGGGCGGCGGTAGACGGAGACGTGCTCGCGGCTGTGGTCGGTGAACGGCCGGCCGGACCAGTCCTCCCACCGGTGCTCGCGGCGCAGCCCGGCCAGCTCGGCCATCAGGTCGAGCTCCGCCGGCCAGGCGTAGCGGTGGTTGGCGGGCAGCAGGCGCACCCCGTCGTTGCCGATCCGGACCTTCGTGGTGGTCATCCGCTGCTCGGCGGGGTGCAGCAGGGCCGCCTCCAGCAGCACCACGTCCTCCGCCACCCGCACCGGCCGCAGCGCGCCGCCGGCGCGGAAGGCGCCCGGGTCGGGCACCCACGCCTCGACGACGAACCGGCCGCCGGGACGCAGGTGGGCGGCGGCGTTGCGGAAGCAGGCCACCTGGGCGGCCTGGTCCGGCAGCGCGAAGATCGTGTTGAACGCGAGCACCACCAGGGCGAACTCGCCGGGCACCCGGGTCTCGGCGAAGTCGCCGACGGCCACCTCGATCTTGTCCCCGCCGGGCTTGGCGCGCAGCCCGGCGGCCATCTCCGGGGAGCCCTCGACACCGGCGACGGTCAGTCCCCGGTCGACCAGCGGCAGGGCGAGGCGGCCGGTGCCGATGCCGAACTCGCACACCGGGCCGCCGTCGGCGAGCGCGGCGAGGCGCTCCACCGCCGCGTCCGGTGTCAGGTGCGCGTACGTCTCGTCGTAGACGTCCGCGGCGTGCCGGCCGTACTCGCTGGCGTCGAAGGACACGGAGCCTCCCGGTGGCGGTGGGTGCCCGCAGCAGGTGCCCGGTTATCGACCGGGCAAACCGGCGCGTCGTTTCGGTCGGGCGGTCCCGGGTAGCGCAACTGGTGCGGGTGGTCGATCCCCGGGCACCCGGGTGGAGGAGACGAGATGACCAGCAACGGAACGAGGTGGGCGCTGCTCGGCGCCACCACCGTGACCGTGGTCGGCGTCGGCAGGGCGGTGGCCCGTCGACGACGCCGGCACCAGCCCGAGCGCCGCGACGGCTGGTACGTGGTGCGGCGCGGGGTGACGATCGACAGGCCGGCGGCGGCGGTCATCGGCTTCTGGACCGACCGGGAGCGGATGGACCGGGCCCTGGCCGGGTGGGCGACCCTGGAGCGGCTCGACGACGACCGGTGGCGCTGCGTGGCGCGGGACCCGGCCGGCGGGGGCACCGAGTGGCGGTCGGAGATCACCGTCGAGGGACCCGGGCGGCTGCGCTGGCGGGTCACCGACGGGCCGGAGCAGGAGGGCACGGTCCACCTGACGCCAGCGCCCCGGGACCGGGGCACGGAGGTCCGCGCCGAGCTGCGGTGGCGCTCCGGGCCGCTGCGCCGGGCGTTCGGACTCCTCGGCGGCGACGACCCGGACCAGGCCCTGCGGGACGCGCTGCGCCGGGTGAAGGCGCTGGTGGAGTGCGGCCAGGTCATCGACACCCGGCGGGACCCGTCCGGGCGCGGCCCGGCCCAGGAGAAGGCGACCGACAAGGTGCGGGAGAGGCTGCGGACGGGAGGGCGGGCATGAGGGCGCTCTGCTGGGAAGGCGTCGGCAAGCTGGCCGTACGCGACGTGCCGGAGCCGCGGATCCGCGCCGAGGGCGACATCATCGTCAAGGTCGGCGCCAGCAGCGTGTGCGGCTCCGACCTGCACCTGATCAACGGCTTCCTGCCGGCGATGCGGGAGGGCGACGTCCTCGGCCACGAGTTCATGGGCGAGGTCGTGGAGACCGGCCCCGGCGTACGGCGGCTGCGCGTCGGCGACCGCGTCGTGGTCGGCTCGGTGGTGGCGTGCGGCGGCTGCTGGTACTGCCGCACCGAGCAGTACTCGCTCTGCGACAACTCCAACCCGCAGCCGGTCTTCACCGAGAAGCTCTGGGGCCACTCGCCGGCCGGCATCCTCGGCTACTCGCACGCCGCCGGTGGCTACTCCGGCAGCCACGCCGAGTACGTCCGCGTGCCCTTCGGCGACATCGGGGCGTTCCAGGTGCCCGACGGGGTGCCCGACGACTCGGTGGTGTTCGCCAGCGACGCGATGCCCACCGGCTGGATGGCCGCCGACTTCTGCGCGTTGAAGGGCGGCGAGGTGGTCGCGGTCTGGGGCGCCGGCGGGGTCGGCCAGATGGCGGCCCGGTCCGCCCAGCTCCTCGGCGCCGAGCGGGTGATCGTGATCGACCGGCTGCCGGAGCGGCTCGCCACCGCCGCCGACCGGCTCGGCGTGGAGACGGTCAACTACGCCGAGACGGATGTGCTGGAGGCGCTGCGGGAGATGACCGCCGGCCGGGGGCCGGACGCGTGCATCGAGGCCGTCGGCATGGAGTCGCACGACGTCGGCCCGGTGTACGCGTACGACAGGGCGAAGCAGGCGGCTCGGCTGCAGACCGGCCGCCCCACCTCGGTCCGGCAGGCGATCATGGCCTGCCGCAAGGGTGGCACGGTGAGCATCGTCGGCGTCTACGCCGGCCTGGTGGACAAGTTTCCACTCGGCGCGGCGATGAACAAGGCGCTGGTGCTGCGGATGGGGCAGATGCACGCCCAGCGCTACATTCCGATGCTGCTGGACCGGATCGCGGCCGGCGAGATCGATCCCGGTTACCTGGCCACCCACCCGATGTCGCTGGAGCAGGGCGCGCGGGGCTACGAGATGTTCGAGAAGAAGGAGGACGGCTGCCTACGCAGCGTCCTGCACCCGGCCTGAGCGCGATCGCGACCGCACCGCCCCGGGGCCGTCGAGGTCCCCGGGGCGGTGTCGGGTTCAGGCCGTGCGGCGGACGTTGGTGACCAGGAACCCGCTCGGCGGCAGCGCCGGCATCCGGTGCAGGCTCAACGCCAGGTCCTGCGGTGGCACGTCGTACCGCATCGTCGTGGTCAGGTTCGTCACCGCCCGCTTCATCAGCTCGATCGTGATCCACTCCCCGGCGCAGCGGTGACCGGTCAGGTGCTCGCCGCCGCCCTGCGGCACGAGGGCGAACGGGTCGCCCCGCCAACCGGTGAAGCGCTCCGGCCGGAACCGCTCCGGTTCCGGCCAGAGGGCCGGGTGGTGGTTGGTGCCGTACAGGTCGAGCAGCACCCGCCGGCCGCGCGGGAAGTGGTAGCCCTGCCAGTCGAACGAGCGCCGGACCCGGGCGGCGGCCACGGGGAAGAAGGGGTAGTAGCGGCGTACCTCCTGCACGAAGCTCTCGGCGGCCTCGTCGCTCTCCCGGACCCGTTCCCGCCAGGCCGGGTGGTCGTGCAGGGCCAGCGCGGCGAAGACGATGAAGCGGTCGACGGCGACCGTGGGCCGCAGCACGTTGAGCAGCTCGACGGCCGCGATCCGGCGGGGGAGCAGCCGCCCGTCGGCGTCGCGGTGCTCGGCGACCACCCGCAGCGCGCTGCCCTCGGGGGCGGGGAGCGCGCCGGCGCGCTGCCGGTCGACGAGCTGGCCGATCCAGCGTTCGCCCCGGCGGCGGCCCCACAGGCCACGCCAGTGCTGGGGGCCGAGCGCCGCCGGACCTTCGATCATCGCGTGCAGCTCGGCGGTACGCCGGTCCACCTCGGAGTTCGCGAGCGGCACGCCGGCCCAGGCGCAGACCGCGCGGGTCAGCATCCGGCCGACCTCGTCGTAGAGCACCACCGGCCCGCCCGACTCCCAGGACGGGACGCGGGCCCGCCACTCGTCGTCGAAGAGCTGCGCGAGCTGCCGGACCGCGGCCGGCGTCATCATCGACATGAACATGGCCTTGCGGTCGGCGTGGTCCGCCCCGTCGAGGCCCTGCACCCCGCCACGGCCGGTGAGGGTGCGCTGCGCCCGCTTCGGCATGGCGCCCGCCCGAACGAAGCGCTCGGTGTCGTAGAAGAGCTCCGCCGCCGCCCGGCCGCGCAGGCAGATGGTGGGCTCCAGCAGCAGCCGGGCCTGGAAGATGTCGGTGCCGTGGCGGTCGCAGCGTCGGCCGACGAAGCGGTAGCCGTCGCGCAGGAACGCCACCGAGCTGTCCGGGCTGCGCTCCGTCGGGATGGTCGCCATCGGGCCTCCTGACCGAAGGTGGCGGCCGTTGCCGGCCGGGTCCTGTCCGTCCCTCTGCGTCTACCCGGGCCGGCGTGCCTGAACCCCGCCGCCGGGTCGGCCGCGGCACGGGGCGGGCGGCGGGTGGTGCCGGGAAGGGGCCAGCGGACGACGCGTCTGCTGGCCCCTCCCAGGGACGCGGCGAGCTGGTTTCCTCGGGGGAGCGGTCCGCGCCGGTCCGCCGCCGGGACGACCCCGGCGGTGGCCGGGACGGAACGCGGGCGGTCCACCGCAGGACGAGGCCGCCCACGATCGCCACGGGGAGGACGCATGCGTGACAACAGGCCGGCGTACTGGCGGCAACGGCAGGCGCGGGAGGCGCTCGGCGCGGCAGGGGAGGTCGCCGGCGCGTCGTTGATCGCGCCGCCCCGCCGCTCGGCCCGGCCCGGCCGGTTCTTCACGGTGCACCTCGGCTTCACCGCCGTCGACCTGGCGTCGGCCCGGGAGTTGGCCGTCGGGTACGCGGAGGCGCTGAGTCTGCTGCGACCCGAGGTGGCCCTGGGCGCGTCGGCGCTGTCGCCGGCCGAGGCGTGGCAGCAGACCGAACGGTTGTTCTGCGGCGCGTCCGGCCCGGACGGCGAGCGCTGCGCCGACGTCGCCGGCCATCCCGGCTTCCATCACGCGCCGGGGCCGGGCGGGCTCGGCTGGGGCGACGGCGACTAGCCCGTCATTCGAGATCACCGATGCGGCAGTCGCGCGTGCGGGCGATGGGAAAGGTCGACCCGTAGGCGCGGCTGTCGGATATCCGTCGCGGACGCGAATCCGCGAGCGGACGATCGCATTTGCCGTCTCCGAAAATTGCCGTGTCGGGAATCCCGCCACCAGCCCATTCCGAAGCGGCGACAGCCCTGCTGAGGAATTGATCTCAGAATCCGCGCCGGAGCAACCTCGCCGCCGGCCGCCCGTTTTGTGGGTATTTAACGGGCGAATTTGCGCCGCCCGCGACTCCGAAAGGTCGGCCCCGATCACCAATGCCGGAAGTACCTCGTTTGTTCACCGAGGCAACCGCGCCAGGTGTTCGGGAGGTTGACTCCCCACCAGGCGGAAAACGACCGCTCCTGCGAGTTCGGGGGAATCGCACATGCACGTGATGCTGGCCTGGTTCGCCGACGACAATCTGTCGGAGAGCGCCCGGCGTGCCGCGAGACATCGCTTTGAAACGGCGGTCGCCGACGTGGTGCCCGACAGTTTCGTACGCCACGAATTCGGCGCCGACGACTGGGGCGTGACCGTCCTGCACCGCAGCGACCAGGGCGCCTACCGGTGGCCGGCCGTCGACACCGTCGGGCCGGTCACCGCCGTGTCGCTCGGGCTGCCCGTGGGCGTCGACGTGACGGGCGGCCCGGCGGCGCTGGCCGGGCGCCTGCTGGCGGGCGGGGAGGTGCACCGCGAGGTGGTGCCACCGTTCGGCCTGCTGGCCCTCGACGCGGCCGGGAACTTCGCCCTGCAACAGGACTGGATCGGCATGTGCCGGGTCTTCACGGGGCGGTCGGCCGGCCTGACGGCCTTCTGCACCCGGCCCGGCCTGCTGGCCGCGTTCCTGCACGGCGACCTGCGGCCCGACCTGGACGGCTGGGCGTCGTACACCCTCTGCGGGCACTTCGGCGGCGACAGCTCCCCGGTGCGGGGCGCCCGACTGCTCCGCCCCGGCGAGCGGGTGACCGGCCGCCGGCGCGACGGCGGTGGGTGGCAGCTCACCACCACCACGAAGTACGCGACCGACGACGTGGTGCGGGACGGGCTGGCGGCGCAGGGCCGACCGGTGACCGAGCTGCTGGACCGCGCCGCCGACGCCATCACGACCACCGCCGCCAGCATCCACGGCCTCTACGACGAGGACATCACCCTCGGGCTGTCCGGTGGGAAGGACTCCCGGCTCATCGCCGCGTCGCTGATCGCCGCCGGCCGGACCCCCAGGTTCCTGACCAACGAGGACACCCGCGCCGAGGGCGAGGTCGCCCGCGAACTGGTGCGGATCCTGCGCGACAAGCGGGGGCTGCACCCCGAGCACACGCTCCGGCTCGCCGGGGCGCGGGCCAACGTGCTCGGGACCGGCCTGCACGAGCGGGGCCGGCGACTGCAACGGCTGACCGACCACCAGTTCCCCTCCAGCTACCTGGTGCGCCCCGCCGGCCCCGGGCGCCTGGTCGACCAGGCCGGCCCGGCGACCTTCACCGGTGCCGCCGGCGAACTCGCCACCGAATACTGGTATCCCCCGACGGACGACGACGGCGGGCCGTCCCCGCAGGAGACCGCCCTGGCCCGGCTGCTGAACGCCGTACCGTCGGGCGTGGCCGACGCGGCCGTGGTCACCGCGGAGCAGGAGAGGATCCGCGGCCTGCTCGACCACGGCAGCGGGCTCGGCCTGCACGACCTGCGCCTGGTCGACTACATCTACCTGGTGGAGCGGGTCCGCCGCTGGTACACCTCCGCCTACGCGATCGGGATGGTCACCCCGTTCCTCTCGCCCGGCTTCGTCGCCGCCACCTTCGCGTTGACTCCCGGGCAGAAGCGCGAGCGGCTGATGCACACCGGGCTGATCGCCCGCCTGGTGCCCGAGTGGGCACAGGTCCCGTTCGTCAGCGTCTCCACCGGCCCGTCCACCGCCACCCGGGTGTGGGAGGGCGACGGCCTCCAGGCCATGGCCGAACTGCTGGACACCGCGCACGGCCCGCTGACCGGTCTCGTCCGGCGGCCCGCCGTGGAGAAGGCGCTCCGCACCGCCGCCCGGGGCGGCCGACCCGACCAGCGGACGCTGCAACAGTTCACCTGGCTGGCGCTCGCCTCCGAGCAGCTCGAACCGGGCACCACCCGGCCCGCCACCGGTGCCGCGTACGCCCGGATCACCGCGCCCCCGCAGCAGCGCCAGCCGGCCGGCGGCGCGGTGGCCCGACTGCGCTGGGTCAAACGGACCCGGCTCGGTGGCCGGCTCTGGTCGGCGGTGGCCAAGCGGGTGCGGCCACGGCGACCGAGCCGGTGAGCGGGCCCGCCACCTGACTCGACCGCCGGCACGGGGCCGGGCACACGGAGCGCCCGGCCCCGCACCGCCGCCCGCCTGGGGCGCAGCCGGCCATCGACGATGTCCTATTGCGAAGCCTGCGTGACCACGAGTAGCTTGGCACCGTTGCAGAGCCGAGCCGGCCTCGCACCCGTACGTCGCACTCGTCACGAGCGCGCCGCGCACCGCCATCCGCGTGCGCCTGGGCAGGCGTGCCTGTGCCCCGATCCGTCGGGGCCTCACCCTGAGGTAGGCCATGAAGAGAAGACTTCTCTCGGTCGGCGCTGCGTTCCTCGCCGTCGCCGCGTCCGTGCTGGTGTTCGTCAAACCGGCGGACGCGGCCGTGGGACTGCACGTCGAGGGGCGCCACATCGTCGAGGCGAACGGCCAGCCGTTCGTCATGCGGGGCGTCAACCACCCCCACGTCTGGTACACGGGCGAGACCGACTCGTTCGCCGACGTCAAGGCGCTCGGCGCCAACACCGTCCGGGTGGTGCTGGGCACCGGCAAGCGCTGGGGTCCGTCCACCGACGTCGCCGACGTGATCTCACTGTGCAAGCAGAACCGGCTGATCTGCGTACTGGAGGTCCACGACACCACCGGCTACGGCGAGGAGGGCGCCGCCGCGTCGCTCGACGAGGCGGTCGACTACTGGATCAGCCAGAAGAGCGCGCTCGTCGGCCAGGAGAACTACGTCGTCATCAACATCGGCAACGAGCCGATCGGCAACGTCAACGCCGGCCAGTGGACCGCCGCGACCACCGCCGCGATCACGAAGATGCGGGCCAACGGCTTCGAGCACCTGCTCATGGTCGACGGGCCGAACTGGGGCCAGGACTGGCAGTACGTCATGCGGGACAACGCGCAGGCGATCCTGGACGCCGACAGCCGGCACAACACCGTGCTCTCCATCCACATGTACGCGGTGTTCAACACGGCCGCGGCCATCACCAACTACCTCGACCGGTTCGAGGACAACGGCTGGCCGCTGGTCATCGGCGAGTTCGGCTGGCGGTTCAACGCCAACGAGGTCGACCACGAGACGATCCTGGCCGAGTCGCAGGCCCGTGGCCTGGGCTACCTCGGCTGGTCCTGGAGCGGCAACACCGACCCCGTCCTGGACATGGCCACCAGCTTCGACCCCGCGCGGCTGACGACCTGGGGCGAGCGGATCTTCAATGGCGCCAACGGCATCAGGGCCACCGCCAGGGAGGCCACGATCTTCGGCGGTGGGCCGAGTCCCACCGCGACGGTGACGCCCACGGTCAGCCCGACGGTCTCGCCGACCCCGACGGACCCGCCCAGCCCCACCCCGACCAGCGGCACCAGGTCCTGCACCGCCGCCTACCGGATCGTGGGCCAGTGGCCGGGCGGCTTCCAGGGCGAGATCCGCATCACCGCCGGGAGCGCGCCGATCAGCGGCTGGACCGTGGCGTGGGCCCTCGCCTCCGGCCAGGCCGTCAACCAGGCCTGGAACGCGACGGTCACCACCAGCGGATCCGCCGTCGCCGCGCGCAACGTGAGCTACAACGGCAGCCTCGGCCCGGGTGCCGGCACGGTCATCGGCTTCCTCGGCTCGTGGAGCGGCACCAACCCCGTTCCGCCGCTGACCTGCACCGCCACCTGACGGCCGAGCGTGCGGGCCGGGCGCGGTCAGCCCGGCCCGCACGCCCGGGCAGGCAGCGGCCAGCCCGACCTCAGTCCAGGTCGAACTCGCCGTCCTGGGCACCGGCGACGAAGGCGTCCCACTCGGCCTGAGTGAAGACCAGGACCGGGCCCTCCGGCTCGGCGGAGTTGCGCATGCCGATCAGGTCGTCGACGAAGGCGACCTCGACGGCGCTCTCGGAGGTGTCGCCCTCGGCCCGCTGCCAGACCGCCCGGGAGAGGTCGAAGTCACCCTTGGGGTGCGAAGCCATCGTTCAGTCCTCCAGTGCCAGGGGGTCATGAGGGAAACACGCACGGTTCCCCATCGGGCAGGATAAGCGGATGCCGAGCCTGACCCGTGTAGAGGCGACCGCGCGTGGCGCGGCGATCACCGTCGAGTCCTATCAGGTGGACCTCGACCTGACCGGCGACGGCGAGCGGTTCCGCTCCGACGTCACCATCCGCTTCCGGGCGACCCCCGGCGCGGAGACCTTCGTCGAGGTCCAACCCGCGAAACTGCTGGCGGTACGACTCAACGACCGCGACGTCGACCCGGCCACGCTGGCCGACAACCGGCTGCCGCTGACGGGGCTGGCCGAGGCCAACACGCTCACCGTCGCCGCCGAGATGGCGTACTCGAACACCGGGGAGGGGATGCACCGCTTCGTCGACCCCGCCGACGGCGAGACCTACCTCTACGCGATGTCCTTCCTGGACAACGCGCAGCGCATCTTCGCCGCCTTCGACCAGCCCGACCTGAAGGCCCCGGTCACCATGTCGGTCACCGCCCCGCCGGAGTGGACCGTCGCGGCCAACGGCCAGCTCGCCGCCACGCCGCGCCCCGGGCGCTGGGAGTTCGCCCCGACGGCGCCGCTGGCCACGTACTTCGTCTCGCTGATCGCCGGCCCCTGGCACGTCCGGCGCGGCGAGCACGACGGCATCCCGCTCGGCGTCTACTGCCGGCGCTCCCTGGCGGCACACCTGGACGCCGACGCCGAGGAGATCCTCACGGTCACCGGGCAGTGTCTCGACCGGTTCCACCAGCTCTTCGCCGAGCGCTACCCGTTCGGCAAGTACGACCAGGCGTTCGTGCCGGAGTTCAACGCCGGCGCGATGGAGAACCCGGGGCTGGTCACCTTCCGCGACGACTACGTGTTCCGCTCCGCGGTCACCGACACCGAGCGGGAGCAGCGCGCCACCACCATCGCCCACGAGATGGCGCACATGTGGTTCGGCGACCTGGTCACCATGCGCTGGTGGGACGACCTGTGGCTCAACGAGTCCTTCGCGGAGTACCTCGGCACCCGGGTGACCGCCGAGGCGACCCGCTTCGACCAGGCCTGGACGACCTTCGCCCTACGGCGCAAGGCCTGGGGCTACGCGGCCGACCAGCGCCCCTCCACCCACCCCGTGGCGCCCGAGGAGGTCGCCGACGCCGCCGAGGGCCTGCTCAACTTCGACGGCATCTCGTACGCCAAGGGCGCCAGCGTGCTGCGGCAACTGGTCGCCTGGCTCGGCGACGACGTCTTCCTCGCCGGCCTCAACGCCCACTTCGCGAAGCACCGGTTCGGCAACGCCACCCTGACCGACCTGCTCGGCAGCCTCGCCACGGCCGCCGGGCGGGACCTGTCCGGCTGGGCGCGACGCTGGCTGCGCTCGGCGCAGGTCGACACGCTGCGCGCCGAGGTCAGCGTCGACGCGGACGGCCGCTACCGCCAGGTGGCGATCCGGCAGAGCGCCCCCGACTCGCACCCGGTGCTGCGCCCGCACCGCATCGGCGTCGGCCGGTACGCCACCGACGGGACGGTCGTCCGGACGGAGGTCGACCTCGACCCGGACGCCGACGGCGGCCGTACGGTGCTGACCGGGCTGGTCGGCGAGCCGGCGGCCCGGCTGCTGCTGCCCAACGACGGCGACCTGACGTTCGCCAAGATCCGGCTCGACCCCGCGTCGGCGGACGCCGTGCCGCTGGTGCTGCCCGGCCTGGCCGATCCGCTGGCCCGGGCGCTGCTCTGGGGCGAGGCGCTGGACGCCGCCACCGACGGGGAGCGTCCGGTCGCCGGCCTGGTGGCCCTGATCGCCGCCGCCCTCCCCGCCGAGACCGAGGTGATCATCGCCGAGGACGTGCTCGCGCTCAGCCGCTCGCTTGTCGACCGCTACCTCGACCCGCCCGCCCGCGAGGCCGCCCTGGCGCAGGTCGCCGCCGCCTGTTGGAAACTGCTCGACGGCGCCCCGGCGGGCGGCTCGCTCCAGCTCGCGGCGGCCCGGGGCTGGATCGCCGCCAGCACCGACGCCGACCGGCTGGCCGGCTGGCTCGACGGCCGGGACGTCCCGCCGGGGCTGGCGGTCGACGCCGAGCTGCGCTGGGCGCTGCTGCTGCGGCTGGTGGTGCTCGGCGCGGCCGGCGCGGCGGAGATCGCCGCCGAGGCCGCGGCCGACCCGAGCGCCGCCGGTACCGAGCGGGCCGCCCGCTGCCGCGCGGCGCTGCCCGATCCGGCCGCCAAGCGGGCCGCGTGGGAGATCGTCGTGTCGAACACCGAGCTGTCGAACCGCATCGTCGAGGCGACCGCGGAGGGGTTCTGGCAGCCGGAGCAGGCCGAGCTGACCGCCGGCTACGTGGCGCGGTACTTCGCCGACATGCCGGCCGCCGCGCGGGCGCGTACGCCCTGGGTGGCCGACCACGTCGCGAGACTGGCCTTCCCCCGGCACGCCGTGGCGCAGCCCACCCGGGAGGCGGCCGCGGCGCTGCTGGCCCGCGACGACGTCACCCCCGGCCTGCGCCGCGTGGTGACCGACGCCGACGACGACCTGCGCCGCGCCCTGGTCGCCCGGACGGCGGTCGCCGCGGCGGCGGCCTGACGGCCGACGGGGTGGTCGCCGGCGGCCAGCGTGAGGGCGCCGAGGCCGGGCCGTCGGACGGGACGGTCCGGCGGCCCCCCGGGGTCGCCGGTTCCGCCCGGCCTAGGATCGCGGGGTGGAGGAAGACATCCGGCGGGTCGGGATCATGGGCGGCACCTTCGACCCGATCCACCACGGGCACCTCGTCGCGGCCAGCGAGGTGGCGGACCGGTTCGGGCTGGACGAGGTGGTCTTCGTCCCCACCGGCCAGCCGTGGCAGAAGGCGGACGAGCCGGTCAGCCCGGCGGAGGACCGCTACCTGATGACGGTCATCGCCACCGCCTCCAACCCGCGCTTCCAGGTCAGCCGGGTGGACATCGACCGGGGCGGGCCCACCTACACCGTCGACACCCTGCGTGACCTGCACGCCGAGTACGGCCCGAAGGTGCAGCTGTTCTTCATCACCGGGGCGGACGCGCTGGAGCGGATCCTCTCCTGGAAGGACCTGGACGAGATCTTCGAGCTTGCCCATTTCATCGGGGTGACCCGGCCGGGCTTCGAGTTGACCGCCGCGCACCTACCGGCCGACACGGTGAGCCTGGTGCAGGTCCCGGCCATGGCCATCTCGTCCACGGACTGCCGGGCCCGGGTCGCCCGGGGGGAGCCGGTCTGGTATCTGGTGCCGGACGGTGTGGTGCAGTACATCGCCAAGCGACGCCTCTATCAGCAGTGATTCGGCCCGTTATGGGGCGGTTCGGGCGGGTAACGCGCCAGAACTGACGAGTCGGGATTCCACCGGGTGTGAGACGCTTGGAGGATCGCACGGTTGATCGAAGGAGAACGGTGACAATTTCCGAACGCGCCCACGAGTTGGCCATCGCCGCCGCCCAGGCCGCGGCCGACAAGAAGGCGCAGGACATCGTCATCATCGACGTGGGCGACCAGCTCGCCATCACCGACGCGTTCCTGCTCGCCGCGGCTCCCAACGAGCGTCAGGTGCTCGCCATCGTCGATGCCATCGAGGAGCGGCTGCTGGAGCTGCCGGAGAAGGCCAAGCCGATCCGGCGCGAGGGCGAACGGGGCGGCCGGTGGGTGCTGCTCGACTACGTCGACATCGTGGTGCACGTCCAGCACACCGAGGAGCGCGAGTTCTACGCCCTCGACCGGCTCTGGAAGGACTGCCCGACGATCCCGTTCGTCGACCGCGACCTCGTCGACGCCGAGTCCGGCACCGGCTCCACCACCGCGGAATGACCCGCCTGATCATCTGGCGGCACGGCAACACCGACTGGAACGCCGCCAGCCGGGTCCAGGGGCAGACCGACGTACCGCTCAACGACCTCGGCCGCGAGCAGGCCCGCACCGCGGCGCCCCTGCTGGCCGGGCTCCGGCCCGACGCCATCGTGGCCAGCGACCTGAGCCGCGCGGCGGACACCGCCGCCGCGCTGGCCGCGCTGACCGGGCTACCGGTGCGCACCGACCCACGGCTGCGGGAGCGCCACTTCGGTTCCTGGCAGGGGCTCGCCCTCACCGAGGCCGAGGAGCGCCACCCCGCCGAGTTCGCCCGCTGGCGGGCCGGCGACCCGGACCCGGGCGCCGGCATCGAGACCCTGGACGACCTCGGCAAGCGGATGGGCGCGGCCCTGTCCGACGCCGCCGACGCCGTGCCCGGCGGCACCGTGGTGGTCGCCACCCACGGCGGCGCGGCCCGGCAGGGCTGCGGCCACCTGCTCGGCTGGGAGCACGCCGTCCTGCGCACCATCGGCGCGCTGCAGAACTGCCACTGGACCGAGCTGCGCCACGACGCCACCCGGGGCTGGCACCTGCGCGCCCACAACGTCGGCCTGATCACCGTCCCGGCCACCGAGGCCGTCTGACCCGGGCGTTCCCCGACGACATCGGCTAGCGTGCCGGGCATGCCCGTCGCGGTCGTCACCGACTCCACCGCCTACCTCCCGCCCGAGCTGCTGCGCGTGCACCGGCTGACGGTGGTGCCGCTGGCCGTCGTGCTCAACGGCGCCGAAGGGCTGGAGGGGGTGGAGACCACCCCCGCCGACGCCACCCGGGCGCTCGGCGGGCGGCGCGTCTCGGTGAGCACCTCCCGCCCCGCGCCGGAGCAGTTCGCCCAGACGTACCGGGAGCTGTTCGACGCGGGCGCCGACGGGATCGTCTCGGTGCACCTGTCGGCCGAACTCTCCGGCACGGTGGAGGCCGCCCGGCTGGCCGCCGCCGGGTTCGACGACCGGGTCGCCGTGGTCGACAGCCGCTCGACCGGCATGGGCCTCGGCTTCCCCGCCGTCGCCGCCGCCACGGCCGCCGAGCGGGGCGGGGACCTGTCGGCGGTACGCGACGCCGCCGTCGACGCCATCGCCCGTACCAGCATCTGGTTCTACGTCGACACGCTGGAGTTCCTCCGCCGGGGCGGCCGGATCGGCGCCGCCGAGGCGCTGCTCGGCACCGCCCTGTCGGTCAAGCCGATCATGCACATGCCGGACGGCGCGATCGTCCTCAGGGACAAGGTGCGTACGGCCAGCCGGGGCGTGGCGCGGCTGGTCGACCTGGCCGTCGAGGCCGCCGGGGACGCCGACGTCGACCTGGCCGTGCACCACCTCGCCGCGCCGCAGCGGGCGGAGGCGCTGCTGGAGGCGCTGACGGCCCGGCTGGGCGACCGCCTGCACGACTCGTACGTCTCGGAGGCCGGCGCGGTGGTCGCCGCGCACGCCGGGCCCGGCCTGGCCTGCGTCGTCGTGCACCGCCGGCCGCCGGTCAGCGGCTGAGGCGTCCTGTCGACGTGATCGCTGTCGATCACGCGGGGCAGCGCCGACACCTGTCCGGATGCCATCGTGACCCGATGAAGGACGACCTGCACAGTTACCTCAAGGGCGGCCGTGACGCACTGCTGTGGAAGCTCGACGGGCTCGGCGAGTACGACGCCCGGCGCCCGCTGACCCCGACCGCGACCAACCTGCTCGGTCTCGTGAAGCACGCGACGGCCATGGAGATCCTCTACTTCGGCGTCGTGTTCGGCCGGCCGTTCGGGCAGGAACTGCCGTACGTCGGCGACGCCGCCGAGACCAATGCCGACATGTGGGCGACCGCGGACGAGAGCCGCGAAGAGATCGTCGCGTCGTACCGTCGCGCCAGCTCCCACGCCGACACCACCATCGAAGCCCTCGCACTCGACGACGTCGGCCGGGTGCCGTGGTGGGGCGACGCCACGGTCACACTGCACCGCGTCCTGGTCCACGTCGTCGCGGAGACACAACGGCACGCCGGCCACGCGGACATCGTGCGCGAGTTGGTCGACGGCGCGGCCGGGCTGCTACCCGGTAACGACAACCTGCCACCCGCTGACGAGCCGTGGTGGCGGGACCACCACCAACGGGTGGAGCAGGCTGCCCTCGACGCCGGCAACCGCTAGGACGGGGCAGGTGAGCGGTCCGGGTCCCGGCGCGCGCTGAGCTGCGGTTCTTCGCCGCCCTAGCACATCACCCGCATGATCAGGCGGTTGTCCACAGGCGGCGCCGTCATCCACAGCCGTGCCCCGGCCGGCCGCGCGCCCCGGGCTCGCGGACCTAGCTTCGCGTCGTGTCAGAAGACGAGGAGACGGTGGTCCGGGAACGACTGCGCCAACTGGTGGCGGGCTGGCCGTCGAGCGCCGCACCGGCGCACCCCGGCGGGTCCGCCGATCCCCTGGACCGGACCGGCGAACCCGCCGGGCCGTTCGACGACCGTCAGAGGGCGGCCGGGCCGTTCGACGACCCTCAGGGGTCCGCCGGGCTGTCCGTCGACAGTCCGGGATCGGTCGGGGTGCCGGAGCCGGTCGTGGCGCTGCCGCCCCGCACAGCGGTGCCGCCGGCCCGCACAGCGGCGCTGCCGTCCCGCACAGCGGCATTGCCGGCCGGCGCGGCGGCGGCGCCGGAGCCCGACCCGCCGACCCGGGCCCCCGAGGCCGGTGTGGCGTCCCGGTTGCCGGGGCCCGGGGCGTTCGACCCCGGCCGGCGGGGGGTGCGGGCGCTCGCCGCCGTCGCCGTGCTGGTGGTGCTCGGGGCCGGCTTCTGGGCCTGGCGGTCCCGGCCGCAGACCGAGCCGGTCCGCCCGGTCGCCACCGCCGAGGCATCCGATGCGACGGTGACCGGCCTCGCGGAACCGGCCGCCACGTCGGCCGGCGAGCTGGTGGTCGCGGTCGCCGGCAAGGTACGCCGTCCCGGGCTGGTCCGGGTGCCGGCCGGCGCGCGGGTCGCCGACGCCGTGGAGGCGGCCGGCGGGGCGCTGCCGGGGGTGGACGTGGCCCTGCTCAATCCCGCCCGCAAGGTCACCGACGGGGAACTGATCCTGGTCGGCGTCACGGCACCGCCGGGCGCGGCGCCCCCGCCCGGGGCGGCTCCCGGCGGCGCGCCAGGAGCGCCCGGCGCGGGCGGCCGGCTCAACCTGAACACCGCGACGCTCGCGCAGCTCGACGCGCTGCCGGGCGTCGGACCGGTGCTCGCCCAGCGCATCCTCGCCCACCGCGACCAGCAGGGCGGCTTCCGCTCGGTCGGCGACCTGCGCCAGGTCGACGGCATCGGCGACGCGCGCTACGAGCAGCTCAAGGACCTGGTGACGGTGTGACGGCGGGCAGCGCGCTGGGCTCGCCCGGTATCGACCCTGGCCTCGGCCCCGGTCCTGGCTCCGGCCCTGGCTCGGCCGGCTCCGGCCCTGGCTCGGCCGGCTCCGGCCCTGGCTCGGCCGGCTCCGGCCCTGGCTCGGCCGGCTCCGGCCCTGGCTCGGCCGGCCCCGGCCCGGTCGGCTTTGGGACGTCCGGCGCCGATGCCGGGGACGAGCGGGTCGCGGCCATCGACCTGCGGCTGGCCGGACTGGCGGTGGCCACCTGGCTCGCCGCGCTGGCCGGGCTGCACCTGACCGTCGGCGGGACCATCCTGCTGGCGGCGGTGGCCGCCGGGGCGGCCGGGCTGGGCGGGCTGCACCTGGCCGGCGTCCTCGGGCGGCCGGGCGACCCCGTCCGGCGGTACGGGTGGATCGCCGTCGCCGTGCTGCTCGGCGTGGTCTGCGGCGCGACGGCCACCGCCGCGCGACTGTCCGTCCGCGACTCCGGTCCCGTTCGCGCACTGGTCGAGGAGCGGGCGGTCGTCACCGCCGAACTGGTCGTCCGCGACGACCCACGCCCCGTACGCGGCATCGCCGGGCGCCCGGCCACCCTGCTCGTGCCGGCCGAGCTGACCTGGTTCACCGGGCCGGACGGACGGCGGGTCGCGACGCCGGCCCGCGTGCTGGTCCTCGCCACCGATCCCGCCTGGCGGGGGCTGCTGCCCGGTCAGCGGCTGACCGCCGAAGGACGGCTCGCCGCCCCGCGCGGCGGCGACCTGACCGCGGCGGTGCTGAGCGCGGCCGGACCGCCGGTGCCGCACGGGGCCGCCCCGTCGCCGCAGCGCGCCGCCGGATCGTTGCGGGCCGGGCTGCAACGCGCCTGCCTGCCGCTCCCCGACGAGCAGGGCGGCCTGCTGCCCGGCCTGGTGGTCGGCGACACGAGCCGGCTGCCGCCCACCGTCGAGGAGGACTTCCTCGCCACCGGCATGACCCACCTGAACGCGGTCTCCGGCTCCAACGTGGCCATCGTCGTCGGGGCGGTGCTGCTGCTGGCCCGGTGGGCGCGGGCCGGGCCGTGGCTGGCCGCCGGGCTCTGCGGGCTGGCGCTGGTGGGCTTCGTCATCCTGGTCCGTCCCTCGCCGAGCGTGGTACGCGCCGCCACCATGGGCGCCATCGGGCTGGCGGCGTTGGCGGCCGGGCGCCCCCGGGCGGCGCTGCCCGCCCTCTCCGCCGGGGTGGCGGTGCTGGTGCTGGTCGACCCGGAGCTGGCCGGCGACGCCGGCTTCGCGCTCTCCGTGCTGGCCACCGGGGGCCTGCTGCTGCTCGCCCCGAGGTGGCGCGACGGGCTGCGTCGGCGCGGGGTGCCGGCCGGGCTCGCCGAGGCGCTGGCCGTGCCGGCGGCCGCGCAGCTCGCCTGCGCCCCGGTGGTGGCCGGGATCTCGGGCACGGTGAGCCTGGTCGCCGTGCCGGCCAACCTGCTGGCGGTGCCGGCCATCGCGCCCGCCACGGTGCTCGGGGTGCTGGCGGCGGCGGTGTCGCCCATCTGGCCGGCCGGGGCGGAGTTCGTCGCGTGGCTGGCCAGCTGGCCGGCCTGGTGGCTGGTCATGGTGGCGCGGCACGGCGCGCGGCTGCCGGCGGGCACGCTGCCGTGGCCGGGCGGGGTGCCGGGGGCCCTGCTGCTGGCCGGGCTGACCGTCGCGCTGCTGGTGGCCACCCGGCACCCGGTCGTCCGCCGGCTGGTGGCGGTGGTCGTCGTCGCCGTCGTGGCCGGCACGCTGCCCGTACGGCTGGCCGCCCCCGGCTGGCCCCCGGCGGGCTGGGTGGTCGCCGCCTGCGCGGTCGGCCAGGGCGACACCGTGGTGCTGCCGGTGGCGGCCGGCCGGGCGGTGGTGGTCGACGCCGGGCCGGACCCGGGAGCGGCGGACGGCTGCCTGCGTCGGCTGGGCGTACGGGAGGTCGCGCTGCTGGTGGTCAGCCACTTCCACGTCGACCACACCGGCGGCGTGGCGGGCGTGTTCCGGGGTCGACCGGTGGGCGCCGTGCTCACCCCCCAGTGGTCGGAGCCCGCCGCCGGGCGGGAGCTGGTCCTCGCCGAGGCCGCGGCGCACTCCGTCGACGTGGTGGCGGGCGCGGCCGGGTGGCGGTACCGGGAGGGCGGCGTCGAGTTCACCGTCATCGGCCCGCCCCGCCCGATGCGCGGCACCAGGTCGGACCCGAACAACAACTCGCTGATGTTGCTCGCCACCGTCTCCGGCGTACGGATCCTGCTCGCCGGGGACGCCGAGACCGAGGAGCAGCGGGCGCTGCTGGACGGCATCTCGCCGGGCGGCCTGCGGGCCGAGGTGCTGAAGGTCGCGCACCACGGGTCGGCCTACCAGGACCCGGCCTTCCTGGACGCGGTGCGTCCCGTGGTGGCCCTGGTGCCGGTGGGGACGGGCAACACCTACGGGCATCCCAATCCGGCGGTGCTCGGGCGGCTGGCCCGGGGCGGGGCGCGGGTGTTGCGTACCGACACGGAGGGGGACGTGGCGGCGGTGCTCGGCCGGGCCGGCCTGGGGGTGGCGACACGAGGCACGCCGCCGGGCCGACAACGGTAGGAATCGACGCCGATTATTGGCTTTAGCGGTGTACTGAGGTAAATGTCTGGATTTGCGCTGAGTGCGGGCTCCGCAACCGGAGTGCCGACGAGCAGACTGGATCCGGCCGCCGGCCGTGCGAATATGGGCGGCGTGACCGCCGCCAGCTTCGCTCCTATTCTGCTCGTCCTCGGCGACGAGGAGCTGCTCGCCACGCGCGCGGTCACCGAAGCCGTCGCGAAGGCCCGCAGCGTCGACCCCGACGTGGACGTCCGCGAATACCAGGCCGGTGCCCTCGTCGTCGGCGAGATCGCCGAGATGCTCAGCCCGTCCCTCTTCGGCGGCCGACGGGTGCTGGTGCTGCGCGCCGGCCAGGACGCCCGCAAGGACCTGGTGGCGGCCCTGCTGGCGTACGCGAAGAATCCCGACCCGGACGTGCAGCTGATCGTGCTGCACCTCGGCGGGGCCAAGGGCAAGGCGTTCGCCGACGGGCTGAAGGCGGCCGGGGCGACGGTGGTGCCGGCGGCCAAGCTCAAGGGGCACCGCGACAGGGTGGCCTTCGTCCGGGACGAGATCCGCCGGGCCGGCGGGAAGTGCACCGACGACGCGGCCGAGACGCTCATCGCGGCGGTCGGCAACGACCTGCGCGAGCTGGCCGCCGCCTGCTCCCAGCTGATGGCCGACACCGACGGCCGCATCGGCGCCGACACGGTCTCCCGCTACTACCGGGGGCGGGTCGAGGTGACCGGCTTCACCGTCGCCGACGCCGCCATGGTGGGCGACGTGCCGGCGGCGCTGGAGGCGCTGCGCTGGGCGCTGCACGTGGGGGTCGACCCGGTGCCGATCGCCGACGCGATCGCCGACGGCGTCCGCACCGTGGCCCGGGTGGCCGCCGCCGGCCGGGGCGACCCCTTCCAGTTGGCGAGCACCCTCGGCATGCCGGCGTGGAAGATCAGGTCCGCCCAGCAGCGGGCCCGTGGCTGGACGCCCGAGGGGCTGGTCGAGGCGATGCGGGCGGCTGCCGAGTGCAACGCGGCCGTCAAGGGCGGCTCGGACGACCGCGCGTACGCGCTGGAGCGGGCCGTGTTCTCGGTCGCCGCCGCCCGGCAGGGCGGCGCCCGGTGAGCGGAGCACCCCGCGGCTCGTGGGCCACGATCCCCGCCGACGAGGAGCGGTACCGTCCGCTCTACGCGCGCCTGCTCCGGCTGCGCTTCGTCAACCCGGGCGGGGTGCTCTGCTTCCTCTTCTTCGAGGGCGCCGTCGCGCTCGCCGCGCTGCTCGCCCTCGCCGAGCTGGTCACCTGGTGGTCGGTGCTCGTCCTGCCCGCCACGGTGGCCGCGATGGTGAAGCTCAACGACATGGTGGCCGCGATGGTGGTCCGCACCGCCGCCCTCGTGCCCGAGCAGGAACGGGACCGTTTCCGCCAGCAGATGGAGCCGGTGGTCGGCCGGGCCAGGGTCGACTGGGTCGCGCACACCGTGCCGGGCGTCGTCGTCACGGCGTCGCCGGTGCCGCACGCCGCGCGGGCCGTACGCGACCGGCAGATGTACCTGGACGCGCAGCACGGCACGGGGGAGCGCGACGGTGGCCGCGCGGATGCCGAGTTCGGCCCGCAGCGCGCTCACCCCGACCCGCTGGGCTGACGATCCGCCACCGGTCACTGCGACCCGGCGACCGATCAGTGCCCGGCAGTCCGTGGCCCACCCGGTGCCGCCCCGCTCAAGATCTTGGAAGAAAACGGCCCCGGTGAGGGCCGGTTTCCGCCAAGATCTGCTGTGCAACCGACGGCGATCTGCTGTGCGACCGACGGCAAGCCACGGAGAGCCGCAGCGAACGACGGCGGGGCACGGCGGACGACGGGGCGTCCGCAGCACAGCGTGTGAAACGCAGACAGCCGGAAGCCCCGGGTCGTGCCCGGGGCTTCCGGTCAGGTCTGAGGTCGCCTCGTCAGGCGGAGAGCGACACCACGCGCCGGGCGATCGCGGACTTGCGGTTCGCGGCCTGGTTCGAGTGGATCACGCCCTTGCTGACCGCCTTGTCCAGCTTGCGCGAGGCGTCCCGCATGAGGATGGTGGCCTTCTCGACGTCACCGGCCTCAGCAGCCTCGTTGAACTTCCGGACGGCGGTCTTCAGCGACGACTTGACCGACTTGTTACGCAGCCGGCGCTTCTCGTTCTGCCGGTTGCGCTTGATCTGGGACTTGATGTTCGCCACGCGACAGCCTCGTCTTGATAGCTCGGGTTGGTCTGCATTCCGCGCGCGACGAGCATGCGTCATCGCTGCGCGAAGAGCCAGGTTACCAGGTCGCCCGGGACGAGCCAAAACGGCTCGGTCCCGCCCTGGTGGGTGCCGTAGCCCCGTGCCCGTGGCGTCCGGTCCGGGTACCCACGCGGCCACGTCCCGCCGGGCGCGGGCACGCCCCACACCACAACCGAGGACGCCCACACAACCTGCCGCACCGGCCGCCAGGCGTTCCGCTTGGCCGACCGCTGACAACGCCGACCCCTGACAACGCCGACCCCTGACAGCGCCGACCCCTGACAGCGCCGATCATGCAGTTGTGGTGCCTCGCGAATGGGGCGTACAGGGACTTACTGTCCACCACAAGTGCATGATCGACGCCGGGAGAGCGGGAGCGACGGCGCGGGAGAGCGGGAGCGGCGGCGCGGGCGAGCGGGAGCGACGGCGCGGGCGAGCGGTCCGGTCAGGTCCAGCCCTGCCGGCGGGCGAGCCAGCCGAGTGACTGCTCGCCGCTCCACCGCTGGTGCGCCGGGAGGTGCGGCGACGCGGTACCGGGCGCCGAGGCGGCGGTGGTGAGGAAATAGCCGGAGAGGGCGGCGAGGCTGGCGTCCAGCGCGTCGGGAGGCGCGCCCGCCGATGCCGGGTGCCGGGCGAAGAGCGCGTCGGCGTCCAGGCCGTCGGCGTACGCGGTGAGCAGCAGGGTCACCAGGTCGAACCAGGGCGGCCCCTGGCAGAGCCACGTCCAGTCGCAGAACCAGGCCCGCCCCGCCCCGTCGATCAGCACGTTGTCCAGCCGCAGGTCGCCGTGGATCAGGCCGGTCGCGCCGGCGGCGTACGCGGGGAGACGGGACTCCAGCGCGACCAGCGCGGGCAGGCGGTCCCGCAGCGGCGTGGGCAGCGGCGGTGCCGGCTCCCGGCCGGCGGCCACCTCGCCCCACCAGAGGATGTCGTCTCGGGCCAGGTCGGCGAGGTGGGGCAGCCCGAGTTCGCGCAGCCCGGCCGGCGCACCGGCCAGCGCGGCGGCGACGTCGGCGTACCCGGTCAGGGTCGCGGTCAGCTCGGCGGGGTCCCAGGGCAGCCGGGGCGTGTGCCCGTCGACGGCGTCGAGGCAGAGCGCGAACCAGCCGGCCTCGTACAGCGTCCACCGGGGGCGGGGCGCCGGTAGCCCGGCCGGGAGCCGGTCGAGGATCGCGGCCTCCCGGGCGTACCAGTCGACCAGTCGCGGTTGCTCGGCGGTGGCCGCGGCCTTGACGAAGGCCCGGCCCCCGGCGGCGGTGCGGAGCACGGCGGCGAAGCCGCGGGTGAAGCCGGCGGCGGCGACCCGGGCCGCGACCACGGGCGCGCCGAGGCGGTCGCCGATGGCGGTACGCAGCGCCGCCGGCAGCGTCGCCCACTCCGGCCGGCGGGCGGTCGCGTGGTACGGCACGGGCGGCGGGGACGTCGGGGTCACGCCACCATGCTGCCGGGTGGCGGGTCGGCCCGCACCGTCCCGGCGCCCGCCGGCCGCGACCCGCCGGGCCTGCGGTGGCGGGGCGGGGGCGGCGCGCGGTCTGCCAGACTGCCAGGCCATGAGGACCGACGACTTCTGGCAGTTGATCGACCGGGCCCGGGCCGGCGGCGGGGGAGAGCCGCACGCGGTCGCCGCGCGGGCCGTCGCCCTGCTCGCCGAGCGCGACCCGGAGGACATCGTCGGGTACGCCCGCCACCAGGCGCGGGTGCTGTCCGCCTCGCACAAGGTCGACCTCTGGGGCGCCGCCTACCTGATCAACGGCGGTGTGTCCGACGAGGGCTTCCACCACTTCCGGGGCTGGTTGATGACCCAGGGGCGCGAGGTGTTCGCACGTGCCGTCGCCGACCCGGACTCGCTGGCCGGGTTGTCCCAGGTCAGAGCGGCCTCGCTCAGCGGTGAGGAGTTCTCGGCCGCCGAGATGCTGGCGGCGCCGTGGGACGCGTACCGCCGGGTCACCGCCGCCGAGCTGCCGGCGGACCCGGAGCCGGCACCGGTGCCCGACCTCAACGACTTCTGGGACTTCGACGACGAGGAGGAGGCGAAGCGGCGGCTGCCCAGGCTCGCCGCCCTCTTCGTCGAGCCCCCCGCCGAGTGACCCCGCTCGCGGGGTGGTCCCGGCGGCGGGGATCGCCCGCGCAGCGGACGCGCGGCGGCGACGTGGGAGCATAGAGGGGGCCGGCGACGTGCCGGCCCGCTCACGTCAGCCGATCAGAACGGACCGCTGTGCCACCGACGCTCGATTCCGGCGCGAACGCTCCTGGTGCCACCGACCCGGCGCGCATCCGGAACTTCTGCATCATCGCCCACATCGACCACGGGAAGTCGACCCTGGCCGACCGGATGTTGCAGCTCACCGGCGTGGTCGACCCCCGGCAGATGCGTGCGCAGTACCTCGACCGGATGGACATCGAGCGCGAGCGCGGCATCACGATCAAGAGCCAGGCCGTCCGGATGCCCTGGACCATCCGGGAGGGCGACCGGGCCGGCGAGACCGCCGTGCTCAACATGATCGACACCCCGGGCCACGTCGACTTCACCTACGAGGTGTCCCGGTCGCTGGCCGCCTGCGAGGGCGCGGTCCTGCTGGTCGACGCCGCGCAGGGCATCGAGGCGCAGACCCTGGCGAACCTCTACCTGGCGCTCGAGAACGACCTGCACGTCATCCCGGTGCTCAACAAGATCGACCTGCCGGCCGCCCAGCCGGAGAAGTACGCGGAGGAGCTGGCCCACCTCATCGGCGGCGACCCGGCGGACTGCATCAAGGTCTCCGGCAAGACCGGCGAGGGCGTGCCGTACCTGCTCGACGAGATCGTCCGGCAGTTCAAGCCCCCGGTCGGCGACGCGGAGGCGTCCGCCCGCGCCATGATCTTCGACTCGGTCTACGACGTCTACCGGGGCGTGGTCACCTACGTCCGGGTCATCGACGGGCGGATCAGCGCCCGCGACCGGATCAAGATGATGTCCACCGCCGCCGTGCACGAGCTGCTGGAGATCGGCGTCATCTCGCCCGAGATGGTGAAGGCCGACGCGCTCGGCGTCGGCGAGGTGGGTTACCTCATCACCGGCGTGAAGGACGTCCGCCAGTCCCGGGTCGGTGACACGATCACCATCAACTCGCGGCCGGCCAAGGAGGCACTCGGCGGCTACAAGGACCCGAAGCCGATGGTCTACTCGGGCCTCTACCCGATCGACGGCTCCGACTACCCCAACCTGCGCGAGGCGCTGGACAAGCTCAAGCTCAACGACGCCGCGCTCGACTACGAGCCGGAGACGTCCGGCGCGCTCGGCTTCGGCTTCCGGTGCGGCTTCCTCGGCCTGCTGCACCTGGAGATCATCCGGGAGCGGCTGGAGCGCGAGTACAACCTCGACCTCATCTCCACCGCCCCGAACGTGGTCTACCGGGCCATCACCGAGGACGGCGAGGAGATCGTCGTGACGAACCCGAGCGAGTACCCCACGGGCAAGATCGCCGAGGTGTACGAGCCGGTCGTGCGCGCCACGGTGCTCACCCCGAACGACTACGTCGGCGCGGTGATGGAGCTCTGCCAGGGCCGGCGGGGCAGCCTGCTCGGCATGGACTACCTCTCCGCCGACCGGGTCGAACTGCGTTACACGCTGCCCCTCGCGGAGATCATCTTCGACTTCTTCGACCAGTTGAAGAGCCGCACCAAGGGCTACGCCTCGCTGGACTACGAGCCCTCCGGCGAGCAGGCGTCCGACCTGGTGAAGGTCGACATCCTGCTGCACGGCGAGCCCGTGGACGCGTTCAGCGCGATCGTGCACAAGGACAAGGCGTACAACTACGGCGTCACGATCGCGGCGAAGCTGCGCAACCTGATCCCGCGCCAGCAGTTCGAGGTGCCGATCCAGGCGGCGATCGGCAGCCGGGTGATCGCCCGGGAGACCATCCGGGCGATCCGCAAGGACGTGCTCGCCAAGTGCTACGGCGGTGACATCAGCCGCAAGCGCAAGCTGCTGGAGAAGCAGAAGGAGGGCAAGAAGCGGATGAAGATGGTGGGCCGGGTCGAGGTCCCCCAGGAGGCCTTCATCGCCGCGCTCTCCTCCGACTCCGGCGACGGGAAGGCCCCCGGCAAGAAGTGACCGCCGCCGGTGCGTCCGGCGGATGACGACGTACGACGGCCGGCGCCCCGGCCGGGCTGCGGACCCTCGGTGGTCCCGCCCGGCCCGGGCGCCGGCCGTTCGCGTCGGAGGAATTTTTCAGCCCCGCGGCCCCGCGCTCCGCCCGCCGGACGGAAGGGCGCCACCTGCGGAAATGATCGCGCGGGTGCGGTCACTGGCCCATGCGCCATTGATGTACGACGTCGTCCTCGTCGGTCGAACCGGTTTGGGTTTTCTGCGGGTCGGGAACTTAGCGGTCACGACAGGAACACCACAGACAGTGGAACTGATTCATTTTTGAAGGAGGAGGGCGACGTGGAGCTCACCGTTTGGGGCATCGTCACTGCGCTCATCGTTGGTCTTATCATCGGCGCTCTGGGTCGCCTGCTCGTGCCGGGCCGCCAGAACATGCCGATGTGGCTGCACATGCTGATCGGTGTCGGCGCCGCGCTGCTGGGCACCGTGCTGGCCCGGGCGATGGGTATCGCCACGGAGACCGCCGGTGTCGACTGGGGCGAGCTGCTGGTCCAGGTGGTGCTGGCTGCGATCGCCGTGGCGCTGGTCGCCGGTGTGGGTCGTCGCCGCAGCGTCACCCACCGGTAATCCCCGTACCGCTCGACGGGCGTCCGACCGCACAGGTCGGGCGCCCGTTTCGCGTACGCCCCGGGGCCCCTCGCGGGCGGTCCGGGGCGTCCGTCCGCCCGGTCCCGGCGGCGCTGCGGCGGTGCCCGAAGTCCGGTCTGGAGCGTGCCGAACCGGTGCCTGAGAAAAGCGGTTTGGAATTTCGGCGGGTCGGGAACTTAGCGGTCACGACAGGAACACCACAGATCGTGGAACTGACTTTCTCAAGGAGGAGGGCGACATGGAGCTCACCGTTTGGGGCATCGTCACTGCGCTCATCGTCGGTCTCATTGTCGGCGCTCTGGGTCGCCTGCTCGTGCCGGGCCGCCAGAACATGCCGATGTGGCTGCACATGCTGATCGGTGTCGGCGCCGCGCTGCTGGGCACCGTGCTGGCCCGGGCGATGGGTATCGCCACGGAGACCGCCGGTGTCGACTGGGGCGAGCTGCTGGTCCAGGTGGTGCTGGCTGCGATCGCCGTGGCGCTGGTCGCCGGTGTGGGTCGTCGCCGCAGCGTCACCCACCGGTAATCCCCGTACCGCTCGACGGGCGTCCGACCGCACAGGTCGGGCGCCCGTTTCGCGTGCGCCCCGATCGTCTCGGTGTGCCCGGTTTCGCTCCCTCGCCCGGCCGCGCGTGATCGACCCGCTGCGGTACCGTCGCCTCTCTTTCGCCAACCGCCCACTGTCGTAAAGGAATTTTTCCTACTAAGGTGCGGCGGAGAAGGTTAGTGCCAAGCGGCGCGAGGGAGATGTGGCGTGAACAGGTGGAAGCGGCTGGCCCCGGTCACCGCCGTCGTGGCCTCGGCCGCGATGGTGCTGGCCGGTTGCGGTGGCTCGGATGACGACAAGGCCGCCGACAACAGCAAACTGACGGTCTGGATGATGGGCGAGGGCAGCGAGGCGCAGACCAAGTTCCTCGACGGCGTCGAGACCGAGTTCCGGCAGAAGCACCCGGACACGGACGTGGTGGTCCAGTACATCCCCTGGCTCGAGGCGCCGAAGAAGTTCCAGGCCGCGCTCGCCGGTGGCGAGGGGCCGGACATCACCGAGCTGGGCAACACCGAGACCCAGGGCTGGGCGGCGCAGGAGGCGCTGGCCGACGTCACCGACCGGATGAACGGCTGGACCGAGGGCAAGGACCTCCTCCCCGACCTGGTCAAGAACGCCCAGCTCGACGGCAAGCAGTACGGCGTCCCGTGGTACGCCGGCGTCCGGGGGATGTACTACCGCACCGACTGGTTCGCCGAGGCGGGCGTGAAGCCGCCGACCAACTGGGACGAGCTGGTCGCCGCCGCCAAGACCGTGCAGGCCAAGAAGCCGGGCACCTACGGCATCGCGCTGCCGGGCAACTCCGAGCTGCCCTTCTACTCGTTCCTGTGGGGCGCCGGCGCGGAGATCGCGACGCAGCAGGGCGGGTCCTGGAAGTCCGGCTACAACACGCCCGAGGCGCAGAAGGCCGTCAAGTTCTGGACGGACCTGGTGACCGTGCACAAGGTGGCCCCGCCGGCCGCCGCGGGCTGGAACGAGATCGACGCCCGGACCCAGTTCGCCACCGGCAAGGCGGCGATGGCCTTCGCCGGCAGTTGGCAGCAGGGCGCCATCAAGAAGGACAACCCGGAGATCGAGAAGGTCTGGGGCACGTTCCCGATCCCCGGTCCCGACGGCAAGGCGGCGCCCGGCTTCGCCGGCGGCTCCGACGTCGCGATCTGGAAGGACAGCGAGCGGCAGGACCTCGCCTGGGACTACCTGACCGTGCTGGTGAACAAGAAGAACGACCAGGCCTTCGCCGACAGCCTCGGCTTCTTCCCGGTCTACAAGGACCTGGTCGGCGGCGACAAGTACGCCAACGACAAGATCATGTCGGCGTTCGCCACCACGATGCAGAACACCAAGCTCACGCCGCTCACCCCGAAGTGGGTGGAGGTCAGCCGGACCAAGACGGTGACCCAGGCGATGAACAGCTCGGTCATGAAGGGTCAGAAGACGGTCGAGAAGGCTACCGCCGACGCGGCCGCGGAGATGGAAAGCATCCTCAACGCCAAGTGACCACGCTGACCGAGGCGCCGGAGACGGCCGCCGCGCGGGAGACCCCCGCGCGGCGGCGTCGCCGGGTGGACCGCCTGCCCTACCTGCTGCTCCTGCCCTGCCTGGTGATCATCGGCGTGCTGCTGCTCTGGCCGCTCGGCCAGGTGGTGGTGATGTCCTTCCACCAGCTCAACAACGTCCGACAGCTGCGCGGCGACCGTGAGTGGCCGTGGGTGGGCCTCGGCAACTACGCCGAGATCCTCAGCGATCCGTTCTTCCTGACGGTGCTGCGCAACACCGTGCTCTTCGCGGTGGCCAACGTCGTGCTCACGATGATCCTGGGCACCCTGGTCGGGCTGCTGCTCAACCGGCTCGGCAAGAAGATGGCCGCCTTCGTGGCCAGCTGCGTGATGCTCGCCTGGGCCACCCCGGCGCTGACCGGCACGATCGTCTGGAAGTGGATCTTCGACGACACCAGCGGCCTGGTCACCTGGTTGTTCAACGCGCTGCCCGACGGGCTGTCGCAGAGCCTCTTCGGGCGCAGCGACTGGACGGGCTACGGCTGGTTCAACTCGCCCCTGCTGTTCTTCTCGATCCTGACGCTGGTGGTGGTCTGGCACTCGTTCCCGTTCATCGCGGTCAGCGTGCTCGCCGGCCTCAAGAGCGTGCCGAGCGAGCTGCACGAGGCGGCCCGGGTCGACGGGGCCGGCCCGTGGAAGGTGTTCTGGAAGATCACCTTCCCGCTGCTGCGGCCGGTCTTCGGGATCCTGATCGTGCTCTCCACGATCTGGGACTTCAAGGTCTTCACCCAGCAGTTCGTGCTGGCCGGCGGCACGCAGGACCGGCCGACGTTCATGCTCTCCATCTACTCGTACGCGGAGGCGTTCTCACCCCCGCCGAAGTACGGTCTCGGCGCCGCGATCGCGGTGATCCTCACCCTGATCCTGCTGGTGGTGACCGGCCTCTACGTCCGCATGGTGCTCAAGCAGGAGGAGGACGCGTGACGCGACGCGGAGGCGGCGGGGGCGCGAAGCGACTCGCGCTCAACGGCGCGGGGCTGCTGGTGGCGCTCTTCGCCGCGTTCCCGGTCTACTGGATGATCGCGACCTCGCTGAAGCCGAGCTCGGAGATCTTCTCGTCCACCCCCCGGCCGGTGCCCACCGAGCCGACCCTGGAGCACTACCGGCAGATCCTCACCGGGAACCTGATCCCGGGCGTCACCTTCGGCGACTTCTTCCTCAACAGCGCGCTGGTCGCGGTCTGCACCGTGGTGCTCAGCGGGCTGGTGGCGCTGCTGGCCGCCACCGCCGTGGCCCGGTTCCGGTTCAAGCTGCGGACGACCTTCCTGATCATGCTGCTGATAGTGCAGATGATCCCGCTGGAGGCGCTGGTCATCCCGCTGTTCCTGATGATCCAGCGGCTCGGGCTCTACAACACCCTGCCGAGCCTGATCCTCACCTACCTCGGCTTCTCGCTGCCGTTCGCGGTGTGGATGCTGCGCGGCTTCGTCGCCGCGGTGCCCAAGGAACTGGAGGAGGCCGCCGCCATCGACGGGGCCAGCCGGGCGCAGATCTTCCGCAAGGTCCTCTTCCCGCTGGTGGCGCCCGGGCTGGTGGCCACGAGCATCTTCTCGTTCATCACCGCCTGGAACGAGCTGATCTTCGCGCTGACCTTCATCAACGACCAGGAGAGCTACACCCTGCCGGTCGCGATGACGTTCTTCTTCGGCCGCGACGACACCGCCTGGGGCCCGGTGATGGCCGCGTCCACGCTGTTCACCCTGCCGGTGATCATCTTCTTCCTGCTGGTGCAGCGGCGGATGGTCTCCGGCTTGGTGGCCGGCGCCGTCAAGGGCTGACCCCGCATGCACGGGGAGCGTGTAAGGAAGGGCGGTCTGCGGGGCGGGCTAGGCTGGCCGCCATGACGGGCAGGCTGGCTTCGGTGAACCTCGGCGGCGTGACCGAGGCGGAATGGGCGGGCGACGCGAGCGGTCGCAGCGGCATCGACAAGCGGCCGGTCGGCGGCCCGGTGCTGCTGCGCGTGGACGGGGTGGCCGGCGACTTCATCGGCGAACGCGCCCACCACGGCGGTCCGGAGCAGGCGGTCTACGCGTACGCCGAGGAGGACGCGTCCTGGTGGGCGGGGGAGATGGGCCGCAGCATCCGCCCCGGCGGCTTCGGGGAGAACCTGACCACGTACGCGGTGGACGTGACGGGCGCCGTGATCGGCGAGCAGTGGGCGGTCGGGTCCGCCCTGCTCCAGGTGACCAAGCCGCGCACGCCGTGCACCACCTTCGCCGGCTTCTGGGGCGTACCCGACCTGATCAAACGGTTCACGGTACGGGCGACGCCCGGGGCGTACCTGCGGGTGCTGCGCGAGGGGGAGGTCGGCGCGGGGGACCCGGTCGAGGTGGTGGACCGGCCCGCGCACGGGGTGACGATCGGCGAGGTGTTCCGGGCCCTGAGCCTGGAGCCCGAGCTGCTGCCCCGGCTGCTCGACGCGCCCGACCTGCCGGACGGGGTCCGGGAGAAGGTGCGCCGCCGGCTCGCCGGCCGGAGCTGACGGCGGGCGGCTGAACGGGAACGGGCCCCGTCCCGTGGGGGAGGGGGCCCGTCCGACGTCGGCTCGGCGCGCGCCGGGTGACCGGCTCAGCGCAGCCAGGGCACGTTGCGGTCGAGCAGGCCGCGCTGCTTGAGCTCCTTGCGCAGCGGGATCTCGTCGTCGATGTAGCCGTCCCAGTTGATGCCCCAGTAGTTGGCGGTGTGGGTGCCCTCACCGCAGAGCTGGCGCTGCACCGGCGTGCGGTTGGCCCACCACTCGCCGTCCTTGTCGATGTGCAGCTCGTCCAGCGGGCGGATCCACCGGTAGGTGTAGCCGACGAAGAGCATCTTGCGGGTGATGGTCGACAGGTTGGTGGACCGCGAGTGCCACTGGCGGCGGTCGAAGATGAAGGCGTCGCCGGGGTTGGCGGTGATCTCCACCGTGCCCTCCGGGTCCGGGTTGTGCACGGAGGTGTCCTCCGGGCGGGGCAGCGAGTTCCACAGGTGGCTGCCCGGGATCACCTTGGTGGCGCCCCGGCCGTTCTCCGACAGGTCGGAGAGGACGTAGGCCACCTTGAGCGAGAACATCGGCCGGGGCAGGTTCGGGTCCATCGTCTCCGGGTCGGAGTTCTGCCGGTAGCCGTCCTGGTGCCATCCCCAGTAGGGCTTCTCCGGCTCCGCCGCCGGCGGGGTGACGTCCAGGTGGTTGTGGTGGGTGTAGATGTTCCAGCCGGCCAGGCCCCACATGTACGGAAAGGCGATCGGGTGGGTCAGCAGGTCGCCGAAGAGCTCGTCGCGCTCCAGGAAGCCCAGCAGGTGCAGGGTGCCGTCCTTGGTGGTGGTGCCCTTCGCCTTCTCCTCGGCGTAGACGCGGTCCACCGCCGCCTCCAGCGCCGCCCGGTGGTCCTCCGTCAGGACGTTGCGCAGCAGGAGGAAGCCCTGCTCGTGGAATTCCTTGCGGTCGGTGTCACTGATCGGTTCGTAACCGGTCCGGTCGCCGTAGTCGAACACTTCGACGTACCCCTCCCCATGAGGCGAAACCATTGCTGGCACAGGCCGCCGATCGTAACCCGCTGGTTTCGGGGCGGGGTACTGCCCAGCACGATATGCGACCGTTGTCCGGACTGTGGGGAGCGACGCGGTGACGATCCGTCAGAGCCGGGCGGCGTGCCGGGAGTTATCGCCGGTTATGCCGGTTTGCGCGGTGACTGCCGGTAAGGAGATCGGGGCCACTACGCCTCGGCGAAGACCTCCGCCACGACCCGCCCGGTGGCCGGCGTGTCGTCGGTCCGGTTCCAGGTGCCGTCGCGGGCCGTCCACTCCAGGTCGCCGAAGCGCACCCGCTTCACGCCGTGGTCCTGGGCGTGCGAGACGAGCCAGTGCGCGTACCGCCAGCCCCGCAGCTCGTCGGCGGCCGGGACCGTCAGGCCCGTCAGGTCCGCCGCGGTGCTCGCGCCGGCCAGGCCCCAGTCCAACGACAGGCCGCGGGTCAGCGCGGTCGCCGCGGCCTCGCCGCGCATCGCCGGGTCGCGGCCCACCGTGCAGGCGACCGCGCCCGTGGCGTGCCCGAGCAGGGCCCGGGTCAGCACCTCGGACTCGTCGGCCCACTTCTCGTACGCCTCCGGGAAGGCCGAGCGCTGCACCTTCTGCGCCGCGTCGGTGACCCGCATCTGCTCCCAGCCGCGCACCTTCTTCAGCCCGGCGTAGAACTTCCTGGCCGCGTACCGGGGGTCGCGGATCTGCTCCGGGGTGCCCCACCCCTGGCTGGGACGCTGCTGGAACAGCCCGACCGAGTCGCGGTCGCCGCCGGCGAGGTTGCGCAGGCCGGATTCCTGGTAGGCGGTGGCCAGCGCCACGACGACGGCCCGCTCGGGCATCTTCCGCTGGATGCCGATGGCCGCGATCGTCGCCGCGTTGGCCATCTGGTCGGGGTCCAGCGCCACCCGGCCGTCCGCCTGCACCGTGCAGGTCCGGCTGGCCAGGGGGAGACGCAGCTGCCCGCCCATCTGCCGGATGACGATCCAGATCCCGACCGCGACGAGGACGACGAGGACGACACCGCCCGCCACGACTGCCCGAGTACGCACCCACACCCCCTGATCGACAGTCCGACAAGCGTACGTCCCTCGTGGTGCCTTCCGGGTCGTCCGACCGGTTCTCCAAAGAGCGCCGGGCGTGGCACCGGCCCGCCGGGCGGGCGCCCCGGCGGGCCGCCGGGACGCAACCCGCAGTCCCCGCTCACCGCGCGGCCACACCCCCGCCCCGGCCCGGTGTCACCGCTCGGCGCCCGCGTCGCCGTCGGCGGGCACCCAGCGCGCCGGCCGCTTCTCCCGGAACGCCAGGACGCCCTCGCGTCCCTCCTCCGACAGGAAGTACCCGGTCGAGAGGGTGGACAGGCCGGCGATCTCCGCCCGCAGGTCGGCGGCGGGCGGCCGGCGCAGCAACTGCTTCGCCCCGGCCAGTGCGCCCGGTGCCCCCCGCACCAGAGAGTCGCAGTACCCCGCAACCGCCGCGTCCAGTCCGTCCGCCGGCACGGCGGCGGTGACCAGGCCGATCTCGGCCGCCCGCCGGCCGTCGAAGGTGTCGCCGGTCAGGTAGAGCTCGGCCGCCGCGCGCGGGTGCAGCCTGGGCAGCACGGTCGCGGAGATGACCGCCGGCACCACGCCGATCCGCACCTCGGTGAAGGCGAACGTCGCCTCCCGCGCGCACACCGCCAGGTCGGCCGCCGCGATGAGACCGAGGCCGCCCGCCCGGGCCGGGCCGGCCACCTTCGCCACCACCGGCTTCGGGCACTCCCAGACCGCCGCGAGCACGTCGCCGAGCATCCCGGCCGGCACGCTCCCGCTGGCGTATGCGGCGGCCGTCTCCTTCAGGTCCGCGCCGGAGCAGAAGACGGGACCCGTGTGGTCGAGCACGATCACGCGTACGGCGTCGTCGGCGACCGCCTCGGCGAGCCCGGCCAGCAGCTGGGTCATCAGCGGCGTGGAGAGCGCGTTGCGGTTGTGCGGGCTGTCCAGGGTGAGCGTGGTCACCCCGCGGGCCGTGGCGACCCGTACGAGCGCGTCGGGAGAGGTCATGGAAGGGCACACTAGTGGCCATGCCCGGCGTCCTTCCAGAAGGCGAAACCGTCCCCGTCGACGGGTCGCTGCCCGCCACCGCCACCCGTGCCGTCGGCGCGCGCGGCTTCGGCGTGTACGTGCACGTGCCGTTCTGCGCCAGCCGCTGCGGCTACTGCGACTTCAACACGTACACGGCCGCCGAGCTGGGCGGCGGGGCGGGCCGGGAGGACTACGCCGACACCGTGCTGGCCGAGCTGGCGCTCGCCCGCCGGGTGCTGGGCGACGCACCGCCGCCCCGGGTGGACACGGTCTTCGTCGGCGGCGGCACCCCGACCCTGCTCCCCGCCGACGACCTGGCCCGGATCCTCGACGGCATCGACCGCACCTGGGGGCTCGCGCCCGGCGCCGAGGTGACCACCGAGGCCAACCCGGAGTCGGTCACGCCCGAGTCGCTGAAGGCGCTGCGGACCGCCGGCTACACCCGGATCTCGCTGGGCATGCAGTCCGCCGCGCCGGGGGTGCTGGCGATCCTCGACCGCACGCACAGCGCCGGCCGGGCCGTCGCCGCCGCCCGCGAGGCCCGCGACGCCGGGTTCGACCACGTCAACCTGGACCTGATCTACGGCACGCCGGGGGAGACCGAGGCCGACTTCGCCGCCTCCCTCGACCAGGTCGTCGCCGCCGGGGTGGACCACGTCAGCGCGTACGCCCTGATCGTGGAGGACGGCACGCGGCTGGCCGCCCGGATGCGGCGCGGCGAGCTGCCGTACCCCTCCGACGACGTCGCCGCGGACCGCTACCTCGCCGCGGACGCCGCCCTCGGCGCGGCCGGCCTCTCCTGGTACGAGGTGTCCAACTGGGCCCGCGACGAGGCGGCCCGGTGCCGGCACAACCTGCTCTACTGGACCGGCGCCGACTGGTGGGGCCTCGGCCCGGGGGCGCACAGCCACGTCGGCGGCGTGCGCTGGTGGAACGTCAAGCACCCCACGACGTACGCGAAGCGGCTGGCGGCGGGCGGCTCGCCCGGCCTGGCCCGCGAGGTGCTCACGGCCGACGAGGCGCACATGGAGGACGTCATGCTCCGGCTGCGCCTCGCCTCCGGACTGCCCCTGGACGCCCTCGACGACGCCGGTCGGGCCGGCGCCGCGCGGGCCCTCGCCGACGGGCTGCTGGCCGCTGACGAGCACGCGGCGGGCCGGGCCGTGCTGACCCTGCGGGGCCGGCTGCTCGCCGACGCGGTCGTCCGCGACCTGCTGCCCTGAACCGCGTGCCGGGGCCGGCCGGGGGAGCGGCCGACCCGGGTCACCTGGTGAAGGTGTAGGTCAGCGGGTAGCGGTAGAGCACGCCCTCGTTGGCCTTGACGCCGCCGACGATGCCGAAGATCAGCGGCACCAGCGTGACGAGCATGGGAACGAAGAACAGCACCCCGCAGGTGATCAGCGTGACCACCCAGCTCAGCACCCCGACGATCGTCCAGGTGAGCTGAAAGTTCAGCGCCGCGACGGCGTGCGCCCGGGCGGTCGGCGACTGCTGCCCCCGGACCATCAGCGCGATGAGCGGCGCCAACCAGCCGAGCAGGCCGCCGCCGACGATCACGCCGGCCGCGCCGCCGAAGTGGGCGATCAGGGCCCAGGTCTTGTCGTCGTTGCTGGCGAAGCCGCCCGCCGGCGGTCCGTAGCCGCCACCGGCCGGATAGCCGGCCCCCGGCGCTCCGTAGCCGCCGGGCGGGGGAAAGCCGCCGGGCGGGGGAAAGCCTCCGGGCGGTCCGTAGCCACCGGGCGGCGGGTAGTCGCCGGGCGGGGGATGACCGCCCGACGGCGGGTAGTCGCCGGGCGGAGGGTAGCCGCCCGACGACGGCTGGTCACCGGTGGGCGGCGGATAGCCACCGGGTGGAGGATGGCTGCCCGGGCCCGGTGCCCCGGACAGTGGTGCGGTGGGGTCGCCGGAGCCGGCGGGGCCGGGAACCCCCGACGGGGCGGTCGGGTCCGGCGGGAAGCCGGGGTCCCCCGCTCCGGGAGGGCGAGGTGGTTCAGTCATGGAGGTCACGGTAGGGGCAGCCGGCAAGGCGGCACCAGCGCGACACCGGCCGGGACGCCCCGAACACCGGCCCCACGGGGGCGTCGGGCGGGCCCGCGCGGTCGCCGATCGGACTGATCACCCCAGGTCGATCATCGCGCGGGCGGCCCCGCCGACGTAGACTGGCACTCGCTACAGTCGAGTGCCAGCAGCCCGCCCCGGCCCCCCGCGTGCCGGGGCCGACGTGCGACAGGAGGTGGGGAGGATGGGTCTCGACGACCGCAAGCTCGCCGTGCTGCGCGCGATCGTCGAGGACTACGTCGCCACGCAGGAGCCCGTCGGCAGCAGGGCGCTGGTCGAGCGGCACCAGCTGGGGGTCTCACCGGCGACCGTCCGCAACGACATGGCCGTGCTGGAGGAGGAGGGCTACATCCGCCAGCCGCACACCAGTGCCGGCCGGGTGCCCACCGACCGGGGCTACCGGCTCTTCGTGGACCGGCTGTCCCGGGTGAAGCCGCTCAGCCCGGCCGAGCGCCGGGCGATCGAGCGGTTCCTGGTGGGCGCCGTCGACCTCGACGACGTGGTGCACCGCACCGTCCGGCTGCTGGCGCAACTCACCCGGCAGGTCGCCGTCGTGCAGTACCCGAGCCTGGCCCGTTCCTCGGTGCGCCACCTGGAGTTGGTGCCGATCTCCACCACCCGGCTGATGCTGGTCATGATCGCCGACACCGGCCGGGTCGAGCAGCGGCTGGTCGAGCTGCCCGCGCCGATCCCCGCCGACGACGTCACGGACCTGCGCCGGCTGGTCAACGAGAAGCTGGTCGGCACCCGGCTGTCGGAGACCCCGCCGCTGGTGCAGGCGCTCGTCGAGGAGTCGGTGCCGCACCTGCGCCCGGCCATGACCACCCTCTCCACCGTGCTGCTGGAGACGCTGATCGAGCGGCACGAGGAGCGGATCGCGCTGGCCGGGACGGCCAACCTCACCCGCGGCGGGCTGCTCGACTTCCAGGGCTCCCTGCGCCCCATCCTGGAGGCGCTGGAGGAGGAGGTCGTCATGCTCAAGCTCATCGGCGAGGCGGAGCCGAGCACGACGCGGGTGCTGATCGGCGACGAGAACGAGATCGACAACCTGCGCGCCGCCTCGGTGGTCAGCACCGGCTACGGGCCGGGCGCGACCAGCGTCGGCGGCCTCGGCGTGCTGGGGCCGACCCGGATGGACTACCCCGGCACCATCGCCACGGTGCGGGCCGTGGCACGCTACGTGGGCGAGCTGCTGGCCCAGAACTGACCAGTCAGGGCCGACGGCCGGCTCCGGCCGCCGACCGGCGCAACGCGAGACGAACATGAGGACACGGAACGCAGTGGCCAGGGACTACTACGGCATTCTCGGCGTGAGCCGGGAAGCCTCCGACGACGAGATCAAGCGCGCCTACCGCAAGTTGGCGCGGCAGTTCCACCCGGACGTGAATCCGGATCCGGAGGCCCAGGAGAAGTTCAAGGACATCAACGCCGCGTACGAGGTCCTCTCGGACGACCGGAAACGGCAGATCGTCGACCTGGGCGGTGACCCGCTCGCCCCCGGTGGCGGGGGCGCGGGTGGCCCGGGCGGCCCTGGCGGCGCCGGGCCGTTCGTCGGCTTCCAGGACATCATGGACGCGTTCTTCGGCGGCGCGGCCGGCGGTTCGCGGGGTCCGCGACCGCGGACCCGGCCCGGCGCCGACGCGATCCTGCGGCTGGAGCTGGACCTGCACGAGACCGCGTTCGGCGTCGAGGCGCCGATCACCGTCGACACCGCCGTGCTCTGCACCACCTGCTCCGGCGCCGGCACGGCGGCCGGCACCCACCTGGCCACCTGCGAGGCGTGCGCCGGCCGGGGCGAGGTGCAGTCCGTGCAGCGCACCTTCCTCGGCCAGGTGGTCTCCGCCCGGCCGTGCACGGTCTGCCAGGGCTACGGCACCACCATCCCGCACCCGTGCCCGACCTGCGCCGGCGACGGTCGCGTCCGCACCCGCCGTTCGCTGACGGTCAAGATCCCGGCCGGCGTCGAGGACGGCATGCGCATCCGCCTCGCCCAGCAGGGTGAGGTCGGTCCGGGCGGCGGCACGGCCGGCGACCTCTACGTGGAGATCCACGAGCGCCCCCACGACGTCTACTCCCGCAAGGGCGACGACCTGCACTGCCGCGTCACGGTGCCGATGACCGCGGCGGCCCTCGGCACCCGGCTGACCATCAAGACGCTGGACAGCGAGGAGACGGTCGACGTCAAGGCCGGCACCCAGCCGGGCAGCACGCTGCGGCTGCGCGCCCGGGGCGTGCCGCACCTGCGTGGCACCGGCCGGGGTGACCTCTACGTCCACCTCGACGTGCGCACCCCCACCAAGCTCGACGCCGACCAGGAGAAGATGCTGCGCGACTTCGCCAAGACGCGGGGCGAGGAGGTCGCCGAGCTCACCAAGCAGGGCGGCTTCTTCTCCCGGATGCGCGACGCCTTCAACGGCCACGCCTGAGCGGCCTGACCGCCCCGGCGTCCGCCGGGGCGGCTAGCCTGATCGTCGTGTCCGCGCCGCTGTTCCTGGTCGAGTCGCTGCCCACCGCCGACCAGCTCACCCTGGGCGGCCCCGAGGGGCACCACGCCGCCACGGTGCAACGACTGCGCGTCGGCGAGGAACTCCTGCTCGCCGACGGCCGGGGCGGCACCGCGTCCGCGGTGGTCACGGCCGTCGGCCGGGGCAGCCTCGAACTCGACGTGATCTCCCGGGGGTACGTCGACGCGGCCGTCCCCCGGCTCGTCGTGGTGCAGGGCATCGCCAAGGGCGACCGGGGCGAGCTGGCCGTGCAGGCGATGACGGAGGTCGGGGTGGACGAGATCGTGCCCTGGGCGGCGTCCCGCTCGGTGGCGCAGTGGCGCGGCGACCGGGGCGCCCGGGCCCGGGAGAAGTGGGTGGCGACGGCCCGGGAGGCGGCGAAGCAGGCCCGCCGGTCGTGGCTGCCGGTGGTGGCCGGCGCCCCCGACGAGTCCACCGCGACGGTGGCCCGCCGGATCGCGGGCGCCGCCGCGACGTTCGTCCTGCACGAGGAGGCGCGGGAGCGGCTGACCACCGTCGAGCTGCCCGCCGCCGGTGAGATCGTGCTGGTCGTCGGCCCGGAGGGCGGCATCGCCCCGGCCGAGCTGACCGCCTTCACCGAGGCCGGCGCCCGGCCGGTGCGGCTGGGGCCCTCGGTGCTGCGTACGTCGACCGCCGGGGTGGCCGCCCTCAGTGTCCTGGCCACCCGCCTCGGCCACTGGTGACCGCCGGCGGCACCCGACCACCGGGGTAGCCCATCAACGGCACGGGCCTCGCCGGCGCGTCGCGTCCCGCTTGGTCGGGGCGCGCGTCCGGCAGAGGTCAGAGCCTGGGAAAGACGTGCACCGTCTGCTCCTCCGGGTCCAGGTCCAGCCCGGCCGGGCCGATGATCAGCGGGTCCGGTACGCCGACCACCTCGTGGTCCTTGTCGTAGTAGTCGAAGCGGCTCAGCACGTGGCGCATCGCCTCGATCCGGGCCCGCTTCTTGTCGTTGCTCTTCAACACCGTCCACGGTGCGTCGGCGGTGTCGGTGTAGAAGAACATCGCCTCCTTGGCCTCGGTGTACTCGTCCCACTTGTCGAGCGAGGCGATGTCCATGTCGGAGAGCTTCCACTGCCGCACCGGGTCCACCTGGCGGACGGCGAACCGGGTGCGCTGTTCGTTCTGCGACACGGAGAACCAGAACTTGACCAGGCGGATGCCCGAGCGCACCAGCATCCTCTCCAGTTCGGGGGCCTGGCGGAGGAACTCGAGGTACTCCTTGCGGGTGCAGAAACCCATCACCCGCTCCACCCCGGCGCGGTTGTACCAGGACCGGTCGAACAGCACGATCTCGCCGGCCGCCGGCAGGTGCCCGAGCCACCGCTGGAAGTACCACTGGGTGGACTCCCGCTCGTTCGGCTTGGCGAGGGCCACCACGGACGCGCCGCGCGGATTGAGGTGTTCCATGAAGCGCTTGATCGTCCCGCCCTTGCCGGCCGCGTCGCGCCCCTCGAAGAGGATCACGAGCCGCTCACCGGACTCCCGGATCCAGTCCTGGAGCTTCAGCAGCTCGATCTGGAGCAGCCGCTTGTGGTGGTCGTACTCCGTGCGCTCCATGCGCTCGTCGTACGGGTAGTCCTCCCGCCAGGTGTCCACCGGGCTGCCGTCCGGGCGCAGCAGTACGGGATCGTCGTCGTGACCGTCGACCACCTGGTAGTCGTCGGTGAGGTCCAGCACGCTGTCCGTCATGCCGGCAACCCTTACCCCGGCAGTGCCCGCCGTCACCCCCGCCACGCTGGGAGTTCGCTGAGGAACGAAGCCGGTCAGCTGCGCAGGTAGGACGCGCCGTTGAGGTCGACGATGGTGCCGGAGGCCCACTCCGCCTGCGGGGAGGCGAGCCAGTGCACGGCGGCGGCGATCTCCTCGGGGCGGGCCACCCGGTTGAACGGGCTCTGCGCCCGGATCGCGGCACCCCGCTTCCCGCTCAGGTGTCCGGTGGTCATGTCGGTCTCCACGAAGCCCGGGGCGACCGTCGCGATCGTGATGCCGTACGGGGCGAGGGCCACCGCCAGCGACTGCCCCAGCGCGTTCAGCCCCGCCTTGCTCGCCCCGTACGCCGGCTGCTCCGGCTCGCCCCGGAAGGCACCCCGGGAGGAGACGTTGACGATCCGGCCGCCCCGGTCGCGCATGTGCTGCGCGGCGCACCAGATGACGTTGCCCGCGCCGGTCAGGTTGGTCTCCAGCACCTGCCGCCACTGCGCGCGCCACTGCTCGTAGGAGGCGCCGAAGACCGGGTGCGGGGCGTCCCGCTCGCCGTACACGCCGGCGTTGTTGACCAGCACGTCGAGCCCGCCGAGCAGGCCGGCCGCCTCGTCGACCATGGCCCGTACGGCGTCCGGGTCGGTGAGGTCGGCGCGGACCACGACGTGCCCCTCACCGGGCAGTTCGGCGCGTAGCCGTTCGGCCAGCTCCGCCGAGTCCCGGTGGTGGATCGCCACCCGGTCGCCGCCTGCCGCGAACGCGGTCGCCACCGCCCGCCCGATGCCGCGCGAGGCCCCCGTCACCAGTACCGCCCGTGAAGTCACGCCGGCCATCATGCCTGGCGCGCCCACGGCTGCCCCGCCCGCGGTCGGCATGCGGCCCGCCCGGGGTGCGAGGAAGGGGCCCTTCCGCTACCGCAGGCGTTGACAAGGTGCCCTTCCTTACACTGCCCCGCATGGGAACCGACTGCCTCTTCTGCCGCATCGTCGCCGGCGAGATCCCGGCCACGATCGTCCGGGAAACCGCCACCACGCTCGCCTTCCGTGACATCGACCCTAAGGCGCCGGTGCACGTGCTGGTCATCCCGAAGGAGCACTACGCCGACGTGGCGGCGCTCGCCCAGGGCGATCCGGCGCTGGCCGGGGAGGTGCTCGCCACGGCCGCCACCGTGGCCGAGGACGAGGGACTGCTCGGCGACGGCTTCCGGCTGATGTTCAACACCGGCGCGTACGGCGGCCAGGAGGTCTTCCACGTGCACGCGCACGTGCTCGGCGGGGCGCCACTGGGCCCGATGCTGGCCCGGAACCTCGCGTGACGGCGGTCGGCGACCGGCTCTCGCGGATGGTCCGGACGGTCCAGGCGCAGGCCCGGGTGCCGGCGGTGTCGGCGGCCCTGCACCGGGCGGACCGCCCGCTCTGGGCGTGCGCCGTCGGCGGGACCGGCAACGACACCGAGCTGGGGCCGGGCACCCGGTTCCGGATCGGGTCGGTCACGAAGACGTTCACCGCCGTGCTGACCCTCCAGTGCCGCGACGACGGCCTGCTGGACCTCGACGACCCGCTGGACCGGCACCTGGACCTGCCGGCCCACGGCGAGCTGACGGTGCGCCGGCTGCTGTCGCACACCGCCGGCCTGCAACGCGAGCCGTACGGCGACGTCTGGGACACCCTGCGCACGCCGGACGCCGACGGGCTGGTCGTCGACCTGGCCCGGGCCGAGCTGGTGCTGCCCCCGGGCCGCCGCTACCACTACTCGAACCTCGGCATGGCGCTGCTCGGCCGGCTCGTCAGCCACCTGCGGGGCGGCACCTGGGCGGAGGTGCTCGCCGAGCGGGTGCTTGCCCCGCTGGGGCTGGCCGGGACCTCGACGGAACCCGGGCCGCACGCCGCGACGGGGTTCCTGGTCGACGCCTACTCCGACGAGGCGCGCCCCGAGCCGCCGACCGACTTCAGGGCGCTCGGTCCGGCGGCGCAGCTCTGGAGCACCGCCTCCGACATGGCCCGCTGGGCGGCCTTCCTCGCCGACCCGGCGGCGCTGGATCCGGCCGGCGCCGTGCTCGCCCCGGCCACGCTCGACGAGATGTGCTGGCCGGCGACGGTCACCGACGAGACGCTCTGGGCCGACGGCTTCGGGCTGGGGCTGATCCTGGTGCCGCAGGGCAAGCGGATCATGCACGTCGGGCACTACGGCGCGATGCCCGGCTTCCTGGCCGGCGTCTACGGCCGGCGGGGCGGGGAGGGCACCCCCGGCGCCATGGGGGTCGCGGTGCTCGGCTCCTCCGGCACCGCCGGCGAGGTCCTCGACCTGCCGCACCGGCTGCTGGCCGCCGCGGTCGAGCACGACCCCGCCGACGTCACGCCCTGGCAGCCGGGCCCGCCCGCCCCCGAGGGCGTACGCGGGCTGCTCGGCCGCTGGTGGGGGGAGGGTTTCGAGTACGTCTTCTCCTGGCACGACGGCGAGCTGCGGGCCCGGGGCGCCGACGATCCGGCCGGAAAGCCGCCGTCGGTCTTCGTCGCGCTGCCGGACCGGCCGGACGTGTTCCGCACGGTCTCCGGCCGGGAGGCGGGGGAGCTGCTCCGGCTGACCCGGGACGAGCACGGCACGGTGGTGCGGATGCACTGGGCGACCTACCGGTTCACCCGGCACCAGGAGACCTTCGAGCGGTACGACTTCCGAGTCGGCTCCTGACGCGCGCGACCGGACGGGCCGAGGACCCGCCCCGTCCGGTCCGCCCGGTCCGCCGACGAGGTGACCGGCCCGCCCGTGCCCCACGCGCGGAAATGGGCAGGGTGCCACCGCTGTTGGAAAGATAAGATGGCAGCAACGTCAGCGCGCCGCGCCAGCAGGCCGGCGCCGAGATCGAGAGCAGGTGCGCAGGGCCCCTCGGCCCGACCTATGACCGGCACCCCACCTCCCGGCCCGCCCCGGGTGCAGACCAGGATCACCGTCCCGGATTCCAAGATCATGGTCAACCTGCTCGGCGCGGGTGACGAGATCCTGCGACTGGTCGAGCGCTCGGTCGACAGCGACGTGCACGTCCGGGGCAACGAGATCACCATCACCGGCGCCCCCGCCGACAACGCCCTCGCCGAGCGGATCTTCAGCGAGCTGCTGGAACTCATCGAGAAAGGCGAGACCCTGACCACTGACGCCGTGCGGCGTACCGTCGGCATGCTCGAGCAGGGCGGCGCCGAGCGGCCCGCCGAGGTCCTGACGCTCAACATCCTCTCCCGGCGCGGCCGCACCATCCGTCCCAAGACGCTGGGGCAGAAGCGCTACGTCGACGCGATCGACGCGCACACCATCGTCTTCGGCATCGGCCCCGCCGGCACCGGCAAGACCTACCTGGCGATGGCGAAGGCCGTCCAGGCGTTGCAGGCCAAGCAGGTCAACCGGATCATCCTGACCCGGCCGGCGGTCGAGGCGGGGGAGCGGCTCGGCTTCCTGCCCGGCACGCTCAACGAGAAGATCGACCCCTACCTGCGCCCGCTCTACGACGCGCTGCACGACATGCTCGACCCGGATTCCATCCCCAAGCTGATGGCGGCGGGCACGATCGAGGTCGCGCCGCTGGCGTACATGCGGGGGCGGGCGCAGCCCTATGACGCCCGGGTCCTGACTCCGGAAGGCTTCAAGCCGTTCGGGTCGCTCCGGGTGGGTGACCTGGTGATCGGCTCGAACGGGACGCCCACGCCGGTGATCGGCATCTTCCCGCAGGGACGCAAGCAGGTCTACCGGGTCACCGCCCAGGACGGCGCGTCCACCCTCTGCTGCGGCGAGCACCTCTGGACCGTCGCGACGCCGGAGGACAAGCGGCGCGGCCGTCGGCGCACCCTCGAGACGCGCCAGATGGTCGGCAAGGAGCGGCGGGGGCACGCCCACCGGTACGAGCTTCCGGTCGTGGCGCCCGTGCACATGGAGCCGCAGGACGTCCCGCTCGACCCGTACGCGGTTGGTCTGCTGCTCGGGGACGGCTCGATCTCGTCACGAGCGACGCCCGCCTTCTGCACGGCGGATCCGGAGCTCGCCGTCGCACTCGAGGCAGCGCTGCCCGACATCGAACTCGTCCGCAAGGGCGACTACGACTACGTCCTCCGGCACGTCAACGGGCACCGGGGCGGGGTGATCGTCGCCAACCCGGTCACGGTCGCCGTCCGCGAGCTGGGCCTGGCCGGGGCCACGTCGGGCACGAAGTTCGTGCCCGACGTCTACAAGAACAACAGCCTCGACGTCCGCTTGGCCGTGCTTCAAGGTCTGCTGGACAGCGACGGCGGGCCGGTCGTCCAGGCCGGGCGCACGTGCCGGGTGCAGTACTCGACGACCTCCCCGCGGCTGCGGGACGACGTGGTGCACCTGGTCCAGTCGCTCGGCGGCGTGGCCACGTGGCGGGTGCGGGAGGCCGAGGGCCGCCAACCGGGGCTGGCCAAGGGACGTCCTGTTCCCTACCGCGCCGACGCGTACGTCGTGGAGATCCGGCTTCCCGCCGGTGTGCCGCCGTTCCGCCTGTCGCGCAAGCGTCGGCTGTACGACGAGCACGGGGGCGGCCGGCCGATGCGCTTCATCGACTCGATCCTCCCGGCGGGGTTCCAGGAGACGATGTGCATCCAGGTCGCGGCGGAGGACTCGCTGTACGTGACCGACGACTTCCTGGTCACGCACAACACCCTCAACGACGCCTTCATCATCCTCGACGAGGCGCAGAACACCACGCCCGAGCAGATGAAGATGTTCCTCACCCGGCTCGGCTTCAATTCCAAGATCGTCGTCACCGGTGACGTCACCCAGGTGGACCTTCCCGGCGGCACGACCAGTGGCCTGCGGGTGGTCCGGGAGATCCTGGAGAACGTGGAGGACGTGCACTTCGCCGAGCTCTCCAGCTCCGACGTGGTCCGCCACCGGCTGGTCGGGGAGATCGTCGACGCGTACGCCCGCTGGGACGAGCGGGAGAACCAGCAGGCGCAGAGCGTGCACGCCGTGCCGGGGCGGTCCGCCCAGGGCGGCCGGGCCGGCCGGCGCCGCTAGACCGAGGGAAGACTGTTGTCCATCGAGATCGCCAACGAGTCGGGTGTCGACGTCGACACCGACGCCGTGCTCGCCGTGGCCCGGCACGCCCTCGACGAGATGGGGGTCAACCCCCTCGCCGAGCTGTCCGTGCTGCTGGTCGACATCGACTACATGACCGAGCTCAACCATCGGTGGATGGGCGGCGACGGCCCGACCGACGTGCTCGCCTTTCCCATGGACGAGGGCAGCGTCGACCACGGGCCCGGTGAGACGTCCGCCGCCGGCGGCGAGCCCGCACTGCTCGGCGACATCGTGCTCTGCCCGGAGGTGGCGGCCAAGCAGGCGGCCACCGCCGGTCACGCCGCCGCCGACGAGTTGCACCTGCTCACCGTGCACGGGGTGCTGCACCTGCTCGGCTACGACCACGCCGAGCCGGAGGAGGAACGGGAGATGTTCGCCCTCCAGGCCCGGCTGCTGGCGAGCTGGCGGTCGACCCGGTCCCGGTGATGGCCACCCCGACACTGGCGGCCGCCGCCACCGGCCTGCCCGATCTGCAACTGCTGGTCTTCGCGGCCGGCCTGGTGGTGCTGGCCGGCCTCATCGCCATGACCGAGGCGGCTCTCGCCGCAGTCTCGCCCGCCCGCGCCGCTGAGCTGGCCCGCGACGGCGCGCGGGGCGCACGCACGCTCCAGGCCGTCGCCGGGGACGTGGTCCGCCACCTCAACCTCCTGCTCCTGCTGCGGTTGCTCGCCGAGCTGACCGCCACCACCCTGGTGGCGCTGGTCGCGGTCGACACCTTCGGCGCGGGCTGGCGCGCGGCGCTGGTCACCGCCGGCGCGATGACCGTGATCAGCTTCGTGGTGGTCGGGGTCGGCCCCCGGACCATCGGGCGGCAGCACGCGTACGTGGTCGGGCGGTCCGTCGCCCCGCTGGTCCGCTGGCTGGGCCGGGCGCTCAACCCGCTCGCCTCGCTGCTGATCCTGATCGGCAACGCGGTCACGCCGGGCCGGGGCTTCCGGGAGGGGCCGTTCGCCACCCAGGTGGAGCTGCGCGAGCTGGTCGACCTGGCCGAGCAGCGCGGTGTCGTGGAGCACGGCGAGCGGCAGATGATCCACTCGGTCTTCGCGCTCGGCGACACCATCGCCCGGGAGGTGATGGTGCCGCGTACCGAGATGGTGTGGATAGAGGAACGCAAGACGCTCTCCCAGGCGTTGGCGCTCTTCCTGCGCTCCGGTTTCTCCCGGATCCCGGTCATCGGCGAGAGCGTCGACGACGTGCTCGGCGTGCTCTACCTCAAGGACCTGATCCGGCGGACCCAGGGTGGTGCCCCGGAGGACCGGCAGCTCCCGGTCGCCGAGCTGATGCGCCCCGCCACCTTCGTGCCCGAGTCCAAGCCGGTCGACGACCTGCTCTCGGAGATGCAGGCCGCCCGCAACCACCTGGTCATCGTCGTCGACGAGTACGGCGGCACCGGCGGGCTGGTCACCATCGAGGACATCCTGGAGGAGATCGTCGGCGAGATCACCGACGAGTACGATGTCGAGCGCCCGCCGGTCGAGCACCTCGACGACGGGGCGGTGCGGGTCACCGCGCGGCTCCCGGTGGAGGATCTGGGCGAGCTGTTCGACACCGACCTCCCCACCGACGAGGTGGAGACCGTCGGCGGCCTGCTCGCCCAGTCCCTGGGCCGGGTCCCGATCCCCGGGGCGCAGGTCGAGGTCGCCGGGCTCCAGTTGGTCGCCGAGGGCACCACCGGCCGACGCAACCGGATCGACACCGTGCTGGTGAGCCGGGCGGAGTCGACCGACACGCAGAACGGCCCGGGGCGTGGCGAGCACGCCGAGCCCCGGGACGACACGAACCGATCCGAGGAGAGGCAACCCGCCGATGCCTGAGTCACCCGCCGTACCGGCCGCCCGGCCCACCCCGTCCGACCCGGTCGAGCTGAGCGCCGAGGACGGCAAGCTGGTCGTCCTGGCGCGGGGCGCGCGTGGCCGGGTGGGCGCCGTGGAGGGCGCGGCGGTCCGCGACCAGGACGGTCGGACGTACGCGGCGGCCAGCGTGTCGCTGCCCTCGTTGACGATCACCGCGCTCCAACTCGCGGTGGCGTCCGCGGTGGCGGCCGGCGCGACCCGGCTGGAGGCCGCCGTGGTGGTCACCGAGGCGTCGACGCTGGACGGCGCGGGACACGCGGCGGTACGCGACCTCGCCGCGGACGCGCCGATCCACGTGGCCGCCCCGGACGGGTCCGTCCTCGGCACGGTGGTCGAGTGAGCGATCTCCAGCCGCGCCCCTACCGGGCCGGGTTCGCCTGTTTCGTCGGCCGGCCGAACGCCGGCAAGTCGACGCTGACCAACGCGATCGTCGGGCAGAAGATCGCCATCACCTCGAACAAGCCGCAGACGACCAGGCACATCATCCGGGCCGTCCTGCACCGCCCGGAGTCCCAGCTCGTGCTGGTCGACACCCCGGGGCTGCACCGCCCCCGTACGCTGCTCGGCGAGCGCCTCAACGACCTGGTCCGGCAGACCTGGAGCGAGGTCGACGTGATCGGCCTCTGCATCCCGGCGGACGAGCCGATCGGGCGGGGCGACCGGTTCATCACCGGCGAGTTGGCCGAGTTGAAGGCCACCGTGCTGGCGGTGGTCACGAAGACCGACCTGGTGGACCGTAAGCGGCTGGCCGAGCAACTGCTCGCGGTCAGCGAGCTGGGCGAGTTCGCCGAGGTGGTGCCGGTCAGCGCGGTCTCCGGGCACCAGGTGGACACCCTGGTCGACGTGATGACCGGCTACCTTCCCGAGTCGCCGCAGCTCTACCCCGACGACATGCTCACCGACGACCCGGAGCAGGTGCTGGTCGCCGAGCTGATCCGGGAGGCCGCCCTGGAGGGCGTCCGCGACGAGCTGCCGCACTCCATCGCGGTGGTCGTCGAGGAGATGGTCCCCGAGGGCCGGCTCATGAAGATCTATGCCGACGTCTACGTCGAGCGCCCCAGCCAGAAGGCGATCGTGATCGGCCACCGGGCGAGCCGGCTCAAGCACGTCGGCACCACCGCCCGCCAGCAGATCGAGGAGCTGCTCGGCACCCGGGTCTACCTCGACCTGCACGTCCGGGTGGCGAAGGACTGGCAGCGGGATCCGAAGCAGCTGCGCAAACTGGGCTTCTGACGCCTAGGGGCCGGGACGCGCCGCGTCCCGGCCCAGAGCCCGTCGGACGCATGATCGGTATCGGTCGGACGTATGGAAGATGTCACCTTCTGGTGGGTTCCCTTCTGTTTGGCATGCTCGGCCCGGAGGGTAGGGGGTAGGACAGCCCCCGTATCCCCGGACATAGATGCAGGCTGATGCGAAACCGATACCTGGACCTGCTCCGCTTCCTGGCCATCGTTCGAGTCGTCGTCTACCACGTCACCGGTTGGGCCACGCTGACCCTCGTCTTCCCGGCGATGTCGGTGATGTTCGCGCTCGCCGGCTCGCTGATGGCGGCCTCACTGCACCGGTGGGGGCCGGGGGCGGTCGTGCGCCGGCTGCGGCGCCTGCTGCCGTCGCTGTGGGTGCTCGCCGCCGTCTTCGTACCGGCCATGCTGCTCACCGGGTTGCCGCTGAGCCCGAAGGTGCTGCTCTGGCTCTTCCCCATCGCCGACCCGCCGGCCAACGGCTGGGGCGCGATCGCGCTCAGCGTGATCTGGTACCTGCGCGACTACCTATGGTTCGTGCTCGCCTCGCCGGCGGCCCTCTGGCTGTTCCGGCGCGCCCCGGTGCCCACCCTGATCGCCCCGTACGCCCTGCTCGCGGCGGCCGAGCTGGGCCTGCTCCCGGCGCTGCCGGTGGCGCTGCACCAGTTCGGGCTCTACTTCGGGGCCTGGCTGCTCGGCTTCGCCCACCAGGCCGGCATGCTGCGCCGCCTCGCCAACCGGGTGCTGGTCCCGGTCGCGCTGGCCCTCGCCGCCGCCGGGGCCGCCTGGATCGTCACCCACCCGGGACCGCGCGGGTACGACCTGAACGACAACCCCCTGGGCAACGCCCTCTGGTCGGCGGCCTTCGTCCTCGTGCTGCTCGGTCGGGGGCCGGCGAGCGCACCATGGGTGGACCGCAGCGCCGCGTTCGGCCGGGTGGTGACCATGTTCAACCGGCGGGCGCTCACCGTCTACCTGTGGCACATGCCGTTCGTGGTGGCGCTCACCCCGCTGGTCGACGTGGTGGGCTGGTCGCACCAGGACCCGCTCGGCCTGGCGATCCGGGTGGCGCTGGTCTTCGCGCTGGTCGCGGCGGTGACCGCCCTCGTCGGTTGGGTGGAGGACGTGGCGGCCCGCAGGCCGCCGGAGCTGGTCCCCGGCCGGGCCCGTCCCGGCCCGGCCACCGTCGGCGCGTCCGCCGACAGCAGGGCCGGCGGACCGGCCACCCGGCACAAGGTCGACAACCACCGGGCCGGCGGACCGGCCACCCGGCACGGGGTCGACGGCAGGGCCCGCGGACCGGTCAGCGGGCGGGCGGTGGTGCCGGCGCCCCGGGCCGCGCGCGAGCCGGAGACCGTCGAGATCAACGCTGGGTGAGCGTGATGTCGCCGCTGCCGGTGGAGAGGTCGAGCACCAGCGTGGCGGACGGGTCGTCGGTGACGCCCAGTTCGGCGTCGCCGCCGTCGGTGGTGGAGCGGACCCGGTAGCGGCCCGCCGGCACGACCAGGTCGACGCTCCCGCTGGAGGCGTGCACCCGCGCCGAGGCCGGCGTCGTGAGGTCGACGGTGATGTCCCCGGAGCCCGTCTCCGCGTCCACCCCGCCGCCGAGGCGGTGCCCGGTGATGTCGCCCGACGAGGTACGCAGCGTGGCCGCGGCGGCGACCTCCTCGACCTCGACGTTGCCGGAGCCGGTCTGGGCGCGTACGGGCCCGCCGGCGCCGGCCACCTGGATGTTGCCGGAGCCGGTCTCCGCGCGTACGGGGCCGCTGGAGGCGGTCACCCGGATGTTGCCCGAGCCGAGCCGCATCTCCACCGGGCCCACCCTGCTCAGGTCGACGTCACCGGAGCCGGTCTCGCCCTTCACGCTCACCCCGTCCGGGGCGGTGACCTCGTAGGAGATGCTGCACCGGGAACCGCAGTCGGTGTCCAGCACCAGCTCGCCGCCCTTGACCTCGTACGTCGCGTCGGGCTGACCGCCCTGGTAGCGCACCACCCGCTTGATCCGCACCTCATCCTGCGCGCCGATGGCGCGGACGGTCACGTCGCCGGCCCCCGGAAGCACCCGGATGCTGTTGATCCGGACCGCCTCGGTGTTGTCGTAGTCGAGCCGGCGGAAGGACAGGTTGTCGCACCCGGCGGCGACGATCAGGGTGGTGGCCGCAGCGAGCGCGGCGGCGGTGCGGTGCAGAGCCATGCGAGCACGCTACGAGGCGTGACGGCCCCCGCGCATCGGGGTTCCGCACGCGGACACCCCGAGCTGACCCTGATTCCGCACCCCGAGAGAGAATGGTCCGATGGCCGGGTACCGCCGACAGCTCTACCGCGACGACGCGGTGGTCCTGCGCGTGCAGAAGCTCGGCGAGTCCGACCGGATCATCACCCTGCTGACCCGCCGGCACGGCCGGCTCCGCGCGGTGGCCCGGGGGATCCGCCGCACCACCAGCAAGTTCGGGGCCCGGCTGGAGCCGTTCGGTCACGTCGACCTCCAGCTCGCCGGCGACCCGAAGGGCAACCACGGCAGCTCGCTGCACACGGTCAGCCAGGTCGAGGGCATCGACCTCTACGGCAAGCGGTTCCTCGGCGACTATTCCCGCTACACGGCGGCCAGCGCGATCGCCGAGACCGCCGAGCGGCTCACCCCCGTCGAACGGGAGCCCTCGCTGCGGCTGTTCCAGCTCACCCTGGGCGCGCTGCGGGCGCTCGCCGAGGGCAGTCACGACACCACCCTGGTGCTCGACGCGTACCTGCTGCGGGGCATGACGCTCGCCGGTTGGGCGCCGGCGCTGACCGCCTGCGCCGTCTGCGGCACGCCGGGGCGGCACCGGGCGTTCTCCGTACCGGCGGGGGGCGCGGTCTGCCCGGACTGCCGGCCGCCCGGCGCGGCCCATCCGGCCCCGGCCACCATCGACCTGATGTCCGCGCTGACCAGCGGCGACTGGCGGGTCGCCGACGCCACCGAGACCGGCGTACGCCGGGAGTGCAGCGGCCTGGTCGCGGCACACCTGCAGTGGCACCTGGAGCGCGCGCTACGCTCGCTGCCGCTGGTCGACCGGGGCGCCCCGGGGGCCGGCCCGGTCCCGCCGCCGCCCGGCGTCGGGTCCGGTGCGGACGGTGTGAACAGGGGGAGAACCGAGTGATCCGATCGATGAGGGCCGGGCGTCGCGAGCCGGTGCCGCCGACTCCGCACCCGTCGGGCGCCCGGCCGCCGGCGCTGCCCGCCGACGCGGTGCCGCAGCACGTCGCCGTGGTGATGGACGGCAACGGCCGGTGGGCCAAGGATCGCGGGCTGCCCCGCACCAAGGGCCACGAGGCGGGGGAGTTCTCCCTCTTCGACACGGTCGAGGGCGCCATCGAGATGGGCATCCCCTACCTGTCGGCGTACGCCTTCTCCACCGAGAACTGGCGGCGCTCGCCGGACGAGGTCCGGTTCCTGATGGGCTTCAACCGCGACGTCATCCGCCGCCGCCGTGACCAGCTGGTCGACCTGGGGGTGCGGGTGGTCTGGTCCGGCCGGGCCGGCCGGCTCTGGAAGAGCGTCATCTCCGAGTTGCAGACGGCGGAGGAGATGTCCCGGGGCAACTCGACGCTGACCCTCCAGTTCTGCGTCAACTACGGCGGTCAGGCCGAGATCGCCGACGCCGCCGCCGCCATCGCCCGCGACGTGGCGGCGGGCCGGCTGGACCCTGGGAAGGTCAACGAGAAGACTGTCGCGAAGTACCTCTACCACCCGGAGATCCCCGAGGTGGACCTGTTCCTGCGTCCCTCCGGCGAGGAGCGGATCTCGAACTTCCTGCTCTGGCAGACCGCGTACGCCGAGCTGATCTTCCTCGACACGCTCTGGCCCGACTTCGACCGCCGCCACCTCTGGTACGCCTGCGAGCTCTACGCGCAGCGGGACCGTCGCTTCGGCGGCGCGCTGCCCAACCCGGTCGCCCCGCCGCCCGCCTGAGGCTTACCGCCCGGTCGTACGGGGTACCACGGTGGTCAGCAGCCACCGACGGAGGTGAACCCACATGATCCAGAAGCGTATTGCCCAGTGGGCGATGATGGCCGTCGCCGTGCCGTTGGCGGCGGCGGGCGCGCGCCGGCTCAGCCACACGCTGGAGGCCCGCCGCGGCCCGACCGGGGTGAGCCGCCTGCTCACCAAGGGCGCCGACATGCTCCGCCCGCAAAAGGCGAAGCGCCGCCGCTTCTTCTGACCACCCCCCGCCCACCCACCCGCAAACCACACCCCGTGCCCGAACCCGAACCCCCGACCCGTCCGTCGATCATGCAGTCGTGGTGCCCCGCGAAAGCCCCACACCGGGGCGTTCCGACCACCAGAAGTGCATGATCGGCTCGCGGGTCGGGGGTTCGGGTCAGGTTCTGGTTTCGGTGCGGTCGGTGGGCCAGCGGGTGTGGAAGGTGCCCTCGCGGTCCACGCGCTGGTAGGTGTGCGCCCCGAAGTTGTCCCGCAGCGCCTGGATCAGGGCGGCCGGCAGCCGCTGGGCGCGCAGCGCGTCGAAGTACGCCAGCGACGAGGCGAACGCCGGAGCCGGCACGCCCGCCCGCGCCGCGTCGGCCACCACGCGCCGCCAGCTCGGCACGCCGTCGTTCACGGTGTCCGCGAACCACGGCGCCACCAGCAGCGTCGGCAGGTCGGGCCGCTCGTCGTACGCCTGGCGGATGCGGTCGAGGAAGCGGGCCCGGATGATGCAGCCGCCCCGCCAGATCGTCGCGGTGCCGCCCAGGTCGATGCCCCAGTCGTACTCGCGGGAGCCGGCGCGGATGTGGTCGAAGCCCTGCGCGTACGCGACGATCTTCGAGGCGAGCAGGGCGCGGCGGACGTCCTCGACGAAGGCGTCGGGGTCCTCGACCCGCCAGGTCGCGCCCGCGTCCGGAAACGCCCGCCGGGCCGCCTCGCGCTGGTCGGCGTGCCCGGACAGCGAGCGGGCGAAGGTCGCCTCGGCGATGCCGGTGATGGGGATGCCCAGGTCGAGCGCGCTCTGCACCGTCCAGCGGCCGGTGCCCTTCTGCTCGGCGCGGTCCAGCACGACGTCCACGAACGCCCGCCCGGTGGCCGCGTCGGTGTGCGCCAGCACGTCGGCGGTGATCTCGATCAGGAAGGACTCCAGCTCACCGGAGTTCCAGCCACGGAAGGTCTCCGCGATCTCCGCCGGCTGCGCGCCCAGTCCGGCCCGCAGCAGGTCGTACGCCTCCGCGATGAGCTGCATGTCGGCGTACTCGATGCCGTTGTGCACCATCTTGACGAAGTGCCCGGCGCCGTCCGGCCCGATGTGCCGGCAGCACGGCACCCCGTCCACCTGGGCGGCGATCCGCTCGAAGATCGGCCCGAGCGTGCGGTACGACTCCGCGGATCCGCCCGGCATGATGCTCGGGCCGCGCAGGGCGCCCTCCTCGCCACCGGAGACGCCGGTGCCGACGAAGTGCAGGCCGTGGGCCCGTAGCGCCTCCTCCCGCCGTCGGGTGTCGGCGAAGTGCGCGTTGCCGCAGTCCACGACGATGTCGCCCGCGTCGAGCAGCGGGACCAGCTCGTCGACCACGGCGTCGGTGGGACCGCCCGCCTTGACCATCACGATGACCGCGCGGGGCCGCTCCAGCGACGCGACGAAGTCGGCCATCGACTCGGCGGGCAGGAACGTCCCCTCGTCCCCGTGCTCCTCGACGAGGCTGCGGGTGCGCTCCGGTGACCGGTTGTGCACCGCCACGGCGAAACCGTTGCGGGCCAGGTTGCGGGCCAGGTTCCGGCCCATCACCGCCAGCCCGGTCACGCCGATCCGTGCTGTCGCCCGCCCGGCCATCCGTCCGCCCTCCGCCGTCGACACCCGCCGGTGCGACCGTATCGCCGGGCGGGGCGCCCCGGAGCCGTGTCGGGCACTCCGTCACCGCCACGTGGCGGTCGCCCCGAAGGGCACGAGGGCCGCCCGACGATCCTGCGCCGGGCGGTCTCCCCGGGACGCAACCGGCCCCGAGACCCTTCGCCGGGCGGCCTGCCTCCGCGAGGCGTGCCCGGCCTGCCGTGGACCCTGCCGGGCGGCCTCTGCGGAGGCGCGACCGGCCGGTCGCGGACCCCGCCGGTAATTCGGCTGCGCGCGAACGGTGGGGCGGCTAGCGTGTGGGCATGCGCAACTGACGCCCCACTTCCGAGCCGACCCGCCGCATCGCCGCGGGTCCGCGTGCTCCCGGGCGTCCGCATCCCGCACCTGCCGTCGACGGCGGTGCTCCTCGTGGTCGATCCCGGGCAGCTGTCCCGATCCCGCCCGACCGTCGCGTGACGGTCGCCGAACGAGACGGGCCCCGGTCACCGGACGTCGCTCCGGTGCGGCAGGGCCCGCAGACCGAGGAGGCACCGGATGCCCGCCAGGCGCAACCCGAAGAAGTCCCGTACCACCGTCCCCACGCCGTCCGTCGCGGACCTGACGCCCGTCAACCTCGACGAGGTGGCGGTCGCGCCGGTCGTGCCGGCGCTGCCGGTCGACCGGCCGGCGGCGCCGAAGGCCGGTCCGCCGGTCTCCGGCGCCGGCCGCTCCGGCACGCTGCGCGGCCAGAAGGCCGGGCAGGCCCGCCGGTACGCCTTCCGGCGCAGCTGACGGTGCCGGCCGGGTGGAGCCGTCGTCACCGGCGCCTCCACCCGGTCCGCCCGCCCGCACGCGCTCGACCACCCGGGCATGCGCCTCCACCCGGCCCCGCCCGCCGACCAACGGGCGGCGTCAGCCGATCAGCGGGCGGAAGGTGCCGAGCAGCACGCTGACGGTCAGCGCGGCCCCGGCGAGCACCGCCGCGCCGGCGATCAGCAGGCCGTCGGCGGCGACGAAGCGCTGTCGCCGGGCGACGGTGCGCGGGACCCCGGCGTCGAAGCCCCGGGCGTCCATCGCCACGGCCAGCCGGGTGCCCCGGCGGATCGCCCCGACGAGCAGCGCGAAGGCCGTCGACACGAACAGCCGCAGCTTCGCCAGGGGGTTGCGGCCGGCCTCGACCCCCCGGGCGCGACGCGCCATGGAGATCATCTGCCACTCCTGCCCCAGCAGCGGCACGAGCCGGAACGCGGCCAGCGCCCCGATGGCGAACCGGGCCGGCGCCTTCGCGTTCTGGATCAGCGCGTCCGCCAGGTCGGTCGGGTCGGTGGTGGCGAAGACGATCACGCCGGGCAGCGCCACCGCGAACATGCGCAGCACCAGGCCGAGCGCGGTGAGCAGCACCCCGGAGGTGACCACCACCGGACCGGCCTCGACCAGCACCCGGCCGGAGCGCTCGGCGGCGAAGAGCACCAGCGTCACCACCACGCCGACCGCGCCGACGAGCAGCGGCCAGGCCCGCCGCGCCAACACCCGGAAACGGACCCCGAACAGCGGCAGCAGGGCCAACTCGACGGCGATCGCGATGGCCGGGGCCACCGGGTCCAGGGTGGCGATCAGGATGAACGAGAACACCAACGCCGCGGCGAGCTTGGCCACCGGGTTGCGCCGGGCCAGCAACGCCTCCGGCGCGGCGACCGGCTCGAAACTGATCACGCCCGCCTCATGCTGGAGCGGCGGTCTGGGTGGGTGACCGGTGCGGCGGTTCGGACGCTGGTCACGGGCGCTCCAGGGTGAGGCGGCGGTCTGGGTGGGTGACCGGTGCGGCGGTTCGGACGCTGGTCACGGGCGCTCCAGGGTGAGGCGGCGGTCTGCCAGGGCGGCGACGAACTCCGGGTCGTGGGTGACGGCGACCAGGCCGTGCCCGGCGTCGCGCAGCTCGGCGAAGAGGTCCACCAGCTCCAGCCAGGTCCGCCGGTCCTGGCCGAAGGTCGGTTCGTCGCAGACGAGCAGGCGGGGCGCGGTGGCCAGGGCTGTCGCCACGCTCAGCCGCCGCGCCTCCCCGCCGGAGAGGGTGTACGGGTTGGCGGCGGCGAGTTTCGTCAACCGCAGCCGGGACAGCAGGGTGTCGACGGTGGTCCGGACCGCCGCCTCGGGCTGGGCGGTGCGGCGCGGCCCGAGCGCCAGCTCGTCGAAGACGGTGTTGGTGACGAACTGGTGCTCCGGGTCCTGGAAGACCGAGCCGATCCGGCGGGCCAGTGCCGGGGCGCGCCAGCGGTGCGGTGGAGTGCGGGCGTCTCCACGGGCCAGTGCCGTCGTCGCGGCGATCCGGCCGGCCCCGGGCTTGAGTAGCCCGCCCAGCAGCAGGGCGAGGGTCGACTTGCCGGCCCCGTTGGGCCCGACGACGGCGAGCGCCTCGCCGGCGCGTACCGCCAGGTCGACGGGGGCCAGCCGGGGCGGCAGGCCGAGCCGGTCGGCGGCGAGCAACACGTCGCCGGGCGGCGCGGTCGCGTGGCGGGGCGGTACCGGGCGGCCGGGCACCCAGACGCCCTCGTCGGCGAGCGTGTCGCCGTGCGTACCGAAGACGGCCTCGGGCGTGCCGTCGGCGCGGACGCCGCCGCCGGGTTCGAGCACGACCACCCGGTCGACCAGGGGCAACGCCTCGGCGACGCGGTGCTCGACCAGGATCAGCGTGGTGTCGGCGTCGAGCGCGCCGGCCACCGCCGCCCGGATCAGCGCCGCGCCGGTCGGGTCGAGGTTGGCGGTCGGCTCGTCGAGCAGCAGCAGGCCGGGGCGTAGGGCCAGCACCCCCGCCAGGGCGAGCCGCTGCTGCTCGCCGCCGGAGAGCGCGGCGGTGGGGCGGTCGCGGGGGTACGGGAAGCCGACCCGGGTCAGCGCCTCGTCGACGCGGGGCCAGATCTCCTCGGCGGGGGTGCCGCGGTTCTCCAGCCCGAACGCGACGTCGTCGCCGCTGCGGGCCATCACGAGCTGGGTCTCCGGGTCCTGGAAGACGATGCCCACCCGCTCCCGGCCCTTGCGGGGGTCGAGCCCGTCGATCTCGACGGTGCCCTCCTGCTCGCCCGAGTCCTCGGGCAGCAGCCCGGCCAGCGCGGCGAGCAGCGTGCTCTTGCCGGCCCCGGAGGGCCCCAGCAGCAGCACCCGCTCCCCGGCTTCCACGCGCAGGTCGACCCCGCGCACGGCCCAGGCCCGCCGCCCGGCATGCCGCCACCCGAACCCCCGCAACGTCACCGCCCCCACGCCGCCCCCTCCCGACCCAACCCCAACCCCAACCCCAACCCACCCACCCCCCCACCCAACCCCACCCCACGGCGTCGATCATGAGGTTGGCGGCACCAACGGAGATCGACATCGCCGTCAACCTCATGATCGCCAGCGCCGCGGGGTGGGGTGGGTGGGTGGGCGGGTCAGATCGGGGTGCGGTCTCGGGCGGCGGGGAAGCGGTCCAGGGCGCCCGTGGTGGCCAGGGCGCGGGTCAGGGCCCAGCCGCCGGCACCCGCGACGATCGTGGCGCTGACGATGGTGAGCAGGGCGTAGGGGATCCGGTAACTGCCCAGCGCGTACTCGGTGTTCCAGACGAAGAAGTCGAACAGGGCCGCGCCGAGGCCGGTCAGCGCGCCCGCGATCAGCGCGGTGGGCAGCCGGAACGAGCGGTACCGGAACGCGGCGAAGGCCAGCTCGGCGCCGAGACCCTGGATCAGGCCCTGGACGATGGTGACGCCGCCCCACTCCGAACCGAGCAGCGCGGAGACCGTCGCCGCCACCGCCTCGCAGAAGAGCGCCGCGCCGGGCTTGCGGATCACCAGACCGCCGAGGACGGCCGGGACCAGCCAGACGCCGTACATGATCGCCTGGCTGGCGGGGAAGAACGCGAACGCCGGGTCGACGGCCCGCCACAGCAGGCCCCAGGCCCAGAAGATGACGCCGAAGGCCACCGCGATCACGGCCGCGACGACGACGTCGACGGTACGCCACCGGGTGGCGGTGTTGTTGTCTCGCATGATTGCTCCCAGTCCCGAACGAGAACCAGGAGAAGACGCACGCCGCGCCCGGAACGTACCGGACGTCGACGCGGCTGGAGGTCGACCGAACTCCCTGCGCTGGCATTACCCAGATCAGGTTCGAGGGTCTGCGGGCGGTGCCCGCACTCTCAGCGCTGTGCGCTCCCCTGTCGGATGTGAAGTTGTGGCCCGACGCTAACACCTTCGAAGATCATCGGGCAAAGTGATCTTTCCGCAGCTCATCGGCGCGGTCGATCGACGCCGTCCGTGCCGGCCCGGTACCCTCGGGCGGCCACTGGAATCCGGCAGAGGGACACGTACGTGACATCCGAGGCTGACCGCCGCGCGCCGGACGGGTCGCACCCGGGCGCGGTGGGCGTGGCCGCCCCGGGCGTACGCGAGGAGAAGCCGGCGGCGCCCCGCGGCCCGGACCGGCGGGTCGGGTCGGTGGAGGTCCTCGCCGGCCTGCTGATCCTGCTGGTCGTCTTCCGCGAGCCGCTCGCCCGGGCCCTCTCCGCGCCCCGGTTGCAGACCTGGACCACCGTCTTCGTCTCGGTCATGGTGCAGGCGGTGCCGTTCCTGGTCTTCGGGGTGCTGCTCTCCGCGGTGATCGCCGTCTTCGTGCCCCGGTCGTTCTGGGCCCGGGCGCTGCCGCGGCACCCCGCGCTCGCGGTGCCGGTGGCCAGCGCGGCCGGCGTGGTGCTGCCCGGCTGCGAGTGCGGGGCGGTGCCGATCGCCGGATCGCTGATCCGGCGCGGGGTCACCCCGGCCGCCGCGTTGGCGTTCCTGCTCGCCGCCCCGGCGATCAACCCGATCGTGCTGACCGCCACCGCCGTGGCCTTCCCCGACGACCCGGCGATGGTCCTCGGCCGGGCCGTCGCGAGCCTGCTCGTGGCGATGGTCATGGGCTGGCTGTGGCTGCGCCTCGGCCGGGCCGACTGGATCCGGCTGCCGCGCCGGCCGGAGCTGGACGGCGGCCCGCGCGGGCAGGCGTTCTGGGGGGCGGTCCGGCACGACGTCACGCACGCCGGCGGCTTCCTGGTCATCGGCGCGGCGGCCGCCGCCACGATCAACGTCGTGGTGCCGGAGCGCTGGTTGCAGACGCTCGCCGACGAGCCGGTGCTGTCGGTGCTCGCGCTGGCCGTGCTCGCCGTGCTGCTCTCCCTCTGCTCCGAGGCGGACGCCTTCGTCGCCGCCTCGCTGTCGCAGTTCTCGCTGACCTCCCGACTGGTCTTCCTGGTGGTGGGGCCGATGGTCGACCTCAAGCTCATCTCGATGCAGGCCGGCGTCTTCGGCCGGCGGTTCGCGCTGCGGTTCGCCCCGACCACCTTCGCGGTGGCCGTCGCCGTGGCCGCCGCGACCGGGGCGGTGCTGCTGTGAACCGGCAGGCGCAGGCGGTCGTCCTGCTGCTGCTCGGCGGCGCGGTGGTCCGGGCCAGCCTCACCGACCTGCACCTGCGCTACGTCAAGGAGGGGCTGCGGCCCTTCCTGATCGCCGCCGGCCTGCTGCTGGTGGCCGCCGCGGTCATGACCCTCTTCTACGAGCTGCGCCCGCTCCTGCGGCGCACGCCCGCCGGCCACCACGACGGCCCGGCCGGTGGGCGGCGGCCCCGGCGCACACCCGGCCCCGACGCTCCCACCGCCGCCACCGACGACGAGGGCGACGACGGGCACGAGGGCGACGACGGGCATGCCGGGCACGAGGGCGACGGCGGGCATGACGGGCACGGACACCGCGAGCCGCGGGTCGGCTGGCTGCTGATCCTGCCCGTGCTGGGCCTGCTGCTGGTCGCCCCGCCGGCCCTGGGCTCGTACGCGGCCGGGCAGGCCGGCACCGCCGTCACCACCCGGCAGCAGCCGTCCGACTACCCGCCGCTGCCCGCCGGCGACCCGGTGCGGGTGACCGTGCTCGACTACGCCTCCCGGGCCCTGTTCGACCGGGGCACCTCGATCGGCGAGCGCCGGGTCCAGCTCACCGGCTTCGTCACCACCGGCCCCGACGGCCGGCCGCTGCTGGCCCGGATGGTGCTCTCCTGCTGCGCCGCCGACGGGCGGCCGGTCAAGCTGGGCCTGACCGGCGCGGCCCCCGACGGGCTCGCCGACGACACCTGGATCGAGGTGACGGGCCGCTACAGCGACCGCATCGCCCGCGACCCGGTCAACGACGCCGAGATCCCCTACCTGGACGTGGAGTCCTGGCGGCAGGTGCCCGTCCCCCGGCAACAGTACGAGTGACAGGTGGGCCCGGCAGTCCCGGGCGGCCAGGTGCGGCGCTGGGTAGGCTCACGATCATGCGGATCGAGGCCCGGGGGTTCACGTTCGAGGTCCGCGTCGGCGGACCGGAGGGCGGCACGCCCGTCCTGCTGCTGCACGGCTTCCCCCAGCACGGCGGGGAGTTCGACGACGTGGTGCCCGCGCTGCACGCCGCGGGACTGCGCACGTACGCGCCGGACCAGCGCGGCTACTCGCCGGGCGCCCGGCCCGAGGCGGTCGAGGCGTACCGGCTGCCGGAGCTGGTCGCCGACGCGGTGGGCGTACTCGACGCGCTGGGCGTCGACGCGGCGCACCTGGTGGGGCACGACTGGGGCGCGGTCGTGGCCTGGGCCGTCGCGGCCCACCACGCCGACCGGGTGCGCACGCTGACCGCGGTCTCCGTGCCGCACCCCGCCGCCATGGCGTGGGCGCTGACCGAGGACGCGGGGCAGAAGGCGCGCTCGGCGTACATGACGGTGTTCCGCAAGCCGGGCACGGCGGAGAAGGCGCTGCTGGTGCTGGGCGCGACCGGGCTGCGCCGGATGCTGCACGGGGTCGGCGACGACGCGCGGGTGGCCTCGTACGCGGACCCGATGCGCGAGCCGGGCGCGCTGACCGCCGCCCTGAACTGGTACCGCGCGATGTCCCGCCGGGACCTGGCCGCCACCGGGCCGGTGGCGGTGCCGACCACCTACGTGTGGAGCGGTCGCGACATCGCGATCGGCCGGACCGCCGCCGAGGCGTGCGCCGAGCACGTGACCGCCGACTACCGCTTCGTCGAGCTGCCCCGGGTGAGCCACTGGATCCCCGACGAGGCGCCCGCCGCGCTGGCCGAGGCGATCCTGGCCCGGGTGCACGACCCGGTCTGACCTTCCCCGCGACACCGGCCGGCGGACGCCGGGCCCACCCCTGACGGAGGTACGACATGGACCGAGCAGACACGACGGTGAAGGCCGAGGACTTCCTGGCCGTGGTGACCGACACGATGCACCGGGTCGCCGAGAGCCAGCGCGAGGCGGTGGGGCGGGCCGCCGACCTGATCGCCGAGGCGGTACGCGCCGACGGCGTGGTCCACGCGTTCGGCACCGGCCACTCCGAGGCGCTGGCCATGGAGATCGCCGGGCGGGCCGGCGGGCTGGTCCCGACGAACCGCATCGCCCTGCGGGACCTGGTGCTGCTCGGCGGCGCCCCGGTCGACGTGCTCGGGCCGCTGCTGGAGCGTGACCCGGCGGTGGCGCACCGCCTCTACGAACTGGCCCCGGTCGGCCCCCGGGACGTCTTCGTGCTCGCCTCCAACTCGGGCGTGAACGGCGCGATGGTGGAGTTCGCGTCGCTGGTCAGGGAGAAGGGCCACGGGCTGGTAGCGATCACCTCGGCGCAGCACTCCGGGCAGATGACCTCGCGCCACCCGTCGGGACGCAAGCTCGCCGACTTCGCCGACGTGGTGCTCGACAACGGCGCCCCGTACGGCGACGCGACGCTGCCACTGCCCGGCGGGGGCGCGGTCGGCGCGGTCTCGTCGATCACCGCGGCGCTGCTGGCGCAGCAGATCACGGTCGAGGTGGTGGCGCGGCTGCTGGCGGCGGGGGAGCGGCCCCCGGTCTACCTGTCGGCCAACATCGCCGGTGGCGACGAGCACAACAACGCCCTCGAGGCCCGGTACGCGGGCCGGATCCGCCGCGGCTCCTGACGCCTTGTGGCTACGGTCGGCCGCATGACGGTCGACCCGGAACCGGCGCGTCAGACAGTGACGTGAGTCGGTTTCGCGCGTCGACGGGTGGGGCATCAGCGATGCTGCCGCCGGCCGCCCCCGCCGGCAGTACCGTCTGACCGGAGGTAGCGCGTGTCCAAGGAAACCGAGAAGCAGCGCTGGCAGCGCAACTTCGCCGACCTGCTCCAGGAGCTTCGGGTCGCCCAGACCGGCGTGCAGATCCTCTTCGCGTTCCTGCTCACCCTGCCGTTCAGCAACGGCTTCACCCGTACGAGCGGCTTCCAGAAGGACGTCTACATCGTCGCGTTGCTGGCCGCGGCCGCCGCCACCGCGATGATCATCTCTCCGGTGGCGTTCCACCGCGCGCTGTTCCGGCAGGGCCGCAAGCCGGAGCTGGTCCGGTTCGCCCACCGGATGGCCAGCGGTGGGCTCGCCTTCATGCTGATCTCGATGGTCAGCGCGGTGCTGCTGATCACCGACTTCGTGCTGGACCGGAGCATCGCCCTGGTGCTCAGCGGCCTCACCGGCCTCTGGTTCCTCACCTTCTGGGTGTTCCTGCCGTTCTCCCGCCGCAACTGGGGCGACGACGACACCGACGACGACGAGAACGAGCCACGGTCCCTCAGCGACTGACGAAGGTCGACACAACTCGATATTTACCAATCGCTACCCCTGGGTAACACCCGGGGGTAGCGTGCTGTTCGTCGAGCACGTTGACGCATCCGGACCGAGGTTCGAGGGGGCCGCCGTGACCGCGACACACAACAGCCGACCCGCGCCCGACGGATCAGGCGCCGACCAGCCGCCGCCATCGACAGACGCCCCGCCTGCCGCCGCCGGCAACCCGCCTGCCGCCGCCGACTCCCCGCCCGCGGCCGGCGCAGCCGGGCCCCTGCCGACCGAGGCCGGCCAGGTCTCCGAGAAGGAGGCCCGACAGGTCGCCGAGGCGGCCCGGGAGTCCTCCTGGGACCGTCCCAGCTTCGGCAAGGAACTCTTCCTCGGCCGGTTCCGGCTCGACCTGATCAACCCCTGGCCGCGCTCCGACCCGGCGGACGTCGCCCGCGCCGACGAGTTCCTCAGCCGGTTCCGCGAGTTCCTCGCCTCCGAGGTGGACGGTGCCGCGATCGAGCGGGACGCGTCCATCCCGGACGAGGTGTTCCAAGGAATGGCCCGGCTCGGCGCCTTCGGCATGAAGATCGACCGGTCGTACGGCGGGCTCGGACTCAGCAACCTGCACTACTGCCGGGCGCTCATGCTGGCCGGCTCGGTCAGCCCGGCGATCGGCGCGCTGCTCTCGGCGCACCAGTCGATCGGGGTGCCGCAGCCGCTGAAGATGTTCGGCACCGCCGAGCAGAAGCAGCGCTTCCTGCCCCGGCTCGCCGCCGGTGAGGTGTCGGCGTTCCTGCTCACGGAACCGGACGTCGGCTCCGATCCGGCCCGGCTGGCCACCACCGCCGAGCCCACGCCCGACGGCACCGGCTACCGCCTCAACGGCGTGAAGTTGTGGGCCACCAACGGCACCGTCGCGTCCCTGCTCGTGGTGATGGCCCGGGTGCCCGCCGCCGAGGGGCGGCGCGGCGGGATCACCGCCTTCGTCGTCGAGGGCGACACCGAGGGCATCACGGTCGAACGGCGCAACGCCTTCATCGGCCTGCGTGGCCTGGAGAACAGCCTGACCCGCTTCCACGACGTCTTCGTACCGAAGGAGAACGTCATCGGTGGCGAGGGCAAGGGCCTCAAGATCGCGCTGACCACCCTGAACACCGGGCGGCTGTCGCTGCCGGCGATGTGCGTCGGCGCCGGCAAGTGGGCGTTGAACGTGGCCCGGGAGTGGGCCGTCGACCGGGTGCAGTGGGGCCGGCCCGTGGGCGAGCACGAGGCGGTGGCCCAGAAGCTGTCCTTCATCGCCGCGACGACGTACGGCATGGAGACCATGCTGGACCTCTGCTGCCTGCTCGCCGACGACGACCGTAACGACATCCGGATCGAGGCGGCGCTGGTCAAGCTCTACGCCAGCGAGATGGCCTGGAAGATCGCCGACGAGCTGGTGCAGATCCGGGGCGGTCGCGGCTACGAGACGGCCGACTCCCTCGCCGCGCGGGGCGAGCGACCGGCCGCCGTCGAGCAGCTGCTGCGCGACCTGCGGATCAACCGCATCTTCGAGGGCTCCACCGAGATCATGCACCTGCTCATCGCCCGGGAGGCGGTGGACGCCCACCTGTCGGTCGCCGGAGACATCATCGACCCGGACGCCGGGCTCGGCCGCAAGGCGAAGGCCGGGGCGCGGGCCGGTGCCTTCTACGCGAAGTGGCTGCCCACCCTCGCCGTCGGCAGGGGACAGCGCCCATCGGCGTACGCCGAGTTCGGCCCGCTCGCCGGCCACCTGCGGCAGGTGGAGCGCGCCTCGCGCAAGCTGGCCCGCTCGACGTTCTACGCGATGTCCCGCTGGCAGGGAAAGATGGAACGCAAGCAGGCGTTCCTCGGCCGGGTGGTGGACATCGGCGCGGAGCTGTTCGCGATGTCCGCGGTCTGCGTGCGCGCCTACGCCGAGCGGGACACCCGCCCCGAGGACGTCGAGCTGGCCGACCTGTTCTGCCGGCAGGCCCGGGTACGCGTCGACGCGCTCTTCACCGCCCTGTGGGACAACACCGACTCCGTCGACACGGCCGCCGCGAAGCGGATCCTGGCCGGGCGCTACGCCGCGCTGGAGGACGGCGTGATCACCCCCGCCGACGACCTGCCCTGGGTGGCCCCTTGGTCGCCGGGCCCGTCCACCACCGCCGACACCCGCCGCCGCATCCCACCCCCGCCCCCGCCCCCACCCCCGCCCCCACCCTCCTCCTGACCACCCCTCCCCGGCCCGCCCGCTGGCGTCGATCATGCAGTCGTGGTGCCCCGCGAAAGGCGCGAAAGCGACCGTTCCGGGCGCCATAACTGCATGATCGCCGGGCCGGGCCGGGCCGGGGCGGGCCGGGGCGCGGCGGGGCGCGCTGGGTGGGGCCGGGTCAGCGAGTGCCCTTCAGGCCGAGGTGGCGTAGTTCCAGGGCGGCCAGGGCGTCGACCGTGGCGTCGTCGCCGCGTCGCCACGACTCGGCCACGTCGGGGGCGATCCGGGTCAGCCGGCCCAGCGGCTGGGTGGCCAGCGCGCGCAGGGCGAGCAGGTCCCGGCCGGCGGGCGCGGCGGCCAGCTTCGCGGCCGAGCCGGCGCGGCGCATCCAGCGCACCCGCAGCGGCAGCCAGCCGAAGAACACCAGGCCGAGAGGGAAGACCAGCACGGCGACGGCCAGCGCGAGGGCGAGCTGGTCGACCAGTTCCTGCTGGTCGCGCCCCGCCTCGGCCAGCGAGCGGGCGGCGGTGGCGGCCCGCTCGAACGGCGCGGTCAGCTCGTCGCCGACCAGCGGCACCCGGCCGACCTTGCCGCCGGCGTCGGCCAGGTTGTCGGCCAGGCCGCCGCCGGCGCCCTCCAGCTTCTGCCCGGGTACGGCGAGCTTCTGGACCAGGTCGTGCAGCCACAGCGCGCCACGGATCGCGCCGTACACCCAGGCGACGACGAGCAGGTCGGTGATCAACTGTCGGACGGCGGTCGGGAAACGATCGGCGTAGATCTTCACGCCGGACAGCGTGCCACGTGCGCGGGCCCCTGGCACGGCGCGAACGACGGCACACCGCCCGGCGGACGGCGGGCGCCGACGCAACGTGGCCCGGCGGGCGCCGACGCAACGTGGCCGGCGGACGGCGCAACGTCGGACCCGCGCCCGCGGTGGCGGGCGGGCGCTGGCCAGCGCTACGGGCGGACCCGGCGGACTACGCTACGGGCGGGGTCAGCTCGCGCAGGCCGGGCAGGTGCCGAAGATCTCCAGGGTGTGGCTGACGTCGGCGTAGCCGTGCTTCGCCGCCACCCGCTCGGCCCAGCTCTCCACCGTCGGCCCCGCCACCTCCACGGTGCGGCCGCAGGTCCGGCAGACCAGGTGGTGGTGGTGGCCCTCGCTGCACCGGCGGTAGAGGTGCTCGCCGCCCGGCGGGCGCATCACGTCGATCTCGCCCGTGTCGGCGAGCCCCTGGAGCGTGCGGTAGACGGTGGTCAGCCCGACCCGCTCGCCGCGCTCGCGCAGCATCGCGTGCAGCTCCTGCGCGCTGTGGAAGCCCTCCAGCTCGCCGAGCAGCGCGCTCACCGCCGAGCGCTGCCGAGTGTTGCGGACCGTGGAACCCGCCATGATCATGATCCCTCCCCGGCGTGGCTCACCGCGTCGGCCACGATGTGTGCGACGTGCTCGTCGACCAGCGCGTACGCGATCTCGCGACCCCGCCGGGAGCCGCGCACCACGCCGGCGCCCCGCAGCACCCGCAGGTGCTGGGAGACCAACGGCTGGGCGGCGCCGAGCTTGTCGACCAGCTCGTGCACGCAGCGCTCGCCCTCGGCGAGCTCGCTGACGATGGCCAGCCGGATCGGTGCCGAGAGGGCACGCAGCAGCTCGCTCGCGCCCTCGAAGGCGTCGTAGCCTGATCCGTCGGTCACCCTGTAACGGTAACCAATCCCACCGACACGGCGCTGACCAGGATCAGTGGAGCACGACCTCGTGCGGCTCCGGCGCGGGCGCGGCGGCGGGGGTGCGCCGCCGGCGCAGCGTCCGCCACGCCGCGCCGAGGACCGCGACCACCCCGAACGAGGCGATCGCCATCAGCACCACCGAGGCGCCGGGGGCGGTGTCGGCGTTCGCGGCCACCCAGACCCCGGAGCCGGCGGCGAAGAGCCCGAGCGCCATCGCCGCCGCCATCGTGCTGCGGAACCCCCGGGTCACCTGCTGCGCGGTGGCCACCGGCACCACCATCAGCGCGCTGATCAGCAGCACCCCGACGGCCCGCATGGCGATCGTCACCGTGACGGCGGTGGCCACGGCGAGCAGCAGGTTGAGCGTGCGTACCGGCAGGCCGGAGACGCGGGCGTACTCCTCGTCGTGGCAGACCGCGAACAGGGCCGGGCGCAGCGCCAGCATGGTCACCCCGATCGCGACGCCGAGCACCGCGATGGTGGTCAGGTCCTGCGGGGAGATCGTGGTCAGCGACCCGAACAGGTAGGCGTTGAGGTTGGCGCTGGTGCTGTCGGAGAGCCCGACCAGCGTCACGCCGCCGGCGATGCCGCCGTAGAAGAGCAGGGCCAGGGCCAGGTCGCCGGAGGTGCGCCCGCGGGCGCGGACCAGCTCGATGGTGATCGCGCCGGCGGTCGCCACGGCCACGGCGACGAGAACGGGGGAGCGGTTGAGCAGCAGGCCCGCGCCGACGCCGGTGAGCGCCACGTGCCCGACCCCGTCGCCGATCAGGGCGAGCTTCCGCTGCACCAGGTAGATGCCGAGCGCCGGGGCGGCCAGGCCGATGATCAGCGCGCCGATCAGGGCCCGCTGCATGTAGGGGTACTGGAAGAGTTCCATCTCAGCTGCTCCACAGCCCGGCGGGCTCGTCGGGACCGTGCGGGTGCACGTGGTCGTGGTCGGGCTCCGCGTGGTGGCCGGCGGGCTCGGGCACCGCGCCGTCATGGCAGATCCCACCCTGGTGTACGACGACCGCCCGGCTGATCAGCGGCCGCAGCGGCCCGAGCTCGTGGGCCACCAGCAGCACCGTGCCGCCATCGGCGACGAAGGCGTGCAGCGCGCCGGCGAACGCCTCCTGGCTGGCGGCGTCGACCCCGGCGGTCGGCTCGTCGAGGACCAGCAGCTCCGGCTGGCCGGCCAGCGCCCGGGCGATCAGGGTGCGCTGCTGCTGCCCGCCGGAGAGGGTGGCCACGGGATCGCGGGCCCGGTCGGCCAGCCCGACCGCCTCCAGCGCGGCGGTCACCGCCGCCCGGTCCGCCGCGCCGGCCGGGCGCAGCACCCCGCGCCGGGCGAGCCGACCGGCGGCCACCACCTCGCGGACGGTGGCCGGTACGCCGCTGCCGGCGCCGAGGCGCTGCGGGACGTACCCGATGCGGTGCCGCTGCCGGAAGCGGCGCAACGGGCGGTCGAAGAGGGTGACCGACCCGGAGCTGAGCGGCACCAGGCCGAGCGCGGCGCGGATCAGGGTGGACTTGCCGGAGCCGTTGGCGCCGAGCACCGCGACCACCTCGCCGGCGGTCACGGTCAGCGAGACGTCGCGCAGCACGGGGCGGCCGTCGTAGCCGACCACCCCGTGCGCGACGGTGATGACTGGGGTTGTCACGAGCAGCTCAACGCCGTCCTCAGGGTCGCAAGGTTGGTACGCATCACCGAAAGGTAGTCGCCGCCGCCGGTGGACAGCCCCTCCAGGGGGTCCAGCACCGCGGTCTTCGCGCCGACCTCGGCGGCGATGGTCTCGGCCACCTTCGGGCTGACCAGCGTCTCGAAGAAGATCGTGGTGGCCTTGTGCTCCCGGGCCTCCTGGGCGACCTCGGCCAGGCGCTGCGGGGACGGCTCGTTGTCGGGGCTCAGCCCGGTGATGCCGATCTGCTCCAGCTGGTAGCGCCCGGTCAGGTAGCCGAAGGCGGTGTGGCTCACCACGATCTCCCGCCGCTGGCAGGTCTTCAGCCCGGCCGTGAACTCGGCGTCCAGCTTCTCCAGCTCGACGCGCAGCGCCTTGGCGCGGGCCGTGTAGTCGGCGGCACGGTCCGGGTCGGCCCGGCCGAGCCGCTCGGCGAGCTTGTCGCCGACCGTGGCGAGGCGGGTCGGGTCCAGCCAGAGGTGCGGGTCCTTGGCGCCGCCCTCCTCGTGGCCGGGCTCCTCGGCCTTGCCCGACTCCTCGGGGTGGGCGTGCTCCTCACCCTCGTGGTCGTGGTCGTGGCCGCCCGCGGCAGCGTCCAGCAGCGGCTGCACGGTCGACACGTCGAACGCGCGGTCCTTGGCGTTCTGCTCGACGGCCTCGTCCAGCGCAGGCTGGAAGCCCTTGAGCAGGACGACCAGCTCCGCCTCGGCGACCTGGCCGACCTGGCCCGGGTTCAGCTCCAGGTCGTGCGGCTCCGCCCCCGGCTTGACCAGGTTGCTCACGTTCACCGCGTCGCCGCCGATGCGCTCGGCGAGGAACTGCAGCGGGTAGAAGGCGGCCACCACGTCGACCCGCTGCGGGTCGGCGCCGGTCGTGCCGTCGTCGGAACAGGCCGTGACACCGCCCAGGGCGAGCAGGGCGGTGGTGGCGACGGCCAGGGTGCGCGGGGCGGAGCGGATGTTCATGACATGAACTGTCCGCGACAACGATAATGATTGTCAAAAACGCATGCTTGCATGTCAGAGCAGCTTCACCAGGCCCGCGGTGACCAGCAGGATGAGCGCCACCAGCCGGATCACCCGGGTCGGCACCGTCTGCACCGACCAGGTGGTGACCAGCAGCGCAGCCACGGCCGCGGCGAGCAGCAGGGTCAACAGCCCGCCGACCACGCCTGGGGTGAAGAACGCGACAAGCACCAGCACGAGGGTGACCAGGAACACCGTCGTCGGGTTCGCCCGGGCCAACCGGGCCGGCATCCGGCTCTGCGTACGCTGCATCCCACAGACTCTACGAGGAGGAACCCCGTGCTGGTGACGAACCGGTTCGTGGTGGACGTCGATGTCGCCGACGAGTTCACCGAGCGGGCGCACGCCGCCCTCGCCGCGCTCGCGGCCCGCCCCGGTTACCTGCGCGGCCAACTGGTCCGGGCGCTGGACGACCCCCGGCACTGGTGCCTGGTCACCGAGTGGGAGTCGGTCGGCACCTACCGGCGGGCCCTGGGCGGCTTCGATGTCAAGATCACCGCTGTGCCGCTGCTCGCCGAGTCGCTCGACGAACCGTCGGCGTACGAGGCGCTCGCCACCGCCGCCCCGGGCGGGGACGTCGTCCCGGCCGCCAGCGATCGGGCCGCTGGTCCTTACCGCTGAGCCCGCGGGCACTACATTGCTTGCATGACCGCTCCCGGACCGGCGACCCCGCCGCCGTACCCTCCGTCGCCCGGCCAGCAGGGGGCGCAGCCGCCCGCCGTGCCCGGCCCGCCGGCGGACCCGGGCGTGCCCGCCCCGCCGGCCGGGCCGGGGGTCACCCCGCCGTTCGCGGCGCCGCCCACCGAGGGGCGCAACACCCGGCTCTGGCTCGGGCTGGGCGCCGGGGCGCTCGCCGTGCTGCTCTGCTGCGGCGGTGGCGGCGCGGCCGTGGTGGGTCTGGCCGTGACCGGGGTGCAGGCCGTGCGCGAGCAGGGACGCACCGTCTCCACCGACTACTACCGCGCGCTCGTCGAGCGGAAGTACGGCGCGGCGTACGACCAGCTCTGCGATGACGCGCAGCGGCGCGAGTCACGCCGCGAGTTCGAGCGCCGGGTGGCCGCCGAGCCGCAGATCGCGACCTTCCGGGTGGGCGACGTGGACGCCGTCTCCCTCACCGTGCCCGTCGACGTCACCTACACGGGCGGCCGGCAGGACCGGCAGGAGGTCGCCCTCGGGCAGGACCAGCAGACCGGCGGCATGGAGGTGTGCGGGGTGAGCTGACCCGCCCCCGGTATTCTGCTGGGCCCGGGACGGCACGGGTCGTACCGTTGTCCCGAACTGTTCCTTCCGTCCTTACCGCGTCCCCGCCGACCGCCAGTCGGCGTAGGAGGAAACATGCCAGCCGACCGTATCGACGCCGTCGTCAGCCTCGCCAAGCGCCGAGGCTTCGTCTTCCCCTCCAGCGAGATCTACGGAGGCACCCGGTCGGCGTGGGACTACGGTCCGCTCGGCGTGGAGCTGAAGGAGAACGTCCGCCGGCAGTGGTGGAAGACGATGGTCCAGCAGCGCGACGACGTGGTCGGCCTCGACTCCGCCGTGATCCTGGCCCGCGACGTCTGGGCCGCCTCCGGCCACCTGGACGCGTTCGTCGACCCGCTGACCGAGTGCCAGTCGTGCCACAAGCGGTTCCGGGCCGACCACCTCGAGGAGGCGTACGAGGCCAAGCACGGCAAGCCGCCGGCCTCGCTGACCGAGCTGAACTGCCCGAACTGCGGCAACAAGGGCACCTTCACCGAGCCGAAGATGTTCAACGGCTTGATGAAGACCTTCCTCGGCCCGGTCGAGAGCGAGGAGGGCATGCACTACCTGCGGCCCGAGACCGCCCAGGGCATCTTCGTCAACTACAAGAACGTCGAGACGGTCGCCCGCAAGAAGCCGCCGTTCGGCATCGCCCAGACCGGCAAGTCGTTCCGCAACGAGATCACCCCGGGCAACTTCATCTTCCGTACCCGCGAGTTCGAGCAGATGGAGATGGAGTTCTTCGTCGAGCCGGGCTCGGACGAGCAGTGGCACGAGTACTGGCTCTCCGAGCGCTGGAACTGGTACCTCGACCTGGGCCTGTCGGAGAGCAACCTGCGCTTCTACGAGCACCCGAAGGAGAAGCTCTCCCACTACTCGAAGCGCACCGTCGACATCGAGTACCGCTTCCGGTTCGGCGGGACCGAGTTCGCGGAGCTGGAGGGCATCGCCAACCGCACCGACTTCGACCTCTCCACGCACAGCAAGCACTCCGGCGTCGACCTGTCCTACTTCGACCAGGCCAAGGGCGAGCGCTGGATGCCGTACGTCATCGAGCCGGCCGCCGGCCTCACCCGCGCGGTGCTCGCGTTCCTGCTGGAGGCGTACGACGAGGACGAGGCGCCGAACACCAAGGGCGGCGTGGACAAGCGCACGGTGATGCGCTTCGACCCGCGGCTGGCCCCCGTCAAGGTGGCCGTGCTGCCGCTGTCGCGCAACGAGGCGCTCTCGCCGAAGGCGAAGGGCCTCGCCGCCGACCTGCGCAAGCGCTGGGTGGTGGAGTTCGACGACTCGCAGGCGATCGGCCGCCGCTACCGCCGCCAGGACGAGATCGGCACCCCGTTCTGCGTGACCGTCGACTTCGACACCCTGGACGACAACGCGGTGACCGTCCGGAACCGGGACACCATGGCCCAGGAGCGCATCGCGCTGGACCAGGTCGAGCGCTACCTGATCGAGCGCCTGCCCGGCTGCTGAGCTGCGGTGGGGCCCCGGCCGGCGCGGAAGTGGCGCCGGCCGGGGCCCCGTACACTTGTCCGGTGACCGCGCCGACCGTTCCCGCCCTGCGCCCGCTGACCCTCGGGCGGCACGAGGTGTGGCCGCCGGTGGTGCTCGCGCCGATGGCCGGCATCACCAATGTCGGCTTCCGGCAGCTCTGCCGGGAACAGGGCGGCGGCATCTACGTCTGCGAGATGATCACCACCGTCGCGCTGGTCGAGCGGAACCCGAAGACGCTGCGCATGATCGCGTTCGGCGACGACGAGCGGCCCCGCAGCCTCCAGCTCTACGGCACCGATCCCGAGATCACCGCCGCCGCCGTGCGGATCGTGGTGGAGAAGGACCTCGCCGACCACATCGACCTCAACTTCGGCTGCCCGGTCCCCAAGGTCACCCGCAAGGGCGGCGGCTCGGCGCTGCCGTGGCGCCGCCGGCTCTTCGCGCGGCTGGTCAGGGCCGCGGTGGACGCCGCGTCACCCGCCGGGGTGCCGGTCACGGTCAAGATGCGCAAGGGCATCGACGACGACCACCTGACGTACGTCGAAGCGGGCCTCGCCGCCCAGGACGCGGGCGTGGCGTCGGTCGCCCTGCACGGGCGTACGGCCGCGCAGCGCTACTCCGGCACGGCGGACTGGGACGCCATCGCGACGCTCAAGCAGGCCCTCGACGTGCCGGTGCTCGGCAACGGCGACATCTGGGAGGCCGACGACGCGCTGCGGATGGTGGCGCACACGGGCGTCGACGGGGTGGTGATCGGCCGGGGCTGCCTGGGTCGACCGTGGCTCTTCGCCGACCTGGAAGCCGCGTTCGACGGCCGCCCGGAACGCCGCCTGCCCACCCTCGGCGAGGTGGCGCTGACGATGCGCCGGCACGCCGAACTGCTGGTCGACCAGTTCACCGTCGGCTCCCGTACCCCCGCCCGGGGTGAGCGGGACGGCTGCACCGACTTCCGCAAGCACGTCGCCTGGTACCTCAAGGGCTTCCCGGTCGGCAGCGAGCTGCGCCGCGAGCTGGCCATGATCGAGAGCCTGGCGCAGCTCGACGACCTGCTCGCCAAGCTGGACCCGACCGAGCCCTTCCCCGTGGCCACCTTGGGCCAGCCTCGCGGCCGCACCAACTCGCCCGGCAAGGTCTTCCTGCCCGACGGCTGGCTGGCCAGCCGCGACGACGACACCGTCCCGGAGGGCGCCGAACTGGCCGACTCGGGCGGCTGAGCCCTCCGCCCCGCCAACCCGGCTCCCGGCCCCGGCCCCGGCTCCCGGTCCCGGCTCCCGGCTCCCGGCCGCCAACCCCGGGCCTCGGCTGCCCCCGGCTCCCGCCCCGGGCCCCGGCTGCGGGCTCGGCCCGGGGTGCTCGGCTGCGGACGCCGGGTGAAGGTGAAGATTCGGGCTGCCCCCGGGCCCCGGCTGCGGCTCGGCCCGGCCTGCTCGGCTTCGGACGTCGAGCAAAGGTGAGGACTCGGCTGCCCCCGGGCTCTGGCTGCGGCTCGGTCCCGGCTGCTGCCTTGGGCCTCGGCTTCGGCTCGGCACCGGCTCACCCGGTTACGCACGCTGGGTGAAGGTGAGAGACGACGAAAGGGCCGGCCCCTTGTGGGGCCGGCCCTTGTCGTTGGGTTTTCGCCGGGTGCGTGTTGCCGTTGTTGGGTCAGGCGGTGTAGCCGCGGGTGGCGATCCAGTCGGCGAGGTTGTCGACGCTCATCCGGTAGGAGGCCTGGTTGGGGTTGGCGGAATCAGCAATCGTCACGGTGTTGCCGTTGTCGCGGTAGCCGACGACGCTGATGTAGTGCCCGCCTTCGAAGGAGTGGGTGGTGCCGTCGGTGTCGGTGGCGGTGCCGGCGATGTTGGCGACGATGGCGTGGCCTTCGTCGATGGCGGTGACGATGTCGGCGCGTAGCTTGTCGGTCTGCTTGTCGTCGGCCTTCGGCTCACGGATCTCCACCGACTGGTAGGCGTCCTTGCCGGTCTCCTTGTTCAGGACCGGGGTGATGTCGTTGATGGAGTTGGTGCCGGCTTCGGTGGTGCCCATGCGCTGGGCCATGCCGTCGACGTCGATGTTCTTGCCCTGCACGCTCAGGGCGTTGCGGGCGGCGGCGGGGCCGCAGTAGTAGAAGTTGGGCTGTGCCTCGTAGCGCACGCCGAGTTCGCGCTCGCTGCCCTTGCGGTCCTGGGCGGCGCTGGTGGGCTTGGCCTCGGCGGGGGCGGCGAGGGCGGTGGTGACGGGGCCGGCGATGGCGCCGCCGGTGAAGGCGAGCCCGGCAGCGGTCAGGGCGGTCTTACGCAGGATGTCGGTACGCATGGTGGCAGCACCTTTCGATCGGGGGTACGCGGACGCGCGGGGGAGCGGCGTGCCGCGAGGGGGGGAAAGTCAGAACGGATCGCTCCGGCGGTGGGGGGACCTGCTCGGGCGTCCGGGATGTCTCAACGACCCGGGGCGGCCAGTCATTCCGCCGGCCGGTCGGGCCACCGTGGCGCGGGGAAGCGCCGTGGGTATGCCATGTTCAACGACCCGCACCGGCCCACGATTCCGCCGTCGAGGTGGCGCCGGCCACGGGACGCACCGGACGGCGGCGACATACAGGCACGGACCCGGACGCCGCGAAGCGGACAAAAATTCCACAACTCTGCAGTCCGCCGCAGCCGTTGCAGTCCGCCGCCGTCGGCCGTCGGGGTGAGCATGGGGCGGCGAGCGCGCTGTCGAGCTGATGTCGTAAACGACTCACGCTGCCCCTACGGCACGAACCGCGTCTCCGCTCCGCGCCGTCGGCCCGCTTTCCCGGCCGATCTGGGACGGACGGCACCGCTGAATCGTCTACGACATCAGCTCGACAGCGCGCTCGCCGCCCCGTCCCTGCGCCGGCACGCGGCCACACCCCGTCGGTGCCCACTCTCGCGTCCGTCCGCTGGGCTCCTACCGGAGATCTTGGTGAGAAACCGCCCCTCCAGGGGCCATTTCGTACCAAGATCTCCACCGGTGATCCGGTGATCCGGTGATCCGGATTCGGTGGCCCGGTGACCCGGTGACGACCGCGATGGCGGCGGCCGCCACCGCGGCGGGGATGGGGGCGTCGGCGCGGGCGTCAAGCAGAGGGGCCTGGCGCGGGGGCCTCCTCGGGGCCGGTCTGGGTGGGGATCGCGGTTTGCGGCGCGTTGGGAGTCGGGTGTCGGTCTGGGTGGGGATCGCGGTTTGCGGCGCGTTGGGAGTCGGGTGGTCGGCCTGGGTGGGGATCGCCGCCTGTCGCGTGGCGGGAGTTGGTCGCTCGGCGGGCCAGGGGATCTCCGGCGAGCGGTGGAAGGCCATGCCGGCCGCAGTCCAGCGCGGGCCGTGACCGGCCAGCCGGTCGCGGAACCCGGCCCAGTCGTGCGTCGCGCGGGGCGACCAGCCCAGCTCGGCGATCGCGGGCAGGCGCGGGAGGAGCATGAACTCGACCTCGGCCCGCGAGGTGACCGACTCGGTCCACAGCGGCGCCTCCACGCCCAGCACCGCGTCGGCCGGCACGCCGGCCACGTGGGTGCCGGGATCCCAGTCGTACGCCCGCCGCACGTCGATCAGGCCGGCCCAGTCGTGCCCGATGGGGGTGTCCGGGGCGTACTTCATGTCGAGGTAGGCGTGGTTGCCAGGGGAGAGGACGAGCCGCGCGCCCCGGTGGACGGCGTCCGCCGTGACCGGGTCCTCGCCCTTGGTGCCCCACCACTGGAGCACCCGTCCCTCGGCGTGCGCGACGGGCGCGATCTGGTGCCAGCCCACCACCGTCTTGCCGGTTGCGGCGACGATGCGCTGGGTCCGCTCGACGAAGGCCGCGTACGCGTCGGGACGTACCTTGAACGCCTCGTCGCCCCCGATGTGCAGCCACGGCCCGGGGGTGAGCGCCGCGATCTCGCCCAGCACGTCGGCGACGAAGTCGTACGTCCGCTCGTTCGTGGGGTCGACGTAGCTGAAGCCGACCTCGGTGCCGGTGTACGGCGGCGGCGCGGTGCCGTCCGGGGCCAGCTCGCCGTACGCGGTCAGCGCGGCGTTGGTGTGCCCCGGCAGGTCGATCTCCGGCACCACGGTGACGTGCCGCTCGGCGGCGTAGGCGACGATCCGCCGGTAGTCGTCGCGCGTGTAGTGCCCGCCCGCGCCGCCGCCCACCTCGACCGCCCCGCCGACCTCCGCGAGCCGGGGCCAGGAGTCGATCGCGATCCGCCAGCCCTGGTCGTCGGTGAGGTGCAGGTGCAGGTGGTTGAGCTTGTAGCGGGCCAGGTGGTCGATCACCCGCAGCACGTCCGGTACGCCGAAGAAGTGCCGGGCCACGTCGAGCATCGCCCCCCGGTAGGGGAACCGGGGCCGGTCGGTGATCGAGCCGCCGGGCAGCGCCCAGTGCTCGGCGACCGGCACCGGGCTCTCGATGGCGGCGGGCAGGAGCTGCCGCAGCGTCTGCACGCCGTGGAAGAGCCCGGCCGGGGTGGCGGCCCCGATCCGTACGCCGTCGGGTGTCACGTCGAGCCGGTAGCCCTCCGGGCCGAGTTCGGCGGAGGCGGCCAGCGTCAGGGTGATACCGCCGGCCGGCTCCGGTCGGGTGGCGTCGGTCACCGGCAGCGGGTAGCCGGTGGCCGGCCGGAGCAGGGCGGCCAGCTGTCCGGCGACGGCGCGGGCGTCGTCGCCGGTCACCCGGATTGCCGCGTCGGGAGTGAGGACGAAGTCGGCGCCCGGGACCGGCGTGACCCGCTCCGGCGCGGGCACGACGTCGCCCAGCCGGACCCGGCCCGGCGTGACGGGCAGGTCGTGGGCGACCCCGGGTGGCGTGACGGGCCGGTCGTCGGCGGCCCCGGGCGGCGGGGCGAGCAGGTCGTCGGCGGCCCGGGTCGCCGCCCGGGCCAGCTCGGCGGCGGCCGGTTCGTGGACCGGCAGGGCGCGGTGACCGGGCTCCCGCTCGTCCACCCCGGCGGCGCGGGACGGGTCGAGCGGCTCCGGGGCGGCGGTGGGAACGGCTGGCACGGCGTCGGCTCCGAGGGGTGTATTTGCGGCGGTTATGGCAAAGGTGAGGTTCACCGAAAAGCGTGCGGCCAAGGATACGAGGCGAAGCCGGAAATGCGTGATCGTGCGCGTGGAAGCGTTCCCAAAAACCGGTACGAACGCGGATAGTCGGGATGGCTGTGCCTATTGTCACCGAACGGTCCCGGGCCCCTCGATGTTCGCTTAGCCTTCGCCCACCGGCCGGCTCGGCACCGGGATTGCCGGTGGTCCGTCCCGGGGTATGAGAGCGACTGAACCTTCGTTAAGTGTCGGACCGGCGCGCGTGGGAGGGCTCTGGTGGCAAAGCAGGAGACGGTGGAACACAAGTACGTGTACGCCTTCGCCGAGGGCAACAAGGATCTCAAGGAACTGCTCGGTGGCAAGGGGGCCAACCTGGCCGAGATGACCAATCTCGGCCTGCCGGTCCCACCGGGCTTCACGATCACCACGGAGGCCTGCAAGGCGTACCTCGTCACGGGGGAGGAGCCGGACGGCCTCGCCGACCAGATCGCCGCGCACCTCGCGTCGCTGGAGCAGGCGATGGGCAAGCGCCTCGGTGACCCGGAGGACCCGCTGCTGGTCTCCGTCCGCTCCGGCGCCAAGTTCTCCATGCCCGGCATGATGGAGACCGTCCTCAACGTCGGCCTCAACGACCGCAGCGTCCAGGGGCTCGCGCGACAGGCCAGCGGCGCGGACGCGCAGACCTCCGGCGGCGCGGACCGGTTCGCCTGGGACTCCTACCGCCGCCTGATCCAGATGTTCGGCAAGACGGTGTGCGAGGTGCCGGGCGAGGAGTTCGAGCACGCGCTCGACGACGCCAAGCGGGCCAAGGGCACGCACGACGACCTCGACCTCGACGCCGACGACCTGCGGGGGCTGGTCGACGCGTACAAGAAGATCTTCTTCAAGCACACCGGCCGGGAGTTCCCGCAGGAGCCGCGCGAGCAGCTCGACCTGGCCATCCGCGCGGTCTTCGAGTCGTGGAACGCCGAGCGCGCGGTGCTCTACCGCCGCCAGGAGCGGATCCCGGCCGACCTGGGCACGGCGGTCAACGTGGTGGCGATGGTCTTCGGCAACCTCGGCCCGGACTCCGGCACCGGCGTCGCGTTCACCCGCGACCCCGCCAGCGGCGCCCAGGGCATCTACGGCGACTACCTGGCCAACGCCCAGGGCGAGGACGTGGTCGCGGGCATCCGCAACACCGTGCCGCTGCAGGAGCTGGAGCGGCTGGACAAGAAGTCCTACGACGAACTGCTCGGCATCATGGCCCGGCTGGAGGGCCACTACAGGGACCTCTGCGACATCGAGTTCACCATCGAGCGCGGCAAGCTCTGGATGCTCCAGACCCGCGTCGGCAAGCGCACCGCCGCCGCGGCGTTCGTCATCGCCGGGCAGCTCGTCGACGAGGGCCTGATCGACCTCGACGAGGCGCTGCACCGCGTCAACGGCGCGCAGCTCGCCCAGCTGATGTTCCCCCGGTTCCGGCTCGACCACGAGTTCCAGCCGGTGGCGAAGGGCATCGGGGCGTCGCCGGGCGCGGCGTCCGGCAAGGTGGTCTTCACCTCCGCCCGCGCGGTCGAACTGGCCGCCGAGGGGGAGTCGGTGATCCTGGTCCGGCGCGAGACCAACCCCGACGACCTCAACGGCATGATCGCGGCCCAGGGCATCCTCACCTCGCGCGGCGGCAAGACCAGCCACGCCGCCGTGGTGGCGCGGGGGATGGGCAAGACCTGCGTCTCCGGCGCCGACGAGATCGAGGTCAACGTCCCGCAGCGCCGGTTCGTCGTCGGCGGGCAGACCGTCGTCGAGGGCGACGTCGTCTCCATCGACGGCACCACCGGCAAGGTCTACCTCGGCGAGGTGCCGGTCATGCCGTCGGAGGTGGTGCAGTACTTCGAGGGCAGCCTCGACCCCGAGCACGTCGACAATCCGCTGGTGCGGGCCGTACACCGGATCATGTCGCACGCCGACGCCCGGCGGCGGCTGGCCGTGCGCACGAACGCCGACACCGGCGCGGACGCCGCCCGGGCCCGGCGCTTCGGCGCGGAGGGCATCGGCCTCTGCCGCACCGAGCACATGTTCCTCGGCGACCGGCGCGAGCTGGTCGAGCGGCTGATCCTGGCCCGCGACAACACCGAGCGGGAGGCCGCGCTGGCCGCGCTGCTCCCGTTGCAGCGCGCCGACTTCGAGGAGATCTTCCGGGAGATGGACGGGATGCCCGTCACCGTCCGGCTGATCGACCCGCCGCTGCACGAGTTCCTGCCCCCGCTGGAGCAGCTCGCGGTCAACGTGGCGGTCGCGCAGGAGCGCGGCGAGGACGTGGCGCAGGAGGAGGCGCTGCTCGCCGCCGTGCGGCGGATGCACGAGGAGAACCCGATGCTGGGCCTGCGTGGCGTCCGCCTCGGCCTGGTCATCCCGGGTCTGTTCGCCATGCAGGTCCGGGCGATCGCGGAGGCCGCGGTCACCGTCACCCGCAGCGGCGCGGTGGCCCGGCCGGAGATCATGGTCCCGCTGGTCGGCGCGGTGCAGGAGCTGGAGACCGTACGCGCCGAGGCCGAGAAGATCATCGCCGAGGTGGTCGGGGACAGTGGCGTCGAGGTGCTGATCGGCACGATGATCGAGGTGCCCCGGGCGGCGCTGACCGCCGGCCAGATCGCCGAGGCGGCGCAGTTCTTCTCCTTCGGCACCAACGACCTGACCCAGATGGGCTGGGGGTTCTCCCGCGACGACGTCGAGGGCGCGTTCTTCTGGCGCTACCTGGAGCTGGGCATCTTCGGCATCTCGCCGTTCGAGTCGATCGACCGCGACGGCGTGGGCCGGCTGGTGCGCATCGCCGCGGAGGAGGGCCGGGCGGCCCGCCCGGAGCTGAAGCTCGGCGTCTGCGGCGAGCACGGCGGCGACCCGGAGTCGGTGCACTTCTTCCACGAGGTCGGCCTGGACTACGTGTCCTGCTCGCCCTTCCGGGTGCCCGTCGCCCGGTTGGAGGCCGGCCGCGCGGCGGTGGAGACGGACGGCTCCGACAGCCGCTGACGCACGAGGACGACTGACGCACGAGGACGACTGACGCACGAGGACGACAGGCCGGCGGCGGACCCGGGGGAGCGGAATCCGCCGCCGCTGCCGTGCGGGCGGCCCGTGCCGGCGCGACCGCACCGTGGGTCGGGAGCCGGTCGCGGACCGACTCCCGGGGGTTGCTCAGACCGGCGGGCGGCGCCAGGTGTGGGGGGTGACGCGCCGGGGCAGCCTGCCGCCCGAGGTGCGGGCAGCGAGCCGGGCGTGCGCCTCGGGCACCGTCGCCGCCCCGATCAGGCGGCTGGTGTCCAGCACCGAGCCGGTGCGCCGGGCCACCGCCCGCGCGTCGGCGTGCAGCTCGTCCAGGTCGGCGCTGGCGTCGGCGACCAGCGTCAACAGGGCGTTGCGCCCGGCGGGGTAGGTGACGACGGCGCCGGTCGAGGTGCGGACCACCGACTCCCGGAACTCGCCGTGCCGCACGGTGTCGGCCACCCGGTGGCCGAGGCCGAAGCTGGCCGCCGCGAGCGCCGCCAGGTGGGTGGCGTCCGTCGTCGGCAGGTCGCTGGAGATCAGCAGGCCGTCGGTGCCCGCGAGCACCGTGCCCGCCACCTCCGGGCGGCGCCGGCGCAGCTCCGACAGTTCCGTTCCCATCATCGTGTCCGCGTTCACGGGCGTCTCCCCACCGTCGGGCCCTCAGTCTGGTCACGTTCCGCGCTGGGAACGCTACCGGCGGCCATGCCGGATCGCGATCCCGTAACCGTCGGCGATCGGTCGACAACTCTCGACTGTTCGGAGGTTGCGTAGCCGTCGGGCGCGCGCCGGCGGCGCGCCGTTCGCGGCGCGCGGGCGTAACCTGATCGGCATGAGCAGCGCCTGGGAGAGCCTGACCGTCGACGCCCGGGACCCCGCCCGGCTCGCCCGCTGGTGGGCCGAGGCGCTGGGCTACCAGGTGGTCACCGAGCAGCCGGACGAGGTGGAGATCCGCCGGTCCGCCGACCGGCTGCCGGGCATCGTCTTCGTGCCGGTGACCGACGACAAGACGACCAAGAACCGGCTGCACATCGACCTGCGTCCCGACGACCAGGAGGCCGAGGTCGAGCGGCTGGTCGACATGGGCGCCCGGCACGTCGACGTGGGGCAGGGCGACAGCGGGTGGACCGTGCTGGCCGATCCGGAGGGCAACGAGTTCTGCGTGCTGCGGCAGCGTGAGGACTGAGCCTCCCCGGCCGGACGACCCGGACGTCGCCCGCTGGGTCGACGAGCCGCCGAAGGACACCGGTCACGGGCGGTCGGCGTACGAGCGGGATCGCGCCCGGGTGCTGCACTCGGCGGCGTTCCGGCGGCTGGCCGCGAAGACCCAGGTGCACACGGCCGGCACCGACGACTTCCTGCGTACCCGGCTGACCCACTCGCTGGAGGTCGCGCAGATCGCCCGCGAGATGGGGGCCCGGCTGGGCTGCGACCCGGACGTGGTCGACACCGCGGGGCTCGCCCACGACCTCGGTCACCCGCCGTTCGGGCACAACGGCGAGGACGCGCTGGACGACCTCGCGGCCGGCTGCGGCGGCTTCGAGGGCAACGCGCAGACGCTGCGGGTGCTGACCCGCCTGGAGGCCAAGGTGGTGGCCCCGGACGGGAGGTCCGCCGGCCTCAACCTCACCCGGGCCTCGCTCGACGCGGTCAGCAAGTACCCGTGGCCCCGCCGCCGGGAGCAGCGCAAGTTCGGGGTGTACGACGACGACCTCCCGCTCTTCGCCTGGCTGCGCACGGGCGGCCCGGGTGACGACCGGCGCTGCCTGGAGGCGCAGGTGATGGACTGGGCCGACGACGTCGCGTACTCGGTGCACGACGTCGAGGACGGCATCCACGGCGGGTACGTGGCGCTGCGTACGCTGCTGCGCGACCCCGACGAGCGGGCCGCGCTCTGCGCCGACGTCGCCGCCACCTACTCCGGCGAGTCCCCGGCCGACCTCGGCGACGTGCTGCTGGAACTGCTCGACGACCCGGTGCTCGCCCCGCTGGCCGGTTACGACGGCAGCCACCGCGCGCAGGCGGCGCTGAAGGCCACCACCAGCGTGCTGACCGGCCGCTTCGTCTCGACCGTGGTGGCGGCCACGCAGGAGCGGCACGGCCCGGGCCCGCACCGCCGCTACGCCGCCGACCTGGTGGTGCCCCGGCGGATCGGGGCGCAGTGCGCGCTGCTCAAGGGCATCGCCCTGCGGTACGTGATGCGTCGCCCCGGCGCGGGGGACCGCTACCGGCGGCAGCGGGAGGTGCTGGCGGAGTTGGTGCACGCCCTGGTCGACCGGGCGCCGGACGGGTTGGATCCCGTCTTCGCCCCGCTCTGGTCGGCCGCGCCGGACGACGCGGCCCGGCTCCGGGTGGTGGTCGACCAGGTGGCCTCGCTGACCGACCCGGCGGCTGTCGCCTGGCACGCGCGGGTGGTGCGCGGTGGGGACGGGCATCCGCCGACGGGGGATCAGGGATGGGCAGGCGCGCGAACTTAGGTTAGCCTAACCGGCATGACGGAGCGCCCCATCAAGGTCACCACCGCCCGGGTACTGCGCACCGAGCGGCCCACCCCCCACGTCGTCCGGCTGGTGCTCGGGGGTGAGGAGCTGACCGGCCTGCCGGTGGGCGAGTTCACCGACCACTACATCAAGATCGTCTTCCCGGCGCCGGGGACGCGGTACCCGATCCCGGCGGACCTCAACGCGCTCCGCCGTGACCTGCCCCGGGAGCAGTGGCCCCGGCTGCGCGCGTACACGGTGCGGGCCTGGGACGCGTCGGCCGGTGAGCTGACCGTCGACATCGTGCACCACGGCGACGTGGGGCTGGGCGGGCCGTGGGCGGCCGCGCTGCGCCCCGGCGACCCGGTGCCCTTCGTCGGCCCCGGCGGGGAGTACGCCCCCAGCCCCGACGCCGACTGGCACCTGCTGGTGGGCGACGAGAGCGCGCTGCCGGCCATCGCCGCCGCCCTGGAGCGGCTGCCCGCCGGCGCCCCGGCCACCGTCTTCGTCGAGGTCGCCGACCCGACCGAGGAGCAGCCGCTGGCCAGCCCGGGCGCGGTGCGCCTGACCTGGCTGCACCGGGGCGACCGCCCGGTCGGGGAGGCCCTGGTCACGGCCGTCCGCGCCCTGGAGTTCCCGCCCGGTGACGTGCAGGCGTTCGTGCACGGCGAGGCCACCTTCGTCAAGGATCTGCGCCGCCTGCTCCGCGTCGAGCGCGCCGTTCCCCGCGAGCGGCTCTCCATCTCCGGCTACTGGCGCCGGGGCATGGACGACGAGGGCTGGCGGGCCAGCAAGCCCGACTGGAAGCGGCAGGTGGAGGCCGAGGAGGCCGCCGCCGTCCCGGCCTGACCGACCACTGCCTGACGGGCCTCGCCGCGCCTGACCGGCCCGGCACGCCCACGGCTGCCGGGCCGTGGCCGTGCCGACCGAGGCGGTCGGGCCGGGCAGGTTCGCCCGATATCGCCGTGTGCCGCCCTCCTGCCCAGCAGGATGGGCAGGGGGTGGCGCATGAGCGGGCAGGTACGGGACCAGGCCGTGGGCCGGATCGACCGCACGGTGCTGGCGCTCAGCGTCGGCGGCGTACTGGCCGTGGTGGCGTGGGGCGTGCTGGCCCGGGGCTCCCTGGCCGGCTTCGGCGAGTCCGGCCTGGCCTGGGTCATCGACACCTTCGGCTGGTTCTTCGTGGTGGCCGCCGACGCCTTCCTGGTGCTCTCGGTGATCATCGCGGCGACGAGGTTCGGCCGGATCCGGCTCGGCGCCGACGACGACGAACCGGAGTTCAGCACGCTGGCCTGGGTCGCCATGATGTTCAGCGCCGGCATGGGGATCGGCCTGGTCTTCTTCGCCGTGGCCGAGCCCATCCAGCACTACGCCGCACCTCCGCCGGCCACCGGCGTCGCACCGCAGACCGGCGCGGCCGGCGCGACGGCGATGCAGTACACCCTCTTCCACTGGACGCTGCACCCCTGGGGGATCTACGCGGTCGTGGCGCTCGCGCTGGCGTACTCGACCTTCCGCAAGGGCCGGGAGAACCGGATCTCGGCGGCCTTCCAGCCCGTGCTCGGGGATCGTGCCGACGGCGCGGCCGGGCGCGCGATCGACCTGCTGGCCGTCTTCGCCACCGTGTTCGGCTCGGCGACCAGCCTCGGCCTCGGCGCGCTCCAGGTCACCGCCGGCCTCGACCTGGTGGCGGGGATTCCGGACACGACCACGGTGGAGCTGGTGGTGATCGGCGCGCTCACCCTGGCCTTCGTCATCTCCGCCTTCTCCGGGCTGCACCGGGGCATCAAGTGGCTCTCCACCACCAACGTGCTGTTGGCGGTGCTGCTGATGCTCTTCGTCTTCGCGGTCGGGCCGACCATCTACACGCTGGAGGTCCTGCCGGCCTCGGTCGGCGACTACCTGAGCAACCTGGTCTTCATGTCCACCCGCACCGGGGCCTTCTCCGATCCGTCCTGGCTCGGCTCCTGGACGATCTTCTACTGGGCGTGGTGGATCTCCTGGGCGCCCTTCGTGGGCACCTTCATCGCCCGCATCTCCCGGGGCCGCACGGTCCGGCAGTTCGTCGTCGGGGTGCTGCTGGTGCCGAGCGGGGCCAGCGCGGTCTGGTTCGCCGTGCTGGGCGGGAGCGGGCTGCGGGCGCAGGCCACCGGAGCCCGGGACCTGGTCGCCGACGTCGGGGCGGGCACCGAGCAGGCTCTCTTCGGCCTGCTGGACGCGCTGCCGCTGGCGACGCTGACCAGCGTGCTGGCCATGGTGCTGATCGCGCTGTACTTCGTCACCAGCGCCGACTCGGCGTCCCTGGTGCTCGGCTCGCTGACCTCCCGGGGCGCGCTGCGCCCACACCGCGTGCTGGTGGTGGTCTGGGGCGTGCTGATCGGCGCGGTCGCCGCCGTACTGCTGCTGGTGGGCGGGCTGGACGCGCTGCAACAGGCGACCATCCTCGTCGCCCTGCCCTTCGTGGTGGTGATGCTCGGCCTGGCCGTCGCGCTGGTCCGGGACATGGCCCGGGAGCCGGCGGTCAACCCACCGCCGCGGGTTCGCCGCTCCGGCCTGGCCGCGGCCGTCCGGGCCGCCCGGTCGTACGACGAGGAGGACCCGCCGCCGGTGCGGCGCTACCTGCGGCGCCCGCGCTGACCCGGGTGGCCGGTGGCGGCCGTCGCGGGCGCGGGCGCCGAGGTGACGGCGGTGGTCGCCACACGCGGCGTCCCCCGGCGGCGCGGCGTCGGTGCGGCAGGGCAGGATGTACGCCGAGGGGGTGGCGGACATGGCTGGGCGGATCCGGGACGAGGACATCGCGCTGGTCCGGGAACGCAGCTCGATCGCCGACGTCATCTCCGAGACGGTGACCCTGCGGTCGGCCGGCGGTGGCAACCTCAAGGGGCTGTGCCCGTTCCACGACGAGAAGAGCCCGTCGTTCAACGTCTCGCCCGCCCGCAACGTCTGGTACTGCTTCGGCTGCGGCGCCGGCGGCGACGCGATCAAGTTCCTGATGGACGCCGAGCACCTCAGCTTCGTCGAGTCGGTCGAGCGGCTCGCCCACCGCGCCGGCCTCCAGCTGCGCTACGTCGAGAACGACTCCGCCACGCCGCGCCCGCGCCCGCAGCAGGGGCAGCGGCAGCGCCTCGTCGCCGCGCACGCCGCCGCCGTGGAGTTCTACCGCGGCCAGCTCACCACCGCCGGCGCGCGTGCGGCCCGGGAGTTCCTGGCCCGGCGCGGCTTCGACCGGGCCGCCGCCGAGCGCTACGGCTGCGGCTTCGCGCCCGACGCCTGGGACCTGCTCACCAAGCACCTGCGTCAGCAGGGCTTCAGCCACGACGAGCTGGTCACCGCCGGGCTGTCCCGCCCGTCGCGCTCCGGCACGCTGATCGACCGGTTCCGCCGCCGGCTGATGTGGCCGATCCGCGACCTGACCGGCGACGTGATCGGCTTCGGCGCCCGCAAGCTCTTCGACGACGACGACGGCCCGAAATACCTGAACACCCCCGAGACGCCGATCTACAAGAAGTCGCACGTCCTCTACGGGATCGACCAGGCCAAGCGGGAGATCGCCAAGCAGGGCAAGGTGGTGGTGGTCGAGGGCTACACCGACGTGATGGCCTGCCACCTGGCCGGGGTCCCGACGGCCGTGGCGACCTGCGGCACGTCGTTCGGCGGGGACCACATCGGGGTGCTGCGCCGGCTGCTGATGGACACCGACGACGTGGCCGGCGAGATCATCTTCACCTTCGACGGGGACGCCGCCGGCCAGAAGGCCGCCCTGCGCGCCTTCGAGGACGACCAGCGCTTCGTCGGGCGTACGTTCATCGCGGTCAGCCCCGACAACATGGATCCCTGCGACCTGCGTCTGGCCAAGGGCGACCTGGCCGTCCGTGACCTGGTGGCGCGCCGCGAGCCGCTTGTCGACTTCGCGCTGCGGCACGTGATCAACCGCTTCGACCTCGACACCGTCGACGGCCGGGTCGAGGCGATGCGTCGGGCCGCGCCGCTGGTCGCCAAGCTCAAGGACCGGGAGAAGCGCCCGGAGTACGTGCGCAAGCTCGCCGGCGACCTCGGCATGGAGATCGAGCCGGTGCAGCGGGCCGTGCTCGCCGCCGCCTCGGCCGCACCCGGCCGGGACGCCCCGCCCGCGCCCCGGCCCGCCCCGGCGGAGCCGATCGTCGACAACCCGCAGTCGATGGTCGAGCGGGAGGCGCTGAAGCTCGCCCTCCAGGAGCCGGTGCTGGCCGGGCCGATGTTCGACGCGGTCGAGGCGTCGGAATACCGGCACCCCGTGCACGTGGCGGTGCGGGCGGCCGTCGCGGCGGTCGGCGGGGTCGCCACGGCAGCCGGCGGCGCGGTCTGGATCGAGTCGGTCCGCGACGCCTGCGAGGACCTGGCCGCCCGGGCGCTCGTCGGCGAACTGGCGGTGGAGCCGCTGCGCATCGACGGCGAGCCCGACCCGCGCTACGTCTCGGTCACCATGGCCCGGTTGCAGTGGGGCTCGGTGACCAGCCGGATCAGGGACCTCAAGTCCCGGATCCAGCGGATCAACCCGGTCAACAACAAGGACGAGTACTTCGCCGCCTTCGGGGAGCTGCTGTCGCTGGAACAGCACGCCCGGGCGTTGCGCGAGCAGGCCGCGGGAGGACTGTAGATGGGACTGTTCCGCCGCAAGCCGAAGCTGCCCGCGGCCCAGCGGCCGCCGCTCGCCGCCGAGGAGCGGGTGCTCGCCTGGGCCGCCGTCGGCGACGGCCAGGACGACGGGGTCGTCGTGGCCAGCAACCTCGGCCTCTGGCTGCCCGGCCGGGCGCAGAGGCTGGGCTGGCACGACATCCTCAAGGCGGTCTGGTCCGGCCGGCAGCTCACGGTGACCCCGGCCGAGCTGTCCGCCGAGCGCGACGGCTACCTGGTGGTGGCCGACGGCCCGGCCGAGAGCCACCTGCTGCTCGACCCGGGTGAGCTGCCGCACCAGGTGCGGGAGCGGGTCACCCGGTCGGTGGCGTACACGCAGCACCGCCCGGTGCCCGGCGGCGCCGGCCGGGTCGCGGCGCGCCGGGTGCCGGGGGTGGACGGCCTCACGTGGACGGTCCGTCTCGACCCCGGCACCCCGGCCGACGACCCCGAGGTGCTCGCCGAGACCGACCGCCTCGTGGCGGAGGCCCGCGCCGCCACCGCCCCGGCGGACGTCTGACCGGCGCGGGTCACCCGCGCTGATAGAACCGCGCGGCCCCGGGATGCAGCGGGATCGGGTCGGTGCCCGAGGCGCTCTGCTGGGTGAAGTTGCCGGCCTCGGGGTGCACCTTGACCAGGTCGGCCTGGTAGGCGAAGAGCAGCCGGGTCAGGTCGTACGCCAGCTGGTCGGGCATGTCGGCGCTGACCAGGATGACGTTCGCCACCGTGACCGTCGGCGTGCCGTTCCTCGTCTTGTAGACCTCCTTCGGCAGCTCCGCCGTGGTGTAGACCGAGCCGTGGCGCGCGGTGAGCGGCTCCATCAGGTCGACGATCGGCAGCAGCGCGTACTTGCCGGGCGCGCTGGCCAGCAGGTCGGCGATGCCCGGCGTGGGCAGGCCGCCGGAGAAGAACATCGCGTCGAGCGTGCCGGCCCGCATCCGCTTCACGGTCTCCGGCAGGGAGAGCGTGGCCCGGACGACGTCCCGGTCCGGGTCGAGGCCGGCGGCGGTCAGCAGACGCCCGGCGATGATGTCCGTGCCGGACTTCGGCGAGCCGGTGGAGACCCGCTTCCCGCGCAGGCCCGACAGCCTGGTGACCTTCGCGTCGGCGCGGACGATCACGTGGGTGTAGTTGCTGTAGACCCGGGCCAACGCCCGCACCGGCTGCGGCTGGCCCTCGAACGCCCCGCGCCCCGCGACGGCGTCGGCCGCCGTGTCGGCGAGGCTGAAGGCGATCTCCATGTCGCCGCTGGCCAGCCGGTTGACGTTCTCCACCGACGCGCCGGTCGGCTCGGCCCGCGCCTCGTAGCCGGGCAGGTGCCGGCTGATCACGTCCGCGTAGCCGCCGCCGAGCTGGTAGTAGACGCCTGTGGTGTTGCCGGTGGCGAGGAAGATCCGGCCACCGTGCCAGGGTTGCGGCCCGGCCTCGGCCGCGCCGCAACCGGTGGCGAGCACGGTCGCCAGCAGGGCCGCCAGCAACCGGGAGGACCGTCCGATCACGCCCGGACCGCCGGCTCCAGGGCCTCCGCCACCCGCTGGACCAGCATGGCGGTCTCGTAGCCGATCTGGCCGAGGTCGCAGCCGGGCGCGGCGAGCACCCCGACGAGGGCGCGCTCGCCGACCGCCATCACCAGCATCACCCCGCCGTCCATGTCGACGATCTGCTGGCGTACGCGGCCCGCCGACATCAGCCGGGCGGCACCGACGGTCAGGCTGGCCAGGCCGCTGATCACGGCGGAGAGCTGGTCCACCTGGTCGGGCGCGAGGTGGGGCGAGGCCGCCAGCCGCAGCCCGTCGCCGGAGACCGCGAGGGCGTGCGACACGTCCGGCACCTGTTCGGCGAAGTTGGTCAGGAGCCAGTCCAGGCCGGCGCTCTCGGGATATGTCATGGGATTCTCCTGGGGGGTGTCGTCTGGGTACGTCGGGTCGCCGCGGCCACTCCCTCGGCGAGCGAGGACAGCCGGGACCGCACGACCTCGGGGTCGAGCAGGTCGCCCGCGGGCCGCGCCGTCGGGGCCTCGTGCAGCGCGGCCGGCAGTTGGCCGCCCCGGGTGCGGCGCGGCAGCCCGGCCCCGGTGAGCGGGGGCGGCGCGGGCGGGGCCGACGCGGGACCCGACGGCGGCACCGCGGCGCCACCGGGCCCGGCCGGGCGCGCGCCGAGCACCGGGAGCGTGATCGTCGGCGCGTGGTGGACGCTGGTCAGGTCGGGCAGGGTGGCGGGACCGCCGGTCCCGGTCCGGGGCCGGAACCAGGCCGTCTGGGCGGGAACGACCGGCGCCTGCGTACGCACGGGCGGCGGCTGCGCGGGCACCGTCCGGACGGGTGGCGCCGGTGCGTGCACCTGCGGGGCGGCCTGCGCGGGGGCGCGTACCTCCGGCGCGGAGCGCGGGGCGACGTCCTCGACGCGGGTCAGCGCCGACTCCGGGATCTCCACCTGCGCGACGGTGCCCGCGCCGCTGTTGTGCAGCTGCACCCGTACCCCGTGCCGGGCCGCCAGGTGGGCCACCACGTGCAGGCCCATGCTGCCGGCGGAGGCGCTGGAGAGCATCGCGGGGGCGAGCAGCCGCTCGTTGATCGCGGCGAGGCGGCTGTCGCTGATGCCGATGCCCTGGTCGTGTACGCGCAGCGTGAGGCCGTCGATCGTGCGCCGGCCGTCGACGTGCACCGGGGAGTTCGGCGGGGAGTAGACGGTGGCGTTCTCCAGCAGCTCGGCGAGGAGGTGGACCAGGTTGCCCACGGCGGCCCCGTGCACCGCGGCGGTCGGCACGTCGACCTCCACCCGCGGGTAGTCCTCGATCTCGGAGGCGGCCGCCCGCACCACGTCGGCGAGCAGGTGGGCGCCGTCGTGCGTACGGCCGGGCTCCCCGCCCGCGAGGACGAGGAGGTTCTCGCCGTTGCGCCGCATGCGGGCGGCGAGGTGGTCCAGCGCGAAGAGCCGGGCCAGCGCGTCCGGGTCGGTCTCCTCGCGTTCGAACTCGTCGAGCAGCCGCAGCTGCCGGGTGATCAGGGTACGGATGCGCCGGGCCAGGGCCTCGGCCATCCGGGTCACGTCCATCCGCACCTCGGCCTGTTCACCGGCCAGGCGCAGGGCGGCCCGGTTCACCGTGTCGAAGGCCTGGGCGACCTGGGCGATCTCGTCCCGGCCCTGCCCGATGCCGGCGGTCATCCGGGTGGCCGCGCCGTCGGCCGGCGTGCCGTCACCGGAGGCGATCGCGGTGATCCGCTCCGGCAGCTCGCGGTGCGCCATGGTGAGCGCCGCGACCCGCAGCCGGCGCAGTCGCCGAGCGGTGCGGACGGCGAGCAGCACGGCGGCGGTCAGCGACGCCAGCGCGACGGCGCTGGTCGCGCCACCGGTGACCAGGGCCCGCCGCTGGGCGTCGCGGGCCAGCCCGGCGGCCTTGCGGTCGAGTTCCTCGGAGAGCTCCCGGCCGAGCAGGTTGTACCGCCGGATGGCCCCGCTCTGGGCCACGTACCAGGCGTCGCCGTCGGTCTTCAGCCCGGCGGGCTCGGACTCCACGTTCAGCGCGCTGTCGCGCATCCGGCGGGCGGTGGAGACGTCGGTCCCGGCCACCAGCCGGGTGTACGCGTCCGCCGCCGGCCGGCCGGCGATGCGGGAGAACTCGGCCTGACGCTGCTCCTGCGCGCCTCGCAGCTGGCCGAGGCGGACCAGTTCCCCGTCCGCCAGCGAGCCCCGCACGAAGACGGTGCGGAGCAGGTCGCGTTCCACCGCGGCGAGGTGCTCCTGGGCGGCCACCGCCGCCACCTCCCGCGCCCCGTTGGCCAGCTCCCGGTCGCGAACCTGGGCCGGCAGCGCGTCGGCGACGGCGAGCAGCGACTCGACCAGCGAGAGGTAGGTCGGGTCGGCGGTGCTGCCGCCCAGCGCGGATCCGCGGGCCGGTTCGAGCTGGCCGAGCTGCGCGTCGGCGCCGTCGAGCACCCGGCGCAGGTCGGGCGCCGCCCGGCGGGCGTCCCGGCTGGCGCCCCGGTACCGCTCGACGGACTCGTCGACCCGCCGTCGCTGCGCGTCGACGAGGGGCCGTCCGCTGCTGCCGCCGCGCTGGCGCAGGGCCGCCGTCTCGCCGAGCTCCCGCTCCAGTTCGTGCACCAGGCGCACGGTGGCGGTCGCGGTGCCGGCCAGCACCCGGGCGCGGTCCGCGTCGTCGGTGGCGGCCATGGCGATGGCGGTCTGGGTGGACCCCAGCACCACCAGACTCACCGTGGACACCAGGATGGGCGCGAGCAGCTGGGTGCGTACCGACCACAGCCGGTCGGTGTGGTCGGCGGGCCGGTGGTGCCGGCGTACGCGGCCGGGGGTGGGGAGCGACACTCGGGCCCTCCGGGGTCAGGGTCGGGGCGCCGGGCCCGGGCACGAGGCCCGGACCCGGCGCCGGGGATCAGCGTGCGCCGAGGTCCTGCAACGCCTTGTCCGCGCCGCGGTGCAGCGGTACGGGGTCGGTCTTGCGGGCGTTGTCCAGGCTGATGCCCTTGGCGGCCGGGTTGGCCTGGGCCAGGGCGTCCTTCTTGTCGAACACCGTCCGGGTGATCGCGCAGGCCACGTTCGCGTTGAGGTCCTTGCGGACCAGCAGCACGTTCGGTACCACGATGGTCGGGGTGTCCGCGGCGGTCTTGTAGACGTCCGCGCCGATGGTCCCGGCCTGGTAGGCCGGGTTGAGCTCGGTCATCTTGGGCAGCAGCGGGGTGATGTCGATGAACTTCACCTTGTCGCCGGCGGTGGTGAACAGGTCGGTCAGCCCGCCCGTGGGCACCCCGCCCGACCAGAACAGCCCGTCGACGCTGCCGTCCTTGACGCCCTCGACGCTCTTGGTCAGGTCGAGCCGCTGCGCCTGGACGTCCTTGGCCGGGTCGAGGCCGGCGGCCTCCAGCAGCCGGTTGGCGATGACCTCAGTGCCGGACTTCGGGGAGCCGGTGGAGATCTTCTTGCCCTTCATGTCGGCGACCGAGTTGATCCCCGAGTCGGCCCGGACGACGACCTGCGTGTAGTTGTCGTAGATCCGGGCGAGCGCCTCGACGGGCTGCGGGGCCGTGAAGCTGCCCTTGCCCTGCACCGCGTTGACCGCCGTGTCGAACAGCGAGAAGGCGACGTCGTACTGCCCGCCGACGAGCTGTTCGACGTTCTGCACCGAGGCGCCGGTCTCGGCGGCGGTGCCGGTCAGCTTGCCCTCGGTCGCCCCGGAGAGCTGACCGGCCAGGGCGTTGCCGACCACGTAGTAGACCCCGGTGGCGTTGCCGGTGGCGATGCCGACGCGGGTGCTGTCGGTGACCTTGCAGGTGATCTCACTGGCGGCGTCGTCCTTGGTCGCGCCGTCCTGACGGCCTCCGCAGCCGGCGGTGCCCGCGGCGACGAGGGCCAGCGCGCCAACCCCCGCGGCGAGCCGCATGTTGATCCGTCTCACTGTTTTTCCTCCCCATGGTTCACCGTTGGTACTGCTGACGGCCCGCCGTTCCGGCCGGCGGATCCGCGTCTGACGAGCACGCCCGCCACCATGACGGCAGCCAGGGCGGCGCCGATCGCGACGGGCACGGGTTCGAGCCAGAGCAGCGTGAGCCCGGCGAGCGCGCCGACGATCCGCTCCGGCGTGCCGGCCGGGCCGACGCCCGGCAGCCAGCCGCCCGCCGCGACCGCGAGCACCGCGACGCTGAGGGCGGCGACCGTCGCGGCGACGGCTATCCGCTGCGGGCCCCCGATGCCGAGCAGCCCGAGGCCGGTCGGGGTGACCACGAAGGCGAGCGGGATGAGGTAGGCCGGCAGGGCGTACCGCAGGGTCTGCCACATGGTCGGCACCAGCCGGCCGCCGGTCACCGCGGCGGCGGCGACCGCGGCGAGCGCGGTCGGCGGGGACGCTTCGGACAGCACCGCGAAGTAGAAGACGAACATCGCCGCGGCGGGCGCGGTGACGCCCAGGTCCAGCAGGGCCGGGCCGATGATCACCCAGCCGATCACGAACGACGCGGTGACCGGCACGGCCAGCCCGAGCAGCGTGAGGGCGACGGCGGCGAGCAGCGCGGTGAGCGCCAGCACCACGGCCGGCTCGGAGCTGACGGCCTGGGCCCCGCTGACCAGCAGCGCCGCCGCCTGGGGGCCGAGGCCGGTCTTGGTGGTGGTGGCCGTGATGATGCCCGCGGCGGCGCAGACCGCGCTCACGGCGAGGACCCCGCGCACGCCGGCGCTGAGCGCGGCGAGCAGGCGGGCCGGGGTGAGCCGGTGCCGACTGTCGAGGAAGGACAGCACGGCGGCCAGGATGGTGGCCAGCACCACGGCCTTCGTCGCGGAGAAGCCGACGGCCAGCAGCCCGACGATCGCGAAGAGCGACAGGAAGTGGTAGCCGAACCGGGCCAGCAGCCGGCCGGCGGAGGTCGTGTCGATCACCACCGGCCGCACGCCCGAGCGCCGGGCGTCGATCTCGACCGCGAGGAGGATGCCGAGGTAGTAGAGCACCGTCGGGACGGTCGCCCAGCCGAGCACCTGGAGGTACGACACGCCGAGGTACTCGGCGATGATGAAGGCCGCCGCGCCGAGGGTGGGCGGGGAGAGGATCGCGCCGACGCCGGCCGCGGCGAGCATGCCGCCCGCCCGCTCCGGCGGGTAGCCGGCGCGGCGCAGCACGGGCCAGGTGACCGCGCCGATGCTGACGGTCGTCGCCGCGCCGGAGCCGGAGACGGTGCCGAGCAGGAACCCGGAGGCGACGGCGGTGCGCCCGGCGGCCGTGCGCGAGCGCCGGAAGGCGGCGGCGGAGAGCTCCACGAAGAACCGCCCGGCCCCGGAGAGGTCCAGCACCGCGCCGTAGATGGTGAACAACACGATGTACGTCGCCGCGACGTCGAGCGGGGTGCCGTAGAAGCCGCTGTCGGAGTTGTAGAGGCCGTCGACGATCTGCCCGAAGTCGAGGCCGGCGTGGGCCACCGGCCAGGACTGGGGCAGCAGCCCGCCGTAGTAGCCGTAGCCGAGGAAGACCACGCAGACGGCCGGCAGGATCCAGCCGGTGGTGCGCCGGCACGCCTCCAGCAGCAGGAGCAGCAGGACGGTGCCCATCCCCACGTCCATGCCGACGAGCAGGCCCTGCCGGTCGAGGAAGGCGTCGTACCCGCCGCCGCCGTCGCCCAGGTCGACGGGCAGCACCGGGTAGAGGCAGCTGACCAGCGCCGCGCCGGCCAGGATCCAGTCCGCCACGGTGGGGCCGCGGCGCCTGGGGCGCTCCGCCGGGACCGGGTCGCCCGGCCCGGTCGCGTCCGTGCGGCGCAGCCGCCGGGGCAGGCGCAGATCCGCCGGGTACGCCAGGAAGACCATCGGCAGGATGCCGGCCAGGAAGATGACCAGGTAGAACTTGCTCCCCTGCGGCAGCGGGTAGAACACCTGCCAGAGGGCGAGCAGCGCGATCGCCAACGTCGTTCCGGTGACCAGCACGCCGATCGGCCCGGAGAGTTCCCGCCCGGGCTTTTCGTCCTCGAACTGCGCGGCGAGTTCCCGTGGATCGGGCGCGGCACCGTCCGGGTCGGACCGATTGTCCGTCTCGGACGGCAACGGAACTGGACCGCCATCCGGGGTGGACTCGGGGCCCACGGTGGACGGCTGCGGGGCGGGTTCGCCGGAGGAACGCACTGGTGGCACGAGGGGGCACGATACGCGAATTAGATACGAGGCGGAACATTGCTGATCATGATTGCAGCCAGTAATTAATTGGGACTTGCGATTACACAGAGAGACCGTAATGGGGTCCGGATATGCGGCAGGATGCACGCCCCGATTGGTAAGAATGCGGCAAGCCGGGAAGCGGGCCGTATCCGTTGCGTCCACTCTGGTCCGGAAGCAGCGCGTTTCCGACCCGCCCTCGCGCGGCCGTCGCCGCGCCGTCGGCACCGCACGAGGCCATGACGCAGGGTAGTTTCCGTCGCTCTCCGTTGCCGGATGGGCCCTGACCAGGGCGCCTGTACCCCTACCGCCCCGGCCCCTATCACCCCGGCGACGGGCCCGCCCGGATCCGGTGGAGGTGCCGGAACCGTCCGGTGGGGGTGTCGGATCCGGAGGTTAGGGTCGGGCGATGACGACGGCTCCACCACTCATCCAGGCGCGGGCGCTGGTGAAGCGGTTCGGCGACTTCACCGCCGTCGACGGCATCGACGTCGAGGTGCGGGCCGGCGAGGCGTTCGGCTTCCTCGGGCCCAACGGCGCCGGCAAGTCCTCCACCATGCGGATGATCGGCTGCACCTCCCCGCCCAGCGGCGGCGAGCTGCGCATCCTCGGCATGGATCCGGTGCGCGACGGGCCGGCGATCCGGGCCCGCCTCGGCGTCTGCCCGCAGCTCGACAACCTGGATCCCGAGCTGACCGTCCAGGAGAACCTCACCACCTACGCGCGCTACTTCGGCATCTCCCGGCGGGTGGCCCGGGCGCGGGCCGCCGAGCTGCTCGACTTCGTCCAGCTCACCGAGCGGGCCGACAGCAGGGTGGAGCCGCTCTCCGGCGGCATGAAGCGGCGGCTGACCATCGCCCGCGCGCTGGTCAACGAGCCCGAGATCGTCCTGCTCGACGAGCCGACGACCGGCCTGGACCCGCAGGCCCGGCACCTGGTGTGGGAGCGGCTGTTCCGGCTCAAGCAGCAGGGCGTCACGTTGGTCCTCACCACGCACTACATGGACGAGGCGGAGCAGCTCTGCGACCGCCTGGTGGTGATGGACGGCGGGCGGATCGTCGCCGAGGGCTCGCCCCGGGCGCTGATCGACCGGCACTCCACCCGGGAGGTCGTCGAGCTGCGGTTCGCCGCCGAGTCCCAGGAGGCGTTCGCCGGCAAGCTCGACGGGCTGGGGGAGCGGGTCGAGGTGCTGCCCGACCGGATCCTGCTCTACGTGCCCGACGGCGACGCGGCCGTCGCCGAGGTCGGCGAGCGGGGGCTGCGCCCGGCCAACGTGCTGGTCCGGCGCAGCAGCCTGGAGGACGTCTTCCTCCACCTCACCGGCCGCACCCTGGTCGACTGACAGCGCGTCCGGTCGCTCGTCGTCGGTCGTTCGCGATCCGGTGCCGGTCGTCCGGCGCCACCGGGTGGGTGCGGCGGCGTCGGCCGTTACGTAGCATCGGCGGGCCGGCGGCACGTCGACCGCCCGCCGACGCACACGGGGGTGCCATGTCGGAGTTGGAGTTCCAGTCCCGCCGCCAGGCCGGGCTCGCCGCGCTCTATCTGGGCGTCTTCGCGACGATCTGGTTCAGCGTGCCGGCCGCCGAGCAGCCGCTGCGCGCCCTGCTGGTGGTCGCGAGCGGCGCGGCCCTGGTCACGGCGGTGATCGGCGCCGTCGTCGTGGCCCGCAGCCGGGGAGCCGGGGGCGTCGTCCACGACCGCGCCGCCGACCGCCGCTACCTGCTGATCGTCCTGGCCGAGTTCGCCGCCGCCGGGCTCGGCGCCGTCGTGCTCGCCCTCGTCGGCTGGTCGGAGTTCATCCCGGTGCTGGTCGGCGCCGTGGTGGGGCTGCACTTCTTCCCGCTCGTCCCGGTGCTGCGCGACCCGCTGCTGTGGCCGCTCGGGGTGGCGGTGTGCGCCGTCGCCGTGGCCGGGCTGGTCACCGCGCTCGTCTCGGCGGTGCCGGCGGGGCTCGTCGTCGGCACCGGCACCGGGCTGCTGCTGCTCGCCTACGCGGTGCAGGCGCTGCTGCGGGCGGCCCGTAAGCGCTGACGGGGCGACGGAGTCACCGGCCTGTCGTACCCGCGAGGTAGTAAGGCCGTGGTGGACGTGGGGCGGGACGGGGGTGGTCGCGTGAGCGTGGCGCAGTCGGCGCGGGAACGCGCGCGCCCGAGGTTGCCGCGGGTGCCGGCGCTCGCGGTGCTGGCGCACCATCTCGTCGGCTACCGGCGCACCTGGCGGGCGGGGATCTTCTCGTCGTTCCTGCTGCCGGTGCTGACCGTCCTCGGCTTCGGCGTCGGCGTCGGCTCCTACATCGACCAGGGCATCGACGGGGTGAGCTACCTCGACTGGATCGTGCCCGGCCTGATCGCGTCGACCGCGTTGCAGACGGCCGTCAGCGAGTCGACGTGGCCCGTGTTCGGCAACTTCCAGTGGGTCAGGACCTACGTCGCGCAGAGCGCGGCGCCGCTGCGGGTGGGCGACATCCTCGGCGGGCACCTGGCCTTCGTGGTGTTCCGGGTGGTCACCACCGTCGCGGCGTTCCTGCTGGTGACGGCCCTGTTCGGGGCGCTGCGCTCGCCGTGGGCGCTCGCCGCGCTGCCGGTGACGGCGCTGCTCGGGCTGGCGGTCGCCGCGCCGACCTTCGCGTACGCGTCGGTGGTCTCCGTCGACAGTTGGCTCGCGATGCTGCTCCGCTTCGCGGTGATCCCGATGACGCTCTTCGCCGGCGTGTTCTTCCCCGTCGAGTCGTTGCCGCTGGCGCTGCGCTGGCTGGCGTACGCGACCCCGCTCTGGCACGGCGTGGACCTGTGCCGGGCGGCGGCGCTCGGCGTCGCTCCGCAGTGGTCGGTCGCCGGCCACCTGCTCTACCTCGCGGCCTGGGCGGTCGGCGGCTGGCTGCTGGCCCGGCGCGCGTTCCGTCGCAGGCTGGTCGTCTAGGAGGAGTCGCAGTGGTCGCTCTCGTCCTGCCCCGGCTGACCGCCGCGTCCCGCCGGTCGGTCTCCGTGGCCGAGCGCAACGTCGCGGCCCTGAAGGCCGTCTACTGGCTGCTGCTCGTCTCCGGGTTCGTGGAGCCGCTGCTCTACCTGCTCTCCATCGGTGTCGGGGTCGGCACGCTGGTCGGCGACCTCACGCTGCCCGGCGGCGAGGTCGTCACCTACGCGGCGTTCGTCGCGCCGGCCATGCTCGCGTCGTCGGCCATGTCCGGCGCGCTGTCGGAGACGACCTTCAACTTCTTCGGCAAGATGAAGCAGATGAAGCTGTACGACGGGGTGATCGCCACCCCGGTGCAGCCGTTCGAGATCGCGCTGGGGGAGCTGCTCTGGGCGATGCTGCGCGGCAGCGCGTACTCGGCCGCCTTCCTGGTGGTGATGGTGGTGATGGAGCTGACCACCGCGGCGCGGGCGCTGGTCGCCTTCCCGGCGGCCGTGCTGGTCGGCTTCGCCTTCGGCGCGCTGGGCATGGCGATCACCACCTTCATGCGCAGCTGGCACGACTTCGACCTGATGTCGGCGGCCCAGTTCACCCTCTTCCTCTTCTCCGGCACGTTCGTCCCCGCCGAGGCCTACCCGGCCGCGCTGCGCTGGGCGGTGGAGGTGACGCCGCTCTACCGTGCGGTGCACCTCATCCGCGGCGTCTCCGTGGGCGCGGCCGGCTGGGAGTGGGTGCTCGACGTGCTCTACCTGCTCGCGGCGATGGTCCTGGGGCTGCTGGTCGCCTCGCGCCGGATGGGCAGGTTGCTCTACGGCTAGGGCCTGTTCATAAGAACTGGCCGGCCTGCGGCGGGCCCGGACGACGACCGGCGGCGTTGCGGTTTCGTCCGGATACAACACCGGTATCCGGACGAAACCGCGCCTTGCCGGATCGCCGCCCGGACTCCGCCTCGGCTCGACCGCCCTCATGAAACAGGCCCTGGTGGTTAACGGCGGCCGCTGCCTGGGCATGTCGAGGGGGACTGACACCGACCACGAGGAGGGGCGATGGCCTCCGACGAGTCCTCCACCCGCAGCGGACGCGACCGCGACGATTCCGGGGCGGCGGCCGGCCGGGTGGGCGACCGCCGGACGGGCCGCGCGGACCGGGGGTCCGACCCCGTCCGTGCCGAGCGGCACCGCCCGGGTCGCGGCCCGGTCGGGCCCGACGAGGGTCCCGACAGCCCGACCGAGCTGCCGGGCGCCGGTTGGAAGGCCGCGCTGCGCCGCACGGTACGGGAGTTCCAGGACGACAGCCTGACCGACTGGGCGGCGGCGCTGACGTACTACGGGGTGCTCTCCATCTTCCCCGGCCTGCTGGTGCTGGTCTCGATCCTCGGCCTGCTCGGCCCGCGGGCCACGGAGGGCGTCAAGGACACGGTCAACGACGTCGTCCCGCAGGACAGCATCCGGCAGATCGTCGAGGGGGCGATCGACCAGGCGCAGCAGAGCGGCGGCTTCGCCGGCTTCGCCGCGATCCTCGGTCTGCTCGCCGCGTTCTGGTCGGCGTCGGGTTACGTCGCCGCGTTCATGCGCGCCTCCAACACCATCTACGACGTGCCGGAGGGACGGCCGATCTGGAAGACGCTGCCGATCCGCGTCGGGGTGACCGCGGTGATCGGCGTGATGCTGCTGGCCAGCGCCGTGATCGTGGTCTTCACCGGCGGCCTCGCCGAGCAGGTCGGGGAGGCGATCGGGCTGGGCTCCACGGCGGTGACCGTGTGGAACATCGCCAAGTGGCCGGTGCTGCTGCTCCTGGTGAGCCTGATGTTCGCGATCCTCTACTGGGCGTCGCCGAACGCGCGGCACGGCGGCTTCCGCTGGGTCAGCCCCGGAGGCCTGCTGGCGGTGGTCATCTGGTTGGTGATCTCGGGCCTGTTCGCGCTCTACGTCAGCAACTTCGGCTCGTACAACAAGACGTACGGGGCGCTCGCCGGTGTGATCGTCTTCCTGATCTGGCTGTGGCTGAGCAACATCGCGATCCTCCTCGGCGCGGAGTTCGACGCCGAGCTGGAGCGCAGCCGCGCCATCGAGGCGGGCCACTCCCCGGACGAGGAGCCGTACGTCGAGCTGCGCGACGACCGCAAGCTCAGGAAGAAGCGCAACGCCGCCAACCGCAGCTGACCGCGTCCGCACCTGCCGACGCCCCGCCACCCGTCACCGGTGGCGGGGCGTCGGCGCGCTTCCGCCCGCTCCGGGCCGTGCGCTTTTCCTGATCCTTCCGATGCTTTTGCTCGTTCGGACAAAAGTTCGCGTCAAACCGGCCGAAGCTCTGGACACGTGACACGGAACACTCCTACTGTGTCGGCACGACACCTCGGCATCACGTCGATGTGAACGAGCCCGCGAAGAGGTGAGTCCGGTGCGGACGGTCGACCCCCTGCACGTACGGCTGCTGCGGCTGCTCCGTGACGAGGGCGCGGTGTCCCGGGCCGAGTTGGGCGACCGGTTGCAGATGCCCCGTCCCCGGCTGCTGGCGGAGCTGGAACGGCTCGTCGCCCTCGGCTACGTCGCCGAGGCGGGGCTGGCCGCCTCCCGGGGCGGTCGCCGTTCCACCCTGGTCGAGCTGAGCCCGCGCCTGCGCTTCGCCGCCGTCGACCTCGGCGCCAGCTCCATCGACGTCGAGGTGATCAACGGCCGGCTGGAGCCGGTCGCCGCGTACGCCGAGGCGGCCGACATCCGCACCGGCCCGAAGGTGATCCTCCAGCGGGTCAACGAGCTGCTGCACAAGGCCCGGGTCGACGGCGCCTACGAGCGGCTCGACGCCGTCGGCATCGGGGTGCCCGGCCCGGTCAGCTTCCGCGACGGCGTGCCGGTCTCCCCGCCGATCATGCCCGGGTGGGACCGGTTCCCGGTGCGCGAGCTGCTCACCCGCGAGCACGGCTGCCCGGCGGTGGTCGACAACGACGTCAACATCATGGCCATCGGGGAGCGGCACGGCGGGGTCGCCCACTCCGTGGACGACTTCCTCTTCGTGAAGATCGGCACCGGAATAGGGTGCGGGATCTACCTCAGCGGCGAGGTCTACCGGGGCACCGACGGCTGCGCCGGGGACATCGGCCACATCCAGGTCGACGCGCAGGGCCCGATGTGCTCCTGCGGCAACGTCGGCTGCCTGGAGGCGCTGTTCAGCGGGGCCGCGCTGGCCAAGGACGCGACCGCCGCCGCGCGCAGCGGGGTGTCGCCGGCGCTGGCCGAACGCCTCGCCGCGCACGGCGCGGTGACCGCGCTGGACGTCGCCGGGGGCGCCGTCGAGGGGGACGTGACGTGCATCCAGCTGATCCGCGACGGGGGTCGGCGGGTGGGTGGGGTCCTGGCCGGGCTGGTCAGCTTCACCAATCCGTCGATGATCGTGATCGGCGGCGGGCTCGCCCAGCTCGGGCACATCCTCCTCGCCGAGATCCGCAGCGTCGTCTACCGCCGGTCGCTGCCGCTGGCCACCGGCAACCTGCCCGTCGTCCTGTCCGAGCTGGGCCCGCGCGCTGGCGTCGCCGGTGCCGCCGTGCTGGCCAGCGACGTGGCCTTCGCGGAGGCATCATGAGTGAGCAACTGGTCGAGGCGCCCGCCGGCGCTGTCGCGGGCGAGGTGGTGCTGCGCCTCACCGACGTGGTCAAGACCTTCCCGGGCGTACGGGCCCTGGACGGGGTGCAGCTGGAGGTACGCGCCGGCGAGGTGCACTGCCTGCTCGGGCAGAACGGCGCCGGCAAGTCCACCCTGATCAAGGTGCTGGCCGGGGTGCACCGGCCCGACTCGGGGCTCGTCGAGTGGCGGGGCGAGCCGACGACCTTCGCCAACCCGCAGGCCGCCATGCGCGCCGGCATCGCCACCATCTACCAGGAACTCGACCTGGTCGAGGACCTCTCGGTCGCGGAGAACGCCTTCCTCGGCCACGAGCCGCGCCGGCTCGGCTTCGTCCGGCGGGGCGCCATGGCCCGGCACACCCGGCAGATCCTCGGCCGGCTCGGCCACGCCGAGATCCCGCCCGGTCGGATGGTGCGCGCGCTGCCCGCCGCCGGCAAGCAGATCGTCAGCATGGCCCGCGCCCTCTCCCACGAGGCCCGGCTGATCATCATGGACGAGCCGAGCGCCGTGCTGGCCCACGACGAGGTGGGCAACCTGTTCCGGATCATCCGGGAGCTGACCGCGCAGGGCATCGCCGTCATCTACATCTCGCACCGGCTGGAGGAGATCCGCGAGATCGGCGACCGGGTCACCGTACTCAAGGACGGCCGGACCACCGCGGCGAACCTGTCGGCCCGCGACACCCCGACCCGCGACCTGGTCAGCCGGATGACCGGCCGCACCATCGAGTACGTCTTCCCGGACCGCCCGGCCGGCGCGGCGGGCGGCGCGGAACTGCTCACGGTCGAGGGGCTGACCCGGGCCGGCGAGTTCGCCGACGTCTCGCTCGGCGTGCGGGCCGGCGAGATCGTCGGCATCGCCGGGCTGGTCGGCTCGGGCCGCTCCGAGCTGCTGGAGACCATCTACGGCGCGCGCCGTGCCGACGCCGGCTCGGTGCGGATGGCCGGCCGGGCGCTGCGCCCCGGCAGCGTCGGCGCGGCGGTGCGGGCCGGCATGGGGATGGCCCCCGAGGAGCGCAAGAGCCAGGCGCTGCTGCTGGGCGAGCCGATCTACCGCAACGTGACCCTGGCGACCTTCGCCCGCTACGCCCGCGCCGGGTTCACCGACGCCGGACGGGAACGGGCCGAGGCGGACCGGATCGCCGAGAGCCTGGAGCTGCGCCCCCGCGACGTACGCCGGCCGGTGCGCACCCTCTCCGGCGGCAACCAGCAGAAGGTGGTGGTCGGCCGCTGGCTGCTCGGCGACACCCGGCTGCTGCTGCTCGACGAACCGACCCGGGGCGTCGACGTCGGCGCCCGGGCGGAGCTCTACCAGGTGATCCGGGGGCTGGCCGCGCGCGGCGTCGGGGTGCTGCTGGTCTCCAGCGAGGTCCCCGAGGTGCTCGGCCTGGCCGACCGGGTGCTGGTGATGCGGGAGGGGCGGGTCGTCCACGAGGCCCCGGCCCGCGAACTCGACGAGAACACCGTGCTCGACCTCGTCATGGCGGGGTCCCTGATGGAAGGCGCACCCGCATGACCGACGGTCCCACTCCCACGGCCGCGCCGGAGCAGGTGGCGCAGCTGCCGGCGCAGTCGCCGCCGGTGGACCCGGCGCAGACCGCGGCGGCCGTCGACAAGGTGGCGGCACCGGGCCGGATCTCCTGGTGGCGGGGGGACGGCGGCGAGGGTGCCCGCCGCAACCTCGGCCTGATCGGGGTGCTGGCCGTGCTCGTCGTGATCGGCGCCCTCACCCGCTCCGACCTGTACTCCGATCCCGACTGGGTGTGGGACAACGTCCTGAGCATCCTCAAGCTGGCGGCCGTGGTCGGCGTGGTCACCGTCGGCATGACCTTCGTGATCATCGGCGGCGGCATCGACCTCTCCGTCGGCGCGATCGTCGCGCTGGCCGGTGTCTGGTGCACCACGGTGGCCACTCAGAGCTACGGCGCCGGCGGCATGATCTTCAGCGCGCTCACCGTCGGGCTGGCGGTCGGCCTGGTCAACGGGCTGCTCATCTCGTACGGCCGGCTGGTGCCGTTCATCGCGACCCTCGCCATGCTGGTGGCGGCGCGGGGCCTGGCCGCCGAGATCTCCGACAAGCAGACCCAGGTGTCGGAGAACGGCTTCATCAACGGCCTCGCCAGCAACAGCCTGCTGGGCATCCCGCTGCTGGTCTACATCCTCGCCGCCGTGGTGGCCGCCGGCTGGGTGCTGCTCAACCGCACCACCTTCGGCCGGCGTACGGTCGCCGTCGGCGGCAACCCGGAGGCCGCCCGGCTCGCCGGCATCAACGTCCGGCGGCACACCGTGCTGCTCTACGCGCTCTCCGGGCTCTGCTGCGGGATCGCCGCCATCATGCTCACCGCCCAGGCCAACTCGGCGCAGGCGGCGATGGCGAACCTCTACGAGCTGGACGCGATCGCCGCCGCGATCATCGGCGGCACGCTGCTCAGCGGCGGGCGGGGCACCATCATCGGTTCCCTGCTCGGGGTGGTCATCTTCGCCACCATCACCAACCTCTTCGCCATCAACGGCCTCTCCACGGAGGCCCAGAACATGGTCAAGGGCGGCATCATCGTCGCCGCCGTCCTGGTCCAGCAGGTCCAGTTCCGCAGCCTCACCCAGTTCCTGGGCCGCAACCGGCTCACCACCACCTGACCCCTCACCGCACCGACCGCGCGGCATCCGGGCCACCTCAGCGACGGTGGCCGGGCACCGCACGCGCTCTTCCGTCCCGCACCGCGAGATTTCCTCCACCACCGTCAACCCAGGAGGTCGTCATGACCCAGCACAGTCGCGACATGTCGCGTCGCCGGCTGCTCTTCGGCGGGGCCGCCGTCGGCGCCGGCGTGCTGCTCGCCGGCTGCACCAGCAACGAGACCAAGCCGACCGAGGCGCAGACCAAGGCGGCAGCCGCGCCGGGCGGCAACAACGAGCCCGGCAAGCGGGTCGTCATCGGCTTCTCCGCGCCGGCCGCCGACCACGGCTGGATCGCCGCCATCACCAACAACGCCAAGGCGCAGGCCGGGGCGTACTCCGACGTGGAGTTCAAGTCGGTCGAGGCCGGCGCGGACGCGGCGGCCCAGCGGGCGGCGCTGTCCACGCTGATCTCGCAGAAGCCGGACGTGATCGTGCTGCTGCCGCACGACGGCAAGGAGCTCAACGCGTTCGGGCTGGAGGCGATGAAGGCCGGCATACCGGTGGTCAACCTGGACCGGGCGTTCCCCGACGCGCGGGCCTACCGGCTCCAGATCAAGGGCGACAACTACGGCATGGGCGTGGCCGCCGCCACCTACATGATCGAGCAGTTCAAGGCCAAGGGCGTCAGCAACCCGGTGATCGGCGAGATCGCGGGCATGGACGAGCTGGAGCTGACCCAGGAGCGGTCGAAGGGCTTCGTCGACACCCTGACGGCGAGCGGCTTCAAGGTCGCCAACCGCCGGGCGGCCCGGTTCACGGCCGACTCGGGACAGCAGGAGGCGGCGCAGCTGCTCCAGGCCCTGCCGAAGATCGACGCGCTCTGGAACCACGACGACGACCAGGGCATCGGCGTGCTGGCCGCGGTCAACCAGAGCGGCCGCAAGGAGTTCTTCATGGTCGGCGGCGCCGGCTCGAAGAAGGCGATGGAGGACATCCAGGCGGACAACACGGTGCTGAAGGCGACGGTGACCTACAGCCCCTCGATGGCCTCCTCGGCCATCTCCCTGGCCCGGCTGATCGGCCAGGGCAAGGGCATGTCCGACCTGGTGGAACTCCAGGTGCCCAAGGAGATCATCCTCGCCTCCGAGACGATCACCAAGGAGAACGCGGGCAGCTACCTCAAGCTCGGGTTCTGATACACGGGGGGAGACCCACCTTGTCCACGACAGACAGAGAACTGCGGGTCGGCATGGTCGGCTACGCGTTCATGGGCGCCGCGCACTCGCAGGCGTGGCGCACCGTGAACCGGGTGTTCGACCTGCCGGCGCGGGCCCGGATGTCGCTGATCTGCGGCCGGGACGCCGGGAAGGTGGCCGACGCCGCCGACCGGCTCGGCTGGGACGCGTACACGACCGACTGGCGTGACCTGATCGCCCGGGACGACATCGACGTGGTCGACGTCTGCACGCCCGGGGACAGCCACGCCGAGATCGCCCTCGCCGCGCTGGCCGCCGGCAAGCACGTGCTGTGCGAGAAGCCGTTGGCCAACACGGTCTCCGAGGCCCGGGCGATGGCCGCCGCGGCGGTCACCGCGCAGGCCGCCGGGGTGCGGTCGATGTGCGGGTTCAACTACCGGCGGGTGCCGGCGGTCGCGATGATGCGCCAGCTCGTCGCCGACGGGCGGCTCGGGGTGATCCGGCACGTCCGGGCGACGTACCTGCAGGACTGGATCGTGGACCCGCAGTTCCCCCTCGTGTGGCGGTTGCAGCGGGACAAGGCCGGCTCCGGCGCGCTCGGCGACATCGGCGCGCACATCATCGACCTGACCCAGTACGTCACCGGCCGGCGGATCACCGGGGTCAGCGCGGTCACCGAGACGTTCGTCAAGGAGCGGCCGCTGCCGGCCGGGTCGAGCGGGCTGGCGGCGACGGTGGACGGGGCGGCGGCCGACGGCAACGGTGCCGACGGCCACCGCCCGGCCACCGGGGCGGTCACCGTCGACGACGCGGCGGTCTTCGTGGCCCGCCTCGACGGCGGCGTGCTGGCGACGTACGAGGCGAGCCGCTTCGCCACGGGACGCAAGAACGCCCTCCGGGTGGAGATCAACGGCTCGCTGGGCACGGTGGCCTTCGACCTGGAGCGCCTCAACGAGCTGGAGTTCTACGACGCGACGCGACCCGCCGCCGAGCAGGGGTTCAGCCGCATCCTGGTGACCGAGGGGGAGCACCCGTACATGTCCGCGTGGTGGCCGCCCGGCCACCTCATCGGCTACGAGCACTCCTTCACCCACCAGATGCGGGACTTCGTCGAGGCGGTCGCCACCGGCGTCGACCCGGCGCCCTCCTTCGTCGACGGGTTGCAGGTCCAGTTGGTGCTGGACGCGGTGACCCGGTCGGCGGAGCTCGGCTCCTCGTGGACCGAGGTGGAGCCGGCCCTGGCCACGGTCGCCGCCTGAGCCGACTCCGGCGCCGACCGGCGAGGGACCGGCCGCGGTTGCGCCCCGCGGCCGGGACGAGGTCGGAGCCGGAGGACGTGCGGCCGGGCCGGCGTGGCCCGGTGACGCACGAGCAGAACGGTCGTCCGGTGCGGCCGGACCGGGATTCCCCGGTCGCACCGGAGGACCGTCACCACCCGGCGACCGTCGCCGGGCCGTGTCACCCCACGACGTCCGGTCGGCGCGCGCCGTCGTCCCGACCGGCGGATGCGGGGGAGGCAGGGACGGGACGCCGACCGGCCCTGCCTGCCAGCCCCGTCCGTCCGTGCCCGCGCCGGGATCCGGGCCGGGGTCGTCGCCGCCGACGTCGACACCGGACCGGTGGGCTCCTCCCGGAGCGGCCGGCGGACGGGGCCCATCCGCATAGATGCGTATCTTTCCGAACAAACTTCTGATATCTATATAACTCAATGCACGGCTGGTTCCTCCTGATCGGGAAGGAGCACCATGCGTACGGGTGTCTGGCTGGTGGGAGCACGCGGCTCGGTCGCGACCACCAGCATCGTGGGGGCGCTCGCCCTGCGGTCCGGGCTCACCGGCCCGACCGGCTGCGTCACCGAGCTGCCCGACCTGCGCGGGCCCGCCCTGCCGGCCTTCACCGACCTGGTCCTCGGCGGGCACGACGTCGTCACCACCCCGCTGGCGAAGCGGGCCGAGACCCTGGCCGCCGCCGGCGTGCTGCCCGGCCGGCTGGTCGCCGCCCTCCCCGACGAGCTGGCCGCCGTCGAACGTGAGCTGCGGCCGGCCCCCGCCGGCGGCACCCAGGCGGACCGGGCCGCCGCGACCGTACGCGACCTCACCGACTTCCGCCGCCGGCACGGGCTGGACCGGGTGGTGGTGGTCAACGTGTCGGCCACCGAACCCGCCGCCCGCCCGCACCCGGGCCACGCCGACCCGGGCGCGCTGGCCGCCGCGCTCGCCGGCCCCGACGAGGTGCTGCCGCCCAGCTCCCTCTACGCGTACGCGGCGGTGCGGGCGGGCTGCCCGTACGTCGACTTCACCCCGTCCACCGGGCTGCGACTCCCGGCCCTGGTGGCGCTGGCCGCCGAGCGCGGGATCCCGTACGCCGGGCACGACGGCAAGACGGGGGAGACGCTGGTCAAGTCCGTGCTCGCGCCGATGTTCGCGATGCGGCACCTGGCGGTGCGCTCCTGGTCCGGGGTCAACCTGCTCGGCGGCGGCGACGGCGCCACCCTCGCCGACCCGGCGGCCAACGCGGCCAAGGTGGAGAGCAAGCAGCGGGTGCTCGGCGAGACCCTCGGCCACCTGCCGCAGGGCGGCACCCGGATCGAGTACGTCGAGGCGCTTGGCGACTTCAAGACCGCCTGGGACCTGATCACGTTCGCCGGGTTCCTCGGCACCGGGATGCGGATGGAGTTCACCTGGCACGGCTGCGACTCCGCCCTGGCCGCGCCCCTCGTGCTCGACCTGGCCCGACTCGCTGCCGCCGCGCACGCCGCCGGCCACGCCGGCCCCCTGACCGACCTCGCCTTCTTCTTCAAGGACCCGCTCGGCACGTCCACCCACTCGCTGGCCGACCAGTGGACCCGGCTGTGCGGCTTCGCCCACCGGCTGCACGCGGGAGGCCCCGATGCCGCGCCTCGCTGACCTCGCCGAACTGGTCCGGGCGCCGGCCGCGCTCTCGGTGCCCGGGGACGTCGTCGCCGGGGCGGCGGCCGCCGGCACGCTCGGGCGGCGTACGCCCGCGCTGGCCGCCGCGTCCGTCCTGCTCTACTGGGCGGGGATGGCCGCCAACGACTGGGCCGACCGCCGGCTGGACGCCGTCGAACGCCCCGAGCGGCCCATCCCCAGCGGCCGGGTGGCCCCCGGGGCCGCGCTCGGCCTCGCCGCCGGGCTCACCGCCGCCGGGGTCGCACTGGCCACCGCCGCCGGGGGCCGGCGCGCCGCGACTGTCGCGGTCCCGCTCGCCGCCGCCGTCTGGGGGTACGACCTGGCGGCGAAGTCGACGGCCGCCGGCCCGGCCGTGATGGCCGCCTGCCGGGGGCTGGACGTCCTCCTCGGCGCGACGGGTGGCCGGGCGCTGCGGGCGGTGCCGGCGGCGGTCACCGTGGCCGCGCACACGTGGACGGTCACCGCGCTCTCCCGCCGCGAGGTCACCGGCGCCGACGCCGCGCTGCCGCTGCGTACCCTCGCCGGCACCGCCCTGGTCGCCGCGGGCGCCGCCGCGCCACCCCTCACCCGGCCGGACCGTCGTTCCCGGGCCGGCACCGGCGCGGCACCCGCCGACCCGTCCGGCCGCGTCCCCCGGCGAGGCCCGGCCGGCGCACTTCCGGCGCTGCTGGCCGGCTGGTACGCGGCCCGCTACGGCGCGGCCCAGGCCCGGGCGGCGGCCGACCCCCGCCCCGGCCGGGTGCGGGCGGCGGTGGGAGCCGGGATCACCGGGCTGCCCGCGTTGCAGGGCGCCCTCACCGCACGCGCCGGGGCCGGGCTGCTGGGGCTGGTGGTGGCGGCGGCCGCGCCGCTCGGCGGCCGGCTCGCCCGAAGGATCTCCCCGACATGACCGCCCCGACCCGCCCCGCGCCGGGCCCCCGGGCCACGGCGGTGGCCGGCCCGGCCGACGGCGACGGCGGGCTCCGGTTCGGGTACGGCACCAACGGGTTCGCCAACCACCGGCTGACCGACGCGCTCGCCGTCGTCGCCGACCTGGGCTACCAGGGCGTCGCGCTCACCCTGGACCACGACCACCTCGACCCGTTCGCGCCCGCGCTGGCCCGCCGGGTGGCCGCCGTCGCTCGCCGGCTCGCGGCGCTCGACCTCGCCGTGGTCGTCGAGACCGGCGCCCGCTACCTGCTCGACCCGTGGCACAAGCACGCCCCGACGCTGCTGCACGACGACCCGGCGCGGCGCGTCGAGTTCCTGCGCCGGGCCGTGCGGATCGGCGCCGACCTGGGCGCGGAGGCCGTCTCCCTCTGGTCCGGCGTACGACCCGACGCCGTCGCACCGGAGACCGCCTGGGACCGGCTGGTCGCCGGCTGCGCGACGGTGCTCGACGCCGCCGAGGCGGCCGGCACGACCCTCGGCTTCGAGCCGGAGCCGGGCATGCTGGTCGAGGACATCGCCGGCTGGCGCCGGTTGCGCGCCGCGCTCGGCGATCCGGCCCGCTTCGGCATCACCCTCGACATCGGGCACTGCCGCTGCCTGGAGCCGCGAGGTGTCCCCGAGTGCGTACGTGAGGTCGGCGCGTACCTGGTCAACGTGCAGATCGACGACATGCGCCGGGGCGTGCACGAGCACCTGGAGTTCGGCGCGGGGGAGATCGACTTCCCGCCCGTGCTGCGGGCCCTCAGCGACGCCGGCTACCGGGGCCTCGTCGCCGTGGAACTGCCCCGGCACTCGCACGCCGCCCCCGCCGTCGCGGCCCGCTCGCTCGACTTCCTGCGCGCCGCCGCGACGAAGGCGGCACGCCCCGAAACGGGTGCCGCCGCGAAGGAGGCGGCAGGCCAGCGACGGTGACGAGGCCACGTCGGCAGCACGAGGGAGGAGACGGGATGACACCGGATCAACTGCGGGCCGCGCTGCGGGGCGTACCCGAACCCGACTGGCTGGACGAGGCGCTGCGGCGGGTGGCGGCCGAACCGGCGACGATCGACCGGTTCTTCCCGGCCGCCGGGCGGCGCTGCGGCCGGGCACCGCTGCCCGGGGCGCCCGGCTGGAGCGCCGACGAGGCGGCCCGGGCCCTGCTGCTGACCGCGCTGCCGGCCGACCACGCGGCCCACGCCGGGACCCGCTACCGGCAGGGCGACGCCGCCGAGAAGCGGGCCGTGCTCAAGGCCCTGCCGCTGCTGCCGGTCGGCGCGGCCGGGACGCCGCTGCTGCACGACGCGATCCGCACCAACGACACCCGGCTGCTGGCCGCCGCCCTCGGCCCGTACGCCCGGCACCTCGACCCGGCCGCCTGGCGGCAGGCGGTGCTCAAGTGCGTCTTCACCGGCGTGCCGCTGGCCGTGGTGCACGACCTCGACGCCCGCGCCGACGGCGAACTCGCCGCGATGCTCGCGTCGCTGGCCGCCGAGCGGCAGGCCGCCGGGCGCGCCATGCCGGCGGACGCGACCGACCTGCTCACCCGGCTGCGCGAAATCCAGGAGGCCTGATGCGCATCTTCGACCCGCACATCCACATGACCTCGCGGACCACCGACGACTACGAGCGGATGGCCGCCGCCGGCGTACGGGCGGTGGTGGAGCCGGCGTTCTGGCTCGGCCAGCCCCGCACCAGCCCCGCCTCCTTCGCCGACTACTTCGACTCGCTGGTCGGTTGGGAGCCGTTCCGGGCCGGGCAGTTCGGGATCCGCCACCACGCCACGGTCGCGCTCAACCCGAAGGAGGCCAACGACCCGCGCTGCCGCCCGGTGCTCGACCTGCTGCCGCGCTACCTCGACAAGGACGCCGTGGTGGCGGTCGGCGAGATCGGCTACGACTCGATGACGCCGGAGGAGGACGAGGCGTTCGCCGCCCAGCTCGCCCTGGCCGTGGCCCACGACCTGCCGGCCCTGGTGCACACCCCGCACCGGGACAAGGCGCGGGGCGTCGAACGCAGCCTCGCCGTCGTCGCCGAGTCCGGCGTCGCGCCGGGCCGGGTGGTGCTCGACCACCTCAACGAGGTGACGGTGGGGCTGGTCCGCGACACCGGCTGCTGGCTGGGCTTCTCCATCTACCCCGACACCAAGATGTCGCCGCCGCGCATGGTGGAGCTGCTGCGGGCGTACGGGACCGAGCGGGTGCTGGTCAACTCGGCGGCCGACTGGGGGCGCTCGGACCCGCTGCTCACCCGGGCCACCGGGGAGGCGATGCTGCTGGCCGGCTTCACCGACGACGACGTGGACCGGGTGCTGTGGCGCAACCCGGTCGAGTTCTACGGCCAGTCCGGGCGGCTCGACCTGACGGACCTGGAGCACGCCGCCGCCGACCCGCCGCTCGGCACCTGGGCGGGCAACTCGATCCTGCGCGGCGGCAGCTGATGCGGCTGCGGCACGCCGGCGGCGACACCGTCCACCTCGGCTACTGCACGAACGTGCACCCCGCCGAGGACCTCGCCGGCATCCTGCGCCAACTGGACACCCACGCCGTGCCCGTACGCGAGGCGGCCGGCGCCGACCTGCTCGGCCTCGGGCTGTGGCTGGCCGCCCCGGTCGCCGCCGAGCTGGCCGCCGACCCCGCCGCCCGCCGCCGGCTGCGGGCCGCGCTGACCGCCCGGGGGTTGGAGGTGGTCACGCTCAACGGCTTCCCGTACGCGGCCTTCCAGGCTCCCGTGGTCAAGGGCGACGTCTACCACCCCGACTGGACGACGGGCGGGCGGCTCGCGTACACCCTGGACCTCGCCCGGGTGCTCGCCGACCTGCTGCCCGACGACGCGGCCCGGGGCTCGGTCTCCACCCTGCCGCTGGCCTGGCGGCGGCCCTGGGACGCCGCCCGCGCGGACGCCGCCCGCCGCCGGCTCGACGAGCTGTCGGCGGGTCTGGCGGCCGTCGAGCGGGCGACCGGCCGCAGCGTGCGGGTCGGGTTCGAGCCGGAGCCGGGCTGCGTGGTGGAGAGCACCGGGCAGGCCGTCGCGGCCCTGTCCGGCGTGGACACCGACCGGCTCGGCGTCTGCCTGGACCTCGCCCACCTCGCCTGCGCCTGGGAGGAACCCGCCGAGGCGCTGGGCCGGCTGCGGACGGCGGGGCTGCCGGTGGTGAAGGTGCAGGTCTCGGCCGCCATCGAGGCGCCGGCCTGGGCGACGCCGGCGCTGCGCCGCTGGGTGGAGCCGCGCTTCCTGCACCAGACCCGCGCGGCCGGCTGCACGGGGGCGGCGGATCCCGCCGACCCCGCCCACGCCGCCGACGACCTGGACGCCGCCCTGGCCGCGCGGCTGCCCGGCCCCTGGCGGGTGCACTACCACGTGCCGCTGCACGCCCCGCCCGAGCCGCCGCTGGGCTCGACCCTGCCGGTGCTGCGCGCCGCCCTGGCCGCGCTCTACGCCGGGCCGGAGGCGGGCTGCGACCACCTCGACGTCGAGACGTACACCTGGGGGGTGCTGCCGGCCGCGCGGCGCCCGCGCACCGACGCGGAGCTGGCCGTCGGCATCGCCGCGGAGCTGGCCTTCACCCGCGCCGAGCTGCTCGCCCTGGGCCTGGCGCCCACGCAGCGCAGCGGGGTGCCGGCATGAGCGAGCGTCAGCGAGTGAATCATCGAAACAGGGCTGATGTGGCTCGTGGCGGCGCCGAGCGGAGCGAGGTGACGACATGAGCCGGCGGCTGGTCGTGCTGGACGTGGTGGGCCTGACCCCGCGCCTGCTGGCGCACATGCCCCGGCTGCGCGCGGTCGCCGACGCCGGCTTCCGCGCGGAGCTGGGCACGGTGCTGCCCGCGCTGACCTGCCCGGTGCAGTCGACGTTCCTCACCGGGGAGCTCCCGGCCGGGCACGGCATCGTCGGCAACGGCTGGTACTTCCGGGACCTCGGCGAGGTGCTGCTCTGGCGGCAGCACCACGCCCTGGTCGGCGGCGAGAAGCTGTGGCAGGCGGCCCGCCGGGTCGAGCCGGGCTTCACCGTCGCCAACGTCTGCTGGTGGTACGCCATGGGCGCCGACGTGGACTGGACGGTCACCCCCCGCCCCGTCTACCGGGCGGACGGGCGCAAGGAGCCGGACTGCTACACCGATCCGCCGGAGCTGCACGACGCCCTCACCGACCGGCTCGGCACCTTCCCGCTGTTCAGCTACTGGGGGCCGGGCGCCGGGCTGGCGTCGTCGGCGTGGATCTGCCGGGCCGCCGAGCGGATCCTCGCCGACCACGCGCCGGACCTGACCCTGGTCTACGTCCCGCACCTCGACTACGACCTGCAACGCTTCGGCCCGTCGTCGCCCCGGGCCGCCGCGGCGGCGGCCGAGCTGGACGGGGTGCTCGGGCCGCTGCTGGACGCCGCCCGCGCCCGGGACGCGACAGTGGTGGTGCTCTCCGAGTACGGCATCACCGACGTCTCCCGCCCGGTCGACGTCAACCGGCTGCTGCGTGCCGAGGGGCTGCTGCGGGTGCACACCCAGGCCGGCATGGAGTACCTCGACGCGTGGACCTCGCGGGCCTTCGCGGTGGCCGACCACCAGGTGGCGCACGTCCACGTCCGCGACCCGGCCGACGTGCCGGCGGTGGCGGCGCTCTGCGCGGGGCTGCCCGGGGTGGCCGAGGTGCTCGACGCCGACGGCCGGGCCGCGCACGGGCTGGACCACCCGCGCGCCGGCGAGCTGGTCCTCGTCGCCGAGCCGTACGCCTGGTTCACCTACTACTACTGGCTCGACGACGCCCGCGCGCCCGACTTCGCCCGGCTGGTGGAGATCCACCGGAAGCCGGGCTACGACCCCGCCGAGCTGTTCTTCGACCCGGCCGCGCCGGGTGCGGCGAAGCGGCGGGCCGCCGTGGCGCTGGCCCGCAAGAAGCTCGGGATGCGCTACCTGATGAGCGTGGTGGGGCTGGACGCCGGCGCCCGGGCGGTGCGCGGGTCGCACGGCCGGCTCCCGGCCGACCCCGCCGACGGGCCGGTGCTGCTCTGCTCCGATCCCTCCGCCGCCCGGGACCGGGTCGCCGCGACCGAGGTCAAGGCACTCCTGCTGGAGCTGGCGGGGCTGGCGCCGCCGGCGATCCCCGGCCCGGTCCCGCCGTCGTCGGCCGGGCCGCCCACCGCGGCGTCGGCCGGGGCGTCCGGGGAGGAGGCGTGACCGCCGTCGTCGCCCCGACCGACACGAGCGGGCTGCGGGCCCGGTGCGACGCCGCGCTCGCCGCCTTCCTCGACCGGCAGGGCCGGGACTGGCCGGACGGCGCGCCCCGGGGCGTCTTCACCGCGCTGCACCGGTTCGTGCTGGCCGGCGGCAAGCGGCTGCGCCCGCTCTTCTGCTACTGGGGATGGCGGGGTGCGGGCGGCCCCGACGGCGCCCCGATCGTGACGGCCGCGGCCGCGTTGGAGCTGTTCCACGCGTTCGCGCTGATCCACGACGACATCCTGGACGGCAGCGACCGCCGCCGGGGCGGGCCGTCGGTGCACCGGCTCTTCGCCGACCTGCACGCCCGCTCGTCCTGGCGCGGCGACCCCGAGGCGTACGGGCGCAACACCGCGCTGCTCTGCGGCGACCTCTGCGCCGCCTGGTCCGACCAGATGTTCCACGAGTGCGGCCTGGACGCGGGGCGGGTGCACCAGGGGTACGCGGTCTACGCGCTGATGCGCACCGAGGTGATCGCGGGGGAGTACCTGGACCTGGTCTCCGGGGTGGGCGACGGGTCGGTGGCGAGCGCGCTGACGGTGGTCCGGATGAAGGCGGCCCGCTACACGGTCACCCGGCCGTTGCAGATCGGGGCGACGCTGGCCGGGGCCGGGCCGGAGCTGCTCGCCGCGCTGGCCGAGTTCGGGGACCCGCTGGGCGACGCGTTCCAACTGCGCGACGACGTGCTGGGGGTCTTCGGCGACCCGACGGTCACCGGCAAGTCGGTCCTGGACGACCTGCGGGAGGGCAAGCCGACGGTGATGATGGCGCTGGCCCGGGGCGCCGCCGACCGGGCGCAGGCCGCGCGGCTGCGGGAGCTGTTCGGCAACCCGGCGCTCGACGGCGACGGTGCCGCCGAGCTGCGGAAGATCATCGAGAGCACCGGGGCCCGCGAGCGGATCGAGGAGATGATCCGGGTACGCGCGGAGGCCGCCCTGGCGGTCCTGGCGTCCACCCCGGTGACCGCCGAGGCCCGTGCCGCCCTGACCGCCCTCGCCACCCAGGCCGTCGACCGTCCCCACTGAGTCGCGGCTGCGGCAGGCGGCGACTTTTGACGGGATCGACGAAAGTTGGTGCCGAATCGGCGGAAGGTATGGACACATCGATGCTCGCCATTTAATGTCGGGCCATCACGAATCTGTTTCGTCGAGGTGAACCGGCGGCGCGGGAACCCATCGACTGGTGACCTCCGATCGATGGGGTCCACTCCATCCCTCGCAGGTCGCGGCCAGCCGGGCACGGCACCCCGGCGGGCCGACCGCATCCCCCGCTACGGCATCCGGCGCGACGGCGCGCGCCCGCCCTGGCAGTCACTCGTCAGGAAGGGACGGCACACCCATGTCCACCCAGGACGCCAACACCCCACGGCTCCGACGACGGCTCTCCGCCGCCTCGGCGCTGCTGCTGGCCGCCACCGCCGGCACGGTAGCCCTCGGCGCCGGCCCGGCCACGCTGGGCGGCCCCGGCCCGGCCCAGGCCCACCCCATCGTCGGCACCGACTTCCAGCAGGTCACCCTCGCCAAGGGCGTCGCCGAGGTGGGCGAGCCCATGACGATCGCGGTGCTGCCGGACCGGTCGGTCCTGCACACCGCCCGCAACGGCACCGTCCGGCGTACGGACTCCGCCGGCACCACCTCCGTGATCGGTACGCTGCCGGTCTACACCCACGACGAGGAGGGGTTGCAGGGCGTCGGGGCGGACCCGAACTTCGCCAGCAACCGGCACATCTACCTCTACTACGCGCCGCCGCTGGCCACCCCGGCCGGCGACGCGCCGGCGACCGGCACCGACTTCTCGGCCTGGCAGGGCGTCAACCGCCTCTCCCGGTTCACCCTCAACGCCGACTTCACGATCAACACCGGCAGCAAGGTCGACATCCTCGACGTGCCCGCCGACCGGGGCATGTGCTGCCACGTCGGCGGCGACATCGACTTCGACGCCGCCGGCAACCTCTACCTCTCCACCGGCGACGACACCAACCCGTTCGACTCCGCCGGGTACGCGCCCATCGACGAGCGCACCAACCGCAACCCCGCGTACGACGCGCAGCGCAGCGCGGCCAACACCAACGACCTGCGCGGCAAGATCCTGCGGATCAAGGTGAACGCCAACGGCACGTACTCGATCCCGGCGGGCAACATGTTCGTCGACTCGGACGCGCGGACCCGCCCCGAGATCTACGCGATGGGCTTCCGCAACCCGTTCCGGATGAGCGTGGACCGGGCCACCGGCATCGTCTACGTGGGCGACTACGGCCCGGACGCCGGCACCACCAGCGCCCGGGGGCCGAGCGGCCAGGTGGAGTTCAACCGGGTCACCGGGCCCGGCAACTACGGCTGGCCGTACTGCACCGGCACCAACACCGCCACCGAGACGTACGCCGAGTGGGACTTCGCCGCCGGGACCGGTGGGGCGAAGTACAACTGCTCCGGCGGGCCGACCAACAACTCGTTCCGCAACACCGGCCTGCCCACCCTGCCCGGCGCGAAGCCGGCCTGGATCCGGTACGCCGGCGACGCCGGCACCCCGCCCGAGTTCGGCGGCGGCTCCGAGTCGCCGATGGGCGGCCCCGTCTACCGCTACGACGCCGCGCTGAACTCCACCACCAAGTTCCCGCAGTCCTTCGACGGGCAGTTCTTCGCCGGCGAACTCGGCCGGGGCTGGGTCAAGCCGATCCACCTCAACGCCGACGGCAGCCCGGGCGGCATCGACACGTTCCCGTGGAACGGCAAGCAGATCATGGACATGGCGTTCGGGCCCGAGGGCGCGCTCTACATCCTCGACTACGGCACCGGCTACTTCAACGGCGACGCCAACTCGGCGCTCTACCGCTACGACTACATCGCCGGCGGCAACCGGGCGCCGACCGCCGTCGCCGCGGCCGACAAGACCTCCGGCGCGGCCCCGCTGACCGTCAACTTCTCCTCGGCCGGGTCCAGCGATCCGGAGGGCGGGGCGCTCACGTACTCGTGGGCGTTCGGCGACGGCACCAGCTCGACGGCGGCCAACCCCAGCAAGACGTACACCGCCAACGGCACCTACCAGGTCACCCTGACCGTACGCGACCCCCAGGGCGCCACCGGCACGGCGAACGTGCAGATCGGCGTCGGCAACACCGCGCCCACGGTCACCATCACCAGCCCGGCCAACGGCAAGCTGTTCAGCTACGGCGACACCGTGCCGTTCAGCATCACGGTGACCGACCCGGAGGACGCCGCCATCGACTGCACCAAGGTCAAGATGACCTACGTGCTGGGCCACGACAACCACGGCCACCAGATCACCTCGAAGAACGGCTGCTCCGGCTCGATCACCATCCCGGTCGACGGTGAACACGACGACGCGGCGAACATCTTCGCCATCTTCGACGCCGAGTACACCGACGCGGGCGGGCTGACCACGCACAAGCAGCACACCCTCCAGCCGCGCAAGCGCCAGGCGGAGCACTTCAAGACCTCCTCCGGCGTCGGCACCTTCGACAAGGGCACCGCCGAGGGCGGCCGGACCGTCGGCGACATCAACAACGGCGACTGGATCGCGTTCGAGCCGTACCGGATCGACAACGCGACCTCGTTCAGCGCCCGGGTCTCCTCGGCCGGGGCCGGCGGCACCCTCCAGGTGCGGCTCGGCTCGCCCACCGGCACCGTGCTCGGCTCCGCGACCGTGCCGGTCACCGGCGCCTGGGACGCGTTCACCACGGTCACCGGCAGCATCTCCGGGGCACCGGCCAGCACCGGCACGCTCTACCTCACGTTCGCCGGCACGGGCACCGGCGCGCTCTACGACGTGGACACGTTCGCCTTCACCACCGGCTCGGCGGGGGTCCGCACCGGCCCGGTCGTCGGGCTCGGCGGCAAGTGCCTGGACGTACGCAACGCGGCCACCGCCGACGGCACCCAGATCCAGATCTACGGCTGCAACGGCACCGCCGCGCAGACCTGGACGGTGACGCCGAACTCGACGGTGAAGGCGCTGGGCAAGTGCCTGGACATCTCCGGCGGCGGGTCCGCCGACGGCACGAAGATCCAGCTGTACGGCTGCAACGGCACCGGCGCCCAGAACTGGTCGGCCCAGGCGGACGGGACGCTGAAGAACCCGCAGACCGGCAAGTGCCTGGACGTCTCGGGCAACAACCCGGCCGACGGTCAGGCCGTGCACCTGTGGACCTGCCACACCGGCGCCAACCAGAAGTGGACCCTGCCCTGAGCTGAGGCGGGGAGGGGCCGTCGCGCCCCTCCCCGCCCCGGCGGGCCCCTGCACACCCCGGCATTGGAGAGCGACATGCGCAGACTCCTCCGACCCCTCCTCGGCGCGGCCACCGCCGTCCTCGCCGTCCTCGCCTGCACCACCCCGGCCACGCCGGCCAGCGCCGCCGACGCCCCGTACGACGTGCTGGTCTTCTCCAAGACCGCCGGCTTCCGGCACGACTCCATCGCGGTCGGCACCCAGGCGATCCGCGACCTCGGCGCGGCCAACAACTTCACCGTCACCGCCACCGAGGACGCCGCCCAGTTCACGACCGCCAACCTGTCCCGCTTCGAGGCGGTGGTCTTCCTCAACACCACCGGCGACGTGCTCGACGGCACGCAGCAGAGCGCCTTCGAGTCGTACATCGGCGCCGGCGGCGGGTACGTGGGCGTGCACGCCGCCGCCGACACCGAGTACGGCTGGTCCTTCTACGGCAACCTGGTCGGGGCGTACTTCGCCTCGCACCCGCACATCCAGCCGGCGAACGTGAAGGCGGAGAACCGGGCGCACCCGGCGACCGCGCACCTGCCGCAGACCTGGAACCGCACCGACGAGTGGTACAACTACCAGACCAACGCCCGCTCCACGGCCCGCGTGCTGGCCACCCTCGACGAGTCCTCCTACTCGGGCGGCTCGATGGGCGCCGACCACCCGCACTCGTGGTGCAAGACCTACAGCGGCGGCCGGTCCTTCTACACCGGCGGCGGGCACACCCAGGCGTCGTACGCCGAACCGGCGTTCCGGTCCCACCTGCTCGGCGGCATCCGGTACGCGGCCGGCCGGGCCAAGGCCGACTGCCGCCCCGAGACCGGCTACACGCCGCTCTACAACGGCTCCACCACCGGCTGGTCCCAGGCCGGGCCGGGCAGCTTCAGCAACGCCGACGCCACCCTCACCTCGGTCGGCGGGATGGGCCTGTACTGGTACAGCGCGAAGCAGTTCACCAACTACTCGCTGAAGCTGGACTGGCGGCTCGCCGGCGACGACAACTCCGGCGTCTTCATCGGCTTCCCGCCGTCGAGCGACCCCTGGTCGGCGGTGAACAACGGCTACGAGGTGCAGATCGACGCCACGGACGCGGCCGATCGCACGACCGGCGCCGTCTACACCTTCAAGTCCGCAGACATCGCCGCCCGCGACGCGGCGCTGAACCCGCCGGGGGAGTGGAACACGTACGAGCTGCTCGTCGAGGGCGAGCGCCTCCAGGTCTTCCTGAACGGCGTGAAGATCAACGACTTCACCAACACCGACCCGGTCCGCTCGCTCGCCGGCCACATCGGCCTGCAGAACCACGGCACCGGCGACGACGCCTCGTTCCGCAACATCCGGATCAAGGAGCTCGGCGTCAACCCGCCGGTCGGGAACACCGTCCAGGCCGAGGCGTTCAGCTCGGCCTCCGGGGTCTCGCCGTTCACCAAGGCCGGCGCCAACGGCGGGCAGACCCTCGGCCACATCGACCCGGGGGACTGGGCCGCGTACGCCGGGCTCGACCTGACCGGCACGACGTCGCTGCGGGCGCGGGTCGTCTCCGGCGGGCCGGGCGGTACCATCCAGGTGCGTACGGGCTCCGCGACCGGCACCGTCCTCGGCTCGGTGGCGGTGCCCAACACCGGCGGCTGGAACACCTTCGCCGACGTCACGGCCGCCCTCTCCGGTGTGCCGTCCGGCACCGGCACGCTCTACCTGACCTTCACCGGCTCGGGCACGGGGCTCTTCGACGTGGACGACTTCACGCTGGTCAAGTCCGGCGGCAGCGGCGGCGTCGGGCCGATCCGCGGCCTGGGCGGCAAGTGCCTGGACGTGCGCAACGGCGCCACGGCCGACGGCACCCAGATCCAGATCTACGGCTGCAACGGATCCACGGCGCAGACGTGGACGGTGACGCCGAACTCGACGGTGAAGGCGCTGGGCAAGTGCCTGGACATCTCCGGTGGCGCGTCCGCCGACGGTACGAAGATCCAGCTCTGGACGTGCAACGGCACGGGGGCGCAGAACTGGTCGGCCCAGGCGGACGGGACGCTGAAGAACCCGCAGACCGGCAAGTGCCTGGACGTCTCGGGCAACAACCCGGCCGACGGTCAGGCCGTGCACCTGTGGACCTGCCACACCGGCGCCAACCAGAAGTGGACCCTGCCCTGATCCGCTGACTCTCCCGTTCCTCCCCGCGATCCCGCGGTCCGCGCCCGGCACGGTGTGCACACCGGGGACGGACAGCCGCAGGATCGCGGGGAGGGGCGGGGGCTTTCGTGGGGGGCCCGGCGGTTCTAGAGTGGGGTCGGCGACCGTGGCGGTTGCCGGTGACCGGCGGGAGGCGCAACCCGGCGGGTCCAGGTGCGCATCCGCACCCACCGGTGTCCCGCCGTGGCCCGCCGCCGCACCGGCCCGGCCGGTCGCCCTCGCCCCGGTCACGCACCCACGGAATCCCCCATCAACACAGGGGAGAAGCACCATGGCGCGACCCATCACGCTCTTCACCGGCCAGTGGGCCGATCTTCCGTTCGACGAGGTCTGCCGCCTAGCCTCCGAGTGGGGTTACGACGGGCTGGAGATCGCCTGCTGGGGCGACCACTTCGAGGTCGACAGGGCACTCGCGGACGACTCGTACGTCGAGCGGAAGCGCGAAACCCTGGCGAAGCACAACCTGAAGGTCTTCGCGATCTCCAACCACCTGGTCGGCCAGGCCGTCTGCGACCACCCGATCGACGAGCGGCACCAGGGCATCCTGCCCGCCCGGATCTGGGGCGACGGCGAGCCCGAGGGCGTACGCCGCCGCGCCGCCGAGGAGATCAAGGACACCGCCCGGGCGGCGGCGAAGCTCGGGGTGGACACCGTCGTCGGCTTCACCGGCTCGTCGATCTGGCACACGCTGGCGATGTTCCCGCCGGTGCCGCCGTCGATGATCGAGCGCGGCTACCAGGACTTCGCCGACCGATGGAACCCGATCCTGGACGTCTTCGACGAGGTGGGGGTGCGCTTCGCCCACGAGGTGCACCCGAGCGAGATCGCGTACGACTACTGGACGACGAAGCGGGCGCTGGAGGCGGTCGGGCACCGGCCCGCGTTCGGGCTGAACTGGGACCCGTCGCACTTCGTCTGGCAGGAGCTGGACCCGGTGAACTTCATCTTCGACTTCGCCGACCGGATCTACCACGTCGACTGCAAGGACGCGAAGGTGCGCACCGGGGACGGGCGGCGGGGCCGGCTCGCCTCGCACCTGCCGTGGGCGGACATGCGGCGCGGCTGGGACTTCGTCTCCACCGGCCACGGCGACGTGCCCTGGGAGGACTGCTTCCGGGCCCTGAACGCGATCGGCTACGCCGGCCCGATCTCGATCGAGTGGGAGGACGCCGGGATGGACCGCCTCGTCGGTGCCCCGGAGGCGTTGCAGTTCGTCCGCCGGCTCGCCTTCGACGCCCCGGCCGCGGCCTTCGACGCCGCGTTCACCAGCAAGGACTGACCGACCGGGGTCGTACCCCGAGCGGGCCGGCGTCGGAGACCGCACACGAACGGGCCGGTCGCCCTGAGGCGACCGGCCCGCGCGAAGGTGCGATCAGAGGGTGCTGCCGTTGGTGCCCGAGCTGGACGGCTTGCTACGGGGCGTGGCGGTGGTCGACCCGGAGGTCGAGGCCGTGCTCGACGACCCCGTGGAGCTCTTCGCGCCGACCGTGGCCGGCGTGCCGGCGAACGCGTCGTCGGCGGCGGTCAGCTCCTGCTTGTGGCCGTTGCTGCCGAGCTTCTCGCCCAGCTTCGACTGGCCGAGCTTGTCCTTGCCCTCGCTGTAGAGACGGGTCGCCTGGGCCTGCGCGACACCGGCCGCCTCCTGGACGGTCGGGTGGTCGAGCACCTTGCGGCCCCGGATCACCAGCTCCTCGTACTTCTCCCGACCGGCACGGGCGCCCAGGACGAATCCCGCAGCCAGCCCGCCAAGGAACATCATCTTTCCGCGCATGGCGGCTCCTTCCGTACCTGACGCGCCGTCGACCGACGGTTACCCCGCCGGAGGCGACCAAATCGCGCCTGCCTTCTCTGTCTGCAGCTAACTACCCATCCTGCTCTCCGCTCATACCTCCTTGTGCCGGGATGACGATTTGTCCGGGTTTATTGTCGTGTGCGCGGGCGCCGATCGAAGCGGTAACCCCCTGGACCAACACCCCCCGGAATCCTGTACTCTTGTGCCGTCGCACGGCGCAGCGAGATCGGCGCCGGACGACACAACGGTCCCCCGTAGCTCAATTGGCAGAGCAGCCGGCTGTTAACCGGCAGGTTTTTGGTTCGAGTCCAAACGGGGGAGCTTCCACACCAGACGCCCGTCGGCCACGCCGGCGGGCGTTCGCCGTTCCCCGCGCCGCCCGTCGCCCGGTGCCCGTCGTGGCGGGGATCGTGCCCGCCGGTGCGGGACGCCCTGTTCCGCCCACTTACGGGCCGCGCGCCCGGCAGGATGGTCGCTGTCGACCTGGACTCCCGCTGCGTCGATTGGTGCGTCGATTCGTGGGTAGGTGAGTGGCCGGGCCGGCTGTCCCGGACCAACAAGAAGCGGGAGGTGCGCGATGCTCGCCGAGACCGACGTCGTCGTGGTCGGCGGCGGCCTGGCCGGGCTCGCCGCGGCCCGGCGGCTGCACCGCGCGGGTGTGCCGTGGCGGCTGCTGGAGGCCGGCGGCCAGCTCGGCGGCCGGGTCGCCACCGACGCGGTCGACGGCTACCTGCTGGACCGGGGCTTCCAGGTGCTCAACACCGCGTACCCCCGGATCGGCGCACTGCTCGACGTCGACCGGCTGCGCCTCGGACACTTCACCTCCGGCGTGCTGGTGCGCAGGGGCGACCGGCTGGCCCGCCTGGTGAACCCGCTGCGCGAACCCACCGGCGCGCCCGGCACCGCGCTGGCCGGCGTGGGCTCCCTGCTCGACCGGCTACGGTTCGCCGCGCTCGCCACGGGCTGCGCCACCCTGCCGAAGGAACGGCTGCTCGCCGCCCAGGAGACCACCACCGAGGCCGCGCTGCGCCGCGCCGGCCTCTCCGACACGATCGTCGAGGAACTGCTGCGGCCGTTCCTGTCGGGGGTCCTCATCGACCGCGAGCTGGAGACCTCCAGCCACGTGCTCGCGATGGTGCTGCGCTCCTTCGCCCGGGGCCGGATCGGCCTGCCCGCCGAGGGGATGGCCGCGCTGCCCCGCGCCGTCGCCGACCCGCTCCCGGCGGAGCTGATCGACCTGGACACCCCGGTCGCCGAGATCGCGCCCGGCCGGGTCCGCACCCAGGCCGGCGACCTCCGCTGCCGCGCCGTCGTGGTCGCCGTGGACCCGCGCGCGGCGGCCACGCTGCTGCCAGGCCTGCCGGCGGTACGCACGCACGCCTACACGACCTACTACCACAGCACGCCGGAGCCGCCGCTTGACGAGCCGATCCTGCTCCTCGACGGCGACCGGCGCGAGATCGTCGCCAACACGGTGGTGGTCAGCAGGGCCGCGCCCACGTACGCGCCGGCGGGGCGGCACCTGGTCGCCACCTCGGTGGTCGGCCCGTCGGCCCCGCCCGAGCCGACGGTACGAGCGGAACTCGCCCGGCTCTACGGCCGGTCCACGGCGGACTGGACCCACCTGACCACGGTGTCCATCCCCGACGCGCTGCCCGCCGCGCCCCCGCCGCAGGGGCGGCTGCGCAAGCCGGTGGCGCTGGGGGAGGGCCTCTTCGTGGCCGGGGACCACCGGGACAGCCCCTCCATCCAGGGTGCCCTCGCCAGCGGCTGGCGGGCCGCCGGGGCCGTCCTGTCGGAGCTGCGTACCGGCTGAACGGAGGGTCACCTCCCGTTGAAGATCACTTATGCTCCTCGCCATGCCCGCACCCCTTCCGCCGCCCGACTTCGACGCCGCGGCGGCGTACCCCCAGGTCGGTCAGGTGCGCGCGGCCCTCGCGGCGCGCGACTGGCCGGCCCTGCGCGCGCTCGTCGACGGGCAGGATCCGCACGGCCGGACCTTCCTCGTCGGCGAGGCCGGCGAGGCCGAGGACATCGAGGAGTTCCTGCGTGAGGTGCTGGCGCAGCGGCCCGACGACGCGCTCGCCGGCGCCCTGCTGGGGTCGCACCTGATCCGCGCCGGCTGGCGGATCCGCTCGTCCTACCGGGCGCAGCACGTCAGTCGGGAGCAGTTCGCCCGGTTCCACGCCCACCTGCGGCGCGCCGAGCAGGTGCTGATCGACGTCACCGCCCGGCACCCGGACGACGCGGCGGCCTGGACGCAGCGGATCACCAACGCGCGCGGGCTGGAGCTCGGCCAGGCGGAGGCCCGCCGCCGCTACGACCAGCTCGCCAAGCACCACCCGCACCACCTGCCGGCCCAGGCCTCGCTGCTGCAACAGTTCTGTCCCAAGTGGAGTGGCACCTGGGAGCGGGCACACGGCTTCGCCCGGGAGTGCGCCGACGCCGCCCCGCCCGGCGCCCCGAACGCGGTGCTGGTGGTGGAGGCCCACCTGGAAGAGGCGCTCGACCACGACGACCTCCGCGAGGCGGGCGCCCACCTGCGCGGCGCGCACGTGCAGCGCGAGATCCACCAGGCGGCGCAGCAGTCGGTCTGGCACCCCGAGTTCCGTAACGACTGGGGCTGGGTCTGGGTGCGCAGCGTCTTCGCGATGGCCTTCTGCCTGCTGGACGAGTACCAGGCGGCGGCACAGCAGTTCGCGGCCATGGGGCCGCTCGGCGACGAGGCGATGTTCGGCTACATCGACGGCGACTCGACCAAGCAGTTCCAGAAGTTCCGCGACAAGGCGTACGCGAAGGGTGGGCGGTCATGATCCAGGAACTGGACGTGGACGGGGTGCCCACGCTGCTCGCCCCCACCGGCGGGCCGATGCGCGCCGGGCTGACCTTCCGGGTCGGCACCGCCGACGAGACGCTCGCCCGCAGCGGCATCACCCACCTGCTGGAACACCTCGCGCTGGCCCCCCTCGGGCTGGCCGACTACCACGTCAACGGCGCCACCGCGCCGGTGTTCACCACGTTCCACATGCAGGGCTCCGCGCAGGACATCGCCACCTTCCTCACCTCGGTCTGCGCCAACCTGACCGAACTGCCGACCGGCCGGCTCGACGTGGAGAAGGAGATCCTGCGCACCGAGTACAGCAGCCGGGGCACGGCCGCCGTCGACGACATCCCGCTGTGGCGTCACGGCGCCCGCGACTTCGGCATCACCAGCTACCCGGAGTGGGGGCTGGGCGCGCTCACCGCCGACGACCTGCGACAGTGGGCGGCCCGCTGGTTCACCCGGGAGAACGCGGTGCTCTGGATCGCCGGGAAGGACGTCCCCGCCGGGCTGCGCCTGACGCTGCCTGAGGGCGTACGGCAGCCGGTGCCGGCCGCGTCGTCGGCGCTGCCGCAGACCCCCGCGTACTTCGTCGGCGGGTCGCGGGCGGTGGTGCTGGACGCCGTCGTGCGGCGCCGGACCGCCGCGAGCGTCTTCGCCGGGGTGCTGGAGCGCGAGCTGTACCGGGCGCTGCGCCAGGACGGCGGGCTCTCCTACCAGACGACGGCGGGCTACGAGCCGCGCGGCGACGGCCACGCGACGCTGCGGGCGCTGGCCGACGCGCTGCCGGAGAAGCAGGACGCCGTGCTCGGCGGTTTCGTCGACACGCTCGCCAAGCTGCGGGTCGGCCGGATCGAACAGGCCGACCTCGACGCCGTCGTGGCGAAGCGGCAGGACTTCCTCGGCACCGCCGAGGTGGACGCGGCGCGGCTGCCGTCGTACGCCTTCAACGTGCTCACCGGGGAGCGCAACCTCACGGTCGACGAGCACCGCGCCGAGCTGAAGGCCGTCGACGTCGACGACGTGCACGAGGTGGCCCGCGAGGCGCTGGCCGGGGCGCTGCTGATGGTGCCCGAGGGGCACCGGGCCGACTGGGCCGGCTTCGTCGCAGCGCCCACCCGCTCGGCCGACACCGTCGCCGGCACCCCCTACCGGGAGAAGGAAGGCGACGGCGAGCTGCACGTCGGCGTGGACGGGGTGAGCTGGCTCGGCCGCGGCGGCCCGCTCACCGTCCGGTACGCCGAATGCGCCCTCATGCTCACCTGGCCCGACGGCGCCCGGCAGCTCATCGGCGACGACGCCATCTCGATGCGGATCGAACCGACCATGTTCGACCTGCACCCAGGGGCGGTCCGGGTGATCGACTCCCAGGTGCCGGCCGACCGGCAGGTGGCCATGCCGGCCCGCGACCCGGACCGCATCCCGCAGCCACGCGCCGCGGCCGGCACAGCACGGCGGGAGCCGGTCAAGCGCTCCTGGTGGGAGATCCCGCTGATGGTCGTCAGCGGCCTCGCCGCGCTGGCGATCGGCGGGGGCACCTTCCTGCTCACCCTCGGCATGTTCATCACCGAGACGGCCGAGAGCGACGAGGGCTGGCTGTGGGGCGTCATCGCGGTGGGATGGCTGCTCACTGTTATCCTCGCGTTGCCCATCGTGCTGCTACGCCGGCGACGCCGATGAGCGACGGCGCCGTTTCGTGCTGGCCGGTGATCCACCGGGCGGGATAAGATCCGGCGCGGTAATGGGGCGGTAGCTCAGCCGGTTAGAGCAGGGGACTCATAATCCCTCGGTCGCGGGTTCGAGTCCCGCCCGCCCCACCAGGCGAGACGCTGGTCAGCCATGCTGTCGATGACCCGGACGCACCGCATCGAGGTCCGGACCGACGCCTTCAGTCCGTACTGAGTCCGCAGCTGCACGACCCGCCGTCCGGTCGAGGCGGTCCGCCACCTGGTCCAGGTCGTCCGGGGGGCGGATCACCTCGCCGGGCGCCACAAGGGCTACCAGCCTTCCCGGACGGGGCCACGGTCGTTCGTCAGGTAGGGCCCTCCACCTTGTCCCCGTCCGGGAAGGCTGAACGGTCTACGACTGCCCGACGAGGAGATCCGCCGATTGCGGTCAAGCGGTGAGCACAACGAGGATGACTTGGTGATGCAGAGGCGGAGTGTTTCGTACGGCAAGCTCGTGAGAGACCGGATACCGGAGATCATTTCAGCGAAAGGCCAGGAGGCTCACATCCGTACCTTGCAAGCCTCCGAGTTGTTTGACGCGCTGGTCACAAAGCTGGGGGAAGAAGCGGCCGAACTGAGGTGCGCCGCGCCGGATTCTCAACTGGAGGAGCTTGCCGATCTGCGCGAGGTGCTATCGGCGTTGATCGCCACGCTCGGCTACGCCGAGGAGCAGGTCGAGCAGGCTGCCCGGGAGAAGCGAGCCATACGAGGAGGCTTCCGGCGCGGAGTATGGCTCGACGAGGTGTCATGGCTGGACGACCAGCAAGGCACCGCTGGGCCATCCACGGGCCAGTAACAGTGACGTGCAGCGGGCGCGAGCTGCCCACGGGTAGGCCGCCGGCCGCAGGCGTTTCGGCATCACAACCCGTTGATCGCGCTCTTCCAAACTGACGCTCCGTGCCGCCCGAACCTGCGCAGTCCGCATCTTGTCCGCAACAGCTCGACCGACAGCGGGGGAGTGGTGGGAGATGTCGAGAGGCGTTTCCGCTGCTAGGCCGCCATTTGCCGAGGTCGGCGGAACGCGCAGTTTGATCTCATGATCCTCGGTCGCGGGTTCGACTCCCGCTGGAGTACTAGCGGCCCAACCGAAGCGGCTCAACCAGGTCGGTCAAAATCCACCAGAACCTTCGCCAAGCCGAAGGGCGGTCATCCTCATCCAACCGCCTAACCTGAGACAGGTGCAGCATGTCATCAAGGTCCTGGATGGATAAGTCCAGCAGGTGCAGTTCGTTAGCCACATCCGAGTAGCCGCCGCCGGTTCTCCACCCGGCCTCACGCCATCTCTTGTCGAACCGTGACCAAGCTATCTTCGTTACCGCACTGCCCAGCAATTCCACCCGAGACGACAGGTAGGCAGGCGGGGCGAGCGCAGACAGCAGTTCCGGCAATGGCACCCCTTGCGTCTGTCCGTCGATAGGCAGACGGCGACGCAAGTCACGGACGTAGGCCAGCAACTCCACATCCAGCATGATGCTCTGCTCGAACAGCAGGTTCAGTCTCTGCTGTTTTCCCCCTAGTCGTGTCGACCAGTGGGCACCCAGATAGCCGCCAGCCAAAGCGATCACACCACCGGCTAGCACCGGCCACAGTTCTTTCACCGGGTCAGGGTGTCAGCCGGCCGCTACCAGCACGCCCGATGCCGCCTCGACCTGAACGGAAGGGGCGGCATCGCTCAACCGATTCGCTGGGCCGATCAGTCTTCGCCTGCTGCGCCTCGATGCCGGTCAACGCAGGCGGCCCGCCATCCCGCCTCTCGTCGCGATCCTGGCGGACGACTACCAGCGACGTCCCACTGTCCCGGCCTACTACTCGTCACTGTCCAGCGGGCGGCACCGGGACAACGGCCCGGTTCAGGATCGCCGGCCTGACCGGAGCAACTGACGATCGCCGCCGGGACGCGAGCGGGAGGCGGCACGTCGACCCGGGGCGGCGCGATCGACGCCCCGGGTCGACGGGTACGGGCACGCTCGTGCTGCCGTCAGCGGGGGGCGGGCTGCCCCAGCAACTCCAGCGCCAGGCGCGTCAGTTCCGGGCCGGCCTTCTCGGGGCTGCCCGTGTCGAACGGCGGGTCGGGGTCGTACTCGACGACCAGTTGGAGTGCCTGCGCGATCCGTTCGCCGGCGATCTTCGCGGCGAGGTGCAGAGACATGTCGATCCCGGCGGACATGCCGGCGGCGGTCATGATCCGGCCCGCCTCGACGTAGCGGCCCGGGACGAAGGTCGCGCCGAACTGGGCGAGCTGGTCCCTCAGGCTCCAGTACGTCGTCGCCCGCAGCCCGCGCAGCAGGCCGGCCGTGCCCAGGATCAGGGCGCCGGTGCAGACCGAGACGGTCCAGGTCGTGTGCCGGTGGATCCGCTGGACCCAGCGGATCGTGTCGGGATCGGCCTGGACGCCGCGGACGTTGCCCCCGGGCACCAGCAGCACGTCGGCGCGGCGCACCTGGCTGAGCGTGCGGTCCACCCCGAGGGTCAGCACGCCGTTGTCCGTCCGGACCGGGCCGGTCCGCTTGCCGACGGTCACCACGGACGCGCCCGGGATCCGGGACAGCACCTCGTACGGGCCGATGGCGTCGATCGGGGCGATCCCGTCGAAGAGCAGGATCGCGATGCGTGGTCCCCGGGCGGGCCCGTCCGGGTCGGTGGGCCGCTCCGCCCGGGCCGGATCGCCGAGGCCGGTGGCGGCCAGGCCGACGCCGGCCCCGCCGGCCACCGCCGCCCGCAACACCGTCCGCCGGTTCACGTCCATGCTGACCATCGATTGCCCCCTTCGGTCGGGCTGAGCTTGCGCATGTCCCGGTGGTCGGTTACGCCGCCGCTCCGGTTCCGCACGACGCGAGGCAGGTCCGGATGCGAGGGCCCCCGGTCCGGATCGGCGGGTCCGGTGTCCTCGTACGTGCCGCAGGGGCCGCCCGCGCGGCCAGGAGACACCCGGCGCCGCCGTGAACGGCACGGGGTCGGCCGACCGGGGCGGCGTGCCTACGGCGCGATTCGGCGCAGCGTCGTCAGTCGCCGGAGGCCGGTGTGCGGGCACCCCGGGCGGACTTCGGGCGTGCCCCGTCTTCCGCCGCCGATCCGGTGAGCGCCGCCGCGCGCCCGCTCAACGCGTCGACGCGTTCGACGAGTCGGCGTACGGCGTCCTCGTCGTCCGCATCCACGGCCGTTACGTGTCCGAGCAGCGCGGCGTAGTCCGACGTCAGCGCCAGGTACTTCCTGCCGAACGTCTCCTTGGCGCCGTCGACGTGGGCCTGCCGCTCCGCCATGGCGTACCACCGGTCGAGGTCGATGATCTGCTGGGCGAGCACGGCGGCGGCGGCGCTGAGCGCGCTGCGGGCGTCGGCGTTGTCGTCGCGGCGGCGGCGACGGGCGTCCGCGAGCCGGCCCGCGCGGCGGCCACCGGCGTAGAGCACCGTCGCCCCGGCGACGACGGCCACGATCGCCGCGGCGGCGAGCAGGAAGCGGGGCAGCGACGGGCTGATCGTCCGCGCGCCGTCGGGGACGGTGCCGGCCTTCACCAGCAGGTCGTAGTTGACGGTGACGACCTTCAGCGCCTCCAGGGGGCGGTCGGCGAAGGTGTCGACGCCCCGGCTGACGGTCATCTCCGCCACGAAGGCCCGGCCGAAGTTGCCGTCGTCGCGCCCGGGCAGCAGCGCGCACCCGTAGGTGTCGTACTCGTCGCCGTCGCGGCTCATCACCAGCACGACGGTCCCGTCGGCGGCGCGCTCGACCTGGCGGCAGCCCTGCCTGAGGTCGGCGCCCGGTGCCAGCATCAGCACGACCAGCCGGCGGTTGCCGATGATCCGTTCGGCCGCCGCGCGGTCCAGCTCGACGCCCGGCGCGACGTACACGGAGGAGGCGCGCACGTGGCGGGCGACCGGGCCGTCCAGCGCCCCGCCGGTCCACAACGCCCAGCCGGCCAGCGCCAGGCAGGCCAGGACGGCGACGCCGAAGGGCGTGCCGAACAGGTCGGCGAGCCGACGTCGTACGGACTGGCTCACGACAACCTGCCCCGGAGGTAGAGGTGCGGGCGGTAGCTGGCGATGCCCAACGTCCGGGCGCCGTCGTCCAGCTCGTCGGCGGCCTCGTCCAGCAACGTCCGCACGTGGCGGTCCGGCAGCCCCTCGTCCAGCGCGGCGCGGGCGGCCTGGAGCTTGACGATGCCCCGGGTCAACGCCGGATCGCTGCGGGCGTCGGTGAGCAGGGACATCTCGACGGCGAGCGAGGTGAGACCGGCCAACCGGGCGGGCGTGCCACCCCGCCCGGGGTCGCCCCGCCGGACCACCAGGGCGTCCGACCGGCGCAGCGACCGGACCGAGAGGATCAGGAACGTCGCCACGCAGCCCGCGAAGAGCCACGGCAGGGCGGGCAGCGCCACCCGCAGCGGGTCGATCGGCCGGTACGGCAGCGGGCGGTCGAACAGCCCCGAGTAGCGCAGGTCGGTGACCCGGTTCAGGTACGCCGTCAGGATGTTGCCCTGGGGGTAGTCGTACCGGCTCAGCCGGCCGCCGAACTGGCCGTAGAAACTCGCCCCGGCCAGCTCCGCGAAGTCGTCGGCCGCCGGGCCGTGGTACTCGATCCAGAGGCCGTACATCACGACGATCGGCGTGCCCGGGAACAGCTCGGCCAGTGCCGGACCGTACCGGGGCACCGGCTCGCCGAACGGCTGCGTGGGCAGCGCCACGTACCGGGCGCCGTCCGGGAAGGCGTTGCGCGCGGCCTTGTCGGGGACGCCGGTCAGCGTGGCCCCGGCCCCCAGGTGCAGGCCGGTGGCCCGCAGGTCGGCGGCGACGGCGGCCAGCTCCCGGTCGGTCGGGTCACGCCACCGCAGCTCGTCGTGCTCGGGCGGGTCGGGCGCGTCCCGCAGCGCGGCGATCAACGCCACCAGCATGCCTGTCACGTCGGCGGTGGCGAACTGGGCGCGCCAGCCGGGCAGGGTGTCGGGTACGGCCTGGTAGATGCCGCCGCTGACCTCGGTGCCGATCACCCGGACGGTGGCGTTCTTCACGTCCCGCACCCGTTCGCGTTCGTCCTCGTCGAGCCCGGGCGGCGCGACCAGGATACGGAGGGGTTCGGTGCCGGCGGCCTCGCGGACCCGCTGCTCGTTCCAGCGTGCGGTCGCGCCGGGGAGCCGCACCACGGGTTCGGCGGCCACCAGCGCGGTCATCTCGTCCACCGAGGGCACGCTCGCGTCGCTCAGCTCACCCGCCGAGCCCTCGTCGATCTTCGCCGGGGCGGCCGGCGACCGGCCGTAGCTGACGTCGACGCTCTGCCGCTGGGCGAGCAGGAAGACGACCAGGACGACCACGGCGACGCCGAGCAGCGCCCAGCGCAGCAGCTCGTACCGGTATCGCCTGCGGGGTTTCACTGGTGCGTGCGCCACAGCCGGTCGGCCTCCCTCGCGTGTTGCGCCGCCTCCCGCGCTGCGGACGCCCCGCCGCGCCCGGCGGCGATCGACTCGGCGCGGGCCAGCAACTGCTCGGCCTGCGGCACCCGGGTCGCCGCCGCGTCCCGGCTGACGGCCGCGCTGTCGATGGCCGCGCGGGCGGCGGACCAGGCGGTCCGGCGCTCCCGCCCCCGCGCCCGCCACCGCGGCAACAGGGTCGTCGCGAAGCCCGCGCCCACCAGCAGGACGCCGCCGACCAACCAGGCGGGGAGGGTGTGGGACATGCGCTCCAACCATCGGCGAGGGGTACGGGGGTGCGCTCGGGAGCCGTCGGGGCAGGCAGGGGTACGACCGAGTCTGGCTCATCGAGGCGAATCGGTGCGAACCAGCCCCACCGGCCCTGGCCTGCGGTCGGCCCGGCACGCCGGGACGTCGTATCGTCTCCGCATGGCGCACCCGGTCTGGGCGGACGGCAGGGCCTACGAGGCGTACGTGGGCCGGTGGAGCCGCCCCGTCGCGGAGGAGTTCCTGCGTTGGCTGGCCGTGCCACCGGGCCGCCGCTGGCTGGACGTGGGCTGCGGCACGGGCGCGCTCACGTCGACCGTGCTGGCACTGGGGGACCCGAGGCACGTCTCGGGCGTCGACAGCTCGCCGGGCTTCGTCGCGTACGCCCGCGCGGCCGTCCGCGACGAACGGGCGGCCTTCCAGGTCGGCGACGCCCGGGCGCTGCCCCTGCCCGACCGCTGCGTCGACGTCGTCGTCAGCGGCCTCGCGGTCAACTTCGTGCCCGAGCCGGCGCGCGCCGTCGCCGAGTTCGCCCGGGTCGTCCGCCCCGGCGGGGTGGCCGCCGCCTACGTCTGGGACTACGCCGGCGGCATGGGGCTGCTGCGGCACTTCTGGGACGCCGCCGCCCTGCTCGACCCGGCCGTGGCCGAGCGGGACGAGGGGCGCCGCTTCGCGGGGTGCGACCCGGACTCCCTGCGCGGGCTGTGGACCGACGCGGGCCTGACGGCGGTGGCGCTCCGGCCCGTCGACGTGCCCACGGTGTTCGCGGACGTCGACGACTACTGGACGCCGTTCCTGGGCGGGCAGGGCCCCGCCCCCTCGTACGTCGCCTCCCTGACGGCGCCGCAGCGCGCCCGCCTGCGCGACCTGCTCTCGGCCCGCCTGCCCGTGGCGCCGGACGGCTCGATCCGGCTCACGGCCCGGGCCTGGGCCGTCCGGGGCGCGGCACCGGCCTGAGCACCGCAGGTGCCCGCCGGGCCTTCGCGGTCGACGGCGCGCAGCCGGGTGAGGCCGTCCGGCTGTCCGCTTCGAGACCCAGCGGTACCCGCCGCCGACGTCCTCGGTCAACCTGATCCGTGACGCCGGGTGTCCCGCCCGTCGTGGAGATCGGAGGACCGATGAAGGCCCGTTTCCGATGGCGGTCGACCCGGATGACGCTGTTCGCGGCCCTGGCCGCCGCGCTGGTCGCCGCACTGCTGCCCGCCTCGCCGGCGCTCGCGCTGCCCTCCGGCAGTGGCTGGTCGGCCTCGTGGAGCTACTACCATCCCACCGCCTACCAGTACGCCGGCACGCTGCCCGGCGTCCGGCTGACCGGCTACGCCACCGACAACTCCGGCACCAGCACCACGGTCGGCACGATCGAGGACACCGCCGACGACGGCCGCTGCGCCAGGGTGATGCTCCACGCCAACGGCGTCGGCTACGTCGCCGACCGGACCACCTGCGGCAACGGCAGCTACCTGACCTACTCCACCGCCAGCTACAGCCAGGGGCTGCTGGTGATCGTCTACCGGATGGTCGCGGGCACGAGCACCCACGACAAGGGCTTCGCCATGTTCGTTCCCGGTTCGTCCGCCGATCCGGAGCTGCGCACCGTGGGTACGGGCGCCAGCTGGTCGTACTACACGTCGACGGCGTTCCAGTACACGGTCACCCGTCCCGGCGTGCGGCTGACCGGCTACGGCGCCCACCAGTACGCGGACCAGCGCTCCTCGCTCAACACGGTGGAGAAGACCGCCGCCACGGTCGGCTGCGCCACGGCCAAGGTCACCGGCGGTGTGTCCACCAGCGGCGGCACCTGCGTCAACGGCGGCAGCACGTCCTTCTCCCGCGCCGACCTGACCAACAACCTGGAGGCGTCCGCCTGCTACCAGCCGGTTCCCGGCACCCGGCGCTGCCTCGCGGTGGGCATCCCCGAGCCCTGGTGAGGAGACCGGCACCGGGCGGACGCACCCGGCCCGCCGACCCGGCAGTCCCGCCGTCCCCGGACCGACCCGGGGACGGCGGGTCCGTCAGCGGCGGCGCTTCGGCAGGTCGAACTGGTCGGCGGCCCGGCAGTCGCGTGGACCGCCGACCGCGCCCGGCCCGGCCCGGTCGAGCGCGGCGCGCGCCCGGATCCGGCCCAGGTTCCAGGCGTACCAGGGGTCCGGCTCGTCGAGGTCCTTGGCGACCCAGCTCAGCGTGCAGCGGCGCACCGGATCGGGCAGGCCCGCCAGCGCCGGCGTCGCGTCGGCCGAGAGCGCCCGCAGGTACCAGGCGTCGATCTTCCCCGTCTGCTCGTACCGGGCGATGTTGCGGCGGGCGGCGTAGTCCTCCGGGTTGAGCACGGCCAGGCCCAGCAGCATCACCACGGCGAGCGCCACCGTCGTGCCGGGAATCCAGGCGCCGCGCCAGCGGAGCCCGGCCACCAGGATCATCAGGAACACGGTGCCGAGCAGCAGCTCGAACGCCATCACGAAGAGCCGCTCGCCGGTGAAGCTGTACGCCTTCTGGTACGTGTACATGCGGGACAGCGCCGACCCCACGATGACGAAGCTGAGCACGCTGAGCAGGCCCAGCAGGACCCGCAGCAGGTGACGCTCGACGGCCCGGTCCCGTCGCGCCCAGCGGGCCACCCCGCCGAGCACCGCCAGCGTCAGCATGGTGACGACGACGAGCTGCCAGAACCCGCTGCGCGCGTACTCGGCGTAGCTGAGGCCGGCGGTGCGCAGCACGTGTCGCTGCCCACCGAACAGGACGGTGAACTGCACCGCCACGAAGCCGCCGAAGAGCAGCGTCAGGGCGCTGATGACCGGCGCCCACTCCACGAGGCCGAAGCGGCGCGTGCCGGGCCGGTCCATCGTCGACAGGTCGGGCGGCGCGGCCAGCGTGTAGACGGCGGCGACGGCGCAGAGCCCGCCCACGGCGGCGAGGAGGATCCAGCGGAACGCCGCACCGCCGTTGACCTCGGGAATCAGCTCGCCGAGCATCACGGAGAAGGCGCCGTCGGCCGAGGACAGGAGCGCGCCGAAGACGACCAGCGCGGCCACGGTGGCCGCGGCCGACCCGACGACGCGGCGAGCCAGGTGCGGGTTCGCCGGGGCGTGCAGGTGCCCACGCACCCACGGCAGCCCTCGCAACGCCGCGAAGGGGGCCGCCACCAGGCTGAACAGGATGGAGCGGACGCGCCGGCCGCCCACTATCGCGAGGGTCGCGCAGCAGAGCGCGCCGAGCACGCAGAACGTCACCAGCCACCAGGCGTTGCGGAAGGCCAGGACCGACAGCAGCGCCAGGGCCGCCACCGCCCAGCCGGCGCGGATCCGCCGGTCGGCGCGCGGCAGTTCCGCGCCCGTCCGCCGGACCGCGAGGACCACCGCGACGGTCAGGGCGAGCCAGCCGAGGAACCAGCCGATGCCGGTGCGGGTGAGCGGTACGAAGAACGCCAGGCCCAGCGCTCCGGCGAGGACCGCGAGCGGTACGGCTCGGTCCTGGGCGGGTGCCGGCCCCGGCCAGCGCGTGTCGAGGAACGACGGCGGGCGCGGGACCGGCTGGTAGCCGCGGTACGGCGCCGGCGCGCCGGCCGGCACCCCGATCCGGTACGGCGCCGGCAGCGGCGCGGCGGCGGGTTGCTGGACGGCGGTCCCCGGCGGGCGGGCAGCGGATGCGCCGGCGCCCGCCGACGGGGTGGCCGGTGCTCCAGCGGTGGCCGGTGAGGCGGTCGCTGGCGTTCCGGTGCTGGGTGCCGCCTCGGCGGCGGGTCCCTTCGTGGTGGGCGCCGCCTCGGCGGGCCCGTTCGTGGTGGGCGTAGCGGGGCCGGAGGGGGTCGGTGCCGCCTCTGTGCCGCCCGGCGGCGCGCTGACGGCGTCCGGTGACGGCGCGGCAGCCGGTGCCGCGGCGTCCGCCGCCGTCACCGCGGCGGCCCGCGTCGGGCTGCTCTCCTCCGGTCCGCCGACGGCCGTCGGGGCTGGCGTGGCGGTCGCCTCGGCCGGCCGGGCGGCGGGGACGACCGAGGCCGTGGCCGGTGGCTCCGCGGCGACCGGAGCCGCGGCGGCGGTGGCCGGCACCAGCGGGATGAACACCGCGTAACCGCGCGTCCCGGGCGGGATGCTGACGGGGATCGCCCAGGCGGGTGCGCCCTCCGCCCCGGGCCACACCCTCGGGGGCGGCGCGCCCTCGATGGACGGCATGACGAGCAGGTGCGGCGTCGCGTCTCCGGGGTCTTCTCCGTCGGTGCTTCCGGGGGCCTGACCGGGCCCCGGGGGGCCCGACACCGGTGGTGGCTGGGTCACGGAACCCCTCCTCGTTAGAACGGTCGGCACACTGTACGGCCGACGCCAGGCCCGCCGCCGCCCCCGACACCGACAGAAGAGCTAGACAGCCGCAGCCGAATGGCCGTAGCCGGTCACCGCGGTGCAGGCACGGGCAAGCGGATCGGGCGGGCGGCGCACCCGATCGATCCTCGGTAACGTGCTCGGCCGTGGACAGTGGCGTACCTCCCGGCGAGTGGTGGGAGGCCCTTCCTCCACGGCAGGTCAGCCACCTGCCCGGCATCGACCCCGAGTTGCTCCATGTGGGACTCGATCCGGCACCGGCCGCCGCCCCGGTCGTCGTTCGGTACCACGTACCGGCCCGACAGGGCTTCACCGAGTTGCTCGCCGCCGTCCTCGACGAGTTGGACGGGGCAGCATTCACGCTGTTCCCCCGCTGGTTGCCCGGTGCCGAACGGCTCGACGGTTGCGGCGCGCTGGGCGTCGCTGCGGTGCGGTCCCTTGCCATGCGGGCCGCCGCGCACTCCGCGCACTTCGGCCCGTTCCTGGCCGACCTCGCCGAGCGCGCGCTGCGCGGGAAGGACCGGCAGCACCGGCCGCGCTTTCCCGCAGAGGTACGGGCTGCCGGCCTGGCCCGGGTCATGGCCTCCGCGTACGACCGTGACGGGTGCGTCCTGCTGGTCGGCCTGACCGACGAGCTGCCCACGGAGACCGAGCGCGCGTTGGTTGCCGTCGCCGAATGGCTGGTGCGGCACGGCCGCCTCACCGTCTGGCTGGCCGGGCGGGAACTGCGGGCGGTCGACCGGATCCGGTCGGTTCAGGTTTCGCTGCCGTCGAGCCTGACCGAGTTGGCGGTGCAGGCGGGTCGGGTTTCCGACACCGTGCGCGAGCCCTCTCCGGCGCTGACGTTTCCGCCGCTGTCCGGTGTCCCGCGCGGCGACAGCGCCGCCGAGCAGGCGCTGGAGCTGGCACTGGCGCCATACGAGTGGGCCCGGGGGAGGCGCTGGAACCACACGTACGACTGGCACCTGCTCGGCGAGACCTACCGCCTGGACCTCTTCTGGCCGGCCGAGGGACTTGCGGTCGAGGTGGACGGCCCGGAACATCGGGGCCGAATCAGATTCGCCAACGACCGCCGGCGTGACGTGCGGCTGCAACTCCTCGGGCTGGACGTGCTCCGGTTCACCAACGAGCAGGTGCTGTCCGACGTCCAGGCTGTGGTCGGCATGATCCGGCAACTGCTGACCCGTCGTCGCCTGGCCGGCGCGCACCCCCACGAAGAAGAGGCACCATGACGAGCACGGCGGACCTTCCCCACCTGACGCCCAACCAGATCAACGCGCTTGTGGTGCTCATGGTCGAGGCCCGCGAACTGACCAACAACGAGCTGAAGGAGTTGGCCGGGTTCAGCCTCACCGGCGCCGACAACGCCAAACTCGTCAAGCTCGGCCTGGTCGAGACCGACCGGTCCCACCGGCCCTTCTCCCACGAGCTGACCGACGAGGGGTGGCGGGTGGTGCGGCAGCTGCACGCCGGAGCCCCGCCCGCACGTAGTGGCTCAGCCACCCGTTCGCTGTTCACCCTGCTGGCCAACCTGCACCGCTCGCTGAGCCGGTTGGGGCTCAGCCACGCCGACTTCTTCACGCCGCCGTCGGCCACCTCAGGGCTGGCGGCCGGCCCGACGCCTCCCGGCGTCGCGCCAGCACCGGCGGCCACCGAGCCGGACGCCGTGGAGGCCCTGATCCGCGCCGCCTATCACGAGCTGGCCCGGGAGCCGGGAGCCTGGGTGGGGCTCGCCGACCTGCGCGAACGCCTCGGCAGGCAGGACCGCGCAACCGTCGACGCGACGTTGCGCGCGATGGTCCAGCGGGACGGCGTCCGGATCATCCCGGTCGCCAACACCAAGTCGTTGACCGCGCGCGACCGGGCGGCCGCGGTGCGCATCGGAGACGAGGAGAACCACACCCTGGCGATCGGCTCGGCATGATCCCGGAGGACGTGAGGGCCGCGCTCGAGGCGGTCAGTCTCAACCCTGCGGTCACGCCCGACGACGTGTGGCGGCCCAGCCCGCACGACGTGCCGGAGCTGCACGAGAAGGTGGTCGCGGAGATCCTGCGCGGCGTCGGCAGGGCCCGCACCGACGACACCACGGTGCCCCTCGGCGTGGCCATGCAGGGGCGGGCCGGCGCCGGCAAGACCCACCTGCTCGGGGCGGTGCGGGATCGGATCCAGCGTGAGGGCGGCTACTTCTTCCTGGTCGACATGGTCAGCGGGAAGACGTTCTGGGAGAGCGTGGCGCTGGCCCTGGTCGAAGGCATGGGACGGGACGCGATCGGCTGGGGCACCCAGCTGCGCACGTTTCTGCGTCGGCTCACCGCCCAGCTCGGCATCCCGCCGGAGGTACGCGACGCGATCGCCGGGACGAAGCCGGTCACCCGGGAGCACCTGGACACCTTCGTGCGGGCCCTGCGGACGCGCCATCGCGAGACCGGCCGGGACTGCCAGGACACCGCCCGGGCACTCGTCCTGCACGGCGCGCTGGACTTCGAGGCACAGGACGTCGGCTACGCCCATCTGATCTCCGAGCCGGGTGACCCGGACGGTCGCGCGGCGTGGGGGCTGACCCCGGCGATCCGTACCCCGCAGCAGATCGTCCAGGACGTCTCGCGGCTGATGGCGCTGACGCTCGACCCCACGGTGATAGCCGTCGACCAGCTCGACACGCTCTTCGCCCAGACCAGCACCGCCATGTTCGACCAGTACGCCGGGCTGGAGGACGCCCAGGCGAAGGTCATCGGGCCCATCGCCGACGGCCTGCTGAAGCTGCGTGACGTCACCCGCCGGACGCTGATCGTGGTGTCGTGTTTGCCGGACACCTGGGAGCTGTTGACCAGGAGTGCGCCCACTCCGGTCGGCGACCGGTTCCGGCAGGCGATCCTCCCCGACCGGATTCCCACCCCCGAGATCGGCCGGACCATCGTCGCGAAGCGGTTCACCGCCGCCTTCGCCGGGCCGCGTTTCGCACCGCCGTACCCGACCTGGCCGATCAGCCCCGAGGCGTTCGTGGACGCCCCGGCGTTGACGCCTCGGGCGCTGCTGCGCCGGGTGGATCGACACGTCGCCTGGTGCCGGGACCGGGACGAGGTGACCGAGCTCGACCGTCTCATCGAGGTCGGCAACCACGTCGTCGGCGGGTCCGAGCCGCCGGACCGGAGTGCCGCCGTCGGCCCAAAGTCATGCCGCGACGCGGATACCGGTGACGACGTGCGCCTGCGGCAGCTCGACGCCCGCTTCGCCGAGCTGGTGGCGGGGGCGGACGTGGCGGGTGCGCTCGATCCGCGGACCGAGGACGAGCACATGCCGGCGCTCCTCGCCGCCGGTCTGGCGGCCTGGATCGCCGAGCAGTCCCCGACCGGCGCCAGCTACAGGTACGACCCGCTGCCGGGCCGCAAACCGGCGCTGCACGGGCGGCTGGTCGAGGTGCTGGACGAGGCCACCGAGAACGAGGCGCACTGGTGCTTCCGCGGGATCTCCCATCCGAACGCGATCGCGGCGACCGCCAGGGTGAAGGCGGCCTGCACCATGGCGGGCCTCGACCGTGCGCTGCCGCAGCGGCGGCTGGTGCTGTTGCGCAACGGCCCGTGGCCGACCGGGAAGCGTACGACCGAGGTGTTGGCGGCCTTCGACGCGGCCGGCGGAGTCCGCTGCGGCGTCGGGGAGGCGGACCTGCGGGTGTTCGCCGCGCTTCGTGAGCTGAGCGGCGAACCGGCCCAGGTTCTTCAGGAGTGGCTGGTCGCGCGCCGACCGGCCGGCTCCACGCAGCTGTTCGCCACGATCCTCGGCGACTTTGCCGGGGCGGCCAATGCGGAGGCCGGACCGGTCGCCCGGTCAGTCGGGCCGACGGCCGAGGCGGGCGGCGAGGACGACGCGCGGGTCGACGGCGGGCGGGCCACCGTCGACGGAACTTCGATCCTGTTGGGGCGGACCACCGACGGGGCGCGGCCGTTCGCGGTGGACCTGGAGTCGCTGCGCCGTCACACGGTGATCTTTGCCGGCTCCGGCTCCGGAAAGACCGTGCTGATCCGGCGACTGGTCGAGGAGTGCGCACGGGAGGGCGTCTCCGCGATCGTGCTCGATCCCAACAACGACCTCGCCCGCCTGGGCGATCCCTGGCCGCAGCCGCCGGCCGGATGGGACCCCGGTGACGCCGAGCGGGCCCGCGACCACCTCGAACACACCGAGGTGGTGGTCTGGACGCCCCGGGTCAACGCCGGTCGACCCCTGAGCTTCCAGCCGCTGCCGGACTTCACCCCCGTACGCGACTCGCCGGACGAATTCGACCAGGCGATCCGCTCGGCGGTGGAGGCACTCGCCCCGCGCGCCGGTGTGGACCGGCCGACGAAGGTCGCCCAGCAGGGCAAGGCCGTGCTGACCGAGGCCCTCCAGGCGTACGCGAGGAGCGGAATGGTGGGCCTGCCTGGCTTCACCGAGTTCCTCGCGGAACTGCCAGACGGGGTGAGCCGGCTGAGCCGGGCGGACAAGCTGGCCCAGGATCTGGCCGAGACGCTGAAGGCCGCCATGGTCACCGATCCGTTGTTCGGCGGCGTCGGCGCCCCGGCAGATCCGGGCCTGCTGCTCACCCCCTCGCCGGGCCGTCGCGCACGCATTTCGGTGATCAGCTTTGTGGGGCTCACGTCGGACCAGGAACGGCAGGGCTTCGTCAATCAGCTCCAGATGGCCCTGTTCGCCTGGATCAAGCGGCACCCGGCGGGCGAGCGACCGCTGGGCGGGCTCTTCGTGATGGACGAGGCGCAGACTCTTGCCCCGTCGTCCGGGCAGACGGCCTGCACGGCCAGCACGATCGCCCTCGCTTCTCAGGCCCGCAAGTACGGGCTCGGGTTGGTCTTCGCCACCCAGGCGCCGAAGGGGCTGCACAACCAGATCTCCGGCAACGCCACCACGCAGTTCTTCGGGCTGCTCAACGCTCCCGCGCAGATCGACGCGGCCCGTCAGTTGGCGGAGGCCAAGGGCGGGCGACTGCCCGACATCGGCCTCATGCAGAGCGGCCAGTTCTACGTGGCCGGGGAGGGCTTCGCGTTCGTCAAGGTGGACACGCCCCTTTGCCTGTCCCACCACCCGAAGGCGCCGCTCAGCCCGGAGGAGGTCGTCGCCAGGGCAGCTTCGGCACAATTCCGGCCGGAGCGCAGTCACCTGCCGGACGTGCCGGCCGTCCGATAGCGGACAGGACGCCGATCGCCTTTCCGGCGCACTGTTGTAGCAGGTCAGAGGCGTGAGGATGGCGGGCCACAACCCATTCCTCGGGCCCGGCGGGGACAGCATCGTCCCCGCCGACACCGCCATCACCGAACCCGACCCCGCGACGGCCACGGCGTAGCGCAGCGCCGGCCGCCCACGCAGCGCGAAGTCGCGCTCCGGCGGCCACGTCCCGGGTACCCGGGCGCAAGCCGCCGCACCGACACCGACGTCTTCATTCCGGCAGCCATCCGAGCCGCGCGCCATCCCCGGGACGTGCGCGGCCGGCGAGCCGTACCCACGAGCCGTCCCGGGCACGCGCAGGCGCGTGCCCGGCGGCCGGGCGTCGCCCGTCCCACCCTGCCCACCGGAACCGGCCCTGGTCACGAGCCGGTCGGTCCGGTCACCGAGCACGAGAGGAGCCGGCAATGGCCGCTCCCACCGCCACCGCCTCCCTGAACGCCTCCACCTACTCACCCGGCGACCAGATGATCCTGACGGTCACCTACGGCGACGCCGACACCAAGCCGGTGACCGTCACGATCGTGGTGACCGACGCGCAGGGCAACAGCAGCGCGCCGGTCAAGGTCACCGCCGTCATCGACCCGCTCACCCTCACCGTCACCGACGACTCCGGCCGCGCCTGGACCAGGGCGTCGGACAACGGGTCCGTCGCCGTCTACCGGGCGGTGGCGTGATGCCCCGGGTCACCGTCACGGTGCGCGACAACGGCGGGCGTACCGCCACCGCGACCGCCGACTACACGATCGCGCCGCCGGTGCTGGGCGGCTACTACCTCTCGGGCGGCGCCGACCCGACGGCCGACATGGCCGGCGGCAACTTCCGCTCGCTGACCCAGTACCGCAGCTTCGCCGACGGTTACATCTTCCCTGGCTACCAGCGGCCGTGGCTCGTCACGCTCGGCAGGGCCGGGATGCAGATGAACATGGTGCTGGAGCTGAAGCACTACGGCGCGCCCAACGCCGGGCCGCAGACCTTCACCGTGGACGGCGTGACCTACACCGTCCCGGCGCCCGCGATGACCATCCAGCAGCGCCCGGGCACCACCTGGCCCCGGGCGTACGGCTACAGCCAGGTCCTGGCCGGGCACTGCGACGGGCTCTTCGCCCGCGCCCTGTCCCAGTACCGGACCATGGGCTTCGGGGTGAACATCCAGCTCGCCTCCGAGCTGGACACCGACCACGAGTTCGGCACCACCGAGTCCGGCGTCACGTACCCGTGGGCGCAGTCGGACGCCCGCGCGGTGCAGGCCATGACGTACATCGTGAACTGGTTCAAGGCCCGCCAACTGCCCGCCGGCACGACGTTCTCGGTCGGGGTGGGCGGCTTCGACCGGGCCTGCTTCCAGCGCACCCACCCGGAGGCGCTGATGGCCAGGCTCGACTTCCTCCAGTGGAACGCCTACGCCACCAGCCCCACCCACACGGCGCTGGCCCGGTTCCGCCGGGCGAAGGACTGGGCGGTGGCCGACCTCGGCCCGGTCGCCCTCTCCCGCCCGGTGATCATCGCCGAGTGGGGCGTACGGGTGGCGGAGGTGCCGGACCAGGCGGGCTGGATCGCCACCGTCCCGGCCGCCATCGCCCAGCTCAACGCCGAGCGGGGACCCCGGATCGCGCGGACCAACTACTTCAACTCGGGCTGGGGCACCCTGTCGCCGAAGTCGACGGGGCTGGCCGCGCTGAAGGCGGCGTACGCCACCCGGCCGTACGTCTGAGCGGCCGGCCGGAGCTCCGCCGGAAGCCCGGGGGGCCAGCGGCGGAAGGATAGACGTCGATCATGAGGTCCATCGATGATGGTATAAAATCCGCCGGATCGTGCGCAGGCCCGCTCGTGCGCCTCCCGGTGCGATGTCCACCGAGCCCGCTGCGCCAGGACAGCCATGGAGATCATGTGAAGTTCAGTCGTCGTCTCGCCCCTGCGGTGGCCGCCCTCGTGCTCGCGGTCGGCGCCGTGGTCGCCCCGGCCGGTGCCGCGCAGGCCCATCCGGACGCGGACCGGGTCAACGTCTATCCGCCGATCCAGGGTTCGTCCACCTGGGACCGGTTCGGTCTCTCCGGGCCGACCTCGCACCACATCGTCTTCGGCCACTGGGGCTACCCCAACGACTGGGCCGTCGACATCTACCGCAGCCCGGGTGCCACGATCGTCTCGCCGTTCGGCACCAAGACCGCGTCCGGGCACCCGGTCGCCGTCAAGGTGGTCACCGTCCAGGCCGGCTGCGCGACCCGCAATCTCGCCGACGGCGGCTACCGCATCGGGCTCGAGGCCCGGGACACCACGACCGGGCAGATCCTCGGCCGGGCGGACGTGATGCACGTGAACAACAAGCCCGGCGGCATCGTCGTCGGCGCCTCGGTCGGACCGTGGACCAAGCTCGGCGAGACGGGCCGCTTCCGCTGGTCCAGCTGCTACCAGGTCAACGGTGACAGCGGGGTCCACATCCACCTCGAAGTGATCAACCAGCACCGCTACTCGTGCTACGTGTCGCGCGGTGCGAACACCGCCCTGACCGACCTGACCGTGGTGGGCAGGGTCGGCGTGCACTACACGGGGCAGCGGCAGCGCTGCTGACCCGTCGATCGACGGCGGGCGGGTGCCCAGGCTCCGGTCGGAAGCCGGGACACCCGCCCGGGCCGGGCGCACCCGCCCCTGCACCCCGGGGTCAGTAGGCCAGCTCCACCGGCCGGCCGAGCACCCGCGCGCCGTTGTTGGCGAGCCAGCCCTCGGCCGCCGCCGCGTGCTGGCTGAACGTGTGGATGTCGCGGAACCGGCGCTGCAACGGCGACGAGTCCCGGGCCGCCCCGCCGCCGGCCGCCCGGTAGCAGGTGTCGACCGCGGCGGCTGCCCGCTCCGTCACCCAGGGCAGCGCGGCGGAGATCCGCGGGTGCAGCGCGGGGATGGCCGCCGGGTCGGTGGCGCAGGCCGCCCAGAGCTCGTCGGCCAGGTCCCGCAGCAGCGCCCGGGCGGCCCGTACGTCCAGGTCGGCGCGGCCGAGCTGGAGGCGGAAGGCCGGCGAGTCGGCGAGCGACTGCCGGGCGTAGAGCCGCTGCCGGCCGCCCTCGAGCAGCGCGACCATGTCGTCCAGCGCGCCCTGCGCGATGCCGACCGCCACCGCGCCGAGGTGCAGGACGAAGTGGACCAGCGGCGCCACGAAGCCCGGCCCCGGCACGCAGGGCACGCCGGTGAACAGGTCGAAGCTCTCCTCCGTGGGGCAGAAGGCGTCCGCCACCTCGATGTCGTGGCTGCCGGTGCCACGCAGGCCGAGCACGTGCCAGGTGTCGTGCACGGTGACCCGGGAGGCCGGGAAGAGCATGGAGCGCATCGCCGGCGGTGCCCCCGCCGGCCCGGCGTCCCCGGCCAGCACGCAGTTGCCGAAGATCCAGTCGGCGTGCCGGGCGCCGCTCGCGAACGCCCACCGGCCGGTGACCCGGAAGCCGCCGTCGACCGCCTCGGCGCGCCCCTGCGGGGCGAACCCGCCCCCGACGACCACGTCCGGCCCGTCGGCGTAGAACTTGTCGAACCGGTCGCGGGAGAGCATCGCCACCAGGTGCGGCGTCTCGGCGCCGATCATCACCGTCCACCCGGTGGAGCCGTCGGCCCGGGCCAGCGACTCCAGCACCCGCAGCCCGGTGTGCAGGTCCGCCTCGTACCCGCCGTGGCTGCGGGGGACGAACATCCGGAAGCAGCCGGCCGCCCGCAGCGAGTCGAGCAGATCGGCGGGCAGCCCCCGGGCCGCCTCGATCTCCCCGGCCCGGCGGGACACCTCCGGGAGCAGCGCGTCCACCGCCCCCGTCAGCCCGTCGGAGTGCTGGTCCTCCATGGGTTCCTCCTCGCCTCGTCGCTCGGCCTCCACTCTGGACCGGCGGACGACCCGGGGCCAGGCTCGCCGCTATCGGATCCCCGCCACTTCGCGCGGTGGGCATCCGCCGACGCCGCCGCCCGGAGAAGGGCCGGAACGGCACGCTGACCTGGCCCGCTCCCTATGCTCGAAGCATGGAACTGCGGATCTTCACCGAACCCCAGCAGGGCGCGACGTACGACGACCTGCTCGCCGTGGCCCGCTGCGCGGAGGAGGCCGGCTACGGCGCCTTCTTCCGTTCCGACCACTACCTGAAGATGGGCGCGGTGAGCGGCGACCCCGGCCCGACGGACGCGTGGACCACGCTCGCCGGCCTGGCCCGGGACACCCGGCGGATCCGGCTGGGCACGCTGATGACCGCCGCCACCTTCCGGCTGCCCGGCCCGCTGGCCATCACCGTCGCGCAGGTCGACCAGATGAGCGGCGGCCGGGTCGAGCTGGGCATCGGCGCCGGCTGGTACGCCGAGGAGCACACCGCGTACGGGATTCCCTTCCCGTCGCTGGGGGAGCGCTTCGACCGGCTGGAGGAGCAGCTCGCGGTCGTCACGGGGCTCTGGGCGACGCCGCCCGGCGCGACCTTCGACTTCGCCGGGACGTACTACCCGGTCAGCGACTCGCCCGCCCTGCCGAAGCCGGTGCAGGACCCGCGCCCGCCGATCCTGCTCGGCGGCATGGGCCCGAAGCGCACGCCCCGCCTGGCCGCCCGCTACGCCGACGAGTTCAACCTGCCGTTCGCCTCGGTCGAGGACTCCGCCGCCCAGTTCGACCGGGTCCGGGCCGCCTGCGCCGAGACCGGCCGCGACCCGGGCGAGCTGCGCTGGTCCAACGCCCTGGTGCTCTGCTGCGGGCAGGACGACGCCGAGGTGGCCCGGCGGGCCGCCGCGATCGGCCGGGAGCCGGACGAGCTGCGCGAGAACGGCCTCGCGGGCACCCCCGCCGAGGTGGTCGACAAGATCGGCCGGTACGCCGAGATCGGCAGCGAGCGGGTCTACCTCCAGGTGCACGACCTGGCCGACCTCGACCACCTGGAGCTGGTCGCCGCCGAGGTGAAGCCCCAGCTCTGAGCCGGCGGGCAACCGCCGCCCCACCACCGCGTCGACCCCCTGTCCCGACGACGGCGGGAGGTCGCGCGCGGGGCGGCGGCCCCGTCGTGCCGGCCGTCAGGCGTGGCCCACCTTGGGCGCGGGCCCCGGATGGGGCACCGGGTGCGGCGGGGGCGTCGGCGGCGGCGCCGGCTTGGGCCGGGGCGTGGTGCCCGCCGGGTACGCCCCGACCGACGACACCGGTCCGATGCCGGTCGGGTCGATCTCCTCCTCGGAGGGGAACACGTCGCCCCGCGGGGCGGGATCGCGGTAGCTGCTCATCGGCGTAGGGTTCCCCGACGGGGGCGCGGTAACCGTGCCCGATCGACCGGTTTCCGTCCCGCCGGTGCTCGTCGGATGATGCGTCCCGACGACCGCGGAGTCGAACGGGGGTGCGACATGGAACTGCACCGCAACCGGGGGGCGTTGGTGCTGCCCCTGGCCTGCGTGATCGGGGGCGGGGTGCTGCTGGCGCTGCCGGGGGAGCACGTGCTGCTGCGCCGGCTGGTCGCCGTCGGCGCCGTGCTGCTGGGTGGCGGCGTGCTGGTCGGCCTGCTGCGCCCGTTCCGGTTCGTCATCGGCGCCGACGGCCTGAGCGTCCGCCGCCCCGGGCTGCGCCGCACCATCGCGTGGGCGGAGGTCGCGGCGCTGGCGCTGGCCCGGCCGCCCGCCCGGCAGGGGCTGCCGTCGACGCCGCGACTGCTGCTGGTCCCCGCGCCGGGTGCGCTGATCGACCTGCCGACCGACGCGCGCCATCCGGTCGACGGCCGGGCCGCGGTGGAGCTGCTGGACCTGACGCGGGTCCGGGAGAAGCCCGCCGAGGTGGCGGCGGCGCTGACCCGGCACGCCGGGGACCGTTTCGTCGACGCGCTCGGCGGTGCCCCGGCCACCGACCGCCACCGCACCCCGTGACCACCGCCGAGGCCGGGCCGCGGCACAACTGGGCGGGCAACGTCCGCTACGCCGCCCGCCGCCACCACCGCCCCTCCTCGCTCGACGAGCTGCGCCGGCTGGTGGCGGGCAGCGACCGCCTCCGGGTGGTGGGCACCGGGCACTCGTTCAACCGCCTCGGCGACACCACCGGCGACCTGGTCTCGCTGGCCGGGCTGCCCGCGACCGTCGCGCTCGACCCGGACCGCCGGGCCGTCACCGTGCCGGCCACCATGCGGTACGGGGACCTCGCGGCCTGGCTGCACGCGCGCGGGTACGCCCTGGCTAACCTCGCCTCGCTGCCGCACATCTCGGTCGCCGGGGCGGTCACCACGGGCACCCACGGCTCGGGGGAGACGATCGGCAACCTGGCCAGCGCGGTCGCCGGGCTGGAACTGGTCACCGCCGGCGGCGACCTGCTGACCGTGGACCGGGCGGCCGACGGGGACACCTTCACCGGGATGGTCGTGTCGCTGGGCGCGTTGGGCGTCGTCACCCGGGTCACCCTGGACGTGGTGCCGACCTTCGAGATCCGCCAGCACGTCCGCCTCGGCCTGTCCCGCGCGGCGCTGGACGCGGCGTTCGCCTCGGCGTACAGCGTCAGCGTCTTCACCGACTGGCGGTCGCCGCGGCTGCGGGAGGTGTGGGTCAAGCAGCGCGCGGACGCGGCCCCGCTGCCGGCGGACTGGCTCGGCACGACGGCGGCCGACGCGCCGCGGCATCCGGTGCCGGGCATGCCCGCGCGGAACTGCACCCCGCAGCTCGGCGAGCCGGGCCCGTGGCACGAACGGCTGCCGCACTTCCGGCTGGAGTTCACGCCCAGCAGCGGGGCGGAGTTGCAGTCGGAGTACCACGTGCCGCGCGGCTCGGCGTCGGCGGCGCTGGCCGCGCTCGATCCGGTGGCGCACCTGATCGCGCCGGTGCTCCAGGTCTGCGAGCTGCGGGCGGTGGCCGCCGACGGGCTGTGGCTCAGCCCGAACCACGGGCGGGACAGCCTGGCCATCCACTTCACCTGGACCGCCGACGCGGCGGCGGTGCTGCCGGTGGTGGCGGCGGTGGAGGAGCGGCTCGCGCCGTTCGCGCCGCGCCCGCACTGGGGGAAGGTCTTCGGCCTCGCCCCGGCGGCGGTCGCCGCGGCCCTGCCCCGGTACGCCGACTTCCTCGACCTGGCGTGCCGGCTCGATCCGGCCGGCACGTTCCGCACCGACCTGCTCGACGCGTACCTCCCACGGCTCTGACGGGCGGAGGCCGGGGGAGCGGTCCGGTCAAGTGTCGGATGTTTGCCTCGACGCCTCCGACGGCTTTCCGACAACCGGGTTCCCGTGGTTGCCTCGGACGACCCAGTCGTGTCCACAGAGGAGAGACATGTCCCCGGATCTGGCCGGCGCCGGCGACCGGTTGACGCCGATCGACAACCGCGACCTCGCCCCCATCACCGTCGTGGCCCAGTGCCTGGACAACCAGTGGGTGACCCAGGACCTGCTCGAACGGATGCTGAGCCGGCGGCTGTCGTACCGGGACGTCGAGCGCTCGCGTCGACGCGACGCCCGCGCCGAGTACCTGCGCTCGATCCTCAACGCCGAGCAGGTCGTGGTGAACCGGGCGTACTTCTTCAACAACCCCGTCGTCCACCAGGACTTCACCACCGAGGGCCCGCAGCGGGACGCCTTCCGCGCGTTGCTCGACGAGAGCGTGCTCGTGCCGTTCCTGCTGTCCGAGCGCACCCCGGTGGCGGAGCCGCGCTTCGGCGTCGACTCGGCGGGCTGGTCGGCGTGGGTACGCGTGCTCGACGAGGTCGACACCGTCCGTTGCCTGCGCCTGTCCTGGGACGACGCGCAGAACCGGCTGCTCACCGAGCGCTGCATCATCGCCGAGTTCCGCCGCTTCCTGCTCCAGCTGCCGGCGTTCAACCTGGCGGAGCTCCAGCGGGACCTCCGGCTGGACGACGACAGCCTGCCGCTGCTCAAGCGCCGGCTGCAGGAGGTCGCCATGTGGGCGCTCACCGCGGAGCAGGCCGACCGGGAGGGCTTCTACCGGGAGTTCCTGATGGAGCCCGACACCAACCCGGCCGACGGGAAGTTCCGCGCCGGGCCCCTGGTCGCCGAGCTCAAGCAGCTCGTCGACCTGCGCTACAACACGGCCCTGCCGGACGCCGTCGACGGCTTCGCGCTCATCCCGGCGGACTCGCTGCGCCGCACGGCGATGCAGGAGTACCGGCGGGAGCGGCCCCCGGAGCGCGACATGGACGACCTGCTCGGCCTGCTGCGGACGCTGCGGCCGTACGCCTTCGACCTGGTGCAGCTCCCGCTGCGGATCGACCTGACCGGCCTCGAACTGCACCACGTGCACCAGGCCCGGCGGACCGACGAGTGGCGGGGGTACGTGGAGAGCCTCCGGGCCCTGCTCGACGAGCCGCTCGACTTCGTCACCCGCTCCCAGCAGGTGTACGACCGCTACGTCGCGCTGGCCCGGCGGCTCACCGAGATCGTGGGGGAGCGGCGGCTGGACCGGATCAACGCCTGGGAGCCCGTGATCCGGGTGACCGTCGAGGTGATGGGGAGCAGCGTCTCGATCGTGTTCGACGGCGACCCGCGGGTGGAACTGGTCGGGGAGGTGGCCACCGAGGTCGCCGCGCGCGGGGCGACGGCCGTCGTCCGGTTCGCCGTGGTGGGGCGGGACCAGCGGCGGGCGGGGCGCGAACTGGGCACCGGTATCGACGTCATGCGGGTACGTCTCCAGCGGGCCGGGGAGGATTGGCGGGAACTCGTGCGCCGGCTGCGGGAGATGGGCTTCCCGGTGTCCGACGGCGACGAGGAGGGCAACGAGGCGAACATCGACCGGCCGGAGGGGGACGAGGGTGACTGACGAGCGGGGCGAGTACGCCGAGCTGCGCAGGCGGCGGCCCGAGTACTTCACCAACCCGCCGGACGCGGCGGTCGAGATCCTCGACGGGGTGGAACAGGTGGCGGCGGCGGAACGCGCCAAGGCGGCGGCGCTGCGCGCCCGTGGCCTGCCGGTCGAGTGGAGCCGGACGGGGGTGGTCTACCGGGACGAGTACGTGACGCTGCTGCGCGACCCGGTCCGCCTCCCGGGCGGGGCCGTCGGGACGTACGTCCGGAAGCTGCCCACGGGCGGCGCCGACGGGGTCGTGCTGCTGCCGGTGCTCGACGGCGCGGTCGTGCTGGTCGAGCACTTCCGGCACGCCACCAGGCGCTGGCACCTGGAGGCGCCCCGGGGGTTCGGCGAGGCGGGGGTGGCCGCCGAGGAGCAGGCCGTCCGGGAGCTGCGCGAGGAGCTGGGGGTGGCGCCGACGCGCCTGGTCGACCTCGGTGAGGTGCACCCCGACACCGGCACCGCGACCGACGCGGTCCGCCTCTATCTCGCCGAGATCGCCGAGCTGGGGCCGGTCGGCGCGGCGGAGGGCATCCGGGCGCCCCGGGCCCACCGGCCGGAGCGGGTCGGCGAGCTGATCAGCGACGGGACGATCACCGACTCGTTCACCATCGCCGCCTGGACCCGTGCCTGGCTGCGCGGGCTGCTGGCGGCCGGGACGCGCTGATCCCGGACCCTGCCCACCCGGCCGGGACGCGCTGATCTGACGACCGTCCGGTGCCGGCCCTCCGCCCGTTCTCCGGCGGCCCGCTCCCGGTCAGTGCCGGTTGCCGGCCATCTGGTCGCGGAGGCTGCCGCGCTGCACCGCCCGGCTGATGTCGCTCGGCGAGACGATACCGACGAGGCGGCCGTCGGCCACCACCAGCGCACGGCCGTCGGCGCACTCGCTGAGCCGGGGGAGCAGCTCGTTCAGCGGCTCGTCCGGCCGGGCGAGCACCAGCTCGTCGGCGCGGCAGGCCACCTCGGCCAGCGTGGTGCCGGCCCGGCGGTCCGCCGGGATGCCGCGCACCCGGTCGAGGGTGACCAGGCCGACGGGCCGGTCGTCCTCGGTCAGCGGCAGCGCCGTGTGCCGATACGCGAAGAGGTAGTGGTCGACGAAGTCGCCCACCGTCATCTGCCCCGACGCGGTCTGCGGCTGCGGCGTCATCACGTCGGCCACCCGGATGCCCTGGAGCGCGCTGCCCATCCGGGCCTGCCGCTCCTCCATGCCGGCGGCGCCGATCAGGAACCAACCGATCAGGGCCAGCCACAGCCCGCCGAAGCCGACGCCGGCCAGGAACTGCCACAGCCCCAGCCCGATCAGCACCGCGCCGAGCACCCAGCCGGCCCGGGCGGCGACGACCGAGGCCTTCGTCCGGTCGCCGGTCGCCTTCCACACGGCGGCACGCAGCAGCCGCCCGCCGTCCAGCGGGGCGGCCGGCAGCGCGTTGAAGACCGCCAGCAGCACGTTGATGCCGGCCAGCCAGGCCAGCGAGCCCAGCAGCAGCCCCTGCACCCCGGCCACGGCGAGCACCACCGCGATCGCGCCGAAGAAGAGCCCGATCAGCAGGCTCACCAGCGGCCCGACGCCGGCGATGCGCAGCTCCGCGCCCGGGTCGCGCGCCTCGCCGCGCAGCTCGGCCACCCCGCCGAAGAGCCAGAGGGTGATTCCGCCGACCTCCAGCCCGTTGCGCTTGGCGACGATCGCGTGCGACACCTCGTGGGCGAGCAGGCCGAGGAAGAAGACCACCGCCGCCGCGAGCCCCGCCAGGACGTACGCGGCGACGGGCCGGTCCGGGTAGGCCCGGGGGAACTGGTTGGCCGACAGCCCCCAGGCGATCAGCGCGAAGATGACCAGGACGCTCCAGTTGACCCCGACGGGTACGCCCGCGATCCGGCCGAGCCGGAAACTCGCCCTCATGTTCGGGTACTACCCGCGATGGGCGCGCCCATGCCGGCGCGGCTCACCGGGGCGCCCCGCACCTGCTGTCTCTTCATTCAGGTATTTCCATGCATTACAGTGGCGCCGTGCCGGCCCGTACGGGCACAGGCGGCCCACGGCGGCCTCCCGGCACCCCCTGCTTTCCGTGGAGAGGTGCTCGTGATCAGTAACTCCTCAGCACGCCGCCGCACCCTGCTGGCCGCCGCCGCCGGTCTCGTCGTGGCCCCCTGGGCGGCAGCCGGAACCGCACACGCGGCGGTCCCGAAGGTCTACCTCGACCCCGGGCATGGCGGCACCGACCCCGGCGCCGTGGGCAACGGCCTGACCGAGAAGGCCCTGACCCTGAGCATCGCGCTTCAGACCCGCGACATCCTCAAGGCCAACTACAGCGTCGACGTACGGATGTCCCGCACCTCGGACATCACCCGCAGCCTCACCTACCGTACGAGCGACGCCAACGCGTGGGGCGCCACGATCTTCGTCAGCATCCACATCAACTCCGGCGGCGGTACGGGTTTCGAGAGCTACCGGTACCCGGGCACCTCCAGCGCCCTGCACAGTCCGGTGCACTCCCGGGTCCTGTCGGGCATGCGCACCGTCGGCTCGGTCACCGACCGTGGCCTGAAGACCGCCAACTTCCATGTGCTGCGCGAGACCGCCATGCCCGCCGTCCTGACCGAGAACCTGTTCATCGACACCGTGGCCGACGCGAACCTGCTCAAGCGCGCCGCCTTCATCACCGCCACCGCCCGGGGGCACGCCAACGGCATCGCCGCCTACCTCGGCCTCTAGGGTGCTGCGTCGCTGAGTCGCCTGCACGCCGCGGCGGGTCCGGCGAGGACGCCCGTCCGTGGTCCTGGCCATGTGTACGGGGGTGGCTGCTCGTTCAGGTCGGCAGCCGCCCCATGGTCATGGCCGTGGTGGAGTCAGCCGGCGGCTTTGGCGACGATGCGACTGATCTCCTCCTGACCGAAGGCCCGCATGGTCGTGGTGCGGACGTTGCCCGCCCCGCCGAGCCGCAGGAGCGCCGCGGAGACGGTTTCGTCGTCGGGTGCCTCGACGACGGCCACGAGGTCGTACGGACCGGCGGTCCACCAGATGTTCACGAGATTCGCCCCGAGCTTCTGTGTCGCTGCGGCGAAGGCCTCGGCGCGCTTCGCGGTGTCCTTGAAGCCTTGGATCCCCTGATCGGTCCAGTTCAGCAACGCGACATACGTCGGCATGGTCCTTCACCTCCACGAAGAGATCTCATCGTAAGGTAAATTTTGGTCATAATGGTTTAAAGTGACCAGAGGGTCGGCGCCGGTGGTGGACTGGAGCACGACGCCGTCGAGGACGACTGCCGGGTCGACGTCACGGTCATGCTCACGCTGATGCCGTGGGCGGCCGTCGCCGTCGGGCCTGCCTTGGCTCGCGGTCGGGGGTGGCGCGGGTAATTCAGTCGTCGCAGCCGACGCCGTCGCCGTCACGGTCGAGGTCGTAGATGTCGCTGCCGATCACTCGCACCGGACCATGGACGTACGCCGGCCCATTCCCGCTGCCACCAGCGCAGTCGACGTCACTGGCAATGGGCACGCATCCGCTGTAGTTGGGGTCGCACTGGCGTTCCTGCTTCGTGCCGACTCGGACGACCTGGGTGACGGGTGCTTTCGTGACCTGCGACCGGATGAGCTTCTTGGATGTCTGTACGCCGTCGACCAGCGTGATCTCGTAGGTGAGGGTGCGAATCCCGGGGGCACCGCGAGTCTTCACCTTTGTGGTGCCTTCGGGCAGCGACGAGTCCTTGACCGTCCTGGTCGTGTAGTTGATCCGCTGCTTCTCCGTGACGGTCCGGGTTTGCGGCACAGGCGTAGGGGCCGCGCTGGGCGTCGTCACGGCAGCGCCATGTGTCGGTGTCGTGCTGGGTGGCGGGTCGCTGGCCGGCACCGTCGTCGGCTCGTTGACGGCGCTGATGCTCGGAGCAGCCTCGGCTGCCTTGCCGTTGGTCTCGGTAGCCGGCGGCGAGGCGAGCGTGGCCACGATCGATCCTCCGCAGCAGAGGAGCGTCAGCACGGCGGCGCAGGCGAGGGCGATCTTAGCCACGCTGGGTCGGGCCTGCGGATGCATCGGCAGGCCGGAGACGGATCCGGCGGTCGGGAACTGCGGTGCTGGGTAGGCAGCCCCAGGCCCGTCTGCGCCGGGCTGGATGCTGTGGGGTGGTGGCGCCTGCTGCGACCACGGGTCCTGTGAATGTGGAGACGTCACGCGCCAAAGTGTGTTGAACGACAGCGACCGGCATCAGTGGCCGGCCGGACACGATCGGTATCGTTTGATTCGGACGTGGCAACTGACGGGCGTCGTGGGGTAGCCCATCGGCGCACGGTTGCTCTGCTTTGCCGACCCCGCATCCGGCTTTTGGCGACCCAGGGTTCCGAGTGTCGGCTGCACAACCTGGCCATAGGTCGGCGCGGCCCTGCTATGTGGCGTGCTGGAATTGCCATAGCAAGGGAATCGGCTGTCGGAATTCCGACATCGATTAGTGCGGCTGCTCAGTGGCAACTAGCCTGCGTCAGGCAATCAGTGCGCCGGTGGTTAAGTGACGCCGACAAGATCCATTTCGTTAGGACGAAAAGTGAGTTCAAGCCTTTCGGGCCCTGAGGTGTCAGGCGGCCAATACCCGACCGATGCGGAGCTTAGGGCGATGAGTTCCGAGGAGTTGAGTGCGCTCGCCCAGTCGCTTGGTGCCTCGCAGGCCCCGGCACCGCTCAGGGTGACCGTCCAGAAGTGGAAGCTTGCGGTTGCGGCTGCCGTTGGAGGTGTGGTCCTGTTTGGTGCTGGTCTCGCCACGGGTGCCGTGGTCTTTCGCCCTTCTGGCCAAGCTGAGGGGGGAGGAGAAGGCGACCCCGTCTTGGTTGCTGCTAAGGACAAGTGTTCGTTGTCTGAGTACGCGACGGTCGGAGACGGCGGGAAGTCACTCACCCTCGATAGTGGAGGTAAAGAGGCCTTCGGGCTCGCCTACTCGGACATCGAGTGCGTTCTAAAAGAGGTGAGGGTGCCTGACCATGTTGTTTCTGAGATGACGTCTACCCGGGCGCTTGACGGCAAGCAAAACGCCAGGTGGGGCAAGATGCGAGCTTCATGGACGTATCATCCGGACCAGGGGCTTGATGTGATCCTTGTTGCCGATTAAGAGCGGGGGCCTGCCGGTCAGCGGTACGGGTGGCGATTGCTGGGTTCACAGTTGCAAGGTTGCTCGAACGCAGCTAATTGCTAATGCCGATTGCGTGCATCCCCGGCGCAGTACCTCGTTAGGAGCGATGAGTAATCGCCGGCCGCCGAGACTTCGGCCCGGGCCATGCCTCGTGAATCTGTCGATGTCCCGCGATCAACATGCGCCCTGTCCAGCGGCCATCACGGCCCGCTCACCCTGGAAGCGCTCAAAGGCGGGCTAAGTCGCTGGTCAGCGGCTTGGTGGCGTGCTCTTGATGCCTTGAACAAAGGCAACCCAGCTGCTCGGGTTGAAGGTCAGCGTCGGGCCGTTCGGATCCTTGCTGTCCCGAAGCCCAACCTTGCCCCTCAGGTCGCCCGCAACCTCGACGCAGTTGCCGGACCCGTTGCTGCGGGTGCTCTTCCGCCAGGTCATGCGGGCCGTGCTGACCTCTTCCACCCGCCCCGTCCTCTCATAGCTCGTCGACCGCCTCGAGGATCAGGGCGCGGGACTCCCGAGCGCTGGCTGCCGTCGCGACCAGATGCTCGAAGACCTGGCTGTACTCCCTGACCTGTTGGCCTTCGAGGTACAGGCTACCGGCGCGGGTTTCGACGTAGACGACCCCCGGATCGGCGGGTTCGGGGAAGGCCAACAGGCTGAAGGCGCTGCCCATCGACCCGTATTCGCCAGCGGCGAAGGTCAGAATCTGGATGGTGTTGCCGGGCCGCTCCGCCTCTTCCGCCAGCCGCTTCAACTGCGCCTTGAACGTCTCCGCACCTCCGATTGGCCGCCGCAGGGCTGCCTCATCGAGCACCACCCAGAGGTTGGGTGGACTGTCGCTGGCCTGCCGCCGCATCCGCAGTTCGACCCGGCGATCAACCTCCTCAGTGGAGGCGTCAGGGTGCTCGGCGCGGATGACCGCGCTGGCGTAGTCGGCGGTCTGGAGCAGACCCGGAATGAGTTGCGGCTCGAACGCGCGGATCTCCGACGCCTCCGCCTCCAAGCCCACGTAGACCTCGAACCAGGCCGGCAGCACGTCGTCGTACGCCTGCCACCAGCCGCGCTTGCGCGCGTCCCGGGCAACCTGTACGAGCGCGTCGACCTCTCCGCCCTCGACGCCGTACAGCTCAAGGAGGCCCCGGGCTACCGGTGGCATGACGGATACCTGCGCATTTTCGATCCGGCTCAGGGCTGACTTGGAGATGCCGATCTCCTTGGCGGCCTGGTCAGCAGTCATCCCGGTCTGCTCGCGGAGGCGCCGGAGGGCGGCGGCCAAGCGGCGACGGCGGACGGTGGGACTCCCAGTCATGTCGAGCATTGTGGACCAGGCAGGACGCGGCACGCAACGAGCCCGTACCTAAGCGGGAGTTGCGAGGAGGGACAGATCCGTTGCACGATGAGTGAGGTTCTGGTGCCGCCAGGGTGATCAGTCCAGCGGGGGAGTTGATGAGTGTGGCCTCGCTGCCGTGCTGCCGATGAGGGCTGCGGTGGTGGGTGCCGGGGTGGGTCCGCCGGTGCGGGGCGGGCCGGTGGGTCCGCCCCTTCCACAGGTCGATCTCAACGGTGAGAGGCAGGTTTAGTCATGCACGGCTTCCTTCGGGGTGTCCGGCGTCGCCAGTGGTCGGCGAACGGACCCACCTGTTACCGCTCGGCCGCCTACCATTCGCTACGACCGCGGCAGGTTCGGGAGCGGCGGCTTCGACCCACGTCGCTCGGCCGGCGCGGGCTCGACCCGCAGGCGATGCGGTATTTCCTCGACCAGGTCGCCGGTGACCTGGCGGCCGTCCAAGGCGGACTGGATCGGAGTCGGTGGGAAACCGACCGAATCAAGAGTGCGCTGCGTCGCTGGCAGTTGGAGCAGGCCCGCGCCCGCAACGAGCGGAGCTACGACCGGTGACCGAACGCTGGGTGGTCCACCTGCCCGTGGTGGTCGGGGATCTGCTCGCCGCGCAGCGGATCGCCCGAGTGGTGGCGCACTGGACGCACGTGCTGCCACAGACCGACCCGGCGGGCACCACCGTGTCGGCCGAGGACGACCAGAACGTACGCCACTGGGTGTTCTGCGACCGGCGCCTGGCCAGCGGCCTGCGGTGTCTGCTCTGGCCCGACCACGACGGCGAGTGCTCACGGCGGCCAAGGTGGCGGTGAGCGGGTAGTCGTCGTCATGCCGACAGGCACCCGGCTCGGGCGGGAGTTCCCCGTCGGGGATAGTGGCGGGGTGGCTGGGTTGACCGTGGGGACCGACGACGCGTACCTCTGGCTGGAAGATCTTGATGGCGCGGACGCCGCGCGGTGGGTGCGGGACCGCAACGCGGAGACCGTCGCCGCCCTGGCCGGCGGAGAGGCGTTCGCCGCCCTGCGGGCCGAGCTCCGCCAGGTGCTCGACGCGGACGACCGCATCCCCTACCCCGGGTGGCGCGGCGACCACCTCTACTACAACTTCTGGACCGACGCGGCGCGCCCGCGCGGGGTCTGGCGGCGGACGACCCTGCAGCAGTACCGCCGGCCGGAGCCGGAGTGGGACGTGCTGCTCGACCTGGACGCGCTGGCCGCCGGGGAGGGCGAGAACTGGGTCTGGGGCGGGGCGACGGTCCTGCGGCCCGGCTACGCGCGCGCCCTGGTCAGCCTCTCCCGGGGCGGGGGCGATGCGGTCGTGGTGCGGGAGTTCGACCTCGACCGCCGCGTCTTCGTCGAGGACGGCTTCACGCTGCCCGAGGCGAAGAGCGACGTGGGCTGGATCGACATCGACCACATCTACGTCGCCACCGACTTCGGGCCCGGCTCGCTGACCTCCTCGGGCTATCCCCGGGTGGTCAGGCGGTGGCGGCGGGGCACGCCGCTGGCCGGGGCCGAGATCGTTCACGAGGGCCACGCCGACGACGTCGCCGTGTGGGCCTCGCACGACCCGACGCCCGGCTTCGAGCGCGACTTCGTGGGCCGCCGGCTGGACTTCTTCCGCTCCGAGCAGCACCTGCTGACCGCGACGGGGGAGCGGATCCCCGTGGCCGTGCCGGAGGACGCCGGGTGGGACGTGCACCGGGAGTGGCTGCTCGTCCGGCCGCGTTCGCCGTGGGTGGTCGGCGACGTGACCCACCCCGCGGGCGCCCTGCTGGCGGCCCGGTTCGACGCGTTCCTCGCCGGGGAGCGGGAGATGACCGTGCTCTTCCGTCCCGACGACCGTACGGCGCTCAGCGGCTGGTCCTGGACCCGTAACCGGCTGATCCTGGCCACCCTCGTCGACGTGAAGAGCCGGCTGGAGGTGCTGACGCCCGACGGGGAGGGCTGGCGGCGGGAGGCGCTGCCCGGGGTGCCGGAGTTCGACAACAGCGAGGTCGTGGACACCGACCCGGACAACGACGACGCCTACCTGCTCGCCTCGGAGGGGTTCCTCCAGCCGGCGACGCTGCGCCTCGGGCAGATCGGCGGCGCGGTCGAGACGCTCAAGCGGGCGCCGGCGTCCTTCGACGCGGACGGCCTGGCGGTACGCCAGTTCTTCGCCACCTCGGCCGACGGCACGCGGGTGCCGTACTTCGTGGTCGGGGACCCGGACGCGCCCGCCGGTCCGACGCTGCTCACCGGCTACGGCGGGTTCGAGATTCCCCTGACCCCGGGCTACAGCGGGATGATCGGCCGGGGATGGCTGGCCCGGGGCGGCACCTACGTGGTGGCGAACATCCGGGGCGGCGGGGAGTACGGCCCCGGGTGGCACCGCGCCGCGCTGCGGGAGAACCGGCCCCGCGCGTACGAGGACTTCGCGGCGGTGGCGGCGGACCTGGTGACCCGGGGTGTCACCACGCCGGAGACGCTCGGCATCGAGGGCGGCAGCAACGGTGGGCTGCTGATGGGCGTGATGCTGACCCGCCATCCGTCGCTCTTCGGCGCCGTCGTCGCGCACGTGCCGCTGCTCGACATGCGGCGCTACCACCGGATGCTGGCCGGCGCCTCGTGGATGGCCGAGTACGGCGACCCGGACGTGGCGGCCGACTGGGAGTTCCTGCGCGGCTACTCGCCGTACCACAACGTCGACGGCGACCGGGCGTACCCGCCGGTCCTGCTCGTCACCTCGACCCGCGACGACCGGGTGCATCCCGGGCACGCCCGCAAGATGGCGGCCCGGCTGCGCGAGTACGGCCACGACGTGGCCTACTACGAGAACGTCGAGGGCGGGCACGGCGCGGCAGCCAACAACGAGCAGCGCGCCTTCGTCTGGGCGCTGACGCTGGAGTTCCTGTGGCGCAAGCTGGCCGGGCAGACCCGCCCGCCCCTGCCGCGCCGGTCCGCGCCGGCCGCTTCGGACGAGCGGGTCGCTCCCTGACCCGGGTGCGACGCGTTCCGGGAACGCTGCCGGCCGTGGGTGCCGGCGAACGGAACCGTCAGGCCGTCGGGGGCGGGGCGGGTAGCTCGTCGACCACCACGACCTCGGTGCCGGGTCGCACCTCGGCCAGCAGTTCCCGCTGCCCGCTCTTCGTCAGCCGGATGCAGCCGTTCGTGGTGTTCCGGCCCAGTTCGCCGTCGTGGTACCAGCTGTGGATGCCGATGTGCGCCCCGCGCAGGCCGGCCGGCACCGAGTCGGGGTCGTCGGGCACCGAGCCGAGGGCGTAGATGTCGACGCCCCCGTACACGCTCTGCGGCGGCGGGGTGCGGCCCAGGATGAAGGTGCGGCCCAGCGGGGTCTCCTGGCCGCGCTGGCCGAGGCTGACCTCCCAGCTGCGCACGGCCCGGCCGGCGCGGTACCAGGTGAGGCGGTGGTGCCTGCGTTCGATCACGATCTGGTCGGCCAGCGCCACGGTGGTGTGGCCGCCGGGCGGCAGCCAGGCGAGCGTGCGGTTGGCCGACGGGAGCAGCACCGCCGTCCAGCCGGCCCGCCGCTGGGCGATCGGCATGGTCAGCTCGACGCCGCTGATGGTGGGGTCGAGGAACGCCAGCGGACGGCCGCCGGGGGCGGTGTAGGCGGCGATGCGGCGGGTCGGGTGCAGGCCCTCGGTCAGCGGCGTGGTGTCCATCGTGTCCGGATCGGCCGGGAAGCCGGTGGGTGCCGGGCCGTAGTCGACCACCGGCAGGTCGTCCGGCGCGGGCGCGGCGACGGGCACCCGCTCCGGCGCGGCGCTGGTCGGGGCCGCGCCGGTCGGCGCGGGCGGCCCGACGACCGGCGGCGCGGTGGGCTCGGCCCCGGGGGTCAGCACCCAGCCGGTGGCCCCGGCGGCCAGCAGGAGCAGGGGTACGCCGACGGCGGCGGCCAGCGCGCGGACGTGTCGCCGGTTCATTCGGTCAAAACGCACAAACTAACTGTAACGGGTGAACCGCAGCGAAACCCCGTCCCGGCCGGAATGCCGGGCCGGGACGGGGTCCGCAGGGGTGGAGCCTCAGCTCAGTCGCGCGCCCACGTGGATGGCGATCGCGTCGTGGGCGGGCACGTTCGCGGCGAACCAGCCGCCACCGTCCACGGTGATCACCGGCCCGCTGCACGTGCCGTTGCTGAAGGTGCCGTGGACGACGTCGCAGTAGCGACCGGCCGGCAGCCCGCTCTGGTACGACCGGCCGTTGACCGCGGAGTCCTCGTCGTTGATCGTGACGTAGCCCTTGCCGGACCGGCCGAAGGCGATGTGGTTGTTGCCGTTGTCGTACCAGTTGACGACGCCGGCGCCCTCGGTGGCGTTGCGGAAGCCGACCATGTTGGCGATGACCGGCCAGCGGTGCTCGCACTCCCAGCCGGAGTAGCAGGTGGCGTTCAGGGTCCGTCCCGAGCCGTCCGAGGGCGGGCCCTGGTCGCGCTGGCTGAACGTGTAGCTCGACATCACCGTCGGGGAGCCGTACGGCCAGGCGAGCATGAACGCGTTGGCCAGCGCGTAGATGCCCCGGTCGCGGTAGGTCAGCACCCCGCCGACGTCGCGCTGGGTGTCGTGGTTGTCCACGAAGACGGCCGCCGAGGAGCTGGGCAGGTGCCCCCACCCCTCGCCGAAGTTGCGCAGGTAGGCCAGCTTCTCGGAACGGAAGACCCGGGCCAGATCCTTGCCGTAGCGGAACTCGTGCACGTCGCCGTTGCCGGTGTACTCACCCGGCTGGATAGGCTCGCCGGCGCCGTGGATCACCTCCTGCACGATGTACGCCGAGCGGGACAGCTTGCCCCTGATGGCGGCGATGTCGGCGGCCGGCATGTGCTTGCTGGCGTCCATCCGGAAGCCGTCGACCCCCAGCGAGAGCAGGTCGTTGAGGTAGCCGGCGATCTTCGTCCGGACGTAGTCCGACTCGGTCTTCAGGTCGGCGAGGTTGACCAGCTCGCAGTTCTGCACCTCCCACCGGTCGTTGTAGTTGGCGATGTCGTCGCCGCCGTTGCGGCCGCAGTGGTGGAAGTCCTGCGTCTGGTAGATCCCCGGGTAGTCGTAGTGCCCGTACGACGAGCCGGCCCAGCCGGTGCCGCCGTTGTCCTGCCCGGACATGTGGTTGACGACCGCGTCGACGACCACCTTCACCCCGGCGGCGTGGCAGGTGTCGACCATGGACTTGAACTGCGCGCGGGTGCCCTTGCGGGACTCGATCCGGTAGCTGACCGGCTGGTACGCCAGCCACCACTGCGAGCCCCGCACGTGCTCCTGGGGCGGCGAGACCTGCACCCAGCCGTAGCCCTTCGGGCCGAGATTGGTGCGGCACTCGGTGGCCACCGACGACCAGTTCCACTCGAAGAGGTTGGCGATGACCTTCTTGCCGCCTGCCGGGGCCGCGCCGGCCGGGGGAGCGGTCGCAGCGGTGGGGACGATCAGGCCGGCGATCACGCCGAGGGCGACGATCGCCGACAACCGTCGACGTCTCTGCATGGAGGACTCCTGACGGGGATGTGGGGGACGGGCGGTGGCGAGGCCGGGAGGCCCCGATGGTGCCGGGATCTTGCAGTACGGCTTGAAAATTTCCGAAAGGTTACAAGCGCATTGCAGGCACTGTCAATGCATGGGCATGTGTAAATGCCTTCGGGTTGTCGGCCTCGTGCGACGGCCAGGCGTCTGCGAGAGAGCGGTCAGGTGGCTGCGTCGAGCCAGCGCCGCCAGCTCGTACGCGTGGGAGCCTGCTCCGGATGCGCGGCCACCTGGAGGACGAACTGTGCCCGGAGCCGGACCAGGGGATCGTCGGCGGACGTCAGCATCGCCACCTCATGGAGGAACGGCGAGTCGTGGAGCTGACGGACCAGCCTTGCGTACCGCCAGTCCTTGCATCGGTACGGCCGCCTCAGCGCCGCGAGGATCAGCTCAGCGATCTCTGGCCTGATGGTCTCCGGGAGACCGCCCCGATCGAGCCGGCGAAGGAGCACCTCCTTCGTTCCCCAGCGGGACCACAGCCACGACTCCGGCGCTCCCCACTCGTCGGGATACTCCGCCTCCCACCGCAGGTAGAGGGCGGCGATCGGCGCCCACCGTGCGCGGCCGGCGCGGTCGTCGTCCGCAGCGTCCAGGATGCCGAGCGAGCGCATGGTGGCGTACGACCGGCTCGACCGCCACCAGGTCGAACAGCCAGGAGTAGTCGCCGCGCGGCTCCGCAGACACCATGGCAGCTTGCCATCCCCGCCCATCCAGGAAGCGGCAGGCTTCAGCAGAGGTGCCGGCTCGGCCTGAGAACCTGTCAGGCGGAGCCGGCGAGCAGCCCGCGATCGGCCATGAAGGCTCGCAACGTCTCCGCGTCCTCAGCGGACATCAAGCGGCGGGGGATGACGGTCGCCGGCATCCGGCCGACGTACACGATCCAGAACTCGGGGGTGTCCCGCACCCGAGCCACCCCGTCCCAGGCGATACCGCCGGACTCCGAGCCGCTGCGCATCATGATGTTGTCGTCGGTGATGTCGTAGGCACCCTCGACGGCGTAGCGACCGGAGCGCCGCCGGGCCCGCCACTGCACCCACGGCGAGTACAACATCGACAGCACGCCACCCAGGGCCATCGCCATGCACAGCGACGAGACCCGGTCACCCCACGAGAACCCCCGCGAGACGGCAAACCCGATCGCCCCGACCGCCACCAGCGCCGCACCGACGTAGCCGAACTTGCGCAACCGGACACTGCCGAGCGCAGCGGCCACGCGGCCCGGGTAGGCGGGATCGGCGGGGACGTCGAAACGGATGTGCACGCCAGAACGATAGTGCCCCCTCACCTGCCTCGTTGCGGCGGATCGGGTTACCACGGTGGCACAATGCGCCTGTGTCGATCTCCGCGGAAGGTTCTCCCAAGGCTCGCATCGTCACGGGGTTGCTGCGGGACGACAACCGGGTGCTGTTGTGCCACCGATCCCCTGAGCGCCGTTGGTATCCCGACGTCTGGGACATGCCCGGTGGGCACGTGGATCCCGGGGAACTGCCCGGCGCGGCACTCGCCCGGGAGCTTCGGGAGGAGCTGGGCATCGACATCGCGGCGCCGTCGGGTCCGCCCGTGCACGAAGTTCATGCCGACACGTTCGACATGCAGATCTGGCTGATCGAAGCGTGGACGGGGTCTCCGGTCAACGCCGCGCCGGACGAACACGACGCCATCGCGTGGTTCACCGAGGACGCGCTCGGAGAACTGTCCCTGGCTCATGACAGCTATCTCGCCTTGTTCGGCAAGGTCCTCGGCGAGCACCGAGCCTGACCACGACCGGACCCTCTGAAGATCACACGCGGGCCTCCGCTCCGGCACCGGTGCGCGGAATTTCCGCGCGCCGATGATCCGCCCGCCCCGCCCGTCCGTACTCGATGGGGAACAGGGCCGGCCGGTGGTGCGCCGCCGCGAGACGATCGAGGAGCAGATGGCCCGGGCACAACGGAACCAGAAGCCGCCCACCGTCCGGACCACCAGCACCAGCCGGGGGGCCCGCACCCGGTCCCGGCCCGCGGTGGCCCTGCTGACCCTCTCGGCGCTCGCCGCGCTGTGGGCCGCCACCATGCTGACCGGCGCCGGCTCGGCCGCGTACGCGTACGGCTTCTTCTTCACCGAGTTCTTCGCCGGGGTCGTCGCCCTCGTGGCGTTGAGCCTCACCGTGATGATGGGGCTGCTCGCCACCGACCGGCTGGTGCTGCTGATCCGGCACCGGGTGCTGCTCCAGTCGGCGCACCGGGCCACCGGCATCCTCGGCGTCGCCGGGCTGGTCTGCCACGTGCTCACGAAGATCGCCACCGGGCGGGCGGCGAGCACCGACGCGGTGGTCCCCTTCGTCGGTGGACGGGGCCTCTACGTCGGCCTCGGCACGGTGTCCGCCCTGCTGATGGTGAGCGTGCTCTGGACCGGTGTCGTCCGGGCCCGCTTCGCCGGGGTCGGCCCGAAGTGGCTCTGGCGGACCCTGCACTCGGCCGCGTACCTCTCCTGGCCGTTCGCCATCGTGCACGGGCTCAACGCCGGGCGGCCCGCGAAGCCCTGGGTGCTGCTGAGTTACCTCGCCTGCGTCCTGCTGGTCGTGCTGGCGCTGCTGGTCCGCCTCTCCGTCAGCCTCGGCCGGCGCCGCCGGGAGCAGCACCAGGCCGCCGCGATGAACCAGGCCCTGGCCGGGCGGCCCGCCGAGGACGCCCCGCGCCGGTCGCTGTTGCGGGGCCGGACCCGACGCGTCGACCGGGCGGCGGAGCCGGAGAGGCGGGCAGGGACCTGGGCCGGCGCCGCGATCGCCGGTACCACGGTCACCGGCACCTGGTCCGCTCCCGCCGCGCGGCGCCGCGACCCGGAGCGGTTCACCGTGCCGGCCGTGCCCGAGCCCGGCACGCTCCGCGACCCGGCACGCCCCCGCCGACGCGCGGCGGAACTCGCCCCGGCCAGTCGGCGCCGGGGTGAGGAGGCGCCCACGTCGACCGGCCGCCGACGCGAGGAGCCCGCGTCGATCAGTCCCCGGCGCGAGGAGGCGCCCGCGTCGACCGGCCGCCGCCGGGGCGGGGAGGAACCCGTCCCCACCGGCCGCCGCCGCGCTGGCGAGAGCACTCGCCGGGACCGGGCGGAGCGGGACGGGGCGCGGCGCCCCGCCGCGCCGCCCCGCCGCCGGGAGGAGGCCGAGGAACCCTGGGACAGCCCGCGCCGCTGGGAGCCGAGCGACCCGATCTCCGCCGGTCCCGTGTCCGCCGCGCCGCGCAGCAGCGGTGGCCGGCACAGCGTCGAGGACGACCGGGACCTCGAACCGGACTACTGGCGGCCCCCGGTCCGGTACGTCCCCGAGGAGGTCCCGCTGCCGGCCGACGACACGCCGACCCTGGTCGACCTCGCGTCCCGGCGGGCACGCCGTGCCGCCGGCGAGAGCCGGTCGGTGCGCCGCCGCCGGGTCAACGCCGACGCCGTCGACGGGGCGTACTGGGCCGGGCTGCGGGGTGAGGCGAGGTGATCCGGAGGACCGTGCCCCCGGTGGCGTGCGTCGGCGAGCCCCGGCTCACCGCCGGCTTCGCCGAGTTCGGCCGGCTCGACCTGCCCGCCCACGAGGAGGTGCACGGGCCGGTCGGGCCGATGGAGCCGGCCACTCTGCTCCGGCTCGCCGAGGGCGTACAGCTCAAGGGCAAGGGCGGCGCGGGCTTCCCGTTCGCGAGGAAGCTCCGCGCGGTGCTGGAGTCCTGCGAGCGGCGGGACCTCCCGGCGGCGGTGGTGGTCAACGCGACCGAGGGGGAGCCGGCGAGCTGGAAGGACAAGGTGCTGCTCACCCGGGCCCCGCACCTGGTCCTCGACGGCGCCGCGCTGGCCGCGTACGCGCTGGACGCCGAGGAGATCGTCGTCGGGGTGGCCGACGACGGGGTGGGCCGCGACTCCCTGACCGAGGCGCTGGAGGAACGCCGGATGCCGGTGCCGACCAGCATCGTCACCGTGCCGCACCGGTTCATCTCCGGCGAGGGCGGAGCCCTGGTCAACGGCATCAACGGCCTGCCGCACATCCCGCCGGGCACCAAGCGACGCTCCAGCGACTCCGGCGTCGGCGGCCTGCCCACCCTGCTCTCCAACGCCGAGACGTACGCCCAACTCGCGGTCGCCGCCCGGCTCGGCCCGTACGAGTACGCGGCGCTCGGCACCGACGACGAGCCGGGCACCGTGCTGCTCACCGTCACCGGAGCGGCGGGACGCCCGGCGGTCGTGGAATGCGCGGCCGGCACCCCGCTGCGCGAGATCCTCGACCTGTGCGAGGTGCCGGACGGGCCGGGCATCCTGACGGGCGGCTACCACGGCAGGTGGATCACCCGGGAGGCGGCCGACCGGGCGGAGATCTCCCGCAGGGGGCTGGCCGCCGTGGGCGGCACCCTCGGCGCGGGCATCCTCGTCCCGCTCGGCGCGGACACCTGCCCGCTCGGCGAGGCCGCCCAGGTGGTGCGCTACCTGGCGGGTGAGTCCGCGGGGCAGTGCGGCCCGTGCCGGATGGGCCTGCCCGACCTGGCCCGCGCCGTCGACCTGGCGGTCGCCGGCAGCGCCCCGGTGGAGGTGGTCCGCGCCGCCGCCGGCGACGTGAAGGGCCGCGGGGCGTGCAGCCACCCCGACGGTACGGCCCGGTTCGCGCTCTCCGCGATAGAGGTGTTCGCCGAGGACCTGCGGCTGCACACCACCGGCGAGGGTTGTGGCCGGCGGGTCCGGGCGGTGCTGGGCCTGCCGGGCGCCCCCGACCCGAACCCGCAGCGGCTCACGCTGGACTGGTCCCGCTGCGACGGGCACGGGCTGTGCGCGCACGTGGTGCCGGACTTCATCCGGCTCGACGGAAACGGCTATCCCGCCTTCCCGCCCACCCCCGTGCCGACCTGGCTGCGCGAGGGCGCGCGCAAGGCGGTCAAGGTCTGCCCCGAACTCGCGCTGCGACTCACCCCCGCCCCGTGAGGGGCGGGGGAGGCCGGCGGGTCAGCGGGGGGTGAGGCGGTCGGTGCCCAGGCGGGCCTGGAGGACCTCGGGGACCAGCACCGAGCCGTCGGGCTGCTGGAACTGCTCCAGGATGGCCGGGAAGAGCCGGCTGGTGGCCAACGCCGACCCGTTGAGGGTGTGCACGAAGCGGGTCTGCTTGCCGCCCGGCTCGCGGTAGCGGATGGCCGCCCGGCGCGCCTGGTAGTCGCCGGCCCAGGAGACCGACGACACCTCCTTGTACTTGCCGGTGCTCGGCATCCACACCTCGATGTCGAGGGTCTTCTTCATCGACGCGCTGGCGTCGCCCGCCGACAGCAGGGTGCGCTGGTAGTGCAGGCCCAGCTTCTCGACCAGGCTCTCCGCGTGCAGGAGCATCTCCTCCAGCGCGGCGTCGGCCTGCTCCGGCAGGCAGAACTGGAAGATCTCCACCTTGTTGAACTGGTGGCCCCGGACGGTGCCCCGCTCGTCGGAGTGCGAACCGGCCGCCTCGCGGCGGTAGCAGGGCGTGTACGCGAACGCCTTCAGCGGCAGCTTCGCCGTCTCCAGGATCTCGTCCTGGTACGCCCCGAGGATCGCCGTCTCCGAGGTGGGCAGCAGGAACTGCCCGCGCGGGGCGGACTCCCGGTCCAGGTGGTAGACGTCGTCGTAGAACTTCGGGAACTGCCCGGCGGCGAAGCCGGCGGTGTCCAGCAGCAGGTGCGGCGGGAGCAGGAACTCGTATCCGGCGCTGATGTGCTCGTCGACGAAGAAGTTGAGCAGCGCCCACTCCAGCCGGGCGCCCATGCCCGTGTACATCCAGAAGCCCGAGCCGCCGAGCTTGACCCCGCGTTCGTGGTCGACCAGGCCCAGCATCCGGCTCAGCTCGATGTGGTCGCGGACCTTCTCGATCGCCGGCGGCTCGCCGAAGGCCCGGACGACCCGGTTGGCCTCCTTGCCGCCCGGCAGCACGTCGTCGGCGGGCAGGTTGGGCAGCTCGCTCATCACGGTGCGCAGCCGCGCCTGCACCTCGTCCAGCTCGGACTCCAGCTCGGCGAGCTGCTTGCGGCCCGCCTCGGGCGTGGAGACCTCCGGCTCGGTGCCGGCGCGCTTCGCCGCCGCGTAGGCGCGCGCCTCGGCCTTGCGGCGCTGCCGCTCGCCGTCGATGCCACTGATCAGGGCGCGGCGTTCCTGGTCGAGCCGCTGGATCTCGTCCAGGGCGCGGTTGACCTCGGCGGGATCCAGTCGCTTCGCCAGCGCGGTCGCCACCGCCTCGCGATCCTTCCGGATCAACTCCATGTCGAGCATGCTGCTCCGTACGCTCCGTCCGGACGTCGGGTGGACCCACCGATGCTACCGTCGCGGCCCGGTCGCGCCCCGGCCCGGTCCAGACGACCTCCGCCGCGCTTACATCAGGCGGTCAGAGCCGGATGGGCATCAGGACGGAGAACGCCTCGGCGTCGTCCGGCCGGCGCACGGCCAGCGGGGCGATCGGCCCGTCCAGCTCCAGCAGCAACTGGCCCCGGCCGGCCGCGTCGAGGGCCTCCAGCAGGTAACCGCCGTTCACCCCGACGCGGAACGCGTCGGACTCCCCGGCCAGCTCGTCCGCCCCGAGCAGCCGCACCCCGCCCCGGCCGTCCGGGCCGAGCACGGTCACCGGGAGCGGGAGGCCGTCGTGCCGCCGGGTGACGACGGGGGCGTCGGCGCTGGTCAGGGCCGCCCGCAGGGCGTCGGCGTCGACCGTCAGCCGGTGCGCCGGCCCGTCGTCGGACGTCGGGCGGAGCAGCCGGCGGTGGTCCGGGAAGTCGTACGGCAGGGCGGCGGCGTCGACCGTGCGGCCGGCGACGGAGACGGAGATCGTGCCGGCGGCCACCGTCAGCCAGGCCTCGGGGGTGCTCCCCGCGCCGGTGTCGAGCAGGGCCCGCACCTCGTCGACGAAGGCGACCGGGGCGAGCACCCGCACCGCCGGCCCGTCGACCCGGGCGTCCGCCCGCGCGACGGCCAGCCGGTGCCGGTCGGTCGCCACCAGCCGTACGCCGTCGACGTCGGACTCGAACAGCACGCCGGCCAGCACCGGCAGGTCGGGATCGGCGCCGACGGCGAAGCGGACCGCGTCCACGGCGGCGGCCAGGTCGGCGCGGGACAGGACGAGACGGGTGGTCATGGCGGGCTCCCCGGGGTCGATGAGCGTACGGATCCGGGAGAGCTCCCTGCGGGCGTCGGCGAGACCGTCCTCCAACCGGCGCAGGTGCGCGTCGAGCAGGCGGTGGATCTGGGCCGGCTCGGACCGCAGCGCGGCGGCGATCCCGGCGACCGGCATGCCGATCCGGCGCAGCCCGGCCACCAGCCGGGCGGGGGCCACCTGGTCGCCCGTGTACCAGCGGTAGCCGGTCACCGGGTCGACCAGGGCCGGGGCCAGCACCCCGGCCGAGTCGTAGAACCGCAGGGCGCTCACGGTCAACCCGCTGGCCCGGGCCAGCTCGCCGATGCTGCGCAGGTCGCTCTCCACGGCGCCGATCCTGTCGTCTCAACCTGGTCGAGGGTCAACCCGCGCGGGGCCGGGCGGCCCGACGGTCGGGGCCTGCGCTCAGCGGGGCCGGTCCAGCACCCGGAATGTCATCCCCGCCCGTACCAGCCGGTCCAGCAGCGCGTCGCCCATCGCGGTCACCGGGGTGACCTGCCCCGCCGTGGCCGGCAGTTCGTCGCCGGCCAGGCAGAGCGCCGACTCGCCGAGCATCTTCGCCGTCTCGTCGTAGCCGGGGTCGCCGCCGGCCACCTCGGTCAGCACCCGCCGCCCGCCGCCCGTGGCGACGAACCGGACCCGGAACCAGGACTTCGCCCGCTGCTGCGGCGTCGGTCCCTGCCCGGAGGCGAGCCGGCCGAGCAGCCAGCGCCGGGTCGGCGGCAGCTTCACCAGCGCCACCAGCCCGCCCAGCCCGAACCCGCCGGCCAGCACCGTGGGCAGCCGCTTCACGGCCGCGAAGTGCCGGTAGCGGAAGTCCGGCCCGTACTCCGGGCGGGCGGCGGCCGAGCGGCGGACCACCTGCGGGTCGATGGTCGGCAGCGGCACGATCCACATGCCCAGCTCCTTCGAGCGGGCGAGGCGGCCGGGCACCGCGCGTACCCGCCGCCCGGTCGGTCGCGGCTCGACCTGCCGCCGCTCGCGGGCCGCCCGGGACGCCTCGGCGGTACGGGAAAAGGCGGTGAGCGCCGAGTGGTACGTGCCGGCGGAGAACCGCCCGCCGGCCCGGACGAAGCCGTCGACGGTGATCGGCACGTCGTCCGGGAGGTGCTTGAGCGTGAACCAGACGCCCAGGTCGTGGGGGACCGAGTCGAACCCGCAGGCGTGCACGAGCCGCGCCCCGGTGCGCTGCGCCTCGGCGTGGTGGCGCACGTACATCAGGTCGACGAACTCGGGTTCGCCGGTGATGTCGAGGTAGTCGGTGCCGGCGCGGGCGCAGGCGGCGACCAGCGGCTCGCCGTGGTGCACGTACGGGCCGACGGTGGTGGCCACCACCCGGGCGCTCTCGGCGACCGCCCGCAGCGACTCCGCATCGGTGACGTCGGCGGTGAGCAGGGGCAGCCCGGCCAGCGCCGGGTCGATGGCGGCCAGCCGGTCCCGTACGGCGGCCAGCCTGCCGGGGTTGCGCCCCGCGAGCGCCCAGCGCAGCCCCGGTGGAGCGTTGCGGGCCAGGTACTCGGCGGTCAGCCCCCCGGTGAAGCCGGTGGCCCCGAAGAGGACGACGTCGTACGTCCGCTGCTCACGCATCTACCGAGTCTGCCACCCGGCACGGCGGGGCGCAGCGTTGCGCCTCAGCCGGCGGCGGCCGGAAGATCGGGGCTGAGTACGGCGCGGACGCAGCCGTCGGCCCGGTCCCGGAACAGCGCGTATCCGTGCGCCCCCCGCTCCAACGGCAGCCGGTGGGTGGCCAGGTGCTCGGTACGCAGCTCGTCGCGGGCCATCCGCTCCAGCAGCATCGGGATGTAGCGCTGCCCGTGCTGCCGCGCGCCCCGCACCGTCAGCCCCTTCTGGGTGACCGCCCCGAGCGGGAAGGTGTCGACGAAGCCGGTGAACTCGCCGAGCAGGAAGACCGAGCCGCCCTTGCGGCAGGCGTGCACGGCCTCGCGGACGGCGGCCGGTCGCTCGGCGCCGCCGGTGAACCGCTCGGCCAGCGACCGGGGGCCGTGCCCGTCCCAGGCCGCCCCGACCGCCTCGACGCACACGTCCGGCCCCCGCCCGCCGGTGCGCTCATGCAGCTCGGCGACGACGTCGGCGCGCCGGTGGTCGATCGTCTCCGCGCCGGCGTGCCGTTCGGCCATCCGCAGCCGCTCCTCGTCGGCGTCGACGACGACCACCCGCTCCGCGCCGAGCAGCCCCGCCGCCCGGGCCACGAGCTGCCCGACCGCGCCCGCGCCCCAGACCGCCACCACGTCGCCGGGGCGCACCTGGCCGAGGTCCGCGCCCATCCAGCCGGCCGGCGCGGCGTCGGAGGCGAACAGGGCGCGGTCGTCGCTGACCGCCTCCGGCACGGCGAACGCGCCGACGTCCGCGTACGGCACCCGGACGTACTCCGCGTGGCTGCCGGCGAAGCCGCCCATCGCCCGGGGCTGGCCGAACGCCCCGCCGGTGGGATGGCCCCAGGCCGCCTCGGTGACGGCCGGGTCGGCGCTGCCGTTGTCGCAGCAGGAGGGGAGGTCGCGCCGGCAGTACCAGCAGCTGCCGCAGGCCACCGACGAGCAGACCACCACCCGGTCGCCGACCCGGTGCCGGCGTACCTCCGGCCCGGCCTCGACCACCTCGCCGAGGAACTCGTGCCCGAGGACGTCCCCGACGGCGAGGAACGGCACCCGACCGGCCAGCAGCGGCAGGTCCCCGCCGCAGGTGGCGCTCTGCCGGACCCGGACGATGACGTCGTGGCCGTTGCGCAGCTCCGGGTCGGGCACCTGCCGTACCGCCAGCTCGCCCGCGCCCACCCAGCACAGCGCCCTCACCGCGGCGGTCCCGGCGGACGGTCGGCCGGCCAGCGGTCCGCGCGGAGCACCTCGCCGGTCTCGGCGAGCTGCTTGACCTCCCGCAACGCCCGCCGGACCAGCAGCCCGGGATCGTCGCCGACCAGGTGGGCGGCGAGCCCCGCCGGGGCCGCCGCGCCGGGCACCGGCCGGGCCGCCAGCTCCGTGCCCCGGCAGCCGGGGGCCGGCCGCAGCTCGACCTGCACCGCGCCGCCGAGCCGGCGCAGGGGCTCCGGCCAGCGGCCGCCGGGCAGCACCTCGCCGGGGGGGCGGTCGACGGTCACCACCTGCCAGCGCGCGGGCCGCGGGTCGGCGCCGGCCGCGCGGGGCCAGGCCGAACCGCGTCGCCGTACGGCCAGCGCCCGGCCCGCCGCCGCGACGGCGAGCGCCACCGCGGTCGCGCCCGCCAGCCGTCGTCTCCGATCCACCTCGGTCCCGCCTCCCGGTCCCCTTCCACGCCGGACGCGCACCGGCGCGCGCGGCCGGTCGCCCGCGTACGACCAGGGTCGGTCGGGGCGGGGTGAAGCCGGCTCCCCCCGAAGGGGTGAACGGGCCCGCGCCGGGTAACCGCCGCCGGCGGGACCTGGGGGAGTGGACGCGTCGGTGGAGGGCGGGGCCGGATGCCGGAGGACGTACGGGACACGGGAGTCGTCGCGGTCGCACCCGGGCCGGCGGGCCCGCCGCTGCTGACGTCGCGGCTGTGCCCCGCCCCGCCGCCGGAGCCGCTGGTGCTGCGGCCCCGGCTGCTGCGGGCGCTGGACGAGGGGACCGCCGGGCCGGTCACCCTGGTCCGGGCCCCTGCGGGGTGGGGCAAGACGACGCTGCTCGCCTCCTGGTTCCGGGCCGCCGGAGAGGCCGGCGCGCCGGGGGGCCGGGTGGGGCAGGGGCCCGTGACCGCCGCCGGCGGGGGACGACGGGACGACGGGCCGCCCGGTGCGGCGCCGGGCGACTTCGGCGCGGCGGCGGGCGTACCGGCGGAACCCCGCCGGCCCCGGGCGGCCTGGCTCTCGGTGGAGACCGGCGACGACGGGGACCGGCTCTGGTCCTACCTCGCGGCGGCGCTGCGCGCGGCCACCGATCCGACCGACGACGTGCCGGGGCCACCCGTGCCCGACCGGCCGCCCCGCCCCGACCAGTTGGAGGTGCTGGCCGCGGCCCTCGCCGCCCGGGAACGGCCGGTGCTGCTGGTCCTGGACGACCTGCACCGGATCACCGACCCCGAGGCCCTGGCCGGACTGGAGTTCCTGCTCCGCCACGCCGAGCAGCGGCTGCGGCTGGTGATCGGCGCCCGCGCCGGGCTGCCGCTGGCCGTGCACCGGCTTCGGCTGGCCGGCGAGCTGACCGAGGTCGGCCCCGACGAACTGGCCTTCGGCGACGACGAGGTCGCCGACCTGCTGACCGCGCACGGGGTGGCGCTGCCGGCGGCCGGGGTGCGCCGGCTGCGGGAACGCACCGGCGGTTGGCCGGCGGCGCTCCGCTTCGCCGCGCTGGCGCTACGCGGGCAGCCGGACCCGGCCCGCTGGGCCGAGCAGTTCGGCGGCGACCAGCCGGACGTGGCCGGCTACCTGCGCGAGGAGGTGCTCGCGGGGCTCGACCCGGACGCGCGGGACGTGCTGCGCCGCTCCGCCGTCGCCGACGCGGTCTGCGCCGGCCTCGCCGACGCGCTGACCGGCCGGACCGACGCCGAGCAGGCGCTGGCCGGCCTGGCCGGCGACGGCGGGCTGCTGCGCCGCGACGACAGCCGCCCGCCCTGGTACCGGTGCCAACCGCTGCTGGCCGACCTGCTGCACGCCGAGCTGGGCCGGCTGCCCGCCGACGAACTGCGCGACCTGCACCTGCGCGCGGCCGGCTGGTACGCGGACAACGGGCGGCCCGCCGAGGCGCTGCGGCACGCGCTCGCCGGCGGCGACCACGACCGAGCCGCCGCGCTCTTCGTGGCCCGCTGGCCGGAGCTGGTCCCGTACGACCGGGAGACGCCCGCCGGCCGCCCGCCCGCGCCTCCGCCGCCGGAGGCCGTGCGCCGCGATCCGGAGCTCGGGCTGGCCTGCGCCGCCGAGCGGGCCCGGGCCGGCGACGCCACCGCCGCCGCCGGGCACCTGCGCGACGCCGTCGAGGCCGCCCGGACGCTGCCGGCGCCGCGCCGGGACCGGTTCCGGCGGCTGGCCACCGCGTTGGAACTCACCCTGGCCCGGCTGGCCGACGACCCCCGGGCGGTACGCGCCGCCGCAGCCCGGCTGCTCGCCACCCGCCCCGCCCCGTCCCCGGCGTCGCCCGACCCGTCCGTCTCTCCGGCGTCGGGGTCGGCGTCTCCGTCGGTCGAGCCGTCCGTGTCCCCGGCGTCGCCCGACCCGTCCGTCTCTCCGGCGTCGGGGTCGGCGTCTCCGTCGGTCGAGCCGTCGGTGTCCCCGGCGTCGCCCGACCTCTCCGTGTCCCCGGCGTCGGCGTCGACCGGAGCGCCCCGGGTGTCGGCCGAGCCGTCCGTGTCCGTGGCGTCTCCGTCGGCCGACCCGTCCGTGTCCCCGGCGTCGCCCGGAGCGTCCCCGTCTGCCGCCCCGGCGACCGGTGGGCCAGGGGGGCACCCCGCACCGTCGGGGAGCGCCGTCGACGGGCTGCTCGCCGCGCCGGTGCCCGCCGAGCCGCGCGGCGCCGCCGCCGAGGACGCCGACGTGCGGGCGGTGGCCGGCACCGCGCTGGGCCTGGCCGACCTCGCGGACGGGGACCTGCCCGCCGCCGGCCTCGCGTTCGCCCGGTCGCTGTCGGCTGCCCGGGAGGCCGGTCGGCCGCGTACGGAGCTGGTCTGCGCCAGCCGGGCGGCCCTGCTGCACGCCGTCCGGGGCGAGCTGCGGGCCGCCGAGACCCTCGCCAGGGACGCCCTGGCCATGCCGCCCTGCCACGGCTGGTCCTGCCGGGAGGACTGCGCCCACGCGTACCTGGCGCTGGCCCTGGTCGCGCTGCACCGGGACCAGCCCGAGGAGGCGGAGGCGAACCTGGCCCTGGCCGCGCCCGCCACCGGCGAGCCCGTGGTGGGGGCGGTGGCGGCGCTGTGCCGGGCGTACCTGCTGCGGGACGCCGGTGACCTGCCCGAGGGCCACCGGGTGCTGGCCGAGGCCCGGGAGGGGCTGGCCGACCGCCCCCGGGCCGGCGAGCTGACGCACTGGCTGCTGGCCGCCGAGTCGGACGTACGCGGTGCACGCGGTGACCTGGGCGCCGCCCGGGACCTGCTCGGGCGGGCACCCGACGCGAGCGCCCCGCCGCTGGCCGTCGCCCTCGCCCGGGTGGAGCTGCGGGCCGGCGACCCGCGCGCCGCCGGGTACGCGCTGCCGGACTGGGAGGCGCCGGAGGCGGCCGGCTGGCCGCTGCCCGTACGCCTGGACGCCGCCGTGCTCGACGCGGTGCTGGCCGGGCGCGCGGGCGACGACCGGCGGGCCGGACGGCTGCTGGAGCGGGCTCTCGACCTGGCCGGGCCGGAGGGGTTCCGGCGGGCGTTCACCCGCGCCGAGCCCGGGGTCCGTGACCTGCTCGCCGCGCACCTGGACGCCGGTACCGCGCACTGGCCGACGGTCAGCGACCTCGTCCGGGGCGCCGACGCGCCGGCCGAGCGGCCCCCGGCGGAGCGGGGCACGGGGGCGCTGGACGAGCCGCTGACCGAGCGGGAGCTGACGATCCTGCGCTACCTGCAGAGCATCCTGTCCAACGTGGAGATCGCGGCCGAGCTGTCCCTGTCGGTCAACACGGTCAAGACCCACGTGCGCAACATCTACCGCAAGCTCGACGCCACCCGCCGCCGCGAGGCCGTCCGCCGAGCCCGCGCCCTCCACCTCATCTGACCCACCCCCTCCACCCTCCCTGTAGCCCCCACCCCACCCTTCGCCGCCCCTTCACTGCGTCGATCATGCAGTTGTGGTGGGCAGATCGCCCTCCGTTGTCCTATTCGCGGGGCGCCAGAACTGCATGATCGACGCGGCTGGGCTGGGCGGGGCAGGGCGGGGCCGGGGAGAGGGGCGGGCGTGGGCAGGGAGGGGTTACGGGGTGGCGGTGTCTACTGCTGTCAGGAGGTCTGGCAGGTCGTAGTCGCCGTCGTGGCGGGTGCCGTTGACGAACAGGGTCGGGGTGGCGTGGACGCCGCTGCGGATGCCGCCCACGAAGTCCCGGCGCACCCGGTCGCCGTGCGCCTGCCGCTCCACCTCCGCGGCGACCTCGTCGGCGGGCAGGCCGAGCTGCTCCATGCCGAGCGACAGGTGCACGGGGTCGAGCTGGTCCTGGTGCTCGTAGAGCCAGTCGTGCATCGCCCAGAACTGCCCGCGCCGGCCCGCCGCCTCGGCCGCCTCGGCGGCCTGCTCCGCGTACGGGTGCATGTTGGTGATGGGGAAGTGCCGGTACACCAGCCGCACCGTGTCGGCCCGCTGTCGCAGCAGCTCCCGCAGGTTCGCGTACGCGGCTCCGCAGAACCGGCACTGGAAGTCGGCGTACTCGACGATGGTCACCGGCGCGTCCACCGGCCCGCGGACGTTGTCGTGCCCGGTCACCGGGGTCCGCAGGCGGGCGGTGACCTGGAGTGGCGTGGTCATCGGGTCACCTCAGTCATGTCTCCCAGCCTGCTCCGTGACGGGGTGAGGGTGGCTCACCCCGCCCGGGTGGTCCGGCGCCCGGCTCAGCCCAGCACCGGGGCGACCGCGATGTGGTTCTGCACCTCGCGGATGCCCGGCGCGCACCAGACGGTCCGTTCCACCTCGGCCCGCTCCGGCATCGAGTGGACCAGCCCGCCGAGCAGCACGGTGTCGCCGTGCACCCGGACGGTGATCCGCTCCGCCTCGGTGGCCCCGTTGCGGGCCAGCGCGTCGACGATCCGTACCGCCAGGTCGTGCCCGTCCGGCCGGGTGTCCGGGCGGACGGTGATGCCGTTGCTGACCCCGCGTACGCCGGTCAACCGGGCCACGGCGCGTTCGGCGGCGCGGCGCTGGTACTCCCAGTCCACCTCGCCGTGCAGCGTGACCCAGCCGTGCGAGACGGTCACGTCGAGCTGCTCCAGGGGCACGAACGCGTCCCACTCCAGCGTGTGCCCGGCCGCGGCGGCGATGTCCGGGTCGGCGCGTTCGGCGCCGGTGCCGAGGCGTACCGCCAGGTCGTTGGCGACCGCCCGGACGCGCGCCACCCGGTGCGCCGCCCGCTCGGCGGCCCACTTCTTGGCGTAGCTGTCCACCCGGCCGGTCAGCGTGACCACGCCCTCGGCGACCGTCACGCCGATCTCGTGCGGCCGTACCCGGGGTTCCCAGGTCAGCTCGTCGAGGACGGCCGACTGGATGTCCTGGTCGGTGCGGCTGATCGTCTCGATGGCCATCTGTCACTCCTCACGGGATAGCTGCCGGTGCGCACGGGTCCGCCGGGACCGATCCTGGCGCCGGCCGGGGTGAGGGTCCCTCACCCGACCCGGGTGGTCGTTGGGAGCGCTTCCAGCGGCCGGCCGGATCGGTTAGGGTGAGCGCGTTCCTCGGGTGCGGGAGCCGTCGCGCCGATGACCGGAGCCAGGGCAGCTCCGGCGCGATTCCGCATGCTCCCGTTGCCGGGTCCGGCCGTCACCACGTCGGCTCCCGGCGTCCGAACCCGGAAGGAACCGCAGATGCGCAGAAGTTACGCCGGCGCGGTCGTGTCCGCGTTGGTCGTCGCCGCGGCCGTCGTGGCGGCACCGTTCACCGCGGCCGGCGCGCCCACCGCCGCAGCCGCCGAGCCGTACACCTGGAAGAACGTCCGGATCGACGGCGGCGGCTTCGTCCCCGGCATCGTTTTCAACCCCACCGAGAAGAACCTCATCTACGCCCGCACGGACATCGGCGGGATGTACCGGTGGACGCAGGCCACGCAGTCCTGGACGCCGCTGCTGGACTGGGTCGGCGCCGACAGGTGGGGCTGGAACGGCGTGGTCAGCGTCGCCACCGACCCGGTGCAGACCAACCGCGTCTACGCGGCCGTCGGGATGTACACCAACGACTGGGACCCGAACAACGGCGCGATCCTGCGCTCGGCCGACAAGGGCGCCACCTGGCAGGTCACCGAGTTGCCCTTCAAGAACGGCGGGAACATGCCGGGCCGGGGCATGGGCGAGCGGTTGGCCGTCGACCCCAACCGGAACAGCATCCTGTACTACGGCGCCGAGGGCGGCAACGGCCTCTGGCGCAGCACCGACTTCGGGGCGACCTGGGCGAAGGTGGCCAACTTTCCCAACGTCGGCAACTACCGGGCCGACCCGAGCGACCCGAACGGCTACAACGGCCAGAACCAGGGACTTACCTGGGTCAGCTTCGACAAGAGCACCGGTACGGCCGGCACCGCCACGCAGACGATCTACGTGGGTGTGGCCGACAAGGAGAACCCGGTCTACCGCAGCACGAACGGCGGCGCCACCTGGGAGCGGATCGCCGGGCAGCCGACCGGCTACCTCGCGCACAAGGGCGTCGTCGACCCGGCGGGCGGCTTCCTCTACATCGCCACCAGCGACACCGGCGGCCCGTACGACGGCGGCAAGGGCGACGTCTGGAAGTTCAGCCGCGCCACCGGCGCGTGGACGCGGATCAGCCCGGTCCCGTCCACCAGCACCGACGCGTACTTCGGCTACAGCGGCCTCACCATCGACCGGCAGAAGCCGAACACCCTGATGGTGGCCACCCAGATCTCGTGGTGGCCGGACGCGATCTTCTGGCGCAGCACCGACGGGGGAGCCACCTGGACCCGGATCTGGGAGTTCACCAGCTACCCGAACCGGAGCAAGCGCTACACGATGGACGTCGGCTCCGTGCCGTGGCTGACCTTCGGCAGCAACCCCGCCCCGCCGGAGGAGACCCCGAAGCTCGGCTGGATGAACGAGTCGGTCGAGATCGACCCGCACGACAGCAACCGCTTCATGTACGGCACCGGCGCGACCATCTACGGCAGCACCGACCTCACCAAGTGGGACACCGGCGGCCAGTTCACCATCAGGCCCATGGTCAGGGGCCTGGAGGAGACCGCGGTGCTCGACCTGGTCAGCCCGCCCTCCGGGGCGCCGCTGATCAGCGCGCTCGGCGACATCGGCGGCTTCCGGCACACCGACCTGGACGCCGTGCCGCCGATGATGTTCACCCAGCCGAACTTCACCAGCACCACCAGCCTGGACTACGCCGAGACGAAGCCGGCCGTGATGGTGCGCGCCGGCAACTTCACCGACGCGGACCGCCCCAACGACAGCCACGTCGCGTTCTCCACCGACGGCGGCGCCAACTGGTTCCAGGGCAGCGAGCCGTCCGGCGTCAACAGCGGCGGCACGGTCGCCGCGTCGGCCGACGGCAGCCGCTTCGTCTGGGCCCCGGGGGACGCCGGCCAGCAGGTGGTCCACTCGGTCGGGTTCGGCAACTCGTGGACCGCGTCGACGGGCATCCCGGCCAACGCGACGATCGAGTCCGACCGGGTCGACCCGAACAAGTTCTACGGCTTCAGCGGCGGCAGGCTCTACGTCAGCACCAACGGCGGGGCGAGCTTCACCGCCTCGGCCGCCGCCGGCCTGCCCAGCACCGGCAACGTCAAGTTCAAGGCGCTGCCCGGCCGGGAGGGCGAGCTGTGGCTGGCCGGCGAGGGCGGGCTGTGGCGCTCCACCGACTCCGGGGCCACGTTCACGAAGCTGGCCGGGGTGAGCACCGCCGGCAACGTCGGCTTCGGCAAGGCCGCTCCCGGCCGGACGTACCCGGCGCTGTACCTGTTCGGCACCGTCGACGGCCGGCCCGGCGTGCACCGCTCGGACGACACGGGTGCGACCTGGGTGCGGATCAACGACGACCAGCACCAGTACGGCAACGCGGGCGAGGCGCTGACCGGCGACCCCCGGGTCTACGGCCGCGTCTACCTCGGCACCAACGGCCGCGGCATCCTGGTGGCGGACCGGCTCGGCGGCACGCCCGACCCGACGCCGACGACCTCCACCCCGCCCCCGACGACCCCACCTCCGACGACCCCGCCTCCCACGACGCCGCCCCCGACCACCCCGCCTCCGACGACCCCGCCGCCGACCAGCGGGTGCACGGCGACGTACCGGGTGACCGGCTCCTGGCAGGGCGGCTTCCAGGGCGAGCTGGTGGTCCGCAACGCCGGCAGTGCGGCGATCGCCGGCTGGACGGTGGGCTGGACCTTCCCCGACGGTCAGCAGGTCACCCAGCTCTGGGGCGGCACCCACACCCAGACCGGGGCGACCGTCTCCGTCCGCGACGCCGGCTGGAACGGCGCCCTCGGCGCGGGCGCCACCGCCACCGCCGGCTTCCTGGCCAGTACGACCGGCGCGAACACCGCCCCGGCCACGGTCACCTGCACCGCCCGCTGACCGCCGCGCTCCGCCGACCGCGCACCCCCGCCCCCACCAGGGGCGGGACGTGCGCGGTCGTGCGGAGCGGCCGGCGGCCCTGAGATTCCCTGCCGGCGCGGAGGGGTTCCGGCTGTCCCGTTCCGGTCGGCACCGCCTCCGGTCCGTGGCCGGAAGGGGCGGGCCACCCGGCACGCACCGAGAGGGCCCGTGTCCCCGCAAGCCATAGGCTCGGAGCTTCGCCCGTCGAAGGAGGGATCCTCCGTGAGTCCGATCAGGACGGCCTATCTCACCGCCGCGCGCTCGGCGGTGGACCTGCTCGCCGACCCCGCCGTAGCAAGCCGCTGGGACGAACCGAGCGCCCTGCCCGCGTTCGGCGTGGGGGGCCTGGCCGGCCACCTCGCCAGCCAGGTGCTCGGCGTCCCCGCCGTGCTGGCCGCGACCGTCCCCGCCGGCGACCCCGTGGGGCTGCTCGACCACTACGCGCGCGGCACCTGGCTCGGCGCCCCGGTCGACGCCACGGTGAACGTCGCCATCCGCCGCGCCGGTGACGGCCTCGCCGCCGACGGCCCGGCCGCTCTGGTCGACCGGTGCGCCGCCACGCTGCGCGAGCTGACGGACGTGCTGGCGGCGGAGCCGTCCGATCGGGTGGTGCACGTGGCCCGTGGCCCCTGGTCGCTCACCCTGGACGACTACCTGGCCACCCGGCTGATGGAACTCGTCGTGCACGCGGACGACCTCGCGGTGAGCGTCGGCGTGCCCACCCCGGAGCTGCCGGCCGAGACGGTCGACCCGGTGCTGACGCTGCTGGCCCGTCTCGCCGTACGCCGGCACGGGCAACCGGCGGTGCTGCGCGCCCTGAGCCGGGCGGAGCGGGCCCCCGCGAGCGTCGCCGCCCTCTGACGCCACCCTTCGCAGGGCCGCGAGCCTTCGGGACACGGCTGCGGGCCGCAAGCCTTCGGAACGCGGCTGCGGGCCGCGAGCCTTCGGGACGCGGCCGCGGGCCGCGAGCCTTCGGAACAGGGCCGTGGGCCGCGAGCCTTCGGAACAGGGCCGTGGGCCGCGAGCCTCTGGACGGGGCCGCGAGACGCGGAGCGACGGGCCGCTGTCGCGGCACGTCGCCCGGAACAGGCGCGGGCCCCGGCCGACCGCGATGGTCGACCGGGGCCCGTTCGTCGCGAGCGGGTGCCGGACCGGTCAGCCGTCGAGGCCGACGGGGGAGTTGGGTCGGTCGACGTCGACGAACTCGATGTCGTCCATCGCCCGGTCGCCCCGGCTGCCGGCGGCCCGCGCGGCGGTGCCGGCGGCCCAACCGATCGCCGCGCCGACCAGAGTGGCGCCGATCAGCAGCGTCCAGGGCAGCGCCGGCCGGCGGCCGGCGAGCGCGTCGAAGGCCTGGGTGGCCCGGCGCCGGGCCTCGTCCGCCGCCGAGCCCACCAGGTCGCCGGCCTCGTCGGCGAGGCCGGAGCCGCCCCGACGGGCCGAACGGGCGGTGTCGCGGACGCTGTCGCTGGCGGAGCTGACCGCCGAGACCAGGTGCTGCCACGCCTGGTCCGTGATCCGCTCGGGCTTGCTGCGGCGGTCCAGCAGGTTGCTTCCGAACATGGTGGTTACCTCCTCGGGGCCGAAGCGGGCGGCCATTTCGACTTCGGCGTCGCACCGGCGTGTGACGGTTCGCTCGTTTCCGCCTGTGCCCCGTGGGACTGCTCCGCAAACCCCGTGTCGCGGGGGCGGCGGCCCGGGGTGACGGTGGCCGGCGGCGTGGGGGCCCGGCGTCAGCGGACGGCGACCGCCACGGTCACGCCCCGCGCGAAGTCGTCGTCACCGTCGTCGTCGTCATCGTCGCCCCCACCACCGCCGAACCCGCAGGCCAGTACGAGGGCCAACAGCGCGCTGACGCCGGCCAGCGCGGCAAGTCTCCTGAGCATCGATCGTCCTCCCGGTCGCAGTCGTGTCTCCGAGCCGATGCTAGGCAGAACGGGCAAGGCCCGGGGCCGAAGCGGAAGGGGCCACGCCGGGGGGCCGGCTGTTGGGCGGTGCCGGCGGGAGCCGGCTACCCTGGGGCGCGACGTGTCAGCGGCAGCTGATCGTTGGTCGGACAAAACGTCAATAGTCCGGATAAGGGCGACTTGCTGTGCCCTGATCCCGCGAATTGCTCATCCCGAGGGGTGGCGACCGAGGCCGTCAGAGGAATACTCTCGGTCGCGGCCCGCGTACTGATGAGGCGCCCGTCGGACGGGCGAGTGGAGGTGCTCGCGTGAGCCTGTCGATCGTGAAGTCGGTCCTGCCCGGTGGTGTCATCGAGATCGCCCCGCGGGGTGAGATCGACGTCGACACCGCGTACGAGGTGCGCGAGGCGATCGCCGAGGTCCTGACCAAGGGGCGTCCCGGTCGGATCGAGCTGAACATGCGGCTCGTCACCTTCATCGACTCGGTCGGCATCAGCGCGATGGTCGCCGGCTTCCAGACCGCCGAGGTGAGCGGCGTCAAGCTCGTCGTCACCGAGCCGAGCCGCTTCGTGCACCGGCAGCTCTGGGTGACCGGCCTGCTCGGCCTCTTCGGCGCCCCCGAGCCCTACTACGCCGGCGCACCCACCCCCGAGGTCCTCCCCGGCGCCTGACCCGCCGCCGACCTGCCGCCGGCCGCGAGGTCGGAGGCGGGCCGCTCAGGCGTCGCCGAGGCCCGACAGGTCGACGTCCGCCACCTCGGTGACCGCGCGGATCGCCGTCACCGAGGCGTACCCCTCGGCCAGCAGCGCCAGGTCGGTGCCGGGCTGCACGGCCTGCCCCGGCTCCTCCAGCGACGTGCGGACGAAGCCGTGCCCGGCCTCCGCCACGGTCATCTGCACCTGGCCGAAGGTGGCCAGCGTGCCCCGGCGCACCCCGCGCAGCCGGCCGTGCGGCAGGTCCGGCGCGTTGACGTTGAGCACGCTCTCCACCGGCCCGGCGGTGAGCCGGGGCAGCAGGTCCAGGGCGACCCGGGCGGCTGTCGGCCAGTGCCGCTCGGCGTCGCGTACCCGGGCGGCGGCGGCCACCGCGGCACCCCCGCTGGCGGCCGTGGCCTCCCCGGCCGAGAGCACGTCGAGCGAGACGGCCATCGCCCGGCAGCCGTTCGCGGCGGCGGTGAAGGCCGCGCCCACCGTGCCCGAGTGCAGCACCGCGCGTCCCGCGTTCGCGCCCCGGTTGATGCCGGACAGCACCACCGCCGGCGGAGGCCCGAAGGCGCCGTGCACGGCGATCAGCGCGATGAAGCCGGGGGAGCCGCCGACCGCGAACGCCGGCACCCCCGGCACCTCCGGCAGCGGGTGCTCGTGGACCACCACCTGCCCGTCGCGCTCCACGGCGGTCATCGCGGCGCTGGTGCCACTCGCCTCCTCCAGCGGCGCGGCGACGACCACGTCCAGGCCCCGGTCCGCCGCCGCCCGCGCCAGCGCCTGGATGCCGGGCGCGGCGATCCCGTCGTCGTTGGTGACAAGTACCCGCAGCGTCACCGCTCGGCCGCCCGTTCGGCCAGCTCGTCGGGGCTGGTCCGCTCCTGCGGCCGGCTGCCGGCCGGTACGAGACGCACCCGGTCGACCAGGCCGGTGATCGAGTCGAGCCGGCCGGTGCCCAGGCCGTGCCGGGTCACGTTCAGCGCGCCGGCCGCCGCACCGGTACGGATCGCGGTGCGCACGTCGCCGCCGCGTGCCACCACGGCCGCCACCCCGGCGGTCATCGAGTCGCCCGCCCCGCGCGGGTCGGCCGCCTCCAGCCGGGGCATCTCGACCTCGAAGACCTCGCCGTCGACCAGGGCGAGGGCGGGCTTGTCGGCCCGGCTCACCACCACGTTCTCCGCGCCGCCGGCGTGCAGGTCGTACAGGGCCCGGGTGAGCTGCTCCTCGTCGTCGCCGTCGGCGCGGCCGTCGGCGATCAGCTCCTCGTGGCTGACCTTGAGGAAGAACACGCCGCTGTCCAGCACGGCGTCGAGGTGCTCGCCGCAGAGGTCGACCACCACCCGGCTGCCGTTGGCCCCCAGGTCGGCGGCGAACCGCCGGTAGAGGTCGGCCGGGACCAGCGACGGCTCGTTCGGCCCGCTCAGCACGCTGACCGAGGCGCGCAGCCCCTCGCCCAGCGCCAGGTTGTAGAGCTCGTCCAGCTCGTGCCGGCTGAGCGGCTGGCCGGGCACGTCCACGATCTCCTGCCGGGAGCCCTCGCGCCGATCGTGCACGTACCCGCCGCTGCCGGAGTCGCGCACCACCACCTTCAGGTGCACCCCCTCGCTGACCAGCAGCGGCTCCAGCACCTGGCCGATCTCGCCACCGAGGGCGGCGCAGAGCACCACGTCGACGCCGAGCGACATCACCATCCGGGCCTGCCACACGCCCTGCCCGCCGGGGTGCAGGTGCAGCTCCGGCGCGTCGCTGGGCTGGTCGACGGTCACCGTCAGCCGGGGCGTGGGCGCGAATACCATCACATGCCCGCTCATCCGTCGTACCCGTTCATGCGCCCATCCTCCGTCGGTCGACACGTGCCGTGACCATCCATCAGCTGACCGTAGTGGGGTCGGCGGCCGGACGTCCGGACTCCGGGCGGGATCGGCGCGGCGTTGCCAGGGCGCCCGGCATGCGCGACGATCGGGCGACCACCGACGCTGGGGAGACGGCGTGCTCAGGCGAAGTTCCTTCAGCTACACCGTCCAGGCGCGTTGCTCCCTCGCGGAGGCCGCGGCGCTGCTCGCCGACCCCACCCGGCAGGAGGACCTGCACCCGCTGATCGTCCGGGTCCGCCGGGTGCCGCCCCGTCCTGGCGCGCGGGCCAGCTACGACATCACCGATCGACTGGCCGCCGGGCCGGTGCGCCTGCCGATCACCTACCGGGCCGACGTCCTCGTGGACGATGCCGACGAGATCGTCACCGTGGCCCGGCAGTGGCCTGCCACCACGGTGCGCAACCACACCCGGCTGCGGGCGGAGCCCGACGGCGTCCGCATCGAGGTCGAGATCACCCTCGCCGCGCCCGCGCCGCTCTTCGGGTACGCGTTCCGCCAGGCCCGCGCCGCCCACCTCGGGCTGGCCGCCCGCCTCGCTGCGGCCCTCGACACGAGCCCGCCCGGGTCGCCGGCCGACTGACCGCCGGACAGGCCCGGCCGCGGTGGCGGGAGGCGACGGACGCCGTCGCGCCCCGGTGACCCGCGACGGGCGGGGCACCGGGGCGCGGGCGTCAGTAGACCGACAGGTGCACGTGGTTGGTGTGGTCGCTGGACGGGTCGCCGTTGGCCCCGCTGTACGACTTCCAGCCACTGCTGGGCAGCCAGATCTGCCTGTACCAGATCACGTAGAGCACGGCGAGCCGGTCGGCGTTGCGCACGAAGTACGCCGACAGGTTGTTGCCGTACGTCCGGTCGCCGCCGGTGGCGTCGCCGCCGAAGCCGCCCTTCTGGGCCGCGAAGTCGCAGGCCCGGCCCTTCGGGTGTTCGCCTGAGCCGCCGGGGCGGTAGCAGGAGACGTAGCGGGTGAAGCCCGCTGCCTTGGCCTGGTTGAGCGCGTGCAGGGTGCGCGGGGTGATGCAGCCGTTGGCGGGGGTGGGGTCGTTGACGCTGCACGACTCGCGCGGCCAGGAGCCGTCGGAGTTGCGCGGGGCCGCCTTCGCCGTCTTGTTCGAGGTGCCGCCCGGCGAGACGCCCGCCCCCGTGGACTGCTGGCGCTGTTGCTGCTGCTCGCGGTTGGCGACCGTCAGCGCCCGTTCGGCCTGCTCCTTGCGCTTGGCCATCACGGTGACCTGCTTGCGCTGCTCCCGGATCTCGCCGTCCAGGGCGAGCTTGGTGCGGGTGGCCTGGTCCCGGGTCTCCTGGAGTTCGCGCAGGGCCCGGTCCTCCTTGGCGGCCACCGCGTCGAGGGCGGCGGCGCGGTCCATGAAGCCGTCCGGCGAGCTGCTGTTGAGCAGGGCGGACGCCACGCTGAGCCGGCCGGTGCGGTAGGCCGCTCCCGCGATCTCGCCGACCCTGGCGGTGTGCGCGGCCAGCTCGACCTCGGTGGTCTTGAGCTGCGCGGCGAGCTGCTGCTGCCGCCTGGCCGACGTGTCCAGGGCGCGCTTGGCGTCGAGGTAGCCCTTGCTGGCGGCCTCCAACTGGGCCCGCAGGGCGGGGGTGCCGCCCTCCTCGTCCTGGCCGGGGGCCGCGGCGAGCAGTCCGGCCCGGGTGGCGGCCGCCGCCGGGGCGGCGGTGACCGGGGCCACCGCGGCGCCGAGGGCGAGCATCGTGGCGATCAGGGCCGCCGTCCGGGCGGCACGTCGTCGTACAGGTGCCATCACTGGCATACACGTGTCCTTCCGTCAGCCGCCGACCGGGTTAGCTGACGGGTTCGGGACGGAAGATCCCTACCGCTGAAGCGGATGCACCCCACGAACATGGTTCCCCGGTTCGCCCCGCCGGGCGATTAGGCGGCGGCCACCGCCGGCACCGGTGGGTGCCGCCTGGCGGAGGCCGAAGCCGAGCCTACCGGTGCCGGTGTGACTGATGCAGCGCAGGTGACGCAGGGTGTACGTCCACTAACAGTCAAATCCGGCATAAGTGCACAATACTCTCCCAGATTTAAGGTTGTCCTCATTACCACTCAAGCGACCCGCAGGCCCCGCGCGACGCTCCGGGCTCGATCTGCAACGTGGCGTGCTCGATGTGGAAGTCGTCGTGCAGCGCGGCCCGGGCGGCGCCCAGCACCGCGCCGACCTCCGCGCCGGGTGCCATGGTCAGGTGGGCCGAGGCCACCTCCATCCCGGAGGTCAGCGTCCAGACGTGCAGGTCGTGCACCTCGGCGACGCCGGGCACGGCGGCCAGCCGGTCGTGCACCGCGGTCACCTGGAGGTGCTCCGGCGCGGCCTGCACCAGGATGCGCAGCGCGGCCCGCCCGAGCCGCCAGGTGCGCGGCAGGATGAGCACCCCGATCGCGACCGCCACCAGTGGATCCGCCCACCACCAGCCGGTGGTGGCGATCAGCAGCGCGGCCCCGATCACGCCGAGTGACCCCAGCAGGTCGCCGAGCACCTCCAGGTACGCGCCGTGGACGTTGATGCTCTCCTTCGCCCCGGAGCGCAGCAGCGCGAAGGCGCCGATGTTGGCGAGCAGGCCCAGCACGGCGACCACCAGCATCGGGCCGGCCAGCACCTCCGGCGGGTCGCCGAAGCGGCGCACCGCCTCGATCACGACGTAGACCGCGACGCCGGAGAGCAGGGCGGCGTTGGCCAGTGCGGCCAGCACCTCCAGCCGGTAGAGGCCGAAGGTGCGCTGCGGGTCGGCGCCCGCCCGCCGGGTGGCGGCGATCGCCGCGAGCGCCATGCCGATGCCGAGCACGTCGGTGAACATGTGCCCGGCGTCGCTCAGCAGGGCCAGCGAGCCCGTGCGGAAGGCCGCCACCGCCTCCACCACCATGAGGCCGGCGAGCAGCCCGAACGCCGCCCAGAGCCGGCCCCGGTGGCGGTGCGCGGCATTCGCCACCGACCCGTGATGGTGGTCATGACCTGCGCCCACGCGCCCACCCTCCGTCAGGCGTCCGGATTCGCGTTCAATCTATGCTCACATCGCTATGTATGCAAGTAACGGCGGCTCAGCCGATCGGGTCGACGGTGGTCAGCCGCTGGGTGGCCCGGGACAGCGCCACGTAGAGCGTCCGCACCCCCGACCCCGGGTCGGCCCGGATCTCGCCCGGGGCGACGAGGACGACCCCGTCGTACTCCATGCCCTTGGCCTCCAGGCTGGTCACCACCTGCAGACGCGGCGCACCGAGCCCGCCCAGCCAGCCGGCCACCTCGTCGCGGCGCGGCACCGGCGTGATCACCCCGACCGTGCCCTCGACCTCGGCGAGCAGCGCGCCGGCCGCCGCCACCACCGCGGCCTCCAGCTCCGCCGGCGGCACCGACAGCGCGACCGGGTCGACGCCGGTGGAGCGCACCGCCCGGGGCAGCGGCAGGTCCGGGTGCAGCCGGCGGATCTCGGCCGCCGCCACCGCGAAGATCTCTGCCGAGTTGCGGTAGTTCGTGGTGAGGGTGAAGTGGTGCCGTTTGCGCCGGCCCAACGCCTGGTCCCGGGCCCGGGTCAGCTCCTCGGGATCCCCCGTCCACGCCGTCTGCGCCGGATCGCCCACCACCGTCCACGAGGCCAGCCGGCCCCGCCGGCCGATCATGCGCCACTGCATCGGCGAGACGTCCTGCGACTCGTCGACCACCACGTGCGCGTACTCCCGGTAGTCGTCCGGGCGTTCCCGCGCCGCCTCGCGGGCGGCGCGTTGCCGGTCGGCGAAGGTGCTCAGCTCGCGGACCCCACCGGCCAGCTGGAACGGGTCCCGCTTCGCCCGGGCGGGCTTCATCGGCTTGCCGAGCAAGGCGTCCAGCTCGTCGAGCAGCGCGATGTCGGCGATCGTCAGCCCGGCGGCGTCGAGGCTGCCGTACGCGTCGGTCAGCAGCCGGATCTCGGCGCGGGAGAGGATCCCCTCGGCGTAGCGGTGCAGCCGGTCCGGACGGGCCAGCCAGCCCAGCACGTGCCGGGGGTGCAGCCGGGGCCACCACGCCTTCAGGAACTCCCGGAACTCCGGCCGCTCGGCGATCTCGTCCTCGAACGCGCGCTGCTCTGGCAGGCGGCCCACGCCCAACCTGCGGGCCTGCGCCCACAGCGCCGCGAAGACCCCGTCGAAGCCGGCCCGGCGCACCTCGTTGCGGCGGGCGCCCCGGGGCATCGCCCGGTCCCGGATGCCGTCCAGCTCGCGGCGTTCCAGCCGGAGCAGCTCGCCCCGGTAGAGCAGGCGCAGCTCGGTCGGGCCGCCCGGCACCGCGTCCCGGACCGCCCGCTCCAGCACCCGCCGCATCCGCAGCGAGCCCTTCACCGCCGCCACCGCCGGCGGATCGGTGCGGGTGGCGGTCAGACCCGCGAAGAGCGTGCCCAGCGAGTGCAGGGTGGCGGTGTCCTCGCCGAGCGAGGGCAGCACCGAGGCGATGTACTCGACGAAGACCGACGACGGGCCCACCACCAGGATGCCGCCGCCGGCGAACCGGCTGCGGTCGGAATAGAGCAGGTACGCGGCACGGTGCAGGGCCACGGCCGTCTTCCCGGTGCCCGGACCGCCGGACACGATCGTCACGCCCGCGCCGGGGGAGCGGATCGCCTCGTCCTGCTCCCGCTGGATGGTGGCGACGATGTCCCGCATCCCCCGGCCGGTGGCCTTCGACAGCGTGGCCAGCAGCGCGCCGTCGCCGACCACCGCCATGTCGGCGGGCGCGGCGACCGGATCGAGCAGGTCGTCCTCGATCCGGGTGACCCGCTCGGCGGAGGACTGGATCGTGCGCCGCCGCACCACGCCCAGCGGCTGCGCGGGGGTGGCCTGGTAGAAGGCGGCGGCGGCCGGGGCCCGCCAGTCGACCACCAGCGTGGACGCGTCGTCGTCGCGGATGCCGAGCCGCCCGACGTGCAGCACCTGCCGGTCGAGCAGGTCCAGCCGGCCGAAGACCAGGCCCTCGTGCTCGGCGTCCAGCATGTGCCGCCGCCGTGCGGCGTGGAACACCATCGCGTCCCGTTCGACAAGCGCCCCGAAGTTGCCCACCCGGGCGAGCCGGTAGCCCTCCTTCTCGGCGCTGACCGCCGACCGGCGCAGCTCGGCCAGTCGGGCGTACACCCGGTCGAGATGCCGCTGCTCGACGGCGATCTCCTGTTCCAGGGTGGTCTGGTCGGTCACCGCTCGCTCCTCCTGACGTCGGCGGCGGGCGGCGCGAACCGTGCGAACCGCGCCAGGCCAACCGCAAGAGGGTACGGCCCGCAGGCAACCAGCGGCGCCACCGGTGCGGGAAAGGAACCCGCGTCACGCCCGCAGGGGCCGCGACGCGCTTCCCGCCGGGCCCGGTCCGGGTCCGCGTGGCGCTTCCCGTCGGCACGGTTCAGCCCGTGCCGCGCTCCCTGCCGGGCCCGGTCCAGTCCGCGCGGGTGGCGGCGGTGGCGCCCGCCCCGGGGGCGGTGAGCACGCGACGGAGCACGCCGCCGAGCGCCGCGTTGACCTCGTCGGGGCGTTCCATCATCAGCATGTGCCCGGCACCCGGGCAGACGGTCAGCTCGGTCGCCGGCAGCGCGCCGGCGATCGACTCGGCGCAGGGCGGCGGGGTGAGCCGGTCCCGGTCGCCGACCAGGGCGGCGGCCGGCAGGTGGGCCAGCGCGGCGAGGGTGTCCAGCCGGTGCTGCGCCCCGATGGACGCGCGGAACCCGCCGATCGAGCGGAGGGTGGCGCGGGCCACCGCCGAGGTGACCAGCCGGATGTCGTGCGGGTCGCAGCGGTCGCCGAAGAGCATCCAGCGGATGCTGGGACGCAGCGCACGCAGCAGCGCCCGGGGCGGTCGCCAGGCCCCGCACCGGGCCAGCACGCCGGCCCCCGTGGTCTCGGCGAGCCGGATCAACCGGGCGATCCGGGGCGAGAGGCCGTACGCCGTGTGCGTGTGGCCCTCGGCGGTGGTGGAGACGAAGACCAGCCCGGCCGTCCGGGCGGCGAAGTGCGCGGGGTGGCGGTGGGCGTACTCCATGATCGTCATGCCGCCCATCGAGTGGCCGACCAGCACGACACGACCGGCCGGGGCCACCTCGTCCAGCACCGCGGCGAGGTCGTCGCCGAGCTGGGCCACGGTGGCGGTGGGCAGCGCCATGCAGCTCGACCGGCCGTGACCGCGGGCGTCGTAGGTCACCACCCGCACCGCGTCGCCGAAGCGTTGCCGCAGGTCGGCGAGCTGCCGGTGCCAGGCCCGCCCGTCCAGCGTCCAGCCGTGCAGCAGCACGACGGTGACCTCGGCGTCGGCCGGTCCAACCGCCTCGACGTGCAGGCGTACGTCGTCGGGAAGACGCACCTCGACGTGCTCCGGCATCGTCACCTCCCAGGGCCGCACGGAACCGCAACACCGGGGATACCCGGTGGTAACACCGGCTACCCGTCATGAGACCACGGCAACCATGTCGGTGAGAAGGTTCGCAACCCGCTCCGGGCGGCCGGCGGGCCCGCCAAGCTGGGGGCATGGGGTCGCCCCGGGCCGCGCTGGCCGAGCTGCTCGCCGGCAACCGCCGATTCGTCAGCGGCCAGCCGGTGCACGGCCACGACGTCACCGCCGCCGCGGCGGCCTCGGGCGACCAGCAGCCGTACGCGGTCCTGCTCGGCTGCATCGACTCGCGGGTGCCGCTGGAGGCGATCTTCGACCAGACCTTCGGCTCGATCTGCGTGATCCGCACCGGTGGGCACGTACTGGACCGGGCGGTGCTCGGCTCCATCGAGTACGTGGTCGGTGAGCTGGAGGTGCCGCTGGTGATGGTGCTCGGGCACGAGCGGTGCGGCGCGGTGGCCTCCGCCGTGGACGCGTTGCGTGGCGGGCGGTCACCGGGCGGCGCGCTGGCCCACCTCGTCGACCAGATCGCCCCGGCGGTGACCGAGGTGGGCATCGACGACCCCCGGGTGCACCCGATGGCGGTCCGCCGGCACGTGCTCCGTACGGTCGCCGCCCTGCGCGCCGACGACCGGCTCGCCGTCCCGGTCGCCGCCGGGCGGCTGACGGTGGTCGGCGCCCTCTACGACCTGACGACCGGCGAGGTCACCCTGCTGGAGGCGTAAGGAAGAACCGCCCGCCGGGGGTCCCGGCGGGCGGTTCAGGTGTCGCGTGGGGGAGGGGTCAGCCCTCGAAGACGCCGGCCTCGACGAGGCGCTTCTCGGTGGCGTCCCAGCCGTCACCCGGGTGGGTGGTGTTGAGGTTGTTGATCTCGGCGCGGATCTTCGCGGCGTGGCCGGCGGCGGCCAGCACCCGGATCTCCTCGACGAAGGCCTCGGAGTCGGTGCGCAGGTGCGCGGTCTTGCCGTTGGTCAGGTTCCGCACGTAGGCGTGCTTGCCGCCGTTGAGCGGGATGAGGTACTTGAACTCGCCCAGCACGCTGAGGGCGCCACCCTGGCCAGCCTGGCCGGCCCGGACTGACGCGCGCGCGGTCTTAGAGGTGTTGCTCGCCACGGAGGTACTCCTTGCAAGACGTACGGGAGGACGGAACGTCCGGGGGCTGTGCGGACGACACCCTGGTGGGTGGGCCCGCGGAAGATGTGCGCGGCACAGGCCGCCGATGGAACTGTACACGACCGCGGTCCCTGGTTGGTCATCGCGTCGTGAGGGGTCAACCGGGGCACTCGTCCGACTATTCCGACCCGCGAATTTTCCGATTCCCTGGCGCATCATCCGTCACACCAGTCATCATGTGTTCCAGCAACCACTCGGGTGGTCGAGGTCGTAGGGGAAGACGCACCTCGCTCTCCGGGAGGTCACCGTGCCAACGCGTGGCGTCGTATACGTCCATTCGACCCCGCTCGCCGTGTGCTCACACGTCGAGTGGGCGATCGCGCGCGTCCTCGCCGCGCCGGTCAACCTGCAGTGGACGGCTCAGCCCGTCGACCCCGGCGCCCGCCGGGCCGAGTGCGGGTGGACCGGTCGCCCGGGGACGGGCGCCGAGCTGGCTGCTGCCCTCCGGCAGTGGCCCATGATCCGTTTCGAGGTCACCGAGGAACCAAGCCCCGGCGCCGACGGCGAGCGCTTCATGTACGTGCCCGGACGGGGCCTGTTCCGGGCGAGCGTCGGCGCGGCCGGCGACATCCAGCTCGGCGAGGACCGCCTGCGCAGCATCATGGCGGGCGCGCGGGCGCCCGAGGCCCTCGCGCACGCCCTCGACAAGGCGCTCGGCACGGCGTGGGACGCCGAGTTGGAGCCCTACCGGTACGCCGGCGACGGCGCGCCGGTGACCCTGCTCACCCGCGTCGGCTGACGCCGGGGCCCGGACCGGGGCCGACTCATCCTGGCGGGTGAAGGTCAAGTTGCCCCGATAAGGGGTGAACTGGTGGGATGGGCCGCGTGTCGACTACCCCGCGACGTGCCGGCGTCGCGCTCGCCGCCCTGACCGCACTGCTCGTCTCCGGGTGCTCCGGGCCGGCGGACCGCCGTCCCGACCCGGCCCCGACGAGCGCCGCCGCCCCGACGGCCGCCCCGACACCCGCCGCGAGCGTCCCCGGCGCCGACCCCGCCGCCCGCGCCGCCGCCCTCGTGGCCTCGCTCGCCGACGAGGACCTCGTCGGCCAGGTGCTGATGCCGTACGCCTACGGCGACGCGGCCACCCGGGTCTCGCCCGGCTCGGCGGCCGGCAACCAGGCGCTGGCCGGGGTGGACACCCCCGCCCAGATGGTCGAGAAGTACCGGCTCGGCGGGCTGATCCTGGTCGGCTTCAGCGCCGACGACCCGACCAAGGGCAACCAGGAGACGACGAACGTCGACAACCCGAAGCAGGTACGCGCGCTCACCGACGGCCTGCGTGCGACCGCCGGCCGGCTGCCCGCCGGGCCGGCGCCCTTCCTGATCGGCACCGACCAGGAGCACGGCGTGGTCACCCGGATCACCGACGGCGTGACCCTGCTGCCCAGCGCCCTCGCTGCCGGCGCCGCCGGACGGCCGGAGCTGACCGAGGCCGCCTGGCGGGCGGCCGGCACCGAGCTCGCCGCGATGGGGATCAACCTCGACTTCGCCCCCGTCGCCGACGTGCTCGCCACGCGCAGCACCGTGATCGGCTCCCGGTCGTACGGTGCGGACCCGAAGGTGACGGCGGGGCAGGTCGCGGGCGCGGTCCGGGGCCTGCAGGCCGCGGGCGTCGCGGCCACCGTCAAGCACTTCCCGGGGCACGGGCACAGCGCCGCCGACTCCCACGAGGGACTGCCGGTGCTCGACCAGCCCCGCCGGACGTTGGAGACCGGGGCGTGGCCGCCCTTCTCCGCCGCCATCGACGCGGGCACGATGGCCGTGATGTCCGCCCACCTCGACGCGCGGTCGGTGGACCCGGGCACTGCGGCGACCTTCTCGCACAAGCTGCTCACCGACGTGCTCCGTGGCCAGCTCGGCTTCCAGGGCGTGGTGATCACCGACGGGATGAACATGCCGCCGGCCAAGCGCTGGTCGCCGGGCGAGGCCGCCGTGCGCGCGCTGAAGGCGGGCAACGACCTCATCCTCATGCCGCCGAACGTCCGCCAGGCGTACGACGGGCTGCTCGCCGCGCTCCGCGACAAGTCGCTGCCCCGGACCCGCCTCGTCGAGGCCGCGACCCGGGTGCTGACGATGAAGTTCAAGCTGGCCGACCGGCCCACGCCCGAGCTGTCCACGCTGGCCGGCCCGGCGCACCGCAAGGCGGCGGAGGACCTGGCCGCGGCGGCGGTGACGGTGCTGCGGGGCGCCTGCGGCGGCGGCGTACGGGGGCCGGTGACCGTGACCGCCTCCGGCGGGCGCGAGCACACGCGGGCGGCGCTGACCGAGGCGCTCAAGGCGGCCGGGGTCAAGGTGGTGGCCGGCGGCGGCACGGTGGTGCACCTCGTCGGGTACGGCGACGGCGCTGGCGACCTGCGCGCCGACGCCGCCGTCACGGTCGCCATGGACACCCCGTACGTGCTGGCGAAGGCCAAGTCGCCCACCCTCCTGGCGACCTACTCCTCCAGCCGGGCGTCGATGACCGCCCTCGCCGGGGTGCTGGCCGGCAAGACCCGACCGGGCGGCCGGTCCCCGGTGCCGGTGACCGGCCTGTCCGCCACCACCTGCGGGGCCTGAGCCGCGTCAGTCCCGGTTGATCCGGGCCGACTGCTTGACCAGCTGGTACGCCGGCAGCAGCTCCATGGGGTCCGAGGTGTCCAGGCTCAGCACGATCGGACCGTAGAGGGAGGAGATCGCGATGGCCCGGTCGTTGACCGTGCCGCCGTCCTCCTTGGGGTAGCTCGCCTCGACGGCGTCGACGGTGCCGGCCTTCACCCGCCGGTACTCCGCGTCCGCGGCCTCCGGCGCGTATGCGTCGAGGAAGTACTTCAGGTGCTCCTGTGCGCCGCCGGCGACCCCGTCGACCCGCCACACCCGCAGGAACCCGGTGGAGCCGGTCGGCCGGGCGTTGAGCTCGCACAGCATGAGGGCCTTGCCGAGGCGGGGCTCGCCGAACTTCGCCGAACCCTTCACCGCCTCGACCTTCCACCTCGCCGGCACCGAGAAGGTGACCGGCAGCTCGCAGGGCGTGCCCTTGCCGCCCACCGTGGTCCCGGCGGGAGCCGCCACCACCTCGTCGTGCCAGGGCGGGCCGGGGGTCACCGGGGAGGCGGTGACGCTCGGCGAGGCCGAAGGGGAGCCACCGGCCGACGGTGCCTCCTTCCCGTCGGCGCAGCCGCCGGTCAGTCCGATGGTGAGCGCCGCGAGCACGGCGGCGCGGGTGCGACGTTGCATGGTGTCCATTCCCCGTTGACGACGAGAGCCGGCTCATCAAAGCGGCGCGCAGCGGCGACGTCAATCCGGTTGATCTACGGTGCCGCCCGCAGGGCGGCCACCAGCCACTCCACGGCGGGCACCGCGGGCGGGAACGGGGGCCGCCGGTTGAGCACCCCGATCAGCTGCCAGTACCGCTCCACCTGCCGGTCGGTGAAGGTCGCGATGCCGTCGGCGAGCGCGAGCCGTTCGGCGCGGGACAGCCCCGGGTCCACCATCTCGTCGAGCACCGCCCGCGCCCGCCCGGAGTCCGGGGCGATCCCGGCGGCGAGCGCGGCGCGCGCCGGCTCGACGGAGGGCATCGCCGGCGGCGGGGACGTCGCCGCCGCCCCGGCCACCGCCATCGCCCGTACCCGTAGCCGGAAGGCGGGGTCGGCGACCAGCCCGGCCAGCTCGACCCAGGCGTCCACCTCCTCGTCGGTGGGCTCGTCGGGCAGGTCGGCGGGGAGCGTCCGCATCGCCCGGGCCAGCCCGTCGCCGCCGGGACCGGGCTCCACGCCACCGAAGACCTCGGCGACGAACTCGTCGATGATCCGTTGCCGCTCGCGGGCGGAGAGGCGGGCCAGGTCGTTCATCAGTCTCAACTCCTCGGTCGTGCTGCCACGTCGGGCGACCGACCGCAGCACCGCCCGGCGCAGCCGCAGGGTGCGGATCTCCGCGTCCAGGGCGCGGCTGTGCGCCTGGGCCACCTCCCGGACGCTCGTCCGCCGCTGGAGGATCCGGCGGACGTCGTCCAGGCCGATCCCCAGCTCCCGCAGGCTGCGGACGAGGTCCAGCCGGGCCACGGCCGCTGCGTCGTAGAGGCGGTAGCCGCCGGTGGACCGGGCGGTGGGCGGGAGCAGGTCGAGGTCGGACCAGAAGCGGATCGTCCGGACGGACAGGCCGGTCCGGCGGGCGAGTTGCCCGATGGTGAACAGGTCGGTGCGGTCGGCCACGTCGACAAGCCTCCTGCCTCCAGCCGGTGGAGAGTCAAGCGGGAAACCGGGTCGCCCTCGGCCGGTTCACCTGGCACCCTGTGCGCCCATGGGGACAGCAGAGGGTTTCGCGTACGTCGAGCGGTCGGACGGCACGGTGGTGATCACCCACCACGGCCGGGCGGCGGGCACCCTGCGCGGCGGCCGGGCGGCGGAGTTCCTCGCCGAGGTCGACGGCGACCCGCAGCTCGTGATGGCCCGGTGGACCGGCAACTACCGCCGGGGCAACGAGCGGACCGCCCGCCAGCACCCCCGCAACCGGGCGTGAACGACGCGCAAGGGCCCGCGCTCGTGCTGAGCGCGGGCCCTTGCGTCTGTGCGGCTACAGCGGGATGTTGCCGTGCGCGCCCCGGGCCGCCGGGGCGGCGGCGAGGGCTTCGGCGATGCGGCGGCGGGTCTCGGCCGGGGTGATGACGTCGTCGACGACGCCGATCTCGAGGGCCCGGTTCACGCCACCGGCGATGCGGGTCTGCTCCTCGACGAGCTGCGCGCGCAGCGCCTCGCGCTCCTCGGCCGGGGCGGCGGCGAGCTTCTTGCGGTGCAGGATGTTGACGGCGGCGCCGGCGCCCATCACCGCGACCTCCGCGTTGGGCCAGGCGAACACCGCGGTGGCACCCAGGGAGCGGGAGTTCATCGCGATGTACGCCCCGCCGTAGGCCTTGCGGGTGACCAGGGTGACCCGGGGCACGACGGCCTCGGCGAAGGCGTGCAGGAGCTTCGCGCCCCGGCGGACGACGCCGTCCCACTCCTGGCCCAGGCCGGGCAGGTAGCCGGGGACGTCGACCAGGACGATCAGCGGCACGCCGAGGGAGTCGCACATGCGCACGAACCGGGCGGCCTTCTCGGCGCTGGAGGCGTCCAGGCAGCCGCCCAGGCGCAGCGGGTTGTTCGCGATCACCCCGACGGTACGCCCGGCGAAGCGACCCAGGGTGGTCACCACGTTCGGCGCCCACTTGGCGTGCAGCTCCACCCCGGGGGCGTCCAGCAGCGCCTTCACCACCGGCTTGACGTCGTAGGCCCGGTTCGTCTCGACCGGCATCTTCGCCGTCAGGTCGTGTCCCCCCTCGTCCTGGGCGGACACGTCGTCGGGCGACAGGCGCCCCTGCCGGCCGAGCAGCGCGGCGAGCTTGCGCGTCTCGGCCAGCGCCGTCTCGTCGTCGGCGCAGGTCACGTGGACCACCCCGGAGCGGCGGCCGTGCGGCTCGGGCCCACCGAGGCGGGCCATGTCGACCTGCTCGCCGGTGACGCTGCGGACCACCTCCGGGCCGGTCACGAAGATCCGGCCCGCGCCGCTCATCACCACGATGTCGGTCAACGCCGGCCCGTACGCGGCGCCACCGGCCGCCGGGCCCAGCACCGTGGAGATCTGCGGCACCCGCCCCGAGGCCCGCACCATCGCCGCGAACACCTGACCCACCGCGTCCAGGGCGACCACGCCCTCGGCCAACCGCGCACCACCCGAGTGCCACAACCCGATCACCGGCACCCGCTCCCGTACCGCGGTGTCGATCGCGTCCACGACGTGCCGGCACCCCTCGGTGCCCATCGCCCCGCCCATCCGCGTCGCGTCCGTGGCGTACGCGACGACCGGCGAGCCCTCGACCTCACCGCGCGCCCACAGCACACCCGAGGTGTCCCGTGGCACCGACAGCCGCAACGAACCGGCGTCGAACAACGCCCGGAGCCGAACCTCCGGATCCCGATGGTCCACGACGGACGAGGTGTCCACGCCAACGGCGGTGGTGGTCACGTGAGCCTCCATGGCTGTGGTCTCAGGCCCGCGTGAAGACGAGAGCCACGTTGTGCCCGCCGAAGCCGAACGAGTTGTTCAGCGCGGCGGGGATGTCCATGTGGCGCGCCTCGTTGGCGGCCACGTCCAGGCTGAGCCCGTCGTCGGGGTCGTCCAGGTTGATCGTCGGCGGCACGACACTGTCGCGGATCGCCAGGATGGTGGCGATCGACTCCAGCGCGCCCGCCGCGCCCAGCAGGTGACCGGACATCGACTTGGTCGAGGTCAGCACCGGGTGGTCACCCAGCGCCGCGCGCAGCGCGGTGATCTCCGCGACGTCCCCGACCGGGGTCGACGTGGCGTGCGCGTTGACGTGCACGATGTCCGCCCTGGCGACGTCCGCGTCCGCGATCGCCTTCGCGATCGCCCGGATCGCGCCCTCGCCCTCCGGGTGCGGCTGGACGATGTCGTAGCCGTCGGAGGTGAGTCCGGCGCCGGCCAGCCGGGCGTAGACCCGGGCGCCCCGGGCGGCGGCGTGCTCCGCCCGCTCCAGCACCACGATGCCCGCGCCCTCACCCAGCACGAAGCCGTCGCGGCCCTTGTCCCACGGCCGGGAGGCCCGCTCCGGCTCGTCGTTGCGGGTCGACATCGCCCGCATCGAACTGAACCCGGCGATCGGCAGCTGGTGGATGACCGCCTCGGTGCCGCCGGCCACCACCACGTCGGCCCGGCCGGCACGGATCATGTCCATGCCGAGCGCGATCGCCTCGGCGCCGGTCGCGCAGGCGCTGGCCACCGAGTGCACCCCGGCCTTCGCGCCCAGCTCCAGCCCCACCCAGGCGGCGGGGCCGTTCGGCATCAGCATCGGGATCGTGTGCGGGGAGACCCGCCGCGGGCCGGACGCCTCCAGGATGTCGTCCTGGGCGAGCAGCGTCAGCGCGCCGCCGATGCCGGAGCCGACGCTGACGCCCAGCCGCTCCGGGTCCAGCCCGGAGTCGGCCAGGCCGGAGTCCGCCCACGCCTGCTGCGCCGCGATGATCGCGATCGCCTCGGAACGGTCGAGCCGGCGGAGCTTGACCCGGTCGATCAGGCCGGTCGGCTCGACCGCGAGCCGGGCGGCGATCCGGACCGGCAGTTGCTCGGCCCACTCCTGGGTGAGCGGACCCACCCCGGAGCGGCCGGCGAGCATGGCGTCCCAGGTCGACGCGACGTCCCCGCCCAGCGGGGTGGTCGCGCCGAGCCCGGTGACGACGACGTCGGTGTGAGCCATGATCAGGACTGCGCCTCGATGTAGCTGACGGCGTCCCCGACGGTCTTCAGGTTCTGCACCTCGTTGTCCGGGATCTTGACGCCGAACTTCTCCTCGGCCGCCACCACGACCTCCACCATGGAGAGCGAGTCGACGTCCAGGTCGTCGGTGAAGGACTTCCCCTCGGCCACGTCGTCCGGGTTCACCCCGGCAACCTCTTCGAGGATCTCGGCGAGGCCGGCGGTGATCTCGTCACGGGTCATTGCGGTTGGTTCCTCTCATCGTGGATCATTCGACGGCCGACGACGCCGGCCGTCACTCCCCGGCACAGTGGCCGGAGGGGCTTTCAGGGGCAGCGGACGACCTGACCGGCGTAGGTCAGGCCACCGCCGAAGCCGAAGAGCAGCACCGGGGCGCCGGAGGGCACCTCCCGCCGCTCGACCAGCTTGGACAGGGCCAGCGGCACGCTCGCCGCCGAGGTGTTGCCGGACTCGACGATGTCCCTGGCGATGATCGCGTTCGGGATGCCGAGCCGCTTCGCGATGCCGTCGATGATCCGGGCGTTGGCCTGGTGCGGCACGAAGGCCGCCAGCTCCGACGGGTCGACCCCGGCGCGCTCGCACGCCTGCCGGGCCAGCGGCGCCAGCTCCGTGGTGGCCCAGCGGAAGACCGACTGCCCCTCCTGCTGGATGGACGGGCGCCAGCCCTCGATGCGTACCGCGTCGCCCTTCTCCGGCACCGAGCCCCAGACGACCGGGCCGACGCCGGCGGGCTCGCCCTCGCCGACGGCCGACACCACGGCGGCCCCGGCGCCGTCGGCGAAGATGATGCAGGTGGAGCGGTCCGTCCAGTCGACGATGTCGGACAGCTTCTCCGCGCCGATGACCAGGGCGTTGCGCGAGGCGCCGGCCCGGATGGCGTGGTCCACGGTGCCCAGCGCGTACGCGAAGCCGGAGCAGGCCGTGTTGAGGTCGAACGCCCCGGGCGCGGTGATGCCGAGCTTGGCGGCGACCCGGCAGGCCACGTTCGGGCTGCGGTCGGCGGAGCTGCACGTCGCCACGACGACCAGGTCGATGTCGGCGGCGGTGAGCCCGGAGTTGGCCAGCGCCTTGCCGGCGGCGGCGGCGGCCATGTCGGCGACCGTCTCACCGTCGGCGATCCGCCGGGTGACGATGCCGACCCGGTCCCGGATCCACTCGTCGCTGGTCTCGACCAACTGGGCGATGTCGTCGTTGGTGACCACGCGGGAGGGCTGGTAGTGCCCCAGCGCGACGATCCGACTGCCGGTCATGCGTGACCTCCGATGCGGACGAGCGGTTGGCCCGGCGCGACCGGGTCGTCGTGGTGGGCGAGCCACTCGGTGAGCACGCCGCTGCCGTGCGCGGTCACCTCGACCGGGCCCTGCCGGGTGGCCACGTGGCCGACGACCTGGCCGGCGCGCAGCGTGTCGCCCTCGGTGAGTTCCCGCGCCGGCTCGAAGGTGCCGGCCGACGGGGCCACCACCACGCGGAACTGCATGGTCGGCTCGTGGCCCGGCGCCATGCCGTGCCGGGCGATCAGGTCCCGGGCGGCGGGCAGGTCGTCGGGGGTGTTGAGGGTGACCACCTCGGGGGCCCCGGCCCCCTTCAGCTCCCGCTTCACCAGGCCCGCCAGGGTGCCGGCCGGGGGCAGCTCGATCACGCCGGTCACCCCGAGGTCGGCCAGGGTGCGCATGCAGAGGTCCCAGCGCACCGGCGCGGTGACCTGGCGGACCAGGCGCTGCACCATGTCGCGCCCGTGGTTGACGGCGGCCCCGTCGAGATTCGACAGCAGGATCCGGGCCGGGTCGCTCGGGGTGATCCCGGCGGCCACGGCGGCCAGCGCCGTCTCGGCGGGGGCCATGTAGGGCGTGTGGAAGGCGCCGGCCACCTTCAGGCGGATCACCCGGGCCTTCGCCGGCGGCTCGGCGGCGAGCTTCTCCAGCCCCTCGACGGAGCCGGCGGCGACGAACTGGCCGGCGCCGTTGCGGTTGGCCGGGTGCAGCCCGTGCGCGACGATCGAGGCGAGCACCTCCTCGGGGTCCCCGCCCAGCACGGCGGCCATCCCGGTCGGCTCCAGGGCGCAGGCCGCGGCCATCTCTCGCCCGCGTACGCCGGCCAGGGTGATCGCCGCCTCGGCCGGGAGCACCCCCGCGAGCGCCGCCGCGCCCAGCTCGCCGACGCTGTGGCCGACGGTGAGCGTGACGTCGTACATCGGCAGGTGCTCGGCGGCCAGCAGCGCGGCGGCGACCAGCAGCGGCTGGGTCCGCGCGGTGTCCCTGATCTCGTCCGCGTCGGCGGCGGTGCCGAGGTGCACCAGGTCGACCCCGGCCAGCGCCGACCACCAGCGCAGACGTGCTTCGGCGCCGGTGAGGTCCAGCCAGGGAGTCAGGAAGCCGGGTTTCTGGGAACCCTGGCCGGGCGAGAGTACGGCGAGCACGTCTATGACTCTCCCGGATACGCGCGGGTAGCGCTGTGCCGCCTCCGACCAAACCGCACTAGAACCTTTGGAGGGTTCCTACAAAAATCGGCGGCGATCATCACCTGTGTGTGACGTCTTACTGCTATTCGGGGTCATTGTCTGAGTTGGTACGACCGGAACCACCGGGTCGAGCCGGCCGACGGTGAGGGCCACCTGGAGCGCGAAGGCGTCCCGCGCCGCGAGCGGCGAGAAACCGGTGACGTCGGAGATCCGCCGCAGCCGGTAGCGCACCGTGTTCGGGTGCACGAAGAGGGAGCGCGCGGCGCTCTCCAGCGTGCCGCCGGCCGCGAAGAAGGCGTCGAGGGTCTCCAGCAGTTCCCCGCCGGCCCGCACCAGCGCGGCGTAGACGTCGTGCCGCAGCCGCCGGCGCGCCTCCGCGTCCCCGGCCAGCGCCCGCTCCGGCAGCAGGTCGTCCGCCGGCACCGGCCGGGGCGCGGTCGGCCAGGCCGGTGCGGCCCGGAAGCCGGCCAGCGCGGCGCGCGCCGACTCGGTCGCCTCGTCCAGGCTCGGCACGGCCGGACCGACCACCACCGGCCCGTCCCCGAAGGCGCCGAGCAGCTTGCCGGTGGCCGCGACGGGGTCGGCGGCGCCGCCGAGCACGATGACCAGCCGGTCGCCGTGCACGCCGCCGATCACCTCCGTGCCGATGCGCCGGGCCTGCCGGTGCACGGTGTGCAGCACGGCGGAGACCTCCCCGCCGGGGGAGCGGCCGACCGCCACCGCCACCGGCGGGGCGTCCGCCCAGCCGAGCGCCGCCGCCCGGCTCGCCAGCACGTCCGGCGAGTCGCCCCGCAGCAGCGCGTCCACCAGCAACGCCTGCAACCGGGCGTCCCAGGAACCGCGCGACTCGGCGGCCCGGGCGTACACCCGGGCGGCGGCGAAGGCGATCTCCCGGGAGAACCGCAGCACCGCCTCGCGCAACTGCTGTTCCTCGCCCTTCGCCGCCAGGTGCGAGACCTGCTCCTCGACGACGTCGATCATCACCTTCACCAGCGCGACGGTCTGCTGGAGGCTGATCGAGCGGGCGAGCGCCTGCGGCGCGGTGGCGAAGACCTCGTCCGAGACCTCCTGGGTGCTGTCCGCCGTGCCGCCGCCGTCGCGCAGCCACTGCACCAGCGACCGGGCGCCGGCCTGGGCCACCAGCATCACCCAGGAGCGGTGGTCGGGCGGCAGGTCGCGGAACCAGGGCAGCGTCTCGTCCATCCGGGCCACGCTGGCGCTGGCCAGCGCCCCCGCCGCCCGCTCGATCCGGCGCAGCGTGGCCGACAGTTCCGTCCCGCCCGGCTCGCTCACCGCCCCAGCCTGACACGCCCCGACCTGCGCCTCCGCGCCGGGCGGCCCGCCGCGCCCCGCCCGCCGCCCGTGGCCTGCCGGCCGTGGCCCGGCTCCGGGTGGCCCGCCGCCTCCGGCTCCGGGTGGCCCGCCCGGGCGCGGGTGACGGGCCCGTACCACGGGTGGCGGTGGGTCAGGCCGGCGGCGGGACGGGCAGTCCCAGCTCCTGGGCCAGGATGGCGGCCTGCACCCGGCTGCGCAGGTCCAGCTTGGCGAGGATCCGGCTGACGTGGGTCTTGGTGGTGCTCTCGGCCATCGCCAACCGGTCGGCGACCTGCTGGTTGGACAGGCCGAGCCCGAGACAGGCCAGCACGTCGCGCTCCCGGGGGGTCAGCGCGTCCACCGCCTGCCGGGTCGCGGCGGAGCTGGTGGGGGCGGTCGCCGCGAACTCGGTGATCAGGCGGCGGGTGACCGCCGGGGCGATGAACCCCTCGCCCCGGGCGACCGTCCGCACCGCCGCCACCAGCCCCGCCGCGTCGATGTCCTTGAGGACGAAGCCCGCCGCGCCGGCCCGCAGCGCCCCGAAGACGTACTCGTCGACGTCGAAGGTGGTGAGCACGAGCACGTCGGCGAGCCGGTCGGCGGCGATCTCCCGGGTGGCCGAGATGCCGTCCAGCCTGGGCATCCGCACGTCCAGCACCGCGACGTCCGGGCGCAGCTCCCGGCACAGCCGGACCGCCTCGGCGCCGTCCTCGGCCTCGCCCACCACCTCGACGCCGGCCGCCCCGGCCAGGATCAGCGCCAGCCCGGCCCGCACCGCCGGCTGGTCGTCGGCGAGCAGCACCCGGATCACCTCGGCCATGCCACGCCCCGTCCCCTCACGACGCCACCTCCGTCGGCAGCTCCACCCGTACCCGCCAGCGGCCTCCCCTCGGGCCGGCGGCGAACCGGCCGTTCAGCAGCGCCGCCCGCTCCCGCATCCCGATCAGGCCGGCGCCCGCGCCGGTCAGCGTGCCCCGGCCGGCGCCGACCGGGTTCTCCACGCCCACCACCACCCCCGCCGGCTCGTACGCGACCAGCAGGTCGGCCTCGCCGGCGCCGTGCTTGAGCGCGTTGGTCAGCGACTCCTGCACGATCCGGTACGCGGCCAGGTCCACCCCGACCGGCAGCGCGCGGGGCTCGCCGCGTCGGGTCGCCCGGACGGTCAGCCCGGCGGCGCGCACCCGGTCCACGAGAGCGTCGACCTCGCTGAGCCGCGCCCGGGTCGTCTCGTCGGTGGCGTCGACGGCCGCCCCGCCCTCCGCAGGTTCCCGCAGCAGGCCGATCATCTGCCGCATCTCGCCCAGCCCCTGCACGCTGCTCTCCCGGATCACCCGCAGCGCCGACTCGACCTGCGACCGGTCGAGCCCGGGCACGGAGAGCGCGGCCGTGGCGTGGATGGCCACCGCGCTCAGGTGGTTGGCGATCACGTCGTGCAGCTCCCGGGCCATCCGGGCCCGCTCCGCGCCGACGGCCTGCCGGCGGTCCAGCTCCACCAGCCGGGCCGTCTGCTCGGCCCGGGCCCGTTCGGCGACCGCCTGGTCCCGGTACTGCCGCACGCTGATCCCGGTGAGCACCGGCAGCACCCCGGCCAGCACCACGGGCGCGCCGATGCCCACGCCCCGCCAGTCGCCCCTCAGCAGCACCCCCACCGCCGTGCCGAGGACGCTCAACCCGATCGTGACCTGGAGCAGCCGGCGCCAGGTCCGGGCCGAGCCGTACACGCACGCGTCGTAGAGCACCTGGGTGTAGACGAGGACGGTGGCCAGCGAGCCGCCCATCGCGAGGTCGGCCAGCACCGCCACCGTGCCGAGCGCCAGGCTGGCCCGGGGGGCGACCCGGCGCAGGCCCACCGCCGTGCAGACCACCGTCAGCGGCAGCAGGAACAGCGGTTCCGGCAGGTCCGGGTGCCAGGACAGTTGCGGCTGCGTGCCCAGCCCGTACAGGACCACCCCGCCCACCAGCGAGGCGCAGGCCAGCACGACGTCCCGCCCACCCGTCCCGGCCCCCACCCACCCCGCCACCCTGCCCCACCCACCCGCCACCCTGCCCCACCCACCCGCCACCCTGCCCCACCCACCCGCCCCCACCCCCCGATCCCACCACACCCCCACCCCGCCCGTTTCCGCCGATCATGCAGTCGTGGTGGGGGACGAAAGCTGCACCGGCGTACGAAATCCCCACCACGACTGCATGATCGCGAGGGGAGGGGCGGGGGCGGTGGGGGAGTCAGGTGGGGCGTCGGTGCCGGCCAGTACGGTGACAGGGCCCGTCGGAGCGACCCCGGCGGGCGGGGCGAGCGTGAGGAGACTCCGATGGCGCACGGGGAGGCCGAGCACGGCTGCGCCCAGGGCGAGCCCTGCCGGCCGGGCCACCACGAGCAGCAGGCGGCAGCAAAGCACCGCCGGCTGCCCGGAGGGCTCCCGGCCCACTCGCCGGAGCACCCGGCCCGCGCGCCCGAGCGCCCCGAGGACGACGTCACGGTGCCCCGGCAGCGCGTCGCGGAACCGGCTCCGACCGGCGAGGCCGAGTTGGCGGCGCTCCCGGGCTGCCGCAGCGACCTGCCCGGCTGGGCCGGCGCGCACCGGCACGGCCCGGTCCGCCCCCGGCCGCGCGGCACCCGCCGCGAGCGGCCGCCACGCCGCTGGTGCTGACCACGGCGACGCCGCCCGGCCGCTAGCGTGACCGGTGTGAAGGCGATCGCGATCGACACGTACGGCCCGGCCGGCCTGCTGACCGTCCGGGACCTGCCCGACCCGCCGGTCGGCCCGGACACGGTGCTCGTACGGGTCCGGGCGGCCGGGGTGAACCCGGTCGACTGGAAGGTGCGCGAGGGGCACCTGGCCGGTGCGATCCCGGGTCACTTCCCGCTCGTCCCCGGCTGGGACGCGGCCGGGGTGATCGAGGCGGTCGGGCCGGCGGTGACCGGGTTCGCCGTCGGCGACGAGGTCGTCGGCTACGTCCGACGCGACCACATCCAGCACGGCACGTACGCCGAACTCGTCCCGGCACCCGAGCGGGCGCTGGCGGCCAAGCCGGTGCGGGCGTCCTGGGCCGAGGCGGGTGGCCTGCCCCTGGCGGGCCTCACGGCGTACCAGGCGCTCCAGTCGGCCCGCACCGGCGCCGGCGACACGGTGCTGGTGCACGGGGCGTCCGGCGGGGTGGGCCACCTGGCGGTGCAGATCGCCCGCGCGTTCGGCGCCGACCGCGTGATCGGCACGGCCGGCGCGGCCAACCACGACTTCGTCCGGTCGCTGGGCGCCGAGCCGGTCGCGTACGGCGACGGGCTGGCCGACCGGGTCCGCGCGGTCGCGCCCGACGGGGTGGACGTGGTGCTCGACCTGTTCGGCGGCGACGCGCTCGACGTGTCGGCCGAGCTGATCACCCGTCCCGCGCGGCTGATCTCGACGGCCGACCCGGAGCACGTCACCCGGCTGGGCGGCAGCTATCTGTTCGTCAAGCCGTCGACCGTGGACCTGGGCATGCTCGCCGGGCTGGTGGACGCCGGCCGGCTGACCGTCCACGTCGAACGGACGTTCCCGCTGGCGCAGGCGGCGGACGCGCAGCGTCTGGTGGAGGCGGGACACGTCCGCGGCAAGGTGGTCCTGGAGATCTGACCGCGCCGGGGCCTCGGCGCGTCGGCGGAGCCGCTCGGCCCGCCGACGCGGCCCCGGGCGGGGCCGCGACCAGCGTCAGGGCGCCGGGTGACGACGGCGGGCTCAGCGGGTGCGGCGGCGGACCAGCAGCGCGATCCCGGCGAGCCCCGACGTGATGACCAGCACCACCGCGACGTTGAGCAGCAGCAGCCGCTGCAACTCGCCGAGCGCCTCGTCGATGTCCTTCGCCGGGTTGAGGGCGTCCTCCGGGATGACCCGCTCGCCGCCGCCGACGCCCCCGCTGACGGTGTCGAACTGCCGCTCCAGCGGCACGCCCGCCGTGCGGAGGGTCTCCGACATGCTGAGCCGCCCGAGGAACCAGCCCGCGGCGGTCTTGCGGGCGTCCGGCTGCTTGGCCGGGCGGAAGACGCGCGGCCCGCCGACCGCCTTCGGGTAGAGGTCGTACGTCTGCTTCGCGACGTCACCGGCGAACACCACGACGGTGTACTTCGGACCGAGGTCGGCCGCCTTCGGGCCCTTGGGCTGCCCTGTACGGCCGAGGAAGTTGACCTGGTCGATGATCGCCACCACGTGCGTCGGGTGGGCCTCCGCGCGCAGCCGCAGCGGTTCCGCCAGCCCGTGCCCGGTGATCTCCACTCCGGCCGGTGGGGTCTTCGGCGCCGCCGTCGCCGTCGCGGCGGAACCGAGCGACAGGACCGCCGCCGCGAGCCCGCCCGCCAACACCGCGACCAGCCGCCGCATCGTTCGGACCATCGCCGCCTCCTCGCCCCGTTCGATGGATGGCTTGCTGCAGGTCACGCGTTGGTTGGCTGACGGGGGTGACCGAACCCGTGCAGGGTGCCACCCTCAAGACTGCGCAGAACGTCGATCGGTTGCAGCTCGTGGAACAGTAATTGGAACTATCTGTGATCCCGGCCCGACCAATGAACGGTAGCCGTGGATCAGCGGGCGGATCGTACCTTTACGGAGGGGTTCATGGGGGGCAGGTTCCCACGTGTGGCGCTCACCTGGCCAGTGTTGGTCGGCGTGGCGATCGGTGTGTCGTTGGTGCTGCCGGCCGCGCCGGCGGCTGCCCACAACTCGCTGACCGGCAGCGATCCGCGCAACGGGGCCCGGGTGGCCGAGGCGCCGTCCCGGATCGAGCTGCGTTTCCTGGCGAAGGCGGACCCGAATACGACGAAGATCACAGTGACCGGTCCGGACAACGTGGCCGCGCTGGGCGGCGCGCCGGCCTTCTCCGGCTCGCGGGTGAGCGTCCCGTTCAAGCCGGGCCGGGCGGGCCTCTACATCGTCGGCTACCAGTTGGCGTCCAGCGACGGGCACCCGGTCTCCGGCGAGGTGCGGTTCACCCTGACCACCGGCACCCCCGCCGAGTCGCCGACCGGCGCGGGCACCGCCGGCCCGAGCGCCCCGGCGTCGGCCGTACCGCCTCCGTCCGGCGCCGCGCCGACCTCGGCCGCGCCCGATCCGACGGGCGCGGGCACGCCGGGGTCCGCGGTGCCCGCGGCGAGGGAGAGCGACGACGCGGCCGGGCGCGGCTGGCTGTGGGCGCTCGGCGGCGTGCTTCTCCTCGCCGCCCTCGCCGCCGGCCTGCTGCTGCGTCGCCGCTCCGCCCGCCGCTGACCGGCACGAGCCCGGGACGCCTCAGCGCCCGGACCCACCGGTCCGGGCGCTGAGCGGGTACCCCGCCGTCAGGCACCACCCCGAGCCGGAGGTCGCGGGCCGACGTGGCGGCGGCGTCGCAGGCGCGCGGGTGGGCCGTCCCGGCGGGGCGGCCGTGGCCGTCGGGAACGGGCCCGGCTCAGAACAGGCGGACCCGGGCGGCGCGCAGCCGGCTCAGGGTGCGCTCGCGGCCGAGCACCTCCAGCGACTCGAACAGCGGCAGCCCGACGGTACGGCCGGTGACCGCGACGCGCACCGGCGCCTGGGCCTTGCCGAGCTTGAGCCCGCGCTCGGCGCCGACCGCCTCCAGCGTCGACTTCAGCGTCTCGGCGTCCCACGACTCCAGCGCCTCGAACGCCGCCGTGGCGGCGTCCAGCAGCTCCGCCGAGCCCTCCTTCATCGCCTTGGCCCAGGCGGCCTCGTCGATCAGGGGCGCGGCGAGGAAGAGGAAGTCGACGTTCGGCACGATCTCGCTGAGCAGCGCGATCCGGGTCTGCGCCAGCGGGGCCACGGCCGCGAAGGCGTCCGCGTCGAACTCCTCCGGCTGCCACGGCGGCGGGGCGATGGTGCCGGTGCCCGTCAGCCACGGCCGGCACGCCTCGACGAACTCCTCGACGGGCAGCGCCCGGATGTACTCGCCGTTGAACGCGCGGAGCTTCTTCTCGTCGAAGAACGCCGGGGAGGGGTTGACGTCCTCCAGCCGGTACTCCTGCTCGATCACCGACCACTCGACGATCTCCCGGTCGCCCGACGGCGCCCAGCCGAGCAGCATCAGGTAGTTGCGCATCGCGGCGGCCAGGTATCCCTCGTCCCGGAACGCCTCCAGGGCCACCTTGTCGCGGCGCTTGGAGAGCTTCTGCCGCTTCTCGTTGACCACCACCGGCACGTGCGCCCAGATCGGCGGCTTGACTCCGAGCGCCTCCCAGAGCAGCTGCTGCTTCGGGGTGTTGGGCAGGTGCTCCTCGGCGCGGATCACGTGGGTGATGCCCATGGTCATGTCGTCGACCACGTTGGCGAGCAGGAAGACCGGCGAGCCGTCGCCCCGGGCGATGACGAAGTCCTCGATCAGCTTGTTCTCGAAGGTCGGCTCGCCGCGGATCAGGTCGACCACCACGGTCTCGCCCTCGTCGGGCGTATGGAAGCGCAGGGCGCGCCCCTCGCCGGCCGGCAGGCCCCGGTCCCGGCAGAAGCCGTCGTAGCCCTGGTACTGCGAGCCGGTGCGGGCCTGCACGGCCTCGCGGGTGCAGTCGCAGTAGTAGGCGCGGCCGGACGCGTGCAGCCGCGCGGCGGCGGCCCGGTGCTCGCCGGCGTACTCCGACTGGAAGTACGGGCCCTCGTAGCCGCCGCGCTCGATGCCGATCCAGTCGAGGGCGGAGAGGATGCCCTCGGTCCACTCCGGCTTGTTGCGGGCCGCGTCGGTGTCCTCGACGCGGAGCACGAACACCCCGCCCTGCTGCTTCGCGTAGATCCAGTTCTGCAACGCCGAGCGGGCGCCGCCGACGTGGAACATACCGGTCGGGGAGGGGGCGAAGCGCACACGTACCGTCACGTCCCCCAGCCTACGGCGGCCCGCGACCGGATTCCGTCAGGGGTGCGGCTCAGGGCACCGAGCGGATCTTCAGCACCAGGACGCTGCCCAGCACGGTGACCGCCGCGGTGACCGCGTAGAGCACCGGGTAGCCGCCGAGGTGCACCACGAGCGGGGCGGAGAGCGCCGGGCCGAGCACCTGCGGAGCCGAGTTGGCGATGTTGATCACGCCCAGGTCCTTGGCCCGGTCGGTCGCGGCGGGCAGTACCTGGGTGATCAGCGCGGCGTCCACCGACAGGTAGACGCCGTAGCCGGCGCCGAGCAGCAGCGCGGCGGCCACGGCCACCGGCCAGACCGGCGCGACGGCCAGCAGCAGCGCGGCGACCGCCATGATGCCGCCGGCGGTGATGACGAAGACCTTCCGCTTGCCGGAGCGGTCCGACAGCCGCCCGGCCACCACGGCGGTGGCCGCCAGGCCGGCCGTGTAGAGCAGGATCAGCACCAGCAGGCCGCCCTCGGGGTCGACGTGGCGCACCTCGTCGGTGAGGAAGTAGAGCAGGTAGAGCGTGCCGAGCGCGTTGCCGAGCTGCACCAGGAACCGGGTGATCCAGGCCCAGCCGAAGTCCGGGTGGCGGCGCGGCGAGACCCACATCGACGCGAGCAGGGCGCGCCAGCGCAGTGCCGGCCGGTGCGCCCGGGGCAGCGGGTCGTCGGTGGTGAGCAGCGCGAACGGCAGGGCCAGCAGCAGCACCGCCGCCGCCATCGCCAGGTAGCCGGCGGCGGTGCCGCTGACCACGGCGGTGACCAGCACCACCCCGAGCACCAGCCCCAGCGCCTGGGGGATGCCGACCCAGCCGGAGACGCCGCCGCGCTGGGCGACCGGCACCCGGTCCGGCACGGCGGCGGTCAGGCTGGCCAGCATCGCGTTGAAGCAGACCTGGGCGGCGACCCAGCCGAGCGCGACCCCGGCGACGGTGCGTTGCTGCGCCAGCAGCACCAGGGCCGCCGCGCCGAGCAGCGCCCCGCCGGCGGTCCAGACGTGCCGCCGGCCGAACTCCCGCCCGGCCAGCCGCAGGCAGGTGCGGTCCGACAGCGCCCCGGCGAGGGGGTTGGCGAGCACGGCGGCGAGCGCGCCGAGGCCGGTGACCACGGCCAGCGCCGTCTCCTTGTCGGCCGGCGCGATACGTTCCAGCTGCTGCGGCAGCAGCACCTGGATGGGCGTGAAGAACGCCATCCAGACCCCGAGGTTCGCGGCGAAGATCAGCGCGATCCAGCCCCGCCGCACCGGCGCGGTCGGCTCGGCGAGCGCCGCCGGCAGCGACGCGGGCGTCGGATCGACGGTGGTCACGGCCGGGCGATCAGGTCACGGAACCAGGCGTACGAGGACTTGGGCGTACGGAGCTGGGTGTCGAAGTCGACGTGCACGAGGCCGAAGCGCTTGGTGAAGCCCTCCGCCCACTCCCAGTTGTCCAGCAGCGACCAGACGAAGTAACCGGTCACGTCGACGCCCTCGGCCATCGCGGCGCGTACCGCGCGCAGGTGCCCGTCGAGGTACGCGATGCGCTCCGGGTCGTGCACCCGGCCGTCGGCGTCGGGCGTGTCGTCGTACGCGCAGCCGCTCTCGGTGACCTGGATCGGCGGCAGGTCGTCGGCGTACGTGCGGTGCAGCCAGCCGAGCAGCTCGCGCAGCCCGTCGGGGGCGACCGGCCAGTCGAAGGCGGTACGCGGGTACCCGGCCAGCGGCACGAACTCGAACGGCAGGGGCGAGCCCTCCTGCGGGGCGCGTACGCCGGTCGGGTTGTAGTAGTTGACCCCCAGCACGTCGATCGGCGCGGCGATCACGTCGAGGTCGCCGGCGCGCACCACTGCGGTGTCGAAGCCCAGCTCGGCGGGGTAGCCCCGGCCGAACAGCGGGTCCGTGAAGAGGCGGTTGTGCAGCGCCTCGTACGCCGCGGCGGCCGCCCGGTCGGCGTCGGTGTCCCCGGCCGGCCGCACGGGCGAGTAGTTGTTCGCGATGGCGACCGGGCTGGTGGTGCGCGCCCGCAGCGCGGCGACGGCGAGGCCGTGGGCGAGCAGCTGGTGGTGGGCCACCGGGAAGGCGTCGAAGAGCAGCGTCCGGCCGGGGGCGTGCTCGCCCGTGCCGTGGCCGAGGCTCATGTGGATGAAGGGCTCGTTGAGGGTGATCCAGAGCTTCACCCGGTCGCCGAGGCGGGCGGCGGTCGCGTCGGCGTACTCGGCGAAGCGGTGGGCGGTGTCCCGGTTCAACCAGCCGCCCGCGTCCTCCAGGGTCTGCGGCAGGTCCCAGTGGAAGAGCGTGGCGACCGGGTCGACGCCGTGGGCGAGGAGGTCGTCGACGAGCCGGTCGTAGAAGTCCAGCCCGCGCGGGTCGACCGGGCCGTCGCCGGTGGGCCGCACCCGGGGCCAGGCGATCGAGAAGCGGTACGCCGAGACGCCCAGCCCGGCCAGCAGCGCGACGTCCTCGGCGTGCCGGTGGTAGTGGTCGCAGGCCACGTCGCCGGTGCTGCCGTCGGCGACCCGGCCGGGGGTGTGGGCGAAGGTGTCCCAGATGGACGCTCCCCGCCCGTTCTCGTCGACGCCGCCCTCGATCTGGTAGGCGGAGGTGGACACTCCCCAGCGGAATCCGGCGGGGAACTCGGGCATCGCTGCGGTCGACATGCGCCCTCCCGTCGTACGTGAATCGTGCTCGCGACTCTAGGGGGCGGCCGGCCGTTGCGCCATAGGTCGTACGTCGCCGCAGCGCAAGAGTTTTCGGCGCGTCTTTTCCGAACCCGTCCGTATACGTCCGAATTTGCGCATAGAGTGCCGATATCGTGGGATGTCCTCACTGGAGGAAAGACGGAAATGATCCTCGTGGAACGCAGTGCGCACGTGATGGCGCCAGTGGAAGCGGTCTGGGACGTCGTGCAGCGGGCCGAGCAGTTGCCGGCCTGGCTGGCGGGGGTCCGTGCGGCCGAGGTGCTCTCGGGAGAGGGCTTCGGGCGCCGACAACTCGTCCAGGCCGGACGTGGCGCCGCGCATGAGGCCGAGGTGATCGCCTTTCAGGAACCGACCCTGATCGGCTGGCGCGAACGCGCCAAGGGCGCCGGTGCCCGGGCGGAGGCGCGCACCGAGATCTACGTCCAGCTCACCGCGGACGAGGAGGAGGGCGGGACGATCGTGCGGCTCATCGTCGTACGCTGGCCGGCCGGTCCGGTCAAGGCCGCCCTGCTCCGCCTCGGCCTGCGCCGGGTCGGCGCCGACCTGGAGGACTCGCTCGCCCGGCTGACCGATCTGGCCGCCGTCGGCTGAGCCGGGCACGTCCTGGCGCCCACCCGCGACGGCGGTGGCCCGGTGTCCCCGCCAGGGACTCCGGACCACCGCCCGTTCGCGCGTCGGCGGACGACGAAGGGCCCGGCGCGGGAAGCGCCGGGCCCTTCGTCTCGTACGTCCTAGCTGTCGCCGCCGGTCTCGCCGACCGGGGCCGCGTTCACGTCCTCGATGGCGTACTTCTTGGCCGCCTCGGCCGGCACACTCGCCGGGACCGCGCCGCGCAGGGCGAGCTGCCGCAGCGTCGCGACCACCACCGACTCGGCGTCGACGTGGAAGTGCCGGCGCAGGGCGTGGCGGGTGTCGGACATGCCGAACCCGTCCGTGCCGAGCGAGGTGTAGTCGCCGGGCACCCAGCGGGCGATCAGGTCCGGCACCGCGCGCATCCAGTCGCTGACCGCGACCTTCGGGCCCTCGGCGTCGGCCAGCTTCTGCTGGATGTACGGCACCCGCTGCTCCGCGCCCGGGTTGAGCAGGTTGTGCTCCTCGCACTCCACCGCGTCCCGGCGCAGCTCCGTCCAGGAGGTCACCGACCAGACGTCGGCGGCCACGCCCCAGTCCTGGGCCAGCAGCTGCTGGGCCTTGATCGCCCACTGCATGCCCGTGCCCGAGGCGAGCACGTTGGCCTTCGGCGCGTCGTCGCCCACCGACGGGGCGGGGGAGTAGCGGTAGATGCCCTTGAGCAGCCCTTCCACGTCCACACCCTCCGGCTCCGCCGGCTGGAGGATCGGCTCGTTGTAGATCGTCAGGTAGTAGAAGACGTTCTCCTGCGCCTCGCCGTACATCCGGTGCAGGCCGTTCTCCACGATGTGCGCGATCTCGAACGCGAACGCCGGGTCGTACGCGACCACCGCCGGGTTGGTGGCGGCGATCAGCAGCGAGTGGCCGTCCTCGTGCTGGAGCCCCTCGCCGTTGAGCGTGGTCCGGCCCGCGGTGGCGCCGAGCAGGAAGCCCCGGGCCATCTGGTCGGCGGCGGCCCACAGCCCGTCGGCGGTGCGCTGGAACCCGAACATCGAGTAGAAGATGTACATCGGGATCATCGGCTCGTCGTGGGTGGCGTACGCCGAGCCCGCCGCCGTGAACGAGGCGACCGAGCCGGCCTCGTTGATCCCCTCGTGCAGGATCTGCCCGCCGGTGGACTCCTTGTACGACAGGAACAGCTCCCGGTCGACCGAGGTGTAGCGCTGGCCGTGCGGCGAGTAGATCTTCTGCGTCGGGAAGAGCGAGTCCATGCCGAAGGTGCGGGCCTCGTCCGGGATGATCGGCACCCAGCGCTTGCCGAACTCCTTGTCCTTCATCACGTCCTTGAGCAGGCGGACGAAGGCCATCGTGGTGGCCACCTTCTGCTTGCCCGAGCCGCGCTTGACGTCGGCGAAGCGCTCCGGGCCGGGGATGGCCAGCCGCTTCTGGCCCGAGCGCCGCGACGGCAGGTAGCCGCCGAGCTGCTGGCGCCGCTCCTTGAGGTACGCGATCTCGTCGGACTTCTCGCCCGGCGTGTAGTACGGCGGCAGGTAGGGGTTGTCCTCCAGCGCCTTGTCCGGGATGTCCAGGTAGAGCCGGTCGCGGAAGGTCTTCAGGTCCTCCAGCGTCAGCTTCTTCATCTGGTGGGTGGCGTTGCGGCCCTCGAAGTGCGAGCCCAGCGTCCAGCCCTTGATCGTCTTGGCCAGGATCACCGTCGGCTGACCGGTGTGCTCCATCGCCGCCTTGTAGGCCGCGTAGAGCTTGCGGTAGTCGTGCCCGCCTCGCTTGAGGTTCCAGATCTCGTCGTCGCTGAGGTCCTCGACCATCTTGCGGGTCCGCTGGTCGCGGCCGAAGAAGTGCTCCCGGACGTACGCCCCGGACTCCGCCTTGTAGGTCTGGTAGTCACCGTCGGGCGTGGTGTTCATCAGGTTGACCAGCGCGCCGTCGGTGTCCGCGGCGAGCAGCGGGTCCCACTCCCGGCCCCAGACCACCTTGATGACGTTCCAGCCGGCGCCCCGGAAGAACGCCTCCAGCTCCTGCATGACCTTGCCGTTGCCGCGCACCGGCCCGTCGAGCCGCTGGAGGTTGCAGTTGATCACGAAGGTGAGGTTGTCCAGCTCCTCGCGGGCGGCCACGCCGATCGCGCCGAGGGTCTCCGGCTCGTCCATCTCGCCGTCGCCCAGGTAGGCCCACACGTGCTGGTCCGAGGTGTCCTTGATGCCCCGGTGGTGCAGGTAGCGGTTGAACCGCGCCTGGTAGATCGCGTTCAGCCCGCCCAGGCCCATCGAGACCGTGGGGAACTCCCAGAAGTCCGGCATCAGCCGCGGGTGCGGGTACGACGGCAGGCCGCCGCCCGGGTGCGACAGCTCCTGGCGGAACCCGTCGAGCTGGTGCTCGGTCAGCCGCCCCTCCAGGAACGCCCGCGCGTACATGCCGGGGGAGGCGTGGCCCTGGTAGAAGATGTGGTCGCCGCCGCCCGGGTGGTTCTTGCCCCGGAAGAAGTGGTTGAAGCCCACCTCGTAGAGCGAGGCCGAGCTGGCGAAGGTGGAGATGTGCCCACCGACGCCGATCTCGGGACGCTGCGCCCGGTGCACGAGCATGGCCGCGTTCCACCGGACGTACGCCCGGATCCGCCGTTCCACGTGCTCGTCACCCGGGAACCACGGCTCGTGCTCCGGCGGGATGGTGTTGATGTAGTCGGTGGTGGTCAGCGACGGCACCCCGACCTGGCGCTCACGGGCCCGCTCCAGCAGGCGCAGCATGACGTAGCGGGCGCGCTTTGTCCCGCGCTCGTCGATGACACCGTCGAGCGACTCGACCCATTCGCTGGTCTCTTCAGGGTCGATGTCCGGAAGCTGGCTCGGCAGACCAGCGGTGATCACCGGGCGCTTGCGTTCCGTAGCCACAGGCGTTCCCTCGGTTCTGTGTGGGATAGGTCTCTAGCGCCATCCTGCCCCCTGGTGGCACCTGTCGTCACGCCCACCGCCCGGAGACGCGACGCGCGACACAGGTACCCGTCGGTAACTTTGCGCAACCGGCCCGCCCGGCAGGGATCGGGCGGCCGACCGCCCGCTCGGGCAGAATGCGTCGTATGCGCAGTGAGGTGATCACCGTCCAGACCGGGGCCCGGCCGACCGTCCGGGACATCACGGCGGAGGCCGAGCGGTTCGTCGCCGGGCAGGGCGACGGACTGCTGCACGTCTTCGTGCCGCACGCCACCGCCGGGTTGGCGATCATCGAGACCGGCTCGGGGTCCGACGACGACCTGCTGGCCGCGCTCGACGACCTGCTCCCCACCGACGACCGGTGGCGGCACCGGCACGGCTCGCCCGGCCACGGGCGCGACCACGTCCTGCCGGCGTTCGTCCCCCCGTACGCGACCCTGCCGGTCGTCGACGGCCGGCTGGCGCTGGGCACCTGGCAGTCGGTCTGCCTGGTCGACCCCAACGGCGACAACCCGACCCGGACCGTCCGCTTCTCGTTCCTCCCCGGCTGACGGCGGGGTTCCGCGCGACACCGCCGATGGTGGAGCTGCTCAACTTTTGACGCGCGTAGGATGTGAGGCATGGCGCCGCAGCCCGTCCCGTCCGTCCCGCCGGATCCCGCCGACCGCGCGGCGCTGGCCGGCGACGTCGTGCGCCGCATCACGCACGTCGCCGCCGCGCTGCGCCACCACCAGGACCGGGAGATCGCCGAGCTGGGGCTGACCCCCGCGACCGCGCGGGCGCTGCACGAGCTGGACCCCGACCTGCCGCTGCCGGCCCGCGACCTCGCCGAAGGGCTGGGCTGCGACCGCTCCAACGTGACCGCCCTGGTCGACAAGCTGGAGCGGGCCGGGCTGGTCGAGCGGCACGCCGATCCCGCCGACCGGAGGCAGAGGACGCTGGTGGTGACCGGGGCCGGGCGGCGGGTGCGGGCCCGGGTGCACCAGGTCATGTCGGACTCCCGACTGCTCGCCGGGCTCACCGTCGAGGAGCTGTCGACCCTGCGCGAGCTGGTCTGGAAGGTCTCCGACGGCGGCTGCCCCGAGCGGTGCGACGAAGACTGACCCACACCGCGTCGTTCGTGTCCGAGTGGGCGCACAGGCCGCTCGTCGGTAATGCTGTCCGACGTGACCACCCCGCAAGATCTCGACGACCGGTTCCGGGAGACGCTGGCCGCGCTGGCCACCCCGTCGCAGCGGCGTGACCCCGCACGGCCGGTCACCGACGACACGACGCTGACCGGCGCGCGGGCGCTGGACCTCTTCGACGCGCAGGCCACCAGCCGCCAGCTCGACCTGGCTGGCCGGTGGCTGCGCAGCTTCGGCGAGGGCTACTACACGATCGGCTCCGCCGGCCACGAGGGCAACGCCGCGGTCGCCGCCGCGCTGCGCGCCACCGACCCGGCGCTGCTGCACTACCGCTCGGGCGCCTTCTACTGCGTCCGCGCCGCCCAGGCCGCCGGGTGGGCGCCGGCCGAGCGACCCGGGGCCGACCGGGACGGGACTGATCAGCCCTCGGGCGAGCGGTCCGACGCCGACCGGTTCGAGGTCGAGCGGTCCGACGCCGAGCGGTTCGAGGCCGACCAGCCCTCGGGCGAGCGATTCGACGCCGGGCGGGGTGGCACCGACCGGCCGGCGGCGGCCGGCGGGCCCGTCGAGGCCGCGCCGGGCGACCCGGACGGCCCCGGCGACGGTTCCGCGCCGGACGCCGCCGACCCGGAGGAGCCGACCGGCGGCGCAAGGTCCGCCGTGGACCGGCCGCTCCGCCCGGGGTACGCCGAGGCGGCCCGCGACGTGCTGCGGGGCATGGTCGCCTCCAGCAGCGAGCCCCTCGCCGGCGGTCGGCACAAGGTCTTCGGCCGCGCCGACCTGGCCGTCGTCCCGACCACCTCCACGATCGCCTCGCACCTGCCCCGCGCCGTCGGGATGGGGCTGGCCGTGGAACGGCTGCGCCGGCTGGACACCGCCGGTCGGCGGGACGGGGCGCCGACCAGCGGCGGCGATGGGGGCGCCATGCACACCCCCTGGCCGCCGGACGCCATCGTGGTCTGCTCGTTCGGCGACGCGTCGGTCAACCACGCCAGCGCCACGGCCGCGTTCAACACCGCCGGCTGGTACGACCACACCGGCCTGCGCATCCCGGTGCTCTTCGTCTGCGAGGACAACGGCCTCGGCATCAGCGTCCGCTCCCCGAAGGGGTGGGTGGAGACCACCCTGCGGTCGAAGCCGGGGGTCCGTTACTTCTCCGCCGACGGCGGCGACCTGCCGCGGGCGTACGAGGCGGCCGCCGAGGCGGCGGCCTGGGTGCGCCGGCACCGACGCCCCGCCGTGCTGCACCTGTCGACCGTACGGCTGATGGGACACGCCGGCGCGGACGCCGAGACCGCGTACCGGAGCCCCGGGGAGATCGCGGCCGACCTCGCCCGGGATCCGCTGACCGCCACGGCACGGCTGCTGGTGGGGGCGGGCCTCGCCACCGGCGAGGAGCTGCTGGCCCGGTACGACGAGATCGGCTGGCAGGTGCGGCGGATCGCCGAGGAGGTGCTGGACGAGCCGAAGCTGACCGCACCGGCCGACGTGGTCGCCCCGCTGGCCCCGCGCCGGCCGGCACGCCTCGCCCGGGCGGTGGCGGACGCGGCGGCGCGTGCCGGGGGCCCCGGCGCCGGTGCCCGCGCGGAGGCGTTCGGCGGAAAGCCGCCGGAGCTGACCGGCCCGCTGACGCTGGCGCAGAGCATCAACGCCGCGCTCGCCGACGGGATGCTCGACCATCCGCAGATGGCGGTGTTCGGCGAGGACGTCGGCGCCAAGGGCGGCGTGTACGGGGTGACCAAGGGGCTGCGGGACCGCTTCGGCGTGGCCCGGGTCTTCGACACGCTGCTCGACGAGACCTCGATCCTGGGGCTGGGGCTCGGCGCCGGGCTGGCCGGGATGCTGCCCGTGCCCGAGATCCAGTACCTGGCGTACCTGCACAACGCCGAGGACCAGCTGCGTGGCGAGGCCGCCACGATGCAGTTCTTCTCGCAGGGTGCGTTCCGCAACCCGATGGTGGTGCGGGTGGCCGGGCTGGCGTACCAGGAGGGCTTCGGGGGGCACTTCCACAACGACAACTCGGTGGCCGTACTCCGGGACGTGCCGGGCCTGGTGATCGCGGTGCCGGCGCGGCCGGACGACGCCGCGCCCATGCTGCGCACCTGCCTGGCCAGCGCGGCGGTGGACGGCACCGTCTGCGTCTTCCTGGAGCCGATCGCGCTCTACCACACCCGCGACCTGTACGCCGACGGTGACGGTGAGTGGCTGTCCCACTACGCCGAGCCCGGCGCGTGGACCGGCGGTCACGTGCCGATCGGGCGGGCCCGCGTCTACGGCGTCGGCTCCGCCGAGGACGTCACGATCATCACGTTCGGTAACGGGGTGCCGATGTCGTTGCGCGCGGCGGCGACCCTCGCCGACGAGGGGGTCGGCGCCCGGGTGGTGGACCTGCGCTGGCTCTCCCCGCTGCCGGTGGCCGACATCATCCGGGAGGCGGCGGCGACCGGCCGGGTGCTGGTCGTGGACGAGACCCGCCGCTCCGGCGGGGTCGGCGAGGGGGTCATCGCGGCCCTGGTGGATGCCGGATATGTCGGAGCGGCGCGACGGGTGGCCGGAGTTGACTCTTTTGTACCATTAGGTCCGGCGGCCCGTCAGGTTCTGGTCTCCGAGGAAGCAATTACCCAGGGTGCCCGCACGCTTCTGGCACGGTAAATTCCGTTCCACCCGGTGCGCCACTTGCGCGGGGAGCCACAACTGTGTGGACTTTGCCTGACGGCGTCGACGCGACGCCGCGGGCAGGGATGAGATGAGGAGGCACGCGACAGTGAGCGCGACCGCTGGTCAGGCCGCCGACGGGGTACGCAGCCTGGCGGACCGGTTCGGGATCGAACCGGGGATGGTCGTCATGGAGATGGGGTACGACGACGACGTCGACCAGGATCTCCGGGACGCCCTGACCGACCGCTGTGGAGATCTGGTCGACGAGGACACCGACGAGGTGGTCGACGCGGTGCTGGTCTGGTACCGCGACGGCGACGGTGATCTCTTCGAGCTTCTCGTCGACGCCCTCGGCCCGCTGGCCGACAACGGTGTCGTGTGGCTGCTCACGCCCAAGGCGGGGCGCGAGGGGCACGTCGAGCCGAGCGAGGTCGCCGAGTCCGCGCCCACCGCCGGCCTCCAGCAGACCTCCACCGTCAACGCCGGCCGGGACTGGAGCGGCGCCCGCCTCGTCCTGCGCCGCGGGGCCAAGGGCAAGAAGTAGGCCGGAGCCGGCGATCACCCGGCGGCGCCCGCTGCCGGGTGTGGCAGGCTGTTGCCCATCCGACCCCATCCTGAGGAGCTCGCATGCCGATCGAGGTTGGCGCCGAGGCGCCGGACTTCGTGCTCAAGGACCAGAACAACCAGGAGGTCCGGCTCTCGGACTTCCGTGGCAAGCGCACCGTGCTGCTGGTCTTCTACCCGCTCGCCTTCACCGGGATCTGCCAGGGTGAGCTGTGCGAGGTGCGGGACAACCTCAACGACTACGTCAACGACGACGTCCAGGTGCTGACCGTCAGCGTCGACTCGGTCTACGCCCACAAGATCTGGGCCGACAAGGAGGGCTACCAGTTCCCGCTGCTGGCCGACTTCTGGCCGCACGGCGCGGTCGCCCAGTCGTACGGCGTCTTCAACGACGTCGCGGGCATCGCCAACCGGGGCACCTTCGTGATCGACAAGGCGGGCGTGGTCCGCTTCGCCGAGATGAACATGCCGGGCGAGGCGCGCGACCAGCAGGGCTGGCGCAAGGCCCTCGCCGAGGCCGTCGCGGCCTGACCGACCGGGCACGCCGTACGACCGGGCCGGTGGGGGCAGGGTAAGCTTGCCACCCTCCGGCCCGCCGTACGGGCGTTCCGGGCGCGTAGCTCAGTGGGAGAGCACTCGCCTTACAAGCGAGGGGTCGCAGGTTCGAAACCTGCCGCGCCCACATACCCCCTCTCACCAGGCAAAACGTGGGAGGCGTGCAGCACCACCCATACGCTTAGTCGTACACGCAGCACTCGCTTACCGGATCGCCTGAACCTTGGTCTCAGCGCCGGCCAAACCCGCCAGATGCCCTCAGACGGCACAGGCGGGGCCTGCCGGCGTCCGGACCACCCTCGAAGCCGCCAGCGCGCCGCCACGAGGCTGTCAGGCGGCCCTTTCGGGCACCGCCCGGATTGCACGCGAGTGCTGTCTGGAGGTGGCACGCGTGCCTAGTAAGCGCGGTGACCTGCCCAAGAACCTCGGTCCCTTCAAGCCGTGGATCGACAGCTTCGCGCTGTCGCTCCAGGTCGACGAGAAGTCGACACGGACGAGGGAGATATACACCGACGCCGCCGGCTGGTTCGCCGGCTGGCTGATCCGAGAGACGCAGGTCCGCTCGTGGTCGAAGGTGACCCGCGACGAGCTGCGCCTGTTCTTCGCCCACATGCAGGAGATCGACTACGCCCGCGGCTACCGCAACAACATCGGCCGGGCGCTGCAAGCCTTCTTCAAGTGGTACGCAGAAGAGGAGGACGAGGCGAACCCGTTCGACAGGTTCCGGCCTCCGCCGCCGGAGAAGATCGGCACGAAGCGCAAGCCGATCATTGAGATTGAGCAGCTCGCCAAGCTGATCAAGGATGCGGAGAAGGGCAAGAGCTACGAGGACCGCCGCGATGCCGCCATCCTGCGACTCTTCGCATCTACCGGCTGCCGGCTTGCCGAACTCACCAACCTCGACATCCACAGCATCGACGTGGCGAAGCGGACCGCCGAAGTCGTAGGCAAGGGCGGCAAGGAACGCGTCGTGAAGTACGACGCCAAGACCGCCCTCGCCCTCGACCGGTACCTGCGTAAGCGCGGCGAGCACAAGGCAGCCGGCCTCACCGACGCCCTCTGGATCGGCGTACGCCGCAGCGTGCCGATGACTCCATCCGGCGTCCGGCAAGTCGTCGAGCGGCGGGGCGCCCGCCTCGGCCTGAAGATCCACCCGCATCTGTTCCGGCACACGTTCACTCACAACTGGCTCGACGAGGGCGGTGCCGAAGGTGACCTCATGGAACTCAACGGCTGGGAGAGCCCACAGATGCTGCGGCACTACGGGTCATCGGCCCGAGGAGCGCGGGCCCGCCGCGCCTACGACCGGGTCGACGTGATGCGTGGCGTCTAGCCCGGGTGTCGACCCCGGTTGCGGCCCTGCGTGCGGGGCCATAGCGGCGTCACCCCGCTCGGCCGGGTCGGCGGGGTGGCGCGGCCCGCCCTGGTCTCCTGGACGCCGTCGACGAAGCCCTTCCAGTACTGGTTGAAGCCCTCGCGCAACACCTGATTCACCATGCGGGTGCGCTCCTGGTGCCGCAACTCCTCGATCTCGTCACGCTTGACCTCTCGGCGGCACTGCTCCTGCATGATCAGCCAGCCGACGCCGCCGACTGCGGCGATGACGCTGATGGTGGCGGCAAAGCCCAGGTGGGTAGCGAAGAACGTGCCCACGTCGCCGAGGACGGCGTGGATCAGAATGGCGACCCAGTCGAGCAGTGCCATGGCGGCAACGACAGCGGTGGCTTTGGTGAAGCGGGCGGACGGCCGGGCGGAATGGATCTCGGCGCGAAGCTGTGCGATCTCGCGAATTATCTTTATGGACGCCGGTGCGACGTGTAGCTCCATGGTGGTCTCATCGGCGGGACTTTGCTGAGTGGGACTCATTGGTGGTGCTCCGATCGACGTTGCGGTTGAGGATCGGAGACGAGGTAGCGCCGTGTGCGGGGCTTTGCCGTCTCCCCGCCGCAGCACCGCCCTATCAGGGGGTATGCGGCGGCTGGCACTGGCCGATGTGCTGGCCGGTGCCTCGGAAGGCGAGTGCGGTCAGCCTGAGGGAGTGGCTGGTGGGTGATAGCGGCCGTCGTGGTGCTGGTCGCCGCCCCGCAACAGCCGGTTGGGCAGGTTGTGTGGCGCCCACCTGTCGATCGTAGTGGCGTCACTCGCGGGAGCTGAGGTGGTGGTGCTGGCGTCGTCGTTGTGGGGCCCGAGCCAGTTGTCGGCCCCGCCCGCCGGGTCTGTGTCGGCCGCTACGACCGTTGCAGGGGTCGGGTCGGTGCGCGGGTGGGGAGCTGGGTGGCGGGAGTAGTCGCTGGCGGGATGGTGACGCGGGGCCGCGTCGGCGGCAGGCGGGGTGTCAGTCGCGGCCGGCTTGCTGGCAGCCGGCGTACGCGCGGGAGGAGTGCGGTTGGTCGGGGCCGGCGCCGGGATGCCGTCCGCTTGGCGGGGCGGCTCAACCGTCCTGCCAGGCGATGGCTTCGGATTGGACGGAGCTGCCGGGGCAACGACTTCCACCACTTCGCCGACGACGCCGTTGACCACGTCATCGGCGACATCGGTGACCTCGTCGACCGGAGACTTCACGATCGGGATAGGTGCCGTGGCGTCGTCGACGGCGTCTGTGACGGCCTTGACCTGGTCGGTGACTGCGACGAGGAGCTTCCTGACCGGGGCGGGGTCCTCGCTGGGCGAACCTGCGGCGGGTCGGGCCTCGGCGGCTCGCGCGTCGCTGTCCCAACCGAGGGCGACGATGGTGCCGGCGGCGAGGGCGAATCCGAACAGGAGCAGGCGGACGCGACTGGTCGGCTGGTGCGCGATGCCCATCCGCACGCCTCCCCCCGTAACAGTGACGTGACAAGCCTTACCGGTATCGCAAATGATGTTGCCAGGAAAGTACCTCCGGTTGTGCCCGGATTGCCTCCGCCTGCAACTTCCATTTGCGGGACCAGACAGATAGTGAAAAGGACCCACATGGGCCCGTGCCCTTACACGCCACCCGCTCGTTAATCAGCCACATTGGACTGCTGAAGGCCGGGCTAATCCTCACGGCACCCTGCTCCGCCGAGCCTCGCGCAGGGCATCCAGCATCTCGGCAGAGCCCTCACGGTTCTCACCCAAGGTCAGGGTAATCCTGACGCCCATCGGGATGCGCAGCGTGTAGGCGCGGCGAGCCGAAGACACCAGTGCCGCAGCCTGATCCCGCTTGAAGGCCTCATGCAGCCGTAGCCGCTTCACCGTCCACCAGATGCCCTCGGGGATCGTGATGAGCGCGAGCCACAGCAATCCGCCGACGACGATCAGGCCGCCAACGACCAGGAATGGGGCGGCGACACCCATCCAGAAGTCCTCGCCCATCAGCCCTCGTCCCCACCGCTGAACTCGATGCCCGGGTCCTGAGGGCCGGCCGCCCGGCGCCGCAGGTTCACCCGAGCCGGGCCGACGAGGACCGGATACACGGCGTCGTACACCTTGCGGGCGTTCTTGCCGTCGTAGCCGACCATGACGGCGACACCCACCCCACCGAACACGAACAGGTGCGCGCGACGAGTGCTCGCGGCGAACGCCGCGAATCCCGCCCGGTCCTGTGCCTTGGATAGGGGCAGGCGCTTCGCGATGGCCTCACCGGCGACGTTGGCGGCGCGTGCGAACTGCCACAGCAGCCAGCCTGCGGCGGCCACGGCCGGCAGGGTGCCGAGGCCAAGCAGGTAGTCAGGAACGTTCAATGGATCCTCCCTCGGGAGCTTCCTCGACCGTCGTGAGGAGCTTCATGGCGACATCGAGCGGGTGGTGGTGCTGCGGTCCGGTCAGGTGGGCGACCACGTCGGACAGGGCGGCGTCGGGGTCCTCGTCGGACACCGCGAACTGCTCCCGGCAGCGGTCGCGGCGGCGGGCCCTGTCCGGGCAGAGGAGGATCACGACACCCTCCGGCGAGACAGCTCCCCGTCGACACCGTCGAGGAGTGACAACGTGAGCTGTCCCGCTTGCGACGGCGGGGCGGCGCCCTTCGGCCCGACCCGGTGGAAAGTGCCGGCGTCGAGCGCCGTGGCAACCTCGTCCAAGCCGCGCCGCAGGTTGCCGCGGATCGTGAGGAGCGTTGCGGTGGACGCCTGCTCGAAGCCGGTCACGCCGGGTCCAGGTGGGCGCGGCGGACCCGCAGCAGCCACGCCTCCACGGCGGCCCGGTCCGGCTCCGCCGGCAGCACCGACCGGACGGAGTCGAAGCGGGCCTCCGCCTCGGCGAGCGCCGGCCGGGCCGCTGCCGGGTCCGCCGCGACGGCTTCCCCGAAGTCGATGTACCGCTGCGGGTTCTCGACCCGGATGGGTAGCTGGCCGGTGGCGTAGAGGGCGAATCCCTGGTCGAGGAGGCGGAGCAGGTGCCGGCCGTGCTTGGCCTGCCGCTTGCGCATCTTCGACTGGAACTGGCCGGTGTCGACGAGGCGTTTGAGCTGCGACTTGGCGTAGCCGAAGTAGGAGTCGCGAGTCTGCTTGGCAGACAGGAACGCCGACCGGATGCCGATCATCTCGTCGCCGAGCGGCGTACGCACCTCGTACAGCTCGTCAGGCAACCACAGGATCTCGTTGACCGTGGGGTTGCCGCCGAGCATCAGCGTGGCCGCCTTCGCCGCCTCGTGGATGGTGGTGTCCGGGGTGTGGCTGACGACCGTGGCGTCCCGGCCGGTGGGCGGAGTGAGGCCGTGGAAGGCGACGGTCGGGGCCGCGTACACCCCGAGGCGGTCGACGTCGGAGCCCGGCCCGGCCAGCCCGTACGCGGTGGACCCGACCATCCCGAACAGCAGCAGGTTGTCCATCAGGGGCAGGCTGGTCACGCCGTTACCTCGGCGGCCTCGGAGCGAGCGAACAGCTCGATCGCGTCCAGGTCGACCGGCTTCAGCCCGTAGCACTCGTCCGGGCGGATCAGCAGCGACCTCCCACCATCTGTCAGCTCGTCGGACACGGGGCCGGCTGTCGGGACTTCCATGTCGTCGGTCCAGATCAGGCGGCGACCGTCGGCGAGTACCTGTCGGGCTGCGGCGAGCTTCGCCAGCGACGCGGCGTAGCCGTTGATGTCGTCGGTGAACGCGCGGTCCAGCGCGGGGAGATCCCACAGCCGCTCCAGCTCGTCGGCGTACGCGCACCAGGTCGTGCACCAGCGCACCTCGACCGCGAGGGTGGTGTGTAGTTCGCGGATGCGGTCGATCAGCGGTTTGGCCCAGCGCAGCCGGTAGGCGGTGCCGGCGGCACGAGCTTTGCCGATGCTGGTCTCGCAGCCCCACTGCGGGGTGGTCGCGTTGATGACGCCGTCCACGTCGAGCAGCCACACCGGCGGGATGGGGCCGGCGTCGGGCAGGTGCTTGGCGAGGAGGTTCCATCCGGTGCCGGTGGGCCGGTACGGGTAGTGGCCGAGGGTGTCGGCGTTGTCGCGGATGTCCACGGTGATCCAGCCGGCCTGCCGCTGCTCGGCGGTCGCCGACAGCACGTTGTGCGCCGGTGCCGTGGCCCGGTTATGTACCGCGTTCTCGTGCGGGGAGAACCAGACCATGCCGTCCGCGACGTCGCGGAGCAGCCGCAGGCGGGTCTTGGTCGGGAACAGGTTCATCGGCGCTCCTGGGTGTCGAGGACGGCCCACCGGCCGTCGATGTCGTCGGTGTTCAGCCGCTCGTGGGTGGCGTTGCCGTAGCCGGCGAACACGACCCGGTCGAGTCGGCCGGCGATGGTGACGGCCTGGTCACGCCAGCGCATCGCGGCCGAGAACACGGCCTGCCGGTCGTCGCCAACGGCGAGGAGGAACGGGTCGCCGATGGTGGTGAGGCGGGGGACCGCGAACGCGATCCACTGGCCGCCGCGCTGGCGGACCTTGACGGCCCAGAAGCCGCCGGGCAGGTGGGTGACGGCCACCTGCTTCTCGTCGAGCCAGATGCCGTAGGTCGGGTTGAGGGTCGCCCCGTTGACGGTGTGGGGGAACGCCCTAGTCGTGGCCGTCACGCTGAAACCACCATTGACATCTCCCGGAAGAAGCGCTCGCCCTCGCCCGTGTTGGTGACCCCGGCGTCGACCATGCGGCCGAGGAGCGCAGCGAAGCGGTATGGGCTCAGCAACTCGATCTCTCGTCGGAGGACCGGGTCGATGCGGTAGCCCTCGTAGTGCTTCTCGTAGGACAGAGCCGCCCCCCAACCAGCCTTCAGCGCTGCTGCACGGGAATGGGTCTCGCCGTGGGTGCACACGAATTCGATCTCGCGGACCATCGCTGTGTGGAGGTCTTCCCGGCCGCCAACGGGCGACCGCCGGTAGCGGGGCGTGCGGGTGCCGATGCGGAAGTAACGGCGCAGTTCGGCCGTTAGACCTTGGCCTGGCGTACTGGCTGTCTCGGCCATACCATCCCCCGAATCTTGGTAGCGATTACAACTATCAAGCTACGGCAAGGGATGCCGACATGTCCACGACATCTACCGAATTCGCCCGACCAGATCTGACCAGCGGCGGCAGCGGCAACGGCCGGCGCCGGCCCTGCACGTGCTGCTGGTGCATCGCCAGGATCACCTCCCGGCCCACCCGCGCCGGACCTACCCGCAGCGCGTCGCGCTCCACGCACGTCTCGAACGGGATCCGCGTGAAGTCCGCGACCCGGAACCGGGCACCCGTGCGGTCGGCGATGTCCCACAGCGCCACCAGGTGCTCGTCGACGAGGTTGGTGCTGTCCTCCACTACCGAAGTGCCGATGCGCAGCAGGTCCAGGATGGCCCCGTGGCACACCACGGTCGTCTGGCGCTCCTGCTCGCGAGTGCCGAGCCGGCGGCCGTGCAGCATCGCTCGGGCGTCGTCGCGGTTGATCCTCACCCGCGAGGCGGGGGCGATGTCCACCCAGCGGCGGGCCCACGTCGACTTCCCGCAACCCGGCAAGCCCCGCGTCGCCCACAGCTCCACGACGCTCACGACTCGAACCCTGTCGCCGGGGGGTCGATGTAGAACGCCCGCAGCCGCTCCAGAAGCGGCGTGACGTCGTCGCCCTGGGGGAAGCCGTGCGCCTCCATGCGCTGCCACGCCTGGCGGAAAACGCCCTGGCCGAACTCGCGGTCGCCGCCCATGCGGAGGACGTAGAACAGGGCGTTGCGGAAGTCGGAGGTGTCGCCGCAGCACTGGAGCAGGTCGTCGTCGCCACGCTGGCGGAACGCGCACCATTCCTCGGCGGTGAGCGGGCCGATCAGCTCGGGCGTCTCGTCGTGCTCGTCGGCCGGGTCCGGGTAGTCGTCGGCGTGCGCGTTGTGCTCGTTCCAGCTCGTCACCAGGTCTTCGGACGGTGCTCCGTGCTCGTCGTACATCGCGTGCTCCTCAGCGGTTGGTCGGCGTCGTGCCGGCGGTGGTCAGGTGTCGGCGTGGGTCGCCCATGCAGCACAGGCAGTCGTAGTCGCAGCGGGCCCGGCCCACGCCGCCCTCGCGGCGCACGGCCGGCACGGGCCGCAGGTGCGCGCGGGGCATGCACGTCCAGACGGGGCCGCCACCGGCGATGTAGAGCAGCCAGCGGGGCAGCCCGTCGACCTGTTCGCACCCGCACTGGCAGCGGCCGACGATGAACCCGCGCAGGCCGATGTGGGGGCCTGCGGCGATCCGTGCCGCGTCCCAGTCCTGAGGGGTCCACCGGGGGTCGTCGGGGCCGGCTGCGGTGATCTTCCACAGGTTGGCGCGAAGCGCCCGGTCGTGGACGGCCTTGCGGCGGGTCTGCTCGGTGGCGATGGTGCGGGTTGACTCGTCCAGCCATGCGGCGAGCGCGGTGAGGTCACCGTCGGTGAGGTCTGCGAGGTGCAGGGTCGGGAACTCGGGCAGGCTCATCGGGTGACCTCGGCGTTCGGGTTGGCAGCGGTCGCGGCGGCGTTGGCGGCCTCGGCCCGCTCGCACCCTGCCCGGTACGCGCCCTCGGTCTGCTCGCGGACGGCGTCGAGATAGGCCAGCCGTTCGGTCGTGGCCCCGGCCTGCTTCGCGTCGGCGTAGGCCCGCCGGGCGTGGGTGAGCGCGCGGCCGATCTTGGCGGTGTCGGCGACGATCGCGCGGTGGATGGCGGCGAGCGCGGCGTAGTCGGCCATCATGTCCCCCTGAAATCTCGGTAGGGCTTACAACTACTAAGATACGACAAGACGGGGGCAGCGTCCACGACATCTACCGAATTGCTCAGGCCGTCAGCGGCAGCATGGGCTGCACCTGCGCCCGTGCCGCCCGCTCTCGCTGCCCCGCACCCCACTCCCGCGCCGCCACCGGGCAGTTCTGCTCCCACCGCACCAACCCGTGCGGGCACCGACCGGTGTGGCGGCGGGCGTTGCCCGACCAGTCCGCCGAGTCGGTCGACGCAATCAGGCCGCCCACCAGGTCCAGCAGCGGCCCTTTCCCGCCGAGGGTGTGCAAGGTCAGCCCGGCAGCGTGCAGCACCCGCACGATCTCGGCAGCCTCCCGGACCGGGCGGCGCAGCAACGCACCCACCGCCACCACTGGTTCGGCCCGCAGGTCGATGCCGGCCGCCGCGTACATGTCGACGTGCCGCAGGTAGCCGGCCGCCGTCGTCCCGGTCACGAGCGCGGCGATGTGCACGCCCGTGTCGGCGGCACGTAGGTCTACCACCGACTGCCGGGTGCGCCGTTGGTGCTCCTCTTCCGTCAGCCCCGTCCGGGCCAGCGCCGCCCGCGATGCCGGCCAGTCCTGCGGCGCCGCCCACACCAGCCGACCGATCTCGGTCCCGTAGCGGCGGATGTCGGCCGCGTACTCGGCCGCCGGCACCGTCCACCCTCGGTAGCGCATGAGCTGGTCGTAGCCGCCGGAGTCCAGTAACCAGTCCTCGGCCGCCACCGGCAGGGCCTTCGCGCCCCGCAGCCGCACGTACGACACGAGGACCCGAACACCCCACCACAGCGACGACACGTCACCGCCGAGCCACACCACCGGCCCCTGCCGCTCCGGCTCCGCGTCAACCGCGGGCAGGGATGGCGGGCGGGCGATGTGCACGTTGACGGTCTTCTGCTGGAGGATGCCCCCGCACCCCTCGTACACGTTCTGGACGTACACGTCGAGGGTCCGCAGGGCGTCGTCGAGGCGGGCCAGGTACGGGCGGGGGAGTAGGGCGTACACGTCGGCGCCCCAGTCGATGCCCAACGCCAACGCCTGCTCCGCGAGAGTGTCCGCGCTCACCGACCCCGGGTCACCCATGCGCAGCTCGTACGGTTCGAGCACCTGGTCCAGCTCGACCAGCCCGTACCGGGCGGACAGGATCAGCACCCGCGCCGGACGGCCGAGGACGTCGGCGTCGAGTCGGGCACACTGCTCGGCCTGCTCCAGCGTGTGCCGGAACATCGACCCCACGTACAGGTCGCGGGCCGGGGCCGACCGGTCGAGCTTCGTGGCACCGCAGGGGATGACGTAGGTGATCCCGGAGTAGGCAGGCGCCGGCGTGTCCGTCACGGACGGCCTCCGATCGCCTCGGCGCGGGCCAGCAGCCGGCGCGCGGTCGCGTCGTCGAGGAAGCCACCCTCGGGTCGGCACCCGAACGGGCAGGCCATCTGCTCGACCAGGCCGTAGAGCCGGCACACCATGGGCCGGACATCCCGCACGGAGCAGCGCCGAAGCTGGGTCAGCGCGGGGCAGGGCAGGTCGAGCGGGCTGATGTCGAAACCGCGCTCACGGATCCGCTGCCGTTCGAGCGGGGTCATGGCGATGGCGTTGCATGACTCATGGCAGAGCCCTCGACACTCGATGGCCGGCAGTTCGGCGTAGAGCTGGTCCAGCTCGGCGACCCGGTCCCGGCCGCGCCGCTGGCGGCGGGTCACCGGACACCGGACGGGGTGCGCAGGGGTTCGAGGACGTAGGCCAAGCCGACCCGGATCACCTCGTCGGCGTCGGCGGCGGTGAGAGTCGGGTAGCCGGCGGGGGAGCGGTAGGCGACGTCGAGGTCACCCAACTGCACCAGCCACCCGCCGGCCTGCTTCTCGGCCTCGACGTACCGGCGGACGTCGGCGGCGTTGCTGCTGATCTGGATCGACTCGCGGCAGACGTTGGAGCGCCGGACGAACAGGGCGACACCGTCGATGACATCGTGGTCGCGGGCGAACACCAGCATCCGGTTGAGGTCGTTCGCCAGTGCGGCGAGGGCTTGCACGGCCTCCTGGGCGGCGCGCTGGCCGTCGGTGAGGGCCTGGTAGTGGGCGCGGGTCGCCTCCAGGACCTCGTCGATGAGCCGGTCCCACTCGGGGCCGTCGGGATCCACAGCACCGAGGGCGGCCGGCGACTTGAACTCGGGGATGCTCGTGTAGTTCGGGTCGGCCTCGGCGGCGGTACGCCGTGCGACGGCGTCCTCGTGGGCGGTGCGGATCGCGTCGAGCGCGCCGATGGTCGCGACGAGTTCCGCATTGGTGGGGAGCAGGTCGGCCCACTGCGGGATGCCGTCGACGGGCTGGCGGGGCACGGTGATGGGCTCGCGGGTCCCTTCGTCGCTGGTCATCGGCCGCAACCTCCCGAAAAGCTTGGTAGTAATTACAACTACCAAGCTACGACGCGATCGGGCCCTTGTCCACGACATCTACCAAGTTCTAGGCGCGAGGTCGCCTGCCGGAGCGCCGGCCGGCCTGCTGCGTGTCGCCGTGTCCGGAGTGGACGATGCTTATTTCACCTACTATCGTTAAGCGCATGCCTGACGGACCTGTGCGCGTAACGGGACCGCTCCTGGCCGTCTTGAACGCCCTTCTCGAAGCCGACGACTACGAGCTGCATGGCTGGGCGATCATGAAGGCCACGGGGAAGTCCGGACCCACCATCTACAAGATCCTGGAGCGGCTCGCCGAGTCGCAGTGGGTGACCTCCCGCTGGGACACGAACACCGAACCCGGCAAGCCTCGCCGCCGCTACTACCAGCTCACCGGGCACGGCGTGGCCAGCGCCCGGGAGCTGATCGCCCAGCGGCAGGCCAAGACCGCGCCGACCACTCGGACCCGCCTGGCGTTCGGCTGGTGCCAGGCGTGAACCGCTGGGAGATCATCCTCGGCATCGTGTTCGGGCTTCTCGTCAACGAGGTCACCGACATCTCGCCGTGGGCCGCGCGAAGGCTGACCCGATGGTCGGCCTATCGCTGGACGACGGACCCCGAGATGGCCGCAGGGTACGCCGAGGAGTGGGCGGCAGTCATCGACGACCGGCCCGGCAAGCTGCTCAAGCTCCTGACCGCTCTGCGGTTCGCCCTTGGGGCTGCCGGTCGAGCTGCACCCAGAGCAGTCGTTCAGGCCGTCCGCGCGGCGCGTACCTTCCGGCTACGGAGAACTCGCACAGCCCAGGCCGCGGACGACCGGCCAATTGTCCAACATTCAGAAGCGGAAGGACGTCTCTACATCGCTGTGGACGAATGGCATCCTGACTTGGCCGAGCGCTTCAAGCTGGACGTTGCGCACATCAAGCCCGCGAAAATAGGCGACGGCAACTGGCCGAAGCGGATGCTCCTTCTGCCCGCAGACGAACATGCCAAGTTCAAGCCTTGCAAGCGCCGCCACGAACCTCGGCCCGAGTAGGCCAGCACGCTGACTCTGTAGCCATCGAACGGGCAGTCCACTGCCCAGACGACGCCTCGGGGGTGCGGTGCCGGTGGGCACCGCACCCCCGCCTTCTACTTCTACACCTGGCGGATGACGCCGCCGCCGCCCTTCTGCACGTCGGCGACCTCCGCCAGCGTCTTTGATCCGTACTCGCCGCTGCGACGCCCGTTCCCGCAGGACAGCCACCTAATCCTTCAGGTAGGCGTCAGAGGCGGCAGACGTGTACGCCACGGGTAGCGCCGGCTGGCACCGGTTGCATCGCCGGTAGTTGTCTCCGCCCTTCGGCCCGCGCACCGACCGAATCCACTCCGCCAGCTCGTCACCGGTCATCCGCCGGACCCCGTTGGTTGGCTCGTACTCCCACGGCGGTCGCTGGAACGGATCGCGCCGCCCATCAACCACCTTCCCGTGGATGAACTCCTTCAGGGTCGCCCCCGGGTGGATCAGCTCCTCCCGAGGCGCCGCCGGGCACTTCCACAGGTGGATGGCCGCGCTGCGGGTCACGACGAACGGGTGCGTCTCGTCCGTCATCGTCGCAGCGCGTGCGGCCATCTGCGCAGCCGCTTCCTCGTACGCCGCCAACGCGTCCTGGTGCACCGAGGCGTACTCCTCGCAGGTGGGGCAGCAGCCGTTCGGCAGCAGCTCGGTGATGGTGCCCAGCAGCACCTCCCGCAGGGTGTCGAAGTCGCCGCCGGTGCTCTCGATCGCGTCGACCATCGCCAGTAGCTTCGGCACCTCCACGGCCCACCCGTCGACGGGGGACTTGACGGCCGGCCGGGGCTCACCGCGTCGAAGACGTTTCGGGGTCAGGTCCCAGGTGAAGCCGACATCCTCGATCTCGACCCCGTTGATGGTGACGTCCATCCCGTACGAAGCACCCACGTCCGCGCCCTCCCCAGTTCGCCGCTGGCGACGATACGGCGGACGGGCGCGAAGCTCCACAGCGGACGGCAACGTTGGAGGCCGAGACCGGATTCGAACCGGCGTACACGGTTTTGCAGACCGCTCCCTAACCACTCGGGCACTCGACCAAGCGCGTAGCGTTCGAGGACATGGGCGCCCCCGTGAAGAACCTCCAACTGACCCGACTCGACGACGGCCGCCAAGAACTGCGCATCGAGCTGGACGGGGACCACGCTGGCAACGCGCTAACCTGGCGCGGCCACCTGACGATTGAGCCGCTGCTCGACCAGATTCGCCCCGACCGGCCCGTGCAGTACGAGCTGGCGATGCAGGCGCACGCCGACTCCGACCCGGAGCCGTTCGCGGTGCTGGAGTTCCGTCGGCCACCGAGCGGCGAGCCGGAGCTGTTCACGCCGGCCTGGCCGCTGCGACCTGGCCGGTGATGGGCGCCCCCGGACCGATTCGAACGGCCGACCCCCAGGTTCGGAACCTGGTGCGCTATCCGCTGCGCTACGGGGGCATGGTGCGCGTCCCTGGTGCCGACCCAGGTCTGCTCGAAAGCGCTCGGTTTACAGCCGAGGGGGCGTGCCGCCGCCCACGACGCGCAAGTTCGGCCGCAACATCCGGCCATGATTCGGGGGATGTGGATCGCCCCCACATCGACTACCGTCAGGGGCAGCCCCCGCCTCGGCACCCCAATGCCACGCGGGGGTGGCCCCCGCCTCGGCACCCCCATGTCAAGCGGGGGCCTCCATGTGGGGTGACTGGCCGGAGTCGAACCGGCGCATGCGGGACCACAACCCGCCGCTCTGCCACTGAGCTACAGCCACACTCGCGGCCCGAAGGCCAGTGCCCGTACCTGGACTCGAACCAGGGCGACCCGCTGTGTGGGAGCGGTGCTCTGCCGCTGAGCTACACGGGCTTGGCTCCGACGGCTGGACTCGAACCAGCACCAGGCTTACACCTGAACGGATTAACAGTCCGCCCCGATACCAATTACGGTTTACGTCGGAATGAGTAGAGCCGACGGGATTCGAACCCGCGCAACAGCCTTGAAAGGGCAGCGACCTAGACCGCTAGTCGACGGCTCCGTGTCCCGAGGTGGATTCGAACCACCGACCCCCACCGTGTCGGGGTGGTGCTCTAGCCGGGCTGAGCTACCGAGACTTGGTGGCGGGTGTCCGATTCGAACGGCGTCTCCAGGTTATGAGCCTGGCGTGGTTCCACTCCACCACACCCGCAAGTACGCCGTGACCGATTCGAACGGTCGCCCCGCCGATTAAAAGTCGGCTGCTCTGGCCGCTGAGCTAACGGCGCGAAACGTCCCCCGGGCAGGAATTGAACCTGCGACGACCCGGTTTAGGAAACCAGCGCTCTATCCTCTGAGCTACCGGGGGATTTGGTGCGCCGCCAGGGACTCGAACCCTGCACTTACCGATTAAGAGTCGGCAGCTCTACCCCATGAGCTAGCGGCGCTTGGCGGAAGGTTGACGAGTCGAACGCCCAGGCTTTCACCTGCCTCCGGTTTTCAAGACCGGCTGGCCCCCACGGGCCGGAACCCTCCACGAGTCGGGTAGACAGGAGTCGAACCTGCGGCCTCCCGGTCCCAAACCGGGCGCGCTACCAACTGCGCCACTACCCGAAAGAGCCCCCGACTGGAATCGAACCAGCGCACGCGGTTCCGTAGACCGCTGCTCTATCCACTGAGCTACGGGGGCAAGAATTGTTGCGTGCCGACGGCTGGATTCGAACCAGCGGCCCCCGACTTATCAGGTCGGTGCTCTAACCGGGCTGAGCTACGACGGCTTGGCGAAGGGTGAGAGATTTGAACTCCCGGCGGGTTTCCCCGCTCCGCATCAGCAGTGCGGCGCCATCGACCAGACTCGGCCAACCCTTCATGCGCGCTGACGAGGGGAATCGAACCCCCGGCCCTCCGGCTGACAACCGGATGCTCTTGCCACTGAGCTACGCCAGCATGGCAGCCGCTATCGGCGGCAAGTCGCCCACGCTTACGTGACCTTGGTGTGTGGGAACCTCGGACCGACCGGGCGGGCCGGCGGCGTGGAGTCGGACGGAATCGAACCGACGGCCTCCGCTTTGCAAGAGCGGCGCTCTGCCAACTGAGCTACGACCCCATGGTCCCGGGCGGACTCGAACCGCATCTCCCCGTTGTCGCGGGGCGGTGGCGCCACTCCACCTTCCGGGCCGTCCCGGTCGCCGCGCAGCGTCCGCGCGTCGTTGCCGGGTTCCGTGTTCGCCCTCGGCACCGGCCCCGCCGGGTCCGTGCTTGGCTGGGCCACGGCGGGCCTGTCGTGCGCTCGGAGGGAGTCGAACCCCCACGCCCCTTCGGGCACGCGGGTCTGAGCCGCGCGTGACTACCAGTTCCACCACGAGCGCGTGGTGTTGCGTGCCGACGCCCGGTGTCGATCCGGGTGCCTCCCCGTTATGAGCGGGGCGCTCTGCCGTTGAGCTACGTCGGCGAGTTGGAGCCGGTGACAGGAATCGAACCCGCGTGCCTCCCCATTACAAGTGGGGTGCTCGGCCAACGTGAGCTACACCGGCGAGTCTTTGACAGCCGTTTCGAGTAGCGCTGCAAGTAGCCACGTTTCTTGCAGCTCAGAGTGTTTGACGGCTGTTTGATGCTGACGCTGGGAGCGGAGGATTCGAACCTCCACGAGCTGGGTCAGAGCCAGCGATGCTGCCGATTACATCAGCTCCCATCGCGGCCGGTGGGGTGATGGCCCACCGGCCGGAGTCACCGCCGCGCGAGCGACGACCACGACGGCGTCTGCGGGGTCACCCGCAGCACCATGCCGGCCTCAGCCGGTGTCCGGTCGCCCTTCGCCTGGTTGCAGGCGGCGCAGGCGGCGACGGTGTTGGTCCAGGTGTTCCGGCCGCCGCGGGAGCGGGGCAGGATGTGGTCGACGGTGGCGGCCGGGCCGGCGCAGTAGCCGCAGCGGCGGCCGTCGCGGTGCAGGACACCGGCCTTGGACCAGGCGGGGCCGTGGGTGTACCGCCACCGGGTGACGACGTACCGGACGAGCCGGACCACCTTCGGCATCGGGAACACCCCGAGCATCCGGTCCGGTTCGGCCTCGTGGATCTCGGCGACCCGCCGGCAGATCATGCGGATCGCGTGGGCGACCGTGACCCGGTGGAGGGGCCCGAGGTCGGCGTTGATGACGAGTACGGCGTCCACCAGGGTCCCTCCCTTCTTCCAACTGGACCGGCGGTGGTGTTGGAAGTTCGGGGTGAACTTCCAACGGTGGTTGAACAGATCGACAAATGATCTGTCAATCGAGAGCGGCTACCGGGACTTGAACCCGGGACCTCGACGTTGGCAACGTCGCGCTCTACCAACTGAGCTACAACCGCATGGAGCCATCGGGCGGGGTCGAACCGCCGGCCTCGCCCGTACCAGGGGCGCGCTCTGGCCAACTGAGCTACGACGGCGTGGTCTACGAGTACGAGATGCCCACCAGGTCGCCGTGCGCCTGCGCGACCGAGCACGGCCACGGCTGCCGGGGGCACACCCGGCACACCCACTCCCGGCGCAGGCTGTCCCAGTCGGGCCGGTGGTACGCCGGTGGCAACGCCCGCCGTGCCGGCTTGGTCATGAGGGCGATGCTCTCGGTGTCCTTGATGTGCAGGCCGTCCGGCGCGTACGGGCGGGAGGCGGCGCAGTGCGTGCAGGGCACCGGAGCGGGGCATCTCCCCGTTGGAAGCGGCGACCGTGCGGGGCGCCGCGCGACAGCGAGGTTCGTCGGCTGCCGGGGGACCGGAGGCTGCCCGCGTAGGGCGGCAAGGGCCTCTTCGTAGTCGGCACCGGTCGCACGGCAGAACGCCTCGACCTTCCCCAGTTCCGGGTAGTCGTGCCATTCGCCGCCGAGCCACCGGAAGATCGTCGATCGGCCGACGAGTCCCTTGGTGAGTTCGCCGATAGGGTTGCCCGTTCTGTCGGAGGCATCCTGCACGGCGTCGCGGACGAACGCGGCGAATCTGGCTTGTGGCGTCCCTGCTTCCATGAGCCCCCCCGGGTCTTGACCTTGGAGGATAGCCACAGGGCACGCGGCCTGCCTTCGTCCGTTGGTACCCCGGGAGGGAGTCGAACCCCCATCTCACCCGCCTTGAACGGGTCGCCTCTGCCGTTGGGCCACCGGGGCGTGGCTCCGGGTGCAGGAATCGAACCTGCGTCTGTACCGGGGGCCAGATGGTGAGCCGGGGAAGCAGGACTCGAACCTGCACGAGCGGGATCGCCGTCTCCCGGGCCAAAACCGGGCGTGTTGCCAGTTACACCATTCCCCGCGGCTTGAGGTTGCGGCCAGCGAACGTCTCCGTTTGGCTGTGGCAGTTCGGGCAGAGGAGACGTAGGTTCTCGCGGCGGTTGTCAGTCGGCACTCCGTTGATGTGGTCAAGCTGAAGGACCAGCGGTCGGCCGTTCCACATCGGCGGGCTGCCGCACCCCGAGCAGCGATCGTCCAGCATTCCCGCCGCCACTAGGTGAGCACGTAGACGCTGACCTGGAATGAAGCGCCCGTTCTCGACCAACTCGCCGAGCAGCGTCTCCCGGGCAATCTGACGACGCTTCTCAATGCCGGTACCCCGTGGGAGCGGAATACCGAACTGGGCGGCAGCGGCGCGAAGCTGGTAGGGCTTGGCCTGCGGGATCCCGAGCCGTTCTAGCACCTGCCGCGCGGAGGTGGCCCCATCTGCGGCCCTTCGGAGCGCGTCCTCATTCCAGATGACCGAGCGTCGCAGTCGGGGGAACGCCTCTTTTGTCTGCTTCGGTCCGGTTGGACGTACCTGTGGCAGCCGGAGGCCGTACTCCTCGGCCGCTGCTTCGAGCCGCCGGTAGTTGGAGCTGGCGAGCGCTACGCCGAGGCGTTGCAGGATCTCGCTGTAGGTCGTGGCTCCCTCGACCGCCTGCGCAACGCGCTCGCGTTCGGCGAAGGTTCCCCTGCGCGGCCGAGCCATCGGCACGAGGCCATTGATCGGGTCCTCGGTCGGCGCTTGCCGCCCCGCGTTGGGTAGCCGGTCGAAGCCGGCAGCTAGACAAGCGGCCTTAGCTCGGGCGATGTTCGCTCCGCGACGAGACAGACCTAGCCGGATGCAAAGGTCGCTGTAGGACGTCGCGACGGTCGCCGCCTTGGCTACGGCCTCGGCATCGCGGAAGATTGAGGACATAGTTCGATTGTAGTGCGTAAATATTGCAAACCCCGTCGAGCCTGCCAACAGCCCAACCCGGAAGGTGGTTGTGGTGGGCGGGGCAGGGACCAGGGGCGGTGACCTTCCGCGCTGACGCCGGGAGCGACCCGGCGCCGGCCGGCGGTCGGGCTGCGCAACCCGACCGCCGGTTTCGCGGCGTCCGCCGCCCCCTTCCCTGCCCCGTCGAGCGGTACCGGGGACTCGAACCCCGTGCCTCCACGGTGGAAGCGTGGCGCTCTACCAGGTGAGCTAGCACCGCGTGCCGTGCGTAGGCCATGTCGGGCTCGAACCGACGATCTCTCGACTGAGAACCGAGTGAGCTTTGCCGACAGCTCCAATGGCCCATGCCTGGCCGGACGGGACTCGAACCCGCAACCCCCGCCTCGACGGCGGTGCTCTCCCAATTGAGCTATCGACCGGGAGCATCCTCCAAGCTGGTCACCGGCGGAAGTCCGGCGTACCGAGCTGGCGCGTTGGGTCTCTCGGCCGGGGCTTCCGTCCCCGGCTTCGATCGCCTCTGCGCTCTCCCTTGCGTGCTCACCCGTGGATTCGAACCACGCGCCTTCCGGGCTTCAACCGGATGCTCCGCCGTCAGAGCTTGGTGAGCAGGGTGCGCCAGGTCATGGGCGTCCGCCGGGAGTCGAACCCGCTCACGAGACAGGACGGCCGTCCCGTTCCCGCTTCACCGGCCCCGAGTCAAACGGGGTCATGACCTGACGGCTTGCGCAGCCGTACGTCTGCGCCGTCTCTGGGATGTGCCGCCTGCCCCGCTTGCACGCGGGGGCGGTGACCAGCCGCCCGCCAGGTGGTCAGCCTGACGTATTCGCGGCACACCCTGTGCGTGGACCTGCCCGGGTTCGAACCGGGGACCTCCGCTCTGCCAGAGCGGCGCGCTACCAACTGCGCCACAAGCCCATTCCGACTTCCCCGGCCGGCGGCGGGCGTGTACTGCCGCCGGCCGGTTGTCGTTTGTATGCCATCCGCTGTGGAGTTCTCAATGATCTTCGCCGAGCCGGGCCCGAAGGTCCGGGGCGTGAGCAGGGGTGACAGGACTCGAACCTGCGCGTCACGACTTTGGAGATCGCTGCTCTGCCGCTGAGCTACACCCCTATGTCCAGTTGTCTCGCCGTACGAAAAAGCCGCCCGGTCCCTTGCGGGTGGGCGGCTTCCGTGTCCTGAGGACTCGCGGTCAGCCGCGCCACCTACCGAGCTTGAAGTTGTCGACGGAGCCTGCGGTGATGGCCGCGCACCATCCGCCGCGCAGCGACATGCGCTGCTGCGGTTCGGGGCTCGTGTGGCGCATCATGACCGGCTGCTCCTCAGTGGTGATCGGTTGGTGGAACCGTAGGCTCTCGGCGGGCCGACCGGCAACGGAGTTTCCGTCCCTCCGGGCGGCCTGCCGAGTAGCGCTGGCGTCACTGACGGTACGCCACCACGCGGAGTGGTGGCAATAACCTCTACCGAGTTTCCTGGGTCTGCTCCCACGGCCAGGCGCAGGAACGCTGAGCCTCCAGCAGCGGGATCATGCCGAAAGCCTGGTCGGTGAGGCCCCCGAAGGTGTGCCGGAACTGGCCGCCCGACGGGCCGTGCCCGTGCTGGTAGCCGGCGAGGTTCCAGGTGTAGAGCGGCGTGCGCGCCGGCACCTCGTCGGCCGGGTTGCCGCCGTACCAGCCGTGCCCGGCCTGTTCGTCGGTGATGATGACGACCCGGTCGTGCCCCTGGAGCCAGCGGCGCACCGCTTCGGTGGTCTCGGTGCCGCCATTCGGCTTCGGGATCGACTCCACCAGCCGCAGCAGCGACCCACCACGCGGCACCTGCACCTGCCCGCTGGTGTGGTTGAACCACACCAGGGTCGGGTCGGCCGCGCGCAGCGCCAGGGCGGCGCCGAACACGCCGGCCGCGTCCGCCCGGTTCAGCTCCGAGCGGCCCGACATGCAGTCCGCCATCGACCCCGACACGTCGACCAGGATCAGGGTGCGGCCCGGCAGCGCCGGCACGTTCGCCAGCGACGCGGTGAGCGCCTGGTCGAGAGCGTGGCCCCACCGCAGCGACGGCGCGGCCCGGTAGGCGGCCAGCCACCGGAACGGGAACATGCGCGACTTGGCGACCTCGGCCGGGTCGGCGAAGCGGGCCGCGACGGTGGCGGCGACCTTGTCGCTGACGCCGGCCTCGTCGAAGTTCCGCAGGTTCCGAGCGAGCGCCATGATGCCCATCGACGGGATCAGGGCCTCCCACAGGCGGGCCTTGTCGACGTGGCTGCCCGCGAGGGACAGGGCGTCCTCCCACGACATGCCCGCCGCACGTAGGTTGTCGGCATCGAGCAGCAGGTCGACGTGGCCGGCGGCGACCCGGTTGCGCAGCCCAGTGTTGCGGACGAGCACGCCCAGCTCCGCCGGCAGCACCGAGTCGCGGCCGTGCATCCGGTTGAGGGCGTGGGCGAACAGGTCGCCCTGCTCCGGTGAAGCGGCGATCGGGTGGACGAGGTCGAGGACTCGGCCGAACCGCAGGCCCTTGCTGGCGGTGTCGTACTTCAGCAGGGACCGCTGTGTGTAGAGCCGCACGACGGCGTCGCCGACGCCACGCTTGATCGGCTTCGGGATGCGCTCGCCGTAGCGGCCCATCCAGTACGCCAGCAGCTCGCCGGGCTCGTCAGCCCGCTGCATGGCGGCGGCGATGAGTTGCCGGTTGCGGACCGGCCCGTCGTCAGCGCCGGCTGCGAGCCGAGCCCGGACGGCCTCGACCGCGGCGACCAGCGACGCCGAGCGCATGTTCGCGTCGCCGCGTAGCCAGCCGATGAACCCGAGCATCCACGCCGGGTCGGCGACGGCGACCTGCTGGATCAGGGCCTCGTACCGGTCGTCGCGGGCGTCCGCCGACTCGTAAAAGGTCTTCTCGCTGACCATGTTCGCGACGGCGAGCAGGAACAGCTCCGACTTGGCGTCGCGGGCGAAACCTGGCCCGCCCTCGTGGGTGACGGCGGTCGGCGTGGTCGCGGTGGCGACCGGCGATGTTGCGGCGGGTCGTGTGGCGACACGGTTGAACTTGGACATGAAAAATGGCTCCTACCGTGGAATGGGGAGGAGCCAGAGAACATCCAGAGTGCGGGTGCCCGAGATCAAGGCGGCTACGGGGAACATTAGGCGCTCTGCCGATTGAGCTACCCCGGCATGAGCCGGGGGCGGGGCTTGAACCCGCACCTCCTCCTTTGACAGTGGAAGTATCCGGAGCCTAGGCACCGGGCACCCGCATCTGGAGTTGTGGCCTCCCGAGATCAAAGGCGTCCAGCGGTGTTTGTCTTATCCGAAAGAAGTAACCGTTGGACTGGGCACCGGGAGGTGCTGAGAAGGACCGTAGCAGCACGGTCGTCATCATGTCTACCGAGTTGGCGGCGTGTCGAGCGCTACGCCAGCGGCCACGAGTGCTGGCTGTCGTGGCGGTCCACCCACAGCGTGTGTCGGCCGTCGCGGTCTACCGTCAGGCCAAGCCGGTCGTGTCCCGGCTGACCGGCTCCCGCCCACCGGCGACACACCTCCGACAGGTCGTCCCACACCCTGCGCGGTCCACCTTGCACCACCGTCACGGTCGCGTCCCGGCACACCACCCGAGCCCACGAGCTGGTGCCGGCGTCAACGAGGCAGTGCACCGTCTCGCCGTCGGGTAGCAGCTCGCAGTGGTACACGCCAGGTTCCATGAGCCGCCAGAAGAACTCGCCCTGCGGGTCGGTGAACCGGGCGACGTCCTCGGCGCTGCCGATGCTGGTGTCGCCGGTGCCGCCCATGCACATCGCCACCATCTGGTCGGTGGTCGGTCCGAGAGGGCCGTCAGCAGGTCGGGCCTCGATGAACGCGGCGACCTGCGGCAGGAACCGGCCGTGCCCGTACCCGTCGGCGCAGATCCGCAGCGGCGCGACCCCGAACGACATGTTCGCCAGCACGATCCCGTCGCGGCGGGTCTGCCGGATCCACGCCGCCGGCACCCGACGCACCGAACAGGTGGCGATGATCCGGTCGTAGGGGGCGCGCTGCGGGTAGCCGGACAGCCCGTCGGCCGCGGCCACCCTCGGCCGGTAGCCGGCGGCGGCGAGGGCAATGGTGGCGTCGGTGACCAAACCCGGGTCGATGTCGACCGAGGTGACGAGGGCATCGCCGAGTAGCTGCGACAGCAGGGCCGCGTTGTAGCCGGTGCCGGTGCCGATCTCCAGCACCGACAGGCCCGGCCGCAGGTCCAGGGCCTCCAGCATCACGGCCATCACGCCGGGCTGTGTGGAGGAGCTGGTGGGCCGGCCGTCGGCGCTCATCTGGGTGACGATCGCGGTGTCGGAGTAGACGGCGTTCAGGTAGGCGTCGTGGTGCTCCGGGTTGTCGCCGTGCAGCACCTCGCCCGGGTTGCCGCGGTCGTCGACGGCGTACACGGCTGGCGCGAACAGGTGCCGCTCGACGGACGCGAACGCTGCGGCGACGGTCGGGCTGGTGAGGTGACCGGACGCATCGAGGGCGGCGACGAGCTGCTGCCGGAGAGTCCGGTAGTCGGTGACTGTGCGGGTCATGACTGCTCCAGGTGGTCGGCGATGGCGGCGGCGATAGGCAGTGCGGTTTCGGCTTCGATCCACGCCCACTGGCCGCCGGGGTTTACTTCCAAGAACACGTGGTCTCCGTCGGGGGTGACGATGAGGTCGACGGCGGCGAACACCAAACCCAGCGTCCGAGTCACGGCGAGCACCTGCGCAGCGACCGCCTCGGGTAGCTCCACCGGCCGGTACGTGAGGTTGTCGTAGTCGGTGCGCCAGTCGATGCGGGCGGCGTCGGAGTGGGCGTCGATGCGGGCAGCGAACAGCCGGCCGCCGACGACTGTGATGCGCAGCTCGTGGTCCTTCGGCACCTGGTGCTGGAAAAGGTGGGCGGTGCCGGCGACCGCGTCGGTGATCTGGTCAGCGGTAACCGGGGTGGTGGCGAGCGCGATCACCTGCTGGGTGTCGGTATCAACGTAGGGGCGGGCGTGGAACGGCTTGTAGACGGCCCCGGTCGGTGCATCGGCGACGAACTTGCGGGCGTGCTCGGGCCGGTTCGTGATGATCGTCGGCGGGATCGTCAGGCCGTGGTCGGCGGCGACGGTGAGCTGCCGGGGCTTGAAGTCGGCGGCGGCCATCGCGTGGGGGTGGTTCACCCACCGCGCCGGCAGGGCGGTGAGCAGGCCACCGAATCCGATGCGGGCTTCCTGTGCAGCCCAGCGTCGCTCGTAGGGGTCCAGGGTGGTCGGGAAGCGGAACGGGCCGGGCCGCCGGTAGTAGACGGCGGTGATGTCGTCGAGGCGGGTTTCTCGGTTCAGGTCGGTGAGGGTGCCCGGCCGTTGGCCGTGGCCGCCGAAGGGGGCGGCCACGGCCAGGGCGCTAGGGAAGTCGGCGGTGTCGACCCGGTGCACCCGCGCGCCGCGCTGGTTGAGTTCGGAGATGACCAGGTCGGCGGTCGCGTCGTGAGGTTCGGTGATCACCAGGATTGTCACCGTCGGCCCCCGGTCAGTCCTGGTAGGTGTCGGTGTTGGAGTCCTGCCACGACTGGTGGTCGTGGGTGGTCTTGACGTTCGTGGTGACCGTCTGGGTGGTCTGCTTGCCGGCCCAGATGTCGCCGGCCGCGCCGACGGCGGTCTGGGTGACCGGGTCGAGGCGAACGCCGGTGAGGTCGAGCACCGGCATCTGGCCGGCGGAGGGGGTGGCGAGGGTCAGACCGAACGGCCGGTCGTCGGTGGTGCGGCCCTGTTCGATGTCGGGCTGGTAGAGGGGGACGAGAGTGCGGGTGGGGGCGAGGGCGGTCACGATGCTCCGTTCCTACTCTGAAGGGTGGTATCCGGCTCGCGGTTTGCGTGCCGGTTCACCGACGGTAGGCGCTCGGTCACAGGGGCCCGCTACGTGGCGGGGGACCGCCCCGCAGCGGGGCACTCTGCCCGACACCTCATGAGGGTGTCGGTGACCCGACACTCTCCGTGGCCGTCGGTGTCTCCCGCGTGGGCTCGCCAGCCGGCACCATCGATCGGATGCGCACCCGACTCGTCACCGTGGCCCTTGCCGCCACCGTCGCCCTCGCTGCGGCCGGCTGCTCCGACACTGCTGGCAGCCCGACCGCTACACCGCCAGCCGGCGGAAGTCCGGCCGCCGCGCCCGCTCCGGCGCCCGCCGAACCGATGGACGCGAAAGCGGTCCTCGGCCGGCTCACGGCCGCGAAGGTCGGCGTCACCGATGGCATCGTGCAGACCGAGGACACCGACCCGAACAACCGGCTCGGGCGGCCCGGCGGATACACGTCGCGGGCCTCCGCGTATGTGCCGGGGGGCATGAAGTCGGAGAAGCACGCCATCGAGCAGGGCTTGGTAATCGAGGTGTTCCCGACCTTGAAGGAGGCGGACCGGCGGGCGAAGTACATCCAGGACACCTTGGCGGGGATGCCGATGTTGGGCACGGAGTACCACTACCGGGCCGATGAGGGCCGGGTGCTGGTGCGGGTGTACGGGAAGGTGAAGCCGTCGCAGGCGAAGAAGATCGAGGCTGCCGTGGCTGCTCTGTGACGGCCCGCTGGATGCCCCGGCCGCGTACGGGAGGCCGGGGCTCATGAGCTGCGGGTCTGTCACCGCCGCTTCGCCGCGTAGGCGGCGTGCATTCGTGACACCCGTGCCCGCCGTGCCGGCTCCCCGAGGAGGACGCCCAACGCCGCTGCTGTCGGGCCTGCGCCGGCAGCGAACCGCCGCATCACGTCATGGGCCTCATGGACTGACGCTGCGACCATCTCCACGCCCTGGACGGCGACCCGGTCAGCGGCCGAGCCGGTGAAGCCGTGCGGCACCCACACAATCCGCAGATGCCCCGCCTGGACGTGCCGGGACACCTCGACGTCTGCGCCGAGGCCGGCGGCGTGCGCCTTCAGTTCGGGCATCTCCGGCCAGTCGGGGGCGGCGACGATCACCGGCCGGTGCGTCGTCCACTTGATGTGGTCAGGAACGGTCATCGCGCGGGTCCTCCGGTCGGGTGGTGATGATGTCGATGACGGCGCGGGCGGCCTGGCCGTCGCGTTCGGCGTCTTCGAGCTGGGCGAGTAGCCCGGCGACCATCGTCGGGTACTCGGGGGCTGTGGTGTCGGTGCCCACGGCCAGGGACCGATCGTGTCGGCCGGCGGGCCAGCGGAAACGGACGTGGTAGCGGCCCTGTCCGGCGATGGTGAAGCCGGCGGTCCCCATCGCTGCAACCAGGGTGGCCGGGTCGGGCAGGTTGCCGTTCGCCGGCCGGCGGCAGCACGGGGTCATGTGGCGGACGCGGACGCCGGGCCGGTGGCAGCGGCAGTCGCAGCAAGCGTGTTTGCGGTAGCGGGGCGCACCGGCGGGAATCACCGTCCCCCACGGCATCTCTTCCCCGTCCGGGTCGACACTCCACAGGGCGGTCGGTTCGGCCGGGTCCCCGTAGATGACCACGTCCCCGTCAGGAACCGCTGTGGCGTCGAGACTGAGTTGGTGCCCGTCGATCTCGCGCGCATGGATGACCTGGTTACCGCAGGTCCGGCACGCGCTGCTCACTGGGTCACTCTGCCGCGCGCCTTGCGCAGGGCCAAACATGCCTCGGCGACTGCCTGGGCGGCCTCGTTCGCCTCGCCCATCGGGTCGGCAACGGCCTGCTCGTAGTCGGTAACCGCGTCCTCCAGTGCCTCGACCAGGGCGCGAACCTTGCCGGGTGTTGGCCGGCTCACGTCGTCGCCTGTTCGGGGGCGGTGAGCACGAGCCGGGCACGCAGGTACTTCCGCCGTAGCCGCTTCGCGTCGTCGGATGGCAGCAACGCCAACCGGGCCTCGTCGCTGTTGTCGGCGTTGTCGGCGAGCTTCACCAGCCGGCCCAGGGTGTCCTGCCGGGCGCGTTCGATCATTGCCCAGTACGACTCGCCGTCCTGTCGGGTGACCGCGTCCACGGCGGCGACGACCTCAGGCGGGTAGCCGGCGGCGAGTAGGTCCGCGCAGGTGACATCGCTGTCCTCGACGACGTCGTGGAGCCAGCCGGCCGTCGCCGCGTGGTCGCCGTTCTCGGCGAGCATCGCGGCGACCCGGGCGGGATGCTCGATGTACGGCCGTCCGGCCTTGTCGACGACGCCCCGGTGGGCGCCGGCCGCGAGCGCGGCGGCGTCGGCGACCGTGGGCGGGGTCGGCGGGCAGCCGTCGCCGGCTTGCGGGTGCGGGAGATCCTTCGCGTACGCCCACGTCTGCCCGTGCTCTGCGTCGTGCCAGCCGTGAACGGCGCCGTCGGACATGGCAGCGACGGTCGGCCAGTCGAACCCGTGGTCTTCGACGAGGTGCTGCCGGATGCTGCGGTGCGCGCGGCCGTACCGGCTGCCGTGGGTCCACGGCTCGTCGGCCGGGTCGGTCTCGGCTCGCACCAGCCGCCATCCGAGGGCGTCGAGATGGGACAGCAGGGAAGGGGCGAGGTTGTCGGCGGAGCGGATGTGCTCGCTGGCGTCGGCGACGCCGACGGCGTCGATCGCGGCGGCCAGGGCGGCTACCGCTGTAGTGGGCGTGCTGGTCACCTCGGCGGATTCGGTCACGGCGACTCCAATTTGATAGCTGTTATGACTACCAAGCTATCCGGCTTGCACGGGCGCGTCAACGAGCACCCGCCCGCGTCGCCTGTTCCGCGAGCTGTGCCATCAGGGCCGGCGAAGGCAGCAGCACCGACGTCAAGCACCGGTGGGCGGCGCAGTCGTACCAGGTGCCGCACCACCGCTGCTCCGCGCTCTGCCGGTCGGCGGGCCGTAGCGTCATCTGGCCGTGGGTGTTGCAGGTCGGCAGGGTCGCCAGGTCGGTTGTGGTCATGCTGCGGGCTCCCGTTCTCGGCTGGGTCCCTCAACCCAGCGCAGGTACGCGTCGTCGGGCTCGTTGCGGTACGGGCCGGCGGGGGCGAGGCGGGGCCGGCGGGCAGGGTCGGGGCGTTCGTGCGGTGCCGGCGGTGGGCCGAGCTTCCGCACCCGGCCGATCAGTCCTCGGCCCGGGTCGTCGAGGCCGGTGAGCGGCCGGTCGAGGACGGCGGCGACGTCGGAGGTGGTCCAGCCGCGCCGGAGGGCGGCGGCGATGGTGCGGGTCAGTTCGCGGGCGTCGGGCACGGTCAGGGTGTCGCGGTACGGGTCGACGAGGGCGACCGCCTGGGCGTTGGTCGGCTCGTCGGGTGCTGCTGCCTCCGCCGCCCCCACCTCCGGGGGGTTGGTGGTAGGGGTAGGGGTTGGGGAGGTAGTTGGTGGTAGGCCCCCGACTTTTCCGGGGGCTTTCTCGCCTATGCCCCCGGAAATCTCGGGGGCTTTCGGTGCCGAAGCCCCCGAGATTTCCGGGGCCTTTCGCTCGTCGGAAGCCCCCGACTTTTCCGGGGCCTTCTCATCGGAAGCCCCCGAGAAACCCGGGGGCTTTCCGGCCGACGCCTCCACCACGGCGGCGGCCGGCGACTCCACCCACGGCAGGCCCGTGGCCTTCTCGTACCGGGCGCGCAGCACCGCCACCGGCGGCACCCGGAATGTCGTCCGCTGCCCCCGATGCGCATAGACCGGCTTGCCGTTCCTGTCGGTGCCCAGGGCCACCCGCAGTTCCAGCCACTTCTTCGCGATCGACTTCAGCGTCTCCTCGACGCTGCGCTCCGGCCGGTCGACCAGCGCGGCGAGGACGTCGGCGCCGGGGTAGCCCTCGCGGGTGCTGTCCCAGCATTCGTCGGCGATCTCCAGGACCAGCAGCCGCTCCAGGGGCGTCAGCAGTCCCGGCGGGATCATTGCGCGCACTTCGCGGCGCAGCTCGTACCCCATGAGCTACTGCCCGCCCGTCGCGGTCGCGTCGGCGGTTCGCCTGGTTGGCGTGGTGGTGTTGCTACTCTCTTGCACAGCCCAGGGCCTCTCTGGGTGAGTCGGTCCGGGTAGCGGTGTTGGTAGCACCGTCCGGACCGCACCTGTTTCTGCTGCCGGTCACTCCGGCCGGTTGGTCGTCTGCCGCTGGACGTCCTTCAGGATCTTGTCGATCCAGGTGTCGGACCAGACGTGGCCCATCCAGCGCTGGATGACGGCCTTCTTCACGCCGTCGGCGTACGCGTCGCGCGCCGCCTGGACTAGTTCATCTCGGGGCTCGGCGATGATCCGCTCAGCCTCGTCGCGGGCTCGCTGATACGCCTCACCCCTCTCCCGTAGTCGGGCCTCGTGGTCGGTCATGCCCCGATCATCACACAGGCCCAACAAAGTTTCCAACACGTTGGGCAAGTCGGTTGACATGGGCAAACGCTGCGCATAACTTGGTAGATGTAAGCGCTAGCGGCTACCGGGCCGGTGCTACCAACACCCCCGGAAGCCCCAATCGGGAGAGGTCCCCGACATGGTCACCAAGCTCACCGAGGCCGGCACCGCCGACACCCAGATGTACGGCACTCTCAGGCTCGTTGCCAGCCTCACTGTCGACGGCGGCATCGCCCTCAACACCTTCACCCGCACCGGCACCGACCGCATCGACGCCCTCTCCGGCCTCCGGTTCTCCAACCGGCTCGACGCCGTCGAGGTCTACCGCGACATCCGCGACGGCGGCCTGGCCGGCATGAGCTTCGAGGACATCGCCGAGAAGGTCCGTGAGCGGCTGTGCGGCATCCGCGCCGGACTCCTCGGCCGCGCCGGGCAGGAGCCCCGCCTGGCCGAGGTCGACCGGGCCCTCGACACGGTCGAGCCCCTGGCCGACCGCGCCCTGTTCGGCGACCGCACCCTCGCCACCCTGCGCGACGAGTTCGCCGCCGGCCTCGCCGCCGACCGGGCCGCCCGCGCCGCCGCCTGAACCCCAGCACCACCCTGCCGGCCCCGCCAACCGGGGCGGGGCCGGCCGCGCCTGCACACACCCAGCCGTCCAGGAACCCACGTCAGGAGAACGTCATGGACCGCACCACCAGCCCCATCGCCCGTCGGGCCGCCCGGGTCGCCGACCGCGCCACCCGCCCGCCGCTGCTGGTCGAGATCCCCACGCCCGACGGCGAGCCGGCGCTGCGCAAGCAGAAGCGCCGCCGGCCGTCGCGCCACACCAGCGACCGCGCCGCGATCACAGCGTCCCTGCTGGGTGTCGGCTGATGGGCGGCGGAAAGACGGCCGCGGTCGCCCAGGTGATCGCCGAGGCGACCCGGCCCGCCGGGCACAGCGCCGGGGACCTGGAGGAACTGCTGATCGCCGTCCGCGCCGGCCGGGTCGTCGCCATCGGCTCCCGCTGGGTCATCGACGTGTCGTGGCTGGCCCGAGCCGCCATCGACGCCGGTCTCACCGCGAAGGTGGGCGTCGAGGACCAGGCCCGGCTGAAGCTCACCACGGCCGGCAGAGTCACCGTCAGCCGCCTCTGTGCGGATCGCGTGCTGGCCGAGGCGAAGCGGATCGCCCGCGCCCACCGGCGGGGCCGGGAACGCGCCGAGCAAGAGCACGCCGACCGGGTCGCCGCGCAGGGCCGGCAGTCCACGCGAAGCGCCGTCGGCGCCGCACTCTTCGGCCTCGGCATGTTCGCCGCCGGAGCCGCCACCACGTACCTCGCGCTGCGGCCCACCGGCCGCTGACCCGGAAGGAACCATCATGAGACGACGCGTGATGCGGTTGTGGGCACGCCTGACCGGTGACTCGATCGGTGCCCTCACCGACAACCAGCAGGCCCTCTACACCAGCGTGCTCGTGCACGACAGCGTTGTTGGTGTCGGTGTCGACGTGCTGCTGCCGAAGCTCGCCACCCAGCTCGACGCCACCCGCTCCGACCGGGTCGCCGTCGCCCGCGCGTTGGGCATCAAGCTGTGAGCGCCACCGTCGCTGCCAGCATGGGCGCTGCTGCGGCCGTGTTCGTCGCCCTGTTCGCTGCCCACCAGGTCGCCGACCACACTGGGTGCAGACCAAGTGGGAGGCCGACAACAAGGGTGAAGCCGGTTGGGTTGGACGGTTGGCGTGCGCGTCGCACGTCACCACCTACACCATCACCGCCCTGGTCACGTTGGCGGTGCTCGGCCTGGCGACCGGATGGCGACCTGATCCGGTGCCGCTGATCGCCGGTCTTGCGATCAGTGCGGTCAGCCACTACATCGCCGACCGGCGCACGCCGCTACGGTGGCTCGCCGACCAGATCGGCAAGGACGCGAACTGGTTGGAGCGCGGGGGTGGCCTGTACGCCCTCGACCAGTCCTGGCACTACGGGTGGCTGTTCATCTCCGCCCTTGTCATCACAGCATGAACGGCCTCGATTGGCACCCGCTGATCCGGATGCTGCGCGCTCTGGACCTCCCCCACCACTGATTACGTGGTGTTCGGGTCCGGGCCGCTGCTGGCCCACGGGTTACGCACCCAGCTCGGCGACCTGGACATTGTGGCGCGCGGCGCGGCCTGGCACCGGCTCGCCGCGATGTCCGAGCCCGTCCCCGCCCCGTCCGGACACGGGCAGATGGTGCGCCTGCAAATCGAAGCCACCGACCAGTGGCTACCCGGCTTCGACACCGCACACCTGATCGCCACCGCCGAGCACCACGGCGGTATCCCGTTCGCCTCGCTGGCCGAGGTCGCCCGTTCAAAGCGGCGCACCGGCCGGCCAAAGGATCACCGCGACCTGGCGCTTATTGACGCCGTCATCAACCAGGACCGCACGAACACATAGACGCAGCGCGGGGAGCGGCCCGGCCGTAGGAAGCAGGCCGCCCCCCGCTGTCCCCATCCACGAGGACCACCCCGCACATCGGCGACTGCAACGCCGCGCGGGGTGGGCGAACCATCCGAAGGAGGCCCACCATGGCCAAGTCCATCACACAGCTCGGCAAGGAGTGGAAGGCGGCGGACAACGTCGCGAAGACCGTCGGCGGACGGGAGGCGACCGCAGCCGCCGAGGCGGCGCGGCAGGCCCTCGCCAACGCGGCGAAGGGCAAGCGGTGACCGGCCTGCGCGGCTGGCTCGCCGCCCGCCGCCACCGGCACACCGACCGACGCCGGTACGGCTACCACCAGTCCCAGCAGCAGGCGATCGGTTCCCGGCTCGCCCGCACCAGCGACCCGCACGGCCGAGCCCGCCTGCTGCTCGCCCTCGGCACCTCCACCAGCCGACTCGCCGCCCTGCACAACCAGCTCCACGACGACAGGTGGATCGACGGCGAGGAACGCAGCGTCGGCATGTCGCTGATGCTGGAGTCCACCCTGTACCGGGCACTGTCCGACGTCGAGACCGCAGCCGCATACGGAACCGCCCGCCTCCCGACGATCGCCGCAATCGAGGCGGTCGCCGGCCCGGTGCTCGACAAAATGGCGGCCAGCCCGGTCCTGCGCGACCGGATGCGGCTGCTCGGCGACCTGGCCGACGCCGTCACCCCGGTCGTCGGCGACCGCGCGGCCGGGATGCTGGTCGCCCTGCCGTCGCCGGCCGGCACAGTGACGGCGGTGGCCTGATGCCCGGCCGACCCGGAGCCCTGCGCGTCACCGCGTACCTGGTGGGGCTGCTCGCCGTCCTCTGCATCCTGCTGGTCCTGGTCGAGCTGCTGGCAACCGGCGTGCTGCCGCGAATCACGGTGGGCACCTGGCGCATTCCGGCCGCCATCCCGGGGGCAGGTGTCGCCCTGGTCGTGTGTCACTGCCTGTACGCGGTAGCGAACCGGCGGGATGGTAGGGCGTGACGGCCGGCGAGGCGAACGACGACCGGGCCGTGGCTGACCATGTCGCGGCCAGTGTCGACGAGGACGACCCTCGGGTGGTCGCCGAGGTCGTCGCCTCTGTCGAGCTGGTCGACCGGGCCGTGGTCGAGCGGATCGTTGCCGCGATCGAAGTCTGCGACCCGCCGACGCTCACGGTCGCCGGCCGGGGCCGCGGCTGGTGGCCGGTGGCGTTCACCGACGACGAGGTGACGGTTCGCCGCCACGGCGAGGTGGAGACGGTCCCGTGGTCATCGGTCTCCCTCGACGGGTGAGGGCGTCTCGGTGACGATCCGTTCCCTGCCCGAGCCGTGCTGGATGCTCGCCGTCGACGACCAGGCCGACGACGGGGACTGGCACAGCTTGGGCGGGGACGGCTCGGACCTGCTTGTGGAGTGGGCAGGGCTGTGGACGGACGTCCCGGCGGCGGGGACGCCGGTGCCGTTGCCGGAGCTGGGTGCCGCGCCGTGCGTGCTGCTGGCCTGCTCCGGCTGCGGGGTGGCGCTGGGCGAGGGGGAGGGGGACCACTTCCCGTCGGAGGTGGAGGCGTTGTTGGCGGCGGCCGAGGACGGCTGGGCGGGGGAGTGGTGTCCGGCGTGCCGCGAACACGCCTGGGCTGATTTTCGAGATTTCCTGGCTGGGCCGGGCCCCACGCTGTAACTTGATAGTTGTAAGAGCTACTAAGAATCCAGCGTGGAGGTCCCAGTGGGAGCAAGCGAGTTTCAGCAGTACGTCGACGGGGTCGACCCGAGCGAAGCGTTCCGCGACGCCCGCGAGGATGCCCGCTACGAGTACGGCAACCGGGGATACACCGGCAGCCTCGCCGAGAAGGACGACTACGTCGTCATCGCCGACAAGCCCACATCGCGCGAACTCGCCGAGGCGCTGGCCTCGCGCCTCATGCGGGACGACGACCCCCGCATCAGCGACAAGTGGGGGCCGGCCGGAGCTATCGCCATCGCCGCCAACGGATCCGCCAGCACCACCGGATGGCTGTTCTTCGGCCTCGCGAGCTGCTGACCCACCTCACGCCGACGCCGAGGAGGCATCATGTCCACGACCGATTTCTGGGCCGACGCCGAGATCATTCACGCCTACACCCGCGCCCAGGCCCTCGCAGACGGCGCGCTCGTCGACGCCGGCCCGGCGGCCCGCGAAGCCGGATTCCGCTTCCCGGTCGCGCTGACCCGGGCCGTCTGGATCGACTGCGTCGCCTGGACCGACGCCGACAACGCCCGCAAGGGCACCTTGCAGGACGAGTCGGGCCGGCTGTGGGACGTCCTGTGGATGGCGATGGTCGCCGTTCGTCGCCTCCAGGGCCGCGACTGCGACCGGGTCCTGTTCCAGCTCCTCCGGGTGCCGGTCGAGGGCCGGGGCATCCGGCCGCGACTGGTCACGCTGGAGCTGGTGGTCGGCCCCGGCGATGCTGGCGAGCCGGTCATGACCATCCAGCAGCGCGGCGAGGACTGACCGTCGGCGCCAGCGGCCCCGGGGAATGCCCTCCCTCGGGGGTTGCGCCGTGTTCGGGGAACACGCCGGGCCAATTCGGTAGATGTCGTGGACAGGGGCCTCCCCTTGCCGTAACTTGATAGTTGTAACCACTACTGAGTAACGGAGGCTTCGGGACATGGACATCACCACCGCCACCCCCGCCCAGATCGACACCCGGCTCGCAGGCATCTACCGCCGCGCCATGCAGGCGCACCAGCAGGTTCTAGCGGCGGCCGTGAGTGTCCACCACGCCCTCGGCGAGAAGCCCCGGTACCTCAACCGCAAGGGCGACAAGGCGTGGCCCACCACCGACGCCCAGGCCATTGACGCCGCCCGCACACGCGGCGACGAGTACAACATCTCGTACGGCAAGACCTTCGCCGACATGGTCGCCCGCTACGACAGCGCCGTGGACGTCCTCACCGCGATCGAGGCCGAAGCCGACATCCTCGACGCCGAGTTCGCCCGCCGGGGCGGCTGGTCCCGATTCTTCACCGTCAAGCAGCACAACGGCCACATCCACAGCTCGATGTCCTGCTCCACCTGCAACCGGGGCCGCTACCGCACCGAGTTCGGCTGGAACCCTGAGCTGTCCGGCATGAGCATGGCCGAGGCCATCACCCACTTCGACCGGTACGCCTACCGGCTCTGCACCGTCTGCTTCCCCGCCGCCCCCGTCGAGTGGACCGTCCGGCCCGCCGCCGACGGCAAGTGCGTCGGGGTGCCCTACCGGCCGGGATCGGGGACGCGGGTCGGCATGCGGACCTACGCCGACTGCCCGGACTGCGGAAGCCGGGAGCTCGTCAACGTCACCGCAGGCACCATGCGCGCCCACAAGACGAGGGAGCACGCCTGATGGCCAGAAACGCGGGACGCAGCATCGGCAGCCTCCCCGCCAGCGAACGGCCCGCCGCGGTCGTCTCGTACATCGACCACCGAGTCACCCTCACCGCCGACTACGCCAACAACCGCGACCTCCGCGAGACATTCACGGGGCTGGCCGTCGCGCTCGCCCCTACCTGGAGCCCCACCGGCACCCACGTCCTGGTTCTCGTCACCGATGACGACCGCGTCATCGCCTTCCCGCTCACCGTCGTCAAGACGATCGCCCACGCCGAGGAGGCCACCGATGCCGATCAGAAGTGAGAACCGCGAGTGCGACCGCTGCAAGCTCACCTTGTGGTGCCGATGGATCGGTCGAATCGGCGGCTGGCTGTGCAAGGAGTGCGCCGCCCACGAACGCCGGTCCTGACCCACCCATCCAGCCCGAGGAGCAGAACATGGGTGCCCGCCTCAACCACAAGCCCGACATCCGCCAGCTACAGGACCAGCTCAACGCCGAGCACGCCGACCACCTGTGCTATATCGGCCACTGCCCGCACAACACTCCGCCGCCCGCCCTTCCGGCTGGCGTCACCGCCCACGTCGGCTTCGACCCCGACGCCAACCTCGCCCGCCCGGACGTGGTGCTGCTGGTCCGCTTCACCCGCCGGAAGTGGGGCGGCTGGTACGTCGTCCGCGCCGACAACGGCCGCGATCTCGGCTGGGCCGACAGGGTGACGGCCGGCGAGCACGCCGGCCTGTGGTCGGCGCGCGTGTGCAGCTCGGCGTTCAGGGGCCGCGGGCCGGACGACACGGGCGACCTGCTCGACCGGGTGGAGCCACGACTGCATCGCGGCGAGCATGGCCGGCCGTTCGTCAGCCGGGCAATCGACTACGCCGACACTCGGGCGCAGGCCGCCTGGTCTATCGTGGCCCACCTGGTCCGCGAGCACGCGCCGGCTGCCGGCTATCCCCGGCACTACGGCGTAGAGCTGTACCGCACCCGCCTGGACCAGCATTTCGAGATGGATGGCCGCTGCGTGTGCGGTGAGCCCGTCGACTGCCCGGAGCGCGCCCGGCTACAGGCGGGGGCGCGACGGTGACCGCCCCGGCACCGGCCGCCGCCGGCTACCTCGACAGCTACACCGGCCCGCTCTACGACGAGGACGGCCGCCGCTGCGGGTTCGTCCAGAACGCCGACATCACCGACCGGGTCCGCGACGCCTACCTGGAACACTTCACCGTCCGGTCCGGCTACGGCGTGTGGCACCTGACCCGCGTCGCCGAGGAGCCGCCGGCGCCTCTGGTGATCGAGGCGCGCGGTGCCCGGCATGAGGTGAGGGCGGTCAGCGTCGCCCGTAGTCGGTCGTTCGGCGCGCGGGGCGGCTACGAGGTGGGCTACTACACCGGCGACCAGGTGATCGCCCGTGTCGATACCCCCGGCATGACGTCGGTCTACCACGTCTACCGGCGCTACGATCCCCGCCCCGACTGGCGGAGGGCGACGCCGGAGATGACCGCCGAGGAGTACGCGGCGTGGAACGGCGAGACCATCACGCTCGGCTCGACCGAGAAGATCCCTGCGCTGATCGCCTGGCTGGCCGCCGTGCCGGCCCCGCCGAACAGCCTGTGCCTGCTGCCCGAGGGTCACCCGCTGCGGCGTTCGCCCGGGTTCTGACCGTCTCGACGTGAGGAGAACCGTCATGACTGACACGACCACCACCCGTTACGCGCTGGGTGAGCAGATCGCTGCCGACCGGGTCGAGGTGCGCGTGTGACCGGCTGCGCGTGGTGATTGACGTGCCCGGACACGCCGGGCAGTAATTCGGTAGAAGTCGTGGACACCGATGCTGCCGTGACCTATCTTGATAGTTGTAATCGCTACCGAGATTCAGGAGACGGACATGACCGGCTTCGCACCCACCGGCGAGCAGCAGGACATCGTTGACGCCGCCGGCACCGGCGCCAATCTGACCATCGAAGCCGGCGCCGGAACCGGCAAGACCTCCACCCTCCAGTTCCTCGCCGACCGACTCACCGGCAAGCGCGGCCTCTACATCGCCTACAACAAGGCCATCCAGCGGGAAGCCGAGCGGAAGTTCCCCAGCTCCGTCACCTGCAAGACCGCCCACGGCCTCGCCTTCGGCCCCGTCGGCCGCAACTTCCGCCACCGCCTCGACGCCCCCCGCGTCCCCGCCTACCGCGCAGCCCAACTCCTGCGCATCACCGAGCCCGTCAAGCTCGGCGGCGTCGTCGCCGACCAGGACGTCACCCTGACCGAAAAGCAGCTCGCCCGGCTCGTCATGGAGACCATCCAGAAGTTCTGCTACAGCAACGACGCCGAGATCACCCCCTGGCACGTCCCCTACGTCACCGGCGTCGCCCGCGACGCGCAGCGGGAGCTGGCCCGCTACCTCGCCCCGATCGCCCAGCGGGCCTGGGACGAGGACATCACGCAGAAGAACGGCAACCTGCGGTTCACACACGACGCCTACCTGAAGATGTTCTGCCTCACCAACCCGCAGCTCCCCTTCGACTACGTCCTCCTCGACGAGGCCCAGGACTCCAACGGCTCCGTCGCCGGCCTGGTCGAGCGGCAGCGCCACCAGAAGATCCTCGTCGGCGACCGCTGCCAGTCGATCTACCAGTGGCGCGGCGCCACCGACGCCATGGAGAAGTTCGAGGGCCAGCGGTTCTACCTCACCCAGTCGTTCCGGTTCGGCCCGGCTATCGCCGACGAGGCCAACAAGTGGCTGTCGCTCATCGACGGCGCGGTCCTGCGGCTCACCGGCTTCGACCAGATCCCGTCCCGCCTCGCCGAACTGGACGCCCCCGACGCGGTGCTGTGCCGCTCCAACGGCGGCGCGATCTCCCGCGTCATCGCCGAGCTGGACAAGGGCCGCCGGGCGGCGCTGGTCGGCGGCGGCGCCGACATCAAGCGCTTCGCCGAGGCCGCCGAACAGTTGGAGGCGGGCCGGCCGACGGACCACCCGGAGCTGATGGCGTTCTCGGCCTGGGCCGAGGTGCAGGAGTACGTGCAGTCGGGGGAGGGCTCGGACATGAAGGTGCTCGTGAACCTCGTCGACCGGCACGGCTCCCGCGAGCTGGCCGGCCTGGTGGACCGGCTCACCGACGAGCGGTACGCCGACGTGACGATCTCGACCGCCCACAAGGCGAAGGGCCGCGAGTGGCACAAGGTGCAGATCGCGTCGGACTTCCCGCCGCCGAAGGGTGACGAGGACAAGGGCATCGAGCCGCGGGTGGCCCGGGAGGACGCGATGTTGGCGTACGTGGCGGTAACCCGTGCGCAGCACGTCCTCGACCGTGAGGGCCTGGCGTGGGTGGACGAGTTCGCCGCCGCCACGCCGGCTGCGCCGACCGTCTCGGCGATCCCGGCTCCGGCCGCGCCGGTGGTCATCGCCGCCCCGGCCCCGGTGGTGGACGACGAGCCGGACCCGTGCGACGGCTACGACCCGTACTGCCGCCGCTGCAAGCGCTACTTCCGCAAGTGCACCTGCGCGGTGATGCCGGACCGCCGGCCGCTGGTGGCGGCCCGCTGAGGCGGGCCCCCGGGGGCTGGGTGAGTCGACGCGCCGAAACTCGGTAGAAGTCGTTGACCGCCCAGCTCTCGTGCCGTAGCTTGATAGACGTAATCACTACCGAGAAATGCCGGAGGGTGTCGTGACCACCACCGCCAAGCCCAGCCCCGCCCAGGCCGCCGCCATCGCCTACTTCCACGACGGCACCCCGTCGAGCGTCCGCCACAACCAGGCCAGCTACACCGCCTGCCGGCGAGAGGGCTGGATCAGGGAGATCGAGGTGTTCCCGTTCCATGCGGCCACCGACGCCGGCATCCGAGCCATCGACCGTGAGGCTCCCGTTCACCTGCACACCGGGTTCGCTGTCGACGGCCAGGCCACCTGCGGTGAGCAGATCACCGACACCACCCAGACCACGACCGACGTCACCGAGGCCACCTGCCGCACCTGCCGCGTCGCCTACCGCACCGCCGAGCAGCCCGTGACCACGCGGTGCAGCGACCTGTCCTGCCGCGACCGGGCCGTCAAAGTCGTCACCTGGACGCCGCCCGGCAGCCAGTGCGGCAACGCCTTCTGCCAGAAGCACGTCGACGAGCGCATCCACCTCGTTGCCAGCTACAGCCCGCAGACGGTGCCGGTCGCCGAGGGCGCCTACGCGCTCATCGCCGACGGCGACGGAACCCAGGTCGGCATCTGCCGCCACTGCGGCCACAACATCTACCTCTACTTCGCGGTCGCCGGCCGCGAGGGCAACTGGTGGCGTGAGGGCCGATTCGACGAGACAGGCCGGTGCGGGAACGGTGAGCAGCGCACCGGGACCGTCGTGCACCACGAGCCGGTGCTGACCGTTGCCGAGTTCGACGCCGCACTCGGCGCCACCGCCTGCGGGCGTACCCATCCGCACCCGATGAGTGACTGCCGTGAGGCCCGGATGCCGACGGACACCGGCGGAATGGCCGCCGACGCCGAGAGGGGGCAGCTCATCATCCTCGCCGAGGAGGCGTCCGGCCTGACTCCGCAGCCCACCGACGCCATGCAGGCAATGCAGCGGCTCGTCGACGACGAGGCCACCGCGCGAGCCGCCTACGAGCAGGCGTGCGCGGCTGCGCGTACCGCTGTCGCCGCGCGCAACGCCGCCGGCCGGGCGCTCCTGGATGCCACGATCGCCCGCCGGAGAGCCGGTGAGCGGGCCGCGGTGGAGGCGGTTGCCGCCACCGGCCCCATTGCCGCCGAGTGGGCGCAGGCGCAGACCGGACCGGAGCCGGTGGGGGAGTTCGCCGACGACATCGACCCGGACGCCGAGCGCGCTCGCTGCGTCTACGACGGCCGGCCGATCGCCCGCCGCAAGGGCCGGGAGAACTGGGTGCACGCTGACGAGCGTGGCGGTCGCTCCTGCTACCGGGACGCGATCCTGGGCGACCGGCGGGCGGCGACGCCGGCCGAGGTGACCGCCGAGGTCATCGCGGTCGTCGACGAGCCCGTACCGGCCGTGCCGGTCACGCACATCCGCTCCATCGGCGCGCACCGCCACAACCTGTGCCCGGTCCTCGGCGGCCAGGCCACCTACCCGGGCGCCGCGACCTGCGAGACGTGCGTTCGCGTGTACGTCGAAGCCGAGTACCCGGGCGACACCGCCCTGGACTACGCAACCCGGCTGGCGAAGGCAGCCGAGCTGCTGCTGAAGGCATGGGAGGCTGCCGGCCAGGTGCTCTGCGACTACGGCTACCCCCTCGGCGGGATGGTGGAGCGGATCGACTGGTGCCGCCTGCCGGCGGGGCACGAGGGCGGGCACGTGAGCACGGAGGAGCCGAAGCGGTCGTACGGGAACGCGGGCCTCGTCCGCCGCTCCCGGGTGGTCCCGGAGAGCGGCCCGGACAGCGTCGAGCAGGCGGCCCAGTGGGTCGCAGCCTCCGGCATCCCGGTCTACCCGTACGAGGCCGTCCGGGCGTGGCTCGACGGGCTCGGTGTGCCGGTGCCGGTCGGCGTCCACCACCTGATGGCGGAGATCCGGCGGGCCGTCATTGCCGCCGGGGACGCCGGCTACCAGGCCGGGCGGGACTCCCTGGCCGCCGAGCTGGAGCAGACGCAGGTTGCACTGGTCGACTCTCGCAGGCTGTCCGCCACCTACGCCAACGAGGCCGGTGCCCTGAAAGCCGCGTTGGAGCACCGCCGCGCCGAGGCCGCCGGCCCGGTGCCGGCGACCTGAACCACCCCGACGCGCCGGCCGGGCGTATCCCGGCTGGTACGTGACGACCATCAACACGACCAGGAGGTGACCCACCGATGGGCCACGCAGTGACATATGGTTCCCCGGACATCGAGTTCGACTTTCCACCGGGAGCCGAGATGCCGGACCGGCCGTTCTTCACCGTCGCCGACCTCGCGGTGATCGGTGCGCGAGTGCACGGCGTCGCGGAGCCGCTGAAGAAGACGACCATCAGCCAGTACCTGTTCGAGTCGGGCGAGGAGATCCCGCTGAAGGCGGGCGGTACGCGGCCGGGCAAGTACGCGGACGACCCGTTCCCGAAGCCGGACGACCGGCTCGGGAAGGCCCCGTGGTGGGACAAGGCGCGGGAGCCGGAGATCGTGGCGTGGTTCGAGCGGCATCCGCGTCGGCAGGTGGGTGACGGGATCGGCGGCCGGAAGCCGTCGAAGGCGCAGGGGTCGACGCGGGGCTGATCGCCGGCGGTCACCCGTTCGGGTGACACCTTGGGAAACTTGGTAGAAGTCCCTTCGTTGGGTGCCGTCTTGCCGTAACTTAGTAGTTGTAAGAGCTACTGAGTTACGGAGGACGAGATGACCACCACCAAGGCCCCCAGCCCCGCCGCCCAGGTCGCCACCGCCGCCCGCGCCGCCATCAAGCAGGCCCGCAAGGACGGCACCCTCACCCTCCCCGACGGTGCGAAGCACAGCGTTTGCAGCAGCTACTTCGCCGGAGGCTGCTCGGTCGACATCAGCATCACCGGCATCGAGCAGGACTGGGTCCTCGGCCCCGACGAGGGCCCCTATGGGCCCCAGAAGACGGACGCGGCGAAGGAGCTGGGCGCCGCCCTCAAAGCGATCCTCACCGCCGCCACCGATGGTCACTGCTGGGGAGAGATCAGGGTTGGCGGCATCGTCGTCGACAGCATCACCCCCCACGGCTGGCGTCCGGGCCGGGACTGAGCCGGACCGGCACCGGAGGGGGTCGCGGTGGACCGCATTGACATCAGCGCCGTTCCCGGCCCAGTCCTGAGGGCCGCCAGGGCGCGCATCGTCCGGGCCTGGCGCGACGGGATGAGTCTGGACCGAGCTATCGACCTGGCCGCAGCTGACGCCTACGCGACCGCCCGCGAGGCCGGCTACGACGACGACCGAGGGCTGCGGTTCGCCGACTTCACTCGGGCGGTGGGGGCGGAGATGCGGGCGGCCGTCGAGGACGTGCTGCGGCCTGCCTGACGCGCCGCAGGTAATCGGTAGATGTCGTGGACATGGGGGCCTTCGCGGTCTATCTTGATAGATGTAATCACTACCAAGTAGGGAGCCGACGATGACCAAGCACCTCACCGCCGACCCGGTCGTCAACTACCACGGCACCCTCACCGCCTGGCACGGCATGTGGCGCGTTGCCGAGAACTACGGCACCCGTCTCAAGCTCCGCGACGCCTGGGGCAACAGCATCACCTGCCGCACCGGCAGCGTCACCGTCGTCCCCATGCCCCGACTCACCGGCAAGCGGGCCGACACCCTCACCCACCTGTGGCACAGCAGCGCCGGCCGGATCGCCGACACCCGTACCCGCAACTGGCTCCTCGCCAACAAGCTGATCGAGGCCGCCGACGACCGGAGCGGCTGGTACCGCCTGACCCGCCTCGGCGTCATCGCCATGGACTCCGTGTCCCGCTGGTACCGCTGACAACGACCGGCCTGCGTCCGCTCCGACCAGGAGCGCCGCCGCTCCAGCGCCGCAAGCCCGCAGGACTCCCGACCCCGCCGGCAGCGCACCCGCGCCACAACCCGTACCGCCGCCATCCGCGACCACCAGTGAGGACGCGACCATGACCGACACCGGCCAGCCCCGTACCGCCGAGGAGTACGCCGCCCAGCGGATGCGCCAGCGCATCGAGTCCATCGCCCGCGACCTCATCGACCTCGCCGACACCGTCCGCCGCCAGGGCCCGGAGACCATGCTGGTGGGCGGCCCCGGTCGGGAGTCCTACGGGGACATCGCCAGCCGCGTCCAGCGGGAAGTCATGAACGCACTGCCCAACCTGGGCCTCGACGCCCTCACCGGCATTGCCGCGAACGCCGACATCGCCCGCGCGAAGGGAGAGTGACCGTGACCCGGCAGACCAACGCCCCGCTCACCCGGCTCCCCATCAACGCCTCATCCATGCCGCTCACCAGCCTCGTCGCCTACGTCGAGAACGGCCGCATCGACCTCAACCCGCCCTACCAGCGCGGCGACGTGTGGACCGACGACCAGCGCATCGCGCTCGTCTACTCATGGCTCACCGGCGCCACCGTCCCCTCCATCACCATCAACGACCGCAGCAGCACCATCTGGACCGACACCGACGTGTACGACATCGCCACCACCGACCAGGGGATCTGGGCTGTCATCGACGGCCGGCAGCGCCTCACCACGGCCGTCATGTGGATGCGCGGCGAGTTCGCCGTACCCGCGTCCTGGTTCCCGGCCGAGATGGTCGAAACGACCGAGGACACCGACGACGGCCCGTACGTCCGTCACACCGGCCTGAGCCTGCTCGGCCAGAACCGGGGCACCAACCGAACGATCGTCCCGGTCGGCATCGGCGAGTTCGCATCCCTGCGCGCCGAAGCCGAGATCTACCTGCTGCTCAACGGTGGCGGGACCCCGCAGACCGACGCCGACATGGCTAACGCGGCACGCGTAGCCGAAGGGAAGTGAACCAGGATGTCCGTTGACGACTACGACCGCGAGCCGACCCGCGGCGACGTCTCCGTCCAGCTCTCATACCCGCACAACAGCCACACCGGCCGCCGAGGACAGCTCACCGTCACCGACCGCATGTCCGGCCTCGTGCTGGTCGACGTCGAGCTGACCGCCGAACAGGTCATGGACCTCATGGCACACACCCCGGTCCGGGTATCGGGCGCGACGCTGCCGGTCCGGCCCGACCGGATCGGGAAGCGGATGCACGTCGACAGCACCGCCATCGGCCACAACGACCCGCGTGACCCGGAGCAGGTCCGCGCCGACTACCTCGCCGCCGGCTGGGACGCCGCCAGCGTGCGGCGCACCAACGCCGGTCAGCAGGTCGTCGCCTACCGGTGGGCCGCCGACGACGCCAGCGCAGGGGAGTGAGGATCGTGGCGAGGCTCAAGACGTACACGGCCGGCATCAACACCCACGTCCACCGCGACATCTTCAACCTGCTGGAGCAGCCCGACCACATCCGGCAGGCCCGCGTCCTCATCGTCGCCACCACGAAGGCCGCCGCGATAGCCTTCCCCGCCAGCATCGGGAGCCGATGGGTTGGCACCCCGTACGCATCAGAGGTGCGGGTCGCCTCGGGCAGCGACGTGGACGCGCTCGCTGCCGCCGGCCTGCTCGACGCCCCCGCCGTGTTCGTCATGCCGAACGGCGGGTTTCCCGGCACGGGCGTTGTTCGGGTCGACGCGGACGGCTTCGTGAAGCGGGTTGGGCGGATGGTCCGCACCAACGGCGTCGCCGAGTTCGAGCCGGAGGGCACCGTCACGGTGCGGGTCACTCCGGCAGCCCGGGAACGTCTCGCCGCACATCTGCACATGCAGTCCACCGCACCGATGGACGAGTGCCGCCGCCACGCCGCCGCCATCCTGGCCGTGCTGGAAGGGAACTGACCAATGTCCACCGAAGATCGGGATTGGCTCGTCAAGGGTGCGCGGGTCGCCGCTCTCACCATCAGCTCGGGCAAGCCTGCCTCCTTCCAGGTCCGCACCGTGGCCCGGTTCACCGAGACCCAGGTGATCCTCGACGACGACGGCCGGTGGCGGCTGAAAGATCTCCGCCCGGTCGGTGACTCCAACCGCAGCGAGTGGGCGACGTACCGGCACGAGCTGGCGCCGCTCGACGATCCGCTTGTGGTCACAGTTCGGGTGGCGGCTCGCCTGCGCAATCTCGGGCGGGTGGTGGAGCCGTGGCTGGGAGGGGGCCGCGTCTACACGGACGTGGCGGGCGGGCTGGAGCTGCTTGACCAGGTCGCCCAGGCGGTCGCGGAGACCCGGGCGCGGGTCGCTGCGCTGGAGCCATCGGGCGGGGGTGCCGGCCGTGCCTGACCACTGCACCGACGAAGGCGTTGAGCCCACAGCCCGCGCAGCAGCCGAACGGGTCACCTTCCAGCTCACCTACGACCGCACCCCCACGCCCCGCCGGTTCGAGCCCGGCGAGCTGACCGGCCCGGACATCCCGTGCGCCTACGGCAGCCCGATCACGCAGTCCGGCGGCTGGGAGGTCCCGGACGACTACGACCACAGCGGCCTCACTGAGGCCGAGTGGATCGACCGGTTCGCGGCGTACGCGGTCGCTGAGGCGGTGCACGAGGCGTTGGAGTGGTTCAGGGTCGACGGGCGTCCGTGGCTGGATCCGCACGGCCGGGCGGAGCAGCAGGTCCACCAAGCGGTGGACGAGTTGTGCGTGAGGTTGGCGGGGATCCGTGCCGGCCTGCCGTCGAGGGGCGAGGACTGAACTCGCCGCAGGTAATTCGGTAGATGTCGTGGCCTGAGGCCCGTCCGTGCCATATCTTAGTAGTTGTAAGAACTACTGACGTGGAGGGTTCGGCATGACCATCACCATCAGCCTCAACGACCGGCAGATCGGAATGCTCGACCTCGCCGCCGACAACGGCGGCACCATCCACGCCGTCCCCACCATGAGCCCCGCCGACCGCACGGCCATCGACTCGCTCGTCCGCTGCGGCCTCCTGTCCCGCCCCGGCGCCCACGGCAGCACCCTCCGCGACCTCACCGACCACGGCCACCGCACCCACGCCAACCTCGTCGTCGGCCGCGCCGCCGCCAACATCGCCACCCACCTCGACGGGGACCGCCGCAAGGACCGCGCGTTCGCCGCCGCCGACGACCTGCACCAGGCCGGCTACCTCACCGGCGGCAACCGCGCCGGCCACCCCGACCTCATCACCGGAACGGCCGCGATCCTCGCCTGCCGCCACGACGCGCCGACCGCCGACCGGATGGCCCGCCAGCTCGCCGACGCCGGCCTCCTCGCCGGCCAGAACCGCACGGAGGACTAACCCATGACCACTCTCGATTACCTGAGCATCGACGACCCGGCCGTAGAAGCCCTCGCCGCCAACGGATGGGCCGACGACTACCTGAGCATCAACAACCTGGCTCACATCACCGAGATCGTCCGCGACGCCGACCGCCAGGCGGCCCTCGTCATCCGCACCGAGTACGCCGCGACCACGATCATGACCAACGGCAAGCGGGACCGGGCCGAGACCGGCACCGACCGCCGGCAGGCCGAAGCGTGGGTGCGGGCGTCCCGGCGTGCCGCGAACACCATGCGGCCGGACACCCTGGCCGCGCTCGGCGTCACCGGTCACGCCGTCGAGTACCGCGAGGTGCGGCAGCTCCCCGACGGCTACGAGCTGATCGGCCCGTGGCGCGAGGCCACCACGGAGGCGGGCCAGTGACCGCCACCGTCGACACGCAGGCCAACCGAAACCTCGTCGGCCGGGTCAAGGCCGCCCACTGTGAACCCGGCGGCAGCAACGACGCCTATCAGCTCGCCGTCCTGGCCGAGACGATGCTGCGGGAGATAGGCCGCGCCCGCGACGCCCTGCGCCGCTCCGGCTGCCTCATCGACGAGGTCGGCGACGACCTGGCCGCCCTCATCGACCGCAACGACACCGAAGCCCGGGACGCGATCCGGACGCTCGCCCTGGAGAACGCGCGGCTGCGCGCCGGCACCGACCGGCTCACCCTCGGCGACCACCGCGAGGAGTGGGCCGCCGAGGTCACCTACCTCGACGGCCGCAAGCAGCGTCAGCAGCTCGCCGACGCCGAACACGCGGCCCTCGTCGCGGACTCGATCACCACCCACGTCGCTTCACTGAACGAGCCGACCAGGAAGGCGCACGGCGTCAAGTCGGCCGCGATCGTCACCCGCACCGTCACCGCCTACGGGCCCACCGACCTGCCCACCCTCGTCATCAGCCCGTGGCAGCACCACCGCGACGGCCGCGAACTGAAGGACTGACCGATGAAGCTGGAGATTCACTACGCACAGGGCTGGGCTGCTCTCTACGTCGACGGCCAACTCGACCCGAACACCGTCGGCGACAGCTACCACGCCGAGGAGAAGGCGTTCGAGCTGCTGGGCGTCAAGCAGGTCCAGGACGACGCGTTCATGCGCGGCCAAATCCACCGCGACGGCGTCGCCCCGACACTGGACGAGGTAGCCGCGTACCGGCAGGCGCGTCTGGACCGGCTACGAACAGCGGCCGAGAAGCGGCGCGACGCCGAGCGGCTGCTGGCGGAGGCCGCCGAGCTGGAGGGCCAGAAATGACCCACAACCCGGGCCGGATCCTCACCCACCACACCGTGACCGCGATGGCTGGCACCGACACCATCGCCCACATCGTCGAGCGGGTAAAGAACCTGCTCGCCGCCGGCCGCCGCATCACGCTCGTCGAGCGCTACACCCACACCGACGGCACCCCCGAGGTGTTCTCCGGCCTCACCGTCGAGGAGGTCCGCCCCGGCCGGGAGGGTGGCATCGGCGTCCACCTGAAGCCCGGTCGCCGCGGATTCGGCATCCACGCGTACGGGGAGACGGAGCCGGAGGCGTGGGCCCGCTACCACCGGGAGTACCGCGAGCGCCTGACCCTCGTCGACATCACCGGTGGACTCCCCGGCAACCATCCGACCCTCGGCGACCGGCTCGTCATCCGCCACTGGATCAGCGACCGGGTGTGCCGGGAGTGGGTGGTCGTGTTCGACGATGCCCCCGACATCCGCCAGGAGGTCGAGAACCTGAGCTACTGGCTCGACGGGATCCGCGAAGCCCTCGACCGGCAGGCCGACGTCTCCGTGGCCGTCGAGCGGATCCGCGCCATCCTCCGCCAGGCGGGGAGGTTGGGCCGTGCCTGATCCCGCCGACGGTGACCGGCAGCCGATCGAGCTGCTGAACGACGACGCCGCGTGGGCCGCCGAACCGGTCCGCCTCGCTCGTGAGCGCGGCCACACACCGGTCGAGGACACCACCAACACAGAGCGGTACACCTGCACGGTCTGCGGTCGTGCTGTGCTCCGCTGCGGCGCCAACATCTACGGCTCCGCCGTGGAGGAGGACTGCCCGAACCGCACCTACACCGACCCGAGCGTGCTCGCCGCCATCGCCAACCGCGAGCCCTGGGCCGACCAGGAGATGGACCCCACCCGGATCAACTGGGCCGAGCGCCAGGCCGCCGCCCTCATCTGGTTCGAGGTCGTCGACGGCCGCCCGGTCAACCCGCGCGAGCGGACCGGCATCCGCTACGGCCGCAACCTGCTCGGCCACTGGGGCGAGCAGGTCTGCGCCGACGCCCTGGTCACCCTCACCGACGCCGCCGGCCACCGCTGGCTGCTCATGGTCGAACGCGGCGACGGGCTCGGGTGGGCACTGCCCGGCGGCAAAGTCGACCCGGGCGAGACACCACGCGAAGGCGCGATCCGTGAACTGGCCGAAGAGACCGGCCTGCACCTGCCCCACGCCCACTGGAAGGCCGGTAGCGCCCGGTACGTGCCCGACCCTCGCGCCTCCGACGAGGCGTGGATGGTCACCGTGCCTCTGCGCACGCACCTCGGCGTCTACTTCACCCGCCCCTGGCCCCTGGTACAGGGCAGCGACGACGCCCGCCGCGCGGCCTGGGTGCGCGCCAACACGTACGCAGACCTCGTCGACTACCTGGCCGACACCGACGGGGGCCGGTTGTTCGCAGCCCACCACGACCTGCTTCGCGAAGCACTCGACACGAAGGAGACGCCATGACGGACCCGGCCAGCACCATCGACGGCATCGTCACCACCACCTCGAAGTGGGGCGTGGAGATCACCGCCCCCGACGGCACGACCGCCGTCGACGAGTGCACCGGCATCGTCTACGCCATCAACAAGGCCGCCTGCATCAACCGGACATGCCCCGGCACCGCTCACGTCGTCTACTGGCAGGTCCAGCACGGCCCTTGGTCGGACGACCTGTCCGGCAACGCCTTCGGCATCCGCACGGAGTGGCCGGACGGGCGGATCGAGTACGAGCCGGCGGACAGCCGCTACTCCGCCGAGTCCAGCACCTATCTTCGGAACTCGTGTCGGAGGGCGGGGGAGCGGGCGGTGACGGTGTCCCGGACCGAGGTGACCACGAAGCCGCACCGGTGGCCCACTCCGGCCCCTGTCCCGAAGCCCACCGGATTCCTCACCTCGACGGCCCGCCCGACTCCGGCCCGGTTACGGTGGTGGCCGGTCGACGGTTGGCTGTTCTGGTGCGCCCTCGGAATGCTGCTGCTCGGGTTCGTGCCGACGCCGCTGCCGCCGGCCGTGGAGGCCACCGCTGGAGCCGCTGGCATCCTGGCCCTGTTCTGGCATGTCTGGCGGAAGCTGTGGGCGTACATCGAGGGCCGCTGACCCAGCGCACGCGACGATGCCGGCCATCCCGAGGGGGTGGCCGGCATCGTCGTGTCAGCGGCGTGGATGCATCCGGTCGATGTACCGCAGCCACGCCACGATCAAACCCCAGGCCGGAGCGACCGCCAGGAACGCCCCGAACGCCACCCGATCCCCGCCGTCATCGAACTGCACACCCGCAGCCTCCGCCCACGACGTGACCTTGGCCGCCCACACCCACACCATGATCAGAGTGAGCGCGATCGTCGACCCGACGCACACGTAGTAGTCCCAGCCGATGTACCTCGCCCAGGGCAACCCCAAGGCCACGAGTAGCCCGTACGGTGCCGTCACCGCCGCGACGAGCAGAACGATGAGCCACCAGTCATCGAAGGTGGACTTCGGCGCCCACAGGAGGGTCCCCCCGACAGTGAGGGGAATCGACAGGGCGATGACGGCGTTGCCGGCGAGGTTGGCGATGCGCCGCAGGTTCCGGACGCGCTCGCGCACAGAGTGATCCACAGGCTGTGTGTCCATGGTGGCAGAGCGTAGAACGTCGAAGCGACACGATGCACCACGCGCGCGGCAACCATCCGTGCTGGCCGGCGAAGCCCCCACACTTCAGGGGCTACTCCTCCATGACCGGCGGCAACAGTTCCACCGCGCCGGCCGGCAGCACCCCCGCCTTGCCGTGCTGCTCGGCCACCCACCGGCGAACAGCTTCCACCCGCGACGGCCGGTGCTTCTCTGGGTGCGCGAGAACGGCCATGAAACGCCGGTAGCGGCTCATCCACTCTGACGTCGGCAACCGATTCCACTCGGCCAGCACCGCCGCCAACTGCCGCTGCTGCTCATCGTCTAGATCCCGCCTCGCCTGCTGGTTGCGAAGCCAGATTGCAAGCCGATGCTTCAGCGGAAGTCGACAGCCTTGCTCGGCGAGTGCCGTCTTCAACTCCTTCAACGTGACCTGCCAGCGGCCCGCCGCGCTCGGCGGCCACCCGGGCGCCTCCGTGAGTTGCTTCGCGAGGTGTGCTGGCATGGTGCCGTCAACGACCGCTCGTTCGAGTTCTTCGGCTATCCGCCGCAGTTGCTGATCTTCACTGAACTTAGGCATTCGCCCGTGTTCGGCCGCGAACCGGATCACGAGGTCATAGGCGCGGCGTAGCCGGTCGCCTTCGCCTTCGCGTCCGAGGACCCGCTGAGCCCAGGGCGGCGGCTCAAACTTCCACCGCCAACCCGGCACGGATTCGAGCTGGGCGATGCGCTCTGGCGACAGCTCGCCGCGTTTGCGGGCGGCCCGAACGAGAGCCACCCAGATAGCGAGGTCCCGGCCGTCCGGCATGTGAAAGCCAACGGGCGGCTCGGAGTGGTTGTGTTCCTCGGCGTAAGCGCGTAGCGCGGCGAGGGCGCGATCCCAGTCGGATGCCATCGCGGGAGCCTACGAATCGCGCTCGGCAGTGCCGCCCGCCTGCCCGAGGTTCTTCCGAATCAAAGCCTCGCGCGCCGCCTGCTTCTCCGGGCCAGGCCGCATGGCGATCCACGCGTTCAAATCGTCGATCGAGGCGCGTTCGATTCGGCGATGCCCGCCGGCCGTGTAGGCGACACGCAGCATCCCGGCGTCGGCGAACGCGCGGATGCTCGTGGCTCCGTGGCGGGGACGGACCAGTTTCGTCGCCTCCGTCGGCGACACGTACTCGCCCTCGTCTGCCACCCGTGTCGCCCCCGTCTTCCGCGTGTTCCGGAACCTCCAGATGGCGCCCAGTGTGGCAGACCGCCGGGCCGGAACGCGAGATCGACGCGATGGCGGCGTAAGGGCCATCACCACGACTTCCACATACTTTGCCTCTTCCGTAAACTTCGAAAACTCCGGAACTTGTGCCATCATAGTGCCACGACCAGCCAGATCAGGTCGAGAAGCGAACAGCCAAACCTGAGGAGGAGTGCCGGTGACTCAGACCGCGAACCGCGACGCGATGCCCGGTGGAGTGCCGGGCGGACAGCCCCCGCGCACCGCCACCTGGGCGGCCGACGCCTGGCACGCGGTCACCGGCTGGCTCGACGCCGTCCCCGGCTGGGCATGGCTCGCCCTCGCCGGCCTGCTCTTCGTCTGCCTGGTCGTCCTGCGGCACCGGCTCGACAAGGCAGTGAGCGTCACCCCACCGAAGACCGGCGACCGGCTCGGTGGACTGTTTGTCACCGCCGTCGCCCTCGCCGCCGGCCTGTGGGGCTGCATCCTCGCCGCATCCGGAACCAACCTGCTCAACTTCGGCCGTCACACGCTCGGATGGCACGGCGGGCACGAGTGGCTGATGATCGGCGGCGTTGACGGTATCGCTGTGGTGTTCGCGGTCCTGATGTTCGCCGCGGCCCGCGCCGGCCGCCCCACGCACCGCGCCTACCGAATCGTCTGGTCGTCCACCCTCCTGTCGGCCGGCATCGGCGTGTGGCAGGGATGGGACTCTGCCCACTCGCTCGCCGCCGCACTGGTGCTCGGCTACTTCGCAGTCGCCAGCATGGGCGTCCTGCACGAACTGCTCGACCTGTTCCGCGCCACCACCGAGCGCCAGGCGCCCCGCGTTCGGCCGCCGTTCGGTCTGCGCTGGGTCACCTACTTCCCCCACACCCTCTGCGCGGCGTTGGCGTGGGAGAACCACCCGCCCCGACCCCTGCCCGCTGATGCGACCGATGAGCAGGTCGCCTGGTACGGATCCATCCGGCACGCGTGCGCCCACCTGGAGACCGTCCGCCGCGCGAAGCGGGTCGCCCGCTACCGCATCGACGCCCCCGCCGGAGCCGCGCCGGCCGCCGGCTGGGCGCGGGTGTGGCCGTGGCTGCGCCTCCGGCAGCTCGACACCGCCATCGCCGACCAGCAGGTCAAGACCGCCGCTGTGCTCGCCGAGCACCAGGCCGACGCCGCCGCCAAACTCGACGCCGTCCGGGCCGAGGCGACCCGCCAGCTCGACGCCGCACACGCCAAGGTCGCTGACCTGACCCGCCAGCTCGCCGAAGCGAACGGCCTGTTCGAGACCGCGTCGGCGGAGCTGGACCAGGCGACCGCCGGACGGCAGGCCGCCGAGGCGCGGGCCGATGCCGCCGACCGTGCACGGGCCACCGCCGAAACCGCGGCTGACCGGACGCGACTCGACGCCGCAGGCCGGGTCGCCGCCGCCGAGCAGACCGCCGCCGACCGGGCCGCCCAGGTCGACCGCCTCACCCGGGAGCTGAACATTGCCCGGCAGGAGATTGGTCGGATCGGTCAGCAGCTCGCCGACGCCCGCGCCGCCACGGAGCGTGCCATCGCCGACGGGCGCCGCCAGCTCGCCGAGCAGGCCGACCGCCATGCCGCAGACCTGGCCGCTGTGGCGGACCGCCGCGCGCAGGAGTTGACCGCCACGACGCGGCGGCTCGTGGCGGAGAAGGACGCCGCCGTGGCGGATGCCCGCGCCGCCGCCGTGGCGGTCGTGCCAGTCCGCCACGAGCCCGCCACGGCGACCGCCCGTGGCGGTAGTACGGAAACCGCCACGCCGCCGGCCCCGGCCGCTCGTGGCGGTGACCCGGGGACCGCCACGCCGCCGGCCGACGCCGGCCGTGGCGGGTCGCAGGATCGGTCGCCGCGCGTCCCGCCGTGGAGCGCCCGGCAGGAGCAGGCGTTCAAGCTGCGCGACGCCAATCCGAAGAAGTGGACCTTCGCGGCAATCGCCGGGGAGGTCGGGCAAGCCGAGAGCAGCGTGCGCCGCTGGTTCAAGGACCGCGAGAAGTACGCCGCGAGTCCGGCCGCCGTCCCCACGACTCCCATCAAGGCCCCGAAGGAACCGGTCACCGCCGGCACCAACGGCACACCCATCCACACCCGCTGACCAGGAGGTACGACCATGGCAACCACTGACATCACCCCGCCGGGGCACCTGAGCCGGACCGAGATCCGCCGGGGGGTCCAGGCGCGGCTTCGGGCGAAGGCCCGCGCCCGACTGATCTCCGCGCTGACATCGTGGCCGGTGGGCATCGCCCTCGCGGTCGCCGCCGGCCTGGCCGCCGCGCAGGTGCTGCGATGAGCCTGCCGCTGTTCGGAGCAATCCTGCTCGTCGTCGTCGTCTTCCGTACCTGGGCGACCGGCGCGAAGTGGTACGACGCGCTGATCGCGATCCTGCTGGGCGTGGTCATCGCCAACGCCGGAGACGGCTTCCTGTCCACGTCGTTCGAATGGCTCGCCGACGCCATCCGCAACGGCTTCGGGTTCCTCGCGAAGCTGCTCAAGTAAGGAGTCACTGTGCGTATCGTCAAGCCCTTGACCCTGCTGCGCCGTCAACCCCTTGACGCGGGGGCTGACGAGGCCGCACAGCGCTCAGAGGGGGCTTCCCCTTCTTCGGTCAACCCCTTGACCAGTCAAGGGGTTGACCCGTCGCAGAGCGTGACACCGGCGGTAGTTGCGCCGGCGCCGACCACCCCCGTCGGGCCGCCCCCGGCCCCCGCCCCGGACGCCTCAGCTGTCCCCGCCGTCGAAACACCGAAGGCCAAGACCAGCACCGCCGGGCAGCCCCGCACCAAGCCCGTACACCCCCTCGTCGCGAAGGCGATGACCAAGCTGATGACGCCGCCGGTGCTCGTCACCGCCGGCCTGGTCGTCCTCGGCGCCGAGGTGCTGTTGCTGCTCGCCGCCGGCTGGCTGATCTGGCTGGTCGTCAACGTCGCCGTCGCGGGGTTCCTGTTCGGGGCGGCACTGAAGTGGCGGAAGGCGATCGTCGCCCGGCGGGCCGCAGCCCGGTCGGGTGGCCGCCAGGACCGGGCACGCGACGGCGGCCGTGGCGGACTGTTCGGGTGGCTGCGTGGCGGTCGGGCCGGCAGCCGTGGCGGTACCGGTGACGGTCGTGGCGGTGCTGGCGACGGCGCCCACGGCGGGTCGCGTGGTGGCCGTGGCGGTCTGCTCGGGCGGCTGCGTGGACTCGTCCCCGGCAGTCGTGGCGGTGCGCGCGGCGGCGGTGGCGACGCTCACGGTGGAGGCACCGGCGGCACGACCGGCGGCCGTGGCGGTCTCCTCGGCCGGCTCCGCAACCGCTTCGGCCGCCGCAAGGGCACAGCCGGCGGCAGCCACGGCGGCGGCGGCCATGGCGGCGGCGGGGCCGGCAGCCCCACCAGCGGCGCTCACCCCGGCGGACACGGCCGTCCGAGTGGCGGCGGAAACGGTGCTGGCGGCCGGCGTGGGTTCCGCATCCCAGGCTTGTCGCGCCTGTTCCGCCGCAACGGCGGGGCCGGTGGGGCAGGGCGCGGATCCGGCGGCGGGGGCGGGGGCGGGCCGAACACCCACGCGGCGCGCAGCGAGGGGCACAAGCCCACCCGGCGGGGGCGGCGTGGTGGTAAGGGCCGCAACGGCGACCCCAAGCAGCAGGGCGACAACAGCAGGAAGACGAAGCGGGACGGCGGCTTCTGGCAAAGCACGGCCAACAGCTTCAAACGGGGTCTGTACGGGCCCGACAAGCCCGACCCGGACCCGAACCCGGACCCGGCGGAGCGAAAGCCACGGCCACAACAGAAGCGACCGCCGCGGACCAAGCCGAGCAGCACCTTCGATGGGGCTGTCGATCTCTTGGAGCCCGGGAGATGTGCCAAGTGCGGCGGCCCGATCCTCGTGGGCGAGTTCGCCTACCCGACGAAAAGCGGTGGGCTGATCTGCCCCGGCTGCGGCCTGCAACCCGGGTTTCCCCGACCCTCGGCGCCGTCGCCGAAAGCCGCACCGACCGGCACCAACAACCGCAACGACAAGACCAACGCTCCGACCACCGGGGCGCAGCACGAAGGGAACACCACCATGGGCATCCGCCACGACGAGGACGGCAGCCTCTTCCGATTCGGCCAGAACCTCACCACCGTCGGCCCCGCGATCGGCGAGATCGCCAGCCAGCAGGGCCGCCACAAGACGATGATCGACGCCCTCGCGGAGGGCATCAAGAAGTTGGCCACCCACGGCGACACCGAGCAGCCCGCCAGCAAGGCGCTTGTGTCGTCGGTCGAGGTGCTGGCCCGCAAGATGGCCGCGTTCGCTCAGGAAGAGGAGGAGCGAATCGGCACGCTGCGGCAGTTGGAGGCCGAGGCCGACTTGCTGCGCGGTGAGTTCGACCGGGAGCACGAGGTCGACCAGGCCCGCCGGCATGGAGCCCGCGGCGGCGTGCACCGGGAGATGAAGGCCGACGTCGGTCGCGGCGTCCAGGACACCTGAGTCGACCGGTGAGTAGCAGCGGAAGGGGACAGAGCATGGAAAAGGAGCTGGTCCGGCGGGGAGGGGCACCATGGGTCGCCGCGTGGACGCTCGTCGTTCTCATCTTCGCCGGCTTGCTCCGTGAGGGCGTCGTGACCGGCGCTGTGGTGTGGGGATGGCTGATCGCCATCGTCGCCGGTGTACTGGCCGGCGGCGGTGCGGCGCTCATCGCACACGCCACCGGTCGCACGAAGACGATCATCCACCGAGGGGTGTCCGCTGTCCTGGCGGGCACGTGGACGGCGTACGTTGCGGCGGCCGGCTGGTCGTGGACAGCGGTGATCGTCCTCGCGTTCGGCGCAGGGGGCGCGCTGATCTGTGAATGGCTGTGGGCCCCACCCATCTACCGGCTCCTCGGCAAGCAGCAGGCGCAGGTCGAGCAGTCCCACGACGGCGACCAACGGCCCGCCCGGGTGCGGTCCTGGGAGGCAGTGCTTCGTGCCACGTTCAAGCAGCCGGTCGTCGTGCACGACGTGCGGCCGTGGAACAACGCGGGCGACGGTGAGCAGGTCGTCGTGGAGTTGGCCGGGGAGCTGACAATCGATTCGGTGATCGGGGCGTGCCGGACGATCGCGACGAAGGCGAAGCTGCCGCCGAACTGTGCGGTGGAGGTTGTCGGGTTCGGCGACCACCAGGGCATCGTCGTCTTGGACGCGATGCTGCGTGACTGCCTCGCCGGCTACCGGGAGGCTGTGGAGGACGTCACCCCGTCGTCCATCTACGATCCCATGCCGCTGTCCCGTACGGCGCGCGGCGAGGACGTGGAGGTGACGCTGCGGGAGAAGTCGATGCTGCTCGGCGGCATGCCGGGTGCGGGTAAGACCACGCTCCTGCACCGGATGATCATGCGGATGGCCCGGTGGGTGGACGCACTGATCTGGGTGGTCGACCTCAACGGCGGCGGCGTGGCGTGGCCGTGGGTCGAGGCGTGGGCGCGCGGCGACGCGCCGAAGCCGACGATCGACTGGGTCGCCACGGACGAGGAATCGGCGGCGGTGATGCTGGCCGTCGCGCGGGCCATCGCGAAAGACCGGAAGATCAACCCTGAGGCGCGGAGGCGCCGCAAGGCGAAGAACACCACCGTCCTGCCGGTCGATAAGGACCTGCCTGCGATCGTCATCGTCACCGATGAGGGCGCGGAAGTCGCACAGGCCGCTGGGCTGCTCGGACTGCTCGTGAAGCAGGGCGTGACCCGCATCGCGCAGATCGCCCGCGCCGAGGGCATCCGCGTGGTCATGTCGATCCTGCGGGGCACCGCCGACACCGTCGACCGGTCGCTGAAGGTCGCCGTCGCGGTGATGTGCTGCATGCGGATGATCCTGCCGGAGGAGTACGGGCACGTCCTCGGCGTCGACCCCAAGATCAAGGGCGCGATGCCCAACGGGTACATGTTCGTACACAGGCCGGAGCAGGACCCGGCGCCGATCCGCACGAAGACCGACGACGTGACCCTCGCGACGATCGACGCGCACTCAATCGCCACCGCGCACCTTCGCCCCGACCTCGACGAGCGGGCAAAGAAGGTCGCCGCGCGCATCACCATCAGCGACGTCCTCGACGGCCGGGACCCCCGGGACTTCCCCGACCTCGCCCGGCATCCGATCATGCAGGACGTGGACGCAGGCCGGGCGTACTCGGGCCGCTGGGACCGCCAAGCGCACCAGCTCGCCGAGCTGCGCGGCGAGGACGTGCCGGAGTTCGAGGACGAGCCGCAGCGGGTGACCGTCGCGGCGCAGCCGACGGTCGCCCCGCCCGGGTCGGTGTTGGAGAAGTTCCTGGTTGGCACGAACGTCCGCACCGACCGCGAGCAGGTGAAGCCGGCCGAACCGGCGCCCGTGGCCGCGCCGGTGGCGGACGGGCCGGTGGCGGTGCCGGCGCAGCGGCCGAGCGGCGACGACGACGCGTTCACCGCGCTCACCGCCCCGGCGCACTTCGCCGTCGATGCCGACGATCCGGTCCGGCCCTCCACGGACGCACCGCAGGCCGGCGCTGACCTGGTGCCGCTGGCGACGGCCGAGGGCCACGCCACCAGCGCACGAGAGCTGATCCGGCTGGCGCTGCGGCAGGAGGGCACCTGGCTCACCGCCGCCGACATTCGCAAGCGCATCCGCGCGGCGACCGGCATCGAGGTTACGAAGCAGCGCGCCGACCAAGTCCTTGACCGGCTGGTCGAGCTGGGTGAGGTGGCAAAGGACGACAGCGCCGCGAAGGGCCCCTACTACCGGCTCACCGGTCAGTAGGAGGCGGTCGCGTTGAGCAGCGCAGCGAGGGCGCTACCCGGCTCCGGCTTCACGGCCGGGCGGGTGGCGTCCTCCGCGTTTCGCGGCGAGGGCACGGTGCCGGCACGGAGCGCGTTGATACGCCGCCCCTCGGCCAGGCCCTCATCGAACGCATTGCCGAGGTCGACGGGGTCGACGCCGCAGGTGACAGCCTGGATCACGGCGTCACGCAGACGCCGGAGCCGCATGTCGCGGTCGTTCTCGCCGAAGCTCATATCGACAGAATGCCAGATGGGTGTGACATTCCGTAGTAGCAGGCTTCCGTTCGGGGTGTTGTCGTGCTAGGGCGCACCCACGTTCTCAGTGCGGTGACCGGCTGGGTGGCGGGCTGCGCGACCGCGACCGCCGCCGGCTGGCCCTCGGATCCGACCGTCATTGCGGTCGGCGGGGTGGTGGCCGCTGGCTGCGCACTGCTACCCGACATCGACCACCCGGAGGCCACGATCTCGACCAGCCTTGGCCCTATCACCGGCGCCCTGGCGGCGGGGATCGGCTGGCTGGCGGGACGGACGCGCGGCTGGACGTGCCGGCACTGCGCCGCCGGGCCGGCGCGCGGCGGGCACCGGGCGGTCACCCACACCGGCCTGTTCGCGGTGCTGGCTGGCGTGGTGCTCTCGGTGGCGGCCTGGCGGTGGCCGGCGGTCGGCCCGGTGGTCGTGTGGCTGGCGACCGCCCTCACCGGTCGAGCGATGCTGCCGCGCCGTCGGCGCCGCAACCTGGCGGTCGCCGGCTACGCCACCCTGGTCACCGCCCTCGCGGCGACCACAGCCGGGCCGGGATGGTGGTGGATCGGCCTGCCGATGGCGTGGGGCACCCTCGCGCACAGCCTCGGCGATGCGGCCACCCTGTCCGGTTCGCCACTGCTGTGGCCGATCCGGGTGCGGGGCTGCCGGTGGACACCCGTGGGCACACCGCGGTGGCTGCGGTTCCGTACCGGCCGGGTGGGGGAGCGGCGGGTGTGGTGGGCGCTGCTGGCCGTGTGCGCCGGTGCGGGGGCGTACCTGCTCGCGGCGACGTGACAGCGGCAGCGATAAGGGGGAGTCGGGCGTGCGGGCCCGGCTCCCCCTTCGGCGTCTAGCGTACCGGCGTCCACGATGGCGAGTACCGTCGACAGTGGCAGTCGAGCCTCGTGCGGGAGGTCACCATGGACCCTGTCACCGACCCCATGCCCCCCGGTGCCCGGATCAAGCTGTACCGAAAGCGCCGAGGGCTCACCCAGGACGTCTGCGCCCAACTGAAAGGGTGCTCGATCGGGGCGTGGCGGAAGTGGGAGAGCGGCGAACGATCAGTCAACTCCCTCGCCGACTGGATCGAGATCGCCCGGATCCTCAACGTCCGGGACCTGCACCGGCTCACCGGGCAGCCCCTCGGCGTGATGCCCGACGACCCCGCCGAGCACGAGTCGGTGCGCCCGCTACGGGCGGCGATCACCGCGTACGCGCCGGCCGTCGACCAGGCCCCGCAACTCGACGAGTTGCGGGCGGCCGTCCGCTTGGCCTGGACCGGCTGGTACCAGTCGCGACAGCGGTACACGTACACGGCGCCCGTACTGCCCGACCTGGTGCACGCCGCTCGTGCCACGGTCGCCACCCTCGACGGCAACGAGCGGCGCGACGCGCAGCGCGCCACCGCCGACTTGTACCTGCTCGTGCGGGCCTACGCCAAGCGGCTCGGCGCGAACGACATTGCGGTCATCGCCGCCGACCGGGCACTCAACGCCTCCTACGAGGCCGACGACCCGGCGTACCGGGCCGCCAGCGCGTGGAACATGGGGCAGGTGCTTTCCAACCGGGGTCACACCGAGGAGTCGGTGGACCTGTGCCAGCAGGCCATCGCCGACCTGCAACGCACCGCCGGCACCGACCCGGTGCGCTTGTCGGTGCTCGGTGGCCTGCACCTGCTCCTGTCGATCCAGTACGCGCGGCTACGCGACGAACGGCGCACCCTCGACATCCTCGACCGGGCCGACGAGCTGGCCCGCCGCACCGGCGAGACTGAGCACCACTTCATCTTCTTCGGGCCGACGAACGTGCAGATCCACCGCGCCGCTGCCGTGCTGGAGCTCTCCCGCCCCGCCGAGGCGCTGCGAATCGGCGAGCGCGTCGACGTGGACCGGTCGCCGTCGATCGAGCGCCGGCACTCCCACCTCACCCACCTGGCGCGGGCGTACGCGACGAAGCGGGAAGACCTTGCGGCGATCACGATGCTGCTGCGCGCTGACCGGGAGTCGCCGGAGGAGTCCGCGCTGAACCTGCTGATGCGTTCGACGGTGCGGGAGCTGCTGACTCGGGAGACGCCGACGACCCGGCCGGATCTGCGGGTGTTGGCGGACCGAGTCGGCGTCGTCTGAGAGTGCCCCGCTGCGGGGTAGTGGCCCGCAGCGTCGCGGGTTCGTGGTAGTTGCGCGCTTACGGTCGGTGCCTGGCCGGTTGGTGCTGTTCCCCCGTGTGGCACCTGCCGGTCTGGGACGGCGGCGAGTCGGCGTGTTCCCCCGACGACGCGGCGAGCCGGCATCGCCGTCGTCCCACCCCCCAGCTCAGGGCGTGGGCCCGGCGCTCTCGCCGACATCGGAGGCGACAGCGTATGCCCTGGCCCTTCAGGCGCCGGCCACAGCCGCACGACGAGCCGATTGACGCCACCGGCCCCGCTACGCAGTACCCGACCCGCTCGGGCGGGCTGGACGCGTCCACCACCGACCAGGGCCAGGATCCCGAGCAGGAGCGTGAGGTCAACCGGCTCATCGACCCGTGGACCGGCGACCGATGAGCGCCGCCGCCGTCCTCGACGAGCACCAGCTCGCACCGTCGTGGGACTGCCATACCTGCGGTCAGCCGTGGCCATGCCCGCCGGCACAGACCCGCCTCGCCGAGGACTACCAGAACAACCGCGTCGGGTTGCGGGTGTACGGCGCGGGTCTGTACGCAGCGGCGCTTGCCGCCCGCCCCGAGGACGATGCAGGTGAGCTGTACGAACGGATCCTCGGGTGGATGCCGTAGCGGGTGCCCTTGCCGTGTCGCGGTGCCTCGGCTGCGCCGACACGGTGCTGCCGACCTCCAAGCACCTGTGCGGCGGGGTCGCCATCGAGCAGCACGGCTGGCGGTGTGGGTGCCCGTTGCCGGAGTGCGTCTCCGCACAACGCGGCACCAGCCCGGGAGACCAGCCGGCCAGGAAACCGGCGACTGTGAAGCCCCGGAAGCGGAAGGCACCCAGACCGTGACGGTGGAGCAAGGGGTCGTGCAAGTCCGCGCGAGACTGACCCTGTCCGCGAAGTTCATCATCGACGACCACTGGCCGGCCCCGGACCGCTGCCCGATCTGCCAGGTGGCGTTCTGCACGGCGCGGGCGAACGCCGTCGCCTACCTGGAAATCGTCGGCGAACCGCCGTACGTGCCGCCGGTCAGGGCGGCGGCATGAGCGCCTGGTGTGCGAGCTGCGCCGAAGCCGCCGGGGTGGGCCTCCCACATGACTGTGCCGGCATGACCGGTGGCGGCCTGCCGGAGACGCCGCCCGAGCGGTGCGTCTGCCCTGCCGTGCACCTGGCCGCCCCCATCGCCTCGCCACCGCCGCCGCGTCGGCCCCACCGGCGGCGTTCCTCCGGGCCCCAGTAGGAACGACGAAAGCGCCCGCCCTCCACTCGGGAGGGCGGGCGCTTCGGCTGGGTCGGGCAGTGGGAGTTGGTCAGGCGAGACGGGTCGTCGGCCGGACGTCGGCCTCGCGGATGTCGCCGGCCACCACGACACCGTCGATGGTGCGCGGGTCGGACTTCGGCGTCGACTGCGGGCGGATCACCAGCAGCGTCATCAGCGCCACCGACGCGGCCGTGATCGAGCCGACCTGCTCCTGGTTCAGCTCGAACCCGAACGCGGCGGCCAGGGTGGCGGAGGTGCTGATCAGGCCCACGAACACGGTCGGGGCGATCGGGCGAACCTTGAACGCCACCCACGTTGCGGCGGCAGCGGCCAGAACCGCTTCGACCGCGCCGGCCTGCTTGGCGTTCAGGAAGTCGGCGCCGAACGCGACGAACAGGGCCAGCAGCGTAGCGGCGGCGCCGATGATCGTGGCCGGTTCGCGGCCGAGGATGAGGCCCTTCGCGGGCAGGTTGTTGGACATGACCCCTCCTGGGGGTGTGCGGGACTCAGGAAGAAGCCCGGCCCCGTGAGCAGCGGCCGGGCTGGTTGAGGGGCGGGTACGCTGCCCGGCATGGCGGAGGCGGGGCAGGTCAACTGGGGGCGCATCCGGGCGCGGCCCGGCCAGTACGCCTGCCCGGTGCACGGGATCGTCAGCCCGTGGCAGCAGGTGGTGCCGGCGTGCCGGGACTGTGGCCGGGCCGCCCACCGGGCGGTCGCCGGCCCCAACGGCACGGTCGTGTGGCAGGAGGCCATCCCGGCGACGTGCGCCGGGCCCGACCGGCATCCCCTGAAGGCGGGGGCGGTATCTCTCGGGTCGCAGGCGTGCTCGTGCACCCCGGCCGGCGTGCACCGCACCTGGACGTGCAGGCAGTGCGGGGACGCGCAGATGTGGCCCCCGCACCAGGAAGCCGACGCCGACCCGTACTTTGGGCCCGGCTCCCGGGGTTAGCCCGGGTGCCGGCCGTTGGTGTGATGTTCGGCGGACACCATCAGCCGTAGCCGCGCCAGCGCGGCCTCCGGGTCAGGGGTGCCCGACGTGGCGAGCACCGCATTGCGCCACTGCCACAGCAGCGACGTCAACTCCCGGAACGCGGTACGCAGGTCACCGAGTTCGGCGTTCGCCGCCTCGGCCTGCTGCCGGGCACCGGCGATCTCCCTGCGCGCTCCCGCCACCTCCGCCTCCAACTCGTTGACTCGGCCGCGTAGGGGCTCGACGAGGGTGAGGGCGGTGTCGGTGATGACGTCCGCCGCATCCGCCCGGATCTTGCGGCGCTGCAAGAGGGTCGCGGCGAGCGCCGCGATGCCCCCGGCTCCGCCGAGTAGCCCGATGACGGTGATGAGGGTTTGCACCCAGGAGCCTCCGGCTGCCGGCGGCGCGTCGGCAGCCCAGATCATCGGTTGTCCCCCTCCATGAGCAGCGGCACATCGGCTGTGCGGCCGTTTTGGGCGGCGCGGCCGACCCGGCGTAGGTCACGGAGCACCTGGACGGCACGCGCCCAGGACGCGACCGCGACGGCGACCACGAACGCCCCTGCGGCGATCGCGGCCATGCCGGAGACGACGTACAGGGCGACGCCGTACATGGCGGTGACGGTGCCAAGGAGAATCATGCCGATCAGCTCGACACCCATCGACGTCGACAGAGTCCCGGACCAGCAGATACCCACCAGCCCGACGACCCCTGCCACGACCAGTCCCACCTCCCACAGCGTTTGCACGGTGGCGGGCATCGCGGCGGTGACGGAGGCGGGACGCCGGTCGGTGGCGACGAGGGCAACACCGCAGGCGACCGCGGCGACCAGGACGGCCACCTCGAACGGGTGCCGACCGGACGCGATCTGCACCGGCCGGAACGGACACATCAGGCGGCCAGTCGGCGGGCCAGCTCGTCAACGAGCAGGCGGGCCTGCTCGGCGGGCAGCGCGGCAGCGATCCGCTCGGCCATCGTTGCCGGGTCCAGGCCGGCGAGGACCCCGGCGATGATGGCCGGCTCGTCGACGAAGTCTCGGCCGGCGAGCTGCGTCAGGCTCGCGGCGAGGGCCGGTGAGGTCTGCGCGGCGGCAACGAGCAGCGCCAGCGGCGACCCGGCGGCCGGCGGCGCGATGAGACCTCGCGTGCCGACGGGCGAGATCAGCCAGTTCCGCAGGTTCTCCAGGTCGGCGAGAATGTCGTCCACGGTGCGGTTCGGGTTGCCGGTGTCCCGCTTGATCTTGTCGGTGAGTTCCATCGTCGGTTCCTTCGGCGGTACGGGGTCGGGTGCGGGCGCGGTCGCGGGCGGGGCGATCAGCCCGATGGACGTGAGGTAGCGGCGGAACAGCGGCGTCTGGTCCCGGTTCGCCTTGATCGAGTCGCGGAAGAAACTGATGTGGGTGTGCCACAGGTGTGAGTTGTCCCCGCTGGTCCGCTTGCGCAGGCGGTCCCACCGCCGGACGACCTTGCCGTCCGGGGAGTAGATGATCTCCCGGATGTCGCGGCTGTCCGGGGTGCCCGCGACGCACTGCGCGACGCACCAGGTGGAGAAGCTGCGCAGGTCGTGCGTACGACCACCGGAACGCACCTTGAACTGCCCGACGTCCAGGGCGGAGGCATCGAGGGTCAAGCCAACCGAGTCCCGAGGCGACTCGATCACCGAGTAGTCGCGGGCCACCACACGGTTGGAGCCGCAGTGGTAGCCGCCCCGGTGGGCGGCGTCGCCGACGATGCCGACTTCGGCGGGTTCGAGATCCTGGTCGCGGACGGTGTCGGAGTCGACGTTGAGGTGGTCGAGCAGCAGGCGGCGGACGGCCATCAGGTTGGCCGGGGCGCGAGTCACCACGCCACCCGGTACGTGCCGTTGAACGAGACGCTGTGTCCGGCGGCGAACGTCACCGGCGCCGTCGGGCTCCAAGCCGTCAGGTTCTCGCTGGTCGAGTTGTCCCGGTACAGGGTGACGAACGACGCCGGAGTGCTGGACGTGTTCGCCCAGCCCACGAACCGGTAGAGAGCCCCGCCGAACAGGCCCACTCCCTGAATCAGCGGGTCGGGTCCGCCGGCAACCGCATCCACCGGCAGATTCAGCCGGTACGTGCCCGACCCGAAACTGGTCGTGGTGCCGGGACGGATCACGACAGCGATCTCCACCACGCTCGGATCGAGGTAGCGCCACCGACCCGCCACGGATCCGTTGCCGATGCTTGGGTTCGTGGTCGTTGCCGACCACCCCGGCCCGTAGCTACTCCACGGCGGCGGGTTCAGCTTGGCGGGTGGGAGCCGGGAACCGGCGGCGATGATCGGGTACGTCACGAATCCTCCTTCACAATGCGGCCACCGCGGGCAGGGCCACGTCGATGCTGGTGCCGGCCGGCCACGCCCGTTGGGCACCGTGCAGGCCGCGGGCGGCGACGGCGGCTACCCACGGGCTGCTGGTGCCGGTGATCGCGGATAGGCGTACGTGTTCGCCGCCGACCACAACGTCCAGCGGGAAGTCGGCCGGGTCAGTGGTCCACGGCTCGTCCGATGGGCTCGCAATGATCAGCGTGGTTGCGGTGGCGCTGATCGGGGAGGCGAGTGTGGACGAGTCCGCTGGGGCTCGCCGGGTGCCGCCGGCCACCGCGACATCCCATGGCGTGGCCGGCGCCTGGACGATCTGCACCGACCAGGACCGAGGGCTGATCGTCTCGGTCCATCCCTCAACCAGGCGGTCGATGGGGCCTGGCGGGTGTTGCGCTGGTGGGTTGGTCCACACGATGCGCGACCCGATGCCGCACGTCAGCCAGCCGGCCGCCAGCCCGGGGTTGGCCGTCAGGTCGAGCGGCATCGCCGCCTCGCGGAGCTCCATCCGCGAATCCAGGTGGACCCGCCAACTGGCCTGGTCGGGTAGCTGCTCGTCGGAGGCAACGTTCAGCTCGATGCTGTCGTCGTATACGCCGCGCCGCTGGCTGGCTGGGTCGGAGGCGACGGCGAAGGAGCCATCTTTGCGTTCGGCGGTCCACTCGTTGCGGAGCTGCTGGTCGTCGTAGGTGGGTGTCAGCACGTCTCGGTTGTTGGCGGACACCCGGTAGGTCGCCAAGTCGACGGTGAGGGCGACAGGAGCGTTGTAGCGTGCCGACCTTGGCAGGTAGCCCAGCCCGAACCCGGACTCGTGCAGGACGCCTCCGTCGACGTCTTCGCATTCCCGGTACAGGTCGAGGCGGTTGCCGGGTCCCTGCCAGCCCATGCGGGACAGACTGTCTGCGTCGACCGGCGCCATGTCGAGGGTGATGCCGTCCTCGGCTACCAGCCGCGCCAGGCGGCCGGTAGCCGACTCCAGGTTGAACGAGCGGCGCGCTTCCGCGACGAACGTGCCGTCGCTCTCCTGCACGCTGATGGTGCGGATCGGAATCGGTGCGACCGCCCACACGGCAATGTGCCCGGCAGGCATCTCGGCGTTCGACCTCGTAGAGGTGGCGTTGATGGTCACAGCGGTGACCCCGCCGAGCGACCCCGCGAACGAGGTCGTGAGGGGGGCGAGGAGCCCGATGTCGAGCCACAGGGTGACGATGCCGCCGGACCGCGACGCAGCGACGGCATAGTGGCTGAACGCTGCCGTCGCCGACCCGTGATCGATGAGCGTGGTAGCGGCGCCGTTCGGCGTGTACGCCACGACCTGTGTGCGGGACGTGGTCGTGACCCGGATCTGCCATCGGGTGTAGGTGCCGGCGGTGGTGGTCCATTCGGCAACTACTACGTCGCCGGACAGCGTCGACAGGATGGCAGTGTCCATCGCGACGTGCACAGTCCAGGACCCGGCAGAGGTAGCGGACACGGCCGCGTCAGGCAGCCGCGCGGAGAGTTGACCACCAGCACCCAGATCGGCGAGGGCCGTCGTGCCGAACCGGATCGTGTTCCCGGCGAACGTGACGTAATCCTCGACTGGCTTGAACTCGACGGAACCGGTCACCCTCAGCGGCGATGAGCCGGTGACGCTGGCCCCGGCCTGCGACGCAGCCCGGCCATCCTCGGCAGGCCAGTACGCCACCGGCCCGGACGCCTCAATGGCGCGGCGCATCGCCGACTTCGCCGGCTGTGCGCCCTGCTGAAAGCGACGCAGAATCCCGGACGCGGTGACCCTCACCGTCGACGTCATCTGCTTGACCCCGCTGACCGGCAGGTAGGTGGGCTCCCACTGGTCGGCGTACCCGCCGAACCGTTCGTGCCATACGCCGGCCCACTGCACACTCACCCGCAGCGGCGTGCCCATCTCCACGTCAGGCCAGTACGGAGACAGCGGATGCCGCGGGGTGAGGGCCGCGTCGTCGTTGGCGAGTGCCACCGCGCACGACCCCGGAGACGTCTGTCGTGAGCCAGCGGCCTTGCCGGTTCTCATCGTGATCGGGGAGGCAAGCAGCCGCCCCGACAGGTCGGTCCACACCCACGTTGCGGGGTTGGCAGTCAGGTCCGCACCGAACGCTGCTTCGACCTTGACCGGCAGTTCACCATCGTCAGGCCATGCCACAGGTCACACCTCCTTACCTTGCGAGGACGGGGGTGGGGGCGCGGCCGAAGGCGGCGTTGGCGTCCCCGCCGAAGTCGACGCGGATGTTGTCGCGCACCCACGCGAAGAAGCTGCCGGGGGCGTCGCCGTCGAAGCGGAGGGTCACGTCCGTCCGGCCAGCCGGCGGGGTACTCAACGTGGCCGCGCCGACACCCGCGTACGGGTCCACCACGGGGGCGATCTTCAGGGCGTACTGGTCGGAGGTGTCCGGCACGGCGGCGGCGATCATCCGGTCTCGGGCGGCTTCGACTGTGCCGATCGCGGAGTCCATGCCGACGGCGATGCCGGGTGGCAGCCAGCGGCCCACCTCGCGGGCCATCAGCTTCGACGGCGACCGAACCTCAAAGCCGATCTTGAATGCTTTGACCGCTTCCCACGCGAAGTTGCGGATGTGAGCCCGGAACCAGCCGCCGAGGGCGGTGATGCCGTCCCACAGTCCGTACACCACATTCAGGCCGATTTGATACATCTGCCCACGTAGGCCGGACAGCGTCGACCGGATGCGCCCGGCGAGCCCGGCGACTGCTGCCGCGCCCCGGGCGGGCAGCGTCGCCAGTGATGTCACGCCACGACCGACGCTGGTGTTCATCAACGCGGCGACGACGCCGGGGACGGACTGTAGGGCCTGCTGCACACGTCCCCGCAGCCCGGCGTAGCGCTGCTGGATGTTGTCCAGCCCGACGGTCACGATCTCGCTGGCGCGGCGGTGCGCCTCCGAGAAGAACCCGGACACCTGCACGGGAATGTCCCGCAGCGCCGAGTCGATCCGGCCAGTCAGGGACTCCAGCCGACCGGTCGTCCCGTCAACGAACCCCGTGACGGCGTCGCGGACGCGCGAAAGAGCCGTCCGGACCGTCTCGGCGGCGCCGTCGATGCGCTCCTTCGTGGTCATGAACCAGAAGCCGACCGCAGCGATCCGGGGGATCACCTCCGTCAGGAGGAAGCGGCTGAACTCCTTCAGCATGTCGACGTACTCGGACAGCTTCCGCTGGTTCTCCGGGTCGTTCAGGAACTCGGCCAGCGACTCCATGGTTTCGAGGAACCCGGAGCCCTTGCCGTTGTTGTCGGCGCCGAAGAGGATCTGCGTGATGCTCTTGAAGATCGATCCGACTGCCCGGCCGAGGCGGAACGTGTCCCGCAGGAACCCGGACGCCTTCTCGAAGAACGCCTCCAGCTTGCCCGACTCGTCGGCCGACTTGATCCACGCACCGAAGTCGTCGATCAGCCCGCCCAGTTCCTCACCGATGGCATCGGTGAACGGCTTCGCGGCGCGCGACAGCCGGCCGAACGCGTCGACGAGCGGCCCCGACACGGACTTGCCGATCCGCTCGATCATCTGGCGGGCGTTCTCGGCCCCGGCCGAGAAGTCCGCCATGAACTTCGGCTGGGTGATGTTCTTGCCGAGATCCTTGAAGAATCCGTTGAAGGTGTCGGCGTAGCTGCCCAGCGTCGTCTTCAGTTGGGGCAGCCACTTTGACCCGACCCGGCGGACTGTGTCGTCGAGGCCAGCGAAGAGACGCTGCTGCACGTCGAGGCGTAGATCCTCGAACGCGGGCTTCATCGACTTCAGCGCATCCACGAACTCCTGTGCCGCCGGCGCAAGCTTGATCATTTCCTTGGCGACGCCACCCGCCGAACTGCCGGTCTTCTCCTGAGCCGCCGCAAGCTGCTCATTCGCGGCAGTCAGCGACTCCTGCGCCGACTTGAGCCCGTCAGCGGCGGCAAGGAGCTGGTCGTTGGCGGCCCGCTGCCGCTCCATGGCGGCAACAACCTCGTCGGACCCCTCGATGCCCTTCTTGTCCGCCTCGATCTTGGCCTCGGCGGCGTCCTTCGCCGCCTGGGTCGCCTCCTCCGCCGCAAGCTGCGCCTGCTCCAGCTCCAACTGGGCGCGCTCGTACTCCAGCGGGTCCCGGGACCGGAACGCCTCCCGAAGGGCCTGCTCCGCCTCCCGAATCCGCAGAGCCGCATCCCGCTCGTCGAGCGCAGCCCCACGGGCCGCCCGCGCCACGTCCTGTAGCCGGCGAGTAGCCGCCCTGCGGGCATCGTTGATGGCGTTCTGAGCCCGCAACGACTCCCGCAGGGCGTTCTGGTAGGTCCGTTCGGCAGCCGCCAGGCCCCGCTGAGCCTGGGCGATGCTGCGCTCAGCGGCGGCGATCTGCCGGGCACCAGCCGCCGCGGACTGACCGGCACCACCAGCGGACGCCCCAGTCTTTTTGAACGCGTCGCCGAGGCCACGTAGACCGAGCGCGAGGGTGCCGATGATGCCGGCCCCACCGGTCAGCAGGGTTGGCAGGGACGCCAGAGCACCGGCGACAACGCCGATTGCGCCGGCAGCGGCGGCGGCAGCCGGGCCGGCCAGCAGCAGCGCGGCGACGGTGCCGCCAACGGCGACGGCAGCCGCAGTCGCCGGGTTGACGACGGAGAACAGGGCGTTGGCGGAAGCCGCCATGGTGGACATGACGGCCGAGCCGGCGGCGTTGACAGTGTTGGCGAGCTGCTGGAATCCAGCACCCACACCGGCCGGCAGTCGCGTCGCCAGGCCGGCGACGGCCCGCTGGAACCGGTTGTAGTCGACGTCGACCGGGATCGACACCTTGACCGAGCGGGACGCCGCGGCGACCATCGCCCGCAACCGCGCCTCGTAGGCGAGCCGACCTGCGGGCTCGGTGGGGATCTCCGCCTTCATCGTCCGCTCGATGGCGGCGAGCTGGGCGGCGATGTCCTGCCGGACGCGGGTCGTGTCGGCGCGGACCGGAATGCGAGTGTTGGCTTCGCGGCTGATGGCGGTGATCTGCCGCTGGATGTCGGTCTGGAACGCGCGGCCGATGGGGTCCGGCTTGACCGGCACACGGACCGGTGGGACGGCGCCGCGCACCCGGTTGGTGACGTCGGCGAGCATCGTCCGCAGGGACCGCTCGTAGTCGCCTCGCGCGCCGGGCTCCGTCGGCACTTCGATCTTCAGGTTGCGCTGGACCTGGTCGATGCGGCGGGCCAGGTCGGCGCGCAGAGCGTCGGTGTCCGCGCTGACCGGGATGCGGACCGCCTCGCGGCCGAGGGCACGGAGCTGCCGTTGGACGTCGTCGCGGAAGGCCCGCATCAGACCGTCAACGTCGGGGGTCTTCTCGCGAGGCGTGGTAGTGCGGGGGGTGGCCGGAGGCCGAGGCGGAGCCGGCGGCACGAGCGACTTCTTGTCGAACTGTGCCTCCACCGGAATCTTGATCTTCCGGCCGCCGAGGGAGTCGGTGATGGCCTTCTCGATCTCCGCCGACTTGAACTCGGCGACCACCGCGTCCCGCATCCGCCGGGCGAAGCCCTTGGCGGTGGCGGTGACCTCGACAGCTACAGCGCCGACGACAGCGGGGGAGGTCATGGGGATTGACCTCCCCCGCGCACGTCAGTCCTCGGTCGCCCGCCGCATTTCGCGGGCAAGGAACTCGTCGTCCAGGGCCCGTTCGAACTCGGCGGCCGTCGAAGGCCCGGCCTGCCCGGTGGCAGACGCCGGGGTCTGCCCGGCTGCGGCGGGGATGAGCCCGAGGTTGCGGAGCCGCTGGGCGACGTCGTCGCCGTTCGGTGCCTGCGCCTTCGGTGCCGAGATCGGCTTCTCACCGGGCAGCGGCACCGGCTCCGGGCGTTTGCCCTTCCCGCCGCCGCGCTGCCAGTTCGCTCCGGCCAGCCGCAGCTCGATACGCCGCAGCAGGTAGGTGTCGATGCTGACGTCGGCGGCGGGGCCGAGCATCCGCCGCCGGAACGCAGAGTCGGGCGGCAGGTGCTCGATGTAGCAGATCAGCTCCGTGACCGGGATGCGGTCTTGCGGCGGGCCGAAGAGGGCTTTTCGGAGGGCGATGCCGTGGTAGTGGTGGAGGTCGGCTGCGATGGCTCCGCCGTGCTCGTCGAGGAGTCGTCGGAGCCCTGCGCTTCCCCCGGCCGCATACCGGAGTGGGCGAGCCACTGGTCGAACAGGCGCATCATGGCGGGCGCAAACTGGTCGACGTCACCGAACCGCTCGGCCTGATCGCCAAGGCCCACGGTCAGCAGCTCGCGCATGGCCGCCATGTCCAGGCTGTCGGCGCGTTCGATGAGCCGCCAGTCCGAGATGTCGCCCAGGTGCGGCACCACCCACGACTGTCCACGCCACCGGAACGGGAACGGCTCGCGCAGCTCGGCGGCGTACGCGGCATCCAGGTCGAACTCGTCCACCGCCGGGGTCGTCGGCTGCTCAGACATTCGGGTTCACCTCCTCGGGCTCCTCGGCGCACACGGTGATGCGCTTCGCGAACAGGGTCAGGGTGACGAGCACGAGGCTGTCGGCGCGGATGTCCATCTCGTGGACCTTGACCGGGTGGTCGCGCGGCGCCAGCAGCTTCTGACCGTTGATGCGGATCTCGTTGGGGCAGATCACGTCGGCGGCCACGGTGGCGGGGGCGATGGGGTGGGTGCGCCGCTCGACGATCTCGATGACGGCGCCCACGGGACGGTCAGCCACGGTCGGTCACCTCCAGCCCTTCCGGTGCCCAGCCGGGGATGTCGCGGCGGGGATCGACGGGGGTGGGCTCCCACGTACGGGAGCGGGCGGCGCGGGCTGCGGCGACCGGCGACGGCTGTGCCGCGCCCAGGGTGACGGTGTCGGCCTGGAGGGTGAGGGTGACCTGCGGGCCCATCTCGCCGGGCACGACCTCGTAGGCGACCGCCGGCACCGGCAGGGTGACCCCGGCGATGGTGACGTCGAAGCCGACCAGGACGTCCGCCGGCTGTGTGCCGGTCGCCGGGTCGATCATGCCGAGGGCACCCAGCCGCTCGACGGCCTCGGTGCGGTCCTGCTGCACCTGTGGCGAAGCGGGGGCGCGGCGTTCGGTGATGGCGACGGTGACGCCCGGGGGCGTTGTGGACATGCGGGTCTCCTATGCGGGTCTCGTGCGGGTCAAGGGTTGGGTGTTGGGGTGGCGCTGGCGGGCGACCCGCACGGACTCCCGCCAGCGCCGGTTCAGGGCCCGGTCAGGGCAGGGCCAACGCGCTGTCTACGAAGTAGCGGTAGGCGACGTTGCCGTTGGGGTCGAGGAAGCACTTGACGGTCCACTGGTAGACCGTCACGTCCTGCGACGACCAGACGACGTCACCGCGCTCGGCGACCTGGCCGAGGGGGATGACGATGCGCTGCGCCTTCGTGCCGTCGAGGCCGTGCAGGATCCAGGTCCGCACGTCACGCACGGGCGGCTTCTCGGCGATCGACACACCCTCGGCGGTCTGGGTGATCGTGGAACCCGGGTACTGAATGCCGAGGGTGGTGAGGGTGGTCTGCATCGCCGCGAACTGGAACGTCTTCGTGAAGTCACCCGGAAGGCTGGCGGCGAGGGCGTTGCCCTGCCACATGAAGATGTCGTTCGTGTCCTGCGACGTGGCCTCGGTGATGCCGTCCGAGGTGATCGCACCGACGTCGCCGTAGATCGCCGCGTTAAGGGTGGTGGTGCCGTTTGTCGGCAGGACCGGGTTGGAGACGCCGTAGCCGGACACGGCGACGAGGCCGTTCTGGTAGGCGCGGATGGCGCTGGTGTCGACCGCCATGGGTCACTCCGTTCGTGGGCATGGTGAAGGCCCGGCGGTCGCCGGGTACGGACGTGTGCGGGTCCGAGAGAGCAGGTCAGAGGGTGTAGGCGGACAGCTTCAGCTCGGCGTTGTCGACGTTGATCTCCATCAGGGAGCCGTAGGCGACGGCGTCGAACGGGCCGATGTAGCGCGACGCCCCGGCGGGGATCGAGTAGGTGCGCGGGGCCGGGGCGAACCCGTCGATGGCGCCCTTGATGACGACGCCGAGGGTGCGGGCTGTCGCAGCGCCGTTGGCGTTGCGCACGAGCAGGAACGTGTTGCCGTTGTTGGCGACCTGGTGGTTGTTGGCGGGGTCGCCGTTCACCTCGGCGGCCGGCGCGACTCCGGAACGGGTGATGTTGGTGACGGGGACGGTGACGCGGGGCATGGCTCCTCCGGGCATGACGATGTCGCCGAGCCCGGCGCGGGTCGGCGTAGCAGGTGGGGTGGGGTCAGTCGGTGTGCAGGGTGAGCCGGTAGCTGGCGGTGCAGCGGCGGATCACCGGCACGTCGTACGGGATCAGGGCAGGCCGGGCGAGCGTGAGGACGTCCTTCACGAACACCCCGCCGTGGCTGGTGCCGGGCAGTAGCCGCCGCAGGGCCCGCCGGCACTCCTCGCCCAGATCGCGGGCCGCATCGCGGTCATCGGCGAAGCAGTCCACATCCACGTCGGCGACGTCGAGGGTGAGCACCTGGTCGCCAGGTCCGCCCGCGTCGTTGACGGCGACCTGCCGCAGGCCGGCGGTGAGCCGTGTCGGGAGGTCTTCCCCGACCGTCGGCTTCGGCGCGGTGAGGTGGGCGGGCAGCCACGCGACAATGAGCCCGACCGGGTTGGCGGACATCGGCGGCTATCCCCGGGCCGCAGGGAGCGCCCGCGACAGGATCCGCTGCGCCCGCATCTTCGACGTGCCCCGCTCCAGGTAGATCGCGTAGGGGGTGTTGTTGACGACCCGCGCGTACGCCGCGCCGTTCGGCTTGATGCCGGAGCGGACGGTGTGGGAGGCCACGTAGCGGCCGGTGCGGATCGGGGACAGCTGAACGGCCAGGGCCCGCACCAGCTCGGCGCGGCGTTCCACCTCCCGCACCATGAACGGCTCACCGATCATTCGGCGGATACCGGCCCGGTTGCTGCGCACCTTCACCTTCACCGGCACGACGCACCCCCGATCACAGGGCCGGCTGGTCGTGCAGGTTGCACGCCAACGTCTGCTGGAAGCGGATGGAGCCGTGCATGGTGCCCAGCACCACGAGCTGCTTCCCGACCAGCTCTGAGTCGCCGGGGCAGTCGACGATTTCGACGAGGTGGCCGGCGGTGACGGTGAGGCCGTCGGCCGCAGGCACGACCACCGCGAAGTTCGCTGCGGTGAGGTGTTGGTCGGCGACGATCGGTAGCAGCGACCCGTCGCCGGCCTGCTGCACGCGCAGCGGACCGTCGTAGATGAGCCGGAACGCGGTGTCGTAGATACGGCCGTGTGCGGTGCCCTGCCGGTCGGCGACCTTGCGGCCCCATGGCTCGAACCCTCGGTGGAACAGCCTGGTCCCAGGTAGCGGCACGCCTTCCCCCTCTACAGGTAGTCGTCGCCCCACGGAATCGGAGCCGGGAACGCCCACACCGGCATCAAGGGTTGGCCGCCTCCGGGCCCGGTGCCGCCTTGCTCGGCGGCGGCCTGCTCGCGTAGCGAGGTGGCCTGCGCCCGCAGCTCAGAGGCGACAGCGGGCCCGTCGGTGCTGAGGTCTTGCGTGCTGATCTTCTTCGCGATCAGCAGTTCCGACCGGGCTATGACTTCCAGCGCCGACGCCGCAGCGAGCTTGGCCTTGTCGCCCTCAGCGGCGAGGAGCGCCGCAAGCTGCCCGTCCTCGAACAGCGGTTCATGCTCGTTGACGTCGGTGATGAGTAGCCGCACCATGCCGATCGGGGTGGCCGGGTCCAGCTCGATCGGCGGCAGGCCGACCCTGGACCGAGCCACCACGAACGTGCCCTCGATCGCGTCGTCGACCCCCGACACTGACAGCCGCCAGGCGTGAGCGCCGGGCACCGTGGGCACATATCGTCCCGTGTAGACGTTCCCGATCGACGTGACCGTCATTGGCATGGTGACACCGCTCGGCAGGGTCACCGTGCCGACGACGGCAACGCCTGTCGCAGGTTCCTGGTCTTCGTCGAGGAGCGTCCAGTCGACGCTGAATCGGGAGCCGACCCAGTAGGCGCGGACCGGCCGGTACGGCTGCTGTGGGATCTCCTCGAACTCGTCGCCGCCTGCTGGCACCGGCATGGGGTCACCCCCCGTCGGCGTCGCAGGACAGCACGTCCGGCCGATCCATAAGTCCCGGGCTGGGTGCCGGCCGGACGGCAGGACCAGTCAGTAGCTCGTTCAGCTCAGCCAGGGCGCGACCGGCAAGCTCGGCCAGCGGTACCAGGTTCGGGTCGGAGACGGGGATCTGCTGCCGCAGTAGTAGGTCCCGCAGCATTTCCGCGACGTCAGGGCTCACGACAGCGGCCCCACGGTTGCCCCGGCGATCCGCACGAACAGGCCGGCCGTGGTGACCCAGATGTCGCCGTCGACCGGGCTGGTCGGCGCGACTCCGGGGGCGATGCGCAGGGGGGCCTTCGTGGCGGTCCCGGCAGGCAGGCGCAGCGTGCCCGGCACCTGCACGACGTGGGCCGCGGTGCCCAATATGAAGTCGTTGGCGGCAGTAGCCGTGGCAGCCACGTTGGTCGAGTCCCGACCGATCGCCACCGCTCCTGCGGCCGTGGCGGTCACCTGGTAGCCGAGAGCCAGGGATCCCGCCCCGGAAGCGCTCGCGTTGGCCCCGAGGCTCACGCTGCCGGCCCCGGCTGCCGTCGACTGGTAGCCGATCGTCGTGATGAACGAAGAGGCTGCGGTGGTGGCCTGTCCCGACTGGTATCCGACGGACGTCTGCCCATCAGCGGTCGTCGTGGCGTTCGCGGCCACGTTCCCCGGCTGGTACTGCGCGCCCTGCCCGATGGCGGTGTTGCTGTGTCCCGTCGTCAGGTTGAACTGGGTCTGTCCGCCGAGAGCAGTGTTGCTGTTCCCTGTCGTCAGGTTGTACTGCGAGGAGGATCCGACACCGGTGTTGAACAGGGACGTGGTGAGGTTCGCCTGCGCCTGGTCTCCGACGGCCACGTTGACCTGACCTGTGGTCATGGCCGTCTGCGACCCGCGCCCAACGCAGACGTTGTTGGTGCCGGTGGTCATGGCGGCCTGGGCGTTGTGCCCGATGCCCACGTTGTTGTCGCCGGTAGTCGCGGAGGCTTGGGCCTGGTACCCCACCGCCGTGTTCCCGGCCGCAGTCGTCATCGCTTGCTGGGCTCGTCCGCCGAGAGCCGTGTTGTTGTTGCCCGTAGTCAAGTTGAACTGGGCCAGCCCGCCGAGAGCGGTGGCCCCGATGGCGGTGGTGAGGTTGAACTGGGCCGCCTGGCCCACGGCGACGTTGTAGTTGGGCGTCGTGAGCTTGTTCTGGGCCTGGTCCCCGACGGCTACGTTGTTGGAGCCGGTGGTCAGCGCCTTCTGGGTGTCGGCTCCGAGCGCGATGTTGCCGAGACCGGTCGTGGCCACCTGCTGGGCGTTCTGGCCGATGGCGACGTTGCGCACCCCGGAGGCGAGCCCCTGCGCCCCAACGCCCAGGCGGAGACTCGTGGGGTTCCGCTGGGACTGGAGGTACGGCCAGAGGTCACTGACGCCTCCGAAGGTCACCGCCGGGAAGTTGGGGCCCGACGTCTGCCCGATCAGCTCCAGGTTGCGGTCCCGGGACTGCGCCGGGTATTCGGAGAGCGGCGGCACGCCGGGGATGACCACAGCCGCGCCGATCGAGCGGCACAGCGCCACGGCCTGCTCCAACTCATCGGCCATCACCGCCGACGTGACTCCGGCGTAGACGTCGTTGACGCCGTACTCCAGCACCACGTAGTCGGGGTTGTGCGGAGCGACGTCTGTGGCGAAACGAGCGATCATCTGGCTGAGTCGGTTGCCCGGGACGCCAGCGTTGATCACGTTCGTCTCGCCGAGACGGGTGTCCAGCTCCCGGTTGAACTCCAGCATCGACTCCGCCGTCCAGGAGTCCCCGAGCCAGACCACCGTCTGCCCCGCCCCGCCGGAGATGACGTAGGAGCCGTCCGCGCGCTTGGCGTGGGCGAGCCAGTAGCCGTACGCCCGACTCCCGCCCACGGCGTCGAAGGTGATGTGGCTGGCGTTGGTCCAGACCGGTGCGACCGTGGCGCCCGACGCGAGAGCTGTACCGACGGCCGGAGAGACCGTCAAGACGCTTCCCGCGACGTTGGTGACTGTGAGGAGTTGCTGGTTGGCGGTACCGGCGCCGGTGACCAGAAGGACGCCGGTGAGCAAACCTGTCGCGGAAGCGACGGTAAGGGTCGTCGCCCCAGCGGAGGCCGGAGCCGACAGAGTCGTGGCTGTGTTGCCCTGGCCGGTCACCCACGGCACAGAACCAAAGAAGTCGTTGTAGGCGTCAAGGTAGTCCACGCGGGGGGCGGCGGTGGGCAAGGCGGCGACGGTGGCGCTCAGGTCGGCGAGGTCTGCGGTCACCGTGGTCGTTGACGTTTCGACCGCGTCAAGACGCACGTCAAGGGCATTGTCGCCAGCCACTCGGGCGGCCTGCTCTGCGTTGACTGCCGAGACTGCCGAGCTGATTGCGGCCGTCACGGCGTCTTGGAAGTCTGCGACGGCCTCAGCAAGATTGTCTAGGCGATCATCGACTCGCGCGTACAACGGGACGATTGGTCCGCCGTTGATGGACGTATAGACCACGTCGGTGCCGACCGGGTATTGGAACTGCGGGATGCGAGAGTGGACGTCCACGATCAGCGTGGAGTCGATGATGTCCTCGCCGGAGAGTGTGAGCACGTCGGCCGGGATAGATGCCGCTTCGTCGGCGAACAGCGGAACCGAATATCCGCGGGCGCGTGCACGTCCGTCCCGCAGGAACACGACGCGGTACGCCTCGTCGGGGCCGATTAGGCGCCCAGACTCTGATGCGGCGTTGCCGCCAGCGGGAACGGGCATGGTGGTGTCCTTCTCTGCTTTGCAGGGTGGTTCGGTCGCCCGCCCCCGAGTGCGGGCGACCGAACCAGTCCGGGGGGATTAGCCCTGGCGGGCCTTGACCAGTTCGAGCAGGTCCGACTTGTCGGCCCGCACCAGGTCGTCGTAGCTGCCGCCCTGGGCGACCAGGTACTCCACGAGGACGTCGGGGTGGGATCGGCCGTCGGGGGCCTTCCCGCCGAGGGCGGCCAGCTTCTCGCGGGCCACCCGGCGGCGCTCCGCCGTGTCGGCGGTGTCCTTGTCGTCCGCCGACGGCTCCGGTCCGGCGGCCGACGGTGCCGTGTCGGTGGTTTCCTCGTCGGCCGGGGCGAGGGCCCGCGAGCCGTCGGGGTTGGGAACCACGGTGCCGTCGGCGATCGCGGCAGGCTCACCGTCGGCGTTGACGCCGCCGGTTTCGTCGCCGCCCACGCGGGCGGCCATGCCGATGTCGAGCAGGTGCTTCAGCTCCGGGGCGTCCTCGGGAATGAGGGCGCCCTTCAGCACGAACACCTTCGCGCGGCCGAGGGCCGTGTTGGTGGAGACGTAGGCGCCTTCGCCCACGAGCTGGTAGGTAGCCACGGTCAGGTCCCCTCTCAGCCCAGCGAGCCGGTGCCGGTGAGGCGGATCGCCGCGCCCGGCTCCTGCACGATCGGGACGGTGATGCGGCGGGCCCAGATGTCCCAGGCGTCGCGCTCGTCGATGCGCTTGCTCTTGTACTGGAGGCGGTTCTCCAGGGTGGCGTAGCCGGGGTCCAGTTCGGTTTCGTCGGCCATGCCGCCGAGCTGGTCCGGGTCGTACACCCACACGTCGTCGGAGGGGAGGTTGGCGACGGGGGTGGTGATGATCTCGTACTTGCCGAGGCGTTCGATGTCGCCGCCGTAGATCGGGTTGTCCGACGCCTCGCGGCGGCGCAGCGCGGCGATCGCCGGGTCGGTGATCAGCAGCGCGTACTTGGTCGTGCTCATCAGCACGGCGCGCGGGTTGTAGCCCTGGTTGAGGTCGACGACCTTCGCCGCGGCGAGTTCGACGTCGCGGAACAGCATCGGGCTCGCGGCGTTCCACGCGGCGCTCGCGGCGATGTTCGCGGTGACGGCCGACGCGACGGCGGCGGTGGTGAGCTTGTCGACCTTGCTGATGACGGCGTTGGCGGTCTTGATGAGGGCCCGGTTGAGTTCCTGGCCCTTGTAGACGCTGCGCTTCAGCTTCTCGTCGGTGAGGCTGACGGCCTGGCCCCACTTGCTGACGGCGGCCAGCGCGGCAGCGCCCTCGGGGGTGACGTCGCGCGGGTACTCGCCGCCGGGGGCGACGGACTCGACAGGCCGCGTGTTCATGATCGGCTCGGACTGCTCGAACGCGATCGCACCACCGGAGCTGCGGTAGCGGCCGGTGAGGATGCGGTCGCTGACGAACCGCAGCTCGGCGATGGTGCGCAGCCGACGCTTCAGGTAGGTGGGGTTTTCGAGCAGGCGGTGGATGGTGAGGAGGTCGCCGGCCAGCGTGGGAGCGGCCGGAGGGTAAGCGCCCGGCATGCGGGTGTCCTTCCAAGGTGGCCCGGCTGGCGGGCACGACGAAGAGGCCCGGCACGCGGGATGCGTGGGGCCTTGGTGTGCGGGTCAGGTTGTGGTGGTGCGGGTACGGCGACGCCCGCCGGTCACAGGGGGCCGGCGGGCATCACAGCGGGTGGGTCAGATCTCCATCCACTCCACGTCCACGCCGTCGGCGGCGGTGGTGAGGGCGATGCCGATGTTGTTGACCCCGGCGGTGCCCGAGGCGACGGTGCCCCCGGCACCGGAGTCGACACGAGCGGCGGCGGTGATCGCACCGGACGCCGGACTGACGTGGATCTTGCCTCGGGGGAAGTACGACACCCGCGAGCCGGAGGCGGCGTCGTGGGCGGCCACACCAACGACCGCGGCGGATCCGGCCCCCGCCGTCTGGACGGTGCCGTTGCCGGACACAGCGAGGAGGCGCCCGCCGGTCACGGCAGCCGAGGCAGTGGCGGTTACCTGGTCGACGTACAGGAACTTCGGTTCGTAGGCACCCACGGTCATGCTCCCTTCGCGGCGTACGGGCCATCGAGGCCGGCGGTCAGGGCCTCGTACTCGTCGTCGATGCCGGCGGTCTCGTCGGCGCCGGTGTAGCCGGTCGCGGCCACCGGCACGGCCGTGTTGGGGGCGATCGACGCCAGGATCTCGGTGATGACCTCGGGCGCCCGCTCGTAGCGGGCCTCCCAGCCCTCACGGTCGGCGGGCTTGATGCGGCCCTCCCGGACCGCCCCGTCGAACAGGGCCTTCTTCGCGTCGGCCGCCGCACTGGCCTTGATCTTCGCCAGCTCGCCGGACAGCTCCGCGATCTGGTTCTTCATCTCGTCGCGGGCCGCCGCGACCTGGTCGGGGCTCGGCGCGGCGTCGGCCTTCGTCTTCAGCTCGGCGAGCGCGGCCATCACGGCAGCGTCGTCGGCGTCGTTCGCGAGGCCGAGCCGCGAGCGCACGTCGGTGCTCAGGGTGGACACAGGGTCCTCCTTCGGGTCGGTGTTGGGCTCCGGCTCGGCGGCCGGGGGATTGGGGGCCGGCTCGCTCGGCGCGGGCTCGACGGGGTTGACCGGAGCGGGCTCGCTCTCGGCCGGTGCGGTTGTGGGCTCGGCGGCCGGTGCCGGGGGCGTCACGGCCGGCTGTTCCACCGGCGGCGCTGGGGGCGGCTCCGGCGTGGGCCGGGACTCCTCGGCGGACGCGAACACCATCCGCGACGCCGCCACCTGCTCGTCGGCCGGCACGTACGCGGTGCGGACCCGCTGCGGGGTACCGAACTCGATGCGGTCGCCATCGACCGTCACCGGCACGCGCACAAGGCTGCGGTCGGTGTTGTCCATGACGATCACCTCGTCGGGGGCGGCCTCGACGATCCACTGCTGCTCGGGCTGGCCGGACGAGTTCCACGCCTGGTGGATCCGCTCGGTCAGCGTGGGCTGGGGGTTGGGCACGGCGGATTCCTCCGATGCGTTGACGTTGCGGCGGTCACCGGGCCACAGTCCGGTCGCCTGGTGGTGGTACTCGGCGCACAGGCCCTCGGGGTCGCGGACGTGCTTGCGGAGGTGGCGGACGCAGCGGGTGAAGTCACCGCCGGTACCCCACCGGATCTTCGCGGCGCCCTCGCCGCGCAGCCAGTAGTCGCGCAGCTTGCCGTCCCCGGCTGCGGCGACCGGCAGCATCGGGCCGGGCACGTCCAGGTCGAACAGGTTGCCGCCGTCCACGGCCGTCAGGGGGATGTCGAAGTGGTCCCCGGCGAACGCGACTCGCACCCGGCAGAACCGCAGCGGGCCGGTGCGGTCGGTCAGCTCGGCGACGCGGCTGAGATCGTCGGTGTAGGCGAGCGTCACGTGCGGCACCCACGGCCGGTGCTGGGCGGGCAAGTCCAGCCGGTTGAGGCTGGCGACCTCGTTGACGACGGAGCGGACGAGCCGCTGCGTGTCGGCCAAATCGTCGCCCGACACCCCCAGCACGAGGCAGGTGTCTCGGTCCTTGCCGTCGGCAGGTGCGTCGCCGGGCGGATTGAACACGGAGATCGCGAAGCCGTGTGCTTCGGCGATCGGGACGCCGTTGGTGGCGCGGCGGATCGCGTCAACGATCTCCGCCCGGACCTTCGGGGACAGCTCGTCGGCTTTCCCGAGGTACATGAGGGTGACGTGCAGCTCGTCGACCGGCTCCCCGCCTTCGACGGCGAGGCGTTGCGCGTCTTCGGGGGTGGGGATGAGGGCGACCATCGCCCCGGTGTGCGCCGGCGCCTGATCGCCATCGGCTGCGGCCTTCAACGCAGCACCGGGCACCGATGCAGCGATCCGTACCTCGTCCTCCCCGGGCACACGATCCGCTGCCGCGGCGAGCCCGTACAGGGCGCGCACGTCGTCGAGGTTGTTCAGGGCGGTGAGGGTAGACACGCCGGGCGGGGTGACCCCGAGGAGCGCGACGGCGGTCAGCACGAACGGGTGGGTGTGCCCGAGGCCGCACCGGTAGTTGTAGGAGCCCTCCACCGACCGGTTGGGCCAGGCGGCGGCCTGCACGTCGGTCAGCCACGCCGGGCTGACCTGGTCGGCAATGAGGGTGTGTCCGCCGTCGGTGGTGCGCAGGTTCTCGTACCAGCCGATCGCGGGTTCCCCGTCGCCGGGCGTGAACCGGGTGTCGGTGTGGCCGATCTTGACGATGGGCTTCTGGATGGCCGGGCAGGACATGGCGGCGACGGCGGCGGCGAGGTCACCGCTGGTGGCGGTCCACTGGCCGGTGGAGATGTCCCAGCGGCCGGTGCGGATCAGCTCGACGCCGGGGCGGCGGGCCAGCTCAACGGTCGGCATCCTCACCACCCGCCTTTCTGATGCTCGATGGGTGGTGGAGGTCGGCGTCGTGTCCGCTCACGTAGCAGCCGTCGGCGCGTTCCAGGACAGGCGTGAACCCGGTCGGGAACGCCCGATCGATGCGGGGGTCCTTCGTGCGGGTCCACAGGTAGAGGGCTTTGCCGGCGACCTGGTGGAGGTCGCCGTCGGCGTCGACGACGATGCTGTGGCCGGCGGTGGTGATCTCGACGCGCGCCAACCGACCCCCCTCGCGGTGGGTCCGATGCCGGGCTACCCGGCGGCGCGGATCGTCAGAACAGGGTGGGTTCGTCGCCCGACGCCGTGACCGGCTTACCGCCGGCCTTGCCGTATGCGTCGGCGAGCACCTTGTACTGCTCGGGGGTGAGGCGGGAGTCGCTGTTCACGAGGTCCCACGAGTCGCCGCTGGCGGGGGTGTCGTCGTGCACACCCCACGCCTGCGCGTCGGTCGTCTTCGGCAGGGCCGTCCACCGGCGCTGCCGGAAGTCGGTGGCGGCCTGGTCGAGGGTGATGCGGCCAGCCATCAGGCCGTCGAGCACGTCACGCACGCTGCGACTCACCAGCATCCCCCTCTCTCAGCCTTGCCCGATTGGTTGGGCCGGGCGGCCCGTCACCGAGTTGTCGTACATCGCCCACGCCGCGAAGCGGTCGCGGAGCGAGTCGAACACCTCACGGTTGAGGGTGGCCCCACCGCTGGTCTTCTGCGCCCGGATGATCGCCGGAGGCACGAAGCGCCCGCCGTGGCCCTTGCCTGCCCGGTACTTGTCGACGCCGCGCCGGTATCGGGACAGAGCCCGATCTACGGACACCTCAACGGGGATGTCGACGAACACGCCGCGCGTCTTGTAGCCGTGGCGGGCCAGGGCATCGAGCCGCGATGTGACGCCGCCCTCTGACGACATCGTAATGTCCCAGATCACGTTGCGGCGGTCGCGGTACGCCATGTCGGCCAGGAGCTTTGTGATCCTGGACGACTCCTCGTGAACCAGCGCGGCCCGCTCCATCGGTGACAGGTCGGGGGCGTCGGGCACCTCGGGGATGAGGCCCCGGTCGGCCATCAGTTCTTTGACGTCGTCGGGGTTGAGGGTGAGGTACTGCGACTGGTCGATGCCGGCGTGGTCGCGCAGCACCGTGCTCTTGCCGGCGCCGCCGAGGCCACCGGCGATGACGGCCTTGCCGTCGCGGGGCACCTTGTCGGCCTTGGCGTACAGCTCTGCGGCGATCTCCCGGTGCAGGCGGTCTCGTTCCGGCTTCCACGCCCCGGTGGCGGTGGTGTGGGTGATGTCGGTCGACAGGGTTTTGCGGGCCTTGCCGATGGCCTGCTCGACCATCTTCTGCCGTTCGGCGAACTCGGCATCGGACATCGGTCCATCGGTGCTGCCGCCGGTGCCCGTTGACGGCTTGCCGCCGCCACCGGCGCCACCGGTGCGGGTCCACTTGCCGTCGCGGTCGCGCCGCTGGTTCGGGTCGAACCCACGGCGGCGGGCCGCCACGGTCTGCCCCTCGTCGGCGGTGTCTTCTTCCTCGGTCCCGGCCGGGTCTTCCTCGGTGTCGGGCTGGTGAGGAAGACGAGCCGGCGGGCCTGCCGGCAGCGGCCGGGGAGCGTTCGGGTCACGCTCGGGCAGCCGGTACTCGCGGCGCACCCACGCCTCCAGCTTCGGATCCGCGGCGAGGGCGCCCGAGTTGAGGAGCAGTTGCAGCGACTCGGCGGTGATCTCGCGGCGGGAGCCGACGCCGGACACGACGACCCGGGGGGCGGGCTCGTCTTCGCCCCAGTTCCAGTCGACGATCGGCACGCACACCTGCCGGGTAGCGGTGTCGGCGATCGCCTCCGCCTCCGATTCGAGGGCGAGGGTCCACGACTCCAAGAAGGTCTGGCCGAGAGCCCGGGAGCCGGTTTCGGTGGAGCCCAGGTCCAGGTGCGGCATGAGGACCGACCCGGCCATCTCCTGGTTCAAGAAGCGGGTGAACCCGACGGTGTCGGGGACCGACCCGGACAGGCCGACGATGCGCATGGTGAAGCCGGGTGGGGTCGCGGCGCCGGCCTGGTCACCGGCGCGGGCCGCCGACACCAACCGCTGCGCCTCGGCCATCTGCGCGGGCGACGGGTTCGTGCCGGGCAGCGCCTCAGCGACCGGGACGCCGGCACCCCACCTGCGGTTCGAGATGGCGGAGACCCGCACCATCTCCTTCTTGATTAGCCACGGCGCGTACGCGGGCCGCAGCAACGATCGGCCCTGCCACGACGCCCCTTCCCGGCTCCGGGAGTAGAAGACGAGCCGGCCGGCGGGGATCTGCGGCGACGCGTGCCGGTAGGTGATCTGCTGGTCGATACCGAGCAGCCGGCCGGTCTTCGGGTCGGCATGGATTGCGGTGATCGTCGCGGGGATGCGCTCGGCGAGGACCGCCAGCCGGGCCCGCCCGTCCGCGTCGATCTCCGCTTCCATCTCGAACGCGTAGTGACCCCACACCTGGGAGAGCAGCGCCGACCGCAGGTGGTCGTTCCACGACACGCCCCGACGTCGGGCACTGCCGGCGTGGTCGTCACCGACCACGTTCAGGCCGAGGCAGTCGGCGACGAACTGCGTCACCTCGGGCCGGCAGCCGGCGCCGTCGAGCTGCCACTGAGCCCGCCGGATCTGCAACGCGTACCCGTCAATGATGGCGGTGAGGCGCGGGTCGGTGCGCATCTCCGCGTACACGGGCACGCTCGCCGGGTACAGCAGGGCGGGGATGTGCTCGTAGACGTCGGCGACGATCGTGCCGTACTGGCCGTCGTCGACCATGCCGATGAGGGAGGTGGGGGCGGTCATCGCGGCCACCCCCTGCCACAGCTACAGCGGTTCGCTGGCCCAGTCGACCTCGTCGGCCGATGGCAAGGACAGAGGCGAAGGCGTCGGTGGGCCGGGTGCAGCACGGGTGATTGCGACCCTCACCGCATAGGCGAGCGTGTCCACCTGGTCATCGTGCGAGGCGTTCGGGAACGCGGCGTGCTCGTCGACCCACAGCTTCGTCCACCATGCCCCGGCCGGTAGCCACACCCGCCCGTTCGAGCACCACGCCGACGCAGGCAGCGCCCGCGACAGCTTGTCGGTCTCCGCTTCCAACGGAGTGATCGAGATGCCAGCGTTCGCGGCCTCCCGCACCAGCGTCAGCCCGTGCTGGGTGGCCTCCACGAACACGGTGTCGAGCTGCCACTTCTCGACGAGTGGCCGGGCGTGGCGGAAGTGGTCGTGTTCGCCGATGCGGGCTCGGAGCCGGTCGAGTAGCACCAGGTCGCCGGAGATGGTGCGGGCCCACGCGGAGATGACGGTCCAGTCGGCGCTGGTCTTGGTGGATGCGGCGAGGTCGACGGTGGCGAATCGCCAGCAGTCCCGCAGGTCGTACGTGCGTCCGCCGAGGACGAGGGCGGTCCCGGGGCCTGGTGACCAGTAGCGCCACCAGATCCGCTTGAAGATATTGCCCTCTGCTGGGGCTGGCCGCTGCTGGTACATGGCGGCGAAGACGTACTCGCCGACGTCTTTGCGGACCTGCGCCCAATCGCGTGCGCCTCGGGCGGAGATCATGCCTTCGCCGCGGCGGCGGCCGAGGATGTCGTTGTCTTCTTCGGCGACGGCGGGGATCCGCAGCTTGCGCCATCGGCCGCCGGTGGTTTGGTCGCCCTCGTTGGCGATGATCTGCTGGATGGGTTCGGATTCGTGCCAGAGGGTTTGTATCCAGGCCATGCGGGCGTTGGGGCTGCCCATGCGGGGGATGAGCACGGAGCGGTAGACGCTCATGGCTCGTTCGCGGATGGTCTCCGACTGGGCTTCGCTCATGTTCTTGAGGGGGTCATCCACCAAGATCACATCGCCGGGTTTACCCGTCAGCGCCCCATTGATGCCCGCGCAGTACACCTGCCCCCGGTGACCGGCGATGTTCCAGCGGCCAGCAGCACGCGAGTCCTTACGCAACCGGATACCAAGATCGACGGTGCCGTCTTGACCCGACCACTGCTCGACCGCATCCTTGATCGCCGCACCCCACCGGCGAGCCATCTCATCGCTGTACGACACGATCAAGATGCGCAACTCGGGGTTGACGCAGACCAACAGCCACAGCGGAAACCAATAGCTGACGGTGGTGGACTTGCCCTCCTGAGGGCTGACGAACGCCGCGACCTTCTTCTCGCGCCCGTCGGCCAAGTCCACCAGGGCGGCGTTGATCAGATCAAGGGCGGGGGTGCGCCATACACCGACCCGCTCACCACTGTCGTCGAGCCGCGGCGGATCCAGCTCGGCGCCCATGTCCAGTGGCGACGGCCACCGCTCCCGCAAAGCGGCCCGCCGACGCTGCGCCTCAGCCTGCCGGCGGCGATCCCGTTCAGCCCGCAGTTCCCGCAGTGTCCGCAGCTTCTCCAGCCGCATCGCCTTCAAGCTCGGCGGCGAGCTTGCGGATTTCAGCGTCGATGGCGTCAATGGTGATCGCCTCCACCTTCGTGGGGGCGTCCAGGCCGAGGTACTTCGCCCGGCGTTCCTGGATCTTCAGCAGGGTCGAGATGGCCTGCAACACCGGGCCGTCGTCGAGTAGGGGCTTCGGCTCGTCCCTGTCCAGGGTCCGTTCGTCGTAGACGACCTTCCCATGGGAGACGGTGATGTGCTCCCGCTTCAGGACGGCCCACGCGTCAGCCCAGAGGATGTCGAGCCGCTGAAGCTCCGTCTCGCGGAGCACTTCCACGGCGGCCTGCTGCTCGGCGAGGTTCGCTTCGAGCGCCCGGCTGATGTCCTGGCACGCCGCACCCCGCGAGTTGTAGCCCAGCTCGTCGGCGATCTGCTGGTAGCTGGCCCCGGCGAGGCGCATGGCGACTGCGGTGGCCCGGCGTTGAGCGATGTTCACACGCTGGGCTTTGGTGGGTCGACCCACGGTGTTCACGATCCTTCATGGGTTCACGTTGGGGTTTCCCCGGCCCGCCACCCCGTGAAGGCGGGCCGGGGGGAACATGTGGGGATGGGTCAGTCGGCAGGGGTGAAGTCGACGTAGTAGAACTGGCCGGGCTCGAACCGGGCCTCGGGGTTGTCGACGTTCAGCTTCAGCTCACCCCACGGGGTTGCCTTGGTGAACCTCGCGTTCTCGGGGGTGCTGGTGTCGTAGACCGGCGTCAGGGTGTAGCTGCGCGACGTGTTGGCGTCGGTCGGGTCGCCGTTGAAGGTGACGGAGTTGCAGCGGAACTTGGCGCGAACGGCCATGGCGGGTCTCTCCTGGGTGCGGTCGTTGGGGGGCGGAGCGTGAAGTCCGCGCAGTTCGGTCAGCAGCTTCTCGATGCGGTCGAGGCGGTCGCAGATGTCGCGGTCGTCGGCGGCTTCGGCGGCGCCCCAGTCGGTGGAGACGTTGGCGTAGAGGCTGGCGATCCAGACGAGGACGACGCTGTTGGCCCAGCCGAGGGGGAATGACAGGGCGCCGATGATGAGCCAGATGGCGGCTCTGGCGCGGTGGAACCACACCACTTGGCGGCCGGCCATGGACCACCCCCGTGTACGCCAAAAGCCCGCCGCGACCAGGGGTCGGGCGGGCTTTGGAGACAGTGGTGCTGCGCCAACATATACCGGGCGGAACACGTTGAGTGCAAGCTGGGTGGCTACGTGTGTCGTTGGCGGCGCATCACGGCGACGGCTTCGAGTACCTGGCCGGCGAGGTAGATGGTCTCTCGGCCACGTTTGTCGAAGCGGGGGAGCACCTTCCGGGTGGGGTCGTCGGGGTGGTTGGCGCACGCCCATTTGCGGATCATCAGGGGAGTGACGTTGACGAGTTCGGCGGCTTCGGCGGTGGTGAGTTCCCGGTCGGGTTCGATGACGTCTTCCCGGTCCAGCGGCCAGGTTTCGCCGAAGCTGGCGGCGGTGGCGTCGGCCTGGTCGCACAGGTCGGGGCGGGCGGCGCGTAGGTGTGCCCGGTACATGCGGGCGATGGCGCGTGCCCGGTGGGTGGGGTTGTCGAGGTAGTTGGGCCAGCGGGGGTTGGTCTGCTTGTCGTAGTCGGGGGTCACGGGGTGGCCGCCTCGGCGGGCGCGGCGTCGGCCGGCGAGGGCTCGGCGGGCTCGGGCTCCGGGTCGGGGGTGCCGGGCCATCGAAGCGTCAGCAGGTAGGCGTCGTAGTCCTCTTCCGGGCGGTGTTGGTCGCAGCGGTCGCAGTACACCCGGCAGTCGTCGTCTTCGTAGCGGGGCTCTGCCCGGTAGAGGGGGCCGTCGAGTTGGTCGGCGTCGCGGCCGTCGCAGGCCCAGCAGTCGCCGGGCACCCACCGGGAGCGGTGTGTCCAGCCGAGCATGGCGCGGGCGCGGGCGCGGAGCTGCTGGAGGTGGTGGACGGCTTCCCAGCCGGCGACGTCGGTGGGCTCGTCCTCGCATCCGGTCGGGTAGACCGTGGTGGCGGGGAGGGCGGCGAGGATGCGTAGGCGGGGGTGCAGGACGGTGACGGCCCGGTGCACTGCCGCGCCGTGACGGACCAGCGGCGGCAGATCGGCCAGGTGGGCGGCGGCCCGCACCTCCGTCTCCCAGGTCGTGAGGACGTGGTGGATCTCCCGCTGCAACGCCTCCGGCGCCCCACGTAGCGGCATCGGCGGGTCGCGGCGGGCGCCGGGCTGCGTGTTCATGGCCTGCGACAGCGACGGGGCCTGCATCTGCTCCAGGTCGATCCAGTCGTAGAGCAGGGTGTTGACGTCGCGGGCGGCGGCGGTCAGGCACGGGTCGCACAGAGGGGATCGGCCGTCGGTCCACCCAGGGTGCTTGGCGATGTGGTCGTAGCTGTGGCACCGGGTGTCGGAGACGCACTGCCGGTCGTCGTGGTGCTCGGTGTTGTCGGTCATGCGGGATCTCCTCCGGCGCAGCTCAGGGGCTACTGTTGGTGGTGATCTACGCGCACCGTCGAGGGTTCGGGGGGATCAACGTTGGGCGGCGGCCGGATCGGGGGGTCCGGCCGCCGCCGGCATTTCAAGGCCGGCGGAACCCGACGAGGAACGCGACGATCGCGCCGACCGTCAGGATCAGCTCGTTGTGGGCGATGCCGAGGCCGAGCCAGATGGTGCCGGCCAGCCACAGCAGGTCCGCCCGGTCGACGTCCGGTCGGCGGCGGGATTCCGTGCCGGGTCCTTCCGAGAGCAGCGAGGGGTGGGCGGAGGCAATCCGCCGCCACGTCGCCCACGGAAGCGGCTGCCGCGGCGTCTTCGTGCGGGGCGGCTTCACCGCGAGCTGTCCGGGATCGGCACGCCGGGTGCGGCCTGAACGTGACGGCGGGCGCCGAGCGCCTGCCCGCACACGCAGTTCCCGGCGCCGGAGTGGACGTCGCGGGCGTAGACATGCGGCTGCCCGTACTGGCTGGGGAACGGGCCGACGGAGCCCTCCCAACCGGGGACGTCGGCGTTCACCGGCCTGCCTCCCGGTCGTTGGCGTGCGTCAGCGGGTGCACGGGGGCGTTGAGGATGCCGGTCGGGTGCACGTAGTGGCTGATCGGCCCGTCGTCGGCGGTGTCGGTGATGGCGGTCCGGAGGGTGCCGTCGGTCAGTTCGACCAGCACCTCCAGCCGGTTGCCGTTGTGGGCGGTGTCCTTGATCAGCCACACGCCTTTGATTTCGATGGTGTCCACGCGGGTACCTCCGGGAGCTTGTGTGGGTGGGATGGTCACTGGTTGCCGTCGGACAGGCCCGGCGGGTGGATGACCGCCTGCGGGCGGGGTACGGATCCGGCACGGCCGGTGGTGTGGCGGATACCGGCCCGGACGGCGGAGTCCTTCGCGGCGACCAGGCCGTTGATGGCGGTGGTGAGTTCGGGGCTGTCCGTGCCGATCGCGTCGAGCAGGTTCACGGCAGCGGCGTAGAACGGCGCCGAGTAGGGGCGCAACGGCGGCGGTAGGTGCCCGTAGGTGAGCCACTGCAACCCGTCATGGATGGCGTCCCACCGGTGGCCGGCGACCATGTGGGCGTGTTCGGTGGTGCCGTAGGCGGGTGGTGGGCTGGTGGTCTGGTTAGGCATCGGTGGGTCCTTCCTGTTGGGTGTCGGGGGGCGGTCAGAAGCCGGTGATCTGGAACGGCGGGACGGGGACGGCCGCGGCGGCGAAGCGCTCCAGCGCCCGCCACTCGGCGAGTAGCCGGCCGGCGCGCTCGTCCATGGCCCGGTAGTGGTCGCGGACCTGCTCTACCTGCTCGTCGGTCAGTGCCATCGTGTGGTGGTCGGCGGTGCGGATGCCGGTGATGTGCCGGGGCTTGTCCGGGTCCGCGTCGAGTACGACGGCGCCGGCCGGAATGCTGGCGTCGAGGTGCACCGGGATGGCGCATAGGTCACCGAGGGGCGAGCCGTAGGGTCGGAAGCTGCTCACAGCCACCACCACCTTCCCTTGTGCCGCCACGGCGGGACCCGGACACCGGCGGCAGCGGTGAAGAGGGCGTGGAGGGCCGAGGCGAGTCGGGACCGTGGGGGCGGCGGCAGGCTCCGCAGCTCGGCGGCAAGAGCCCGCAGCGTCTCGGCTGGCACGTTGAAGTGGACGCGTGGGGATGGCCTCGGTACGGGTGGGCGTTGCGCCGACGTGAGGAACACGCTGGGGCGGTCGAGTCGCCACCCTTCCCAGGGGACGTGGATCCACCGGTTGCCGTCGGAGTCGACGATGCCGCCTTCCCAGTTCCCGCCGTCGGGCAGCGGCCAGAACCGGCCGTACGGGGGCGTCGATGGGCGCGTCACGGCTGCCACTCCTCGCGGTAGCCGGGCTGGTTGACGTACGGCAGGGCCAGCATCTTGAGGAACCACACCGCCTGAGTGGCGGCCTCCCGATAGTCCGGGTCGGCGGGGAAGTCTTCGAGGTCGCGCGCCCGGTCTTCACACCACTTCACGAGCCGCCGCTTGGCGTTCAGGTCGGCGAGGTGCTGGCGGCACAGTTGCTCCACGTCCGGCCAGGCGTGCCAGCCGGGGATGTACTTTCCCAGCAGTTTTGGATCTTGCAGGGTGAGGCTCGTTTGCTGCGCCCAGTAGAGGAGAGTCCGGGTCTGCTTCTCGGCGGCGTCGATCTGCTCGGCGAGCCACGTCAAGAGGTCGTCGCTCACCGTCGACCGCCGTTCCGGCGGCCCCGGCGCCCGTCGAGCCGAGCCGGTCCGGGGCCCGTGTTGCGGTTCTTCCGCAGCCACAGTGCCCGCTCCATCGGTTCGACGGGCGGCTGCTCGGGGGCCACCTGTCCGACCGTTGGTAGGCGGCCGAGCGTTTCCTGCATCGCCGCGAGCACGGGTGCCATCTCGGCGGCGAAGGACTCCGCCATTCGCTCCATGGAGCGCCAGGACGCGGCTACGGCCTGCCGGATCTGTTCCCGGTTGATGTCCGGCGTGTCCGGGGTCCACTCCGGCGAGTACACGACGAAGTGCTCATCCTCCCGGTACCCGGCTTCCCGAAGGACGGCGGCCTGTCGCCTGTTGACCAGCGGACGACTGTCGCTCATGGCAGCTCCCGGGTGTGCACGAACGCCGTCAGGCATGGCCCGACATACCGCTTGCCGAGTCGCAGGTTCCAGCCGCGTAGCGTCCCGTAGCGGGTCCGCCAGAAGCCGATGTGTGAGCCGGGTGGGGTTCCGTAGTAGACGGCGAGCCGCAGCCACCGGCCGGTCGTCTTGATCACGATGTCGCCGCCGTGCTGGTCGACGCCTCGCTCCCGGCGGGCCTTGATCTTCATGGAGTTACCACCGATCCGCCCACTCGGCGGGCTCGGCCATTCGCCCAGTCGACTTGGACGTGCGCGGTGTCGGACTCGTCGTGCGCCCGCTGGTAGTCGGCGGGCCGGTAGGAGAGCGGGCAGCCGTGCCCGTCGTGACGGAGCCGAATGCCCACGCGGTCCTCGAAGGTGAAGGACATGCTGCTGTGCACGAGCGCGCCGTCGTAGTCGATGCGGTCGGCAAGGAACCGCAGCCTGCGGGCGAGGCGCCGTCGGAGGCTCATCAGGACGTCACCGTGGAGACGAACCCATCGCCTGGGATCGTGCCGAGCAGCGTCCATACCGCCGGGTCAGTCAGGTTGGCCGGGTCGAAGCTGCCGAGCAGCGTTCCGACTGTGTGGTGCCTGGCGGCAGTGTGCGCTTCTGGCCCTGCCTCCTGGGCGGCCTCGATCTGCCGTAGTAGCCCTGCGGCTTCGTCGTCGGCGATCCGGCGAAGCAACTGGGTCTCCATGCGGTCCCACTCCCGGCGCATGTAGGCGGCCGGGTCGTGAGCAGCCTCCAGCCGGGACTCCAGCACCACCATGTCGTAGCCGTACCTGCGGTTGCCGACGGCCGTCCGCAGCCGGTAGTGCCACTCCTGCCGGGCGGCCGAGCGTTCGGCGGTCATGACCAGCATCGGGCCCGGGTAGGGCGCGCGGCAATGGGGGCAGAGCTGGATCGTCTCCAGGGCTACGACCGCAGTGCCGCGGCCGTTTCCGACCAGCCGGGGAGAACCGGCCACCCGGACGCCGGCCAAAGGTGCACCGTGGCGGTGGCATTCGCGGCAGCGGCGCTCCCAGGCGGGGATGCCGAGCGCGGCGCGGGCCGCTCCCTGCTGTTGGTCAGCCTGGCGGCGGCGCTCCCGCGCCAGCCAGAGTAGGTAGGCAGCATCATCCGAGCCGGCACGGCGGTGGATGCGGTGGAATGTCGAGTAGTCGTCGAGCAGGTGGTACGAGATGGGGCCGTGCCACCGGACCGTCGGCAGCGGCCGGCGGCAGGTGTCGCACCACCACTCCCACGTCTCCTGCACCTCGCGGGGGACGTCGCGCAGCAGGGCTGGCCGCAGGTCGGGCGGCGGCAGCTCCACCTGGTCCGGGTCGGTCAACTGGCGTTCTAGCCGCCGCCACGTGTCGTGGATGCGGGCGACCTGCTCGGTGCTGATGGCCCCGTCGTCCGCGTCCATGTCGGTCAGGTCGCAGCCCACGAACCTGTGCCCGTCGTCGAGGCGGAGATGCCACACCGTGGGGTCGGCCCGCTTGAAGACTTGCGCGTTGTAGCGGCCTTCTCTGATGGCCACGGTGTTGGCGGCGTGGACGGCGGTGATCGGGACCAGGGCCGTGTCGTCGGCTGCGGTGACAAGGTCGGGTCGCCAGCGCATGGGGGTGGCGTAGTGGCCCGTCTGGCGGGTGTCGGTGTCGCGGGCGATGTGGGTGGGTTCGCAGTCGATGCCGCAGTAGAGGGAGCCAGGGCGGGGTGGGGCACCGCAGGGGCAGTCACCGTTGATGGCGCGGTCGATGGTGTCCAGGATGTGCATGTGGTGCTCTTTTCGTCACTCTGGGTGTAAGTGTGCAGGTTGGTGTTTGCGGGCCTGCGGCGACCCCCGGGCCTGATGGTGGGTGTCAGCCCGGGGGATCGTCTGTCTCCAACTCGCCGGTAACCTCGGCGTTCACGTCTTCGGCGTCGACGTCGTCACCCTCGGTAAGCGGAGAGGCGGCGTTGAGGAAGCCCAGCAGCCCCGGCCCCACGTCGGGTGTCGTCTTCCGGCGCCGAACCCGCACCTTCCGGGGGATCAGCCCACGCTTCTCGGCGCACTTCTCCCCGTAGCCGTCCCAGGTGCGCCCGGTCGGGACCGGCTGGCGACAGCCCCGGCAGCGGCGCGGCACAGCGAGGACGCCTGGGAGGCCCGGCAGGGTCACCGCTCAGCCCTTCCCCGACCGCTCGGACGGCTCCAGCCCGGCAGCCTGCACGGGGCAGAGTCGGCGACCGCAGGTGTCGCAGCGGGACGTGAGGCGCCGCCACCACCCGACCCAGCGGGCGTGGCGGCCCGTCACGACGACACCCCACGGCCGGCCGGTCCAACGCGCAGCGCGGGCCGCTGCTGGGCGGCCATCAACGCCCCCTCCACCACGCCGATCAGCCGGTCCACCCGGCCGCGCTCGTGCTCGTAGTCGGCACGCTGCTGCCGGCCCCCCGTGGTGTTGCCGTAGTGGTCGGCGAGGGCGTCGAGCAGCGCCATCGCCAGGTCGTCGGTGAGGGCCATCGACGGGCCCGGCATCGCGACGCCCTCCGGTATGACGTCGACGGTCTGCTCGAACCGGAGGGCCTGCACCGCGCCGCCGTCGAGGCGGCGGGCGATCTGCATGGCCACCCCGTTGAGCGCGGCGTCGGGCGTCACGACCACCCGCCACGTCATGACGGCCCCCCGGCGGTCGTGGCGGCGACAGCGCACGCCTCGCAGCACAGGGTGGGGCAGGTCGCCCCGTCCCGGCGGATGGGGCGCAGGCGGAGCCCTTCGGTGGTGCGGTCGCAGACCAGGTCGAGGCGACAGCGGGACACCTCGGCGTTGGTGCGGCGGCCGGTCGGGTCGGGGCTGCGGCCCACCTGCGGGCGGCTGGCGGTCTTCGGCATGATCAGTTTCCTTCCGGTGTGCTGGGTTTGTAGGCGTCCTCGGCCGGCGTCTCCTCGGGCTGCGGGGCCGGGCCGGTCGGGTAGTGGTCGGGCTTGTGGAGCAAGCCCCCGCCGCCGCACTCCGGGCAGCGGACGAGGGTGCCCATCAGCCCGCCGTCCTCCACCCGGTCACCGGCGCGCGGTGCCGGGGTCGCCTGGTAGCGCACGCCGTAGGTGTCGGCGACGTGCTGCGGCGGAAGGCTGACCAGCTTCCCGATCGCCTCGACGAGCAGGTCCCGTTCGGCGGTCACGTTGTGCAGGGCGAGCGTGTGGCCGGCGTCGTCGGCGCGTAGGCCGGCGATCGTGGCGTCGCGGTGGGCGACCGTGGCGTTGGCCTCGGCGATCTCCTGCTCGACGGCGAGGGAACGATGGCGGGCCCACGACCGCATCGTCCGGGCCCGACGTACCTCGCGGGCGGTATCGAATGCGCCGGCCGCGTCCAGGACGAGGCGGGCCCGTTCCCGGAAGATGTCCCGCTCGAAGACCCGCTCCTGGGTCTCGGGCAGGTCGGCGCGGAACGCGGTCGACTCGCAGGCGGCAGCGAGCGCGGCGGCGGCCGGCTCGACCAGAGCGGCCTCCTGGTCGCGGCGGCGGGCAGCCGCGATGGTCTCGGCGGTATCGGTCATCGGTGGGCCTTTCGTTGACGGTAGGAGCGGTGCAGGGCTGCCAGGCGGGCACGGCGGGCCGTCCATTCGCGGCAGCCGGCGCAGCCCTGTATGGCGGGGCGGATCGACAGGCGCGTGGCTCCGGCGGCGGCGAGTTCGCGGCGCACGGCGTCGGGTCCGTGCTCGACGGTCACGTTGTCGGGGGCGCGCATCGTCACCACCACCTCGGCGGGGTGGCCCCGGCCCTCGCACCGGTTGCACGGCTCCATGTCGTTCGCGGGGTGGCTGCCGGAGCCCTGGCAGGTGCGGCAGGGTGCGGTGGTGAGGCACCAGCAGTTGCACGGGTGCGTTTCGGCGAGCGCCTTCCAGGCGTGCGCGTTGCCGGGCACCGTGGCCACGGTCGGGGAGAACTCGGCGTCCTCGGCGTCCATCCAGGTGTGCGGGCCGCCCTCGTGCTGACCGAACTGGCAGGACCAGCAGCGCGAGTAGCAGACGACAGCGGTCACCAGCCCATCCCCGCCTGTACGGTCTGCGCCTCGCACACCGCGCACTGCACACCAGCAGCGTCGGAGGTGTCGCCGCTGGCGTCTGCCGGGTAGACCATTTCGTTCGGCCAGATGTCGTCGCCACAACCGGCGCAGGTCCGCCACTGCCGGGCCTGCCGGCCACCCACCGGCCAGAAGCCGCCCGGGGGGCGTTTCGGCGGCTGGGAGACGATGCGGTGCAGGTCGCGGAACAGGCGGCAGTCACCGAGGGCGGTGTGCCGGTCGTACCAGTCCGGGTCGAGGCCGCACGCGCGGGCGATCTCGTCGGACTTGCGCGGCGCCGCGCAGCCCTGCGCGAGCAGCCAACCCCGGGCCATGCCGGGCACGTCCTCGGGGTGGTAGTGCCAGCCGGGCTCGATGTCCCAGTGGGCCATGCGCGGGGCCAGGGTGCCGGTGTCGAACGCCGGGTTGGAGCCGCAGATGACGGCCTGGCCGGCGGTCAGCTCGGCGACCTCGGTCAGCATCAGCGACTCGCGGTACACGCCGTCGGGCTCGGGCAGGATCCCGGGTACGTCGTGCACGAGGTGCACGCGGTCGCCGGTGCGGGTCACCCAGCGGGCCTGCGGGTGCCGCTCCCAGAACCGGCCGATGTCGAGAGACACCGGGTTGGCGTGGGTGAGGTCGATGTCGAGGATGTCGACGAACCAGTGGTACTCGACGTCGCGGTGGCCGGGCTGGCGGATGATCGCGGCCACCTCCCACGGGCGGCGGCTCTCATCTAGACGGGTGGTTTCGCAGTCCAGCCACACCAGGGTCGGACCGGTCATGGGCTTCTCCTTCATCGCCGGCCGTCCGGCGGCGGGTTGCTGGTGTCGGGTAAGTCCCATCCGCCTCGCCATGCGCTGGCGATGGCCTCGCGGAAGGTGGACGGGTTGAGTAGGCGCCCGTGCGGCCCCCGCCGGTCGGTGACGAACACGTACGGGAACGTGACCGCCACGAAGGCCAGGCGGGCGGCCCGGGAGCGGGCGAACAGCCAGGCGGCGGCCCGGACGCGCCGCTTCACGACGCCCCTCCGCCGGCTGTCCGCTCCGGGTACAGGTGGGCGGTCATCTCTGGCGTCCACCGGTGCGACGGCAGCCAGTCGTACAGCGGCCCCAGGTCACCGAGGAGCACCTTCGCGCAGGCGTCGATGGTGGCGGCCTGCATGTCCAGCACCTCGGCGATGTCCGGCTGGTTCGCCGCGCCTCGGGCGTACTCGCGTCGCCCCTCAGCGGCGGACCGCAGCAGCGCGGCCAACTCGGCAGACACCAGCTCCACGGCGACCTCCGCCACCTCGTCGACACGGCGGGCACAGATCGCACAGTCGGCGCTGAACTGGTGGCGATCGTGCGCGGACCGCGCGGCCAGCTCGGGCCGTTCCGGGTCGGTCGCCCATTGGCGGGTGCGGAGCCGAGCGGCGAGGCGGACGGCGAGGGAACTCGGGTTGGGTTCCGTCACGGCCGTGTCTCGTTCTGGGCGGCGCGGATGTTGTCCTTGTGCTGCCGGTGCCAGCGCTTCCGCGCGTTCGCGCCGTGCAGCCCCTCTGACCGGGCGCCGCAGGAGCAGACGGCGGGGCCGCAACACACCGGGTAGCCGTCGCGGCTGATACGGCCCTCGTTCGGCAGGGTGTGACCGGCGAGGCGGTTGGTCTTCACGGTGTTGGTCCTTTCGGCCTGGCGCTCAGGGCGGCGCGGCGAGCTGTCGTGAGCGCCCCCATCTCGCGGATGTCGATGGGCTGTGCGCCCAGCTCGATCGCCGCCGACCGGTACTTGTCGGTGACGTCGTAGTGCCAATGCACGCACGGCAGGGTGGAGTGGCACTTCCGCTTGCAGGTCTGGAACCAGCCGGGCAGCAGCCCGAGCTCGGCGGCGAACGCGTTCAGCTCGTCCACCGTGTCGGCGGTGAGGTGGGACCAGCGGCCGGACGTACGGCCGACGCGGGCGGGGATGCGGGCGTTGTCGACGTAGACGGTCACCGGCGTCTCCGGATGACGATGAGGCGGTGGATCACGGCGCCGGCTCCCGGGTGGTGTCGGCGCTCGCCAACTGCGCTTCTAGCTGGGCGATCTTCTCCGCCGGGGTCAGTCCGTCGCACCGCTGGACCGTGAGGGCGTACCGGACGCCGTCGGGGTGGTCCAGGGTGAACGCGACGAAGTTCGCCGCGCCCTCGGTCTGCTGTAGGAGGCTGGCCATCCACAACGAGAGCGCCTTCACCGCGTCCTCGGTGCCGGTGGTGGGGTGGAAGGCGTAGGCGAGCAGGTCGCCGGACTCGTCCACGCCCAGGGCGATCTCACCGACCGCTCCGGTTGGCTGCTTCCGGCGCTGCCCCTTTGCCGGTGTGGCGGCAGGATCGTAGATGACGACCATGCCGCCGGTGCTGGGGTCGTTGGACAGCGACAGGGTGTGCTCGGGGTAGCACTTGCTCATGCCTCGCATGGCGGACAGTGCGGCGTCGAGGGTTCGGCCGGGCAGGATCTTCGCGACGACGTGACGGGACACGGTCAGACCTCCGCCTTCTCGCCCGGCTCGTTGAGGCCGGTCTGGTCGGCGGTCGCCGCTGCGGCTCCCTCAGCGGCGCCGCTTTCCAGCCAGCGGGCGTACAGCTTGGCGTCGGCGAGCGTGGCGCGGGCCAACCAGCCCGGGTCCTCGTCTTCCTTGATGGACATGACCTCGCGGCGCTGGGCGGCGGCGGTGTTCAGGGCGTGAAGCCGGATCTCGACCGGCGTCGGGTTGAACGGCTGGGCGCGGTCGGAGGTGGGGTCGGCGGACAGGGCACCGGCTACGGCGAGCGCGGTCCGCTCCACAGCGTCCATGCCGGACCAGCCGTGCTCGTCGTGGTTGGCGCTGGCGACGACCTCGCCGTTGACGTGAATCTCGATGTGCTCGTCGTCGGGACGCTCGATGGTGATCGGGCCGGTGGCCATGGGTGTCTCCTCGGGTGTGCGGATCAGGCGGATGCGGGCGGGGGCACGGAACGGCGGGCGCGGGGGCGACAGTTCGGGCACCGGTCGGTACGGGAACCGGGGGCACCGACCACCAGCCAACCGGCACGCTCGGCGGCGTCGCGGATCGTGCCCGCGTTCCACTGCGCTGCCGGCGGGCCGGTGAAGCGGGTTGGGCACTTGTCGCAGTCGAGTGCGACCACCACGGCGATAGCCATCAGGACTCCTCGGTGGTGCGAGTCGCGGTCCACTGCTCGAACGGGCCACACGGCTGGAACTCACCCGTCGGGATCTCCACTTCGACGAAGGCGCCGGTGTCCCAGCTCTCCATCTCCGTCACCGTCTCGGTGCCCGTGACCACCCACCTGCGGTGCTGCTTCGGGCAGCGCTTCGCGTGGGACCACTTCCCGCATCCCGTGCAGCGCCACAGCGTCACGGCGAGGGCGGGGGCGGTCATCGGGTGACTCCGGTGCCGACCGGCCGGGCAGCCCGTTCGTCCGGGGTCTGGCCGTAGAGCGTCTGGACGCAGCCGGCGCAACTACGGACCTGCCGCCAACCCGTGCCGCCCAACCAGAGGGCGCCAGGCGGCGCGGGCGTCGGGGGCAGGGCGGTGATGACGTGGCGGTCGCCGGGCCGGATGAGCCGGCGGCATCCGGTGGAGCGCACCCCGCAGTAGTGGGACTTGCGGGCGGTGCGCGCGGTGCGGATCTCGGGCATGGCGGCGGTCACCGGCTCCCGGTGTTGGCGTCTTCGTGGGTTGGCGCGTGTGGCGGGCAGTCCGCGGCCGGGTGGTCGCAGGGGGCGGGCAGCTCCAGCAGGTGGCCGTCGGGCATTCGGGCGGTCGTGGGCGACAGCCATACGCCGTTGGCGTCGGTGACGGTGCCGACCAGGTAGGCCCGGTCGAGCCACACGCGGCAGGCCATCACGGCGTCGTCACCCAGTGAGGGGCGGCCTCGGTGAGGCGGGCGTGTTCGAAGTCGGCGGTCAGGGGGAACCAGGCGTTGCCGTGGCGGCCGGTGACGGTCACGCCTACCCCGTCGGAGCCGGCGCCCGAGCAGATGGGCCGGTGCAGGAGCACGATGTTGTCGGCGACGCCCACCATGCCGGCCGGGAGGTTCCGCATGGCGTGGCCGATGTGTCCGCCATCCCAGTCGACGGGCTGTGTGGCGACAACTGCGATGTGGCGCGCGTCGGCCAGGTAGCGCAGTGCGGAGGCGGGGCCGGTCGGGTCGGTGAGGAAGCGGGTGCCGTCGACCAGCAGTAGGCGGGCCGGCGGCTCGTGCTGGGTGAGCGCGCGGCGCAGGCCGCCGACGGTGTTGGTGTCGTCGGCGAACCAGAACGGGGCCCCCGTCACCTGCCGTTCGGTGTCACGGACGCGGGCGGCGTCGTCCGGGTCGAGCTGGAAGCGCTGCATGGCGGCCAGTGGGGCGTCGGAGAGGGCGGAGGCGAGTCGCAGCATCCGGTCGGCGGCGCTCGTTTCGAGGTCGGCGAGGACGGTGGGCACCTGGTCGCGGAACGCCGCCGCGCAGCAGATGGTGTCGAGCATGGTGGTCATGCCGGACTGGGAACGGCCGGCGACGATGGTGAGGGTGCCGGGTTGGAGGCCGCCGCCGAGGAGGGTGTTGAGGCTGGGCAGGCCAGTGGAGATCAGAGTCATGGTCAGGGCTCCTAGGCGGGGATCGCCATGTCGACGAACTTGGACAGGTGCAGGGGGGCTGCGACGGTGACGACGTCGGTAGGGCCGTCTCTGTGCTTGGCGAGGATGAAGTCGGCTTCCCCGGCGCGGGGGGACTCGGCGTCGTAGTAGTCGTCGCGGTGCAGCAGGAGCACAATGTCGGCGTCGTTCTCTATCGCGCCCGACTCGCGAAGATCCGACAGGTTTGGGCGCTTGTCGGCGCGCTGCTCCGGGCCTCGGTTCAGCTGCGACACCGCGATCACCGTGATGCTCAGCTCCATCGCGAGGAGCTTCAGGCCCCGCGACACGGCGGCCACGGCCTGCTGCCGGTTCTCCGACCGCGACGCAGTGGTCTCGATGAGCTGGAGGTAGTCGACGATCAGCAGCCGCAGCCCGTGCGCCCGGTGCAGCTTCCGCGCCCGCGACCGAATCTCCGCCAGGGTCATGTTTGCGGTGCCGTCGAGGTAGAGCGGCTTGTCGCCGGTATCCCCGGCCAGCCGGCCGACCGCCGTCCACTCGTGCTCGTTGAGCAGACCCGACTTGATGACGGTCAGCGGCACGTCCGATCCGGACGAGAGCAGCCGCTTACCGATCTCCTTGTCGGCCATCTCCAGGGAGAAGATGGCCGCGCAGATGTCGTGGTGCCATGCGGCGACCCGCGCGAACCCGGTCGTCGCGACGCTCTTGCCGAGGCCGGTGCGGGCGGCGACCACGATGAACTGTCCGCCGCGCCAGCCGCCGCCGAGGAGCCGGTTCAAGTCCTCGAAGCCGGTGGGGATGGGCCGGTCCTCGTCGGCGTCCGGGTCGGCTTCGGCGGCGGCCTGCATGGCGGCGAACACGTCGGGGATGACGAGAGACCACGGGCGGGGCCCGGCGACTAGCGACGAGTCGTCCAGAGCGGCTAGGCGCTCGCGCACATCGTCGGCGATGTCCTCAGGATCACGTCCGCTGCGTGCCTCCTGGTTGATGAAGGCGGACAGCGCCAGAAGATGCCGCTTGTGGGATGCCTTCCTGACCATGCGCGCGTAGTACGGTCCGTTCACGGCGAGCGGTACGCACGCGACCAAGGTGTGCAGGTAGGGTGCCCCGCCGACCCGGCTGAGTTTCCCTCCGAGCGCGTCAGCGACCGCTTCCGGATCCGTAGGGGCCTTCCGGGCGGCCAGCTCCAGGATCGTGTCGAAGATGGTCCCGTGGGCGGGCCGGTAGAAGTCGGTGCCCTTCAGTAGGCGTTCGATGTCGGCGGCTGCGTCGGCAGACAGCATCATCGCGCCTAGGACGATCTGCTCTGCACCGGAGTTGTGTGGTGGGGTCCGATCGAACTGGCCCTCATCCTCGTGCGGCGGCTCGTCGGGAACCGCAGGCGGGGCGGGCGGCCGGATCATGAGGTCGGTCATGCCTGCCGCCAGCGCCGGTCGTTGCCGACGAGCGCGACCCGGAAGGCGTCGCCGAGGCGGGACGCGACCCGATCGCCGACGGCCTTGACGAGCGGGTCACCGATGAGGTTGGTCGAGTAGATGCCGGGCAACTGGTGGGCCCACCGGTAGTCGATGAGCCGGAACAGGGTGTCGCCGGTCCAGTCGGACTGCTTGCCGGCGCCGATGTCGTCGAGCATCAGCAGGCCGGTCTGCATGTACCGCTCCAACACCCCGTGGTGTGAGCCGTCGGGGGACACGCGGGTCTGGGCGTTGAGGTCGGGGTGGGTGACGGCTTCCCACCGCAGCGGCCGGCCCTGCCGGGCGGTGGTCTCGACGACCTCCCGGATGACGCCCCAGCCCTGGTGAGTCTTCCCGACGCCGGTGGGGCCGACGAGCAGCAGCGACGGGGCGGCGGCCGGGTCGGCGAGGAGGCGCGCCAACCAGGTGCGTACGGCGGAATGGTCGGCACGGGCGTCGGCGAACGCCGGGGGCACCTTCGCGGCGAAGCGGCCCAGGGCCCGCTCGGTGCGGAACCGGGCGTGATCGAACGGGGTCGGCGTGTAGTCGCCGCCGGTGGACAGGTTGGCGGGGTCGATGCCCTTGCCGGCGAGGAAGTCGCCGACATCGAACCGCTCGGGCTCGTCCGGGTTGTGGGTCTGGTCGGTCACCGGGACACCCACCTTTCGTAGTCGTCGTCGGGCTGGTTGCGGTAGGGCTCGCGGGCCGGCGAGCGGGGCTGGGTGGTCGGGGACCGCTCGGCGGCGTTGCGCATCCAGTAACGCCAGGCGGCGGCCCAGTCGCTTTTGGTCGCGTCCTTGCTTCTCGCGGTCCAGAAGTCGCGGAACTTCGCCGTCTCGGTGGTGACGTTGACGTGCGGGATTTCCTTCGCGGCCCAGGCCGCCATGCCGTCGGTGACGGCGAAGTCATCGGGGATGCGTGTGGCGCGCTTCGGCTGCCGTTTGGTGGGTGGCGTGGGGGGCGCCGCCGGAGGCGGCGTGTCGAACAGAGCCTCCGAAGGAGGGTCTGTTGTGGGTACGGGAGTGGGAGTGGGGTCCCGGCGCGCGGGCGCGCGTGAGCCATCGCTTGCTTCGCCGTTGCCATCCTCGTCATGGCAAACCGATGGCAATTTGCCATCGGGAGTCGGGTCATTTCCGGCATCTGGGCGCTTGCCCCACCGGGCCGCCGCGCCACGCTTTCCCGCCTCCGACCGCGCCTCGCGCGTGCTCTCCGTCGGCAGGTAGTCGACGAAGTCGTGGATCATCCACCCGCCGGACTCGTGCTCGTCCCACAGCCCGTGAGCGACCAGGATCTGCGCGCCCTCCCGATAGGCCGGACCGAACCAGCGGCGAGGCAAGCCGGGCGGGATGAGCCCCGGCGTCTTGCCCTTCTTCCGCGTGTTCCGGTGCGCCCAGGTCCAGGCGAGCGTCCACAGCCCGATCGCGAACCCCGCAACGACAGGGTCGTCCCGGTCGAGCATCGCGACGACCTTTGGGTGGTCGTCGAACCCGTCGTCCATGCGTCCCCAACCCATCAGCGCTCCCCCTGCCCGTAGGCGCCGGACCTGGGGAGGTCGGGCGTGGCCGGCGAGACGCCGGGCCGGGCGGGTGCGTGGGTCACGTTGTGCTCCGTTCGGTGGTGCGGTTGTGCGGGGTGCAGGTGCGACTAGGGCTGTGGCCTGCGGTTTTGGTGTCCGTGGGTTGACCTGGACACGTGCCGACCTTACCCTCATTCCTTAGGACTTTCCAGCGGAATTACTAAGGAGTTTGGGATGATTCGACAAGCCGATCGGCGGACTACCGCAGGAAGTCCGCAGGAAGACCGGTACGATGCCGGCGTGAAGGTGGAACGCCACAGCGTCGAAGACGTCCGCAAGAACGTCGGCCAGTGGGCAGTCGCGGCCGGAGACGGACCGATCGACTCCCACAAGGTCGTCACCCGGCACGGCGCCGAACGCCTGGTCATCGTCGACATGGACTGGTACCGGAAGGCCCGCAAGGCGATGAAGGACCCCACCGACCTGTAGCCGCCTCACCCCGCACCACCCGAGCCCGACGCCACCCCAGCGTCGGGCTTTACGGCTGCCCACCGCCCAGGCGGCGGGTGCTCCTCACACCGCCACCCACACGGGTACAGCCGCGCAGGCCGCCCACACGGCGTCACCCCCGCACCGCACCCCTGAGACGGCGGCGCCGGGCGCACGAACCCCGGCGCCGGCCGGCGCACGATCGTCACCTGCTGACGGCCCACCACCACATCCCTCCGGCTTCTCGACCCCGGGTGGTGCGGCTCGCCCTTTGACGGGCCGCACCACGGCCCGGGGCTACTTCTTCTCGGTGAGGGTCAGCGACGGCGTCTTGATGGTCATGGGGGCGTCGGTGAGCAGCCACCGACCGTTCCACTGGACCTCCACACCGGTGTCGGTGAAGAAGTAGATGCCGCCCTCGTCGCCGCCGTACGAGCCGTCGTCGGTCGGCCCCTGGATGCTGAGGTTGCCCCAACTGCTGGAGTAGATGTCGTCGGTCGGCGTGAGCTGGGCGCCCGTGCTGGTGACCTTGCCCTTGATCACGTAGTAGGCGTAGACGCCACCGGTGTCGGCGAGCAGGTAGATGTAGCGCACCCGGTCGGGCTGGTTGTTCCGCTTCAGGTGCTCGATGATGTTGGCCCGCTCCAGCGAGTCCGTCAGGTTCGGGATCGGGTCGTTCTTCTTCTGGGCCTCGTAGTTGGCGTTCGCGGTCGGGTCGTTCTGCTCCTTGCCGTCGCCGTCGTCGCAGGCGGTACCGGCGCCGAGCACGAGCGCGGCCAGGGCGGCGACGGCGAGGACGCGGGTGCGGGTCTTGACGGTCATGCGGATCTCCTCGGTGGTCGGTTCGGTGTTCAGCGGGGGACGGCCGGAGTCGGCGAGTGCGCCGCCCGGCAGTCGGTGGTGGAGTCGGTGTCGTCGATGCGCTCCGGCAGTGACGTGTCGCGCCACTGCGCGCGGGAGACCTTCGCGGCCTCGGCGTTGTACGCGCCGACCATCTCCATGCACCGGTTCACCAGGCCGCGGTAGTTCGTTTCCGCGAACTCGGTGGGCTTACGGGACAGCTCGGCGTACGCCTCGTCGATCCGCCGGTCCGTGGAGCGGATCTGCTCGTACTGGCCGACGAACCACTCCTGGGCGTTGACCCGGTTGCGGCCGTCGTTGGTGATGCGGGTGGCGTCACCGGCGCCCTTGACGTCGGACGTGGCGACCCGGAAGCCCCAGACGCCGACGGCGACGAGGCCGATGACGGCGGCGACGGCCAGGCCGGCGAGGACGATGCGCCAGCCGGCGGCCAAGCCGACTGCGGAGGCGTCGGCGACCTCGCGCCGCTCCTCGCGTGTGCGCTGGAAACTGCCCATGGCGGTTCTCCTTCGTGGGTGTAGGTGTGGTGGTCAGGCGACCGACGCCAGCCGGCGTCGCTCTCGCCGGATCGGCTGGATGGCACCCCGGAACCGGTCCCCGACGGTCACCAGCGACATCGCGTCCGTGCCGGCGAACGTGAGCTTCAGGCCGCCGCCGCGCTGCCGGACCTGACCGAACGCGGCCAACATCTCCCCGTTGAACTCGATCGCGTCGACCGGCGCGGCCGGCGGCATCACCGCGAGGAGCTGCCGCACGTCCGGCAGGTCCACGTCCCGGTCGACCACGGTCACCGCGAGGCCCGGCATTCCCGAGTCCGTCGAGCGGGCCGCCCGCAGCTTCGCCCGGTCGGTGATGCCCTCGACGTAGTCGAGGCCGACCGGCACCCACCAGTTCTTCTCGTTGACCTTGAAGGTCTTCGCGAGCAGCGCGGCGTCAGGCAAACCGAGCACGATCGACCACGGCCGGGAGGTCCCACCGCGCCGGGCGAACACCCCCTCCTGCATCGCTTCCTCGGGCAGGTCGTCGGGGTGCCACGACGACACGCCCATCCGCAGCTCGTCCGTCGCCATGGCGTGGACCTGCTCGCCGTCCCACTGGATGCGGATGGCGAACGTCTCGGGGATCTCCTTGTCCTGGCCGGCGAGAGGCAGGACGTCGTTGATGAGGCCGACGAAGTCGCCGGACGGAATGTAGGTGGTGTCGTAGCCGGTCATCTCGGGCTCCTGCCTGGTCTGGGCGGGTACGGGCGCGTCGGGTGGGGGCCGTTGCTCATCGGGCGCGCTCCACCGGGGGGACGTAGAACGGCATCAGCTCGCGGCGCTTCGCGTCGGCGATGGCCGCTGCGGTTGCCTCGGTCGCGTAGGTGCCAAGGAAGTAGTTGCGGCCCTGGAACTTGACCCGGGCCTGCCACCGGCCTGACTTCATCGGGTGGACGCCGCGGTAGCGGGACTTGCCTCGCCCGGCGACGTTCTGGCTGGACCCGCTCGCGTTGACGACTCGCAGGTTCCGCCGTCGGTAGTCCGTGACGTTGCCGTCGCGGTGGTCGCCGATGAGCCCGTCGCGAGTTTCAAGGCCCAAGATCCAGCGGTGGAGCAACTGCATTCGGCCGTTCTCGGCGAGCTGGACGTATCCGTGCGAGCCGATTGAAAGGCCCCGACCGCCCAGGCGCAGGTAGTCGTCGATATCCACCAGGACCGGCTGGGCGCCGGTCTTGGTGGAGGCGTGCAGTTCAACCCAGGCGCGCATTAGAAGGGCGGTTCGGAGTCGAAGCCGCTGCCGGCGGCGGACCGGCCGTGCGCCGGGCTGGCGGGCGCGGGGCTGCCGGTAGCCCACGGGTCGTCGTGGTCGCCGCCGCCCTGACCGCCACCGCCACCGCCACCGCCGCCGGAGCGCGACATCTTCTGGACCTTCGCGGTCGCGTACTTCAGCGACGGGCCAATCTCGTCGACCTCCAGCTCGATGACGGTCCGCTTCTCGCCCTCACGCGTCTCGTAGGACCGCTGACGCAGCCGGCCCGACACGATGACGCGGGCGCCGCGCTGCAACGACTCGGCGACATGCTCGGCGGCCTGACGCCAGATCGTGCAGGCCAGGAACAGCGGCTCCCCGTCCTTCCACTCCCCGGACGCCTTGTCGAGGAACCTCGGAGTCGAGGCGATGCGGAACTTCGCAACGGCCGCCCCGTTGGGGGTGAACCGCAGCTCCGGGTCATCGGTCAGGTTCCCGATGACCGTGATGGTGGTATCTCCTGCCATGTGGCTTCTCCTTCGCGGGTTGGGTGGGGTGGGCTACTGCTGGTGGGCGCGGAGGACGCGGAGGCCACCGCGACGCTTCAGGGCCCGGCGCTCGTCCTCGCTCATGCCGCCCCACACCCCGAAGTCCTGGCCGGACTCCAACGCCCACTGGAGGCACTGGTCGGTGACAGGGCAGCGGCGGCAGACGGCCTTGGCCTGCTCGACCTGCAACAGGGCGGGGCCGGTGGTGCCGACCGCGAAGAACAGCTCCGGGTCTTCGTCACGGCACACTCCGCGGTGCCGCCAGTCGATGCCGCCGAGGTCGGCGGACGTCGAGGCGCTGTCGAGGCCGTGCGTCGACCGGCCCCTCACTTGACGGCCTCGGTCTCGGTAGTGCGGGTGGTGTGGGTGCGGGTCACGGGCCACTCCTTGTCGTCGTCACGGGTTGGGATGTCCTCGGGCCGCCGGTAGCCGTACTGGGCGGCGTGACCGAGGTCGAGATCGAGCAGGGGCCGCAGGTCGGCCGGCGTGGGGGCGTTCACTGGCTTTCCTCGCCGTACAGGTCGACCTGCCGGCCGCTGTCCGGGCAGGGCTCGCCGGTCTTCGGGTGCTTGTGCGGGTAGATGCGCTGATCAGCGCGGCCGACTGCCACCTGCTCGCGCGGGCATCCGGTGCAGTTGATCCGGGGGAGACGAGGGCGGGCCATCACGCCTCACCGCCGTTCGCGAGCTCCAGCAGCACGTCGGCGTGGCAGGGCTGGTCGAGCGGGCACGTGCAGGCCAGGTTCGTCCCGGCCAGGTTGCGGCGGATGTCCTCGACGGTGACCTTCAGGAACCGGCCGCTGCCGCTCGGGAAGGCCATGCGCATGCCCGGGGTCGGGTCGGTGAGGGTCAGCCGGTACAGCTCGACGATCTCCTCGCGGGTCGCCCAGCGAACGTGGGTCTCGACGATGTCGTCCGCGCTGAACCACATGTCGTGGCTCGCGCCGGCACCGCTGCAACGGCCCTCGTAGTCCCACTCGCGTCCGAACCGCTCCAGGTGCTTCGGCCCGAACCGGACGAGTCCACGCGACCGGTCGCGGTAGACGAACGGGTTGCCGTAACGGGATGGGCGGGTGACGAGGCGGGTGTTCGGCGGGAGCTGGGTGCCGGCGAACCGGTTCCACTGGACGCGCTTCGGGCTCACCGGGCCACCGCCCCGACCGGGTGGCCGTCGTGCAGCTCGCCGTCGAGCAGCCGGCCGGCCGCCTTCAACCCGACCCGGGCGACGTGCGCCCACGCCTCGTCCTCGGTACCGGTGAACTCCCCGAACGGCTTGGTCTTACCGGTGACCGGGTCAACCCAGCAGTGCCGCTGCGGGTTGAGCCAGGCGTCACCGATCGGCCAGTCAGCCGGGTACTGGTCGTGCCATTCGCCGTTCTGCTTGTGGTGGAACACCACCCCGGCTGCCTGGCACTGGTCACGCAAGGACCGGAACCAGGCCGGGTGCGTCGGCCGCGCCTTCGGGCCGGACTCGCCCTCGGTGATCACCCAGGAGATGCCGCCGTTCTCCGGGTCGAGCCAGTGCCCGTACGACAGCTCGCCGGTGAACCCGTCGGCGGCGCAGTACCCGCACCACTCCCGCCCGTCGCCGTCTACGACGATCTCGGTACGGCCGTGGGCGTCGCAGTACGCCGGGTCGAGGTCGACCGGGCCGAGCAGGGGAGCAGCGGATACGAACTTGACCGGGGCCGGCAGGGCGAGCAGGGCGGGGATGCGCTGGTCAGCGAACCGCTGCGTCTCCGCGCTGACCCCGAGCCACACGTTGCGCGGCCACGGGTAGCCCCACGGCACCATGCCGGCGACGTTCTCGGGCCGCTTGGTCAGCAGCATCCACGTCAGCGCGGGGGTCTGCTCGATCAGGTCCCACAGCCGGCGGCGGGCGTCCACCACGTCGGGGTGGTCCTCGAACACGTCGGCCATCGACGCGGAGAAGACGCGGAGGGTCTTGCCCTCGGCGACCGCCTCCCGGTTCCACTTCAGCGGCTTCGCCCAGTTGCCCTCGGACATCATCCGGCGGCCGACGGTCCGCCCCCAGTGGTTGCCGCCCCACCGGCTGTCGGTGGCCTTCGCGTAGCAGAACCGGCACGCGGGGGACACCTTCGCGCACCCCCACCAGGGGTTGAAGGTGTGATCGGCCCAGGAGATCCCGGTGTTCTCAGCCACGGCTGGCCTCCTTCGCGGCGTGGTGCTGGCGGATCAGGACGTCGGTGGCGATCCGCCCGGCAGGGCTCGCCGGCTCGGTCTCGCGGATGCGTTCCAGCGCGGCCCGGAACGCCTCGGCGTCCAGGGCGGCCAAGTCGACGGCGGCCGGGGCGGTCGCCGGGCGGGGGCGGCGGATCGCGGCCAGCTCCCGGGCAACGCGGCCCGACAGCAGGTCCCCAGGCCGCCACACGCCCACGTCGGCGCCAGCGGCGGTGAGGATGTCCATCCACATCTGCTGCTCCGGCTCGATGACGCCGGTGGTGGATTTCAGCTCGCGGAACAGCACCCCGCCGGGGCCGGCGAGGGTGAGGTCCAGCCAGCCGGCACCGTCACCCTGAACGGGAGTGATCCACTTTCCGGGGCGGATCTCGACGGGGCGGAAGTGCGCGACGAGGACAGGCCGGTAGTGCCGCTGGACGAGTTCGATGATCCCGTCTTGCAGCTCGGCCTCTTCGCGGCGGCGAGTTCCCGGCACGGCCGGGCGGCTGCGGGCCTTCGGCGGCATCAGCGGCTCACCGCCTCGGCGATCTGCCGCCAACCATCAACCGTGACTTCACCGTGCTCGCACTCCCCGCAACCACTTCCTGCACATGCGGGACACACCCGCAGGCCGGCTACGTCCTGCCGACGGGATATCGGCCGACCAGAGAGCGCCGCCCGGCTGAGCAAGCGGGCACGCTTCTCTTCGGTGACCTCGCCGCTACCAAGGCAGTCAGTGCAGATGCCGCCGGCACCAGCCACCCCGTAACCGTCTCCGCTTCCCTCACCCACGCACGTTGGGCAGACCACCATTCGGATCGCCATCAGCGGCTCACCGCCTCGGCGAGCGATCGGCGTACTGCCGCCTGCACGTCCAGCGGTTCGGTGGGCAGCGTCCACGGCAGGGTCAGGGAGCCCCGGGCCGGCACGACGGCCGGCAGCATCACGGCCCGGTCGAGGACGAGGTGGTAGCAGGGGCCGCCGTCGCCGTAGAACGGCTCACCCCACGGCTCGCAGCAGGTCCGGCCCGGGGCACCGCCGTACGCGGCCGGATGGCAGTCGACCAGGTCAGCGACCGCGATGACCGCCCCGAGCTTCATCCCCCACGACGCGTCGCGGCCGTACAGGGCGATGACCCGGGGGTCGGCGTCACCCTGGGTGTGGATCTTCTTGCCGGCGTGGATGGCGATCGGCCCCCGGAAGGAGGTGTAGCGGGGCCGGTTCTCGACCGTCTTGCGGCCGATGGCGATGCACTGCGCGTACGGCTGCCGCACGGTGATCGCGTGGGCGACGGTGTCCAGCGGCCGGGTCACGCTGGCACCTGCTCGGCGGCGGCCAGGGCGTCCACGGCATCGATCAGAGCGGCCTCGCGCGGAAACCCGATGAGGGGTGGCTTGCTGAACTGCGCCCGCCACGCCTTCGCGGCCTCGGCAACTTGGCTTAGCCGCTCAATCTCGGCAGCCTGCTCGGCGACCATGGCCCGCAGCCCGGCCACGGTTGGCGCAGCCCGGCGCAGCGACTCCAAGTCACGGGCGTACAGCGGGTGCCCGTCGATCACGTTGTAGATGCCGTCGCCGTTGGCGGCGATGTATGCACCGACCCGCTCGGCTGCCATCACCGGATCCGGCGTGTCTCGGCTGTCCCACTTGATGTTGTCTGGCTGGTCGGGGATCACCTCAACGTCGTCGAGGCCGACCTCCCTCTTCTCTTCGCCAATCCAGATGTGGGCCGTCCAGTCGGAGTTCCGAAACGCTCTGCTCTGGGTGCGGCCCACCATGATCGCGCCGTTCCACGCGTAGCGGACCCAGACGCCAATCGGGTGAGCCGCGTTGAATTCGTCAACGAGGCGACGGCAGGCGGTGTCGCGTGCCGGCGTCATCTCTTGCTGCGTGATCTCGCGGGCCGTCATGCCGGCACCCGCTCGGCGGGCAGGCGGTCGATGGCGGCGGCGAGCGCTTCCATCCGCTCGACTCGCTGGAGCGTGGTCAGGCCCGGCCTTCTCGACTTCCTGCTGCGGGCCGTACGTGCTCTCGTCCATGCGGGTCCTCCTCAGCGCTTGTGGATGGGGGCGGGCTGCTCGATGACGTCCACCGGGATGCCGGCGGACCGGGCCCGGCCGATGCAGTCCTTCGTGCCGGTCGATCCGCCGAGCCAGAACGCGACCGCCCGGTCTGCGCCGAGGTCGACCATGTGCTGGTTGCGGTAGTTGCCGGCGGTCGGGCAGATCGAGCGGCCACGCCCCCGAGTCCGGCGGTGGTTCGGTTGGCATGTCGCCGGCCGGCACTGCGCGGTCCACCGGGCCGGATGCGGCTCCTCGTCGACCGGCAGCGGGTGAAAGAGCAGGGTCACCCACATGTGGGCGAGCCAGTCCGCCGACCGGTGCGGGCGCACACCCGACGGCCGCAGCGGCGACGGGTAGCAGGCCCCGTGCACGACCACCAGCCGGCTCGCGCCCGCCTCCACCGCGACGCGGGTCTGCTGGTCCATCTCCTGGCGGAACCGGACCAGGTTGTCCCAGTCCCGGGAGCCGGTCACGAGCAGCCGGTACACGCCCCCGATCACGACGCCACCGCCGGCGCCTGTCCAGACCAGCCGCCGTCTGCGTCGAGCCACACCCGCCCATGCAGGGCGTGGTCGACGGGCATGAGCGCCGGGTTGTCGGGCTGCCGGATCGCCCACCCGCCGTGGCGGGCGGCGTCCCGGTTGGACTCGACCCAGCCGTGGCAGCCGGTCGTCGCGGACCCGCACAGCAAGATCAGGTTGTGGGCCTGGTTGGTGTCGGGGCGGCGGGTGCCGCCGGCTCCCCGGGCCCGCCGGTGCTGCACCGACCAATCCCGGCCCCGGCGACCGTGCAGTTCCGCCCCGCAGCGCACGCAACACCCCTGATCCCGCCTGAGGACGATGTGCACCGTGGCGGTGTCGGGGCCGGTGTCGGCTGCCGGCCGGGCGGCCCGAACCGCAGGCTTGCGGTCCAGGGCCGCCGACCGGTTCAGCGTCGACCGGACGGTGAGCGTCGACCACGGGTTGCGGTTCCCGGTGGCGGCCAAGGCCGCGCGACGCTTCGCCGACATGGGAGACAGGCCGGAGCGGTTCATGCCGGGTCCGAGGCGTCGACCACGGCGGCCGGGGCGAGCACCCCGACGGGCAGCTCCAGCGGGCGGATACCGTCGGCGATCTCGTCCGCAGCCGCCCCGACGAGTGCCTTGGTGTCCTTGCTGGCGGTCAGCGAGATGCTTCCGAACCCGCCGCCGGGTCGCCACTCCACGCCCGGGATGGCCTCACCCTGCGGGTCGCACGGCGGGTTGCCCCGCCCCAGCACGCCCTCCAGGAACCGACCCTGCCACGCCGGGCGTACACGGTGGACCGTTTCGATCTCGGTGGGGTACCGCTGCGCGACCCATGCCCGGAACGCCGGCTCGTCGACCACGGCGACCGACGGGTTGCTGGTCGAACCGGACACGGTGATGCCGGGCAGCTTCCAGCTCGGTACCACGCCCTGTTCGGCGTACTCCCGTTCGGCGTCGCCGGTGAGCTTGCGGCGGAGCCGCTTCGCCAACGTCTCGCAGGCGAAGATCGCGCGAGCGACCTCGGCGCGGTTCACGCCGCCGCTCCGGCCATCTCGATGCCGGCCTGCTCGCCCTGTGGCGCGGGGGGCTCCGGGTGGTATGCCTCGGCGGGAGGAGCGCCGTAGTTCGCGGCGGGAGTTTCGGCGACTGCGTCGAGGTAGTCGCGCCGGTGCTCGTTCCTCGCCTGTGCGCCCTGGTGGCTGTCGGCGCCCTCGCGATGCACGCCCCTCCGGTGCTGGTCCATCGCCTGCGCCGCCTGCGCGGGCTGGCCGTTGGCCGGTGCCGGGGCGTCGGGCATCTCCGGCTTGCGTCGGTTGATGAGCCCGAACAGGTACTTCTGCTCGGCCTCGGTGATCTTCCCGTCCGCCAAGGCGGGTTCGATCTTGTCGTACGCCTGCTTGAGCTGGGCCATCGACTCTGCCGCCTCGACGGCCAGTTCGATCACGGCCGCCGCGTCCGAGAGGGGGGCGTCGCTGCCCGCCACCATCGGCACGATGTCCCGCGCGCCCGTGTTGCTCGGGTCCCAGCCGTACCGCTCGAAGATCAACCGCTCCAGGGTGAACCCGGGCAGTCCTCGCTCCGGGTCGACGCCGGGACGGACCCCGTTGACCACCGTGCGGAGCTTGATGAGCTTCGGGTTGCCGTCGCGGGTCATCCGCACCCAGATCGGCATCGACGAGGCGAACGACTTCTGGCCGGCGACCTTCCACGTCGTCTTGCCGTTGACCGGCTTCCCGTTCTCGAACAGGGTGACCTCTTCACCCCGGGACAGCAGGATCACGATGCCCTTGGTGGTGAGCAGGACCGTCATGAGCTTCCGCCACCGGGCGGTCGCGTCGTTCCAGAAGTTCGAGGTGATGTCGATTTCGGCGTTCGGGTTCTCGGCGAGCTTCCTCTTGTTGCTGGTGGTGCTGCGGGCCCGGTTCTCGGTCCACTCGCTGAGCAGGTCCCAGACGGCGCCCTGCTGGTCGATGACCAGGACGGGCGGCTTCTCGCGGGCCTCGGCGGCGCGGGCGGCCTCGTCGCGGAAGTCGCAGGCGGCCCGGTACAGGGCGGCGTAGTCCCACACCTTCGCGCGGTTGTCGGGGACGACGATCTTGTATCGCGCGCCGGGGATCTTGATGTACTGGTCGGCGGTCGTCTCGTCGCCCAGCTCGATCCAGTAGGTGGTTCCGACCTTCGGTGACCCGGACAGCTCGGCTGCGGTCCAGCTTCGGCCGGACCCCGTCTCGCCTTCCAGCAGGACGACGGGTGGCGGCACGAGGCCGGTGGGCTCGCGAGTGATCAACGCCATGGTGGTGCTCCTTCGGATGTGCTCGGCCTGGTCAGCGGCCGGTGGTTCAGATGTCGGTGGCCCGGATGTGTCGGGCGTCGTCGTCGAGTTCGCGGCGGAGGCAGTCGGACCGGTCGCAGCCGGCGAGGAGGCCGGGGACCGCGCTGCCGCAGTGGGGGCAGGTGGTGGGGTGGGCGACGACCGGCCCGCCGGAGACGGTCAGTGCGGGCGCTGGGCCGGCGGGCGTGCTGCCGGCGGGCCAGATCGTCGCGACGGTCACCGCTCCGCGCCGTCCTGGTCGCGGTTGCGGCGGTACACGAGGGTCAGCGGCCCGGACTGCTGGTTGATGCGCTCGGGCCGGTACCAGGGCGCGTTGAGCCGGCAGGAGGAGTCGCCGCCGGAGGCGACCAGGATGACCCGGGTGCCGTCCGGCCCGATGCCCTCGGCGTCGGCCTTGTCGTCGTAGTCCGGCGAGTACGAGACGCCGAAGTGGTGGACGCCGAGCCTGTCGCGCCACACGTCGTCGGGCTGCGGCGGCCACTCAGCGGGGGCGACCCGGGTGATCGTGACGTCGGCGTGGCGGTGGAGCTTGATGATGCCGATGACGCCGTCCTGGCCGAACGCTCCGTTGGTGGGCCCGTAGGTCAGGCCCACGGTGCCGGGCTGAGTCTCGATGACGCGGGCGGCGCGGATGGTGACGTCGACCAGCTCGCCGGGCTCGAAGTCAGTCACGGGCGTACCTCCTGGTGAGGGCCGGTTTGGTGGGGTGGGATTACTTCCAAACCTACCGGAGTTCCTTAGGAATTTCCAGAGAACTAGCTCAGGACTTCGGGTGTTTTCTCTGGCCGTCCGGCGGCCTGGCGGCGGCCTCCAGCACGCGCCCCGCCTTCCACATGCCGGCCAGGAACATCCCCATGCCCGGAGCGACCACCGGCGGCTCCAGTGCCGGCCAGCCCATGCGGTCGAGCCCCACCACGACAGCCAGCAGCGTCAAGCCGGTCACGATCCAGTCCGTGCAGTTCACGACCGTCCCCGCTGCGGAGGGATCTGCTCGACCCGGCCCACATAGCGGGTCGGTGCCGCCGTCCGGCTCGCCGCCAGTTCGGCAGGAGCGAGATCCCCTGCCGGCCGGGGGATCGGGGCGGCGGCTCGCACCACTCGTCGCACGACCCGCACCGACCGGTGCCGCCCCGCAGGGTGCGGCCGTGCCGCCTGCTGCCGGGCAATCGCCTGCTGTCGGCGGACCTCACGGACGCGCCGCCACACGTCCGTGACATGCAGCAGCAGCCCTCCCGCGACGGCCAGCGCCACCGCACCGATCAGGTAGCCGCCCGGCGGGTGGTTCACCGCCACATCCATCAGCCAGGCGATCACGACCGCACCTGCATCTCTGCGGGCGTCGCCGGGCGAAGCCGCGGCGCTCGGTCACCGTGGCCGAAGTGGGACCGGTAGCCGGTCGTGTTGATCGGCCATGGGGCCGGTGCCCGGAGCCGGGGCGTGCTCGGCGGGGTGGGGGTGGACGGCGTCGGCCAGCAGTCGGCGCACGGCAGGCAGCCGAGCCCGACGGCCAGGTAGGCGCCGACCGGTGTCAGCTCGACGAGGTCCCGGCCGCACCCGGTCACCGTCTGCCGCTCGGTGGCCCGGTGGTAGTCGACGCCGGGGGCCGCCGTACGTGGCAGCACGACGACGTCCAGGACCCCGAGGCCGGTCGGCAGCTTCACCCTGCCACCGCCCGCATCCCGACCACCGTCATGCCGACGAGCAGGATGAGCAGCAGTGCGAGCAGACCCCCTCCGGCGACGGCGTCCAGCCACCAGGGGGAGGGCGTCTCGGTGTCGGTGTCGAGCACCAGCGGCTCGATCGGCTCCGGGGTTGCCGCGACGAGCTTTGTGCCGACGCGGCGCCGGGGGCGGTCCGGCTTCTGCGGGGTCACGCCGCACCCGCCAGGGTCGCGGCGTGCCGCTCGGCGGCGGCGATGTCGACGTCCAGCGCGCCGAGCTGGCGCAGCTCCTCCGGGTTGGCGGTGCCGTACACCTCCGCCAGGTCACCGACGGTGGGCTCCCACTCGGTCACCATGTGGGCGGGCAGGTTGGCGATGCCGGCGACGAAGGTAGGACTCTGCCAGTCGGGGGTGGTGGGTGCAGCGTTCGCCGCCGACTCCTGTAGCTTGACGGTCATCTGGACCAGCTCCTTCGGTGTGGTCTGGGTGAGCCCCCGAGCCGGGTCACGGCCGGCTGTGGGCACGGGAAGCGGGCGGACGCCGGTCAGGGCGTCCGCCCTTCGTGTTGTGAGAGGTCTGCGCCTGCCCCGACCAGCCGGCGAAAGCTGGTCGGGGCTTCGCTCACCGCTGGCGATGCGGTGTCGAGCCGGGCGTGCGGCCTCACCCGGTAGGGGCGGGTGGCGTGGGCCCGGACCGGCGACGTCGACGCAGCCGGTCCGGGCTCCGGCCGGATGGCCGGAGGCATCAGGGCGGGGCGGCGGGTGGTCACGCGCGCCGCCGGGTGGTCTTGGTGGTGCCGTTACGGCGGGCGAGTGCGGACTGCCGGCCACGTTCGGCCATCTCGGCACGCAGCAGCAGGTCGCACCGTCGGGCCCGTTCGACGGGGTCGGTGATGTCGTCGGGGATTTGGGCGTCGTAGCGGGCCATGCGGGCGGCCTGGGCGGCGGCCTTGCGTCCGGCCTCGTTGGTTTGCCGGGCGGCCCGGACGAGGCCGCCGGTGCGGCCGATGTGCTGGTGGTGGGTGAGGCGTTCAGGCACCGTGCGTCACCTGCTGGAACGTGTCGTGCAGGGGCCAGTCGCAGAGGCGGGCGATCTCCTGCGCTCGGGACATGCGGATGTCGTGCAGGCCCTTACGCAGCCGGTAGAAGGTCATGCGCGGGTAGCCGAGGCGGGTGGCGAGGGCGTCGATCTCGGTGACACCGAGACGAGTCATCAGCCGCTCCACGGCGGCGTCGGTGAGGCGCCAGTAGGCGGGCGTGGCATCTGTGGTGATGCCAGGCTCAACGACCTGGGTATCAGCCATGATGCACACTTTGCACGCATCATGCGTGATACGCAAGAGAGGACACGCCGGTTAACCGTTTCGGCTGATCTTAGGCCCTATAGTTACCCCGGTGAATATGATTCGCTGGGGAGTGAGGAGCGACGCCGCCGAACCGACGCGGCATCACGCGCGATACGTACCAGCCCTGATACATGACAGCGGTCCGGGCCGGTCGTATGGTGCACCCATGCCCGCGCCCGAACCCGGCCCCGACAGCGCCCTCGTGCGCCTCGGCCGACTCATCCGGGACGCGCGCGAAGACCTCGAACTGACCCAAACCGAACTCGCCAACCGCTCCGGCGTCTCCCGCCCCACCATCCAGCGGTACGAGAACGCCAAGAGCCCGGCACCCGAGTTCGACAAGGTCCGAGCGATCATCATCGCCCTGGACGTCGACACCCGGGAGATCCCCGTCGCCCTCGGCATCGTCACCCGCGAGGAGATGGGCCTACCCCCGGAGCGTGCCCGGCCCCGCCGATTCGACGCGACCACCGAAGAGATCCTGGCGATGCTCGAAGACCCCCGCTACTCGCAGGCCGAGAAGGTCGCACTGCGGGAGCTGCTGCGCGCCCAGCTCGCCACCCGCCCCCAGCAGTCGGCCGCCGCGTCCGGGCCTGCCGACGCGGTCTGAAGGAGCGCCCCGATGACCTGCCAGCCAGCACTCGCCTACGCGTTTCTCGGACAGCAGGACAGGCAGGTCACACGCTCACGCTTAGTCGCTCGGGGCGGTTCTCCTTACAAGCGAGGGGTCGCAGGTTCGAAACCTGCCGCGCCCACCCTTCATCAATGACTGGCACGAGGTACCCACTACGTCGGCGTGACTGCTCGGCGGAGGAGGTCGCGCTGGTCCCGGGTCCAGTCGTACGCCGCGCGTACGGCTTCGGCCGCTCCCGATTCGCGGAGCCGGACCATCGCGGGCTCGCCGACCTGGGCTGCGGCTTCGATGCCACGCCAGCACCGGTCCTGCCACCACAGGATCGTGTCGATCAGAGCGGACCGGTCCGCCAGCCCGTAGGCGTCGGCGATGACGCGGACAAGCTCCGCTGCCTGCGGGGCGTCCCGGACGCCGGGACCGAGTCCGACGTACTGCCAGCAGACGTGTGCGACGTCGTGGAGCCGCGCGCCGGGTGCGGCGATGTCCCAGTCGATGAAAGCCACGGGCAGCATCTGTCCGTCGATGTCCCGGTAGACCGTGTTCTTCGGCGACAGGTCGTTGTGGCACACGACCTCGTGACCGTCGGCGAGATCCGTTCCGGCGGTCAGGTCGTGGAAGTGACGGACCTGCCGAGCGACGGCGGCGAGGCTCTGCTCCGATCGTAGGGACGGCGGCTCGTGGCTCTGCCGCCACGGCACCTCGCCGTCGATGAAGCTGAGCACCTCCCGGCCCCGGTGGTCCGTGCCGAGGAACCGCGGTGCACCGGCCCAGTGATGCTGCTCGAAGTGCCGCAGCAGACGGCGGACGAAGACCGGGTCGCGGGGCGGTGACTTCCGTACGGTGTCGCCGACCAGCACGACGTCACTGACGAGACCTCCGGCCAGCGGCTGCTCCGCCGGGTCGGGGGGAGATGAAGCCGGTCGTGTGTCGTGCGGGTCCGCCACGCTGTCCCTCGATCCACTGGACGATCGAAGCCAGAGACACCGTATCGCGGGCGTGCACCGGCACGAGGTTGCCGCGGTACCGGAGGGTCGTCATCGAGACCGCAGGGAGCGGAGCCGCCCGTACGAACACCGGTGTGTTTCACCCGGGCTTCCGGATCCGCCGCGATCCGCGCGTCGCGTGACGTGAGCGGGGGGCGGCAACCCGGCAGGCACCAGAAACCTGTCGATGAGTGCGCACCCCTGGCCTGCGGAGCGACGTCACCGGGCGAGCACGGCGGTGAGCACCGGGAGCGACGACTCATGGGCGAGACGCAGGCCGTCAGCGGAGATCGTCATCGGCGCATTCGGACCGATGCGGAGTCGCACCGAGGGTGGGGCCGGTCGTCAGGAGGGCGTGGAGGACGGCGGGGCCGGCGACGAGCCGACCACATGCAAGATCCGTTCTTGCAGCGCGTGGCCGAGCGACGGGCCGGGAGGGGAGAAGGCGGCGGCTACCAGCGGCTCGGGGAAGATCCGCCAGATGCTGGCCGCGTGTTCCTCTCCATCGGCGGGGACCTGATAGGTGACGGGTGGTCCCAGTTGCAGAGCGACCGGCATCGACAGGCCGAGGAGTCGACTGACGTCGAGGCCCGCCGGTCCTTTGGCGAGGTCTGCCGGACCCAGCCACGAGCAGTTCACCCAGGAATAGATGGTGTGAACCTCGTTTATGGTGGCGGCCCGATCCGGTGCCACCCCGAAGACGGTGGCCACGCAAACTGGCCGCGGGCCAGGCTCGCGGGTGACCTCGGTCCGAAAGGTCGGGTCGTGTTCGAGTGCCTCCACGACCCGCGCGGCGAGTTGGTCCCGCAGCGGTGCGGGCAGCTTCCGCTCGCCGTGCGAGGGCGCGGATGCCCGCGACACCAAGAAGACGCCGGACACCGCCGCCAACGGCAGGACGATCGCCAGCACCCACCACTTACGCACGTGTGGCCCCCTGACCGCCTGGCGCCAGCTTCATGCCGCGACAGGCGTGACGCTAACCGATCGCGCGGAACTTTGGTGACCATGAGGCGTACCGCCCCTGCGGGAGGGGCTGGCGGTCATTCCCGCCGCGATCTGCTGTCCACAGAGGGGCGGTGGGTGGAGCGCTGGCTAGATCTCCAGCCGGAGTCCGGCCCAGCGGTCAAGCCAGCCCTTGCTCTCCACTCGGTGCCGTACCTTCGCGCGGCCCACCGCGTCGTCGAAGGCCGGAGAGGGGCGGACGACCATTCCCACCAGGTCGGCCAGCCCGTGGCAGGACACCAGGCGGACAGCGTCACCACGAAGGGTGACCGCGATGCACGTCGCCGTCTCCGGCCAGCGTGACATCGCGTTCAGCGTGGACGTGTAGGGCTCATCGCCGTTGCGCAGGTGCATCCGTGCCTGGTTGCGAATCTCCCACGGCACCCCGGGCAGGGCCACCATTGCTCGGGCCTCGACGCGGGCGTCCTCGCGCGGGTCGAGCCTCTCCGGGTCGAAGTAGGCGATGTCCACGTCGCGCTCCGGGGAGAGCGGGAGGTTGCTGATCGTGTCCCATACGCGGTTGCGTACGAAGCCGGCACCGATCCACCAGTCCGGTATCCCGAGGCCGGCCGTAGCCCGGAGTACCCTCATCGCTGTCGGGTCCGACTCGATCACGCCCACGACGTCCCGCGCGCTCATGGCCATGCCTTGAGACCCTAGGGCGTGGTTCACGGGTGGTGGGTCACGCTGCCCGGCTGGCGGTCGCGCTCACACCAGTTCGGCGATCACCGCGCGGACCATTCGGCGGCCGTGCTCGGCCATGCGGGGAAAGGTGCGCCGGTAGTAGTCGACGCCCGTCAGCGATGGTGCGAGGGCCCAGCCGCAGGCGCGGTGCCAGGTGGCGTCGTCGTACGCGATTGCCTTCCGGTACGCGTCCCGAGCCGCGCCGGTGAAGGTCCACGGCGCCGGTGCCACGTCCGGTGCCGGATCGCCGACACCGAGTGCGCCGAAGTCGACGACCGCGGCCAGCCGGCCGGCGTCGGTGATCAGATTGCCCGGCTGCAGATCGCCGTGGATCCATACGGGGTCTCGGTCCCAGTCGGGAGCGGCGAGGCAGGCGTCCCAGGCGGCCGCGGCCGCGGCCACGTCGAAGCCGTCGTCATGCTCGGCGAGGCGGGGCAGCACCCGGCGGACGTTCGCGTCGACGTGCCGCAGGGCGGACCCGCGGGAACCCGGTGGCTTGACCGGGCCGCCGGCAGGATCCACCCGGTGCAGGGCGTGGACGAAGGCCGCCACGTCGCGGGCCAGGGGTACGTCGTCGCAGCCGAGCCGGGGCGGTGTCTCGCCCGGGACCCACGGCACCACCGTCCACCGCCACGGGTAGCCCGCGCCCGGCTCGCCGACGTGCAGCGGAACGGGGACCCGCACCGGCAGGTGAGGCGCCAGCACGGGCAGCCATCGAGCATCAGAATCGGCTTGGTCGACCGCCGAGGCAGTCTTGGGCATACGGGCGACGAGGTCGTTGCCGATCCGGAACAGTACGTGGTCGGTGCCCTCCAACTCGGCGGCCAGGGCTGTGACGGGAAGGTCGGCCTACTGCGGGCACTGGGCCGTCACCAGGCGGCGCATCTGACCGATGGTGGCGCGGACCTCGTCATCGTGGATGGGCACGACCGGCACGGTAATGCGGTGAGGCTGTGGGGTGCCAACCGATTCATCCGGCACCGTCGGCTCGCGCCGGTCATGACGTCAACTTCGCCGCCTCCTGCATCACCTTCTGGTACTCGTTCCTGGCGATGGTGAGTTTCTCCTGAAGTCTGAGCATGGCGTCCCGCTGCGAATCGGCGGTGCCGCCCGGATCCACCTCGGCCAACAGCGCCTTCACCGGCGGTGTGTTCATGGCCGGCGTGTACGGGTTGGCGGGATTCAGAAGATGCTCGACACGGTTGAGCGCCATCGAGATCGTCTGCACCTTTTCGAGCGCCCGCAGGAGTTTGTTCTGTACTTCCTGTTCCGCGGGGCTGAGAGTCACGTCATCTGAATCCGAGTCCATGGGCACCCGTCCTTGCCGTGCGGACTGTTCGCAGGTCGAGCGGTTGGTCGTCGCCCCCATCCTAGAGCCGTCCACCGGGGCCGCGTGACGATTGTCGGTGCACGACGGCAACGCGCGGAACCCGTACGCGAAACGGGCCGCCGGCTGGTCCGGCGGCCCGTTGTCGTGGTGGGTCAGCTCGCGCAGACGGCGTACGCGCGCACCTTCCAGTTGCTGCTGAAGCCGTCCTCGTCCTCCATGGCGCGGACGGTGACGACGGTCGAGCTCGTGGCCCGCATCTCGGTCAGGCGCACCTGGCCGTCGCCGCCGAGGATCTCGCCGCCCACCCCGTGCACCCGCGTGCCGGTAGGGCAGGTGGCGGTGACCGACTGGATGGAGGCGGAGCTGTAGACGCTGTCGTCGATCACCCGCTGCTCGCCGGGCAGCGGGTCGGCGCAGATCGCGGTGGCGTCCAGCCACCACGAGCCGGCGAAGCCGGTGCCGTCCTCGGCGCCGGCCACCACGACGCTGTTCTGGTTGATGCGCAGGTCCTCCAGGATGACCTCGCTGTTCGACGCCCCGACGACCGCGCCGCCGACCCCGATGGCGCGCTTGCCGGCCGGGCAGGACTTCTCGAACCAGTTCGACGTGCCGAAGCTGGGCGCGGAGCTGCCGGACACCATCACCAGGCCGGCGGGCGGCGTGGCGCAGACGGCGTTCGCCGTGACCGCCCAGTTGCCGCCGACGCCGTTCTCGTCCTCGCGGCCGGTGACCGAGTACGCGTCCCCGCCGATCAGCGGACGCATGATGTCCATGCCGACCTGCCCGAGGCCCGAACCGGTGATCGCGCCGCCGCCGCCGATGACCTTGGTGCCGGCCGGGCAGGTGGCGTTCTGCGACTTCGCGGCGCTGTTGCTCGGGCCGGTCGTCGTCTTGTAGGTCAGGCCGGGCACCGCCGCCACCGGCCCGGCGAGGGCGATCTGGCCGAGCACGAGCGCGCTCAGCGCGGCCCCGCCCATGGCAGCCGTCCGACGCGTCCACCGGTTGCTGTTGAATCCCTCTCGCATGGTGTCTTCCTCTCCCTGGCGCTGTTCGCTTGCGATGACACCGGTAGGAGAGAGGTGGGGTCGGGATGCCAACAGAAAGTTCGAAGAAAAATTTCCCGCGGTTCTAATTGACCGGACGACGAGGAGCGAGGGACTGGATGGACATGGCGGCACCGGACGACATCGCCCTGGTCGAGGCGCTGCGGCGCGGTGAGCGGGCCGGGCTGGAGGGCTTGTACCGGCGCTACGCCGACCGGCTCTACACGTACGCCAGGACCATGCTGCGCGAGCCGGAGGCCGCCGCGGACGCCGTCCACGACGCGTTCCTCACCGCCAGCCAGCGCATCGGCCAGCTCCGCGAGCCCGACCGGCTGCGCTCCTGGCTGTACGCGATCGTGCGCAACGAGTGCCTCCGGCAGCTGCGGGAGCGGTCCCGCTCCCTGCCGCTGGAGGAGGCCGGCGAGCCGGCGGCCGACATCGCCGACCCGGGCACGGGCGTCAACGCCGATCAGGTACGCGACCTGGTGCACAGCGCGGTGGCGGCGCTGAACCCGGGCGACCGTGAGGTGGTGCACCTGGCCATCCGCCACGACCTGTCGTCCGCCGACATCGGCGCGGCCCTCGGGGTGCCCACGAACCACGCGCACGCCCGCCTGTCGCGCGCCCGCTTGCAGCTCGAACGGGCGCTGGGGGCGCTGCTGGTGGCCCGCGCCGGAGCCCGGGACTGCCCGGGTCTCGCCGACCTGATCGACGGCTGGCAGGGCCGGCTCACCCCGACGCTACGCAAGCGGGTGTCGCGGCACATCGAGAGCTGTGCGGTGTGCGGGCTGCTCCGGCGGGAACAGCTCAGCCCGGCCGCGCTGCTGTCGGCGTACACGGCTCCGGCCTTCCTGGTCGTCGCCGACTCGGTGTGGCCGCGGCTGGCCGAGGCCGCGACCGGCGCTTTGGCCGATCCGGTAGCCGGCGCGGGGAGCGATCCGACGGGCCCGGTCACTGCCGACCCCGCGCCGGCCGACCCGGCGCTGCCCGCCGATCCGGCGGCGCCGGCCCCGGCACAGGAGGCCGCTGAGGGGTCTGCGGCGGATGGCGCGGTCGACGGGCCTACGCCCGCGGCGAACGGGCCGGTGACACCGGACGGTGCGGCGGCCGGGTCCTCGGGCGGTGTGACGGCAGCGTCCTCGGCCGGTGTGGCAGCCGCTCCGGGCAACGCGATGGCGTCGCGCGGTGTGGCGCATCCCGTGCGGGCGACCTCTCCTGCGAACCGCAAGCGGCACGGCCGGCAGGTGGCCGCGTGCGTGGCGCTGCTGCTGCTCCTCCTCGCCGCACTCGGGACCTGGGCGCTGGCACCCGGGCGCCCGACCGCCGCGCAGGACGCCGCCGGCCAGCCGGTGGCGGAGACGCGCGGACCGGCCGGCGACCCGGTGACGCCCGCCTCCGCGCTGCCGTCGGGCACCGCCCCGGTGACCGGCACGCGGGCCGCCGAGCCGCCGGCCGGCGCCGGCGCTCCGACGCCCGGGCCCGTGGTCACGCCGGCGGACGGCGACGGCGTCACCCGGACTGCCGCGCCCGACGCCGTGCCGGGTGGCCCCGCACCGGCACCGACCACGGCACCGACCAGACCTCCGGCCGTGCCCCGGCCGACCGGCACGCCGAAGGTGGCGGCGCCGTTCACGGTCTCCGCCACCGCCCACGTGCGGTGCGGCTCGGACACGTACACCCTGGTGGTGCAGGCCACCGGCAGCGCCGCGCTCGGCGACGCCGAGGTGCGCTGGACACCCGCCGGGGGCAGGACATCGACCCGGGCGATGACGGTGGACGGAACGACCGCGCGGGCGACCATCGGGCAACTGCGCGCAGCGACGCTGACCTGGTCGGTACGGGCGACGGCCACGGACGGCCGCACGGCGCAGAGCGCGACCCGTGCGGTCACCGATCCGTGCGTACGGCCGGGCTAGCCGGGACGGTCGCGGGCGACCTGCGGACTGAGGCGCCCATCGGCGTCACTGTGGCCGGCGTCGGTCTCAGGCGGAAGCGGACCCCGATGTCCCTGTTGTCCTTCCCGGGCGGCCCGGTCCGTACGGCTGAAATACGGTGTCGGGGTGGCGACGCTGAGACTTGAGCCGATGAACGCCGAGCAGTACCTCCGGTATCGGCGGGGGGCGGAGGCGAGCTACGCGCAGCACATCGCCGAGTCCGGCGCGCTGCCGGCGCCGGAGGCCGAACGGAAGGCCCAGGAGGATTACGCGAAGCTCCTGCCCGACGGCCTGGCCACGCCGGGGCACCATCTCTGGACGGCCCACGACGGTGACGACGAGGTCGGCATGCTCTGGCTGCACGTCGAACAGAAGTCGGACGGGCCGCACGCCTTCTGCTACGACGTCGAGGTGCGACCGGAACAGCGGCGCAGGGGCCACGGGCGGGCCATGTTCCAGGCCGTCGAACAGCGGTGCCGGGAGTGGGGGGTCGTCTCGATCGGCCTGAGCGTCTTCGGCTTCAACCTCCCCGCGCGCAGGCTCTACGAGCAGCTGGGCTTCGAGGCGACCGCCATCCAGATGCGCAAGCGGCTGTAGCCCACGAGGACGGGGCCGGGCGCGCCCGGACGGCCGATCGGCCGCGTACGTCGTGCGGGCCGGGTTGGATGGGACGATGAGCTACGCGGAGGTCGCCGGGCTGCGCCTGTGGCACGAGGAGCACGGCGCCGGCCGTCCGCTGCTGTTGTTGCACGGCGGCTTCGGGTCGGTGGAGACGTTCGCGCCGATCCTGCCGGCGCTGGCCGCGCGTCGTCGGGTGATCGCAGTCGACCTCCAGGGCCACGGGCGCACCGCCGACGTCGACCGTCCGCTGCGCTACGAGTCGATGGCCGACGACGTCGCGGCGCTGATCGAGCACCTCGACCTGGCCGAGGCCGACGTGCTGGGCTACTCGCTCGGCGGCGGAGTGGCGCTGCGTACCGCGATCCAGCACCCGGCGCTGGTGCGCCGGCTGGTCGTCGTCTCCGCGCCGTGCCGGCGGCTGGGCTGGTATCCGGAGGTGCTGGCGGGCATGCCCGAGCCCGACGAGGAGGCGGGCGAGCGGATGCGGGGCACTCCGCCGCACGCGCTCTACACCCGCGTCGCGCCCCGGCCGGGGGACTGGTCGCGGCTCTGGGCGAAGACCGGCGAGCTGCTGCGCCGCGACTACGACTGGTCGGCCGAGGTGGCCGCCCTCGCCGTGCCCACCCTGCTGGTCTTCGCCGACGCCGACTCGGTCAGCGCCGCGCACGCGGTGGAGTTCTTCGGGCTGCTCGGCGGCGGCCACCGGGACGCCGGCGGGGACGGCACCGACCGCCCGGCCTCCCGGCTCGCCGTGCTGCCGGGGCTCACCCACTACGACATCGTCGTCTCGCCGGCGCTGCCCGCCGCCGTGCTGCCGTTCCTCACCCACCCGGTGTCGCCGCCCGGCTGACGCCGGGCGTCGCCGGGACCGGGCGCTGCCGGAACCCCCGGCCGGTTGCGTTCCGGGCCGCCCGGTCACTCCGCCCCGGCGGGGCGGGCGTAGTGGAGGATGACCACCCCGCTGTCGAACGGGCGGGTGTCGACAAGGTCGAACCGGCGCGGGTCGAACCCCCGGTCGGCGAGCGGGATGCCGCTGCCGACCACGTACGGGTTGAGCTTGATGATCAGCTCGTCGACCTCGGGCAGGAGCTGGCCGGCGAGCTGGGCGCCGCCGCAGAGCCAGATGTCGCGGCCGGGCCGGCGCTTCAGCTCCCGGACGAAGTCCACCGGATCCGTGGAGACGATCTCCACCTCCGGCTCGGCGGCCGGCGGCAGGGTGCGGGAGAAGACGTACTGCTTGAGGTGCGCGTACGGGCTCGTGACGCCCATCTTCAGCGCCGGGTCGTAGGTGGCCCGGCCCATCACCACCGCGTCGAAGCGGCCCGTCGGCTCGTCGATGCCGAACTGCGGGTGGGCGAACGTCGGGAGGGTCTGGGACCAGTTGGCCGCGAGGTGGGCGGCCAGGTCGGGCGCCAACGGGAAGAAGTCGTACGACCCGTCGGGGGCGGCGATGAAGCCGTCGAGGGTGCTGGCGACGTAGTACACGAGTTTGCGCAAACCGATCCCCAATCACTACTGGTGTCGTGGATGAAGTTACTACACGCGTAGTGGTTGTTGCTACGGTGTTTCCCGTGGCGAGAAACGTGGAACGACGGGCGGCCCTGGCCGACGCGGGGCTGCGGGTGCTGGCGGCGACCGGGGCACGCGGCCTCACCCACCGGGCGGTCGACGCCGAGGCGGGCGTGCCGACGGGCACCGCCTCCAACTACTTCCGCTCCCGGGACGCCCTGCTCGGCGCGCTCGGCGAGCGGATCATGGAGCGGTTCGCCCCGGACGAGCGGGTCCTGGCCGAGCTGGGCGCCCGCGAGCCGTCCCTGGAGCTGTTCACGGACTACCTGCGCTACATCGTCGAGCGGACCACGCGGCAGCCCGACCTCACCCGGGCGCTGATCGAGCTGCGGCTGGAGGCGGCCCGCCGCCCCGACCTGGCCCGGATCCTCGGCGACACCCTGCGGCGGGGCTACCGCGACGACGTCGCGTTCCACCTCGCCACCGGACTACCGGGTGGCGCGTTCGAGGTCGCTCTGCTGCACTACGCCGTGGACGGGCTGCTGCTCGATCTGCTCGGCACGTCCATCGAGGCGGGATTCGACCCCGACGACGTGGTCGTGGCGCTCGTGTCCCGGCTGGTCGGCGGTGTCGACCGGTGACTCCGACACAGGGAGGCGGCGTGGTGGAACTGGTGCCGATGACGGCCGAGGAGTTCGCGCGGGTGCGGGAGCCGCTCGTGCGCTCGTACGCCGAGGCGATGGTCACCGACCGCGGCCTGACGCCGGCCGCGGCCCTGGAGCGGGCCACCGCCCAGCTGCGCGAACAGCTCCCCGACGGCGTCGACAGCGCCGGCGCCCTGCTCCGCACGGCCCGGGTGCGCGACGTCGAGGTGGGGTGGATCTGGGTCGGCCTCCCCGGCGGCCCCGCCGGGCCCCACACCGCGTGGCTCAACAGCATCGAGGTGCATCCCGGACACCGCAGACAGGGGTACGGGCGGCGGATGATCCAGCTCGTCGAGGCGGAACTCGCCGCCCTCGGGGTGCCCGAGCTGGGGCTGAACGTCTTCGGCTCCAACACCGGGGCCATCCACCTCTACCACAGCCTCGGCTACCGGGTGGCCGCCCAGCAGATGACGAAGCGGATCTCCCCGGCCGGCTGAGCCCGTCAGGAGTGTTCCCCGGTGCAGCGGGAACCCCGCCCCGGACGCACCTGGGGAGGAGCGACGGATGAGGCATGGCGGCGGACTGACCATCGGTGTGCTCGGCTCGTACGGCGGTCGCAACCTCGGTGACGAGGCGATCCTGAGCGGTCTGCTCGCCGATCTGCGCGAGCAGGAGCCGAACGGGCGGATCATCGTCTTCTCCCGGAACCCGGAGCACACCAGGATCGCCCATCCCGACGTCGAGGCGGTGCCCTGGGAGGGGATCAGCCGGACCGACTCGGCGCTGGTCCTGGCCCAGCTCGACGTGCTGATCCTCGGCGGCGGCGGCATCCTCTACGACCGGGAGGCCCGCCGCTACCTGCGGGTGGTCCGGGTCGCCCAGGAGCGGGGCCTGCCGCTGCTGACGTACGCGGTGGGGGTCGGGCCGCTCAGCGAGGACGTGGACACCGGCATGGTGCGGGAGACCCTCGCCAGCGCCACCCAGGTGACCGTACGGGACCAGGAGTCCCGGATGGTGCTGGAGGAGGCGGGGCTGCTCAACCCGATCACCGTCACCGCCGATCCCGCGTTCCTGATCGAGCCCGAGGACTTCCCGGCGGAGCTGCTCCGCGAGGAGGGGGTGCCGGCCGGCAAGCGGCTGGTCGGGATGAGCGTGCGGGAACCGGGCCGGGCCGCCGAGCGCCTCGACGTCGACGGCTACCACCGCCTGCTCGCCCAGATCGGCGACTTCCTGGTGCACCGGATCGACGCCTACGTGCTCTTCGTCCCGATGGAGCGCGACGACATCCGGCACTCGCACGGCGTGCTGTCGCACATGGTCGCCGCCGAGCGGGGCCGGATCCTGCACGGCACCTACTCGCCCCAGCAGGTGCTCGGGCTGATGCGCCACTTCGACCTGGCTGTGGGCATGCGGCTGCACTTCCTGATCTTCGCCGCGATGGCGGGCACGCCGTTCCTGCCCCTGCCGTACGCCGGCAAGGTCTTCGACCTCGCCCAGCGGCTCGGGGTGCCGGCGCTGCGCGGCGTGGAGCGGGAGGTCGAGGGCCCGCTGCTGGCCGAGGTCGACCGGCTCTGGGACGAGCGGGAGCAGCGGGCCGAGGCCACCGCCCGACGGGTGGCCGAGGTGTGCGACGAGGCCCGGGGAACCTCCCAGGTCACCCGCGCCGTGCTGGACAGCCTGCGCGCCCGCACCCTGGCCCCGGCGGTCTGACCCGCCGGCTCAGACCGCCGGCCCCCGCCAGCGGTAGCACCAGCGGTCGGCGTCGGCGTCCACGGACTCCAGCTCGTAGATCTCCGCCTCGGCCAGCCCCTTCGCGCCGAGGTGGTGATGGGTCAGCGGCGGGCGGCCGTTCGGGTCCAGCTCCACGGTGACGGTCTCGCCGTCGGCCACGCCACCGACCAGGGGGATCTCTGCCGTTGATGCCATGCGCCCCATCCTGCCCCGCCCGGGAGGACCCCGCAGCGGATAGCGGGGCAGCGGGCCGGGGCGCGCCGCGCGCCGACGCACGGCGGGCTCAGCGACGCGGCAGCAGGTCGGGCGGATACTCCATGCCGTCGTGGGTGCAGGTCGCCGCGGCGACCCGGGCCGCGTACGCCGCCGCGTCGGTCAGCGCCGCGCCGCGCAGCCGGGCGGCGATCACGCCCGCCGCGAAGGCGTCTCCCGCGCCGTTGGTGTCGACGACCGGTGCGGGCGGCGCGGCGGCGGGCACCGCCGTCGGTGCGCCCCCGCCGGTGTGCAGCTCGGCGCCGTCCGCGCCCCGGGTCACCAGCACCGTGCGGGGCGCCAGCGCGGTGGCGAGCGCGCCGGCCCCCGCGCCCAGCCGCACCCCGCTGACGAATACCAGGTCGGCCACCTCGGCGAAGGGCCGGTGGTAGGGGTTCGCGCCGTCCCAGTCGTGCAGGTCGGTGGAGAGGACGGCACCGCCGGCCAGCCCCGCGCGCAGGGCGGGCAGCAGGGGAAGCGTCCAATCCATGATCGACAGGTGTACGTGGGCCGCCTGCCGGACCAGCGCGGTCACCTCGGCCGCCGGGAACGGGGCGGGCCCGTGCCAGGGACGCGGGTCGTAGAGCGACATCCGCCGGCCGGCCGGGTCGACCATGTTCACCGACCGCCGGGTGCCGGCCGGGGCGTCGCCCAGCACGGCGTGCACGCCGGTGCGGGCCAGCGCGGCGCGGACCACGTCGCCGGCCGGGTCGGCACCGATGACGTCGACCACCGCCACCCGGAGCCCGAGCGCGTGTGCGGCGAGCGCCACCCCGGCGCCGGTGTTGCCGATCCGCAGCTCGATCGGGTCGACGGTGACGGAGTCGGCGGCCGGCAGTGGGATCGCGGGCACCCGTACCCGCACGTCGACGCCGAGACCGCCGATCACGAGGAGGTCGTACACGCGCCAGACCCTATCCCCGCCGCCCGGCGGCCGCGGGGCCCGGGCCGCCCGCCGCCGGCTCGTCCTGCCGGCCGACGGTGTGCTGGCCGGGGCCGTCGGCCCGGACCGATATCCTCGCCGGGGTCGTCGCGAGGAGGGGGACGCGTGCTGGTCGTCCACGGGGTCTGGCGGTCCGGCGTGGGGCTCGCCGTCTGGGCCGAGGACAGCGCGCTGCCGTCCCACGCGCCGCGCCGCCCGGGCCGGGCGCCCCGGGAACGGCCGCACCCGTTCGCCGCCGACCAGGCCGCGCTCGTCGCCGCGCTGGCCGCTACGGCCGAGCCGGCCCACCTGGGCACCGCCCTGCTCACCCTCCCCACCCGGGCCGGCGCACCGCTGGACTCCCCGGAACTCGTCCGCGCCGACGTCGCCGCGGCGGTCCGCGGGCCGGTCACCCTCGCCGGCTGGCGGGTGCCCGTCCTCTGGTACGCCCCCGACGCCGCCCTGGCCCTGCTGCGCGGCGTCGACGCGGTGGCCGCCGTGCCGGGCGCGACCCTGCGCCACCTCGCCGAGCTGGCCGACTTCGCGGTCGACCTGGCGGCCCGGGGCCGGGTCCTGCCCGGCCTCGCCGAGGCACCCCCGGCGGCTCGCTCCCGGGCGGCCGGCGGCGGCTGCGCGGCTGCTCCGGCTCCGGGCCGGACCCGCGCGGGCGGGGAGCGGGCGGAGGCCGGCGCCCGGGCGCTCTGGCGACCGCTGCTGACCGGCACGGACGCCGCCTGGGCCCGGGCGCTGGCGCTGGCGCTGCCCCCGGCCGCCCGCGCTGCCACCGGGCCGGACGCACCGGGCGACCCCGGTGCCGCCGCCGGGGCGGACACCCCGTCCGGGCCGGTCGCCGCCCGGCGCGCGCGACCCGGCCCGCCCGCCGGGCGCCACCGGCCCGCGCCGGCCGCCGTCGACGCGCCGGGCGCGCTGGTCGCCGACGCGCTCGACGCGCTCACCGACGCCGCCGTCCGGACGGCCCTGGCGGAGACCGCGCTGGCCCGGGGCGTACGCCCGAACGGCGCGGTGCCGGCCTGGCTGGCCGCGCTCACCGGGCCGGTGCGGGAGTTCGCCGCCGACCCGGCCGCGCTGGACACCCTCCGCACCGAACTGGACGCCTGGCAGCGCGACGCGGCCGGCGGGGCGGTGCGGGCCAGCTTCCGCCTGGTCGAGCCGCCGGCCGAGGAGCTCACCGAGCCGGTCGTCGTGGTGCCCGCCGATCCGACGGCGACGGCGCGACCGGCCGGGCGGTGGCGCATCGAGTTCGGGCTCCAGGCGGCGGACGAGCCGAGCCTGCACGTGGACGCCGGGCAGGTCTGGCGGGCGCCGGCGAGCGTCGCCGGGCTGGCCGGCCGCGGCGACGACCCGCAGGAGACCCTGCTCGCCGAGCTGGGGCGCGCCAGCCGGCTCTGGCCCGAGCTGGACAACGCCCTGCGTACGGCCACGCCGGAGGCCCTGGAGCTGGACGTCGAGGGGGCGCACCGGTTCCTGCGCGAGGGCGCGCCGGTGCTGCACGCCGCCGGGTTCGCCGTGCTGCTGCCGTCCTGGTGGCGGCGCCCGTCGTCCCGGCTCGGCGCCCGGTTGCAGGCCCGCAGCCGGACCGCCCCGGGCACCGTCGCCGCCACCGTCGGGGGCGTGGGGCTGGACGCCCTCGTCGACTACCGCTGGGAGGTGTCCCTCGGCGACCAGCCCCTCACGGCCGAGGAACTGGCGTCGCTGGCCGCGCTGAAGACCCCGCTCGTGCGGCTGCGCGGGCAGTGGGTCGAACTGGACCCGAAGCGGCTCGCCGCCGGCCTGCGGCTGCTCCGTTCCTCCGGCGAGCTGACCGTCGCCGACCTGCTCCGGCTCGGCCTGACCGACGCCGAGCAGCCGGACGCGCTGCCGGTGCTGGAGGTCAGCGCCGACGGCGCGCTGGGCGACCTGCTCGCCGGGGCGGTGGAGCGCCGGCTCGCCCCGCTGGACCCGCCGCCGGAGTTCCACGGCACGCTGCGGCCGTACCAGCGGCGGGGGCTGGCCTGGCTGGCGTTCCTCCAGTCGCTGGGGCTCGGCGCGGTGCTCGCCGACGACATGGGGCTGGGCAAGACGGTGCAGCTGCTCGCCCTGCTCGCCGGGGACCCGCCGGACGCCGGCCCGACCCTGCTGGTCTGCCCGATGTCGCTGGTGGGCAACTGGCAGCGCGAGGCGGCGCGGTTCACGCCGGGGCTGCGCGTACACGTGCACCACGGCGCGGAGCGGGCGCGGGGCGAGGCGTTCGGCGCGGCCGTGCACGACGCGGACCTGGTCCTCACCACCTACTCGGTCGCGGCCCGCGACGCGGTCGAGCTGGCCGGGATCGACTGGCGGCGGGTGGTGGTCGACGAGGCCCAGGCCATCAAGAACGCCGCCACCCGGCAGGCCGAGGCGGTCCGCGCGCTGCCCGCCCGGCACCGGATCGCCGTCACCGGCACGCCCGTGGAGAACCGGCTGGCGGACCTCTGGTCGATCATGCAGTTCGCCAACCCCGGCCTGCTCGGGCCAGCGGCGACCTTCCGCAAGAAGTACGCCGAGCCGATCGAGCGGCACGGCGACGCCGAGACGGCCGAGCGGCTGCGCCGGATCACCGGCCCGTTCGTGCTGCGCCGGCTCAAGACCGACTCCTCGATCATCTCCGACCTGCCGGAGAAGCTGGAGATGGAGGTGCTCTGCAACCTCACCGCCGAGCAGGCCTCGCTCTACCGGGCGATCGTCGACGACATGATGGCGCGGATCGAGTCCAGCGACGGCATCGAGCGCCGTGGGCTGGTGCTCGCCGCCATGACCCGGCTCAAGCAGGTCTGCAACCACCCCGCGCAACTGCTGCGCGACGGCTCGGCGCTGCCCGGCCGCTCCGGCAAGCTGGCCCGCCTGGAGGAGATCCTGGACGAGGTCCTCGCGGCGGGGGAGCGGGCCCTGCTCTTCACCCAGTACGCCGAGTTCGGCGGCATGCTGCGCGGGCACCTGTCGGCCCGCTTCGGCCGGGAGGTGCTCTTCCTGCACGGCGGCGTCGGCAAGGCCGCCCGGGACGCCATGGTGACCCGGTTCCAGTCCCCGGGGGGACCGGCGATCTTCGTCCTGTCGCTCAAGGCCGGCGGCACCGGGCTCACCCTCACCGAGGCCAACCACGTGGTGCACGTCGACCGGTGGTGGAATCCCGCCGTCGAGGACCAGGCCACCGACCGGGCGTTCCGCATCGGCCAGCGGCGCCGGGTGCAGGTCCGCAAGTTCGTCTGCGCCGGGACGGTGGAGGAGAAGGTGGCGGCACTGATCGCCGACAAGCGCAGCCTCGCCGCCTCGGTCGTCGGCACCGGCGAGCAGTGGGTCACCGAGCTGTCCACGACGCAGCTGCGCGAGCTGTTCACCCTGGAGGCCGGGGCGGTGGTGGAGTGAGCGGGCAGGCGCAGGGCGACGGCGGCGCCAACGGCCGGTTCGCCGACTACGGCCGACCCCGCCGGGTCGACGGCGGGCTGCGGGCCCGCAGCACCCGGGGGGCCATCGGCCGGTCCTGGTGGTCCCAACGCTTCCTGGAGGTGCTGGAGTCGTTCGCCCTCGGCACCCGGCTGACCCGTGGCCGGTCGTACGCGCGGGCCGGTCAGGTGGTCCGCCTGGAGGTCGCCCCGGGCACCGTCGACGCCGTCGTGCAGGGCTCCCGCGCGCAGCCGTACGAGGTGAGCATCGCGCTGCCGCCGTTCCCGGAGGCGGTCTGGGCCCGCGTGGAGGCGGAGCTGGCCGCCCAGGCGTTCTTCAGCGCCCGGCTGCTCGCCGGCGACCTGCCCCCGGAACTGGAGGAGCTGTTCGGGGCCGCCGGCGCCCCGCTCTTCCCCGCCGGCGTGGCGGAGCTGCGTCAGCGATGCAGCTGCCCCGACTTCGCCGTTCCCTGCAAGCATCTCGCGGCCACGTTCTACCTGCTCGCGGAGGCGTTCGACGCCGACCCGTTCCAGTTGCTGCACTGGCGGGGCCGGAGCCGGACCCAGCTGCTCGACCGGCTGCGCGTCCTGCGGGCCGACGCCGCAGGCGCCGACGACCAGCCGGCCGCGACCGAGGTCGCACCGACATCGCCGTCCCTGCCGGACGATGCCGTGCTGCCGGCCGCCCCGTCCGTGGTGGACGGTGCCGTACCGCCTGTCGCGCCGTCCACGGCGGACGGCGCCGTGTCGCAGCCCGTGCCGTCCAGATCGGACGGTGCGGTCGCGCCGATGGCGGAGTCCACGCGGGACGGCGGTGTACCGGGTGCCGGGCGGGACGCCGAGGCCGTCCCGCCGGTCGGGGCGTCGCGGGCGCTCGCCGGCCTGCCGCCGGCCCCGCTGGCCGAGGCGGTCGACCGGTTCTGGCTGCCGCCGGTCCCGTTGCCCGACCGGCCACCCAGCCTGTCGACCGGACCGGACCTGCTGCTGCGGCAGCTCGGCGCGCCGGCCCCCGCCATCGGCGGGCCCGGTCTCCTGGAGCGGCTGCGGCGGGCGTACCGGCTCCTCGGCGGGTGAGACCGCCGGCGGAACGGTACGCGGTCCCGGTTCAGAGCCAGCGGCGGCGGAACCGCCACATGAGTGCGGCGTTGGCCACCAGGACCACCGCGCAGACGGCCCCGGCCAGTCGCCCGGCCAGCACGGTCATCGCCGGCAGCGATGCCCACAGCACGATCGTCAACAGCATCAGCCAGCGGCCGCGACGGGCCCGGGCCCGGTTGTCGAGCCGGGCGAAGAACGCCGGATCGCTCTCCCGGAGCTGACGGGTGATCTGCTCGAACCTGCGCTGATCCTCTTTGCTGAGCATGTGCCTTCCCCTCACGTGTTCAGCGGTTCGGCGGCATACCCGCTGCGGCGGCGGCTCACGCTCCCGTCCTGCTGCTACTTTGCCGCCCCGCCCCGCCCGGTCCACGCCCGTCGGCCGCGCCCCGGCCCTCCGGACGCGCGGGGGAGCGCCTCAGCGCAGGCTTAGCCGCACCTTAAATTTGCCTGTGGCGATGAAAGGGGCCTGCCGCGCCGGGTCGGCCGCGATGGCCGGGTCCGGCCCGTGCCGTGCCGCGTACGCCCTGCTCGCGAGGTCCGTGCCGGGCCGCGCCGGGTTCCGGGGTCGCCGGCCCGCGCTGAGCGGCGCCTTAAGTGCCGTCCTGGGGGCTTCCGGTGCTGCTTGAAGGCACCTGAACGCTTCATTACCTTCCGGTGCAACCCCCTCAGGCACCAGTCGCCGCACCTGCCCCCGTGCCCGGTGCCAGTCGTCGCGGCGCAGCAGAAACGGATTGGTACATGGCCGACCAGAATGTGCCACCACGGCGACCGCGGGACGATCGCGGATGGGACGGGCGTCAGTACCCCGCCGCCGGCGACGGTCACCGCGACACCTACGCCCCCACCCCCTACGGCCACGACGCGCGCACCCCGCACCAGGGCGGACACCCCGAAGGCACGCAGGGCCAGTACGCGCCCGCCGGGCACCCGGCCGCGCGCGGGCCGCAGTGGGTCGGCCCGGAGGGCTTCGCGCGGCAGACCGCCGCGCCGCCGGCCGGCCCGGGACTGCCCAACCTGGACGACGGCGACGAGCCGGGCCCCAAGGTCGGCCGGCGCAAGGCCCTCGTGGCCCTCGGCGGCACCGCGGCCGTGGTCGCCGGTGGCGCCGCCCTGGCGATGACCCCGCAGATCCGCAGCCTCCTCGGCGACGAGGCGGTGGCCGGTGACGCCACCGGCACCACGGTCACCGACGGCACCCCCGCCCGGCCGAGCGGCCAGCAGCCGAGCACGGTGCGCACCTACACCGAGCAGAACGAGAGCTACATGGGCTCCCGGGCCGGCGAGGCGCTGAAGAAGAACGCGCCGGCCGGCGGCCGGACCTTCTCCGGGCCGGCCGCCGCCGCCGCGGAGACCAAGGTGACCGTCAAGACGGTGCTCGCCAAGGACCCGGTCCTGCACCTGGCCCGGCGGGCCACCTTCGGCGCCACCGGGCAGGTCCTCGCCGACATCAGGGAGCGGGGCATCGACGGCTGGCTGCGCTGGCAGCTCGACCCCGACAAGATCGCCCCGACGAAGGCCGAGCTGAAGCTCGCCGACCTGCCGACGCTGAAGCTGGGCACCGCGCAGCTGCGCGAGCAGCGCGAGCAGCTCAACGAGCGCGGCGCGCAGCCGGAGAAGGAGATGGTGGACGCCACCATCGCCCGGCAGATCTGGTCGCAGCGGCAGCTGTTCGAGGTCATGGTCGACTTCTGGAACGACTTCCTGCACGTCGCCGCGGACTTCGACGGGGGCGAGGTCTACCGCGCGTCCTTCGACCGGGACGTCGTCCGGGCGCACGCCCTCGGCAGCTACCCCGAGATGCTGCTCGCCGCGAACCGGCACCCGGCGCTGCTGCTCTACCTCAACCAGAACGACTCCCGCGCCGACGCGGTCAACGAGAACCTGGCCCGCGAGAACCTGGAGCTGTACTCGGTCGGCGTCGACGGCGGTTACACCGAGAAGGACGTCCGGCAGGCGGCCCTGCTCCAGACCGGCCGGGGCGTCAACGACGGGAAGTACGTGTTCCGCCCCGAGCGGCACTACGTCGGCAAGGTGAAGGTGCTCGGCTTCACCCACGCGAACGCCTCGAAGGACCCGAAGAAGGCCGAGGCGGCCATCGACGCGTACATCACGTACATCGCGCTGCACCCGTCCACCGCGAAGTACGTGGCGCAGAGCCTGGCCACCCGGTTCGTCTCGGACACCCCGCCGAAGTCCCTCGTGGAGCGGCTGGCGAAGTCGTACAGCCTGAACAAGGGCATGATCAAGCCGGTGCTGATGACGCTGTTCAGCTCCTCGGAGTTCTGGGCGGCGGTGGGCCAGAAGGTGCGCCGGCCGATGGAGTACCTGGTCGCCACGTACCGGGCCCTGGGGGTGTCCCCGGAGGCGTCGCCGAAGCACGACAACGGCGACAACAAGCGCACCCCGTACGCCCGGGGGCTGCGGCAGATCCACGACAGGATGCGCGAGCTGGGCCAGTACCCGATGGGCCAGCCCACCCCCGACGGCTACCCGGACGTCTACGTGGCCTGGACCTCCGCCGGCACCATGGTCCACGGCTGGAACGAGGCGGGCGAGCTGCTCGCCGGCCGACGCACCGTCTTCACCTACACGCCGCCGGAGAAGCTGGTGGCCCGGCCACCGGCCACCGCCGGGGCGTACGTGGACGCGCTGGCCCTGCGGCTGGTGGGTCAGAAGCTGAGCGCCAGGGAACGGTCCCTGATCCTCGGCGTGGCCGGCGTGGCTGCCGGCGACAAGGTCGACGCCACGTTCGACGGGGCCGTCACCGCCGTAGCGCGGGCGATCCTCGCTTCCCCCCAGCACCACCTCCGGTGAGGCACCCGATGGAGAAGACTGTGCACACGTTCCCCCTGCACCCCGAATGCCCCGACCTGCGGCGGCTGGCCGACGACCCGGCCGAGGCGCTGCTGCGGGCGGAGGCCGACATCGTCGCCGCCGAGAACGCCGCCGAGGCCGACCGCTACCGGCGGCTGGAGGACCTCGAGGAGGCCCAGCAGGACGGTCGGGGCGTGACCCGGCGGACGTTCGTGGCCGGCGCCGCCGCCACCGCCACCGCCCTCGCGACCGCCCAGTTCGTCACCACCTCGGCCTCGTTCGCCGCCACCAAGACCGGCACCCTGATCCACGTCTTCCTCTACGGCGGGCTGGACGGGCTGAGCCTGGTGGCCCCGGCGGACGACCCGGTGCTCGCCAAGGCCCGCCCCGACCTGCTGCTCGGCGACGACTCCCTGGCCGTCGGCCGCGGCTTCAAGCTGACCAGCGCGTTCAAGCCGCTGGAGAAGTGGCTGCGCAGCGGCAACCTGGGCTTCGTCCCGGCGGTCTCCGACGAGCGGCTGTCCCGCAGCCACTTCCAGGCTGCGGACGCCTGCAACCTGGGCGGCCTGCCCGGCGAGACCGGCGGCCGGGGCTGGCTGGACAGCCTGGTCGACGCGCTCGGCACGGGCACCGCGTTCCGCAGCGTCGGCATCGGCAGCACCCTGCCCCGCTCGCTGGTCGGCAACAACGGCGCGCTCTCCCTCAACAACGTCGGCTCGCTGCGGCTCAACGGCGACGACCGGTACCGGGCCGCGACCGAGAAGGCGATCAAGGGGCTCTTCACCGGGATCAACCACCCGGTGCAGGAGGCCGTGCAGGACGGCCTTGGGGCGCTGGCCACCGCGCAGCGCCTCGCCGCAAAGCCGTACCAGGCGGCCGAGGGCGTCGAGTACAAGGGCGTCGGCAACGCGTTCCAGCAGCTCGCCCAGCTCATCAAGGGCGGGGCGAACGTCCGGGTCGCCACCGTCGGGATGGGCGGCTACGACACCCACGAGAACCAGGGCACCCGCGACGGCGGTCAGCTGCACCGGCGGCTCAACGAGCTGGCCAGCGCGATGGCGGCGTTCTTCACCGACCTGGGGGAGAAGTCGGCCGACGTGACCATCATGGTCTCCAGCGAGTTCGGCCGGCGGGTCGCCTCCAACGGCGGCGGCACCGACCACGGCCACGGCGGCGTGGTCACCGTGCTCTCCGGCCGCAAGCTCGCCGGCTCGCTGCTGGGCACCTGGAACGGGCTGGCCGACCTGGACTCCGGCGACGTGCCCGAGTACAACAACATGTTCAACGTCTACGGGTCCGTCGCGCAGGGCCGCTTCGGGCTCACCAACGCGGAGGTGGACAAGATCTTCCCCCGGCAGAAGTACCGCCCGATGAAGCTGTACGCGTGACGTACCCGCGCACCCACGCCGCCGGCCGCCGCGCCGGGACGACCCCGTCCCGGCGCGGCGGCCGGCCGGCTGCGGACGTACGCCCGCTGGTGCCGCCGCGACGCGGACCCGGCGGCCGGCGGCTGCTGGCCGCGCTGCTCGTCGTCGGCCTGCTCGCCAGTGTGCTGCCCTGGTGGCTGGACACCCCGCCCGGGTCGCTGCGGACGACGGCCGCCACGGTGACCGCCGCCGGCCGGATCACCGGGCTGGTCGCCGGCTACCTGCTGCTCGTGCAGGTGCTGATGATGAGCCGACTGCCGATCCTGGAGCGGTGGGCCGGCGGCGAGCGGATCGCCCGCTGGCACCGCGACGTCGGGGCCACCCTGCTGGTGGCCGTGCTCGCGCACGCGTCGCTGATCCTGGTCGGGTACGCCGACCTGGAGGACAACCCGGTGCTCACCGAGGCCGGCGTGCTGCTGCGCGACTACGAGGACATGGTCTCCGCGTTCGCCGCCGCCGGCATCCTGGTGCTGGTCGGCCTCACCAGCGTCCGGGCGATCCGCACCGCGCTGCCCTACGAGCTGTGGCACGCCCTGCACCTGTCGAGCTACGCGGTGCTGCTGCTCGGCTTCGCCCACCAGTTCAGCAACGGCGCGCAGCTGTTCCGGCCCGGCCCGGTGCGCACCTTCTGGATCGCGATGTACGTGGTGGTGCTCGCCGCCCTGCTCTGGGGCCGGGTCGTCGCGCCGCTGGCGTTCAACCTGCGGCACCGGCTGCGGGTCGCCGACGTGGTCGCGGAGAGCCCGGACACGATCTCGATCTACCTGACCGGCGACCGGCTGGAGCGCCTGGAGATGCTCGGCGGGCAGTTCTTCCGCTGGCGGTTCCTCGCCCGGGGCTGCTGGTGGCAGGCGCACCCGTTCTCGGTCTCGGCCGCCGCCAACGGCCGCTGGCTGCGGCTCACCGTCAAGGTGGTCGGCAGGCACACCGCCGACCTGCGCGACCTCGAAGCGGGCACCCGCGTCTGGGCGGAGGGCCCGTCGGGCACCTTCACCGCCGCCCACCGCACCCGCGAGCGGGCCCTGCTGATCGCCGGCGGCAGCGGGATCACCCCCATCCGGGCGATGCTGGAGGAGCTGCCGCCCGGCGCCGCGCTGATCTACCGCGCCCGCACCCCGGGCGACGTGCTGCTGCACCGCGAGCTGGACTGGCTCGCCGAGGCCCGGGACACCGCGATCTGGTACGTCGTCGGCTCCCGCGACGATCCCGGCCCCCGCCAGGTGATGAGCCCGGACGGGCTGCGCCGGCTGGTGCCCGACCTCGCCCGGCGCGACGTCTACCTCTGCGGGCCGCCCGGCCTGGTCGAGCAGTCGCTGCGGGTGCTCCGCGAGGCCGGCGTGCCCCGCCGGCAGATCCACCTGGCCACGTTCGAGCTGTAGGAAGGCTTCCATGCGTCGCGCCCTGCTCGCGATCACCGGCCTGGCGGCCGGCACCACCGCCCTGGTGGTGCTGAAGGGCTCGCCGGGCACCAGCCCGGTCGCCCAGGACCTGCCGGCGGCGCCCCCACCGGTGGTCCCCGCGCCAGCCGGCCCGACCCCGGGCGGCGGGAAGGTCTCCGCCCCGCCGTCGCCGGCCCGCACCAGCGCGTCCCCCCGGCCCGGTCGCACCGCCACCCGGGCGCCGGCGAGCCGGCCCAGCGCCACCAGCCGGGCGCCGTCCGCGCCGCGCACCACCACGAAGCCGCCGCCCGCGCCGACGACCCGCACCGTCACGGGGCCGGTGGTGGAGAACGAGTACGGCAACGTGCAGGTGCAGATCACCCTCTCCGGGACGCGGATCGTCGACGTGGTGGCCCTGGAGCTGCCCGAGGAGACCGCCCAGTCCGACCAGCGCAGCGAGCAGGTCGACGGCCGCTACAGCGGCGGCTCCGGGCTGGTGGTGCAGCGGCAGAGCGCCGACGTGGACACCGTCTCCGGGGCGACCGCCACCAGCACCTCGTACAAGCAGTCGTTGCAGGCCGCGATCGACCGGGCGAGGTGACGTGCCGGCGGCGGGACGGCGCGAGCCGGCCGGGTCTCCGCCGGCGACCCGGCCGGGGCTGCGCCGGGTCGAGCAGGTCATGGGCACCGCGATCAGCCTCGACCTCGCCGACGACCTGCCCGCCGCCGAGCTGGCCGGGCTGGCCGGGGACGTGTTCGCCTGGCTGCGCGAGGTGGACGCCCGGTTCAGCACGTACCGGGCCGACAGCGAGGTGTGCCGCGTCGACCGGGGCGAGCTGCCGCTCTCCGGGGCCGGCGCCGACCTGCGGGACGTGCTGGCGCGCTGCGCCGACCTGTGGAAGGCCACCGACGGCTTCTTCGACGCGTACGCCACCGGGCGGCTCGACCCGTCCGGCTACGTCAAGGGCTGGTCGGTGCAGGTCGCCTCGGACCGGCTGCTCGCCGCCGGGGCGGCGAACCACTGCCTGAACGCCGGCGGCGACGTGCGGGTACGCGGCCACTCCTCGACCGGGCGACCGTGGCGGATCGGCGTCCGCCACCCGTGGGACGCGATGTCCACCTGCCTCGTGCTCACCGGCACCGACCTGGCCGTGGCCACGTCCGGCGTCTACGAGCGCGGCCACCACGTGCTCGACCCGCGCCGGGGCGTGCCGGCCCGGGGGCTGCGCTCGGTCACCGTGGTCGGGCCGGACCTGGGGCTGGCCGACGCGTACGCCACCGCGGCCGTCGCGATGGGCCCGGCCGGCATCGGCTGGCTGGACGGCCTGTCCGGGCACCAGCACGCGGTCGTCACCGACGACGCCCGCCTCCTGCACTCCACCGCCCTGCCCCTGGCCGGCTGAGGGTCAGCGGAAGGGGCGGGTGGTGGCGGGGCGGGAGCCGAGGGGGCGGGGGCGGCCCGGGCGGGAGCCGACGGGACGGGTGACCGGCCAGCGGCGGCGCGGCCGGTGCCGGGGCGGCGGCTCCGCGCCGTCCGGCTGTCGCGCGGTGTCGTCGGTGGACATGCAACCCCCCGCTCCCGGCGCGGGTGCGCCGTCGTCGTGCTCAACGAGCGCCGGCCCTCCGGCGTCGCTGCCGTGCCGCCGTCACATGCCCCGGCGCGGCAGCGGCAGGTGCCCGGGGAGCAGGTCGGAGGTGACCCTGACGCCGGTGGCCCGCAGGGCCTCGATCAGCGCGTTCTGCACCAGGTAGGAGTCGGGCAGTTGCCAACGGGCCTGTTCGGGCGCGACCGCCCACCGGACGGTGCCCTCCGGCAGCCGGGTCGGTGGGGCCGGGATCCAGGAGCCGGGGCCGTGCCGGACCACGTGGAAGCAGTGGTCCAGCTCGGGGCGGAGCGGGTCGCCGGGGCGGACCAGGAACATCCAGCGGCCGGTCGGGGTCACCAGCACCGGCCCGCGTACGCCGACGCCGGCCGGGTGCGTCCGGACCGCGTCGAGCACGTGCCGGCCGAGGTGCGTGGGGACCTCCAGCACGTCGAACGCCCGCCCGGTGGGCAGCAGCACCCCGTGCGGTCGGGTGCGCCACCAGGTCGCGACCCGGGCCGGGTCGGCGCTCGCCGCGTGCTCCCAGTTCTCCAGGGCGGGGTGGCAGCCGACCGTCGGGCAGCCGGCCCGCCCGCAGACGAAGCGGCTGCGGGCGAGGCAGGCACCGGGGGTGACGTCCCAGCCGTGCAGGGCGTACCGCACGGCCACCCGGCGCAGCCGCACCCGTTCCAACGGGGACAGTTGAACGACGCGCGGCGCGACATTCCCCCACATGTGCCATCTCCCCTCGCCGGACCCGGCCGGTGCCCAGGTCGCATGTCGAGCACCGTCACTGCCGTAACCCGCGATCGTTGAGCTGACGAACGGCTCGTGCAACTTGCACGAAAACTACGAGAACTGGCTGTACGGCTGACGCACACGCTGTGCGACCAGCGAAAACCTGAGACGTACGGATCGATCGCCGCACCCGGCAGGACCGGCCGGCACGCCCGCTCGAGCAGGCACAGGGGAAGGAACGGGTGGATGGACGAGTTACCCATCGGGCGGCGGGTGGCCTACTGGCGGGGGCGCCGCAAGATGTCGCAGCAGGTCTTCGCCGACCGGCTGGGCAAGTCGAAGAGCTGGGTGGACAAGATCGAGCGCGGGGTGCGCCGGCTGGACAAGTTCTCCGTCCTCTACGAGATCGCCGACATCCTCCAGGTCGACGTGCAGCTGCTGCTCGGCAAGGACCCGGAGCGGCGGACGGACGCGCTGAACTGCATCGACCAGGTGGAGGTGCAGGAGATCCGGGCGGCCCTGGAGCGGTACGACTCGATGAGCGCGTACTTCGACGCCGCGCCGTGCCCGCCGCCCCTGGCCGACATGCGCAAGGCCGTCAACCACGCCTGGCTCACCTACCAGTACGGCCGCTACGGGATGCTCACCCGGGCGCTGCCGAAGCTGCTGCGCGACGCCCAGGCCGCCGACGCCGGCCACGGCGGCGACCAGGCGGTCGAGGCGGCCCACCTGCTCGGGCAGGTCTACCAGATCGCCTCGTCGGTGCTGCGCAAGCTGGGCGAGTGCGAGCTGGCCTGGCTGGCCGCCGACCGCTCGATGGCGGTGGCCCAGCGCGCCGACGACCCGCTGCTGGCCGGCATCGCCACCACCCGGGTCTGCAACGCGCTGGTGGCGATGGGCCGCCCCCGGCCCGCGCTCGAACTCAACGTCACCATCGCCAACCGGCTCGCCCCCGGCGCCGGCAACGCCGCCGATCCGGCCCTGCTCTCGGTCTACGGGATGCTGCTGCTCCAGGGTGCGATGGCCGCCGCCCGGATCGGCGACTCCGCCACGGTCGGCGACCTGATCAACGGCGCGCAGGAGGCGGCCGTCCTGCTGGGCGGCGACCACAACCACTACTGGACCTCGTTCGGGCCGACCAACGTGGAGCTGCACCGGGCGGCGGCGGCGGTCGAGCTCGGCGACGGGGGCCGGGCGGTCGAGGTGCACCAGCGGCGCATCCAGGAGCCGGCCTTCGGCGCCCTGCTGCCGGAACGCCGGGCCCACCACCTGCTCGACATCGCCCGGGGCTTCGCCCAGATCGGCGACGTGGCCAACGCCGGCGAGATGCTGCTGCGCGGCGACCGCCTCGCCCCGTCGGAGATCCGCTGCCGGCCGATCGCCCACGAGGTGATGTCGGACGTCCTGCGTCGCACACGTGGTGCGCCGCCTTCTCCGATTGCGGAGTTGGCTGAGCACATGGGAGTTGGGGTATGAGCGCGGTGGCGGCCTGATGGCCGGCCCGCACCCGAGCAGCGAGCGCCGTGAGGTGCTCTACGTCATCGCCTGCGGTTCGCCGCTGGCCCGCCACGTCGGCCGACTCGTCGAGCTGGCGCAGCAGGACGGTTGGGACGTCTGCGTGGTCACCACGCCGGACGGCGCCAAGTTCGTCGACCGGGCCGCGCTGGCCCGGCAGACCGGCCATCCGGTCCGCACCCACTACAAGAACCCGGGCGATCTCGACGTGCTGCCGCAGGCCGACGCGATCATCGTCTGCCCGGCGACGGTCAACACCGTCAACAAGTGGGCGGCCGGGATCACCGACACACTGGCCCTCGGGCTGCTGGTGGAGGCGCAGGGCCTGGGCGTGCCGGTGGTGGCGGTGCCGTACACGAACGCGGCGATGGCGGCCCACCCGGCCTTCCGGGCGGGCATCGCCCGGCTCGCGGAGTGGGGGGTCACGGTGCTCTTCGGCGATGACGTCTTCCCGTTGCACCCGCCGGGCACCGGCGAGCGGCACGTGCACGCCTTCCCGTGGGCCCTGGGTCTGGCCGCCGTACGCGACCGGCTCTGCCCCGTCGCCTGACGTGTAGGGAAGGGCCCCTGGCAATCGCGTAGCGATTGCCAGGGGCCCTTCCTACACCCGGGACACGCCGCCGTGTCGGTGGGCGAGGGCCCCGGCCGGGGTCCGCGCCGGTAAGCTGGCCCGCCGTGAGCACCAACGCAGTCCCGCCGACCGTCGCCGACGTGGTCGCCGAGCTGGAGCGGCGCTATCCGCCGGCCTGGGCCGAGGACTGGGACCGGGTCGGGCTGGTGCTCGGCGAGCCGTGCGCCCCGGTACGCCGGGTCCTCTGCGTCGTCGACGTGGTGCCGGAGACGGTCGCCGAGGCGCTCGACGCCGGCGTCGACATGATCGTCGCCCACCATCCGCTGCTGCTGCGCGGCGTCTCCTCGGTGGCCCCCACGACCTTCAAGGGCCGGATCGTGCACCGGCTGATCAAGTCCGACGTGGCGTTGTACGTCGCGCACACCAACGCCGACGTGGCCGCCCCGGGGGTCTCCGACGCCCTCGCCGCCCGGTTCGGGCTGACCGGGTTGCGCCCGCTGCACCGGCCCGCACCCGGTACGCCCGCGCACGGCGACGGCCGGGGGATCGGCCGGATCGGCGAGCTGCCGGAGCCGATGACGCTGGCGGAGCTGACCCGGCACGCCGCCGCCGTGCTGCCCGCCACCGCCTGGGGAGTTCGCGCCGCCGGGGATCCCGGGCGTATGGTTCGTACCCTTGCGGTCAGCGGCGGCGCGGGGGACGGCTTCCTCGCCGACGCGACCGCGGCCGGGGTGGACGCGTTCCTCACCGCCGACCTGCGCCACCACCCGGCCGGCGAGCACCTGGCCGCCGATGGCCCGGCCCTGCTCGACGCCGCCCACTGGGCGACGGAACGACCGTGGCTGGACGACCTGGCCGTCCTCCTGCGGGAGGCGACGGGTGTCGAGACGCTGGTGTCCGACCTGGCCACCGACCCGTGGACCGTACACGCCGCCCCACCCGCGGTGGACGACAAGGAGCCCCGACCGTGAAGGCTGACCCCCAGGTCCAGCGCCGCCTGCTCGACCTCCAGGCGATCGACACCTCCCTCGCCCAGCTCGCCCACCGGCGCCGTTCGCTGCCGGAGCGGGCCGAGCTGGACGCGCTGGCCCGGGAGCTGTCCGCGCTGGAGGACGAGCGGGTCCGCGCCCAGGTCGCGGTCGACGACCTGGACCGGGACATCGCCCGCATGGAGAAGGACGTCGACCAGGTGCGGGCGCGCAAGTCCAAGAACGAGGCCCGGCTCGCCGCCGGCAGCGGTCCGGCCCGGGAGCTGGAGGCCCTCCAGCACGAGCTGGTCTCGCTCAACCGGCGCCAGGGCGACCTGGAGGACGCCGAGCTGGAGCTGATGGAGCAGCGGGAGACGGCGCAGGGCGTGCTGGACGGCGTCGAGCAGCGGCTCGCGGAGGTGCGGGAGAAGCGCGACGACGCCGAGCGGCGCCGCGACGAGAGCCTGGCCGAGATCGCCAAGGAGGAGGAGTTCAAGCGCGGCGCCCGCCAGCCGCTGGCGGGCGACCTCCCGGCCGACCTGGTGCAGCTCTACGACAAGATCCGCGAGGACACCGGGCTCGGCGCGGCGCTGCTGACCGCCGGCCGGTGCGGCGGCTGCCGTCTGACGCTCTCCGGCGCCGACGTGGCCCGGATCCGCAAGACCGACCCGGACGAGGTCGTCCGCTGCGAGGACTGCCGACGGATCATGGTCCGTACCAACGAGTCCGGCCTGTAGTCCCGTGGCGCCGCGCGTGGTCGTCGTCGAGGCCGACGGCGGATCCCGGGGCAACCCCGGCCCGGCCGGCTACGGCGCGGTGGTCCGCGACGCGGACACCGGTGAGGTGCTGGCCGAGCGGGGCGAGTCGATCGGCGTCGCCACCAACAACGTCGCCGAGTACCGGGGGCTGATCGCCGGGCTGGAGGCCGCCGCCGAGCTGGGTGCCACCGAGGTCGAGGCCAGGATGGACTCGAAGCTGGTGGTCGAGCAGATGTGCGGCCGCTGGCAGATCAAGCACCCCGGGCTGCGTCCGCTCGCCGCGCAGGCCGCCGGGCTGGTCGACCGCTTCGCCGCCGTGCGGTTCCACTGGATTCCCCGGGAACGCAACCGGCACGCCGACGCCCTCGCCAACGCCGCCATGGACGCCGCCGCCGGCAAGGCGCCGGCCCGGGCCGCCGTCGCGCCGCCGCGCGTCGTGGAGCCGCCGCGCGAGGTCGCCGCTCCCGACTCACCGGCCCGCGCGAGGGCCCGCGAGGTGGCCGCCCGCGCCGCGTCGGCGTCGAGCACCGGCACCGACCCGGCCACCGCGCCCGCCTCCTGGGAGCCGCGGCCGAGCTTCACCGCCACCCGGCTCATCCTCGTCCGGCACGGCGAGACGGCCTTCACCGAACAGCGCCGCTACTCCGGCCGCGGCGACGTGCCGCTCTCCGAGCGCGGCCAGGCTCAGGTCCGGGCCACGGCCGCCCGGGTGGCCGCGCTGGCCCCGACCGTCGCGGCCGTGCTCAGCTCGCCCCTGTCCCGGTGTACGGCGACCGCCGAGGCGATCGCCGGGGCGCTCGGCGGCGTGCCGGTGCGCCGCGAGGACGACCTGATCGAGTGCGACTTCGGGGCCTGGGAGGGGCGCACCTTCGCCGAGGTCCGGCAGGAGTGGCCGGGCGAGATGGACGCCTGGCTGGCCTCGACCCGGGTGGCCCCGCCGGGCGGCGAGTCGTTCGTCGACGTCGCCGAGCGCTGCCGCCGCGTGGTCGACGGGCTGTGCCGGGCGTACCCGGGGGAGACCGTGGTGGTGGTCTCCCACGTCTCGCCGATCAAGCTGGTGCTGCGCGACGCCCTCGCGGCCGGCGACGGCTTCCTGCACCGGTTGTTCCTGGACGCGGCCGGCGTCTCGGTGCTCGACACGTGGCCCGACGGCGGGGTCGCCGTCCGTACGGTCAACGACACCGCGCACCTCGCCGGGATCTGAGCCGGGCGGGCCACCGTCCGGCCGCCCGGGGTCGCCGTTCGGCGCACGCCGTCCGCCGTTCGGCGCAGCAATCTCCTCCCATAGAACGTGACCCGGGTCACAGGGTCGTAGCCTCCGGCCGTCATCAGTGTCGATCTACGACTCGCGGAGGTTTGTCGCAATGGCCGCACCCGAACCGGAGGCGCCGACAGCGGCGCGCTCCAGGGCGAAGGACCACAGCCCCTGGAACTGGTTGCTCTTCATCCCCATCGTGGTGCCCCTGATCCCGGTCTTCTTCAACGCCGACTCGCCCCGGTTCCTCGGCTTTCCGCGTTTCTACTGGCTCCAGCTCGGCTACATCCTGCTCGGCGTGGCCACCACCACGCTGGTGTACCAGATGACGAAGAAGCGGGCCGGCGCGCCGTCTGACGGGCCGGGCGACACGGCGGCGGGTGATCGCTGATGTGGCGCGACCACCTCACCGAGATCATCGTCTTCTCGGTGCTCTTCCTGCTGGTCAGCGGGATGGGATTCGTGGCGGCCCGGTGGCGGGCCCCGAAGGACATGGCCCACCTCGACGAGTGGGGGCTGGGCGGGCGCAACTTCGGCGGCTGGATCACCTGGTTCCTGGTGGGCGGTGACCTGTACACCGCGTACACCTTCGTGGCGGTGCCGGCGCTGATGTTCGGTGCCGGCGCGGCCGGCTTCTTCGCCGTCCCCTACACCATCGTCATCTACCCGCTGGTGTTCCTGGTGCTGTGCCGGCTCTGGTCGGTCTCGCACCGGCACGGCTTCGTCACCCCCGCGGACTTCGTTCGCAAGCGGTTCGACTCGCCGGTGCTGGCGCTGCTGATCGCCATCACCGGCATCGTGGCGACGATGCCGTACATCGCGCTGCAACTGGTCGGCATCGAGGCGGTGCTCAAGACCATGGGGGTGACCGGCGAGAGCACGCTGGCCCGGCACCTGCCGATCATCGTCGCCTTCGCGATCCTGGCCGCGTACACCTACCAGTCGGGGCTGCGCGCGCCGGCGCTGATCGCGTTCGTCAAGGACACGCTGATCTACATCGTGATCCTGGTGGCGGTGCTCTACCTGCCGTACAAGCTGGGCGGCTGGGGCGAGATCTTCGACGCCGCCGACGCGAAGTTCGACGCGTCGCCGAACGCAGGCGACGGGGTGCTGCTCAACGCCAACAACCAGCTCCAGTACGTCACGCTGGCGTTCGGTTCGGCGCTGGCGCTGTTCCTCTACCCGCACAGCATCACCGGCGTGCTGGCCAGCCGGAACCGCGACGTGATCAAGCGGAACATGTCGGCGCTGCCCGCGTACAGCCTGCTGCTCGGCCTGATCGCGCTGCTCGGCTTCATGGCCATCGCGGCCGGGGTGAAGCCGCTGCCCGGGTCGAAGGAGGGCACCGTGGACAGCAACACGGTGGTGCCGGTCCTGTTCGACCAGCAGTTCCCCGACTGGTTCGCCGGCGTCGCGTACGCGGCCATCGGCATCGGCGCGCTGGTGCCGGCGGCGATCATGTCGATCGCGGCGGCGAACCTGTTCACCCGCAACATCTACAAGGAGTACCTGAAGCGGGACGCCAGCCCCGCGCAGGAGGCGAACGTCTCCAAGATCACCTCGCTGGTGGTGAAGGTCGGCGCGGTGGCCTGCATCGTCTTCCTCGACCCGCAGTTCTCCATCGACCTCCAGCTCATCGGCGGCGTGATCATCCTCCAGACGCTGCCGGCGGTGGCCCTCGGCCTCTACACCCGCTGGTTCCACCGGGGTGCACTCATCGGCGGCTGGATCGCGGGCATGGGGCTGGGCATGTGGATGCTCTACCAGATCCCGAACGCCGCGACCGGCCGCAAGCACTTCGGCGGCTCGGCGTTCCCGCTTGCCGACTTCGGCTTCGACACCCCGAAGACGATCTACGTCGGGATCGTGGCGGTGCTGGTCAACCTCGCGGTCGCGGCGCTGCTCACGGTGGTGCTGCGGGCGGCGAAGGTGCGCGACGGCGGCGACGGCACCACGTCGGACGACTACTTCGCCGACGAGGGCGACCCGCGCGTCGTACCCGGCCCGCGCCGGGACGCCGACGCCGCCCCGGAACCGGTCGCCTGAGCCTCTCCCGCGACCGCGTCGCCCCCGGCCCCTGCCGGCCGGGGGCGACGCGGCGGGGGTGGACGCCCTTCGTACGCTGACGCCCATGACGAGACGCGCGCTGGTGGCCGTCCTCGGCGGCTCCGCCGCGTTGCTTCTGCTGGCGGTCGTCGGGTGTGTGGGGGCCGTGATCCGGGTTGTCGGCAACGACCCGGGCGACACGCCCGAGTGCCGGGAGACGGTGCGCGCCGAGGAGGCGAAGGTGCACACCCAGCGGTGGTATCCGCCCGAGGAACTGCCGGGCCTCGGCGACTACCTGGAGATCCACTGGCAGGTGCGTTCCCTCGCGGGCGAGCCGTGCGGCCGCGCGCCGGGCCCGGTGGAGTGGGCGTACCAGGGCGTGGTCCGGCTGCGTCCGGCGGACGCGCGGACGCTGGCGCAGCGGTACGGCTTCGTGCCGTACGCGCCCGCCGAGCCGGACCAAGCGCCTCTCACCAGCCCGGCGGACGCGTGGCCCGCTCTCGCGCCGTTCCTGCCGGCCGCGCCCCGATGGCTGCACAGCCGGGTGTACGACGAGGCGACCCCGTCCACGCGGTGGCGGACCGCCTTCCTGGACGTCGAGCACCGGACGCTCTTCTTCACGCTCCAGGACCACTAGCCGCCCGGGCGTGCGTCCTTCGCCCGCCCGGCCGGGCACCTGTCCAGTGTTCCGGGCCGGGCAGCCGTCGCCGAGGCTCAGCGCAGCGCGCGCCAGAGCAGGTAGAGCCCGATCGACGTGCCGAAGACCACGATCAGCACCTTGAGCACCACCGGCGGCAGCCGGCGCACCAGCCGCGCGCCGGCGTACCCGCCGACAAGCGTCGCCGGCGCGACCACCGCCACGGCCGCCCAGTTCACCGGCCCGAACAGCGCGAACACCACGAGGGTGGTCAACCCGACCAGGGCGGAGAGCAGGTTCTTCAGCGCGCTCACCCGCGCCAGCGTCGCGTCCAGAACCAGGGCCAGGCCCGCCACCAGCATCACCCCCAGCGCCGCGCCGAAGTAGCCGCCGTACACCGCGCCGACGGCGACCATGGCCTGCACGGTGACCGTACGGCGGCGCGGCGCCAGGTCGCGCGGATGCCCGACGAGCCGGCGCAGCGGATCCTGGAACGCCAGCACCGCCGTCGCCCCGAGCACCAGGAAGGGCACCACCAGCTCGAACGCCCGGGCCGGCGTGGCCAGCAGCAGCAGGGCGCCGGCGATCGTACCGACGATCGTGGTGGGCACCAGCGCGGCCAGCATCCGCCGGGGCGGCAGGTCCTGCCGGCTGCCCGCCACGCTCGCCACGTACCCGGGAAAGACCGCGACCGAATTGCTCACGTTGGCCGGCACCGGCGGCAGGCCCACCGCGATCATCGCCGGAAAGGTGATGAGCGAGCCCCCGCCGGCCACCGCGTTCACCGTGCCCGCGGCGAGCCCGGCGGCGAGCAGCAGCGCGGCGTCGGAGACATCCATGGTCACCAGAGGCTAGTACCCGCCTCCGGCAGGACGGGCGCCGGACGGCCCCGGGGTGGCAATAGGCGCGGCCGTGGCGTCGTTAGGATGGATGCGCGACGGACGAGTCGACCGGGCGGTCGCGTCGGCGGGCTCCAGCCCGCCGCCGAGGAACGTCCGGACTCCACAGGGCAGGGTGGTTGCTAACGGCAACCCGGGGTGACCCGCGGGACAGTGCCACAGAAAACAGACCGCCGACCCCATCGGGGACGGTAAGGGTGAAACGGTGGGGTAAGAGCCCACCAGCACCCCGGGTGACCGGGGTGGCTCGGTAAACCCCACCCGGAGCAAGGCCAAGCAAGGGCCGTCACCAGACATGATGACGACCCGGCGCAGACGCTTGAGGGCTGCCCGCCCGATGTCTGCGGGTAGGCCGCTCGAGCCTGCCGGCGACGGCAGGCCTAGATGGATGGCCGCCGCCGACGCGAGCCCCTCGGGGCGCGCGCCGGTCACAGAATCCGGCGTACAGGTCGACTCGTCCGTCGCCCACCAGCTCGGAGCGCCGATCAATGCTCTGAGCTGGTTCTATGTTCGGGTGTCGATGGGTGTTGGTGGTCAACTTTGGCCGACCTCTGACGGCCTGCGACGGCCTGATGGCCTGGGGACGGGCTGATCTCGGACCGACTACATCAGCGCAAACCTATGAGTTGCGGTGTGGTGTGCGGCCTAGGTTGAGCGGCGCGCCGTACAGCCCTCAACCACAGATCCACTAGGGCGTGTGTCGAGGTAGGTTGAAGTCGAGGTGGTGGAGGGTTGGAGGAGTTCCGGCGGCATGTCTTGTCCTGTCCGCGAGGCCGCCCGCCTGGAGTGCGGCGCTTGGACGTCGCGTTCGACTACGGTGCCTTCCCTGTGTGGGCCTGGGGCACGATTCCCGCTTGCGGTGGTCGTCCAGGCCGCGAGGTCGTGGAAATGGTTCACCCGGAAGGGCTGAGGCTCTCGCCCAAGCTGGCTACTGGGCTGGGTGCGTGGTCCGACTGGATGGACATGCACAGCGAATACGGCGGGGGTCGGGTCGCCACCGACGAGCAGTACCGGGCGTGGACGGAACAGGGCCGGAAGCTGGCCCAGCAACTGTCAGAGGAAACCGGCGCGGCAGTCGTCTACCGGGGCGATCACGTCGAAGTAGCTGACGATTGCCCGTACTGTGGTCACCGCGGCTATTGAGCTCTCGTGCCGCGGACGCTGACCCCGGCGGACACCGCCACAGCGGCGCATTGCGAGACATGGACGGCAAGGCGGTGCGCTGCCAGGTAGGCGCTCACGGCACCGGCAGAGTTGTTGCTGACCACTGCCACGGGGAAGTCGGCCTGGCGGGCCGCCACGACGACTTCCCGGCCGTACGGGGTCGGCTTCTTGGGCGGCAGGGTGACCGATGAGCGCCGTCTGCGTCCGTCACCGACTAACGGAACTCGTGGACGACCTCGATCGGACCGACGATGTGCGCGTTGAACTCGTTCAGTTCCTCGGCCGGGACCCACAGCATCGGAGCAGCGGACCCGCCGAAGGACCGTGTCGAGTAGCGGCCCAGGAAGCCTGTCTCGACGTGGAAGCGGGCCACGTAGCGCACGGATCCGAACAGGTTCCAGTCTCGGGCAGCCCCGATTGCGAAGTCCTCGCTGAGGATCGGAAAGAAGTGCGTTTCGTCTGGCGAGAGTGCCGGCCACCTGCGCCAACCCGTTTCGCGGACCAGGTCGCGTTCCTGCTGTCCCAACGGGCGCCACAGCACGGTCGTTCCGTCGCTGCTCATGTAGTCCTCGCCGCTGCGGTCGGTCGTGAGAGCGGACAGTACCCGAAATTCCACGCCTTCCGCCCTGCCCGCCGGAGGTACACCGATGACGGCTCTGACCCTGGCTGGCGTCGAACCCTTCCCGCCCCCGGTCACTCCTCGGCTAGGGTCGCGGGCGGCCCGCATGGCGCTTCCTCGCTCGGTCGACGTGCTGAAGGAGATTGCGGCCGAGTACGGCATCAGCGTTCGGCCGCTCGCCATGCGGTGTACGGATCTCGACACCGGCCGTACCGTCGCTCTGGTGCTGCGGCAGCACATCAAGGACTGCGACCCGGTGGCGCCCAACCTGCCGTGGGAGAACCCGGCCGACGACGAGCGGGTCACGGTGCCGCTGCTGTTCGCTCGACGTGGGGGGAGAGCAGCAAGGCCCTTGCGTCGCACCTCGGTCACGCCGACCCCGGGTTCACGCTCCGGTGTATGGGCACCTGATGCCAGCCAGCGAGGAACGCACCCGCAATACCATAGACAGTCTGTTCAGGTCTGCTGCTGAGGTTCCGGGACCGCGCCCGTGACAGCGTTGTGCCTGAAGGCCAGACTCGTCCGGGTGGAACTCGTTGAGTTGGGTGTGGTCGCTGCTCCATCCGGTGTCTTGGTCCTCGCGACGGTCGGGCACCTCGACTACATCTGGCCCAGCATCGGCGAGCGGCTTTCCGACCGTGCGGCGGCGGTCGCCGCCACTGGTGGTGGCCACATCCAGGAATGGCTGTTCGAGGCGGTCGCCGTACCTGTCGACGCCGACCGTCCACTCCCCGTGCTGGCGGCTACCCAGCCGTCCCCGTTCTTCGGCGAGGCCGCCATCACGATGCTTGAGGTTCGTCTTGGCGGAAAAAGCGTCGGCCGGTTGCTCGGTGACCTTCCGGCCGACCGGTACGGCATGGTCCTGGGCGACGCCGTCGCACTCGATTCGTGGGTCGGCCCGTCCATGGAGCCGCCTACCGACTACGACAACTTTCGCCGGTCCGCCGCGAACCATCCGCTGCACGTCGGCCCGGTCGAGGTTGCCGGCTGTCCCGTTATCGGCATCGGCTGGGGCGAGGGTGACCATTCGATGCGTCACCGGGGAGAGCGGGCGGCGGGTCACGTCTACCCGGTGACGGTTATCAGCGACCACTCATCCCGAACCGTTCTGCGGTGGGACGTCGACCCCGCCAAGGTTCGACCTCCGGCGGCCTGATTCTCTCGTTCACTTGGTCCTGACGCCGGCTCACCCCGACCACAGCCGGCCGGAGCGTGGCGCGGTGGGCGACGCAAGGCTCGCGCGGCGAGGGACAATGCGCCGATGGAGGATCACCGACGCTGCCGTCTCTCCGTCAGCGACGACGAGCTGGAACTTGCCGGTCCGCCGGCTGCGCTCCGTGCCCTCAGCCGGCAGCTTCGCCAACATGCCGAGCCCATCGAGGTGGCGGTCACCGACGGGGTCGTCAGTCAGAAGGCGACCGCAGGCCCGCTGCTTGTCGGTCTGCGAGGCGCAACGACGCTGCAATTCTCCGGCGGGCGTGAGTATCTCGACATCATCTGGGACGCGCTGGACGGAGTGGCTGAGCAGGCCGAGACTGCCGATGATCGGGCAGTCCGTCGGCATCAGCACATTGAACACCTCCCTGGCGACGACTACCGGTCGCCGGACCTGGTCCCACTGGTCATCGTGGCTGACTGGCCAGAATCGTAGGTGCACGATCGCCGGGCGGTGGCAGTCCGTCAACTGATCTGCCACACCCTCAACGCGCCGGTTGCAGCAGATCCGGATGTCTGACCGAGGTGCGTGCTCTCAGCGGGCGGCTGGTTCCGGAGCAGGTGGTCACGTCTGGGGATGGCCGGTGATGCCGTCCAGGACGGTGGTCAGGTTGTGGTGGAAGGTCTCCTCGGCGTCGAGGTGGGCGCCGTCGACGACGAGCCGGGCGATGGTGGGGTAGCGGCCTGTGCCGAGCATGCGTGTCAGGTAGGGCCCGAGGGCGGCCTGCCAGGCGGACACGTCGGTGCCGGTGGAACGGGCGGTGCGTCGCTCGGTGACCTCGCTGCGGAGCGCCCCGATGAGGAACGCGTTGAGGGCGCCCACGGCCCGCTGGAGGTCGTCGATTCCGCGTACGCCGGGGGCCTGGCTGAGCGCCGCCGCGGTCGATTCGCCCACGGCGAGCGCATGAGGTCCCAGGTGCGGCCTCGCGCCGAGCAGGTCGGCGAACCACTCATGCTCAAGAGCGGCGTCGCGGGTGCGGTGAGCGATGGCCAGTAGCGTGGCGCGCCACTCGGAGTGCTGGCCGGCCTCGGCGATCTGGGCATACACGGCGTCGACCATCAGGTCGAGCAGTTCGGATCTGTTGGTCACGTAGTCGTAGAGCCGCATCGGACCGACACCGAGCTCTTTGGCGATCTTGCGAACCGACAGGCCGTCGAGGCCGTGTGCGTCGGCGAGCCGGACAGCCGTGGCGGCGATCTTCGCGCGGCTCAGCGGCACCGGTGCCGCTCGCGGCTGAGGCTCGGGCCGTTCCCAGACGGGCAACGGCGCGCTACCGTACGGCGTATTCATGGGATACAGCGTACGTTAATGGAGGTGATGATGCGGATCGCGATTGCCGGCGGTGGCCTCGGCGGCCTGACACTGGCGCGAATCCTGCACCGGCACGGCATCGACGCGGTGGTGTACGAACGCGAGACGGGCCGATCCACGCGATCGCAGGGTGGATCGCTCGACCTGCACCCGGAGTCCGGGCAACTGGCCCTGGCCCGAGCGGGCCTCGCCGACCGGTTCCGGTCCGAGGCTCGGCCGGAGGGCGAGGAACATCGCATCCTCGACCCGGCCGGACGCACCCTCGTGCACCACACGCCACGACCCGGCGCGTTCTCCGGACGCCCCGAGATCGACCGCGCCGCACTGCGCGATCTTCTGCTCGATTCGCTCCCCGCCGACACGGTGGCCTGGCAGCACCGGCTCGTCGCGGCGGCTCCACGTCCCGGCGGAGGCTTCGGGCTGACGTTCGACGGTGGCCACCGCGCCGACTGCGACGTCCTCGTCGGCGCGGACGGCGCGCGCTCGGTCGTCCGGTCGCTGCTCACCGACGCGAGACTGTCCTACGTGGCCACCCTGGTGGAGCTGAGCATCAGCGACGCCGACCGGCGCCATCCGGATATCGCCGAGCTGGTCGGCCCCGGGAACCTGTGGTGCGTCGGCGTGAACCAGATCCTTGCCGCGCAACGCCTCGGCGACGGCGGCATCCGAGTGGGCATCTCCCTCCGTGCGGACGATCGGCACCCGGACACCTTCCGCAGCAAGCGGGCTCTGCTGGACATGTTCGACGGCTGGGACCCGAGTCTCACCGCACTCATCGAAGCCGGCGACAGCGCGCCGACGCCTCGCAGGATCGAGGCGATGCCCATCGGCACACGCTGGGCCCACCAGCCGGGCGTCACCCTCATCGGTGACGCCGCGCACCTCATGCCGCCGGTCGGCGAGGGTGCCAACCAGGCCATGCTCGACGGCGCCGAACTCGCCGGCGAACTCGCCGCCGATCCCGCCGACCCGGACTCGGCGATCCGGGCGTACGAGGAGGCGATGTTCACCAGGATCATCCCGATCGCCGAAATGTCCGCGCGGGTCCAGGCGATGATGCTGTCCCCGACCGCCGCCGACGACATCGTCCGCTTCTTCACGCCCCAGCCCGCGCGGCAGGAGTTAGCGCCCCCGTACGAGGGGTAGTCGGCGAGCGCTCCTGACAAGCGGCGGGGAGGTCGAATGACGGCGACCAGTGCCTTCTTCGAGCAGTTGGCGGCTGTCGGTCACGATCCACGGTTGTGCAAGGTCCGTGGCACCATCCGGTTCGACATCCGGGAGGGGGACCGGGTGGAGCGGTGGCTGCTGGACATCGACCATGGAAGCCTGAAGGTGACGCGGAGCGACGCCCCGGCGGAAGCGGTCATCAAGGTCACCGCCGACGTCGCGGAGGCGATGACGCGGGGTGAGATGAACGGCCTGGCCGGGATCACCCGGGGCGAGATCATGATCGACGGGAACCTCGCGTTGGCGATGCGGGTCGGGCGGCTGTTCCCCGTGCCCCCCGCCGAACGGCAGCAGGCCGTCTCCGGCCGCGGGGAGTGACCCGATGAAGGACATCCCGGGCACCGTGTCGTGCATCGACGGCAGCACCTTCATCGTCTCGGACTCCAGCGGTGACGTGGAGTCCTCACCCGCGACCCCGGTCGGCCTGTTCGCCGCCGACTCGCGCTTCCTGTCCCGCTGGGTGCTCACCGTCAACGGCGAGCGGCTGACCGCGCTGTCGGTGGACGACAGCCAGTACTACGAGGCGGCGTTCTTCGTGGTGCCGGGCGGGCAGACCGACTACGTGGAGGCCGACGTGTCGGCGATCCGGCGGCGGCGGATCGGGCCGGACCTGACCGAGTCGCTGACGGTGTTCAACTACGGCGAGAAGGAGATGGACCTCGACGTGCGGCTGGAGGTGGCGGCCGACTTCGCCGACATCTTCGACATCAAGTTCGACATCCGCCAGAAGGCCGGCAGTCATTACACCCACGTCGGTCCGGACGAGTTGCGCCTGGGCTACCAGCGCGGCACGTTCCGGCGCGAGGTGTCCGTCTCGGCCAGTGAGCCCGCCGACTTCGACCGGGACGGTCTCCGCTTCACGCTGCGGCTGCCGCCCGGCGCCCGGTGGTCGACGGAGCTGCGGGTGGTCATGCGGGCGCTGCGTCCGGACGGCGTCGACCTCCGCGCCCCCGTGCGCGCGCTGCGTCCGGACGCCGCCACGCTGCCGACGAGCGTACGGGAGTGGGTCGCGGAGGCCCCGAAGCTCGACACGGACAGCGGCGCACTGCAAGAGGTGTACCACCGCAGCCTGGTGGACCTGGCGGCGCTGCGCTTCGCTCCGCTCTCGCTCGGCGGCGCGACCGTGCCGGCGGCCGGGTTGCCCTGGTTCATGACCCTGTTCGGTCGCGACAGCCTGCTGACCTGCCTGCAGACCCTGCCCTTCACCCCGTCGCTGACCCCGCCGACGCTGCGGATCCTCGCCTCGTTGCAGGGCGCCCGGACCGACAACGTCCTGGAGGAGGACCCCGGTCGGATCCTGCACGAGCTGCGCTACGGCGAGTCGGCCGCGTTCGAGGAGCAGCCGCACTCGCCGTACTACGGCACCGTGGACGCCTCGCCGCTGTTCGTGGTGCTGCTCGACGAGTACGAACGGTGGAGCGGCGACGCGGCGCTGGTGATGGAGCTGGAACAGGAGGCCCGGGCGGCCCTGGCGTGGATCGACAAGTACGCCGACCTGACGTCCACCGGCTACCTCTGGTACGAGCGACGCAACCGGGTCACCGGGCTGGACAACCAGTGCTGGAAGGACTCCTGGGACAGCATCTCCTACGCCGACGGCAGGCTGCCGGGCTTCCCCAGGGCCACCTGCGAGGCCCAGGGCTACGCCTACGACGCCAAGATCCGGGCGGCGCGGCTGGCCCGTACGTTCTGGAACGACCCGGCCTACGCGGACCGGCTGGAGAGCGAGGCAGCGGCGCTGTACGAGCGCTTCAACCGGGACTTCTGGCTCGACGACCGGGGTTACTACGCGCTCGCCCTCGACGGCGACGGCACTCCCGTCGACAGCCTCTCCTCCAACATCGGGCACCTGCTGTGGAGCGGGATCGTGCCCCCGGATCGGGCCGCGCGGATCGCCGAGCACCTGATGGGACCGGCGCTCTTCTCCGGCTGGGGAGTGCGGACCCTCGCCGAGGGGCAGGGCCGCTACAACCCGCTCGGATACCACCGTGGCACCGTCTGGCCCTTCGACAACTCGTTCATCGCCTGGGGCCTGCGCCGCTACGGATTCGCCGCCGAGGCGGGACGCATCGCCGAGGGCATCATCGACGCGGCCACCTACTTCCAGGGCCGGCTCCCCGAAGCCTTCGGCGGGTTCGACCGGCACACCACGCGGTACCCGGTCCGGTACCCCACCGCCGGCAGCCCACAGGCCTGGTCCAGCGGAGCGTCCCTGCTGCTCATCCGGATCATGCTCGGCATCGAACCGCACGAGGACCATCTCGCCGTGAACCCGGCACTGCCCTCCGGCTTCGACCGGCTCGCGCTGCTGGACATCCCGGGCCGCTGGGGCAGGGTGGACGCGTTCGCCCGGCACCGCTTCGACCAGCCACGAGCCAACGGCGGCGGATCCGACCCGGGCCCTGCCTGAGCCGGAGCCGAACCCTGGATCCCGGTGGAGCCCGTCAGCGGCTGATCTCGTCCAGCACACCGCGTTGGAAGGCGCGGACCGCGGGACCGCTCGGCGGCGGCCCGCCGGCCCGCGCCGCGATCGACCGTTCGATCAGGCCGGCGGCCCCACCGCCGACCGGGTCGGCCCGCCGGGCTTCGGCGGCCAGCCGGCGGCCGGCGTCGACCTTCGACAGCCAGACGCCGTGCCGGACCTTGACCAGGGAACGGCAGGCGCCGAGCACCGCGTCCTCGGCCCCGGGGGCGGGACCGTCGCCGGGCGGGGTCGGCAGGGCCAGCCACCAGCGCAGCGCGTCGGTAAGCAGGCGGCGCAGGTCGGCGGGGGAGAGGTCGGCGAAGACCTCGGCGGCCGGCGGCCCGAGCAGCGCGTACCCGCACTGGTGCAGGATGCTGCGGTCCAGGCCGTACCAGAACAGGCCGTCCTCGGCGGGGCGGTCGGCGGCGGCCCACGTCACCCGGAACGGCATCCGCGCCCCGGTGTTCAGCTCGACCTCGAAACCCGGTTCCGGCGTGCCGGAGCGGGCGACCGCCCGGCGGTACACGACGAGCTCCAGCCCGCGCGCGGGGCACGGCAGCGCCTCGTGCCGCAGCCGCGCCACCAGTTCCTGCCTGCGCCCGAGGTCGAGGGCGTCGGCGCAGACCAGCGCGACGTCCACGTCGCTGCGCCCCGGCTGGTACGCGCCCAACCCGACCGAGCCGGCCGCGTACGCCCCGACGAGGTCGTCGCCGAGCACGTCGCGGGCGGCGGCCACCAGGTCGGCGAGGTAGCGGCGCAGGGGCGGATCGAGGTCAGTCACCGGACTCGGCCCAGGCCGTCCCGGCGGGCAGGAACCACGCGCCCGCCTCGGCGCCGAGGGCGTGCGCGACGGTCAGCCGGGCGTGCCGGTCGAGCGCGGGCAGCCGGTCCGGCGGGAACCACTCCACGGCCACCGACTCGTCGTCGTTGACCCGGGCGGTGCCGGCGACCAGCCGGCAGTGGAAGCCGAGGTTGAAGAACTCGCAGCGGTCGCCGTTGGGGTAGGTGTGCGGGTGCGACACGACGCTGCTCAGGCGGACCGGCTCGACCTCCAGGCCCGTCTCCTCCCGCACCTCGCGGACCACCGCCGTGGCCGGCTGCTCGCCCGGCTCGACGATGCCGCTGACCACCGACCAGCGCCCGTCGTCGGCGCGCCTGCCGAGCAGCAGCTCGCCGGCGTCGTTGCGCACCACCGCGCTCACGCTCGGCAGCAGGAGCAGGTCATGGCCGACGCGCTCGCGCAGCCGCAGGATGTGGTCGGGAACGCCCATCCGGCGACCCTAACCCGCCCCCCGTCCGTCAGTCGGGGCACGACAGCCGTTCGAGGGCGACGGGGCCGGGGTCGGAGGGCACGGCCAGCGCGAAGCACGCCGCCGAGTCGGCCCGCTGCCAGCCGAAGACGGAGGCCGCCGTCTTCGCGACCCGGACGCGGAAGACCAGCCGTACGGTCGCCTCCGCGCGGGGCCCGTCGCTGCGTACGGTCAGCACCTCGACCCCGTCCACCGCGTCGGCGGCCCGCCGCAGCGTCGACTCCCCGGCCGCCGGTTCGGCGAGCAAACGTGCGCGGGTGAGCTGCGCGGTGGCGGTCACCTCCCGTTCGGCCCGTTGCTCCAGCCGCTGCTGTGACCGGGCCCGCAGCAGCGGCAGCCCGGTGGCCGCCCCGACCACCGCCAGCACGATCGTCGGCACCGCCACCGCCAGTACGCGCCGCGGCCACACCGATGTCCCACCCCCGTGTCGCACGGGGCGATTGTGCGCCACGGGCCCGCCCCGCGGCTGCCCCGTCGCGGGCCGACGGGGTGGGCACCGTACCCCCGAATGGCCCTGTTTTCGCAGTTCCAGCCCTTGACGGCGGGGGCACGTCTACTGTGGAGAACGTCGGCGACTTGTGGTGTTCCGGTGGCGGCCGGGTGGTTCGCGGTGCACAGTGATCCCATGAGCGACAGCGGAAGCGGTGGGCACTTCTACTGGTGCACCCGGCACCACCGGGTCGAGACCGACGCCGACGTGTGCCCCGCCAGGCACGTTCTGGGGCCGTACGCCTCAGCCGCCGACGCGGAGAACGCCCTGCAGACGGTGCGGGAGCGCAACGACGCGTGGGAGGCCGAGGACGCCCGCTGGGCCGGGGAGGACAGATAGGCGGCGCGGGACGGCCCGCGCCGAGGCACGTGGTGCTCCGCGAGGGCGAGAGCACGTCCCCAGGAAGGGAACCGAGATGGCCGAAGCACAGCAGGCCACCACCCGCCCGGCCGCCAGACGTACGACCGCCAGGAAGACCGCCGCGGCGGAGCGGACCGCGGGCACGGCGCGGACCGTGCGCCCGTCCGCCACGTCCACGGCGGCGAAGAAGGCACCGGCCAGCAAGGCGACCGGCGGCGCGGGACGGGCCCCGGCGAAGAAGAGCACCGCCGCGAAGGCTTCCGCTGCGAAGGCTCCCGCGAAGAAGGCTCCCGCCGCGAAGGCTCCTTCGAAGAAGGCGGCGGCCAGGGTCGCCACCGCGGCGAAGAAGACGACGGCCGCGGCGAAGAAGACGACCGCCACCGCCGCGAAGAAGGCGCCCGCCGCGGCGAAGCGGACGACGGCGGCGGCCAAGAGCACGGCGGCGAAGAAGACGACCTCGGCGAAGACGCCAGCCCGGCAGGCGGCGACGAAGGCCGCCACCACGGCGAGGAAGGCCACCGCGCCGGCGAAGAAGGCCACCGCCAGCGGCACCGCCCCCGCCCGCAAGGTCACCTCGGCGGCGAAGAAGACCACCACGGCGGCGAGGAAGAGCACCACCACGGCGGCGAAGAAGACCACGACGGCGGCGAAGGCCCCGGCGAAGAAGGCCACCGCCAGGAAGACGACGGCGGCCGGGAAGACGACGGCGGCGAAGAAGACGACGGCGGCCGGGAAGACGACGGCGGCGAAGAAGACGACGGCGGCCGGGAAGACGACGGCGGCGAGGAAGACGGCCGCGACCCGGCCCACCGGCGGCGCCCGCAAGGCCGCCGCGACGAAGGCCCCCGCCAACAAGGCCACCGCGACCTCCTCGGCCACCACCCGCAAGGCGGCGGCGAAGAAGGCCCCGGCGAAGAAGACGACAGCCGCCCGGGCGCCGGCGAAGAAGGTCACCGCCCGTAAGGCGCCCGCCCCGACGGCCGCGGCCCGGGCCACCGCCCCCCGGGGCGTACGGGCGAGCGCGCGCAGGGCGACCGGCTGACCGCGACGCGGACGACCGGCGCTCGCCGGGAAGCGGATCATCCGCCACACTGTCAGGATTGACCCCGTGGTGATCCGACGCGTACTCGCACCCCGCATCGACTTCGGCGCGCTGCGCCGCGAACTGGGACTGCCCGAGGGGTTCCCGGCCGAGGCGCAGCGCGAGGCCGACGCCGCGGCGGCCGCGCCGCCCCGGCCCGCCGCCGACCGCACCGACGTCCCGTTCGTCACCGTGGACCCCGCCGGTTCGCGCGACCTGGACCAGGCGATGCACCTCGCCCGCCGCCCCGGTGGCGGCTACCGGGTGTCGTACGCGATCGCCGACGTCGCCGCGCACGTCCGCCCCGGCGGCGCGCTGGAGGAGGAGACCTGGCGGCGCGGGCAGACCGTCTACCTGCCCGACGGCGCCGTGCCGCTGCACCCCGAGACCCTCAGCGAGGGCGCGGCCAGCCTCCTGCCGGACGTCGACCGGGCCGCCGTGCTGTGGACGATCGACCTGGACGCCGACGGCGGCACCGTCGGGGTCACGCTCGAACGCGCGCTGGTGCGCAGCCGGGCCAAGCTGGACTACGTCGGCGTCCAGGCGGCCGCCGACGCCGGCCGGCTACCCGATGCCATCGCCCTGCTGCCCGAGATCGGGACCCTGCTCACCGCGCGCGGGCTGCGCCGGGGAGCGATCAACCTGCCGCTGCCCGAGCAGGACGTCGAGGCAGACGGCGACGGCTGGCGGCTGGTGCTGCGCGGGCCGGTGCCGATGGAGGAGCACAACGCCCAGATCTCGCTGCTGACCGGGATGGCCGCCGCCGACATCATGCTCGCCGGCGGCATCGGCCTGCTGCGTACGATGCCGGCGCCGAAGCCCGAGGCGGTGGCGCGGCTGCGGGCCGCCGCCGCCCCGCTGGGCGTGCACTGGCCGGACGGCGCCGGCCCCGGCGAGGTGATCGCCGGGCTGGACCCGTCGCAGCCCCGGGCCGCCGCCTTCGTGGACCAGGCGGCCGAGCTGATGCGGGGCGCCGCGTACACGGCCTTCGACGGCGCGTCGCCCGAGCAGCGGGAGCACGGCGGCGTCGCGGCCGCGTACGCCCACGTCACGGCGCCGCTGCGGCGACTGGCCGACCGGTACGCCACGGAGGTCTGCCTGGCCCTGCACGAGGGCCGTGCGGTGCCCGACTGGGCCCGCGCGGCGCTGCCCCGGCTGCCCGAGGTGATGGCCACGACCGACCGGACCGCCTCGGCGGCCACCCGGGGCGCGATCGAGCTGGCCGAGGCGGTGCTGCTGGAGCACCGGGTGGGGGAGACCTTCGACGCGGCGGTGCTGGACGTCGACGCGGCCCCGGACGGCAAGGCCCGCCCGGGCCGTCGGCCCGGCGGCACCGTGGCGCTGGACGAACCGCCGGTGCGCGCCCGCTGCCTCGGCGAGCTGCCGCTCGGCGAGCGGGTGCGGGTCCGCCTGGTCACCGCCGACCCCGCCACCCGCGCAGTGGCCTTCGAACTGGCCTGATCCGCCGGCCCGCCCGCTGCGGCACCGTCGGCGGCAGCGGGGATTGTCACAACGCCCACCGGTGCCGCCGGCCTGCGGGTTTTGCGAGGATGGCGGCATGGCTTACGACGCGAGCACGCTGCCCGACGTGTCCGGGCTGACCGTCGGCATCATCGGCGGCACGGGCGACCAGGGGAGGGGCCTCGCCTACCGGTTCGCCCGGGCCGGCCAGTCCGTGCTGATCGGGTCCCGTACCGCCGAGCGGGCCGTCCAGTCCGCCGAGGAGATCGCGGCCCTGCCCGGCGTGCCCGCCGGGGCACCGGTGGCCGGCGGCGGCAACGAGGACGTGGCCCGGCGCAGCGACGTGGTCGTCATCGCGGTGCCGTGGGACGGGCACGCCGCCACCGTCGCCGCGCTCGCCGAGCCGCTCGCCGGCAAGATCGTCGTCGACTGCGTGAACCCGCTCGGCTTCGACAAGCAGGGCCCGTACGCCCTCACGGTCGCCGAGGGCAGCGCCGTGCAGCAGGCCGCCGCGCTGCTGCCCGACTCCCGGGTCTGCGCCGCGTTCAACCACGTCAGCGCCCCGCTGCTGGCCGACCCGGAGATCGAGCGGATCGACCTCGACGTGCTGATCTGCACCGAGGACCGCGAGCTGGTGGGCGTGGTCGCCGCGCTGGCCGCCCGGATCCCCGGCATGCGCGGCATCTACGCCGGCCGGCTGCGCAACGCCCACCAGATCGAGGCGTTCACCGCCAACCTGATCGCCATCAACAAGCGCTACAAGGCGCACGCCGGCATCCGCGTCACCGACCTCTGACAACACCCGCCCGGCCCCGGCCCGGCCTGACCCGGCCCGGCCTGCTCAGCTCGGCCCTGCCCGCCCCTGCCCGATCTGTTCGCGCCCTGCCCGGCTCGACCCTGCTTGGCGTGCTCGACCCGGTCTAGCCTGCCCCGCCCGGGGCCGGCCCCGCCCCGCCCCGCCCGAGATCTTGGTAGGAGACGGCCCTCCGAGGGGCCGTTTCCTACCAAGATCTCTGCGAGCGGGGCCTGCGAGCGGCCTACTGAGCGGGCCTGCGTGCGGGCTCCCTGGGCGAGCCTGCGAGCGGCCTACTGAGCGAGCCTGCGTGCCGGCTCACTGGGCGGGGCCGGCGTGCGGGCCCACTGAGCGGGGATTGCGAGCGGGGCCGGCGGGCCGGCCGCATGAGCGGGGGCGTGGTGGGCCGGCCCGGCGGGCGGTGCGGCCCGCAGGGTCGCACCGCCCACCGGACGGATCAGAAGGTGTGTTCCTCGGCGGGGAAGTCGCCGCCACGGACCTCGTCGGCGAAGCGCCGGGTCGCGTCGGTCAGGGCGCCCGCCAGGTCGGCGTAGCGCTTCACGAAGCGCGGCGCCCTGCCGGTACGCAGGCCGGCCATGTCCTGCCAGACCAGCACCTGGGCGTCGGTGTCCGCGCCGGCGCCGATGCCCACGGTCGGGATCGGCAGCTCCGCCGTGATCCGCTTGGCCACCTGCCCCGGCACCATCTCCAGCACCACGGCGAACGCTCCCGCCTCGGCCACCGCCCGGGCGTCGGCGATCACGTCGTCGGCCGTGTCGCCGCGCCCCTGCACCCGGTAGCCGCCGATGGCGTGCTCGCTCTGCGGGGTGAAGCCGATGTGCGCCATCACCGGGATGCCGGCGCCGGTGATGGCGGCGATCTGCGCCGCGCAGCGCCGGCCGCCCTCCAGCTTCACCGCGTGGCAGCCGCCCTCCTTCATGAACCGCACGGCGGTACGCAGCGCCTGCGTGGGGCCCTCCTCGTAGGAGCCGAACGGCAGGTCGCCGACGACCAGCGCGTGCCGGGTCGCCCGGACGACCGCGCGGACCAGCGGGAGCAGTTCCTCGGTGGTCACCGGGACCGTGGTCTCGTAGCCGAAGACGTTGTTGGCCGCCGAGTCGCCGACCAGCAGCACCGGGATGCCGGCCTGGTCGAAGATCGAGGCGGTGTACTGGTCGTACGAGGTGAGCATCGGCCACCGCTCGCCGCGCTCCTTGGCGGCGATCAGGTCGCGGGTGCGTACCCGCCGGGTGGCCGGGCCGCCGTAGAGGGCGGTCACCTCGGACGGGGTGGACTCCACCATGGCTCTCTCCTTCCTCGAGGCCGCGTGCGCGGTCCCCGGGTTCCGCCGCGATCGTCGCACCCGACGACCGGCCGGCGGCAGAGCGCAGTGGAGGATGTCACTCCCGGGCCGCCGCCGGCCCGGGAGCGACCCGGCTCAGCCGTCCTCGCGCCACCGGTTCGTGATCGGCAGCCGCCGGTCCCGCCCGAAGGCCTTCATCGAGATCTTCGCGCCCGGCGCGGACTGGCGGCGCTTGTACTCGGCGGTATCCACCATCCGCAGCACCCGGTCGACGATGGCCGGGTCATGGCCGGACGCGACCAGCCCGTCGCGGCCCAGGTCGCCGTCGACGTAGCCGATCAGGATCGGGTCCAGCACGTCGTAGTCGGGCAGCGTGTCGCTGTCGAGCTGGCCCGGGCTCAGCTCGGCGCTCGGCGGCTTGCCGATGGAGTTCTCCGGGATGGGCGGGGTCTCGCCCCGGCGGGCGGCGTCGGCGTTGCGCCACTTCGCCAGCCGCCAGACCAGCGTCTTCCAGACGTCCTTGACCGGGTTGAAGCCGCCGACCGAGTCGCCGTAGAGGGTGGAGTAGCCGACCGCCAGCTCGCTCTTGTTGCCGGTGGTCAGCACCAGGTGCCCCTCCTGGTTCGACAGCGCCATGAGGATCACCCCGCGTACGCGCGCCTGGAGGTTCTCCACGGAGACCCCGGAGAGCGACATGTTCGCCAGGAAGGTGTCCACCATCGGCTGGATCGGCTCGACCCGGTAGTCCAGCCCGGTGCGCTTCGCCAGGTCGGCCGCGTCCTCCCGGCTGTGCTCGGAGGAGTGCTGGCTGGGCAGCGAGACGCCGACCACCCGGTCGGGCCCGAGCGCGTCGACGGCCAGCGCGGCCACCACCGCCGAGTCGATGCCGCCGGAGAGGCCCAGCACCACCGAGGGGAAGCGGTTCTTGTTGACGTAGTCGCGCAGGCCCAGCACGAGCGCCTGCCACACCTCCGCCTCGTCGGCCACCGGGGCGATGATCCCGCCCGTGGCGGCGGGGCCGGCGGGCGCCGGCGGGATGTCCCCGGCCTCCGCCCGCACCACGCGCATCCCGTCCGCCAGCTCCTGCTCCGGGGCGACCGGCTCGCCGGCGGCGGGCAGCTCCACGTCGTGCACCAGCAGGTGCTCGACGAACTGCGGGGCCCGGGCGAGCAGCGTGCCGTCGGCGGCCACGATCATCGAGTCGCCCTCGAAGACCAGCTCGTCCTGCCCGCCGACCATGTTGACGTACGCGATCGTCGCCCCGGCCTCGGCGGCCCGGCGGCGGACCAGCGGCAGCCGGACGTCGTCCTTGTTCAGCTCGTACGGCGAGCCGTTGACGCAGAGGACGAGGCCGACCCCGGCCTGGCGGGCGGCGGCGAACGGACCGCCGGCCTGCCACAGGTCCTCGCAGATGGTCAGCGCCACGTCCACCCCGCCGACGCGGACGACGCTCAGCGCGTCGCCGGAGACGAAGTAGCGGTCCTCGTCGAAGACGCCGTAGTTGGGCAGGTGGTGCTTGAAGTAGGTGCCGACGATCCGACCGTGGTGCAGCAGGGCCGCCGCGTTGCGGGCGCCGCGACCGGGCTCGGCGTCGCCGCTGACCTGCGGCGGGCCGTCCGCGTCCAGGTAGCCGACCAGCACTGGCAGGGCGCCCAGCCCGTCGGCGTCGAGATCGGCGGCGAGGCGTTCCAGCGCGGCCTTCGACGCGGCGACGAAGGACCGGCGGAAGACCAGGTCCTCGACCGGATAGCCGGTCAGCATCATCTCCGGGAACGCGACGACCTGGGCGCCGGCGTCGGCGGCCCGGCGGGTCCAGTCACGGACCAGGCCGGAGTTGCCGGCGAGGTCGCCGACGGTCGGGTTGACCTGGCACAGGGCGAGACGCAGGGTGGGCATGTCCTCATCTTGCCCCAGCCGTGCGGACCCGACACGCGGGGCGGGGCGGGACGACGGGAGCCGCGGGACAGGGCGGGACGCCGGCCGGCCGGTCGCGTAACGTCGGCGTAACGAGGCCGGTGGAGACTGGTCGGTCAGGCCGGGTCGACCCCGGTCGCAGGTGCGCAACGGTGTCGCGAGGGGTGGAAGTGGACCGTCAGCAGGAGTTCGTCCTCCGTACGCTGGAAGAGCGGGACATCCGGTTCGTCCGGCTGTGGTTCACCGACGTGCTGGGCACGCTCAAGAGCGTGTCGGTGGCCCCCGCCGAGCTGGAGGCGGCCTTCGAGGAGGGCATCGGGTTCGACGGCTCGGCGATCGAGGGCTTCGCCCGGGTCTTCGAGTCCGACATGGTGGCCATGCCCGACCCGACGACCTTCCAGGTCTTCCCGTTCGAGGGCGGGGTCAGCGGCGAGAGCGCCCGGATGTTCTGCGACATCCTGCTGCCCGACGGCGGCCCGTCCTGGGCCGACCCGCGGCACGTGCTGCGCCGTGCGCTGTCCAAGGCCGCCGAGAAGGGGTTCACCTTCTACACCCACCCCGAGATCGAGTTCTTCCTGCTGGAGAACGGCCCGCTGGACGGCTCGGTGCCCGTCCCGGTCGACACCGGCGGCTACTTCGAGCACACCACCCACGCGGTGGCCCGCGACTTCCGCCGGCAGGGCGTGCTGGCGCTGGAGCGCATCGGCATCTCCGTGGAGTTCAGCCACCACGAGGTGGCCCCCGGCCAGCAGGAGATCGACCTGCGCTACGCCGACGCGCTCACCACGGCCGACAACATCATGACCTTCCGGCACGTGGTCAAGGAGGTGGCGCTCTCCACCGGCGTGCAGGCCACCTTCATGCCGAAGCCGTTCACCGACCAGCCGGGCAGCGGCATGCACACCCACCTGTCGCTGTTCGAGGGGGAGCGCAACGCGTTCCACGACGCCAGCGACCCGATGAAGCTGTCCAAGGTGGCCCGGGCGTTCATCGCCGGGCTGCTGGTGCACGCCCGGGAGTACACGGCCGTCACCAACCAGTGGGTCAACTCCTACAAGCGGCTCTTCCCGCAGGCGCTGCCGGACCGGGTCACCGAGAGCCCCGCGTACGTCTGCTGGGGTCACCTGAACCGGTCCGCGCTGGTCCGGGTCCCCGCCTACGGCAAGCCGAACTCCGCCCGGGTGGAGGTCCGCTCGCCGGACTCGGCGGCCAACCCCTACCTGGCCTTCGCGGTGCTGCTCGGCGCCGGGATGAAGGGCATCGAGGAGGGCTACGAGCTGCCGCCGGGCGCCGAGGACGACGTGTGGTCGTTGACCAGCGCCGAGCGGCGGGCGATGGGCTACGAGCCGCTGCCGGAGAACCTGGCCGAGGCGATCGACGTGATGGCCGGCTCCGAACTGGTCGCCGAGGTGCTCGGCGAGCACGTCTTCGACTTCTTCCTGCGCAACAAGCGGGCCGAGTGGGAGCAGTACCGCCGCGAGGTCACCCCCTACGAGCGGCAGCGATACCTGTCGCTGTAGGTCCGCCTCCGGGGGCCGGAGCGGGCTCCCGCTGCTGGCGCGGTGCCGCTATCGTCTCGGTCACCGCGCCGGCATCCCCGCCGGGCGCAGAGTTCGGGAGGCAGTCGGTGCTGGAAGACCTGCTCAGCGGAGCCTGGCAGAGCGTCGTGTTCGGGGTCGTCGGGGTGGCCCTGATGGCGGCCGGGTTCGGGTTGGTCGACATGCTCACTCCCGGCAGGCTGCGGGAGCTGATCTGGGTACGGCGCAACGGCAACGCCGCGCTGCTGCTCGCCGCCAACCAGCTCGGCATCGCCGGGATCGTGTTCACCGCGATCCTGACCAGCTACAGCGACTTCACCAAGGGGCTCGCCTCGACCCTCGTCTTCGGCCTGGTCGGGCTGGTCATCATGGCGCTGGCGTTCTTCGTGCTGGACCTGCTCACCCCCGGCAAGCTCGGCGAGATCATCTGCTCGGACGAGCCGCACCCGGCGGCGCGGGTCAGCGCCGCCACGCACTTCGGCGCCGCGCTGATCGTCTGCGCCTGCATCGCCTGACCTGTCCCGTCACACCCCCGTCGTAGGTTGCGGGGGTGAACCGGACGGACCGTCTCTACGCCCTGGTCGAGGAGCTGCGCGCCGTGTCGCCACGGCCGCGCAGCGCCCGCTGGCTCGCCGCCCGCTTCGAGGTGAGCACCCGCACCATCGAACGCGACATCGGCGCCCTCCAGGAGTCGGGCGTGCCGATCTGGGCCGAGCCGGGCCGCACCGGCGGCTACGCGCTCGACCGGGCCCGCACCCTGCCGCCGGTCAACCTCGCCCCCGTCGAGGCGGTCGCCATGGCGGTGGCGTTGCACCGGATGCGGGGCACGCCGTTCGCCGCCGCGGCCGGCACCGCCCTGCGCAAGCTGATCTCCGTGATGCCGGCCGCCGACGCCGCCGAGGCGCACCGGCTCGCCGCCCGGGTGCACCTGATCGGCGACGGCCCGGTGACGCCCGTCCCGGCCGCCGTCGCCGACGCGGTGCGCGCGCGACGCGTGCTGCGCCTGCGCTACGCCGACCGCGCCGGTGCCGGCTCGCTGCGCGACGTGGAGCCACTGGGCTACCTCGGCAATCCCCGACACTGGTACCTGCTGGGCTGGTGCCGGCTGCGGGCCGGCATCCGCGCCTTCCGCGTCGACCGGATCACCTCGGTCACGACCCTCGCCGAGCGGGTGCCGGACCGCGAGCTCTCCGCCGACGACATCGACATCCCCAAGGAGCGGATGCGCCGGCTCAGCCTGGTCTGAGCCGGACAGCGCGGCCACGGTTCGGTGTCGGCGGAGAAACACCGACAGGACGCTGTCGCGGGCGGGGTCGAGGCTCTCTCCTGACGGCGCCGGCCGGCCGGCCGGCGCGCGGAGACGGGAGGCACCCATGACCATCGACAACGCCGTCACCTGGTTCGAGATCGGCACCGAGCGGCCGGACGAGGCCGAGCGGTTCTACGGCGACCTGTTCGGCTGGAGCTTCACCGAGGAGGGCACTGCGGGAGCGTCATACCGGACGACCGGGGGCGGCACCGGTGCGGGCATCGGCGGGGCGGTCCGGGGGACCGGCGGGGCGAGCCCGAACTACGCGGTCTTCTACGTGCAGGTGGCCGACGTGGCGGAGACGGTGCGGCGGGCGGAGGCGGCCGGCGGCAAGGTGCTGGTGCCGCGCACGGAGAACGACAACGGGCTGACCCTCGCCCACCTGCTCGACCCGGCCGGCAACCACTTCGGCGTCTACGCCCCGCCACCCGCCGACTCCTGACCGGCCAGCGGTCCCCCCACCGGTGTGGCGGTGCCGAGCCTTCCGGGCACTCGCCACACCGGCGGGACGGGATCGGTCAGCCGGCCGTCACTTGCCGGCCGGTGCGCCGTGGCCGCCCCGACCGCCCGGGCCGGGCAGGACGCCGGCCTCGGCGGCGGCGGTGACGGCGTCGGCCTGCTCCTGGGTGAGCTTGCCGTCCTCGACGGCCTGCGCCAGGCGCTCCTTCATCGCGGCCTGCCGGCCGGCGGGATCGCCCTTGCCGGGTCGGTCGCCCTTCTCGGGCCGGTCGGCGGGCTTGTGCTCCCCGCGCAGCTTCTCCAGCGCGGCCGTCACCTTGTCGGTGTCGACGCCCAGCTCCGTGGCCAGCTTCTCGGCGAACTCCGCGTGCCGGTCGGCCCGCTGCTGCTGGCGGTCGCTGTCCTCGGCGGCGCTGGTGCTGGCGCCCGGCGCCGGGGTGTCGCCGTCCGCGGCGAACGCGACCGTCGGGGCGGCGAGGCCCACGCCGAGTACGCCGGCCGCGGCCAGCCCGGCCAGCATGTGCTTCTTCCTCGTGGTGCGGGACATGTCGTCCTCCAGCTCGTCGATGGGTGGTGCGATGACCGCACCGACAGTTACCGGCAGGGCTGAGGGGATGCCGTGGCGACCCTGTCAGCGAGCTGGCAATCCGGGCCGGCCGATCGGACAAACGGGTTGCATCGGCGCGCGGGGGCGGCGAGTGTGTGCGGTCGGCAGGCCCCGCCGGGGCGGAGCAGGTGACGGAAGGTGACCCTCGTGACGACGTCCGCGAAGATCAGGGAAGTCCCGCTGGGCGGGGCGGGCGGCGGCCCGTACGGCATCACGGTCGGTCCCGACGGCGCGCTCTGGCTGACGCTGGCCCAGGCCGGCGGCATCGCCCGGATGGGTGCGGGCGGTGAGCTGCGCACCTGGTCGGTGTCGCCCGACAGCCGACCGTTGATCATCACGCCGGGCCCCGACGGCGCCCTCTGGTTCACCCGCTCCGGCGACGACCGGATCGGCCGGATCACCACCGACGGCGAGTTGAGCGCCGTCGCGCTTCCGGCCGGGACCGGTCCCTGCGGCATCGCCGCCGGTTCCGACGGCGCCCTCTGGTACGCGGCCATGAGCGCCGACGCGATCGGCCGGGTCACCGTCGACGGGGAGCAGACGCGGTTCCCGCTGCCGGTGAGTGGCGGCTTCGCCTCGATGGTCGCCGCCGGGCCGGACGAGGCCGTCTGGTTCACGCTCAATCAGGCGAACGCGGTGGGCCGGATCGGCATGGACGGCGCCGTGACCCTGCACGCGTTGCCGACCGAGGGGGCCGCGCCGGTCGGCATCACCGCCGGCGTCGACGGGGCGCTCTGGTTCGTCGAGATCGGCGCCGGTCAGCTCGGCCGGATCACCCCGGACGGGCGGATCACCGAGTACCCGCTGCCGGACCGGTCCGCCCGGCCGCACGCGATCGTCGCCGACCCGGCCGGCGGCTGCTGGTACACCGAGTGGGGCGGCAACCGCATCGGCCACGTCGCCCCGGGCGGCGCGATCGACACGTACGAACTCCCCACCCCGGCCTCGGAACCCCACGGCCTCACGGTCGCCCCGGACGCCACGGTCTGGGCCGCCCTGGAAACGGGCGCCCTGGCCCACCTGACCCCCTGACCCCCCACCCACCCCCCACCCACCCCCCACCCCCCTCATCCGCCGGGTGATCATGAGGTTGGCGGTGTGGAATGTCGGTATCGCTGCCGCTAACCCCATGATCGACGCGGGGCATGCGGGGGCGCGGGGGTGAGGGTGGGAGAGGGTGCGAGGGGTCAGCGGACGGCGGGGGTGACCGTCAGGGTGCCGGTTTCCGTGTCCAGGGTGGCCTCGGTGCCCACAGGGACGGTGAGCTGGCCGGGGCCGTGGCCGATCGGCAGACCGCCGAGGACGGGGACGCCGAGGTCGCCGAGGCGCTCGGAGAGCACGTCGGCGACGCCGACCGACCAGCCGTCCGCGCAGTCGGTGAACTGGCCCACCGCCACCCCGGCCAGCCCGTCCAGGACCCCGGCGCGGCGGAGCTGGGTGAGCATCCGGTCCACCTTGTAGGGCGGCTCCTGGACGTCCTCGACGAGCAGGACCGCGCCGGTCAGGTCCGGCATGTCCGGGGTGCCCAGCGACGCCACGACCAGGCAGAGGTTGCCGCCCAGCAGCGGGCCGGTGGCCCGGCCGGGCACGCGTACCGCGAAGGTCTCCTCCTCGGCGACGGCGCTGACCGCGACCGGCCCGGTGGTCGTCAGGGCGGCGTGCAGCGACTCGGCCGAGCGCAGCGGCGTGCGCTCGTCCAGCCAGGCCGCCCCCGGGCCGTGCACGCCGGCCAGCCGGGCGCCCCGCCAGAGCGCGAACTGCAACGCCGTGATGTCGGAGAACCCGGCGACCACCTTCGGGTCGCGGCGTACGGCGGCCATGTCGATCGCGTCGACGATCCGCTGCGCGCCGTAGCCGCCCCGGGTGCAGATCACCCCGCGCACCCCGGGATCGGCGAACGCCGCGTTCAGGTCGGCGGCGCGCAGGGCGTCCGCGCCGGCGAGGTAGCCCTGCCTGGCGTACGCGTGCGGCGCCAGCACCGGGCGCAGCCCCCAGCCGGTGAGCAGCTCGACACCCCGGGCCACCCGTTCCGGTCGGGTCGGCCCGGACGGCGACACCAGCATCACCGTGTCGCCGGGGCGCAGCGCCGGCGGTCGTACGGCGGTGGCGGGACTCGTGCGGGCGAGGTCGGACACAGCGGCAGAGCCTAGTCGCGCGGGCGGCTCACCCGTCGAGGTACTGCTCGGCGTACGCCCCCGACGGGGGGATGGGCGTGATCACGTCGATCAGGACCCGGTCGGGTGCGGCGACGATGAAGTGCCGCTGCCCGAAGTCCTCGTCGCGCAGCGGCAGTTCGGCGTGCAGTCCGCCCCGGACGACGAGCCGCTCCCATTCGGCGTCGACGTCGGTCACCTCCAGGTTGAGCAGGAGTCCTCGCGCGGGTGCCCGGTACGCCTCGGGCAGCGTCGGGTGCTGGTGGTCGAGCAGCGCCAGTTCGTACGCGGGCGGTCCCGGGCGGCGCAGGCTCACGTACCAGTCGGCCTCGAAGGTCGTCTCGAAGGCGAAGAAGCGTCGGTAGAAGTCGTGTGACTCGCGCAGCTGCGCGGTGCAGACGACGGGGTAGAAGCTGGTCAGGTTCATCTCGGCCCCTTCGCATACCATCGGTATGTCAAGGACCGTATTTCACATACCGTTGGTATGTCAACGAGGGGGCGCGATGACCGAGGGTGTCCGGGCGCAGCAGCGGGAACAGACCCGGCGGGCCCTGGTGGCCGAGAGCCGGCAGCTGTTCGCCACCCGGGGCTACGCGGCGGTCGGCCTGGCGGAGATCGTGCGGGTGGCCGGAGTCACCAAGGGCGCGCTCTACCACCACTTCGCCGGCAAGGCCGAGCTGTTCCGGGCGGTGCTGGCGGAGGTGCAGCGGGAGGTGGCACACCGGGTCGCCACGACCGCCGACGCCGAGAAGGACCCGTGGGCCCGGTTCACGGCGGGCTGCCAGGCGTTCCTCACCGCGAGCACCGATCCCGAGATCCAGCAGATCATGTTGATCGACGGCCCGGCGGTGCTCGGCTGGAACGAGTGGCGTGCGCTGGACGAGGCGGCGTCGGGCCGGCACCTGGCCGACGCGTTGACCCTGCTGATCGAGGAGGGGCTGATCGCGCCGCAGCCGGTGGCGCCCCTGACCCATCTGCTCTCGGGCGCGATGAACGAGGCGGCGCTCTGGATCGCCGGGGCGGCCGACCCGACCGCCCTGGCCGACACCCGTACCGCCCTGGCCCGGATGCTCGACGCGCTGCGCGTCCCCTGAGCCCGATCGTCCGCCGCGCCGGTGGAGGCGTTCCGGGGTCCGTCCGGGCCACCGGCTAGCCTCGACGTCGTGGCTACCGCGCTGGTGATCGAGAACGACCCGACCGACGACGTCCGCCGGCTGGGCGAGTGGCTGACCGAGGCCGGCCTCGACCTGTGGGTGGTCCGCGCCCACGCCGGTGACGAGATCCCCGCCGACCTGGAGGGATACTCGGCGCTGGTCGTGCTCGGCGGCGCGATGGCGCCGTACCCGCTGCCGGACGGGTCGCCCGCCGCGCCCTGGCTGCCGGCGCTGGAGGGGCTGCTGCGCAAGGCCGTCCGGCACCGGGTGCCGACCCTCGGCATCTGCCTCGGCGCGCAGCTGCTGGCCACCTCGCACGCCGGCGAGGTCGTCCGCAGCCCGAGCGGCCCGGAGGTCGGCCCCTGCGTGGTCGGCAAGCGGGACGCCGCCGACACCGACCCGCTGTTCCGTTACGTCCCGCTGATCCCCGACGTGTTCCAGTGGCACGCCGACGAGATCACCGAGCTGCCCCGCGGCGCCACCCTGCTGGCGGCCTCCACCCGCTACCCACACCAGGCGTTCCGCCTCGGCGACCGGGCCTGGGGGTTGCAGTTCCACATCGAGTGCGACACCGCCATGATCGCCGACTGGGCCGCCGACTCGAGGCTGCTGGCCGAGCTGGGCTACGACCCCGACCTGGTGGTGGCGGCCTGCCACGACGTGATGGTCGACGTCGAGGAGGTCTGGCAGCCGTTCGCCGCCCGGTTCGCCGCGCTGGCCCTGGGTGAGCTGGAGGACACCACGCCCCGCCGCAGCCTGCCCCTGCTCGGGCAGTGATGAGCCGGCCGGCCAGGGCCGCGGGACGGCTCGCCCGCTACGGCTTCGGCACCGACGGCGGTGCCGGCGCCACCCGCGCCGCCGACCTGCTCGGCCCGGACGGGCTGGGGCTGTGGCGGCCGGACGTGCAGGAGCCCACCGACGGCCGCGCGGCGGAGCTGCTCGCCGCGCTCTCCCGGGCCGCCGACCCGGACCTGGCGCTGCGTCAGCTGCACCGCATCGTCGAGGCCGAGCGCCGGACGGCCGCGAACGGCACCGGCCCCGCCGCGGGCCGGTCCGGGGGGAAGGCCCACCCCGGTACGCCGGTCGGGGCCGAGCGTCGGGAGGCCCCGGAGCAGGTGCCGTCGGCGCTGCTGTCGGGGCTCGCCGACGACCCCGGCCTGCGCCGCCGGCTGATCGCCGTCCTCGGCGCCTCGTCGGCGCTCGGCGACCACCTGGTCGCCAACCCGGACCAGTGGCCCGCGCTGCGCACCGCCCCGGACGGGCTGGCGCCGACCGCCGAGGGGCGGCTCGACCTGTCCGGCGACGGGCAGCCGGTGGCGGTGCTGCGCAGGGCGTACCGGCTGGCGCTGTTGCGGATCGCGGCGGCCGACCTGACCGGCGGCCGGGGCCTGGAGCAGACCATGGCCGCGCTCTCGGCCCTGGCGGACGCGACCCTGGCGGCGGCGTACGAGATCGCGGTCGGCGAGCTGCCGGAGGGCACCCCCCGGCCCCGGCTGGCCGTCGTCGCGATGGGCAAGTGCGGCGGCGACGAGCTGAACTACGTCTCCGACGTCGACGTGATCTTCGTGGCCGCCGAGGACGACGACCTCGCCGCGGCCACCACGGTCGCCACCCGGCTCATCCACGTCTGCGGGCTGGTCGCCTGGCCGGTCGACGCCGCCCTGCGCCCGGAGGGCAACCGCGGGCCGCTGGTGCGGACGCTGGCCAGCCACCTCGCCTACTACCGGCGCTGGGCGCGCACGTGGGAGTTCCAGGCGCTGCTCAAGGCGCGGCCGGCGGCCGGCGACCTGGCGCTGGGCCGGGAGTGGATCGACCAACTCGCCCCGCTGGTGTGGCGGGCCGCCGAGCGGCCCGAGGCGGTCGAGGACGTCCGCGCCATGCGGCGCAAGATCATCGACAACATCCCGCCGAAGGAGCTGGAGCGCGAGATCAAGCGGGGTCCGGGCGGGCTGCGCGACATCGAGTTCGCCGTGCAGCTGCTGCAACTCGTGCACGGGCGGGGCGACGAGTCGCTGCGGGTGCCCGGCACCATTCCGGCGCTGCGCGCGCTGGTCGCCGGCGGCTACGTCGGCCGGGCCGACGGCGAGGGGCTGCTGCGCGGCTACCGCTTCCTGCGCGGCGTGGAGCACCGCCTCCAGCTCCAGGGGCTGCGCCGCACCCACACCGTGCCGACCGAGCCGGCCGCGCTGCGCTGGCTGGCCGCCGCGCTGGGCCACACCGCCACGCCGGGCCGCAGCGCCGTCGAGGAGTTCCGCGCCGAGTGGGTCACCCACGCCGCCGAGGTACGCCGACTGCACGCCAAGCTGCTCTACCGGCCGCTGCTGGAGTCGGTGGCCCGGGTGCCGGCCGACGGGCTGCGGCTGACCCCCGAGGCGGCCCGGCACCGGCTGGAGATCCTCGGCTTCGCCGACCCGGCCGGGGCGCTGCGTCACCTCCAGGCCCTCACCGGCGGGGTGAGCCGCACCGCCGCCATCCAGCGCACCCTGCTGCCGGTGCTGCTCAGCGAGTTCGCCGACGCCCCCGAGCCGGACCGCGGCCTGCTCAACTACCGGCAGGTCTCCGACAAGCTCGGCAGCACCCCCTGGTACCTGCGCCTGCTGCGCGACTCCGGGCCGGTGGCCCGCCGGCTGGCCCGGGTGCTCTCCTCCTCCCGGTACGCCGCCGACCTGCTGGCCCGCGAGCCGGAGGCGCTGCGGCTGCTGGCCGAGGAGAGCGAGCTGGCGCCCCGGCCCAGCACGGTCCTCTGCGAGGGCTTCGCCGCCGCCGCGGCCCGGCACTCCGACCCGGTCGAGGCCACCCGGGCGATCCGCGCGCTGCGCCGTCGGGAACTGGTCCGGATCGCCTGCGCCGACCTGCTGAGCCGGGCCGGCTCGCTGGCCCCGTCGCCGCCCCGGCCCGACGGCGGGCGCGCGGCGCTGGGCCTGGCCGACGTGACCGCCGTCGGCACCGCCCTGGCGGACGTCACCGACGCCACCCTGGCCGCCGCCCTGCGGGCCGCCCGCGCGGCCCAACCGCCCGTGCCGGGGCTGCGCTTCGCCGTCATCGGCATGGGCCGCCTCGGCGGGTACGAGTCGAACTACCTCTCCGACGCCGACGTGCTCTTCGTCTACGACGCGCCAGCCGGCGCGGGCGACGGCGCGGCGGGTGCCGCCGCCCGCGCGATCGCCGAGGAGCTGCGCCGGCTGCTCGGCATGCCCGCGCCCGACCCGCCGCTGGGCGTCGACGCCGACCTGCGTCCGGAGGGCCGGCAGGGCCCGCTGGTGCGCAGCCTCGCCGCGTACGCGCAGTACTACGCCCGCTGGTCGAAGGTGTGGGAGGCGCAGGCGCTGCTGCGGGCCCGGTTCGTCTGCGGCGACGCCGACCTCGGCGCCGAGTTCGTGGCGATGGTCGACCCGGTGCGCTACCCGGCCGACGGGCTGAGCCGCGAGCAGGTGGTGGAGATCCGCCGGATCAAGGCGCGGGTGGAGCACGAGCGGCTGCCCCGGGGCGCCGACCCGGCCACCCACACCAAGCTGGGGCGGGGTGGCCTCGCCGACGTCGAGTGGGCGGTGCAGCTGCTCCAGCTCCGGCACGCCGGGGCACTCCCGGCGCTGCGCGGCACGCGTACGCTCGACGCCCTCGCGGCGGCCCGGGACGCGGGCCTGGTCGACCCGACGGACGCCACGGAGATGACGGCCGGCTGGACGCTGGCCGCACAGGTCCGCAACGCGCTGATGCTGGTCCGGGGCCGGGAGGGCGACCAGCTGCCCCGGCACGGCGTCGAGCTGGCCGGGGTGGTCCGGCTGCTCGGCCGCGACGATCCCGGCGAGTTCCTCGACGAGTACCTGCGCACCTGCCGCCGCTCCCGGGCGGCGATGGAACGGGTGCTCGACTCCTGAGACCCGCCTCGGCGCGGGTCTCAGGGGCGGCGGTGCACCAGCACCACGTGGTCGACCAGTTCGCCGGTCTCGCCGTTCGGGCCGGTGGCCTGCCGGCGCGGGGCGTCGAGCCGCTCGGTGTCCCACCGGTCGGGGTCGAGGTCGAGCGCGGCCAGGGTCTCCTGCGGCGTGGAGAACCGCGCGTGCCCGTGGTCGTGCCGCCCCCACGGCGGGACCTCGCCGTGCTCGACGATCAGCAGCCGGCCGCCGGGGGCCACGGCCCGGGCCGCCGATTGCAGCAGCTCCGCCCGGGGGAGCTCCAGCGGCGACTGGAGGAACTGCGCGGAGACCAGGTCGTACGCGCCCGGCGGGAAGGTCCGGGTGAGATCGTGCCGGCGGAACTCGATGCGGGACGTGACCCCGGCGGCGGCCGCTTCCTCGGCCGCCCGGGCCAGGGCGGTCTCGGAGACGTCGACGGCGGTCACCCGCCAGCCCCGCGCGGCCAGCCAGAGCGCGTCGCCGCCCTCCCCGCAGCCGAGGTCCAGCACGGTGCCGGCCGGCAGCGAGCCGGCGACGTCGACCAGGATCGGGTTCGCCCGGCCGCTCCAGACCCTCTCGTGCCGCCCGTAGTGCTCTTCCCAGAACCGCGCGGTCTCCTCGTCCACGTCCGGGTGCCGCCCGTCGTGGCCGGTGGCCGTCGTGGTGTGGTCGTGCCGGTGTCCGCCGGTCGTCGCGTCGTGCTGCACGTCTCGTCCTCCTGGTGCGCTGCCTGCCTCCTCGCCGAGCATGCCGGCTGCGACGAGGTCGTCCCCTGCCCGTCGATCGTGACGTGGCGGCAGCCCGGGAGCAAAGATTGTTGCCGGGTCGGCAAAAAGGTGGGCGACCGGTCAGCTGCCGAGCCGGTACTGCCCGGCACGCGGCACCGTCACCGCCGTCCAGTCGCCGGCGGCGGCGACCGTGGCCCCGCCCGAGGCAGTCAGCCAGCGGCTGTGCCGCACCCGGACCGGCACCGTGCCGGCTTCCGGCGCCCGGAACGTCACCGACGCGCCGTCCTGCGCGACCAGCTCGGCCGGCGCTTCGACGATCGGGGTCGGGTCGGTCACCGCCCAGACCCGCCAGTGCGGGCCGGACCAGACGGGCGTCAGGTAGGGCAGCCCGCCCGCGACCAGCTCGGCCTCCGCCCGCCCCACCCAGGACAGCGGGACGTCCGGCACCGCGACGAACTGCACCGCGTTGGCGGTGAGCCAGTCCCGGTAGCTCGCGGCGGTCAGTGACACCCCGGTGCCCGCGGCCCCCGGCACGGTGGTGAAGAAGAGCGGGTTGCGGTCGATGTCGGCCTGCCGCAGCCAGCCCCGGGCCAGGGGCACCTCGCCCAGCCTCGCCGCCTCCCAGTAGTTGCGGGTCGGCGGGACCTCCACCCGGCCGGTGAGGCGCTGCCCGTCGAGGAACGCCCGCAGCGGCGCGAAGTAGCCCGCCCGGCTGGTCGGGTCGTCGACGCTGCGCAGGTCGGCGGGGGGCACCGGCGGCTGCCACCAGCACACCGCCGCCAGCAGCCCGGCCAGCGCGACACCCCAGGCCCGCGTGCCGGCGGGTCCTACGCCGGTCCGCCTGGCCGACCCGGGCCCACCGGCGGGTGACGCGCCGCCCCGGCCCAGCCATGCCGTCAGCCGGGCCGGGGGGCGGGCGGCGGCGGCCAGCAGGGGCAGGGCGAACATGACGGCCAGCCGGGTGGCGTTCAGCCCCACCGGGGTGTGCACCAGCGCCGCCGCCAGCACCCCGGCCGCAGAGAGCAGCGCCCCCACCCGCACCGGCCGGTAACCCACGAGCGCGGCCACGAGCAGGCTGGTCAGCACGGCGCGCACCGTGTCGGTGCGGCTGATGTTCATCCAGCCGCCGTCGCCGAAGAGCAGTGCGGTCAGCCCGAGCGGCAGCGCGGCGGCGGCACCGAGCACCAGGCCGTCGGCGTACCGGCGGGTCAGCAGGAGCGCCGCCCCGGCCAGGCCGACGAAGAGGCCCGCGACCGGGCTCGTCGCCGAGGCCAGCAGCGCCCCGGCCGCCGCCAACCCGAGCCGCACGAGCCGCCGTCGCCGCCCCCACCTGTCGGGGCCCGCGCCGGTCGGTCCACCCCGGGCGTCGCCGGTGGGGGCGGTCGGACCGAGGGTGAGGGCGAGCAGCGCGCCGAGGCCGAAGGCCACCCCGAGGCCGTACGTCACCCGGCCCGAGACCAGGTTGCCGGCGATGGTGAGCACCCCGACGAGGCTGCCGAGCAACGGGCGGGGCACCCCGGTACGCACCAGCAGCGCCGCGAACGCGGTCGCCGCCGCCACCAGGGCCAGCGCGCCGGTGACCCGTGCCCCGAGCAGCGCCATCACCGGCTGGGAGACCAGGCTGTAGCCGAACTGCTGCACGCCGCCGTACCAGCGCAGGTCCACCGGGGCGAGGCCGTGCGCGGCGAAGAAGTCGGCCCGGGCCACCTGCGCGGCGAGGTCGGAGCCGGTCGGCGGGAGGGCGACGTACGCCACTGCGAGGAGCACGGCGGAGACGGCGGCCACCGCCACCACCCGACTGCGCCGCATGCCCACCTCCGTACCGCGACCACCGTACTGGCAGCATGTCCGGCGTGCCTCACCACCTCGCGCGCTGGATCGGCCTCGCCGGCTCGACGCTGCTCGCCGTGGCCGCGTTCCTCGGCGGAGCGTTTCCCGACGGCGACCTGCGCCCCACCCCGGTCAGCATCTGGCAGGGCCCGTACGGCCCGCTGATCATCGCCACCTGGGCGGTCGGCACCGGCGCGATGGCGTACGCCTGGTGGGCGCTGCGCGACCGGGTGCCGTCGACCCGCTGGGCGCTCGTCACCGTCGGGCTGTGGCTGCTGCCGCTGCTTCTCACGCCGCCGCTGGGCAGCCGGGACGTCTACGCGTACGCCTGCCAGGGAGCCAGCTTCTCCGCCGGCCTGAACCCGTACGAGCAGGGCGTCTCGGCGCTGCCGTGCCCGTGGCTGGACACCATCTCCTACATCTGGCGGGACACCTCGGCCCCGTACGGGCCGCTGTTCGTGCTGCTCGCCGGGGCGGTGGTGAAGGCCACCGGCTCCCTGTACGGCAGCATCGTGCTGTTCCGGCTGCTCGCCGTCGTCGGGGTGGGGCTGACGGCGGCCTGCCTGCCGGTGCTGGCCCGCCGCTGCGGCGTACCGGGCGGCCGGGCCGTCTGGCTGGCGCTGGGCTCGCCGCTGATCGGGGTGCACCTGGTCTCCGGGGCGCACAACGACGCGCTGATGGTGGGGCTGCTCGTCGCCGGGCTGGCGGTGGTGGTGTCCCGACCGGGCCGCCCCGGCCCGCTGCTCGGCGGGGGAGTGCTGCTCGGCCTCGCCGTCGCGATCAAGGTGACCGCGCTGGTCGTGGTGCCGTTCGCCGCGCTGGCGGCGATCGTCGGGGCGTACTCGATCAGGGCCCTGGTGCGCGACGGCGGGTGGGTGGTCGGCGGGGCGGTCGCCGCCGTGGTCGGCGCGACCCTCGCCACCGGCCTGGGCTTCGGCTGGGTGACCGGGCTCGAACAGGGCGGCCTGGTGATCGCCTGGACCTCGCCGCCGACGGCGGTGGGGCAGACCGTCGCCTACCTCGCCGCGCCGTTCGGCTGGCACGGCGACCCGCTGCCGGCCACCCGGGGGATCGGCATGGCGGCGCTGGCGCTGGTGCTGCTCTGGCTGTGGTGGCGGGCGCGCACCCGGGAGCCGATCTGGCACGCCGGCCTGGCGCTGGCCGCCACCGTCGCGCTCGCCCCGCTCTTCCACCCCTGGTACTGGACGTGGCCGCTCGCGGTGCTCGCGGCCACGGCCCGGCGCACCGGGTGGTTCGCGGTCGTCGCGATCGTCTCGTCGTTCCTGGTGCTCGCCGACGGCACGGGGCTGGCCCGGTACACCAAGACCGTCGGGGCGCCGCTGATGACGCTGTTCGTGATCGTGGTGGTGGTCCGCTTGGTACGGTCGGCCCGGGCGGCCCGTCGGCCGGCCGCCGTGGACTGAGGAGAGGGACGCCGGTGACCGCTCCCGGCGTCGCCCGGTGGGTCGGACTGGCCGGGGCGGTGCTGCTGACCGTCGCCGGCTGGCTCGGCGGCGCGCTGCCCCGGGCCACCACTGCTCCGAGCCCTGCCGACGAGCCGTGGACCGTCGCGCTGTGGCTGGTCGGCACCGGGCTGCTGGTCGGCGCCTGGTGGGCGCTGCGCCGGGGCGCGCCGGCGACGCGGTGGGCGTACCGGACCGCCGGGCTGTGGGCGCTGCCGCTGCTGGCCGCGCCGCCGCTGGGCAGCCGGGACGTCTACTCGTACGCCTGTCAGGGCTGGGCGTACGCGCACGGCGTCGACCCGTACGCCGTCGGCGTGGCCGGGGCCGGCTGTCCCTGGGTGGACGCTGTCGCCCCGATCTGGCGGGACACTCCGGCGCCGTACGGGCCGGTCTTCGTGCTGCTCGCCGCGCTCGCCGTGACTGTCGGCGGCGGCCTGGTGGGCGCGATCGTGGCGTTCCGGCTGCTCGCGGTCGCGGGGGTGCTGCTGACCGCCGCCTGCCTGGTCGGCCTGGCCCGGGCCGCCGGCGTGCCCACCCGCCGGGCGGCCTGGCTGGCGCTGGCCAGCCCACTGGTCGGGGTGCACCTGATCGCCGGCGCGCACAACGACGCGGTGATGCTCGGGCTGCTGACGCTGGGCCTGCTCGTGCTGGTCCGCCGTCCGGGCAGGCCGGGGCCGCTGCTGCTGGCCGGGGCGCTGCTCGGGCTGGCGGTGACCGTGAAGGCGACCGCCGTGGTGGTGCTCCCGTTCGCGGCGCTGGCCGCCGTGCACGGCCGTCACACCGTACGGGCGCTGCTGCGCGACGGCGGCTGGCTGGCCGGCGGGGCGCTCGGCGCGGTGGCCGTCGCCTCGCTGCTCTCCGGGCTCGGCCTCGGCTGGGTGGGCGGGCTGACCCGCAGCGGCGACTCGGAGCAGTGGACGTCCCCGCCCACGGCGGTCGGCTTCGTCGTCGACTACGCGGGCGGCCTCGTTGGCCGGGAGCCGGGCGCGGTGCCGGTCGTCCGCGCGGCGGCCCTGCTGCTGCTCGCCGTGCTGGTGGCGGCGCTGTGGTGGCGGGCGTGGTCGGGGCTGCGCCGGGCGGACGGCGTCGGGCAGCGGGTGGCCCGCCCGGACGCCGCCCGCCCCCGGGCCGCGTTGCTCGGGGCGGGGCTGGCGCTGGCCGCCACGGTCGCGCTGGCCCCGGTCTTCCACCCCTGGTACGCCACCTGGCCACTGGCGCTGCTCGCGGTCGCCGCGACGCGTACGACCTGGTTCGTGGGGCCCTGCGCGGCGGCGGCCTTCCTCGCCCTGCCCGACGGCACCAACCTGGCCCGGTTCAGCAAGGCCCCGGGAGCGCTGGCGATGACGGCGCTGGCGGCCGGGCTGGCGGTGTGGGGCCTGCTCCGACTCCGCCGGACCCGGCCCGCGCCCCCGGACTGAGGGGCCGTGCCGCGCGTTCCGGGCGGCGGGGTTCGCGCCGCGTTCTCGGGGCCGTCGCGCCCGGCCGAGGTCCGTGGCGCGCTGCGGCTGGCGGGTCCATGATCGTGGGATGAGCGCAGCCGAGGAACCGTTGCCGGGCAACGCCACCGCCGGCGTGGTGCGCGTCGGCGACACCGTGCGCCGTCCGGTCGGCCCCTGGACCGGCGCGGTGGACGCCCTGCTGGAACACCTGCACGCGGTGGGGTTCTCCGGCGCGCCCCGACCCCTGGGCCGGGACACGCAGGGCCGGCAGGTGCTGGAGTACGTCCCCGGCGAGGTCGGCGCGGCCTCGGGCACGTACCCGGTGGCGGACCTGTTCGCGATCGGCCGGATGCTGGCCGAGCTGCACGAGGCGCTGGCCGGCTTCACCCCGCCGGCCGGCGCGGCGTGGCAGCGGCTCATCCCGCCCGACCGGGAGGAACTCGTCTGCCACAACGACGTGGCCCCCTGGAACCTGATCAGGGCGGACCGGGGCTGGGTGCTCATCGACTGGGACGCCGCCGCGCCGGGCTCCCGGCTGTGGGACGTCGCGTACGCCGCGCAGAGCATGGCCGGCCTGCGCCCGGACCGGCCGGTGGCCGAGTCGGCGGCCCGGCTGCGCGCCTTCGCCGACGGCTACCGCCTCGACGAGGCGTCCCGCCCGGCCCTGGCCGGAATGCTCGGCCGCCGCGCCCGGGCGATGTACGAACTGCTGCGCGAGGGCGCGGAGCAGCGGCGCGAGCCGTGGGCCCGGATCTGGACCGAGGACGGCCCGTACTGGCTGGCCACCGCCGACCACCTCGCCGCCCACACGCGGGAATGGGAGGCGGCCCTGCGCTGAGCCTCCTCCCTTTCGCCACCGTCGGGTGCGCACCCCGTTGGTTACGGGACCCGCCCGGCGGCGCGCCCACAGGTGGGGCAGCGGGCGTCCGCTCCGACCGGGCCGGTCCCGCGCGCCCGCCCGCGCAGGGCGATCGCCAGCGGGAGCAGCGCCGGGCCGACCAGCACGACCACGACGGCCGTCGTGGCGAGCGCGGCCCAACCCGGTCTGGGCGCGCCATGCAGCAGGCCATCCGCCGCACCGGCCAGAATGTGCAGCGAGAGCAGGCCCAGCGGGGTGAGCAGGGCGAGCAACGCCCACCCGCCCCGATGGTCTGCGCGCGCCGCCCACCAGGTGCCGAGCAGCAGCACCACGGCGAGCATCGCCGCGGCGGTCCAGGGCAGAACCCGGCTTCCGACCCACTGGTAGGAGATCGCGACGAAGTCGACCGGGGGTTGAAGATTGGTCTGTGCGAGCGCTGCGGCCCCGGCGGCGAGCAGCGGCAGGCTCCGCACCGGCGCCGGCAGCCGGTCGGGCAGGGCGAGCGCCACCAGGCCCAGCCCGAGTTGCGGCACCAGCACCAGCAGCGGTGGGCGGGGCAGACCGGCGAGGGCGGCGGCGGGCATGACCGCGAGGGTCAGCAGCACCGCGACGGCGATGACACGCCGTGCCCAGCGGGCCGGCGCGGCGGCGTGCGCCACTGCGGCGAACAGCCAGCCAAGCCACACCGCGACGCCGATCGAGACGAATGGCCCCGCGGTCGGCGTGCCCCACTCGGCGGGCGGTGGCCGCAGTTCCAGCACCGACCAGGCCCCCGCCAGCGCCGTCGCGGTGAGGAAGGCGAGGACGGCGGCGAGGCGTACGCCCGGGATCAGGTCGGCGGCCCCGGCGGCCCGCAGCCGCTGGCGCAGGCCGCCGCGCACGAGGTCCGCGGCGTCCGCGGGCGAGGGCCAGCGTCGCCCCGGCCCGGCCAGGTCGAGGTACGTGCCGACGATCTCCGCGCCGCGCGCCCGCCGGTATTCGGCCGGGTACGCCCGCAGCAGGCGGTGGTAGCGCCGCTCCAGCTCGCTCATGCCAACCCCCCGGCGGTACGCGGGGCGAGCGGTCGGGCCGCGCGGGCGCGCAGGCGGGCGCTGGCCGCCTCGACGTTGCGGCGCAGGCGCTCGGTCTCGGCGCTCAGCGTGGCGTCGCCGGCGGGGGAGAGGCGGTAGTAGCGGCGCAGCCGGCCGTCCACCACCTCCTCGCGGTCGACCTCGACCAGGCCGGCGTCGGTCAGCCGGTCGAGCGCGCCGTAGAGAGTGCCGGGCCGCAGCGACACGCGCCCGTCGGAGAGGGCGGCGACCTCGCCGATCAGGCCGTAGCCGTGCATCGGCTCGCCGGCCAGCGCGGTGAGGATCAGGAAGGTGGGTTCGCGCAGCGGAGTATCCACGCCAGCAATATAACGGACGCGAAGGTATGCAGTGGCCCGTCACGTGCTGAGCCTGCTCCGGTGCGCCGTACGGCCTCCAGTTGCTGCCGGCGTTGCGGCTGCGCCCCTTCGCTGTCGCGGGTCCCCACCCGGCCGCCTCGACGGGCGCGCCAGGGATGATCGGCCGCCTCGACGGGCGCGCCAGGAACGCCGCCCGGCTGCCTCGACGGTGCGCTGGAAACGCCAATCGAGCGTCGACGTGCGTGCTAGAGACTGCCGATCGGCCGTCTCGATGAGCACGCTAGTGAGGTCGGTCGGCCGTTTCGATGAGCACGCTAGGGACGCCGTCCCGCCGGCTCGACGGCGTGCCAGGGACGCCGATCGGTGCCTCGACGGCGCGGTAGGGGCGCCGATCGTGCGTCGAGTGGAACATCACGGGTGTCAAAGCCCTCCCGTGACACCCATGGTGTTCCACCGGCCGCGATCACGGAGCCGGTCGGCTCCACCCGGCCCTGTCCCGCCCGGCCCGCCCAGCCCGGCCCGCCCGGCCCGGCCCGGTCCCGCCCGGCCCGGTCCCGCCCGGCCCGGTCCCGCCCGGCCCCGCCCGCCCCCGGCGCATTCGCCCCGGCTGTCGGAGCCGGTCAGGCCGGGGCGGTCGGGCCGGTGCCGATGGGCTGGGCGGGAAGGCGCGGGGCATCGTCGGGGGTGCGCGGTGAGGCAGGAAGGCTCCGGGGGACCCGGGGGCCTTCGCGCGTCCGGGTCCTGAGCAGCGCCAGCTCCTCGGCGCTGCCCCAGTGACATGCGGACGCAGGAAGGCCCCGGGGGACCCGGGGCCTTCCTGAGGTGACCTGCTGCGTCAGCAGTCGAAGTACATGGCGAACTCGTGCGGGGTCGGGCGCAGGCGCACCGGGTCGACCTCGTTGGCGCGCTTCCACTCGATCCAGGTCGAGATCAGGTCGGGGGTGAACACCCCGCCGTCGAGCAGGTAGTCGTGGTCGGCTTCGAGGGAGTCGAGCACCGCCGACAGCGAGCCCGGCACCTGCTTGACGTCGCCCCACTCCTCCGGCGGCAGGTCGTAGAGGTCCTTGTCGATCGGCGCCGGCGGCTCGATCTTGCTCTTGATGCCGTCGAGGCCGGCCATCATCATCGCCGAGAAGGCCAGGTAGACGTTGGCCGACGGGTCCGGCACGCGGAACTCGACGCGCTTGGCCTTCGGGTTGCTGCCGGTCACCGGGATGCGGGTGCAGGCGGAGCGGTTGCGCTGCGAGTAGACCAGGTTGACCGGCGCCTCGAAGCCCGGCACCAGCCGGCGGTACGAGTTGACCGTCGGGTTGGTGAAGGCCAGCAGCGACGGGGCGTGGTGCAGCAGGCCGCCGATGTACCAGCGGGCCATGTCGGACAGGCCGGCGTAGCCGGTCTCGTCGTAGAACAGCGGCTCGCCGTTGAGCCACAGGCTCTGGTGGGTGTGCATGCCGGAGCCGTTGTCGCCGAAGAGCGGCTTCGGCATGAAGGTCGCGGTCTTGCCGTTGGCCCAGGTCTCGTTCTTCACGATGTACTTGAAGAGCTGGAGCTGGTCGGCCGCGTGCAGCAGCGTCGAGAACCGGTAGTTGATCTCGGACTGGCCGGCGGTGCCCACCTCGTGGTGCGAGCGTTCCACGGTGAACCCGCTGTCGACCAGCCGGCGCACGATGCTGTCGCGCAGGTCGGCGAGGTGGTCGACCGGCGGCACCGGGAAGTAGCCGCCCTTGTACGCGGTCTTGTAGCCGCGGTTGCCGCCCGGCTCCTCGCGGCCGGTGTTCCAGGCGCCCTCGATCGAGTCGATGTAGTAGAACGACTGGTGCGCGGAGGTCTCGTGGCGGATGGAGTCGAAGATGTAGAACTCCGCCTCCGCGCCGAAGTACGCGGTGTCGGCGATGCCGCTGGCGGCCAGGTAGGCCTCGGCCTTCTTCGCCACGTTGCGCGGGTCGCGGCTGTAGGCCTCGCGGGTGAACGGGTCGTGGATGAAGAAGTTGAGCGCGAGGGTCTTCTGCGCCCGGAAGGGGTCGATGAAGGCGGTGGCGACGTCCGGGAGCAGGAGCATGTCCGACTCGTGGATCGCCTGGAAACCGCGGATCGACGACCCGTCGAAGGCCAGGCCCTCGGTGAAGAAGGCATCGTCGACGGACTCGACCGGCAGGTTGAAGTGCTGCATCACGCCGGGCAGGTCACAGAACCGTACGTCGACGAACCTCACGTCCTCGTTCTTGAGGTATCGCAGGAGTTCCTCGGGATTGGCGAACACACGTCCTCCTGGCACGTCCACGGGTGGCTAGGCTCTTGGCGACGCTATGGCCGCGCGGTTGCCCGGCCATGTCTTGAGTGTTTCTGCCGTGTTACGTCCCTCGCGGAGCGTCATCCGCGCCGCTCGGGCGGGCCGGACCGTGCGACGGGACGCCACCGGCTGTGCCATTCTATTGACACTTGCTCGCTTTCGCCCCTTTTTGCTGCCCGGGTGCGGGCAACCGTCCCCGATCCGTCCATGCCCCCTGGATACCCTTGACCGTTGTGACCAAGCCGCATGATCGCCCCGTACCGCCCGCGTCGGATCCCACCTTCACGCCGCCCAGCCTGGGGCGCCGGTTCGGCGCGCTGGTGATCGACTGGGTGCTCTGCCTGCTCGTCGCCGGGGGCTTCGCCGACCCGGTCCGCGACGGGTGGGCGCCCGTGCTGGTGCTGATCGTCGAGTACGGCTTCTTCCTCGGGCTCTTCGCGCAGACGCCGGGCATGTTCATCACGAAGATCCGCTGCGTCGCGTGGGCCGACGGCGGTCGCATCGGGGTGGCCCGGGCCCTGCTGCGCGGCCTGCTGCTCGCCCTGGTCGTCCCGGCCCTGCTGATGGACGGCCACCGTCGCGGCCTGCACGACCGCCTGGCGGGCTCCGTCGTCACCGACGCCCCCCGCCCCTGAGACGAACGAAGAGCCGGGCCCTGCGAACAGGCCCGGCTCTTTCGCGTACGCGTCGGAAGGTCAGCGACCGCGCGTCTGGCGGAACGCGCCCCGCGCGGGTCGCATGTTCTTCGGGATCGCGCCCTTGGGCATCTGCGGGCGGGCGGTGAGCGCCTTGAGCCGCTTGTCCAGCGAGTTGACGTCCTTGCCGCTGAGGTTGCGCGGCAGCCGCATCAGCGTCATCCGCAGCTTGCGGATCGGCAGCTCGCCCTCCTCCTGCCCGATCACGTAGTCGAAGAGCGGGGCGGAGCCGATCACCTTGGCCAGCCGCCGCTTCTCCTGGCCGAGCAGCCCGCGTACCCGCTGCGGGTTGCCCTCCGCCAGCAGGATCACCCCGGGCCGGCCGATGACCAGGTGGACCATGTCCATCTGCGTGGTGGAGCTGACCGCCGGGGTGACCCGCCAGTCGCCCCGCATGCTCTCCATGATCTGGGCCGCCGCGCCGGGCTGCCCCTCGGCGGCGTTCATCATCGCCTTGTTGGACCGCAGGTTGAGCACGATCAGCAGGCAGAGCAGGGCGAACAGGATGCCCAGCGGCAGCCAGATCCAGCTCCAGAGCAGGACCGCGACCACGGTGAGCGCGAGCGGGATCAGCACCGCGCCGGCGGCCAACGGCGCGAACCACCGGTCCTGCTTGGCGGTGAACTTGAACACCATCCCGATCTGCTTCAGCCGCTGGCCGAACGAGACCTTCTCCTGGGGCTTTGCCATGCCGCAGAGTCTAGTGGTCGCCGCACGTCGCGTTGTCCGCGGCCGGGCTGAGCCCCTCACGCCGCCGTGCCGCGGCCGAGGGGCCGCGAGGAGGACGGGGGAGCGGGCGTGCCCGGATCGACCTGCCGTGCGTGTCCGGCCCGCGCCGACTCCAGTTCCGCGCCGGCTTGCACGGGCTCCAGCTCTGCGCCGGCCCGCGCCGGTTTCAGCTCCGCGCCGGGCTGCGCTGGCTTCAGCTCCGCGCCGGGCTGCGGCTCGGCCGGGCCCACCCCACCGCTGAGGAACCGGTGGACCCGCCCTCGCCTGGGGTGGAGGCGTCGGTCAGGGGCGGGGCAGGTAGATCCGCCAGCCGGAGACGGTGACCAGGTCGAACGCGGCCGGGTCGGCGCGATGGCGCTCGTCCAGGCGGGCCGCCAGCGGTGAGCCGGCCGGCGCGACCCAGGCCGGTGCCGTCGACTGCCCCACCGCCCGGCGGTACGGCAGGTACCGGTCGTGCCCCGGGCGCAGGTCGTCGTCGACGACCGCGCAGAGCACGTCCTCGCGGGTGGCGAAGATGAGCCGGTTGCAGGTCCAGTAGCCGCCGTACACGTGCCGGATGCCCCGTTGGCGTAGCGCGGCGACCAGTCCGGCGTGCCGCACCTCGGCGGCGCGGGCGGCCGGCGCGGCCTCGACCGCGCCTGCGGTGGCCACGGCGGCGGTGCCCAGCGTCGCCGCGAGCACCAGGACCGCCGCGACACCCGTCACGCCCCGGCGGGCGGCCGACCAGAGCGGCCAGAGCAGGGCCGGGACGGAGATGAGCAGGCAGGACAGGTACCGGGAGCTCTCCACCGGCGTGCGGCCCGCGGCGCTGCTGGCCGTGTACAGGGCGAGCGTCGCGACGGCGGCCGCCACCAGGGCGAGCCGGACCGCCCCGCCCGCCGCCGCGTTGGATCTTGGACAGTTGCCGTCGGACCTGAACGGCAACTGTCCAAGATCTGCGACGGGTGGGCGTAGCGCGCGCCAGGCCGAGAGGGCGGCCGTGAGGAGCAGCAGCGGGAGGGCGAGCGCCCACCACGACTGGCCGGGCGCGCAGTGGCTCGGGGAGCAGAAGCCCATGCCCAGCGGCGGGCCGAGCACCAGCCCGCCGTGCAGCCGGTCCGCCCAGCCGGCGGGCTGCCCGGAGCCACCGGCGGCGAGCACCGCCGCGACCGGATTGCGCCCCGTCGCCAGGCTGTGCACCAGCAGCGGCCCGGCCCCGACGAGCGCGGCGGCACCGAGCAGCACGCCGGCCCGGCCGCGCAGCTCCCGCCGGCCGTACGCGAGGAGCACCGCGCCGGTCGCCGCCACGTACGGCAGCACCAGCGGGTCCACCCAGAGCATCAGCCCGGCCAGGAATCCCCACCCCGCCCAGCGCGGCAGTCGGCGTCCCGGCCGGCCGGCCGCCAGGTCGTACGCCAGCACGGCCAGCGCCACCCCGGCCGCGTTCATCTCCGGGTACCCGCCCCCGGCGATGAGCTGGTTCTTCACGACCCGGTCGGAGCCGAGCGCCAGCAGCGCCACGACGAGCAGGGCGAACCAGTGGTCCCCGGTCAGCCGCAGCGTCAGCCGCCAGGCGAGTACGACGAAGACCGCGTACAGGGCGAGGGTGGGCAGGCGCAGCCCGAACGTCGACGGGCCGACCAGCGCGAACACCGGCGCGGCCAGGTAGGCCTCCAGCGTGCCCATGTACGCCTGGCCGTAGAACCAGACGGGGAACTCCTGCCCGCGGGAGATGTGCAGCGCGGCCAGGCCCATGGTGGCCTCGTCGCTGTTGGTCGGCGGCGCGTCGTGCAGCAGCAGCCCGAGGCGGTAGCCGGTCCCGGCCACGACGGCGAGCACGGCGAGGACGGTCGGCAGCACGGGCCGCCGGTCGGGCGGGAGCGCGGGACGCGAGTCACGCCACTGCTGGCGTACGCCGGCCGTCATGAGCCGATCATGGCAGTTTGCCGCCGGCCCGTGGTCGAACGGTGCCGGCGCGTCGCCGGGGTGCTCAGCCGGCGGTGACCGGAAGTCCCTCGCGGGCCTCGAGCGCCTGCCGGTAGAGCCGCCCGGCGCGGTACGACGAGCGCACCAGCGGCCCGCTCATCACGCCCGCGAAGCCGATCTCCTCGGCCTCCTCGCGCAGCTCGACGAACTCCTCCGGCTTGACCCAGCGGGTGACGGGGTGGTGCCGGGGGGTGGGGCGCAGGTACTGCGTGATGGTGATCAGCTCGCAGCCGGCCTCGTGCAGGTCGCGCAGTGCCTGGGAGACCTCGGCGCGCTCCTCGCCCATGCCCAGGATCAGGTTGGACTTGGTGACCAGCCCGTCGGCGCGGGCCTGCCGGATCACGTCCAGCGACCGCTCGTAGCGGAAGGCCGGCCGGATCCGCTTGAAGATCCGCGGCACGGTCTCCACGTTGTGGGCGAGCACCTCCGGCCGGGCGCCGAAGACCTCGGCGAGCTGCTCGGGGACCGCGTTGAAGTCGGGGATCAGCAGCTCGACGCCGCAGCCCGGCTGGAGAGCGTGGATCTGCCGGACGGTCTCGGCGTAGAGCCAGGCGCCGCCGTCGGGCAGGTCGTCGCGGGCCACGCCGGTGATGGTCGCGTAGCGCAGGCCCATCGAGACCACCGACTCGGCGACGCGGCGCGGCTCGTCGGCGTCGAACTCGGCGGGCTTGCCGGTGTCGATCTGGCAGAAGTCGCAGCGCCGGGTGCACTGGTCGCCACCGATGAGGAAGGTGGCCTCCCGGTCCTCCCAGCACTCGTAGATGTTGGGGCAGCCGGCCTCCTGGCAGACGGTGTGCAGCCCCTCGCGCGAGACGAGCCCGCGCAGCTGGGTGTACTCCGGCCCCATCTTGGCCTTGACCTTGATCCACGGCGGTTTGCGCTCGATCGGCGTCTCGGCGTTGCGCGCCTCGATCCGCAGGAGACGCCGCCCCTCGGGGGCGGGCGTCGTCGTGCGCGCTGCCTGGCCGGTCGTCGGCGCGGAGTGCTCGATCGTCACAAAACCGAGCCTACGCCCGACGGCCGCCGTCGATGTAGTTCGGGCGACCGGCGTCACCCCGGAAGTCTTGTGACGCCGGACACCGGGGCCGGGAAAAACCAGTCACAGGAGCACCGGCGTGGGTGCTAGCGTGCCCGCCAGAGCTGTGACGGAGCCGAGTAGCGCCCCGACCGCCAGTTGAAGAGAGCCGCCGGTTGCTGCGAGGCGGTCTGGCGCCGGGCCCGCGAAGACCCTCCCGAGCTGCGGGAAGAACGGCGGGTGGCCGGTGCCGCGCGACTGCGCGGGCAGGCCGCACCGCCCAGTAGAGCCCGCCCGGCTGGCCCCGGTGAAAAGGCGACGAACGAGGCCCCCGCCAGCGGGGGCGAAGGTGTGGTGGCACCGCGAGGTTTCCCGCTCGCCCACACCTCCCGGGGATCGCGTTGCGATTATCGAGGAGGTACCGCCGTGCAACGCATCCTTTCCACCCAACTCTCCGCCCATGTCGGCGTACCCGTCCGGATCGCCGGCTGGGTGCACCGCCGCCGGCTGCTCAAGTCGGTGGCCTTCCTGATCGTCCGGGACGCCGCCGGCCTGACCCAGGTGGTCATCACCGACCCGGCCGTGCGCGCCGAGGTGGAGGCACTCACCGAGGAGACGGTCGTCGAGGTCACCGGCACGGTGGTCGCGAACCCGACCGCGCCCGCCGGGGTCGAGCTGACCGCGCCGACGGTACGTCCACTCGGCCCGCCCGCCGTACCGCCGCCGTTCGACCTGTACCGGCCGGCGCTCACCGCGAGCCTGCCCACCCAGCTCGACCACGCGCCCGTCGCGCTGCGCCACCCGACCCGCTCGGCGGCGCTGCGCGTCTCGGCGGCGGCGGTGGCCGGGTTCCGGGCCACGCTCGACGCCCGCGACTTCGTGGAGATCCACACGCCGAAGGTGGTCGGCTCGTCCACCGAGAGCGGGGCGAACGTCTTCGCGCTGGACTGGTTCGGCCGGCCCGCGTACCTGGCGCAGTCGCCGCAGTTCTACAAGCAGCTCATGGTCGGCGTCTTCGAGCGCGTCTACGAGGTGGGGCCGGTGTTCCGGGCCGAGCCGCACGACACCGTCCGGCACCTGGCGCAGTACACCTCGCTGGACGCCGAGCTGGGCTTCGTCGCCGACCACCGGGACGTCATGGCCGTGCTGCGGCACACCGTGGCCGGCATGCTCGACGCGGTACGCGAGCGGGCCGGAACCGCGCTGGACACTCTCGGGGTGTCGGCCCCGGACGTGCCGGCCGAGATCCCCGCCGTGCACTTCACCGAGGCGTTGGAGATCGCCGGTGCGCCGGCCGACGAGCCGGACCTCGCCCCGGCGCACGAGCGGGCACTGGGCGAGTGGGCGCGGCGGGAGCACGGCTCGGAGTTCCTCTTCGTCACCGGGTACCCGATGGCGAAGCGGCCCTTCTACACCCACCCGGACCCGGCGCGGCCCGCGTACTCCAACGGGTTCGACCTGCTCTTCCGGGGCTTGGAGCTGGTGACGGGCGGGCAGCGGCTGCACCGGCACGCCGACTACCTGGCGGCGCTCGCCGCCCGGGGCGAGCCGGTCGAGCCGTACGCCGGCTACGTCGACGCGTTCCGGCACGGGATGCCCCCGCACGGCGGCTTCGCCATCGGCCTGGAACGCTTCGTGGCCCGCCTGACGGGCGCGACAAACGTCCGGGAGGTCACCGCCTTCCCCCGCGACCTCCACCGCCTAACCCCCTAACTCCCCACCCCCCAACCCCCATTTGGCGATCATGAGGTTGGCGGCACTGAAGGAGATCGACTTCGCCGCCAACCTCATGATCGACGGCGCAGGCGTGGGGGTGGGTGGGGGCCGGGGGTGGGGTGGCCGGGTCGTACTCGGCCACGACGATCGTGACCAGGTCGATCCGCACCGGTCAGGCTGTGACGAGGGTGGGCAGGTGGCGCTCCACGACCGGCAGCACGTCGGCCACGGACACCGGGCGGCCCAGCTCGGCGGTGAGCGAGGTGACCCCGGCGTCGCGGATGCCGCAGGGCACGATCCGGTCGAAGTGGCCCAGGTCGCAGTCGCAGTTGATGGAGAAGCCGTGCAGGGTCACCCCGCGGGCGACCCGGATGCCGATGGCCGCCACCTTGCGCGCCGGGCCCCGGTCGTCCTCGGGCACCCAGACCCCGCTGCGCCCCTCGACCCGGCCGGCGGTCAGCCCGAACTCGGCGCAGACGTCGATCAGCAGCTGCTCGGTGCGGCGGACGTAGGCGACCACGTCGACCGGGTCGGGCAACCGCACGATGGGGTAGCCGACCAGCTGCCCCGGGCCGTGCCAGGTGATCTTGCCACCCCGGTCCACGTCGACGACCGGGGTGCCGTCCATGGGGCGGTCCCACGGCTCCGTGCGCTTGCCGGCGGTGTAGACGCTCGGGTGCTCCAGCAGCAGCACGGTGTCGCCGCGCTCGCCGGCCACCACCGACTCGTGCAGCCGGCGCTGCTCGTCCCAGGCGGCCTGGTAGTCGAGGACACCGGCGCGGACGGCCGTGAGGCCGGAGGTCGTCGTGGTCACGCCGCCAAGCCTAGACCCGTACCGGCCGGTCACCATCGGTGACGCGGCTCACGGCGGGACCCGGCGGCGGGGCCGGCCGCCGCGGTCGGCCGGGGCGACGGCTCAGCCCTGCGGGACCCGCCACAGCCACACGTCGTCGACCCGCTCGGGCGGCCCGAGCAGCGACGTCACCGTACGCCGGATGGCCTCCTCGTCGACCGGCCACTTCGCCCCGTGCACCTCGTCGGGCAGCACGATCGTCTCGATCCGCCAGTGCCGCAGGTCGGCGCGGACCTCCTCGACGCTGCCCTCCGTGATGATCGGCACCAGCCCGGTCCGGCCGGCCTGGTCCATCAGCGCGCCGAACGGGCGCGGCGGCGGGCCGATCCGGCCCCGGCCGTCCGGGCCGCCGGGGCCGAGGAAGAAGCCGGAGGGGATGGCGAACTCGCCCTGCCGGTGCGCCAGCGCGTACGCCTGCCAGCGCTGGCCGTCGGGGTAGACGTCGAGGGCCAGCGGGACCGGGGTCAGCACCCCGCCGGGGGAGACGTACTCCCGCCACGTCCCGGCGGTGATGAAGCGCGGGATCGGCTCGCGTTCGATGGTCAGCAGCGGCGTCGGCACGAGCGGCAGCAGCGCCAGCGCGAACCCCGCCCACCAGGCCAGCCGCGTCCGGCGGCGCCGGGGCGGATCGGCGCGGAGCTGGTCGACGGCGTACGCGAGCAGCACCCCGATCACCGGCGCCACGACCAGCGCCAGCCGGGCGGGCAGGGCGGCGTTCACCACCGGCAGGTGCCCGAGCAGGTCGAACGGCATCGGCAGGTCCGTACGACGGCCGTCGATCTTGGCCTCGGGGCCGAAGGAGAGCACGGTGAAGACGACGGCGGTGACGCCCAGCGCCCAGAGCGTCGCCCGGCGGGCCGCGTCGGCCCGGCGCCACAGCGCCACGAAGCAGGCGACGGTGAGCAGCAGCAGCCCGATGCCGAAGAAGGAGTTCTCCTCGGTCGGGTTCGGCGCCAGCCGGGTACCCAGCCCCACCTCCCCGGCGAGCGACCGGCGCGGGTACGCCCCGTAGGCGACCACGTCCTCGGAGTGGATGACCGCGTCGAAGCCGGTGCCGTGGAAGCGCTGCGGGCCGGCGAAGTGCAGCCACAGCGGGTACGCCAGCAGCACGCCCGCGACGACGGCGGTCACGCCGAGGCCGCGCAGGAAGGTCGGCAGCGCCGCGCGGGCCTCGGCGCGACGGGCCGGGTGCAGCGCCCAGACGGCGACGAAGACGCCGAGCGCCAGCGCCGTGAAGAAGAGCCCCTCGGCGGCGATGGAGAAGGCGACGGCGACGAGCAGGCCGAGGATCGCGCCGTCGCGCAGCGGGTGCCGGGAGCGGCGCAGCGCGAAGGTCCGCCAGATCAGCAGCGGCACCAGCCAGCCCGCCGTCCAGTTCAGGTGGGCGTTGGCGTGCGAGACCATGCCGGGGGAGAAGCCGATGAACAGCCCGCCGACGGCGGCGGCGAGCGGGCTGCGGACCAGGTGCCGGGAGAGCAGCCAGTACCAGGCGAGCGCGGTGGCGGCCAGGTTGAGGGTGAGGATCACCAGGAACGTGGCAGGCGGCCCGATCAGGTACGTCAGCGGCGCGAAGACCACCGCGTACACGGTGATCGAGGTGTTGACCGCGAGGTTCACCCCGTCGGGGACGTTGATCAGGTAGGTGAAGAGCGGGTTGTCGCCGTGGGTCACCGCGTGGCCGCCGAAGGCCAGCAGCCATTCGAAGAGCGCCTGGTCGCTGGAGTTGACCGTGATGGCGCGGCTGTTCGGGCCCTGCCACAGCCCGCTGGTCACCCAGACGGCGAGCGCCAGCGCGACCAGCGCCACGATCAGGTCGGCCCGCCGGTGGCGGACGACGCGGGGCGGCGAGGCCGGCGAAGGCGCCAGGGACGGGGAGGTCGGCACGCAGCGGACGTTACCAACCGCACCGGGGCACGCCGGTCAGGACGCACATCCTCCGGGCGCGGAATGTGTGACCGTGCCCCATGTCACATCATCGACGCATCGACGTAACGTCGCGGCAATTCGCGGGTGACCCAGTTCACACCCCGTCCCCAGGAGGCCCCGTGCGCCGCTCCCCGTCCCTGCTCTCCCGGCTGACCGGCGCGGTCGCCGGGATGGTCCTCGCCGCCGCCGCGGTGGCGACCGTCGCCGCCCCCGCCCAGGCCGCCACCCTCACCCAGGTCACCAACTTCGGCTCCAACCCCGGCAACCTCGCCATGTACGCGTACCGGCCGGACAACCTGCCGGCGGGTGCCCCGGCCGTCGTGCTGCTGCACGGCTGCACCCAGAACGCGGCCGGCTACTTCGCCAACTCCGGCTGGCAGAAGTTCGCCGACCAGTGGAAGTTCACCCTGATCGTGCCGCAGCAGTCCAGCGCCAACCAGCCGCTGAGCTGCTTCAACTGGTTCACCGAGCAGGACATCACCCGAGGCTCCGGCGAGGCCCTGTCGATCAGGCAGATGGTCGACCACGCGAGGAACAACTACGGCACCGACGCCCGCCGGGTGTTCGTCAGCGGCCTCTCCGCCGGCGGGGGGATGAGCGCGGTCATGCTGGCCACCTACCCGGACGTGTTCGCCGCCGGCTCGGTCGTCGCCGGCCTGCCGTACCGCTGCTCGCCGCCCGCCTCCACCAGCACCTGCCAGTACAGCGGGGTGAACAAGACCCCGCAGGAGTGGGGCAACGCGGTCCGGGCCGCGTACCCCGGGCACACCGGCCCGCGCCCCCGGGTCGCCATCTGGCACGGCACGTCGGACTCCACCGTCGTACCGGCCAACGCCACCGAGCTGCGCGACCAGTGGACCAACGTCCGGGGCGTCTCGCAGACCCCCACCAGCACCGCGTCGCTGCCCGCCAACACCAGCCTGGAGGTGTACGGCAACAACGACGTCCGCGTCTACCGGGTCTCCGGCATGGGGCACGGCACCCCGGTCGACCCGGGCCCGGGTGCCGAGCAGTGCGGCACCGCCGCCGCGTACCTGCTGGACACCATCTGCTCGGCGTACCACGACGCGGTCTTCTTCGGCCTGAACGGCGGGACGAACCCCACCCCGACGCCGACGGCGAGCCCCACCGCGTCCCCGACCGCGAGCCCCACGGCCTCCCCGACCGCCAGCCCGACCACGGCGCCGACCTGCGTCACGGCCAGCAACTACGCGCACGTCACCGCCGGCCGCGCCTACCAGTCCGGCGGCTACGCCTACGCCAACGGCTCGAACCAGCGGATGGGCCTCTACAACACCTTCTACACCAGCACCCTCAAGCAGACCGGCCCCAACCACTGGGTGATCGGCTGCTGATCCCGCTCCGGCGCGTCGGTCACGAGGTTGTCGTCACCCCGCCCCGCGCGGCGTGACGACAACCTCGTGGTCGACCGGCTCAGGGGGCGGTGAGGGCCGCGTGCAGGGCGGCGGCCAGGGTGGGGTGGCGGTAGGTGAAGCCGGCACCGGCGAGCACGCCCGGGAGGACGCGGGTGCTGGTCAGCGCCTCGTGCGCGAAGCCGCCCAGCACCACCTTCAACGCCAGCGCCGGGATCGGGACGATCGCCGGCCGGTGCAGCTGCCGGGCCAGCTCCCGGGTGAACTCGGCGTTGGTCACCGGGGCCGGCCCGACCAGGTTGACCGGTCCCACCAGGTCGTCGCGGTCCAGCACGAACCGCGCGGCGTCCAGCCAGTCCGCCATGGAGATCCACGGCAGCCACTGCCGGCCGCTACCGAGCCGCCCGGCGATGCCCAGCCGGAACGGCAGCAGCTGCGGCTTGAGCAGCCCGCCGTCGCGGTGCAGCGGCAGGCCGATGCGCAGCCGCACGACGCGTACGCCCGCGTCCTCGGCCGGCCGGGTCGCGGCCTCCCAGACCCGGCAGACGTCGGCCAGGAAGCCCTCGCCCGCCGGGGCGTCCTCCTCGACCGCCCGGTCGCCGGTGTTGCCGTACCAGCCGACCGCCGACGAGTTCAGCAGTGTCCTCGGCCGGTCGGCCGCGGGCAGGCCGGCGATGGTGATCGCCAGCGTGGTGGTGGTGTCGACCCGACTGGACCGGATCAGCTGCCGGTACTCGTCGTTCCACCGCTTGTCGCCCACGCCCGCGCCGGCCAGGTTGACGACCGCGTCCGCCTCCGCCACCACCGCCGGGTCGAGCTGCGCGGCGGACGGGTTCCACTGCCGCTCGTCGGCGGTGCGCGGCGGCCGGCGGACCAGCCGGGTGACCTGGTGGCCGTCCGCCGTGAGCCGGTCGACCAGCCGGGTGCCGAGGAAGCCGGACGCGCCGGCCATGAGGATCCGCATGCTCCCATCTTCGGGTACGGACGGCGGATCGGATGCGCTGTGGCGGGCACGCACCGCACCGGGCGCGACGCCGCCGACCGGCCGGCGGCGTCGCGCCGGATCAGCAGCCGGCGGTACGCGTGTAGTTCTGCGTCCCGAAGTAGAGCGCCAGGTTGCCGCTGAAGCGCACCTTGATGTCGCTGCCGTTCAGGCGCTGCTCGTAGTGCAGGTGGGAGCCGGAGGAGCCGCCGCTGTTGCCCACGTAGCCGATGGTGGTGTTGTAGCCGACGGACTGGCCGACCGAGACGTTGAAGCCGCTGAGGTGGGCGTAGTAGGTGGTGTACCCGTTGCCGTGGTTGATCCGCACGTACCGGCCGTAGCTGGTGTCGCCGAGGTTGGCGACGACGTCCACCGTGCCCGGGGCGCTGGCCTTGACCGGATCGCCGTGGTCGTTGGTCCGGTTGAAGTCGATCGCGTACTGCGGGCTGTGGGTGGTGCGGGTCTGGCCGGACCACGTCTGGTCGCACGGGAACGGCGTGCGGAACGACGGCGCGGCGGCGGCGGGTGACGCCGGCACCAGGAACGCGGCGGTCGCCAGCAGGGCGGCGCTGAGGGAACTCGTCAGGCGGGTACGCATCCGAACCTCCACGGTCATAACCTTCGATCTATCTGCCGGATGATGTCAGAAAGTTTCGATGACCGGAAGCGTCCCCGCCCCGATCGCCGTCGATGCGTCGCTCAGGCGGCGAGACGGGCCAGCACCGGCGTGAGCGGATCGAGTGCGTCCTCGCGTACGACGAAGCGGGTGACGCCCCAGCGGCGCCGGTGTGCGGCGACCGCCGCGACGATCTCGTCCTCGGTGCCGATGAGCACGAACGGCGTCGCGAGCAGCTCGGGCACGCTCAGCCCGACGTCGGCCGCCGTGGGTGCGGCGGCGGCCCCGGCGTCGTCGGTGACGGCCACGTGCTGCACGAGCGCCTCCAGCACCGGCGGCTCGGCCCGCCCGGCCGCGCCGGCCGCCACGCAGGCGAGCTGCTGCTCGATGTCGGCCTCGCGCCAGCGCACCGTGTGCGCGTAGCCGTCGGGCAGGGTGCGGCCGAGCCCGGACAGCCCGACCACGTCGGCGTGCGCGCCGGCCCAGCGCAGCATCGCGGAGTTCGCCGTGCCGAGGGTGAACGGGATCCGCCGCTGCACCGGGCGCGGCTTCTCCAGCCGGGCGCCCCGCAGCACCAGGTCGGGGGAGTCGACGGTGACCTCCTCGCCGTCGAGCAGGGCCCGGACGGCGTCGGCCACGGCCAGGCAGCGGCGCACCCGCCCGGCGACGTCGGGGCGCTCCCGGCCGACGGCGCGCCACTCGGCCGGGGTGTGGCCGGCGCCGAGGCCGAACCGGGCCCGCCCGCCGGAGAGCAGGTCGAGGGAGGCCACGTCCGAGGCGAGCAGCATCGGCTCGCGGACGCCGGCATTGGAGACGTACGAGCCCAGGCCGATCCGCTCGGTGACCGCCGCGGCGGCGGCCAGGGCGACGAAGGGCGACGCCGCCGCGCCGGGATGGTCGGCGGTGGAAAGGGCGTCGAAGCCGGCCGCCTCGGTGCGCCGGGCCAGCTCCAGCCAGCTCGGGCCGTCGGACGGGGTCGCCTGGAGGGTGAAGGTCGCCATGGGCCCACCCTGCCGGGCACGGCCCGACCAACCAAGCCCGGCGGAGCCGATTCTGCTACCGGCAGACCTACCCGTCCCGCGGGCGGCGGGAGGGGCACCCCGAGGAGGCCTCCGGTGCTGCCCTCAGGGCCGACGGACCGGCCGGACGGAGACCAGCTCCTCCAGCCCGACGAAGTCGGCCGGGTTGGTGGCGTGGAGCGACAGCCCGTTCGCGTACGCGATGGAGGCGATCATCAGGTCCGCCAGCCGGCGCCGGGTGGTGCGCCCCGTGGCCAGGACCGCACTGGTGACCAGGCCGAAGGCCCGCGCTGCCTCGGCGTCGAAGGGCAGCGGCTCGAACACGTCGTTGCGCAGTTCCCGCTGCGTGATCTCCCGGTGAGCGTGCTCTGCCACGACGCGATCCTAGTCAGGGTGCTACGGAGTGCTACGGCCCGGCGGGAGAGCGGGGTGCTCCGGTGCCAGCTGTCAGGTCGACGGCTCGTCCGGGGTGGGCTCGCGCCAGCGGGCGCGCCAGGCGGCCTCGTGCGCCTCGTGGGTGCTCTTCTCCTCGAAGACCATCTCGCGCAGGGCGCGCCGGGAGTCCGCCATGACCACCGCCTCGACGGCCACCAGCCCGACGCAGATCGCGGTGAGCATGGTGAGGGCGGCCAGCGCCGGCAGCCGTTGGCCGACGGGAAGGGTGGCGGCCAACAGCAGCACGGCGCCGACCCTGGTCCACGAGACGGTGCGCAGGGTGCGCCACTGGAACAGCATGTTCGCGCACAGGTAGCAGGCGACCCCGCCGAACAGCAGCAGGACGCCGGGACCGTGCGTGGGGTCCCCGACGGGCGTGCCCGGATCGGCGACCTGGTGCACGATCTCCTCGGCGCCGAGGGCGAACAGGATGATCCCGGCGATCATCGGCAGGTACATGTAGGCGTACGCGTCGCGGGCCATCGAGACCCGGGGCCGGCCCTCCGCCGCGTGCAGGGCTATCCGGGCGGCCGGTGCGATCACGTCGTAGTGCGCCCACCACAGCGCGGCCGTGAAGAAGATGCCGAGCACCGCCGCGGCGACCGCCGGCCAGGTCGGGGGCTGGCCGAGCAGGTTGCTGCCGACGCCGACGGAGATGACGGACTCGCCCAGGGCGATGATCAGGATGAGGTCGTACCGCTCGGTCCAGTGCTCGGCGGAGGTCACCGTCCAGCCCCAGGCGCCGGCGACCAGGCCCATGCCGTACTGGAGCAGGACGACGCTGACCCAGAGGCCGTCGCGCAGCATCGCCGCCCGGCCCGGGTCGTCGATCTGCGGCGGGATCAGCGCGGCGGAGATGAGCAGCAGGGTGCTGACCGCCATCTCCGGGGAGTACTTCAGCAGCAGCCGGCGCTCGCCGGGTCTCTCCTGCGCGACGTGCCAGTACAGCGCCAGGTGTACGCCCCGGATCACCACGTAGCTCAGCGCGACCACCATCGGTCCGGCGGCCACGTCGGTCGCGTCGCTGAAGGCCTGGGGGAGCGACAGCGCGAAGCAGAAGAGCGCGGCCATGCCGATGACCATCAGCACCGGTACGAAGCCCTCGCCGAGCCGGACCCGGGTGGCGACCACGCAGTGGACGACCCAGCACCACCAGAGCACGGCGAGCACGAGCATGGCGTGGGCGAGCTGCCAGCCGGAGATGTTGGCGGCGGTGGCGCGGGTGATGATGAAGAACGAGAAGACGAAGACCAGGTCGAAGAAGACCTCGAACCGGTCGACCCGGGCGCCGGGGGCGATCGAGACGGCCGGTCCCAGCCGCTCGCGCCACCGGATGCCGCCCACCTCATCCACTCTGGCAGCGCCCTGTCGCCGCCGGGCCGGAATCGCGTGAGCCTGCCGAGGGCCCCGGGGGTGACGGTGGACGGGGGCCGGACGGGCGAAGGGACCGGTCGGCGGCGGTCTGGCGGGCCGCCGGAACGGCGACGGGCGCCCCGGTCGGTGACTGGGGCGCCCGTCGGGTGGTCCAGGCGGGAACTACAGGCCGAGCTCGGCCTCGAAGTTGCCCGACTCCAGCCGCTCCTTGACCGCGACCAGGAAGCGGGCGGCGTCCGCGCCGTCGATCAGCCGGTGGTCGTACGACAGGGCCAGGTAGACCATCGACCGGACGGCGATGACCTCGCCCAGCTCCGGGTCGTTGACGACGACCGGACGCTTGACCACGGCACCCGTGCCGAGCATCGCCGACTGCGGCGACGGCACGATCGGGGTGTCGAAGAGGGCGCCCCGGCTGCCGGTGTTGGTCAGCGTGAAGGTCGCCCCGGCGATCTCGTCCGGGCTGATCTTGTTGGTCCGGGTGCGCTCGGCCAGGTCGGCGATCCGCTTGGCGATGCCACCCAGGTTCAGGTCGCCCGCGCCGTGGATCACCGGCACCATCAGGCCCCGCTCGGTGTCCACGGCGATGCCGAGGTTCTCCGAGTCCGGGTAGGTGATCGTGCCGGCGTCGAGGTCCATGCTGGCGTTCACGATCGGGTACGCCTGCAGCGCCTCGACCGCCGCGAGGGCGAAGAACGGCAGGAACGACAGCTTGACGCCGTGCCGCTGCTGGAACGACTCCTTGGCCTGCGCCCGCAGCTTGGCGACCTTGGTGACGTCCACCTCGACCACGGTGGTCAGCTGCGCCATCTCGTGCAGCGACTGCTGCATCCGCTTGGCGATCGTCGCGCGGATCCGGGGGAGCTTCTCGGTGCTGCCACGCTTGGCGCTCGGCTGCGGCTTGGCGGCCGGCTTGGCCGGGGCCGCCGCGGCGGGCTGCTGCGCCGGGGCCGGCGCAGCCTTGGCGGCCTTCGCCTTCTCCGCCGCCTCCAGCACGTCCTGCTTGCGGATCCGGCCGCCGACGCCGGTGCCGTTGACCGAGGAGAGGTCGACGCCGTGCTCGCTGGCCAGCTTGCGCACCAGCGGGGTCACGTAGCCGGCGGCCTCCTCGCCGCCGCCCTGGGCGGGCGCCGACGGGCGCTGCGGGGCCGGGGCCGACGGCACGGCCTTCTGCTCGGCCTGCGCGGGCTGCGCCGAGGTCTCGGCCTCCGCCGACGGCTCGTTGTACGACATGCCCGGGGTCGGCTCCTCGACCTTGGGCTCCGGCTTGGCCTCGGCCTTCGGCTCCGGCTTCGGCTCGGGCTTGGCCTCCGCCTTGGGCTCGGGCTTCGGCTCCGGCTTCGCCTCGGCCGGGGCGGCGCCGGCGGCGCCGATCACGGCCAGGTCGGCGCCGACCGCGGCGGTCTCGTCCTCGGCAACCTTGATCTCCAGGACCGTGCCGGCCACCGGCGACGGGATCTCGGTGTCGACCTTGTCGGTGGAGACCTCCAGCAGGGGCTCGTCCACCTCGACGGTGTCGCCGACCTGCTTGAGCCAGCGGGTGACGGTGCCCTCGGTGACGCTCTCGCCCAGCGCCGGCATCTTGACCGGGGTGCCCTCGCCCGACGGCGCCGGCGCGGCCTGCGCCTGGGGCTCCGGCTCCTCGACGGCCGGCTGCTCCGCCTCGGCCTGCGGCTCCTCGGCGGCCTCGGCGGCCTCCTCGGCCGGCTCCTCCTGCTGCGGGGCGGTCTCGCCGCCGCCGGTGGACTCGCCCTCGCCCGCGATCACGGCCAGCTCGCTGCCGACCTCGGCGGTCTCGTCCTCGCCGACCACGATCCGGCTCAGCACGCCCGCCGCCGGGGACGGGATCTCGGTGTCGACCTTGTCGGTCGACACCTCGAGCAGGGGCTCGTCGACCTCGACGGTGTCGCCCTCCTGCTTGAGCCAGCGCGTGACGGTGCCCTCGGTGACGCTCTCACCGAGCCGGGGCATGGTGACCGATACCGGCATCTTCAAAGACTCCTTCATTCCCCTGGTGGGATCATCGCCCGTCGCCGGACGCCGCGGTTGTCGTGATCAGGCGTGTGCGTGCAGCGGCTTGCCGGCGAGCGCCAGGTGCGCCTCGCCCAGGGCCTCGTTCTGCGTCGGGTGGGCGTGCACGAGCTGCGCCACCTCGGCCGGGTACGCCTCCCAGTTGTAGATGAGCTGCGCCTCGCCGACCATCTCACCGACCCGGGCGCCGACCATGTGCACGCCGACGACGGGGCCGTCCTCCACCCGGACGAGCTTGACGAAGCCGGCCGTCTTGAGGATCTGGCTCTTGCCGTTGCCGCCCAGGTTGTAGTTGTAGGTCTTGACCTTGTCGGCGCCGTACTGCTCCTTGGCCTTCGCCTCGGTCAGGCCGACCGACGCCAGCTCCGGGTCGGAGTAGGTGACGCGGGGGATGCCGACCTCGTCGATGACGGCCGGGTTCTGCCCGGCGATCTCCTCGGCGACGAAGATGCCCTGCTGGAAGCCCCGGTGGGCGAGCTGGAGGCCGGGCACGATGTCGCCGACGGCGTAGACGTTCGGCACGCTGGTGCGCAGCCGCTCGTCGGTCAGCACGTAGCCGCGGTCCATCTTGACGCCCTGCTCCTCGTAGCCGAGGTCGGCGGTGTTCGGGCCGCGGCCGACGGCGACCAGCAGCAGCTCTGCCTCGACGGTGTCACCGCCGGCGATGGTGACCTTGACGCCCTTGTCGGTCTTCTCGACCTTCTCGAACGGCTTGCCGACCTTGAAGTTGATCTTCCGCTTGCGGAACGCCCGCTCCAGCGCCTTCGAGGACTCCTCGTCCTCGGCCGCGACCAGCCGGGGGAGCGCCTCGACGATCGTGACGTCGACGCCGAAGGACTTCCACACGCTGGCGAACTCGACGCCGATCACGCCACCGCCGAGCACGATCGCCGAGGCCGGGACCCGGTCGAGGGTGAGCGCGTGGTCGCTGGTGATGACCCGCTCGCCGTCGACCTCCAGGCCGGGCAGGCTCTTCGCGTACGAACCGGAGGCCAGCACGATGTTGCGGCCGGTGTAGCGCTTGCCGTCGACCTCGACGACGTTCTTGCCGACCAGCTTGCCGTGGCCCTCGACGATGGTGATCGACTTGTTGCCCTTGAGCATGCCCTGCAGGCCCTTGTAGAGCCGGGAGATCACGCCGTCCTTGTAGGCGTTGACCCCCGCCATGTCGATGCCGACCAGCTCGGCCTTCACGCCGAACTGCTCCGACTCGCGGGTCTGGTCGGCGATCTCGGCCGCGTGCAGCAGCGCCTTGGTCGGAATGCAACCGTTGTGCAGGCAGGTGCCGCCGAGCTTGCCCTTCTCGACCAGCGCGACCTTCAGGCCCAGCTGGACGGCGCGCAGGGCGGTCGCGTAGCCGCCGCTGCCACCTCCGAGGATGACGATGTCGAAGGTTGCGTCGTTCGGCTCGCTCACGTCCAACTCCCAGGTCGCGTCACTGCTTCGGGGGTCACGGCGGGGCAACACGGGCACACCCCACCTCGGTCATCTTGTCACCACCGCCCGCCGCCCGCGTAGTGAGGTGCCCAACGACACGTCCGTGACACGTACGCTTGGCACTGGCTTCGATGACGGACTGAGGGGGAGACGCCCGGTGGGACTGTTCCGGCGACGCAAGAAGACGCGGGCGGTCAGCCTCGACCGGGCCGCCGACCGCGCCGATCTGGAGCACCTCGAGGGCTTCGTGCGCAGCCGGCGCGGGGTCGAGGCCTACATCGAGCCGCGGACCACCGTCACCGAGACCACGGTCATGCTGATCGCCGACGACGGGGAGTGGACCCGCCGTCGCATCGACGGCCCCGACGGCGCCCGCCGCTTCGCGTACCGGATGGGCATCCCGGTCTACGACGTGCGGCTGATGGGCTACCCGCAGCGGATGCGCGACTACAACGAGCGCCGCAAGCGCCGCCCCGAGCTGTATTGAGCCGGCGCCCGGCCGGGTGAGAACGCAAGGAGGGCCCCCCGCCGAGCGAGGGGCCCTCCTTCGCGTACGTCAGCCGTTGGCGGCGACGTCCTCCACCAGCTGGACGAGCGTGCGGACCGGTACGCCCGTGCCGCCCTTGGTCCAGTAGCCGGTCGCCTCGCCCGAGTGGTAGCTCGGGCCCGCGATGTCGATGTGCGCCCAGTCGACGTCGGCGCTGACGAACTCCCGCAGGAACACCCCGCCCTGGAGCATGTGCCCCGCCCGGTCCATGCCGGCGTTGACCTGGGAGATGTCGGCGACGTCGGAGTCCATGCCCTTGCGCACGTCGTCCGGCAGCGGCATCGGCCAGGCCGGCTCGCCGACCGCGTCGCCGGCGGTGCGGACCCGCTCGCACAGCTCGGGGCTGCCCATCACGCCGGCGATCCGCTTGCCCAGCGCCACGACCTGCCCGCCCGTGAGGGTGGAGGTCTCGAAGAGGTAGTCGCAGCCGTCCTCGCAGGCCCGCGCCATCGCGTCGCCCAGGATCATCCGGCCCTCGGCGTCGGTGTTGAGCACCTCCACCTTCTTGCCGTTGTACATGCTGATCACGTCACCCGGCCGGTACGACCGCCCGGACGGCATGTTCTCCGCCATCGGCAGGTACGCCGTCACGGCCACCGACGGCTTGAGCGCGGCGACCGCCAGCATGGTGGCGGCCACCGCGGCGGCGCCTCCCATGTCGGACTTCATCTCCCACATGCCCTGCGCCGGCTTGATCGAGATACCGCCGGTGTCGAAGGTGATGCCCTTGCCGACGAGCGCCACCCGCTTGCCGTTGCCACCGCCGGTCGGGGTGTAGGTCAGCTTCACCAGCCGCGGCGGGGCCTCCGAGCCCTGCCCGACGGCGATGATGCCGCCGTACCCGCCGGCGGCCAGGGCCGCCTCGTCGAGCACCTCGACCGTCAAGCCGGCCTCCCGGGCGGAGTCCGCCACCGAGTCGGCGAAGGACGGCGGGCGCAGCTCGTTCGGGGCGGTGTTGACCCAGTCCCGGCTGCGCCGGACCGCGCCGCACACCACCTGGGCGCGGGCGATCTCGGCCTGGGCGCCGGCGTCACCGGCGTCCGGCACGGCGACCAGCACCTCGGCCACCGGCTCCCGACGGGACGGCTGCGGCCGGGTCTTGTAGCCGGCGAAGCGGTAGCCGCCGAGCAGCGCCCCCTCCGCCACCGCGCGCAGCGCCGCGGGCGCGTCGGCGTCGTCCGGCAGCGGCAGCGCGAGCGCCACCCGCGGCGCGCCCGCGAGCGCCCGTACGGCCCCGCCGGCGGCCCGGCGCAGGGTCTCCGGGGCCGGGGCGGCGCCGGTCGGCTCCGGGCCGAGCCCGACGGCGGCGACCACCGGGGCGGTCACGGTGCCCAGCGTGGCCAGCTTGATCACCTCGCCGGGGGCGCCGGTCGCGCCGAGCAGGGCCAGCGTCTCGGTCAGCTTGCCGTCGAAGGCGGCGGCGATGCTCTCCGCGCCGCTGGCCAGCAGCAGGGTTCCGGCCAGGCCGGTGGTGGCGTCCTGCTCGCCGGTCTGGCTGTGCAGGCCGATCACGATCGCGTCGACGGCGAGCTCGGCGGGGTCGGTGTCGACCAGGCTCAGGGTGGTGCTGGGCGATGTCACTGAAGCTACTCCGGGCGGGCCGGGCCGGTCGCGTCGTCGCGTACCGGCGATGGAGGTCTCCGGCGGAACGTACCCGTCGGAGGTCGGGGCTGTCCCGTCGACGGCTCCGACGGGTCCCGCCGATGCTAACCAGCCGCCCAGCTCCCGGTAAGTTCCCACCCATGACCGACGTGACCTCCGACGCCGCCGAGACCCGGCTGCGCCGTTCTCCGCTGCACGAGCGGCACACCGCTCGCGGCGCCAAGTTCGCCCCGTTCGGTGGCTGGGAGATGCCGCTGGAGTACGCCGGGGGCGGGGTGCTGAAGGAACACACCTCGGTGCGCACCGGGGTGGGCGTGTTCGACGTCTCCCACCTGGGCAAGGCGCGGGTCACCGGGCCGGGCGCGGCGGAGTTCGTCAACGCCTGCCTCAGCAACGACCTGGGCCGGATCGGGCCGGGCCGGGCGCAGTACACCCTCTGCTGCGACGACGCCACCGGCGGCGTGGTGGACGACATCATCGCCTACCTGCACGCCGACGACCACGTCTTCCTCATCCCGAACGCCGCGAACACCGCCGAGGTGGTGCGCCGGCTGCGCGCCGCCGCCCCGGCGTCGGTCACGGTCACCGACGAGCACGAGGCGTACGCCGTTCTCGCCGTGCAGGGCCCGCGCTCGGCCGAGTTGCTCGACGCGCTGGGCCTGCCGACCGGGCACGACTACATGAGCTTCTCCACCGCGACGCTCGACGGGGTGGAGCTGACGGTGTGCCGCACCGGCTACACCGGGGAGCTGGGCTACGAGCTGGTGGTGCCGGCGACCGACGCGGTCGCGGTCTGGGACGCGCTCTTCGCGGCGGACGCCGACCTGCGCGCCTGCGGGCTGGCCGCCCGGGACACCCTGCGCACCGAGATGGGCTACCCGCTGCACGGTCAGGACCTGTCGCTGGAGATCACCCCGGTGCAGGGCCGCTCCGGCTGGGCGGTCGGCTGGGACAAGCCGGTCTTCTGGGGCCGCGACGCGCTGCTCGCGGAGAAGGCCGCCGGCCCGAGGCGTACGCTACGCGGCCTGGAGGCGGTCGACCGCGCGATCCCGCGCCCTGGCATGACGGTGCACGTCGGCGACGCTGAGGTCGGCACGATCACCAGCGGCACGTTCTCGCCCACGAAGAAGCAGGGCGTCGCCCTCGCCCTCCTCGACACCGCCGCGAAGCTGACCGACGGCGACCTGGTCGAGGTCGACATCCGCGGCCGCCGCGCCCAGATGCGCGTCACCCGCCCCCCGTTCGTCACCCCCTCGGTGCGCTGACCCCGCCTCCGAGTCAGAGTGGGGGGTGGGGGCGTTCGCCGGCGTCGAGGACGGCCTGGGTCCAGCCGCCCTCGATGACGCCGGTGCCGTCCAGGACGGCCCAGTCGACGACGTCGGTGGCCTCCACGACGACCGGGGACCCGATGCGCACGCTCGGGTCGGTGTTGGCGTCGCAGGCGCTGGCGGCCACGATCCGCTCCGGGGTGTCCCACGAGGTCACCCCGGCCCAGACGAGCTCGGGGCCGTCGTCGCCGGGCAGGCCGTACTTGACCACGAGCTGCGTCTCCGGCGGGAGCTGGCCGGCGAGGAACCGGGCCCGGATGTCGCCCAGCCCGGCCCGGGCGGTGGCGACCGCCCTGCTCATCGCGTCGCCTGAACGGGCGTAACGCACGTCCGGCTGGATGCCGGCGAAGAGGGTGGCGCAGGCGGCGGCGTAGTAGCGGCCGTCCGGCCCCGGGTGCCCGGCGGGCGGGCGCAGGCTGAGGAACGAGTCGGCGTCGGGGTCGGTGGCCGGGTCCAGCTCCAGGCGCAGCAGCACCGGCGCCGTCGCGCCGTGCTGTTCCGGATTGCCGTACGCCACCGCGATGTCGTGCCCGGTCACCGTGGCCAGCACCGGCAACTGCACGAACGCCGGCACCTCCTCCCCGGAGAGCCCGTCGGTCCAGTCCCGCAGCAGCCGCCGGGCGGCCCCGGTCATCACCGCGCCCCAGGCCCGGGTCAGGTGGTCCGGCACGCCCTGGGTCTGCAACTCCAGCAGCCCGAAGCGGCGCAGCCCCTTCGTGGTGAACCAGAGCCCCTCGGCGTCGGAGGAGTAGGGCACCAGCACCCAGTCGACCAGCCGGATCCGCCCCTGGTCGTCGGGGAGCGAGCGCAGCGCCGTCGCCGGGTCGAGGAACTGCAGGCCGAAGACGTCCACCACGTCGCCGTCGACGGACTCGGCGACGGCGGCGGCCACCGCCCGGGCCGCCCACTCGTGGGCCGGCGGCCAGCCGGGCCGGTACTCGGCCTGCACCACGACCAGGTGGCTCGCGGCGGCCAGCCGGGCCAGCTGCGCCTCGGTGGCGCCGAACGCGGTGAGCAGGTCCGGCGGCAGCTCGGGGAACTCGGCGATCGGCCGGGTGTCGACGCTCATCAGCGGGCTGTCGAGCATGTGCCGCGCCAGCCCGTGCACCGGCTCCGCCAGCCGGCCGGTGAGCCGCGCCACCGCCGTCTTCGCGCTCACCTTCGGCAGCCCCGTCATGGGCACCAGGTAGGTCGCGCTCAGCGACTCCGGAACCGGTACGGGCAGGAAGTCGTCCGTGATGAGCATGTCGTCCCCCGGTTGGCCGCGCCGGTGCTGTCGTGGGAGAACGCTACCCGGCGCGGTGCGCCCTGTTCAGCCGGACAGCACCACTCCCAGGTAGACCAGCGTGGTGACCACCTCCACGGTCGCGCCGAGCACGTCGCCGGTGACGCCGCCGAGCCGGCGTACCACGTGTCGCAGCAGCCCCACCGCGACGGCGAGGGACACGGCGACGGCGAGCGGCCCCTGCCACGGGCGGCCCGGCACGGCCGCGAGCGCCGGCAGCGCGACGGCGACCGCCCCGGCGGCCAGGGCGACCGGCCCGACGGTGCCCGCGACCAGCGCGCCGAGCCCCTCCGGGCGGGCGGCCGGCACCCCGCGCCGGCAGGCCACCGCCACCCCGAACCGGCCCGCGGCGGTCGCCGTGACCACCGCCGCGAGCGCCGCCGGCCACGACCGTCCCGCCAGTTCCGCGAGGGCCGCCGCCTGCACCAGGAGTACGACCACCAGCGCGACCACCCCGAACGGGCCCACGTCCGGCTTCTTCATGATCTCCAGCGCGGCGTCCCCGCGCCGGTACGACCCCAGCGCGTCCACGGTGTCGGCCAGCCCGTCCAGGTGCAGCCCCCGGGTGAGCAGTGCCCCGGCGCCGACGGTCACCGCCGCCGCCACCAGCGGGGGCGCGAGCGCGCCGGGGAGCAGCAGGACGCCGGCGAGGACGACGCCGAGCAGCGCGCCGACCGCCGGGGCGAGCGCCATCGCCGTGCCCGCCACCGACCGGTCGACGCGGCCGGCGCGTACCGGCAGGGTGGTGAAGGTGGTCAGCGCCAGCCGCGCCCCGTCGGCGAGCCGTGACTCAGCCGGCACGCCGGCCGGACGGGTCCACCGCTTCCGTGTCCGGCCCGGCGCCGCCGGGCTCGCGGAGGTCGGCCTCGGTGCTGGTCGGTCCGGGTCCGGCGGGCTCCGGTTCGCGGAATTCGGGTTCGGTGCTGGTCGGTCCGGGTCCGGCGGGCTCCGGCTCGCGGAAGTCGGGCTCGTCGGTGTCCGGCGCGGTGTCCGGCTCGTCGTCCTCGCCGCCGCCGAGCGACGGGTGGGCCGGCAGCGCTGCGGCCAGCGCCAGCACCGAGCGCAGCAGCGGCAGCGCGGCCAGCGCGTTCGCGCCCTCGCCCAGGTCGAGCCGCAGGTCGAGCAGGGGGGTCAGGCCGAGCACGTCGGCGCCGAGTTGCACGGCGGGGTGCCCGCCGTGGTCGGCCAGCAGGCACCAGTGTCGGGCCTGCCCGGCCAGGTCGCGGGTGACCATGGCGGCGGCCACCCCGACCGGACCGTCGAGCATGACCGGCAGCCGGCGGGCGGTGGCGCCGAGCAGCACGCCGGTGGCCACGGCGACGTCCCCGCCGCCCAGTTCGGCCAGCACGTCCTTGGCGCTGCGTGGCGAGTTCCGGGTGCGGTGCAGCGCGTCCCGTACCGCCGCGCACCGCCGCATCCAGGCCGCGTCGTCGATCTCGCCCGAGTCGGTGACCACCCGGCGGAGCACCGCCGGCGCCTCGGCGCCCGCCGTCGCCACCAGCACCGCCGCCGCGGCGGCCTCGGTGCCGGCACCGCACGCCCCGAGCACCAGCAGTCGTACGCCCGCGTCGGCGGCCTCCTCTGCGAGCCGCCAGCCGTAGCGCAGGGCGACCTCGACCTGCTCGCCGGTCAGCGTGGGCTCGGTCTCCATCGGTGCGGACGACGGGACCTCCACCACCTGGAGCTCGGCGCTGCTCTCGGCGGCCAGCCGGGCCAGCGCTCCCTGCCCGGCGCGGGTCTGCCGGGCCCGGCGCGCCGACTCGCCCTCCACGGTGCCGGCGGCGGCGTCGCCGAGGTGGTCGCCGTGCAGCAGCAGCACCCGCACCCGGCCCCACGGGGCCGGGGTGACGGTGCCCTGGGTGGCGGCGGCGAACCCGACGGCCCGCTCCAGCACGCCCAGCCCCGACCCGGGCACGTCCAGGGTGGCGAGCCGCTCGATCGCCTGCGGACCGGCGTACTCGTCGGGCATGGGCAGTTCCATGCCGGGCTGGATGACCAGGCCCGTGGCGACCATCGGCAGCGCCATGGTCGGGGCGGCCCAGGCGGTGCCGGTCGGCTCGGCGCCGGGCACCGCGTCCGGGGCGGGCGGCGGCGTGGGGGTGGACACGTCCGGGGAGGGCTCCGACGCGGCCACCGACCCGCCCGCGCCGCCGGAGGAGCCCGCGCCGCCGGGAACGCCCGGGGCGCCGATCTGCGCCCGGCCGGCCTGCGCGGCCCCGGCCTGCGCGGCCCCGGCCTGCGCGGGGCGGGGCTGTGCGGGCACGGTGGCCGGGTGCGTGGCGCCCGGCTTGAGCCAGGCGGCCTGGCCGGCGACCACGAGGACGACCGCGTCGCAGGCGTCGGCGACCGCCCGGTTGGCCGCGCCCAGCGCGTCGGTGAAGGCCCGCCCGAGCGGGGTGGTGGGCACCAGGGAGAGCCCGACCTCGGGGCTGACCAGCACCAGCCGGGCCGCGCAGGAGCGCACCGCCGCCGCCAGCTCGGCGATGGTGGCGGTGTCGTCCGCCGGCTGGTGCGCCGGGTCGAGCAGCACGGTCACCCAGCCGCCGAGGTCGTCGACGAGCAGCGTCTCGTTGGGCCCGGCGGAGGCGAGCACGTCCGCGAGGCGGCGCGGGTCGGCCGCGGTCTCCTCGGTGGTCCAGGTCTCCGGTCGGCGCTCGCGGTGCGCCGCCAGCCGGGCCGCCCACTCCGCGTCGTCGGCGGGCGCGTCGGCGGCCGTGGCCACGTAGCGGACCGTCGGCGCGTCGGCGACCAGGGACTCGGCGAACTCGGACTTTCCGGACCGGATACCGCCAAGCACCAGGACCGTGTTCCACCCGTCAACGGACATGCCCGTACTTTAGAGCCAGCGCCCGGGTGCGGCCCCCCGGAGGTGCGGGGTACGACCGGCCCGGCCCCGCGGCGGCCGGCCGGTCACCGCCGCGGGCAGGGGCACCCCCGGGCCGCGCTCAGTCGCAGTGCTCGAAACCGCTGCCGTAGCTGGCCCCGCCGGTGGACCCGCCCCACTTCACGCACACCCCGGCGGCCCTGGCCCGCACCGGCCCCGCGTAGTACGAGAACGACCCGCTGTCGGTGCTGCGGGCCCGGCCCCGCACCTCCAGCCACGCCGAGGCGGCCGTCGCCGTGCCCACCGCGGTCTCCTTCATCGTGACCACGCAGTTGTTGCCGCTGCCGGCCTGGTAGAGCAGGTAGACCCTGCCCTTCCGGCTGCCCGAGACGGTCAGCGGGGCCGAGTCGATCACCCGGTACCCGCTGCCGCACGCCTCGACCGGCGTGTACGGGTTCGGCTTCGCCGGCTGGCCGGTCGTCGGTCCGGGGCCGGGTCCGCCGGGAGCGGTCGCGGTCGGCTCGCCGCTGCCCGCCGTCGGAACCGGGGAGCGCCCGGGCGGCGACGCCGACTGACTGCGGGACGCCGACGACGACGCCGTCGCGCGGGTGGCACCCGGCGTCGGCTCGACGCGCAACCGGCCCGTACCGTCGTCGGCCGCCGCGCCGGACGGACCCGCCGCCGCGGACTCGCCGGTCAGCGCCGCCGGGACGTCTCCGCCGGCCGGGCCGTCGTCGGGGGCCAGGGCGAGCGCGGCCACCCCGACCAGCACCACGAGCCCGGTGGCCGCCGAGCCGAGCAGCGCGGCCCGGTGCCGCCGTGCCGGCTGCGGCACGACCGGGTCCTCCCGCGTGGGCGGGACCGGTCCCCGGGCGTCGCTTCCCGTCGCCGGTCCCGGATGCCGGGCGGCGACGGGCGGCAGCGGCGCCCACGGATCCGGCGGGGCGACCGGCCCGGCGGGGGCCGGCGCGACGGTGTCACCGGCCGGGGTACTGCCCTGGTCCGGTCGCGCGGCGGCGGGGGCCGCCGAGGTCGGGCCGGCGACGGCCCACGGCGGACGGGCGGACGTCGGCACCACGGCCAGGGTCGCGTCGCGGGCCTCGGCCGCGGCGTCGGCCATGGCCGCCGCGTCGCCGAACCGGTCGCCGGGGCGCTTGGCCATCGCCCGCCGCACCAGCGTGGCCACCGCCGCCGGGATGTCGGGCGGCAGCGGCGGCGGCTCCTCCTGGAGGTGCCGCAACGCCACCTGGAGCGGGTTGTCCCCGTCGAACGGCGGCTGGCCGGTCAGGCAGAAGTACGCCACCGCGCCGAGCGCGTAGACGTCCGTCGCCGGGGAGACCGGCTGGTTCGCGGCCTGCTCCGGCGACATGTACGAGGCGGTACCGAGCATCACGTTGGCGGCGGTGATGCCCGCCGTGGTGCCGGAGCGGGCGATGCCGAAGTCGACGAGCACCACCCGGCCGTCGCCCTTCACCAGCAGGTTGCCCGGCTTGACGTCCCGGTGCACGATGCCGGCGAGGTGGGCGGTGTGCAGCGCCTCGGCGGCCTGCGCCACCACCGACATGGTCGACGCCGCGTCGAGCCGCCCGGCGCGCCGCAGCCAGGAACTCAGCGGCTGGCCGTCGACGTACTCCATCACCAGGTAGTCGACCTGGCTGGCGTCGTCGAGGACGGACCGGCCGACGTCGTGCACGGCGACCACGCCCGGGTGGCGCAGCGCCGCCAGCATCCGCGCCTCCGCCCGGAACCGGGCCGTGAACTCGGGATCCGCGCTCAACGCCGGCAGCAGCGCCTTCACCGCCACCGTACGTTCCAGCATGAGGTCGGTGCACCGCCAGACCGCGCCCATGCCGCCGATCGCCACCCGGTCGTCCAGCCGGTACCGGTCGCTGAGCACCACTCCCCGAGTAAGCACCGCGACACCGTACCGGCCCGGCGGAGCGGGGCTGGCCGCCCCGGCGGGGCGGCGGCGGGCTACCGGGGTGTCTGGTACTGGAAGTCGTTGGGGTTGACCGCCGCCGGCTTCGGGTCCTCCTGCCAGGCGCCCTCCCCGGGGCGGGCGACGAGGGCGTCCAGCAGGTCCTCCCGTTCCATGTGCGCGGCTCCCACGATGCCGCCACGCACCGCCATCGCCCGCAGCGCCTCGGTGTCCTTGTCGTGCAGCGGTTCGTCCATCGTCGCCTCCTCCAGGCCCGTCGGCGGTCGGCGACCGCCCCGTCGCGCGTCAGGAGGCCCATACCCGGACAGGGGCCCGGGAACCCTGCGCCGGCTGCCCGGCGTACGGATGTCGGGCCGCTCCGCGCCCGGCCGACTACGCTGGCGGGGGTTCGTCCCACGGGACATCAGCGGCGAGGGGAGACGCGGCATGGCGTGGAGCTGGCGGTACGAGGGCGCGAACGGCGAGTCGGTCGAGGGGCCGGCGGAGTCGTTCAGCAGCCAGGCGGACGCCGAGTCCTGGATCGGTCAGGCCTGGCGGGAGCTCGCGGCGTCCGGCGTCACCTCGGTCGCGCTCGTGGAGGACGACCGGGTGGACTACCGCATGAGCCTGCTGCCTCCGGCGGAGTGATGGCCGGCGACCGCCCGGGGGGCGAGCCGTTGGTGCTCGGCGTGCCCCGGGCGGCGTTCCGGCCCAGCCCCGTCTTCCTCGCCCTGGTCGCGCTCTTCGTGACCAGCGGGGTGCTCACCTGGAACGGGTTCGGCAACGTCCGGCTCGACGTGTTCCTCTTCGTCGTGTCCGGCTGGCTGGTCTCGCTCTGCCTGCACGAGTACGCCCACGCCGTCGTCGCCTACCGGGCCGGCGACCGCAGCGTCGCCCACCGGGGCTACCTGACGCTCAACCCGCTGAAGTACAGCCACCCGCTGCTGTCGATCGCGCTGCCCGTGGTGGTCGTGCTGCTCGGCGGTATCGGCCTGCCCGGCGGGGCGGTCTGGGTGGACCGGCACGCCATCCCGGGGCGGCTGCGGCACACCCTGGTCAGCCTCGCCGGCCCGGCCGCCAACGTGCTGTTCACGCTGGTGCTGGTGCTCGCCGTACGCCTCGGGGCGGCCGGCGGCGGGCCGGTCGAGTTCTGGGCGGCCGTGGCGCTGCTGGCGTTCCTCCAGCTCACCGCGAGCGTGCTCAACCTGCTCCCGGTGCCCGGCCTGGACGGCGGCAACATGATCCAGCCGTGGCTGAACCCGCAGTGGCGCAGGATGTACGACCTGTTCGCCCCGTTCGGCTTCATCCTGCTGTTCGCGCTGCTGTGGAACCCGCGGATCGGCGGCTGGTTCTTCGACGCGGTCTTCGCCGTCGGCGACTTCCTCGGCCTGCCCCCGTGGCTCTACGCCCTCGGCCTGGACCTGATCCGCTTCTGGCAGGGCTGACCCGCGCCCCGCCGGCACGACCCGGCCTGACGGCACGACCGGCCTGGCGGCGCGGACCGGGCGGCCCGTCGTGGCGCTGTGCGGTGGCCCGTGGGTGGCACGGTCCGGCCCGGGCGGCCCTGGTGCGGGCCGGCCCGGGCCGGGACGCGTCACGGGCGCTCGGCGGGGGACTCCGTGCGGGCCGGGTCGCGCTCGACGATCGGGTCGACGATCTCGTCGATCGCCTTGAGCAGTTCGGCGTCGAGCTTCACGCCGGCCGCCTTGACGTTGTCGTGCACCTGCTCCGGGCGGGAGGCGCCGACGATCGCCGAGGAGACGTTCGGGTTCTGCAACACCCAGGCGACGGCGAGCTGCGCCATGCTCAGCCCGGCCTGCTCGGCCAGCGGCTTGAGCCGCTGCACCCGGGTCAGGACCTCGTCGGTCATGAACCGGGAGATGAAGCCCGCGCCCGACTTCTCGTCGGTGGCCCGGGAGCCGGCCGGGGGCGGCTGGCCCGGCAGGTACTTGCCCGAGAGCACGCCCTGCGCGATCGGGGACCAGACGATCTGCCCGATGCCCAGCTCCTCGCTGGTGGGGACGACCTCGGACTCGATGACCCGCCAGAGCATCGAGTACTGCGGCTGGTTGGAGACCAGCGGGATGTGCAGCTCACGGGCGAGCTGGTGGGCCTCACGGATCTCCGACGCCTTCCACTCGGAGACGCCGATGTAGAGCGCCTTGCCGGAGTGCACGACGTCGGCGAACGCCTCCATCGTCTCCTCCAGCGGCGTGCTGTGGTCGTACCGGTGGGCCTGGTAGAGGTCCACGTAGTCGGTGCGCAGCCGGCGCAGCGAGCCGTTGATCGACTCCATGATGTGCTTGCGGGACAGGCCCCGGTCGTTGCGGCCCGGCCCCGTGGGCCAGTACACCTTGGTGAAGATCTCCAGCCCTTCGCGCCGCTCGCCCTCCAGCGCGCGGCCCAGCACGTCCTCGGCGCGGGTGCCCGCGTACACGTCGGCCGTGTCGAAGGTGGTGACGCCGGCGTCCAGGGCGGCCCGGACGCAGGCGAACGCCGCGTCCTCCTCGACCTGCGAGCCGTGGGTGATCCAGTTGCCGTACGAGATCTCGCTGACCATCAGGCCGGAACGGCCCAGGTGACGGAATTCCATGAGTCGACCCTAGCCCGTTCGGATCATGCCCACCCCTCGTGGCGGGCCGCCGTGTCGCTCAGAGCACGGGGCTGGTGTCGACGAGCAGCCGCTCGATCTCGGCGACGACCTCGTCGCGGTCGCGGTGCACCGGCTCGATGAGCGGCTCGCCCCGGCGGTCGAGCGCGCCCCAGCGGCCCGTGCCGTCGCCGACCAGGAACGCGACCGGGTGGACGACCAGCGCCGGATAGCTGGGCGCCACCAGCACCTTCCCGGCCCGGTTCACCACGCCGCGGCGGCCGGCCACCTCCACCACGGCCAGCCCCTCCTCGGTGAAGCCGTCGACGTACCGGCCGTCGGCCAGGACGGTGGCGAACCCGTGGTGCCGGGTGGGCACCACGATCCGGCCGTTGCGGTCGACCGCACCCCAGCCGTCGCGGCGGACCACGGCCACGCCGCGTTGGAACGGGCGTACGTCCGCGAAGCCGTGCGGCACGACCACCTCGCCGGTGGCGTCGATCGCCACCCAGCCGGCGTCGCCGCCGTCGGACACCCAGGCCAGCCCGTCGGAGAACGAGCGGACCACCGGGTACGACGGTTCGAGCACCACGGCGCCGGCGCGGTCGATGAGCGACCACCGCTCGGTGTCGGGGCGCCGCACCCAGGCCAGCCCGTCGCGGAACGGCTGCGCCTCCGCGTACCCGGCCGCGATGACCAGGTCGCCGTCCGGGTCGGAGAAACCCCACAGGTCGCCGTCGCGGGCCGGCATCGGGGGCCGGTCACGCTCCAGCACCTCCTCGCGGCTGCGCGGGTACGGCCCGAAGCCCGTCTCCGCGACCCGCTCCGCCACCGCGTCCAGGCTCAGCCGGATCCGGGCCTGCAACTCGGGGTCCTCGGTGCCACGCAGGTCCAGGGCGCGCTCGAAGTGGTGACAGGCCTCCATCAGCCGGCCCTGGTCGTAGCAGGACCGCCCGGCGTGCTCGTGCAGCACCGCGCGCAGCCGCTGTGGCAACTCCGTGGAGTTCGCCTCGGCGAAGAGCCGGTCGGCCTCGACGAACTCGCCGCGCCAGCGCAACACGTGCGCCAGCCGAGCCTGGGCCACCGCCGTACGCCGCAGCTCCCCGGTGGCCTCGGCGTAGGTGAGCGCGAGCCGACCGTCCGCCAGGGCATCGTCCAGCTCGCCGAGGATCCGGGACACCACCGCCCGCAGGCTGAGCAGCCGGGCGCGCGACTTGTTGTCCACGGCCGCGCCCAGCTTCTCGGTCAGCCGCCGCCGAATGGTCCGGAACTCGTCCGGCTCCTCCACGACCTCCCGCAGGGTGGCCGGATCGAGCCGCCACCGGTAGCTCGCCAGCACCTGCTCCGGATCGCCCTGCGCCGCGCTCTGGTGCCCGGCGTCCCGCGACCCGACGGGCATCCCGGTGGCCCTTGGTTCGCCGCTGCCCACGTCAGCGTCCCGTGCTCCGTCGGCCCGTGGTCCGTCGGCCTGTGGTCCGTCGGCCTGTGGTCCGACCGTGTTCGGTTGGGTGGTCCGTGGTTCGGTGGCCAGTGGTCCGGTGGTGCTCGGTTGGGTGGTCCGTGCTGCGGCGGTGTTCGGTTCGGTGGTCCGTGGTCCGGTGGTGCTTGGTCCGGCGGCCCGTGACTCGGTGGTGCTCGCTCTGGTGGCCAGTGGTCCGGTGGTGCTCGGTTCGGTGGCCAGTGGTTCGGCGGCGCTGGCTCCGACGGCGTGGGGTTCGGTGGTGTTCGTCGCGGCGATGGCTGGCTCGGCGGTGCGGGGCACGGAGGGCTGTTCCGCGCTCGTCGGTGGCACCTGTCCACCGAGCGGCGTGGCGGCGTGCGGCGTGGCGAGAGAGGGCACCGCGTCGGGCGAAGGGGCGACAGGCGGCGCGGACACCGGCTGCGTTGACGGCTCGGAGGCGGGCGGTACCGGCGAGGCGTCCGTGGGCGGTGCCGAGGCTGTCGGCGGCGCGGAAACGGGCCGGGCCGGCACGAGGTCTGCGGCGGCTGCGGTGACAGGCTGCGGCACCTGCGACGACGCGCCATGGACGCTGGGCGGCGCCGACGCGGCGGGCGGAGCGGAGACCGGCTCGCCCGGCGGGGCCGACACCGCGTCGACCTGTGGCGCGGCAGTGGCGGACGCGTCCTGCGCAGGCGCGTACGGATCTGACGCGACGGGCGGCCCGGAAACAGGCGGTACCGGCGGCGCGGCGACGGGCTGGGCCGGTGGCGCCGGGACAGGACGCGGGGCCGGTGCGGCGGGGACCGGCTCGCTCGTCCCGGCGGCCGGCCCGACAGAACCGGCCCGGGACACCTCCGCCGCCTCGGCCGGAGGACCGGCGACGGGGGAGACCGGCGCTGTGGACACCGGTGCCGCAGCGTCGACGGGCGGAGCGGACACGGAACGCGGATCGGCCGCGGTGGGTGGAACACCACGGGTGTCAAAAGCCTTCGGTGACAACCATGGTGTTCCACCGGTGGGCGCAGCCGGGTCGTTCAGCGTCCGCTCGACCGGTTCGCGCGTGGGAGTGGTGGCGTGCCCGTCCATGCGCGGGGCCGACGTGTCCGTGCCCGCCGCGTTCGGGTAGGTCGGCGGCGCTGATTCGTACCGTGCCGCTGCCTTCGGGGCGGTTCCATTCGCCGTAACGGGATCGGGCCCGGCCGGCTGTGTCTGGGCTGCCGCCGTCGGTGCTTCCGGTACCGGCCGTACGACCGGCGCTGTAACCAGCGGGCCGGACGGTGGTGCCGACACGGGCCGGGCAGGAGTTGCGGAGACCGGGCGCGGCGCGGAGTCGGTCTGCCCAGGAGGTGCGGAGACGGGCGCTGCGGAGTTGCTCTGCACCAGCGGCGTGGACGGCGTGGAGACGGGCGGCGGTGCGGGCGCGGGCACAGGCGGCGTGGACGGTGCGGGGATGGGCGGCGCGGGCACGGGCGGTGCGGGCGCTGCGGGGACGGACGACGCGGGTGGTGCGGAGACCGGCCGCTCCGGCGGGACGGCGAACGGCGTCGGGTCCGCCGGCGTCGGTTCCTGAACGGTCGGCGGCGTCGGGACGGTAGGCGCAGGGGACGTCGGAGCAGGCGTGGAGGTCGGGCCGGCGGGCGGACCGGACACCGGGTCGGGTGCGGAAGGCGCTGGCCCAGCGGGCGAACCGTGTACCGGCGCGGGAAGGGTGGGCGCGGGCGATGTCGGCTCAGCGGCCGGACCGGACACCTGCTCGGAAATCGAGGACGCGGGCGGTGCCGGCGCTGTCGCCGGTACGACCCGTGGGCCGGATGCCGGTGGGATGGCCGGCGGGACCGGGGCCGATTCCGCCGGGGCGACCTCGGTCGGCGGTTCCGGGTGGTCGTGAGACGGTGACGTGGATCTCGCCGACGACGAGGTGGCAGGTTCGGGCGAGGCGGCACCGCCGTCGGAAGGATTCGGGACCGACCCGTCGAGCCCACGGGTCGGCACGGCGTCTACGCCCGACGCGCTGTGGAGAGTCGACACCCCGCTTGCAGCCGCCGTGCCGCTTGGTGCCGTACCACTCGGGGCCGCCACCTCGCTGAATGCCGGCGCGCCGCTCGATGGGGCCGTGCTGCTCGGAGTTGACACGCCGCTCGACGCCGCCGCGCCACTCTGCGCTGCCGCGCCACTCTGCGCTGCCGCGCCACTCTGCGCTGCCGTGCCACTCTGCGCTGGCGTGCCGCCCAGGGGCGGCGTGGTGGTCGGGGGAGGCGTGGTGGTCGGGGGCGGGTCAGCCTGGCCGGCCGGCCGAGACCCGTCAGGCGTGACCGGGGCAGGTGCCACGGGCCGGGACGGTCGGAACCAGGCGTCCGGTCCGCTCGGGGTAGGTGCCTGGGGAGGCGGCGGGGCGGCCGGTGTGGGCGGGCCGCTCGGCGGTGGCGGGACGTACCGCCTGGGTCTGTCGGGCGCGATGGGCGCCTGCGGTGCCGGGACGTCCTGCCTGGCCGTGCCTGCGGCTCCCGGGTCTTCCGGCGAGCCGTGCGGTGCGGTCGGAGGGGTGGCGGACGGCTGCCCGGACGGCGTGGGGGCCGGGGGCTGGGTCACGGACCGGGCTTCGCCGTGCCCGGTGCCCAGGCGCGGCGTCGGTGCGTCCGGCCGGGCCGGTCCTGGGTGTGCCGGGGCCGGACCGGGCGCCGTGCTGGCTGTCGTGTGGCGGGCCGGACCGGCCGTGTCGGCGGTCGTCTCCGGGGCCGGTCCGGGCACCGCGCTGGCAGTCGCCTGCCGGGCCGCGTCGGTGGCCGTCTCCGGGGCCGGACCGGACACCCTGCTGGCGGTCGCCTCCGGCGCTGGCAGGAACTCCAGGCGCGGTCGGGCGGCGGGAGGCGCCGAGATCGGCGCGGCGTCGTCCTCCGGGGCCGGGCGGGGCGTGTGGCCGGTGGCCGGACCCGCTGGCGGCACCGGCCGCCCGACCACCTGATCCACCGGGCCTGCCGGCGATACCGGGTGGCGGACGTCCGGGCCTGCCGGCGATACCGGGTGGCGGACGTCCGGGCCTGCCGGCGAGACCGGGCGGTTGATGGTCGGACCCGCCGGCGACGCCGGGGCCGGGGCGGGACCCGCCGGCGACGTCCGCCCGGAGAGGGGCCCGAGGGGTGACACCGGACCGGCAGGCGAAACAGGCCCGGACTGGGGACCGGCAGGCGACACCGGCCGACCGTCGACCGGCGCGGTCGGGTCGGGCCGGTCGGAGCGTGGCAGGTCGCGGGCCGGCGCGGGGGAGACGGGGCGGCCCGGCGGCGGAACGTCCCCGGCCGGGGCCCGGAAGCCCGCCGGTCCGGGGGCCTGCGGCCCGGACGTCGTCGGGGCGCCGTAGGTGGGGGACTGCGGCCGTTGGTCGTACCCGGGCGGGAGCGGCGGGGTCGCGGCGTCCTGGGGGCGGTCGGTCGGTCGCCGGTGCTCGGGGCGGGGTTCGGCGCGGCGCGCCGCGTTCCGGTCGGAGCCGGGCCGCAGGGGGCCGGCCGGAGGCCAGGGCAGGCCGCCGTCCTGCTGCGGGTGTCCCCGGTACGCCTCGGCCTGGCGAGGGGCGTCGGGCCGGGCAACCCCGCGCGGTCCCCGCTCCGGGTACGTCTCGGCCCGTGCCGCCTCGTGCGCCCGCCAGCGCTCCTCGGGCTCCTGCTGCGGCCGCTGGCCGTCCGGAGGCGCCTGCTGCCCGGCGGGGGCCCGGTCGGGGCGCGGCCACCCGTCCGCAGGTACGCCGGCCTCGCGGCCCCGTCCGACGGGGCCGCGGTCCCACTGCGAGTCGGCGGAGCGCTCCGGCTGCGCGGCGGCCGGACGCCCCCACTGAGAGCCGGAAGGACGCTCCCGCTGCCCGTCGACCGGACGCTCACGCTGGCCGTCGGAGGGGCGGGGCTCCGGGGCAGGGGCCGCCCACTGGTAGCGGCGCCCGTCAGCGTCCGCCTGGCGGTCGTCGACGGTCTCCGCCCGGCGGTCGTGGCCGGACGCGGCGGGACGGTCGTGAACGCGCCCGGGTCGGTGGTCGTGGCCCGGGTCCTGCCGGCGGTCGTAGCCGGTGTCCGGGCGCTCGTACGCCGCGGGGCGGCGGGACGGCGTGTCCTCGTCGGGCTCCGGGAGCCAGCCCGGCTCGGGCCGGCCGGCGGGGAAGACGGGGCGGTCCCGCCCGGCCGGCTCGTAGCGGGGGGTGCGGCTGTCGTAGCGGTCGGGACCGGCGTGGTCGCGCTGTCGGGGGGAGTCGACGGGCCGGCCGGGGGCGTCGAACTGACCCCGGTCGTTGCGGTGCGGCGGCTCCTGCCGGGGCGGCCACTGCCGGTCGTCCGGCCGGCGCGGCTCGGCGGGCGGGCGTCGGTACGACTCGTCGCCGTACCGACGCGCGTCGGGGCCGTCCGGTTGGCCGTGCCACGCGTCCTGCCGACCGGGCCGCCCGTCGGGCAGGTCGTCCCACGACCGGCCGATGTAGGTCCCGTCCGGCCGGGTGGGCGCGAGCGGGGGCACCTCGGCCCGGCCCACGGCGGAGCGGCCCCGGGGCGCGGCCGGTGCGTGTTCGACGCCGATGTCGCCCGCGTAGCGCTGGCCGGGGAACTGCGGGTGCCACTCGGTGGTGGGCTCGATCATCCAGGCCGGTTCGCCGGAGTCGTGCCAGTGGTCGTAGTAGCGGCTCATCCGGTTGCCCTGTCGCCACGGAGGGTAGGCGGAACGCCCGGTGCCGGCCGTTGGCAGGCGGGCGCGCCCGGGTGCCCGGCTGGCGTCCGTCCGCTCACGGCGGCGCCCCGGTGGCCGGCCCGCGTCCGCTCGCTCACGGCGATGTCACCTCGTTGGAAATTGTCGCGCTGGGCGCTCCACGTGCCGGTAGAGTCGCCCTCCGGTACGGCGTGGCTGCGGAAGGAGGGTAGCGGCGTGGGCTCGCTCACCGCCACTGTGGCACCGCCCACCGTCCCAAACGTTATCCTATGGTTCCGGACATTTAAGGCTATAACCGGATCAGGCTTCCGCCGTTACGCCACGTACCGGCAGGCGTCGGTGGCGGGCGTCGTGACCAACACGGTCTTCGGCTTCCTGCGGTGCTACGTCCTGCTCGCGGCGGTCGGCGCGGCCGGCACGGTGGCCGGGTACGACCGGGGGCAGCTCGCCACCTTCGTCTGGGTGGGCCAGGGCCTGCTGGCGGTCGTCCTGCTCTGGGGCTGGACCGAGCTGGCCGACCGGATCCGCACCGGCGACGTCGCCAGCGACCTGCTGCGGCCCGTGCACCCCGTGACCAGCCATCTCGCCGCCGACCTGGGCCGCGCCGGCCACGCCGCGCTGGTCCGGTTCCTGCCGCCGGTGCTTCTCGGGCCGCTCTTCTTCGAGGTCCACGTGCCCCGTCGCTGGGCCACCCTGCCGATCTTCGCGTTCTCCGCCGTCGTCGCCGTGGTCCTCTGCTTCGGCTGCCGGTTCCTGGTCAACGCGACCGCGTACTGGTTGCAGGACGTCCGGGGGCCGGTGCTCCTCTGGACCCTCGCGTCGGGCGTGCTCGCCGGGCTCTACTTCCCGCTGCGCTTCCTGCCGGAGTGGCTCCAGCTCGTGCTGTGGCTGGGCACCCCCTTCCCGAGCCTGCTCCAGACCCCGCTCGACGTGCTGGTCGAGCGCGACCCGACCGGCACGCAGGTCGGGCTGGTCGGCCTCCAGCTCGCCTGGGCGGTGCTGATCCTGGCCGCCTGCCGGCTGGTGCAGCGGCGCGCGGAACGCCGCCTGGTGGTGCAGGGTGGCTGAGACGTCGGGCGGGGCGCTGGCCGCGTACCGGGCGCTGCTCGGCGCGCAGGCACGCGCACAGACGGCGTACCGGACCTCGTTCGTCATCGACGTGGTCGGCAACGTCGGGTCCACCGTCTTCGACGTGCTGACCGTGCTGGTGATCTTCGGGGTCACCCGGGAGCTGGGCGGCTTCACGCTGCGCGAGACGCTTGTGGTCGTCGGCCTCTCGACGTGCGCGTTCGCCGTCGCCGACCTGCTGGTGGGCAACATCGAACGGCTGCCCCGGTACGTGCGCACCGGGCTCTTCGACGCCGTGCTGGTCCGCCCGCTCGGCGCCCTGCCCCAGCTGCTGCTGATGGACCTGCCGCTGCGCAAGGTGTCCCGGGCGGTCTTCGGCCTGGCCGTGCTGGTCGTCGCCGTCGGCTCCGCCGGCGTCGAGTGGACCCCGGCGCGGGCGCTGCTGGTGGTCCTCGCCCCGCTGGCCGGGGTGGTCTTCTTCGGGTCGGTCTTCGTGGCCACCGCCACCGTCTCGTTCTGGTGGGTCGACTCGGGTGAGCTGGCCAACTCGGTCACCTACGGCGGGCGGGACTTCACCTCGTACCCGGTCACCGTCTTCGAGGGCTGGTTCCGCGCGGCGTTCGCGTACGGCCTGGGCTTCGCCTTCGTCAGCTACCACCCGGCGCTGGCGCTGCTCGGCCGCGCCGACCCGCTCGGCCTGCCGGCGTGGGTCGGCTGGACCGCGCCGGCCGTCGCGCTGGTCGCGGCCGCCGGTGCGGCGGCGGCCTGGCGCACCGGGATCCGCCACTACCGGAGTACGGGGTCGTGAGCGAGGACGTGATCGTGGCCGACGGGCTGCGCAAGGAGTTCACCGTCCGGGTGCGCACCGGCCGGCTGCGGCGGGAGAAGCGGCGGGTCACCGCCGTGGACGGGATCGACCTGCGGGTGGCCCGCGGCGAGATGCTCGGCTACATCGGGCCCAACGGCGCCGGCAAGTCGACGACGCTCAAGATGTTCACGGGCGTGCTGACGCCCTCCGCCGGCGAGGTACGCGTGTGCGGCCTGCGCCCGGTGGCCGAGCGGACCCGGCTCGCGCTGCGCGTCGGCGTGGTCTTCGGCCAGCGCTCGCAGCTCTGGTGGGACCTGCCGCTGGGCGACTCGTTCGCGCTGCTGCGGCACGTCTACCGGGTGCCGGCCGCCGCGCACGCCGCCCGGCTGCGCCGTTGCCGGAGCCTGCTCGACCTGGACGCCTTCCTGGACATTCCGGTCCGGCAGCTCTCCCTCGGGCAGCGCATGCGCGGCGAGCTGACCGCCGCGCTGCTGCACGGCCCGGAGGTGCTCTTCCTCGACGAGCCCACCATCGGCCTCGACGTGGTCAGCAAGCAGGCGGTCCGCGGCTTCCTCGGCGAGCTGGGCCGCACCGGGGACACGACGCTGGTGCTCACCACGCACGACCTGGCCGACATCGAGCGGCTCTGCCGGCGCCTGGTGGTGGTCGACCACGGGCGGGTGGTGCACGACGGGTCGATCGCCGCGCTGCACGAGCGGTACGGCTCGCGCCGGCTGCTCGTCGCCGACCTGGACGCACCGCTGGCCGAGCCGCCGGTGCTGCCCGGCGCGCCGCTGCACCGGCAGGAGGCCGACGGGCACCGGCTGGTCTTCGCGTTGGAGTCGGCGGGGGTGGCCGAGGTGGTGGCGGCCCTGGCCGGGCTGGGCGCGCTGCGGGACGTCTCGATCGTCGAGCCGGACATCGAGGACGTGGTGGCCCGGCTCTACGGCAGTCGGTGACGCCGCCACAGGTCCAGCCGCCGGGGGCCCTGACGGCGACGGCCCCGTACCGCGCTGCGGTAGGGGCCGTCGGAGCGGCAGGCTCAGACCGGGTCGCCGATGTTCACCCGGGGCGCGGGGGCGCGCATCCGGCGGAACGTGATCGACCGCATGATGGCGTAGAGGTAGAGCGAGCCCATCCGCTGCCCGGTGTTCGGGAATCGCTCCCTGACCAGCTTGCGGATCTTGCGCGAGATCAGGAGCGAGTCGACCACCACACCCAGGGCGAGCGCGCCCCAGAGGATGTTGGAGACCAGGCGGACGACCGGCGGCATCGCGGCGTTCGAGCCGATCAGCACGATCAGCGCCCCACCGAAGAACCAGGTGCCGACCGTACGCCGGGAGTCGACCACGTTGCGGGCCAGCAGCCGCTCCGGGCCGCGGTCGCGGGGGCCGCCCTCACGACGGAACTCCTCCGCCGCCTCGGCGCGCAGTTGGCGCTTGCGCTCCCGCTGCTCCTCCTTGGTCAGCGGCTTGGTGGCCGCGGCCGGCCGGCGGCCGGCGGTCGGCCGCTTCGGGGTGGCCTTGCCCAGCTCCTTCTTGCTCGGGGTGTAGCCCCGGGGCTGGGCGGGCGTGGACTCCTCGTCGGGGGTCACCGGGGTGACGGCCTCGTCGACGAGGTCGGAGGACTTGCGGCGAAACAGCGACGGCACGCGGAAAGGGTAGCCAAACGACGGCGCCCGGTGCACATCGCGGTGCACCGGGCGCGTACGGGAGTGGTCGACGTTACGGGCGCTCGACGTGCGCGCCCAGGTCGGCCAGCTTCGCCTCGAAGTCCTCGTAGCCCCGGTTGATCAGGTCCACGCCGTAGACCCGGGAGGTGCCCTCGGCGGCCAGCGCGGCGATCAGGTGGCTGAAACCGGCCCGCAGGTCGGGGATGACCAGGTCGGCGGCGTGCAGCTTGCTCGGCCCCGCGATCACCGCCGAGTGCTTGAAGTTGCGCCGGCCGAAGCGGCACGGCGTGCCGCCCAGGCAGTCCCGGTAGACCTGGATGTTGGCGCCCATCGAGTTGAGCGCCTCGGTGTAGCCCAGCCGCTGCTCGTAGACCGTCTCGTGGACGATGGACAGGCCCCGGGCCTGGGTGAGCGCCACCACCAGCGGCTGCTGCCAGTCGGTCATGAAGCCCGGGTGCACGTCGGTCTCCAGCGCCACGGCGTTGAGCTCGCCGCCCGGGTGCCAGAACCGGATCCCGCCCTCCTGGCCCGGGTCGCCCAGCTTCGGCGGCCGGGCGTCGGTGACCTCGTACTCACCGCCGACGGAGCGGAAGATGTTCAGGAAGGTCATCATGTCGGCCTGCTGCGCGCCGAGCACCTCGACGTGGCCGCGGGTGGCCAGCGCCGCCGCCGCCCAGCTCGCCGCCTCGATCCGGTCCGGGATCGGCCGGTGCGTGTAGCCGTGCAGCCTCGGCACACCCTGGATCTCGATGACCCGGTCGGTGTGCACCTTGATGATCGCGCCCATCTTCTGCAGGATGCAGATCAGGTCGATGATCTCCGGCTCCACCGCGGCGTTGCGCAGCTCGGTGACGCCCTCGGCCATCACGGCCGTCAGCAGCACCTGCTCGGTCGCGCCGACGCTCGGGTACGGCAGGGCGAACTTGGTGCCGTGCAGCCCGTTCGGCGCCGACAGGTGCAGCCCCTCCGGGGTCTTCTCGACCGTCGCACCGAACTCCCGCAGCGCCTGGAGGTGGAAGTCGATCGGGCGCGGCCCGATGTGGCAGCCCCCCAGGTCGGGGATGAAGGCGTGGCCGAGGCGGTGCAGCAGCGGTCCGCAGAAGAGGATCGGGATCCGGCTGGAGCCCGCGTGCACGTTGATCTGGTCCGTGCTGGCGCTCTCCACGTTCGCCGGGTCGAAGACGAGCTCGCCGTCCTCCCCGCCGTCGGTGACCTTGACCCCGTGCAGGCCGAGCAGGCCCCGGACCACCTCGACGTCGCGGATCTTCGGTACGTCGAACAGTCGGCTCGGGCTGTCACCCAGCAGGGCGGCGACCATCGCCTTCGAGACCAGGTTCTTCGCGCCGCGCACGCGGATCCGCCCTTCGAGCGGAGTACCTCCGTGTACGACCAGGACGTCGTCGGTCAACGCAACCTCCAGCGCGTCGGTGCTGCCGTGTTGATGGTGGGGCACACGATTGTCATCGCTACCCGGAATGCGGCCATGTCGAAACGGCCCGCGTGAGTCGTCGCACCGGCAGCATAGCCCTCGGTGACGATCATGGACCCGGTCACATCGCCCCTGAGGGTACTAATCGGTGATCGGACCCATTTCCGTGCCAATACCGCTACGGAGAGTGATCAGCTCGCTGCGGGCGGCGGGGTGTCGGCCGCGGGCAGGGCCAGCATCTTCTCCAGCGCCACCCGGGCGTGGTGCGCGGTGTCCGGGTCGACGGTGATCTGGTTGACCAGCCGGCCGGCCACCAGCTCCTCCAGCGCCCAGACCAGGTGGGGCAGGTCGATCCGGTTCATGGTCGAGCAGTAGCAGACGGCCTTGTCCAGGAACATGATCTGCTTGTCCGGGTGGGCCAGCGCGAGCCGGCGGACCAGGTTCAGCTCGGTGCCGACCGCCCACGCCGAGCCGGCCGGGGCCGCCTCGATGGCCTTGATGATGTATTCCGTCGAACCGACGAAGTCGGCGGCGGTGACGACCTCGTGCCGGCACTCCGGGTGGACCAGCACGTTCACCCCCGGCACCCGCTCCCGCACGTCGTTCACGCTGTCCAGCGTGAAGCGGCCGTGCACAGAGCAGTGCCCGCGCCAAAGGATCATCCGCGCGTCACGCAGCTGCTGCGGGGTGAGCCCGCCGTTGGGCTTGTGCGGGTCGTAGAGGACGCAGTCGTCCAGCGAGAAGCCCATCTCCAGCACCGCCGTGTTGCGACCCAGGTGCTGGTCGGGGAAGAAGAAGACCTTCGACCCCTGCTCGTACGCCCACTCCAGCGCCCGCTTCGCGTTCGACGAGGTGCAGACCACGCCGCCGTTGCGGCCGACGAAGCCCTTGATGTCCGCCGAGGAGTTCATGTACGTCACCGGGACGGTCTCCGCCGCGATGCCCAGTTCGGTGAGCACGTCCCAGGCGGTCTCGACCTGCGACAGCACCGCCATGTCCGCCATCGAGCAGCCGGCGGCCAGGTCGGGCAGGATCACCTTCTGGGCGTCCGAGGTGAGGATGTCGGCGCTCTCGGCCATGAAGTGCACGCCGCAGAAGACGACGTACTCCGCGTCGGGCCGGGCCGCCGCCTCGCGGGCCAGCTTGAACGAGTCGCCGGTCACGTCGGCGAACTGGATCACCTCGTCGCGCTGGTAGTGGTGCCCCAGCACGAAGACCTTGCTGCCCAGCGCCGCCTTCGCCGCCGTCGCCCGGGCCACCAGGTCCGGGTCGCTGGGCGCCGGCAGATCACCCGGACACTCGACGCCGCGCTCCGTGGCGGGGTCGCTGCCCCGGCCGAGCAGCAGCAGTGCCGTCGCGGTGTTGGAGGGTTCCACCCAGGTCGAAGTCACGTGCCCCATGGTCCCACAGTGCGGCCTCGGCGCAGCCTCCAGCGGTGTGTGCTGCCACACTGCTCGACATGCGCGTGCTGCTCTGTCCGGACAAGTTCGCCGGCACCCTGCCGGCCCCGCAGGTCGCCGACGCCGTGGCCACCGGCTGGCGGGAGGTCGCGCCCGGCGACGACCTGCTCGTGCGGCCCCTGTCGGACGGTGGACCGGGCTTCATCGACGTGCTCTCCGACGCCCTGGGCGGGCGCCGGCTCCCGGTGCCGACCGTCGACCCGCTGGGCCGCCCGACGACCGGTGAGATCCTGCTCACCGACGGCGGTGCGACCGCCTGGCTGGAGAGCGCCCAGGCGTGCGGGCTGCACCTGCTCGACGCGGCCGAGCGGGACCCGAAGACCACCTCCTCGTACGGGCTGGGGGTGCTGGTGGCCGCCGCCGTGGAGGCCGGCGCCCGGACGGTCGTGATCGGGCTGGGCGGCTCCGGCACCAACGACGGCGGCGCGGGCATGCTCACCGCGCTCGGCGTGACCCCGCTGGACGCCACCGGCCAGGCACTGCCGTACGGCGGGGGCGCGCTCGGCGCGGCGGACGCCCTCGACGGCGCGCCCCGGCTGCGCGGCGCCCGCCTGGTGGCCGCCACCGACGTGGACAACCCGCTGCTCGGGCTGCACGGGGCCAGCAACGTGTTCGGCCCCCAGAAGGGCGCCGACCGGGCCGACGTGCTGCTGCTCGACGCCGCGCTGGAGCGCTTCGCCGCCGTGCTGGAGCGGGACCTGCCCGGCTGCCCCGAACGGCTGGGCGCGCTGCCCGGCGGCGGCGCGGCCGGCGGGCTGGGTGCGGCCGTCCTGGCGCTGGGCGGGCACTGCGAGTCGGGCATCGGCCTGGTCACCCGGGCGATCGGGCTGGACGTCACGCTCGACGAGGTCGACCTGGTGATCACCGGGGAGGGCTCGTTCGACCACCAGTCGCTGCGCGGCAAGGTGGTGGCCGGGGTGGCCGGCGCCGCCCGGGACCGGGGCGTGCCCTGCGTGGTGGTCGCGGGTCGGGTGAGCACCGGGCGGCGGGAGGCCGGGGCGGCCGGGGTGACCGACGCGTACAGCCTGGTGGAGCACTTCGGGGGCGAGGAACGCGGCGGGCTGGCCGCCGCGATGGAGCGCCCGGCCGAGGGGCTGCGGGCGCTCGGCACCCGGCTCGCCCGGCAGTGGAGCCGCTGACCACGGCCCCTGCGGTGGCTCGCCGGACGGCGGCCCTGGTCACGCCGGACGGGTGGGGCCGGCCGCGGCGGCGTACGATCGGATCTGGACCACACCGGGAATGGCTGGGCGACAGGAGATGTTGGCCAGTTGCGTCCGGACCCAACCGCGCAGGGAGATTTCACGTGACCACGCCAGCGCAGACCGAGTCGACCGAGGCCAAGGCCCCCACGTCCGTCGTCCTCACCGACGTCGCGGCGCAGAAGGTCAAGGCCCTGATCGAGCAGGAGGGCCGCGACGACCTGCGGCTCCGGGTCGCCGTGCAGCCGGGTGGCTGCTCCGGCCTGCGGTACCAGCTCTTCTTCGACGAGCGCTCGCTCGACGGTGACGTCGTCACCGACTACGACGGTGTCGAGGTCGTCGTCGACCGGATGAGCGCCCCCTACCTGGCCGGCGCCACCATCGACTTCGCCGACCGGATCGACGCCCAGGGCTTCACCATCGACAACCCCAACGCGGGCAACTCCTGCGCCTGCGGTGACTCGTTCAGCTGAGCCAGACCTCCGCTGACCACGGCGGGGCCGTCCTCCGGGGCGGCCCCGCCGCCGTCTTCCGGTCGGGAACGAGCCGTCGGGAAGATGACCCGGGGCCGACCGACCGGTCATCCTGAGGGGGCCGGGCCGGTAGGCTGACCGGCGCCCTGCTCCCGACCCCGAGGGTTGACATGAAGATCGCCGTGACCGGCTCGATCGCCACCGACCATCTGATGAGCTTCCCCGGTCGCTTCGCCGACCAGTTCATCGCCGATCAGTTGCACAAGGTCTCGCTCTCCTTCCTGGTGGACGACCTGGTGCTGCGGCGTGGCGGGGTGGCGGCCAACATCGCCTTCGGCATGGGGCAGCTCGGCCTGCGCCCGGTCCTGGTCGGCGCGGTCGGCGCGGACTTCGCCGACTACCGCTCCTGGCTGGAGCGCCACGGCGTCGACTGCGACTCGGTGCACGTCAGCGAGGTGGCGCACACCGCCCGGTTCGTCTGCACCACCGACACCGACATGTGCCAGATCGCCTCGTTCTACGCCGGGGCGATGAGCGAGGCGCGCAACATCGAGCTGGCGCCGGTGGCCCGCCGCCTGGACGGGCTGGACCTGGTCCTGGTCGGCGCGAACGACCCGGAGGCGATGCTGCGGCACTCCGCCGAGTGCCGGGAGCGCGGCTACCGGTTCGCCGCCGACCCGTCCCAGCAGCTCGCCCGCATGGACGGCGAGGACGTCGTCGGGCTGATCGAGGGCGCCGAGTACCTGATGACCAACGACTACGAGAAGTCGCTGCTGCAGAGCAAGGCCGGGCTGACCGACGCGCAGCTGCTCGACCGGGTCAAGGTGCGGGTCACGACGCTGGGCAAGGACGGGGTGGAGATCGCCGGGCGGGACTTCGACCGGATCCACGTGCCGATCGCGCGGGAGACCCAGGCGGTCGACCCGACCGGCGTCGGCGACGGCTTCCGGGCCGGCTTCTTCACCGCCCTCTCCTGGGGCCTCGGGCTGGAGCGGGCCGCCCAGGTCGGCTCCCTGCTCGCCACGCTGGTGCTGGAGACCGTCGGCACCCAGGAGTACGAGGTCCGCCGCGACCTGTTCGTCAAGCGTCTGGCCGAGTCGTACGGCGACGTCGCCGCCGAGGACGTCCGCCCGCACCTCGTACCGTGAGGTGACACCGGCGCAGGTCGCGTCCGTCGGGCCGCCGGGAGTGGGCAGGAACGCCCCCGGTGGCCCGCCGGCATCGGCGGCGTGGTGCGGGTCGGGCCCCCGCGCCACCCGCGGTCAGTGGCGGCGGCGGACGTCGAAGGCGGGGCCGTCCGGGCCGGTGATCGTGCCGAGGAACTCGTGGCCGCGCATCCGGCACCAGGCCGGGATGTCCACCGCCGCGGCCGGGTCGTCGGCGAGCACCCGCACCACCGTGCCGACGGGCAGCTCGGGCAGCCGCCGGGCCGCCGCGATCACCGGCAGCGGGCAGCGCTGACCGCGGCAGTCGAGGATCTCCGCCGGCGCCGTCACAGCCCCACCACTCCGGCCTCGGCGCGCAGCCCCGCCACGACGCCGGGCAGTTCGGTGAGGAACCTCTCGACGTCGGCCTCCGTCGACTCCCGGTGCAGCGAGACCCGTACGTTGCCGTGCGAGAGCACCCCCATCGCCTCCAGCACGTGCGACGGCCGCAGCGTCGACGACGTGCACGAGGAACCCGAGGAGACGGCGAACCCGCGCCGGTCGAGCGCGTGCAGCAGGGCCTCGCCGTCGACGTAGAGGCATGAGAAGGTCACCAGGTGCGGCAGGCGGTGGTCGGGATCACCCACCACCTCCACGTCGGGCACCTCGGCCGCCACCCGGTCCCGGATCCGGGCCACCAGCGGCGCCAGCCGGGCCGCCTCGGCCGCCGCGTCGGCCGCCGCCGCGCGCAGGCTCGCCGCCGCCGCCACCACCGCCGGCAGGTTGAGCGTGCCCGGCGTACGCCCGGCCTCCCGCTCGTCGGCCGGCCAGGGTGACTCCCAGCGGGTGCCCTTGCGCACGACCAGCAGCCCCACCCCGGGCGGCCCGCCCCACTTGTGCGCGCTGGCGGTCAGCACCGACCAGCCCGCCGGCACCGGGGCCCGGCCCACCACCTGGGCGGCGTCCACGTACAGCGGCACCCCCGCCTCGGCGCACTCCCGCGCGGCCCCGGCCACCGGCTGGAGCGTGCCGACCTCGTGGCTGGCGGCGATCAACGCGGCCAGCGCCACCCCCGGCGCCCGGACCGCCGCCGCCCAGCGGTCCAGGTCGAGCCGGCCGAGCCGGTCCACCGGCACGGACGTGGCAGTGCCGCCCGCCGCGACGTGCTTCTCGGCGGCGTGCAGCACCGCCGAGTGCTCGATCGCGGAGTGCACCAGGCCGGCGCCCACCCGACGCCGGCCGGTCAGGCCCCCCAGCACGGCGGAGTGCGCGGCCGTCGTACCGCTGGGGGTGAAGGACAGCTCGTCGGCGCGGACGCCGAGCGTCTGCGCGCAGGCCTCGCGGGCGGCGTCGAGGAGTTGACGGGCGCGGCGGGCCTGCGTGTAGAGCCGGCCGGGGTCGGCCCAGCCGTCGTCGAGGGCGGCCAGCAGCGCCTGCCGGGCGACCGGATGCAGCGGCGCGGCGGTGGCCGCGTCCAGGTAGACCGGGGATGCGCTCACGCACGCCAACGTATCGCGCCGGTATGCCCAAGATCCCCCCGATGGGGGCCGACAACGACCCCAACACGGTCCAGCCCGTCATGGTCGAGTAATCTGCGACCGTCGGTGACGCCTTTGCCGCTGGTGCTGTCGCTCCGCAGGCGGAGGGCAGGGACAAGACACCGCGGCGCGCTAGGGAGGCAGGACCAGGTGGTCGCAAGGAGTTCGGAGGTACGGCCGTCGGCCGTACGGCACAGCGCTTCCTCAGGAGCCGGTGGGCGCCGGGGACGTGGTGCCGGTCGGATCGCCGGGCTCGGTCTCGGCGGAGCGGCGCTGCTGGTCCTGCTCACGGGCTGCGACGTCGGCGCGGCGTTCGGCGGCTTCGGCTGGCCGCAGGGCGGCATCACGCCCGAGTCGCACCGGATGTACGACCTGTGGATCGCCTCGTGCATCGCGGCGCTCGCGGTCGGCGTCTTCGTGTGGGGCCTGATCTTCTGGTGCGTCGTGCGCTACCGCAAGCGGGGCAACGAGCTGCCGGTGCAGACCCGTTACAACATGCCGATGGAGTTCCTCTACACCATCGCGCCGATCCTGATCGTCTCCGTGCTGTTCTACTACACGGCGGTCGTGCAGACCGACGTCGTGCGGACGACCAAGAACCCCGACGTCACGGTCGAGGTGGTCGCGTTCAAGTGGAACTGGCAGTTCAACTACCGCGACGGTCAGGGCCAGGACGCCAACACGGTCGCCTCCGTGCTCGGCACCAGCGAGGTCATCCCGATCCTGGTGCTGCCGACCGACCGGTCCATCCGGTTCGAGGAGACCAGCCGCGACGTCATCCACTCGTTCTGGGTGCCGGAGCTGCTGTTCAAGCGCGACGTCATGCCGGGCAAGATCCGCAACGTCTTCGAGGTCTCGAAGCTGGAGTCCGAGGGCGCCTACGTCGGCCGCTGCGCGGAGCTCTGCGGCAGCTACCACGCCTTCATGAACTTCGAGCTGCGGGTCGTCTCCCCGGAGAAGTACGAGCAGTTCCTGGCGGCCAAGCGGGACGGCAGGTCCACGCAGGAGGCGCTGACGGCCATCGGCGAGGACCCGTACGCGAAGACCACGAAGCCGTTCGAGACCCGGCGCACCGAGGCCAACTTCAACCCGGACGACGCGCCGGCCGGCGCGGGAAGCTGAGGGATCGGGCATGAAGACCGAGTGGCGCATCTTCCTGGTCATCGCCGGGTTCCTGCTCTTCGCCACCTTCCTCTACGGCGGGTGGACCGCCGCCGACTCCGGCGGCCAGGTCGAGTGGGTCGGCACGGTCGCCCTGCTGCTGAGCTTCCTGCTCTGCACGATGTGCGGCGGCTTCTTCTGGTTCGTCTCCCGCCGGATCGACCTCCGGCCGGAGGACCGGCCGGACGGCGAGATCGCCGACGGCGCGGGCGAGATCGGCTTCTTCAGCCCGGGCAGCTACTGGCCGTTCGGCCTGGCGATCGCCGTCGGGATGGCCGGCTTCGGCCTCGCGTTCTGGCAGTTCTGGCTGCTCGGCCTCGGCATGGTCGCGGTCACGTTCTCCGTCTGCGGCCTGCTGTTCGAGTACTACAGCGGCACCCGGCGCACCGCCGAGCACTGATCGCTCGGTCACCCGCGAACGTTTCGAAGGCCCGCCTCCCCGGGGAGGCGGGCCTTCGGCGTGGAACGGGTGGCGCGGGACGTGTGCGGCGGCGCTGAGCGTCACCGTGCGGGGATCGACGCCCGCTCAGCGGTGCCGGTTTCAGGCGGCGCGGCGGCGGCTCGCCGGGCGGTGCCGGCCGCCCGGACGCGCCAGGCGGAACGTGAAGGTGGTGACGAGCACGGCCGCGCCGCAGCCCGTGCAGACCAGTTCGGGGCAGTCGGCGCCGTGGCCGTCGGCGCACGGCGGCGCCTCGAACGGCTCGACGCCCTCACAGGTGTCGCAGTAGAGCTCGCGCTCCGACACGGGCGTCTCCTCTCGCTCCGGTCCCGCGGGCGTGCGTCGTACGCGCCCGACGGGGATCACCGCGCTCGACGGCGCAGGACGGATGTGGGAACTACTCAGCTGTAGTTTCCCACGGGGGTCCGACAACCTTCGGCGAGGCCCGGGGCTCAGAGGGAGCGCGCGACCTCGATCCAGCGGTCGAGGACGCGGGCGGCGGCCCCGGAGTCGACGGACTCGGCGGCCCGGTCGAGCCCGGTCCGCAGGGCCACGGTGAGGTCGCCGTCGAGCGGGCCCTGCGTGGCCAGCGCCGCCGCCGCGTTGACCAGGACCGCGTCGCGCACCGGGCCGGTCTCGCCGGCCAGCAGCCGACGGACCACGTCCGCGTTGAAGGCGGCGTCACCGCCGCGCAGGTCGGCCAGCGTGGCCCGGGGTACGCCGAGGTCGGCGGCGTCCAGCAGCGACTCCCTGACGACGCCGCCCTGGGCCGCCCAGACGCGGGTCGGCGCGGCGGTGGTGAACTCGTCCAGCCCGTCCTCGCCGCGCATCACCAGCACGGAGTCGCCCCGGGCGGCGAAGACGCCAGCCATCACCGGGGCCATCCGGGCGTCGAAGCAGCCGACCGCTCCGGCGCGGGGCCGCGCCGGGTTGGTCAGCGGGCCGAGGAAGTTGAACACCGTGGGCACGCCCAGCTCCCGGCGTACCGGGCCGGTGTGCCGCATCCCGGGGTGGAACCGGGCCGCGAAGCAGAAGCCCATGCCGGCCTCGGCGACGCACCGGGCCACCCCCTCGGGGCCGAGGTCGAGCGGCACGCCGAGGAACTCCAGCACGTCGGCGGTGCCGCAGGAGGAGGAGGCCGCCCGGTTGCCGTGCTTGACCACCCGGACGCCGGCGCCGGCCACCACCAGCGAGGCCATGGTCGAGATGTTGACGGTGTGCGCGAGGTCACCGCCGGTGCCGACCACGTCGAGGGCGGTGGCGCGCAGCTCGTCGGGCAGCTCGACCGGGACCGCCCGGCCGAGCATCGCCTCCACCAGACCGGCCAGCTCGGCCGAGGTCTCACCCTTGGCGCGCAGCGCGACGACGAAGCCCGCCATCTGCGCCGGGGCGGCCGAGCCGGCCATGATCTCGCCCATCGCCCAGGCGGTGTCGGCGGTGGCGAGTTCCTCGCCGCGCAGCAGCGCGTTGAGCAGGTGCGGCCAGGTCCGATCGCCCAAGGCGGGCCTCCCGAGCGTGCGAGATGCGGGTGGGATGGAACCGGCACCGGTCGGCCCGGCGCGGTGGTGGGCCGGAGCGGGGGACGTCAGGCGGGTGCGTGCGTCCGCAGCAGCTCGGCCACCGTGGTGCCGGTGGTCACCGGGTCGAGCGGGTGCACCAGGGTGGCGTCGACCTCGGCGTACGCCGCGAGCCACCGGTCGGCGGCGCGGGCGATCACCACGCAGGTCGGGGGGGCGTCGGCCCGGTCGTCCTTGATCTGCCGGGCGATGCCGATGCCGCCGCCCGGGCTCGCCTCGCCGTCGAGCACCAGCAGGTCGATCTCGTAGTCGTCGACGAGCCGGACGCACCCGGCGTAGTCGGACGCCTCGACGAACTCGACCCGCAGGCCGGGCGCGGGGCGCGGCCCGACGGCGAGCCGCATCCGGTCGCGGACCTCCGGGTCGTCGCTGTAGAGCAGGACGGTGCAAAGACGATCGCTCATGCCGGCACTCCGCTTCGCTCCGTGCCGTCGTGCGGCACCATCACACTGAGCTTGATGATTCGTTCGCTGCGCGCTCGTCGGTCGGACTGGCTCCCACCTCGTCGCCGCCCGCTGATCGTACCGGTCCGTGTGAGGTGTGCGACGTCCGCCCGGCGGCGGCCCCGGGGCGTACCGGCTGCCCGGCTCAGGCCGTGGACTCCGCGGCGCGCTGACGGGCCTCCTGGCGGTCCAGGTCGCGGTCGACGCGGCGGGCCTCCCGCTCGGCGTGCCGCATCCACTGCACGACCAGCACGGCCAGCATGGTCACGCTGACGAACTCGCCGCCGGCCCAGAGGATGCCGCCGGCGACCACCTGGTCCTGCCACGGGTCCGACCAGGTGAGCCCGAGCGACGGGTACCAGTCGCCCCCGAAGAGCGTGCTGCTCTGCATGATGGTGAGGCCGAGCACGGTGTGGAACGGCACGGAGAGCAGCATCAGCAGCGCCCGCGCCGGGTACGGCCAGCGGCCCCGCAGCGGATCGAGGCCGAGCAGCGGCCAGAAGAACACGCAGCCGGTCATGATGAAGTGCGCGTGCACGACCTCGTGCGCCCACACGTGCTCGAGGGTGTAGCGGTACAGGTCGGTGAAGTAGAGCGCGAACGGGTTCACCACGAAGATGGCGAACGCCACCAGAGGGAAGCTGTAGATCCGGGCGATCCGGCTGTGCACGACCGCCAGCAGGCGCTTGCGCGGTCGCGGCGGCAGGGTGCGCAGGGCCAGCGTCACCGGCGCGCCCAGCGCGAGGAAGATCGGCGAGATCATGGAGAGCACCATGTGCTGGACCATGTGCACCGACAGCAGTGCCGTGTCGTACGCGTGCAGGCCGCTGACGGTGACCGCCGCGATGCCGCCGAGGCCGGGGCCGAGGAAGAAGACCGTCCGGGCGACCGGCCACCGGTCGCCCCGGACCCGCAGCCGGTGCACCCCGTAGAGGTAGACGCCGGCGGCCAGCACCAGGCCGACGGCGAGCCAGCTGTCCAGCTTCGTCTCGGTGAACACCGAGGTCACGGTGAACGGAGGCGGGGTGGCCGCGCTCGCCGCCGGCGCGGCGACGGCGGCTGCGGCGGAGATCGGATCGGCGTGCAGCACGCTTTTCAGCCTAGGTCAGGCGAACCGGACTGCCCCGATCGGGCTGTGGATGCCACGGGTTTGGCCCCCCGCTGATCGGCGGCCCCGGTCAAGGGCAATAATGACCGCGTGACTGCGGCCCCAGCCATTGACAAGAGCCGGATCCACTCCCTGACCCGACCCAACATGGTCAGCGTCGGGACGATCGTGTGGCTCTCCAGCGAACTCATGTTCTTCGCGGCGCTGTTCGCGATGTACTTCTCCATCCGCGCGGCGGCGCCGGAGCAGTGGGCGGAACACACCACGCACCTCAACATCCCCTACGCGACCACCTTCACGGTGATCCTGGTGTTGTCGTCGGTGACCTGCCAGCTCGGTGTCTTCGCCGCGGAGAAGGGTGACGTGCACGCGCTGCGGCGCTGGTTCACGATCACCTTCGTGATGGGCCTGATCTTCGTCCTCGGCCAGCTCAACGAGTACCGCGAGCTGGTGCACGCGGGCATCAAGATCAACGAAGACGGTTACGGGTCGATGTTCTACCTGACCACCGGCTTCCACGGGCTGCACGTGGCCGGCGGTCTGGTCGCCTTCGTCATCTTCATGATCCGCACCACCATGGGCCGGTTCACACCGGCGCAGGCCACGTCGGCGATCGTCGTGTCCTACTACTGGCACTTCGTCGACGTCGTGTGGATCGGGCTCTACGCCATGATCTACTGGCTTCAGTGATCTTGGCGCGTCACGAACCGCGCCGCTGCTCCGTCCCCTGAGACAAGGTCCAACCGGTTAAGGACACAGGTCATGACTTCTGACAACGACCGCCGACGCGGTCTGCTCGCGCGGCTGCGCGAGCGGCCCGCGGCGCGCAGCAGGGGCCGCCGCCGGCTGGGTGCCGCGGTCCGGCTGTTCGCCGCGCTGATGCTGGCCGGCGGCGCCTACACCGTCTTCGCCCCCGGCGTGCAGGCGCAGGACACCCCGCTCACCGGTGCCGCCGCGGAGGGCAAGGCGCTGTTCGACGTGAGCTGTGTGACCTGTCACGGTCGCAACGCGCAGGGCGTCGAGGGGCGCGGGCCGAGCCTGATCGGCGTCGGCGCGGCCTCGGTCGAGTTCCAGGTCGGCTCCGGCCGCATGCCGATGGCCCGGCAGGAGGCCCAGGCCCAGCGCAAGCCTGAGCTCTTCACCGACGAGGAGACCCGCCAGCTCGCCCAGTACGTCCAGGAACTCGGCGGCGGCCCGGTGGTGCCCGACGGTGACGACCTGCACGCCGACGGGAACGTCGCCGCCGGCGGCGAGCTGTTCCGGATCAACTGCGCGCAGTGCCACGCCTTCGGCGGCGGCGGCGGCGCACTGTCCTCCGGCAAGTACGCGCCGAGCCTGCGCCCGGCCACCGACCGGCAGATCTACGCCGCCATGCTGAGCGGCCCGCAGAACATGCCGGTCTTCGGCGACAACCAGATCTCCCCGGACCAGAAGGCGGACCTCATCGCCTACATCCAGGAGACCCTGAAGCACGACCAGGACCCGGGCGGCTTCAACCTCGGTCGGTACGGGCCGTCCACCGAGGGCCTGGCGATCTTCCTGGTGGGCATCGTCGCGCTCGTCTTCGCGAGCCTGTGGATTGCGGGCAAGTCGTGACCGGGCGGCTCATCCGATTCAGTGCCGTGGTGCCGCAGCGCGGCACCGCCCGTAGCGAGGTGACGGCATGACCACGCACACCGAGCACCAGGCCCAGCAGGGCCGGGAGCCGCTCGACGTGAACACCCCCGGGCTCAGCCAGTTCGACATCGTCCGCGAGGGCGCGCGCCGGGACGACATCGAGATCGTCCACTACGAGCCGCAGGTGGCGCCGGGCAGCAAGGCCGAGCGCCGGCTGACCCGCACGGTCGCGTCGTTCTTCCTGCTGACCGGCCTGGCGGCGACCGCGTTCCTGGTGATCTACATCTGGTGGCCGTGGGAGTACTCCCCGGGCAGCGGCGGCGACAAGTGGTACACGCCCCTGCTCGGCGTCACCCTCGGCGTGGCCCTGCTCGGCATCGGCTTCGGCATCCTGACCTGGGGCAAGAAGCTGCTGCCGAAGGAGGTCTCGATCCAGGACCGGCACGAGGGTGCCGTCGCCTCCGACGACCGGATCATCACCGGTCAGACCATGCTCTACATGGCCGACGAACTGGGCGTGAAGCGCCGGCCGCTGCTCGGCATCTCGCTGCTGGCCGGTCTCGCGCCGGTCGGCGCGGTCGCCGCGGCGCCCCTGGTCGGCGGCCTGATCTCCCAGCCGCACAAGAACAACCAGATGTTCACGACCGGGTTCGCCCCGGCCGAGGGCGGTCAGAAGATCCGGCTGGTCCGCGAGGACGGCCGGCCGGTCCGCCCGGCGGACATCAGCACGGGCGGCCAGATCACCGTCTTCCCCGGCATCGACCACGGCGTGAGCAACCTGCACGCGGACTCGCCGACCCTGCTGATCCACCTGCGGGACTCCGACGCGCAGGAGTCGCGCCGGGCCAACGAGCGGGTCGGGCACGGCGACTACATGTGGGGCAACTACGCCGCCTACTCGAAGATCTGCACGCACGCCGGCTGCCCGGCGAGCCTGTACGAGCAGCAGACCAACCGCCTGCTCTGCCCGTGCCACCAGTCGCAGTTCCTGATCACCGACAACGCCCGGCCCATCTTCGGCCCGGCCAGCCGACGGCTGCCGCAGCTGCCGATCGAGGTGGACTCCGAGGGCTACTTCGTGGCCAAGTCCGACTACACCGAGACCGTCGGGCCCGACTTCTGGGAGCGGCCGTGAAGCGGCGCAAGTTTGACAAGGCAGCAGTGCCGGGGAACGTCGCCCGGGGAGTGGACGACCGCTTCCAGGTGGCCACCCCGCTGCGCCGGCTGCTGAACAAGGTCTTCCCGGACCACTGGTCGTTCCTGCTCGGCGAGATCGCGCTGTTCTCGTTCGTCGTCCTGCTGCTGACCGGTGTCTTCCTGACCTTCTTCTACGAGCCGGCGATGACCGAGGTCGTCTACAACGGCAGCTACGCCCCGCTGCGGGGCACGCCGATGTCGGCCGCGTACGCCTCCAGCCTGGACATCTCGTTCGACGTCCGCGGTGGCCTGATCATGCGGCAGATGCACCACTGGTCGGCGCTGCTGTTCATGGCCGCCATCGTGGTGCACATGCTCCGGGTCTTCTTCACCGGCGCGTTCCGCAAGCCGCGCGAGACCAACTGGATCATCGGCTCGCTGCTGTTCTGGGTCGGCTTCCTCGCCGGCTTCACCGGCTACTCGCTGCCGGACGACGGCCTCTCCGGCACCGGCCTGCGGATCGCCTCGGCGATCATGCTCTCCATCCCGGTGATCGGCTCCTGGGTCACCTCGTCTGTCTTCGGCGGGGAGTTCCCGGGCACGATCATCATCAGCCGGTTCTACATCGCCCACGTGCTGCTCGTCCCGGGCCTGCTGCTCGCGCTGATCGGCGCCCACCTGGGCCTGGTCTTCAAGCAGAAGCACACCCAGTGGCCCGGTCCCGGCCGGACCAACGGCAACGTGGTCGGCGAGCGGATGTTCCCCCGCTACGCGATCAAGCAGGGCGGCTTCTTCATGGTCGTCTTCGGCGTGATCGCGCTGATGGGCGGCCTGTTCCAGATCAACCCGATCTGGCTGTTCGGCCCGTACGAGGCGTGGGTGGTCTCGGCCGCCAGCCAGCCCGACTGGTACGTCATGTTCCTCGACGGCTCGACCCGCCTGATGCCCGCCTGGGAGATCAACATCCCGATCGGCGACGGGTACGTGATCCCGCCGCTGTTCTGGCCGACGGTCGTGCTGCCGGGCATCCTGGTCGGCCTGTCGACGCTCTACCCGTTCCTGGAGGCCCGGCGCCTCAAGGACACCAGGAGCCACAACCTGCTCCAGCGTCCCCGGGACGTGCCGGCCCGGACCGGCCTGGGCGCCATGGCGCTGGCGTTCTTCGTGGTGCTGACCCTCTCCGGCGCCAACGACGTCATCGCCGACAAGTTCCAGATCAGCCTGAACGCGATGACCTGGGCCGGCCGCATCGGCCTGCTGGTGCTGCCGCCGCTGGCGTACTACGTCACCTACCGGATCTGCCTGGGCCTCCAGCAGCACGACCGGGAGGTGCTCGCCCACGGTGTCGAGACCGGCATCATCCGGCGCCTGCCGGACGGCCGGTTCGAAGAGGTGCACCAGCCGCTCGCGGCTGCCGACGGGCACGGCGACGGTCACGGCGCGCTGCCGTACGCCGGCTGGGTCGTGCCGAAGAAGATGAACCGGCTCGGCGCCCTCGGCCCGGCCATCCGGGGCTTCTTCTACCCGATCGAGAAGCCGGCCGAGGCGCCGGTCTCGCCGGGGCACCCGCCGGTCGAGCCCCGACCGGAGCGGGAGGAGATCGGCAGCGGCGAGAGCCGCCGCTGACCCCGCGACACCTCGACGTGGCGCCCACCGGAGTCCTCCGGCGGGCGCCACGTCCGTTTCCGTCCCCCGACGGTCCGACACGGGCGTGTCGGTCGGTCGCCTCCCCGACGGGGGATCGCAGGAATAACCCCGGTCAGCCGGGTATCCGTGCGATCCAACGTCTCAAGGGGGGGGAAGCATGTTGGGTATCAAACGCCTCGGCCTGCTGGCCGCGCTGGTGCTGGTGGGGATCGCGCCGGCCGCGGCGGCACAGGCCGCAGTGCAGCCGTCGCAGCAGGACACCCAGTACCTGCAGGCCGTGCACCAGGTGAACCTGTTCGAGATCACCGCAGGTGACCTGGCCCAGCAGAAGGGCCAGAGCCAGGGGGTCAAGGACCTGGGCCAGCGGTTCAAGACCGACCACACCCAGGTCGACCAGTCGGTGCAGGAGGTGGCCAACCAGCTCGGCGTCGAACTGCCGGCTGAGCCCACCGCCGACCAGCAGGCCGTCATCGACCAGCTGAACAACGCCAGCGGCGAGGAGTTCGACCGGCTCTGGGTGACCAGCGAGCTGGCCGGCCACGTCCAGGCCATCCAGGCCACCCAGACGGAGATCTCGCAGGGCTCCGAGCAGTCGGTGGTCCAGCTGGCCCAGACCGCCCTGCCGATCCTGCAGGCGCACTACGACGCCCTGGTGCAGCTGGCCGAACAGCTGGGCATCCCGGTGCCGCAGACCAGCGCCAGCGGCACCCCGAGCCCGGGCGGCACGACGCCGGCTCCGGGTGGCACCACCGAGTCGCCGGCTCCGGGTGGCACCACCACCGAGTCGCCGGCTCCGGGCGGCACCGAGCAGGTGCCGGCTCCCACGCAGAGCTGACGCCCGCGCACCACGGCGGCCGGTCCATCCTCCCGGGTGGGCCGGCCGTCCGGCGTACGCGCCGGGCCGCGTCGCCCGCCCGGCGTCCGGATCAGTCGGCGTTCGCCAGGCCGATCGCGAAGGCCTCCTCCAGATCGTGCTGGGAGTACGCCCGGAAGGCGATGTGCGACTCGGTGTTGAGCACCCCGGGCACCTTGGAGATGCTGCCGGCGATCACCTGGGCGATCTGCTCGAACTCCCGGACCCGGACCATCGCGATCAGGTCGACGTGGCCCGCCACCGAGTAGACCTCGCTGACGCCGGGCAGGTTGGCCAGGTTCTCGGCCACCTCGGGGATCGAGTCGGTGGCGCAGTCGATCAGCACGATCGCGGTGATCACGGGACATTTCTCCGTTCGTCGGCGTCGTCGCCCATGCTAGAGGCTTCCCCGGCCCGGCGACGGCGGTGTGCTGGGGACGGTGAGGGCGGTGCCGGCGCGTACGGCGTCGCGCAGGTGCTCGCCGGGGCCGACGGTGGCGCCGGGCCAGACGACCGCCCGTTCCACGTCGCCGTGCACGACGGCGCCCGCGCCGACCACCGCCGAGCGGCAGCGGCCCGTCACCGTGGCCGTCGGGTCCACCAGGTTGCCGCCGCCGGCCGCGTGCAGGTTGGCCGCCAGGTAGTCGGCCGGGGTACCGGTGTCGTAGAAGGTGCCGGGGTACGGCACGACGGTCAGCGCGCCGGCCGCCTCCGCCGGCCGCCAGAGCGCCCGGACGAGGTCGCCGAACCCGACCGGCAGCTCCCGCACCAGCCGCCACGGCAGCAACGAGAAGCCGGTGAAGACGTGGCCGTCGAAGGTGCCCGGCGCCGCCGGGTCAGGGGCGGGCTGGCCGAGCAGGCGTACGGAGTCGCCGTCCCAGTCGTGCAGCAGCGCGGCGATGTCGGGGCCCGGGGGGCGGGCCGGGTCGGCGAGGTAGGCGTCGGCGTTGCCGACCAGCACCCCGCGCCCGGCGATCCAGTCCCGCAGGTTCGCCACGCCGCCGGCGGTGCCGAGCGGGTCGCCCGGCTCGACCGAGAGGTGGGCGCGGTCCCCGACATGCTCGACGACCTGGTCGCCGAGGTAGCAGGCGTTGACGGCGACCCGGCCGGGCCCGACCAGGCCGAGCCCGGCCAGCCGGTGCAGCGCCCGGTCGAGCAGCGGCACGTTGCCGACCGGGCAGAGGGCCTTGGGCAGCCGCTCGGTCAGCGGCCGCAGCCGGGTGCCCTCGCCAGCGGCGAGCACCACCGCGCAGACCTCGGCCGGGGCTGCGGTCACGGCTTCTTGTCGGGCACCGGGGGCGGGAACTGCCCGGCCAGCGGCCCGATGTCGTAGTACGCGAGCAGCCGGGCCGTCGGCCAGGTCAGCTTGGGCAGGTCGTCCAGCGGGTGCCAGGCGGCCTCGTAGACCTCGGCCCCGTCGACCTTCAACTCGGTGCGCGACGCCGGCACCTCGGCGGTGAACACGACGTCCACCCAGCCCTTGGCGTGCACCACGGCGTTCGGCACGGCGGGGCTCAGTTGCCGGGGCGACAGCCGGATGCCGGACTCCTCGTGCAGCTCCCGGGCGGCGCCCACCACCGGCGCCTCGCCCTTCTGCAACAGGCCGGCCGGCAGGCCCCAGCCCCGGCCGGGCGGCTGACGCAGCAGCAGCAGCCGGCCCGCGCCCTCCGCCTCGCTGTCCCGGACGAGGGTGACCGCGCCGACGATGTACTTCGGCACGGCCAGCCGGACCAGGCGGCGGCGTACCGGCAGTGGCAGCCGGTAGAAGACCTGGTAGGCGACGGCTCGACCGGTGGCGCGCGAGCGGGGGATCATGCGTCCAGGCTAGTGGCCGCGAGGAGCGTTCGGACCACCCGGGCCCGGGGCGGTCACTGCCGGTGGTCCACCAGGTCGATGAGCTGGCGTACGACCGTGTCCGGTTCGATCACCCGGTCGAAGACCGCGACCAGCAGCGTCTCCAGGTCGGGGTAGCCCAACTCCTCCGACAGCCGCAGCAGCGGCAGGTCGCTGGCGAGGCCCCGGTCGTGCTTGCGCAGGGCCAGCCCGATGGTGGCCCGGCCGAGGCGGACCTTGTCGGTGATGGAGATGCCGGGCTCGGTGTGCTCGGCGAACCACCGGCTGATCTGCATCTGCGCCTGCGGCGACTTGACGAAGCCGAGCCACTCCCGGCGGGGGCCACGCGGGGCGACGTCGGCGTCGAAGCCGTTCGCCGCGTCGGTCTCGGTGAAGATCTCCACCACGTCGCCCTCGTCCAGTTCGGAGGAGAGCGGGGCCAGCCGGCCGTTGATCCGCGCCGCGAGGCAGTGGTCGCCCCGCTCGGTGGCCAACTCGTACGCGAGGTCCACCGGGGTCGCCCCGGCGGGCAGCACGACCTGTCGCCCGTCGGCGAAGACCTGGATCTGCGCCTCGGCGAGGTCGCAGCGCAGCGATTCGAGGAACTGGGCCGGGTCGGCCGCGTCCTGCTCCCAGTCGAGCACCCGGCGCAGCCAGTCGAGCTGCTCGGCCCGGGCCGTGCCGCCGCCGGAGCGCGGGAAACGGAAGTCGGCGGCGACCCCGTACTCCGCCGAGCGGTGCATCTCCACGGTGCGGATCAGCACCTCCACAGTGCGGTTCCTGGGCCCGCAGACGGTGGTGTGCAGCGAGCGGTAGAGGTTGTTCTTGGGGGAGGCGATGAAGTCCTTGAACCGGCCGGGGACCGGCCGCCACACCCCGTGGACCGCGCCGAGCGCCGCGTAGCAGTCGGTCGCCGGGCCGTCCACCACGATCACGATGCGGGGCAGGTCGAAGGGGGCGCTGTGGCCGCCGGCCACGGTGTCCTTCCAGATCGAGTAGAGGTGCCGGGAGCGGGGGGTCACCGCCGCGTCCACCCGGCTGCGGCGCAGGGCCGACTTCGCCCGGGTGACCACCTCGTCGAGGTACGCGTCCCAGCCGGGTCGGTCGTGCACGTGCCGGGCGATCCGGGCGTGCTCGTCGGGCTCCAGGTGCAGCAGCACCACGTCGTCGAGCTCGCGCTTGAGCGTCTGGATGCCGAGCCGGTCGCAGAGCGGGACCAGCACCTCCTGCGTCTTGCGGGCGATCCGCTCCCGGGACGCCGCGGACCGGACGCCCAGGGTGCGCATGTTGTGCAGCCGGTCGGCCAACTTGATGATCAGGACCCGGACGTCCTTGCCGGCCGCGATGATCATCTTGCGGATCGTCTCGGCCTCGGCGGCCTTGCCGTAGAAGGCCTTGTCGAACTTGGTCACCCCGTCGACCAGGTGGGCCACCTCCGGCCCGAAGTCCTCGGCGAGCGCCTGGAGGGTGTAGCGGGTGTCCTCCACGGTGTCGTGCAGCAGCGCGGCGACCAGGGTGATGGCGTCCATGCCGATCTCGGCGCAGATCTGGGCCACCGCCAGCGGGTGCGTGATGTAGGGCTCACCGCTCTTGCGGAACTGCCCGCGGTGCATGTTCTCCGCGATGGTGTAGGCCCGGCGCAGCACGGAGGGCTCGGTGCCGGGATGGATCGTCCGGTGGGTCCGGACGAGGTGGCTGACCGGGTCGGTGTCGGCGGTGGGCCAGCTCAGCAGCGACCGGAGCCGGCGGGCCAGTGGCAGCTCGCCCGCCTGGGTCGGAAGGGCGCCCCCCAGGGCGGCGCCGTGTCCGGCGTCGACGTCCACGTGGGACACCTCCTCACCCCGGCTCCACGGCCGCCAGAACCCGGCAACCGGGAGCAGGCCCACGAAACGGGCAGGACTGCACTTCTCTAACAGCCTAAGGGAGTGGAGGTAGTCCGATCGGTCACTTGGTCATGGGCGTTCGGTCGAGCTTTGGTGGGAAGCGGCGTTCTCGGCCTTGCGCAGCAGGTCACGGAAGCGGGCCGCACCGGCCACGGGGGACGCCCAGCCGGACGACATCTCCACCAGCCTGGTCTCCGGTCGCTCCAACCAGGACAGGATGCGTTCGGTCTCCTCGGCCGAGGCGCGCGGGACCGGGCCGTGGCCGGGCGGGACGGTCTCGGCGGTCGCCCGGATCGCGGCGATCGTCGGTCGGGGGTGGACGCCGGGGGGTGAGACCCCCGCCCCCGCCAGCCGGCCGTGCCGCACCAGCGCCAGCTCCCAGCCGCCGCGGGCCGCCGGACGCGCGGCGGCCAGCTCGGCGATCCCGGTCAACGCCGTCAGCCGTTGCATCCGCACGGTCGCCCGCAGCACCGCCGCCAGCCGGGACCGGGCCACCGCCGCCTCCTCGTAGCGCTGGGCGTCCGAGAGCGTGTCGATCCGGGCGAGCAGGGCGTCGACCACCCGCTGCGGGTCGCTGGCGGTGGCGGTGCGGAACGGCGCCACCGCGCGGGCGTCGTACTCCTCGGGGGAGATCCGGTGCTCGCAGGGCGCCGGGCAGCGACCCAGCTCGGCCAGCGCGCAGGCCGGCGTGACCGTACGCAGCGAGAGCCGGTGGGTGCACTGGCGCAGCGGCACGGCGTCGTGGAAGCCGGCGGCGGCCAGCTCCGCCGCCCGACGGGAGCTGAACGGACCGAGGTAGGCGGCGTCGCCCGGGGAGATGGCCCGGACCACCGACAGCCGGGGGTACGGCCCGTCGGTCAGCTTCAGCCAGAGCACCCGCTCCGGGAACTTCGACCGCCGGTTGTACGGCGGGGCGTGCGCCCCGATCAGCCGCAGCTCGCGGACCTCCGCCTCCAGCGAGTGGGCGCACTCCACCGCCTCCACCCGCTCCGCGGCGGCGAGCATCTCGGAGATCCGGGCCCGCTTCTCCGCCGCCGTGAAGTAGCTGCGCACCCGGGTGGCGATGTCGCCGGAGGTGCCGACGTAGAGCGGCCGGTCGTCGGCGGCCCGGAAGATGTAGACCCCCGGCGCCTTGGGCAGGCCCTCGGCCAGGTGCCGCTTGCGCCGCTGGGTGGGGGTGACCGCCCGGGCGAACTCGATGGCGTCGCCGACGGTGTCGACCCGGTGCCCGCCCAGGCGGGCGATCAGCCCGTGCAGCACGTCGACTGTGGCCTTGGCGTCGTCGAGCGCCCGGTGGGTCGGCTGGGTGGCGGTGCGGAAGTAGGCCGCGAGGGTGCCGAGCTTGCGGTTGGGCACCTCGTCGCGGGTGAGCACCCGGCGGGCCAGCGCGGCGGTGTCGAGCACCCGCGGGTTGGGCCAGCGGTAGCCGTGCTTCGCGCACGCGGCCTTGAGGAAGCCCACGTCGTAGGGGGCGTTGTGGGCGACCAGCACGGCGTCGGTGATGAACTCCAGCAAGCTCGGCAGCACCTGCTCGATCGGCGGGGCCGGCACCAGCATGGCCTGGGTGATGCCGGTGAGCACGGTGATGAACGGGGGGATGGGCACGCCGGGGTTGACCAGGGTGGCCAGCACGCCCAGCTCCTCGCCGCCGCGCACCTTGACCGCGCCGATCTCGGTGATCCCGCCGCCGTCCGGCGCGCCGCCGGTGGTCTCCAGGTCGACCACCACGAACGTCGTCGCGTACAGCGGCAGCGCCGGGTCGACCCCGCCCGCGCCGGGGTCGAAACCGGCCAGCGGCTCCTGGACGTACTCGGTCTGTGCCATCGGCGGCACGCTAACGGTCCGGTCCGACACTCCCGTCCCAACGGCATCAGACGTCACCACCGGTCTAGGATGAGAGATCGGCTCACTCACCGGGCGGTGGGCCCGGTCGCGGTGGGAGACTTGCCACATGCCCCTCACCGAGCCGCACGACGACCACCTCCGGCAGGAGGATCCGGTCGACGCTGCGCGCGACCCCGGTGAGGGCGTCCCCGCCGGGACCACCCCGCCCTCCGAGGCGTCTGCTTCGGCATTCGAGGCTGAGGCGTCCGATTTTGCAGCGCCCGAGTCTGCGGCGTCCGAGTCTGCGGCGCTTGCGCCTGAGGCGTCTGCTTCGACCGAGCCTGAGACTTCTGAGCCTGAGGCTGACGAGCTTGAGGCGGCGGCGCCCGAGCCGGAGCCCGTGCTGCCGGAGGCGGTCAGGCAGCGCATCGTGGCGCTCACCGCGACGGTGCTGCCCGGCCTGCCCGCCGACGAGGTGCCGGTCCCGCTGCGCCGGGTCGCCAAGTTCGCCCCCAACCGCCGGGCCCGGCTCGGCGCCCCGGCCATCGCCGCCCAGCTCACCGCGGACCCGCTGTTCCGCCAACGGATCACCGCCCGGGTCCTCGCCGACACCGGCGACCTGGGCGCCGCCGTGCTGGAGGGCACCGCGCCGGCCGCCGCCGACCCGGTCGAGGTGGCCGCGTTGGCCTACCTGGCCCGCCCCCGGGGCTGGCGAAAGCTGATCGAGGCCAGCGGCGCGGCGGTCCGCGCCGAGGCCGACAGCGCGGTGGTCGCCGAGCTGGTCCGCGAGGCCGAGCAGCGGGCCACCCGTGCCGAGCACGACCGGGCGGTGGCCCGGGTCGAGGCGGAGAAGCTCCGCGACGAGCTGGCCCGGGTCCGCGAGGAGCTCGGCCAGCTGCGCGAGGAGAGCCGGCAGCTGACCCGGTCGCTGCGCGAGACGCAGGCCCGCGAGCGCAAGGCCACCGAGCTGCTCGCCACCGAGCGGGGGCGGGCCGCCCGCGCGACGGCGGACGCCGACGCCGAGCTGCGCCGGGTGCGGGCCCGGCTGGCCGAGGCGGAGGCGGCGGCGGGGGTCGCCCGGGCCAGCGCCAAGGAGGCCCGCTCGGTCGACGACGCCCGGCTCTGGCTGCTGCTGGAGACCATCGGGCAGGCCGCCGTCGGGCTGCGCCGCGAGCTGGCACTCGATCCGGTCGACAAGCTGCCCGCGGACTTCGTCGCCGACGCCTTCGCCGACCAGACCGCCGCCCCGGCGGCCGGCGCCGCGACGCGCGCCCGGGACACCGACGACCCCGCCCGCCTCGACCAGCTGCTCGCCCTGCCCCGGGCGCACCTCGTCGTCGACGGCTACAACGTGACCAAGCGCGGCTTCGGCGAGATGTCCCTGGAACAGCAGCGCAAGCGGCTGATCACCGGCCTGGGCGGGATCGCCGCGCAGACCGGCGACGAGGTCACGGTGGTCTTCGACGGCGCCGAACGGATGCACGGGCTGCCGCCGGCGCCGCGCGGCGTACGGGTGCTCTTCTCCCGCAAGGGGGAGACCGCCGACGAGCTGATCCGGCGCCTGGTCCGCGCCGAGCCGCCGGGACGGCCGGTGGTCGTGGTCTCCTCCGACCGGGAGGTCGCCGACGGCGTACGCCGGCACGGGGCGTACCCGCTCGGCGCCGACTCGCTGCTGCGCCGCCTGGCCCGTTCCTGATCGGGGTGCTTGATCGCTTTCGGGCCGTCCGCGACCGGTTGTCCCTTTTCTGTCGTACCCCCTGCCTACCGTCGTGGTGACCGACGGTGCTCGGGTGGCGACGGTGACGCCGCGCCCGGTCACCGCAGCGCATCAGGAGGCGAGATGCTCATCGACTGCGCGGGGTGCGGTATCCGGGGGACCGGCTGCGGCGACTGCCTGGTGACCGCCCTGCTCGACGATTCGTCCCCGACCGCCGGGCTGGACGGCGCGGAGGCCCGGGCGATCGAGGTGTTCGCCCGGGCCGGGTTCGAGGTGGAGGTCCTGCCCGCACCCGGGCCGGCCGGGCGGCGCACCCGACGCCGCCGCGTCGCGTGACGGGCCACGGCCGGCGCCCCGACGACGCCCGTTCCCCGGGCCGGTGGCTCGGGGAACGGGCGTCGGAGGACGACGGTCAGCGGGACGGGTCCCGGTTGAACAGCTTCTTCGACCAGAGATAGCCGACCAGCGCGATGGCGGCGCACCAGGCCGCCGCGAGCGCGGCGTTCGTCCCCACCGGCCCGCCGGTCAACAGGCCGCGCAGGGTCTCGATGATGGGGGTGAAGGGCTGATACTCGGCGAACTGCCGCAGCCCGTCGGGCATCGAGTCGGTGGGCACGAACCCGCTGCCGATGAAGGGCAGGTAGGTCAGCGGCATGGGGAGGTTGCTCGCCGTCTCGACGCTCTTGGAGACCAGCCCCAGCGCGACCGAGAGCCAGACGAAGGCGAAGGCGGTCATGACCAGCACGCCGGCGGCCGCCAGCCAGGCCAGCGGGCCCGTGGTGGGCCGGAATCCGATCAGCAGGGCGACCCCGGTGACCATGGCCAGGCCGAGCATGCTCTGTGCCAGGCTGGCCAGCACGTGGCCGGTCAGCACCGACGCCCGGGCGATCGCCATGGTCCGGAAGCGGGCGATGATGCCCTCGGTCATGTCCATCGCGACCGACACCGCCGTCCCGGTGGCCGCCAGGCCGGCGGTCATCAGCAGGATCCCCGGGGTCACGTAGTTGACGTAGTCGCCCCGGTCGCCCGCACCGCCGCCCAGCCCGGCGCCGAGGGTGCCGCCGAAGACGTAGACGAACAACAGCAGCAGCATGACGGGCATGCCGACGAGCAGCACCGTCATCGACGGGTAGCGCACCCAGCGGCGCAGGTTGCGGCGCAGCATCGTGCCGGAGTCGCGGACGGCGTACGTCATGGTGCTCATCGCGGGGTTCCCACCTTCTCGGGCTGGCCGGTGAGGGCCAGGAAGACGTCGTCGAGATCGGGCGTGTGCACGGACAGCGACTCCACGGCGATCGACTCGCTGTCCAGCAGGTCGAGCAGCTTCCGTAGCGACCGGACACCGCCGTCGCCGGGCACGTGCAGGGTGAGCTCGGCGGCGTCGCGGGACTGCCCGGGCAGCACCCGGACGGCCGTGTCGAACGCGGCCCGATCGGCGAAACGCAGGCTGACGTGCCCGCCGGGGACGAGTCGCTTGAGTTCCGCCGGGCTGCCCTCGGCCACCAGGCGGCCGTGGTCGAGCACGGCGATGCGGTCGGCGAGCTGGTCCGCCTCCTCCAGGTACTGGGTGGTGAGGAGGATGGTGACGCCGTCCGCCACCAGGTCCCGGACGATCTGCCACATGGCCTGCCGGCTGCGCGGGTCGAGCCCCGTGGTGGGCTCGTCGAGGAAGACGACGCGGGGGCGGCCGACCAGACCCATGGCCAGGTCGAGTCGCCGGCGCATCCCGCCGGAGTAGCTGCCGGCGGGCTTGCCGGCCGCCTCGACCAGGTCGAACATCCTGAGCAGGCCCCGCGCGCGCTGCCGTCCCTCGGCCCGGGGCAGGTGGTGCAGGTCGGCCATGAGCCGCAGGTTCTCCTCGCCGGTGAGCAGTCCGTCGACGGCGGAGAACTGGCCGGTCACGCCGATCGCGGCGCGTACCGCGTCGGGCTTCCGGGCGACGTCGTGGCCGGCCACCCACGCCTCGCCGGAGTCGGCGCCGATCAGGGTGGACAGGATCTGCACGGTGGTGGTCTTGCCGGCGCCGTTGGGGCCGAGCAGGGCGAAGATCGTCCCTGCGGCGACGGTGAGGTCGATCCCGTCGAGCACCACGTGATCGCCGAAGGACTTCCGGAGGCCGGTGACCGTGATGGCCGCCGGGGCCGAGCTGGGTGGCATGTCTTCTCCTTCACGCCGGCCGTCGGGCCGGTCGGGGCGGGCCGGCCGTCGGGGCCGGCCGGGCGGGCGGAGCGGTGGTTCAGCAGCGGCGGATCACGATGTCGCCGAAGGAGGTCCGGGCGGTCACCCGCACGGCGCCCTCGGGCTCGCCGGGCGGTTCGTACGCCTCGAGGTGGTTGTCCACGCGGCCGAACTGGGTGTGCAGGTCGAGCAGGGCGGCGGTGCCGGAGCGGACGCCGATGTCGAGCCCGCCGGTGGCGGTGCGGACAGACACCGTGCCCGCCGAGACCTCGCCGATGCGGATGTCGCCGTTGGCGGCCGTGGCGGTGACCGGACCGTGCGCGCGGTCCACGGTGGTCTCGCCGTTGGCGGTCTTTACCCGCACCTCGCCGGTGACCGTGCCGAGCCAGCTGTCGCCGTTGGAGTTCTTGACAACGGCGTCGCCGTCGACCCGCTGCACCTGGATCCGCCCTGATCCGGTGCTGATCCGGGCCGCACCAGCCACCTGCCCGACGCGGACGCCGCCGGCCGAGGTGTCGAGGTCGACGTCGGCGGTCTGCTCCAGCTGGATGTCGCCGGTCGCGATCCGGACCCGGCAGCTGCCGAGCCGGCCGCTGCCGCGGAACGCCGCCACGGAGGCGTCACCGTGCAGGTGCGAGCCGGTGGGCAACCCGATCGTCACGTCGACCGAGCCGGGCTTGCCGAACAACCCGAACCCGCGCTGCCGGGGCGACCTGACGACGAGCCGGCCGTCGGCGTACTCCACCCGGGTCTGTTCGGCGGCCCGTACGTCGGCTTCGCTGGCGGCGTTGCTCGGGCGGACCTCGACGTGGGTGTCGGTGCGGTCGGTAGCGGTGAGCTGGACGTCACCGACGACGAGGTCGACGGTGGCCGAGATGGGGGTCGGGGTGTCGAACGTGGGCACGGGCGTGGTCCCTTCTGGCGGGTGGACGTCCCGGAGCGGGACGGATGGTCGGCGGCGTGCGGCGGACCGGCGGGCGGTTCAGCGGGCCCAGCCGGTGTAGCGCTCCCCGCTGAACGGGGCGCGTCGCTGCGGCTGCCGGCCCGCTCCGCTGGACGCCACGGCGGCCGTGGCCGCCCGGACCAGCCAGGCGTTGACCGAGAGGCCGTCGCGGGCGGCCGCCTCCTCGATGCGGCTCTTCAGGTGTTCGGAGAGGCGGAAGCTGATCCGCGAGGTGGCGCCCTCCTCGGCGTCCGCCGCCGAAGGGACGGCCGGCTCGGGGGCCGCGGTCTCGCCCGGCAACTCCGGGCCGGCCGGTGGTGGCGTCACGACGAAGCTCGGCTCCCGCCCACGCAGGCGCAGCTCGACCGACCCCGGGGCCAGGTCGCGGGTGATCTCGGCCGCCGCCGCGGTCAGCGCGTCCAGGAGCGCCAGCCGGAGCGCCGAGTCGAGCGGCCCCGCCAGTCGCTCGGCGAGTGCGCGGGCCTCGTCGCCGCCGAGTTCGGCGACGCCGGCCAGTTCCTGCCGGAGGTTGTCGACATACGACGTCAAATCCATGACGTCACTATGGCATCAAGATGACGCCATGGCAAGTCATAATGACTTCGGATGGCGTCATGGTGGCAACCGGTGACGCCAGTGGGGGCGTTTCGGCCGCTGGGACCGGGCGTGCCGGGCCGCGCGGGCGGCGGCGCGGCGGGCAATAGGATGGGCGGTCACGGCGGAGGGAGCGGCGGCATGACGCAGGTACGGATGCGCACTGCTCGCGACGACGCGGCGCCAGGACGGCTGCGGTGACCCCGCGCGGCTGGGCGCTGCTCACCCTCGCCGGGCTGACCCTCGCCCTCCTCGTCGCGGCGGCGCTGCTGATCCCGTGGCACCGGCCGCCGGCCCCCCGGGCCGACCAGCTCGCCGCGCTGGGCGACCTCCCCGCCGAGCAGGTGGCCCGCAGCCGGGAGTTCCGCTCGGCGCTGCGCCCCGCCGGCTGGGCCGCCATCGCGATCGGCCTGCTGGTGGCCCTGCTGCTCGGCCTGACCCCGCTGGGCAGCCGGCTCGTCGAGCTGGCCGGGCGCCCGTTCGGCGACCACTGGGCCGCCCAGGCCGTCCTCGGCGGGCTGGCCGTGGTGCTCGTCGCCGACCTGGTGACCCTCCCGTTCGCCGCCTGGCGGCAGGGCGTGCTCACCCGCTACGGACTGAGCACCAACGGCTGGGGCGGCTGGACCGTCGACCTGCTCAAGTCGTACGCGGTCAGCGCCGTCATCGGGGCGGTGGCGCTGCTCGGCTTCTACACCGTCGTCCGGCTGTCGCCGCGCTGGTGGTGGGCGTTCGGCGCGGCCGGCGCGGCGACCCTGGTGGTGCTGCTCTCCTTCGTGCTGCCGGTGCTGGTGGAGCCGGTCTTCAACAGGTTCACCCCGATGGAACAGGGCCCGCTGCGCACCGAGCTGACGCAGCTGGCGGCCCGGGACGGGGTCCCGGTGCGCGACGTGCTGGTCGCCGACGCCTCGCGCCGCACCCGGGCCGTCAACGCGTACGTCTCCGGGCTCGGGCCGACCCGGCGGGTGGTGGTCTACGACACGCTGCTGCGCGAGGCGACGCCAGCCGAGGTGACCGCCGTGGTGGCCCACGAACTGGGGCACGCCAAGGACCGGGACGTCGCGGTCGGCACGCTGACCGGGGCGCTGGGCGCCGCTGCCGCGGTGGTCGCGCTCTACCTGCTCGGCTCCGCCGGCCCGCTGCTGCGGCTGGCGGGCGTCGACTCGGTCGCCCAGCCGCGCGCGTTCCCCCTGCTGGTCGCCCTGGTGACGGTGGCCGGGCTGGTCTCCGCACCGGCGCAGGCGCTGATGTCGCGGCGGGTGGAGGCGCGCGCCGACGCGCACGCGCTCGCGTTGACCGGCGACCCGGCCGCCTTCGAGGCGATGCAGCGGCGGCTCGCCGGCATCAACCTCGCCGACCCCGATCCGCCACGCTGGGAATACCTCTACTCCGCCACGCACCCGTCCACGGTCGAGCGGATGGCCGCCGCCCGCGCCCACGCCAGGGAGGCCGGCCGATGAGCCGTACGCTGCTGATCACCAACGACTTCCCGCCGCGCCCCGGCGGGATCCAGTCCTTCGTGCACAACCTCGCGGTGCGCCAGCCCGCCGGGTCGGTGGTCGTCTACGCCTCGACGTGGCGGGGCGCGGAGAAGTTCGACGCCGACCAGCCGTTCGAGGTGGTCCGGGACCGCACCCGGGTGCTGCTGCCCACGCCGCTCGTGGCCCGCCGGGCGGCCCGCCTGGCGCGCGCGTACGACTGCGACACGGTGTGGTTCGGCGCGGCGGCCCCCCTCGGGCTGCTCGCCGCGGGCCTGCGCCGCCGGACGGGCATCCGTCGGGCGGTGGCGCTGACCCACGGGCACGAGGTCGGCTGGGCCGCGCTGCCGGCCGCCCGGGCCGCGTTGCGGCGGATCGGGCGCGGCGTCGACGTGACGACCTACCTGGGCGAGTACACCCGGGTGCGGCTGGAGCGGGCGCTGCACGGGGTGACCGAGCTGCACCGGCTCGCCCCCGGGGTGGACGTGGACGCCTACCACCCGTCGGTCGACGGCGAACCGGTCCGGCTCCGGCTCGGGCTGGCCGACCGCCCGGTGGTGGTCTGCGTGTCCCGGCTGGTGCCGCGCAAGGGGCAGGACATGCTGATCCGGGCGATGCCCGAGATCCGCCGCCGGGTGCCCGACGCCGCGCTGCTCGTGGTCGGGGGCGGGCCCTACCGGGCCACGCTGGAGAAGCTGGCCCGCCAGACGGGCGTCGACCGGGACGTGGTCTTCACCGGCTCGGTGCCGTCGGCCGAGCTGCCGGCCCACTACGCCGCCGGCGACGTCTACGCCATGCCCTGCCGCACCCGCAACCGGGGCCTGGACGTCGAGGGGCTCGGGATCGTCTACCTGGAGGCCTCCGCGACCGGCCTGCCGGTGGTCGCCGGCGACTCCGGTGGCGCGCCGGACGCGGTCCGCGAGGGCGAGACCGGTTTCGTGGTCCGTGGCCGCGACGTCGCCCAGCTCGCCGACCGGGTGGCCACGCTGCTCGCCGACCGGGACCTGGCCCGCCAGTTCGGCGCGGCCGGTCGCGCGTGGGTGGAGCGGGAGTGGCGCTGGGAGGCGCAGGCGCAGCGGATGGCCGCCCTGCTCGCCGGCTGACGGCGCCGCGGTCTCAGCGGCAGCGTCCCACCTGGCCCGCGCGGCGGACGGGTGACCGTCAGCGCAGGCGGGCCAGGACGCGCTCGGCGGAGCCCGGGCGGCCGAAGTGCCAGCCCTGGCCGGCGTCGCAGTCGATCGCCCGCAGCCGCTCCGCCTGCCCGGCCGTCTCCACGCCCTCGGCGGTGACGGTCAGGTCCAGCGCGTGCGCCAGCGAGACGAGCGAGGCGAGGATCCGCTCGTCGGCCCGGGCCTCCGGCGCCCGCAGCCCGGCCACGAACTCCCCGGCCACCTTCAGCTCGGTCACCGGCAGGTCCCGCAGGTACGCCAGGTTGCAGTAGCCGGTGCCGAAGTCGTCGATGGCGATCCGGACGCCGAGGTCGGCGAGCACCCGCAGGGCCCGGACCGGCTCCTCGGCGGTGCTCATCATGGTGCTCTCGGTGATCTCCAACTGGAGCCGATCCGGCGACAGCCCGGTGTGCCGCAGCAGCGCGCGCACCTCCTGGACCAGGCCGGCGCGGCGCACCTGCCGCACCGCCAGGTTGACGCTGACGAAGGGGGCCGGCCCGGTGCCGACGGCCCAGCTCTCGGCCTGCCGGCACGCCTCGGCCAGCACCCACCCGCCGAGCGGGACGATCAGCCCGGTCTCCTCGGCCAGCCCGATGAAGCTGTCGGGCCGCAGGACGCCCAGCTCGGGGTGCCGCCAGCGCACCAGGGCCTCCATCCCGAGGACCCGGCCGTCGCGCAGCGAGGTCAGCGGCTGGAAGTCGAGGTAGAACTCGCCCCGCTCCAGCGCCGCGGGGATGGCCGCGGAGAGCGCGTACCGGGCCAGGTCCTGACGGTCCCGGTCGGCGTCGTAGAGCGCCCAGCGGGCGCCACCGGCGGCCTTCGCCCAGTGCAGCGTGCTGTCGGCCGCCCGCATCAGGTCACCGGGGGAGGTGCCGGCGACCTCCCGCTCGACGATGCCGATGCTCGCCGAAACGCTCAGCTCGTGCCCGTCCACCAGCACCGGCTCGCGTACCGCCGCGAGGGCGGCCTCGGCGACGGCGACGGCGTCGTCGGTGCCGGTGGTGCCCTCGACCAGGACGACGAACTCGTCCCCGCCGAGCCGCGCGACCAGATGCCCGTCGAGGGCCAGGCGGAGCCGGTCCGCCACGGCCACCAGCAGCCCGTCGCCGACCTGGTGCCCGTGCGAGTCGTTGACCACCTTGAAGCGGTCGAGGTCGAGGAAGCAGACGCCGAGGCGCGCCGAGCCCCCGGCGGGCGAGTCGATGGCCGCGCTGAGGCGCTCCGTCAACAGCGTGCGGTTGGGCAGGTCGGTCAGCGGGTCGTGGGTGGCCTGGTGGCGGAAGCGCGCCTCGCTGCTGCGCAACGCCCGCTCGGCCTCCGCCCGGGCGGTCATCGCGGCCCGGCGGATCGTCTCCTGCTCGTCCAGCGTCCGGTCCCGCATGGCGCGGGCGTAACCGGTGGTCACGGCGGCCAGCAGCCGGGCCAGCCGGTCCTCGACCTCCTCCTCGACCAGGCCGAGGTCGCGGGCCAGCCGGAGCTGGACGACCTCGACCGTACGACCCAGCGCCTCGGCCGAGGCGATGTGGGCGGCCACCAGTTCGGTGCCCACCCGGTGGCCGACCCGCAGGTCGATCGGCTCGGCCAGCAGCGCCGCCGCGAGTTCCTCGGTGAGGCGTTGCAGCAGCGCCTCCAGCTGGGCCTGGGTCATCGGCAGGTAACTGGTGCCGGAGACGGCCTTGGCCCACGCCCGGGCGAAGGTCCCCGGGCGGGACGGGTGCCGCACGGTGGTGCCGGTCGGGGCGACGGTGGTCGCCCCGGGCGGCTCAGCCACCGAGTCGCCCGACGCCGCCGATGAAGGCCGCCCGCTCGGCGTCCTCGGCGCTGTCGGGGGAATCCGGGCGCCACTGCGGCACCCAGACCACGCCGGGGTCGACCAGCTCGAAGCCGTCGAAGAGGGCGGTGAGTTCGCCGCGGCTGCGGATCCACAGCGGATTGTCGGTCCGCCGGTAGACCCGTTCGGCGTCGGCCCGCTCGTCGTCGCCACGGCCGTCGGCGCTGGCCTGCGAGAGCACCAGGTAGCTGCCCGGCGCCAGCGCCTCGCGCAGCGTCCGCAGCAGCTCGGCCGGCCGGTCGTCGTCGGGCACGAAGTGCAGCACCGCCACGATCATCACGGCGATCGGCTGGTCGAAGTCGAGCAGCCGGCGGACGTCGGGGTGGGCGACGATGCGCTCGGGACGGCGCAGGTCCTCCTGCACCACCACGGCACGGTCGTTGCCCTCCAGGATCTCCCGGCTGTGGGCCACCGCCACCGGGTCCACGTCGACGTAGACCACCCGGGCGTCGGGGGCGTCGCGCTGGGCGATCTCGTGCACGTTGCCGACGGTCGGGATGCCCGAGCCGACGTCCAGGAACTGCCGGACGCCGGCGTCGAGGAGGAACTGCACCGCCCGGCGGAGGAACGCCCGGTTCGCCTGCGCCATCAGCGGCGCCTCCGGCACCGCCGCCACCATCGCCTGGGCCGCCACCCGGTCGACCGCGAAGTTGTGCGAGCCGCCGAGGTAGTAGTCGTACATGCGGGCCACGCTGGGGCGTTCGATGTCGATCTCGTCGGGTGCCCAGTCCGGCCGCTGCATGCGTTCACCCCTCCTGTCGGTGTGCGGGACACCGTTGCCCGCGCCGGTATTCTGCCGGCTCACCGCCCGGGAGACCATAGCGCGCCGCGAACCCTTCGGCGCCGCCGCGCGATGCGACGACGACGGGTCCGCGCCGCCCTTCGGCGGTCGCGGACCCGTCGGTGGTACGTCGTCGGGCTCCCGGCGGGAGCGGTCAGAACTTCGGGGCGTCCGGCGCCTCGAGCAGACCGAGCCGCAGCGCGGTCATCAGCGCCTGGGCCCGGTTCGCCGCGCCCAGCTTCTCGTAGAGCTTCGAGATGTGGGTCTTGGCGGTGGACTCGCTGACGAAGAGCTGCTTGGCGATGCCCGCCACGCTCATCCCGTCGGCGAGCAGCCGCAGCACCTGCCCCTCGCGCGGGGAGAGCTGCGGCCCGGACGGGGCCAGCCGGCGCTTCATCGCCTCGGCCAGGTCGGCGGCCGTGAAGGCGCTGGGGGAGGAGGCGGCGTGCCGGGCGGCGGCGACCACCTCGTCCGCCGGCGCGGTCTTGGGCACGAAGGCGCTGGCACCGGCCTCCAGGGCACCGAAGAGCTGGTCGTCGCCGGCGTACATGGTGAGCACGACGATGCCCATCGAGGCGCTCGACTTGCGCAGCGCCCGGGTGGCCTCCAGGCCGCTGCCGTCGGGCAGCCGCAGGTCCATGATCACCACGTCCGGCTGCAGCGCACCCGCCTGGCGCACCCCTTCCGCCGCCGTGGCGGCCTCCCCGACGACCTCGAACTGCCGGTCGCGCTCGAACGCGTGCCGCAGGCCCTTGCGGATCAGGTCGTGATCGTCGACAAGGAGGACCTTGGTACGGGTGGCCGGTGTCGGACTTGTGGTCATCCTCGGGTTACTCCCCTTCTACTGCCGCTGCGCTACCGCGCACGTTATCGCGCCGGGGCGAGGAGCCGAGCACCACCGCCACGGTCGTGCCGCTCGGTTGCCGCGGCCTGATCTCCAACCGGCCCCGGATACGTTCCGCCCTCTCGGCCATGATCGCAAGACCGTAGTGGCCGTCGGACCGCTGGTCAGCGATCCCCTGACCGTCATCCGACACTTCGATCTGCGCGTACGGGGGGTCGACCTCACAGGTGACCCAGAGATTCGAGGCCCCCGCGTGCTTGCGCGCGTTGGTGACCGCCTCCTGGGCGATGCGCAGCAACTCGGCCTCGGTGGCGGCGGGCAGCCGCGCGGTGGACTCGTCCAGGGACAGGTGCACCCGCAGCCCGCCGGAGGCGCCGACCGTGCGGGCGTACTCGGCGATCGCGGCGGCCAGCCCGCCGTGCCGGTCCACCTCGCTGCGCAGCTCGAAGAGGCTCAGCCGCAGCTCGGTGATCACCCGGGTCACCTCGCCGCGCAGCGTGCGCAGCGCCTCGGCGGTCTCCTGCGGGTCCTCGTCGACGTACGCCAGGGCGTTGTCGATGCCGTAGCCGACCATCACCAGTTCCTGCGCCACCCCGTCGTGGATCTCGCGGGCCAGCCGCTGCCGCTCCTCGTTGGTCGCCAGCGAACGGACCTCGTCGAAGAGCAGCGCGGCCTCCAGCCGCAGGGCGGCCGGGCGGGTCAGCCCGGTCACCCGGGACACCACGCCGGGCGGGTACGCCTGCGCCGCGTCCGCCTCCAGCACCACCAGCCCGACGGTGCGCACCCCGGCCACCAGCGGCACGATCAGGGCGGACACGTCGCCGCCGCGGTGCGACCGGGCCTGCGAGCGGGCGGCGGTGTGCGGCTGCTGGCTGGCCCACGCGTCGGCGATGGCCGAGTCCGCATCCAGCGTCGTCTCCCAGTCGACCCGCTCCACGCCCACCTGGGCGAGCACCACCAGCCGGCCGCCGCCGCTGGCCGACAGCACGGCCGCCCGGTCCGCCCGGGCCACGGTGCGCAGCTCCTCCAGCAGGTGCTCGGAGATGCCGCCCGGGTCCAGGGTGGCCCCGGGCAGCTGCCGGGCCACGGTACGCAGCTGGGTGAGCAACCGGGTCGCCTCGGCGTACGGCTGCGGCTTGCCCTCGTTGCGGACCTGCATGACCCGGTGCAGGCCGCTGGCGGCGGCGAGGCCGAGCCCGGCCAGGATCAGCCACTGGGCGCAGATCACCAGGTAGCCGAGTTCGCCGATCTGCCGCTGGCCGTCGGTCTCGGTGAGGGCACCCGCCACCAGCAGGGTGGCCGCCGCGACGGCCAGCAGGGCGACGCCCTCGCGGAACCGGCGGCGCAGCGCGGTGACGGTCACCGGGACCGCCAGGTAGGGCAGCACCGCCGAGGCGCCCAGCCCGCCGACGTCCCCGCCGACGGTGGCCACGGCGGCGACCTGGCTCGCGGCCAGCCCCAGCACCAGCACCTCGGCCACCCGGCTGAGCGGGCCGACGGGCCGGTGTTCGGGCGCCAGCAGGGCGGGCAGGCCGGCGACCGCCAGCAGCGCGATCCACCAGAGCTGGCCGGGGTCGTGCGTGGCGTACAGGGTCAGGACGGCGACGAGCGCCAGCATGACCACGCGCGCGGCGGCGGCGAGGGGATGCGGCTGGGGCCGGGGGGGCGTCGAGGCGGGCACGTGACGGATCGTAGTCAGGCCCGGTAGATGTCGGCGATCTCCGCCGCGTACGACTTGTGCACCACCTGCCGCTTGACCTTCAGCGACGGGGTCAGCTCGCCCGTCGCCTCGGTGAAGTCGCGGGGCAGGATCCGGAACACCTTGATCGCCTCGGCCTTGGAGACCGCCTGGTTCGCGGCGTCGACCGCGCCCTGGATCTCGGCGCGCAGGCCGTCGTGGTCGCGCAGCTTCTCGACGGGGGTGTCCTCGGGCAGGCCGGCCGAGGCGAGCCAGCGCGGCAGCGCCTCCTCGTCGATCGTGACCAGCGCGGCGATGAACGGCGCCCGGTCGCCGACCACCACGCACTGGCTGATCAGGGGGTGGGCCCGGACCTGGTCCTCCAGCACGGCCGGGGCGACGTTCTTGCCGCCGGCCGTCACGATGATCTCCTTCTTCCGACCGGTGATGCTCAGGAAGCCGTCGTCGTCTAGCTGGCCCAGGTCGCCGGTGCGGAACCAGCCGTCCGCGCTGAGCGCCTCGGCGGTGGCCGCCTCGTTGCGCCAGTAGCCCTTGAAGATCAGATCGCCGGCGATCAGGATCTCGCCGTCGTCGTCGATCCGGATGGTGACCCCCGGCAGCGGCCGGCCGACCGAACCGATCCGGGTGGCGTCGGGCAGGTTCGCGGCGGCGGCGGGGGAGGTCTCGGTCAGGCCGTAGCCCTCGCACACGTTCACGCCGATGCCGCGGAAGAAGTGGCCGAGCCGCGCGCCGAGCGGGGCGCCGCCGGAGATGGCGTCGCGGCACCGGCCGCCGAGCGCCGCCCGCAGCTTGCGGTAGACCAGCTTGTCGAAGAGCGCGTGCTGCACGCGCAGCGCCAGGCCGGGGCCGCCGGGCGTCTCCAGCGCCTCGCTGTACGCGATGGCGACCTGCTCCGCGCGGGCGAAGATCCTGCCCTTGCCGTCGGCCTCGGCCTTCTGCTTGGCGCCGTTGTAGACCTTCTCGAACACCCGGGGCACCGAGAGCACGAAGGTGGGGCGGAACTCCTGCAACTCGCCGACCAGGTTCCTGGTGTCCGCACAGTGCCGCATCGTGGCCCGCGCCTGCACCACGCCGATCTGGATGAGCCGGGCGAAGGCGTGCGCCAGCGGGAGGAAGAGCAGGGTCGAGGCGCCCGGCCGGAAGAGGTTGGGCAGCACCGGCACGGCGTTGGCGATGTCGGCGTACATGTTCCGGTGGGTCAGCACGCAGCCCTTGGGGCGGCCGGTGGTGCCGCTGGTGTAGATGATGGTGGCGAGGTCGTCGGCGCGGACGGCGGCCCGCCGCCGGTCGATCTCCGTCGGGTCGACCGCCTCGCCGGCCCGGACCAGTTCGGCCACGGCGTCGAGGTCGATCTGCCAGACGTGACGCAGCTCGGGCAGCCGGTCCTGGACGCCGGCGACCAGGGTGGCGTGCGCGCTGCTCTCCACCACGCAGGCCACCGCGCCGGAGTCGGACAGGATCCAGGCGGTCTGGTCGGGGCTGGAGGTCTCGTAGATCGGCACGGTGACCGCGCCGGCCGCCCAGATGGCGTAGTCCAGCAGGGTCCACTCGTAGCGGGTGCGGCTCATCAGGCCGACCCGGTCGCCGGGCTGGACGCCGGCGGCGACCAGGCCCCGGGCCGCCGCGACGACCTCGTCGCGGAACTGCCGGCAGGTGACGTCGGCCCAGGCGCCCCCCGCGCCGGTGGGGCGGACGAACTGGACCGCGTCCGGGGCGACCTCGGCGTTGTCCCAGACCGGGTCGGTGAGGTTGGCCGCGTCGCCGACGGTGACGATCGGCGGGACGGAGAACTCGCGCACCTGCACTCCCTCGTGCTCACACTGGCCGGGCGGGCCGCCACCACGGGTCGGCTCCGTCGAAACCTACCCGCCCCGGCGGCCGGGGCGAAAAGGCAGGTCGCCCAGGCTGCCCGCCGGTCGCCGCCGGACGCCTCGATCCGGCGTGCCGGGGGCGGCGCGGCGTGGGCGCCGCCGGTGCCGGGTAGCCTCCCTGCATGGCGGACACCTCCACCCAGTCGATCGTCGTCGGCGCGTCACCGGAGCGGGTGGCGGCGGTCATCTGCGACTTCCCGAGCTACCCGGAGTGGACCGAGGCGATGCGGCGGGTCGAGGTGATCGAGGAGTACGAGGACGGCTACGCCAGCCAGGTCCGGTTCACCATCGACGCCGGCGTGATGGCCGACGAGTACGTGCTGGCCTACGAGTACGCCGAGGACCTCTCCCGGATCGAGTGGCACCTGGTGGCGCCCTCGAAGATGCAGAAGTTCCAGCGCGGCTCGTACGACCTGGACGGCAACCCGGACGGCAGCACGACGGTGACCTACACCCTGGAGGTCGAGCTCTCCGTCGGGATGCTCGGCATGTTCCGCCGCAAGGCCGAAAAAATGATCATGGATACCGCGTTGAAGCAGCTCAAGCGCCGGGTAGAAGCATCCGGTGCGGCGCAGTGACGCGTCCGGCGGCAGGGTAGGGGAGCCGACCATGGGTGCAACGGATCCGGGTTCGGCCCGGGAAGAGGCCGAACGTCTGGTCGCCACGGCGCTGGCCGCCGCCCGGCTGGCCGCGGCCGGCGCGAAGGGCGGCCAGTGGGGTCCGCTCGGTGGGATCGTGTCGAGTGTCCTCGGTCACAGCGGCGGCCCGGGTGCGTCGGCGGGGCCGCCCGCGGGTGGTTTCGCCACCGGCGCGGCCGAGTGCTGCGTCTGCCCGGTCTGCCGGGGCATCGCCGCCCTGCGCGATCCGAGTCCCGAGTTCGCCGAGCGCCTCGCCACCGGCGCGGGCGACCTGGCCGCCGGTGTGGCCAGCCTGCTGCGCGCGTTCACCCCGCCCGAGCCCTCCGCCGACGCCCCCGCCGGGCCGGCGGCCACCCCGGGTCCGGCAGGCGGGGACGACCACGTGTGGCGCGAGGCCACCCGTAGCGGGCATGATTCTCAGCCGGCACCGGAACGGGACGTCTGGTCCGCCGCCACGCGGGCGGAGGACGAGGCCGCCCCGGCCGCCGTACCGCCCGTCGACGTCGCCGGGCAGGCCGCCCCGGGGACCGTCCGGACGTCCACCGACGGGCCCGTGGTCCCCACGTCCCGGGCACCGGGGGACGAGGGCGGGCAACCCCCGGGCGACGGGGCCTGACCAACGCACATCCCGACCACGCGCCGGTCGTCCGCCGGCGCCGGTGCGGGCAGCACAGCAGAGGGGAGTGGCGGCGGTGACGCTGACCATCGGAGTCGACGTCGGTGGCACGAAGGTGGCCGGTGGTGTCGTGGACGCCACCGGCACGGTCCTCGTGCAGGCCCGACGGGACACCCCCGCCGACGACGTCGCCAAGACCCGCGACGTCATCATCGAACTGGTCCGCGAGCTGGCCTCCGGGCACGCGATCGAGGCGGTCGGCATCGGCGCGGCCGGCTGGATCGACGCCAGCCGCTCGACCGTGCTGTTCGCCCCGAACCTGGCGTGGCGGGACGAGCCGCTGCGCGACTACGTCAGCGCCGCCACCGGCCTGCCGGTGATCGTGGAGAACGACGGCAACGTGGCGGCCTGGGCGGAGTTCCGCTACGGCGCGGCCCGCGAGGCCGACGACTCGATGGTCATGTTCACCATCGGCACCGGCGTCGGCGGCGGCATCGTGCTCAGCGGGGAACTGCTGCGGGGCGCCAACGGCATCGCCGCCGAGCTGGGCCACATGCTGACGGTGCCGGACGGCCACCAGTGCGGCTGCGGCCGGCTCGGCTGCATCGAGCAGTACGCCAGCGGCAGCGCCCTGGTGCGGTTCGCCCGCGCCGCCGCCCGGCAGGAGCCGCACCGCGCCACCGGCCTGCTGGAACTGGCCGGCGGCGAGGCCGAGGCGGTCACCGGGCCCATGGTCACCGCCGCCGCGCAGGCCGGCGACCCGGTCTCCACCGAGGCGTTCGCGCAGGTCGGCCGGTGGCTCGGCACCAGCCTCGCCGACATGGCGCAGATCCTCGACCCGCAGGTGCTCGTCGTCGGCGGCGGGGTGATCGAGGCCGGGGACCTGCTGCTCGGTCCGACCCGCAGGTCGTTCGCCAACGCGCTCGCCCAGCGCAGCCGCCTCCCCGTCGCCGAGATCCGCCCGGCCGAGCTGGGCAACACCGCCGGCGTCATCGGCGCCGCCGACCTGGCCCGCCGGATCTGAGGCGGTGACCGTGACGCAGAGTCCGGGCGTGCCGCTGCGCGTCGTGTCGTACAACATCCACAGCCAGCGCGACGACACGGCCGCGCTGGCGGCGGTCGTCCGCGACGTCAGGCCGGACGTGGTGATCGTGCAGGAGGGGCCGCGCCGGTTCCGGTGGCGGCAGAAGTCGGCGGCGCTGGCGGAGTCCTTCGGCCTGGTGGTGGCCGCCGGCGGGCTGCCCGCGCTCGGCAACCTGCTGCTGACCAGCCTGCGGGTGCGGGTGGTGGCCGACCGCTGCCAGCGCTTCCCGCTCACCCCCGGCCGGCACCTGCGTGGCGCCGCGTACGCCGAGTGCGTGGTCGCCGGCGCGGCCCGGTTCACCCTGGCCGGGTCGCACCTGTCCACGGACCCGGCCGAGCGGCCCGCGCAGGCCGCGCTGTTCAAGCGCGAGCTGGACGCCGCGACCACCCCGGTGGTCGCCGCGGCCGACCTGAACGAGGGGCCGGACGGGCCGGCCTGGGCCACCGTGGCGCGCGGGCTGACCGACGCCGCCGTGGCGATGGACCGGGCCGACCGGCTCACCTACTCCTGCGCGGATCCCCGGCGGCGCATCGACGCCCTCTTCGTCGATCCGCGGATCACGGTGGTCGACTACGACGTGGTGGACACCCCGCAGACCCGCCGCGCCAGCGACCACTTCCCGGTCCTGGTCGACCTGCTGCTGCCGACCGCCGACTGACCGCCCGTCGCGGCCGGGGCTGGACAACCCGCTCCGTAGTGGAGAGGATGCTGCGCGACCCGGCACTCGTGCCGCACAAAAGGAGATCCCGGTGTCCACCTCCACCGACCACGGCCGGCCCGACCCGGAGGCGAGCACTCTCGCCCTGACCCGCGACGGCCGGCCGGTCTCCGACCGGGGCGACACCGTCTGCGTCGTCGGCGCGGGGGCCAGCGGTCTGACGGCGATCAAGAACCTGAAGGAACACGGCTTCGGCGTCGACTGCTACGAGCGGGAGACCGGCGTCGGCGGCGCCTGGAACTGGCGGCACGACCGCAGCCCGGTGTACGCGAGCACGCACCTGATCTCGTCGCGCCCGTTCACCCAGTTCCCCGACTTCCCGATGCCGGACGACTGGCCGGACTACCCGCACCACAGCCGGCTGCTGTCGTACTTCGAGCGGTACGCCGACCACTTCGACCTGCGCGGGCACATCTGGTTCGGCACCGAGGTCGTCCGGGTGGAGCCCGTGGCCGGTGACCGCTGGGACGTGACCACCCGCAGCACCGGCGGCTACGGCCCGGAACGCACCTCCCGCTACGCGGCCGTGGTGATCGCCAACGGCCACAACTGGTCGCCGAAGCTGCCCCGCTACGAGGGGCTGGAGGAGTTCCGCGGCGAGGTCATGCACGCCTCGTCCTACAAGGACCCGGCGCAACTGCGCGGCAAGCGGGTACTGGTGGTGGGCGCCGGAAACACCGGCTGCGACATCGCCGTCGAGGCCGCCCAGCAGGCGTCGCGCTGCTGGCACTCGACCCGCCGGGGCTACTGGTACGCCCCGAAGTACGTCCTCGGCCGCCCCGCCGACCAGGTCAACGACGCGCTGCTGGCGCTGCGCGTGCCGCTGCGGCTGCGGCAGTGGCTCTATCACTGGACGCTGCGGCTGACCGTCGGCGACCTGACCCGGTTCGGCCTGCCGAAGCCCGACCACCGGGTCTACGAGACGCACCCGATCGCCAACAGCCAGCTCGTCTACTACGTGGGCCACGGCGGGATCGCGCCGGTGCCGGACGTCGTCCGCTTCCACCCGTACGCCGTCGAGCTCTCCGACGGCCGGGAGATCGACCCGGACCTGGTCGTCTTCGCGACCGGGTACCTGCCGCGCTTCGAGTTCCTCGACCCGAAGGTGCTCGGCGACGACGCGGGGGAGGGCCGCCCGAAGCTCTGGCTGAACGCCTTCGTCCCCGGCCGCCCCACGCTGGCCGTGGCCGGGCTGGTGCAGCCGGACTCGGGCATCTTCCCCCTGTCGCACTGGCAGTCGGTGCTCTTCGCCCGGCTGCTGCGGCTGCGCGTGACCCGCCCCGACCGGGCGGCGGCCTTCGCCGCGCGGGTGTCGGCGAAGGCGGGGGAGCGCTACGCCGGGCCGGTCAAGGACAGCAGCCGGCACTGGTTCGAGGTGGGCCACGCCGACTACCTGCGCGCGGTCCAACGCGCGCTGCACGACCTGGAGGAACAGTGAGTCAGGTGCGGATCATGCGCGGGCGGGAGTGGGCCCGCCCGGTCCGCCCGGTCCGGCGTGAGGTGCTCGGCGCGACCCCCGAGGTGGAACAGGGACGTCCGCCGCTGCTCTTCGTACCGGGCTTCGGGCACGGCGCCTGGGCGTTCGCCGAGCACTGGCTCGGCCACGCCGCGTCCCGGGGCTTCCCGGCGTACGCGCTGAGCCTGCGCGGGCACGGCGACAGCGGGCCGGCGCCGGAGGCGACGCTGCGGGCGTACGCCCACGACGTGACCCAGGTGGCGGCGGGCCTGCCGCGCCAGGCGGTGCTGGTGGGGCACGGCGCCGGGGCGCTCGTGGTGGCCCACGCGCTGGCCCGCTACCCGGCCCGGGCGGCGGTGCTGGTCGCGCCGGTGTTCGGCGGCTGGGCGACGTTCGGGGCGGCGCTGCGCCGCAACCCGGTCGGCACGCTGCCGGCGGTGTTCGGCGGGCCGCTGCGGCTGCACCGCCGGCAGCTGTTCAGCCGGGAGCTGCCCGAGGCGGAGGCCCGGGGCTACGCGGGCCGGCTGGGGCGGGCCGGCCGGCGCGCCCAGTGGCAGCTGCTGACCGGGCGGGCCGCCGAGCCGGCGGTGGGGGACCCGCCGGTGCTGGTGCTGGGCAGCCCCGACGACCGGGTCGTGCCGTCGGCGGCGCTGACCCGGGCGGCCCGGCGGTACGGCTCCGCCCCGCTGCTCTTCCCCGGCATGGGGCACGACATGATGCTCGACGCCCGGTGGCGGGAGCCGGTCGACGCGATCCTGGACTGGCTGGAGAAGGACCCCGCGCCGCCCGGCCGACGCTGACGCCGGGCCGGGCCGGCGGCCTCAGCCGGCGGCGCCCAGCCGGGTCAGCAGCGAGCCGCTGTCGTCGAGGGCGGAGAGGTAGGAGCGGGCCCACGCGCGGATGTCGTGCCGGTGCAGGTGCGCCCGCATGGCCCGCATCCGCGCGCCGAGGTCGTCCGGGCCCGCCCGCAGCGCCGCGAGCAGCCCCTGCTTGAGCCCCTCCAGATCGTGCGGGTTGACCAGGTACGCCTGCGGCAGCTCGGCGGCGGCGCCGGCGAACTCGCTGAGCAGCAGCGCGCCCGTGTCGTCGACCCGGGCGGCCACGTACTCCTTGGCGACGAGGTTCATCCCGTCGCGCAGCGGGGTCACCGCCATCACGTCGGCGACGCGGTAGAGCGCGGCCAGTTCGGCGCGGTCGAACGGCTGGGTCAGGTAGTGGATCGCCGGCTCGCCGACCCGGCCGAACTCGCCGTTGATCCGCCCGACCTCGCGTTCCACCCGTTCGCGGAGGATCTGGTACTGCCCGACCCGCTCCCGGCTGGGCACCGCCACCTGCACGAGCACGGTGTCGCGTACCTTGACGTGCCCGTGGGCGATCAGCTCGCTGTACGCCTTGAGCCGCTGCTCGATGCCCTTGGTGTAGTCCATCCGGTCGACGCTGAGGATCACCTGCTCGGGACTGCCGAGGTCATGGCGCAGCCGGGCGGCCCGGTCGGCCACGTCGGGCCGGGCGGCCAGCGCGGCCATCTCGGCGGTGTCGATGGAGACCGGGAAGGCGCCGATCCGGACCACCCGGTCGTCGACGGTGATCCGCCGGTCGGTGGCGGGGACGTCCAGCACCTTCGCGACCAGCTGGGCGAAGTTGTGCGCGGCCTGGGAGCGCTGGAAGCCGATCAGGTCGGCGCCGAGCATCCCGCGCAGCAGCTCGGCCCGGCGGGGGAGCTGCATGAACAGCTCAGGCGGCGGGAACGGCACGTGCAGGAAGAAGCCGATCCGCAGGTCCGGCCGCAGCTCCCGGAGCAGGCCGGGCACCAGTTGCAGGTGGTAGTCCTGCACCCAGACGACCGCGCCGGGCTCGGCCACGTCGGCCGTGGCCTCGGCGAACCGCTGGTTGACCCGCTGGTACGCCTCCCACCAGCTGCGGTGGTACTCCGGTTGCTCGACCGAGTCGTGGTAGAGCGGCCAGAGGGTGGCGTTGGCGAAGCCCTCGTAGTGGTCGCGCAGGTCGTCGGCGGTCAGCGGGACGGTGTGCATGCGGACGCCGTCCACGTCGGGCAGCGCGGGCGCCGGGCCGGTGCCGCCGGCCCACCCCACCCACGTCGCCGGGGTGTGTCGCAGGAGGGGATGGAGGGCGCTGACCAGGCCGCCGGGACTGCGGCGCCATTCGCAGGCACCGTCGGGCGCCACACTGTCGTCGATGGGCAGGCGGTTGGCCACCACCACGAGGGAACTCTGTCGCATCTCGGGCATTCCGATCAGCAGGGAGTGACCGCCGCAGCGGAGGAACAACCGGGCAGTCAGCGAGGGATGTGACGGACAGCGGTATTCCTACTGACAGTAAGTTACACCAGTGTTGCGCGCCGGGCTCGGGGCGTCCGTCGTCCCGGGATGCGGGCAGGGGTGCGGGCGGGCGGGTCGCCGGTCAGACGACCGCGCCGTCGTCCGGGTCGCGCTCGTCGTCGTCGCCACCGGGGCGCAGCCGCCAGATCAGCGAGACGAAGCCGGCGAGGATGCCGGTGAACCCGAACAGGTTGACCACCGACGGGTCGGCCACCGGGAAGAGCGACGGGAACAGGAAGAGCACGAAGCCGACCACGATGGCCAGCACCCCGACCACCGTGTACTTCGAGAAGCGCGGCAGGGGCGGGGGCGGCGGCGGGGTGTAGCGCTCGTCCTCCGACTCGTCGTCGGGCAGGTCCGCGCCGAAGGTGTCCAGCCCGTCGAGCAGCGACGGCTCGTCCTGCCGGCCCCGCGACAGGGAGACGCCCGAGATGTCGGCCGCGTACGGCAACCGTCGCACGTCGGTGGCGGTCGGCCCGGCCGGCTCGTCGGGCGTGCCGAGGGTCACCGGGCCGGCGGCGGTCCCGGGCGGGTCGTCCACGTCCTCGGCGGCGGGCCACGGGTTGTCGCCGCCGCGGGGGGCGGTGGTGTGGAAGCCGGCGACGATACGGGCCCACTCGGCCTCGATGTCCGGCTCGTCGTCGCGGGGCTTCTCGGGGGCAGCCTCGTCCGCGAGTTGGGTCAGGTAGTCCCGCGCGGTCCTCAGGTGCGAGCGGTCGACGTAGAGCCGGTCGACGGGGCGGGCGGGCACGGTGGTGGTGCGGGTGACCGGGTTCAGGTCGGCCGAGGGCTGGAGGTAGGCGGCGATCCCACCGGCGGCCAGGACGTCGAGCAGGTGCTCACCGACGCGCGGATCCACGTCGCCGGCGATGGCGTACTCGCTCGCGTCGAGCCCGTTGTCCCGCCGTCCCCGGCGGGCCCCACCCGCTGACACCGGACATCCTCCTCATCACGCGCCCGCGGCGCGGCCGCCTGAGCCCCGTCGGCGCCGACCCGCACGCCGTGCCTTGAATCGTGACACGTCAGGACCCGGTTCCGGGAGTGCCTTGTGGCGCGGCGTACGAAGTCAGAGGCCCTGTCGCAGGTCGCGACCGGGGATTTATGTCCGTTCTTGCTGAATGTTTTTCAACGGAGCCCGCCTGCGGTGCCGCCCGCCGGGCCGCCAATGCCGGCGAGCGCGCCGACCGCCGGTCAGCCCGGGCCGGGCGGTGCTCCCGGCCGCACCAGACCGCTCTCGTACGCCGCCACGACGAGCTGCGACCGGTCCCGGGCGTGCAGCTTGGCCAGCAGCCGGCTCACGTACGTGCGCGCCGTCGCCGGGCTGATGTGCAGGACCGCGCCGATCTCGTCGTTCGACCGGCCGGCGGCCACCTCGGCCAGGACCTCCCGCTCCCGGGCGGTCAGCGCCGCCAGCCGGGCCGGGTCCGGCTCCCGCCCCCCGGCGCGTACCGCCGTCATGACCCGCCGCGTCACCGCGGGGGAGAGCAGGGCCTCCCCGGCCCGGACGATGCGCACCGCCCCCCGCAGCTCGTCGGGGCCGGTGTCCTTGAGCAGGAAGCCGGACGCGCCGGCCCGGATCGCCTCGAAGACGTACTCGTCGGTGTCGAACGTGGTGAGCACGACGACCCGTACGCCGGTCAGCCGCTCGTCGGCGACGATCCGGCGGGTGGCCTCGAGGCCGTCCGTGCCCGGCATCCGGACGTCCATCAGCAGGACGTCCGGCCGCTCGGTGACCGCCAGCCGGTACGCCGCGTCGCCGTCGCCAGCCTCGCCGACGACCTCGATGTCCGGCGCCCGGTTCAGCAGCGCACGCAGCCCCGCGCGGACCAGGTGCTGGTCGTCGACGAGTCCCACCCGGATCACGTGGTCCCTCCCAGGGGTAGTTCGGCGCGTACCTCGAAGCCGCCGCCGGGTCGGTTGCCGGCGGTGACGGTGCCCCCGAGCAGGGCGGTGCGCTCCCGCATGCCGCCGAGCCCGTACCCGCGCGGGGTGTCCTCGTGCCGCCCACGGCCGTCGTCGCGGACGGCGACGGCGAGGGTGCCGGGGCCGCGGACGACGTCGATCTCGACGGTGCGCGCGCCGGCGTGGCGCAGGGTGTTGGTCAGCGCCTCCTGGATCAGCCGGTGGGCGGTCGAGTCGACCGCGGCGGGCAGCCCGGTCAGCTCGCCCTGCCGGTGGACGGCGATCCGCAGCCCGGTGGCCCGCGCGCCGGCGGCCAGGGCGTCCAGCCCGGCCAGCCCGGCCACCGGTTGCCGGGGCTCGGCCACGGCCGGGTCGCGCAGGAGACCGAGGGTGGTGCGCAGTTCCCGGGCGACCTGGGTGGTGGCCGAGCGGACGTGCCCCAGGGCGGCACGGGCTGCCGCCGGGTCGTCGTCGAGGGCCTCGTCGGCCACGCCGGCGTGCAGCGAGATGACGGAGATGTGGTGGGCGATGACGTCGTGCAGGTCCCGGGCGATCCGGAGCCGTTCCTCCTCGACGCGGCGCGCGGCCTCCCGGGCGTGGTCGCGTTCCAGCTGCCGCAGCCGCCACCGTTGCTCCCGGCGTCGCAGCCGCCGGGACCGGACCCCGTCGCCGAGGGCGACCGCGGCGGCCATGATGGCGACGCTGGAGGCCAGCTCGAAGCCGATGAGGTACGCGACGCTCGCGCCGTCCGCCGTGCGGAACGCGGTGGAGACGACGAGCAGGCCGAGCCCCACGAGCACCGCCCAGCGCAGTTGCCCGGCCTCGGCCGCCGAGTAGAGCGCCGCGGCGAGGGGGAGGGCCAGCCCGACCGGCGGGTAGCCGGCCACGTAGTAGGCGACCAGGCCGGCGGCGCTGACCACCAGCACGGTGGTCGGCGCGCGGCGGCGCAGGAGCACGAGCGCGCCGAGCCCGACGGCGAACAGGTAGGCGGGGACGTCGCGGCCCCGGTCGCCGCCCAGGTTCGCGGTGATCGCCGCCGCCACGACGGCCGCGACGGCGACGCCGATGAGCAGGTCCAGCACGGCGGCCCGGGGCAGCCGGACCAGCCTGCCCGCTCCCCGCCGCGCCCCGGCCACCCGCACACCACGAGCGTAGGTGCCGCCGGCCTTCTCGCGGGGCCGACGGGTGTCCCGACCGACCGTCGCCGCCCGCCGTATCCGCGACGGGCGGCGGTACGTCGACAGGCGACACCGCCCGCACGCCGTCCGGCTGCGGCCGTCCGGGGTGGACGCTGCGCGCCACGCGGGCCGGATCACGTTGTGGCGGCCGGCATCGGGTTCGTAGGCTCATGCCCACGACGACCCGTGGCGACGCGGCGGCCTCGCGACCACCTGTGGAAAGGACGCCGGTGCTGTACTGGCTGATGAAGTACGTGCTCCTCGGCCCGCTGCTGAGGCTGGTCTTCCGCCCGCAGGTCGAGGGGCTGCACCACGTGCCCGACACCGGGCCGGTGATCCTCGCCAGCAACCACCTGTCGTTCTCCGACTCGATCTTCACGCCGCTGGTCGTGAAGCGGCGGGTGACGTTCATCGCCAAGGCCGAGTACTTCACCGGCAAGGGCGTCAAGGGCTGGCTGACGAAGATGTTCTTCGTCGGCTCCGGCACCATCCCGGTCGACCGCTCGGGCGGCCGGGCGGCCAGGGCGGCCCTGGACACCCAGCTGCGGGTGCTGCGCGTCGGTGGCATCGCCGGCATCTATCCCGAGGGCACCCGCTCGCCGGACGGCCGGCTCTACCGGGGCAAGACCGGCGTGGCCCGGCTGGCCCTGGAGAGCGGCGCCCCGGTCATCCCGACGGCGATGCTCAACGCCGACGAGATCCAGCCGCCCGGCAAGCTGATCCCCAAGATCGCCCGGGTGCGGATCCGGTTCGGCCCGCCGCTGGACTTCTCGCGCTACGCGGGGATGGCCGGTGACCGGTACGTCGAGCGCGCGGTGACCGACGAGATCATGTACGAGCTGATGGAGCTCTCCGGCCGCGAGTACGTCGACATGTACGCCCAGAAGGCCAAGAGCCCGCCCGCCGGTCCGGTCTCCCGCGAGCCGGTCCCCGTCTGACGGGCCGCCCGCCCGCGTCGCCCGGTCAGCAGGCCAGGGCGGTGTCGGCGGCGGTCGTCGACGGGCGGGCCAGGTTCAGCAGGAGGGGGGCGTCGTTGCGCAGCGCGAAGGCGCGCAGCTCGGCCAGCTCCGGTCGGCCCGCCGTCGACTCGCCGGCCCGCTCCAGCTCCACCGTCGCGAAGGTCAACGCCAGCATCCGGTCCGTCACGTCCGGGATGCCGGCGTAGATCTCGGCGCCGGCCAGGTGCAGCTCCGCAGCCCGCCGGTGGTCGCCGTCCGCGGCGGCCAGCGCACCGGCCACCGTCCGGCGCGCCGCCTCGGACCAGGGTGTGCGGTGCCCCACCCGGTCCAGCATCGCGCGTACCCGGGCCGCCGCTTCCCGCCCGGCGAGGCTGGCCGCGTACCCGGCCGCCGGGATCCACTCGCCGCTGGCGATGGCGGGCACCGCCGACCAGGAGTCGGCCAGCTCGTCGATCAGCGCCGTCGCCTCCTGCCGGCGTCCCTGCAGGGCCCGGCAGAGCGCGCCCATCCCCAGCATCGTCCAGTGCGGCCGGTGGAATCCGCTGCGCCGGGCGGCGTCGAGCGCAGCCGCCACGTCGTCGCTGAACGTGGCGGCGGCGTCGTCGTCCGAGTGGGAGCGCGCCGGCGGCACCCGCTCGCCGCGCAGCACCAGCAGGCAGGAGCGCAGGCCGCGGACCTGCATGTCCCAGCTGCCGGTCGGGGTGTCCACGAAGGCCTCGGCGGCGGCCAGCAGCCGGTCGAAGTCGCCCTCGAACCAGGCGCGCATCGCCTCGGCCGAGTAACTCGTGGTCAGCGTCTGCCCGCTGGCCTTGCGGGCCGGCGACGACGAGAGCAGGGCGTCGGAGCGCAGCCAGTCGCCCTCCTCGCAGACGGCGTACGCGAGGTTCTGCATGGCCCGGGGCAGGGCGATCAGCTGGTTGGCGCGGCTGAGCTCGACGATCGCGTGCAGGTCGTCCAGGCCGGACCGGTCACCCGCCTGGTAGCGGGCGATGGCCGAGGTGATCCGGGCGTTGGTGCGGGTCTCGGTCAGTCTCAGCCGCTCGCCGATCGCCGCCGCCCGGTCGGCTGCGGCGACCGCCGGATCACGCTCGTAGTTCAGCATGTGCAGCCGGCCCAGCTCGGCGTAGGCGTCCGCCTTCTGCGGGCTGTCCGGCAGCGGGTCGAAGAGCTCGACGGCCCGGTGCAGGCAGGCGAGCGCGGCGGCCCGGTCGGCGCGCAGCCACGCGGCCTGACCGAGCAGCGTCCAGGCGCGTGCCGCGCAGGCGTCGTCGTCGTGCGCCAGCAGCCGGTCGGCGAGCGCCTGCACCTGCTCGGGCCCGCCGCCGGAGAGGAAGACGTTGCCGTCGCGGTAGAAGGAGATCTCGGTGCTGAGCAGCTCCAGCTGGAGCCGGTCGAGCGGGTCGGAGTCGTCGGCCAGCCCGAGCGCCCGGCCCGCGTGGCTCGCCGCGACGTCGAGACTGTGCAGCGCGTACGCCCGGCGGGCCGCCCGGTGCAGCGCGGCCCGGGCGGGGCCGGCGAACCGGGCCATCTCCATGCCCAGCGACCGGGCGATCTCGTGGGCCGCCCACCGGTGGTGGGCCAGCACCTCCGCCAGGTCGGTGTCCCGGCTCTGCGAGAGCATGTCCAGCCACTGCGCCGTCCGCTCGTGCCGCGCCACCCGCTCGGTACGGGGCAGCCGCTGGTAGCAGACGTCGCGCACCAGCACGTGCCGGAACCGGTACTCGGGCTGCCCGGCCATCGTGGAGGCGGCCTGCTCGTGCACGAAGTCCCGCTGCTCCAGCCGGCGCAGCGCGCGCTCCACCGACTCGACGGGCTGCCCGAGCGCGGCGGCCACGGCCCCCGGCCAGAACTGCACGCCGACCACGGCGGCGGCCAGCAGCACCGTGCGCTCCTTGGCGTCCAGCAGGTCGATGCGGTTGGCGATGACGGCGTGCACGCTCTCCGGCATCGGCAGGTCGAGGTGCTTCTCCAGCGACCAGCCCCGCACGGACTGGCGCAGCGCGCCCTGCTCGATCAGCATCCGGACGTACTCGTGGGCGTAGAGCGGGTTGCCGCCGGCCACCTCGATCAGCGGGGTGAGCATGTCGGCGGAGAACGCCGCCCGGCCGAACATGTGGGCGTAGAGCGCGGCGATGCCCGTGTCCCGCAGCGGGGGCAGGGTGATGGTCACCGAGCCGGTGATCGTCCCCGCCCAGCTCGGGTCCCGGTCGACGAGTTCCGGCCGGGCGGTGCAGAGCAGCAGCAGCGGCACGTCCCGGGCGGCGGTGCCGAGCAGCTCCACGAAGCGCAGCATCGCGTCGTCGGCCCAGTGCAGGTCCTCGAAGACCAGCACGGTCGGCCGGCGCGCGGCCAGGGCGAGCAGGAAACGCCGCCACGCCGACCCGGTCTCCTCGGCCGGCAGCGCGGTCCCCGGCAGCCCGACGAGGGGCCGCAGGGCGTCGACGAGGCGCTGCCGCTCGCCCGGGCCGACCAGCTCGCCGACGGCCGAGGCGAGCCGCTGCGCCGCGCTCGACGCCGGGTCGGTGTCCAGGATGCCGGCCTCGGACTTGACGATGTCGGCAAGCGCCGCGAACGTCACGTTCTCGCCGAACGGCGGGCACCGCCCGATCCGCCAGGTCAGCGGCTCGTCGACCAGCCGGTCCACGTGCCGGTACAGCTCCCGGACCAGCCGGCTCTTGCCCAGCCCGGCCCGGCCGAAGACGGTCACCACCTGCGGGCGGCGGTCGCGCAGCGACCGGTGCAGGGCGTTGACCAGCATCCCCAGCTCGTGTTCCCGGTCGATCAGCGGCGTGACGTCGGGCTGCCGGTCCGTCGGCTGCCGGCGGACCGGGGACAGGGCCAGCCACACCTCGGTCGTCGTCGACCGCCCGCGCAGGGTGACCGGCGGCTGCTCCGAGTAGCGGATCGCGTCCCGGGTGAGGGCGTGCGTCACGCCGCAGACCAGCACCCCGCCCGGGGGCGCGACCGACTGCATCCGGGAGGCCGTGTTGACCACGTCGCCGGCCACGATCGCCTGGCCGCCGTCGCGGGCGGCGGCCACGTCGACAAGCGCCTCGCCGGTGGCCACCCCGACCCGGAAGCGCAGCGCGTCGGCGCCGGTGGGAGTGAAGCGGGTCAGCACCCGTTGCAGCTCCAGGCCGGCCCGCACGCAGCGCAGCGCGTCGGTCTCGGTCGCCACGGGCGCGCCGAACAGGGCCATCACCGCGTCGCCGATGTACTTCTCGACCACCCCGCCGTACTGCCCCACGACGCGGCGGGCGGCCGAGAAGAACCCGGTCTGCATGCCGCGGACCAGCTCCGGGTCGGCCCGCTCGACGTACGGGGTGAAGTCGATCAGGTCGACGAAGAGCACGCTGACGCGGCGGCGGTCCTCCTGCGGTGCCGGCTGCCGCTCGCTGCCCGGCCGGGCAGCGCCGCAGGAGGTGCAGAACGCCACGTCCTGGGCGAGCGGGCGCAGGCAGTGCGGACAGACCGCGCCCAGCTCGTTGCCGCAGCCGCCGCAGAAGCGGTCGCCCGCGGCAGCCGTGCGTCCACAGCGGTCACACTGCGTGGCGATGACGCCCTCCACTCGCGATCCCGCCGGCGCCGTGATCGGCGCCGTTCCGGTGTCAGTATCGCCGTCCGCCCAGCTGTCGGGTACCGGGCTGTTGGCTTGTGGACAGTCCACCGGGCGGCCCTACGGTTACAGTCAGGCGGCTGAATGTCGACCATTGACCACAGGGGGATTCCCGATGGTGTACGTGATGTTGCAGAGCGACTGGACCGACGGCAACGGGGTCAGCCACCTCGCGGGCGACTCCGTCGACGTGGACGCCGCCACGCTGGCCGCGCTCCAGGCGCAGGGGATCGTCAGCGAGCAGTCCGGTGGCGGCAAGGACGGCACGGAGTGGGTCGGGCCGGGCAGCACCAACTGGGTCGGGCCGGGCAGCAACACTCCCTGACACCCCGCACGAAAGGGCCGGAGCGGCTGCTCCGGCCCTTTTCCGCGTACGCCTCAGCGCTCGCTCATGCCGGCGCGGCGGCGCAGCGCCGCGACGTCGGTGACCACGATGCGCCGGCCCTCGGTGCGCAGCCAACCCCGGTTGGCGAACGACCCGATCGCCTGGTTGACGCTCTGCCGCGAGCCGCCGGCCATCTCCGCGAGCTGGCTCTGGTTGAGCTCGATGGTGATCATCGGGGCCTGGCTCTCGCCGGCCAGCCGCACCAGGGTCTTGGCCACCCGGCCGGGCAGGTCCAGGAAGACGTGGTCGGCGTTCTGCTCGGTCAGCCGTCGGATCAGCCCGCCGAGCGAGCGCATCACCGCGTCGAGGATGCGCGGGTTGGAGTGCACCAGCTCCATGAACGCGCCCCGGGACAGCGCGAGCGCGGCGCAGTCCTCGATCGCCTCGGCCGAGGCGGACCGGGTGGAGGCGTCGAGCAGGGAGACCTCGCCCAGCACGTCCGGCGGACGGATGACCGACAGCACGGCGCGTTCGCCGGTCGGCGCGGTGCGGAAGACCGCGACCGCGCCCCGACGCAGGACGATGAGGGACTCGCCGGGGTCGTTCTCGACGAAGAGCAGTTGGCCCTTGCGGTATGTGCGGGGGACCGCCGCGGCGATCACCCGCTGCCGGACCTCCGGCTCCAGCCCGGCGAACATCTCCACACCCGTGAGCGCGTCACCAGGCTCCGGCAGGCGCATCTCCACGGTCCAACCCCTCCCCGGTCAAGGACCACAACTCGCTCACCGGGTGAACCTGAAGGCCTCGACGAGGTGAACTGACACCGGTTCGGCGTCCGGTAGCGGTACACATCAGATCATGACGGTCCGGTCGCTTGCTGTACACCCCTCAAATCACTTCCGTGACACTCCCGAGCTGCGACGACCGGCGTGGTGGGGGGCGTTCCGGCCGCCCCGGTCGTCGGGACGCCGAGGGCGTGGGCGAGGATGACGGGCGATGGTCTACCGCTATTTCTACGACTGCGAGTTCATCGAGGACGGCCGGCTCGTCGACCTCGTGTCGATCGGCGTCGTCGACGAGTACGGCCGCGAGTTCTACGCCGTCTCGACCGAGTTCGACGACTCGCGGGCCGTGCCCTGGGTGCGCCGCAACGTGCTCGACAAGCTGCCCTCCCCGGCGAACCGCGCCTGGCGTTCCCGCGAGCGCATCCGCGACGAGCTGTACGACTTCCTCGTCGAGCCGGTCCGCGACCGCCCGGGCGAGCAGTTGGAGCTGTGGGCCTGGTACGCCGCGTACGACCACGTCGCCCTGGCCCAGCTGTGGGGCGCCATGCCGGCGCTGCCCCGGGAGATCCCCCGGTTCACCAAGGACCTGCGCCAACTCTGGGACGACCGGGGCCGTCCGCCGCTGCCGGACGCCGACGCGGCGCGGCACGACGCGCTGGTCGATGCCCGGCACAACCTGGCCCGGTGGCGGGCGATGACCGGTTCGTAGGTTTGGTCGGTTCTGTCCCGGGCACCGGTGCGACGTCGAGCCGATGTGAGGGAGAGTCCCAATGAGCAACGAACCGACCAACGCCGCCGAGGCCCGGCGCCGGGTGACCGAGCTGGTCCGCGAGGCCCGCATCTGCATGTTGACCACGATCGCCGTGGACGGCCGGATGGTGAGCCGCCCGATGGGGTTGCAGGAGGCGGATTTCGACGGCGACCTGTGGTTCTTCGCGTACGCCGACTCCGCCAAGGTCCGGCAGATCCGCGTGAACCCCGAGGTCAACGTCTCCTTTTCCGACTCCCGGCGCAACTCCTGGGTGTCGGTCGCGGGCACGGCCCGGGAGGAGTACGACCGGGCGAAGGCCGAGGAGCTGTGGAACCCGGTGCTCAAGGCATGGTTCCCGGACGGGCTGGAGACCCCCGGACTCACCCTGCTCAAGGTGCACGCCGGATCCGCGGAGTACTGGGACTCTCCGTCGAGCACGGTGGTGAACCTGTTCGGCTACGCGAAGGCGGCGGTGACCGGCAAGCCGCCGGAGGTGGGGGAGAACCACGAGGTCAGCTACTGACCGGTAGGCCGCCCGCCGGTGGGACCGGCCCGGGGCGCGGTGTCGGCGTACGCCCGCGGCGACTACAGTGCGCACTGACGGCCCGCCCCGGGCCGGCAACGGCGCCGATGGTCTTGATTCGACACATATCCTGGGGCAAATCGGGCTTCACCTGATGCTCCCAGGAGGATGAGCGATCATGCGTATCGGCGTGCTCACCGGCGGCGGCGACTGCCCAGGTCTCAACGCGGTCATCCGGGCGGTGGTCCGCAAGGGCGTCGCCAGCTACGGCCACGAGTTCGTGGGTTTCCGGGACGGCTGGAAGGGCCCGTTGGAGGGACTGTCCCGCCCCCTGGGCATCGCGGAGGTCCGCGGCATCCTGCCGCGCGGCGGCACCATCCTCGGTTCGTCCCGGACGAACCCCTTCAAGATCGAGAACGGCGTCGAGCGGATCAAGGAGAACCTCGCCGCACAGGGCGTGGACGCGCTCATCGCGATCGGCGGCGAGGACACCCTCGGCGTGGCGACCAAGCTGCACGAGCTCGGGGTCCACGTCATCGGCGTGCCGAAGACGATCGACAACGACCTCGGCGCCACCGACTACACCTTCGGCTTCGACACCGCCGTCAACATCGCGATGGAGGCGATCGACCGGCTGCACACCACCGCCGAGAGCCACCACCGCACCCTGGTGGTCGAGGTGATGGGCCGGCACGCCGGCTGGATCGCCCTGCACGCCGGCCTGGCCGGTGGCGCCAACGTGATCCTGCTGCCGGAGCGGCAGTTCGACGTCGAGCAGGTCGCCGGCTACGTCGAGAAGCGCTTCCAGCACCAGTACGCCCCGATCGTCGTGGTCGCCGAGGGCGCCCAGCCGCTCGACGGCCAGATGGTCCTGCACAACCAGGAGCTCGACGCGTTCGGCCACGTCCGCCTCGGCGGCATCGGCCAGTGGCTCGCCGAGCAGCTGGAGGCCAAGACCGGCAAGGAGGCCCGCACCGTCGTGCTCGGGCACATCCAGCGCGGCGGCACCCCGAGCGCCTTCGACCGGGTGCTCGCCACCCGGCTCGGCCTGCAGGCGATCGACGCGGTCCACGAGGGCGACTGGGGCAAGATGGTCGCCATGCAGAGCACGGACATCGTCCGCGTTCCGCTGGCCGAGGCCACCCGCGAGCTGAAGACCGTGCCGCTGGAGCGGTACGCCGAGGCCGAGGTCTTCTTCGGCAGCTGATCCATCCCCGGCGTCGCGGCGGGCCGTCCGGCCCGTCGCGACGCCGGTCCACTTCGAGGGGGTACGACGGCGATGGCGGGTTCGGTGCACACGGTCGCGGTCATCGGGGCCGGCAAGATCGGCGAGCTGATGCTCTCCGGGCTGCTGCGGTCGGGCTGGCCGGTCGACCGGCTGCTCGCCACCGCCCGCCGGCCCGCCCGCGCCGAGGAGCTGACCGCCCGCTACGGCGTTCGGGTGGTCGACAACCTGACCGCCGTGGCCGAGGCGGAGGTGCTCGCCGTCTCCGTCAAGCCGCAGGACGCGGCGGCGCTGCTGGACGAGATCGGGCCGAAGGTGCCCGCCGACAAGCTGGTCATCTCCCTCTGCGCCGGCCTGCCGACCGGCTTCTTCAACCGCCGGCTGCCCGAGGGCACGCCCGTGGTGCGGGTGATGACCAACACCCCGGCCCTGGTCGACCAGGCGATGACGGCGATCTCCGCCGGCGCCCACGCCACCGGCACGCACCTGGCGTTGGCCGAGGAGATGTTCAAGCCGCTGGGTTCGACGGTCCGGGTGCCCGAGTCCCAGCAGGACGCGGTGACCGCGCTCTCCGGCTCCGGGCCGGCGTACTTCTACCTGCTGGTCGAGGCGATGATCGACGCCGGCATCCTGCTCGGCCTGCCCCGGCAGGTCGCGCACGAGCTGATCGTGCAGACCGCCATCGGCTCGGCCGTGATGCTGCGCGACTCCGGCGAGCACCCGGTGAAGCTGCGCGAGGCGGTCACCTCGCCGGCCGGCACCACCATCTCCGCCGTGCGCGAGCTGGAGAAGCACGGCGTACGCGCGGCGCTGCTCGCCGCGCTGGAGGCGGCCCGCGACCGCGCCCGCGAACTGGCCGCCCAGGCGGACTGACTCCTTCGCTTCCGGCTCGACGCTCGCACTTCGTCCATTGTCCGGGAGTTTCGTTCCGGTCTCCAGGATGGCTGTGGACCTTGGATCTTGGTGGGAAATGGCCCCTGCCGGGGCCATTTCCCACCAAGATCTCGAGTGCGGTCCGCCGGCCCGGCGCTCCTAGTAGAGCAGGTGGGGCTTGCGGCGGCGGTTGAAGTCCGCCAGCTCGTCGGCCCAGGCGCCGACCACGTCGTCCACGTCGGCGCCCGCGTCGATCATCGTGCGCAGCCGCGGCGACCCGGTGAGCTTGTCGATCCAGTACGGACGCACGGTGTCCCACGAGTCGCGCCGCCACGCGAACGCCTCGTACTTGTGCGCCTCCACCAGCATCGCGACCGCCGTGCGGATCGGGTCGTACTTCGCGCGGTCGACGACCTTGACCTCGACGCCGGCGCAGAGCTTGTTGAGCAGCGCGGGCTTCTGCCCGGCGGACGTCGGCGTGAAGTACGCCTCGCGGAACTCGACGCCGGGCAGCTCGCGGGCGTTGAGCCGGTCGGACCAGTGGTAGTCGAAGTCGTCGGCCAGCCCGCCGATCAGCTCGAACGGCTTGCAGGTGCCCCGGCCCTCGGTGAGCGAGGCGACGCCCTCGAACAGGCCGGTGCCGGGGTAGACCAGCGCGGTGTCCGTGGTGGGCATGTTCGGGCTGGGCAGCACCCAGGGCAGGTCGGTGTCGGCGGCCAGCTTGTCGCGCTTCCAGTGCCGGCACTTCACGACGTGCAGGTCGACCTGGCGGCCGGCCTCGGCGGGGAGGAACTCGGCGTTGAAGAACCGGGCCAGCTCGCCGACGGTCATGCCGTGCTGCTGGACGATCTCCTTCAGGCCCACCCCGGAGGTGAAACCGGCGGTCATCATCGGCCCGTAGGCCCGGCCGCCGACCGGGTTCGGCCGGTCCAGCACCACGTACCGCTTGCCGACGCGGGCCGCGGCCATCATCGAGGTGTACATCGTCCAGATGTACGTGTAGAAGCGGGCGCCGACGTCCTGGATGTCGAAGACGACGGTGTCGACGCCGGCCTGGGTGAACATGGTCTCCCACTTGGCCAGCGAGGCGCCGTACGCGTCGTAGACGGTGATCCCGGTGCGGGCGTCGATGCCGGTGCCCTCGCTGCCGCCGGCCTGCGCCGAGCCGCGGAAGCCGTGCTCGGGGCCGAAGGCGGCGGCCAGCCGCACCGTGCCGGAGGCGTGCATCAGGTCGACCAGGTGCCGGTAGGCCGAGTCCACGCCGGTGGGGTTCGAGATCACCCCGACCCGCTGGCCGGCGAGTTCGGCGAAGTCGGACCGGACGAGCACGTCGAGCCCGGTCTCCACGTGGCGGATGCCGGGCGCGGCGTGACCGGCCGCACCGGGTGCCGTCGCCGCGACCGCGCCCGCGGTCACCGCACCCGCTCCGGCCAGGAACTTCCTTCGCTCCATGTCGACCCTCCCGTCGGTTTGGTCGAAACTTAGCTACACGTTGATGCCCCGTCAAGGAAGGTTAGCTACAAAGCGGGAGTGGACGGGTCCGGCCGACGGCGCTGTCGGACCTGCCAACCCGGCGGCGCGTGGTGCGGGGCCACCGGTCGGGCGGTGCTCCATACTGGCCCGGTGTTCACCCTCGCCCAGGCCCGCCACCTGATCGCCACCCTGCGCCCGCGCGTCGACGAGCTGATCCGGCTGCGGGCCGACCTGGCCGAGCTGCGCGTCGACCTGGCCGACCGGGGCGCCAGCCCGCTCGGCGGGTTGGCCGAGGTCAAGGGGCTGGAGGCGCGGCTGCACGCCCTCGTCGAGGAGTTGCACTCCCACGACATCCAGGTGAAGGGGATCGCGCCGGTCCTGCTGGACTTCCCCGGCGAGCGCGACGGCCGGCCGGTGCTCTGGTGCTGGCTGGAGGGGGACACCGACGTGCGCTGGTACCACCGGGTGGAGTGCGGCTTCGCCGGCCGCCGCCCGCTCTGACCCCGGCCCGGCGGGGGGACCGGTCGGCCCGTCGGCCGCGCCGGTGGTGCATCGGCCCGCAGTTCGGCGGCCTCCTCGACCCCTCCGGCGTGCGTCAGGCCAGGGACGCGAGCATGGCCGGGGAGACGTTCCCGCCGCTGAGGACCAGCACGGTACGGGTGCCCGGTCCGGCGTCGACCAGGCCCGCCCGCAGCGCGGCGAGGGTGACGGCGGCGGACGGTTCGACCAGGAGCTTCGTCGCGTCCAGCAGCTCCCACCAGGCGGCCCGGATGTCCTCCTCGGACACCTCGACCACCTCGTCCACGAGCGCGCGGACGTGCGCCAGGGTGTGCCGCCCCGCGAACGGCGCCGCCAGCCCGTCGGCGATCGACGTCGGCCGTACCGCCAGGGCGTCGCCGCCGGTGCGCAGCGCGTGGCCGACCGCGTTGGCGGTGGCCGGCTCGACCCCGACGACGCGGGCGGTGGGGACGGCCGCCCGGACGGCCGACGCCACCCCGCTGATCAGCCCGCCGCCGCCCATCGGCACGAGGACCAGCTCCGGCGGCGGGCCGTCGGCCAGGATCTCCCTGCCGACGGTGGCCTGGCCGGCGATGACGTCCGGCTCGTCGAACGGGTGCAGGAGGTGGTAGCCGCGTTCCGCCGCGAGTGCCTGGCAGGTGCCCAGCAGGTCGTCGGTGAGGACGACCGCGCCGCCGTACCGCCGGACCGCCTCGATCTTGGTCGGCACCGCCTGCGGTGGCATGCAGACGACGGTCGGCAGGCCGAAGGTACGGCCGGCGAAGGCCACGGCCATCGCGTGGTTGCCGGCGGAGAAGGCGGTCAGCCCGGCGGGTGCCCCCTGCCGTTCGACGCGGGCGAGCAGCGCGTTCAGCGCGCCCCGCACCTTGAAGCTGCCGGTGTGCTGGAGGTTCTCGGCCTTCACCGCGAGGTCGAGCCGGAGCGGGTCGCCGAGGCGGGGGCAGGGCAGCAGCGGCGTGCGGGCGACCCGCCCCGCGATGCGCTTCTCGGCCGTGACGATGTCGTCCACGGTGGTGAGCTGCACCGTCGCAGCCTAGCCCGGCCCGCCCGGTCGCACCGCCCGGCCTGGTCGCACCGCCCACCCGCCCGGCCGCGCCGCCCGCCCGGCCGCACCGACCGGCCGCGCCGTCCGTGGTGCGACCGGCCGTGGTGCCTGCGGCAGGACCGTCGCGCCGCGGTGGGCGGACGGTGCGGCGGTGCCGGCCGGAGGGGCGAACGCTCAGCGGGTGGCCTCGGTCAGGGCGGCCCGCACCCTGGCGGCGTCGGCCGGCGCCTCGCGCTCCCAGTCCGCCGGGTCGGCCGAGTAGATGGTCCCGTAGGCGGGGGTGTCCGGCTGGTAGCGCCAGCTCTCGGCGAGGATGCCGGCGTCCACGGCGTCGTAGCCGATCCGGTCGAGGAAGGCGGTGGCCTCCGCCTTCGCGCCCGCGTCGTCGCCGGCGATGGGCAGCGCGCTGCGGTCGTCGGCGCCGGTCGGCCGGGCCAGCGCCTGCAGGTGCTTGAAGAAGATGTTGTTGAACACCTTGACCACCCGCGACTGCGGCAGGTGCCGCTGGAGCAGTTCGCTGCTGGTCGTGGAGCCCGAGTCGAGCTCGGGGAACCGGCCGTCCCGCTCCGGGTAGTAGTTGTTGGTGTCCAGCACGAGCTTGCCGGCCAGCGGCTCGACCGGCACGTCCCGGTACGCCTTCAGCGGGATGGTGACGACCACCAGGTCGCCGGCCTCCGCGGCCTCGCTGGCCGTGGCCGCCCGGGCGCGCGGGCCCAGCTCCTCGACGAGATCCTTCAAGGTCTCCGGGCCGCGCGAGTTGCTCAGCACCACGTCGTAGCCGGCGGCCACCGCCAGCCGCGCCACCGTGCCGCCGATGTGTCCACTGCCGATCAGTCCCACAGTTGTCATGTCGGTCCCCAACCTCGTTCGCGGCGACGGTATTCCCCACCGGTGTGGTCGACAATTCCGTCTCGTGTCTGGTGTTCGGCGGGCCGGCCGGCGGGGGCGGCCCGCGCGGCGTCGGACCGGGCGCGTCCCCGCCGCGCGCAGTGGCGGTGACGGCCTGCGCCGCCCGCCCAACGTACTGCCGGCCAGGGGGCCGGGGACCGGCTTCGGGACAACGCCCGTCGGGCGGCCCGCAACGCCGTCACGGCGGGAACGATGTCGGCCCCGGCGGCTAGCCTGCCTCCACTTGCGAACACGGAACGGGGAGTGCGATGGGCACGTGGGCGGCGGGACCGTTCGACAACGACGCGGCGGCGGACTGGTGCGCCGACCTCGACGAGGCGACGCCGGAGCGGCGGCCCCGGCTGGTCGAGCTGGCGCTGCGCGAGGCGGTGCGGGAGGGCGACTTCCTGGACTCGTGGCCCGGCGCCAAGGCGGTCGCGGCGTCGGCGGTGGTCGCCGCGCACCTTCCCGGCGGCCCGCCGGTCGACTCGGCGTACGCGCCGGACTTCCTCACCGCCGGCGGGCGTCTGACGCTCACCGCGGAGCTGCCGGCGCTGGCCCTGCGGGCGCTGGACCGGGTGCTCGCCGACGGGTCCGAGCTGGCCGAGCTCTGGGAGGAGGCCGGGGAGCTCGACGAGTTCGCCGCCGCGCTCGCCCCGATCCGGGCCGCGCTGGCCGATCCGACCGGGGCCGCCGTCGTCGGGGGTTGAGGCGCGAGGATCACAGCCTGCGGGGCTCGGGCGGGGTGCGCCCGCTCCGGCCGCCCGGATCGCCGTCGCGCCGGACCGCCACCACCACCCGCTCGACGCGTTCGCCGGTCGTCGGGTCGGTCCAGACGAGCACCACCGGCCCGGCCGCCGCGAAGAGCTCCCGGGCGAAGGGCGGCAGGTCCTCGGGCGACATCCGGATGTAGGACGTCGCGCCCTCGAACCGACCGCGCAGGTGCTCCAGCGTGAAGCGGTGCCGCCCCGGGCCGTCGAGGTGCGCGGGAGCCGGCGGGAGGTGCCGCAGGCGGCCGTGGTCGCGCAGCACGTCGTCGGGCACGGCGGCGTCGAGCACCACCCGACCGGCGTCGAGCGGACGCTGGATGCTGACGTGGTGCTCGGGCGGGACCTGGCCCGGGGTGAGTGCCGGCTGCACCGCGAAGAACATCCCGCCCCCTCCACTCGGACCAGGTGTCGCCGATCGTAGTCCGTTCGGCACACAGCGGCACGGCCGAGGCGGGTGTCGTCAGGGCGCTGGGGGCAGCACCTTCTCGATCGCGGCGCGCAGGTCGGCCGAGCCGGGCTCGACGGTGGGCGCGAACCGGGCCGCCACCGTGCCGTCCGGGGCGACGAGGAACTTCTCGAAGTTCCACCGCACGTCGCCGGCGTGGCCCTCCGCGTCGGCCGTGCCGACCAGCGCCGCGTAGAGCGGGTGGCGGCCGGGGCCGTTCACGTCGACCTTCTCGGTGAGCGGGAAGGTCACCCCGTAGTTGACCTGGCAGAAGTCGCTGATCTCGGCCGGGCTGCCCGGCTCCTGGCCGGCGAACTGGTTGCAGGGCACGCCGAGCACCACGAGGCCGCGGTTGGCGTACTCGTCGTGCAGCGCCTGGAGGCCCGCGTACTGCGGGGTGAGGCCGCAGCGCGAGGCGACGTTGACCACCAGCAGGGCGCGTCCGCGGTGCCGCGCGAGGTCGGCCGGACCTCCGGCCAGGGCGTCGATCCGGGTGTCGAAGACGGTCATGGGTCGAGGCTACGCGGCGTCGCCGGGCCGTCGCCCGGGGGAGCGGCCGGGGGGCTGGTCGCGCTCCCAAGGTAAATCGATACATCGACATCTTGACGAATGGATGACGGCGTGAGTAGCGTCTCACCATCAATCTGGAAAGTTTCCTAACTGTTTAGGGAGACGCCGCATGAAGAGATCGCTCCGCCGGGCCCTCTGGGTCGGCGCCGTGATGGCGGTCACCGCCGCCACGGTCCCGATGGCCAGTGCGTTCGGCGCCGGCAGCGTGACCGCCGGCTTCGCCAAGGCGCAGGACTGGGGGACCGGTCACGAGACGCGGGTGACCGTCACCAACGGGACGAGCGCCCCGGTGAGCACTTGGCGCATCGAGTTCGACCTGCCGTCGGGCACCAGCATCAGCAGTTCCTGGGACGCCGACGTCACGCGCACCGGCGACCACTACGTCGCCGTCAAGAAGAGCTGGGCCGGCCCGATCGCGGCGGGTGCCTCGTTCAGCTGGGGCTACAACGGCACCGGCGCGTACAAGGCGCCGCTGAACTGCACGATCAACGGCGCGCCGTGTGGCGGCGGCACCCCGCCCCCCACCACCGCGCCGCCGACCACCACCCCGCCGACCACGGCGCCGCCCACCACCCCGCCCCCGACCACGCCTCCGCCGACCACCACCCCGCCGGGCCCGGGCGGCAAGAAGGTCGTCGGCTACTTCGCGCAGTGGGGCGTCTACGCCCGCAACTACCACGTGAAGAACATCCACACGAGTGGCTCGGCCGCCAAGCTGACCCACATCCTGTACGCCTTCGGCAACACCACCGGCGGCCGCTGCACCATCGGTGACAGCTACGCCGACTACGAGAAGGCCTACACTGCGGCGGACAGCGTCGACGGCGTCGCCGACACCTGGGACCAGCCGCTGCGCGGCAGCTTCAACCAGCTGCGCAAGCTCAAGAAGATGTACCCGAACCTGAAGGTGATCTGGTCCTTCGGCGGTTGGACCTGGTCGGGCGGCTTCACCCAGGCCGCGCAGAACCCGGCCGCGTTCGCCGAGAGCTGCCACAACCTGGTCGAGGACCCGCGCTGGGCGGACGTCTTCGACGGCATCGACGTCGACTGGGAGTACCCGAACGCCTGCGGGCTCACCTGCGACAGCAGCGGCCCGAACGCCTTCAAGAACGTGGTCAGCGCGCTGCGGTCGAAGTTCGGCTCGTCCGCGCTGGTCACCGCCGCGATCACGGCGGACGGCAGCAACGGCGGCAAGATCGACGCCACCGACTACGCCGGCGCCGCGACGCACCTCAACTGGATCATGCCGATGACGTACGACTACTTCGGCGCCTTCAACGCGCAGGGCCCCACCGCCCCGCACTCCCCGCTCACCTCGTACGCCGGCATCCCGCAGCAGGGCTTCTGGTCGGACGCGGCGATCCAGAAGCTCAAGAGCAAGGGCATCCCGTCGGACAAGCTGCTGCTCGGCATCGGCTTCTACGGCCGGGGCTGGACCGGGGTGACCCAGGCCGCCCCGGGTGGCACCGCCACCGGCCCCGCCCCGGGCACCTACGAGCAGGGCATCGAGGACTACAAGGTCCTCAAGAACACCTGCCCGGCCACGGGCACGGTCGCCGGCACGGCGTACGCCAAGTGCGGCAGCAACTGGTACAGCTACGACACCCCCTCCACGATCAACGGCAAGATGACGTACGCGAAGAACCAGGGCCTCGGTGGCGCCTTCTTCTGGGAGCTCTCCGGTGACACCGGCAACGGCGAGCTGATCGGCGCCATCAAGGGCGGTCTCGGCTAGCCGAGCGCCGACGCACCACCCAAACGGCGGGGAGGGACCGCGCACCGGTCCCTCCCCGCCCGCTGTGCCCGGGTCGACGCGGGGGGAGCGTCCCGCGTCGACCCGGTGGCGTCCGGGCACGGGCGCGACGCGTGCCGGTGGCCGGGCGGTTCGGGCGCGGCGGCGTCGGGGCACGTGCGTCGATGTGACAGACTCGCCGCTCAACGGGCTCGATGTCCACGGCGACGGAGGTGGCGATGCGCGCGACGCGCGGGAGGCTCGCGGCGGGCGCCGTGCTGCTCGGGACCCTTCCCCTCGTCCTGCTCGGCTGCGGTATCGGCGAGGAGGAGGATCCGGCGACCAAGCCCGGGCGGGCCCCGGCCGAGGAGGCCACCACGAAGTCGCGGGAGCGGGTGCAGGCCTACCTCGACGCGATGACCGCCAAGGACGTCGCGGCCGGGCGCAGCCAGCTCTGCGCCGCCCTCCAGGAGAGCTTCGACGCCGCCGCGACCGGCCCCAACGGCGACTTCGCCGACCACTTCACGGTGCCGCAGGCCGAGATCACCGACATCCGCTCCGGTCCCCGGGGCCAGGAGGTGAGCACGTCGATCTCGGTCGCCGCCGGCTCCCGCACGCTCACCCGGCCGCTGCTGTTCACGGTCACCCGCGACGGCGCCGACTGGTGCATCGCCGCCGAGGCGCCTGGTGGCAACACCCCGGCCCCCGCCGCCACCCCCTGACCGGCCTCCCGGGTGAGCCCGCTCTCACCTGCCGGAACCATCCCCCTCGCCGGTCGGTCGCCGGGCCGCTCGCCGTACGCTTTCTCTCATGCGCCATGAGTGGCATCAGCTGAGCCATCCCGCGGTGGGCAGCCCTGGGCTGCAGACCAGCCGTCCGACCGTCGACTCCGCCGAGGACGCGGCCCTCGGCCTCGACCGCTGGCGGGAGCTGCCGCGCACACAGATTCCGCCGTGGCCGGATCCGGCGGAGGTCGCCGAGGTCTGCAAGGTGCTCGACACGGTGCCCTCGGTGGTGGCGCCCTACGAGGTCGACCAGCTCCGCCAGCGACTGGCGCTGGTGTGCGAGGGCAAGGCGTTCCTGCTCCAGGGCGGCGACTGCGCGGAGACCTTCGCCGACAACACCGAGAGCCACCTGCTGGCCAACGCCCGCACCCTGCTCCAGATGGCGATCGTGCTCACCTACGGCGCCTCGCTGCCGGTGGTCAAGGTGGCCCGGGTCGCCGGGCAGTACACCAAGCCCCGGTCGCTGCCGACCGACGCGCGCGGGCTGCCCGCCTACCGCGGCGACATGATCAACTCGCTGGAGGCGACGCCGGAGGCCCGGGCCGCCGACCCGCAGCGCATGATCCGGGCGTACGCGAACTCGGCCGCCGCGATGAACATGCTCCGCGCGTACCTGGCCGGCGGGCTGGCCGACCTGCACGCCGTGCACGACTGGAACAAGGGCTTCGTCAAGAACTCCCCGGCCGGCGAGCGCTACGAGGCGATCGCCCGCGAGATCGACCGGGCGCTGGCCTTCATCCGGGCCTGCGGGATGACCGACGACGAGGCGCTGCGCACCGTCACCCTCTACTGCTCGCACGAGGCCCTCGCCCTGGAGTACGACCGGGCGCTGACCCGGGTCTCCGACCGCCGGGCGTACGGGCTGTCCGGGCACTTCCTGTGGATCGGCGAGCGCACCCGGCAGATCGACGGGGCGCACATCGACTTCATCTCCCGCATCGCCAACCCGATCGGCGTGAAGCTCGGCCCGACGACGACCCCGGACGAGGCGATCGAGCTCTGCGAGAAGCTCAACCCGGAGAACGTCCCCGGCCGGCTCACCCTGATCAGCCGGATGGGCAACCACCGGGTCCGCGACGCCCTGCCGCCGATCGTGGCGAAGGTGACCGCCGCCGGCGCCAAGGTGGTCTGGCAGTGCGACCCGATGCACGGCAACACGCACGAGTCGTCCAACGGCTACAAGACCCGGCACTTCGACCGCATCGTCGACGAGGTGCTCGGCTACTTCGAGGTGCACCGGGGCCTGGAGACCCACCCGGGCGGGCTGCACGTGGAGCTGACCGGTGAGGACGTCACCGAGTGCCTCGGCGGCGCCCAGGGCATCGAGGACCTCGACCTGCCCGGCCGCTACGAGACCGCCTGCGACCCGCGACTGAACACCCAGCAGTCGCTGGAGCTGGCGTTCCTCGTGGCGGAGATGCTCCGTGGCTGACGCGAGGAGTGAGCTGGCATGACAGTGGCTGACGTTTTCGTCGATCTTCGTTCGGACACCGTGACCCGGCCCACGCCGGGGATGCGGGAGGCGATGGCCACCGCCGACGTCGGCGACGACGTCTACGGCGAGGACTCGACCGTCAACGCGCTGGAGGCCGAGGTCGCCGCGCTGTTCGGGCACGAGGCGGCGCTGTTCGCCCCGAGCGGGTCGATGGCCAACCAGATCGCCCTGCAACTGGTGGTGCCGCCGGGCGACGAGCTGCTCTGCGACGCCGACGCGCACGTGGTGACGTACGAGATCGGGGCCGCTGCGGCGCACGGCGGCATCTCCTCGCGGACCTGGTCACCGGTGGGCGCGGACATCGACCCGGACGTCGTCGCCGCGATGGTCCGTCCCGAGGGCTACCACGCGGTCCCCACCCGGGCGATCGCCGTCGAGCAGACCCACAACCGGGGCGGCGGCGGGGTGATCCCGCTGGCCACCCTGCGCGAGCTGCGCCGGATCGCCGACGACGCGGGCGTGGCCCTGCACTGCGACGGGGCCCGGATCTGGCACGCGCACGTCGCCGACGGTGTGCCGCTGGCCGGGTACGGCGCCCTCTTCGACACCCTGTCGGTCTGCCTCTCCAAGGGACTTGGCGCGCCGGTCGGCTCGCTGGTCGTCGGCAGCGCCGACAAGATCGCGCGGGCCCGGGTGATCCGCAAGCGGATGGGTGGCGGGATGCGGCAGGCCGGCATCCTGGCCGCCGCCGGTCGGTACGCGCTGGCCCACCACGTCGACCGGCTCGCCGCCGACCACGCGAAGGCGGCCCGGCTGGCCGAGGCGATCGCCCCGTTCGGGGTGCTGGCCACGACCGTCCGGACCAACCTGGTGCCACTGGACCTGACCAAGGCACCGCTGGACGCACACGCCCTGGCCGCCGCCGCCCGCGCCGAGGGCGTCCTGGTCTCGGTGCTCGGCCCCCGCACCGCCCGCCTGGTCACCCACCTGGACGTCGACGACGCCGGCATCGACCGCGCCGTCGAGGTCCTCACCCGCGTCCTGCGGGGCTGACCGCCCTGCCGGACCCGCGTCAGGGGTGCAGGCGCCTGAGGGTGGCGATGTCGGCGGCGTGGCCGACGTGCTTCTCCGTCGGCGTCTCCACCACGACCGGGACGCCGGCGGTGGCCGGATGCGCCATCAGTTCGGCGAACGCCGGCTCGCCGATGGTGCCCTTGCCGATGTTCTCGTGCCGGTCCCGGGTGGAACCGCAGAGGTCCTTCGAGTCGTTCGCGTGCACCAGCCGTAGCCGGTCGGCCCCGACCGTCGCCACGAGCGTGTCCAGCGTCGCGGTCATGCCGCCCTCGGCGGCCAGGTCGTGCCCCGCCGCCCACGCGTGGCACGTGTCGAAGCAGACCCCGAGCCAGGGGTGCCGTTCCACGGCGTCGAGGTAGGGCCCGAGCTGCTCCACGCGGGAGGCGAGCGAGCGACCGCCGCCCGCGCTCGGCTCGACCAGCAGCCGCGGGCCGTCCGCTGCCGCCGCCTCGTCGAGCAGCGGCAGCAGCGTCTCGCGTACCTGCCGCATGGCGGCCTCGGCGTACCCCTCGTCGACCGCGCTGCCGGCGTGGAAGACCACGCCCTCGGCGCCGATCGCCCGGCCCCGGCGCAGCGCGTGGGCGAGCGTCTCCGCCGAACGCTCGACCGTGTTGGCGGTGGGGGAGCCGAGGTTGACCAGCAGGGACGCGTGGATGAAGACGGGCACGCCCCGCTCGCCGCAGCCGTCGCGGAACAACGCGTCCTGGGCCGGGTCGCCGGGCGGCAGCGCCCAGCCCCGCGAGTTGGACACGTAGACCTGCACGACCCGCGAGCCGGCCGCGTCGGCGTACGGCAGGGCGGCTCTCGCCAGGCCACCGGAGGTGGGCGTGTGCGAGCCGACCAGCCGCTGCGGTGCCGGCATCGCTACATGCATCCGAGGGTGACCGGGGTGGCCGGCGGTACCTGCGTGTTCTCCGGCGGGTTCTGGAACCGGGTGATGCCGTTCGGGTTGAACTGGATCGCCACCGGGAAGCCCTGGCTCTCCAGGAGCTGCTTGGCCTGCTGGCAGGGCAGGTCGATGACCCGGGGCACGGCGACCAGCGGTGGGCCCTTGCTGAGTTCCAGCTTGACCTTCGCTCCCCGCTCCACCCCGGTGCCGTCGGCCGGGCTCTGCCCGAGGATCTCGTCCTTGGGCTTGTCGGAGTCCTTGTAGGTGGGCTCCACCAGCTCCAGGCCCAGCTGGGCGAGGATCGTCCTGGCCTCACCCAGGCTCTTGCCGACCAGGTTGGGCACGGAGATCGGGGCCTTGCCCTTGCTGAGGACGACCGTGACCTTGTCGCCCGGCTTCACCTCGGCGCCGACCTTCGGGTTGGTCTCCAGCACGACGCCCGCGGGCAGGTTGTCGTCGTAGCGGGCGGCGCCCTTCGCCACCACCAGCTTCGCGTCGAGCAGGTCCGCCTCGGCGAGCTCGAACTCCTTGCCCACCACGTCGGGCACCGGGAAACGCTCCGGCCCCAGCGAGAGGGTCAGCGTGATCGTGCCGCCCTTGACGATCCGGGTGGCCGAGGCCGGGTCCTGCGCCAGGACGGCGTCCTTCGGGACCTTCTCGTCGTAGCGCGGTTCGGCGTAGCTGAGGACGACCCCGACGCGGGCGGCCTGCGCCTCCGCCTCGGCCTTGGTCATCGCCACCAGCTGCGGGGCCTCCGTGTAGCGTCCGGCCGCCAGCCACCAGCCACCGCCGGCGACCAGCAGGACCAGCACCACCGCGGCGGCGATGACCGCCCTGCGGCCGCGCGGGTCGCCCATCACCCGGGTGCGCAGCGCGGACAGCCGCGACCACAGGCTCTCGCCCTCGTCGGGCTCGGCCCGGCGACGGCCTGCCCGGGGGGCGGCGCCCTCGGGCAGCCGGGCCCAGGCGGGCCGCTCGGCCGGCTGGACCGCCGCGACCATCATGGTCGGCCCGGCCATCGGCTCGTCGGACACCCGGCGCAACACGGCGGTACGCGTGTTCGCGTCGCCCAGGTCGTCCCGGACCGCCTGCACCTCGGCCAGCAACGCGCCGGCGTCGGTCGGCCGGGCGCCCGGATCACGCCGGGTGGCCCGGGCGACCAGTTCGTCGAGCGCCTTGGGCAGGCCGGGCACCAGGGTCGACGGCGTCGGGACGTCGTTGTCGACGTGCTGCCAGGCGACGTCGACCGGCCGGTCCCCGTCGTAGGGCACCCGACCGGTGAGCATCTCGAACAGCACGATGCCGGCGGAGTAGACATCGGTGCGGGGGTCGGCGTGCCCGTCGGTGACCAGCTCCGGGGCCACGTACGCGACCGTGGCCATCAACTGGTTGCCGTTCTCGTCGTCGGCGCTCGCCTCGACCGCCTGGGCCAGCCCGAAGTCGGCGACCTTGACGACGCTGTCGACCAGGTTGGCCGCGCCGCCGGTGGGGGCCTCGGCGACCAGCACGTTCTCCGGCTTCACATCGCGGTGCACCAGCCCCGCCCGGTGCGCGGCGGCGATCGCGGCGAGCATCTGCTCGGCGATGGCCAGCGCCTCGTCGGGGTTGAGTCGGCGCCGCTCGGCGAGCACGTCGCGCAGGGTACGACCGCGGACGTACTCCATCACGAGGTAGGGCAGGCCCGAGTGTCTGCCCTGGTCGTAGACGGCGACGACGTTGGGGTGGGTCAGCCGGGCGATGGTCTTCGCCTCGTCGGTGAACCGCTCCACGAAGCCCGCCGTCCGCGCCCCTGGTTCCGGGGCCTGGGACGGATGAATGATCTTGAGTGCGACGGTGCGCTCGAGGCGTTCGTCGGTGGCGGTGTACACGGTCGCCATGCCGCCACGGGCCACGCGACCGCGGATGCGGTAGCGCCCGTCGATCAGCGAGCCCAGCAACGTGTCGGCGACCTGTGTGTCCATCGGCAGGGAGTCTATGTGTCCAGGAGGTGAAGGTTGAACAGGATGCTACAGATGGGGTGCGACCAGGACTGCCCCGCCGCGCTCGCTTCCCCCGCCGGCCCTGCTCAGCCGGCTCGTGGGGGTGCCGTTGACCCCGACCGGGCGGGACATGGCAGGGTGGTCCGGTGACCGACTCAGTACCCGCCGACCGGGCCGTGCCCGGCCCCGAATCCGCCGGCCCCGCCGACGCCGCCGACTGGCTGACCCTGCCGGACGTGGCCGAGCGCCTCGACGTGTCGATCAGCAAGGTCCACCAGATGATCCGGGACCGGGAGCTGATCGCGGTACGCCGCGACGGCGTCCGCCGGGTACCGGCCGACCTGGTGGCCAACCAGACGGTGCTGAAGCACCTGCCCGGCGTGCTCAACCTGCTGGCCGACGGGGGCTACGACGACGAGGGCGCGCTGCGCTGGCTCTACGAGCCGGACGACACCCTGCCGGGCGGCACCCCCGCGAAGGCGCTCGCCGGCGACCAGGCCCGCGAGGTGAAGCGCCGGGCCCAGGCCCTGGGCTTCTGACCCCGCCCCCGCCCCTCGCCCCCGCGCGGGGTGGGCCGGGTCAGCGGGTCAGTCGGCGCGGCGGGTGGCGGCGATGGCCAGGTCGACCAGGGCCTGCCGGGCCTCGGTGTCCAGGTCGACGGCGGCCAGCGCCGCCAGCGCGGTGTCGGTCAGCACACCGATCCGCTGCTCCGTACGCGCCAGCGCCCCGCTGCCGTCGATCAGCTCGCGCAGCCGGGTGACCCCGGCCTCGTCCAGCCCGGGATCGCCGAGCCCGCCGAGCAGCAGTTCGCGGCCCGCCTCGTCGGTCGTCTCCAGGGCCGCCGCCACCAGGTAGGTCCGCTTGCCCTCACGTAGGTCGTCGCCGGCCGGCTTGCCGGTCTGGGCCGGATCGCCGAAGACCCCCAGCACGTCGTCGCGGAGCTGGAACGCCTCGCCCAGCGGCAGCCCGTACGCGGAGTACGCCGCCCGGACCTCCGCCGGCGCGTCGGCCAGCGCGGCGCCGAGCAGCAGGGGCCGTTCGACCGTGTACTTCGCCGACTTGTAGCGGGCGACCTTGCCGGCCCGCTCCACCGAGGTGTCCCCGGTGACCTGGGTCAGCACGTCGAGGTACTGGCCGACGGTGACCTCGGTGCGCATGGCGTCGAAGACCGGCCGGGCCCGGGCCACCGTGCGCGGGTCCAGCCCGGCGGAGTGCAGCAGGGCGTCGGACCACACCAGGGACAGGTCGCCCAGCAGGATCGCCGCCGAGTCGCCGAAGCCGTCCGCGTCGCCGCCCCAGCCGGACGCCCGGTGCCGGGCCGCGAACCGCCGGTGCACCGCCGGCTCGCCGCGCCGGGTGTCGGAGCGGTCCATCAGGTCGTCGTGGATGAGCGCGCTGGCCTGCACGAACTCCAACGCCGCCAGGGCGGTGACCACCTGGTCGGTGTCCACCCCGCCGGCTCCCCGGAACCCCCAGTAGGCGAACGCCGGGCGCAGTCGCTTGCCGCCGCCGAGGACGAACGCCTCGATCGCCTCGGCGAGCGGAGCAAGGGCGTCGTCGACCCCGGCCATCCAGGCGCGCTGGCTCGCCAGGAACTCGGTCAGGGCCTTGTCGATCCGTTGGCGCAGCCCGGCGCGGTCGACGGGGGAAACAGGAGCAGCGTGGGTCACGCCACGACGCTAGCCGGTCGGGGTGGACCCCGTCGCGGCACCGGGGGGCCGACGCGCCGCACGCCACGTGCGAGCCCGCCGGCCGACCGGCCCAGGTGGCGGCCCCGGACGGGGCAGGTACGGAGCCGCCGCGGCGGCGAGCGCCCGGTGGCGCCGGACGGCCGGCTCGTCGCCGTGCCCGGCCAGCCGCCGGCGTACCTCGGCCAGTTGGCCCACCGCACGGGGCGACCCGGCGCGGACCGCGTCGAGCAGCGCCTCGCCGGCCACCGCGCAGGCCCGCTCCACCTCGCCGAGTTGCAGGTAGCCCCGGGCCAGCCAGCCGCCGTAGATCGCGGAGGTGCGGGGGCCGCGCCGCCGGACGGCGTGCAGGGGCGCCTCGGCCGGGAGCGGCCGGCCCAGAGCGACCAGCGCGCGGCCGGTCATCGCCGCCAACTCCGGCCCGTCGAGCCAGTAGAGCCACGGCGGCTCCCGGTCCGGCTCCGGCGCGTCGGTCATCCGGCGGGCCGCGTCGAGCGCCTGCCGGGCCGCCCCCGCCCGGCCACCGAGCGCCGCGGCCAGGGCCACCCGGTGCAGCAGCAGGGCACGCAGGCCGGGGCTGGCCGAGCGCCGTGCCCCGGCGTACGCGGTGCGGGCCAGCACCAGCGCGCCCTCCGGGTCGCCGACGCCGGTGAGCAGGTGGCTGGCCGAGCCGAGCACGTGCCCGGCGAGCGACGGGTCGCCGGCCGTCGCGGCGGCGCGCAGTGCCAGCCGGTACGCGTCCAGGGCGCCGGCGGCGTCCCCCGCGTCCGCGGCGAGCCAGCCGGCGAGCTGGGCGGACTCGGCCAGCTCGGGCAGCAGCCGGGGGCGTGCGGAGGGGGCGCACCCGGACAGCGCCCGCACCGCCCGTCTGAGCCGGTACGCCCCGAGCCCGGCCAGGTCGGCCCCGCCGACGAGGTCGTCGAGCCGGCGCAGCTCCGCCAGCCGTACCGGCCCCGTGCCGTCGCCCCCGACGGCGGGCCGGGTGGGAGTGCCGGGCAGCAGCACGGCGCGCGGGTCGGCGAGCCAGCGCTGGGCCAGGGCGAGCAGCGCCGCCCGGGGCCGGGACCCGCCGAAGGCCGGCGGCGGACCGAGGCTGCGGGTGCGGGCCGCGGCGGTGGCCAGCAGGTCGGCCGGCACCGCGAGGACCACGGCGAGCCAGCCCAGCCAGAACTCGCCGGGGACGCGCAGCTGCCGCTCCCACCGGGAGACCTCGTGCCGGCTGAGGGTCGGCGCACCGGACGCGGCGCAGAGCTCGGCCGCGACGCGTAGCTGGCTCCAGCCCCGGGCCAGCCGGAGCTGGGCGAGCAGCGGCCCGAGCAGTTGCGGGCCGGGCGGCGGGGGCGGCGTCATCGGTCCTCCGGGACGGTGTCGGCGTGACGGTAGCGCGTACCCCCGAACGGGACCGTGCGCCACCGGTGGATGCTGACCCCCGCGCGTGCCCCCGGCGGGTCGGCCTTCCGGCCGGGCCCACCCCGCGCAACCCCATGACTACTCCGGGGGTACGACGCTTTCCGGCCCCGGCGGGGCCGGCGGCCGTGCGGTCCTTGTCCACCAGTGTGGGAAGGTCTCGGCCCGGAGGGCCCGGCCCGCTAGAGTCGGGGCGTGGCGCTCGGTCTTCCATCGGTCCTCCCCAATCCGCAGCCGGCGATCGGGGAGCTCATCCGTGACCGCCAGCCGACCTTCTCCTTCGAGTTCTTCCCGCCCAAGACCCCGCAGGGCGAGCGGCTGCTGTGGCAGGCGATCCGCGAGCTGGAGTCGCTGCGCCCGTCGTTCGTCTCGATCACCTACGGCGCGGGCGGGTCGACCCGCGACACCACCGTCGCGGTCACCGAGCGGATCGCCACCGAGACCACCCTGCTGCCGATGGCCCACCTGACCGCGGTCAACCACTCCGTGGCCGAGCTGCGCCACGTCATCGGCCGGCTCGCCGGGGTCGGGGTGCGCAACGTGCTCGCCGTGCGGGGCGACCCGCCGGGCGACCCGGGCGGCGACTGGGTGCGCCACCCCGAGGGCGTGCTCTACGCCGAGGACCTGGTCCGCCTGGTGCGCGACGCCGGCGACTTCAGCGTCGGGGTGGCGGCCTTCCCCTTCAAGCACCCGCGGTCACCCGACGTCGACAGCGACACCGAGCACTTCGTGCGCAAGTGCCGGGCCGGCGCCGACTTCGCGATCACCCAGATGTTCTTCGACGCCGACGACTACCTGCGGCTGCGCGACCGGGTCGCCGCCACCGGCTGCGACACCCCGATCCTGGCCGGCGTGATGCCGGTGACCCAGATCGGCACCATCGAGCGCTCCACGCAGCTCTCGGGGGCGCCCTTCCCGCCGGCCCTGGCCGAGCGGTTCGCGAAGGTCGCCGACGACCCGGAGGCGGTGCGCCGGCTCGGCGTCGAGCAGGCCAGCGAGATGTGCCGGCGGCTGCTCGACGAGGGCGTGCCGGGGATCCACTTCATCACCCTCAACCGTTCCACCGCCACCCGCGAGGTGTGGCAGAACCTCCAGGTCGACGCGCGGGTGTGACCCCGGTGCCGCGACACCTGAGCGGCGGTGCGACGGTTGTTCCGTGGTGGGCACACAGCTGAACTGGGACGAGTACGCCACGGCCTGGGCACGGCTGCACGGGGGCTTCGACCCCCGGGCGGCGGCCCCCGTCGTCCGCGCCTGGCTGCGGTTCGCCTACCACGTCGGGTTCGTGTTGGGCCGGCTGCGGGTCGGCCCGACCCCGGTCACCGTGGTCGGCGTGCTGCTCTGCGCCTGCGTGCCGCTGTTCGCCGTACGGCCGCAGGACGGCCCCTTCCTCGCGGCGCTGTTCGTGCTGCTCGCCGCGGTGGCGGACAGCGTCGACGGCGCGGTGGCGGTGGCCACGAACCGGACCACCCGGCTCGGCTACGTCTACGACTCGCTGGCCGACCGGCTCGGCGAGGTCGCCTGGCTGGCCGCGTTCTGGCTGGTCGGCGCGCCGGGGGCGCTCGTGGTGACCGCCGGCGCGCTCTCCTGGCTGCACGAGTACGTCCGCGCCCGGGCGGTCTCCGCCGGCATGCGGGAACTCGGCGCGGTGACCGTGGGGGAGCGCCCCACCCGGGTCTCGGTGGCCCTGGTGGGGCTGCTGCTGGCCGGGCTGACCGGGCTTGTCGAGCCGGACCTGGCGGCCGGCACGATCACCATGGCGACCGCCGTCTGGGTGCTGTTGGCCGGGTTCGGCCTCGGCCAGCTGCTCTCCGCCGTCCGCCGCGCCCTGATCGACGCCGGCTGACCGCGCGCCGGCCCGTCCGGACTGGCCCCTGACCGGGGGTGCCGTGGCGTGAGTAAGGGGCCGTTAACAAGGTGCCCTTCCTCACACCCGAAGGAGCTACCAGGCGGGGCCGATGTCGTCGGCGACGATCTGGGCGGAGAGGGTCACCATCGGCAGGCCACCGCCGGGGTGGCTGGAGCCGCCGACCAACCACAGCCCGTGCGCCGGGCCCCGGTTGGCCGGGCGCAGCAGGCCACCGGCGGTGCCGTAGATCGATCCGCCGGGCGCGCCGGTCGCGTCGTCCAGGTCGGCCGGGGTGCGGACCTCCCGGAACACCAGCCGGTCCCGCACGTCGACGCCGCGCTCGGCCAGCACGTCGAGGACCCGGTCGGCGTACGCCTCGGCGAGGCCGGGCCGGCGCCAGTCGACGGCACCGGTGGCGGTGCCGTGCCGGGGTGCGTTGACCAGCACGAACCACGCCTCGTGGCCGGCCGGCCGGACCACCGGATCGTCGGCCACCGTCACGAAGACGGTGGGATCCGTCGCCGGTCGGGCCCGTACGCCGCGCCCCGGGTGGCCGAAGACCGCGTCGAACTCGGCGTCGTAGTCGCCGGGGAAGAACACGTTGTGGTGGGCCAGCCCGGAGTCCCCGGTCAGGCCGAGCAGCAGCACGAAACCGGCCAGGCTGCGGTCGGTCAGCCCGGCCAGCCGGCGCGGGCTGGGCAGCAGGTCCCGGTAGAGGGTGAGCGCGTCGACGTTGGCCACCACCACGTCGGCGGGGACCGGGGCGGTGACGCCGCGCAGGCGTACGCCGTGCACCCGCCCGCCCGCGGCGTCGATCCGGGTGACCGTGGCGCCGGTCCGCACGACCACGCCGAGGTCCAGGCAGCGGGTCAGCAGCGCGTCGGCGAGCGTGCCCAGCCCGCCGCGCAGGTACCAGCCGCCGAAGGTCAGCTCGGCGTAGGGCACGGCGACCAGCGCGGCCGGCGCCCGGCGCGGGTCGGCGCCGGTGTAGGTGGCGTACCGGTCCAGCAGCATCCGCAGCCGGGGGTCGGACAGGTGCCGTCGGCCCAGCCCGCGCAGCGTCCGGCCCGGCCCGATGGCGGCCAGGTCGCCCAGCCGCCAGGCCAGCGCGGCCAGGTCCAGCGGGGAGTCGATCGGGCGGCGCAGGATGTCCCGGTGCGAGGCCTGCCACACCCGTGCGGCCCGGCGCCACAGCCGCTGCCAGTCCGCGGCGGCCCGGTCGCCGAAGGCCGCGCCGATCCGGGCGGCGAACTCGGCGGGGTCCGCGCACGAGTCGAGGGCCGGGCCGCCGCCGGGGAAGACGTGCCGCACGATCGGGTCCACCGGCGCCAGGTCCAGGTACTCGTCGAGCTTCGCGCCGGTCGCCTCGAACAGGTCGTGGAAGACGTCGGGCAGGGTGAGCAGGCTCGGCCCGGTGTCGAAGTGGAACGCGCCCGCCGGCGTGTCGCGGACGTACCGGCCGAGCTTGCCACCGACGGTGCCCGCGCGTTCGAGCACGGTGACCTGGTGCCCGGTGGCGGCCAGCCGGGCGGCGGTGGCCAGCCCTCCCACCCCGGCGCCGACGACCACGATCCGCGCCATGCCGCGCCTCCCTAGGTGACGGGGCGGCCGCGCCAGGACAGGCGACGCCGCTTCCGCAGATGGTACGACCGTAGGGTCAGCCAACCGAGGACCACGACCGACACGGGGTGTGCCAGCGCGTCGGGCCACCACCGGCCCCCGGTCGCCCGGGCGCTGACCGCCCGCCCGGTGACCCCGAGCAGGTAGGCGGCGAGCGCGGCGGCGGCCACCGTCGGCGCGCCGGCGGCCAGGGCGACGACCGCCAGCAGCGGGGGAGCGGTGTAGAGCAGGAGCAGCATGGCCACCACGGCGGCCGCCGCGCCCGGGTTGCCGAAGGTCGCCCAGAGCGACTTCGAGTAGCCGTCGCGCAGCTGCGGCCAGTCCTCGTACATCCGGCAGGCGGCCAGCCGCGAGCCGTCGGCGAGGGCGATCCGGCCGCCGGCCCGCTTGACCGCGCGGGCCAGCTCGACGTCCTCCAGGATCTGCCCGGCCACCACGGCGTGCCCGCCGGCGGCCTCGTAGCCGGCCCGGTCCACCACCAGGAACTGCCCGCCGGCGGCGGCCAGCGACGGCCGCCGCGAGCGCTCCATCGCCCGCAGCGGCAGGAAGGTGAGCCACAGCCACTGCAACAGCGGCTGGACCAGCCGGTCGGCCACCGTCGCCACCAGGATCCGGGGGTACGGCGACAGCAGCGTCACCCGCGCGGCGCGCAGCTCGGTGACGGCCGCCGCGACCGCGTCCGGGGCGAGCACCACGTCGGCGTCGACGAAGACCAGCGCGGTCGCCGCGGGGTCGGCCCGGGTGGCCAGCTGCCAGCAGGCGTGCGGCTTGCCCAGCCAGCCCGGCGGTGGGGCGACCCCGTCGAGCAGGGTGACCCGGGGGTCGACGCCCGCCACCGCGCGGACCACGTCCGCGGTGCCGTCGGTCGACCCGTCGTCGAGCACCACCACGCGCAGCCGCGGCACGCCCCGCTGGGCGAGCAGCGCGCGCAGGCACGGGGCGACCCGCGCGGCCTCGTCGCGCAGCGGCAGCAGCACCGCCACCGGCTCGGTGACCGGCGCCGGCCGCTCGGCCGGGCGGCGCAGCCAGCGGCCGGCGTTGAGCAGGGTGTGCGCGGTCAGCGCGGCCACGCCGAGCAGCAGCGCGAGGACGGCGGTCATGCCGTCGCGTCGACGCCGGGGCGCTGCGGCTGGCGGGGCCGGTGCCGGTCGTCGCGGCGGGAGCGGACCAGCGCGACCGCCAGCGGCACGGCGGCCACCGACATGCCGACCGCGCCCCAGAGCGCCGAGGCGGGCAGGTCGAGGAAGACCGCGTGGGCCAGCACGCTGGAGAAGTACGTCCACAGCCAGAGCGCGAACATCGGGCCGTCCCGCCCGTCGGTGGTGGCCACGGCGGGCCCGGCCAGCGGGCGCAGCGCGCTCATCATCAGCACGGCGAAGAGCAGCCAGCCCAGGTAGTTGCTCACCGGGATGCCGGGCAGGCCGGGCAGCGCGGGGGTGGCGTCCCGCCAGACCCAGTAGCCCTCGGCCACCATCTGTGGGTCGAGGAAGAGGTCCCAGGCGGCCAGCCCGACGGCGGCCAGCGCGATCCGCCGGACGGGGAACCGCCCGCCCCGGCGCCCCGGCCCGTCTCCGGCGCTCGGCCCGTCTCCGGCGCTCGGCCTGGCACCGGCGCTCGGCCTGGCACCGGCGTCGCCGCCGGTCAGCCGGGTGGCGGCCAGCCAGGCCGGCCAGGCCATCCAGGTCCAGGCCAACGGGATGATCAGCGGCACCCCGGCCAGCTTCGGCCCCAGCTCGCCGGAGTAGTCGTAGCTGCCGAACGGGAAGCCGGTGGCCACGCCGAGCGCCTCGATGGCGAACCCGCCGACCGTGGCCACCGCGACCAGCGCCGCCGCCGTACGCGGCCCCCGGCTGAGCAGCGCGTGGCCGACCGAGAGCAGGTAGCCGAGCACGACGGTGGCGACGGTCAGCCGGGCCCGGGTCTCCCCGGTGGTCAGCGGGTAGCAGATCTGCGCCAGCACCAGCACGGCCAGCAGCGCCCAGGACAGCCGTCGGGTCATGGCACGGGCCGGCCGGGCGGGGCGGGTGTCGGGGGCTCCAGCGGCAGGTCCCGGCCGAGCACGCCGAACGGGCGCTCGTCGCCGGGGAAGTGGAAGTCGCGCAGGACGTCGGCGAAGCCGAACCGGCGGTACAGCCGCCAGGCCCGAGACCGCTGCTCGTCGGCCTCGGGGGTGGAGAGCAGCGTGGTCGTCCCCTCCGCCAGGCTGAGCAGGGCCCGCAGCTGCCGCGCGCCCAGGCCGTGCCCCTGCGCGGGCGGGCGGACGTGCAGCTCCACCACCTCGAAGCAGTGGGTCAGCCAGCGCTGCCGGGTCGGGGCGTCCAGTGCCCGCCAGACCTGGTCGTGCCACCACTGCCCGGAGCCGCCCAGGTAGCCGTAGCCGAAGCCGGCCAGGTGGCCCTCGCTGGTCAGGCTGGCCACGGCGCGGAAGCCGGGCCGGCGTACGTGGGTGGCGATGTAGCCGCGTCGGGACTCCAGCAGCTCAGGGCGGTAGCCCATCGCCTCGCCGTAGACGGCCACCACGTCGTCCAGCCGTCGGACGAGATCGTCCGGCGTCCACCGCACCAACCTCATGCCCGTACACCCTCCGCCGCTCCCGGGTCGCCGTCCGCGACCCATCCCAGCACCGCCCGGTCACCCACCACGTCGCGCACCTCGAACCGCGCGAAGAGTTCCTCCGCGTACCACCCCTCGGTGGGGGTCCGCATGATCGCCGCCCGGTGCTCCGGGTGACGGTACGCGAACGCCACGAGGTCCGCCGGGTCGCGCCACACGCTCACCGTGCCCTGCCAGCCCAGCGGGGCCTCGCCGACGCCGAAGCGGGCCAGCAGGCCGGGCGCGGCGTGCAGCGCGGCGGCCACCGGTGGGATCGCCCGCCAGAAGGTGGCCGCCCGACGGGGCCGCAGCCGGGCCCGGGTCAGCGCCAGCACCGGGCCGGTGACCCGGCCGCCGGGCGGCTCCCCGAACGGCCGGCGCCCCGACCACTCGCCCCGGCTGCTCAGTGGGCGCAGGTCGACCCGGACGGACGCGCGGGCGATCCGTGCCCAGGCGCGACCCACCGGCGAGCCGTCGAAGCCGGCCGCGGCGGCGGGGGAGTCCCACACGGTCAGCGCCGCCCACCGGGTGAGGTCGGCGTCGCCCGGCCCGAAGCCGGTGCCGGTCCCGGTGCCGAGCAGCTTGCCGAACCGCACGCCGGGCACGGCCCGCAGCCGGCGGGGGTCGAACGCCATCCGGGTCAACGCCCGGGGCAGCGCGGCGCGGGAGGTGCGCCACACGTGCAGGGTGACCAGCTCCGGGACGTCGGCCCCCACGCTCCGCTCGCTCACGCCACCGCCTCGCTCCGCTCCACGGCGGCGCGAGGCGCCACGCTGCTGAGCCCCATGGTTCGCTCGCTCCGCTCGCTCACGCCACCGCCTCGCTCCGCTCCACGGCGGCGCGAGGCGCCACGCTGCTGAGCCCCATGGTTCGCTCGCTCCGCTCGCTCACGCCACCGCCTCGCTCCGCTCCACGGCGGCGCGAGGCGCCACGCTGCTGAGCCCCATGGTTCGCTCGCTCCGCTCGCTCACGCCACCCCGGTCGGGACGCCGCCGGTGACCCGCAGCAGCTCCGGGTACGTGGTGGGGAAGACCGCCTGCGGCACGCCACCGGCCGCCCAGATCTCGTCGTACGACTCCAGGGCGGTGTCCACCAGGGTGCGCAACGGGCGCGGGTGGCCGACCGGGGCGACCCCGCCGATCACCTGCCCGGTGTGCGCACGGACGAACTCCGGGGTGGCCCGGCGCAGCCGGCCGACCCCGATGGACGCGGCCAGGCCGGCGGTGTCCACCCGGTGCGCGCCGGAGGTGAGCACCAGCAGCGGCGCGCCGTCCGCCTCGAAGACGAGCGAGTTGGCGATCTGGCCGACCGCGACGCCGAGCGACTCGGCGGCGGCAGCGGCGGTGTGGACCGCGTCGGGCAGCAGGCGGACGAGGCTCGGCGCGCCGGACCCGTCCCGGGCGCCCGCGGCGTCGAGCACGTCCTGCACCGCCCGCACGTTCGGGTGTGGCTGCATGTCGACCATTCTTCCCGGTACGCCGGTCGGCGGCTCAGCCGGCCGCGCCGGGCTCCGGCCGGGCGGGGCGGGGCGCCGTCCGGCCGGCTCCGGGCGGGACGGTGGCGGCGTCCGGGGCGGGCGGCACGGTGCCCTGGGTGGGCGGCCCTGTGTCCGGGGCGGGCGGCACGGTGTCCGGGGTGGGCGGCCCTGTGTCCGGGGCGGGCGGCGCGGTGGCCCGGGCCGGGGCGACCCGGGCCGTCTCGGCCAGCGCGACGCCCACCAGCACCAGGAGCCCGCCGGTGAGCTGGGCGGTGTTGAGCGCCTCACCGGGGCCGATCACGACCCAGGCGACCGCCGAGGCGAGCACCGGCTCGGCCATGCCGACGATTCCGACGCTGGTCGCGGGGAGGTGCCGCATCGCCCCGGCCACCAGCAGGTACGGCGCGATCGAGCCGAGCACCACCGTGTACGCGCAGAGCAGCGCCACGGGCACGCCCCCCTCGGTGTCGGCGGCCAGCGGCTCCCAGCCGCCGGTGCCCACGGTGACCGCGCGGGTGAGCAGGCCCGCCACGGCGGAGGCGCCGAACGCCCAGGTGCACAGCGACAACGTGTCCCGGCGCGCCGTTCCGTGCGCGCCGAGCACGTAGTAGGCGGCGAGGAAGACCGCGGCCCCGAGACCGGCGAGCACGCCGAGGCCGTCCAGCTTCAGCTCGCCCCACACCTCGGCCACGCAGCCGAGGCCGACCAGGCTCAACGCCAGACCGGCCCAGAGCCGCGGGCGCACCCGGTGGCGCTGACCGAACCGGGCCCAGAGGGCGACCAGCAGCGGGGCGGTGTACTCGAACAGCAGCCCGATCCCGACCGGCAGCCGGGAGATGGCGACGAAGTAGAGCATCGGTACGGCGAAGAACCCGGCCAGCCCGTACCCGATCAGCAGCGGCAGCTGGCCGGGGGTGGCCCGCAGCCGGCGGGCCCCCGGACGCAGCAGCACGCTCAGCACCAGCAGCCCGGTGACGGCGCCGACGGCGCGCAGCAGGGTGAGCTGCGGGGCGTCCAGGCCGGCGCGGAGCACCAGCTTGGAGACGGTGCCGTTGACGGCGAAGAGACCGGCCGAGGCGAGCACCATGGCGACCCCGAGGACGGGGCGGGGGGTGGTCACGGGCGGAGGCTACCGCTGCGGTCCTCTCCGCCGCCGACCGCGGTGGCGTACGCCCGGAGCCGGCACCTGCGTACGTCGTCCGAGGTCCGCGCGTCACACGTTGCATTTTCGTCGGAGGGAGGGTGTACTGTCAGCAGCAGTTAGAACGAGTGTTCGATTGCCTCGAACGCCCGTTCCAACCATCCGGGGCGGTGTTTCGCGGCGCGGCTCCGGGCGGTGCGGCTCCGCGGGCCGCACCTGGGTCCCGGGCAGTCGCGAGTCCGGGCCCGTCAGGCAGGAGCGTCGCCCGCCGCCCACGACCCCCGGGCGGCGGGCGACGAACCCGCCGGTAACGCCGGCCGGGTGTGGTGTGGGGAAGCGTCCACACCCGGCCGGCCACCCCACCGGTGCGTCTTCCTCCGCACCACTCGACCCGGCGTCCCGCCGGCGGCCCAGGGCCGTCTCCGGGGCGTCGCCTCGGCCACGTGGAGGAGACAGTCCCATGCCGACCAACCCGGCTCAGGCACCGACGGTGCCGGCGCACGTGCTGCCGCACCGCACCCCCGCCCAGCTTCTCGCGGTGGCCCGGCGCGGGCTGGCCGAGGCCGCCCAGACCCGTCCCGACGGCCTCCGCTACGCCGCTGCCCACCTGGCCGCGCTCCGCGCGGCCGCGGCCGTGCTCGCCGCCCGGGCGCGTCCCGCCCCCACCCGACGCCACCGGGTGACCAGCGTCTGGATCCTGCTCTCCGGTGTCGCCCCCGAGCTCGACGAGTGGGCCCGGTTCTTCGCCCTCGGCGCCGGCAAGCGGGCCGCCGCCGAGGCCGGCATCCCACGGGTCGTGACCGCCCGGGAGGCCGACGACCTGCTGCGCTCCGCCGAGCAGTTCGTCACGGTCGTGGAGGCCGCGCTCGGCGTTGCCCACCAACCGGCACTCGACGGCCTCGCGGCCTGACCCGGGCACCCGGCCAGCCGGCGACGACCGGGGGCCCGGCGCGGCACGCGCACGTCTGATCCGACAGCACGACGGGGGGTAGGTCCGATGGCGGGCCGGATGGTGGTCGGTTCCGCCGCACTGGCCGGTCTGGTGCGCCCGGCGAGCGCGCCGGACCCGGCGACCGGTCGCCGGCTGTTGCCGGTGGCCCCCGAGCTGACCGGGCTGCTGCCCAACCGGGGATTGCGACGGGGCAGCACGATCGCGGTCGCCACCGGCCAGCCCCGGCGCAGCGGCGGCACCTCGCTGGTCCTGGCGTTGCTCGCCGAGGCGTCCCGGGCCGGCTCGTGGTGCGCCGTGGTCGGGGTCCCGACGTTCGGGGTGGGCGCCGCCGCCGAGCTGGGCATCGCCCTGGACCGGCTCGCCCTGGTGCCCCACCCGGGCCCGGAGTGGGCCACCGTCATCGCCGCGCTGATCGACGGGGTGGACGTCGTGGTCGCCGCCGTGCCGGCGACAGTCTCCGCCTCGGTCGCCAACCGGCTGGCCGCCCGGGCCCGGCAGCGCGGCAGCGTCCTCGTCCCGTACGGGCGGTGGGACGGCGCGGACGTGACGCTCCAGGTGGTCCGGGGCGCCTGGGAAGGGCTCGGGCAGGGACGGGGCCGGCTGCGTCGCCGCGAGGTCACCGTCTCCGCGCGGGGCCGCGGGGCCGCCGCCCGTCCCAAGGAGATCAAGGTCTGGCTGCCCGGGGACGGGCTCACCCGGGTCATTCCCCGCTCCGCTCCCGCCGCCGCCGTCTCCGCCACCGGCCGGTCGACCGCCGGCCGGCTCCACCAGGTCGGCCCGGCCGCCGCCTCCGCGCCCACCGCCCCGTCCCGTCGCGCCGCGCTCACCCTGGTCGGTCCGACGTGACCGCGGTGCTCACCCTGGTCGGTCCGCCGTGACCGCCGTGCCCGCGCGGACCCTGCTGCTCTGGTGCCCGGACTGGCCGGTGCTCGCCGCGGAGATCGTCGACGGGGTGCCGGCCACCGACCCGGTCGCCGTGCTGCACGCCAACCGGGTGGTCGCCTGCTCCGAGCGGGCCCGCGCCGAAGGGGTGCGCCGAGGGCTGCGCAAACGGGAGGCCCAGGGTCGATGCCCCCAGCTCACCGCCGTCGAGTACGACCCCGGACGGGACGCCCGGGCGTTCGAACCGGTGGTCGCCGCCGTCGAGGAACTGGTCGCCGGCGTCGAGGTGGTACGCCCCGGCGCGTGCGCGGTGGTGGCCCGGGGGCCGAGCCGCTACCTCGGGGGTGAGGAGGCGGCCGCCGAGCGGATCGTCGAGCACGTCGCCCAGGCCTGCGCGGTGGAGAGCCAGGTCGGCATCGCCGACGGGGTCTTCGCCGCCGGGCTGGCCGCCCGCGACGGACGGGTCGTTCCGCCCGGCGGGACACCGGGGTTCCTCGCCGACCTGCCGGTCGAGGCGCTCGGCCGCCCGGCCCTGGCCGACCTGCTGCGCCGGCTCGGCGTACGCACCCTGGGCGCCTTCGCCGCGCTGCCCGCCGGCGACGTGCTGGCCCGGTTCGGCTTCGACGGTGCGTTGGCGCACCGGCTGGCGGCCGGGCGGGACCACCGTCCGCTCGCGGTCCGGCAGCCCCCGGTCGACCTCGCGGTCACCGCCGACCACGACGAGCCGCTCGACCGGGTCGACGCGGCCGCCTTCGCCGCCCGGGCACTGGCCGAACGGCTGCACGACCGGCTCGCCGCGCACGGGCTGGCCTGCACCCGTCTCGGCATCGAGGCGGTCACCGCGCACGGCCAGGAACTGCACCGGGTCTGGCGGCACGACGGGCTGCTCACCGCCGCGGCCATCGCCGACCGGGTGCGCTGGCAGCTCGACGGCTGGCTGTCCGGCAGCACCGGCCGGGCCGGCACCCGCCCGACCCGCCCGACGGCGGGCATCATCCGGCTGCGGCTGGTCCCGGACGGGGTGGTCGCGCAGGCCGGCCTGCAACCTGGCCTGTGGGGGGAGACCGGCGAGGAGCGGGAGCGGGCGCACCGGGCGTTGAGCCGGGTGCAGGGCATCCTCGGCCCCGAGGCGGTGGTCACCGCGGTGCTCGGCGGCGGGCGCTCGCCGGCCGACCAGGTGCGCCTGGTGCCGTGGGGCGACGAACGCCTTCCGGCCCGACCCGTCCCGCCGCCGTGGCCGGGCCGCCTGCCGCCACCAGCGCCGGCCGTGGTGCTGCCCGACCCGCTCGCCGCGGTCGTGCACGACGCCGCCGGTGAACCGGTCGAGGTCAGCGCGCGGCTCCAGGTAAGCGCCGAGCCGGCCCGGCTGACCGTGGGCGCCGCCCGGCCGGTCGAGATCGTCGGCTGGGCCGGCCCCTGGCCGGTCGACGAGCGCTGGTGGGCGCCGGCCGAGGCCCGCCGCCGGGCCCGGTTCCAGGTCTGCCTGGCCGACGGTACGGCCCTGCTGCTCGCCGTCGAGGCCGGGCGGTGGCTGGTGGAGGCGATCTATGACTGAGCGCCCGCCCGAGGTCCTCGACCGGCCCCCGCCCCGCCCCCGCCGCCCCGCTCGGCCCGACGCCCTGCCGACGGGTCGGCTCGACGCCCTGCCGACGGGTCGGCTCGGCCGGGATGAAGCCTTGCCTGCGGCCCGGTCTGCGCGGGGTGGAGCCCTGCCCGCGGCTCGGCTCGGCCGGGGTGGAGTCTTGCCGGCGGCTCGGTCCGGGCGGGTTGAACCCCTGCCGGCGGCTCGGTCCGGCCGGTCCGATGCCCTGCCGGCGGGTCGGTTCGGCCGGCGTGAGGCTTCGCCAGTTGCCCCGCCGACGCTGTCGAGTTGCCCCGTTGACGGGACCGCCGGACGCAGGCTCTCGGATCTTGGTGAGTTTCGGCCCCTCCAGGGGCTCAAACTCACCAAGATCTCTCCGGCTGCCCGCCCGGAGGGGCTCTGATGAGCTTCCACAACCCGAAGCTGCCCTGGTCGGAGTTGGAGCGTGTGCTCTCCGGTCGGGAAGCCGGCACCGGCCGATCGGGCACGGGTCGGCCGGGTGCGGGCGCGGGGGCCTCGGGCGAGGAGCGGTCTGGTGTGGGCGCGGGTCGGCCGGGTGCGGGCGGGCCGGGCACGGGTCGGCCGGGTGCGGGCGCGGGGGCCTCGGGCGAGGAGCGGTCTGGTGTGGGCGCGGGTCGGCCGGGTGCGGGCGGGCCGGGCACGGGTCGGCCGGGTGCGGGCGCGGGGGCCTCGGGCGAGGAGCGATCCGGTGTGGGCGCGGCTCGACCGGGTGGGGGCGGGACAGACGTGGGCCGGCCGGGCGTGGGCGCGGAGGCGTCGGGCGAGGAGCGGTCTGGTGTGGGCGCGGGTCGACCGGGTGTGGACGCGGAGGCGACAGGCGAGGATCGGTCGAGTGCGGGTGCGTCGAGTGCGGGCCGGCCGGAGGCGGGCCGGACGGGTGCGGGCCGAGCGGGGGCGGGGCGGCCGGGAGCGGAACGAGCGGGGGCGAAGCGGCCGGGAGCGGAACGAGGGGGTGCGGGTCGGCCGGGGGAGGGGCGGGCCGGGGAGGGCAGCCGGGTGCGCGACGAGCGGCACCTGCACGTGGTCGACCCGTTGGCCGTGGACGCCGACGGCGGCGACTCTCCCGCCTGGAGCCGCAGGCGGGAGCACTACCAGCCGCCCGAGGTGGCCCGCCCCGACGACGCGGTGCCGTACGCCGAGTTGCACGCGCACACCAACTTCAGCTTCCTCGACGGTGCCAGCCACCCGGAGGAACTGGCCGAGGAGGCGGCCCGGCTGGGCCTCACCGCGCTTGCCGTCACCGACCACGACGGCTTCTACGGGGTGGTGCGCTTCGCCGAGGCGGCCCGCGCGCTGCACCTGCCGACGATCTTCGGCGCCGAGCTCTCCCTGGAGCTGCCCGGCCCGCAGAACGGCGAGCCCGACCCGCTCGGGCGGCACCTGCTGCTGCTCGCCCACGGCCACGAGGGGTACGCCCGGCTCGCCTCGACCATCGCCCGCGCCCAGCTGCGCGGCGGGGAGAAGGGCCGCCCGGTCTACGGTGAGCTGGAGGAGATCGCCGAGCAGTTGCGCGACCACGTGCTGGTGCTCACCGGCTGCCGCAAGGGGCACGTGCCGTCGGCGCTGCTCACCGAGGGGGTGGACGCGGCGGCCCGCGAGCTGGACCGGCTGACCGCCCTGTTCGGCGCGGAGACGGTGGCGGTGGAGCTGACCGACCACGGGCACCCGGTCGACACCGACCGCAACGACGCGCTCGCCGAGCTGGCGGCGGCGGCCGGGCTGCCCACGGTGGCCACCAACAACGTGCACTACGCCACCCCGGGCCGGCGGCGACTGGCCACCACCGTCGCGGCCGTCCGGGCCCGGCGCAGCCTGGACGAGATCGACGGCTGGCTACCCGCGGCCGGCACCGCCCACCTGAGGAGCGGCGCCGAGATGGCGGCCCGGTTCGCCGCGTACCCGGGGGCGGTGGCGCGGGCCGCCGAGTTCGGGGCCGAGCTGGCCTTCGACCTCCAGCTCGTCGCGCCGCGGCTGCCGGCGTACCCGGTGCCGCCCGGGCACACCGAGATGAGCTGGCTGCGCCACCTGACCCACGCCGGCGCCCGCGAGCGCTACGGCCCGCCCGAGGCGCACCCGAGGGCGTACGCGCAGCTCGACCACGAGCTGAACATGATCGAGGAGCTGGGCTTCCCCGGCTACTTCCTGGTGGTCTACGACATCGTCACGTTCTGCCGCGAGCAGGACATCTACTGCCAGGGGCGGGGCTCGGCGGCCAACTCGGCGGTCTGCTACGCGCTGCGGATCACCAACGTGGACGCCGTCCGGCACCGGCTGCTCTTCGAGCGCTTCCTCGCCCCGGAGCGCGACGGCCCGCCGGACATCGACGTGGACATCGAGTCCGACCGCCGGGAGGAGGTGATCCAGCACGTCTACGCCCGCTACGGCCGGGAGCACGCCGCCCAGGTCGCCAACGTCATCTCCTACCGGCCCCGCTCGGCGGTGCGGGACGTGGCCAAGGCGTTCGGGTTCTCGCCCGGGCAGCAGGACGCCTGGAGCAAGCAGATCGACCGCTGGGGCTCCGTGGCCCCGGTCGACGTGGCGGACATCCCCGAGCAGGTGGTCGCGTACGCCAACGAGTTGCAGACGTTCCCCCGGCACCTGGGCATCCACTCCGGCGGCATGGTGATCTGCGACCGGCCGGTGATCGAGGTGTGTCCGGTGGAGTGGGGGCGGATGCCGGGCCGCAGCGTGCTCCAGTGGGACAAGGACGACTGCGCCGCCGTCGGCCTGGTCAAGTTCGACCTGCTCGGGCTCGGCATGCTCTCCGCGCTGCACTACGGCTACGACATGATCGGGATGAGCCTGGACCTCGGGGACATGACGCTGGACGATCCCGAGGTCTACGACATGCTCTGCCGGGCCGACTCGGTCGGGGTGTTCCAGGTGGAGAGCCGCGCCCAGATGGCCACCCTGCCCCGGCTGAAGCCCCGCGAGTTCTACGACCTGGTGGTCGAGGTGGCGCTGATCCGGCCGGGCCCGATCCAGGGCGGCTCGGTGCATCCGTACATCCGGCGCAAGAACGGCCAGGAGCCGGTGACCTACCCGCACCCGCTGATGCGCAACGCGCTGGAGAAGACCCTCGGCGTGCCGCTGTTCCAGGAACAGCTCATGCAGCTCGCCATCGACCTGGCGGGCTTCGACGCCGCCGGGGCCGACCAGCTGCGCCGGGCGATGGGCGCCAAGCGTTCCGCGGAGCGGATGGCCCGCATCGCCGACCGGCTCTACGCGGGCATGGCGGAGCGGGGCATCACCGGCGAGCTGGCGGACGACGTCTTCCACAAGCTCTCCGCGTTCGCCAGCTACGGCTTCCCGGAGAGCCACGCGATGAGCTTCGCCTACCTGGTCTATGCCAGCTCCTGGCTCAAGCGCTACCACCCGGGGCCGTTCCTGGCCGCGCTGCTCAACGCCCAGCCGATGGGCTTCTACTCGCCGCAGACGCTTGTCGACGACGCCCGCCGGCACGGGGTGGAGGTGCGCCGGCCGGACATCAACGCCAGCGGCGCGCTGGCGGTGCTGGAGTCCACCCCGCAGACCCGGTGGGGCAGCGCGCCGGGGGAGCCGCCGCACGCCTGGGGGCTGAACGGGCCCGCCGTCCGGCTCGGACTCTCCGGCGTGCGTACCCTCGGCGACGGGGTGGCCGAGCGGATCGAGGCGGAGCGGGCGGCGCGCGGGCCGTACCGCGACATGCCGGATCTGGCCCGGCGCGTGGGTCTCACCGCCGCGCAGCTGGAGGCGCTGGCCACCGCGGACGCCTTCGCCTGTTTCGGGCTGTCCCGGCGGCAGGCCCTCTGGGCCGCGGGCGCGGCGGCCCAGGACCGGCCGGGCCGGCTGCCGGGCACGGTGACCGGCGCGACCGCGCCCACCCTGCCCGGGATGGAGGCGGTGGAGCGGCTGGTCGCCGACGTCTGGGCGACCGGGTTGTCGCCGGAGAGCCACCCGGCGAGCTTCATCCGCCCCCGGCTCGACGCGCTCGGCGCGGTGCCGATCGCCCGGCTCGGCGGGGTGGAGCCGGGGCGGCGCATCCGGGTCGGCGGGATCGTCACCCACCGGCAGCGGCCCGCGACCGCCGGCGGGGTCACCTTCCTCAACCTGGAGGACGAGACGGGGATGCTCAACGTCACCTGCTCCCCGGGCCTGTGGCAGCGCTACCGGCGGGTGGCCCGCACGAGCGCCGCGCTGGTGGTGCGGGGACGGTTGCAGCGGCACGAGGGAGTGATCAACCTCACCGCCGACCGGCTGGACGCCATCGAGCCCCCGGTCAGTCCGCCCTCGCGCGACTTCCGCTGACGGCAGTGATCCACATTACGGTTTTCCGGGCCGGATGGAGGGACACTCCAGCTCGCGCGGGCAGAGTGGCCCGCGCGAGCACGAGGGGGACGAACGATCATGGGAAACAACGACCGTAGCGGTGGGGTGGCGAACTCCCGGCGGACCCGGCTCGGCGCCGGTTGGACCCCGAGCCACCACACGGAGCCGCGCGAGTACGAGATCGTCGAGGGCCCGGTGGCCAACGCCCTGCGGTCGCGGGCCGAGGACGACGCCACGGCCGGCGAGTCCTGACCTCCCACCCGGAGCCGGCCGGGTCGCCACAGGTGCGGCTCGGTGCGGCTGGACCGGGTGACTAGGCTCGACCGGGTGGAGCAGACCCCAGGCCGGCTCGCCGGGCCGCCGCTGACCCCCCGTACCGCCGTGATCTGGTCGGTGCTGCGCGCCGAGCTGGAGCGCCGCGCCGGCACCGCGCTGACCGTGCTCGACGTCGGCGGCGGCACGGGCGGCTTCGCCGTGCCGCTGGCCCAGGCCGGGCACCGGGTCACCGTGGTCGACGCCAGTCCCGACGCGCTCGCCGCGCTGACCCGCCGGGCCGCGGAGGCCGGCGTGGCCGAGCGGGTCCGCGCCGTGCAGGGCGACGGCGACGCGCTCGCCGGCCTGGTCGAGCCGGGCAGCGCCGACCTGGTGCTCTGCCACGCCGTGCTGGAGGTCGTCGACGATCCGGCGGCGGTGGTGGCGGCGTTGGCCGCCGCGCTGCGGCCGGGCGGCGCCGCGAGCGTGCTCGTCGCCAGCCGGGCCGCCGCCGTGCTCGGCCGGGCCATGAACGGGCACCTGGACGTCGCCGCCGCGCTGGCCGCCGATCCGGCCGGCACCGCCGGCGCCCGGGACACCCTGCGCCGGCGCTACGACGCCGACGGCGCCGCCGCGCTGCTCACCGCCGCCGGGCTCGTGGTCGAGCAGATCCACGGCGTACGCGTGCTCGCCGACCTGCTCCCCGCCGCCGTCGCCGACGGCCAGCCCGCCGCCCTGGTCGAGTTGGAGCGGGCGCTCGCCGCGCGGGCGCCCTGGCGGGACCTCGCCGCCCAGCTGCACCTGTTCGCCCGCCGCCCGTGACCGATCCGCCCCGCCCGCCGCACCCGCCCGGGCCCACGCTGGAGATCGTCGGGCCGCGCTACGGCGACGCCAGCCTCGCCGACGTCCTGCCGTCCGCACTCGCCGTGCTCGACGTGCCCGGCGCCACCGATCCGCTCGGACTGCGGGCCGCGCTGCCCGGGGTACGCCGGATCGCGGTGCTGCTCGTCGACGGCCTCGGCTGGCACCAGATCCCGACCGCCGCCCCGTACGCGCCGACCCTGGTGGGGCTCGCCGCCACCGTCGGGCGGCAGCTGACCTCCGGCTTCCCGTCGACCACGCCGACCAGCCTGGTGACGCTGGGCACCGGCGCCGCCCCCGGCGCGCACGGCGTGCTCGGGTTCACGGTGCGGGTGCCGGGGACCGATCAGGTGCTCAACCACGTCGAGTGGGCGGCCGACCCGGCGCCGCTGCGCTGGCAGCCGGTGCGTACGCAGCTGGAACGGGCCCGCGCCGCCGGGGTCGCGGTGACGGTGGTGAGCCGGCCCGAGTTCGGCGGCAGCGGGCTGACGCTGGCCGCCAACCGGGGCGGCGACTACCGCGGCGCGGCCGGCGTCGACGCGCTCGCCGAACGGATGCTCGCCGCCCTGGCCGCCGGGCCGGGGCCCACCCTGGTCTCCGGCTACCACCCCGACCTGGACCGGCACGGCCACCTCAGCGGTGTCGACTCGGCGCCCTGGCGGATCGCCGCCGCCGAGGTGGACCGGCTGCTGGCCCGGCTCGTCGACGGGCTGCCGCCCGACGCCGCGCTGCTGGTCACCGCCGACCACGGCCAGCTCGACGTGCCGGCCGAAGACCGCTTCGACCTGGACACCGACCCCCGGCTGCGCGCCGGGCTGGAGGTGGTCGCCGGGGAACCCCGGGTCCGCTACCTGCACGTCGCCCCCGGCGCCGTGGACGACGTGGTGGCCGCCTGGTCGGCGGTGCTCGGCGACGCGGCCCGGGTGCGTACCCGCGACGAGGTGGTGGCTGCCGGCTGGTTCGGTCCGGTGGCGGAGGAACACCTGGCGCGCATCGGCGACGTGGTGGTGATCTGCAACGGCACGTACGCGGTGACCGCCTCCCGCTCCGAGCCGCCGGCGGTCTCCCGGCTGGTGGCGTACCACGGGGCGGACACGGCGGCCGAGATGGCGATCCCGCTGCTGGTCGTCCGCGGCTGACCGGACCGGCGCGGGTGGGACGCCCGCGCCGGCCGTTCCGCGCCCGGGAGCGGGCTCAGCCGTTCGCGGGGAGCGTCGCCGCGCTCACCGTGCGCTCCCGGTGAGCCCCTCGATCGCCCGCACGAGGTCGTCGGCGGTGGGGGCCGACCGGGAGTCGAGCATCCACTGGAGCAGCACGCCGTTGATGAGGGCCAGGGCGAGCGAGCCGAAGCGTCGCGCCTGGTCCGCCGAGACCTCCGCGGGCGCGACGTCCAGCACCAGTGCGGCGAGTTCCCGCCGGCTGGCGGCGTAGCTGGCCACGAGCTGGTCCCGCACCTCGGGCGCGAACTCCGCCTGGGCGTACGCCTGCACGCTCGCCACCAGGACGGCCCGTTGCTCGGGCGCCAGCGCGAGAATGCCGTCGAGGAACCGGCGGAGGCGGTCCAGCGGCGCGCCTCCGGGCTCGGCCACGACGGCCGCGGCGATCGCGTCGCCCCAGGCGTCGAAGGTCTCCAGGAGGGCCGCGTTGAGCAGGGCGTCCTTGCTGCCGAAGTGGTAGCCGATGGAGCCGAGGTGGGCACCGGTCGCCGCCACGATGTCCCGGGCCGTGGTGTGGGCGTAGCCCTTCTCCACCAGGCACCGCTTCGCCCCCGCCAGGAGGTCCTCCCGCTGTCCCACGCCGGCAGTGTAGTCGCTGCCCTTGGACGCGCGTCTTGTACAAGCGTCTTGCACGGATGTATTGCACAAGCGTCTTGTACGAGCGTACATTTCGCGGGTGACCACTCCTGCACCCTCCCGTGCCGGCAGTCGGGAATGGCTCGGCCTCGTCGCGCTCGTCATTCCCGCCCTGCTCACCTCCATGGACCTCTCCGTGCTGTTCATGGCCGCGCCCTGGATCAGCGCCGACCTCGCACCCAGCGCCGGCCAGTACCTGTGGATCATGGACATCTACGGCTTTGTGATGGCCGGTCTCCTGGTGACCATGGGCAGCCTCGGCGACCGCGTCGGACGCCGCCGGCTCCTGCTCGTCGGGGCCGCCGCGTTCGGCGCGGCGTCGCTGTTGGCCGCGTTCGCCACCAGCCCCGAACTCCTCGTCGCCGCCCGGGCCCTGCTCGGCATCGGCGGGGCCACCCTCGCGCCGTCGACGCTCTCCCTCATCCGGGGCATGTTCGCCGACGACGACCAGCGGCGTACCGCGATCGGGATCTGGACGGCCGCGTTCACCGGCGGCATCGCGATCGGCCCCATCATCGGCGGCTTCCTGCTGGAGCGGTTCTGGTGGGGCTCGGTGTTCGTCATCAACGTCCCCGTCATGCTCCTGCTGCTCGTCGTCGGCCCGTTCCTGCTGCGCGAGTCCAAGGATCCGAACCCGGGCCGGTTCGACCCGCTCAGTTCCGTGCTCTCCCTGGCCGCCGTGCTGCCGGTCATCTACGCCGTCAAGCGCTCCGCCGAGGACGGCCCGAACGCGGTGTCGCTGGTGGCCCTCGCCGTCGGCCTGGCCGTCGGCGCGCTCTTCGTCCGCCGGCAGCGCCGCAGCGAGCGGCCGATGATCGACGTGCGGCTCTTCACCAGGAGTTCCTTCTCCGCCTCCATCGGGGCGAACACGGCGATCACGTTCGCGAGCGCGGGCATGGGTCTGCTCGCGGTCACGTACCTGCAGACCGTGCTCGGCCTCACCCCGTTCGACGCCGCGCTCTGGATGCTCCCGACCATCGCGGGGAGCATCGTCGGTGTCGCGCTCGCCTCCGCTCTCGCGCCGCGCACCCGGCCGGCCGTCCTCGTCGCCGCCGGGCTCGTGATCGCCGCCGGCGGGTTCCTGCTGGTCAGCACGATGCGGGCCGACGCGCCGGTCTGGTGGCTGATCGCCAGTTACGGCCTGCTCACCGTCGGGGTCGGGATGACCAGCACGCTGGCCACCTCGCTCGTGCTCACCACGGCCCCGCCCGAGCGGGCGGGGGCCGCCTCGGCGATCGCCGAGACGAGCACCGAGTTCGGCGGCGCGCTCGGCATCGCCGTGCTGGGCAGCATCTCCGCCGCCACCTACCGCGCGGAGATGGAGACCGGGGTGCCGCCCGGGCTCGACGGCGAACTCGCCCACGCCGCGACCGACACCGTCGGCGGTGCCCTCACCGTGGCCGCGCAGCTCCCGGCCGAGGTGGCCGACGTGCTGCTGGCCCGGGCCTTCGAGGCCGTCACCGAGGGCTTCACGGCCACCGCCCTCATCGGCGCGGCGATCCTCCTCCTCGGCGCGGTCGCCTGCGCCGTCGCCCTGCGGCGGGTGCCGGCGGGGACCACGCCCACCGACCCGCACTGACCGGGCGAACCGCCCCGGGACCACCCCGGCCGGCCCCGCCCGGGCCTGCCGGGGTGGCATGTCACAGGCCCGGGCTAGCCTGCGGGGATGGGCCGCAGCCAGTCGTTGCCCCGGGGCGGCGATCCCCGGTTCGGGCCGGACGCCGACGATTCCGGCTGCCCGATCCTGCACGTCGACATGGACGCCTTCTTCGCCTCGGTCGAGGTCCGCCGCCGGCCGGAGCTGCGCGGTCGGCCCGTCGTGGTCGGCGGGACCGGCCCGCGCGGGGTGGTGAGCTCCGCCAGCTACGAGGCCCGGCGCTACGGCGTACGCAGCGCCATGCCCACCGCCCGGGCCCGGGCGCTCTGCCCGCACGCGGTCTACCTGCCGCCGGACTTCACGCAGTACTCGGCGGCCTCCGCCGCGGTGATGCAGATCTTCCGGGACGTCACCCCGCTGGTCGAGCCGCTCTCCCTGGACGAGGCGTTCCTCGACGTGGCCGGCGCCCGGCGGCTCTTCGGCCCGCCGGCCGCCATCGCCCGGCGCATCCGCGAGCGGGTCGCGGGGGAGCAGGGGCTGAGCTGTTCCGTCGGCGTCGGGCCGAGCAAGTTCGTGGCCAAGCTCGGCTCGACGCGCGCCAAGCCCGACGGCCTGCTCGTCGTCCCGGCCACCCGTGTGCTCGACTTCCTGCACCCGCTGCCGGTGTCGGCGCTGTGGGGGGTGGGGGAGCGCTCCACCGAGACGCTGCGGCGGCTGGGCCTGGCCACGATCGGCGATCTCGCCGAGGCCCCGGTCGGCATGCTGCGCAAGGCGCTCGGCGAGGCGTCCGCCGCCCACCTGCACGAGCTGGCCTGGGGGCGCGACCCGCGCCGGGTCACCCCCGAGCAGGCGGAGAAGTCGATCGGCGCCGAGGTGACCTTCGACGTGGACGTCACCGACCCGCTGGAGATCCGCCGGGCGCTGCTCGCCCTCGCCGAGAAGGTCGGCATCCGGCTGCGCCGGGCCGGGCAGGTCGGGCGCACCGTGTCGCTCAAGGTGCGGCTGACCGATTTCCGCACCGTCAGCCGCTCCCGCACGGCGGGTGTGCCGACCGACGTCGCCAGGGAGATCTTCGACACCGTCTGGGCGCTCTACACCGCGCTCGACCCGGGTGAGCCCGTCCGTCTGGTCGGCGTACGGGTGGAGGGGCTCGCCGCCGCGCGGGAGACCCCGCGGCAGCTCACCCTCGGCGCGCCCGAGCGGGGCTGGCGGGAGGCGGAGGCCGCAGCCGACGCCGCCGCTGCCCGTTTCGGGCGGTCCGTCATAGGTCCGGCCAGTCTGCTCGGGCCCCGCGAGGGGCGACGAAATGAAAATCCACCCCGGCCGTAGGTCGTCCCGCTTTCCGACGCGCGAGGGCCCTCGTAGACTTGCGGGTAAGCAGCCGGTTGGCTGCCACGGTCTGTCGGCCCGACCGGGCCGACCAACGTGACCGGGGAGGAGTGCCGTGCCGCTCTCGGAGCACGAGCAGCGGCTGTTCGAGCAGATCGAGCGGTCGCTTGCCGAGGACCCCAAATTCGCCTCGGCCGTGCGCGCCAGCGATCCGCGCTTCCACGCGCGGCGTCGCCTGCTCGTCGCTGCCGGCGTGATCATCGCTGGGCTGGCCCTGTTGGTCTATGGCGCGGTGATCAAGCTTCCGCCGCTGGCAGTGGCGGGTTTCGTCGTCATGCTGGCCTCGGCCGCGTTCGCGGTGCAGTCGCACCGTCGGGGGCAGTCACCGGACCTGCACGTCGTGGGCGGGACGACGAGTCGTCGTCGCCCCCGCGGCCGGTCGGGTCGTCGGTCCTCGATCCTGGACCGGATGGAGGACCGGTGGCGGCAGCGCCCGGAGGGGCACCGCTGAGCCCGGCCCGCCCCTGAGGCGGGCCGCGCGACAAACAGTCGGCCGCCGGGACGCCCGGCGGCCACCGACGACTCCGCACGCCCCGGGGGCGTGCACCCTCCTCATCTCCCGATGTCCGGCATCCGGCCGGCCCCGTCGGCCCTGAGCCCGGTCGGCCCTGACGGCCGTCGGCTGGCGGCCCGACGACCGGGGGTATCGCACCGTGACGGCCCGGCACCCGGCATAGCGGACCTGGAGAATCTGGAACGCTCGCCGACCGAGGCCCGTGCCGCGACGGCAGCCCCGCGAACGCGACGGGCCGGCGGGGGCGGGTGCCCCTACCGGCCCGTTCGTCCGTCGGTCAGCGGGCCATGCGGCCGGCCAGCAGGCGACGCGGGTTCCAGCGCAGCAACCGGTGCCGGGCCCGCCCGCCCGCCGCCACCAGCCGGGACGACGCCTCGGCCGTGCCCGTGCGCCAGCGCAGCAGCACCGACGGCGGCAGCACCGCCGCCACCAGGCGGGTACGCCGGTCGGTCTGTGCGGCGAGCGCGGCGCGTACGGTGCGCAGGGCCGGCAGGAGCTGCTCGCCGGTCAGCGGATCGCGGGCGTAGCGGGCGCGTTCCTCGGCGCGGCCGAGCAGGCGTACCGCCGTGGTCGCCACCGCGTCGGCGGTGAGCGCCTCCCGGGACAGCCGGTCGGCGGTCGCCCGGGGGGTCTCCGTCCGGTCCACCCGGACCCGGTAGTCCACGAGCGTGTCCAGCAGTTCGTCCCAGGCGGCGTGCGCGTCCGCCCGCGCCCGCTCCGCGTCCGCCACCACCACCATGCGTCGCCCGTCGGCGGGCGCGTCGCCGGCGGCCCCGGGTCGCACCGCCGCCGCTGCCGGTTTCGCCGGGCCGCTGCGCCTGCGGCGCAGGGCCGTGCGGCGCAGCGCCGGCAGGGCGAGCAGAGCGAGCAGGGCCAGCACCGCCGCGGCGGCGTACCAGGGCCAGACCGGGGCCTGGTCGGTGGGGGCGGTGCCGTCGAGGGCCAGGCCGGAGTCGATGTCCTCCTCGGGGCCCTCCGGCCCCGCCGGGCCGGCCGACGGGTCGACGTCGCCGGGGGCACTCGTCGGGCCTGCGGTCGGCGTCTCCGCCTCCGGGGCGTCGATGTCCGGCGCCCACGCCGACCGGGTCGAGCCCTGCACGCCGTACGCCGGGGTGGGGTCGAAGGGCACCCAACCGACCTCGTTGAAGTAGACCTCCGTCCAGGCGTGCAGGTTCCGGTTGGTCAGCGTGTACGTGCCGTCGCCGGAGTTGCTGCCGTTGGCGAAGCCGAACGCCACCCGGGCCGGTACGCCGGCGGCCCGGACCAGCCACGTCATCGCGGCGGCGTACTGCTGGCAGAAGCCGACCTTGTTGTCCAGGAAGTCGACGATCTCCCGCCCGCTGGTGCCGCCCTTGGTGCTCAGCGAGTAGGTGAAGCCGTTGTCCGCGGAGAAGTGGTCGTAGATCGCGCGGACCTTGTCGTACTCGGTGTCCTTGCCCCGTACCAGGGTGGAGACCAGCTCTTCGACCTCGGGCACCGGCGGCGGCGCGGGATGCAGGCGCCGCACGGCGTGGTCGGCCGGCAGCGGCGACGACCGGCGCAGGGCCGCCGGCGTGTAGGTCGAGCGCACGTACTCGAACGAGTAGCGCTTGTCGCGCGAGTTGTCCCGGTGGGAGAAGACCACCTGGAGGCTGGGGTCGTACGCCCAGTTGCCGTTGAGGCCCTCGGAGCGCACCGGTTCGGTGTAGACCGGCAGCAGCGGCATGTTGAGGGTCTTCGTCACCTCGACCGTGGCCTGGTACGTCCGCTGCTCGACGCCCCGCGCGGACGGCGCCGGCAGGTCGTCGACGGGCCGGCCCGTGGGGGTGCCCTCGCGGAAGCCGCTCGGCGTGAGCTTGTCGGCCACGCCGAAGCGCAGGTAGAAGGGGCGGGGCTCGTTCGTGGTGACCTTGACCAGGTCGGCGACCTCGGACTGGTTGAGCTGCCCGCTCAACGCCGCGAACAGGTCGATCCGGCCGGTGCCGCCCTGACCGGCGCGCCCGTTGCCGTTGCCGTTGCCCGAACCACCCAGCGTGTCCAGCAGCCCGCCCGTCATCCCCGGCACGGCCAGCGGCAGCACCACGGCCAGTGCCACACCCACCACCGCCAGCCGCCGGCCGGCGGCGGCCAGCGGCGAGGCCTCCCAGACGTCGACGTCCCGCCCGTCGCCGGTGAACCGCCGGCCGAACCGGCGGACCCGGTCGACGTTGTCGGTCACCAGCAGCCAGAGGAACCCGGCGGCGCCGACGACGAACGGCACCGCCGGGACGCTGTCCACGTAGACCGCGACGGGCACCGAGTAGATCGCCAGCATCGGCAGGCCGGCCAGCGCCGGCCGGCGCAGCCCGACGGTGAGCACGTCGACCACCACGGCCACCCCGCCGATCCCGAGCACCGTGACGAACAGCAGCGGGTCGGTGTCGGGGACCTTGACGCCGTACGAGCGCATGTCCTCCAGCGAGCCGTCGAGCAACTCGCCGAAGTGCGTGAAGGTCGACGGGGTGGGCACGATGCCCAGCAGTTCGGTGCCGCCGGGGAAGAGCCAGGTCAGGGCCAGCGTCAGGCCGGCCAGCATGCCCAGCGCCTGGCCCCAGAGCGGAACCCGCGCCAGCCGGGCTAGCGCGGCCACGGCGGCGACCACGGCCACCGCGATCGTCGCCTGGATCAGCCACGTCCAGCGTTCGAAGATGGCCGACAGCGGCGCGGCGGCGAGCAGCGTCGCCGCGGCGGCCACGAAGCCCAGGTTCCGGTGGGCGATCATGAGGGGACCCTTCCGTTCATCGCATGCCGCCGGCCACCGTCTCGGCCATGGCCGCCCGCAGCGCGAAGCCCTGCGAGCCGCGGGCCGCCTGCGGCCACAGCGCGGGCAACTGCGTGCCGTGGTCGACGCCGATGACCCGCCAGCCGCTCTGCAACATGGCCAGCGCGGCGGCGCCGTGGGCGTGGTCGGCCTCGGCCCGGGCCTTGGCGGGCAGGTTGAGCCAGGTGGAGCTGTCGAGCAGGAAACCGACGCAGGTGGCGCCGTTGCCCCGCAGCCCGGCCAGCAGCTCGGCCTCGGCCGTGCTCACCGAGCCGAAGAGGCCGATGATCAGGCCGCCGTCCGACCGTTGCCGGACCCGCTGCACCAGCGTGGTCAACTCGCCGAACTTGTCGAGCCGGACCTCGGCGAGGTGGTCGAGGAGCACCCCGTCGCCGGCCGCCTCGGACGCGTCCACGTCCGCGCCGGAACCGGTGACCAGGCGCAGCTTGTAGCCGGCCTGCCGCAGGTGCACCGCGATGCTGGCCGCCGCGGAGACCGCCCACTCGAAGGAGGCCGTCGGCCCGTCGCCGCGGTGGCCGTACGCGCGGGTGTCCAGCACGACGGTGGCCCGGCTCTCCCAGGGCTGCTCCTCCCGGCGCACCATCAGCTCGCCCGTGCGCGCGGTGGACTTCCAGTGCACCCGGCGCAGGTCGTCGCCCATCCGGTACTCCCGGGTGGCGGCGTCGTCCTCGCCGTGCACCGCGACCGAGCGGGCCCGGCTGTCGCCGCTGCCGGCGTACTCGCCGGGCAGGCGCACCGAGGGCAGCGGCGTGACCTGCGGGATGACGGTCAGATGATCGGTGCTCGGGAAGGCGCGGCTCAGCTCGCACAACCCGAACGGGTCGGTCATCCGGACCACCAGCGGGCCCACCTCGTAGCGGCCACGCACGTCGGCGCGCACCGTGTAGGCCACCGAGCTGGCCTGGTGGGCGCCGAGCCGCTCCAGCACCACCCGGGGCCGGCTGCCCAGCGCGTACGGCAGCCGGTCCTCCAGCAGCAGGGTGCCGGTGGGCAGGCGGGACATGTTCTGCAACCGCAGCACCACCCGGGAGCTGGCCCCGACGGGCACCCGGTGCGGGTCCAGCGACCGGTTGCAGGCCAGCTTGTAGCGGCTGCGCCCGACGTAGGCCGCGGCGAGCAGCGGCAGGACGGCCAGCAGCACGGCCACCCGGAGCAGGTCCTTCTCGCCGAGGATGCCGGCCGAGACCGCCGCCGCGACCGCGGCCGCCACGAACGAACGGCCGCGGGTGGTCAGGCCGCGCAGCCCGTCGCGCACGTCACCGCCTCCGCGGCTCGTACGTGGCTCGGCCGTTGCCCTCGCCCGTGGGGCGGGTGTCGTACGGGGAGCGCCCGCGGTCGTGTGGCAGCGGCAGCCGGTGCACCAGCTCGGAGACGATCGCGTCGGTCGTACGCCGGGCGAGCTGGGCGTCGGCGGTGGGGATGATCCGGTGCGCGAGCACCGGCACGGCCAGCACCTGGAGGTCGTCGGGCAGGACGTAGTCGCGCCCCTCCAGGGCGGCCACCGCGCGGGCGGTGCGCAGGAGCTGGAGGGTCGCCCGCGGGGAGGCGCCCAGCCGCAGGTCGGCGGCCTCGCGGGTGGCGGTGACCAGGTCGATCGCGTACTGCTTCACGGCGTCGGCGACGTGCACCTGCCGGACGTGGCCGATCAGCTGCCGCACGGTGTTGGCGTCGGCGACCGGACGCAGCTCGTCCAGCGGGTCCGTCGCGCCGTGCCCGTCGAGCATCGCCAGCTCGGCGCTCGGGTCCGGGTAGCCCATCGCGATGCGGGCGGTGAACCGGTCGCGCTGCGCCTCGGGGAGGGGATAGGTGCCCTCCATCTCGATCGGGTTCTGGGTCGCGACGACCATGAACGGCGTCTGGAGGTGGTAGGTGACGCCGTCGACGGTGACCTGGCGCTCCTCCATGCACTCCAGCAGCGCCGACTGCGTCTTCGGCGAGGCGCGGTTGATCTCGTCGCCGACGACCAGGTTGGCGAAGACCGCACCGGGGCGGAACTCGAAGTCGTGCGTCTCCTGGTTGTAGACGCTGACCCCCGTGACGTCGCTGGGCAGCAGGTCGGGGGTGAACTGGATGCGGCGCACGGAGCAGTCGATCGACCGGGCCATGGCCTTGGCGAGCTTGGTCTTGCCGACCCCGGGCACGTCCTCGATGAGCAGGTGGCCCTCGGCGAGCAGGACGGCCAGGGCGAGCCGCACGGTGGCGGTCTTGCCCTCGATGACCTGCTCGATGTTGGACACGATGGCTTCGCTGGCGGCGCGGAACTCGTCGTGCGGCAACACGCCGCCCACCTCGTCCCAGGTCTGTTGTGTCACGGGCCTCCTCCTCGTCGCCGGACGGCAGCTCTGTATAGAGCACCTGGACCCGCCGTAGGGTTCGCGACGCCGAGCCTCGTCTGCCGCAGAAATCTCACTGGTCTCTCAGGCTAACCATGTTTGTCGCCGTCGCCGACCCCCGCAGGTAGACGGTCGGTTACGCACCGAACATTCGCCGGGTCGGGGGACGGACCGTCGCTCTCGGTGCCGGTGATCATCACGAAGGGCTGCCCCGGCGCGTACGTCCGCGGTCGCCGTCCCGACCTGTGGCGGCGGGCGACGTGCGGGACGGGACGGCGGGGTACACTCCCGGGCATGGCCGGATTCTTCCTGCTTCTTACCGGGCCGTGCTGATGCGCTGACGCGCGACAGCACGGCGGCCCCTCCTGCGCGAGGGGCTTTTTTGTGCCCTCCGCCGGACGCCCCGGCGATCGGCACCCGGCACCGGCGGCGGCCCTCGGGCGGCGCGGCGCCGGCGGCGGACAGACCCGAGCCAGACCGACATGACCGCGCCGAGCGAGGTCAGCACCCAGCCCGGCCGTGGCGTGGCCGGCGGCGACGAGCGAAGCGAGGAGACGCCATGAGTGAGGCAGCACCGGCCGACATTCCCCCGTTCCGGTACACCGCGGCCCTGGCCGAGGAGATCGAACAGCGCTGGCAGGACGCCTGGGCTCGGGAGGGGACGTTCCACGCCCCGAACCCGACCGGCCCGCTGGCCGACCCCGGTCACCCGCGCACCGGTGCGGAGAAGCTGTACGTCCTGGACATGTTCCCGTACCCGTCGGGCGCGGGCCTGCACGTCGGCCACCCCCTGGGCTACATCGGCACCGACTGCTTCGCCCGCTACCAGCGGATGGCGGGGCGCAACGTGCTGCACGCCATGGGCTTCGACGCGTTCGGCCTGCCCGCCGAGCAGTACGCGGTGCAGACCGGCACCCACCCGCGGACCACGACCGTGGCCAACATCGAGCGCTACAAGGCGCAGCTGCGCCGGCTGGGCCTGGCCCACGACGAGCGCCGCTCGGTGGCCACCATCGACACCGACTTCTACCGCTGGACGCAGTGGATCTTCCTGCAGGTCTTCAACTCCTGGTACGACACCGGGGCGAAGCGGGCCCGCCCGATCGCCGAGCTGATCGCCGAGTTCGAGGGCGGCAACCGGCCCACGCCCGACGGGCGGCCGTGGGCGGAGCTGTCCGTCGCCGAGCGCCGGGCGATCGTCGACGAGCACCGGCTGGCGTACGTCTCGCAGGCGCCGGTCAACTGGTGCCCGGGGCTGGGCACCGTGCTGGCCAACGAGGAGGTCACCGCCGACGGCCGCTCCGAGCGCGGCAACTTCCCGGTCTTCAAGCGCAACCTGAAGCAGTGGATGATGCGGATCACCGCGTACGGCGACCGGCTGCTGGACGACCTGGACACGCTGGACTGGCCCGAGCCGATCAAGCTGATGCAGCGCAACTGGATCGGCCGCTCCACGGGCGCGCACATCGACTTCCCGACCGCCGTCGCGCCGATCCGGGTGTTCACGACCCGGCCCGACACCGTCTTCGGCGCCACCTACATGGTGCTGGCCCCCGAGCACGAGCTGGTCGACGCGCTGGCGCCGGCGGCCTGGCCCGAGGGGACGAAGGACGCGTGGACCGGCGGGCACGCCAACCCGCGCGCGGCCGTGGAGGCGTACCGCAAGGCGGCGGCGGCCAAGACCGACGTCGAGCGGCAGGCCGACACGAAGGAGAAGTCCGGCGTCTTCGTCGGGGCGTACGCCACCAACCCGGTCACCGGCGGGCAGGTCCCGGTCTTCGTCGCCGACTACGTGCTGGCCGGCTACGGCACCGGTGCGATCATGGCGGTGCCCGGCCAGGACGAGCGGGACTGGGCGTTCGCCGAGGTCTTCGACCTGCCGATCGTGCGTACCGTGCAGCCGTCGGAGGGCTTCGACGGCAAGGCGTACACCGGGGACGGCCCGGCGGTCAACAGCGCCGCGCCCGAGCGCGGCCTGGACCTGAACGGCCTGGGGGTGGCCGAGGCGAAGGCCCGGATCATCGAGTGGCTGGAGGCCAACGGGCACGGCACGGGCGCGGTGACCTACCGGCTGCGCGACTGGCTGTTCTCCCGGCAGCGTTACTGGGGCGAGCCGTTCCCGATCGTCTACGACGAGACCGGCGCGGCCATCGCCCTGCCGGAGGAGATGCTGCCGGTCGAGCTGCCCGAGGTGGACGACTTCTCGCCGCGCACGTTCGACCCCGAGGACGCCGCCAGCAACCCGGAGACCCCGCTGTCGCGCCGGCGCGACTGGGTCGAGGTGGAGCTGGACCTGGGCGACGGCCCGAAGCGCTACACCCGCGAGACCAACGTGATGCCGCAGTGGGCCGGCTCGTGCTGGTACGAGCTGCGCTACCTGGACCCGACGAACTCCGAGCGCTTCGTCGACGCGGAGAACGAGGCGTACTGGATGGGGCCGCGCGGCGAGGGCGACTGCGGGGGCACCGACCTGTACGTCGGCGGCGCCGAGCACGCCGTGCTGCACCTGCTGTACGCGCGGTTCTGGCACAAGGTGCTGTACGACCTGGGGCACGTCTCGTCGTTCGAGCCGTTCCGCAAGCTGTTCAACCAGGGCTACATCCAGGCGTACGCGTACACCGACGCGCGGGGCGCCTACGTGCCGGCCGAGGACGTGACCGAGCGCGACGGCGGCTTCTACCTGGGCGACACGGCGGTCAACCGCGAGTACGGCAAGATGGGCAAGTCCCTGAAGAACGTGGTCACGCCGGACGAGATGTGCGCCGCGTACGGGGCGGACACGTTCCGCGTCTACGAGATGTCGATGGGCCCGCTGGAGGTGTCCCGGCCGTGGGAGACCCGGGCGGTCGTCGGGTCGTACCGGTTCCTGCAGCGGGTCTGGCGGGCGGTCGTCGACGAGCAGACCGGCGCGCTGCGGGTCACCGACGCGCCCGCCGACGAGGCCACCCGGCGGCTGCTGCACAAGGTGGTCGACGGGGTCCGCGGCGACATGGAGGCGATCCGGTTCAACACCGCGATCGCCAAGCTGATCGAGCTGACCAACGGGCTGACCCGGCTGGCGGAGACCCCGCGCGAGGTGGCCGAGCCGCTGGTGCTGATGCTGGCGCCGTTCGCCCCGCACGTCGCCGAGGAGCTGTGGCGCCGGCTGGGACACGACACCTCCCTGACGTACGCGGACTTCCCGACCGCCGACCCCGCGCTGCTGGTGGCCGAGACGGTGACGTACCCGGTGCAGATCAACGGCAAGGTGCGGGGCCGCGTCGAGGTCCCCGCCGACGCGTCCGAGGAGACCGTCCGCGCGGCGGCCCTGGAGGCGGTCGCACCCTCGCTGGCCGGCAAGACCCCCCGCAAGGTCATCGTCATCAAGGGCCGCATGGTCTCCGTGGTGGCCTGACCCGGGCGCTGTGCCGAAGGCGTCGATCATGCAGTTGTGGTGGGGGACAAGGTCCCCGGGCCGGGATGAGCCGGGCACCACGACTGCATGATCGACGCGCCGGGTGGGGCGGGGGCGGGTGGGGTGGGTCAGGGGTCGCGACGGTGGGTCAGGGTGATCGCCGCCAGGGTGGCAGCCGCGGACCAGGCGGCCAGGGTCAGCCAGGAGCCGGTGACGGTGGCCGGGTACGGGTCCAGGTTGACGACGTCGGGATGCACCTCGATCAGGCGCAGCCAGGCGGTCAGCGGCAGGGCGTTGTACGCCTCGGCGATCCACCGGTGCTCGTCGCTGTCCACCGCCATCGGCACCAGCACGAGCACCGCCGTCGCGGCGGCCACCGCACCGGCGGCGTGCCGGGTGAGCGCGCCCAGACCCAGCCCGAGCAGCGCGCACACGGGCACGAGCGCGGCGCTCGCCACGACCGCGCGCAGCACCCCCGGCTCGCCGATCGACCAGCCGGCGTCCCGGTCGGCGAGGATCGCCTGGGACACCCAGAACGACGTCGTCGCGGTGACCGTGCCGAAGACGAGCATGACCCCGGCCAGTACGGCGGCCTTCGCCGCGACCAGCGCGCGGCGGGCGGGAACGGCGGCGAACGTGGCCCGGATCAGCCCGCTCTGGTGCTCGCCGACGATCGTCAGGGCGCCGATGGTGGCCGAGGCGAGGATCAGCACCAGGTAGCCGACCTCGGGGAAGGCGTCGCGCACCGGCCCGTACAGGTGGAACATGTCCCGGCGCCCCTGCGGGTATCCCGGCCAGTTCCGGTGGTCGGCGAGGCTGGCGTTGACGCTGACCCCGACCACGAAGAGGAAGACCAGCGGCAGCGTCCAGCGGGTCGAGCGCAGCGACCAGAGTTTGATCCACTCGGCGGCCAGCAGGTCGCTGAACCGGGCCGGCGCCCCGGTCACGGTCGGTCGGCGGGTCGGCTGGGTCACGGCGGTCATCGGGTCCCCTCCCCGGCGAGATACTCGACACTGTCGGCGGTGAGTGCCATGAAGGCCTCCTCCAGCGAGGCGGTACGGGCGGTCAGTTCGTGCAGCCCGACGCCGTGGGCGAGCGCGAGGTCGCCGATCCGCGCGGCCGTCAGGCCGGTCACGACGAGCGCCCCGGCGTCGTCCGGGCGGACGTGCGCGCCCTCGGCCGTGAGCACGGCGGACAGGGTCGCCGGGTCGGGCGTACGGACGGTCACGTCGGCCCGGGTGCTCCCGGCGGCGAACTCGGCGAGGCCCTGCTCGGCGATCAGCCGGCCCCGGCCGATCACCACGAGCCGGTCGACGCAGTTCTGCATCTCGCTCATCAGGTGGCTGGAGACGAAGACCGTGCGCCCCTCGGCCGCCAGCCGCCGGAACAGGTCCCGTACCCAGCGCACCCCCTCCGGGTCGAGGCCGTTGAAGGGCTCGTCGAAGAGCAGGACGGGCGGGTCCCCGAGCAGCGCGGCGGCGATCCCGAGCCGCTGCCGCATGCCGAGCGAGAAGCCGCCGATGCGCCGCCGGGCGACGGCCGACAGCCCCACCTCCCGCAGCACCTCGTCGACCCGGGCGCGGGCGATGCCGTTGCTGCGGGCCAGGGCCGACAGGTGCGCGACGGCGCTGCGCCCGCCGTGCACGTCCCCGGCGTCGAGCAACGCGCCGGCGTGGCGCAGCCCGCGCGGTCGGTCGGCGAAGCGGACCCCGTCCACCGTGACGGTGCCGCTGGTCGGCGCGGTGAGCCCGATGATCATCCGCAGCGTGGTGGACTTGCCGGCCCCGTTGGGGCCCAGGAACCCCGTCACGTGGCCGGGGCGCACGGTCAGGGTGAGGTCGTCGACGGCCGTCGTGCGGCCGTACCGTCTCGTCAGGGATTGAAGTTCGATCACTCCACCCACGCTGCCGGGCGGCGGGCGGCGGGGCGTCGCCCCGGCGGCCACACCCGGCGGCCGGACACCCACCCCGGGGCGTACGCCCGTGGGCCGATGCCCGGGCGGCGGCCGGCTGGCTACCGTGGGCGGATGGACGCCACCGTGCCGCTGCCACGCCGCGCCGCGTCGCTGGCGCGGGCGGTCCTGCCCTGGGTCGGCGTCGCGCTGCTGCCCGTCACCGTGCTGCTCGCCCCGGCCGTCGCGTCGAGCCGGGGCGGCGTGGGGTTCGGCGACTGGTGGATCTCCGAGCGCTACCTGGTGCCGCTGCTGGCCGTGGTCCCGCCCGCCGGCCTGCTGCGCCGCCGCCCGGTGCTCGCCCTGGCCCTGATGGTCGTCGCGGCGTGCGTGGTCACCGCCGCCGTCAACGTTCCGGAGGGCGGCTACCTGACCGACATCTGGTACGCGCAGTTCCTGGCCATCGACCTGGTGGTGGGGCTGATCGCGGCGAGGAGGTCGCGCCGGGTCTCGGTGCCGGTGGCCGTCGCGGTGCTCGTCGTACAGATCACCGCTGGCTTCGTGAACCCCGCCAGCGACCCCATCAACCGGGCCACGCTCGCCGTGCTGGCGGTCGTCACCGCGTGGACGGTCGGCAACTCCGTGCGGGCCCGGCGCGGCTACGCGGAGGCGCTCCGCTCGCACGCCGCCGCCGAGGCGGTCACCGCCGAGCGGCTGCGCATCGCCCGCGAGCTGCACGACATGGTCGCCCACAGCATCGGGGTGATCGCCATCCAGGCCGGCGTGGGCGCCCGGGTCATCGACACCCAACCGGCCCAGGCCCGCGCCGCGCTCGCCACCATCGAGGCGACCAGCCGCGACACCCTGGCCGGCCTGCGGCGTACGCTCGGCGCGCTGCGCCGCCCGCAGTCGGAGTCGGCGTCGCTGGACCCGACGCCGGGGCTGGACGACCTCGACCGACTGGTCGCGGCTGCCGCCGACGCGGGGGTGCGGGTGGACCTGCGGCGCGTCGGCGAGCGGAGGCCCGTCCCGGCCGAGGTCGACCTCGCCGCGTTCCGGATCGTGCAGGAGGCGCTCACCAACGTGGTACGGCACGCGGGCACCGACCAATGCCGGGTCACCGTCACGCACGGCCCCGACGAGATCGCCGTGGAGATCGTCGACGAGGGCCGGGGCGCCCGGGTCGGCGGTGAGGGGCACGGAATCCTCGGCATGCGCGAACGGGTCGCTCTGCTGGAGGGCCGGTTCCACGCCGGGCCCCGCCCCGAGGGCGGCTTCCGGGTGACGGCGTGGCTACCGGCACCCCCCGCGGCGACGGCGGCCCCGGCAGCGCCGGCAGCACACGTGGCGACGGAGTCGGTCGGAGCGCGGGCCGGGGAGGCGGACCGGTGAGCGTCCGGGTGCTGCTCGTCGACGACCAGCCACTGGTCCGCGCCGGCCTGCGGGTGCTCATCGCCGACGCCCCCGACATCGACGTCGTCGGCGAGGCGGGTACGGGGACCGAGGCGGTGCGGCTGACCCGCGAGGTCGTGCCGGACGTGGTGCTGATGGACCTGCGGATGCCCGGCATGGACGGCATCCAGGCCACCCGCGCGATCACCGCGCACGGCGGCGCCACCCGCGTCCTCGTGCTCACCACCTTCGACGACGACGAGCACGTGCACGCCGCGCTGCGCGCCGGCGCGAGCGGGTTCCTGGTCAAGGACATGGCGCTGGACGACATCCTCGGCGCGGTCCGGGTGGTCGCCGCCGGGGACGCGCTGATCGCCCCCGGGGTCACCCGCCGGCTCATCGCCGAGTTCGCCCGCCGGCCGACCCCCGCCGCCCCGACCCGGGCCCTCGACGGCGTCACGGAGCGGGAGCGCGAGGTGCTGACGCTCGTCGGCCGGGGCCTGTCCAACGGCGAGATCGCCGCCGAGCTGGTGATCAGCGCGGCCACCGCCAAGGCGCACGTGGCCCGGCTGTTCAGCAAGCTGGGCGCCCGCGACCGGGTGCACCTCGTCATCGCCGCCTACGAGGCCGGGCTGGTCTCCCCGAGCGGCTGAGGCGATTCACCGGGTAACCCGTCCCACGCCCTGCCGCACCGCCCCGCGATGTGTCCGCTCCGATCTTGGCAAGGAACGGCCCCTGGAGGGGCCCTTTCGTACCAAGATCTCCCAGGCAGAGCGTGGCGGACATAGCGCAGTGGACACGGCGCGGGCAGGGCAGGGCGTCCGGGGTCAGCTCGGCCCGAGCCGGCGCTGCCGCTCGGCGCGCCACCAGCGGTGGATCAGCACGACGCTGGCGATCAGGCCGAGCGCGGCCGGCGCGACGCCGAACCAGTTGACGTCGCCCGGGGAGGTGACCGTCGCACCCACCGCCGCGTAGCCGAACGCGGTGGGCGCGGAGGCGATCACGCTGCCGGCGAGGAACGGCAGCACCCGGGCGCCGGTGGTGCCGTAGCCGTAGCTGACCAGCCCGAAGCCGGCGATCGGCAGCAGCCGTACGGTGACCACGCCGAGGACGCTCTGGCGGGCGAACCAGCCGTCCAGCCGGGCCAGCCGGCCGCGTACCCGCTCGGCGACGAAGTCCCGCCCGAGCAGGCGGCCGACCGTGAAGCCCAGCGCCGCCGCGAGCAGGGCGGCGCCCAGTGCGTACGCGGCGCCCTCCAGCGCACCGAAGATCGCGCCCGAGGCGAGCGTGATGAAGGTCCGGGGGACCAGCGCGACCAGCAGCAGCGCCCCGCCGAGGACCGCCGCCACGGGAGCGAGGCCGCCCAGCCGGTCGGCCAGCCCGGGCAGTTCCCGCGCCTCGGGCAGGTCGACGACGAGCAGCACCGCCCCGAAGCTGGCGAGCAGGAGCAGCAGCAGGGCGAACCGGACGGCCGACGGCTGCCGCAGCAGCCGCCGGACGGCCAGGATCATGCCCGGGCGGCGGCGGCCACCGCGGTGCGGCGCTCGGCGCGCAGCCGGTCCGACCAGGTGTCGTCGAGCGGCGGGAGCTGGTGCGCGCCGGTGGCCCAGCGCAGCAGCAGGTCCGCCAGGGCGGGATTGCGGGCGAGAGCCGGGCCGTGCGAATACGTGCCGAGCAGCTTGCCCCGCCACGCCCCCTCGGTGGCGCCGTCGTTGCCGACCCCGGCGGTGACCCGGGCCAGCGGGGAGACCCCCGGGCCGAGGTGGGTGCGCCCGCCGTGGTTCTCGAACCCGGTCAGCGCCGGCACGCCCAGCCGCGGGTCGATCTCGCCGGCCAGCTCGCCGACGGCGCGGGTCGGCCCCCGGTCGGAGGAGAGGTCGAGCAGCTCCAACCCCGCGCAGAGGGTGCCCTTGGCGAAGAAGGAGGTGCCGAGGAGCTGGTAGCCGGCGCAGACCCCGAACACGACCGAGCCCTGGGCGACCGCCCGGTGCAGGCCGCCGTCGGCGAGCAGCCGCTGCGCGCCGAGCGCCTGCGGGCCGTCCTCGCCGCCGCCGATGAGGTAGATGTCGGCGGTGGAGGGGAGGCGCTGGTCGGAACGGACCTCCAGCACCTCGACCGGGAAGCCGCGCTGCCGCGCCCGGCGGGCGAGGATCAGGGCGTTGCCCCGGTCGCCGTAGGTGGAGAGCAGGTCGGGGTAGATCCAGACGATGCGCAGGCTCTCAGTTGACACGGTCCAACTCCGCTCGGATGTCCTGGAACGCGGTGTAGTTCGCGATGACCTCCAGGCGCCCCGGGGGCACCGACCGGACGGCGTCGTCGAACGTCCGCACATGCTGGAAGGGCACGTCGTTGACCTCGAGCCGGACCGCGAGGTCGTACGCGCGGTCGCCGGTGATCAGCACCTGCCGGCCCCGTAGCGGGGCGAAGTCGACGTCGAAGAGCCACGAGGTGTCCAGCCCGTCGGGGTCCCGGGCGTTGATGGAGAGCAGCGTCGGGGCGACGTCGGCCATGTCGAAGGCCTCCAGCCAGCTGGCCGGGTTCTTCGCCAGCAGCAGCCGGATGTTGCGACCGTCCCGGTCGACCTGCGCGTAGCGGCCCGCGACGGAGGTGACGCTGCCGAGCTGGAGCACCGCGTCCACGGGCCGGACGCCGAACTCGGCGGCGACGGCCAGCGCGGTCGCGGCGTTGCCGACGTTGACCTTGCCGGGGAGCTGGAGCTTGACCTTGTGCCAGGCGCCGGTCGGGTCGAGCACGCCGTCGTCCTCCACCGTCCACTGCGGCTGGGGCCGGCGCAGCGGGCAGCCGCTGCACCACCACTGGTCGCCGGAGCGCTGGATGGTGGAGCCGCACTCCGGGCAGACCCAGGAGTCGTCGTGCCAGCGTTGCCCGGCACTGAACCAGGTGACCTGCGGCGGGGCGATGCGGTGGTCGTGGTTGGGCGGCGGGGTCGCAGCCCAGACCACCATCGGGTCGTCGGCGTTGGCGACGACGCGGACGTCGGTGTGCCGGACCAACGCGGCGCGCCAGAGCTGCGCCATCATGGCGACCTCCTTGGCCCGGTCGAGCTGGTCGCGGGAGAGGTTGAGCAGCGCCACCACGTGCGGCTCGGTGGCCTCCAGCACCTGGGCGAGATAGTGCTCGTCCACCTCCAGCACCGCGTAGGGCGTGCTGCCGGCCTTGGCGAGCGCCGAGGTGTGCCCCGTCGGCATGTTGGCGCCGAAGGAGTTCGTGGCGACGCGGCCGAGCACCCCGACCGCCGCCGCGGTGAGCCGGGTGGTGGTGGTCTTGCCGTTGGTGCCGGAGATCAGGGCGATGGCGCGCCCGGCCGACAGGTGGGCCAGCAGGTCCGGGTCGATCTTGAGGCCGATCCAGCCGCCGATCACCGAGCCGTCACCGCGCCCCGCGGCCCGCGACAGCGCCGCGGCGGTCCGCGACACCGAGCTTGCCACCTTTGCCCGCAGGGGCATCTTCGCGTCCGTCACCCGAGCGAGGTTACCGGACCGGCGACCCCGCCAGATCGCCGCCGACGGCGAACCGTTCGGCCGGGGTCGTCCGGCGGGGTGGTCGGGACGCGCTCAGCCGGACGGAGTCGATCTATGTCGGAAAGCGGACCGGCCCGGCGGGCCCCGCGGCCCTCCACTCCGCTCCACCCTCGTTGACGTGCGGTTTTGCGCGCCGAAAGGCCGCGCCACGCGGGCGATTCTGGTTGCGGGTGGAGGGAAGTGGAGTAGAGTGGGGCGCAGTGGTGAGGCCGGGAGGGCCCACCGGCCCGGGGGGTCAGCGGCGCCGCGAACGCCGCTCAAGGGCGAGGGGGTTGGGCCGATGTTCCTCGGCACCCACACCCCGCGCCTGGACGACAAAGGCCGGTTGATCCTCCCGGCGAAGTTCCGGGACGAGCTGGCGGGGGGTGTCGTGATTACCAAAGGGCAGGATCGCTGCCTCTACGCCTTCCCGATGCCCGAGTTCCAGCGGATCGCGGAGCAGTTGCGCGCGCAACCGATGACGAACAAGGCGGCCCGAGCCTACAGCCGGGTCTTCTTCGCCAGCGCGCACGACGAGGTGCCCGACAAGCAGGGCCGGGTGACGATCCCGGCCCACCTGCGGGACTACGCCGCCCTCGACCGGGATCTGGTCGTGATCGGCGCGAGCACCCGGGTGGAGATCTGGGACAAGGCTGCCTGGGAGACCTACCTCGCGGAGAGCGAAGACGACTTCGCCGACATCGAGGAGGGGGTGCTGCCCGGCGGTCTGTAGGGCGTGACGGCGCCCGACGTACTGCGAGATCTCCACCCGCTTTCGAGTTCCTGGCACCCCTTCCCCGGTGCCAGGCGCACGATCCGATCGGAGGGCCGCGGCCTCCGACGGCGGGAGCGGATGGGGATCTGGCGGTACGACGGCACGGCGTCGTCCGACGACAGACGCGTGAAGGACGAAGGTTTCACACCAGTGGGGGTCGACATGGGGGAGCTACGCGGCACGCACGTGCCGGTGCTGCTCGAGCGGTGTCTCGAGTTGCTGGCCCCCGCGCTGGGCCGGGGCGGGCGGACGGTCCACGTCGACGCGACGCTGGGCCTGGCCGGGCACGCCGAGGCGGTGCTCGAGGCGCATCCGGAGACGGTGCTGATCGGGCTGGACCGGGACACCGAGGCGCTCGCTCACGCACGCGTCCGGCTGGCCCGCTTCGCCGACCGCGTCCACCTGGAGCACGCCGTCTACGACGAGCTACCGGAGGTGCTCGATCGGCTGGGCTACCCGGCGATCGACGGCATCCTGTTCGACCTGGGCGTCTCCTCCCTGCAACTCGACGCACCCGACCGCGGGTTCGCCTACGCGCAGGACGCTCCGCTGGACATGCGGATGGACCAGACCCGGGGGGTGACCGCCGAGGAGGTGGTCAACACGTACGCCCATCCGGACCTGGCCCGCGTGCTGCGGGTCTACGGCGAGGAGAAGTTCGCGGGCCGGATCGCCTCGGCGATCATCCGCGAGCGGGAGCGGGCCCGGATCACCTCGTCGGCGCGGCTGGCCGAACTGGTCAGGGAGTCCATTCCGGCACCCGCCAGACGAACCGGGGGACACCCGGCCAAGAGAACGTTTCAGGCTTTACGGATCGAGGTAAACAAGGAACTGGCAGCGCTGGAGACGGCGCTGCCAGCCGCGCTCGACAAGCTCAACGTGGGCGGCCGCATGGTGGTCCTGTCCTACCACTCGCTGGAGGACCGGCTCACCAAGGCGGCGCTCAGCGACCGGGTCCGCAGCAAGGGCCCGGTCGACCTCCCGGTCGAACTGCCCGGGTCCGGTCCGACGTTCCGGCTGCTCAGCCGGGGCGCCGAACTTCCCGGGGAGGTGGAGGTCGCCGCGAACCCGCGGGCCGCGTCAGTGCGGCTGCGGGCCGCGGAGCGACTCGACCCGGACGCGGCACAGCAGGGCGGCACCGACCGCGAACGGTACCGCCGGCGGGTCAAGGCGATGCACCAACCAGGGGCGGGGTCTCCCGGATCCGACACGGATCCGACGGACCCCGGGGGACGGGACAGGGACGGACGAAGAGGGGGAGGGACATGACTATTGACAAGCGCGACCGTCGGGACATCGCCGGCGGCGGGCAGCGCGCACCGCGGTCGGGGGGCCGGACCGCGGCGGAGCGGGCCACGCGCATCGGGACCGGCGCGCCGCGGGCGAACCGGCAGGGGGAGACTCGCGCCCGGGGGGCGCGCGAGTTCCCGACCCAGGGCAGCGCCGCGCTGCGGCCGGCCGAGCGGGACAACGCCGGCACGGCCCGTCCGCCCCGGCTGCGGGTGGCGCCGCCGCCGCCGGTGAAGGTGCCGCGGGCGCCCTTCGCCGCCCTGGTGCTGGTGCTGGTGGTCGGCGGGGTGCTCGGCATCCTGGCGGTCAACACGAAGATCAACGAGAACGCCTTCCGGCTGGAGAAGCTCCAGGAGCAGCAGGCCAAGCTCGACGTGGAGCAGCAGCAGCTCAACAAGGAGATCGCCGACGCGGAGGCCCCGGGCAACCTGGAGGCCCGGGCCCGCCAGCTCGGTCTGGTGGAGGCGGGCGAGCCGGCCTACATCCGGCTGCCCGACGGCAAGGTCATCGGCGTGCCGCAGCCCGCCGGGGGCAAGCCCTCGATCACCAGCCAGCAGGGCGCGGGAGGCTGACGACCGTGCCGCCGAGATCGGAGGAACCGCGCCGGGACGCCACAGGCTCCCGGCGCGGTTCGTCGCGTAACGGGGGCCGGGGCGGCGAGCCGCGCTCCGGCGAGCCGGGGGTCGGTGGCATCTCCGACGCCCGGGCGTACACCCCGCGCGGGCGCACCGTGCGCGAGCAGCGCGCCGGCGGTCGCGCCGAGCGGGAGGCCGACGCCGGCCCCGCCGAGCAGCGCCGGACGCCACGCAGCACGCGCTCCGGCGACCCGTTCCGCCCCGCCCTCCAGGTCCTCGACGGCGGGCGCGCCGGCGCCGGCCGGGCCGGCCGGCGGGAGGCGGCGGGCCGCTCCGGCGTCGTCCGCACCGTCACGCCGCGCACCCCGCGCCACGACGACGAGCCGGCGGCGCCGCGCCGCCGCGCCGCCCCGCGCCCCGCCCGCCGGCCGGACCGTCCCGCCGCCCGGCGGCCGTCGCGCAAACCGCCGAAGCCGCCCCGGCTGGCCGATCCCCGGCGCCGGCTGCGGCTCGGCACCGTGCTCACCCTGACGCTCTTCGCCGTCATCGGCATCCGGCTGGTGGCCCTCCAGGCCGTGGAGACTCCGGCGTACGCCGGCGGTGGTCTCGCCGACCGGCTGCGCACCGTCACGCTGCCGGCGGCGCGCGGCGCCATCTACGACCGGTCCGGCGCCCCGCTGGCGCACAGCGTCGAGGCGCGCTACGTCTACGCCGACCCCACCCAGGTCAAGGACCAGCAGGCCACGGCCAGGGCGCTGTCCCCGCTGCTCGGCATGCCGGCCTCCGAGCTGGCCGAGAAGATGAAGCCCCGTAAGCGGGTCAACGGTGTCGACTCGCAGTTCGAATACCTTGCCCGGGGGGTGGACATCGACCGGGCCCGGCAGATCACGGCGCTGGAGCTGCCCGGCATCTACACCCACCGCGACGAGCGGCGCGAGGTGCCCGGCGGCGACCTGGCGGCCAACCTGCTCGGCTTCACCAGCCAGGACATGGTCGGGCTGGAAGGGCTGGAGGCCCGCTACGACGACGTGCTGCGCGGCAAGGACGGCAAGCGGGTCTACGAGGTCGGCCTCGGCGACCTGGCCGCCCCGATCCCCGGCGGCTACAGCGAGACGACGAAGGCCAAGCCGGGCAGCTCGCTCCAGCTCACCATCGACCGCGACCTGCAGTTCATGGTGCAGCGGATGCTGAGCCGGCACATGGCGCAGAGCAAGGGCAGCACCGGCGCCGCCGTGGTGATCGAGATCCCCTCCGGCGAGGTGCTGGCCCAGGCCAGCCACCCCACCTACAACGCGGCGAAGCCCGTGCCGAGCGACCCGGCCGACCGCGAGGACGCGGCCACCAGCTTCGTGGTCGACCCCGGCTCGGTGCACAAGGCGATCACCTTCGGCGCCGCGCTCCAGGAACGCGTGATCACCCCCGACACCACGCTGCCCATCGCCAACAGCATCACGAAGGGCGACACCCCGTTCTTCGACACGCACCGGGCCGGCGGAAAGCGGATGAGCCTGCCCGGCATGATGGCGTACTCGTCCAACGTCGGCACCATCCAGATCGCCGACAAGCTCGGCCCGGAGCGGCTCATCGACTACCAGAAGCGCTTCGGCCTCGGGGAGCCGACGCGGGTGGGCATGCCCGGCGAGGCCAGCGGGCGGCTGCTGCCGCTCGACGAGTGGAGCGGGTCGTCGTACGGGTCGGTGCCGATCGGGCACAGCGTCGACGCCACGCCGCTGCAGATGGCCGCCGTCTACGCGACGATCGCCAACAACGGCACGTACGTGCAGCCGCGCCTGGTCAAGGAGGTGGTCGGGCCGGACGGGAAGCGCACGCCGACCGACCCTCCGGTCACCCGGTCGGTGCTCAGCCCGGAGAACGCCGCCGCGCTGCGGACCATCCTGGAGGCGGTCACCACTGTCGAGGACGCCACCGGCAGGGCCGCGGCGATCCCCGAGTGGCGGGTCGCCGGCAAGACCGGCACCGGCTGGCGGCTGGTCGACGGGCGTAAGCAGCTCGGCGAGGTGGCCTCGTTCATCGGGATGGCCCCGGCCGAGAAGCCGCGCTACGTGATCGCGGTCTTCGCGCACACCCCCTCGGGCGGGGGCGGGGACATCGCGGCCCCCGCGTTCCGGGACATGATGCAGTTCACGCTGCGTCACTACGGGGTGCCGCCGAGTGGGGAGAAGGCCCCGAAGTTCACGGTCTATCCGCGTTGAGCGGCCACGCCGCGACATCATCGGTGAGTGCGGACGAACCACCGGGGCGGCAGTGCGGCCGGAACCGGACGACCGGGTAGGGTCTGACGCCGTGCCCGGCAATCCTCGTCCCCGTACCGTGATCGGTGTCCGGCTCGGCGACCTCGCCGCCCGGCTCGCCGTCGAGCCCCCGGAGGGCGCCGCCGAGCTGGTGGTGACCGGGGTGACCCACGCCAGCCAGGAGGTCCGCCCCGGCGACCTGTACGCGGCCCTGCCGGGCGCCCGCCGGCACGGGGCGGAGTTCGCCGCCGGTGCGGCGGCCGCCGGCGCGGTGGCCGTGCTGACCGACCCGGCGGGCGCCGACGCGGCGGCCGAGGCGGGCCTGCCGGCGCTGGTGGTGTCCGACCCGCGCGCCGCACTGGGCACCCTCGCCGCGGCCGTCTACGGCGACCCGACCGAGGGACTGACGGTGATCGGGGTGACCGGGACGGCCGGCAAGACCTCGACGGCCTACCTGGTCGAGTCCGGCCTGCGCGCCGCCGGCCACACCACCGGCCTGATCGGCACCGTCGAGACCCGCCTCGGCGACCTGGCGATCGACAGCGTGCGCACCACGCCCGAGGCCACCGACCTGCACGCCATGCTGGCCGCCGCCCGCGAGCGCGGCGTCACCGCCGTGGTCATGGAGGTCTCCAGCCACGCCCTGGCGATGGGCCGGGTCGGCGGGGTCCGGTTCACCGTCGGCGGCTACACCAACTTCGGCTCCGACCACCTGGACTTCCACGCCGACACGGCGGACTACTTCGCCGCGAAGGCGCAGCTGTTCGACGGGCGCTGCGCGGTGGAGGTGCTCAACCACGACGACCCGGCGCTGAAGTCGCTGTACCGCCCGACGACGGTCACCTACTCGGCGGCCGGCGACCCGGGCGCCACCTGGTGGGCCGACGAGGTCGGCGGCGAGGGCTACGCGCAGCGGTTCACCGCGCACGGCCCCGACGGGCTGACCCTGGCGGCCGGCGTGGCGCTGCCGGGCCGGCACAACGTGGCCAACGCCCTGCTGGCCATCGCCGTGCTGGTCGCCGCCGGGGTGGACCCGCAGACCGCCGCCGCCGGGGTCGCCGCGTGCGGCGGGGTCCCCGGCCGGCTGGAGCTGGTGAACGCCCCCGGACCGGTCCGGGGCGTGGTCGACTACGCGCACAAGGCGGACGCGATCGTCGCCGCGCTGGCGGCGCTGCGGGAGCTCAGCGCGGGCCGACTGATCTGCGTGATCGGTGCCGGCGGGGACCGGGACCGGGGCAAGCGGCCGGTGATGGGCGCCGCCGCGGCGGAGGGAGCCGACGTGGTGCTGGTGACCGACGACAACCCGCGCACCGAGGACCCGGCGGTGATCCGGGCCGAGGTGCTCGCCGGCGCCCGGCGCGCCGGCACGACGGCCCGCGTCGAGGAGGTGGCCGACCGCCGGACGGCGATCGACGCGGCGGTCCGGCTGGCCGAGCCGGGCGACGTGGTCGCGGTGCTCGGCAAGGGCCACGAGCGCGGGCAGGAGATCGGTGGCGAGGTGCACCCGTTCGACGACCGCACCGAGCTGGCCGACGCGCTGCGCGCCCGCTTCGCCGACCCGGCGGGTCAGCGGTGATCCCGCTCAGCCTGGCCGAGGTCGCCTCGGCGGTCGACGGGCGACTGGCCGGCGCCGACCCGCAGGCCCGGGTCACCGGCCCGGTCGAGTTCGACTCGCGCAAGGTGCGCCCGGGTGCGCTCTTCGTCGCCTTCCCGGGCGAGAAGGTGGACGGGCACGACTACGCCGCCGGCGCGGTGGCGGCCGGCGCGGTGGCCGTACTGGGCACCCGGGAGGTGCCCGGCGTGCCGATGGTGCTTGTCGACGACGCGCTGGCGGCGATGGGCCGGCTGGCCCGTGCGGTGGTCGACCGGCTGCCCGGGCTCACCGTCGTCGGGTTGACCGGCTCGTCGGGCAAGACCACCACCAAGGACCTGATCGCGCAGCTCACCGCGCGGCTCGGCCCGACGGTCGCCCCGCCCGGGTCGTTCAACAACGAGCTGGGGCATCCGTACACGGCGTTGCAGGCCGGGCCTGAGACCCGCTACCTGGTGATGGAGAAGGGCGCCCGGGGGGTGGGGCACGTGCGCTACCTCTGCGACGTGGTGCCGCCCCGGATCTCCGTGGTGCTCAACGTCGGGGTGGCGCACATCGGCGAGTTCGGCTCGGTGGAGACGATCGCGCTGGCCAAGGGCGAGCTGGTCGAGGCGCTGCCCGCCGACGGCCTGGCCGTGCTGAACGCCGACGACCCGCTGGTCGACGCGATGGCCTCGCGTACGGTCGCCCGGGTGGTCCGCTACGGCGAGGCGGCGCACGCCGACGTGCGGGCCGAGGACGTGACGCTGGACGACCGGGGGCGGCCCGCGTACACCCTCGTCACCCCGGAGGGGACCGCGCCGGTGCGGCTCGGGCTGACCGGCCGGCACCAGGTGTCCAACTCGCTCGCCGCCGCCGCGGTGGCCCGCGAGCTGGGCATGCCGCTGGCCGAGCTGGCCATCGCGCTGGGCGCCATGGGGCTGGTCTCCACCCGTCGGATGGACGTCTTCGAACGCGCCGACGGGGTGACCGTGATCGACGACTCGTACAACGCCAACCCCGCCTCGATGGCGGTCGCGCTGCGCGCGCTGACCGGCATCGGGCGGGAGCGGCGCACCGTCGCGGTGCTGGGCTACATGGCCGAGCTGGGTCCCTTCGAACGCGACGGGCACGCCGAGGTCGGCCGGCTCGCGGCCGAACTGGGCGTCGACCGGCTGCTCGTGGTGGGCGAGCCGGCCGCGCCGATCCACGAAGGCGCGACATCGGTAGGTGACTGGGGAGGAGAGTCGGTGCTGCTCACCGATCAGGCGGCGGCCGTCGAGGTGCTGCGGAGCGAACTACGGCCGGGCGACGTCGTCCTGGTGAAGGGCTCCCGGTACCGCACCTGGGAGGTGGCCGACGCGCTGCGCGCGGACGCCGCCGGCAACGGATCCGATCCGACGGCGACGGGGGGCGGCGCCGCATGAGGGCGGTCATCGTCGCCATCGGGGTGGCCTTCCTGGTCTCGCTGCTCGCCACACCGATCGCGATCAAGGTGTTCGCCCGGCTGAAGGCCGGCCAGCCGATCCGATCGAACCTCGGGCTCGCCAGCAACGAGGGCAAGAAGGGCACGCCGACGATGGGCGGCGTGGTGTTCATCCTGGCCACGGTCATCGCGTACGTGGCCGGGCACCTGGCGCTGACGACCCTGCCGGACGCGCAGATCGCCCAGGTCGAGCCGACGATCACCGCGCTGGTGCTGCTGGGGCTGATGGTCTTCTCCGGCGCGGTCGGCTTCATCGACGACTTCCTCAAGGTGCGCAAGCGGCACAGCGGCGGGCTCAACAAGCGGGGCAAGCTGCTCGGCCAGATCCTGGTCGGCGCGGTCTTCGGCGTGGTGGCGCTCTACTTCCCGAGCACCATGACCGACGCCTCGGGCGCGGAGACCAACACCGAGACCGTGGGCAGCACGACGCTCAGCTTCATCCGGGACATTCCGGCGCTCGACCTCACCAAGATCGGCGCGGTGGTTCTCTTCATCTTCGTGGTGATGGCCGCGACCAACGGCGTCAACCTCACCGACGGCCTCGACGGCCTGGCCACCGGCGCCTCGGTGATGGTCCTCGCCGCGTACGCGCTGATCGCGTTCTGGCAGTACCGGCACTGGTGCGCCGACCCGAACTACACCCAGGACTACTGCTACGCCGTCCGGGACCCGCTGGAGATCGCGCTGATCGCCGGCGCGGCGGCCGGGGCCTGCGTGGGCTTCCTGTGGTGGAACACCTCGCCGGCGCGGATCTTCATGGGCGACACGGGCGCGCTGGGCCTCGGCGGCCTGATCGCCGGCATGGCGATGTCCACCCGGACGATCCTGCTGCTGCCGATCATCGGTGGCCTCTTCGTGATCATCACGATGTCCGTGGTGATCCAGATCATCTCTTTCCGCACCACCGGCAAGCGGGTGTTCCGGATGTCGCCGTTGCAGCACCACTTCGAGCTCGCGGGGTGGAGCGAGGTCAACATCGTGGTCCGGTTCTGGATCATCGCCGGCATCGGCGTGGCCATCGCGCTGGGCCTGTTCTACAGCGAGTTCCTCGCGAACATGACCTGAGCCGGCCGGCAGTTCCCGCCGCGGGGCCCGGGCGCGCGTCGCCCGGGCCCCGCGGCGTGTCCATCCGCCGCGACGGCGCGCGGCCCCCGGCGCAAGCCCGACACGCCGACCGGGCGGTTGCGCCGGTGGCGACCCGGCGGAACCGCCATGATGGTCGGGTGGGGGAGGGACGAGGCATCGAGGTCACGGCGGAGGGGACGTCCGGGCGGTCGGCGGGAGGCAGGCGTACGCGCGACGCGCCCGCCGTGACGCGGGGACCGGACGATCCCGGTGCCCAGGTGCCGCGCGGGCTGGACCCGGTGGGCGGGCTGGCCGCGCTGCGCGGGCTGCTGGACCGGCCGCTGGCCTCCTACTACCTACTGCTGTCCAGCGCCGGCCTGCTGCTGCTGATCGGCCTGACCATGGTCTTCTCGGCGACGAGCGTCCGGGACTATGCGGAGAACGGCAACGCCTCGACGTCGCTGGTCAAGCAGGCGATCTTCGCGGTGATCGGCATCGTCGCGTTCTGGGCGTGCCAGCGACTGCCGGCGACGACCTACCGGACGCTGGGCCGGCCGCTGCTGTTCACCGCCATCGGCCTGCTGCTGGTGCTCAACCTGCTGCTCGCGTACGCCCGGCTGACCAAGCAGGACTCGGCCCAGATCGGCCCGGTCGAGGCGCGGCTGCTGTGGCTCTTCGTCGGCGGCATCCAGGTGCAGCCCTCCGAGTTGGCGAAGTTCGCCCTGGTGCTCTGGGGCGCCCACGTGATCGCCCGCAAGGGCGCCGCGCTGGGCTGGTGGCGCGAGCTGGCCACCCCGCTCTTCCCGGTGGTCGGCCTGCTCTTCGTCCTGGTCGGCTACAACGACCTCGGCACCATGCTCTGCCTGCTCGCCGTCGTGGTCGGGCTGCTCTGGGCGGCCGGGGTGCGGATGCGCGTCTTCGGCACCCTCTCGGTGCTCGGGCTGATCGGCGTCGGCCTGCTGATCGCCGTGGCCTCGCTCGGCGCGGGCTCGGGTGCGCGCGGCGAGGAGAACTACCGCTTCGCCCGGCTGACGTCGTTCTTCAATCCACCCGACCCGCAGGACTGCAAGCTCGAGGGCTGCTACCAGATCTACCAGGGGCGGCTGGCCATCGAGCACGGTGGCTGGTTCGGCGTCGGGCTCGGCAAGAGCAGCTTCAAGTTCGGCTGGTTGCCCGAGGCGCACAACGACTTCATCTTCGCGATCCTCGCCGAGGAACTGGGCGTGGTCGGCTGCGCGGTGGTGCTCAGCCTGTTCGCCGTGTTGGCCTACACCGGGCTGCGGATCGCCCGCCGGGTGGACGACCCGTTCCGCCGGCTGGCCGCCGCGGCGGCGACCACCTGGCTGGTCAGCCAGGCTGTGATCAACATCGGTGGGGTGGTCGGGCTGCTGCCCATCACCGGCCTGCCGCTGCCGTTCATCTCCGACGGCGGCAGCGCGCTGGTCATCACGCTCGCCGCCATCGGGATGCTCGCCTCGTTCGCCCGCGCCGAACCCGACGCCGCCAGAGCACTGCATGCCCGTCCGCCGGCCCGATGGGTCCGACTACTCTGGGCCCCGTTGCCGCCGCTTCCCGGGCGGCGCCGCCGTCCGGCGGCGCCCCCGGCTGCCCGAGGGTCCGTGCCCCGGTCGCGGGAGCGGCGGCCGGACGATGTGGCCGCACCGCGCGGTGTCCGGCTGGCCCGGACCCGGCGCGGGTCGGCGGACGAGAGGAGACGTTGATGGGTCCGCTGCGTTCGGTGGTGCTCGCGGGAGGTGGCACCGGGGGGCACATCTACCCGCTGCTCGCCTTCGCCGACTGCCTGCGCCGACACGACCCCGGCGTCCGGATCACCTGCCTGGGGACACCGAAGGGCCTGGAGAACGAGCTGATCCCGCCGCAGGGCTACGACCTGCGGCAGATCCCGGCCTACCAGCTGCCCCGGTCGGTGAACATGAACCTGGTCAAGACCCCCGGCCGGATGTGGACCGCGGCCCGCGCCGCGGGCAAGGTCATCGACGAGGTGCGCGCCGACGTGGTGGTCGGCTTCGGCGGGTACGTCTCCGTGCCGGCCTATCTGGCCGCCTGGCGGCGCGAGCTGCCGATCGTGATCCACGAGGTCAACGTGCCGCCGGGGGTGGCCAACCGGCTGGGGATGAGGTTCACCCGCCACGTGGCGGTCGGCTTCCCGCACCAGCCCGCCCAGGCCGAGGCCCTGCGCGACGCGCGGGTCGTCGGCGTGCCGCTGCGCCGGGGCATCGCCGGGCTGGACCGGTTCGCCATGCGCAACGCCGCCAGGGCCCACTTCGGACTCCGCCCCGACCTGCCGGTGCTCTTCGTCGCCGGTGGCTCGCAGGGTGCCCGCTCGATCAACCTCGCGGTCGCCGGCGCGGCGAAGGAACTCGCCCGCAACGGGGTGCAGGTGCTGCACGTGATCGGCGCCCGCAACGAGCCGGTGCCGGTCCCCACCGACCTGCCGGTGCCGTACGTGACGCTGCCGTACCTGTCCGAGATGGAGGCCGGCTACGCCGCGGCGGACCTGATGCTCGGCCGGGGCGGGGCGATGACCTGCGCGGAGGTGGCCGCCATCGGGCTGCCCACCATCTACGTGCCGTACCCGCACAGCAACCAGGAGCAGAAGCGCAACGCGCTGCCCGTGGTGGAGGCCGGCGGCGGGCTGCTCGTCGACGACGCCGAGCTGACCCCGGACTGGGTCGAGCGGACCATCATCCCGCTGATCCGCGACCCGCACCGGCTGCACGCGATGGGCTCCGCCGCCGCCGCGTACGGCCGCCGCGACGGCGACGAGGCACTGCTCAACTTCGTCCTGGAGGCGGTGGCCCCGTGAGCGCGAGGAGTGAGCTTGCGAGCCCCGCAGTCGCGAACGAAAGGCAGGCGCCCGTGAGCGCGAGGAGTGAGCTTGCGAGCCCCGCAGTCGCGAACGAAAGGCAGGCGCCCGTGAGCGCGAGGAGTGAGCTTGCGAGCCCCGCAGTCGCGAACGACGGTGGCCCCGTGACTGGGTGCACCGCGACGGGAAGGTACTCGGCATGAACACCGCACAGTTCACCCCGGCCGGCACGCTCACCGCCGAGGACCTGGGCACGATCCACCTGATCGGGGTGGGCGGGGTCGGCATGAGCGGGCTGGCCCGGCTCTTCCTGACCCGGGGCCTCCGGGTCTCCGGCAGCGAGTTGCGGGAGTGGCCCTCCCTGGCCGGCATGCGCGCCCTCGGCGGCACGATCCACATGAGCCACGAGGCGTCCAACCTCGACGGCGTCGACACGGTCGTCTACTCCTCGGCGATCCCGCAGGACCACCTGGAGATGGTGGAGGCGCGTCGGCGCGGCCTGCGCGTGCTGCACCGCTCCGAGGCGCTGGCCGCCGCGATGACGGGCCGCCGGACGGTGGCGGTCGCGGGCACCCACGGCAAGACCACCACCACCTCGATGGTCACCATGGTGCTCCAGCAGGCCGGGCAGGACCCGTCCTTCGTGATCGGTGGGGAGATCTCCGAGGTCGGCTCGGGCGCCCACCACGGCACGGGCGAGCACTTCGTGGTCGAGGCGGACGAGAGCGACCGCTCCTTCCTCATCTACCGCCCGTACGTGTCGATCATCACCAACGTCGAGGCCGACCACCTGAACACCTACGGCGACCTCGCCACCCTGGAGGCGGCCTTCGCCGAGTTCGCCCGGCTCACCGACCCGGACGGCTTCATCATCACCTGCGCCGACGACCCGGGCGGGCGGCGGCTGGCCGAGACGCTGCGCGCGGAGGGCCGCCGGGTGCACACCTACGGCGCGGCGGCCGACGCCGACCTGCGGCTGACCGACATCGCCTCGTCGGCCCGGGGCGTGCGCTACCTGGCGAGCATCGACGGCCGGTCGCTCGGCGAGTTCCGGCTGCCGGTGCCCGGGCGGCACATGGGGCTCAACAGCGCCTCGGCCGTGCTGACCGCGTACCTGCTGGGGCTGCCGCTGGAGGCGGCGGAGGGCGCGCTCGCGGCGTTCCCCGGCGTGCGGCGGCGCTTCGAGCGCAAGGGCGTCGCGGACGACGTGCTGGTCTACGACGAGTACGCCTACCACCCGACCTCGATGACGCTGGCGTTGCAGACGCTGCGCGAGGTGGCCGGGGACGGCCGGCTGATCGTGGTCTTCCAGCCCTACCGGCTCTACCGCACCCGCGACCTCCAGGCGGAGATCGCCGAGTCGCTGGCCATCGCCGACGAGCTGGTGCTGCTGGAGGTCTTCGGCCCGGGCGAGCTGCGCGAGCCGGGGGAGGGATCGGCGGCGCTGATCGAGGCGGTGGCGTTGCCGGCGGAGCGGAAGGTCTTCGTGGACTCGTGGGAGGCCGCGCCGGTGGAGGTGGCCCGGCGGGCCCGCCCCGGCGACGTGGTGGTGACCATGGGCGCCCCACCGATCTCGTTGATGGGGGACCAGCTGCTGGCCGCGCTCTCGGCGCGTACCACCGATCCGGCGGCGCCGGCGGGCACGACGCCCGGCGGCGACGCCGGCGGCACGACGACCATCGGCGGCACCGTCCCCGGCGTCGGCGGTGCCGGCGGCGCGGTCGCGGACGGCGCGGCGCCCGCGGCCGGATGAGTCCCGGTCCGGCGCGGGGGCGCACCACCGGCGCGGACGGCGGCGGCCGGCGCGGGCCGCAGCGGCGGTGGCAGCTGGTCCGGGCCGGCAGCGACGCGGTCCCCGCCTCGACCCGCCGGTTCATGGCCCGGGCCCGGCAGCGTCGGATGCGCGCGGCCCTGCCGTGGGCGGTCGCCGCGGGCGTGCTCGCGGCGGCCGGGCTGGTCGCCTGGACCCTGCTCGGCACCGGCCTGTTCGGGGTGCGCGAGGTCCGCGTCGAGGGTGCCGCGCTGGTCACGACGGTGCAGGTCCGCGACGCCGCCGCGGTGCCCGACGACGCCCCGCTGGCCCGGGTGGACCTGGCCGCCACCGCGCGGCGGGTCGGCGAGCTGCCGGCGGTCCAGCGGGCGGTGGTGACCCGGGACTGGCCGGACACGCTTGTCGTCCGGGTGACGGAGCGCACCGGCGTGGCGGCGGTGCCGCGCGGGGAGCAGTTCGTGGTGCTCGACGGCGCGGGCGTGGTCTTCCGGACCGTGCCGCGGCCGCCGGACGGCCTGCCGGTGGTCCGGCTCGCCGACCCGGGTCCGGACGACGGGTCGACCCGGGCGGCGCTGGAGGTGCTCGGCGCGCTCACCCCGCAGCTGCGCGCCGAGCTGGTGGACGTGAGCGTCGAGGGGCTGGCCCGGATCACGCTGCGGCTGCGCGGCGACCGGGTGGTGGTCTGGGGGGACGCGACCCGGGGCGCGGACAAGGCCCGGGTGGCCGGCGCCCTGCTCGACCGGAAGGCCGACACCATCGACGTCAGCGCGCCCGACGTGGTCACCCTGCGGTGACCGCCCGCTCAACCGGCGACGTGACCCGTCCCGCTCCGGCGGCGACACGCCGAGCGGGTCCTTGGCTCATCGCGTGAGGGCGCTTACGTTGCCCCGAAGGGGATCAGTGGTTGACATAACAGTAAGCCTCTAGTAGAGGGTGAGGGTTCAACCCTGATCCTCGCTGGTGACAGCTGTCGTCGGCCGCTGGTCTGGCCAGGCCCTACCCGGTCGGCCCATGCCAATCTCGAAGGGAAAGGACCGGAGATGACACCTCCGCACAACTACCTGGCGGTCATCAAGGTCGTCGGCATCGGTGGCGGCGGCGTCAACGCCGTCAACCGGATGATCGAGGTTGGGCTCAAGGGCGTCGAGTTCATCGCGATCAACACCGACGCGCAGGCGCTGCTCATGAGCGACGCCGACGTGAAGCTCGACGTCGGCCGTGAGCTGACCCGCGGGCTTGGCGCCGGCGCCAACCCCGATGTCGGCAAGAACGCCGCCGAGGACCACCGCGACGAGATCGAGGAGGTGCTCAAGGGCGCCGACATGGTCTTCGTGACCTGCGGTGAGGGCGGCGGCACCGGCACCGGCGGCGCGCCCGTGGTGGCGAACATCGCCCGCAAGCTCGGCGCGCTGACCATCGGCGTGGTCACCCGGCCGTTCTCGTTCGAGGGCAAGCGCCGCCAGGTGCAGGCGGAGTCCGGAATAGACGAGCTGCGCAACCAGTGCGACACGCTGATCGTCATCCCCAACGACCGGCTGCTGGCGCTCGGCGACCGCAACATCAGCATGATGGACGCGTTCCGCACCGCCGACCAGGTGCTGCTCTCCGGTGTCCAGGGCATCACCGACCTGATCACCACGCCGGGTCTGATCAACCTGGACTTCGCCGACGTCAAGAGCGTGATGAGCGGCGCGGGCAGCGCGCTCATGGGCATCGGCAGCGCGCGGGGCGAGAACCGTGCCGTCGAGGCGGCCGAGGCGGCCATCTCCAGCCCGCTGCTGGAGCAGAGCATGGACGGCGCGCGCGGCGTGCTGCTCTCCATCGCCGGCGGGTCGGACCTGGGCCTGTTCGAGATCAACGACGCGGCCCAGCTCGTCACCGACGCGGCCCACCCCGACGCCAACATCATCTTCGGCGCCGTCATCGACGACGCCCTCGGCGACGAGGTGCGGGTCACCGTCATCGCGGCGGGCTTCGACGGCGGCACGCCGGCGTACAAGGCGGCCGAGCCGCCCCGCAAGAGCAACCAGAACCAGCCGGCGCAGCCGAGCGCCCCGGTCGCGCCGCCGGCCACCATGCCGGCCCCGCAGCAGTCGCCCCGCCGGGTGCTCTTCGACGACGTCGACGTGCCCGACTTCCTCAAGAACGGTTCCTGAGTACCGGCGATGACCGACAGCCCAGCCACGGTGCGCCCGGACCGGCGCGCCGAGATCGCGGCCGGCCTGGGCCGCGTACGGTCCCGGATCGCGGACGCCTGTGCCGCCGCGGGTCGGGACGACTCCGAGGTCACCATGATCGCGGTGACCAAGACCTACCCGGCCGGGGACGTGGTGGCCCTGGCCGGGCTCGGCGTCGTCGACATGGGGGAGAACCGCGACCAGGAGGCGTCCGTCAAGTCGGCCGAGGTGGCCGCGGCGGGGGTGACGCCCCGGTGGCACTTCATCGGGCAGTTGCAGCGCAACAAGGCCCGGTCGGTGGTCCGCTACGCCGACGTCGTGCACTCGGTCGACAGTGTCCGGCTGGCGCGGGCGCTGGACGCGGCGTCGGCGGCGGCGCGGGACCGGCCGCTGGACGTGCTGGTCCAGGTGAGCATCGACGGCGACGCGGCCCGTGGCGGGGCGCTGCCCGGCTCGGCCGACCCGGGCGCCGGGCTCGGCGCGGTGGCCGAGGCGGTGGCCGGCGCGGAGGCGCTGCGGCTGACCGGCCTGATGGCGGTGGCGCCGCTGGGCTGGGAGCCGGAGCGGGCGTTCGCCCGGCTGGCCGAGGTGGCCGCCGGTTTCCGGACGGTCCACCCGGGAGCCGCCGCGCTCTCCGCCGGGATGAGCGGCGACCTGGAAATCGCGATCCGGTACGGCGCGACACATGTCCGCGTCGGCAGCGCGTTGCTCGGAATGCGTCCCACGCTGCGGTAGCCTGACCGCGGGAAGCAAATTACATCTGTGTTGTTTGGGGGAGCGGCATCCCGTTGTCGGGGGTCGTGGCACGCGACGCGAATCGCGTGCCAGGGGATTGCCGATCCGCTCCGGTGGGCAAAGTGGTCCACTCGCGACAAGCGACACGGTACGGGGGCGCGTGCCGCACGGCGGACGGGAAGGGCGCGGGATGGGTGCACTGCGCAAGGCGGGGGTCTGGCTCGGTCTGGTCGAAGAGGACGACGAGCGGGCCTACGACGACGGTGGCTACGACAAGGGTGGCTACCGCGATTCGCGTTACCGGCAGAGCCGGTACTCGGAGGAGTTCGCCGACGACGACGAGGACGACTCCGAGGAGCCGCCGGCGCCCCGGTCCCGGCTGAGCGACCGTGGCCGGCTCTCCGAGCGCGCCGCCGGCCGGGTGGCCGACGCCGAGCGGGGCGACACCGACCGGCCGGAGCGGGCCGAGCGTTCCAGCGTCCGCTCCATCACCCGGCCGTCGGCCGGCGACACGTCGGGCGCGCTCACCTACCACACCCGCGACAACCTGGCCCTGGCGCCGCAGGCGCAGCCCCGGGAGCGGGCGGTGGTCGCCGAGGAGGAGCAGCGCTACCAGATCACCACGCTGCACCCCACCACGTACCGGGAGGCGCGCACCATCGGTGAGCACTTCCGCGACAACGTTCCGGTGATCATCAACCTCACCGAGATGGACGAGGCCGACGCGCGCCGACTTGTGGACTTCGCCGCCGGCCTCGCGTTCGGGCTGCGGGGTACGATCGAGCGCGTGACCAATCGGGTGTTCCTGCTCTCACCGGCCAATGTCCAGGTCACCGCGGAGGACAAGGCCAAGATCGCCGAGGGCGGCTTCTTCAGCCTGAGCTAGCCCCGCCCGACCCGAGGGACGTCGCCTGCCGTGTTGTCGATCGTGCTGCAAGTGCTGTATCTGGTGCTCTACTTCTTCCTGCTCGTCCTGCTGGCCCGGTTCGTCCTGAGCGCCGTCCTGCAGTACGGCCGTCGCTGGCAGCCGGGGCGTGGGGCATCGGTGGGGCTGGAAATCGTGTGGAGCGTCACTGATCCCCCTCTCAACGCGTTGAGGCGTGTGATCCCTCCGTTGCGAATTGGTACCGTGAGCATCGACCTGGCCTCACTTGTGCTCCTGGTTATCCTGTTCGTGCTGATGGAGTTCGTGTTGAGGCGGTCGATCATCGGCACCGTCTGATGACCGACGCGCTTTCGCGGCCGCAACTGACCCGAGGAGTTTCGATGCCGCTGACCCCGGCCGACGTCCACAACGTCGCCTTCAAAAAGCCGCCGATCGGCAAGCGGGGCTACGACGAGGAGGAGGTCGACGCTTTCCTGGACGAGGTCGAGCGCGAGCTTGCCCGTCTCATCGAGGAGAACAACGAGCTGCGCGCCCAGGTGGAGCGCGGCGGCCGTGGTGGCGCCCCCGCCGGCCCCGGCGGCGACGCCCGTCTCGCGGCGGAGCTCAACGACGTCAAGGCCCAGCTCGACCGGGTGCAGCGCGACAAGGCGGCGGCCGAGCAGGCCGCCCGCGCGATGCAGGCCGAGCTGGAGCAGGTCCGCTCCGCCGGTGGCCCGGCCGTCGGCGGCGCCGACGGTGAGCAGCAGGCGCTGCGGGTGCTGATGATGGCCCAGCGGACCGCCGACGACCACGTCTCCGACGCCCGTCGCGAGGCCGACCAGCTGCTCTCCGAGGCCCGTTCCAAGGCCGAGGAGGTCACCCGCGAGGCCCGCGCCAAGGCCGACGCCCTGGAGCGCGACGCCCGCCAGCGGCACCAGGAGGCCATGGGCGGCCTGGACGCCAAGCGCACGGCCCTGCAGAAGCACATCGAGGAGCTCAAGCAGTTCGAGCGTGAGTACCGCACCCGGCTCAAGGCCTACCTGGAGAGCCAGCTGCGTGACCTCGACGGCCGCGGCCAGGGCCTGGAGGTCGAGATGACCCGTGGTGGTGAGGGCACCCGGGCCGCCGGCGGCGGCAACGGGCTGGCCACCGCAGGGCTCGCCGGCTCCTACGGCGGCGGCGGTCGCTCCGGCGCTCTCGAGACCGGGCGCTGAACCATCGGTCGGCGGCCGTCGTCACGATGACGGTCGCCGACCTCGCCTCATCAGCACGACGCGGCGGGGGTGAGCCGTGATAGTCGCCAGTCTCCTGCTCATCCTCGTCGCGGTGGTGCTGCTGGTGCTCGGCCTGGCCGGTGGCTCCAGCGTTCTCCTGACCATCTCCATCGCGGCCAGCCTGCTGGCCGCCGTCGCGCTGGTCGCGGGCGCCCGCCAGGCGGCCGCGGACCGGGCGGCGGCGGACCACCCGGGCCGGCCGGGGTGGCGACCCCGTCGGGCGACCCGCCCGGCCGGACCGGCCTTCGCCGGTGGGCCGCCGGCGGAGCCGGAGATCCCCGTCCAGCACGTTCCTTCCACGGTCGACGCCGACGGCACCGGGTGGCGGCAACCGCCCGAGCCGCCGGTGACCGACGGCGCCGTACCGGCCGCCACCATGCCCGGTGCCGGCGCCGTCCCAGCCGCCACCACGCCAGGCGCCGGCCCCGCCGCACCGGACCACGACGAGCCGCCCGCGCAGGACGTCACGCCGGGCGAGGCCGCCCGGGTGGCCCGCCTCGCCGCCGAGGTGCGGGTGGTCGACGGGCGGCCCCGCTACCACCTGGCCGACTGCGCGTACCTGGTGGGGCGGGAGCACGAGCCGCTTCCGGTTGCGGAGGCCGTCGACCTCGGCTTCACCCCGTGCGCCCGCTGCGCGCCCGACACCGCCCTGCTCGCCGACGCCGGTCGGGTCTGAGCGGCGGGACGCTTCCTGATGGACGCCACGCTGACCGTCGCGGTCCGGGTGAAGCCCGGCTCCGCCCGGGCCCGCGTCGGCGGTCGCTTCGACGGGCCGCACGGGCCGGCCCTGGTGATCGCGGTGCACGCCCCCGCCGTGGACGGGCGGGCCACCGAGGCGGCCCGCCGGGCGCTGGCCGGGGCGCTGGGCGTACGGCCGGGCGTGGTGTCGTTGCGGGCCGGCGCGGCCAGCCGCGACAAGCTCTTCCTGGTCGAGGGGCCCGCCCCGGAGTTGACGGAGGCACTGCGCCGGCTGCGTGACGGGGCCGCCGGGTGACGGACGCCGGGGCCGGGCGGCGGTGACGCCGGGGCTGGATCTCGCGCTCCTGCTCGGTGCGGGTGTCCTGCTGGTCGCGGTCGGCGCGGTCCGGCTCTCCACCCGGCTCGGCGTGCCCAGCCTCCTGGCCTACCTGGCCCTCGGGGTGGCGATCGGGGAGGCGGGGCTGGGCATCCGCTTCGACGACGTCGAGCTGACCCGGACCCTGGGCTTCTGCGCGCTCATCGTGATCATCGCCGAGGGCGGGCTGACCGCCCGGTGGAGCACCCTGCGTCCGGTGCTCGGGCTGGCCGCGCTGCTCTCCACGGTCGGCGTGGTGGTCAGCATCCTGGTCGTCGGCCTCGTCGTGCACCTGCTGCTGGGACTGGACTGGCGGCTGGCCCTGCTCTACGGCGCGGTGCTCTCCTCCACCGACGCGGCGGCGGTCTTCGCCACGCTGCGCCGGCTGCGGCTGCCGCCCCGCCTGGTGGCCACCCTGGAGGCGGAGTCGGGGATGAACGACGCCCCGGTCGTGCTGCTGGTGGTGCTGCTGTCCCGGGAGGGCGTCACCCACCCGTGGTGGTACGAGATCTCCCTGGTCAGCTACGAGCTGGGCGCCGGCGCGGCGGTCGGTCTCGCGGCCGGCGTGGGCGGGCGGTGGGCGCTGCGCCGGGCGGCGCTGCCGTCGGCGGGGCTCTACCCGATCGCGGCGGTCGGGCTGACCGTGTTCGCCTACGCCGCCGGCGCGGTGCTGCACGCCTCGGGTTTCCTCGCCGTCTACGTGGCGGGGGTGATCCTCGGCAACGCCCGGCTGCCACACCGGCAGGCGATCCTCGGCTTCGCCGACGGCCTGGCGTGGCTGGCCCAGATCGGGCTCTTCGTGCTGCTCGGGCTGCTCGTCTCGCCGGGCCGGCTGGGCTCGGCGGTGCTGCCGGCGGTGGTCGCCGGGCTGGCGCTGGTGCTGCTGGCCCGGCCGCTGTCGGTGGCGGCGTCCGCACTGCCGTTCCGGTTCGGCCTGCGCGAGCAGGCGTTCCTGTCCTGGGCGGGGCTGCGCGGGGCGGTGCCGATCGTGCTCGCCACCATTCCGCTGTCGGAGCGGGTGCCGGGCGCCGACCGGCTCTTCGACTCGGTCTTCGTACTGGTGGTGATCTTCACGCTGCTGCAGACCGGGACGCTGGCCCCGGTGGCCCGCCGGCTGCGGGTGACCGCGCCGGCCGAGGCGACGGAGATCCGGGTGGAGACGGCGCCGCTGGAGCGGATGGGCGCGGACCTGCTCCAGCTGGAGGTGCCGCCCGGTTCCCGGCTGGCCGGGGTGCACGTCGACGAGCTGCGGCTGCCGCTGGGCGCCTCGGTGACCCTGGTGCTGCGCGACGGGGCGGGCGTCGTGCCCGGCCCGGACTTCCGGCTGAAGACCGGCGACACCATGTTGATCGTGGCCACGGCCGGGGTGCGCGACGAGGCGGAGCGGCGGCTGCGGGCGGTCAGCCGGCGGGGCCGGCTGGCCCGCTGGTTTGGCGAGTACGGCCGGGGTCCCGACGCGTGATCTGCTAGCGTTCCTTTTGCCCCGGTTAGGGATGACCAGGGGCCGAACGCCGGTACGTCGGAGCGGCACGTTGTCGTGCGCCTGTACGTTCCGTATTCTTGCGAATCTCCGGAGTGCGCGGCCCCGTCGCTGCGCGCCCCTTTTGTACCTGGGGGCGCCGATGCCGGCGGCCCCTGTCCAGGTGCCGCGGAAGACCGCGGTTCCGCGGCCGAGGGAGCGACGATGGCGAAGCCAGCCGACACCAGGACCGCCGGCCGGAAGCCGGTGGCGAAGGCCACCCGCAGCGCTGCGGAGACCGAGAAGATCCGGGCGGCCCTGGCGGCGCGGCGTGACGAGTTGCGCGCCGAGTACGATCGGACGCTGAGCGAGATCACCGAGCTGCAGCGCGACCGGCTGACCGACTCGGCCGGGGACGACCAGGCCGACACCGGGACCAAGACGTTCGAGCGTGAGCAGGAGATCTCACTCGCCAACAGCATCCTGGAACGGATCACGCAGGTCGAGCGGGCGCTGGAGCGGCTCGACGAGGGTGGCTACGGCTGGTGCGAGCGGTGCGGCAACCCCATCCCGGTGGAGCGGCTCGCCGCCTTCCCGTCGGCCACCCTCTGCGTGACGTGCAAGCAGCTGGAGGAGCGGCGCTGAGGCCCGCTCCCCGGCGGCCATGGGAGGCGGCGCGGACGCGTCGCCGCGAGCGTCGATGGGGAGCAGATGTCCGAAGCACCGCCCGCCGGGCCCGGCAGCGCTGAGCCGGGTGCCGGCAGCGCCGAGCCGAGGTCCGGCACGTCCCACCGCCGGGCCGCGGCCACCCTGTTCGGGCTCGCGCTCACGGTGCTCGCCGCCGACGCGGCGACCAAGCACCTCGCCCTGGGCGCCCTCGAGGACCGTGAGCCGGTCAGGCTGCTCGGCGGTGCGGTCTACCTCAGCCTCACCCGCAACAGCGGCGCGGCGTGGAGCATCGGCGCCGACTACACCTGGGTCTTCCCGCTGATCACCCTCGGGGTGGTCGGTTGGATCGTCTGGATGGCGCTGCGCCTGCGCTCGCTGCCCTGGGGGATCTCGCTGGGCCTGGTGCTGGGCGGGGCGCTGGGCAACTTCGCCGACCGGGTCTTCCGCGCCCCGGGCTGGTTCGTGGGGCACGTGGTGGACATGGTCAGCGTCTTCGCCCCGTACGGCCGGGTGTTCCCGGTGTTCAACCTGGCCGACAGCGCCCTCGTCTGCGGCGTGCTGCTCGCCCTCCTGCTGGAGTTGACCGGCCGGCAGCGTGACGGCAGCCGGATCGGCCACGGCGAGTCCACCGACGAGGCGGCGGCCCAGGCCGACGCCGGGCAGCGGGAGCGGGCATGACCGCCGCCTTCGCCGCCGGCGGCGACCACCGTTCCCTGCCCGTCCCCGACGGCCTCGACGGCACGCGGCTCGACCAGGCCGTGTCGCGGCTGTTCGGGCTGTCCCGCACCGCCGCCGCGGCCCTGGTCGACGCCGGCGACGCGCTTGTCGACGGGGCCGCCCGGCCGAACTCCTACCGCGTGAAGGCCGGCTCCTGGCTGGAGGTGACCCTGCCCGCGCCGGTCGCCCCGCCCACCGTGGTGCCGCAGGCGGTCCCCGGGCTGCGGGTGGTGTACGCCGACGACGACATCGTGGTGGTGGACAAGCCGGTCGGCGTCGCGGCCCACCCGAGCCCCGGCTGGACCGGCCCGACGGTGATCGGCGCGCTGGCCGCCATCGGGCACCGCATCTCGACCAGCGGCGCCGCCGAGCGGCAGGGCGTGGTGCACCGGCTCGACGTCGGCACCACGGGCATCATGGTGGTGGCCAAGAGCGAGCAGGCGTACACCGCGTTGAAGCGGGCGTTCAAGTACCGCGAGGTGGAGAAGCGCTACCACGCGGTGGTGCAGGGGCATCTGGACCCGCTGCGCGGCACCGTCGACGCCCCGATCGACCGGCACCCCACCCACGACTACCGCTGGGCGGTGGTCTCCGGCGGCAAGCCGAGCATCACCCACTACGACACGGTGGAGGCGTTCCCGGCGGCGAGCCTGGTCGACGTGCGGCTGGAGACCGGGCGCACCCACCAGATCCGGGTGCACTTCTCGACGCTGCGGCACCCGTGCGTGGGCGACCTCACGTACGGCGCCGACCCGACCCTGTCCGCCCGGCTCGGCCTGTCCAGGCAGTGGCTGCACGCCCGGTCGCTGAGCTTCCTGCACCCCCGCACGGGGGACGAGGTGCGCTTCGTCAGCGACTACCCTGACGACCTGGACCGGGCGCTCGAGATCCTCCGCGACTGAGCGTCGTCCCGCCCGTGACGATCCGACGAAGGGGGTCCCGCCGTGTGTGCCGGTGCCCCCGCCCCGACCGTGGGCGAAACGTCGGAACCCGCGCGGGGCGTGACGCCACCATCACCGACACCGGCCGGACCGGCTGGCGGCGGGTCGCCGCCGGCGGTCCCGTCGACCTCCCCGTACGCCGGCGCAACCGGCGTACCGGGGCCCGTGCCGTGACGGGACGAAGAACCGAAGGTGCGTAGACGGGTGTGGTCCGAATAGGGTTTCGTTCGTAGCCTGTCAGACGGGCATCGATGGCGCTGGGAGGGCGAGCCGTGGAGGGCAGCGAGACCGGCTGGGGGCGGCCGGCCGAACCAGCACCGCGGTGGCGGGCGCTGCTCGACCGGGCCCGGCACGGCAGCCGCACGGCCGAGCAGGCCGAGGCCGACCGACACGCCGATCCGCCGCCCCTCCCGCCGGAGCCGCTGCCCCGCCGCTCGTCGGGCAACGGCTATGCCGCGCGGGTGCCGGCCATCGGGCGGGCCCCCGAGCCGTACGCGCCGGAGCCCGGCCCACCGCCGTACGGCGCAGATGGCCCACCGCCGTACGGCGCGGACGGCCCACCGGCGTACGGCGCGGAGTACGGCCGCCCGGTCGACGCCGGCTACCGGGCCGAGGCCACCTACCGGGTGGAGCCGGCCTACCGGGTGGACCCGCTGGAGCCCGCCTACCGGGTGGAGCCGGAGCAGCCGCCCGAGCCGGGCTACCGGTCTGATCCGGTCGAGCCGTCCTACCGGGCGGATCCCATCGAGCCGTCCTACCGGTCCGATCCGGTCGAGCCGAGCTACCGGTCGGAACCGGTCGAGCCGTCCTACCGGGCGGATCCCATCGAGCCGAGCTACCGGTCGGGCTCCATCGAGCCGTCCTACCGGGCGGACCCGGGGTATCCGGCCGAGCCGGCGTACCGCGTGCCGGCCCAGCCCCCGCCGCCCCGCATCGAGACCGAGCCGCGCCGGGGCCCGGGTCCGGTCGAGTCGCGCTACGCGGTGCTGGACAACGGCTACCGGCACGAGCCGCCCCCGGTCGAGTCCCGCTACGCGGTGCTCGACAACGGCTATCGCTCCAGGCGCGCCCACCAGGCCCCACCCGCCGCGCCACCGCCGGCCGTGCCACCGCCGGTGGTACCGCCGCCCGCCGCGCCACCGCCCGTTGTGCCGCCGGTCGCCGCGCCACCGCCCACCGCACCGCCGCCCGCCGAGCGGGGCTACCCGGCGCGCGTCGAGTGGCGCCCGCGCGGCACGGAGAACGAGGTGGAGCGCGCCGTCGGGGTGCTCCGCCGCGACCTGGGCACCCCCCGGGTGCTCGCGTTCGCCAACCCGAAGGGCGGCGTGCACAAGACCACCGCCACCGTGCTGGCCGCGGCGACCGTCGGCAGCGTACGCGGGCGGGGTGTGCTGGCCTGGGACGACAACGAGCTGCGCGGCACGCTCGGGCTGCGCGCCGGCAGCGCCCGGCACGCCCGCACCATCCGGCACCTGGTCGGCGATCTCGCGCACGTCGAGATCAAGGAGGGCGCCGAGCTGCTGGCGCACCTGGACGACTACCTGCGCCACGCCTCCGACGGCTCGTACGACGTGCTGGCCGGCGAGGAGAGCCCCCGCTTCGCCCAGCGGCTCGACCAGTTCACCGTCCGGCGGGTGCTGGAGTTGCTGCGGCGCACCCACGACGTGGTCTGCGTGGACACGGGCAACAACGTGGAGAGCGCCAACTGGCGCACCGTCATGCAGGCGGCGGACCAGCTCGTGGTGACCACCGTGCCCCGCGAGGACGCCGCGTTCAGCGCCGACTGGATGCTGGACCTGCTGCACGAGGTCGGGATGGGGGAGCTGGCCGACAACGCGGTCACCCTGATCTCCTGCCCCACCCCGGGCCGCTCGCCGTTGCAGGACGACCTGGAGCGGCACTTCGCCACCCGTACCCGGGCCGTCGCCGTGGTGCCGTACGACCCGGCGCTGGAGACCGGCTCCTCGATCGAGTACCACCAGCTCCAGCAGGAGACCCGGCAGGCGTGGCTGAAGGCCGCCTCGGTGATGCTGGAGCCGTTCGCCCGGTGAGCGGGTTGTGCCGCCACCGACGGCCCACGGCGCCCACGGGCCTGAGAGGATCACCGGGTGAGCGCGGACACCCCCGAACCCGACCGGCCCGGCCGCCGGCCCGACGAGCCGGGGGCACCGGCCGCCTGGGCGGCACCCGACCGGCCGGCCCGCGTCGGCCCCGACGACCCGTACGCCGCGCGGGAACCTGCCCCGTCGTACGACGCGGGTACGACACCGCCGCACGTCCCGACCGACGCGCCGTGGCAGAGCACGACCGGCGCACCGGCGTACGCCCCGACCGGCGACGCGTGGCGGGCACCGGCCGGCGCGCCGCCGCACGACGGGCCGCTGGGGTACGTCGGCGGCAACACCGACCTCGGGTACGCCGCCGGCTATCCGCCCGTGCCCGTGGAGCCGGACCTGCCGCGCGGGCGGGCGGTGCGGCTCGCCCTGCTGGCGGTGCTCGCGACGACCGTGCTCGGGGTGCCGCTCGGGCTGCTCTGGGCCGCCCTCGCGCCGGACACGCCGGTGATCAAGGTCGCCGAGGGGGCGATCTACGCCGAGCCGCAGCCGGAGCAGCCGATCGCCGCCGACGGCTGGTTCAGCCTGCTGGGGCTGGGCTTCGGGGTGCTCACCGCCCTCGTGCTGTGGTTCCTGCTGCGCCGGCTCCGGGGACCGGTCGGGCTGTCCGTCGCCGTGCTCGGCGCCTTCGGCGCGGCGCTGGTCGCCTGGCAGGCGGGCCGGCGCACGGGGCTGGCCGGCTACGAGCGGCTGCTGGAGAGCGCGCCCGTCGGACAGGCCTTCGAGAAGCCGGCCGACCTGCGGGCCGGCGGGATCGAGTGGGTGTTCGGCGTGCTGCCGGTGCCGCACGGCAACCTGCTGCTGCCCGCGTTCGGCGCGGCCGTGACGTACACCCTGCTGGCCGGCTGGTCCCGCTGGCCGTCGTTGCGCCCGGAGCACGCGCCCGGCGTGCCTGGGCTCAGTTGGGGGTCGGCGGAGACGCCAGCTCCGTCAGCGGCACCGGAACCGCCCGCACCTGGCGCAGCAGCGCCGCCTCACGGTTGAGCAGGCGCAGCTCGGCGCGGAGCCGGGCGGCGGTGTCGTCGATGGCGAGCAGCCGCTGCCGGTCGGCCACGGTCAGCACGGCCGTCGCGGCCACCAGGTGCGACAGCACCGTCGGATCCTCCGGCAACTGCTCGGACAGCTCCTCGGGATCGGCCCGGATCAGGCCCAGGTACTGCCGGAAGACCGAGATCACCCGGGCGGCGAGCAGGTCGGCGACCTCGTCGGGCCCGCCCGGCTCGGGCAGCCACTCCACGTCGGCGGTCAGGTAGGGCTCGGTGTCCCGGTCGACGTCGGTGACGCGGAACCTGCGCTTGCCCACCGTGACGAGGTCGAAGCCACCGTCGGGGCGCTCGGTGACCTGCCGCAGCTCGGCGGTGCAGCCCACCTCGTGCAGGGTGACGTCGCCGCCACCGGGCAGCGGCTTGCCGTCCGGCCCGGTCGGGGCGACCTCCCAGCCGGCCCGGATGGCCACCACGCCGAACTCGCGCGGGGCGTCCTCGGGCAGCGCGACCAGGTGCCGGACCAGGGCGCGGTAGCGCTCCTCGAATATGTGCAGCGGCAGCACCAGACCGGGAAAGAGGACCATTCCGAGCGGAAACACCGGCAGCCGCGCAGTCACGCGTCGAGCGTAGCCCGATCCCGGCGCGACGGCGTGGCCCGGCTCACCGTCCCGGCGTACGGGCGGCGCCGGTCGCCGTCCGGGCGGGCCGCCTAGACTCGCAAGGGTGTTGAACCGGATCGACCTGCGCGGCGGCGTCCGTGACCCGCGCCGCCTGCTGCCCCGTGCCCAACTCGACGTCTCCGTGGCCGTCGAGCGGATCCGCCCCCTCGTGGAGGCGGTCCGGGAGCATGGTTACCCGGCGATCCGGGAGGCCAGTGAGCGCTTCGACGGGGTCTCGCCCGAGGTGCTGCGGGTGCCCGCCGAGGCGATCGCCGAGGCGGAGGGCACCCTCGCTCCCGAGGTGCGCGCCGCGCTGCTGGAGTCCATCGCCCGGGCCCGCAAGGTGCACGCCGACCAGCGCCGCACCGACCACACCACCCAGGTGGTGCCGGGCGGCACGGTGACCGAGCGCTGGGTGCCGGTCGACCGGGTCGGCCTCTACGTCCCCGGCGGCCTGGCGATGTATCCGTCGACCGTGGTGATGAACGTGGTGCCGGCCCAGGCGGCCGGGGTGCGTTCGCTGGTGGTGGCGAGTCCGCCGCAGAAGGAGAACGGCGGGCTGCCCGACGCCCGGGTGCTCGCCGCCTGCGCCCTGCTCGGTGTCGACGAGGTCTACGCCGTGGGCGGCGCCCAGGCCGTGGCGATGCTGGCGTACGGCGCGGCGGTCGACGCCGAGGGCGCCGCGCACTGCGACCCGGTCGACATGATCACCGGACCGGGCAACATCTGGGTCACCGCCGCCAAGCGGCTGCTGCGCGGCGTCGTCGGCATAGACGCCGAGGCCGGCCCGACCGAGATCGCCATCCTGGCCGACGACACCGCCGACCCGGCGCACGTCGCGGCCGACCTGGTCAGCCAGGCCGAGCACGACCCCCTCGCGGCCAGCGTGCTGGTGACCCCCTCGGTCGAGCTGGTGGAGGCCGTGGAGCGGGAGCTGGCCCGGCAGGTGCCGGCCACCAAGCACGCCGAGCGGGTCACCACCGCGCTCACCGGCGAGCAGAGCGGCGTCGTCCTGGTCGACGACCTCGACGCCGGGCTGCGGGTGGTCGACGCGTACGCGGCCGAGCACCTGGAGATCCAGACCCGGGACGCCCGCGAGTGGGCGCTGCGGGTGCGCAACGCCGGGGCGATCTTCGTCGGCGCCTGGTCGCCGGTGTCGCTCGGCGACTACTGCGCCGGCTCCAACCACGTGCTGCCCACCGGCGGCTGCGCCCGGCACTCCTCCGGGCTGTCGGTGCAGTCCTTCCTGCGCGGCATCCACCTGGTCGACTACTCGGAGCAGGCGCTGCGCGAGGTGGCCCCGCACGTGGTCACCCTGGCCGGCGTCGAGGACCTGCCGGCGCACGGCCGGGCCGTGCAGGTGCGCTTCCCGGGGGAGCTGGCGTGAGCGAGCGCAGCGAGCGAACCAGCAGGCTCAGCCCCGATGCCGTCGCCGAGCGAAGCGAGGTGGCGGCATGACCACCCTCGACGACCTGCCGATCCGCGACGACCTGCGCGGGCTGTCGCCGTACGGGGCGCCGCAGCTCGACGTGCCCGTGCGGCTGAACACCAACGAGAACTCCTACCCGGTGCCCGAGCCGGTGGTGGACGCGATCGGCAAGGCCCTCGCGGCGGAGCTGCGCGACCTCAACCGCTACCCGGACCGCGACGCCGTGGCGCTGCGCGCCGACCTGGCCGGCTACCTGGGCCACGGGCTCACCGCCGAGCAGGTGTGGGCGGCCAACGGCTCCAACGAGATCCAGCAGCAGCTGCTCCAGGCGTTCGGCGGCCCGGGGCGCAGCGCGCTCGGCTTCGTTCCCGCGTACTCGATGCACCCGCTGCTGGCCCTCGGCACCGGCACCCGGTGGGTGCCGGCCCGCCGCGGCGTCGACTTCGGGCTGACCGCCGACGAGGCGGTCGCCCAGGTCCGCGCGCACGCCCCGGACGTGGTCTTCCTCTGCTCGCCGAACAACCCCACCGGCACCGCCCTCGACCCGGCGGTGGTCGCCGCGGTGCTGGACGCCGCGCCCGGCATGGTGGTCGTCGACGAGGCGTACGCCGAGTTCGCCCGCCCCGGCACGGTCAGCGCCCTGGCGGTGCTGCCCGGCCACCCGCGGCTGGTGGTGACCCGGACGATGAGCAAGGCGTTCGGGTTCGCCGGTGGCCGGCTGGGCTACCTGGCGGCCGACCCGGCGGTGGTGGCGGCGGTGCAGCTGGTGCGGCTGCCGTACCATCTCTCGGCGCTCACCCAGGCCGCGGCCCGGGCGGCGCTGGCGCACCGCGACGCCCTCCTCGACACGGTGGCCGCGATCTGCGCGCAGCGGGACCGGATCGTGGCGCGGCTGCGCGAGCGGGGGGTGCAGGTGGCCGACAGCGACGCCAACTTCGTGCTGTTCGAGGTCGGCGGCGACCAGGCCGCCGCCTGGCGCACCCTGCTCGACGCCGGCGTGCTGGTGCGCGACGTGGGCCTGCCCGGCTGGCTGCGGGTCACCGCCGGCACCCCCGCCGAGACCGACGCCTTCCTGACCGCGATGGAGAAGATCTGATGAGTCGGACCGCCCGCGTGGAGCGGATCACCAAGGAGACGAAGGTCCTCGTCGAGATCGACCTCGACGGCACCGGCCGGGCCGAGATCGGCACCGGCGTCGGCTTCTACGACCACATGCTGCACCAGATCGCCCGGCACGGCGGCTTCGACCTGACCGTGCGCACCGTGGGTGACCTGGAGATCGACGCCCACCACACGATGGAGGACACCGCGCTCGCCCTGGGCGCCGCGTTCGACCAGGCGCTGGGGGACAAGGCCGGCATCCGGCGGTACGGCTCGGCCACCGTCCCGATGGACGAGGTCCTCGTCCGGGCCGCGGTCGACCTCTCCGGCCGTCCGTACGTGGTGCACGACGAGCCGGTGCTGGCCCCGTACATCGGGCCGGTCTATCCGACCAGCATGACCCGGCACATCTGGGAGTCCTTCGGCCAGGCGGCCCGGATCACCCTGCACGTGGACGTGCTGCGGGCTGCCCGCCCCGGCGGTCACCCGGACGCCCACCACGTGGTGGAGGCCCAGTTCAAGGCGGTCTCCCGCGCGCTGCGCGAGGCCACCGCCGTCGACCCGCGCGCGGCGGGCGCGATCCCCAGCACGAAGGGGGCCCTGTGAGTGTGAGCGCGAGGAACGCAGCGCAGCGGAGTCCCGCAGTCGCGAACGGAAGGTTGGCCCTGTGAGCGCGAGGAACGCAGCGCAGCGGAGTCCCGCAGTCGCGAACGGAAGGCGGTCCTGATGGGGGGGGTGCTGCCGACGTTGCTGCTGATCCTGGCCGGTGTGCTGGTCGGCGGGGCGTGGTCGCTGCACAAGCAGGGCGCCCCGCGTGCGGCGGTGGTCGTCACGGCGCTGCTCGCCGCGCTGGCCACGGTCGGCGGCGTGCTGTGGCTGCTGCCGGGGGAGGGCGCGTGAGCCGCGTGGTGGTGCTCGACTACGGGTCGGGCAACCTGCGTTCGGCCGAGCGGGCCCTGACCCACGCCGGTGCGGACGTGACGGTGACCGACGACCTGACCGCCGCCGCCGAGGCGGACGGCCTGGTGGTGCCGGGTGTGGGCGCGTACGCCGCCTGCATGGCCGGGATCGAGGCCCTCGGCGCCGGCCCGGTGATCGCCGAGCGCGTCGCCGCCGGCCGTCCGGTGCTGGGCATCTGCGTGGGCATGCAGGTGCTCTTCGAACACGGCGACGAGCACGGGGTGGTGACCAAGGGGCTCGGGCTGCTGCCCGGAGGGGTGACCAGGCTGGCCGCCCCCCGGCTGCCCCACATGGGCTGGAACACGGTCGCGGCGCCGGCGGGTTCGGTGCTCTTCGCCGGCCTGCCCGCCGACAGCCGGTTCTACTTCGTGCACTCGTACGGGGTCGGGGACCCGGGCGCGCTGGCGGAGGCCGGCGCCACGGTCACCACCGCCCACCACGGGACGGACTTCGTGGCGGCCGTGGAGCGGGGTCCGCTCTGCGCCGCGCAGTTCCACCCGGAGAAGTCCGCCGACACCGGTGCCGCGCTGCTGCGCAACTGGCTCGCCACGCTGTCCACCGGTGACTGAGCGCCTGCCCGGTGCGGCGGTCCCGCTCCGGCCCGCCACCGGGCGCCCTGTCGGGCGCCCACGACCAACCGGACGACCGCGCCCCCGGCGGGACACGCCGTGAGCAAGGAGCGGGCCCGGCGCCGGGCGGCCCGGGAGGCCGAGGCCGCCCGGGAACGGGCCGTCCGCGAGCGGCGGACCGCCCGGCGGTCGCGGCGGCGGGCACTGGTCCGCCGGTTGACGCCGTCGCTGCGCCGGGGGCGGACGGGCCGGCTGCCCCGGCACAGTCGCGGCGAGCGGGCCGCCATCGTGCTGTCGACCCTGGTGGCGATGGTCCTGATCTGGTCGCTCGTCGACGACCTGGCGCTGCGCATCGCGCTGGTCGTGCTGTTGCTGCTCGTACTGCCGGCGATCGTGGTGATCGCCCTGGACCGTCGTACCTGACTTCGAGGAGAAATACCGTGAGCCTCACCCTGTTGCCCGCCGTGGACGTCGCCGACGGTCAGGCCGTCCGACTCGTGCAGGGAGCCGCCGGCAGCGAGACGACGTACGGCGACCCGTTGGAGGCCGCGCTCGCCTGGCAGCGGGACGGCGCCGAGTGGATCCACCTGGTCGACCTCGACGCCGCGTTCGGTCGGGGGTCCAACGCGCACCTGCTGGCCGAGGTGGTGCGGCAGCTCGACGTGAAGGTGGAGCTGTCCGGCGGCATCCGCGACGACGAGTCGCTGCACGCCGCGCTCGGCACCGGCGCCGCCCGGGTGAACATCGGCACCGCCGCCCTGGAGGATCCCCTCTGGTGCGACCGGGTGTGCGGGGAGTACGGCGACCGGGTGGCGATCGGGCTGGACGTGCGGGGCCGTACCCTCTCCGCCCGGGGCTGGACGCGCGACGGCGGCGACCTCTTCGAGGTGCTGGAGCGGCTGGACAAGGCGGGCGCGGCGCGTTACGTCGTCACCGACATCACCAAGGACGGCACGATGCGCGGGCCGAACCTGGACCTGCTGCGTGAGGTCTGCGCCCGCACCGACGCCCCGGTGATCGCCTCCGGCGGCGTCTCCACCCTGGACGACCTGCGGGCGCTGGCCACCCTGGAGCCGATCGGGGTGGAGGGCGTGATCGCCGGCAAGGCGCTGTACGCGGGCGCCTTCACCGTGGCACAGGCGCTGGAAACCCTGGCGGCGGCGTGACCGTCACGCGGCTCGGCTCGGGCGGCCCCTGGGAGTCGGTGTACGGCTACTGCCGGGTCGTCCGGGCCGGCGACCTGGCCTGGACGGCCGGCTGCACCTCGACTGTGGACGGCGTGGTCACCCACGTCGGGGACGCGGCGGCGCAGACCGCGCAGGCCCTGCGGATCGGCCTGGACGCGCTCGCCGAGGTGGGCGCGGAGCCGGGGGACGTGGTGCGGACCCGGATGTACGTCACCGACCGGACGTACGCCGACGAGGTGGGCCGGGCGCACAACGTGGTCTTCGGCGCGGTCCGTCCGGCGGCCACCATGGTGGTGGTGGCCGGCCTGCTCGACCCGGACCATCTGGTCGAGGTGGAGTTGGAGGCGTACCTCGGCGAGCGCTGAGCCCCGGGAAGCGCGCCGAGACGGTGCCGCTGCGCGCGACCTGATCGGTTGCGCACAATCTAATCGCGCGCTACGGTTTCCCGGTGACCGACCATCTGGTACTGCGCCGGCAGGTGTGCTTCGCGCTCTACGCCGCGTCGCGCGCCCTCACCGACGTCTACCGGCCCGTCCTCGACGAGTTCGGCCTGACCTACCCGCAGTACCTGGTGCTGCTGGTGCTCTGGGAGCGCGACGACGCCCCCACGGTCTCCGAGCTCGGTGCCGCCCTGCGACTGGACTCCGGCACGCTCTCCCCGCTGCTCAAGCGGCTGGAGGGGGCGGGGCTGGTCGTCCGGACCCGGTCGGCGCGCGACGAGCGGCGGGTGGAGGTGGGCCTGACCGGCGACGGGCGGACCCTGCGGCAGCGGATGGACGAGGTGCCGCTGCGGGTCGCCCGCGCCACGGGCCTCACCGAGGGGGAGCTGGTCGCCCTGCGCGACACCCTCACCCGGGTCACCGAGACGATCCACCGACAGAAGGAGCAGTGACCACCATGCAGGTGCTCTACACCGCGTCCGCCCGGGCCACCGGGGACGGTCGGGACGGCCACGTCCGCACCTCCGACGGCACCGTCGAGCTCGACCTGGCCGTGCCGAAGGAGATGGGTGGCGCCGGCGGCGCCGCCAACCCCGAGCAGCTCTTCGCGGCCGGCTACGCCGCCTGCTTCCACTCGGCGCTTCGCCTGGTCGCCCGCAGGGCGAAGGTCGACGTCTCGGGCTCGGTCGTCGAGGCCGAGGTCGGCATCGGCGCCAACGGCAGCGGCGGCTTCGGGCTGGCGGTCACCCTCCTGGTCGACCTCCCGGCCGTCGAGCGGGCCGCCGCCGAGCAGGTCGTCGAGCAGGCCCACCAGGTCTGCCCGTACTCGAACGCCACCCGCGGCAACGTCGAGGTCGCCCTCACCGTGCGCGAGGCGCTGTGAGCGCCCGCAACCGGGAGATCCACCTGGCCTCCCGCCCGCAGGGCTGGCCGACCGCGGACAACTTCCGGCTCGTCGAGACCGAGGTGCCCACCCCGGGCGCGGGGCAGATCGTGGTCCGCAACCGGTACGTGTCGGTCGACCCGTACATGCGGGGGCGGATGAACGACGTCAGGTCCTACGTGCCGCCGTTCGCGCTGGACGCCCCGCTGGACGGTGGGGCGGTCGGCGAGGTGGTGGCCAGCGAGGTCGAGGGCCTCCAGCCCGGCGACACCGTGCTGCACGGCCTCGGCTGGCGCGAGTACGCGCTGCTCGACGCGCGGGCCGCCCGGAAGGTCGACCCCGACCTCGTCCCGGTCAGCGCGTACCTGAGCGTGCTCGGCATGACCGGCCTGACCGCGTACGCCGGGCTGCTGGACGTCGCCGGCATGAAGGCGGGGGAGACCGTCTTCGTCTCCGCCGCCGCCGGCGCGGTGGGCAGCCTGGTCGGCCAGATCGCCAAGCTGCGGGGCGCGGCGCGCGTGGTCGGCAGCGCGGGCTCGGCGGCCAAGGTCGAGCGGCTGCGCGCGCTCGGCTTCGACGCCGCCTTCGACTACCACGACGGGCCGGTGCGCGACTCGCTGAAGGCCGCCGCCCCGGACGGCGTCGACGTCTACTTCGACAACGTCGGCGGCGACCACCTGGAGGCGGCGATCTCCGCGATGAAGGTGCACGGCCGGGCCGCGATCTGCGGCATGATCGCGCAGTACAACGACACCGAGCCCCCGGCCGCGCCGCGCAACCTGGCGCTGGTCATCGGCAAGCGGCTCACGCTGCGCGGCTTCCTGGTCGGCGACCACGGCCACCTGCGCGACGAGTTCGTGCGCGAGATGGCCGGCTGGCTGCGCGACGGCAGGGTCTCGTACGACGAGACGGTCGTCGACGGCATCGAGAACGCCCCGGAGGCGTTCCTCGGCCTGCTGCGCGGCGAGAACCTGGGCAAGATGCTCGTCCGCGTGTAAGGAAGGGCCCCTTCCTAACTTCCGGGAGCGCGGCGGCGCACCGCGCCGGCGGTGGTCGGCCTCACAGGTCGGTCACCGCCGGTGCCGGGAAGGATAGGCTCGCGGCATGACGGTGGCGGTGCGGGTCATCCCGTGTCTCGACGTGGACGCCGGTCGGGTGGTCAAGGGGGTCAACTTCCTCGACCTGCGCGACGCCGGCGACCCGGTGGAACTGGCGGCGGCGTACGACCGGGCCGGCGCGGACGAGCTGACCTTCCTCGACGTCACCGCCTCCTCCAGCGACCGGGGCACCATGCTCGACGTGGTCCGCCGCACGGCGGAGTCGGTCTTCATCCCGCTGACCGTCGGCGGTGGCGTCCGGCAGGTCGCCGACGTCGACACCCTGCTGCGCGCCGGCGCGGACAAGGTCGGGGTGAACACCGCCGCCATCGCCCGCCCCGAGTTGATCGCCGAGATCGCCGACCGCTTCGGCCGACAGGTGCTGGTGCTCTCGCTCGACGTGCGGCGCTCGCCCGGCGGCGGCACGCCCAGCGGTTTCGAGGTGACCACCCACGGCGGTCGCCGCGGCACCGGGCTGGACGCGGTCGAGTGGGCCCGGCGCGGCGCCGAGCTGGGCGCGGGCGAGCTCCTGCTGAACTCGATGGACGCCGACGGCACCAAGGCCGGCTTCGACCTCGAACTCATCGGCGCGGTGCGCCGGGTGGTGGACGTGCCGGTGGTGGCCAGCGGCGGCGCGGGCGAGGTGGCGCACTTCGCGCCGGCGATCGGCGCCGGCGCCGACGCGGTGCTCGCCGCCAGCGTCTTCCACTTCGGCGAGCTGACCGTCGCCGAGGTCAAGGACGCGCTGCGCGGGGCCGGGCACCCCGTCCGCTGACCGCCCGCGCGATCCGCCCGGTCCCTCCGGCCCGCGTGATCCGGCCCGGTCCCTCCGGCCCGCGCCCGGCCCGTCGGGGCCCGTTCAGTCGCGGCGGGAACGGTTCTCGGGGGAGCGCCGGGGCGCCGGGATCGAGCGCACCACGTATTCCTGGACGGCGGCGGCGTGGTCGGCCTCGTCCAGCTGCCAGTCGGCGCTGACGGGGGCGTGCCGCCGGGCCAGGACGCCCTGCACGGTGTCCACCGTGGTGGCCAGCCCGGCGCTCGGCCTGGTGCGCCAGAGGCGCTCACCGTCGGAGGTGATCCGGAACCAGCCGTCGGTGACGCTGACCAGCCCGGCCCCGACGAGGCGACGGACCGCCGCCTCCACCTCGTGCCGCTCGGGGATCGCCTGGTTGAGATGGTCGGCGGTGGAGAGCACGTCGGCGAGGCGTACGCCCTCGGGGCGGCGGCTGCTCGCCGCGCGGCGGTGGCGTCCCGCACCGCTGGCGATCACCACCGAGACGAAGATCCAGGCATCGGTCCAGCGCCATCCGTTCTCCCCCATGCGAGGATTCTGCCGGGCGTGGCGTCCGAAGGGAACACCCGGCGTCCGGGTCGCGTCAGGTGGCGGGGAGCGGCGCGACCGGGCCCGGGGCGGGGTCCTGCGGCCCGGGGACCGTGAACAGCGGCAGGAAGACCTGGGTCAGCGGGCCGATGCCCAGCGCGTAGGCGATCGTGCCGACGCCCACCGTCCCGCCGAGCAGCCAGCCCAGCGCCAGCACCGTGACCTCAATGACGGTGCGGACGAGCCGGATCGAGCGGCCGGGCCGGCGGGCGACGTAGCCGGTCATGAGGCCGTCGCGGGGGCCGGGTCCGAGGCGGGCGCCGAGGTAGAGGCCCGTCGCCGCCCCGTTGGCCACGATGCCGGCGACGAGCATCCCGGCCCGTACGCCCAGCGACCCGCCGGCCGGCATCAGCGCGAGTGTCGCGTCGACCACCAGCCCGACCACCAGCGCGTTGCTGACCGTGCCGAGGCCGGGACGCTGGCGCAGTGGTATCCAGAGCAGCAGCACCAGCACGCCCACCGCGATGGTGACGGTGCCGATGGAGAGGCCGGTCAGCTCGGACAGGCCCTGGTGGAACACGTTCCACGGGTCCAGGCCCAGCTCCGAGTTGATCATCAGGGCCATGCTGACGCCGTAGAGGACGAGGCCCGCGTAGAGCTGGCTCAGCCGCCGCGCGGGGCGATGTCGGAGATTGCCAATCGGTGTCACCCATGCCACGCTAAAGGCCAATTGGCGCAGCGTAAGAGCCAATCCGGGGGGAGTGGCCATGACGAGTCAGGTCCGGGGTGTCCAATTGGCCCGGCTCCTCGGTCAGTGGCATGCGCTTCCCGGTCGCCGGCGCAGCCCCGACTACGCCGCCCTGGCCGGTGCCGTACGCGGCCTGCTGGCCGACGGTCGGCTGCCGCTGGGCGTGCGGCTGCCCGCCGAGCGGGAGCTGGCCGAGGCGTTGAAGATCAGCCGGACCACGGTCACGGCCGCGTACCGGGAGCTGCGGGAGAGCGGGCACCTCGCCAGCCGGCGGGGTGCGGGCAGCTGGACGATGCTCCCGGGCACCCACCGGGTGGCGAGCACCGGGCTCTGGACGCCGCTGGACGACCGCGACATGATCGACCTCGGGGTCGCCGCGCTCGCCGCGCCGCCCGAGCTGCTGCCGGCCGCCCGCGCGGCGGCCGAGGACCTGCCCCGCTACCTGGGCGGCGCCGGCTACCACCCGACCGGGATCATCGAGCTGCGCGAGGCGGTGGCCCGCGCGTACACCGACCGGGGCCTGCCCACCTCGCCCGACCAGATCATGGTCACCAACGGCACCCAGCACGCCCTCGACCTGGTGCTCCGGCTGGCCCTCGCCCCCGGCGGCAACGTGCTTGTCGAGGCGCCCAGCTATCCGAACGCGCTGGCCGCGCTGGCCGCCCGCCGGGCCCGGATCACCACCCACGGCCTGGCCGTCGAGGAGCCCGGGTGGGACGCCGACCTGCTGCTCGGCGCCCTCCGGCAGGCCCGGCCCAAGCTGGCGTACCTGATCCCGGACTTCCAGAACCCGACCGGCCACCTGATGCCGGCCGCGCTGCGCGAGCGGGTGGTGGCCACCGCCCACGCCGTCGGCACCGACCTGGTCGTCGACGAGTCCTTCGTGGACCTGCCGCTGGACGGGACGGTGCTGCCCCCGCCCACCGCCAGCTTCGACCGGCACTCCCGGGTGGTCAGCATCGGCGGGATGAGCAAGCCCTTCTGGGGCGGCCTGCGGATCGGCTGGGTGCGCGCCTCCGCCCCGCAGGTGCAGCGGCTCGCCGCCGCTCGGGTCGGCGTCGACATGGCCAGCCCGGTCCTGGACCAGCTGGTCGCGGTCCATTTGCTCGCCGACGCGCCGGCCATCGTCGCCGCGCGCCAGGCCCAGCTCACCGCCCAGCGCGACGCCCTGCTGGCGGCGCTCGCGCAGCGCCTGCCCGAGTGGCGGGTCACCGTCCCGCACGGCGGGGTGACCCTCTGGGCCGAACTCGACGGGCCGATCTCCAGCGCGCTGGCCCGGGCCGCCGAGGAGGTCGGCGTACGCCTGGCGCCCGGTCCCCGGTTCGGCCTGGACGGCACGTTGGAGCGCTTCCTGCGGCTGCCGTTCACCCTGCCGGCCGCCGACCTGGCCGAGGCAGTCGGCCGCATCGCCGCCGTCCGGTACGACCTGGACCGGGGCGGCCGGTCGCAGTGGCGGGAACCGGCGGTCATCGCCTGACGACGGGTCGGCGTGCCGGCCGGAAGTGGCGGCGCCGTCGGTCAATCGCGCCTACGCGGCGCCCGTGGGCTGGGAGACTGCGCAGGTGGGGGATGCGCGGGAGGTGCGGTGGCCGCGCGGGATCCTGCCGAACGCCCCCGGCTCCCGCACCACCCGCCTGGAGCTCTTCTACGACCTCGTCTTCGTCTTCGCCTTCCTCAACGTGACCACGGTGACGGCCGGCAGCCTGGACGCCCGCGGGCTGATCCGGTTCCTCGTGGTGCTGGCCCTGCTCTGGTGGTGCTGGAGCAGCTTCGCGGCGCTGGGCAACGTCGTCCGCACCGATCAGGGGCTGACGCCGCTTGTCGGGTTCGCGCTCTCCGCCGCCGTCTTCGTGCTCGCGCTGAGCCTGCCGAAGGCGTTCGTCGACCGCCCCGGCGGGCTGCCCGGCCCGGTGGTCTTCGCCGTCTGCTACTTCCTGGTCCGCGCGACCCAGGTGTCGGTCTTCCTCTGGGCCGTACGCTCCGACCGGGAGGTGCGTCGGCGGATGCCCGTGCTGGCCCTGCCGTTCCTGCTGGCGACGGGCTTCATCCTGACCGCCGCGCTGGTGCCGCAGCGGCTGCTCGACGACGGCGCCGAGTCGGCCGTTCGGCTGGCGTTGTGGGTCGCCGCGCTCGGCGTCGAGTACGGTTCCGGCCTGGCCCAGCACCGCGCGGGCTGGACGGTGCTCTCGGCGGGCCACTGGGCGGAACGGCACGCGCTGATCATCATGGTGGCGCTCGGCGAGTCGATCATCGCGCTCGGGCTCGGGCCCGGTCCCTTCACCGCGCTGCCGCTGACCTGGCCCGTGATCGTCGGGGCGCTGCTCGGCATCGCGGTGGTCGCGGCGCTGTGGTGGGCGTACTTCGACACCCTCGCCCTGGCCATGGAGCAGGTGCTGCACCGCACCAGGGAGCCCCGCACCCGTGCCGGGCTGGCCCGGGACGTGTACACGTACCTGCATCTGCCGCTGATCACGGGCGTGATCCTGTTCGCGCTTGGCCTCAAGGGGCTGATCCACGAGGGTGCCGACCCGGCGACCCCGAGCTGGGGGGTGCCGCTGCCCAGCTTCGACCTGCTGGCCCTCTTCGGCGGGGTCGCGCTCTACCTGCTCACGTTGATCCTGCTCGGCAGCCGGATGCTGGGCGCGGCGCGCTGGCCGACGATCTGCGGGGTCGTGCTGCTCGTCGCGCTGACCCCGGTGGCCGCGCAGGTGCCGGAGCTGGTTGCCCTGGCCATGCTGGCGGTGGCCGCCGTGCTGACGGTCGCGGTGCAGACGGTCGTCGACGCCCCACGGCGGCGGCGCGTGCGGCAGGTGGCGCTGGAGGAGCAGCTCGCCTCCGAGGCCGAGCAGACGCGGTGGCGGGGCGACCACCTGTGAGCCGGCGCTCCGCCCGCCCGACGTCGGCGACCCCGTGCGGAACGTGGGGCCGCCGACGTCGCGGGCTCAGAGCTCGGCCAGCGTGCCCGCGTACATCTTCTCGATCTCGCCGGCGAAGTTGCTCTCCACGCCGCGGCGCTTGATCTTGAGCGACGGGGTGATCTCGCCGTCCTCGATGGTCAGGTCGCGCGGGAGGATGGCGACCTTCTTGATCGTCTCCCAGCGGTTGAGCTTGGCGTTGAGCTCGGCGACGTAACCCTCGACCATGGCCTTCGCCTCCGGCGAGGTGACGATCTCGGTGTAGTCGCGGCCCTCCAGGGGGGTGCCGGCGGCCCAGCCCTTGATCGCCTCCGGGTCCAGCGTGACCAGCATCGTGCAGTAGTTGCGGGCCTGGCCGATCACCACCGCCTGCGAGGTGTACGGGCAGGTCGCCTTGAACATCCCCTCGATGTGCGAGGGCGCGATGTACTTGCCACCGGAGGTCTTGACCAGGTCCTTCTTCCGGTCGGTGATCCTCAGGTAGCCGTCGGAGTCCAGGGTGCCGATGTCACCGGTGCGGAAGAAACCGTCCTCGGTGAACGCGGCCGCGGTCTCCTCGGGCAGGTTGTGGTAGCCGCGCATCACCGGCCGGCCGCGCACCAGGATCTCGCCGTCGGTGTCGATCCGGCACTCCAGGTCGCCCATCGCCTTGCCGACGGTGCCGATCCGCAGCCCGTCCGGCGGGTTGACGAAGTTGCCGGCGCTGGTCTCGGTGAGGCCGTAGCCCTCGGAGATCGGCAGGTTCGCCGCGGCGAAGAAGGTGGCGATCTCCGGGCTGAGCGGGGCGGCGCCGGAGACGAGGACCCGGATCCGGCCACCGAGGCGGGCCTGGAGCTTGCTGAACACCAGCTTCTCGGCCACCGTGTACTTCAGCTTCAGCCCCGTCGGGAGCGGCCGGCCGGCCTGCTCCAGGGCGACCTTCTCCTTGCCGACCCGGACGCCCCAGCCGAAGATCTTCGCCTTCGCGCCGCCGCCGGCCTGCGCGGTGGTCACCGCCTTGTTGTAGACCTTCTCGAAGACCCGGGGCGCGCCGCACATCAGCGTCGGCCGGATCACCGAGAGCAGCTCGACCAGCTTGTCGACCCGGCCGTCGACGTACGTCGGCAGGCCCACGTGGATCGCGCCGCAGAGCAGGGTCTTGCCGAACGAGTGGGACAGCGGGAGCCAGAGGTACTGCAGGTCGTCGTCGCGGAGCAGCCCCACCTCGACCTGCGCCACGCCCTCCCAGCACCAGCCGCCGTGCAGCAGCTCGACGCCCTTCGGGCGCCCGGTGGTGCCGGAGGTGTAGATCAGCGTGGCCAGGTGCTCGGGACCGATCCCGGCGACCAGCATGTCGATCAGGTCGGGCTCGGCGGCCAGCGCGCGGGCGCCCTGCTCCTCCAGCTCGGCGAGGGTGAGCTGGGGGACGGCGGCGGCCGGGTCGGCGGCGCCGTCGAAGAGCACGACGTGGGTGAGCGCCGGCAGGTTCGCGCCGGCGATCTTGGCGGCCTGTGCCGGGTTCTCGGCGAACAGCACCCGCGAGCCGGAGTCGGCGATGATGTAGGTCGCGTCGTCGGGCTCCGTGGTGGGGTAGACGGTGGTGGTCGCGCCGCCGGCGCACATGATGCCGAGGTCGGCGATCACCCAGTCGAGCCGGGTGTTCGCCAGGATCGCGACCGGATCCTCCAGGCCGACACCGAGGCCGTGCAGCCCGGCGGCGACCGCCTTGGCGCGACGGGCCATCTGTTCCCAGGTCAGCCAGACCGGCCCGGAGTCGTCGGGGGCCGGGTGGGCGAAGGCGTCGCGGTCGGGGGACGCCGCCACGCGCTTGAGGAACATGTCGGGGATGGAACGGTACGGTACATCGAGAGCCATCGCTGTAGCCGCCTTCGGGGGTGGAGACGTGACCACGGTCACGTCGGCGTTCGTTACCGAAGGGTATTGCCTGCGCCCGGGGATCGGCTAGTTCTGTGGATCACGGCTGGGCCACGTCTCGGAGGATGGACGCCCCGCTCAGGCGTACCGGGCCGCCGCCAGCGACCAGTCGTAGGTGGCCCGGATCCAGTTGCGCCGGGCGGTGAGGGCCGGCCGTAGGCCGTCGTCGCCGGTGGCGAGCAGCGCCGCCTCCGTCGCCAGGTACGCCGAGAGGCCCTCGTTGAACCGGTCGGCCGCCGCCCGCAGGGCCGACGACTGGTCGCCGCCCGCCCGCCCCGCGGCGATCACCGCGACCAGGTTGTGCACGTCCGGCTGCGCGAGGTGCTCCTTGCCGTACGAGAAGACGTCGTTGCACCAGCAGACCAGGTCGGCGGCGAGCAGGTCGAGCGCGACCAGCGACGGCTCGGCGCGCTGGCTCGCGCCCGGCAGCGCCCCGGCGGCCAGCTCCGTGAGGGTGAAGCTGGGGTGGACCCCTCCGGTGTGCCGGCGCATCTGCACGTACTCGGCCAGCCCCGGCGCCCGCCCGTGCTCGCGGTTCGCCGCCTCCCAGAGCAGCGCCAGCAGGTACTCCCGCACCTCGCCGACGAAGCGCAGCAGCGCCACGGGCCCGCCGGCGGCGTGGGCCCGCCGGCACAGCTCGCCCAGCGCCTCGCCGAGCGGCCCGGCCACGGTCGCGGTCGCCGCAGCGTCGGTCCGTCCCCCGTGGCCGTCCAGCACGTCCAGCAGGGCGGCGACGGTCGGCGCCAGCCGGGTGGGGGAGTCGCCGAGGCCGTCCTCGTCGCAGGCGTCGTCCATCACGAACAGCCAGGAGATCAGGTCGGTGAGCAGCCGCAGCCCCTCCACCGGGCCCTCCGGGCAGGCCCGCCCGGCCAGCCCGGCGGCGTCGGCCCGGCGCAGCCGGTGCAGCCGGGGCCCGTCGCCGATCAGCCCGTGGCCGAGCGCCCACTCGATGCTCTCCCGCGCCACCCGTGCGGTGGCGTCGTGCCGGCGCGCGGGAAAGGGGGGTTCCCGTAGCGCCGAGATCGCGAAGGTCCGCACGGTGCCCCCCTGTCGCGCCGCCCCGCAGCGGGACGGCGCGGGACAGCGTACGGGAGCAGAAATCGGTGGCGGTCGCTGACCCGGTCGCCCCTCCGGAGCGGGCTGCGGCTGTCCGCCTGCGGGGCGTCACATGCCCAGGTCGGCGCCCCGGAGTCGCTCGGCCGGTGCCGCCGGTCCGTCGATCTGCACCCGGGAGATCCGCTGCCGGCCGCTGAGGAACAGGACCAGCTCGCCCGGCGCCCCCACCACCCGCACGGGTTCGCCGCCCCGACCGACGGAGAGCTCCCCGTAGCCGGGCGCCTGGACGAAGACGTCCGCCGGGAACCGGCGCAGCGCCAGCCGGGCCAGCCCGGTGCACCGCTTCCAGAGCGCCGCGTTCAGCCCCGCCCCCAGGTCGCGGGGGAGCCAGCCCGGGCTGGCGCGGCGCACGTCCTCGTGGTGGATGAAGAACTCCAGCGTGTTGGCCAGCTCGTCGGTGAGCGGGTTGCTGACCGGGCTCCACACCGGCGGCCGGCGCACCTCTTCGAGGAGGCGTGGCCAGGGGCGCGCGGCGACGCGCAGGCGCACCCGTTCGGCGTAGCCCCGCAGCGGCGGGAGCAGGATGCCGCCGGCGGCGTCGGGCCGGCGTTCGCGCAGCACCAGGTGGGCGGCGAGGTCGCGGGTGGTCCATCCCTCGTTGACCGTCGGCGCGTCCGGTCCGAGCGTCTGCATCAGGTCGACGAGCGCCTCGCGCTCCGTTCGGGCGTACCGCGGCATGCCCCGATCGTAGGCGCGCCCGGCCCACTCGGCGCGCCGAGCGGGCCGGGCGGCCGTGACGGTGGACATAGCGGTCCGGGGCGGCGGAGCTGGCTCGGAGCGGTAAGGATGAGGAGGATAGGTGCGGCTTACGGCAGGGGAGAGCGTGGCGAGCAGGACAAGTCGGGACGTGCTGGTGCGGGGGCTGGCCGTCCTCGGGCGGGCGATCCGGGAGCAGCCGCGCATCTTCGCGGTCGCGGTGAGCGGCAGCGTGCTCTTCGGCGCAATGACTGTGGCCAGCGCCTACGTGGTGGGTGCCGTGGTCGGCGACGTGGTGGTGCCGGCGATCGAGCGTGGCGAGGTCGGGGTCGGCGGGCTGGCCCTGGCGGCCGTCGCGCTGTTCGGCATCAGCGTGCTGCGGGTGGCCGGCATCTTCGGCCGCCGGCTCGGCGCGGGTTACATGCAGTACCGCCTCCAGGCCGCCTACCGCCGCCGGGTCACCCGCCGCTACCTGGAGCTGCCGCTGTCGTGGCACCACCGCAACGCCACCGGCACGCTGCTGTCCAACGCCAACTCCGACGTCGAGGCCGCCTGGTACCCGATCGCCCCGCTGCCGTTCGCGGTCGGCACCCTGGTGATGCTGGTCGGCGCGGTGACGTCGCTCTTCGCCACCGACTGGGCGCTGGCCCTGGTCGGCGTCGCGGTCTTCCCGGCGCTCTTCGCGCTCAACGTCGCCTACTCCCGCCGGATGGCCCCCCGCCAGGCCCGGGCCCAGCGGCTGCGCGCCGAGGTCAGCGGCATCGCGCACGAGAGCTTCGACGGCGCCCTGGTCGTCAAGACGATGGGCCGGGAGGCGCAGGAGACCCACCGGTTCGCCGCCCGCGCGGGCGAGCTGCGCGACTCGCTGGTGGCGGTGGGGCGGCTGCGCGGCGTCTTCGACCCGCTGCTGGAGGCCCTGCCCAGCCTCGGCACCCTCGCCGTGCTGGTGGTCGGCGCGATCCGGCTGCAACAGGGCGCGATCAGCGTCGCCGAGCTGATCAGCGTCGCCTTCCTCTTCACGGTGCTGGCGTTCCCCGTCCGGGCCATCGGCTGGGTGCTGGCCGAGCTGCCGCGCAGCGTCGCCGGCTGGGACCGGGTCCGCCGGGTGCTCGACGCGACCGGCGAGATGGCGTACGGCGACACGGCGCTCGACGTGACGGACCCCCGCCCGGCCACCCTCGCGTTCGCGGGCGTCCGGTTCGGCTACGAGCCCGCCGAGGCGCACCTGCCCGGCACCGAGGTGCTCGGCGAGGTCTCCTTCACCGTGCCCGCCGGGAAGACCGTCGCCCTGGTAGGGCCGACCGGCTCCGGCAAGTCGACGATCGCCGCGCTGGCCGTGCGGCTGGTTGACCCGCTGGCCGGCACGGTGTGCGTGGACGGGGTGGACGTCCGCCGGCTCACCGCCGCCTCGCTGGCGGGCACCGCCGCGCTGGTCGCCCAGGTGCCGTTCGTCTTCGACGACACGGTGCGGGCCAACGTCACGCTGGACCGGCCGGGCATCGGCGACGACGACGTCTGGGCCGCGCTGCGGCTGGCCGAGGCGGACGGCTTCGTCGCGGCCCTGCCCGACGGCCTCGACACGAAGGTCGGCGAGCGGGGCACCTCGCTCTCCGGCGGCCAGCGCCAGCGGCTCACCCTGGCCCGCGCGCTCGCCGGCCGGCCCCGCCTGCTGGTCCTCGACGACGCGACCAGCGCCGTCGACCCGCGGGTGGAGGCGGCCATCCTGGCCGGGCTGCGCTCCTCGGCGGGGCAGGCCGGGGCGCCGGCCGCGTCGATCCTGGTGGTCGCCTACCGGCGGGCCACCATCGCGTTGGCCGACGAGGTGGTCTACCTGGAACAGGGCCGGGTGCTCGCCCGCGGCCCGCACGCCGAGCTGCTGGCCACTGTGCCGGGCTACGCCGACCTGGTCACCGCCTACGAGCAGGCCGAGGTCGACCACGCGAAGGACGAGACGTACGACGAGGTCGCCCCGCTGACGTCGGGCCTGGAAATCGAGGTGGACCGGTGAGCGCGAGGAGTGCAGCGCAGCGGAGCCCCGCAGTCGCGAACGAAAGGCCAGTACGGTGACCACTGCCACGGACACGGCACGGAAGGCCGAGGCCGAGGCCGCCGACGTTCCGGAGACGCCCGAGACGACGTGGCAGACGCTGCGCCGCGGTCTGGCGCTCTCCCCGGAGCTGCGGGTCGGCCTGGCCGGCACGCTCGGCCTGGCCCTGGTCTACATGGTCGGCCGGGCGGCCGTCCCGGTGGCGGTGCAGCAGGGCATCGACAACGGCATCGTCGGCGGCCTGGACCTGGGCGTGGTCTGGACGGTGGTCGCCGCCACCGCCGCGGTGCTCGTGGTGACCACGATCTGCGGCTACCTGATGATGCGCCGGCTCTTCACGGTCAGCGAGACCGCGCTGGCCAACGTGCGGATCCGGGCGTTCCGGCACGTGCACGACCTGTCGATGCTGCACCAGCAGTCGGAGCGGCGCGGCTCGCTGGTCTCCCGGGTGACCAGCGACGTCGACCAGATCACCCAGTTCCTCCAGTGGGGCGGCGTGATCCTGGTGATCAACCTCGGTCAGCTGGCGGTCACCACGCTCGTCATGTTCGCGTACTCCTGGCAGCTGACCCTGGTGGTCTTCGCCGCCTTCCTGCCCGCCGTGTTCGTGATCCGGCTGCTCCAGCGCCGCCTCGCCGGGGCGTACGGGGTGGTCCGGCAGCGTACGGGGACGCTCCTCGGCGCGATCGGGGAGAGCGTGGTCGGCGCGCCGGTGATCCGGGCCTACGGGATCGCCGGCCGGACGGCCCGCCGGCTCGACGAGGCGATCGACGGCCAGCGCCGGGCCCAGCAGCGGGCGATCAGGATCAGCATCATGGGCAGCTCGGTCGGGGAGCTGGCGGCCGGCCTGGCGCTGGCCGGCGTGGTGGTGCTCGGGGTGACCCTCGGCGCCGACCGCACCCTGAGCATCGGCGAGGTGACCGCCTTCCTCTTCCTGGTCACGCTCTTCATCCAGCCGGTGCAGATCGCCACCGAGGTGCTCAACGAGGCGCAGAACGCCATCGCCGGCTGGCGCCGGGTGCTGGACGTGCTGGACGTCGAGCCGGACGTCGCCGACCCGGGCGAGCAGGGCCGCGAGCTGCCGTCCGGCCCGCTGGACATCCGCTTCGCGGGGGTGCGCTTCGCGTACCCCGGGGGTCCGCCCGTGCTGCACGACGTCAGCCTGGAGATCCCGGCGAAGAGCCGGGTGGCGGTGGTGGGCGAGACGGGCAGCGGCAAGACCACCTTCGCCAAGCTGCTCACCCGCCTGATGGACCCGACCGCCGGCCAGGTGCTGCTCTCGGGCGTGCCGCTGGAGCGGGTCCGCTTCGGCTCGCTGCGCTCGCGGGTGGTGATGGTGCCACAGGACGGCTTCCTCTTCGACGCCACGGTGGCGGAGAACGTCCGCTTCGCCCGCCCGGAGCTGACCGACGCGCAGCTCTCGGCGGCCTTCACCGAGCTGGGGCTGGCGGACTGGCTGGACGGGCTCCCGTCGGGCCTGCACACGCCGGTGGGGGAGCGTGGCGAGGCGCTGAGCGTGGGGGAGCGGCAGCTGGTGGCGTTGGCCCGCGCGTACGTGGCCGACCCGGATCTGCTGGTGCTGGACGAGGCGACCAGCGCGGTCGACCCGGCGACGGAGGTGCGGCTGCAACGCACCCTGGACGCGGTGACCCGGGGGCGCACCACCCTCGCGATCGCGCACCGGCTCTCCACGGCGCAGGCCGCCGACGAGGTGATCGTGGTGGACAAGGGCCGGATCGTGCAGCGCGGTCCGCACGACGAGCTGGTCCGCGACCCGGAGTCGGTCTACGGCCTGCTCTACGCCTCCTGGCTGGAGCAGACCCGCTGAGCAGGCCCGCCGGGCCGGCCCGCTGAGCAGATCCGGCGCGGGCGTCGGGCCGCTGCGGCGCGCGGCCCGGCGTTGTGCCGGGCCGCGCGGTGGTCAGCGGGAGTAGAACTCCACCACCAGCTGCTCGTCGCAGATCACCGGCACCTCGTGCCGGGCGGGCTCGCGCAGCAACGTGGCCCGCAACTCGGCCAGCTCCACCGACAGGTACGGCTGGCCGGGTCCCTCGGTGGCGTTGGCGCCCGCGGCGGCGAGCTGGAACGGCACGGTCGTGCGGCTGCGTTCGCGGACGGCCACCACCTGGCCCGGACGCAGCCGGTACGACGGCCGGTCGACCTTGCGCCCGTCGACGGTGAAGTGGCCGTGCGCGACGAGCTGCCGGGCCTGGTAGATGCTGCGGGTCAGGCCGGCCCGGTGCACCACCGCGTCGAGCCGTCGCTCCAGGAGCGCGACCAGGCTCTCGCCGGTCTTGCCCGCGCTCCGGGCGGCCTCGTCGAAGGCGCGCCGTAGCTGGGTCTCGCTGACGTTGTACTGGTGGCGTAGGCGCTGCTTCTCCAGTAGCCGCACCTGGTAGTCCGAGGTCTTGCGGCGCTGCCGGCCGTGCACTCCGGGCGGGAAGGGGCGCCGCTCGAAGTACCGCACGCACTTGCGGGTGAGGGGGATGCCGAGGGCGCGGGAGAGGCGGGCCTTGGGCCTGGGTTGGTTCACGCTGGACGTCTCCGATCCGGTGCTCTAGTCTCCGAGTTAGGTAAGGCTAACCTACGAAGGAGTCGTTCATGCGGCCCAGCCCGGCGGAGATCGTCCGCACCCTCGTCGCGGGCCGGCTGCCCGGCATCGCCCACGTCGCGCACCGGCCCGGCCCGCACCAGGTCCGGCACGTGACCGACCCGGACGGCCGGGTGCTGCTGCTCGTGCCGGTCGTCAGCGACCTCGCCGCCGCGCTGCGCCCCGCCGACGGCGACTCCGACGTCGCGCTGGTGCTGGACGTGCTGGACCTGCCGCCCGCCGCCGGCGCGCCGAGCCTCGGCCGGGCCTGGGTCTCCGGCTGGGCGGCCCGGCTGGACGGCGACGAGGAGCGCCGCGCCGCGCTGGACTTCGCGGCCGTGGAGCCGGCCGGTGACCTGCTCGATGTCGGCACCCGGTTCCGGCTGCACCGCTTCGAGGTGGTCGAGGCCCGCTGGGAACGCGGCGACACCGTCCGCCGGATCGACCCCGAGGCGTACGCCGAGGCGGAGCCCGACCCGCTGCACGCCGTCGAGGCCGAGCTCCTGGCCGACCTCGCCGACCACCACGCCGCCGAGGTGGCCGGGTACCTGCGCCGCCAGCTCGGCCTCGCCGACGGCGGCACCGACACCGCGCCCCGGGTGGTCCGGATCGACCGGTACGGCCTGCTGGTCGCCCACGGCCGACCCGGTGCCCGCCGGCGCGTCCGGCTGGCGTTCCCGCGTCCGCTGGACTGCCAGGCGGAGCTGACCCGGCTCCTGCATCCGCTGGTCTGCCGGCACGCCCCGTCCCGGCACGCCGACCACGCCTGACCGGGCGCCGCCGCCCCGGCCGTCAGGTCAGCCGGCGAAGACCTCGGCGAGGTCGCCCGTCAGGTAGCGCTGCACGGTGGGGCCGACCGCCGCGACGAGGGTCTCCGGGGCGGCCGAGGCGACCGGTTCCAGCCGGACCACGTGCCGCATCATGGCCAGCCCGATCAGCTGGCTGGCCACCAGCGAGCCGCGCAGCGGCAGCTCGGCCGGGTCGACGTCGAGCTGGTCGAGGATCCTGCGCAGCACCTGGGTGACCAGGAACTCCCGCAGCAGCCGGGCGGTCCACTCGTTGCTCACCGCCGAGCGCAGCAGGGCCACGCCAGCGGTGCCGGCCGGGGAGTCCCAGACGCCGAGGAAGGTGCGCACCAGCCGCTCCCCGAGACCCGCGCGGTCGCCCGCGAGCACCCTCGGCAGCAGCTCGGCCGGGTCGACCGGCGCGTGCATCGCGGCCAGGAAGAGCCGGTCCTTGCTGCCGAAGTAGTGGTGCACCAGCGCCGGGTCCACCTGCGCGGCGGCGGCGACGGCCCTGATCGAGGCCCCGTCGAAGCCCCGCTCGGCGAAGGCGGCGCGGGCCGCGTCGAGGATGGCCTGCCGGGTGTCCGGGTTGCCGGGTCGTCGTCCGGTCCGCCGCGCCATCGTCGCCCTTCGCTCCCACCGTCGTCCCGCCGCCGCCGGCCGCGTCGCGCCCCGCCGGCCGGGCGGCGGCTCAGCCGCTGCGCCGCCGGAGGGTGGCCGCGGCGAGCACCAGCGCCAGCGCCGCCGCACCGGCGACCACTGCCACGTCCCGCCACATCGTGCCGGTCGGCTCCGCGTGGGCGCCGACCTCCTGGAGCGCCTCGACGGCGTACGACAGGGGCAGCACGTCGCTGACCGCCTGCAACCAGCCCGCCATCTCGCCCCGGGGCACGAAGAGCCCGCAGAGCAGCAACTGGGGCACGACCACGACCGGCATGAACTGTACGGCCTGGAACTCGGTGCGGGCGAAGGCGCTGCAGAACAGCCCGAGCGCGACGGCGAGCACGGCGTTCAGCGCGGCGACCAGCACCACCAGCCCGCTGTGCCCGGCGGTGTCCAGCCCGAAGACGCCGTACGCGACCACGGACGCGACGGCCGCCTGGACCACCGCGGCCAGCCCGAACGCGATGCCGTAGCCGAAGAGCAGGTCGAGCTTGCCCAGCGGGGTGGTGAGCAGCCGCTCCAGCGTGCCCGTGGTGCGCTCGCGCAGCATCGCGATGCTGGTCACCAGGAACATGATCACGAAGGGGAAGAAGCCGAGCATCACCAGGGCGACCCGGTCGAAGGTCGACGGCTGCCCCGGCGGGGCGGGCTGGTCGACGTACATGGCGTGGACCAGGGCGAGCAGCACCGACGGGACCACCAGCAGCAGCGCCACGGTGCGCCGGTCGTGCCGCAGTTGGCGCAGGATGCGGCCGGTGGTGGCAGCCAGGATCCGGGGGTTCACGACGCCTCCCGTCCGGCGGCGCCCGCCCTGATCAACCGCAGGAACGCCTCGTCCAGGTCGTCGGTGCCGGCGGCGGCGCGGACCGCGTCGGGGATGTCGTCGGCGATCAGCCGCCCCTCGCGGATCAGCAGCAGCCGGTCGCAGCGGGCCGCCTCGTCCATGACGTGGCTGGAGACCAACAGGGTGGCGCCGGCGGCGGCCATGGCGTGGAACCGGGCCCACAGGTCGGCCCGCAGCACCGGGTCCTGGCCGACGGTCGGTTCGTCGAGGACGAGCAGTTCCGGCTCCCCGACCAGGGCGCAGGCCAGCGACGCCCGGCTGCGCTGCCCGCCGGAGAGGGTGCCAACCAGTTGGCCGGCGGCCGACCCGAGCCCGACGTCGGCGACCGCCCGGTCGGCTTCGGCCCGCCCCCGGCCGTGCAGGGCGGCGAAGTAGCGCGCGTTCTCGCGCACCGTCAGGTCGGCGTAGACGCTGGGCGCCTGGGTGAGGTAGCCGACCCGGCGGCGCAGCTCCGGCGACCCGGCGGGGCGCCCCAGCACGGTCACCGAGCCGGCGCCGAGCACCTGCACGCCGACCACCGCCCGCAGCAGCGTGGTCTTGCCGCTGCCGCTCGGGCCGAGCAGCCCGGTGACCGAACCGCGCGGCACGTCCGCGCTGATGCCGTGCAGCACCCGCCGCCCGCCCCGTTCGACGACCAGGTCGCGTACGGCGATCGCCTCGTCCACCGGCGCCTCCCGGAGAAACTCATCATCCGTTGAACTCGACGCTAACGGAGACGCCCGGCGGGCCGCAACGGTCGACCCCGGTCCACCCGCACGGACCCCGGAGCGGCGGGCGGATCGGTCGGGCATTAGCCTTCGGACCCGGACAGCGGGTCCGCCAACGGGCATCAGGCGCGGCATCGGGCATTGCGCCCTGATCGGACGTACGGCACGATGGCGCCGTGGGTCACGCTGCGTCACCGGACGAGAGGTTCCTCGGCGAATGGGCGGCCCGGTTGCGGGCCGGAGCCGAGCAGCCCGTGGTGGGCATCATGCTGCGCGGCAGCCACGCCCGGCGGGCCGCCACCGCGCACAGCGACGTCGACGTCGACGTGCTGCTCGACGGCGCCCCGTACGCTGCCCGCCGGGCGTTCCTGGCCGAGCACGGGGGCCGGCTGACCCACGTGTCGGTGGCCGCCCGCGACGTGAACTCCTGGCTGACCCGCCTCGGCGAGCCCGCCGACTGGGCGTTCGGGCTGCCCGTGACGGCGCCGGCCCGACTGCTGTGGGCGGACCCGCACTGGCGGCCCCGGATCGACCTGCCGGTGCTCTGCCATCCCGCCGGCGAGCCGCAGCTGGAGGAGCTGATCGCGACGCTCGGTAAGGTGGCCGGCGCGCGGGACGCCGACGACCACCTCGGCGTCCGGCTGGCCGCCGCCGATCTGGCCCGGCTCTGCCCGTCCGTGCTGCGGCTGGCCAACCCCACGGTCCGGGTGACGTCCCGGCGGGCGGCGTTCTCCGCCGCCCTCGACCTGCCGGTGGCGCCCCCGCACTACCGGGAGGACCTGCTGCTCTGCCTCGGCCTGCGGCCCGGCTCCGTCGGCCAGCTCTGCGCCGCCGCGGCCCGCCTCGTCACCGGCGTCCTGCCGCTGGTCCGCCCGTACGCCGCCGAGGTCGCGCGGGCCGCCGGCGCGGACCTGGCCGACGCTCTGACCGACGGCCGGCTGGACCGCTACGTCGACCAGCTCACCCGGCCCGCCCACCGGCCGCCGCGGCCCCGGCGGGAGCCGTCACCCGTGCCCGCCCCGCGTGCGGGACAATGGGTCACTGTGCCCGTACCTGACGCGCCCGTGACCGGCGCCCACCCCAGTCCGCAGGAGCCCGCGGCCGACGGCGCGGTCCGTCCGTCCCGGCTCGACCCGGCCATCGCCGCCCGGCTACGCCGCACCCCCGACGGGCTGGTGGCCGCCGTGGTCCGCCAGCACGACTCGGGTGAGGTGCTGATGGTCGCCTGGATGGACGACGAGGCGCTGCACCGCACCCTGACCACCGGCCGGGCCACCTACTGGTCGCGCAGCCGCCGGGAGTACTGGGTCAAGGGCGCCACCTCCGGGCACCACCAGCACGTCCGCGCGGTGGCCCTGGACTGCGACGGCGACGCGCTGCTGGTCGACGTCGACCAGGTCGGCGCGGCCTGCCACACGGGGCACCGCAGCTGCTTCTTCACCGAGCTGCCGGTCGGCGGGGACGGGGCGGGCGCCCGGTGAGCACGCAGCGCGTCACGCCCGGCGGCTCCCGCACCGACGGCGCGGTCAGCCCCGACCCGGCCACCTTCGCCGAGCTGGCCGCCCGTTGGCGGGTCGTGCCGGTCACCCGCCGGCTGCTCGCCGACGCGGAGACCCCCGTCGGCGTCTACCGCAAGCTCGCCGGCGGCCCGGGGACGTTCCTGCTGGAGTCGGCCGAGCAGGGCGTCGGCTCGGCCGGCCTGGCCTGGTCGCGCTATTCGTTCATCGGCGTACGCAGCAGCGCCACGCTGACCGAGCGGGACGGCGCCGCGGTGTGGACGGGCCACCCACCGGCCGGGCTGCCCACCTCCGGTGACCCGGTCCAGGTGCTGCGCGAGACCGTCGAGGCGCTCGCCGGCCCGGCGTTCGACGCGGCCAGCGGCATGCCCCCGCTGACCGGCGGCATGGTCGGCTACCTGGGCTACGAGCTGATCCGGCGCTTCGAACGGCTGCCCGAGCTGACCGAGGACGACCTGGGCGTGCCCGAGCTGGGCATGATGCTCGCCACCGACCTGGTGGTGCTCGACCACTACGACGGCTCGGCGATCCTCGTCGCCAACGCCATCCTGCCGCCGCTGGAGGAGCTGGACCGGGATGCCCAGGTCACGGCGGCCTACCACCACGCGGTCGGGCGGCTCGACGCGATGACCACCGCGCTGTCCCGGCCGATCCCGCCGATGGTCTCGACCGTCGGGCGGCCCCCGGCCGGCGAGGTGCGCAGCCGTACGCCCGAGGGCGGCTACCCGAAGGCCGTCGAGGCGGCCAAGGAGGCGATCCGGGCCGGCGAGTGCTTCCAGATCGTGCTGGCCCAGCGGTTCGAGCGGGACACGCACGCCGACCCGCTGGACGTCTACCGCGTGCTGCGCACGACGAACCCCAGCCCGTACATGTACCTGCTGCGCTTCGACGGCTTCGACATCGTCGGGTCCTCGCCGGAGGCGCACCTGAAGGTGACCGGCGACGCCGAGGGGCGGCAGCGGGCGCTGCTGCACCCGATCGCCGGCACCCGGCCGCGCGGCGGCACCCCCGAGGCCGACGCCCGCCTCGCCGCGGAGCTGCTCGCCGACCCGAAGGAGCGCGCCGAGCACGTGATGCTCGTCGACCTGGGGCGCAACGACCTGGGCCGGGTCTGCCGCCCGGGCACGGTGGAGGTGCCGGAGTTCGCCACCATCGAGCGCTACAGCCACGTCATGCACATCGTCTCGACCGTGGTCGGCACGCTGCGCGAGGACCGCACGGCCTTCGACGCGCTGGCCGCGACCTTCCCCGCCGGCACCCTCTCCGGCGCGCCCAAGGTGCGGGCCATGGAGATCATCGAGGAGCTGGAACCGGTCCGGCGCGGCATCTACGGCGGCACCGTGGGCTACTTCGGCTTCGGCGGCGACCTGGACATGGCGATCGCGATCCGCACCGCGCTGATGCGCGACGGCCGGGCGTACGTGCAGGCCGGGGCGGGGGTGGTGGCCGACTCCGACCCGGCCGCCGAGGACCAGGAGACCCGGAACAAGGCCGCCGCCGTGCTCGCCGCCATCGCCGCCGCCGAGACCCTGCGGCCCGCCCGATGACGGCCGCCGAGCCGGGGACGACTCCGGCCACCGATGCGGGCGGGGGCGCGCGGCCCGGCACGCAGCGGCGCGAGCTGACGTACGCCGTGCTGCTCTGCGTGGCCGGCGCGGGCCTGGCGCTGTGGGCGTCGACCCGCACCTGGGCGGTCGAGCTGACCGCCCGGCCCACCCCGCTGCCGCCGGTACGCGACGCCCGCACGGGCGCTGGCCTGCTGCCCTGGCTGCCGGCGCTGGCCCTGGTGGGGCTGGCCGGCGGCGGGGCCGTGCTCGCCACCCGGGGACGGGCGCGGCGGCTGCTGGGTGGGCTGCTGTGCGTGCTCGGCGCGGCCGTGGCGGCCGGCGGCGGCTACGGCCTGGTCGCGGCGTTCGACGGCGAGGTCGCCCGGCAGTGGCCGGCCCTCTGCCTGCTCGGCGGGGTGCTCGCCACGGCGGGCGGGCTGCTGACGGCGCTGCGGGGGCGGCGCTGGCCGGCGATGGGCGCCCGCTACGAGCGGCGGCCCGCGGGTGACGCGGCGCCGGCCGCCCGGGGCGAGGGCGACCGGGTCACCGGCCGGCACACCACCGAGGCGTGGGACGCGCTGGACCGGGGCGAGGATCCGACGGTCAGCTGACCGGCTGGTGCTCGCGGGCGGCGGCCCGGGCCGCCGCCAACTCCGCCACCAGGCGGTCCAGCTCGGCCCGCTGCTCGGCCCGGGCCCGGTCGGCGCAGACGGCCTCCCAGGCGTTGCCCCGCGCGGTCCGCATGCGGGCCTCGCCCACCACGGCGCGCTCGAGGGTGTGTACCACGCCGACGGCGAGCGATGCGACCGTGCGCGAGACGGTCGTCAGTCCGATGGGCTGGTGCGGCTCGACAGTGCTCATGATCACCCCGCGAGGATCGTTGGTGACGGTGGGGCAGGCGCGTCATCGAGTCTGCCCGAGGACGATGCTGGCTGGTTCACGTTTCGCCGTGGTGACCGACACGTCAACACTGCTCGCAGGGCCGCCACCAGGCAAAGGGCCGTTCGACCTTGAGGTAGGTCACACCATCGACCGGCGTCCCCGGCGGTCGGCGGACCGGGCGGCCGACCGCGCCCTCAGATAGGATCACGTCGATGACCCGGGGGGCGGAGGCGGGAATGTCGGGTGTCGTTCGTCGCGGGGTGCGGTCGCCCTGCGTGACATTCCGTTCACCAGAGGTCGGCCATTATGCCCCAGCCCATCTCGTGAGGCACGCCATACCCCCGGCGGCCGTCGCCAGGTGGCGCCCCCTAGCATCGGCCCATGACACCCGGAGAGGGGAGTCCGTTGGTGACTGCTGAGCATGCGCACGCGGAGGGGGACGACGCCGGTACGGCAGCGTCCGTAGGCGTGCTCGACGAGATCCTGGCCGGCGTGCGCGAGGACGTCGCCCGACGCCAGGAGCAGGTTCCGCTGGAGCGGATCCGCGAACTGGCCGCCGCCGCGCCGCCGCCGCTGGACGCGTACGCGGCCCTGCGCAAGCCGGGCGTCGCGGTGATCGCCGAGGTGAAGCGCTCGTCGCCGTCCAAGGGGCGGCTGGCCGAGATCGCCGACCCGGCCGACCTGGCCGGCGACTACGCCGCCGGCGGGGCGCGGGCGATCAGCGTGCTCACCGAGGGGCGCTGGTTCGGCGGCTCGCTCGACGACCTGGCCGCCGTCCGCGCCGCCGTCCGCATCCCGGTGCTGCGCAAGGACTTCGTCGTCTCCAGCTACCAGGTGCACGAGGCCCGCGCGCACGGTGCCGACCTGGTGCTGCTGATCGTCGCCGCGCTGGAGCAGAACGCCCTCGTCGGCCTGCTGGAGCGGATCGAGTCGCTGGGCATGACCGCGCTGGTCGAGGTCCACGACGAGGAGGAGGCCGACCGCGCCCTGGAGGCCGGCGCCCAGGTCATCGGGGTCAACGCCCGCAACCTGCGTACCCTGGAGGTCGACCGCTCGGTGTTCGAGCGGATCGCGCCCGGCCTGCCCAGCAGCGTCGTCAAGATCGCGGAGTCGGGGGTGCGCGGCCCGCACGACCTCATCCGGTACGCCTCGGCGGGCGCCGACGCGGTCCTGGTCGGCGAGGGCCTGGTCACCCAGAAGAGCCCCCGCGAGGCGGTGGCCGAGCTGGTCAACGCCGGCAACCACCCGGCCACGCCCCGCCCGGTGCGCTGACCCCGCGCCGGTTCGTCAGCACCGAGAGGACAAGCTCATGAGCGCCGACGTGACGGCCGCCGCGGCCGGTCCGCTGCCCGACCCCGCCGGTCACTTCGGCCGGTTCGGCGGCCGGTTCGTACCGGAGGCGCTGGTCGCGGCGCTCGACGAGCTGGACGCGGCGCACCGCGCGGCGATGGCCGACGAGTCGTTCCGGGCCGAGTTCGGCGCCCTGCTGCGCGACTACGCCGGCACCCCCTCGCTGCTCTACGCGGCCCAGCGGTTCTCCGCCAAGCTGGGCGCGCGGGTGCTGCTCAAGCGGGAGGACCTCAACCACACGGGGGCGCACAAGGTGCGCAACGTGCTCGGCCAGGCCCTGCTGACCAGGCGGATGGGCAAGCGCCGGGTGATCGCGGAGACCGGGGCCGGCCAGCACGGCGTCGCCACCGCCACCGCCGCCGCCCTGTTCGACCTCGACTGCGTGGTCTACATGGGGCAGGTCGACACCGAGCGGCAGGCGCTCAACGTGGCCCGGATGCGGATGCTCGGCGCCACCGTCGTCCCCGTCACCAACGGCTCGCGCACCCTCAAGGACGCGATGAACGAGGCGATGCGCGACTGGGTCGCCAACGTCGACGACACCCACTACCTGATCGGCACCGCCGCCGGGCCGCACCCCTTCCCGGCCATGGTCCGCGACTTCGTCCGGGGCATCGGCGACGAGGCGCGCCAGCAGTGCCTCGACCTCACCGGCGCGCTGCCGGACGCGGTCACCGCCTGCGTCGGCGGCGGCTCCAACGCGCTGGGCATCTTCCACGCCTTCGTCGGCGACCCCGACGTGCGGCTCTACGGCTTCGAGGCCGGCGGCGACGGGGTGGAGACCGGCCGGCACGCGGCCAGCATCACCGGCGGGTCCGCCGGGGTGCTGCACGGCACCCGGACGTACGTGCTCCAGGACGCCGACGGGCAGACGTGCGAGTCGCACTCGATCTCCGCCGGGCTGGACTACCCGGGCGTCGGGCCGGAGCACGCCTGGCTGCACGACAGCGGCCGGGCGACGTACCTGCCGGTCACCGACGAGGAGGCGATGGCCGCGTTCGAGCTGCTCTGCCGCACCGAGGGCATCATCCCGGCGATCGAGAGCGCGCACGCGCTCGCCGGCACCCTCAAGGTCGCGCCGAAGCTGGCCGCGGAGCTGGGCCGGGAGCCGACGATCGTGGTCAACCTCTCCGGGCGGGGCGACAAGGACGTGCACACCGCCGGCGACTACTTCGGCATCCTCGACAAGGAGCAGTGAGAACGTGAGCCGGATCGGGGTGGCCTTCGACAAGGCCCGCGCCGACGGGCGGGCCGTGCTGGTCGGCTGCATGCCGGCCGGCTTCCCGACCGTCGAGGGCAGCATCGCCGCGATGACCGCGATGGTCGAGGCAGGCGTCGACGTCATCGAGGTGGAGATCCCGTACTCCGATCCGGTGATGGACGGTCCGGTGATCCAGAAGGCCAGCGACATCGCCCTCGCAGGCGGCGTACGCACCCGCGACACGCTGCGCGTGATCGAGGCCGTCGCGGCCACCGGGGCGCCCGTGGTCACCATGACCTACTGGAACCCGGTCGAGCGCTACGGCGTCGACGCCTTCGCCCGGGACCTCGCCTCGGCCGGGGGCACCGGGCTGGTCACCCCGGACCTGATCCCGGAGGAGGCCGGCGAGTGGCTCGCCGCCTCGGACGCGTACGGGCTGGACCGCACGTTCCTGGTCTCGCCGTCCTCGACCGACGCGCGGCTGGCGATGACCGTCGGGCACTGCCGGGGCTTCGTCTACGCCACCGCGATCATGGGTGTCACCGGCGCCCGGGCGAAGACCTCCGACGCGGCCCCGATCCTGGTCTCCCGCACGCGGGAGGTCACCGACCTGCCGGTCGGCGTCGGGCTGGGCGTCGGCACGGGCGCGCAGGCCGGCACGGTCGCCGGCTACGCCGACGGCGTCATCGTCGGCAGCGCGCTGATCCGCTGCCTGCTCGACGCGCCCGACGAGGCGTCCGGGCTGGCCGCCCTGCGCGCGCTGAGCGCGGAACTCGCCGAGGGCGTCCGCAACCCGACCCGCTGACCCCGACCGCCCCTGCCGCCCGCCCGCTCGCCCCCGGCCAGTGGTGCGCTGCCCGGCCTCCTGTCCCGCCCCGGTGAGTGGTGCGCTGCCCGGCCTCCCGGCCCGCACCGGGGCGGGTGCTGCGCTGCCCGGCCTCCTGGCCCGCACCGGTCAGTGGTGCGGTGCCCGGTCGGCCGGCGGGGTGCTCCGCTGCCCCGGTGGGTGGCCCGCCGTCGGCGCCGGGGTGCCCGGGGCGGTGTCCCGCAGCACGCCGGAGCGGCCAGCCAGGGCGTCGGTGAGCGCCGCCCGGGTGGTCGGGGTGAGTGCCTCGGGCAGCGCCGAGGGGTGGTGCCAGGACGGCCGGCAGCCGCCCACCGGGTCGCCGGCCGGCCCCGACCCCCGCGTACGCGCCCGGAAGACGTGCACCAGGACGTCGGGCAGCGGCCCGGCTCGCCCGGCCGCCGGGGCCGAACCGACCCGCGCCGCCGGCGACGCCCCGTGCCGCCCGGCGAGGTGGTAGAGGCCGACCAGGTCGACGACCTCGACCTCCCACCCCGTCTCGGCCCGGATGTCGCGCGTGACCGCGTGCACGGGGCTCTCGGCCGGGCGCAGCCGCCCACCGGGCAGCCCGTGGCGCTCGCCCCGGCCCTGCCGGCACAGCAGCACCCGGCCGGCGTCGTCGGTGACGACCGCGGCGACCGCCCAGGTGAGCGCGCTCATGGACAAAGAGCCTACGGCGGCGCAAACCAGAAGTCACCGGGACCGGCGGACGGTGGACCGGGGTGCCGCCGGAGGGGGCCACGGCGGTAGCGTGTGCACCCGTGACTCTCGCCTCGCTGACTCCCCAGGCGGCCCTGCCCAGCCCCAGCACCGCCGTCTGGCAGCTCGGACCGGTGCCGATCCGGGCGTACGCGCTGTGCATCATCGTCGGCATCGTGGTGGCCTGCTGGGTCACCGAGCGGCGGCTGCGCCAGCGCGGCGTCGCCCCCGGTGCGGTCCTCGACATCGCCGTCTGGGCGGTGCCGGCCGGCATCGTCGGCGCCCGCATCTACCACGTGATCACCTCTCCGGAGAAGTACTTCGGCACCGGCGGCGACCCGATGAAGGCGTTCGCCATCTGGGAGGGCGGTCTCGGCATCTGGGGCGCGGTGGCCGGCGGGGCCGTCGGCGCGTGGTTCGCGGCCCGGCAGCTCGGCATCCCGTTCGGGGTGGTCGCCGACGCGCTGGCCCCCGGCCTGCCGCTGGCCCAGGCGATCGGCCGGCTCGGCAACTGGTTCAACAACGAGCTCTACGGCGGCCGGACCACCCTGCCCTGGGGGCTGGAGATCCACCGGATGGACCCGGACAACCCGGGCCACGCGCTGCGCGACGACGCCGGCGAGCCGATCCTCGAACCGGGCCTCTACCACCCGACGTTCGCCTACGAGCTGCTGTGGAACGTCGGCGTGGCCGCGCTCGTCCTCGTCCTCGACCGCAAGCTGCGCCTCGGCCGGGGACGGGCGTTCGCGCTCTACGTCATGGGCTACACGGCCGGGCGGTTCTGGATCGAGCTGATGCGCACCGACGAGGCGAACACCATCCTCGGCGTACGCCTGAACGTCTGGACCGCCGGCCTGGTCTTCCTCGGCGCCCTCGCCTACTTCGTGCGGGTGCGCGGCCCCCGGGAGTACGTCATCCCCATCGGCGCCGCCGCGACCGCGGAGCCGGCCGTCGGCTCCGACGTCTCGCAGGTCGACCTGTCCGCGCAGGAGGCCGGCGCCCGGCCGGCGGCCCCGCAGGGCTACCGGGTGGTGAGCGAGGAGCAGTACCGGCACTGGCAGGAGACCGGCGAGACGCCGGCCCAGCCGGACGCTGAGGCCCCGTCCGACGGGCCGTCAAGCACGCCGGACACCGACGACGCCCTGCCCACCCGGTCGACCGCCGCCGGGGACGACGGCCCGCCCGCCGGGGAGACCCCGCAGGACCGGGCCGGGGCCACGGGCACCCGGCCCGCCGAGCGCGACAGCTGAGGAGGAGCACCCGATGCGTAGCGCGGTCGTGGTCGGCGCCGGGATCGGCGGCCTCGCGGTCGCCGGCGCGCTGGCCCGCTCCGGCTGGCGGGTCACCCTGCTGGAGCGTGCCGACCGCGTCCGCCCCGAGCCGACCGCCGTGGCGCTCTGGCCCAACGGCGTACGCGCGCTGCGCGCCCTGGGCCTCGGCGCCGGCCTGGAGGCGATCGCCACGGGGCTGCCCGACGGCGGGGTGCGCCGCCCGGACGGGCACTGGCTGGTGCAGCCCCGCCCCACGCCGGCCGACCGGATGCCGGTGGTGGTGCACCGGGAGGACCTGCACGACGCGCTCATCGCCGGCCTGGGCGACGAGGTCGAGCTGCGCACCGGGGTGACCGTGCGGACGGTGCGCGCCGTCTCCGGGGAACGCCCCTCGGTCGGCGACGGCCGGCACACCATCGAAGCCGACCTGGTCGTCGCCGCCGACGGCACCGACAGTGCGCTGCGCCGGCAACTCGCCCCCGAGTCCGGCGTGGTCAGCTCCGGCTGCGCCGCCTGGCGGGCGGTGATCCCCTGGTACCGGGCCCCGAAGCTGCCCGCCGACCGGCCCGTCGGCGGCGAGGTGCTCGGTGCCGGCTACCGCTTCGTGTCGGCCTCGCTCGGCGAGCGCGGCTCCTCCGGCGGCTCCAGCCGGGGCGGCATCTACTGGGTCGCCACCGCCGTCGGCGCGCCCCGCCCGGAGCCGCCGGAGACCCAGCTCGCCCTGCTCCGCCGCTGGTACGCGGGCTGGCCGGCGCCGATCGCCGACCTGCTCGACGCCACCGACCCGGCGGACCTGGTGCAGCAGGAGATCCGCGAGCTGCGGCCGCTGCCGAGGTCGTACGGCTTCCCGACCGGCCCGGGCGGGGTGGTGCTGCTCGGCGACGCCGCCCACGCCATGCCGCCGCACCTCGGGCAGGGCGCCTGCCTCGCCTTCGAGGACGCCGCCACCCTCGCCTCGCTGCTGCGCGAGTCCCGCCTGCCCGACGCGGTGGTCGCGTACGACCGGGTGCGCCGGCCCCGGGCGGCGACGGTGGTCCGGCAGACCCGCCGGATGTCGGCGGTGCTGAAGGCCCGGGGCCCCCTCGCGCTGCGCGCCCGCGACGTGGCCCTGGGCGCCCTGAGCCCTCGCCTGCTCTCCACGGCCGCCACCACGGCCGCCCAGTGGCGCCCCCCAACCTGACCCCCCACCCCCCCACCCCCCACCCCGCTGCCGATCATGCAGTTGTGGTGGGGGATAAAAGCCGTTAAGCGGGTTGAACCGGGCGCCACAACTGCATGATCGACGCGCCCGAGGGCGGGGGCGGGGGCGGGGGGCAGGGTGGGGCGGGGTGGGTCAGGGGGTTACCGGGGTGGGTTCGGCGATGCAGGCGGTGCCGATGCGGCGGAAGCCGACGCGCAGGTAGACCCGGGCGATGTCCTCGCTGCCCGCCGAGAGGAAGACCAGGTCGGTGCCGGCGGCCAGCAGCTCGCGGGCCAGCGTGGCGGTGACCGCCGCGCCCAGGCCCCGGCGGCGGGCGGCCGGCAGGGTGGCCACGCCGGCGATCTCGGCGACGTCGCCGACGCGCATCGCCATCCCACTGGCCAGCGCGCCCTCGGCGGGCGTCTCCGCCAGCACGGACAGGCGCCGGCCGTCCGCGACGCGGGTCCGTTCCTCGTCGAGCGCCGCCTCGTCCAACTCGGCCATCGCGGCGTCGCGCTGCGCGGTGCCGGCCTCGCCGGGTTCGGTGCCGGCCGCGGAGAACCCGACGGCGGCGACCGCCCGCCGCGCCGCCACGTCCGCCGCGAAGTCGGGCGCCGCCGGGTCGAGCATCCGCAGCGGTACGTCCGTGAGGGTGCCCGGGTCGGGCAGGGCGGCCGGGTCGAGCACCATCAGCGGCGCCTCCAGCACCGCCAGCCCCGCCGAGCGGGCCACGGCCAGCAGGTCGGGGGTGGTCTCGTGCACCCATTCGACGGCCTCGGGCAGGCCGAGTTCGCGCTGCCGCTCGCGTACGGCAGTGATGTCCGCCAGCGACGGCGCATTGGTGGCGTCGAGCCGGGGCCGGGCGTAGAACGGCCAGCCGGCGCCTTCCCTGACGAACAGTACGAGCGGGCCGTACTCCTCCGTACGCGCCGCGTCCCGGGGCACCGCGTCGTAGAAATGCTCCAACCGGCCGAACAGGTCCCTGTCAAGAGAATCCACCGCGCGAGACTACACGTCCCAGAGTCTGGAAGGTGTGATCAATCTGCACTGGCCTTGCGCTCCGGACCCTAACGTAGACTCAATAGACCCTTGAGGGCCGACGTCGTCCCGATCGAGATCCACCCTGAGCGACGACAGGAGGCCCGGTGGCCTTTCCGTACCCTCACAGCAGCCCGAAGCAGGCCCCGCACCTCGGCCCGGGAGCGCCCGCGGCCGGGCTCTACGACCCCGCGCAGGAGCACGACGCCTGCGGTGTGGCCTTCGTGGCGGACCTGCACGGGCGGCGCTCGCACGCGGTCGTGGTCAACGGCCTCGACGCGCTCTGCCGGCTGGACCACCGGGGAGCCCGAGGCGCGGAACCCAACACCGGCGACGGCGCGGGCATCATGATCCAGATTCCGGACGCGTTCCTGCGCGCGGTGGTGGACTTCCCGCTGCCGCCCGCCGGCGAGTACGCCACCGGCCTGGTCTTCCTTCCCGACGACGACGACGCCGAGGCCCGCGCGCGCCGCGTGGTGGAGAAGTACGCGCTGGTCGAGGGGGCCGACGTGCTCGGCTGGCGGGACGTGCCGGTCGACCCGGGCGGCCTCGGCGAGACCGCCCTCGCGGCGATGCCCCGGGTGCGGCAGCTCTTCCTCGCCGCGCGCCGGCTCACGGGCTCGGCTGCCGGGCCGGCCGGGTCGCCGCTGGGCGGTGTCGAGCTGGAGCGGGTCGCGTTCTGCGTGCGCAAGCAGGCCGAGCGGGAGAGCGCCGAGCGGGGCGTGCCGGCCTACTTCCCGTCGCTGTCCGGGCGGACCATGGTGTTCAAGGGCATGCTCACCCCCGACCAGCTCCCGGCGTTCTATCCGGAGCTGTCCGACGCGCGGGTGGAGAGCGCGATCGCGCTGGTGCACTCCCGGTTCTCCACCAACACGTTCCCGTCCTGGCCGCTGGCGCACCCGTACCGGCTCATCGCGCACAACGGCGAGATCAACACGATCCGGGGCAACCGGAACTGGATGCAGGCCCGCGAGGCGCTGCTGCGTACCCCGAACCTGCCGGGCAACATCCGCCGGGTCTTCCCGGTCTGCACCCCGGCCGCCTCCGACTCGGCGAACTTCGACGAGGTCCTCGAACTGCTGCACCTGGCCGGGCGGAGCCTGCCGCACGCGGTGCTGATGATGATCCCGGAGGCGTGGGAGAACGACCCCGACATGGCGGCCGACAAGCGCGCCTTCTACCGCTTCCACGCGAGCCTGATGGAGCCGTGGGACGGGCCGGCCTCGGTCGCCTTCACCGACGGCGAGGTCGTCGGCGCCGTGCTGGACCGCAACGGGCTGCGCCCCGGCCGCTGGTGGCGTACGGACGACGGGCTCGTGGTGCTCGGCAGCGAGGCGGGCGTGCTCGACCTCGACCCGGCCCGGGTGGTCGCCAAGGGCCGCCTCCAGCCGGGCAAGATGTTCCTGGTCGACACCGTCGCCGGCCGCATCGTGCACGACGAGGAGATCAAGGCGGAGCTGGCGGCCGAGCAGCCGTACGCCGACTGGCTGCACGCCGGCCTGATCGAGCTGACCGACCTGCCCCCGCGCCGGCACACCGTCTACACCCACGACTCCGTACGCCGCCGCCAGCAGACCTTCGGCTACACCGAGGAGGAGCTGAAGATCCTGCTCGCGCCGATGGCGCGCACGGGCGCCGAGCCGCTCGGCTCGATGGGCACCGACACCCCGATCGCCCCGCTCTCCACCCGGCCGCGGCTGCTCTACGACTACTTCCACCAGCTCTTCGCGCAGGTCACCAACCCGCCGCTGGACGCCATCCGCGAGGAGCTGGTGACCAGCCTGGCGTCCACCATCGGGCCGGAGGGCAACCTGCTCGACCCGGGCCCGGCGAGCTGCCGGCAGATCGTGCTGCCGTACCCGGTGATCGACAACGACGAGCTGGCGAAGATCCTCAGCATCGACGAGGACGGCAACCTGCCCGGGTTCAAGGCGGTCCGGGTCTCCGGGCTCTACCGGGTCCGGGAGGGCGGCGCCGGGATCAAGGCCCGCCTGACGGAGATCTGCCGGCACGTCTCCGAGGCGATCGAGGACGGCGTACGCATCCTGGTGCTGTCGGACCGGGACTCCAACGCCGACCTCGCCCCCATCCCGTCGCTGCTGCTCACCGCCGCCGTGCACCAGCACCTCGTGCGCGAGCAGACCCGCACCCAGGTGGCGTTGATCGTCGAGTCCGGCGACTGCCGCGAGGTGCACCACGCGGCGGTGCTGATCGGCTACGGCGCGGCGGCGGTGAATCCGTACCTGGCGTTCGAGTCGGTGGAGGACATGATCTCCACCGGGGCGCTGGTCGGCGTGGAACCCGCGAAGGCCGTGCGCAACTACGTCAAGGGCCTCGGCAAGGGCGTCCTGAAGATCATGTCCAAGATGGGCATCTCGACGGTGTCGTCGTACTGCGGGGCGCAGGTCTTCGAGGCCGTCGGGCTGGACGCCAAGCTGGTCCAGCGCTACTTCCGGGGCACCCCGAGCAAGATCGGCGGGATCGGGCTGGACGGCATCCACGCCGAGGTCGCCGCCCGGCACGCCGTGGCCTGGCCGGCGCCGGGCGCCGTGGCGTCCGACCGGCTGGAGGTCGGCGGCGAGTACCAGTGGCGCCGCGAGGGCGAGCTGCACCTGTTCAACCCGGAGACGGTCTTCCTGCTCCAGCACGCCACCCGCAGCCGCCAGTACGACGTCTTCCGCCAGTACACGGCCAAGGTCGACGAGCTGGCCGCGGCGGCCGGCTCGCTGCGCGGGCTGTTCACCCTGCGTACGGGCGTGCGGCCCCCGGTGCCCCTCGACGAGGTCGAGCCGGCCACCGAGATCGTCAAGCGGTTCGCCACCGGCGCCATGTCGTACGGGTCGATCTCGGCGGAGGCGCACGAGACCCTCGCCATCGCGATGAATCGCCTCGGCGGCAAGTCCAACACCGGCGAGGGCGGCGAGGACGTCGACCGGCTGCACGACCCGGCCCGCCGCTCCGCCGTGAAGCAGATCGCCAGCGGCCGGTTCGGGGTGACCAGCGAATACCTGGTCAACGCCGACGACCTCCAGATCAAGATGGCGCAGGGCGCCAAGCCGGGCGAGGGCGGGCAGCTGCCCGGCAACAAGGTCTGGCCGTGGATCGCCCGTACCCGGCACGCCACCCCGGGCGTCGGCCTGATCTCCCCGCCGCCGCACCACGACATCTACTCCATCGAGGACCTCGCGCAGCTCGTCCACGACCTGAAGTGCGTCAACCCGTCCGCCCGGGTGCACGTCAAGCTCGTCAGCGAGGTCGGCGTCGGCACCGTCGCGGCGGGCGTGGCGAAGCTCAAGGCCGACGTCATCCTGATCTCGGGCCACGACGGCGGCACCGGCGCGTCCCCGCTGAACTCGCTCAAGCACGCCGGCACCCCGTGGGAGCTGGGCCTGGCCGAGGCGCAGCAGACGCTGCTGCTCAACAAGCTGCGCGACCGGGTGACCGTGCAGGTCGACGGGCAGCTCAAGACCGGCCGCGACGTGCTGGTCGCCGCGCTGCTCGGCGCCGAGGAGTTCGGCTTCGCCACCGCGCCGCTGATCGTCGAGGGCTGCGTCATGATGCGCGTCTGCCACCTCGACACCTGCCCGGTCGGCATCGCCACCCAGAACCCGGTGCTGCGGGAACGCTTCACCGGCCGGCCGGAGTTCGTGGAGAACTTCTTCCTCTTCCTCGCCGAGGAGGTCCGCGGCTACCTGGCCGAGCTGGGCCTGCGGTCGATCGAGGAGGCCATCGGGCAGGCCGAGCTGCTCGACGTGGCCCCGGCGATCGCGCACTGGAAGGCCGGCGGGCTGGACCTGACGCCCGTGCTGCACCTGCCGGAGCTGCCGGCCGGGGCCGCGCGCCGGGGCGTACGGGCCCAGGACCACGGGTTGGAGCTGGCGCTGGACAACGAGCTGATCGCCCTGGCCGGGCCCGCGCTGGCCGACGGTACGCCGGTGCGGGTGGAGGTGGCGGTGCGCAACGAGCACCGCAGCGTCGGCGCGATGCTCGGCGGCGAGGTGACCCGCCGCTTCGGCGGGGTCGGCCTGCCCGCCGACACGATCGAGTTCACGCTGCGTGGCACCGCCGGCCAGTCGTTCGGCGCGTTCCTGCCGGGCGGGGTCACCCTCCGGCTGCACGGCGACGCCAACGACTACGTGGGCAAGGGCCTCTCCGGCGGCCGGCTCGTCGTGCGGCCCGACGCCGCCGCCCCCTTCCTCGACGGCGAGGCCGAGCCGGGGCAGCGGGCCGAGGACCAGACCATCGCCGGCAACACCATCCTCTACGGGGCCACCGCGGGCGAGCTGTTCCTGCGCGGCCGGGTGGGGGAGCGGTTCGCCGTACGCAACTCGGGCGCGGTGGCCGTCGTCGAGGGCGTCGGTGACCACGGCTGCGAGTACATGACCGGCGGGACCGTGGTGGTGCTGGGCCCGACCGGCCGCAACTTCGCCGCCGGCATGTCCGGCGGCATGGCCTTCGTGCACCGGCTGGACCGCCGCCGGGTCAACGCGGAGCTGGTCGACCTGGCGCCGCTGTCCGGGGAGGAGCAGGCGGTGCTGCACGAGCTGGTGCAGCGGCACTTCGCCGAGACCGACTCGGCGGTCGCCGAGGGGCTGCTCAAGCGCTGGCCGGAAGCGGTGGCGGAGTTCACCGCCGTGGTGCCCCGGGACTACCGCCGGGTGCTGGAGATCATGCGGGCCGCCGAAGCCGCCGGCCGCGACGTCGACGACGCGGTGATGAGCGCACTCTCCGTGCCCGCCGCGAAGTCCGTGCCGACCCTGCCCGCCCCGCGGGTGACGGTCCAGGAGGTGGCTCGTGCCTGACCCGAACGGTTTCCTGCGCTACGACCGGCGGCTGCCCGCGCGCCGCCCGGTGCCGGTGCGGATCAGCGACTGGCGCGAGGTGTACCCGCCGGCAGGCGAGGAGCTCATCCGCGAGCAGGCCACCCGCTGCATGGACTGCGGCATCCCGTTCTGCCACGACGGCTGCCCGCTGGGCAACCGCATCCCGGACTGGAACGACCTGGTCCGCACCGGGACCTGGGACGCCGCTGTCGAGTCGCTGCACGCCACCAACAACTTCCCCGAGTTCACCGGCCGGCTCTGCCCGGCGCCCTGCGAGGCGGCCTGCGTGCTCGGCATCGGTGGCGGGCAGCCGGTCACCATCAAGCAGGTCGAGGTGGAGATCGCCGACGCGGCCGTCGCCCGGGGCGGCCTGCAGCCGCGTCCGGCGCCGGCGCCGACGGGCCGCTCGGTCGCCGTGGTCGGCTCCGGGCCCGCCGGTCTCGCCGCCGCGCAGCAGCTCGCCCGCGCCGGTCACGCCGTCACGGTGTACGAGCGCGACGACGCGATCGGCGGCCTCCTGCGGTACGGCATCCCCGACTTCAAGCTGGAGAAGGTCCACATCGACCGGCGCCTGGCCCAGCTCACCGCCGAGGGGGTGCGCTTCCGCACCGGGGTGAACGTCGGCGTCGACGTCACCGCCGAGCAGTTGCGCGCCGAGCACGACGCGGTGCTGCTCGCCTGCGGCGCGCTGCGGGGCCGCGACACCCCCGAGACGCCGGGTCGCGGGCTGCGCGGCGTACACCAGGCGATGGACCACCTCGTCGCGGCCAACCGGGTGGTCGCCGCGGCGGCCGGCGGCCGACCCGACACGGCGGTGCTGCCCGACGGCGACCCGATCGACGCGGCCGGCAAGCACATCGTGATCATCGGTGGCGGCGACACGGCGGCGGACTGCCTGGGCGTGGCGCACCGCCAGGGCGCGGCCGGCGTACACCAGTTGGACCTCTACCCGCAGCCGCCGCAGGCGCGCGACGAGGCCCGGGACCCGTGGCCCACGTGGCCGTGGCTGCTGCGCAGCTACCCGGCGCACGAGGAGGGCGGCGAGCGGGTCTTCGCCGTCGCGGTCCAGGAGTTCGTCGACGACGGCACCGGCCAGGTGCGGGCGGTGCGGATCGCCGAGGTGACCGTGGAGAAGCGCGACGGCCGGCGCATCGTCACCCCGCTGCCCGGCTCGGAGCGGGAGTTGCCGGCCGACCTGGTGCTGCTGGCGATCGGCTTCGAGGGCACCGAGGAGCAGCCGCTGCTCGACCAGCTCGGGGTCGGCCGCAACGCCCGTGGCGCGATCGACGCCCGGCCCGACTGGCAGACCGGCACCGACGGCGTCTTCGTCGCCGGCGACATGCACCGGGGGGCCTCGCTGATCGTCTGGGCGATCGCCGAGGGCCGCGCCGCGGCCGCCGCCATCCACGCCCACCTGGGCGGGACGGGCGCCCTGCCGGCCCCGGTGGACCCGGCCCGCCAACCCCTGGCCGCGCGCTGAGCCCATCGCCCGCGACCGCCGGTGCCCGCCCGGAGACCCGGGCGGGCACCGGCGTACCGCTCAGCGGGTCAGGAGCTGGTGCGACTCGCGGAGCTTGGTCCAGGACTTCGGCTCGGCCGGCGGGCCGGCCTTGCGGGCCGCGCCGGCCACCTCCGGCCGACCGGGGGTGAGCAGCCAGGTGGTGAAGAAGTCGTCCAGGTCCAGACCGGAGATCCGTTCGGCCAGGGCCTGGAACTGGGCGGTGGTGGCGTTGCCGTGCCGGTGCGCGGCCGTCCAGGCCGGCAGGAGCGCGAAGAACGCCTCGTCGCCGATGGCCAGCCGCAGCTGGTGCACGGTCATCGCGCCCCGGTCGTAGACCGCGGCGTCGAAGATCCTGCCCGGTCCGGGCGCGCCGGGCGGCACCTGCCAGAACCCGTCGTCGGCCGGGTAGCTGGCGTACGTGAAGTCGAACAGCTCCTGCGCGGTGCCCTCGCCCTGCTCCTCCGACCAGAGCCACTCCGCGTACGAGGCGAAGCCCTCGTTCAGCCAGATGTCGCTCCAGTCCGTCAGCGAGACCGAGTTGCCGAACCACTGGTGGGCCTGCTCGTGCACCACCACGTAGGTGTTGGCGCCCCGGCGCCAGAAGCCCGGCCCGTACACCGGGCGGGTCTGCGTCTCCAGGGCGAAGCCGATGCCGTCGACGGGCCCGGCCACGCCGCCCTGCGCCTCGAAGGGGTACGGCCCGAAGATCCCGCTGCACCACTCGACGACCTCGGCCGTGCGCCCGATGCTGGCCCGCGCGGCCGGCCCCAGCTCGCCGAGGCCGGCGCTGTACGCGTTGACCACCGGCTGCCCGTTCGGCGCCGTGTCGGTGACGATGTCGTACTGGCCGATGGCGAGGAAGGACAGGTAGGTGGCGGTGGGTGAGGTGGTCCGCCAGCTCCACCGGGTGCGGTCGCCCGCCTCGGCCAGCGGCGGGCGCGGCTGGACGCCGTTGCTGATCACCTCGACGCCGGTCGGCACCGAGACGGAGACGTCGAAGGTGGCCTTGTCCTGCGGGTGGTCGTTGCTGGGGTACCACCACCAGGCCGACTCCGGCTCGTTGACCACCATCGCCCCGTCGGCGGTGCGGGTCCAGCCGGTGTAGCCGCCGACCAGCGTCTCCGACGGCACGCCCGAATAGCGCACCACGATGGTGAGCTGCCTGCCGGCCGGGATCGCGCGGCGCGGGGTGACCGCCAGCTCGTGCACGCCCTCCCGGGTGGCCGTGGCCTGCCAGCCGTCGACCCGCACCGACTCGACGTCGAGCAGGAAGTCCAGGTTGAACCGGGACAGGTCCTCGGTGGCCCGGGCCAGGATCGTGGTGGTGCCGGTGAGCAGGTCTTTGGCCGGGTCGTAGCGCAGCCGGACGTCGTAGTGCTGGACGTCGTAGCCGCCGTTGCCGTAGTCGGGGAAGTAGCTGTCGCCCAGTCCCGGGCCGCCGGGTTGCGGTGCGGCGGCGGGGACGGGTCGGCCCAGGGCCGGTGGGGCGGCCTGGCCGGGGGTGCCGGCGACCAGGCCGCCGGCGGTGGTGACGGTCAGGGCGGCGATGGCCGCCGTGAGAGCGCGTCGCACGGGGTGGACTCCCTCCGTCGGGGTGTACGCACCGGCCAACCTAATCGACGATCGTGAACATGTTGGTCCCGTCGCCCGATCTGACCCATTCCATTGATCTGAATGTTTCGATAGCCTTACCGTCTGGTAACAAGCCCCGTCCCTGGCCACGCGCGCGGTCACCGGGCCCACCACCCCCTGTCCCGTGGAGGTCCCCTCATGCCCCACCGCCCGCTGGCCCGTGCCCTCGCCGCGCTGGTCGCCCTGTCCACCGCCGCCCTCGGCGCGCTGCTCGCCCCCGGCACCGCCCAGGCCGCCGCAGCCGTCAACTACGTGGCCCTCGGCGACTCCTACTCCTCCGGCGTCGGCGCCGGCCCGTACGACCCGTCCACCTGCCTGCGCAGCCAGAAGTCGTACGCCCCGCTGTGGGCCGCCGCCAACGCGGTGACCAGCTTCACGTTCCCCGCCTGCGGCGGCGCCGTCACCTCCGACGTCATCAACAACCAGGTCGGCTCCCTGAGCGCCAGCACCACCTTGGTCACCATCACCATCGGCGGCAACGACGCCGGCTTCGCCGACGTGATCACCAGCTGCCGCTTCGGCAGCACGTCGAGCTGCACCAACGCCGTCAACGAGTCGAAGGCGTTCGCCACCACCACGCTGCCGGGCCGGCTGGACGCCACGTACGCGGCCATCCGGAACCGGGCCCCGAACGCGCGGCTGATCGTGCTCGGCTACCCGCGCCTGTTCGAGACCGGCTCCTGCGGGCTGCTGGCGATGAGCACCTACAAGCGGACCATCCTCAACGAGGCCGCCGACGTGCTCGCCACCGTCATCTCCGGCCGGGCCGCCGCGGCCGGCGCCACGTTCGCCGACACCCGCCCCTACTTCGCCGGGCACGGGGTCTGCGCGGCCGACCCGTGGATCCGTGACGTCAGCGGCGTCATCGAGGCGTACCACCCCGACGCCGACGGCTACCGGTACGGCTACCTCCCGGCCCTCAACGCCGTCACCCGCTGACCGCCCCGCATGTGAGGAAGGTGCCCTTCCTATCGCCTCAGCGATAGGAAGGGCACCTTCCTCACACCTCAGCCGACGCGCCCGGCTTCGTCACTGTCCGGTGTCGCCGGTGTCCGTTAGGGTCCTTGTGGATCAGGTGGGACGACGGCGACGGGAGCGAGAAGTGGGCAGGCTCGCGTCGGCGTACGGGCAGGCGGTCGCCGCCCACCGGGCCGCCCGCGTCCACCTCGAGAACGCCCGCGCCGCGTGGCGTGCCGCGCCACCGCCCGCCCCACCGACGGCCGACCCCGACCTGGTCGCGCGGCTGGCCCGCGTCGGCGGCGCGCTCGCCGCCCCCGCCCCGGGCACCCCACTTACCGGTGCGCCCCGGCCGGTCCGCCTCGGTGAGGCGATCACCGCTGGCGGCGGATTCCCCGTGCTGGTGCCCCTCGGCGGCGGTCACCACCTGTCCGTCGACGTCGACGCCCGTGACCCGCGTGCCGCAGCGCTGCTGCGGGCCGTCGTCCTGCGGATGCTGGCCACCGCGCCGCCCGGTGGGCTGCGGGTCGCCGGGCTCGACGCCGCCGCCCTCGGGGCCACCTTCGGGCCGCTGCGCCCGCTGGTCGACGCCGGGGTGCTCGACCCGCCCGCCACCACCGAGGCGGAGGTGGCCGCGCTGCTCGACGACGCGGAGCGGCACGCCCGCGCCGCCCGCAACGGCGACCGCGTCGACCAGGAGCTGTTGCTGGTGGTGGCCGCGTCCGCCCCGTCGCCCCGGGAGGCCGCCCGGCTCGCCGCGCTCACCCACGCCGGCCCGGCCGCCGCCGTCTGCGTCCTGGTCGGCGGCTGGTCGTCCGGGCCGTCGGCCACCCCACCGCCGCCGCTGGGCACCACCACCGCGCTGCGCCTGACCCCCGACGGGTACGCCCACGTCGGCGACCCGCCCGGCGCGCCGTTCAGCGCCGACGGCAGCGGGCTGGCCGTGCCGGTGCTGCTCGACGGCGATCCGCCGCCGGCGGCCGTGTCGGCCCTCGCGGAGCACCTCGACGCCGCCGTCCGCCGCCAGGCCGCCGTGGGCTTCGCCGAGCTGCTGCCCCCGCACCGGTGGACGGAGTCCGGCCGGGCCGGCCTGCGTACCGTGGTCGGGCGCGCCGGCCGGGACGCCGTCGCGGTCGCCTTCGACGACGCCACCCCGCACTGGCTCGTCGGCGGGCGCACCGGCGGCGGCAAGACGGTCTTCCTGCTCGACGTCCTCTACGGGCTGGCCGCCCGCTACTCCCCGGCCGAGCTTCAGCTCTACCTGCTCGACTTCAAGGAGGGCGTGAGTTTCACGGAGTTCGTGCCGACCGAGCGCGACCCCGCCTGGCTGCCGCACGCCCGCGCGGTGGGCATCGAGAGCGACCGCGAGTACGGCGTCGCCGTGCTGCGCGAGCTGCGCCGCGAGCTGAACCGCCGGGCCACCCTGCTCAAGCGGCACGGCGTCACGAAGCTCGCCGACCTGCCCGCCGACGTCGCGGCCCCCCGGGTCGTGGCGGTGGTCGACGAGTTCCAGGTGCTGCTGGCCGGCCGGGACGCCATCGCCCGGGAGTCGGTGGACCTGCTGGAGGAGTTGGCCCGCAAGGGCCGCTCCTACGGGGTGCACCTGGTGCTGGCCAGCCAGAGCACGACCGGCATCGAGGCCCTCTACGGGCGGGCCGAGGCCGTCTTCGGGCAGTTCGCCCTGCGGGTGGCGCTGCCCGGCGGCGGCGGCGTGCTCGACCGCGACAACCCCTCCGCCGCCACCCTGAGCGTCGGCACGGCCGTGCTCAACACCGCCGCCGGGGCCACCGGCGCCGACACGCTCGTCCGCTTTCCCGACGCGCATGCCGAATCCGGCGTGCTGGCCCGGCTGCGCCACGAGCTGTGGCAGGCCCGCCCGGCGGGTGCCCGCCCGCCGTCGGTGTTCCGGGGCTACGAGGGGGCCCGCGTCGAGGACGACACCACGTTCGCCGGTCTGCGCCCCGGCGGCCGGCGTCCCCTGGCGCTGGTCGGCCGCACCGTCGACATGGACGGCACGTCCGCGCTGTTCATGATGGACACCAGCCCCGGCCGGCACCTGGCCGTCGTGGGCACCGCCGTCACCGCCGCCGAGGTGCTGCGCGCGGCCACCCTCAGCCTCGCCCGCCAGCACGGCCCCGGCGAGGCGCAGTTCCTGCTCGCACCCCTCGTGGCCGCCGCCGACCCGGCCGTCGACGACACCGCCGCCGCGCTCGTGGCCGCCGGCCACACCGTGGAACGCCTCGACGCGCACGCCCTGCGCGACCGGATCGTGGCGCTGGCCGCGCCCGCCGCCGCCCCGCACGCGGCGCCCGGCCCGGACACGACGGCCGGCGCGGCGGGATCCACGGGCGCGGGATCGGCCCGCAGCTATCTGGTCGTGTTCGGGATGGACGTCGCCTCCGCCGTGCTCGCCGCCGCTGATCCGGTGACGTTCCGTTCCGCCCACGAGGATCTGCGTGCCCTGCTGCGTCAGGGGCCGGGGCGGGGCGTGCACCTGCTGGGCTGGTGGCGCGGCCTGCGCCGGCTCGCCGACGACCTCGGTGGCACCCAGAACCGGGACGACGTGGCCTGTCTGGTCGCGCTGAACGTGACCGGCGCCGAGCTGGGGCTGCACCTGGGCGTGCACGATCTGGCCTACGAGCCGCGCGCCGACCGGGCGCTGCTGGTCGACCGGCACGACCAGCGGGTACGCCTCATCGTGCCGTTCACCCGCGACGGGCACCCGCCGGACGGAGAGAGCTGAGTGTCCACCTTCGAGGACTACGCGGCGCTGGCCCGCCATCTCGCCGCTCAGCGGCAGGCCGGCGAGCAGGGCGCCGCCGCCGAGTCGGCCCGCCAGCGGGACCTGCACGCCGCCGTCGACTACCTCGACCGCCGGCTCACCGCGCAGGGGCAGCGCCTCGACCAGATCGGCCACACGATCGGCAGTCCACCCCCGCCCCCCGGCCAGCCCGCCCCCGGCACCCCACCGGGCGGCCCGGTTCCGGGCGCGCCGACGTCGGGCGGGCCGGTGCCGGGCTCGCCGACGTCGGGTGGGCCGGTGGCGGCTGCGCCCACGTCGGGTGGGCCGGTGGCGGCTGCGCCCACCTTGGGCGGGCCGGTGGCGGCTGCGCCGACGTCGGGCGGCCCGTCGGCCGTCGGGGTGCCGTCGGCCGGGCGGCCCCACGGGTTGCCGCCCCCGGGGACGGGGTCGGTCGGCGGCGCAGCCGCCGTGCCGGGGCGGCCGGGGGTCGGGGCGTACCCCCAGGGGAGCCCGGGGGAGACGGCGCTGGCGGTGCCGGGCGGGGTGCCCACGCCGCGCGCCGGGGAGCTGGACCCGGTGGCGGAGCTGGAGTCGGCGCGGCGCTGGGCCGACGAGGCCGACCGGCTGGGCCAGCAGGTCGAGCTGCTGGCCCAGCGGCCGGCGCTGCTGCCGAGCTGGTCACCGATGGCCCGGGCGCTCGCCGTCTATCTCGGCTGTGCCGGCGTCGGCGTGCTGCTGATGCTGGTCATGGTGCTCGCCTCCGGCATCGGGGCGCTCGGTCTCGGCACGCTCTACACGTGGATGTGCGCCGGGTTGCCCGCCATGTCGCTGATCGCCGGGTGGCTCATCCTCGGTCGCTGGGGCACTCCCGCCGTGGTCGTCGGCACGCCGCCGCGCTACCCCCTGCTGGGCATCCTGGTCTGCTTCCTGGCCGTCCCGCTGGCCTACTGCGGCTACCTGCTGATCTTCCGCGCCCTGCGCTGACGCCGCGCCGTCGCGCCGGGCGGCGGTCTCGGTGGCGGCGAGGAAGGCGTCCAGCTCGGCGGAGGTGAGCCCCTCGTCCTCCAGCAGCGCCAGGAGCAGCACCGTGCCGGCGGTCACCGCTGCCGCGGTGCCGGGCGGCGGCGGGCGCTCGCCCAAAGCCGCGCCGAGCAGCGTCTCCGCCAGCGTCGGGTCGACATCCACGCCGGCTTCCTCGGTGCTGTCGGCTGCGCGGCAGGCCCGCTCTGGCCTGTCGGTCGTGCCGCCTGGTGTCGGCGACGACCAGGTCGGCGGCGGCCAGATCGCCTCAGGCGAGTTGCCGCCAGGCGAGAAGTTGCTGTCCACGTCGGAGCTCTGCCAGATCCACGGCGTATCCGCGATCGTGGTGCGCAACGCGATGCTGACGCTGAAGGCCGAAGGGCTGGTCGTCGGTGTTCCCGGGGTGGGCGTCTTCGTCGTAGACGAGTGACGTCCGAACGTGTGGTGCCGCACTGCCACCGCTGAACGATCCGGGCCGCATTGTGGGAATCCCTGTAGATCTTGGCAGCTTTCGGCCCTCAGGAGGGCGACGCATTTCCAAGATCTAATCGTCGGTGTTGTCTTCAGGTGATCACGCGGTCGCGCTCAGTGCGCTGATCTCGTACTCTCCTCTGTGGTCGTGGCTCGTGCGGGGACGCGACGGTCATTCGTGGTGGATCGGGGGAGGGCACGTGAGCGCAGCGGAGATGATCGCCAGACTGGCGGCGGCGTCGCAGAAGCTGGACGAGGCCAAAGCCAAGACGGCGGCGGCTGCCCAGGATGCGGCCGAGGCGCGGCAACTCGTCGCGGGCGCGTTGCAGGGCATCGGCGCCGGACCACTGATCGGCATGATCGACTCGTATCGGGAAGCGCTCATGAGGGCTGCTCAGGGCAGTGAGCCGGCCAAGCAGCAGGTGCAGGAGACAATCGCCAAGGTGCACGCACTGGGAAACTGAGTTCGGGTGGTGGCGGCGGCACCAGTCAGCCACCCGTTGTCGCGAGACCAGTGATTCGACCGGCCATTCCCCGAAGGCTTGACGCCGGTGCTCGCGGGCAGGCCGCTCCTCCCGCTCGCCCACGCGAGCGTGTCTCCAGCGAGTCGATCGCCTGGTGGACATCAGCAACGGCGGCGGCGTATGCGACGTTCCAAGAGTTCCTGCCGCCTGTGGTGAAGGCGCTCGCCGGCACTGTCCTGGCTGCCGCCACAACTGTCGGCTCGTACAAGGCATGGCAAGCAAAGCGGAGAGATCGGAGTAGTGTCGATGAAGATCGATGACCATGTCGAGGCGCTGGTCAGATCTGTCCTAGATGCGGCGGTCCACAAGGATGCCGACCGTCTGGCTGCGGCAACGGCATCGCTCGGGGACGAGGCGACTGTGACGAAGGCTGTGGAACTCAGCCTCGCGGTGGCGGCTGCCGTGCTCTTCGAGGTGCATGAGGGGATGCCCTCGGCCGACCAGGTGACGAAGATTTCCCGCACGATCGCGGAGCAGGAACGGTGGAGCGGGATCCGAACTGCCGAGGTCGATTCCCTGCTGCGAGCGATATCGACCGGAAGCCCGGTGGTGACGGGGAATGGTCCGGATTCGGCTGCCGTTCCGTTTGTGGTCACGGCGAACCTGCTCGCCGCTGCTTCCCAGCCGAATGAGGGCGAGTGGTGGTTCAACTATCTGGACAAGGTGGAGGCGGCGATCGAGGCGGCGGGATGAGCGGGGTGTCCGAGCCGGTGACGCGTGACGGTGGGGTGCTGGACGGGTTCCACATCCGGCAGGTGCCGGGTGACATCGGCACCGAGGTTTCCGACTTCGCCAGCGAATGGGACGACGTCCGGTTCGCCACGCGGGTCTGGGAGCGGCAGACCGACGACGGTCATCAGGTCGACCTGCGCGTTCATGTCATGCGAGGCGAGCGGCTGACCGACCTCGCCGCGTTGCGCGACTTTCTCACCGAGTATCACGAGCGCGACCCTGACGACTGGCCGTTGATCGACTTCGCGCACGGTGAGTCTGCGGGACTTCGTGACGGCTCCCAGGCATTCTGGCTCGCTGAGCCTGGCGTCGCCGTCAACATGGTGTTCGCCACCGACCTGGCGGACGGAAGGCAGCTTCTGGCGGTGGCGCTCGGAGTCGTGGCGGTATCGGATCGGGATGGGCCAGTCAGCTAAGGCGTCGAACGACCGGCCGCAGCACGTCCACCGGCATCACAACCGGCCCGGCAGACGTGTGCAGGCGGCCCGCCCCGACCAGCCGGGCGGGCCGCCTGCACGGTCTCGTCAGAGACCGATCGCGGACTGCGGCCCGGCGTAGGTCTTCACGATGGTGGGGACCTGCGAGGCCGGGTCGAGCCGGTACGAGTAGAAGCTCGACGGGTTGAACGCGTCCCCGCCGGTCTGCTGCTTGCCGCTGCTGTTGACCACGATGCTGCCGCTCTGCCGCAGCTGCGCGGCGGAGTCCTTGTAGTAGGGGTCGGTCACCTTGTCGAAGTAGGTGTTCTCCAGGACCATCCGGGTCGCGCCCCGGGAGTAGTTTCCCTGCCCGGTGTTCTGCATGTAGTTGTTGTAGAGGTGGGCGTACGCCACGTTGTCCGTGCTGGGCATCCGCACCCGGTTGTCCCTGATCCAGTTGTGGTGGATGGTCATCCGGGCGGTGACGTTGGTCGTCCAGCCGATGCCGAAGGTCTTGTTGTTCTCGGCGAGGACGTTCCATGACACGGTGAGGTTCGTGGTGTCCTTGCGGCTGTCGATGAGGCCGTCGTTCATCCGGGCGATGTGGTTGTGGTCGATCCAGATCCGGTCGGCGGTGTCCATCTGGATGCCGTCGTAGTCGAAGTCCTTGTCGTCCGGGTCGTCGGACGCCATCCGGGTGTCCCGGATGGTCAGGTTCCGGATGATCACGTTGCTGGTCCCGACGCCCAGGAAGAACCCGCCGCCGACGATGTTGCCGTTCTTTCCGACCCCGACGACCGTCTTGTTGGACTTGATCGGGATCTCCTTGCCGTACGGCGTCACGTTGATCGTGCCGTTGACCCGGATGATGTGCGGGGCGCTCGCGGAGGCGTACCGCTCCAGGTCGGCCTGGGTGGTCACGGTGACGGTCGTGCCACCCGCCCCACCGGTCGTGCCGGCGGCGCCGGCGAACCCGTCCGGGCTGTTCGGGTAGGGCACCGTCGGCGGCGGGGTGGTGGGCGGCGGGGTGGAGCCGACGGGGTTGAACCGCCACTGCATCCGGGAGATGTCCGAGCAGGGCTCCTGCACGATCGGGTTGCCACCGGAGGTGGACCCGTCCTTGTTGCTGACACACAGCCCACTGGACGCACTACGGATCAGGTAGCGGTCCGTGGAAGCGGTGGACGCGGTGAACGTCCACGTCTGGTTGGGCTGCGCATGGCAACCCCACTGCCACAACTGCTCACCCGATACCGTCGACGAGTACGGCACGTCGACACACTTACCGCTGTTGCCTGAAGTGACCCCTATCGGCCGGACACCTCGATGTCTGTCAGGGACTCTTGGTGGAGCTTCTCGTAGGTGTCGGGGCTGACGTTACCCAGACGGCTGTGCCGACGGCGAGGGTTGTAGAAGCCCTCGATGTAGGAGAACACCTCCATCTCCAGTTCATGCCGCGATGGCCAGGCCCGGGTATAGACCAACTCGGTCTTGAGGGTGGCGAAGAACGACTCGGCCATGGCGTTGTCGTAGCAGTCGGCGACCGAACCCATTGAGGCCAGGACGCCGCAGGAGCGCAGGATGCGGCCGAACTCGAACGAGGTGTACTGGGCTCCGCGGTCGGAGTGGTGAACCAGCTGCTCGCGGGCGGGTCGGCGGTGCTGGATGGCCATGCCGACGGCGTCGAGGATCAGCTCGGTGCGCAGGTGATCGGCCATTGCCCACCCGACGACGCGGCGGGAGTAGGCGTCGACCACGACCGCGAGGTAGAGGAAGCCTTCCCAGGTGCGCAGGTAAGAGATGTCGGCGACCCAGAGCCGGTTCGGTGCGGTCGTGCTGAACTGCCGCTGGACCAGGTCCGGGGCGGTCGCGGTCGAGGCGGCTTTGCGGCGGGGCTTGCCGCGTCGGCGCCGGTGGGCGCCCTCGATGCCGGCCAGGCGCATCAGCCTCGCTACCGCTTTGCGGTTCCAGCGGTGGCCGCGCTCGTGCAGCTCTGCGGTCAGCCGGCGGGCGCCGTAGACGCCGCGGTGCTCCGACCAGGCCTGCCGGGTCAGCTCGACCCGGGCGTGGTCGTGGCGTTCTCTGTCGGTGGCGCGTTGCCGGCCGGCGCGTAACCACTGGTAGAAGGCGCTGTGGCCGACGCCGAGGAGCCGGCAGAGCAGACGGACCGGGTAGGTGGTCTTCTCCGCGTCGATGAACCGGTACACGTCGGCACGGTTCACCGCTCCGTCTCGCGTGCGAAGAAGACCGCGGCTTTTTTCAGGATCTCCTTCTCCAGTTCCAGCTGGGCGACCTGGCGCCGCAACCGGATCAGCTCGGCCCGCTCGTCAGCGGCCAGGTCGCTGGGCCGGCCGCCGTCGCGCTCCTGCCGCAGCCGGTCGACCCAGTTGCGCAGCGTCTCGTGGTTGACGCCCAACTCCCGACCGACGTCACGGATCGGGCGACCGGAGTCGAGCACCAATGCCGCGGCCTGGCGCCGGAACTCCTCGGGGTACTTGCTCTGTCGAGCCACAGCGTTTCCTCCTCCTCGGCAGAATGCCAAGTCAGGAGGTGTCCGGCTTCAGGGGGTCACTTCAGCCGTTGACCAGACCGAACCCACCGCTCTGCGCCACCACCCGGAACTGCTGCGCACCGACAGCCGGATCACACGCGATCTGACCCAACAACCCTCCATTGGCCGTCGACGCACCGATGACGTTCACGCACTTGCCACTCGACGCACTCGCCAACGTGTAGACACCGTTGCTGACCGGCGCCGCCGCCGACGAGGCCGACGCTCCGATGACGACGACGCCGACGAGGGCCACGGGAACTGCCGTCAGGGCCGTCATGGCGGCGGCCAGCCTGGGACGCTTGACGATCCGTTTCATGTTCACTTCTGCTCCGTTGGATGGTGGTGGTGTGGGAATGGCCGTGGGGGCGCTCACATCGGGTTCCAGCCGTCGGTGCCGGCCAGGTACCGCTGCGGTGTGTAGCTCGCGGCCTGCGCGTCGGTGAGCTGGGGACGGTTGCTGTTGATCACCGCGCCGGATCCGGTGTTCCGGTACTCCCGGAACCGGGCGTTCTGCCAGGTGGAGTCGCCCATGTTGGTCCACGGCTGGGAGTTCTTGATCGTCGAGCCCAGGTTCGACTCGCGGTACAGGACCTGGGCGCCCTGCCGCCACGGTCGGCCGAGGTTGGTGTTGTTGCTCCCGGTGCCCGTGATCGTCGACCGGTAGAAGAGGAAGCCGTAGGCCTTCTCGACGGGCGTGCTGGCCGCGGTGATGGTGCCGCCGGTGGAGCGCTTCTCGTGGACCGTGGAGCGGTCGATGACGATCGTGCCGCCACCGAAGATGAAGTCGACGGTCCCCTCGACGTAGGAGTTGACCATGTACGCCCGCGTCCGATCGTTGACCAGGAACGTGTCCTGGTCACCGAGGAGCCGGACGTTGCGCAGCACCGCACGGTCCGCGTTGAGGTGCAACGCGACGGCCTGGTGACCGCTGCTGGTCGAGTTCTCGTCGAAGTCGTTGGAGATCGTCAGGTTCTCGGCGACGAAGTTGGCCCCGTCGACGAACATGCTCGCGCTGCCGGAGGTGCCGTGGCTGTTGGCGGAGTTGTTGTAGACCAGCACCGTGTTCGACGGGCCGGATCCCAGGCCCCGCAGGGTGATGTGCGGCTTGTTCGAGGGCACCCGGACGACCTGCCGGTAGCTGCCCGGCTTGATGGTGATCGTCACCCGCTGGGTGTTGTTGGTCGGCACGGCGTCGATCGCGGCCTGGACCGTGCGGTACCGGCCGGTGCCGTCCGCCGCCACCGTCGGGGTTTCGCCTGGCGGCGGGGTGGTGGGCGGCGGGGTGGAGCCGACGGGGTTGAACCGCCACTGCATCCGGGAGATGTCCGAGCAGGGCTCCTGCACGATCGGGTTGCCACCGGAGGTGGACCCGTCCTTGTTGCTGACACACAGCCCACTGGACGCACTACGGATCAGGTAGCGGTCCGTGGAAGCGGTGGACGCGGTGAACGTCCACGTCTGGTTGGGCTGCGCATGGCAACCCCACTGCCACAACTGCTCACCCGATACCGTCGACGAGTACGGCACGTCGACACACTTACCGCTGTTGCCGTTGACCAGACCGAACCCACCGCTCTGCGCCACCACCCGGAACTGCTGCGCACCGACAGCCGGATCACACGCGATCTGACCCAACAACCCTCCATTGGCCGTCGACGCACCGATGACGTTCACGCACTTGCCACTCGACGCACTCGCCAACGTGTAGACACCGTTGCTGACCGGCGCCGCCGCCGACGAGGCCGACGGGATGCTCAGGATGCCCGCGACGGTGACCGGCACCGCGCCGAGCTCGGCCAGTCGAAGCCACGTCCTTGTCCGCTGCATGTTGTCGCTTCCCTACCTTCTCTGTCCCTGTTCGGCGGCTGTCCACTGCGCCCGCGTCCGTGCTTTCACGCGGGCTGCCTCCATGGATCGGGATCACCGCACGGATGGTCGTGGCGCGAGTGCGCTGCCCAGGCGACACCCCCACCACGGAAGTGGCGACCACATCGCGTGGGTGCGCTGCCCGGACAGCACCCACGGCCGTGGCGTCGAACAGGAGATGCCGCAGCCGGCCGTTCGACAACGAAAAGTCAGAGAAATGTTTCCGGACGGTCACGTGACGGTGCGCCACGAACCCCTGCTGGGCGGCGGGCTTCCGGACGATCTCCAGGGTGGTGCGCAGCACGTCACGGGCCCGGTCGACCAGACGGCCGGCGAACACGTCCGGGATCGGGGTCGCCGCGTACGTGGCGAGCACCCATCCCGGGCAGACGTCAGTGAGAGCGGACCGGCACCCAGTCCGTGAACCGCCTGTGCAGGTCCCCCGACTGCGCGCCGGGGTAGTGCTGCGCGAACTGGTCGGCGGCGGCTTCCTCGCGCAGCGTCACGAGGTGGAGCATGAGCCCCGGCATGTCGCCCCGGTACCTCGCGAGGAGCAGCAGCTTCGCCGGGGAACAGGGCCAGGCGATCCCGCAGGCCCGGCAGCGCCACGTCGGGCGGGACGGTACGTGGTCGCGGACGGGCGTCCTCACCTGCTGGTCCTCGCGTTGCGCCGGGCCGGAGCGCGCCGCTGCGCCGAGGGCGCCTGAGTGGGGCGCATCCCGTCGGGCCGCACGTACAACTCGCGTTGCTCGACTGCGTCGCCGCGCGCGTCGAGCTGGTACACCTCGATCCACGTCCAGCCGTGGTAGGTGACGAGGTCGGTGCGCTCGCGGATCACCCGCACGGTGATCGGCGTGGCGAACTGCGGCGACGCCTCGCGCGTCAGCAGGTACACGCCGGGGCTGACCCGGGGCGTCCCGTCCTCGCGGGTGCTGGCCGTCGCGGCGGCGGGGCGCGTCGCCCAGCGCGACGCCGGTACGGCATTCGCGGGCCTCGGCACGGGCACGGACGCCTCCTTCCATCGGTGAGGGGGAACGGGGGTCGCTGCGGATGCTCGCCAGCAGCGACCCCCGTGACGTGCGCGCCCACAGGGTCGGGGGGACCGATTCCACCGGGCGCGCCGTCCTCCTTCCACCCTGGAAGCACGGCCCCTAGGCTCGGAACAGTCACCGCTCAATCGCGGAACGTAACGCGCGGTTTCGGGCGGGGAGAGAACGGTGCGGAGACTCGTGGAAGGGTGTGGAAGCCGTGGGAATCTCGCCGTCGGAGTACCTGCTTCGTGAGCTGAGGCGGCGCCGGATGGCCGCCGGGTTGACCCAGGGGCAGCTCGGTGAGCTGGTCTTCTGCTCGGACTCCCAGGTGAGCGCGATCGAGACCGGAACGAAGCCACCCACCCCGCCCTACCTGACGGCCGTCGACAGGGCGCTGGACACCGGCGGATACTTCACGACGCTCTGGAACGAACTGGTCAAGGGCGACGGCGCGCCGGTCTGGCTACGCGAGTGGATACAGATCGAGCGGGAGGCGACCGCCCTGCGCTGGTACGAGCACGCGTTCGTGCCGGGACTACTCCAGACCGAGGCGTACGCCCGAGCGACCTTCCGGGCGGCGCGGACGCCTGTCGCCGAGTTGGACCAGCGGATCGCGGCGCGGATGGAACGGCAGGCGGTGCTCGCCCGCCTGCCGAGCCCACAGCTCTTCGTGGTGCTCGACGAGATGGTCGTCCGGCGGGCGTGCGGCGGTCCCGACGTGATGGCCGAGCAGCTAGAACACCTGCTGACCTGCGCCGAACAGCCGCATATCCAGTTGCAGGTCGTGCCGCTGTCTGCTGGCATCTACTCAGGATTGGCCGGAGCCTTTATCCTGGCCGATCTTCCCGATGGCTCGCGGGCGGGCTGCGTGGACCACCAGTTGGAGTCACAGACCACCGGGCAGCCTGACGCGATTGCTCGCGTGGGGCTGGCGTGGGACGCTGTCCGAGGCGAAGCCCTCCCGCTCAGGCAATCACTCGACGTGCTCAAGGAAGCGGCGAAGACATGGACATCCTGACCGGTGCGCGGTGGCGTAAATCGTCCCGCTCGTCGACGAACGGCGGGACCTGCGTCGAGGTTGCCGACAACCTGCCCGGCGTCGTCGGCGTACGGGATTCGAAGGACCCGGCCGGTCCCGCGCTGGTCTTCACGCCGACCGCCTGGCGGGCCTTCGTCGCCCGGCTCACCGACCGCGCCTGACAGCCGGCTCGCCCGGGGCCTGTCCTGCCGCTCGTGTGGTGGTCGATCTTCGGCGATGTGCTGGTGGTGCGTCGTGGCGAACCACGGCACGCGCCCGTCCTCGTCGCCGCCGTCATTCGGCTTTCATGATCGACAAGGCGGCCCCTGGGCGGATTCGAGGACGAAGAAGAGGAAGCAGATGAAGGACCCGGAGTTCATGTCGGGTGGAAGCAGCTCGGCGGGAGTGTCCGGAGCAGGGGGCGGTTCGCTGATCGTCGCGATGCGGAACCCGGCGGCGGCGAAAGCATCCGCGATGGCGTGCAGCGGCCGGTGCCAGTAGGTCAGCCACACGGTCCGACCGCCCATGACGTAGTCCTCGGAGTACTTCGTCAGCGCGAAGTAGTCGGCCTTGGGGTACGCGATCGCATAGACGGCGGGGTGGATGACCGAGAGGATCAGGCGACCGCCCGGCTTCAGCACGCGACGCAGCTCGGCGAGGGGACCGGACCAGTCCTCCAGGTAGTGCAGGACCAGGGACGCGACGACGTCATCGAACTCGGCGTCCGCGAATGGCAGGGGCGCGCCCAGGTCCGCCACGTGCAGGTCGGCGTCTTCACCCAGCCTCTGGCGGGCCAGGTCGACCATGGCCGCACTCACGTCGAAGCCGGTGACCACGGCTCCCTTGGCGCGCAGCTCAGCTGACAACGGGCCGGAACCGCACCCCGCGTCGAGGATCCGGCGACCCCGCACGTCGCCGGCGAGACGGAGCATCTCAGGCCGCTCGTAGTACGCGTTGAAGAGGTTGGACTCGTTCTCCGCCGCATAGGCGTTCGCAAAGCTGTCGTAGTCACCTGTTGTCACCGTGACCCCATTCCCGTGAGAGGCGAGGATGCGCTCCTGCACACCGCGTGCGCCGTAGCTGCCAGCCGGGCGGTCAGGCGCGCTCGACGACGACCACCGGGATCTCCCGCTCGGTCTCCTGCTGGTAGCGGGCGTACGTCGGGAAGACCTCCGTCATCGCCTGCCACAGCCGGGGCCGCTCCTCGGCGGTGGCGGTGCGCGCCGTGCCCCGGAACTTCTCGGCCCCGACCTGCACCTCCACCTGCGGGTCGGCGCACAGGTTGAGATACCAGGCGGGGTGCCGTGCCGCCCCGCCGTTCGAGGCCACCAGCAGGTAGCGGTCGCCGTCGCGGCCGTAGATGAGCGCGGTGCGGCGCAGCGTGCCGGACCGGCGCCCCCGGGTGGTGATCAGCAGGCTGTCGTAGCCGTGGTACTTCCCGCCGTCGGCGCCGTCGGTCGCCAGGTAGCGTTGCACGTGGCTGGCCACCCACTCCACCGGACTGTCCTGAATGGTTTCCCCCATCGGCCCAGCCTAGCGGTCGCGCCGCGACGGCGAGGGCCCCGCGCCGGGACGGTCAGGGGTCCGTGAGCAGCAGCCAGTCGTCGTCGAGCGGGGCGACGGTCGTGCCCTCGGGCCAGGCGTGCGAGCCGGCGGCCGTCGCCCGCGCCTGGTCCACCAGGGGACGGCGGGCGAACGTCGCCCCGTCGAAGGTCACCGGGCCGTGGAAGCGGGCCCGGCCGAAGTTCGCCGCCCCCTCGAAGCGGGCCCGCTCGAACCAGGTCTGGTCGCCGAACTCGGTCCACCGGAACAGGGCCAGGTCCGCGAAGCGGGTCTGGCGGAACCCGGCGTAGCCGGTGAACGTGGCGTGGTCCATCGAGACCCCGCTCAGGAAGATCGCCTCGCGGAAGGTCGCGCTGTCGGTGAAGCGGGACGCGTCGAAGCTCGCCGTCCGGTGGAAGGTGACGCCCCGGAAGGAGGCCCGGGCGACGGTGGCGTGCCGGCACGACAGCCCGCCGGCGAGGTCGGCGCGGTCGAAGCTGACCCGACCGGCGATCCGGGCGCGGTCGAGGACGATCTCGGCGTCGCCGCGCAGGTCGTCGCAGGCCAGGTCCGCGAAGGTCGCGCCGAGGGAGAGCCGCCCGCGCACGGTCGCGCCGGCCAGGCTGGTGGTGCCGGCGCAGACCGCGCCCGTCAGGTCCGCGTCCTCCAGCGTGCAGCCGGCGGCGTCGAACCCGTCGAGCCGGGCGCCGGTCAGGTCCAGCCTGACCCCGGGCCAGTAGGCGTCGTCGTCCGCGCGCAGGTGCCGGGTCAGGACCCGCTGGGCGGTGCGGCGCACCTCCGCCTCGCGCGCGTCGTCCTCCGGCGCCGGCATCCGCAGGTACGCGCAGAGCACCGCCACGATCGTCTCCCGCTGGGCGGGATTGTCCTGCCCGAGCCGCTCCAGGGCGTGCAGGCCGCCCAGGCGTACGGCCGCGTTGTCGTTGCCGAGCAGGGCGACGGCGCTGGTGTACAGCTCGGTCAGCCGGCGCTCGGCGGCGTCGTGCTCGGCGGCCTCGGCCTGCCGTTCCTGGTGGTGCTGCCCGGCCTCGGCGACCGCCTCCGCGTGCGCCTGCACCCGTTCCCGGTGCGTCTGGTCCTGCGCGGCGACGGCCTCCTGGTGCCGCTGGGCGCGTTCGCCGATCCACTGTCGCCGGGCGGCCAGCAGCAGGGCGAGCCCGCCGCCGGTGCCGGCGACCACGGTCAGCCCGGTGCGGATGGCGTCGATGCGCAGCGTCGCGCGGGTGTCCGGCTGGGCGGCGCGGTCGGCCTCGCCGAGCAGCCAGTCGAGCACCAGCCAGCCGAGCAGCGCGGCGACCAGCAGCCCGACGAGCACCAGCCACCACGGCATCACCCGCAGCGGCTCTTCGCGGGGCGGTGTCGGGCGCACGGGTCACAGCATGCCACCGCGCCGGGGCCGACGCGGGGCACCGTCCCACCTGGACTCGCCGGGCGGGTACGTAGGCGATACGTGATCCGCTCCGTGTTGCGGTGACGGGCCGCGCGGGGTACTCCATGCGGTGACGATTGGTTGTGGGACCGGGCGACGACCCGGCGACGGTCGCGAAAGACGAGGATGACATGGAGTTTCTCGCCAGTCCCGAGCTGTGGATCGCGTTCGCGACGCTGCTCCTGCTGGAGATCGTGCTGGGCGTTGACAACGTGGTGTTCATCTCGATCCTGGCCGGGCGGCTGCCCGAGCACCAGCAGGCCCGCGCCCGCACGATCGGGCTCTCGCTGGCCCTGGTGACGCGGCTGATCCTGCTGGCGTCGCTGTCCTGGGTGATCGGGCTGACCGCACCGCTGTTCACTGTGCTGGGTCAGGAGATCTCCGGGCGGGACCTGATCCTGCTACTGGGCGGATTGTTCCTTCTGGGCAAGGCTACCTACGAGATCCACGAGCACCTGGAGGGGGAGGAGCACGCCAAGTCGGGCAAGGTCGCCTCGTTCGGCGCGGTGATCGCCCAGATCCTCGTCCTCGACGTGGTGTTCTCCCTCGACTCGGTGATCACCGCCGTCGGCATGGTCGACCAGCTGTTCATCATGGTCGCTGCGGTGATCATCGCCATGATCGTCATGTTGGTGTCGGCCGGCGCCATCAGCCGGTTCGTCAACGAGCACCCGACGGTGAAGATGCTGGCCCTGTCGTTCCTGCTGCTCATCGGGGCCAGCCTGGTCGCCGAGGGCTTCGACCAGCACATCCCGAAGGGCTACGTGTACGGTCCGATCGCCTTCTCGATCTTCGTCGAGTTCCTCAACCTGCGGGCCCGCAAGAAGCGCCAGGAGGCGAAGCCGGTGCACCTGCACCCGACGTACGTCAAGAACGGCCAGGCCCACCCTGAGCCGGAGTCGACGACGCCGGTCGGCTGACCGACGGGGCTCCGACGCCGCTCCCGCCCATCCGGGCGGGGGCGGCGTTCGTCGTGGGTGGACGGAGGGCGGGGGCGGCGCGGGATGTTTCGGGGGCCACGCGGGAGCTACCCGCGCGTAACTTTCCATTGACGTTTCCGGATTGTGGCGGGCATCATCGTGTCCACGATCGATCGGACCACCCCCGCCCCGCCCGGTGCCACCGGGTTCCTCCATGGGAGGTGCAGCTTTGCTGCTCCGAAAGATCGCCCCCGCCCTCGCCGTCACGGTCGCCGCCGTCCTCGCCGCCCCCGCCGCCGCCGTCGCGGCCCCCGACCGGCCCGCAGCCAGCGCAAGCGCCACCGCAGCCGTATCCGGGGAACGCGTCACCAGCACCGCCGCCGAGATCGCCGCCGCCGCGGCAGGTAACCCCGTCATCGTCGTCGGTGGCCTCAGCGGCATCGCCTCCGCGTACGAGCCGTTGGCCTCCCGGCTGCGCGTCGACGGGTACCGGGTCTGGGTCTACCAGCTGCCCAACCTCGGGCTCGGCGACATCCCCACCTCGGCCCGCGCGTTCAGCAGCTTCGTCGGGCAGGTCCGCGCGTCGACCGGCGCGGCCAAGGTCGACGTCGTCGCCCACTCCGAGGGCGGCCTGGTGTCCCGGTACTTCATCAAGAGCCTGGGCGGGACCAGCAGCGTCGACCGCTACGTCAGCCTCGGCACCCCGCAGTACGGCACGTACGTGGCCAACATCGTGAAGTTCCTCGGCCTGGGCAGCTGCGCCGGCATCGTCGCCTGCCAGCAGATGTCGATCGGCTCGTCGTTCCTCGCCGGCCTCAACGCAGGCGACGACACCCCCGGCACGGTCCGCTGGACGGCGGTGCGCACCCTCCAGGACGAGCTGGTGCGCCCCGTCGACAACGCCACACTGGCCGACGGAGTGACAAACGTGCTGATCCAGTCGGCGTGCCCCCTGCGGGTCGTCGGGCACCTCGGCCTGGTGCTCGACGGCACCACCTACACGGTGATCCGGCAGGCTTTGCGCGATCAGCCGATCCGCCCCAACTGCTTCGCCCTGTAGCGCTCGCGTGGGGCGGCCGGCCGTGTGCCGCCCGCCCCGCGCGCCGCGTCAGGCCGCCTTGGCCAGGGCCGCGTACTCGTCGTCGGTCAGCCGCACCCCGGCGGCGGCCACGTTCTCCTCCAGGTGCGCCACCGACGACGTGCCCGGGATCGGCAGCATCACCGGCGACCGGCGCAGCAGCCAGGCGAGCGCGAGCTGGGCGGGCGTCGCGCCGTGCCCGGTGCTGATCGCGTCCAGCGGACCGCCCGGCCGCGCCAGGTTGCCGGTGGCGATCGGGAACCAGGGGATGAACGCGAGGTCGTTGCGCTCGCAGTGCTCCAGGACGGCCTCCGCGCTGCGGTCCGCCAGGTTGTAGAGGTTCTGCACCGATACGATCGGGGTGACGGCGCGGGCCGCCTCGATCTGCTCGACGGTCACCTCGGACAGGCCGATGTGCCGGATCTTGCCCTCCTGCTTGAGCAGCGCCAGCTCCCCGAGCTGGTCGGCGAGCGGCACCTGCGGGTCGATCCGGTGCAGCTGGTAGAGCCCGATGGCCTCCAGGCCGAGGTGCCGCAGGCTCAGCTCGCACTGCTGGCGCAGGTACTCCGGGCGCCCCACCGGACGCCAGTCGCCCGGGCCGGAGCGGGTCAGGCCGGCCTTGGTCGCGATGACCAGGTCGTCGGCGTACGGGTGCAGGGCCTCCCGGATCAGCAGCTCGCTGACGAAGGGCCCGTAGGAGTCGGCCGTGTCGATGAACGTCACGCCCAGCTCGTACGCCCGTCGCAGCACCCGCACGGCCTCGGCCGGGTCCTTCGGGTCGCCCCACACGCCGGGGCCGGTGAGCTGCATCGCCCCGTAGCCGAGCCGGTCGACCTGGAGGTCGCCCCCGATCCGGTACGTCCCCGAGGCCTTCGCGGGCTGCTTGCCGGCGTCATTCGCCATGCGTGGATTCCCCATCCTGTTCGTCCGTCTCCAGCGGCCAATCTAGCCACCACAGGTGGGGCTTTCCCGCCGATCGTCGCCCGCACCACCACTGGGGCGGATCGAGACCGGGATCACCCGCCGTCCGGTCGGATGTGCACCGGGGTCGGCACGTGGTCGAGGTGCACGTTGCGGAAGGCCCGGGTCAGCGGGCACGGGTCCAGCCCCAGCGCGTCGAGGATCGTCCGGTGCCGGCGCTCGGCGAACAGCCGGGGCGCGTCGCCGAGCGGCACCTCCCCGCGCAGCGCCGCGCCGAGCGCGGAGACGTCGACCGCGCCGACGCCCAGCGGCGCGAACACGGTCGGGTCGTCCCCGCTCGGGCCGGGCGGCGGTGGGGCGTCCAGTGGGTAGATCGTGCCGTCGAAGCCGGCGAGGACCTCGTTGTCGTCGTCGTCCCAGAATTCCGTCACCCAGCCCCGGTCGGAGAGGTACCGGTGCGCCTCGTGGCCGTCGACGTGCAGGGTGGCCGTCATGACGTCGGAGTCGAAGACGTCGAAGGTGACCGCCGGCTCGCGCGTGAGCAGGGTGATCAGCTGCGCCAGGTCGTCGACCTCGGCGTAGCCGCTCTCCTCCTCCTCGCGGGGGACGACCGCCCACCGGCGCTCGCCGACCTGCGTCACGTACGCCTCGGTGCCGACGTCGGTCAGCACCCTTCGGATCTCCGCCAGCCCGCCCACGGCCAGGATCGTCTGATAACTCGTGCCCACGCCGGCAGCGTAGGACGGGGGTCGGACAGCGCCCGGCCGCCGCGTTCCGTGTGCACCGCACGCGCTCTGCCCCGCGCCGCCGGTACCCTGCCCGCCGCGTCCGCTGGGCTGCGGAAACGGCGCGAGTGGGCTGCAACCGGGCCGGGTGGCCAGCGAAGTTGACCGGAGCGCCCGTGCCGGCCGGCTGCCCGTGCGACGCTGGGCCGTGCCGGCTCGACGTCGACCCCGGGCGTACGCCCCGCCGGTCGACCGAGCGCACGTCGCCGCGTGCGGCGCGACGCGGGAGGGGAGCGCCATGACGGGAGTGCCGCAGGTCGACTTCGCGCTCGACACGTACGAGTGCATCGTGCTGTATCCCGGCGCGGCCGGGCGGGCGCTGCCTGCGGAGACGGTGCAGCGGTTGCAGGCCGAGCACCTGGCGCACATGCAGGCCCTGCAACGGCGGGGGATCATCCTGGTCGCCGGCTCGGTGGACGGCCCGGCCCGCGAACCGGACCCGCCGATCGGCTTCGGCCTGGCCCGCACCGGCTCCGTGGACGACGTGCGCAGTGTGATGGAGGCCGACCCGGCCGTCCAGGCGGGGCTCTACCGGGTGGACGTGCTGACCTTCCTCTGCCCGGAGGGCTCGCTGGAGTTCCCGCTGGTCAAGACGCAGAGCTGAGCCGCTGGGCGGCCAGGACGCGGAACCGGCGGCGCGGCCGGGCGCACCCGTGCGCGAAGCCGTCCGCTGGCACGCCGTCGAGCCGCGTGGACGGGCAGACGCCACACCACCACCCCCTGCCGCGACAGTCACACAGGGTGGGCAGCCTCAGCCGCTCCACCCTCCCGCCGCTTCCCCTTTGCTCTGCAGCTACATAGGCACCAGACACGTTGCGTAAGCGGTGCGTATGTGGCTGCAGAGCAAAGGGGGCAGGAGGGGTGGGTGACGCGATCGAGGCATTCCACAAAGCCGCTGTCCAGGGGCGCCTGTCGGCGGCGGGTGGGCGAAAGGGTGCGCTACGCGGCCGGCGGATGGTTACGCAGAGCAACTTCGAGGCCGCAGCAGGAGGCGATTACCGGACGTTACCGAAGCTGCCCGGGTTGGGACGCTCGCATCGGGGTGTCCGGTTGCCCGGTGCCCGGGTGCGCGCGGCGCTCCTCCACCGTCCAGCGTGACGCGGTCCGTGGCGGATCCCGGCCATCGCGCGCGTCGATCGGGCGGCGACGAGTGGGCGGCTGCTTCCCGTCGCCGGCCGATCGGCGGGGAGCACCCGGCTGTCCGTTCGCGCCGGGGGCGTACGATTTCCCGCGCGCGGTCGCCGATGCCCGCCGCCTCAACGTTCCGGCGTGGGTTCCGCCCGCCGGCTGCGCGCGTGACGCGCGTCGTTGGACAATGTTCCGCAGTCCGCAAGGGGTCGGCCCACAGCCAGACCCGGAGGAGAGACTAGCCTGATGGGCGTGACACGCCGCGCGAAGATCGTCTGCACTCTTGGTCCTGCCACCTCGTCGCCGGAGCGCATCCGGGGCCTCGTCGAGGCCGGCATGAACGTGGCGAGACTCAACTTCAGCCACGGCAGCCACGAGGATCACGAGGCGGTGTACCGGCTGGTCCGCGAGGCCGCGGAAGCCGCCGGACGGCCGGTGGCCGTGCTCGCCGACCTCCAGGGCCCGAAGATCCGGCTCGGCCGGTTCGCCGACGGCCCGCACGAGTGGCGCACCGGCGACTCGGTCGTCATCACCGGTGACGACGTCCTCGGCACCAAGGAGCGGGTCTCCTGCACCTACCGCAAGCTTCCGCAGGAGGTCAAGCCCGGCGACCGGCTGCTGATCGACGACGGCCGGGTCGCCGTCGAGGTCACCGACGTCAGCGGCAACGACATCCGCTGCCTGGTCACCGAGGGCGGCCCGGTCTCCAACAACAAGGGCGTCTCGCTGCCGAACGTGGCGGTCAGCGTGCCGGCGATGTCCGACAAGGACGCCGAGGACCTGCGTTTCGCCCTCGGCCTGGGCGTCGACCTGATCGCGCTTTCCTTCGTCCGCTCGGCGGACGACATCAAGCTGGTGCACGGCATCATGGCCGAGGAGGGCGTGCACCGGCCGGTGCTGGCCAAGGTGGAGAAGCCCGAGGCGGTCGACTGCCTGGAGCAGATCGTGCTGGCCTTCGACGGCGTCATGGTCGCCCGCGGCGACCTCGGCGTGGAGCTGCCGCTCGACCAGGTGCCCCTGGTGCAGAAGCGCGCCGTGCAGCTCTGCCGGGAGAACGCCAAGCCGGTCATCGTGGCCACCCAGATGCTCGACTCGATGATCGAGAACTCCCGGCCGACCCGCGCCGAGGCCTCCGACGTCGCCAACGCCGTGCTCGACGGCGCGGACGCGGTGATGCTCTCCGGCGAGACCAGCGTCGGCAAGTACCCGGTGCTCACCGTCAGCACCATGGCGAAGATCATCACCACCACCGAGGCCGGCTCGATCGGCGTGCCGCGCCTCCAGCACGACCCCCGTACGCACGGTGGCGCGCTCACCGTCGCCGCCTCCTCGATCGCCCGGGCCATCGGCGCGAAGGCGATGGTCGCCTTCTCGCAGACCGGCGACACCGTCAAGCGGCTCTCCCGGCTGCACTGCGACCTGCCGCTGCTGGCCTTCACCCCGGTGCCCGAGGTGCGCAACCAGCTCGCCCTCTGCTGGGGCGTGGAGACGTTCCTGATGCCGTTCGTCGAGCACACCGACGACATGTTCCGCCAGGTCGACCAGGCGCTGCTCGGGCTCGACCGGGGCAACCCCGGCGACTACGTGGTCATCGTCGCCGGCAGCCCGCCCGGCACCCCCGGCTCGACCAACACGCTGCGCGTACACCAGCTCGGATCGCTGGTCGACGCGGCGTCGGCGCGGGCCTTGCAGTGAGCGACGCGGACGTCGCGGTCGGGCAGGCCGCGGTCGACCAGCTCCTGGAGGTGCTCGACCTGGAGCACACCGGCGGGATGACCTTCCGGGGGATGAGCCCCCCGGTCGGTCCCCAGCGGGTGTACGGCGGCCAGGTCGCCGGCCAGGCGCTGGTCGCCGCCGGACGCACCGTCGACCCGGCCCGCTTCGTGCACTCCCTGCACGGCTACTTCGTGCGGCCCGGCGACCCGGCCGAGCCGATCGTCTACGAGGTGGAGAACGTCCGCGACGGCCGCTCCTTCTCGGTGCGCCGCTCGGTGGCGCTCCAGCACGACAAGCCGATCTTCTTCATGTCGGCGTCCTTCCAGCGGACGGAGGAGGGCCTGGACCACCAGGCTCCCACCCCGCCCGACGTGCCGGGGCCGGACGAGGTCCCGACGATGGCCGACCGGCTCGCCCGCTACCCGGAGCGGCTCGGCATCTGGGCGCAGATCCCGCGCCCGATCGACGTCCGCTACGTCGGCGAGCCCGGCTGGGTACGCCCCGGCGACCGCCCCGCCGACCCCCACCAGCGGGTCTGGATGCGCATCGACGGCAAGCTGCCCGAGGATCCGCTGCTGCACGCCTGCGCGCTCACGTACGCCTCCGACCTGACGCTGCTCGACTCGGTGCTCTCCGTGCACGGCGAGGTCTGGGGCCCGGGCGGCGTGGTCGGGGCCAGCCTCGACCACGCGCTCTGGTTCCACCGGCCGTTCCGCGCCGACGAGTGGTTCCTCTACGACTGTTGGAGCCCGTCGGCCTCCGGCGCCCGGGGGCTCGCCACCGGCCGCATGTTCACCACCGACGGGCACCACATCGCCAGCGCCGTGCAGGAGGGACTGCTGCGCCGCGTCGGCGACTGACCGTCCGACGGCGGGGTGCGACCTCGGGCCGCTGCTGGCCGTCGTGAAGCGGCCCGGTCCCGTCGGGTGCTCGCGGCCCGGTTCCGTCGGGTGCTGGCCGTCGTGGCGCGGCCCGGTTCCGTCGGGTTCGCCACCAGGGGCGTCTCCGACGCTGCCGGCGCATCGCTGCTGGCCGATCGGTCGAGGGGTGATCGTCCGCGCGGGTCGGTCAGGCGACTAACCTTGCCGCATGCGCCTCTCCGCCCGGGTCGACTACGCCCTCCGCGCGGTCGCCGAGCTCGCCTCGGTGACCGCCGACGCCGGGCCCGGGCGAAGCCGGCCCGTGACCGCCGACCAGATCGCCCGCGCCCAGGAGATCCCGCCGAAGTTCCTGGAGAGCATCCTGCTGCAACTGCGCCGGGGCGGCATCGTCCAGGCCCAGCGCGGCCCGGAGGGCGGCTACTGGCTGGCGCGACCGGCCGGGGAGATCTCGCTGGCCGAGGTGATCCGGGTGATCGACGGCCCGCTCGCGCACGTGCGCGGGCAGCGGCCCGAGGAACTCGGCTACCACGGGGCGGCGCGGGCCCTCCAGGAGGTCTGGATCGCCCTGCGGGCCAGCGAACGCGAGATCCTGGAACTGGTCACCGTCGCCGACGTGGCCGGCGGCACCCTGCCGGGCCGGGTCGTCGAGCTGGCCGCCGACCCCCGCGCCTGGACCTGACCCGCGCCGCTTCCGGATCGCGCTCGTCGTCGCCCGGCCGGGCGCGTCTGTCGTCTCACTGACCGGTTGGAGGCTTGACCGGGGCACGCCCCGTGCCGCATTGTCGACCAAGTCGATAGGAGATGCCGAAAAGTCAGGGGGCGCTCGTGCGCAAGCTGCTGGTCCTCGCGCTGGTCGGGCTCGCCGCGCAACTCGTCGACGGCGCGCTCGGCATGGCGTACGGGCTGACCTCCTCCACGTTGCTGCTGCTCGTCGGGGTGGCACCGGCCGCCGCGTCGGCGTCCGTGCACCTGGCCGAGATCGGCACCACGCTCGCCGCCGGGGTGTCGCACTGGCGGTTCGGCAACGTCGACTGGCGGGTGGTCGGCCGGATCGCCCTGCCCGGTGCCGTGGGTGCGTTCGCCGGCGCGACCTTCCTCAGCTCGATCTCCACCGAGTCGGCCGCCCCGTGGATGGCCGGCATCCTGTTCACCCTCGGGGCGTACCTGCTGGTGCGCTTCTCCCGGCCGCTGCGCACCGATCGGCGCGGCGGCCGGCTGCGCAGCCGCTTCCTCGGCCCGCTCGGCCTGGTGGCCGGCTTCGTCGACGCCACCGGCGGAGGCGGGTGGGGCCCGGTCGCCACGCCGGCCCTGCTGGTCAGCGGGCGGATGGAGCCGCGCAAGGTGATCGGCTCGGTGGACACGTCCGAGTTCGTGGTCGCCGGCGCCGCCAGCCTCGGCTTCCTGATCGGCCTCGGCTCCGAGGGCTTCCTGCTGCCCATGGTGGCCGCGCTGCTCATCGGCGGTCTGATCGCCGCGCCGATCGCGGCCTGGCTGGTGCGCATCGTCCCCGCCCAACTGCTCGGCGCGGCGATCGGCGGCGTGATCGTGCTGACCAACGCCCGTACGCTGATGCGCTCGGCCGACCTCGGCGGCCCGGCCCGGCCGGCCGTCTACGCGCTGCTGGCCGTCGCCTGGGCCGCCGCCCTGGCACTGGCCGTACGGGCGCTGCTGCGCACCCGCCGCCAGCGCGCCGTCGCCGCCACCGCCCTCGCGGCCGGCCCCACGCTCCCGTTGGCCGAGCGCCCGTTCTCGGCCGACGCCCCCTCGACGGAGTCCCCGGCCGGGGACCCTCTCCCGACCGTGGCGGCGGTCCCCTCGCTCAACAACCGCTGACCCTCGCCCCGACGCCGCCCCGCATCCGCACCCACAGCACCCGCACCGGGCGGTCAGCGGGGGAGGAGGGCGGTCGCGGCCTCGGTGAGGAGGGTCCACGCCTCGTCGACGTGGACCTCGGTGCTCTGCGGGGAGCCGACGGCCAGGCGCAGCGTGTAGCGGCCGTTCACCCGGGTGTGCGTCAGGTGCACCCGGCCCGTGGCGTTCACCCGGGCCAGCAGCTCCGCGTTGACCTCGTCGTCCGCCGCCAGCCGGAAGCACACCAGCGAGTACGGGTGCGCCCCCACCAGCGCGAACCGGTCGTCGGCGCGGACCCGGTCGGCGAACCGGGCGGCGAGCGCCACGCCGGAGCGGATGTGCGCGCGCAGCCCCTCGGCGCCGTACCAGCGCAGCACGAACCAGAGCTTCAGCGCCCGGAACCGGCGGCCCAGCGGCACCTGCCAGTCCCGGTAGTCGATCACCGCGCCGGACTCGGTGGCGGCGTTGCGCAGGTATTCCGGCAGCACGCTGAGCGCCTCGATCAGCTCCGCCGTGTCGGCCACCCAGAACGCGTCGCAGTCGAAGCCGGTGAGCAGCCACTTGTGCGGGTCGAAGCAGTACGAGTCGGCGTACTCCAGGCCGGCGTGCCCGAACCGCAGCTCCGGGCAGACCGCCGCCGCTCCCGCGTACGCGGCGTCGACGTGCAGGAAGACCCCGTACTCGGCGCAGATCGCGCCGATCTGCGGCAGCGGGTCGATCGCGGTCGTGGAGGTGGTGCCGACGGTGGCCACCACGATCGCCGGCACGACTCCGGCCGCCAGGTCCGCCTCGATCGCCGCGCGCAGTGCCGCCGGGGACATCGCCTGCGTCTCGGGGTCGACCTCGACCGGCCGTACGCCGTCGGCGCCCAGCCCGGCGATCCGGGCGGCCTTCTCGATGGACGAGTGGCCCTGGGTGGAGGCGTAGGCGCGGTAGCGACGGTCGACGCCGACCTCGCGCCACCGGCCGCCGCCGGCGCGGTGCAGCGCGACCAGGGTCGCCACCAGCGTCGCCGAGGACGCCGAGTCCTGGATCACCCCGCCGCCCCCGGAGCCGGAGCGGAACCGCTTCGGCAGGTCCAGCAGGTCGGCGAGCCAGTCCAGCAGCACCGTCTCCAGCTCGGTGCACGCCGGCCCGGTCGCCCAGAGCATCCCCTGCACGCCCAGCCCGGCGCTGACCAGGTCGCCGAGCACGCTGGGCCCCGAGGTGTTGGCCGGGAAGTAGCCGAAGAAACCCGGGTGCTGCCAGTGCGTCAGCCCCGGCGTGATCAGGGTGTCCAGGTCGGCCAGGACGGCCTCCACCGGCTCGCCGTGCTCCGGCGGGCCGGCGGGCAGCCGGGCGGCCACCGTCCCGGGCGGGTCCTGCGAGGTCACCGGACGCTGCTCCAGCGTCGCCCAGTAGTCGGCGATCCAGTCCACCACGGCGTGCCCGGCGCGTCGGAACTCGTCCGGGGTCATGTGCTCAGCCACGCCCTGAGTCGATCAAGAATCCGGGCCGGGGGCAAGGGAAGTGGCTGGTGCCCCCCGCCACGGGGGACACCCGAAGCAGGGCGGCGGGGGGACGGATTGTCCGCTGAAAGCGCTTGCCCTAGCATCGCAGGTGCGCGGAGCCACCCCTCGACGCCGCCCGCCGGAGCACCGACGCCGCACCGACGGCGCCGGGGTGCCGACACCGGAGCGGCGGCGACGACACCGACGCCGCACCGACGGCATCGGACCACCGCCGCAAGCGCGGCGTCTCCTCCCGCCGGCCCGGGCAGGCCGACGGCGACGGTCGTCGCGCGCCCAACCTCCCCGGAGGACACTCCCCATGCCCCTCACCCACCGCCGCGTCGCGCTGCTCGCCGCGGCCGCCGCGGCCGCACTCGCCGCCGGTACGCTCCCGACCCTCACCGCCTCGGCCGCCGCCGCCGGCTGCCGCGTCGAGCACCGGATCACCAACCAGTGGCCCGGCGGCTTCGGCGCCGACGTCACCGTCACCAACCTGGGCGACCCGGTGAACGGCTGGACCCTCACCTGGTCGTACACCGCCGGCCAGCGGGTCACCCAGGCGTGGAGCGCCGTCGTCGAGCAGTCCGGCGCCCAGGTGACCGCCCGCAACGTCGACTACAACGCGGTGATCGCCACCGGCGCCAGTGCCGCGTTCGGCTTCACCGGCTCCTGGGACGGCAGCAACCCGGCGCCGACCAGCTTCGCCCTCAACGGCACCGTCTGCACCGGCGCCGTGCCCACCGGCGGCCCGACCACCCCACCGCCGCCGAGCACCCCGCCGCCCACGACCCCGCCACCCACCACGCCGCCGCCGACCACCCCGCCCCCGGCCGGGGCGGTGCAGATGGAGGACCTCGACCGGGGACTGGTCAGCGTCCGCTCCGGCAGCGGCAACCTGGTCTCCTGGCGGCTGCTCGGCACCGAGACGACCGGGGTGGCCTTCAACCTCTACCGCGGCGCCACCAGGGTCAACGGCAGCCCGATCACCGGGGCGACCAACTACCTCGACAACGGCGCGGCGGCCGACGCGACCTACACCGTGCGCGCCGTCGTCGGCGGCACCGAACAGGCCGCCTCCGCGGCGGCGCTCCGGTTCCCCGCCGGCTACCTCGACGTGCCGTTGCAGGTGCCGGCCGGCGCGAGCACGCCCAGCGGCGAGAGCTACACGTACTCCGCCAGCGACGCCTCCGTGGGTGACCTCGACGGCGACGGCGACTACGAGTTCGTGGTCAAGTGGGAGCCGTCCAACGCCAAGGACAACTCCCAGTCCGGCTACACCGGCAACGTGTACGTCGACGCGTACACCCTCGCCGGCACCCGGCTGTGGCGCGTCGACCTGGGCCGCAACATCCGCGCCGGGGCCCACTACACCCAGTTCCAGGTGTACGACTACGACGGCGACGGCCGCGCCGAGGTGGCCATGAAGACCGCCGACGGCACCCGCTCCGGCACCGGCCAGGTGATCGGCTCCGCCACCGCCGACCACCGCAACTCCAGCGGGTACGTCCTCGCCGGCCCCGAGTACCTGACCATGTTCGACGGCCGTACCGGCGCGGTCCTCTCCACCGTCAACTACGACCCGCCGCGGGGCACGGTCTCCTCCTGGGGCGACAACTACGGCAACCGGGTCGACCGCTTCCTCGCCGCCACCGCCTACCTCGACGGGCAGCGCCCCTCCCTGGTGATGGCCCGCGGCTACTACACCCGGGCGGTCGTGGCGGCCTGGGACTTCCGCGACGGCACCCTGCGTAAACGGTGGACCTTCGACTCCAACGCCTCGGGCAACGGCGCCGCCTACGGCCAGGGCAACCACAACCTCTCCGTCGCCGACGTCGACGCCGACGGCCGCCAGGAGATCGTGTACGGGTCGGCCACCATCAACGACGACGGCCGCCTGATGTACGCCACCGGCTTCGGCCACGGCGACGCCCTGCACGTCGGCGACCTCGTCCCCGGCCGCGCCGGCCTGGAGGTCTTCACGATCCACGAGTCCGGCAACCAGCCGGCGGCCGACCTGCACGACGCCCGCACCGGCCAGGTCGTCTGGCAGCGGCCGAACAACGGGGGAGCCGAGGGCCCCGGCCGGGGCGTCGCCGCCGACATCCACGCCGGCAGCCCCGGCGCCGAGGTCTGGGGCGCCGGCACCCACATGGGCGACCTCTACAGCGCGAGCGGGACCGTCGTCGGGCGGCGGCCGTCCTCGGCGAACTTCCTCGCCTGGTGGGACGGCGACCCCGTGCGGGAGTTGCTCGACGGCACCCGCATCGACAAGTACGGCACCGGCGGCGACACCCGCCTGCTGACCGGCAGCGGCGTGGCGGCGAACAACGGCACCAAGTCCACCCCGGCGCTCTCCGCCGACCTGTTCGGCGACTGGCGCGAGGAGGTCGTCTGGCGCACCAGCGACAGCCGGGCCCTGCGGATCTACAGCACGCCCACGCCCACCGGCACCCGGATCCACACGCTCATGCACGACCCGCAGTACCGGGTGGCGGTCGCCTGGCAGAACACCGCCTACAACCAGCCCCCGCACCCGGGCTTCTTCCTCGGCGACGGCATGGCCGCCCCGCCCACGCCCAACGTCTACCTGCGGTGAACCGGCGACCGGCCGGCGGTGGTGCGCTCGGGGCGCACGGTCGGCCGGTCGCGGGACGGAAAAGGCACCGGGCCGCAGCCGCGGAATCCGCACAGCTCCGGCCCGGTGCCCCACACCGCGGCATCCCCGACCCGTCCCGACCAGGAATGCCGTACCACCACCGAGGTCAAAACTAGGCGGGCCACGCGTCGCCCCGGTGACGCCGACGTGAAGATCGTGTTTCAGCCCTCGCGGCGCAGGCCACCGGCCACGTGCTCGGCGATCAGCTCGTACGAGCGCACCCGGTCGGCCACGTCGTACACCAGCGTGGTCAGCATCAGCTCGTCCGCACCGGTGCGCGCCAGCAGCTCGCCGAGCTGCCGCCGTACCGTCTCCGGGGAGCCCGTCGCCTGCCCGTCGCGGCGCTGCCGCACGAACTCGCGCTCGGCCTCCGTGTACGGGTACGCCGCCGCCTCGTCGGGCGTCGACAGGGGCTCGGGCCGCCCCGAGCGCAGCCGCAGGAACGACAGCGCCGCCGGCCCCGCCAGCCACTCCGCCCGCTCGTCGGTGTCCGCGCAGACCGCGTTGACGGCCACCATCGCGCACGGCTTCTCCAGCCACTTCGACGGCCGGAAGTGCTGCCGGTACAGCGCCAGCGCGGGCACCGTGTTCTGCGCGCTGAAGTGGTGCGCGAAGGAGAACGGCAGGCCCAGCAGCCCGGCCAGCTGGGCGCTGAACCCGCTGGAGCCGAGCAGCCAGACGGCCGGCTGCTCGCCGAGGCCCGGGGTGGCGGTGATCGGTCCCGGCCGTTCCCCGCTGAAGTAGTTCATCAGGTCCGCCAGCTCCCGGGGGAAGCCCTCCGCCGACAGCCCTTCCATCGTCCGGCGCAGCGCCAGCGCGGTCACCTGGTCGGTGCCGGGGGCGCGGCCGATGCCCAGGTCGATGCGGCCCGGGTGCAGCGCTTCGAGGGTGCCGAACTGCTCGGCCACCACCAGCGGCGCGTGGTTGGGCAGCATCACCCCGCCCGAGCCCACCCGGATCGTCGACGTGTGCGCCGCCAGGTGCGCGAGCAGCACCGCCGGCGCGGAACTCGCGATCGCCGGCATGTTGTGGTGCTCGGCCACCCAGAACCGGCGGTACCCGAGTTCCTCCGTGCGCCGGGCCAGCTCGGTGGTGTGCCGCAGCGCCGCGCCGGCGGTGGCGCCGGCCGCGACCGGGGCAAGATCGAGAACAGACAGCGGTACGTTGATCACAAGGGTGGCCAACCCGTCCCACCTCGGGTTTGTTCCCCGGGGCGATCCGGCTCACGCGCCTGTCGCGGGCCCGTGGCGCGCTCAGCCCATGCCGCGCGCCTCCGCCCGTCCCCTGCGCGGGCGCGCTCAGCCCATGCCGCGGGCCTGCTCGAAGATCAGGCTCGTCTGGGTGTGCTGCACCGCCGGGTCCACGGCCAGGTGGTCCAGCACGAAGTCCCGCAGGGCGTCCGCCGAGGCCGCCCGCACGTGCAGCACGTAGTCCTCCGCGCCCGCCACGTGGAACACCGCGACCACCCCCGGCAGCCGCACCGACCGGGCCCGGAACGCGTCCACCGCCGCCCGCTCGTGCGCGGTCAGCCGCACCGACACCAGCGCCTGCAACGGCAGCCCCACCGCCGCCGGATCGACCTCCGCGTGGAACCCGCGGATCGCCCCGCGCTCCCGCAGGGCGCGGGTGCGGGTCAGGCACGTCGAGGGGGCCACCCCGACCCGCTCGGCGAGGGCGTTGTTCGGCAGGCGGCCGTCGACGGCCAGCTCCGACAGGATCGCGCGGTCGGTGTCGTCCAGGTCGGCGAACCGCCGCACATCATTCGTAGCAAGGGGCATGGAGGCATCTTCCACCGAACCAGCCCGCGCTTCCAAGGGCAATTGCCGAATCATGTTCGGAACTATTGCCGCCCGTTGGCGCTATGTTCGATCCTTCCAGCATGACGACCGTGGACACCAGAGCCGTGCACGCCGGCCGCGACGACCTCGCCGCCCTCGGCGTCCACGTGCCGCCCATCGACTTCTCCACCACCAACCCGCTGCCGTCCGTCGACGCCGGCGGCGACGCGTACGAGGCCCTCGCCACCGGAGGCACCCTCCCCGCCGGCGGCAGCGCCGTCTACCAGCGCCTGTGGAACCCCACCGTGGCCCGCTTCGAGACCGCCCTCGCCGACCTCGAAGACACCACCGACGCCGTCGCCTTCGCCAGCGGAATGGCCGCCCTCACCGCCACCCTGCTCGCCGCCACCCGGGACGGCAGGCGGCACCTCGTCGCCGTCCGCCCCCTCTACGGCGGCACCGACCACGTGCTCGCCACCGGCCTGCTCGGCACCACCGTCACCTGGGCCCGCGCGGGCGAGGTCGCCGCCGCCGTCCGCCCCGACACCGCCCTGGTGATCGCCGAGACCCCGGCCAACCCCACCCTCGACCTGGTCGACATCGCCGCCCTCGCCCGCGCCGCCGGCGACGTGCCGCTGCTCGTCGACAACACCGTCGCCACCCCCGTGCTCCAGCAACCCACCCGGCACGGCGCCACGCTCGTGCTGCACAGCGCCACCAAGAGCATCGGCGGGCACGGCGACGTCCTCGCCGGCGTGGTCGCCTGCGACGCCGACTGGGCCGCCCGGCTGCGCCAGGTCCGCGCGCTCACCGGCGCGATCCTGCACCCCCTCGGCGCGTACCTGCTGCACCGCGGACTGCAGACCCTGCCGGTGCGGGTGCGTGCCCAGCAGGCCGGCGCCGAGAAGCTCGCCGCCTGGCTCGCCGCCCACCCCGCCGTCGCGCGGGTGCACCACCCGTCGCTGCACGACCCCGCCGGGCTCGTCGGACGGCAGATGAGCGGCCCGGGCAGCCTCCTCGCCTTCGAGGTACGCGGCGGCGCGCCCGCCGCGGCCGCCGTGGCGAACGCCTGCCGGCTGATCACCCACGCGGTCTCGCTGGGCGGCGTCGACACCCTCATCCAGCACCCGGCCTCGCTGACCCACCGCCCCGTAGAGGGGGAGGCCAAGCCGTGCGGGGGCCTGCTGCGCGTCTCCGTCGGCCTGGAGGACGCCGAGGACCTGCGCGCCGACCTGGCCCAGGCCCTCGCCGAACTCGGCTGACCGGACCGACGCCGTCGCCCCGCCCTCGCTTGCGCGAGTCGGTCGCCTCCGTTGCCGCGAGTCGCCCCGCCGCGGGCGTCGTGGCGCGCGGGAGTGGAACACCATGGGTGCCAACGGGCTCGGGTGACACCCGTGGCGTTCCACCCGTGGGAGCTGACCGGGCGACACGCTCAGGACTTCGGTCCGACGTGGCGGTCGAGGGCGGCGACGGCCTCGCGGCGGGCCACCGAGAGGCAGTTGCGGCGGTTCATCCGCCAGGCGATGCCGAGCAGGTCCAGCGCCCACTGGCAGAGGCCCATGATGTCGGCCGACTCGTTGACGAACATGTAGCGCGGGTAGACGTAGCTCCTGCCGCGCGTCGTCACCCGGTTGCTGACGCGGCACCCGTCGGAGTGGAACAGGCCCCGCAGGAAGTCGCCGGGTCGCGTCGTGAGGATCTCCCGCTGCCAGTCGGCGAGGGCGATCTGACGATCGTGCTTCTTGCCGGGACCGTGCTGCGGGAACAGGCACGGCCAGTGCTTGCCGGTGCTCTGGACCGCCACGCAGCCCTGCTTCTGGATCCGCTGGACTTTGTTGGCGAGCACCGCCTTCATCGCGACGTCGCAGGCGTCGATGAGATCAGGCCATGCGTCGGCGCAGTAGACGCGCAGGACGGGAACCCGGTCGGTGGTGACCAGGTGGCCGTCCCCGAGATAGAGGCCCAGCAGGTAGGGATAGGCCGTCGGGTCGGTCGGATTGCCGACATCGGGAAAGCAGCGGAAGCAGCGAGCGGCGGTGCCGGCCATGACCGGCTCGGGTCGGTCCACGCACCAGTGCCATACGGTGCTGTAGGGCAGGGACAGGTCCCGGGCGACCGACCGGATGTTGCTGCCGCGAGCGCGGAGCGCGCGGGCTCGGGCCCGCATCTCGGGTGGGTGCACCCACGCATCATCGAACAGGTGTATGACAGGTGTGCCGGGAGCGGGATTCGAACCCGCAAGCCCTTTCGGGCAGAAGTGTTTGAGACTTCCGTGTATGCCGTTCCACCATCCCGGCGAGTGCGGCTTACTGTACCCGACTACGCTCGTGCGGGAGCATGGGTGGTAGCCGTGCCGGGAACGATGGTGGGAGTGGCTCGTGGCCGAGACGCAGACGGATGTCGAGCGCAGGCGCGTTCTGATCGCCGAGGACGAGGCGCTGATCCGGCTGGACCTGGCCGAGATGCTCGTCGAGGAGGGCTACGAGGTCGTCGGGGAGGCCGGTGACGGCGAGACCGCCGTCCGGCTCGCCGAGGAGCTCAAGCCGGATCTGGTCATCCTCGACATCAAGATGCCGATCATGGACGGGCTGGCCGCCGCCGAGCGGATCGCGGGCGCCCGGATCGCCCCGGTGATCATTTTGACCGCGTTCAGCCAGCGTGACCTGGTGGAGCGGGCGCGGACGGCCGGCGCGATGGCGTACCTCGTGAAGCCCTTCCAGAAGAGCGACCTGGTGCCGGCGGTGGAGATCGCGCTGTCACGCTACTCGGAGATCGCCGCCCTGGAGTCGGAGGTCGCGGGGCTGACCGACCGGCTGGAGATCCGCAAGACGGTCGAGCGCGCCAAGGGCGCGCTGATGACGACGTACGGGATGACCGAGCCACAGGCGTTCAAGTGGATCCAGCGCACGGCGATGGACCACCGGATGACCATGAAGGAGGTCGCCGAGCGGATCCTCGCCGAGACCGCCGGCGGCGAGGTCGCCCAGCCCGCGTCCTGAGATGCCGCCGGGGCGACGCGACACGCCGGGGAGCGCTCCGGGGGCTCCTCGCGGGGCCGGTTGATCGATAACATCTGATCCATGCGGACCCGACGGCTGGTGGCGGTGCTCGGTGTCCTCGCGGTGCTGCCGGCCGGCTGCGACCGGGCCCCGGCGGAGCCCGCCGACGAGCCGCTGCGCCCGCGGTGGCAGCCGCTGACCCTGCCGGCGCCGCCGGACGCCCCGGGTCGGCCGCTGCTGCGCGACGCCGTGGCCTGCGCCGGCACGTGGTACGTGGTCGGTGGGCTGGCCGACGCGGCGGGGGAGACCCGGCCGGCGGCCTGGCGCAGCACCGACGGCGTGTCGTGGACGGCGCTGCCGGTCTCGCCGTCGAGCCACTACGGCCGCCAGCACGTGCTCTACGCGGCCGCGTGTCGCGACGGCCGGCTGGCGGCGCTCGGGGCGAAGAACGGCGGCGCGCACGGCAACCCGCGCACGGGCACCTGGTCGCAGTCGCCGGGCGGGCAGCTCCGGGAGGCGCCGGCGCCCTTCGAGCTGTACGCGGGCCCGCGTGCGGTGAGCGTGGCGCGGCTCGCGGCGGGTCCGGCCGGATGGCTGATCGCGGGGGCGCGGGTCGACGGGGCGGCGGTCTGGACGTCGCCGGACGGCGAGCGCTTCGCGATCCGGGAGGGCGTCGCGGAACTCGCCGGTGACGGGCGGGGCCGGACGGTCGCGTACGACGCGGTGGCCGTGCCGTCGGGCTGGTGGGTGGTGGGCGCAGTGCTGCCGCCCGGCGCGACGGCGCTGACGCCGCTGGCCTGGAGCTCGGCCGACGGGCGCGCCTGGCGGCGGGTGGCGCTGCCGGTGCCGGACGGGCGGGGCCAGGCGCAGCGGGTGGCCCCGGTCGAGGGTGCGGTGGTGGCCGTCGGCCCGGTGCGCGACGGGTTCGCGACCTGGCGGCTGGCGGGCGACGAGTGGCGGCGGGCCGGCGGGTTCGGCGCGCCCGGTCCGGGGGTGTCCACGGTCGACGCCCTGGTGCCGGCCGGGCGGGAGCTGGTCGCGGTGACGGGGGACGGCGGTGGTCACGGACTGTGGCTTTCCGCCGATGCGGGGGATTCGTGGCGACTGATGGACATGCCGGCCCCTGTGCCGGATGGTGGGAACACGGCCGTGGCGGTCGCGTCGCAGGGTGATCGACTGGTGTTGGTGTCTGACGACGGGGAGGCGTCCCGTGCCTGGTCAGTCGGGTTGCCGACCATCGATCGGTAAAGGGTGGACGAGCTCCGACCCGTTACCGACGAAACGAAGGCGAAGGCCTTTCGCCGTCGACGGTTCTTACAGCGATCGTTTCGAACCCGCCACGCCGTGTAACGGTTCGGTCAACCCGCTCCCCTGGGGCTTTCGTCACAGCTCAAAGGTGGGATAGCGTCCGGCCCCAGACCGGCGACGACGGTCTGGTTCGTCCGCCCCCGCAAGGGCCAATCGGCAGCGGGTGGTTCGGACCATGGGACGGAGGAGGGTTCGGGCCTTGAGGCAGAAGCTCGCGCGCGTTATCGGTGGGGTCGCCATGCTGGCGCTCGTCGCCGGCGGCACGGCATGCTCCAGTAGCGACGACGCGGCGTCCGGTGGCGACGCCTGCGGCAACAAGATCGCGTTCTTCGGCGCGCTGACCGGCCCGTCGGCGGCGCTCGGCATCAACGAGAACAACGGCGTCAAGCTGGCGGTCGACAAGTACAACAAGGAGAACGCCGACTGCAAGGTCGAGCTGGTTCCCCTGGACTCGCAGGGCAGCCCGGACCAGGCGCCTGGTCTGGCGCAGAAGGCCATCGACGACGAGAAGATTCTCGGCATCGTCGGCCCGGCCTACTCGGGTGAGTCGGAGGCCGCCGGCCCGCTCTTCAACGAGGCCGGCCTGGTCACCATCACCCCCTCCGCGACCCGGCCGAGCCTCTCGGAGCAGAACTGGAAGACCTTCTTCCGCGCGGTCGGCAACGACTTCAGCCAGGGCCCGGCGGCCGGCAACTACATCAAGAACGTGCTGAAGGCCGACAAGGTCTTCGTCATCGACGACCAGTCCGCGTACGGCGCCGGTCTGGCCGACGAGGTCAAGAAGCTGCTCGGCCCGGCGGTCGTCGCCTCGGACAAGGTCCAGGGCGAGGGCAAGCAGACCGAGTTCTCGGCCGTGGTCACCAAGGTCAAGGCCGCCAACGTCAAGGCGGTCTTCTACGGCGGCTACTACCAGGAGGCCGGCCTGATCCGCAAGCAGCTCACCGCTGCCGGGGTCACCGCTCCGATGATCGCCGGCGACGGCGTGAACGACGCCGCGTACATCACCTCCGCGGGTGCGGCGGCGGCCGAGGGCACCATCCTCACCTGCCCGTGCCAGCCGGCGGCCGAGGCGCGCGGCACCTTCGTTCAGGAGTACAAGGCGCTCAACGGGGCCGAGCCGGGCACCTACAGCGACACGGCCTACGACGCCGCGAACATCCTGCTGGCCGGCATCAAGGCGGGCAAGACCACCCGTGAGGGCCTGCTGGAGTTCGTGAAGGGCTACAGCGGCGAGGGCGTCGCGGCGAGCTACAAGTTCGTCGAGGGCGGCGAGCTCGACCCGGCGCAGGTCAAGGTCTGGGCCTTCAAGGTCAAGGACGGCAAGGTCGTTCCGGACCAGGAGATCCCCAAGTCCTGACGTCGGTCGCTGCTACGGCGATTGAGTGGTGATCGCGGGCGCGGCCGGGAGCTGTGCTCCCGGCCGCGCCCCACTTTTCTCTCCAGACCCTGATGGAGTGTCCCTTCATTGAACTTCGACGACCTGTTCTCCAACTTCGGGACATACACGACGACCGGCCTGACGCAGGGTGCGATCTACGCCCTGGTCGCGCTCGGCTACACGCTGGTCTACGGCGTGCTGAGACTCATCAACTTCGCCCACTCCGAGGTCTTCATCGCCGGTGCGTTCGCGGCGATCTGGACCTGGAACGGTTTCGGGCTCGACCAGAACTCGCAGGTCAGCGGCATCGGGTCGATCATGTTCTACCTGCTGGTGGCGATGATCGTCGCGGCGATCGCCTCCGCCGGCACGGCCACCGTGATCGAGCGGGTGGCGTACCGGCCGCTGCGTAAGCGCAACGCGCCGCCGCTGGCCTTCCTGATCACGGCGATCGGCGCGTCCATCGCCATCTCCGAGGCGTTCGGCATCTGGACCCGCCGCCGCCCGGAGGGCGCCCCGATCCTGGTCAGCCAGGATCCGCTGTTCCACATCTTCGGCGTGCCGATCGACGGGGTGCAGCTGCTCACCCTCGGCGCCGCGCTGGTGATGATGATCGCGCTGGACCTGTTCATCAACCGCAGCCGGGTCGGTCGCGGCATCCGGGCGGTCGCCCAGGACGCCAACACCGCCGCGCTGATGGGCGTGAACAAGGACCGGATCATCCTGATCGTCTTCATCGCCGGCGGCAGCATGGCCGGCGTCGCCGGCCTGCTCTACGACGTACGGATCCAGACCCTCACCTACAGCGTCGGCTTCCTGCTCGGCCTGAAGGCCTTCACCGCCGCGGTGCTCGGCGGCATCGGCAACCTGCGCGGCGCGCTCGTCGGCGGCCTACTGCTGGGCTTGATCGAGAACTACGCCTCCGGTCTGTTCGGCAGCGAGTGGAAGGACTTCGCCGCCTTCGCGCTGCTGGTGGTACTGCTGATGTTCCGGCCGACCGGTCTGCTGGGTGAGTCGCTGGGGAGGGCACGGGCATGACGACCGTCTTGGAGAAGGTGCGCTCCGGCCGCGAGGCGGTCGGCGAACGGTGGCACCACGCGCCGCGCTGGGTGCGTTGGGCGCTGCTGGCCGCGGTGATCGTGTTCTTCTACGCGCTGCCGAACAAGGAGTTCTACCAGTACCTCGGGCCGATCCCGACCCCCGGTGCGAACTTCACGCAGGTGATGTTCACCGTCTCGATCTACGTGCTGCTGGCCGTCGGTCTGAACATCGTGGTCGGCTTCGCCGGCCTGCTCGACCTCGGCTACTTCGGCTTCTTCGCCGTCGGCGCGTACACCGTGGCGGTGCTGACCTCGCCGAGCAGCGACCTCAAGACGCTGTGGCCGTGGCTGCTGGCGGTGCCGGTGGCGATCGCCCTGACGATGGTCTCCGGTGTGATGCTCGGTACGCCGACCCTGCGGCTGCGGGGCGACTACCTGGCGCTGGTGACGCTCGGCTTCGCCGAGATGATCCGCATCGGCGCGGTCAGCTCGGAGTTCCTCAAGGGCCAGCGGGGCTTCAACCAGATCCCGCACCCGCCGGGCCAGTACGCCGACGGCAAGCCGGTCTTCGGCGTGCTCGACGCCCGCCCGTACTACTGGCTGGTCCTCACGGTGATCATCCTGGTGGTCATCGGGGTGCGGAACCTGACCCACAGCCGGGTCGGGCGCGCCTGGATCTCCATCCGGGAGGACGAGGACGCGGCGCAGCTCATGGGCGTGCCGACGTTCAAGTTCAAGCTGTGGGCGTTCGCCGCGGGTGCCGCGATCGCGGGCCTCGCCGGTGCGCTCTTCGCGGGCAAGCAGAACTTCGTCAACTCGCAGAACTTCGAGCTGCTGAACTCGATCATCATCCTGGCCGCGGTCATCTTCGGCGGCTCGGGCAACATCGTCGGCGCGATCGTCGGCGGTGGCCTGGTGGCGTACATGATCGAGCGGTTCCGTGGCATCGAGCTGCTGGGCGTCGAGCTGTACGAGTACCGGTTCCTGTTCTTCGGCCTGGTGCTGGTGGTCATGATGATCTTCCGGCCGGAGGGCCTGATCCCCAACCGACGACGTGCGGCGGAGTTCAAGGATCGTCGCAAGGAGGTGACCGTCGGTGAGTGACACCGAGCAGACGCCGGTCGTTCCGGCGCAGGCCGGCGCGCCGGCCGTGGAGGCGGTGCCCACCCGGGAGCCGCTGCTGGAGGTCGACAAGGTCACGCTGCGCTTCGGCGGCGTGGTCGCCCTGAACGAGGTGGACTTCACCCTCTACAAGGGCGAGATCCTCGGCCTGATCGGCCCGAACGGCGCCGGCAAGACCACCTGCTTCAACGCCATGACCGGCATCTACCAGCCCACCGAGGGGCAGATCCGGTTCCGTGGCCAGAAGGTCAGCGGCAAGAAGCGGCACCAGATCACCCAGATGGGCATGGCGCGGACGTTCCAGAACATCCGCCTCTTCCCGGAGATGACGGCGCTGGAGAACGTCCTGGTGGGCGCGGACGCGCACAACAAGACGAGCGTCATCTCCGCGCTGTTCCGCCTGCCGCGTTACTGGAAGGAGGAGCGCGAGAGCCGGGAGAAGGCCGAGCGCCTGCTGGAGTTCGTCGGCGTCCGCAAGCGGATGCACGAGTTCGCCCGCAACCTCTCCTACGGCGAGCAGCGGCGCCTCGAGATCGCCCGCGCGCTGGCCACCGACCCGGTGCTGCTCTGCCTGGACGAGCCGGCCGCCGGCTTCAACCCGGCGGAGAAGGAGGAACTGCTCCAGCTCATCCGGCAGATCCGGGACACCGGCGTGACCGTGCTGCTCATCGAGCACGACATGCGCCTGGTCATGGGCGTCACCGACCGGATCGTGGTGCTGGAGTTCGGAAAGAAGATCGCCGAGGGGCTGCCCGCCGAGGTGCGGGAGAACCCGAAGGTGATCGCGGCGTACCTGGGGGTGCCGGACGATGCTGCTTGAGATCGACGATGTGAGCCTGCTCTACGGGCGGATCCAGGCGCTGCACGGCATCAGCCTGACGGTGGACGAGGGCGAGATCGTCGCCCTGATCGGCGCCAACGGCGCCGGCAAGTCGACCACGATGCGGGCGATCTCCGGGATCCGGCCGGTCGCCAGCGGCAGCATCCGGTTCGACGGTGAGGACATCACCAAGCTCCGGGCGGACCTGCGGGTCCGGCGGGGGCTGTGCCAGGCACCCGAGGGCCGCGGGATCTTCCCGGGCATGACGGTGCTGGAGAACCTCGACATGGGCGCGTACACCCGGCGTGACCGGGCCGGCATCGCCCAGGACCTCGACCGGGTGCTGGGCCTCTTCCCGCGCCTGGCCGAGCGGCGCAAGCAGCAGGGCGGCACCCTCTCCGGCGGCGAGCAGCAGATGCTGGCCGTCGGGCGGGCGCTGATGAGCCGGCCGAAGCTGCTGCTGCTCGACGAGCCCTCGATGGGTCTGGCGCCGATGCTGATCCAGCAGATCTTCGACATCATCGTCGAGATCAACCAGCAGGGCACCACCGTCCTGCTGGTCGAGCAGAACGCCCAGCAGGCGCTGGCCCGGGCCCACCGGGCGTACGTGCTGGAGACCGGCGTGATCGTCAAGAGCGGCACCGGTGCCGAGCTGCTGCACGACCCGGCGGTCAAAGAGGCCTACCTCGGCGTGGCCTGACCGGCCGTCACCCCTCATCGCAAGGAGTACCCCATGTTCCGCATCAGTGGTGGCCGCCGGGCCGCCCTCGGCGTCACCGGCGCCGCCCTGCTCGCCCTCTCGCTGGCCGGCTGCGGCGAGAAGGAGAGCACCGAGCAGCCCGGCGCCGGCCCCAGCGTCACCGCCGCCGCCGACTCGGCGCTTGCCGCGAAGGTGCCCGACGCCATCAAGGCCGACGGCGTGATCAAGGTCGGCACCGACTCGACGTACGCCCCGGCGGAGTTCCTCGACGCCGACGGCAAGACGGTGGTCGGCTTCGACATCGAGCTGTTCAACGCGGTCGCGCAGAAGCTCGGCCTGAAGGCCGAGTACGAGTCGGCGCCGTTCGACGCGATCCTGCCCGGCGTCGACTCGGGCAAGTACGAGGTCGGCGTCTCCTCGTTCACCATCAACGCCGAGCGGATGAAGACCGTCAACATGGTCAGCTACTTCTCCGCCGGCACCCAGTGGGCGACCAAGGCCGGCAACCCGGCCAAGGTCGACACCGAGAACGCCTGCGGCAAGAAGATCGCCGTGCAGGTCGGCACCGTGCAGCTCGACGACATCACCGCCCGGTCGAAGAAGTGCACCGACGCCGGCAAGCCGGCCATCACCATCGACCAGTACCAGGCGCAGAGCGACGCCACGGCCGCCGTGGTCAGCGGCAAGAACGACGCCATGCTGGCCGACTCCCCGGTCGGCGCGTACGCGGTGAAGCAGAGCAGCGGCCAGCTGGAGCTGCTCGGCGACATCTACGAGTCGGCCCCGTACGGCTACGCGGTGAAGAAGGACCAGGCCGCGTTCGCCGAGGTGCTCAAGGAGGCCGTCACCGCGGTCATCGCCGACGGCACGTACGAGGGCGCGCTGAAGAAGTGGGGCGTCGAGGGCGGCGCCATCACGACCCCGGCGCTGAACCCGACCAGCTGACCATGTCTGTCGAGACGGACACACCCGAACGGGCACGGCCGGAACCCATCCGGGCCGTGCCCGTACGGCATCCCGGGCGGTGGGTCGCCGTCGGCGTGATCGGGGTGCTGGTGGCCATGTTCGTGCACCTCTTGGTGACGAACAAGGCGTTCAACTGGTCGTTCATGATCGACGAGATGTTCCGCCCGCCGATCGTCGAGGGGCTGCGCGGCACGATCGCGCTGCTGGTGACCTCCATGCTGATCGGTGTCGGGCTGGGCGTCGTCATCGCCATCATGCGGCTGTCGGAGAACCCGATCCTGCGCGGCGTCGCCTTCGCGTACACCTGGTTCTTCCGGGCGGTGCCCCGGCTGGTGCTGGCGATCCTCTTCGGCAACCTGGGCATCCTCTGGGCGCGCGTCGAGTTCGGGCTGCCGTTCGACCGGCAGATCGGCGCCCTGTTCGGGGTCGACGACTTCGAGGCGCGGCTGTTCGGCTTCTCCGCAGTGGAGATCCTGACCGGCTTCGTCGCCGGCATGCTGGCGCTGGGCCTGTCCGAGGCCGCCTACATGGCGGAGATCGTCCGGGCCGGCATCCAGTCGGTCGACGAGGGGCAGACCGAGGCCGCGCAGGCGCTCGGCCTGCGCCGGGGGCAGATCCTGCGTCGGATCGTGCTGCCGCAGGCCATGCGGGTGATCGTCCCGCCGACCGGCAACGAGACCATCGCCATGCTCAAGGACACCTCGCTGGTGGCCTTCGTGCCGGTCTCCACCGAGCTGTTCTTCCAACTCCGGGCCGTCGGTAGCCGGACCTTCCAGGTCTTCCCGATGCTGGTCGCGGCGACCATCTGGTACCTGCTGCTGACCAGCGTGCTGCTGGTCGGGCAGTACTACCTGGAGCGGCACTTCTCCAAGGGCGTCGGGCGCAGCGGACGGGCGAAGACCAGGCTGCGGGCGATCGCGGCGGAGAACGGCGGCACGACCGGGAAGGCGGACGGCGCATGACCGAGCTGACGGTGCCGGCAGCGGCCGGCGGGGCGGCGGTGGAGTCCACGCCGATGGTCCGGGCCGAGCAGGTGCACAAGTCGTTCGGGTCGATCGAGGTGCTCAAGGGCATCGACCTGGAGGTCCGCAGCGGCGAGGTGTGCTGCCTGCTGGGTCCCTCCGGCTCCGGCAAGTCGACGTTCCTGCGCTGCATCAACCACCTGGAGAAGATCAACGCCGGTCGGATCTGGGTGGACGGCGACCTGATCGGCTACCGCGAGCGCGGCGGCAAGCTGCACGAGATGCGGGAGTCCGACGTCGCCGCCCAGCGCCGGGTGATCGGCATGGTGTTCCAGCGGTTCAACCTCTTCCCGCACATGACCGCCCTGGAGAACGTCGCCGAGGCGCCGGTGCTGGTGGGCGGGGAGAAGAAGGCCACCGCCAGGGACCGGGCCGCCGCGCTGCTGGAGCGGGTGGGGCTGGGCGACAAGCTCGGCAACTACCCGGGTCAGCTCTCCGGCGGGCAGCAGCAGCGGGTGGCGATCGCCCGGGCGTTGGCGATGCAGCCGAAGCTGATGCTCTTCGACGAGCCCACCAGCGCGCTCGACCCGGAACTGGTCGGCGAGGTGCTCGACGTGATGAAGGACCTGGCGCGCGACGGCATGACGATGATCGTGGTCACCCACGAGATCGGCTTCGCCCGCGAGGTCGGCGACTCGCTGGTCTTCATGGACGGCGGCGTCGTGGTCGAGTCCGGCGTGCCCCGCGAGGTGATCGCCAACCCCCGGCACGACCGGACGAAGGCGTTCCTGGCCAAGGTGCTCTGAGCGGTACGCCGGCGCGGTCCACCCCGGGCCGCGCCGGCGTCCGTGCCGGTGTCCCGGAGTGTCGGAGCGGGCGGCTAGAGTCGCTGCCGTGACAGCTACGATGCCGCGCCTGCTTCTCGTCGACGGACATTCCATGGCATACCGGGCGTTCTTCGCCCTGCCGGTGGAGAACTTCTCCACCACGACGGGGCAGCCGACCAACGCGGTCTACGGCTTCACGTCCATGCTGATCAACGTGCTGCGCGACGAGCAGCCCACGCACATCGTGGTCGCCTTCGACGTTTCCCGCCGCTCCTTCCGCACCGAGAAGTACGCGGAGTACAAGGCCGGCCGCAGCGAGACCCCGACCGACTTCAAGGGCCAGGTGAGCCTGGTCAAGGAGGTCCTCGCGGCGCTGCGCATCCCGGTGGTGGAGAAGGAGGGCTTCGAGGCCGACGACATCATCGCCACCCTCGCCTGCCAGGCCCGCGACCAGGGCATGTCGGTCCTGATCAGCAGCGGCGACCGCGACGCGTTCCAGCTCGTCGGCGACCAGATCACGGTCCTCTACCCGCGCAAGGGCGTCTCGGACCTGGCCCGGATGGACCCGGCGGCGATCGAGGCGAAGTACGGCGTCCCCCCGCAGCGCTACCGCGACCTGGCGGCCCTGGTCGGCGAGACCAGCGACAACCTGCCCGGCGTGCCCGGCGTCGGGCCGAAGACCGCCGCGAAGTGGATCAACACGTACGGCGGGGTCGACGGGGTCGTCGCGCGGGCCGACGAGATCAAGGGCAAGGCCGGCGACAGCCTGCGCGAGCGGCTCGCCGACGTGATCCGCAACTACGAGATCAACTGCCTCGTCTCCGACCTGGAGCTGCCGCTGCGACCCGAGGACGCGCGGTGGGAGGGGTGGGACCGCGAGGCCGTCCACCAGGTCTTCGACACCCTCGAGTTCCGCATCCTGCGCGACCGGCTCTACCAGTACCTGGAGGCGGTGGAGCCGGAGGCCGAGTCCGGGTTCGACCTGACCGGCGAGGTGCTCACCGAGCCCGGGGCGCTCGCCGGGTGGCTGGAGACGCACGCGCCGGCCGACACCCCGGTGGGCGTGGCGGCGAAGCTGGACACGGGCCCCAACCGCCGGCACACCGCCTCAGTGACCGGGTTGGCGCTGGCCACCGCCGGCGGCGCGGCGGCCTGGTGCGATCCCGCCACCCTGGAGCCGACCGACGAGGCGGCCCTGGCGGCCTGGCTGGCCGACGCCGGGCGACCCAAGGTGCTGCACGACAGCAAGCCGGCGGTGCTGGCGTTCGCCGCGCACGGCTGGCGCCTGGAGGGCATCCTGCGCGACACCCAGATCGCCGCCTACCTGGCCCGCCCCGACCAGCGCTCCTACGACCTGACCGACCTGGCCCTGCGCTACCTGCACCGCGAGCTGCGGGTGGACGCCCCGGAGGCCGGCCAGCTCACCCTGAAGGGGCTCGGCAACGACGGCGAGGCGGAGCAGAACCTCATGCTCCAGGCCCGCGCCACCCTCGACCTGGCCGACGCGATCGACGCCGAGCTGTCCCGCGACGGCGAGCAGTCGGCGCGGCTGATGGCCGGGGTGGAGCTGCCGCTGATGCGGGTGCTCGCCGGCATGGAACGCACCGGCATCGCCGCCGACACGCACTACCTCTCCGAGCTGGAGGCGCACTTCGCCGCCGAGGTGAAGGCCGCCGCCCAGGGGGCCTACGAGTCGGTCGGCCGGGAGTTCAACCTCGGCTCGCCGAAGCAGTTGCAGGAGATCCTCTTCGGCGAGCTGGGCCTGCCCAAGACCAAGAAGATCAAGACCGGCTACACCACCGACGCCGACGCCCTCCAGTGGCTGCACGCGCAGAACCCGCACCCGGTGCTGGCCCACCTGCTGCGCCACCGGGACGTGGCGAAGCTCAAGACGACCGTCGACGGGCTGCTCAAGTCGGTCTCCGACGACGGTCGCATCCACACCACGTTCAACCAGACGGTGGCGGCCACGGGGCGGCTCTCCTCCACCGAGCCCAACCTGCAGAACATCCCGATCCGCACCGAGGAGGGGCGCCGGATCCGGCGCGCCTTCGTGGTGGGGGAGGGCTACGAGTGCCTGCTCACCGCCGACTACAGCCAGATCGAGATGCGGATCATGGCGCACCTGTCGTCGGACGACGCGCTCATCGACGCGTTCAACTCCGGTGCCGACTTCCACGCCGCCACCGCCTCGTCGGTCTTCGAGGTGCCGGTCGACGAGGTCACCGCCGACCAGCGGCGCAAGATCAAGGCGATGAACTACGGCCTGGCGTACGGGCTGAGCGCGTTCGGCCTCTCCCAGCAGCTCGGGATCACCGCCGAGGAGGCGCGCGGGCTGATGGAGAACTACTTCGCCGGTTTCGGGGGCGTGCGCGACTACCTCCAGGAAGTCGTCGCCCGCGCCCGGCACGACGGCTACACCTCCACCATCCTGGGCCGCCGCCGCTACCTGCCCGACCTGGTCAGCGACAACCGGCAGCGCCGGGAGATGGCGGAGCGGATGGCGCTCAACGCCCCCATCCAGGGCTCGGCGGCCGACATCATCAAGGTCGCCATGCTGCACGTCGACACGGCGCTGCGCGAGGCGGGCCTGCGCTCGCGGATGCTGCTCCAGGTGCACGACGAGCTGGTCTTCGAGGTCGCCCCGGGCGAACGGGAGACCCTGGAGGCGCTGGTGCGGCGGGAGATGGGCGGGGCGCACCCGCTGTCGGTGCCGCTGGAGGTCTCCGTCGGCGAGGGCCGGGACTGGAACAGCGCCGACCACTGACCGGCGCCGTCCCGCGTCGTCGTCAGGCGTCTGGGACTGCCGTGCCCGCCGCGCGCAGGGCCGCCGCCAGCCGGTTGCGTACCGCCGTCTGTGCCGCGATGCGGGCGTCGAGCACCGCGAGGCGGTCCAGGGCGACCCGGACGCCGGCCGGCGCGGGCGGGGCGGCGGCCACGTCCCCGTCCAGGCAGGGCAGGAACGTCCGCACGTCGTCCAGCGTCAGGCCGGCGGCCAGCAGGTGACGGATGTTGCGCACGCGGCCCACCGACCGCTCGTCGTAGATCCGGTAGCCGTTGTGGGCCCGCCGGGAGTCGAGCAGCCCGTGCCGCTCGTAGTGCCGCAGCGCGCGTGGGGTGGCGCCGGTGGCCTCCGCCAGCTCGCCGATCAGCATGGTCCGTACCTCCGGGCACCGTTCTACCAGTGCGACGGGCGACACCGTCACGCGATCACGGCGCCACCGTCGACCGGCAGCACGACGCCGGTGACGAAGCCGGCCGCCCGGTCGGCGAGGCGCAGGATCGCCCACGCGACCTCCTCGGGACGCCCGATGCGCCCCAGCGGCGTCCGCGCCACCTGCCACCGGCACACGTCGGCCCGCTGCTGCGGCGTCAGCCCCTGGTGCGCGCCGATCGGGGTGTCGACGGCACCGGGTGCCACCGCCACCACCCTGATCCCGGACGGCGCGAGCTCCACCGCCCAGCTGCGGGTCAGCGAGTCCAGGGCGGACTTCCCCGCGGCGTACAGCGAGCTGCCCGGCCAGGCCCGCGATCCGACCGACGTGGTGACGTTGACGACGACGCCCCGGCTGTCGGTCAGCGCCGGCACCGCCGCCTGGGTGAGCAGGAGCGGCGCGACCAGGTTCGTCGCCAGGTGGCGCTCGACGGTCTCGGGGGCGAGCGAACCGAGTGGACCGCCGCCGGCCACGCCCGCGTTGTTGACCAGCACGTCGAGGCGGCCGTGCCGCTGCGTGGCGGTGCCGACGATCAGCTCCGCGGCGCCGGGAGCGGTGACGTCGGCGACCAGCGGTTCGATGCCGGGGTGACCGGCGGCGGTCTCCGCCAGGGGCGCGGCCCGTCGGCCCACCGCGACGACGTGTGCCCCCTGGGCGCTGAAGCCACGGGCGGTGGCCCGTCCGATCCCGGTGCCCGCACCGGTGACGACGACGATCCTGCGTTGCGCTCGACTCATGGTGCGGATCGTTGGACCCTGCCGTCAGTGGCAGGGTCAAGCGGACGGGCTCAGCGCTTCAGGGGGTCGTGGCCCCAGTTCATCAGGGACCAGCGCCACTTCGTGTCGCGGACGTCGCCGGAGGGGCGCTGCGCCATGTGCCGGCGGACGTAGCCGACGACCTTGCGCATGTGCCGGTAGTCGCCCTCGGAAAGCTCGGCACGCTTGCGCCGCAGCAGCTCGATGATCTTGCGGCCCGACTCGTGCCCGACCGACTCGCCGCCGCCGGAGCGCCCACCCTTGTGCCAGCCGACCTGCTTCGACTCGTCGGTCTCCAGCCACGTCGACAGCTCGGCCGGCTTCATGTTCACCGCCTCGGTGAACTCCCGGTAGGTGTCCCGGCCCTCGTCACCCCTGCTCATGGCGCAGCACCTCCGGTCGGTGTGCGACGTCCCGGCCCGAGTCGTCGTTGCGGATCCGGTACTGCGGCTCGTCCGGCGACGCGTTCACGGCGTGCCCGCGTACGTGCGTCCGTTCGGTGATCTTCTCCTTGACCACGCCGTACGCCCGGCCGCTGTGGCTGGCCCAGGAGACGTGGTCGCCTCTGCGGAACTCGCTCTGCTCGGCCATGCGACGCGGGTACCCGGCGTCGGTGCCCCGAAACGACGACCCGCGGGCTACGGCGTGATGTCGGCGATCGGCAGCTTGATCTCGAATGGCTCGACCAGCTCGATCAGCTCCGCGCTGTCGGCGATCAGTTCGTACTGTCGCTCACCGCCCGGCCCGAGCCGATCGCCCCGCCGGTAGGCGTAGAGGTGGACGGGGTCCTGTTCGATCCGCCAGTAGAAGGGGATGCCGGCGGCGGCGTACTCGCCGGGCCTGGCGAACCGGTCGGTGCGGCCGGTGCCGGGCGAGACGATCTCCACCGCGAGTACCACGTCCTCCGGCCGCAGCAGGGACCGGCCGGACGGCACCTCGGCCTTTCGCAGCAACACGTCCGGCTGGCGGCTGGTGTTCGTGTTCAGCGCGACGCCGACCGCCTGGGCGACCCGCAGGTGCCCGGGCGTGTGCTGCAGCAGCCAGTGCGCGAGCAACAGAGAGATGTCCTGGTGGCCCAGGGTGGGGGAGGGCGTCACCTGGATGACTCCGTCGACGAGTTCGACGCGGGGGGCGTCGTCCGGCAGGTTGAGCAGGTCCTCCAGCGTGTAGTCGGCACGCTGCTGCCGCATCGGGTCCGGACACCATGGGCCAGGTGGTGTCGCGATCGGCTCGGCGCTCACCGGCCCAGCGTAATCCCGCCGGCCGTGGCGGACGTCGCACCGGCTGTCCGTCGCTCAGGCGGGTTTCTCGGCGACGAAGATGGCGGTGCCGGGGAAGAGGCGGCCGCGCAGCGGGCTCCACTGTCCCCAGATCCCCTCGTGCCCCTCGGGCCACTCCGGTTCCACCAGGTCGAGCAGGCGGAACCCGGCGCCCACGAGCTCGCGGATCCGGTCGCCGAGCGTGCGGTGCTGCTCGACGTAGGTGGCGTCGCCGGCCTCGTCCTGCTCCACGTAGGGGGAGCGGTCGAAGTACGAGTGCACGGCGGTCAGCCCGCCCTCGCCGGGGTCGTCGAGGAAGATCCACCGCATCGGGTGGGTATGATCTTGCTAGTATTGACGTATGACGTTGTTGAGCAGCCGGGACCGGCGGGCCGCGATCTGTCTTCGCCTCTCTGACGACCCGCACAAGGGCACCAGTCGCGAGGGTGAGGGCATCGCTCGGCAGGGTGAGGACTGCGATGCCCACGCGGAGTACAACAGGTGGCGGGTAGCGCATCGCCTCGTTGACAACGACAAGACCGCACTTCGCCGCCGGCCCGGCTTCGAGAGCCTGTTGAAGCTCATCGCCGCCGGTGAAGTCAACGTGGTCGTCGCGTGGTCGAGCGAGCGGCTGTTGAAGACGAAGACGGATGAGTATCGGTTCTACGAGACGTGTCTTGCCGCACCTGAGCCCGTGATCGTCTCCTACGCTCGCGGGATGACCTTCGACCTCTCGACTCCGCAGGGGCGCAAGTTCTTCGACAACGCCGCGAGTGACGCCCGATACGAGACCGAGTTGAAGTCGGAGCGCCAGAAGCGGGCGAACCGGCAGCACGCCGAGAAGGGACGCCCGGCCCCCGGCCCCCGACCGTTCGGCTACGAGCCCGACCGCGTGACGCTGCGCGACAAGGAGGCCAAGGCTGCGAAGGCCGTCTACCGTGCGATCCTCGCCAAGAGCAACCTCGCGTCGCAGGTCCGAGCGTTGAATGACGCGGGTCTGCGTACCGGTCAGGGGAACCTGTGGCGGACCGAGACGCTACGCAAGTGGCTTACCAGCCCGCGCAACGCCGGTCTTCGCTCACATCGTGGCGAGGTGGTCACCAAGGCGGCGTGGCCGAGCCTGGTGGATGAGGCGACGTGGCGGGCGGTCAAGGCGATCTTGGAGAATCCAGCGCGTAAGAGGACCGGCAAGTCCGCCAGAGGGATGATCACCGGGCTTGCCCGCTGTGGCGTCTGTGGCGAGACGGTCAACATGAGCGGCCAGTCGAAGACCGGGGCCAAGAACTACACCTGTCGCACGGGCAAGCATGTCAGCCGAGCTGTGGAGCCGGTGGACGAGCTTGTCAGTGATGTCGTGATCGCCATCATCGAGCGGGACGGGGCGGACCTGCTCGTTGACCACGACCGCCCGGACGTGGACGCGCTCCGTGAGGAGTTGGAGGCGACACGCGTCTTGCTCAAGCAGCTCGGCATTGACTACGCCAAGAAGCGCATCCCGAGGTCAACGATGCTCGCCGGCACCGAGGCCGCCGAGGCCGACATTGCCGAGATTGAGGCAAAGATGGCCGACGCGGGCCGGGTGGACGTGCTCGGCCCGGCTGTTGCCGCCCCGGACGTGCGGGAATGGTGGTGCTCCGACGAGGTGACCAACGACCAGCGCCGCCAGATCATCGACACGCTCATGGAGGTAACCGTTCTTCCCGCCGTCCGGGGCCGCAAGGGGTTTGACCCCGAGACGGTGCGGATCACGCCGAAGGACTCCGGGCGTCAAGCCGGTTGAGCCGCACCGGCAGCATGAGCAGGCCAATGACCATCATGCTGCCGGGCGGTCCGACCTTCGAATGAGCAGGGCCAGCGCCGAACGTTGTTCCTCTGTCAATGGCGGCCATCCGTCGAGCAGTCTGCGCACGTGCTCGGCACGGCGGCGGTGTCCGGCCGTCTGGTCGCCAAGGAGAGCGCGAGAGCGGCGACTCGTGCGGACGGACGCCTTGTTACGGCCCATGGTGCTCACCGCCCGTGCGCGCATTTTGGGCGGCTTCGCGGGCGGCTTGGAGGTCGTCTGCGATGGCGTCGGCGAACATGGCTTGTCCGGCGCTGTGGCCGGTTCCGGCGTATGTCCAGTGCTTGTCGGTGATGGCGTCGGTGTGGTCGTCGGTGTGGGTGTCCTCCTGGTCGTTGTGGTCGCGGCGGTGTTGCTCGCGGGCGGCGCGCAGAGCGGTATACGTGGTGGAGTAGGCACGGCTTTTGCTAGCGATGTGGCCCCGGTAGCCGAGTTGGTGAGCCGACCGCCGCAGGTTCAGCGCCTTGTACTCCGGTCGGCGGCTCAGGTTCCAGCAGGTGCGGATGAGGGTGCGGGCGTGGTCGGTGACGGGGAGCACGGAGATGGTGATGGCGTCGCGGATGGGCCGGTCCACGGTGATGCCGGCGACATCGGGTTTGGTGACGTACTTGGCGATGTAGGAGGCCACGGCCCGTTCGGTGAGGTCGTCGCTACCGTGGCCGGGCAGGATGGGCCGGATGTCGAGCTGTGCCCCGAAGCGCAGGATGGTGTCTAGGCCCGGTACGGCCAGGTGTACGCGGCGGGCGGCGGTGCGGATGGTTTGGGTCAGGAGTGTCAGGGTGGCCCAGGCCGGGGGCGGGGTATCGAGGGTGGGGCCGTCGAAGCGCATGACGGCGTGGAAGTGCACCGATCCGCGCCGCTGGTACTCCGCAACCTTGGCGTATGCGACACGGACTGATTGGCGGGCGGCGGCGCGGGAGATGCCGCGTGTGGTGGCGAGGGCTTCATACAGGTTGCGGTGCAGCCGTTGCCACAGGTCGCGGGTGTGGGCGTTCCACAGCACGGCGGCCGGGTAGTCGTAACAGTCGCCGCAGATCGGGGAGCCAGTGAGCGGGTCGCCGGGCGCGTGTCGGTCGAGGCACCACAGGGGCCGTCCGTGGCCGCAGACGAGCCCACGTCGGCCGCGTGAGGGCCGGCAGGGTTCGTCTGCGGTGTGGCGGTGGACGGGGCCGAAGCTGGGTGCCGTGAAGGTGACGAACACACGCGGATGCGCCCGCACGCTATCGGGAACGCCCTTGCCGCCGGCGAGTCCGGACACGACGACCTGATACGTGTCGCCCTGGTGCAGGCGGGCGCAGGGTTCGCAGCGGGATCGGCGGCGGTTGCCGCAGGCGATGGTGAGTCGCCCGTGGGGCTGCTCCGCCGAGGTGAAGGCTTGTACGAGTCGGCCGGTGGCGGCGTCCACGGTCAGCGTGTGGCCGATCAGGTGGATCGGGTGTTGGCAGCCGCCGATGTGACGGACACGGGCCAGCCACGCCCGGAAGTCGGGGTGCGTGGCTGTGGACAGGATTTCGCGGTCGGTGAACGACAGGCCCTCGTCAGGCCCGCCGGGGGCGGGGGTAGGCATGGTGGTCCTCTGCTTCTCGCATAGGGATGACCGGCGCTGGGTTGCCGGTCGGGTGGTGGGCCGCCGGCACCGGTCGCTGCGACGGCAGGGCGGGTTGGTGGTGGTCGCATCGGATGCCTCCGTTCGTGTCGGGGACGGGCGCCGGGGTTAGGCGGCGGGTGGGGTGAGGTCGGGCAGGACCGGCGCCAGGTGCGCGGTAGCGGCGATGACGGCCGCCAGTTGTTCCGGCGACAGGTAGACCGAGCGGGCACGGATCCAGCCGGCATCGTCGGCGGTGGTGACCGCGATGCCCTTCACCGCCGGGTCGATCTGCTGGGCGGCTTCCACCGCGTCGGGGTAGAGGTCACCAAGGGTCATCTTCACGGTTTCCTCGTCGTTGACCCGCAGGCAGATCCGCCCGGCGAGCTGGGCGCGTAGCGCGGTCACGCCGGGGCCGAAGTCGGAGCCGACCCGTTGACCGGCCACGACCACATGTATGCCGAGGGCCGCGCCGAGCTGCGCCAACCGCAACAGGTGTGTCGTGGCCCGCAGGGCTTCGTCCTTCTCAGCGCGGGACGCGACTAGGTACAGCTCGGCCAGCTCGTCGACGATCACGATCACCGGGACCGGCCGTACCTCGGGCGGGAGTTGCCAGATGTTGCGTGCCCCGTGCTGGCGGCACAGCCGCATCCGCCGTTGAGTTTCCGTGACGAGTGCGGCCAGGATGTTCGCCGCTTCCGCCCGGTCGGTGGCCAGGGCGGACAGCCGGGGCGCGTGCGGAGCCAGCTCCATGCCGCCTTTGCAGTCGATCCCGACGAGCGCGACCGGACGCGTCGCCCACTGGGCTACGGCGGCGTTGATGAGCGTGGACTTGCCTGACTGCGTGGCTCCGGTGACCAACCAGTGCGGGAAGGTGACAAGATCGATCACCCACTGTTGCCCGTCCTCCCGATGGCCTGTCTCGGCCACCAGGTCCGCCGGCACCGCCACCGCCGGGACAACCGGTGCGGTGGTCGCCGGAAGGTAGGTGGTCACCGCGGCCTGCCTCGCTGGCGGTTCGCTCGGCTCAGCCGCCTTGGTCGTCGGTTCGGACGGCTGGGAGGTGAGAGGGTCGGCGGTGAGGATGGTCAGTCGAACCCGGCCCCGTAGCCGCGCGTCGACCCGCACCGCGTGCACACCCCAGGCGTGCGCCATCGCCTCAGCGGCGTTGACGAACGGTTCGGGAATCTGCCCGGGGTGCAGCAGGATCACCGCCGTAGCCCCGAACGAGCGGGGGCGGATACGCCGCAGCAGCGGCAGGACCGGCATGATCGGCTGACCCTTGACCAGCAGCGGCCCGAGCTGCCCCGTCGTCGGCCGGTCGGTGCCGGTCAACCCAGCGTTGAGGCACAGGTGCCGCCAGGAGTGCCCCATCCGTAGCCGCAGCAGTGGGAACCCGAACAGGTACCAGTGCGCCCGAGGTGCCAGCCGCCGCAGCAGCCGCGACACCACGGCCAACGCGACGATAACGGCACAAACGGCCACGACAACGGTAATGATGGTGGGTAGCCATGACTGGAGCCGCTCCAGGGTGACCCCCGGGAAACTCGGCGCGAAGCCGGGAATCCCGGGGGTCATCGACGGAGACGGCGCAGGCGTCGGCGGTGGTGCCAATGCCGGCGGCATCACTCCTGCGGCGGTCACGACTGGTTGGCCTTACCGCCGCGCTCCCGCTGAGGCGGTGCCGGTGCCGATGCCTGAGCGGAGGACGAGCCAGCGTTGCCGGGTCGCTTCGGGAAGATCGACGCCGCCTTGTAGGACAGGCCGTGCCGGCCCTCCATCTCCCACGCCGACACGTCCAGCTCGGTCACGCCGACCGGGCTGCCCTCCGTGATGCCTTCCGGCTTGACGGAGGTCTGCACGTCGATCACCGACGCCTTGCGGGTACCGGCTCGGCGTACCGCGATCCCGGTTAGCCACAGGTGGTTACCGTCGCGGTCCTTGCGCTGCTCGCCATCGAGATCGGTCTTGGGTTCCGGCGCGGCCACACACAGCAGGCCGACCAGACGAGAAAGATCAACAGGGATGCTGTTCACAACAAACTCCAAAGCTTGGATTGGGTAGTGCTCTGAGGTGGTGCTTGAGGTGGTGCGGTAGTCGGGACAGGGACAGGGGCAGGGAGGCAGCGGCCAGGGGTGGGCCGCGACTCCGCACACTCGGCACGAGGCACGGCCACAGCGGCGGGCCGAGGTAGGTGTGACAGGGCATGACGAACCTCCGAGGCAACGGGCGGCAGCGATGTCGAGCCCGGCGCGATCCGGACGAGCGGACGCCGGGGAGCCCGTAGCCGGCAGGGCCACGAGCGGACGACAACGCGGGAGATGGGCGCAGATCCCGCGCACCGAGATCCGGCGATCAGGGCCAGGACGACAGGTGCGCCAGGGCAGCAGGGTCGACACCCCGGGAAGGCGAGGTGCGTACGAGTTTCCCTACTTGGTCAAGAAGCGAGATCGGCAGAGCCGATCCCGCGAACAGAAGGGAAGGGAGGAAAGGGGGGGGTGGGCGGGGTCGGGGGCTGCGGCCTTCGGCCGGTCCCCCGCCCCGCCCCGAAGGAAACAGACGGCACACGACACCGGAGACGACCAACAGCCAGCGGACAGGCGTCAGGCCGAAACGACCGATCCGACCACGGGGCACACGCCACCCCGCAGACCGGCCGCAGTGGACGACGGCCCGAGCCACCAGCGACCGCAACCGCCGCCAGGACGCCACGCGACACGCCCGACCCGCCGCAGATTTCTGCCGATACGACCAACCTCGGTCGCATTTCCGCAGGCCACAGTGCCCGCAGCGCCGTCGACGCCGTCAGGTGGGCCGGTGGTCCGGCTCTGAGGTGCTGCCGCGCCGGCAAGCCGGCTTGCCCTCGAATACCGTGGCTGAGCACCGCGAACACCACACCGACACACCACGCCAGGACCATCGGTCGCGGCATCGCCTGACATTACGGATCGTCACCCCCTTCCCGGTGATCCCGTGTCGCGTGCACGGGTGCCCTCACCTACTAAAGGGGACCGTGAAGGGGCCGAATATTCCAAGATCAACGGATTGGCGGGACTAATTTGAAGATTCTTCCTGCTCCGCGCGTACCCTCAAAGGATCAATGGTCAGGCCGGCGGCGGGGGTCGGCTCGGCTGTCGGTTGTGGAAGCAAGCGACGGCGAACGCTCGCAGCGAAGCCGCACCAGGGGTCACCGTCGACTTGGTTCCACCCAGCCGGCAGCCGGCCCGGTGCCCCCACCCAGCCCGAGGCGACGTGGGGAGGACACGAACCCGTGCCCGAACACCGAGTGCCCACACGGCACCCCCAGGGCATCGCGGTGCCCGGCCGCCTCAGATTCCGCGAGCCCTCCGCCGACGACACCGCCGAGCCCGACGACGCCGTTTCTAAGTTCGTCGAGGAGAAGGACCTACCCACCGGCCAGGTTCTCTCCGCAGCCATGACGCTCCGCCACGTCGGCGTGCCGCAAGGAGCGATCACCGGCACCGACGATCAGCGCCCCATGCGCGCTGATGCCCTGTTGCGGCGGATGCTGGGCGATGACACCACGAGGGAGGCCAAAGACCGGGTGTGGCGGCACATCATCACCCAGGTACGCGACGACCCCGCCAACCGCGAAGACTGGAACCTCTACGCCCTGGGCATCGCCACCGCCGGACTACGCGGACGCGCCGCCCGCCTCACCTTCCCCGACGACCCCCTGTCGCACCGGGTCGAAGCGCAGTACGACCTGATCCGCGCTTTCCTCCACCGCATGCAAGACACCGTGACCACCGCCGCCGGCTCCACCCGCTGGCGGCTGGACATCGACCCGCCCAACGTCTACTCGCGGCTACTCGGCGGCGCATACGACCACGCCAGCGGACGCACCGAACACCGCCGCAAACAGCTCTCCCGCCGCCCCGACGAGACCGCAGCCGAGCACGAAGCCCGCATAGCCCGCCTCAAGGCAGAAGAACCCCGAGAAATACCCGTCGGCGGTCACGAAGAAGTCGACGCCCACCGCCCCAAGCACACGGCCCTGCCAGACCCCCGAGGAGAAGACGCCGTCATCGCCCGCCTACAACAGTTCATCGCACAGTCCGCGCGGATGCCCCCCGAGTACCGGATCGACCCCACCAGCGCCGAACTACTCACGCGCACCTACCTCGACGGCGAACCCCTCGGCCACGTCGCCGCCGACCTGAACCTGTCACAGAGCAACGCGTCCAAACGCCGCGCCACCGCCGTCCGGCAACTCCGACGCGTCATCGCCGCCAACAAGCAGATTCCCCAGCAGCGGTCAGACAGCTAGAAACAAGAGCCCGGCCGCCCGCGAACGCGAACCGCCCCCGCGAACGGCCGGACGACTCAGGCTACCGGCGACACCGGCGGGGCGTATTTGTCCCCGCCCCAGCCGTAGCGGGCCGCTTCCTCCACCACCCGCGTTACCGCGTCTTGGATCAGCTCCCGCGAATCCGTGTCGTCCTCGACCCGCCAGCCGTAGCGCGACGACGCATCCAGGAAGACCGCGATCACATCGACCACCGGAGTAACCCGGAACACCAGCGACCACGACGGCCCGTGCACCCGCAACACCACACCACCGGACCCGGACGCCACCCGAAGCGCACCCGGCCCGCCCCGCTCCACCACACCGGGAGCATCCGAGAAGGGCCGCAGCATCTCCGGGTCATCGCCCACCCGCGCCGGCATGACATGCAACGCGATTACGTCCGCCTCGCCGTGCCACATCGCAGCCGGCAACGGATTCACCAACGCGTCACACACCCGCTCCGCCAACGCCCGACGCCGACGTGCCGACTCCGACAGCCCCACCGGCTCAGGAGCCACCTCAGTGAACGGCATAGCCGGATCACCCACCGGCAGCACCATCATCGCCGTGTCCTCACCGGCCGCCTGAGCCCGCCACACCTCATCGTGAATCGCGTCAGCCCGCCGGTTGTACAGGTCATCAGCCCACGACGCCCACGCCGCCCGCGTACGCGGCTTCAGCAACCCCCACCGCGCCGAACGCAACCGCCGACGCACCGCCCAGCGAGCCTCCACGCTGCGGCGACGGACAGACGAATAGTGGTACATAAACAACAGCTTGGCACAGTGCCAGTTGGCACCGCGACAGTCAGCCTCATGCCAATCGCTGCCAAGAGCCGGCCTTCACGGACACTGTCGGCAGCCCCGGGCCTCACGGCACTACCGGTCGACGGTGATGCCCAGCTCGGTCACGGCCAGGTCCGCCAGCTCCGACAGTTGATCAGAGTCGAGAGTGACGCCAGCAAGGTTGAGCAGGCTGGCTTTGAGCCCCGACAACTCGTTGCCGCGCAAGTCCGCGCCGCGCAGGTGGCAACCGTCCAGTTCCGCGCCTGTCAGCTTGCACGAACGCAGGGCAACGGCGGGTAGGCGGCACGCCGCCAAGGTGGCGCTTGTCAAGGTGCAGTCCACGAACGCGACCGCGCCAGCCGCCGTCACGCGTCGCAGTGAGGCGTAGTCGAAACGGCACCCTTCAAACAGCACGTCTTTCAGGGTCACGTCGGACAACCGCGCCCCGGTGAACTTGCAGCCCGACAGCGCGCAGCGCTCGATGGTGACCCCGGACAACTCAGCACCGGACAGGTCGGCACGATCCAGTTCGCAGCCAAAGACTCTCCCGCCCTCCCACACCGACTCACCCAAATCGACGCCGACGAGCCGGCTACCGTGCCATCGCAGCTCATCCAGTCGTGCACGCGCCCAACTCGCGTTGGCGATGTCGGCCTCATGAAGGTCATCGCTCTGCTCGGTCACCGCGTCCAAGTCGCGCGGGTCGAGGTCCGGAAGGAGGACCGACACGCGGCCGATCGTTTTCGTCTGCATGTTCCCTCAACTCAGTTAAGCGGGGAGCGGTCACCCGCTCCCCCAATCACCACGAACCGCCGCCAGGGCTGGGGCGGCTAGCTCTTCTTACTCCAGTTGTCCCAGCTCGGCCGACTGTCGAACTTACCCTTGTTGTCCCATCCGGGTCGATTGTCGAACTTTGCAGCGTCTATCGGCATCACGCACCTACCGAGATCGACGCCGAAACGCGCCAACCGCTCCGGCGCGATGCCGGCGAGGGGAGCCAGCGCACTAGCCATTTTCTACCTCCAACAACGTTAGTTGGTCCACCGTGGCGCGGACCAACGCCTGACGAGTCGTCCGGCAGTAAGCTGTTTCCCGGACGGCAAGGGTGCCGTGTTCGAAATAACGGTTGCCCGCCTGAGCGCCCCTACAGAATCCGAAGAAAGGGCAGCCCGTGGCGCAATCGTTCAAAGCCGAAACAAACTCCTGCACATACCGCAGGCTCGACGCCCGCCGCAGCATCTCAGGAATGGAGCTACGCAAGACGTTACCGGCAACGAAATTCCCGTATCGCTCACTCGGTACGCCCAGTAATTCCGGCGACAGCAACGCCACGTCTCCATCATGAGAGACGGTAGGAATCGGTTCGTACGGCACCTGCCTCACCGGACCAGCCCTGTTGGCGGCGATATAGTCGGCCAGGCGGTCTAGGTCGCGTACCCGCAACGGGCTGCCGTCGAGTCGGCGTTGCACCAGTCGCCGCCAAAACCGGTAAGCCGCATCGTCGGATACAGGCACGCGGGCCGCGCCTTCCTGCTCCTCAATGTTGAAACCCACTGATCCGCAGCCGGGCAGGTCAGTGAAGAAGTCCACCAACTCATCCGCATGCGCAATCGTCTCCGGCGTCACCACGCAGATTACCGAATACGACATGCCCGAAGCGGCCAACATGTCGATGCCCCGCAGCGTGCGTGAAACGGTGTCGTTGCCCGCCCGGTCGAGGCGATTCCGATTCAGCGCTCCTGGCCCGTCAATGCTTACACCAACCGTAAATTCGTTGGCGGCGAACAGATCACACCACCGCCGATTGATCAATGTCGCGTTAGTCTGGATCTCATGTCGCACCCGGCCTTCTCGACGCAACGCTTCGAATGGCACGAGCAACCCCCGGAATGCCTCCAGCGGCATCGCGGTCGGTTCACCCCCATGCCACACCACGCTTACCGCTTCTGGGCTGCCCTGCCCGGTGATCGACGCCGCGCAGGCCGCTGCGACAGCCGGCGACATCTGGCGCCGCGCACCCCTTTCCAACAAATAGCAGTATGAACAGTCGAGGTTGCAGAAAGTTGTAGGCTGGAGGACTAGTGTATGAAAGACGCCTGCAATCGCCGGTTCGCCCGTTGCGGCAACGATACCGATGTTCGCCATGTCTCGATCACTCCCTCATTTATGCTCAGGCACCAGACCAGCAGCGAATTCGACTTTGCTAACCTCGGGGCGGCAATGATTCGGCCAACTCATGAAACGGTCGAACAGGCTGTCGACATCGAATAGGTCGGGACGAAGCTTGCTGAGGTCATCCACGGCACTACTTAGGGAACTTGCCAGGTACACGAACAGGCTTACCCGGTCGTGTTCATAATCGGCCAAAAGTGCAATCTTCACCCCTCCGCACGGCCACGGATATCCGCAGGAGCGACACAGCCAAATTGGCCTGATCGGAGTGTGTGGACGCAGCGGCAAACAATTCACCTCCTTTAGTCCAGCTCAGTCGGCGCAGGATAGACACTCTCTGGCTGAATCCTGCCACCAGAATTAGCTATAATCAGACTAAATCGAGCCCTGGTGTCGGCGTCAGCCAACCTGAGCGCTTGGTCCAGAATGCGCATAGCAAGCCGCGGCGGCCCTATAGTGCTTTGATCCTCCCATCCAGCAGCGGTTGCCTTGGGCACGCCCAGATGTTCAGCAAATGCGCGAACGCCAAACCGTAAAGCCTCACGAAGTGCGCGAACCTCGCGCCAGGTCCACCGCCCGACCGCAATCCCGCAGCCGCAGCCACCGGACCCCTGTGGCGAGGACGTTAGTGACGGCCCGGCGCGTTCCTGGCGCTCCCGTTGCCCCTCTCTCCCTGCCTGTCCTTGGAAATCCCGCACGAGCGCGGACACTTGATCGAAGGCCGCTACAAGAGCGCCACCAGCACCAATCTCAACATCGGACCTTTGCCAAAACTGACGGGTAGCGCTTCCTCGTCCAACCTCCACGGTGGCCACCGTGCTCCGCGAATAATGGATGCGGCGCGACAGTTCCGCCTGCGTCAAGCCCGCCGCATCGCGCCGCGTGGCCAACTGCCAGCCGATGCGCTTACGTGCCTCTGCGACCTGAGCCGGAGTGATTACGCCCATCCCTGGGCGGCGCTGCTGCCGGTTCTGGGAACGTGACACTTTCACTGCGCCCGCCGCTCAGCCAGCGAGTACACCCGTCCCCCACCAGTTACAGCCGGAGGAGTGCTGGCCTCACCAACACCCGACACGTCAATTAGCACCCGCAGCGAACCGGCCACCACCGCTATGCAGCCGGGCGGCCCCTCGTGACATACCTGGACGACCCCGCCATTCCTCACGCTGACCCGGAGCCCCAGGCCACCGGCCAGCCCCACCGCGAGCACGCCCCCTACCTCCGAAGGCGACGCAGCAGCGGCACCCATAGCTGGGGCTGTGGGCAGCCCCAAGCCAGGATGGACGAACGCGTCGGAGCGCTCAGCAGCCGAAGCTAGCCCGACCGGCCCGCGCTCAGGATCTTTGGCATGACCCTGGATCCTAAAGAGACCAAGATCAGCATCGCTGGGCTTGCCCAACACGGCGCGCAGCGCCATGCGGTAGTGCACAGACGGCCACCGAGTCTCACCGCGCTCAAGAACCCCGATGTAGCGGAACGTCAAGGCGTTGCGACGCCCCATGTGCTCGTACAGCCACCCGTTGACCGCCTCAGCCAACTCCTGTCGCGACATAGGCCGCCCCGAACCCGACGGGGACCGCAGCGCCAGCCGCGCCTCACGCAGCAAGGCGTTTGGACCCGGTACATACGCCACAATGAAAGTCCATTCCTCAATCGGTGCTTGACCGAGTGCTCAGGTGAACACGCGAAGCTCTCGCCTCACCTCTGCTCGTACGGGGACCGATGGGCGTGCCGGCCACTGGTCGGCCGATCAACCGACGAGCGGCCTCCCGCACACCGGTAGCGAACCGCAAAACACGCGCGGTAGGTACGCTGTGACGCACGCCGGAGCGGTGAACGTGGTGAAAGATCAACATTCAGCGGGGGTGTGACGTGCCGCAAGCACGACCCGGCAACGCCAAGCTCGCAGCCATCATTGCGGAGGCAGGCGTCTCGCATGCCGAGCTGGCGCGGGCGTTCGTCCGCGTTGCGAGGGAATCCAACGCCAACGAGTTTGCCGGAGTCGGCCGCTCCCACGTCTCACACTGGGTGGCAGGCTCCAGGCCCTCCGGCCGAGCCCCCATGCTGCTCTGCGAGGCGCTGTCACGGAAGCTCGGCCGGATGGTCACCCTCGATGAGATCGGGTTGCCGGCCCCGCCGATGTCACCCGAAGACATGCTTGGATGGCAAGTCGATACGCTCGCTGCGCTAACCAAACTCGGGAGAGTCGACGTGGACGCTGAACGCAGACGCGTTCTCAGCACTGCTGCCTACTCGCTCGCCGCGCTGGCGCTGCCGCCCAAACGCTGGTGGTCACAGATGGTCGAACGCGGCCAGGTACGCGGCGCAGCAGAGGGCCGGACCGTGGGGCGAGGCGACGTAGACACGGTGCACGAAATGATGTCTCTGTTCTCGCACGTTGATCAGCGCCGGGGCGGCGGCCATGCCCGCTTGGCAGTGGTTCAATACCTGACTTCCGACGTGGCGAGCCATCTTTCCGGGCGATACACCGATGACGTTCTCAGGCGCGACATGTTCACCGCTGCCAGTGAGCTTTCCTACCTCGCCGGATGGATGGCTTTCGATAACGGCGAACACAACGTTGCTCAGCATTACTTCAACGTGGCGGTGAAACTGGCTGCCGAAGCCGACAATCCAGCGTTGGCAGGCCACGTACTACGCGCGATGGCGCATCAAGCCATTGACCTCGGCCATCAGAAACGTGCCCTCAAGCTTGCCTCGGCCTCAGTGGACGGCGAACGATACACGGCGGCATCGCCGCGAGAACGGGCACTGCTCGGAGTGGTCTACGCACGCGCACTAGCAGCTAACGGCGAGAAGCAGGGCGCGGCTCGTGCCCTGCTCCGAGCCGAAAATGACCTTGCCGCAGCCAACAGTGGAGACGACGAGCCGGGCCGCGTCTTCTTCTTTGGGGAAGCAAGCCTCGCGCACGAGACAGCGTGCGCACTGCGCGATACGGGAGACCTGGCCGGCGCAACGAACCAATTTCGCCGCAGCGTCAAGAAGCGCAAGGCGTCAACCTTCGCTCGGACCCACGCCGTTACTCTCGGCTACATGGGGGCCATTCAGGCCAGACAGGGCGAGATCGAAGAAGCCTGCGCGACGTGGTCACGCTCTCTCGACGCCATGGACGGCGTCCGATCAGGACGCACCCGGCAAGTCGCCGCCGAGATGCGTGCCGCACTTTCCCCCTACAAGCGGCGCAGCGGTCGATATGTCCAGGACGTGGATGCGCGCGCGAAGCTTTACCTCTCGACCTTCGCCTAATGCCGAGTAAACGGAAGCGTGAGACTGAATGACAGCCGAGAAGTTCACCGTCGAATCCATTGCAAGGGTTGTGGGCGGAAGATCCGAGCCTACGGACGACTACTGGGGCGGAAGCCGAACCATTATCCGTCTCGATGAAGATCGATTCACCCCGGCAGCCGCGAAAGGGCTGGAAGAATTCAGCCACTTGGAGATCGTTTTTCGATTCCACCTCACCGATCCGGCCGATCTCAACTTGGGTGCCCGCCGCCCCAGGGACAACCCGGAGTGGCCCGAGGTGGGCATCTTCGGCCACCGCAACATGCGGCGGATCAATTGGCTGGGCGTGTCTCGGTGTCGTCTGGTCAAGGTTGACGGCCTTGACCTCCACGTGGAGGAGCTAGACGCCGTAGACGGCACGCCCGTCCTGGACATCAAGCCTTGGTTTGCAGAGTTCGGCCCACGCGGCGAGGTCAAGCAGCCTGCTTGGCCAACGCAGATGCTCGGACAGTACTTCGCAGATCCCGCCCCTCTCCAGCCGGAGCAGAATCCGGCGTGAGCCCAGGGCGAGCCGGACGCCCTTGGACCCGCCGGCATGGCCGCCATTCTCCGCCCTTCGTGGCCGCCCGGACGCCCGACACCTCTATATGGCCGCAGTCGCGAGCCGAGTTTTGGACCTACGTAGTAGCGCATATCGCGCAGGCGGGTGGTCGACACGCCGGCAGATAGACGCTAAGCCTTGACGCCGGCCGCCGCGCCGGTCGCAGCGATCCGTACCGTAGCGAGCATGACCGAGTTCCTGCCAACACCCGACCTAATCGCCACTCGTCGCGCTGTCTCGGATGCAGAGAGCAGCGCGGCGAGCCGACGATGGTGGGACGAGGACGCCGACAGTTACCAGAAGGAGCACGGGGCCTTCCTGGGAGACGTTGACCTCGTCTGGTGCCCCGAAGGGCTTCGGGAAGCGGATGTGCGACTGCTCGGCGACGTCAAGAAAGCGCGCGTGCTGGAGTTGGGCTGTGGCGCTGCGGCGGGCTCGCGTTGGCTGGTTGGCCAGGGAGCCGATGTGACGGCCCTGGACTTGTCTGCCGGCATGTTGCGGCATGCCAAGCTAGCCGCCGAGCGCTCGGGGGTCCATGTGCCGCTCGTGCAGGCAGACGCCCTCGCGCTGCCGTTCCGAGCGGGCGCGTTCGACACAGTGCACACCGCCTTCGGTGCGGTTCCCTTCGTCGCGGACTCCGCAGCACTCATGCGCGAGGTGTTCCGAGTGCTTCGCCCAGGCGGAGCGTGGGTGTTTGCTGTTACACACCCCATGCGCTGGATTTTTCTCGACGATCCCGGCGAGGCAGGCCTGACAGCCGTCCACTCGTACTTTGACCGCCGTCCGTACATCGAGCAAGACTCGGCAGGCGTACCTACCTACATCGAGGCGCACCGCACCTTTGGTGACCGGGTGCGCGAACTGGCAGCCGCCGGCTTCATCCTCAGCGACGTGGTCGAGCCAGAGTGGCCACCCGGGCACGAAGAGATTTGGGGCCAGTGGAGCCCGCTACGCGGTCGCCTGTTCCCCGGGACGGCCATCTTCGTCGCTCATCGCCCCGCCGTCTCGTAAGTAAGGCAGCGACGTCCCACCAGGACACAATCGCCCGTAAGCAGCAGTTATTGACCTAGCAAGATCATGCCCACTTGATCGGGTGGGTCACCGAGAACACCCACCGGCCGCCGGGGCACAGCACCCGGAACACCTCGCGCATGACCGCCGCCGAGTCGGCCACGAACGGGACCGCCCCGAACGCCGTGCAGGCCGTGTCGAACGCGGCGTCGGCGAAGGGCAGCGCCAGCGCGTCGGCCTGCACCAGCGGCACGCGTACGCCGGTGCGTCCGGCCGCCAGCGCGGCGTGCCGCAGCATGCCGGCGGAGAGGTCCAGGGCGACCGGCCGGGCCCCCCGGGTGGCGAGCCACCGCGCGGCGGCGGCGGCCCCGCAGCCGAGTTCCAGCACCCGCCGTCCGGTCAGGTCGCCCAGCAGCCGTACGTCGGCCTCGCGCACGCCCTCCGGACACCAGACGAAGTCCAGGTCGCCGAGGAAGCGGCCGTGCTCGGCCTGGTAGTCGTCGGCGTCGGCGTCCCACCAGCGGCGGTTCGCCCGGCGGGCCTCGGCGTTGCCGACCCGGCGCCGGGTCACCCGGCTGTCGTCATCCACCCGCCCACGCTAGCCCCGCGCGCGCCGCGCCCCGGGCGACCCCCGGAGTGCGGAGTGCGGCGCCCGGCGCTACCGTTCACCGGTGATGCCCCTGTGACGGACGCGACACCTGCGACGCCTTCCTGCCGATATCTCCGCTTTCGCAGCTGACGAGGCGGCGAGAGGACGGGAGGGCTTGCACGCTGTGGTAATGCAGCGGGTAGGCTAGATGATGCGCTCGCGGATCGTGTGCCTCGGCAGGGAGCAGGTGCGCGGTCTCCGGGACCACTGGCGGAGCCACATCCATGATCTCACGCGATGATCTTTCGGTGTGCCCGGCGACGGATCCGCTGGCGCGAACAGGTCACCGCGACACACCAGCCTGCTGTGACACACCATCCGACCGGAGCAACCGCCCACATGACGAGCAGCATCGAGGCCCCCTCGAGCGCCACCCGGGTCACCCACGACGATCTCGGTTCCGAGGAGGCTTTCCTCGCCGCGATCGACGAGACCATCAAGTACTTCAACGACGGCGACATTGTCGAAGGCACCGTCGTCAAGGTCGATCGGGACGAGGTCCTGCTCGACATCGGCTACAAGACCGAGGGTGTCATCCCCTCTCGGGAGTTGTCGATCAAGCACGACGTGGACCCGGCCGAGGTCGTTTCGGTTGGTGACCACATCGAGGCCCTGGTCCTCCAGAAGGAGGACAAGGAGGGTCGTCTGATCCTCTCCAAGAAGCGGGCGCAGTACGAGCGGGCCTGGGGCACCATCGAGAAGATCAAGGACGAGGACGGGGTCGTCCGCGGCTCGGTCATCGAGGTGGTCAAGGGTGGTCTCATCCTCGACATCGGGCTGCGGGGCTTCCTGCCCGCCTCCCTGGTCGAGATGCGTCGGGTGCGCGACCTGCAGCCGTACGTCGGGCGCGAGCTCGAAGCCAAGATCATCGAGCTGGACAAGAACCGCAACAACGTGGTCCTGTCCCGCCGGGCCTGGCTGGAGCAGACGCAGTCCGAGGTGCGCACCGAGTTCCTCAACAAGCTGCAGAAGGGCCAGGTCCGCAAGGGCGTCGTGTCCTCGATCGTCAACTTCGGCGCGTTCGTCGACCTGGGCGGCGTGGACGGCCTCGTGCACGTCTCCGAGCTGTCCTGGAAGCACATCGACCACCCGTCCGAGGTCGTCGAGGTGGGCCAGGAGGTCGAGGTCGAGGTCCTGGACGTCGACCTGGACCGCGAGCGGGTCTCGCTGTCGCTGAAGGCGACGCAGGAGGACCCGTGGCGTCAGTTCGCCCGCACCCACGCGATCCAGCAGATCGTGCCGGGTAAGGTCACCAAGCTGGTGCCGTTCGGCGCCTTCGTCCGGGTGGACGACGGCATCGAGGGCCTGGTCCACATCTCCGAGCTGGCCGAGCGCCACGTGGAGATCCCGGAGCAGGTCGTCCAGGTCGGCTCCGAGGTCATGGTCAAGGTCATCGACATCGACCTGGAGCGCCGCCGGATCTCGCTGTCGCTCAAGCAGGCCAACGAGGGCTTCGTCGAGGGCGAGGAGCACTTCGACCCGACCCTCTACGGCATGGCCGCGACGTACGACGCCGAGGGCAACTACATCTACCCGGAGGGCTTCGACCCGGAGACGGGCGAGTGGCTCGAGGGGTACGACAAGCAGCGCGAGACCTGGGAGAACCAGTACGCCGAGGCGCGTCAGCGCTGGGAGGCCCACACCAAGCAGGTGCAGACCTCCCGGGCCGCCGACGCCGAGGCCGCTGCCAATCCGGCTCCGCCCGTCACCGGTGGTGGCACCACCACCTCGACCAGCGCGGCCCCGAGCCGTCAGGCCGAGGAGCCGGCCGGCACCCTGGCCACCGACGAGGCGCTCGCCGCTCTGCGGGAGAAGCTCGCCGGCGGCAAGTGACCCGCTGAACGACGACGGGCCCCGTCCCCGCGATCGCGAGATCGCCGGGGGCGGGGCTCCCGTCTTTCCGCAGCCGCTGCGCCACCGCTGCGCCCTCGGCGCGCCTACGCACCCGATGCGGGGGCGACCGGTTGCCTCAGGATGGTGCGTTGCCGCTCGGGCGCGACCCGGCGGAAGTCGCTGAGGTAGATCTCGTGGTGCCTGCCCACCATCCGCAGCCCGTTGCCCGGGACGAACTCACCGTGCAGCCGCGCCAGCACCTCGGCCTCGTCGTCGAAGGAACCGACGTGCAGCGTCTGTACGCACCGTCCCTCGGACAGCGTCCCCAGGCGGACGTCGTCGAGACGCGACGGACGGTTCCTTGCCCCGGCCTGCTCGACGGCGGCGGTGAACAGGTCCTGGCCGATCCAGTCCGGGACCATGATCATCAGCGTCCAGTCCCACCGTTCCTTGTCGCGCCGGGCGGTGAACGAGTCCATGTCCTCGGCCCACCACAGGCCCTCCAGGGGCGGGACGACGTAGTCCCGGCCGAGGTCTCGCCTGCTGGCGAACTTCAGCTTGTAGGCCACCGGGTAGAGGGCTTCGATGGCGCCGGTGAACGCCGGTGCCCCGTTCGGGTCGCCGTGGCCGTCGACCATGAGATACCGCGTGTCGGGCACGTCCACGATCCGGAACTGCCCGCGCGCGGCCTGATAGGCGTCGAGCGTCTTCTTGAAGTCGGTCTTGTCAGTCATCAGGCACCTGGGCTCGGGCGGCGAGCCACTGCCTTTCCGCCTCCAGGAGGCTCAGCGAGTACGAGAAGACCTCCCGCGCCGGGTGCGGGAGGGGGGCCTGCGCCTGCTGCGCCGACCGGAGCGACCCGATGCGGGCCTCGACCCCCGCCAGCCGGGTGCGCAGGGCCTGCGCGTACTCGCGGTCGGAGAGCAGGGGCAGGTTGGCGATGCCGACGAGGAGCGGGTGCCGGACCGGCTGCGGTTGCGCGATGAGCGCCAGCGCGGTGCGCGCCGCGGCCGCCCGGCCCTCGGCGGTGGCGTGGAACACCTGGCGGGACTTCGGTGCGACGGGAGCCTCGGGTACGTGGACCAGGCCGCGCCTGTCCAGCTTGGCGAGCAGGTAGTAGATCGAGGAGAACCCGACGTCGGACCACTGCCGGATGCCGCGTCGCGCGATCACCTGCTCCAGGTCGTAGCCGTGCCGGGGTCGTTCGATGAGCAGGCCCAGCACGGTCAGTTCGGCGGTGGTCAGCTCCACGGGCCCTATCCTAGTACTAGAATAGGGCTCCGGGAGGACCGGCCGGGGTGCCCCCGGTGCCGGCGGCGCGGTGATCATCCGGTTGACTGGTGCCGTGCTGAAGGTGGGACTGACCGGAGGAATCGGGTCCGGCAAGAGCGCCGTGGCGAGGCGACTGACCGAGCGCGGCGCGGTGGTGATCGACTCCGACCGCATCGCCCGGGAGGTCGTGGCGCCGGGCACGGAAGGGCTGGCCGAGATCGTCGCGGCCTTCTCCGAGCGGGTCCTCGACGCCGACGGCGCCCTCGACCGGGCGGCGCTGGGCGCGCTGGTGTTCGCCGACGAGACGGCGCGCCGCCGGCTGGAGGCGATCACCCATCCCCGCGTACGGGCCCGCGCCGCCGAGCTGGCCGCCGCGGCGGCACCCGACGCGATCGTGGTCAACGACGTGCCGCTGCTGGTGGAGGTGGGGCTCGCGCCCACGTACCACCTGGTGGTCGTGGTGCAGACGGAGGTGGCCACCCGGTTGGCGCGGCTGGCCCGCGACCGGGGGATGGACCGGGCGGAGGCCGAGCGGCGGATCGCCGCGCAGGCCGACGACGCCCGGCGGCGGGGCGCGGCGGACGTGCTGCTGACCAACGACGGCAGCCTCGACGACCTGCACGCGGCCGTCGACGCGCTGTGGCGCGAGCGGCTGCGGCCCTTTGAGGCGAACCTGCGCGAGCGGCGGGCGGCCGGATCGGAGCACGTCGTCCTGACCGAGGCCGACCCGACCTGGCCGCAGCAGTACGCGCGGCTGGCCGCCCGGATCCGGCACGCGCTCGCCCCCGCCGACCTGCGTATCGACCACATCGGCTCGACCGCGGTCCCGGGGCTCGCCGCCAGGGACGTGATCGACATCCAGCTCACCGTTCCGACCCTCGCCGACGCGGACGGACCGCTGGCCGAGCGGCTCGCGGAGGCGGGCTTCCCGCGCCTGCCCGGCGAGTGGTGGGACGACCCCCGCCCACCCGGCAGCGGCCGGTGGGAGAAGCGGCTGCACGGCAGCGCCGACCCGGGCCGTCCCGTGCACCTGCACGTCCGCCCGGCCGACGCGCCCGGCTGGCGGTACGCGCTGCTGATGCGCGACCACCTGCGCGCCGACCCGGACCAGCGGTCGGCCTATCTGGCGCTGAAGCGGGAGCTGGTGGCCTCCGCCCCGGACAGCGCGACCTGGACCACCGCGAAGGACCCGTGGTTCGACGAGGAGCACCTGCGCGCCGAGCAGTGGGCGGCGCAGACCGGCTGGCGTCCCTGACCGGCCCCCGGCCCCCGGCCGGGGGCCGGGGCGGTGGGACGAGCCGGGGCACCGTGGTGGGCGTCAGGTCGAGCTGGGCCCAGGCGCCGGTATGGGTGCGCAGTTCCAGGCGGCGCAGCGCGCCGGACCGGTCGATCCAGTAGCGCAGCAGCCCCCGGGACGTGTGCAGCTCGACCACGTCGACGGTCTTCCCGGCGACGGTGTCGCCGCGCACCCGCAGGGGGGCGCCCCGCCCGCCGGGCGACCGGGCGGCCCGCAGCGCCGCGTCGAGCAGCAGGCCCAGGTCGCCCGCGCGCCGCGGGTCGGCCCCCCAGCCCCGGGCGGGCGGCGGCAGCGGCGGCCGGCCGGGCGATTCCACGGTGCCCGGGACCGTCGCGGCCGGCACCTCCGCCCGGCGCACGCCGGCGCCGTCGACGCGCAGCAGCGTCCGGCGCTCCGGCACGCCGAGGTCGGCGACGGTCAGGTAAGCCGCCCGCCCGCTCCAGCTCACCCAGCCGGCTCCGCGCAGGTTCGTGGCGGCGGCGACGGGCGCGGTCAGGGTCACGGCGGCGCCGCCACGGGCGCGCAGCCGGGCGGGCAACCGGTCCAGCCGGCCCCGCTCGACGGCGGTCAGGGCGCGGGGCTGGCCGGGACGGCCGCCGAGGGCGTCGACCGGACGCAGCGTGGGCCGGTCGGCCCGGTTCAGCTGCACGGTCACCGGGCCGACGCCGGCCAGCCCGGTCTCCAGCCGGTGCAGCCGCGCGTCCTGGTCGAGCCAGTAGCGGGGGAGCCCGTCCGGGGCCGGGACGCCGGGGCCGGTCGGCGGTGCCTGGAGGATGTCGACAGGCGTCGCCCCGACCGTGGCCCCACCGATCCGGCGCGTGGCGTCGGCCGGCGGCTCCGGGCGGTCGGAGGCGAGGCGGAAGAGCAGGTCGAGCACGGCGGCCAGCCCCCGCCCGGCGGGCGGGTCGTGCAGCCGCCAGCGGTCCGCCGGCGGCACGAGCGGGGGCGGCGCGGGGGTCGGCACCGCCGTCGGGTCGGGGCGCAGCAGGACCACCGTCGGGGTGGCCTGGAGCAGCCCGCGCTCGGCGCCCGCGCCGGGCCCGCCGACGTCGAGGTAGACCAGCGGCCGGGACCAGTCGACCCAGCCGACCAGTTCCGTACGCGCCGCGCCGGTGCCCGCGGTCACGCGTACCCCGGCCCGCAGGTCCCGGTAGTTGGTGACCCGCATCGCGGCCAGTCGCTCGCGCTCGTCGCCCGTCAGCGCCCTCGGCTGCTCCGGCCGCTCGGGCGCCCAGCTCGCCAGCCCCACGACCAGCGCGGCGGCGGAGAGCACGGCCACGGCCGCGAGCACCAGCAGGACGGTGCGCCGGCGGCCGGTCACCACCCGTGGGATGCCGCCCGTGTGCGCGTCGTCGTGCGTTGGCGGGCCCTGGGGCGGGTGAGGCGGGCCGGAGCGGGCGGCGGAGGTCTCCACGGGAGGTTGAACGGGATTCACCCCCGTGGGGTGACGAGCAGGGGCGCTCGCGGCGGCCGGTCAGCGCCTCACGCGCGACCACGTCGGGTGCGCACGCCGGGAGTGCCGGGTGCTGCGACCCCTGTGCCGGGGGCGGGCCGGCCGTGACGGCCTGGCCACCTGCCCGGTCGGCCGCCGCGAGCGGCCTACACGGAGAGCGTAGTCCGGTGAGATGCACCACACAATGCGAATATTGAAGCCGATCACGGACCGGGCGTAGTCGCGACGCGGTGTCGGACCCCCGGCGTACCGTTGGGGTCATGGCGCTCGACATTCCCCGGCTCGACGGCCGTTTCCAGGTCGTCAGCGAGTTCCAGCCGGCCGGCGACCAGCCGGCGGCCATCGACGACCTGGAGCGTCGGGTCCGACGCGGCGACCGCAACACCGTGCTGCTCGGCGCGACCGGCACCGGCAAGAGCGCCACCACCGCGTGGCTGATCGAGCGGGTGCAACGGCCCACGCTGGTGCTGGCGCCCAACAAGACGCTCTGCGCGCAGCTGGCCAAGGAGTTCAGCGAGCTGCTGCCGCACAACGCGGTCGAATACTTCGTCTCCTACTACGACTACTACCAGCCCGAGGCCTACATCCCGCAGACCGACACCTACATCGAGAAGGACTCCTCGATCAACGAGGAGGTCGAGCGGCTGCGGCACTCGGCGACCATGTCGCTGCTCACCCGCCGCGACGTGATCGTGGTGGCCACCGTCTCGGCGATCTACGGCCTGGGCACCCCGGAGGAATACCTCGACCGCGCGGTGCGGGTCGCGGTCGGGCAGGAGCTGGACCGCGACCAGCTGCTGCGTCGGCTGGTCGACATCCAGTACACGCGCAACGACATGGCCTTCAACCGGGGCACCTTCCGGGTCCGCGGCGACACGCTGGAGATCATCCCGGCCTACGAGGAGCTGGCCGTGCGGATCGAACTCTTCGGCGACGAGGTGGAGAAGCTCTACTACCTCAACCCCCTGACCGGCGACGTGGTCAAGGAGGTCGACGGGCTGGTGATCTTCCCGGCCACCCACTACGCGGCCGGGCCGGAGCGGATGGAGCGGGCGATCCGCGACATCGAGGCCGAGCTGGCCGAGCGGCTGGCCGAGCTGGAGCGGCAGGGCAAGCTGCTGGAGGCGCAGCGGCTGCGGATGCGCACCACCTACGACATCGAGATGATGCGCCAGGTCGGGTTCTGCTCCGGCATCGAGAACTACTCGATGCACATGGACGGCCGGCTGCCGGGCAGCCCGCCGCACTGCCTGCTCGACTACTTCCCCGACGACTTCCTGACGGTCGTCGACGAGTCGCACGTGACCATCCCGCAGATCGGCGGCATGTACGAGGGCGACGCGTCCCGCAAGCGGATGCTGATCGACCACGGCTTCCGGCTGCCCAGCGCCGCCGACAACCGGCCGCTGCGCTTCGACGAGTTCCTGGAGCGGGTGGGCCAGATGGTCTTCCTCTCCGCGACGCCCGGCCCGTGGGAGCTGGAGCAGGCCCAGGGCGAGTTCGTCGAGCAGGTGATCCGGCCCACCGGCCTGATCGACCCGGAGGTCGTCGTCAAGCCCACCAAGGGCCAGATCGACGACCTCATGCACGAGATCAAGCTGCGCACCGAGCGCGACGAGCGGGTGCTGGTCACCACGCTGACCAAGAAGATGGCCGAGGACCTGTCCGACTACCTCCTGGAGAACGGCATCCGGGTGCGCTACCTGCACTCCGAGGTCGACACGCTGCGCCGCGTGGAGCTGCTGCGCGAGCTGCGCAAGGGCGACTACGACGTGCTGGTCGGCATCAACCTGCTCCGGGAGGGTCTCGACCTGCCGGAGGTGTCGCTGGTCGCCATCCTCGACGCCGACAAGGAGGGCTTCCTGCGCAGCGGCCGGTCGCTGATCCAGACCATCGGCCGGGCGGCGCGCAACGTCTCCGGTCAGGTGCACATGTACGCCGACAAGATCACTCCGTCGATGGCCGAGGCGATCGGGGAGACCAACCGGCGGCGGGACAAGCAGATCGCGCACAACGAGGCGCACGGCATCAGCCCCGAGCCGCTGCGCAAGAAGATCCACGACATTCTCGACGACATCTACCGCGAGGCGGAGGACACCGAGAACAGCCGCGTCGGCGGAGCCGTACGGCAGCTCTCCCGGGGCAAGGCGCCGGTCAAGGAGACCCGCAGCCGCGCACGGACCGGCGGCGCCGGGCCCGCGCGGGAGGGGATGGCCCGGGCCGAGCTGGCCCAGCTCATCCAGGAGCTCAACGACCAGATGCTGGCCGCGGCCCGGGAGCTTCAGTTCGAGCTGGCCGCCCGGATCCGCGACGAGGTCGCCGACCTCAAGAAGGAGTTGCGCGGCATGGACGCCGCCGGAGTGAAGTGAGCGGCCCGGGCCCCGCCTGACCTGGTCGGCGGGGCTCGGGCCGCTCCACGCGGCCACCTGGCCTCTGATTGCGGTACGCGAGCAAGCTATTGCGCTGAGTGATCGTCCTGCCCTACTCTCCCTCGGTGGGGAGGCTGGGGATGCCGTTGCCAACGAGTCCGGTCATTCGTCGCGCCCGGCTGGGCGCCGAGTTGCGTCAGCTGCGCCGGCGGGAGGCGCTGACCCTGGAACAGGTCTGCGACCGGCTGGGTTGGGCCTCCACCTCGAAGCTGTCCCGCATCGAGCTGGGGCAGAGCCGGCCGGACCTGGCCGACGTGCTCGACCTGCTCGACGTCTACGAAGTGCCGCCGCCGCAGCGCGACGCGCTCATCGTCATCGCCCGCGACGCCGCGACCAGCCGGGGCTGGTGGAAGGCGCTGGGGGAGATGGGCGAGCGGCAGCGCACCTACGCCGAACTGGAGGCGGGCGCGGCGAGCATCGTGGAGTACCAGCCGGCGGTCGTGCCCGGCCTGCTCCAGTCGCCCGGGTACGCCCGCGAGCGCATCGAGGCCGGCAGGCTGCTCTACCCCGAGGTCAACGTCGAGGCCGACATCCGGGCCCGGCTGATGCGTCAGGACGTGCTGCGCCGCGCCGATCCGCCCCGCTACACGGCGCTGCTCGACGAGCGGGTCTGTGACCAGGCAGACGTGTCGCCCGAGGTCTGGCGGGAGCAGGTGGCGCACCTGGTCGCCTTGGCCGACCTGCCGCACGTGACGGTCCGGGTGGTGCCCTGTGCCGCCGCGCCGCGCGCCGGGCTGCATCCGCTGACCGGCTACTCCAGCTACGTGTTCCCCGACCCGGCTGATCCGCGTACGGTCATGCTGGAGACGCTGACCGCCGACCTGCGGTTGGTCTCCGAGGCCGACGTCACCCGCTACGAGCGGATGAGCGACTGGCTGGCGTCGGTGGCCCTCGGCGGTGACGAGACGCTGGCGCTGCTGCGGGACAGTGCGGCCGGGTCGGCCAACGGCCGCCTCGAGCCAGAGCGGGCTGTCTCCCCGCAGGGTGGCTGAGTCAGGCTCACAGGTGGCGGCGGAAGCCGCCCTCCGAGTCGATCACCTGGCCGGTGATCCAGTCGGCGTCGGACGAGCAGAGGAACCGCACGAGCCGGGCGGCGTCCTGCGGCGTGCCCCAGCGTCCGCTCGGAAAGAGCTTGGCGACCTCGGCGTACGCCTCTGGCGAGGCGTATCCGGTGTCGGTCGGGCCCGGGTGGACGCAGTTGACGGTGATGCCCCGTGGCATCAGCAGCGGGGAGAGCTGGAAGGTCGCGTTCTCCACCGCCGCCTTGCTGACCGCGTAGGCGAGGGTCTGCGGCATCGGGCCGAGGCGCTGGCCGGTGGAGAAGAGCACCAGCCGGCCACCCGATCCGGCGGTGAACGCCCCGGCGAACGCTTCGGCGAGCAGCAGCGTGGCCCGTACGTTGACCAGCAGGTGCCTGTCGATCTCGGCCGGATCCAGCGCGCCGAACGGCGTGTCGGTGCAGTAGGCGTGCACGGCGATGACCGCGTCGAGCCGGCCGTGCCGGCGTAGCGCCTCGGCGACCAGGCCGGCGGGCGCGGCCGGGTCGAGCAGGTCGGCTCGAACGTGTCCGGCGTCGCCCAGCTCGTCCAGCAGGGCCGGCACGCCCTCGGGATCGCCGCCGTAGGGCTGGGCGTCGTCGAACTCCGGCAGGCCGGTGAGCAGCAGCCGCCAGCCGTCCGCGGCGAGTGTGCGGGCGACCGCCGCGCCGATGCCGATCCGACGACTCACGCCCGTCACGAGGGCCACCCGCTGCGTCATGGTGGGCAGTCAACCGGCATCGGCGACCGGGCGCCAGCGGATATCCCCGCGCGGCAACCGGGCCCGGCGCCCCCGAGCCCGTCGGGACCGGCGGCCGACGCGTGCACGGCGCACCCTAGGGCAGGGGTACGACAGCTCAGGCCGGCACGTCCACGAAGTGCTCGACCAGCGGCGGGTTGGCGAAGTACGGGCCGATCAGCGCCCGCCACTGCGCGAAGCGCTCGGTGGCGCGGAAGTTGTCGTTGTGCGCCTCGACGGAGTCCCACTCGACCAGCAGCACGAACCGGCTCGGGGACTCGACGCCCCGGGTCATCCGCACCGACCGGCAGCCGGGCGTGCCGGCGAGCACCGGATGCCCCTTGGCGTACGCGGCGGCGAACTCGTCCTCGTGTCCCGGCAGTACGTCGATGAGCGCGACCTCAAGCACCATGCCCGGGAGCCTTTCACGCCGTCGTGCGGGCCGGACGCCGCGGGGGCCTGTTCCCGCAGGCCGGGCGGATCTAGGGTGGGCGCGCGGAAAGGGGAGGCGAATGATCGACTGGCTGACCGGCACGGCGTTCACCGTGGCCGGCACCGGCACCACCTGGGCGGAGCTGCTGGGCTTCGCCACCGGGGTGCTCAACGTCTGGCTGGTGGCCCGGCAGCGGATCGCCAACTGGCCGGTCGGCATCGCCAACGTGCTGCTGCTGATGCTGCTGTTCTGGACGGCGGGCCTCTACGCCGACGCCGGCCTCCAGGTCGTGTACGTCGGCCTCGGCCTGTACGGCTGGTGGGCGTGGCTGTACGGCGGCGAGCGGCGCACCCGGCTGACGGTGGGCCGGACGGGCCGCGGGGAGTGGTGGGCGCTGGCGGCGGCGGGGGTGGTGCTGACCGGTGGCCTCTGGGCGCTGCTGGACGGGGCCACCGACTCCACCGTGCCGCTGCCGGACGCGCTGACCACCGCGCTGTCGCTGCTGGCGACGTACGGGCAGACCCGCAAGCGGGTGGAGAGCTGGTGGCTGTGGATCGCCGCCGACCTGATCTACATCCCGCTCTACGCCTACAAGGGCCTGTACCTCACCGCGGCCCTCTACGTGATCTTCCTCGGGCTCTGCGTGCTCGGGCTGCGCGAGTGGCGGGCGGACCTGCGGCGCGGCGCCGCCCCGACCCCGGTGCCCCCGGGTCCGGCCCCGGCGGCGGCGTGACCGGGGCGGCCACCGGCCGAACGCCGGCGGACGGCGTCGGCACCGGGCCGGTGGCGCCGGAGTTCCGGCACGCCATGGTGGTGGGCAAGTTCTATCCACCGCACGCGGGCCACCACGCGCTGATCGAGGCCGCCGCCGCCCGCTGCGCGGCCGTCACCGTGGTGGTGGCGCCGTCCCGCCGGGAGTCGATCCCGCTCGCGCTGCGGCTGGACTGGCTGCGCGAGGTGCACGCGGCCACCCCGTGGGTCCGCTTCGTGGGCCGGTACGACGACCACCCGGTGGACTACGCCGACCCGGCGGTCTGGGACCTGCACTGCGCGGTGTTCCGCGAGGCGCTGGGCGGGACGCCGGTGGACGCCGTCTTCTCCTCGGAGGCGTACGGCGAGGAACTGGCCCGGCGGTTCGACGCGGTGTCGGTCTGCGTGGATCCGGGGCGGCGTGGCGTGCCCGTGTCGGGGACGGCGGTGCGCGCGGACCCGGTGGGGCACTGGGACCGGCTCAGCGCGCCGGTGCGGGCGTGGTTCGTCCGGCGGGTGGTGGTCGTCGGCGCGGAGTCGACGGGCACCACCACGATGGCCGCCGCCCTCGCCGCGCACTACGGCACCCGCTGGGTCCCGGAGTACGGCCGGGAGCTGACCGCGCGGAAGCTGGCCCGGCTGCGCGGGCGGGACCCGGCGGCCACGGTCTTCGACGTGTCCTGGGACCGCGACGACTTCGCCGAGGTGGTCCGGGAGCAGCAGGCGGCGGAGGACGCCGCGGCGCGCTCGTGCGGCCCGCTGCTGTTCTGCGACACGGACGCGCGGGCCACCGCGGTGTGGGAGGAGCGGTACCTCGGGTCGACGTCGGCGCGGGTGCGTGCGGCGGCCCGGCGTCCCGCGCTGTACCTGCTGACCGACCACGTCGGGGTGCCCTTCGACGACGACGGGCTGCGCGACGGCGAGCACCTGCGGGCGTGGATGACGGGGCGGTTCCGGGCGGAACTGGCCGGCTGCGGGGTGCCGGTGGTCGAGCTGGCCGGCCCGCACCGGCGGCGGCTGGCCCGGGCGGTGGACGCCTGCGACGCGGTGCTGGCGGCGGGCTGGTCGCTCGCCGATCCGCTGGTCGCGCCCGACCCGGAGCACTAGCCTCCTAGGATGCTCTACGCATTGTGCGGCCGGTCTCGATGCCCGCCGCCGACCGGCATCGATGCGTCGGGGTGGGAAAGGACACTCACGACCCGGGATGCGGCCACTGGCGGCGGTGGGCCAGAATGACGGGCGAGGAGGGGAGTATTCCCCCGCGACGGAGTCGTCAGCACGGTCGAGCGCCGATCCCTGGACGCACGACCCGGCCCGTCGGTCGCCGCCCCCTCGGGGACGGCGGCGGAAGAGACCTCCGACAGTCACCAGAGTCAGCGTCGCCGGCACACCGCGTCCACGAAGGGCGTACGGTGTGCCCGTCGTTGCGTGTCTGCCGGAGGAATGAACCTTGGACGTGTCCGGACTGGTCTGGGTGGGGACGCTCGTCGCCCTGACCGGGATCCTGCTCGTGGATCTGCTGATCGTCGGTCGGCGGCCGCACGAGCCCAGCGTGCGTGAGTCGAGCCTCTGGGTCGGCTTCTACGTCGCCCTGGCACTGATCTTCGGCGGTGGCGTCTGGCTGGCCTCCGGGGCCAGCGCGGCCGGGCAGTTCTACACCGGCTGGCTGACCGAGTACAGCCTCTCGGTCGACAACCTGTTCGTCTTCGTGATCATCATGGCGCGGTTCGGGGTGCCCCGGCAGTACCAGCAGAAGGTGCTGCTCATCGGCATCGTGCTGGCGCTGGTCATGCGGGGCGGCTTCATCGCGGCCGGCGCGGCGCTGATCTCCCAGTTCTCCTGGGTGTTCTACATCTTCGGCGCGTTCCTGATCTACACCGCGATCAACCTCGCCCGGCAGGGCGAGCCCGACGAGGACGAGTTCTCCGAGAACCTGCTGATCCGGTGGAGCCGCAAGGCGCTGCCGATCTCCCGGGACTACGACGGCGCCCGGTTGACCACCCACACGGCGAAGGGCAAGCGGATCTTCACCCCGATGCTGATCGTCATGATCGCCATCGGCACCACCGACCTGATCTTCGCGCTCGACTCGATCCCGGCGATCTTCGGCATCACCCAGGAGCCGTACCTGGTCTTCACCGCCAACGTCTTCGCGCTGATGGGCCTGCGGCAGCTCTACTTCCTGCTCGGTGGCCTGCTCAACCGCCTGATCTACCTCAGCTACGGCCTGGCCGTGGTGCTCGGCTTCATCGGCGTGAAGCTGGTGCTGGAGGCCCTCGCGGACAACAGGCTGCCGTTCATCAACGGCGGCGAGCACGTCTCCTGGGCCCCGCACATCCCGATCTGGCTCTCACTGACGATCATCCTCGGCACCCTCGCGGTGGCCACCGTGGCCAGCCTGGTCAAGTCCTCCCGCGACCGGCGGCGGGTGCTGGCCGACGCCCGCCACTGAGGCGTACGCGACGCGACGGGACGGGAGGGGGCGCCCCGGTGGGGCGCCCCCTCCCGTCGCGTACGAGGGTCAGACGCGGTGCACGCCGACCAGGGTGGCGGTGCGCTCGTCGGGCAGCCGCTCCTCCAGCACCCGGCGTTGCAGGTAGCAGGCGTGCAGCATCCGCCGGTCGTCGCCGGGGTGCGGGTCGGCGGTGACGATCCCGATGTGGTGGATCCTGCGCCCGGGGCGGGCGAAGAAGTAGAGGTCGCCGGGGCGTTCCGCGCCCAGCGGCACCGGCGTGGTCACCGTCGCCTGGTCGCTGGCGTCGCGCGGCAGCAGCACGCCGAGCCGCCGCCAGGCCAGGTGGACCAGGCCGGAGCAGTCGATGCCGTACGCCGACACCCCGCCCCAGACGTAGACGACGTCGACCAGGCGCTGCGCGACGGCCAGCACCTCCTCGGCCGACGGGGGCGCGGTGGGCACCGGCACCGCGTCGCCGGCCGGCAGCCAGAGCGGCGCGGAGTGGCCCGGCGCGTGCACCGGCTGCCAGCCGTCGACCGCCGGCCCGGCCGGGATCAGCCGGGTGCCCAGGATCACCCCGGAGAGCAGCTCGGCGCCGCCCGGCGCGTCACGCAGCGCGGTGACGGTGGCGTCGACCACGAGCGGGTCCGCCTCGGGGTCGACGGCCACGGGGGCGAGCTGCTCGGTGGGCAGCCAGCCGGGGTAACCACACGGGTGCAGCCGGGGGGCCGGCTGCTCGACCGCCACCACGTGGGCCCAGCCGTCCGGGCGCAGTTCGGTGACCAGCACCCGCTCGCCGAGCATCAGTTGGCTCAGTACGCAGTCGCCGACCTGCTGGTCGGTGTCCATGCCGGAGATCCAGGCGGCGATGTCCGTACGCGCGGACAGGGCGGGGCCGTCGACGGGGCGTACCGCCTCGGGGCAGCTCCAGAGGGTCGCGACCGCGACCCGGACCACGGCCTCCCGGCCCGGCTGCAGCTCCACGTCCACCCCCAGCTCGCGCCGAATGTCCCCGCGACCATATGAAAGTTTTCGACGAGCATCAACCAGCAGTCTGCATCTTTACTTCAGTCACGGAGCTGATGCCCAGGCCCGGCGCGTCCGGCAGCACGACGGTCGCGCCGTCGTACCGCAGGCCGCCGCGCACCGGCGACCAGGCCAGCCACCAGGCGGCGTCCAGGTCGGCCACCGCGGTGGTGCCGTAGGCGCCCACCAGGCTCGCGGCGGCGCCGATGCCCACCTGGCTCTCCATCATCGACCCGACGACGGTGCCGAGGCCGTGCGCGGCGGCGAGGTCGAGCAGCGTCCGGGCCGGGTGCAGGCCGCCGCACTTGGCGAGCTTGACGTTGACCATGTCGGCGGCCCGGCGGCGGATCACCTCGACCAGGTCGCGGACGCCGAAGACCGACTCGTCGGCGAGGACCGGCACGTCCACCCGGTCGCTGACCCAGGCCAGCCCGTCCAGGTCCCAGCGGGCGACCGGCTGCTCGACCAGCTCCACGTCCAGCCCGGCGTCCTCGACGCCCCGGATCACCCGGACCGCCTCGCGCGGGGTCCAGCCCTGGTTGGCGTCCAGCCGGATGCGGACCCCGTCGCCGACGGCGGAGCGCACCGCGCGGACCCGCTCCAGGTCGCCGGCCGCGTCGGTGCCCACCTTCAGCTTCAGCACGCCGAAGCCCTCCGCCCGCCGCTGCCGGGCCGCCGCCGCCAGGTCCACCGCGTCGCCCGCGGCGAGCGTGACGTCCGTGGGCACCCGCAGGGCGGTGCCCCCGAGCAGCCGCACCAGCGGTACGCCGAGCCGCCGCGCGGCCAGGTCGTGCAGCGCGACGTCGACGGCCGCCTTCGCCGACTCGTTGCCGACGACCGCCCGTTGCACCTCGGTGCAGCGGGCCACCAGGTCGTCGGCGTCGCGGCCGGTGAGCGCCGGGCCGATCAGCTCGCGCACGCACGCCTCGGAACCGGCGACCGACGCCCCGGTGACCTGCCACACCTGCGGCGCCTCGCCGAAGCCGGACCGGCCGTCGGCATCGACCACCTCCACCAGCAGGGTCTCCACCGTGGTGGTGCGGCGCAGCGCGGTCACGAACGGCGTGTGCAGGGGCGCAGAGAGCCGGTGGGTGCGTACCGCGGCGATCGTCATGTGCGGCACCCTATACGGGCACGGGCAGGCGAAGGGGAGGCCGGCATGAGCGAGCGGAGTGAGCGAATCATCGGGTGCAGGGCGGTGGTGCCTCGTGGCGGCACGGAGCGCAGCGGAGTGCGGCCATGAGCGAGCGGATTGAGCGAATCATCGGGTGCAGGGCGGTGGTGCCTCGTGGCGGCACGGAGCGCAGCGGAGTGCCGGCATGAGCGGGCGGGACTGGGAACTGGTGGGCGCGCCGAACGCGCGGGACCTCGGCGGTCTGGTCGGCGCCGACGGTCGGAGGGTGCGCCCGGGGGCACTGATCCGCACACCGGCGCTGGGTCGGCTGACCGACGAGGACCTGCCGGTGCTGGCCAAGCTCGGCCCCGCCTGTGTGGTCGACCTGCGGGACCACTCGGAGACGGCGGTCGCTCCGCCGGACCGGCTGACCGGCCAGCCGAGGGTGGTGCACCTGCCGGTGCACGACGCCGAGCACCCCGTCTTCACGTACGTCTCGGCGGTGCTGCTCGGGCACGACCTGGGTGCGTACGCGGGCCTGGCGGAGCAGGGCACGCCGGCGGCGATGGCGGCGATCTACCGCTGGTTCGTCAGCGGTGAGTCGGCGCGGGCGAACTTCGGCACGGCGGTGCGGCTGGCGGCCCGGGCGGAGAACCTGCCGCTGGTCTACCACTGCTCGGCGGGCAAGGACCGCACCGGCTGGTTGACGGTGCTGCTGCTCAGCGCGCTCGGCGTGGACGAAGCGGCGATCCGGGCGGACTACCTGGCGAACAACCGGCTGACCGAGAGCCTGCGGGAGGTCCTGCTGGAGGCGATGCGGCGGCGGTCGCCGGAGCTGGACGTCGAGGCGGTGCGCCCGGTGCTGGAGGTGCGCGAGGAGTACCTGGACGCCGCGTACGCGGAGGTGCGCCGGGTGCACGGGTCGTTCCGGGCGTACCTGCGCGACGGCCTCGGCGTGACCGACGACGTGGTGACGGCGCTGCGGGCACACCTGCTGGAGTGAGGCCTCAGGCCAGGTCGTGCCGGGCGGCCCAGGCGGCGGCGGACACCCGCGCGATCAGCCGGCAGGCGTCGTCGTCCTCCTCGCCGCTGGGGCCGCCGTCGGCGATGTCGGTGGTGGTGCAGACGACGACGGCGTACGCCGGCGCGTCGTCGGGAAAGACCACCCCGGCGCCGTGCCGCACGCCGCGCACCCAGCCGTTCTTGTGCGCGATGCGGGTGCCCTCGGGCAGCCCGGCGGCCAGATCCTCCCGGTGCTCCTGGGCGAACAGCACGTCGAGCATGGCGGCGCAGCCGGCCGGCGAGGCCAGCGGACCCGGGCTGTCCGCGCCGGCGGCCAGCGCACCGAGCAATGCGGCGAGGTCGGCGGCGGTCACGAGGTTGGTGACGCCCGCCTCGCGGGCCGCGAAGTCCTCGATGCCCCGGCCGGTGACGCTGTGCCGGGCCCCGGCGAGGTCCCACACCCGCGCCACCGCCGGCAGTCCGACGTGGCCGATGACCAGGTTGGTGGCGAGGTTGCTGGAGCGGACGATCATGCGGTGGGCGAGCCAGCGCAGTGTCGCCTCGGCACCGACGCGCTCCCAGACCGCCTCGTCGTTGTCGTAGTGCCGGGCGCAGGAGAACCGGGGCGCGCCGGGCAGCGCCGAGTCGAACTCGTTGCGCACCGGCACCGGGGCGTCCAGGTCGAGGGCGCCGGCCTCGGCGGCGCGGTGCAGCGCGACGAGCACCGCCGCCTTCATGGTGCTGGCCGCGTAGTGGGTCGCGTCGGCGTGCCGGGTCCAGGTGGGGGTGGCGCCGACCCGCCCCACGTACGCCGACACCGTGCCGGGCACCCCGTCCAGGTGGGCGTCGAGCTCGTCCCAGGTCATGCGGCTGACCGTAACGGATCGCCGACGGGGCAGCGGGTCGGGGCGTCCGGCCGTACCGTGCGGGGATGACGGTTGCCGCCTACGACGCGCACGCCGACTGGTACGAGGCGTTCGCCACCGACACGTCCAGCGACTACATGACGCGGGTTCGCGGCCAGCTCCGCGACCTGCTCGGCCCCGGCCCCGGCCGCTGCCTCGACCTGTGCTGCGGCACGGGGCTCCAGGCGGCGGAGCTGCGCCGGCTGGGCTGGCAGCCGGTGGGGGTCGACCTCTCCGGCGGGCAGCTGCGGCACGCCCGCCCGCGCCTGCCGGTGGCCCGCGCCGACGCGGCGGCGCTGCCGGTGGCCGATGCCTCGCTGCCGGCGGTGGCGTGCGTGCTGGCCCACACCGACGTGCCCGACTACGCGGCGGTGATCGCCGAGGCGGCGCGGGTGCTCGCGCCCGGTGGGCGGTTCGTGCACGTGGGGGTGCACCCGTGTTTCGTGGGGGCGTTCGCCGACCGCTCCGATCCGGCGCAGATCGTGATCGACGGCGGCTACGCCGACCGGGAGCGCAGTTTCCGCGCCTGGTCGCCGCACGGGGTGCGGGTGCGCGTCGGCGCCTGGCACGTCCCGATGGCCGGCCTGCTCAACGCGGTCACCGACGCCGGCCTGACACTGGTGCGCACCACCGAGGCGGGGTCCGGCCGGGTGCCCGACCTGTTCGCGTTCCTCGCCACCCGCCCGGCCTGACGGCCCGCCCCGCCCGGCCTGACGGCCCGCGCCGCCCCGCCCGGCCTGACGGCCGCGCCGCCCGCCTGACGTGGTCCGGGGCGGCGAGGTGACGGTGCGGCAGCCACGCCGCGCGTGCGGAGACCTGGGAGGACGTCGACGCGCAGGGCCGGCCGCCACCGGACGGCGTGGCGGGGCCGTGACGGGCGGAGCCCGGACCGCGTGGCGCGGTCCGGGCTCCGAAGGAGGCTGCCGTCGTACGTCAGCCGGCGTGCTTGCGGCGGGCGGCGGCCCGGCCGCGCGCCGTCTGGTCGAGCACCACCTTGCGGATGCGCACCGCGGCGGGGGTCACCTCGACGCACTCGTCCTCGCGGCAGAACTCGAGGGCCTGCTCCAGCGACAGCTTGCGCGGCGGGATCAGCTTCTCGGTCTCGTCGGAGGTCGACGCGCGCATGTTGGTTAGCTTCTTCTCCTTGGTGATGTTGACGTCCATGTCGTCGGAGCGGGAGTTCTCCCCGACGATCATGCCTTCGTACACCTCGGTGGTCGGCTCGACGAAGAGCTGGCCGCGCTCCTGGAGATTGATCATGGCGAACGACGTGACGGCGCCGGCCCGGTCGGCGACCAGCGAGCCGTTGTTGCGGGTGCGCAGCTCGCCGAACCACGGCTCGTACGACTCGAAGACGTGGTGCAGGATGCCGGTGCCCCGGGTGTCGGTGAGGAACTCGGTGCGGAACCCGATCAGGCCCCGGGCCGGGACCAGCCACTCCATCCGGATCCAGCCGGTGCCGTGGTTGACCAGCTGCTCCATCCGGCCCTTGCGGGTCGCCAGCAGCTGGGTGATCGCGCCCAGGTACTCCTCCGGGGCGTCGATGGTGAGCCGCTCGACCGGCTCGCAGGTCTTGCCGTCGATCTCCCGGGTGACGACCTGCGGCTTGCCGACGGTCAGCTCGAACGACTCGCGGCGCATCTGCTCCACCAGGATGGCCAGCGCCAGCTCGCCGCGGCCCTGCACCTCCCACGCGTCGGGGCGCTCGGTCGGCAGCACCCGCAGCGACACGTTGCCGATCAGCTCCTTGTCGAGCCGGTCCTTGACCATCCGCGCGGTGACCTTGGCGCCCTTGACCCGGCCGACCAGCGGCGAGGTGTTGGTGCCGATGGTCATCGAGATGGCCGGCTCGTCGACGGTGATCAGCGGCAGCGGGCGCGGGTCCTCCGCGTCGGCCAGGGTCTCACCGATCATGATCTCGGGGATGCCGGCGACGGCGATGATGTCGCCGGGGCCCGCCGAGTCGGCGGGCTTGCGCTCCAGACCCTCGGTCATCAGCAGCTCGGAGATGCGGACCCGCTGGGTGCTGCCGTCGGTGCGGCACCAGGCCACCGTCTGGCCCTTGCTGATGGTGCCCTGCCGCACCCGGCACAGCGCCAGCCGGCCGAGGAACGGGGAGGCGTCGAGGTTGGTGACGTGCGCCTGCAGCGGCGCCTCCTCCTCGTACGAGGGCGGCGGGATGGTGTCCAGCAGGGTGCGGAACAGGGGCTCCAGGCTGGTGCTGTCGTCGGGGACCGCGCCGTCGGCGGGCTGGGTCAGCGAGGCGATGCCGTCGCGGGCGCAGGCGTAGACGATCGGGAAGTCGATCTGCTCCTCGTCGGCGTCCAGGTCGAGGAAGAGCTCGTAGGTGTCGTCCACGACCTCCTTGATCCGGGCGTCGGGGCGGTCCACCTTGTTGATCACCAGGATGATCGGCATGCGCGCCTTGAGCGCCTTGCGGAGGACGAACCGGGTCTGCGGCAGGGGCCCCTCACTGGCGTCCACCAGCAGCACCACGCCGTCGACCATGGTCAGGCCGCGTTCGACCTCGCCGCCGAAGTCGGCGTGGCCGGGGGTGTCGATGATGTTGATGGTCACCGGGTCGGAGCCGTCGGCCGGCATGTACCGCACGCCGGTGTTCTTGGCCAGGATGGTGATGCCCTTTTCCCGTTCGAGGTCCATCGAGTCCATGACCCGTTCGGTTACCTCGCCGCGGGCGCCGTAGGCGCCGGCCTGCCGCAACATGGCGTCGACCAGGGTCGTCTTGCCGTGGTCGACGTGGGCGATGATGGCGACGTTGCGGAGGTCGGTGCGAAGCTGCATACCCTCCATACTCCTGTCTGCGGTTGCCGGGCACGCGTCGGGGGGTGTTACCCCCAGATGACCCGGATCTCTGCCGAAACTGATGTTCCGACCGTTTCAGCGCCTGGCATGCTGACCCCCGTGGGAATGGGGGCCCGATGCACGACCTGCTGACCTCGCTGCAGGGCCTGCCGCCCCTGCTGATCTATGTGATCGCCGCGATTGTCGTCGCGGGGGAGACCGCCGTGATCTTCGGTCTGCTGGTGCCGGGCGAGGCGACCCTGTTGCTGGTCGGCTTCCTAGCGTACGCGGGGACGCTGCGGCTCGTACCGGCGCTGTTGGTGATGATCCTTGCAGCAGTGATCGGCGACACACTGGCGTACCGGGCGGGCCGGCGGCACGGGCCCCGGCTGCGCGCCGGCAGGCTGGGCGCGCGGGTGGGTCACGAGCGGTGGAGCCGGGCGGACGCGATGCTCGGCCGGCTGGGCGGGCGCGGGGTGCTCACCGCCCGCTGGGTGGCCTTCGCCCGCACCCTGGTGCCCCGGCTGGCCGGGGCGGCCGGGATGCCGTACCGGCGGTTCGCGCCGTGGAACCTGGCCGGGGTGGTGACCTGGGTGGGCGGCTCGGTGCTCGTCGGCAACCTGGCCGGCGAGTCGTACGAGACGGTCTCCCGGCTGCTCGGGCGGGCCACCGGCGCGGTGCTGGTGCTGGTGGCCGCGCTGGTCGCGGTGGTGCTGGCGGGGCGGTGGCTGGGCCGCAACCCGGATCCGGCCCGGGCGCTGGCGTCCCGGGCGGCGGGTCTGCGGCCGGTGCGCTGGCTCAGCGGCCGGTACGGGGTGCTGTTCTTCCTGCTCGCCATGCACGTCGGGCCGGCCTGGACGCTGCTGATCAACCTGGTCGTGGGCCTGCTGCTGCTCTTCCTGGCCGGGCTCGCCATCGCCTGGGTGCTCGGGGCGGTGGTCCGGCACAGCGGCCTGGCGGTGCTCGACAGCGCGATCGCCGACTGGTTCGCCGACCGGCGTACGCCCGGGGCGGTCGACGTCACGCTCGCGGTGGTCTCGGCGCTGCGCGGATCGGCGCTGATCGTGCTGGTGGCCGTCGTCGCGGCGGTGCTGGCCTGGCGGCACCGGCCCTGGCGGGCGGACCTGCTCAGCGTGGTCGGCACGGTCGGGGCGTTCGTGCCGCTGGTGGTGCTGGCCGTGGTGGTCGACCTGGCGGGGCCGACGGCGGGCGGGCCGGACGGCCGGGACGCCGCCCTGTTCCCGACGCAGAACGCCGTGGTGGCGGCTAGCCTCTGCACCCTGGCCTGGCTGCTGTCCCGGGGGGCGCGCTGGCCGGTGGCGGTGGCCGCCTGGACGGCTGCGGCGGCCGGCGTGGTCGGCATCGTCGGCGCCCGCCTCTACCTGGGGCTGAGCACCGCCAGCGGCAGCGCCACGGCGGTGCTGCTCGGGGTGGCCTGGACGGCGTTGTTCGTGGTCGCCTGGGCCACCCGCGACAGGGCGGCGGGTGGCGACGTGGCCGAGCCCGAACCGGTGGCGGCCCGCGCCGACGCGTGAGCCGCCTCCACCCTCGCCGAGCCGCGCACGAGGCCCGACCCCACCAGCGTCCACAGCACGGCGGTCGGCGTGCCCGGGCTGCGCGAAGGGGCCGTGGCGATGCCGCCACGGCCCCTTCCGGCGGGCCGGTCAGTCCCGGGTGGTCACCTGCTCGCGTCCCGTCGGCGCGTCGTCGTCGCCGGCGGGCTGGCGCGCGATGCGTCCCGGCCACCAGAAGCGGTCGCCGAGCGTGAACGCCAGCGCCGGCACCAGGACCGTCCGCACGAGCAGGGTGTCCAGCAGGACGCCGATGCAGACGATGATCCCGATCTGGGTCAACAGGATCAGCGGCAGGACGCCGAGGACCGCGAAGACCGCGGCGAGCAGGACACCGGCGCTGGTGATGACGCCGCCGGTGACCCGCAGGGCCGAGAGCATCCCGGCGCGCGTGCCGCTGCGCCGGGCGTCCTCGCGGGCCCGGGTGACGAGGAAGATGTTGTAGTCCACGCCGAGCGCCACGAGGAACACGAAGGCCAGTAGCAGGACGCCGCTGTCGAGCGCCGGCATGTCGAGCACGTGGTCGAAGAGCAGCCACGACGCGCCGATGCTGGCGAAGAACGACGCGATCACGGTGAGCACCAGCAGCAGCGGGGCGAGCAGGCCGCGCAGGAGCAGCACCAGCACCGCGCCGACGAGCAGCAGGATGATCGGCAGGATCAGCCGCAGGTCCTTGCCGTTGGCCTCGTTCTCGTCGTAGGTGGCCGCGACGTTGCCGCCGACCACCGCGCCGTCGAACGCGGGTGCGCCCTCGACTGCGGGCGGGGCGGAGCCGGGGACCGCCGCGACCGCGTCCCGCAGGGCCTCGACGGCCCGGCTCGCCGCCTCGGTGCCCGGCTCGGCCTCCAGCACGACGTCGACCTGGGCGACCTGGGCCCCGGCCTCACCGGGACGGGCGGAGGCGACGCCGGGGACCCCGGCGGCGGTGTCCGCGACGGCCCGCACCGCCGAGGGGGTGGTGAGCACGGCGACCGGCTGGGTCGTGCCGGCGGGGAAGGACCGCGCGAGGGTCTCGGCGCCGGCGACCGCCTCCGGCTTGACCCGGAACTGCTCGGTCTCCGACAGGCCGGTGCGGATGCCCAGCCCGCCGAGGGCGAGCCCGGCGAGCAGCAGCGTCGCGAGCAGCGCGACCGGCACGGGACGGCGCTCGACGGCGGCGCCGAGCCGGCCCCACAGCCGGCCCTCGCGGATCTCCCCGCCGACCCGGGGCACGAACGGCCAGAACAGGCCGCGCCCGAAGATCACCAGGACCGCCGGGAGGACGAACAGCGCCGAGAGCATGGCGAGGACGACGCCCGTGGCGCAGGCCACGGCGAGGGCGCGGTTGAGCTCCTGCTCCGACAGCAGCAGGGTGAGCACGCCGAGGACGACGGTGGAGCCGCTGGCGAGGATGGGCTCGGCTACCCGCCGCTGCGCGGCGCGCATCGCCACGAAACGGTCCTCCTCGCGGCGTAGCTCCTCGCGGTAGCGGGCGATGAGCAGCAGCGCGTAGTTGGTGGCGGCGCCGAAGACGAGGACGCTGGCGATGCCGGTGACGGCGCCGCCGGGCAGGTTGATGCCGACGGCCGGGACGACCGTGTCGAGGGCGCGCAGCGTGAGCTGTTCCGTCGCCGCGACGACGACGAGTGGCACGATCCACAGGAACGGGCTGCGGTAGGTGATGAGCAGCAGCAGCGCCACGACGCCGGCGGTGACGGCCAGCAGCGTGGTGTCGGCGCCGGCGAAGACCTTCGTCAGGTCGGTGGCGAACGCGGGTCCGCCGGTGACCTCCACGTTCAATCCGGCCGGCGCGTCGTCCAGGGACGCGCGGAGCTGGTCGATCCGCTCCGCGACCGCCTCCTGCCCGCCGGCGGTGGACAGCGGCACGGCGACGAGCGCGACGGTGCCGTCGGGGGAGACCTGCGGCGGGCTGACGCGCCCGCCGACGGCGAACTGGTTGAGGTCCCCCGACTGGCCGGTCAGGGCCGCGCGGTCGTCCTCGGTGAGGGCGGCCCGGTCGGCGCGACTGACCACGACGATCGCCGGCTGGACGTCGCGGGAGGGCAGTTGGTCCTGGAGGCGCTCCACCTGGGTCGACTGCCACTCCACCGACAGGCCGGTGGCGGAGACGGCCGCCGGGTTGTCGGGCTTGGGCAGCACGAAGACGGCCGCCCCGAACACGATCGCGGCGGCCACGGTGAGCCACGCGGCGAGCCGTCCGCGCGCCACGCGGGTGAACACTGACATCGGATGCCCTCACGGTCTCTCGACGGATTTCCTTCGACGGTCAAGACCTCGCGAACGACGCAAAGGGTCGACCGTCGAGTATCTTGATAAACGAGATTATCGACTGCTGAGTTATGCTGCAACCGGAACGGACGGGCAGGAGGCGGCGACCGACGTGGCAGGTCACGGCATGTACCGGCGGCGCGACACGCGCCGCGAGCGACTGGTCGCCGAGATCGGCACCGGGCTGCGGCGCTACTCGGTGGACGCGCAGCACATCGGGCACGCCTTCGCCGCCCTGCACGGGCTCAACGCCACCGACCTGCAGGCGCTGATCGCGGTGATGGACGCCGAGCTGGTCGGCCGGCCGATCACCCCCGGCCGCCTGGGCGAGGCGCTCAACCTGTCCTCCGGCTCGGTCACCGCCCTGATCGACCGGCTGGAGCGCGCCGGGCACATCCGCCGCGACCGCGACACCACCGACCGGCGCAAGGTCTTCCTGCACTACGCCGAGCAGGGCGCCGCGCTGGCCATGGAGTTCTTCCGGCCCCTGGGCCGGCGCACCGACGACGTGATGGCCGACTTCAGCGACGACGAGCTGGAGGTGGTGCACCGGTTCATGACCGCGATGACCACCTCGATGGGGGAGCACCGGGACGCGGTGCGCGCCGCCCGCGACGAGCCGGCCCGGCGCGCGAACGGCTGACGTCGTGCTCGACCGGCTGGCAGCCCGCCTCGCCACCGCCGCGCTGCGGTTGCCGCCCGCGCGCACCCGTCGGGTCACCCTCACCCGGGGCATCTCGGTGCGGGTCCGCGACGGCGTGCCGCTGCGCACCGACCACTACGCCCCGGCCCTGCCCGGCGCGCCGACCGTGCTGATCCGCACCCCGTACGGGCGGGGCGGGCCCATGCGGCTGCTCGGCCGGCTCGCCGCCGAACGCGGCTTCCACGTGGTGATCCAGTCCTGCCGCGGCACGTTCGGCTCCGGCGGCACCTTCGCCCCGCTGGTGCACGAGCGCGAGGACGGCCTCGACACCCTCGACTGGCTGCGCCGCCAACCCTGGTGGTCCGGCGCGTTCGGCATGTTCGGCGCCAGCTACCAGGGCTTCGTGCAGTGGGCCCTGGCCGCCGACGCCGGGCGGGAGCTGCGCGCGATGGTCGCGGTGGTGACCGCCTCGGGCACCCGCGACTCGACGTACGCCGGGGAGTCCTTCGCCCTCGACACCGTGCTCACCTGGGCCGAGCTGCTCCAGGCGCAGACCGTGCCGTGGCTGGCCCGGCAGTGGGAACTCAAGCGCGGCCAGCCCCGACTGGTCGCGGCGCTGGCCCACCTGCCGCTGGCCGAGGCGGACCGGGTGGCCACCGGCGTCACCGTGCCGTTCTTCCAGGAGTGGCTGCGCCACCACACCCCGGACGCCGGCTACTGGCGTACGCGCGTCTTCGGCGACCGGATCGCCGAGGTCCACGCGCCGGTGGCGATGGTGAGCGGCTGGCACGACATCTTCCTTCCGGCCCAGCTGCGCGACTTCGCGGCGCTGCGCGCGGCCGGCGCCCGGCCCCGGCTGACCGTCGGACCGTGGACCCACGGCAGCCCCGGGCTCTTCCTCGCCGCGCTGCGCGACGGGCTGGACCACCTCGACGCCCACCTCGCCGGGCGGCCGACCGGTGCCGGCGTGGCGGCCCCCGTGCGGGTGCACGTCGGCGGTGCCGGTGGTGGCTGGCGGGACCTGCCCGACTGGCCGCCCCCGGCGGTGCCGACCCCGTGGCACCTGCACCCGGATGGCGGGCTGAGCACCGCCGCGCCGGTCCCGTCGCCCCCGGACCGCTTCCACTACGACCCGGCCGACCCGACGCCCTCGCTCGGCGGGCCGCTGCTGGTCGCCCAGCGCGCAGGCCCGGTCGACAACCGCCCGGTCGAGGCCCGGCCCGACGTGCTCACCTTCACCAGCGCCCCGCTCGACGCGCCCGTCGAGGTGATCGGCCCGGTACGCGCCGAGATCCACCTGCGCAGCGAGCTGTCCCACCTGGACGTCTTCGTGCGACTGTGCGACGTGGACCGGCGCGGCCGGTCCTGGAACGTCTGTGACGGCCTGGTTCGGGTCGCGCCCGACCGATTCCCCGCCGACGCGGCCGGCGTGGTGCGGGTGCCGGTGGAGCTCTGGCCCACGGCGCACCGGTTCGCGCCGGGTCACCGGCTGCGGGTGCAGGTCTCCGGCGGCGCCCATCCCCGCTACGCGCGCAACCCCGGCACCGGCGAGCCTCTCGGCACGGCCATCACCCTGCGTGCCGGATGGCGGGAGATCCTACACGATCCACAGTGGCCGTCCGCTGTGGTCCTGCCGATCATGCCGCCGGCTTCACAGATTTCTCCCAGCTGAAAAAACCTGCTCTGAGCTGGGTATTCATCAATCGATGGAGCTATGGTTGGGCCACTGCCCGACGCTGTGCACCACTCGGTCGGGCCCGCGCGTGAGGCTCCCGCACCGCCTACGCGGTGTCACCGTCGTGCCCGGCCCCCGAACAATCCGCAAGGGGGAACCCATGACGCGGGCACCGCAAAACCTGTTGGCCGTCCGCCGCCTGCTGCTCGACCACCTCAACGTCGACCCCGACACCGTCCGCGAACAGGACCTCGAACCCGCCGAGGTCGGCATCGTCGGAGACCCCGCCCACCGGGGCGGCTACCACTGCGGCTCCGACCGGGTGGTGCCCAGGGACTACTCCGTCGTCGAATCGCCCCGGGACTCCTCCGGCCTGACCCTCGACGCGGCGGCACTCGACGTCGGCCTCTTCCGGGTCGTCGTCGCAGGACGGGCGCACGACCTGCGCGGCTTCTCCACCTGGTGCGTCGCGCAGTGCACCGCGGGCACCCCGGACAGCCGGGACCTCCGCGAGATCATCTACTCCCCGGACGGCAAGGTCGTCCGGCGGTGGGACCGCCTGCGCAAGCGGACGAGCGGGGACAACTCCCACCTGTGGCACACCCACTTCAGCTTCTTCCGCGACTCGATCAAGGCGAACCGGGACCAGACCCCGCTGTTCCGCCGCTACCTGACGACCATCGGATTGATCGCACCGCCAGCAGAGGAGTCCGACATGGAACAGACCGACAAGCTCGCCTACAACACCGGTTCGCCCACTCGTACGGTCGGCCAGGTCCTCGCCGACCTGGAGAACCTGCGCAACTGGCTGATCTCGCCCGTCGGGACGCCGGGTCTGCTGACGCCGCCGCTGGCGGGTTCGCCGTTGATGCTCCTGCTCGCGATGGCGCAGGCATACCCGGCCCTGGTCGCCCAGGTCAAGGCCCTGTCCGAGAGCGACTTCAGCGACGAGCAGGCGATCGTCGCCGGTGTGCTCGCCGGCCTCTCGCCGGAGCAGATCGCGGAGGCGATCCCGCCCACCATCGCCCAGCAGGTCACCGACGAACTGGCCCGCCGCCTGGCGGCCTGACCCCGTCGCCGCGTGCGGCGGTGCGTCCAGGCCCGGCGGGCCGACGGACGCGCCACGGCCGGGGCGGCCGAACGTGACCAGGCAATCGGCAACGGCAGTTGCGCAATAGCTGTTGCGCAACTGCCGTTGCCGATGTCAGGCTGGCGGCATGACGAACCCCGACGTACGCCACGTGACCGACTCGCGGGTGCTCGCCGCGCTGTCCCATCCGCTGCGCCGCCGGTTGATGGACGTGCTCAAGGTGCACGGCCCGTCCACCGTCGGCCTGCTCGCCGAGCGGACCGCACAGGCGCCGGCGAACGTCAGCCACCACCTCAAGGTGCTGGCCGCCGCCGAGCTGGTCGAGGAGGCGCCCGAGCTGGCTCGCGACCGGCGCGAACGCTGGTGGCGCCTGGTCACCCGGGGCGTGCGCTGGTCCCAGTCGGACTTCGACGACCCCGCCGCCCGGGCCGTCGCCGACGCCGCCACCTCGCTCAACCTGGACCGGCACGTCGCCCTCGCCCGCGCGTGGCACGCCACCGACGAGGCCAGCCGGGCCGCCTGGTCGCAGGGACCGTTCTCCACGGACCGCTGGCTGCACCTGACCGACGCCGAACTCGCCCAGCTGGCCGGCGAGCTGAACGAGGTGCTCGCCCGGTGGGGCGACCGGGACGTGCCCGACGACGGGCGGAAACGCGAGCCGGTCTTCCTGTTCGCCTACGGGATCCCGGCCACCCCGTGACGCCGCCCGCCGGCACCACCCCGCCGACCCGTACCGCCGCCGCCCCGCCGTCCGGCGCGCGCCGTCCGGGCGCCGATCCCGCGACCAACCCGGCGGTACGGCCCGCCGGCCGGCCGGTGGCAGCGGCGGCGCCCCGGGGAGGGCTGCTGCGTCACCGTGACTTCCGGCTGCTCTGGGCCGCGCAGACGGCCAGCGCCGTCGGCAGCAACGTCACCGCCGTGGCGCTGCCCCTGGTCGCGGTGACCGTGCTCGACGCCAGCACCTTCGGCGTCGCGGTGCTCACCGCCGCCGCCTGGCTGCCGTGGCTGCTCGTCGGCCTGCCGGCCGGCGCCTGGGTGGACCGGTTGCCGCGCCGGCCGGTGATGGTCGCCTGCGACCTGGTCTCCGCACTGCTGTTCCTCAGCGTCCCCGCCGCCGCCGTGCTCGGCGTGCTGACCGTGACGCAGTTGCTGGTGGTGGCGTTGGGCGCCGGCCTGGCCCGGGTCTTCTTCGAGACGGCCGACCAGGTCTACCTGCCCGTGCTGCTGCGCCCCGAGCAGGTGCCGGAGGGCAACGCCAAGCTCCAGGCCACCCAGACCGCGAGCTACGTGCTCGGCCCCGGCCTCGCCGGCGTGGTCGCACAGGTCGCCGGCGCCGTCACCGCGTTGCTGCTCGACGCGCTGAGCTTCCTGTTCTCCGCCGCCTGCCTGCTGCGCATCCGCACCGTCGAGCGGCGTCCCGAGCGCGTCGGGCCCGCGCGGTCGCTGCGGCGGGAGATCGGCGAGGGGATCCGGTTCGTCGCCCGGGACCCGTACCTGCGGGTGCTCACCGCCTTCGGGGCCGCCAGCAACGTCGGCCTGGTCGGCTACCAGGCGGTCCTGGTGGTCTTCCTGGTCCGGGAGGCGCGACTCGCGCCGGCCCCGGTGGGCGCGCTGGTCGCGGCGATGAGTCTCGGCGGCATCGTCGGCGCGCTGTCGGCCACCCTGCTCGGCCGTCGGCTCGGCACTGCCCGGGCCATGCTCCTGGCGGCGGTGTTCACCGGGCCGCCGGCGTTGCTGATCCCGCTCGCCGGACCCGGCGGTCGACTCGCCCTGCCGGCGATCGGCGGAATGCTGGTCAGCCTCGGGGTGGCGGTGGGCAACGTGCTCAAGGGCAGCTTCCGCCAGACCTACACGCCGCACCAACTGCTGGGCCGCGTCACGGTCAGCATGCACATGCTCAACTACGGCACGATCCCGCTGGCCGCCGTGCTGGCCGGGGCGATCGGCGCGGCCCTAGGGGCCGGCACCGCGATCGCGGTGATGACGGCCTGGCTCGCGCTCACCCCGGCGATCCTGCTGATCGGGCCGCTACGGCGGCGACGGGACCTGCCCGTCGCGCCGAAGCGGCCCTGAAAACGCGCTGCGGCGGCGGCCGTCAGTCGGCCGCCGCCACCGGCACGGGATCTACAGCGGACGGACGTTGTCCGCCTGCGGACCCTTCTGACCCTGGGTCACCTCGAACTCGACCTTCTGGCCCTCGTTCAGCTCCCGGTAACCGCTCGACGCGATGGCCGAGTAGTGGACGAACACGTCCGGCCCTCCGCCATCCTGCTCGATGAAGCCGAAGCCCTTTTCCGAGTTGAACCACTTAACCGTGCCGGTTGCCATGCATCTCTCCCTGTTCCAAAGCGGGTGAACCTCGGTCGTCGACCGATGATCGCCCGGTGCCACCCCGAGAGTAACCGGCCGAACCCCGATCCGCTGGCCGAACTCCCGGCGCGGCGACGCGAAAGCCGGGCGAGGCGAGGTCGGCTGGGGCATGCTTGCCCCGATGAGGGGTGCCACAGCCGACGCGCTGACCGAGATCGAGCGGGAGATCGACGCTCCCGGGGGCGGGCTGGACCGGCTCCGGCTGGTGCGGATCCCGTTCGTCCCCGAGGTCCGGCTGCACCTGGCCGAGGACGCCATCGTCTGGTGGGCCCGGATGGAGGCGCAGGCCGGGCACGCCCTGCCCGCGCCGTACTGGGCCTCGGTCTGGGCCGGTGGCCAGGCCCTCGCGCGCCACCTGCTCGACCACCCCGACCTCGCCGCCGGCCGCCGGGTGCTCGACCTCGCCGCCGGGTCCGGCCTGGTGGCGATCGCGGCCGCGCTCGCCGGCGCCGAGCGGGTGGTCGCCAACGACATCGACCCGTACGCGGTCGCGGCGGTCACCGTCAACGCCCGGGCCAACGACGTGACGGTCGCGACCACCGGCGGCGATCTGCTCGACAGCGATCTCGACGGGGTGGACCTGCTGCTGGCCGGGGACGTCCTCTACGACGCGACGATGGCGGCGCGGGTGCTGCCCTTCCTGCGCCGGGCCGCCGCCGGCGGCGCCGAGGTGCTGGTGGGCGATCCCGGGCGGGGCCACCTGCCGCCAGGCGTGCTGGCGACGGTGGCGAGCTACCCCGTGCCGACCACCGAGCCCGCCGTGGACTCGACCGTGCGCCGGGTGCAGGTGCTGCGCCCCCGGTGACCTCGGGCTCTCAGGGTCGACCCCGAGCCCGATACCAGGGGGCGGTGGGGGATCGGACCCGATGTCCCGGGTGGCCGGGCGGCCATAGCGTACGGGCATGGCGGATTGGCTGACCCAGATCGGAGAGCTCCCCACCACCCTGCTCATGGGGGTGCTCGGGGTGGTGATGCTCTTCGACGCCGTACCGCTGCTCGGGGTGCTGGTTCCCGGCGACGTGGCGATCCTGGCCGCGATGGGCGTCGGCGGCCCGACCACGGGTGCCGCCACCTTCGCCGTGGTCGTGGCCGGCTGCCTCGCCGGCTGGTCGCTGAGCTTCCTCGCCGGCCGGCGGTACGGCGACCGCCTGCGGCACAGCCGCCTCGGCGACTGGATCGGCGAGGCACGCTGGGCGGCGGCGGAGGGGATGCTCCAGCGCGGGGGCGGCCGGATGGTGCTGGTCGCGCCCTTCCTGCCGGTGTTCAACGCGCTGCTGCCGCTGGCGGCGGGCGGGCTGCGGATGTCGTACCCGCGCTTCCTGGGCTGCGCGACGCTCGGCGCGGCGGCCTGGGCCGGTCTCTACCTGGTGCTGGGCACCGCCTCGCGGTCGCTCGCCGGGCTGCTGCCGGGAGAGTCCAGCCCGATGCTGGTGACCATGGCGGTCGGCCTGCTGCTGGCGGGCGCGGTGCTGATGGGCACGCGGCGCCGGGTGCGCGCGGTCACCGGGGCCTGACCCGGCGTCCGACGGGGGGCGCGGAGAGCCGGGGGACCGACGGGGGTGCCCGGGGACCGAGGGGAGCCGGGGGACCGACGGGGGGAGCGGGGCCGGGCGCGGATCGCGCCCGGCCCCGCTGAGGTTCACCAGCCCCGGGCGCGCCACTGGGGCAGCGCGGGGCGTTCCGCGCCGAGCGTGCTGTCCTTGCCGTGACCCGGGTAGAACCAGGTCTCGTCGGGCAGCCGGCCGAAGAGCTTGTGCTCGACGTCGTCGATGAGCGCGGAGAACCGCTCCGGATCCTTGTCGGTGTTGCCGACCCCGCCGGGGAAGAGGCTGTCGCCGGTGAACAGGTGCGGCGACCCCGCCGGGTCGCGGTAGAGCAGCGCGATCGAGCCGGGGGTGTGGCCCTTGACGTGGATGACCTCCAGGGCGCAGTCGCCCACCGGCACGCTGTCGCCGTCGGCGAGCGTCCCGGCCTCGATCGGCAGCCCGGCCGCGTCGTCGGCGTGCACCAGGGGCCGGGCGCCGGTCTTGGCGACCACCTCCTCCAGCGCCACCCAGTGGTCCATGTGCTGGTGAGTGGTGACCACGGTGGCCAGCCCCGCGTCGCCGACCAGTTCGAGCAGCCGGGGCGCCTCGTTCGCGGCGTCGATCAGCACCTGCTCGCCGGTGGCCCGGCAGCGCAGGAGGTAGGCGTTGTTGTCCATCGGGCCCACCGACACCTTCGTGATGGTGAGCTGGTCGAGCTCGCGTACGGCCGGCGCGCCGCCGGGCGTGACGTCTCCGCTGTAGGTCATGAGGTCGTCTATATCCATTCCGGTGGTTGCGGCAGGGGGCCGTCGGGGGTGACGGTCAGCACGGTGCCCGGGCTGCGGCCGATCAGCCAGGCGGCGAGTTCGGGGGCGGCGCCGGTGACCGTGGGCGCGACGGTCCGGTCGCCGACGACCAGTTCGTGCCGGCTGCCGTCGAAGCGCAGCACCATCGGCGGCACGTCGGCGCGGTCGGCGAGGTCGCCGACCACCTCGTGCAGCAGGCGGTGGCCGAACGCCTCGGGCCAGTCGGCCGGCCGGTAGCCGGCGTCGAGGTCCACGTGGTGCACCTCGATCTCGCGCAGCCGGCCCCAGACCAGCATGGCCGCCGGCCAGGGGCCGCGCCGCGTCTGGACGGTGGCCGCCCACGCCTCGACCGGCATCGCGGCGACCGCCTCGGCGAACCGGACGGCCGAGCGGCGCAGGTCGTCCAGGTGGGCGGCGGGCGGGCGGGCCGCCCCGGCCTCGATGTCGGCGTCCCGGGCCGCCGCGGAGGCGTACATCGGAATCGGCTCGCCGGTGCGGGCCGCGACGAGCAGGTTGACGAAGCCGTCGGCGTTGCGGGCCAGGTGGGCCAGGACGTGCCCCCGGCTCCACGCCGGCAGCAGCGAGGCGGCGGCGAGGTCGGTGTCGTCGAGGGCGGCCGCGGTCCGCAGCAGACGGTCCGTGGCCGCGTCCACCTCGCCCGTCAGCAGAAGCGGATCCGTGGTCACCCACCGACCCTATCCGCCGGGGGGACTCCGCGTCGCCGGGGAAATCGCTTTCGGCGCGTCGCGGCGCGTCCTACCGTCGGCGTGTAGCGCGGCACCGGACGGCGGGGAGGTGGTGACCATGCCGGCAGCAGCACGCGTGCGTCAACCGCTCCGACACCGATGAGGATGCCATGACCATCGACCTGACCGCCCTCGGCTGGGATGCCGAGCGGGCGGCACACGTACCGCGACGCGGCGGGCACCGACCGGGCCGGGTGGCCCGGGTGGACCGCGGCGTCTGCACCGTGCTCTGCGCGGACGGCCCGGTCCGCGCCACCCTGGGCGGGGCGGTCCTGGCCGCCGCCGCCCGCGACCTGACCCGCCTGCCCTGCGCGGGGGACTGGGTGCTGCTGGGCACCTGGCCCGACCGCAACGTCACCGTGGAGGCGGTGTTGCCGAGGCGCACCGCCCTCGTCCGGCGGACCGCCGGCAAGGACGCCAGCGGCCAGGTGCTGGCCGCCAACCTCGACGCCGCCGCCGTGGTGGAGCCCGTGCACCCCGAGCCGGACGTCGGCCGGATCGAACGGCTGCTCTCCCTGGCGCACGAGTCCGGCGCCCGGCCGCTGGTCGTGCTCACCAAGGCCGACCTGGCGGCCGACCCGGAGGCCGTCGCGCGCCAGCTCGCCGGGATCGCCCCCGGGGTGCCGGTGCTGGCCGTCAGCGCCGAGCGCGGCACCGGGCTCGACCCGCTGCGCGCCGAGGTGGCGCCCGGCCGCACGCTCGGCCTGCTCGGCCCGTCCGGCGCGGGCAAGTCGAGCCTGGTCAACGCGCTGGCCGGGGCGGCGCTGATGCCGACGCAGGCGATCCGGCGCGTCGACGGCAAGGGTCGGCACACCACCACCTGGCGGGCGCTGCTCCCGGTGCCCGGCGGCGGCGCCGTGCTGGACACCCCGGGGGTACGGGCGGTCGGCCTGCTCGACGGCTCGGCGGGGCTGGACCGGGCGTTCGCGGACATCGCCGAGCTGGCCACCGGCTGCCGGTACGCCGACTGCGGGCACGACGGGGAGCCCGCCTGCGCGGTGCGCGAGGCGCTGGAGACCGGCGAGCTGCCGGCGCGGCGCTGGGAGAGCTGGCGCAAGCTCCAGCGGGAGCTGGCCTTCGAGAGCCGGCGGCGGGAGGTCCGGCTGGCCGCGCAGCGGCGTGGCGGCTGGCGCGCGGGCCGGCGGCGGGCGGCCCGCCCCTGACGGAGGTACGCACGGGCGGGACCGGTCGTCGACCGGTCCCGTCCGTTTCTTCAGGGCCGGCTTCTTCGCCCGCCGCGGATCGGCTTTTTCGGGCGCTGCGACCCGCTTCCTCGGGCGCGGCGGGCCGGCTTCATCGGGCGCGGCGGACCGGGCTGAGCTGGGGGAATGTGCCGGCGAGGGAAGTTGTCGTACCTCGGGGCTAGAGTTGCCGAGGCGCCTTTCTGCGCGCCCACAACCACTCAGACAACCGCTCAGACCAGCCTTGGAGCGGACATTTCCTCCTCATCTTCTTCACCCGGGAGTACACGGACAGTGGCCGACCGACTGATAATCCGTGGCGCGCGCGAGCACAACCTGCGTGACGTCAGTCTCGACCTGCCCCGGGACGCCCTGATCGTGTTCACGGGGCTCTCCGGGTCGGGCAAGTCGAGCCTGGCCTTCGACACGATCTTCGCCGAGGGGCAGCGCCGCTACGTCGAGTCGCTGTCGTCGTACGCGCGGCAGTTCCTCGGCCAGATGGACAAGCCGGACGTCGACTTCATCGAGGGCCTGAGCCCGGCGGTCTCCATCGACCAGAAGTCCACCTCGCGCAACCCGCGCTCGACGGTGGGCACCATCACCGAGGTCTACGACTACCTCCGGCTGCTCTTCGCCCGCATCGGCGAGCCGCACTGCCCGGTCTGCGGCGAGCGCATCTCCCGGCAGACCCCGCAGCAGATCGTCGACCGGGTCCTCGCGATGACCGAGGGCACCAAGTTCATGGTGCTCTCGCCGGTGGTGCGCGGCCGCAAGGGCGAGTACGTCGACCTCTTCGCCGAGCTCCAGGCCAAGGGCTACGCGCGGGCCCGGGTCGACGGCGTGGTGCACCCGCTGACCGAGCCGCCGAAGCTGAAGAAGCAGGAGAAGCACACCATCGAGGTGGTGATCGACCGCCTCACCGTCAAGCCGAGCGCGAAGCAGCGGCTGACCGACTCGGTCGAGGCCGCCCTGGGCCTGTCCAACGGCCTCGTCCTGCTCGACTTCGTCGACCTGCCCGAGGACGATCCGGACCGGGAGCGGCGCTACTCCGAGCACCTGGCCTGCCCCAACGACCACCCGCTGGCGATCGAGGACCTGGAGCCCCGGGTCTTCTCCTTCAACGCGCCCTACGGCGCGTGCCCCGAGTGCACCGGTCTGGGCACCAAGAAGGAGGTCGACCCCGAGCTGGTCGTCCCCGACCCGGAGCGCACCCTGCGCGAGGGCGCGGTCCAGCCCTGGTCGACCGGGCACAACCTGGAATACTTCCTGCGCCTGCTGGAGGCCCTCGGCGCGGCCGAGCACTTCGACGTCGACACGCCCTGGCGGGCCCTGCCGTCGCGGGCGCAGAAGACGATCCTGCACGGCTCCGACGACCAGGTGCACGTGCGCTACCGCAACAAGTTCGGCCGCGAGCGCTCCTACTACACCGGCTTCGAGGGCGTGGTGCAGTGGATCGAGCGCCGGCACACCGACACCGAGTCGGAGTGGTCGCGGGAGAAGTACGAGGGCTACATGCGCGACGTGCCCTGCGCGGCCTGCGGTGGCGCCCGGCTCAAGCCCGAGGTGCTCGCGGTCACCCTGGCCGGCAGGAGCATCGCCGAGGTCTGCAACCTCTCCGTCGGCGAGGCCGCCGACCTGCTCGCCGGCATCGAGCTGACCGACCGGCAGAAGATGATCGCCGAGCGGGTGCTCAAGGAGATCAACGCCCGGCTGAAGTTCCTGCTCGACGTCGGCCTCGACTACCTCTCCCTGGACCGCCCGGCCGGCACCCTCTCCGGCGGCGAGGCGCAGCGCATCCGGCTGGCCACCCAGATCGGCTCCGGCCTGGTCGGGGTGCTCTACGTCCTCGACGAGCCGTCGATCGGGCTGCACCAGCGCGACAACCACCGGCTGATCGAGACCCTGGTCCGGCTGCGCGGCCTGGGCAACACGCTGATCGTCGTCGAGCACGACGAGGACACGATCCGCACCGCCGACTGGATCGTCGACATCGGCCCGGGCGCGGGCGAGCACGGCGGCAAGATCGTGCACAGCGGCTCCGTGCCGGCGCTGCTGGAGAACCCGGAGTCGGTGACCGGGGCCTACCTGTCGGGCCGCCGGTCGATCCCGACGCCGCAGGGGCGCCGCGCGCAGACCCCGGACCGGGAGCTGGTGGTGCACGGCGCGCGCGAGCACAACCTGCGCAACCTGACCGTGTCGTTCCCACTGGGCCAGCTCATCGCCGTCACCGGGGTCAGCGGCTCCGGCAAGTCGACGCTGGTCAACGACATCCTCTACGCGGTGCTGGCCAACCAGATCAACGGCGCCCGGCTGGTGCCCGGCCGGCACACCCGGGTCTCCGGGCTGGAGCACGTCGACAAGGTGGTCGGCGTCGACCAGTCGCCGATCGGCCGCACCCCGCGGTCCAACCCGGCGACCTACACGGGGGTCTGGGACCACGTCCGCAAGCTCTTCGCCGAGACCACCGAGGCCAAGGTCCGGGGCTACGGCCCCGGCCGGTTCTCGTTCAACGTCAAGGGCGGCCGCTGCGAGGCGTGCTCCGGCGACGGCACCATCAAGATCGAGATGAACTTCCTGCCCGACGTGTACGTCCCGTGCGAGGTCTGCAAGGGCGCCCGCTACAACCGGGAGACCCTGGAGGTGCACTACAAGGGCAAGACCGTCTCCGACGTGCTGGAGATGCCGATCGAGGAGGCGGCCGAGTTCTTCTCCGCCATCCCGGCCATCCACCGGCACCTCAAGACGCTCGTCGACGTCGGCCTCGGCTACGTCCGGCTCGGCCAGCCCGCGCCCACGCTCTCCGGCGGCGAGGCGCAGCGGGTCAAGCTCGCCTCCGAGTTGCAGAAGCGCTCGACCGGGCGGACGGTCTACGTCCTCGACGAGCCGACCACCGGCCTGCACTTCGAGGACATCCGCAAGCTGCTGATGGTGCTCGAAGGGCTGGTCGACAAGGGCAACACGGTGATCACCATCGAGCACAACCTCGACGTCATCAAGACGGCCGACTGGCTGATCGACATGGGCCCCGAGGGCGGTCACCGGGGCGGCACGGTGCTCGCCACCGGCACCCCCGAGGAGGTCGCCGAGGTGCGCGGCAGCCACACCGGCCACTTCCTGCGCCAGGTGCTCAAGCTCGACGGCGACGCGAAGGGCGCGGCGGCGGCCACCTCCCGGGCGGCCAAGGCCAACGGCACCAAGTCCACCCGCCCCCGCAAGGCGCCGGCCGGGGCGCGCTGACCGCACGCTCCCAAGGTCGCGTGGCCCGGGCAGTCGCCCCGGCCACGCTGGCACGGGGAGGGTCGCCGACGGGGCCACCCGGGGCGGGCCCACGGCCCACCCCCGGGTGGCCCCTCGGTCGCCGATCAGGTGAACCGTCGGGCAGAGTGATCCGTGTACCCGAGTGTGGCCGCGGATCATGACCAGGCGGCGGCAGCCGAGAGAAGGGCGAGGCATGAGTGACGATCAGGGGCTGACCGGGCCGGCGACGCGGACGCGACGAGCCCTCCTCACGGGCGCGGGCGCGGTCGGCGCGGCGGTGGTCCTGGCCGCCTGCGGCAGCGACGACTCCGGCGACGGGGCGGCCCCGACCAGCGGTGGTCCGGCGGTGCCCAGCACCGGTGACGCCGGCGGCGGCGACCGCCAGGGCGCGCAGTCGCTGGCCCGTACGGCCGACATCCCGGTCGGCGGCGGCACCGTCTATCCCGCCCAGGGCGTGGTGATCACCCAGCCGCGCGAGGGCGAGTTCAAGGGGTTCGACTCGATCTGCACCCACCAGGGCTGCCCGGTGACGAACGTCGACGGCGGCACCATCAACTGCACCTGTCACTTCAGCAAGTTCTCGATCGAGGACGGCTCGGTGAAGGGCGGCCCGGCCACCAAGCCGCTGCCGCCGAAGAACGTCAAGGTCACCGGCGACCAGATCTCGCTGGCCTGACCGTCGGGTGCGGTCGGCGACCCGAACCGGGCCGCCGGCCCCGCTCAGTCCGCAGCGGCGCCCGCGTCGACAGCCGACGGCCGCTCGACCGCTCCCGGCCGCTTGCTCACCGACGGCCGACTGCCCTTCGGTGGCCGCTCGACCGGCGGCGGCCCCTCGCCCGCTGCCGGCCGCTCGCGCAGGGCGGCCGGCGGCAGGCTCCGCTCCAGCAGCAGGATGCCGGCGACGCCGACGGCGTTGAGCAGCGCCAGCACCAGCCAGGGCGCGGCGGTGTCGACCTCGTACAGGGTGCCGAAGAAGGCCGGCGCGACCATCGAGGCGAGGGCGAAGGAGTACTGGAAGGCCGCCAGGTAGCGGCCCCGGGCGGCGATCGGGGCGGCGGCCGCGGCGAGCGCGGCGGACGCCGGCGCGTGCACCAGTTCCGCGACGGTGAACAGCAGCGTCGCCGCCACCAGCAGCGCGGCCACCACGCCGAGGCGCCCCGGGCCGAGGGTCGCCATGGCGAGGCTCCAGAGCGTCCAGAGGGCGGCGGCCAGCGCGACCGCACGGGTGCGGCGGTGCTGCGGCAGGCGGGCGCCGACGGGCGCCGACAGCAGGGCCACGAGGAACGCGTTGCCGGCCAGGACGGCGGAGGTCAGCCACGCGGGGCCCCGCAGGTCCGTGAGCATCATCGTGGGCAGGGCCAGGCCGAGCATCATGGTGCTCAGCGCGAAGACGGTGTTCAGGCCGATGAGGGCGAGGAACGGGCGGTCCCGCAGCAGCGTGGCGTACCCGCCCCGCCCGGATCCCGCCGGGCGGTCGGTGGCCGGCGGGATCCGCACCCGGGCGGCGATGAGCACCGCGGCGAGGGCGAAGCAGGCCGCCGCCGCGTAGGCCACCGCGCGGTAGGTGCCGGCCCGCCCGTCGGCCACCACCACGCCCGTCGTCAGGCCCCCCACCGCCAGGCCGGCGGTACGGGCGCCGTTGCTGATGGCGTACCAGGTGTCCCGGGCCCAGCCGCCCGGGCTGCCGTCGGCGTAGTCGGCGACCGCCGTGAAGACGGCGGACCAGAAGAACCGCACGCCGACGGCGACCAGCGCCGCCGCCACGAAGACGCCGACCGGCCCCCGCACCCAGGCGTACGCCAGGTAGCCGGCGGCCTGGAGCAGCTGGGAGGCGACGACCACCGGCAGCGCCCCGACCCGGTCCGCCAGCGATCCCGCCCACAGCGGCACCGGCAGGGTGAGCACGGTCGCCGCGCTGAGCAGCACCCCGAGCAGCGCCAGTGGCACGTCGGTGAGCCGCAGGAAGTACACCAGCGACAGGGGCAGGAAGAGCCCGTTGCCGACCGAGTCGACGGTGAGCGCCGCCACGAGGACGGCGCCGCCTCGGCTGCGTACCGCGGGGTTCGCGCCCATGTCCCCGTGCTCCCCCCGCGTCGGCCGGCCAGGTGGCGGATGTTAGCGGGGAGCGACTCCGGCGGCACCGGAGTTTCGGGTTGCCGGGGGCCGGCGGGCGGGGACGCGGCGTCCGGGGAGCTGTCGGGGGTGCGGACTAGGCTTGCTGCCGTGGCTGACCCCTCGACCTACCGTCCCGCGCCCGGCACCATCCCGGAGTCACCGGGGGTCTACCGGTTCCGCGACGGCACCGGCCGGGTGATCTACGTCGGCAAGGCGAAGAACCTGCGCAGCCGGCTCAACTCCTACTTCGCCGACCTGTGGGGCCTGCACCAGCGCACCCAGCAGATGGTCACCACCGCCGAGTCGGTGGACTGGGTCACCGTCGGCACCGAGGTCGAAGCGCTCCAGCTCGAATACACCTGGATCAAGCAGTACGACCCGCGTTTCAACGTCCGCTACCGCGACGACAAGTCCTACCCCTACCTCGCGGTCACCCTCGACGAGGAGTTCCCCCGGTTGCAGGTGATGCGGGGCGCCAAGCGCAAGGGGGTGCGCTACTTCGGGCCCTATTCGCACGCCTGGGCGATCCGCGAGACGCTCGACCTGCTGCTGCGGGTCTTCCCGGCGCGCACCTGCTCGGCGGGGGTGTTCAAGCGTGCCAGCCAGGTGGGCCGCCCCTGCCTGCTGGGTTACATCGGCAAGTGTTCGGCCCCCTGCGTCGGCAGCGTCACCCCGGAGCGGCACCGGGAGATCGTCGACGGTTTCTGCGACTTCATGGGCGGCCGCACCGACACGATGGTGCGCCGGCTCGAACGCGAGATGACCGAGGCCAGCGAGCAGCTGGAGTTCGAGCGGGCGGCCCGGTTGCGCGACGACGTGGCCGCGCTGCGCCGGGCGATGGAGAAGCAGACAGTCGTGCTCGGCGACGGCACCGACGCCGACGTGGTCGCGTTCGCCGACGATCCCCTCGAAGCGGCCGTCCAGGTCTTCCACGTGCGCGACGGCCGCGTCCGTGGCCAGCGCGGCTGGGTGGTGGAGAAGACCGAGGAGCTGAGCACGGGCGACCTGGTGCACCACTTCTGCACCCAGGTCTACGGCGGCGAGCAGGGCGAGGCCGACGTGCCGCGCGAGCTGCTCGTGCCGGCGCTGCCCACCGACGCCGACGCGCTGGCCGACTGGCTCTCCGGCCACCGGGGCAGCCGGGTGAGCCTGCGGGTGCCGCAGCGCGGCGACAAGCGGTCGCTGCTGGAGACGGTCGAGCGCAACGCCAAGGACGCCCTGGCCCGGCACAAGCTGCGCCGGGCCGGCGACCTGACCACCCGCAGCAAGGCGCTCGACGAGATCACCGAGGCGCTCGACATGCGCACCTCGCCGCTGCGCATCGAGTGCTTCGACATCTCCCAGATGCAGGGCACCGACGTGGTGGCGAGCATGGTCGTCTTCGAGGACGGGCTGCCCCGCAAGAGCGAATACCGGCGCTTCATCATCCGGGGCGCCACCGACGACCTCTCCGCCATGTCCGAGGTGCTGCGCCGCCGCTTCGCCCGCTACCTCGACGCCCGCGCCGAGACCGGCGAGGCGGGCGTCGAGCCGGCCGACGACCCGGTCGCCCCGGCCGGGCAGCCCGCGCCCGGTGGGCCCCACGAACCCGGCGCGCCCCACGGATCCGGCGAGCCGCGCGAGCCCGGCGATCCCCACGAGCCCGGCGGGTCCGACGAGTCCGGCGGGTCCGACGAGCGCGCCGTCGGTGTCCTGATCGACCCGACGACGGGCCGGCCGCGCCGGTTCGCGTACCCGCCGCAGCTGGTGGTGGTCGACGGCGGCGCGCCGCAGGTCGCGGCGGCGGCCCAGGCACTCGCCGAGCTGGGCGTCGACGACGTGGCGCTGTGCGGCCTGGCCAAGCGGCTGGAGGAGGTGTGGCTGCCCGACGACGAGTTCCCGGTCATCCTGCCGCGCACCTCGGAGGGGCTCTACCTGCTGCAACGGGTGCGCGACGAGGCGCACCGCTTCGCCATCACCTTCCACCGTCAGCGGCGCTCCAAGCGGATGACCGAGTCGGCGCTCGACAGGGTGCCCGGCCTGGGGGAGGTGCGGCGCAAGGCGCTGCTGCGGCACTTCGGCTCGCTCAAGCGGCTCTCCGCCGCCACCGTCGAGGAGATCACCGAGGTGCCCGGCGTGGGCCGGCGCACCGCCGAGGCGATCCTCGCCGCGCTGGGCGGCGAGGCGAAGGCCCCGGCGGCGGACTGACCCGCCGCCGTCGGCCCGCGCGCCGACGCCTGGCCTGGCCCGCGCGCCGACGCCTGGCCTGGCCCGCGCAGCACCCGGTGCGACCCGAAGGCCGGGTGCACGTCGCGGACGGTGGCGCGGCCGACCGTCACTCGGCCAGGGCGGCCAGGATCTGCTCGCCGTACTTCGCGAGCTTGTTCTCGCCGACGCCGCTGACCGCGGACAGCTCGGCCAGCGACGTGGGCGCGTCGGTGGCGATCTGCCGCAGCGTGGCGTCGTGGAAGATCACGTACGCCGGGACACCCTGCTCCTTGGCGGTGGCCCCCCGCCAGGCGCGCAGCCGCTCGAAGACCCCGGCGGCGGTCGGGGACAGCTCGGCGACGACGGTGGCGGCCCCGCGCGGCTTCGCCGACCGGGACGAGGCGACCTTCTCCGGCTCGCGGCGCATCATCACCGTGCGGCGGCGGCCCAGCACCTCCGCACTGGCCTCGGTGAGGGCCAGCGTGCCGTAGTCGCCCTCGACGGCCAGCAGCCCCTCGGCCAGCAGTTGCCGCACCACGCCGCGCCACTCGGCCTCGCGCAGCTCGCCGCCGATGCCGAAGACGGTCAGGGAGTCGTGGCCGTACTGGGTGACCTTGTCGGTCGTGCGGCCGAGCAGGATGTCGACGCAGTGCCCCGCACCGAAGCGCTGGTTGCGTTCCCGGTCGAGCCGGAACACGGTGGAGAGCAGCTTCTGCGCCGCGACGGTGCCGTCCCAGGACTCCGGCGGGCTGAGGCAGGTGTCGCAGTTGCCGCAGGCGGCTTCCGCCTTCTCGCCGAAGTAGTCGAGCAGCTGGCCCCGCCGGCAGCGGACCGTCTCGCAGAGGGCGAGCATCGCGTCGAGGTGGGCGGCGAGGTTGCGCCGGTGGGCGAGGTCCCCGTCGGAGGTCTCGATCATCTTGCGCTGCTGCACCACGTCCTGGAGCCCGTACGCCAGCCAGGCGGTCGACGGCAGCCCGTCGCGCCCGGCGCGACCGGTCTCCTGGTAGTAGCCCTCGACCGACTTGGGCAGGTCGAGGTGGGCGACGAAGCGGACGTCGGGCTTGTCGATGCCCATGCCGAACGCGATGGTCGCGACCATCACCAGGCCGTCCTCGCGCAGGAAGCGCTGCTGGTTGCGCGCGCGCGTCGCCGCGTCCAGGCCGGCGTGGTAGGGCAGCGCGGCGACACCGTTGGCGGTGAGGAACTCCGCCGTCTTCTCCACCGAGGCGCGCGACAGGCAGTAGACGATGCCCGCGTCGCCGGGGTGCTCGTCGCGCAGCAGGCTCAGCAGCTGCTTGCGCGGCTCGCGCTTGGGCACGATCCGGTACTGGATGTTGGGCCGGTCGAAGCTCGCCACGAAGTGCCGGGCGTCGGTGAGCTTGAGCCGGGTCGCGATCTCGTCGCGGGTCGCGCTGGTGGCGGTGGCGGTGAGCGCGATGCGGGGCACGTCGGGCCAGCGCTCGTGCAGCATCGACAGGGCGAGGTAGTCGGGGCGGAAGTCGTGCCCCCACTGCGACACGCAGTGCGCCTCGTCGATGGCGAACAGGGCGATCCTGCCCCGGTCGAGCAGCTGCTGCACCCCGCGGGTGCCCAACGCCTCCGGGGCGAGGTAGAGCAGGTCCAGCTCGCCGCCGACGAACGCCCGCTCCACCACCCGGCGGGCGTCGAGATCCTGGGTCGAGTTGAGGAAACCGGCCCGCACACCGACCGCCGTCAGCGCGTCGACCTGGTCCTGCATGAGCGCGATCAGCGGGGAGACCACCACCGCCACACCGTCGCGGACCAGCGCGGGGATCTGGTAGCACAGCGACTTGCCGCCGCCGGTGGGCATCAGCACCAGCGCGTCGCCGCCGGCCACCACGTGGTCGATCACCTCCTGCTGGAAGCCGCGGAAGGCGTCGTAGCCGAAGACCCGGCGCAGCACCTCCAGGGCGTCGGCGGAGCGCAGGTCGGTGGGGGAAGCCATCCGGGGATTCTACGAACCTCCCCCGACAGCCGGCGGACCCGAGCGGGCGGGTCGCGGATCAGGAGGACCGCCGGACCGGAGCGTCGCGGTCCGGCGGTCTCCGGGTCGCTCAGTCGGGCTGGGCGGAACGCTTGGCCAGCCCGCGCGGCGGTGCCTTCATCCCGACCACGATGTCGACGATCTCGATGTAGCGGGCCTTGTTGCCCATCCGGAACGCCGTGGCCGCCGCGTTGATCTCCTCCAGGGTGTCCGCCTCGACCATGGTCACCTGGTCGTAGCGACCGTTGACCCCGGTGCAGACCACGTGGGTCAGCTGCTTGGCGAAGCGGCCCAGGTCGCGGGCGTGCTCGGCGGAGACCTCGTGGATGCCCTCCCGGCCCAGGGCGAAGTACTCCGGGTTGATCCTCATGAACAGGAAGCCGACGTATTTGTTCTTCTCCGCCAGATCGTGCATCCCGCCTCCCAGAAACCAGTCGCCACCTGCGGCGATCACGTGCAGCGTATGGACGTTGACTGATCGTCATCAAGGGGCCCGCCTGTCGGGAGCACGACGCTCGCGCCCAGGTCAGACCCTCCGTCGGGCGGACGCCACCACGGCGGCGGCCGGGGACGTGCCGGCATCGCCCGGATGGTGCGGGATAGAGTCGCTGATTGACCACGCGCGGCCGGGGGTGCCGGCCGCGGCGCCACGGCTTGGGGGTAGTGGGTGAGCGAGGCGCGTACGGCCGAGGAACGGGGCGCGACGGTGACCGGGCAGCAGACACCGGCGGAGTCGGACACCACCCTGGTGGTGGTCACGGGGCTCTCCGGCGGCGGCCGCAGCACGGTGGCGAGGGCGTTGGAGAACGTCGGGTTCTACGTGGTGGACAACCTGCCGCAGGCGCTCATGCTCGACATGGCCGAGCTGGCGTTCAAGGCGGGCGGGGCGGCCCGGCGTACGGCGATGGTGCTGGACGTGCGCTCGCGCGCCTTCTCCACCGACCTGGCGGGGGCGATCCGGGAGCTGAAGGAGCGCGGCTTCTCGCCCCGGGTGGTCTTCGTCGACGCCGACGACGAGGTGCTGATCCGGCGGTTCGAGAGCGTCCGGCGTTCGCACCCGTTGCAGGGCGACGGGCGGCTCGCCGACGGCATCGCGGTCGAGCGGGGCCTGCTGGAGGAGGCCCGCGACCAGGCCGACGTGATCATCGACACCAGTCACCTGAACGTCAACCAGCTGCGTCGCCGTGTCGAGGAGCTCTTCGGCGGCGAGGACGCCCGCCGGCTGCGGGTCACCGTGCTCTCCTTCGGCTTCAAGTACGGCCTGCCGCCGGACGCCGACTTCGTGCTCGACGCCCGTTTCCTGCCCAACCCGTACTGGGTGCCGGAACTGCGCGAGCACACCGGCCGGGAGGAGGCGGTCAGCTCGTACGTGCTGGGGCAGGAGGGCGCGGACGCCTTCGTCGGGTCGTACGCCGACCTGGTCAACGCGACCACCGCCGGCTTCGAGCGGGAGGGCAAGCGCTACCTGACGGTGGCGGTCGGCTGCACCGGCGGCAAGCACCGCAGCGTGGCCATCGCCGAGGAGTTGGCCGCCCGGCTGCGCCACTCCGGTCTGGCCGCCAACGCGCAGCACCGCGACCTGGGGCGCGAGTGACGGCGACGCGTGTGGTCGCCTTCGGCGGCGGGCACGGCCTGTCCGCCTCGCTGCGTGCCCTGCGCCGCTGCGCCCCCGAGCTGGACCTCGACATCACGGCGGTGGTCACCGTCGGCGACGACGGCGGCTCCAGCGGCCGGCTGCGGGCCGAGCGGGGCGGCCTGCCCCCGGGCGACCTGCGGCAGGCGCTGGTCGCGCTGGCCGGCGACCATCCGGCCACCCGGCGCAGTGCCAAGCTCTTCCAGCACCGCTACGCCGAGGTGCCGCCCCCCGCTGGCGGCCCGGCTCCCGCCGGGGGCGGAGGGGCGGGTCGCCCTCCGGTCTCCGGTACCGGACGAACCCCTTCCGGCCCGGTGCCGGCCGGGGGCGCCGGAGAAACCGTCGGCGGGATCGCCGGAGAACGGGCGGGTGCCGGTGCGGCCGGGCGGGCGGGCGCCGAGGCCGGCGGGCTGGCCGGGCACGCGGTGGGCAACCTGGTGCTCTGCGGGCTGATGGAGCTGCTCGGCGACCCGGTGGCCGCCCTGGAGCACGCCGGCGCGATGCTCGGCGCGGTCGGCCGGGTGCTGCCGATGTCGTGCGAGCCGGTGGGGATCGAGGCGCGGGTACGCGGCGCCGACCCGGGCCGGCCGGACGAGGTGCGCACGATCACGGGCCAGCACCAGGTCGCGGTGACCACCGGCCGGGTGGAGTCGTTGCGGCTCACCCCGGTCGCGCCGGAGGCCTGCCCGCAGGCGGTCGCCGCGATCGGCGCCGCCGACTGGCTGATCTTCGGGCCGGGCAGCTGGTACACGAGCGTCCTGCCGCACCTGCTGGTGCCGCAGCTCGCCGCCGCGATCGTCGCCAGCCCGGCGCGGCGGCTCGTCACGCTGAACCTCGCCGCCGAGAAGGAGACCTCCGGGCTCTCCCAGGCCGACCATCTGGCCGCGCTGCGCTCGTACCTGCCGGAGCTGAGGGTCGACCGGGTGGTCGCCGATTCCAAGGCGGCGGGTGACCCCGAACCGGTCGAACGTGCGGCAGAATCGCTGGGTGCCCGCCTGGTCCTCGCTCCCGTCGCGGTCACCGACGGCACTCCCCGTCATGATCCGGCCGCCCTGGGCGCCGCACTGGTGCCTGTCCTGGGCGCCGATCGTTAGACACGTACGTAATCTCCGGCGACACGCCGGAACAGGTCCGTGAGGGGACGCACAATGGCGATGACGGCTGCGGTCAAGGACGAGCTGAGTCGGGTCGACGTGCCCAAGCCCTGCTGCCGGCGGGCGGAGATGGCGGCGCTGCTGCGCTTCGCCGGCGGGCTGCACATCGTCTCCGGTCGGGTCGTGGTGGAGGCCGAACTCGACACGGGGGCGGTGGCCCGGCGGCTGCGACGGGAGATCGCGGAGGTCTACGGCTATCCGAGTGAGATCCACGTGCTCGCGTCCGGTGGTCTGCGCAAGGGCAGCCACTTCATCGTGCGGGTGGTCAAGGACGGTGAGGCCCTCGCGCGGCAGACCGGGCTGCTCGACGTGCGCGGGCGTCCGGTGCGGGGGCTGCCGCCGCACGTCGTCGCCGCGAACGTCTGCTGCGCGGTGTCGGCCTGGCGCGGCGCGTTCATGGCGCACGGCTCGCTGACCGAGCCGGGCCGCTCCAGCGCGCTGGAGATCACCTGCCCGGGCCCGGAGTCCGCGCTGGCCCTGGTGGGCGCGGCCCGGCGGATCGGCATCACCGCCAAGAACCGCGAGGTGCGCGGCGTGGACCGGGTGGTGGTCAAGGACGGCGACGCGATCGCCGCGCTGCTCACCCGCATCGGCGCCCACTCCAGCGTGCTGGCCTGGGAGGAGCGCCGGGTGCGCCGCGAGGTGCGGGCGACGGCCAACCGGCTGGCCAACTTCGACGACGCCAACCTGCGCCGCTCGGCGCGGGCCGCGGTCGCCGCCGCCGCCCGGGTGACCCGGGCGCTGGAGATCCTCGCCGAGGACGCGCCCAACCACCTCACCTCCGCCGGCCGGCTGCGCCTGGAGCACCGGCAGGCCTCGTTGGAGGAGCTGGGCGCGCTGGCCGACCCGCCGCTGACCAAGGACGCGATCGCCGGCCGGATCCGCCGGCTGTTGGCGCTGGCCGACAAGCGGGCCCGGGACCTGGGCATCCCGGATACGGAAGCGGCAGTCACGCCCGACATGCTCGTGGTCTGATAGGACGGTGCGGGTCGGCGGCGCCGGTGGGGTCACCACCCGGCGCTGCGCTGCGCCGCACGCTCGGATAAGGTCGCTGCGTACGGCAAGGGGGCCGGCACAGGCACTCCTCGCCGTGCACACCGCCTCGGGCGGTCAGGTCCTTCGAGACCGCGGCGGGGTGGCCGAGATGAACCGTCAACGGCCGGCTCCAACGGTCGGCGCACACACCTCCGCCGGCCCGGGTCTTACGCCGGCGGACCAGAACGCAAGGAGATGGGACCTGTGACCATCCGGGTTGGCATCAACGGCTTCGGCCGGATCGGCCGCAACTTCTTCCGGGCAGTGCTGGCGTCCGGCGCTGACATCGAGGTCGTGGCGGTCAACGACCTGACCGACAACGCGACGCTCGCCCACCTGCTCAAGTACGACAGCATCCTGGGTCGCCTGCCGCACGAGGTGAAGGCCACCGCCGACGAGATCACCGTGGGCGGCAAGACCATCAAGGCGTACGCCGAGAAGGACCCGTCGAAGCTGCCGTGGGGCGACGCCGGCGTGGACGTGGTCATCGAGTCCACCGGCTTCTTCACCGACGCCACCAAGGCGAAGGCGCACGTCGACGGCGGGGCCAAGAAGGTCATCATCTCCGCCCCGGCGAAGAACGAGGACGTCACGGTCGTCATGGGCGTCAACCACGACCAGTACGACCCGGCCAAGCACACCATCATCTCGAACGCCTCCTGCACCACCAACTGCCTGGCGCCGATGGCGAAGGTCCTGCACGACACGTTCGGCATCCAGCACGGCCTGATGACGACGATCCACGCGTACACCCAGGACCAGAACCTCCAGGACGCGCCGCACTCCGACCTGCGTCGGGCCCGCGCCGCCGCCCTGAACATCGTGCCGACCTCGACCGGCGCGGCGAAGGCGATCGGCCTGGTGCTGCCGGAGCTGAAGGGCAAGCTGGACGGCTACGCGCTGCGCGTGCCGATCCCGACCGGCTCGGCCACCGACCTCACCGTCGACGTCGCCCGGGAGACCACGGTGGACGAGGTCAACGCCGCGCTGAAGGCCGCCGCCGAGGGCCCGCTCAAGGGCATCCTGGTCTACAACGAGGACCCGATCGTCTCCGCCGACATCGTCACCGACCCGGCGTCGTGCATCTTCGACGCGCCGCTGACCAAGGTCGTCGGCAACCAGGTCAAGGTCGTCGGCTGGTACGACAACGAGTGGGGCTACTCGAACCGCCTGGTCGACCTGGTCAAGCTGGTCGGCCAGTCCCTGTGACGAAGCCGACGGTCACGAACGGAGGCCTGGCCTAAGTGAGCATCCGTACCCTCGACGACCTGCTCGCCGAGGGGGTGTCGGGTCGGCGCGTGCTGGTGCGCGCCGACCTGAACGTCCCGCTCGACAAGCAGACCGGCGACATCACCGACGACGGCCGCATCCGCGCCGTGCTGCCGACGCTCGGCGCGCTGGTGGAGGCCGGCGCGAAGGTGGTCGTCTGCTCCCACCTGGGCCGCCCGAAGGGCGCGCCGGACCCGCAGTTCAGCCTGAGCCCGGTCGCCGGCCGCCTCGGGGAGCTGCTCGGCGCGCGGGTGCACTTCGCCACCGACACCGTCGGCGAGTCCGCCCGCTCCACCGTGGACGCGCTCGCCGACGGCGAGGTCGCGCTGCTGGAGAACCTGCGTTTCAACAAGGGCGAGACCAGCAAGGACGACACCGAGCGGGGCGCCTTCGCCGACCAGCTCGCCGCCTTCGGCGACGCGTACGTCGACGACGCGTTCGGCGCGGTGCACCGCAAGCACGCCAGCGTCCACGACGTGCCGGCCCGGCTGCCGCACGTCGCGGGCCGGCTGGTGCTGCGCGAGGTGGAGGTCCTGTCCCGGCTGACCGGCGAGCCGGAGCGTCCGTACGTCGTGGTGCTCGGCGGTTCGAAGGTCTCCGACAAGCTGGCGGTGATCGAGGCGCTGCTGCCGACGGTCGACCGGCTGCTCATCGGCGGCGGGATGTGCTTCACCTTCCTCAAGGCACAGGGCCACGAGGTGGGCTCCTCGCTGCTGGAGGAGGAGATGGTCGAGACCTGCCGCAGCCTGCTGGAGCGCTCCGAGGGCAAGATCATGCTTCCGGTCGACGTGGTGGCCGCGGACGCGTTCGCCCCGGACGCCGCCCACGACACCGTGCCGGCCGACGGCATCCCCAGCAAGCGGGTCGGGCTCGACATCGGGCCGGAGACGGTCGCCGGCTTCGCCGCCGCCCTCAAGGGCGCGCGGACGATCTTCTGGAACGGCCCCATGGGCGTGTTCGAGATGCCGGCGTTCGCCCACGGCACCCGCGGGATCGCCGAGACCATCGCCAAGAGCGAGGCGTTCACCGTCGTCGGTGGCGGTGACTCCGCCGCCGCGGTGCGGGCGCTCGGGCTGGACGAGTCGTCCTTCGGGCACATCTCCACCGGCGGTGGCGCCTCCCTGGAATACCTGGAGGGCAAGACCCTCCCCGGCATCGCGGCCCTGGAGAACTGATGGCGAGCGTCACCCGCCGGCCCCTGATGGCCGGCAACTGGAAGATGAACTGCAACCACCTCGAGGCCAACCTGCTGGTGCAGAAGCTGGCGGCCAGCCTCACCGAGAAGCAGCTCACCGACGTCGAGACGGTGGTCCTGCCGCCGTTCACCGACCTGCGTACGGTGCAGACCGCCGTCGACGGCGACAAGCTGCTCATCGGCTATGGCGCGCAGGACCTCTCGCCGTACGCGTCGGGGGCCTACACCGGGGAGATCTCCGGCCCGATGCTGGCGAAGCTCGGCTGCACCTACGTGGTGATCGGGCACTCGGAGCGGCGGGCCTACCACCACGAGGACGACGCGCTCGTCAACGCCAAGGTGCAGGCGGCGCTGACCCACGGGCTCACCCCGATCCTCTGCGTGGGGGAGGGGCTCGACGTCCGGGAGCAGGGCACCCACGTGGCGCACTGCAGCGAGCAGCTCGACGGCGGTCTGAAGGGGCTCACCGCCGAGCAGGTGGAGAAGGTCGTGGTGGCGTACGAGCCGGTCTGGGCGATCGGCACGGGCAAGACGGCCACCCCGGAGGATGCCCAGGAGGTGTGCGGCGCGGTCCGTCAGCGCCTGGCCGAGTCCTTCGGCCAGGACACCGCCGACAAGGTCCGGGTCCTCTACGGCGGGTCGGTCAAGTCGTCGAACGTCGCGGCGATCATGGCTCAGCCGGACGTCGACGGGGCGCTCGTGGGCGGCGCGAGCCTGGACGCCGAGGAGTTCGCGAAGATCTGCCGGTTCCCGGAGCACATCTCCCGCTGATCGCTCGCTATCCTTGACTCCGCCCGTCCGTCGGTCGGTGCCACCGTGCCCGATCTGCCCGGGCGAGGATCGTAACGAGAGGACTGACCCCAGCCATGCCGATCTGGTTCGCATACACGTTGATCGTGTTGCTGGTCATCACGAGCGTTCTGTTGACCATGCTGATCCTGCTGCACCGCGGTAAGGGCGGCGGGTTGTCGAGCATGTTCGGCGGTGGCGTCAGCTCCAGCCTCGCCGGTTCCTCGGTGGCGGAGAAGAACCTCGACCGCTACACCGTCCTGGTGGGCATCGTCTGGTTCGCCTGCATCGTCGGGCTGGGGCTCTGGCTCCGCCTCCAGATGGCCAGCGGCACGGTCTGAGCCCGCCAAGTCGTACAATCTGCGCGCGGTCCGTCGTCGACGGGCCGCGCGCAGTCCGTTTTACCCGCTGCACCGCGTCGCCCGCCGCCCTCTCCGCGGCGGTTCCCCTCCGACGACAGGAGCGAGCAGCCGTGCCCATCGGCAACGTCATCCCGGGCACCCGGGTCGGATCCGCGCCCGAACGCCACCAGCCGGCCCCGTGCCGGACGGTGACCTACTGGTGCCGCAACGACCACCAGACCGCGATCCGGCTCGCCGCCGAGGTCGAGGTGCCGCAGGTGTGGGACTGCCCGCGTTGCGGCCTCCCCGCCGGCCAGGACGCGCAGAACCCGCCGGGCCGGGTCCGGCCCGAGCCCTACAAGACCCACCTGGCGTACGTGAAGGAGCGGCGCACCGCCGAGGAGGGCGAGGCCATCCTGGCCGAGGCCCTCGCCGCCCTGCGCCGTCGCCGGGGCCGCCCCACCGGCTAGGCAGGGTGTGAGGAAGTGCCCCTTCTCAACGTTATGCGTTGAGAAGGGGCACCTCAGCGCAGGCTGCGGAAGCGGGCCGGGACGTCGGCCGCCGCCGCCCGGTCCAGCAGCCAGAGGGTCCGGCCCGTGCCCTGTACGCCGGCCGCCGGCAGTTGCACCGGCCCCGCCCCGGCCAGCGCCATGCCGACCGCCCGTGCCTTGTCGGCCCCGCCGGCCACCAGCCAGACCTCCTCGGCCGTGTTGATCGCCGGCAGGGTCAGCGTGGTCCGCACCGGCGGGGGCTTCGGGCTGCCCCGCACCGCGCTGACCGGCCGGCTGTCGTGGTGCACCGGATGCTCGGGGAAGACCGAGGCGACGTGCCCGTCCTCGCCGACGCCCAGCATCAGCACGTCGAAGTGGGGGAGCGCGGCGTGTCCCGGCCGCGCCGCGCGGGCCAGTTCCTCGGCGTAGCGGGCCGCCGCCTCCTCCGGGTCGGGCCCGGCCGGACCGTCGGAGGCCGGCATCGGGTGGACCCGGGCCGGGTCCAGCGGCACCGCGTCCAGCAGCGCCGCTCGGGCCTGGGTCTCGTTGCGCTCGGGGTCGCCGGCGGGCAGGAACCGCTCGTCGCCCCACCAGACGTCCACCCGGGACCAGTCCACGGCGTCGCGGGCCGGCAGCGCCGCCACCGCCCGGTGCACCGCCGCGGCTATCCGCCCGCCGGTCAGCACCACCGCCGCCTGGCCCCGCTCGGCCTGCGCGTCGAGCAGCTTGACCACCAACCGGGCGGCCACCGCCTGGGCCAGCAGGTCTGCGTCGGCGTGGACGGCGACACTCGCCTCACTCATCTGTGTGCCTTCGTTTCTCCGGCCGCCGCGCGGCCGGTCCTCCGTGGTGCCCCGGGTAGTCGGGCGCTCAGTGCTCGGCGCTCGTTCCGACGTGCGCGGTGACCCCCGCCTCGGCCCGCTGGGCCGTGGCCGGGTCCTTCCAGACGTGCACCCGCTGCGGCGGACGCTGGTCGAGGCCGGCCAGCCCGGCCGCCGTGCCCAGCGCCTCCGCGTAGACCTGGTCGGCGTCGAGCCGGCGCAGCTCCTCGGCCAGTTCGTCGCCGAGGGGCCGCCGGACGAGCGGCAGCTGCCGGTCCTCCTGGCCGGTACGCCGGAACGTCGCCACGCTGTCGTCCCGGCTCAGCGTCAACGTGTCGCCGTTGGCGCAGCGCAGCTGCACCTCCCGCATCCGCGGCGACGCGTCGGTGTGCTCCCACACCGGCTCGATGCCGAGGCGCGCGGCCAGCCAGCCCTGCATCAGCGCGGCGGTCGGGTCGGTGGGCGGGCCCACCACGGTCGCCTCGGTCACCTTGGCCTGCGTGGTGTCGAACGCGCCCGCCACGAGGGTGCGCCACGGGGTGATCCGGGTCCACGCCAGGTCGGTGTCGCCGGGCGCGTAGTCCCGGGCCCGCTGGCGCATCGCCTCGATCGGGTCGGCGGCCTGCGCGCAGTCGGTGATCCGCCGGTCGGCCACCACGCCGAGGAAGTCCGTCGCGATCTCGGCCGGCGGCTCGCCGTGCCACCACGTCACCACCGGGACGTCCGGCACCAGCAGCGGCATCACCACCGACTCCGCGTGCAGGGCGAGCCGTCCGTACATCCGGGTGACCACCGCCTCGCACGGGCCGAGCCGGCCGCCGACGACGATCTCCGCGTCCAGCCGGTTGCGCTCGCGCTCCACGTCGGTGCGGACCACCACCAGCAGCCGGCAGGGGTGGGCGGCGGCCGCTATCGTCGCCGCCGCCTCCGCCTCGCGGACCCGCTTCTCGTCCACCACCACGATCAGGGTGAGCGCCATGCCGCTGGCCACCCCGCCCGCGCTGCGCCGCTCGGCGGCCAGCGCCTTGACCACCTCGTTCCCGGTGGTGTCCCACAGGCCGATCAATGGAGCCTCCTGGTCTGCTCGCTGCGCCCGGTCACGGCACCTGCCTTCGTTCGCGGCTGCGGGGCGCGCAGGACCGGCTCACTCCTCACGCCCGCCGCCACGCCCGGCCCTCGCGGGCCAGCATCTCGTCGGCGGCGCGGGGACCCCACTCGCCGGCCCGGTACGGCTCCGGCTTGGTGCCCGCCCACGCGCGCTCCAGCGGGTCCACCACCTGCCAGCTCTGCTCGACCTCGGCGGCGTCCGGGAAGAGGGTACGGTCGCCGATCAGCACGTCCAGCACGAGCCGCTCGTACGCCTCGGGGCTGGCCTCGGTGAACGCCTCGCCGTACTGGAAGTCCATCGCGATGTCGCGGACCTCCATCGTGGTGCCGGGCACCTTGGAGCCGAACTTGAGCACGACGCCCTCGTCCGGCTGCACCCGGATGACGAGCTGGTTGTTGCCGAGCGACTCCATGTCGGCTTCGTTGAACGGCAGGTGAGGCGCTCTCTTGAACATGATGGCGACCTCGGTGACCCGGCGCGGCAGCCGCTTGCCGGCCCGGATGTAGAACGGCACCTCCGCCCAGCGGCGGTTCTGGATGCCGAGCCGGACGGCCACGTAGGTCTCCGTGGTCGAGTCCTCCGGGACACCCTCCTCCTCCAGGTACCCGACGGCACGCTCGCCCCCCACCCAGCCGGGCAGGTACTGGCCGCGCACGGTGCCCTCGGCGACGTCCTTCGGCAGGGTGATCGCCCGGAGCACCTTGAGCTTCTCCGTGCGGATCTCGTCGGCGTCGAAGCTCGTCGGCTCCTCCATCGCCACCAGCGCCAGCAGTTGGAGCAGGTGGTTCTGGAACACGTCGCGGGCCGCGCCGGCCGAGTCGTAGAAGCCGGCGCGGGTGCCGATGCCGACGTCCTCGGCCATGGTGATCTGCACCGAGTCGACGTACTTGGAGTTCCACAGCGGCTCGAACAGGTTGTTGGCGAACCGCAGGGCGAGGATGTTCTGGACGGTCTCCTTGCCCAGGTAGTGGTCGATGCGGAAGACGTCCTCGCGGGTGAAGACGTCGTCGACCAGGTCGTTGAGCGCCTTCGCCGAGGGCAGGTCGTGCCCGAACGGCTTCTCCACCACCACCCGGCGCCAGCCGCCGGACTTGGCGTTGTCGGCCATCCCGGTGCGGGCCAGCTGCTTGAGGACCACGGGGAACGCCGCCGGGGGGATGGAGAAGTAGAAGGCGGCGTTGCCCGGGATCCCGTGCGTCTGGCGCAGCTCGTCCAGCATCTCGGAGAGGTGGTCGAACGCGGCGTCGTCGTCGAACGATCCGCCGACGAACTTGATGTTGCCCACCAGCCGCGCCCACACCTCCTCCCGCCAGGGGGTGCGGGCGTGCTTCTTGGCGGCCTCGTGGGCGAGCGACTCGAAGTCCCCGTCGCCCCAGTCCCGCCGGGCGAAGCCGAGCACGGCGAAGCCCGGGGGCAGCAGCCCCCGGTTCGCCAGGTCGTACACGGCCGGCAGGAGCTTCTTGCGGGCCAGGTCACCGGTGACGCCGAAGATCACCAGAGCGCACGGCTCCGGGATCCTCGGCAGCCGGCGGTCCTGCGGGTCGCGCAGCGGGTTCACGCCGCCTCCTCGCTCCGCGTCATCCACGGTCCTCATCGTCACGCCCGCAACGCCCCGACGGCATCGAGCAGCTGGGCCACGCCCGCCGACCGGTCGGTCAGGTGCAGCCGGACCACCGGGCGCTCCCGCTCGGCCAGGGCCTGCCGGTCGCCGGCGGCCTGCGCCGCCTGCAACTGCCCGAAGGTGTAGGGCCTGCCCGGCACCGGCAGGTCGTCGACGACCGCGCCGGTGAGCTGGAGGTAGCTGCCGACCTGCGGACCGCCCTTGTGGTACTGGCCGGTGGAGTGCAGGAAGCGCGGGCCCCACCCGAAGGTGACCGGTCGGCCGGCGGCACCGGCCAGCAGCGGCCGCAGCCGGGCCGCGTCGGCGTCGGCGAACCGGTCGAGGTACGCCATCACCGCGAGGTAGCCGTCGTCGCCCGTCGCGTCGACGAGCTGGCGCAGCACGCCGGCCAGGTCGCCGGGGGCGCCCCGCGGCGCGTACACCTCGATCGCGCCCTCGGTGAACGACGGCGTCTCCGCCGGCGGACCCGAGGCGAGGATGCGGTTGGTGTTCTCCTTGGACTCGGTGACGTTGGGCTGGTCGAACGGGTCGATGCCGAGCACCACACCGGCGATCGCGGTGGCGTACTCCCAGGCCAGGAAGTGCGCGCCGAGCGGGCCGTTGACGGCCACGTCGGCGTCGACGCCGCCGCCGGGAACGGCGCCGGCGGGCAGCGCGCCGCCGTAGGTCACGGTGAGCACGTCGTCGCCGGCGGCGCCGGGACTCTGCGGCGACTCCACGACGACCGGCAGGATGCCGACCCCGGCCTTGCCGGTGGACTCGGCGATCAGCTGCTCGGCCCAGTCGCCGAGGCCCTCGATGCCGGTGCCGTCGGAGATCAGGGCGACCTTGTCCCGGCCCATGGTGGCCGCCGCCCCGAGGGCCGCGCCGAGCGCCAGGGCCGGGTTGTCGCGGTCCCCGCCCAGGGAGGCCGCCAGCGCCTCCGCCTCGTCGAGCAGCTCGGCCACCTCGACCCCGGCCAGCGCCGACGGGACCAGCCCGAACGCGGTCAACGCCGCATAACGGCCGCCGACGTTCGGGTCGGCGAGTACGGTGAAGGCACCCATCTCGGTGGCGGTGGCCTCCAGCGGCGAGCCCGGGTCGGTGACGACGACGAAGTGCCGGCCGGCCTCCGCCTCGGTCATCCCCGCGTCGAGGAAGGCCTGCCAGTAGGCCCGGCGGTGGCTGTCGGTCTCGACCGTCGAACCGGACTTGCTGGCCACCACGACCACGGTGCGCTCCAGCCGGTCGGCCAGCGCCGCCCGGACCTGCCCCGGGTCGGTGGTGTCGAGCACGGTCAGCTGCTTGCCGAGGGTGCGGGCGATGACCTCGGGGGCCAGCGACGAGCCACCCATCCCGGCGAGCACCACGTGGTCCAGGTCGGCCAGCTCCGCCTTCAGCTCGGCGAGCTGGGGGAGCAGCTCGCGGCTGCGCAGGTAGGTGTCCACCCAGCCGAGGCGGATCTTCGCCTCGGCCTCGGCGTCCGGACCCCACAGGGTCGGGTCCTTCGCGGCCAGCTTGCCCGGCGTGCCGGCGTTCACCAGCGCGTCCCGGGTGGAGGCGGGGGCCGACCTGTCGACGGCGTCGGCCCCGTGCACGGAGAGCCCGGCGGCGGCCTCGACCGCCCCGTTGAGCAGATCACTCACGCCGCCACCTCGCTCCGCTCGGCGGCGGCGCGAGGCGCCGCACTGCTGAGCCTGATGGTTCGCTCGCTCACGCGTTTCCTCCCGCCTGCTGCGCGGCCTGCGCGTTGTCCTTCGCGGCGTCGCTCGGGTTGCCCGCGCCGCGGCCCGCGGCCGCGAGCGACTTGCGGACGCCGTCGAGCAGTTCCTGCCAGCTCGCCTCGAACTTCTCCACGCCCTCGCGCTCCAGGGTCTCGATGACGTCGGCCATGTCGATCCCGACCGACTCCAGGTCCGCGAAGACCTTGCGGGCCTCGTCGTACGAACCGGTGATGGTGTCGCCGCGGGTCTCGCCATGGTCGGCGTACGCGTGCACGACCGGCTCCGGCATGGTGTTGACAGTGCCGGGGGCGATCAGTTCCTCGACGTAGATGACGTCCCGGTAGTCCGGGTTCTTGGTCGAGGTGGAGGCCCACAGGGGCCGCTGCGGGTGGGCGCCGGCGTCGGCGAGCGCCTGCCACCGGTCGGAGGAGAACACCTCGCCGTAGCGCTCGTACGCGAGCTTGGCGTTGGCGACGGCGGCCTTGCCGCGCAGCGCCTTGGCCTCGTCGGAACCGAGCTTCTCCAGCCGCTTGTCGACCTCGCTGTCGACGCGGGAGACGAAGAACGACGCGACCGACCCGATCTTCGACAGGTCGTGCCCGTTCGCCTTCGCCTGCTCCAGGCCGGCCAGGAACGCCTCCATCACCTGCGAGTAGCGGTCCAGCCCGAAGATCAGCGTGACGTTGACGCTGATCCCCTCCGCCAGGGTGGCGGTGATCGCCGGCAGGCCGGCCTCGGTGGCCGGGATCTTGATGAAGAGGTTCGGCCGGTCGACCAGCCACCACAGCGCCTTGGCCTCGGCGACGGTCCTGTCGGTCTCGTGGGCCAGCCGCGGGTCCACCTCGATGGAGACCCGGCCGTCGACCCCGCCGCTGCCCTCGTACGACGGGCGCATCACGTCGCACGCCCACCGCACGTCGTACGTGGTGAGCATGCGTACGGCCTCCTCGACCTCCACCCCACGGGAGGCGAGGTCGCGCAGCTGCCAGTCGTACTCGTCGGCGTCGCTCAGCGCCTTGGCGAAGATCGTCGGGTTGGTGGTCACCCCGGCCACGTGCTTCTCCCGGCGGAGCTGGTCCAGCCCGCCGGAGGACAGCCGTACCCGGGAAAGGTCGTCGAGCCAGACCGCCACGCCTGCGGCGGTGAGTTCACTCAGCCTGTCCGTCATGCCGTCCACGCTCCCCTCAGTTGCCGGTGGTGAAACCGGTGATGTCGCCCATCCGGGTCAGTGCCGCGTGCGCGGCGGCCACGATCCGGTCGGGGGTGAATCCGAACTGCTCGAAGAGCACGGAGTGCGGGGCACTCGCGCCGTAGTGCTCCAGGCTCACGCTCTCGCCGCAGTCGCCGACGATGCCGCGCCAGGACATGGCGATGCCCGCCTCCACGCTCACCCGTGCCTTTACCCCGCGCGGCAGCACCGACTCCCGGTACGCCTCGTCCTGCTCGAAGAACCACTCCTGGCAGGGCATCGAGACGACCCGGGTCGGGGTGCCGTCGGCCTCCAGCCGCTCGCGGGCCGTCAGGCAGAGCTGCACCTCGGAGCCGGTGCCGACGAGGATGACCTGCGGCTTGCCGTTGGACGCCTCGGCCAGCACGTAACCGCCCTTGGCCACGCCCTCGGCGCCGGCCAGGGTGGACCGGTCCAACGTCGGCAGCGGCTGCCGGCTCAGCGCCAGCGCGGTCGGCCGGTCGGTGTGCTCCAGGGCCTGCCGCCAGGCCCAGGCGGTCTCGTTGGCGTCGGCGGGCCGGACCACGTCCAGGCCGGGGATGGCGCGCAGCGCGGTCAGGTGCTCCACCGGCTGGTGCGTCGGGCCGTCCTCGCCGAGGCCGATCGAGTCGTGCGTCCAGACGTAGACCACCGGCAGCTTCATCAGCGCGGCGAGTCGTACCGCCGGGCGCATGTAGTCGCTGAAGACCAGGAAGGTGCCGCCGTACGGGCGGGTGCCGCCGTGCAGCGCGATGCCGTTGAGGATGGCGCCCATGGCGTGCTCGCGGATGCCGAAGTGCAGCGTGCGGCCGTACTCGTGGCCGGGGAAGTCCTTGGTGGCGTGGACGGCGGGGACGAAGGACGGCTCGCCCTTCATGGTGGTGTTGTTGCTCTCCGCCAGGTCGGCCGAGCCGCCCCACAGCTCAGGCAGCACTCCGGCCAGCGCCTCCAGTACCTTGCCGGAGGCCGCCCGGGTGGCGACGCCCTTGGCGTCGGCCGGGAACTCCGGCAGCGCCTCGGTCCAGCCGGTCGGCAGGACCCGCCCGGCCATCCGGTCGTAGAGCGCGCGGCGCTCCTCGTTGGCCTTCGCCCAGCCGTCGAACGCCGTGGTCCACTCCTGCTGGGCCCGCGCGCCGCGCTCCATCACCGTGCGGGCGTGCCCGAGCACCTCCTCGTCGACCTCGAAGGAGCGGGCCGGGTCGAAGCCGAGCAGCTGCTTGGTGGCCGCCACCTCGTCGGCGCCCAGCGCCGAACCGTGGATCTTGCCGGTGTTCTTCTTGTTCGGCGCGGGCCAGCCGATGATGGTGCGCAGCGCGATGAACGAGGGGCGGCCGGTCTCGGCCTTCGCCGCCAGCAGCGCCCGGTACAGGGCCTCCACGTCCTCGTGGTAGTCGCCCTGGTCGGCGTCGCCGGCGCGCCAGTCGACGGTCTGCACGTGCCAGCCGTACGCCTCGTAGCGGGCTGCGACGTCCTCGCTCTTGGCGATGCGGGTGTCGTCCTCGATCGAGATCTCGTTGTCGTCGTAGATCAGCGTGAGGTTGCCGAGCTGCTGGTGCCCGGCGAGCGCGCTGGCCTCGTGGCTGATGCCCTCCTCGATGTCGCCGTCCGAGGCGATGCACCAGATGTCGTGGTCGAAGACCGAGCGGCCCGGCTCCGCCTCCGGATCGAACAGGCCGCGCTCGCGGCGGGCCGCCATCGCCATGCCGACCGCGTTGCCGAGGCCCTGCCCGAGCGGCCCGGTGGTGGTCTCCACGCCGGGGGTGTGCCCGTGCTCCGGGTGGCCCGGGGTCAGCGAGCCCCACTGCCGCAGCGACTTGAGGTCCTCCAGGGCCAGCGGGTAGCCGGAGAGGAAGAGCTGGATGTAGAGGGTGAGGCTGGAGTGGCCCGCGGAGAGCACGAAGCGGTCCCGGCCGGGCCAGTTCGGGTCGGCCGGGTTGTGCCGCATGACCCGGTTGAAGAGCAGGTAGGCCGCGGGCGCGAGGCTCATCGCGGTGCCCGGGTGGCCGTTGCCGGATTTCTCCACGGCGTCCATGGCCAGCACGCGGACGGTGTCGACGGCCCGGCGGTCGAGGTCGGACCAGTTGAGTGCGGGGTGCTCGGGTCGGTTGGCAGCCACGATGGTTGTGCTCCTCGGCAGATGGGCGGAACCCTCAGTGATGACCCTATCGAGCGGTCCTAAACGTCCGCCCAGGGATCTCTGCATGCCGGTCTGTACTGGTCCGCGCCGGTGCGCGGCGCTGCCCCGACGGTGTGACGGCCCGCACCGTTGTCGGGTCGCCCGGGCAGCCAAAACGACGACGCGTAGTCTGTGGTCCGGCGTGTGGCCCCAGTCGGGTCCGGCCGATCCGACCTCCCCTGCCGACGCCGGAAGGTGGCAATCCGTGAGCATGATCACCGAGCGCCCCGTCAGCAACTCTGCCGGGCAGCCGCCGGTGCGGACTGCGGCGGAGACGTCGGCGGTGGCCCGCCGGGACGTCCGCGCGGTGGTCGCGGCCTACGTGACGCTGACCAAGCCGCGGATCGTGGAGCTGCTCCTCGTCACCACGGTGCCGGCGATGATGCTCGCGGACGGCGGGATGCCGTCGCTCTGGCTGGTGGCCGTGGTGCTGGTCGGCGGCTCGCTCGCCGCGGGCGCGGCCAGCGTCATCAACTGCTACATCGACCGCGACATCGACCAGCTGATGCGGCGCACCAAGCGCCGCCCGCTGCCGACGCACACCGTGACACCGCGCAACGCGTTGATCTTCGGGCTGGTGCTGGCGGCGGTGTCGGTCGCGATGATGGCGGCGTTCACCAACCTGCTGGCCGCCGGGCTCACGCTGGCCGCGATCGTCTACTACGACGTCGTCTACACCCTCTGGCTCAAGCGCACCACGACAGCGAACACGTTCTGGGGCGGGGCCTGCGGGGCGGCGCCGGTGCTGATCGGCTGGGCGGCGGTCACCGGGACGCTCTCCCCGGCCGCGTGGGCGCTCTTCGCGGTGGTCTTCTTCTGGCAGATGCCGCACTTCTACCCGCTGGCGATGAAGTACAAGGACGACTACGCCCGGGCCGGCATCCCGATGCTGCCGGTGGTGGCCTCCACGCGGCGGGTCAACGCCGAGATCATCGGCTTCGCCTGGCTGACCGTGGCGTCCTCGCTGGCCGTGTGGCCGCTGGGGATGAGCCTCATCTACGGCGTGCCCGCCGTGGTGGTCGGCGCCATCTTCGTGGTGGAGGCGCACAAGCTCGCCCGCCGGGTGGCGCGGGGGCAGGCCGTCAAGCCGATGCGGCTGTTCCACTGGTCGACGACCTACCTGACCATCCTCTTCGCCGCCGTCGCGCTCGACGCGCTGATCTGACCCGGCTGCGCCCGCCGCTGCGGCGGGCCGCCGCGTAGGGCCGGGTTCCGGCCTGGTCCGTGCCGCCCGGTCCCCGGAGGCCGTGCCGCCCGGTCCCCGGCGGCCGGAGGCCGTACCGGCAAATCATCATCGTGCATGGCTTGTCCGGGTTTCTTGTCACATCGGTGACGCCGTCGATAAGATTCCAGAACCGCTCGGATGGCCCGGGCCGGCCCGGTTCGGGCCGCCCTTTTGGCGGGATAAGTCCGGACAAGACCGGGCATTTCGCCTGTGGTTCTCCTTAAACCTGCGGGTAATTGGCATCACAAAAGGTTCATGGTTCTCGCCCGCCCGGGTGCAAGTCTGCTTACGCTTCCCGACATGGCAGAAGGTTCCGATACGACGCTGACGGCCGAGCAGACCGCCGAGACCCCGCAGGGCCTGGTGGCGAGCCTCAAGTCGTTCGCCGCCGGTCACGGCGGGGCGAAGGCGGTCATCGAGTACGTCGGCAAGCGTGGCGCGCGCATCGTCCTCGTGGGCGAGGACGGGGTGTGGGGCGACCAGTTCGCCGACGACACCGTCGTGGCGCGGCAGGCCTGCGCGAAGGCGGGAGTCACCGTCGAGAACGCCTGGGAGCGTGAACTGATGGACCAGATGCGTCCGAGCAACGACCTCTGGCGGTCGATGGCCCGGCGCACGATGGCCCGTTGACATAACTTGACCGATCACCACCAGCCGACCCGGGGGAAACCCCGGGTCGCTCTCGTCACCTGTGCCGACCTGCCCGACCTCGACCCCGACGACCGGCTGCTGCTCGACCCGCTGGCGCGCCGCGGCGTGACCGCCGAGGCGGTGGACTGGGCCGACCCGGCCGCCGACTGGGCCGCGTACGACCTGGCGGTGCTCCGCTCGCCGTGGGACTACGCGCTGCGCCGCGACGAGTTCGTCGCCTGGGCGTCGCGGGTCCCCACCCTGGCCAACCCGGCCGACGTGGTGCGCTGGAACACCGACAAGCGGTACCTGGCCGAGCTGTCCGCGGCCGGGGTGCGCACCGTGCCGACGTCCTGGGTCGCGCCGGGGGAGGACTGGCGACCGCCCGCGGCCCGCGGCGAGTACGTCGTCAAGCCGGCCGTCAGCGCGGGCAGCCAGGACACCGGCCGCTACGACCTGGCCGATCCGCACCACCGGGAACTGGCCGTGGCGCACGTGCGGCGGCTCTCGGACGCCGGGCGGCTGACCATGGTGCAGCCGTACCTGGACGCGGTCGACACGGCCGGCGAGACGGCGCTGCTCTTCCTGGCCGGACCGGACGGCCCGACGTTCAGCCACGCCATCCGCAAGGGCCCGATGCTGACCGGCCCGGACCTCGGCGCCGACGCGCTGTACCGGCCCGAGGAGATCACCGCCCGCACCGCCACCCCGGAGCAGTCGGCGGTGGCGGAGCGGGCCCTCGCGGCGGTGCCCGGTGGACCGGGACGGCTGCTCTACGCCCGGGTGGACCTGATCCCGGGCCCGGACGGCGCGCCGGTCCTGGTGGAGCTGGAACTCACCGAGCCGTCGCTGTTCCTCGGCCACGCCGACGGCGCCGCCGACCGTCTGGCCGACGCGATCCTGACCCACCTGGCCCGCGCCGCCGGCTGACCGTCGGGGCGGGTGGGGAAGCGCTCAGGTGCGCAGCCGGACGGGCCGGGGGCGCGGTCAGGCGGCGACGGGGACGGCCCGGTCGGCGGCGTCCGGGGCGGGGGCCGGCCCGACCGGGCGGCGCTCGCGGGTGGACCACTGCACCGAGAGGGTGGCCAGCAGCACCAGGCAGGAACCCAGCATGTGCGCGCCCACCAGCAGCGCCGGCAGGTTGGTGAAGTACTGCACGAAGCCGATGAGGCCCTGGCTCAGCTCGACGCCGACGAGCACCAGGGCGGCCCGCGCGGCCCGCTGCGCGCCGACCGCCCGGAAGGCGAAGACCAGCGCCACGGACAGGCCGATCAGCAGGAAGACGCTGTCGGCGTGCACCTGGGAGATCGTCTCCGGGTCGAGCCCGTTGCGGGCGGCGCCGTGGTCGCCCGCGTGCGGGCCGCTGCCGGTCACCCAGGTGCCGATCACCAGCACCGCCGCGCTGACCACGGTGGTGATCGCGGTGAGGGTCCGCAGCGGGGCGGGCACGACGGCCTCCGCCGGGCCCGCCGGGTCCTTGATCCGCCGCCACAGCGCGTACGCGGCCGCGATCACCAGCATCGAGGCGAGGAAGTGCAGGCCGACCACCCACGGGTTGAGGTCGGTGAGCACGGTGATCCCGCCGATGATCGCCTGTGCCGGGATGCCGAGGAGCACGGCGACCGCGAGCGGGACCAGGTCCCGGCGCCGGGGGAGGTGCAGCAGCACGGCCAGCAGCACCGCCAGCGCGATGAGGCCGACGGCGAAGGTGAGCAGGCGGTTGCCGAACTCGATCACGCCGTAGATGCCCATCTCCGGTGTCGTCACGTACGACTCCTCGGTGCACCTGGGCCAGGTGGGGCAGCCGAGGCCGGACCCGGTGAGCCGGACGGCCCCGCCGGTGACGACGATGCCCACGTTCGCGATGATCGAGGCGAGCGCGAGACGGCGCAGCAGGGCGGTGGAGACCGGGAACCGGACGGATCGCTTCACGGCGCAAATCCTACGCACCGTAGTGGAGCACGATCGGGTGACTCCGTCCGTGCGGTGGTTCGGATCACCGGGACCCGGGTTTGCGGGCCCCGGACGAATTACGTAACGTTGGCGTTGTGAAAAACGCGGCGGCGCTCTCCGGGCACCAGCCGGCGGCCGCCCCGGCCGCCGGTCAGTCCGCGTCCATCGCGGATCTCTCCACCCGTGACCGGGTCACCCAGCTGCTGCTGGAGCGGGGCGCGACCACCGCCGCGCAGCTCGGCTCGGCGCTCGGGCTCAGCCCGGCCGCGATCCGCCGCCACCTCGACGCGATGCTCGCCGACGGCGACGTGCTCGCTCGCGAGCAGACCGTCCGCGGCCACCGCGGCCGGGGCCGGCCGGCGAAGGTGTTCGTGCTGACCGACGCCGCCCGGGTCCGCTGCGGCACCCACCACTACGACAACATGGCCACCGCCGCGCTGCGCTGGATCGCCCGCAACGGCGGCGCCGCGGCGGTCGAGGCGTTCGCCGCGGACCAGGTCGCCGCACTGGAGACCCGCTGCCGGGCCGCCATGGAGGACGCCGGCGACGACCCGCTCGCGCGGGCCGAGGCACTCGCCGGAGCGCTGACCGCCGAGGGTTACGCTGCGAACGCGTCCACGATCGCCACCGGCGGCCAGCTCTGTCAGCACCACTGCCCGGTGGCGCACGTGGCCGCCGAGTTTCCCCAGCTGTGCGAGGCCGAGACCGCGGTGATCTCCCGCCTGGTCGGCACCCACGTGCAGCGCCTGGCCACCATCGCGCACGGCGACGGAGTGTGCACCACGCACATTCCCACCCAGCCGGGGCGTGCCCGTTCCGGTAACACCGTCACCACTGTGAGGACAGATAGATGACCGAGCAGATCGTCCAGCCCCTGACGCAGGAAGAGCAGCTCGCCGCCCTGGGTCGCTACGAATACGGCTGGGCCGACCCCGACGTCGCCGGGGCGGTCGCCCAGCGCGGCCTCAACGAGGCGGTGGTGCGGGACATCTCGGCCAAGAAGAACGAGCCGGCCTGGATGCTCGACCTGCGGCTGAAGGGCCTGCGGCTGTTCGACCGCAAGCCGATGCCGGCCTGGGGCGCCGACCTCACGGGGATCGACTTCGACAACATCAAGTACTTCGTCCGGTCCACCGAGAAGCAGGCCACCAGCTGGGAGGACCTGCCCGAGGACATCAAGAACACCTACGACCGGCTGGGCATCCCCGAGGCGGAGAAGCAGCGGCTGGTCGCCGGCGTCGCGGCGCAGTACGAGTCCGAGGTCGTCTACCACAAGATCCGTGAGGACCTCGAGGAGCAGGGTGTCGTCTTCCTGGACACCGACACCGCCCTGCGCGAGCACGAGGACGTCTTCAAGGAGTACTTCGGCACGGTGATCCCGGTCGGCGACAACAAGTTCGCCGCGCTGAACACCTCCGTGTGGTCCGGCGGCTCGTTCATCTACGTGCCGAAGGGCGTGCACGTGGAGATCCCGCTCCAGGCCTACTTCCGGATCAACACGGAGAACATGGGCCAGTTCGAGCGGACGCTGATCATCGTCGACGAGGGCGCGTACGTGCACTACGTCGAGGGCTGCACCGCGCCGCTCTACTCCTCCGACTCGCTGCACAGCGCGGTCGTGGAGATCATCGTCAAGAAGAACGCCCGGTGCCGCTACACGACCATCCAGAACTGGTCGAACAACGTCTACAACCTGGTCACCAAGCGCGCCGTCTGCCACGAGGGCGCGACCATGGAGTGGGTCGACGGCAACATCGGCTCCAAGGTCACCATGAAGTACCCGGCGGTCTACATGACCGGCGAGCACGCCAAGGGCGAGGTGCTCTCGGTGGCCATGGCCGGCGAGGGGCAGCACCAGGACGCGGGCGCCAAGATGGTGCACGCCGCGCCGCACACCTCCTCGACCATCGTCTCCAAGTCGATCGCCCGCGGCGGCGGCCGCACGTCGTACCGGGGCCTGGTCCAGGTGCTGGAGGGCTCGCACAGCAGCCGCAGCACGGTCAAGTGCGACGCCCTGCTGGTCGACACCATCTCCCGCTCGGACACCTACCCGTACGTCGACATCCGCGAGGACGACGTGTCGATGGGACACGAGGCGACCGTCTCCAAGATCAGCGACGACCAGCTCTTCTACCTGATGAGCCGGGGCCTGAGCGAGGACGAGGCGATGGCGATGATCGTTCGCGGCTTCATCGAGCCGATCGCCAAGGAGCTCCCGATGGAGTACGCCCTGGAACTCAACCGCCTGATCGAGCTCCAGATGGAGGGCGCGGTCGGCTGACCCCGCCGCGGCCCCGTCCCGCCTGTGGCGATTCGCGAGAACGCCGACCCGTCGGGCCAGGCCGCGCGAACATCGACCGACCCTCCAGTTAATGACACCGTCGTCGCAGAACAGACCAAGGAAGAGATGACTACCCAGGCTTCCGCGCCGCCCAGCACCAAGTCGCAGGCGCTCCGCTCGTACGACGTCGCCGACTTCCCGGCCCTGACCGGCCTGGAGGAGGAGTGGCGCTTCACCCCGCTCAAGCGGCTGCGCGGGCTGGTCGGCGCGTCGCCGGCCGCCACCGGCGCGGTCCGCCACGAGCACGGCGACCTGCCCGAGGGTGTCACCGTCGGACGGATCGGCTCCGACGACCCGCGGGTGGGCAGCGTGCTCACCCCGGTCGACCGGGTCAGCGCGCTGGCCTACGGCGGGGCCGACCAGGCGCTGCTGGTCCAGGTCGCCCGCGACGCCGTGGTGGCCGAGCCGGTGAGCCTGCGGGTGGTCGGCGAGGGCGTCGAGGGCCTGGCCTTCGGGCACACCTTCGTGGAGGTGGGCCGGTTCGCCGAGGTGACCCTGGTGGTGGAGCACGTCGGCTCGGCCACGCTGGCAGACAACGTCGAGGTGTCCGTCGCCGACGGGGCGAAGCTGACCCTGGTCACCGTCGCGGACTGGGCCGACGACGCCGTCCAGGCCCAGCACCTGAAGGTCAAACTGGGCCGCGACGCGAAGGTGGTGCACGTCCAGGTTTCCCTCGGCGGCGACCTGGTCCGGCAGTACACCTCGGTGGAGTACACCGACCGGGGCGGCGAGGCCGAGCTGTACGGCCTCTACTTCGCCGACTCGGGTCAGCACCTGGAGCACCGCCAGCTGGTCGACCACACCGTGCCCGACTGCCGCAGCTACGTCGGCTACCGGGGCGCCCTGCAGGGCGAGAGCGCGCGCACCGTCTGGGTGGGCGACGTGCTGATCCGCGCCGAGGCGACCGGCACCGACACGTACGAGATCAACCGGAACCTGCTGCTGACCGACGGCGCGCGGGCGGACTCCGTACCCAATCTGGAGATCGAGACCGGCGAGATCGCCGGCGCCGGGCACGCGAGCGCGACCGGCCGCTTCGACGACGAGCAGCTGTTCTACCTGATGGCCCGGGGCATCCCGGAGGCCGAGGCGCGGCGCCTGGTGGTCCGCGGCTTCTTCGCCGAGCTGATCAACAAGATCCCGGTCGAGGAGCTGCGCGAGCGGCTGGGCGACGCCATCGAGGCCCGGCTCGCGAAGGCCGGCGCCTGATGATCCGCCTCTGCGCCACCGAGGACGTGCCGAAGGGCACCGTGGTCAGCGCCGACGTCGACGGCACCCCGATCGCGCTGGTGCACGGCGAGGACGGCGTCTTCTACGCCGCCTACGACGAGTGCTCGCACGCCGCGGTCGCCCTCTCCGAGGGGGAGGTCGAGGGCTGCACGCTGGAATGCTGGCTGCACGGATCCCGTTTCGACCTGAGGACCGGCGAGCCGACCGGGCTGCCCGCCACCGAACCCGTTCCCGTCTATCCCGTCGAAGTCCGAGACGGCGACATCTACGTCAGTCTCACGCCGAGCAATGGAGTGACCCGATAATGAGCACCCTGGAGATCCGCGACCTGAAGGTGTCGGTCAAGCTGCCCGAGGGTGAGCTCAAGCCGATCCTGGCCGGTGTCGACCTGACCGTCCGCTCGGGTGAGACCCACGCGATCATGGGCCCGAACGGCTCCGGCAAGTCCACCCTGGCCTACTCGATCGCCGGCCACCCGAAGTACGAGATCACCGGCGGCTCGGTGACCCTCGACGGCGAGGACGTGCTGGCCCTGTCCGTGGACGAGCGCGCCCGCGCCGGCCTCTTCCTGGCCATGCAGTACCCGGTCGAGGTCCCCGGCGTCTCGGTGGCGAACTTCCTGCGTACCGCCAAGACCGCCATCGACGGCCAGGCGCCCAAGCTGCGCACCTGGGGTGGCGAGCTGCGCGGGGCCATGGAGCGCCTCCAGATGGACCCGGCGTTCGCCCAGCGCAACGTCAACGAGGGCTTCTCCGGCGGTGAGAAGAAGCGGCACGAGATCGTGCAGCTGGAGCTGCTCAAGCCGAAGATCGCGATCCTCGACGAGACCGACTCCGGCCTCGACGTGGACGCGCTGCGCGTGGTCAGTGAGGGCGTCAACCGGGTCCGCGACACCGGCGACACCGGGATGCTGCTGATCACCCACTACACCCGGATCCTGCGCTACATCAAGCCGGACTTCGTGCACGTCTTCGTCGCCGGCCGGATCGTCGAGCAGGGCGGCCCGGAGCTGGCCGACAAGCTCGAGGAAGAGGGCTACGAGCGCTACGTCGCCGGGGCCGGCGCGGCGCGGGCCTGAGTCCTCTCGGAAGAATGGGTGGGCCGGTCGACATGACTTCCATCGCTATCCCGTCGGGGATGCCGCAGTACGACGACGTGCCGCGTTACGACGTGGCGAAGGTGCGCGCCGACTTCCCGATCCTCGACCGGGAGGTCAACGGGCACCGGCTGGTCTACCTCGACAGCGCCAACACCTCGCACAAGCCGCGGCAGGTGCTCGACGTGCTCGGCGAGCACTACGCGATGCACAACGCCAACGTGTCCCGCTCGGTGCACACCCTGGGCACCGAGGCCACCGAGGCGTACGAGGGCGCGCGGGCGAAGATCGCCGCGTTCATCAACGCGCCGAGCGTGGACGAGGTGGTGTTCACCAAGAACTCCACCGAGGCGATCAACATCGTCGCGTACGCGTTCTCCAACGCGTCGCTGCGGCCCGACGCCGACCCCCGCTTCCGGCTCGGCCCCGGCGACGAGGTGGTGATCTCCGAGATGGAGCACCACTCGAACATCGTGCCGTGGCAGCTGCTCTGCGAGCGTACCGGCGCGACCCTGCGCTGGTTCCCGGTCACCGATCAGGGGCGGCTGGACGAGTCGGGGCTGGAGGACCTGGTCACCGAGCGGACGAAGATCGTCTCGCTGGTGCACACGTCCAACATCCTCGGCACGGTCAACGCCACCTCGCGGATCACCGCGCGGGTCCGCGAGGTGGGCGCGCTGCTGCTGCTCGACTGCTCCCAGTCGGTGCCGCACATGCCGATGGACGTGGTCGACTACGACGCCGACTTCATCGTCTTCACCGGGCACAAGATGTGCGGCCCGACCGGCATCGGCGTGCTCTGGGGCCGGGCCGAGCTGCTGGCGGCGATGCCGCCGGTGCTGGGCGGCGGTTCGATGATCGAGACGGTCACCATGGCCCGCTCGACGTTCGCCGCGCCGCCGGCCAGATTCGAGGCGGGCACCCCGCCGATCGCCGAGGCGGTCGCGCTCGGCGCGGCCGTCGACTACCTCGCCGGCATCGGGATGGAGGCCATCCAGTGGCACGAGAAGGAGCTGACGGCGTACGCGCTGGACGCCCTCGCCACGGTGCCCGGCCTGCGGATCTTCGGGCCGGCCGTGCCGGTGGGCCGGGGCGGCACCATCTCGTTCGCCCTGGGTGACATCCACCCGCACGACGTCGGGCAGGTGCTCGACTCGCTCGGCGTGCAGGTGCGCGTCGGCCACCACTGCGCCAAGCCGGTGTGCAGCCGGTTCGGCGTGCCGGCCATGACGCGGGCCTCGTTCTACCTCTACACCACCACCGAGGAGATCGACGCCATGGTGGCGGGCCTGGAGCAGGTGCGGAAGGTGTTCGAGTGAGCGGCGACTCGGGAACCCGCGGATCGACGGGAGTTCAGCCTGATGCAGCTTGAATCTCTTTACCAGGAGATCATCCTGGACCACTACAAGCACCCGCACGGTCGCGGCCTGCGCGACCCGGACGCCACGGGCGCCCGGATCGCCGAGGCGCACCACGTCAACCCGACCTGCGGTGACGAGGTCACCGTGCGGGTGGCGACCGACGGCGACGTGCTGCACGACGTCTCGTACGACGGCATGGGCTGCTCCATCAGCCAGGCGTCGGCGAGCGTGCTGCACGAGCTGCTGGTGGGCCGGGACGCGGGCGACGCGTTCCGGGTGCACGAGGCGTTCGTCGAGTTGATGTCCGGCCGTGGCCAGGTCACGCCGGACGAGGACGTGCTCGGTGACGGGGTAGCGTTCGCGGGCGTCGCCCGCTACCCCGCCCGGGTCAAGTGCGCGCTGTTGCCGTGGATGGCGTTCAAGGACGCCGCGGCACGCGCCGGTGTGGGCGTGAGCCCGACGGAGGTTGAGGCATGAGCAGCGAGGACACCGCCACCGCGGCGACCCCGGAGACCGAGGGCGCGGCCGTGCCGGCCGCTCCGGCCGCGGAGGCCGCCACGTCGGCGGCCAAGGGGAAGGCCGCCGTCGCCGACGTCGAGGAGGCGATGAAGGACGTCGTCGACCCCGAGCTGGGCATCAACGTGGTCGACCTCGGCCTGGTGTACGGCGTGCACGTCGGCGACGACAACGTCGCCACCCTGGACATGACGCTCACCTCGGCGGCGTGCCCGCTGACCGACGTGATCGAGGACCAGGCCCGGCAGGCGCTGACCACCGGACCGGGCGGCGGCCTGGTCGACGACATCCGGATCAACTGGGTGTGGCTCCCGCCGTGGGGGCCGGACAAGATCACCGACGAGGGGCGCGACCAGCTCCGCTCCCTCGGCTTCAACGTCTGACCGGCCGGGCCGGTCGGCCCCGCGCCGCCCGCGTTGATCATGAAGTTACTGTCCACGGGAAGCGCATTCCAAGGCAATGACCTCATGATCAACTCTTGGGAAGGGTGCGGGAGGCGTCCCACGCCGGTCCTGTCGAGCGCGCCGCCCCGACAAGGGGCGGCGCGCTCGTCCGTCCAACCCCGTCGTACCCCGTCCACCAGTGCCGCCGCCCCACCCCGCCCTGGACTTCCTGTCCCGGACACAGAGGGCGATCTTGTCGCGTCCGGATGTCCGACAGCACCCCGAGGGCTGGAGGCCGGGGTTCGCGGTGATCGGGACGGTCAGTTCCTGCCGGGAGGCTCGATGCTGCGCTGGTGGATGATTCTGCTGCGCAGCGACTGCGAGGCTCCCGCGTAAAGCCTTCGCGCGTGCCGTCCTCCGGATGATGAGGTGGCACGGTGACCATCCATGATGGGGCCGCCGCGGTCCGACCGTTGACACTGGCTTGGGTACGCCGGCATCTGGAGGTCGGCGAACGGATCGTCAGGATCGAGGCGCTGCACGGCGGCATCACTGCCGAAATGCGGAGGCTGACCATCGGCGCGCGGGACGGAAGCACCCGTGACCTGGTACTGCGAAGCTTCGTCAACCCGTCCTACGTCAGGCACGCCGAGGACTGGCTGAACCGGGAGGCCGACGCCCTGTTCGTGCTCGCGGGGACCTGCGTGCCGGCTCCTGGACTGCTCGCGGTCGATCCGACCGCCGCGCATTGCGAGTATCCGTCGCTGCTGATGACACATCTGGCAGGCCGGACGGTCCTCGACGATGGGGGATTGGAGACGCGCGTTCCTCTGCTTGCCCGTCAACTCGTAGCGATCCACGCGTTGCGACCCGCCGAGCGGCCCCGGGAATATGTGGCGCTGACGACCGCCGACACCGTCGTGACTCCGAAGGGCGCCGACGCGGCGGCATGGGCGGCAGCGATCGACGTGATCCGCAAGCCCGCGCCGCCCTGTGCAGGGCGATTCCTGCACCGGGACTTCCAACCCGGCAACGTGTTGTTCGACGTGCCGCCATCGAGGGCGGAGGGCGTCCGGATCACCGGCGTCGTCGACTGGGCAGCGACCTCCTGGGGCCCGGCGGATCTCGATGTGGCGCACTGCTGCACCAATCTCGCGCTGCTGCACGGCCCGGCGTGGGGTCTGCGGTTCGCTCAGGCGTATGAGGAGGCCGGCGGGACGCTGGCCGCGGCCGCGAGCGAGCGGCTGTACTGGCAGGTGCGGGACGCGCTGGCGTGCTCAGAAGAAGTGCGGTTGGTGGCGCAGCCATGGCGGAAGGCCGGCAGGACAGAGCTGACGACGCGAGCCGTGGAGGAGCGGCTGGATGCCTATGTCACCGCCCTGATGCACGCGCTGGCCTGAGCCACGGCACCCCGGGCGCGGCGGGCGAGGGAGGCGTGCGGGGGCAAGGGAAATCGGTGGTCGGGGTGGCAGGTGCGGGGAAGGATCGGGGGGTGATTGAGGCGTACCTGACGAAGCTCGTTCCTGTTGCCGCGGGCATTGTCGCGTGGCGACAGTGGGCGTCGTCCGGTCGCGTCCCGATCCGCCGCCGACCGTCGTGACCGGCGCGTTCCTGGCCGGCCTGGTCGCCGGCTACGGCGTCGCCATCCCGGTCGGCGCGATCGCGGTCCTCATCCTCGGGCTCAGCGCCCGCACGTCGTTCCGGGTCGGCGCCGCCGCCGCGTTCGGGGTGGCCACCGCCGACGGGCTCTACGCCGCCGTGGCGGCCCTCGGCGGGGCCGCCGTCGCCGGGCTGATCGCCCCGGTCGCCGTGCCGCTGCGGCTGGCCGCCGCGCTGGTGCTGCTCGTCCTCGCCGGCCACGGCGCCTGGCGCGCGCTGCGTCCCCGCGCCGCGACCGGGACCGCCGGCGTCCGCCGGGGCCTGGACACCCCGGTCCGCGCCTTCACCGGCGTGCTCGCGCTGACGCTGCTGAACCCCGCGACCGTGGTCTACTTCGCCGCGCTCGTGCTGGGCCGTACGGACCACGCCGAGCCGGATCCGCTCGCGGCCGGCCTCTTCGTGTTCGGCGCGTTCGTCGCCTCGGCGAGCTGGCAGCTGTTGATCGCCGGCGGAGGCACCCTGGTCGGCCGGGTGCTCACCGGCCCGCGCGGTCGACTCGTGACCGCGCTGCTCTCCAGTGCCATCATCGCCGCCCTGGCCGTGGCGATGCTGCTGTCCGGCTAGCCGGGCCACCCACCCACGGCGGTCAGCCGGCGTTGCCGTGCCGTAGGTTCGGGCGTATGAGCAGCCGACCCGCAGTCGGAGGCGGCCGGTGGGTGGAGGTGGACCCCGCCCGGGTCGCCCGCTGGGTCGAGGGCTTCGCCGACCGGCACGGCCCGCCCACCACCACCGTCGAGGCGTACGGGCTGCTGCTCGCCGCCGCGGACGGCGCGACCGCCGAGTTGCACGCCCCGCCCGGCGCGCCTGCCGCCCCCGACCTGCCCGGCTTCGTGGCCGCCGCCGCCGCGCCCCGCCGCATCGGCCTGCTGCTCGCCCGCAAGGGCGCGGTGGCCCTCGGCGTGGCGGCGGGGGAGAAGCTGGTCGTCTCCAAGGTGGACACCCGCTACGTGCAGGGACGCACCGCCGCCGGGGGCTGGTCCCAGCAGCGCTTCGCCCGGCGGCGCGACAACCAGGCGAAGGCGGCGCTGGGCGACGCCGCCGACCTGGCCGTACGGCTGCTGCTGCCGGAGGCGGCGTCGTTGCGCGCGGTGGTCTGCGGCGGCGACCGGCGGGCGGTGGACACCGTGCTGGCCGACCGGCGCCTCGCCCCGCTGGTGGCGCTGCGCGCGGAGCGGCTGCTGGACGTGCCCGAGCCCCGGCACGCGGTGCTCGTCGGCGCGATCGCGGCGGCCCGGGCGGTCCGCATCCTGGTGCGCGACCCCGCCCCGTCCTGACCCGGCGCACTAGGCTGGGCGCGACGGTCGGGGAGGGAGCCAGGATGGCGGAGACGGCGGCGGCCGACGTCGCCGTGGTCAGGGTCGTCGATGCCCACGACGACGCGGTAGGGGTCGTCGATGCCCACGACGACGCGGTCGGGGAGAGCCTGGGTGACCGGATCCGACGGCTGCGCCTGGCCCGCGGCCTGACCCAGCAGCAGGTCGTCGGCTCCCGTTACACCCGCGCCTACCTGGGTGCCGTGGAGTCGGGCGCCCGGATGCCCGGTCCCGAGGCGCTGGCCCACTTCGCCGACCGCCTCGGGCTGGCGGTGGACGACCTGCGCCACGGCCGGCCGGCGAATGCCGCCGCCCAGCTCGCCGCCGAGCTGGCGGCGGCCCGCCGGGACCTCTCCGCCGGGCGGTTGGACGCCGCCGAACGGGCGTTGACCGGGATACGTCGCCGCGCGGAGCGCTACCGACTGCCCGAGCTGGCCGGTTGGGCCGGATATCAGCTGGCGGAGGCCCGACTGCACCGGGGGCGCACCGAGGACGCGACCGCCCGGTACGACGAGCTGGCCGGGGACCTGCCCGACGACTGCCCGGCGCTGCGCGCGGCCGTGCTGGCCCGGCAGGCGTACTGCCTGCTCGTCGCCGGGGACGCGCCGCGGGCGGTGGCGATCCTGGAGGGCGGCCTGCGGGCCCTGCGGACGACGCCGCCGGTGGACGCCGACGCCGAGCTGCGGTTGACCAACGCGTTGATGTACACGTTCCTGGAGCTGAGCTGGCGGGAGCGGGCCCGGCGGTTGGAGCGGGAGGTGACGCCCCTGCTCACCCGGGCGACCAACCGGGAGTGGGTGGCGCAGTTCCACGCCGTCGCCGGGCAGTTGCGGCGCGACGGCGAGCTGGACGAGGCGGACCGGCACCTCCGGGAGGCCGTCCGCCGCTACGCCGAGCTGGGGCTCACCCGGGAGATCGGCCTGTGCCACTGGGCCCGTGGCTACGTGCTGCTGCGGGCCGGGCGACCGGGGGAGGCGGCTACGCAGCTGCGGCGCGCCCGGGAGACGCTGGGCGACGTCGGGGCGGTGCTCGACCACGCCGGGGCGACGCTGGAACTGGCCGAGGCACGCCGGCGCGAGGGCGCGCTGGACGAGGCGGCCGAGCTGGCCGAGGAGGCGGCCGGGGCGGCGGCCGCCAGCGACCACCGCGAGATCATGGCCGAGGCCGACCGGGTACGCGGGCTGGTGCAGGCCGCCCAGGGCGACGGCGAGCAGGCGCGGCGGCTGCTGCTGCGGGCGGTCGACAGGTACGAGCGGGCCGGCCTGATGGGCGACGTGGTGATCACCTGCCGCCACCTGGCGGAGCTGCTGCTGGCCCGGGGGGAGCGGGACGAGGCGGCGGCGGTGCTGCGCCGCGGCCTGCGTGCGGCGGAGCGGCTGTCGTGAGCCGGCCGGAGCCGGACGGGACGGGCGCGGCGGCGAGCGGGCTGGGCGCGCGGGTGCAGCGGCTGCGCGCGCAACGGGGGCTCACGCAGCGCGCCCTGGCCGAGCCCCGCTACACGGCGGCCTTCGTCTCCGCCGTGGAGAGCGGTCGCCGGGTGCCCTCGGCCGACGCCGTCGCCCACTTCGCCGAGCGGCTCGGCGTCACGCCCTCGGACCTGACCACGGGCCGCTCTCCAGCCGAGGTGGTGCGCCTGGGGCTGCGCCTGGCCGAGGCCGACCTGGCCGGCTCCGTCGACGAGACGGCCGCCGACTGCCGCGAGGTGGCCGACGCCGCCGCCGACCTGGCGGAGCCGGTGCTGGAGGCCCGGGCCCGGCTCGGCCTGGCGGGCGTGGCGCTGCGCCGCGACGAACCCCGTACCGCCTCGGTCCAGCTCGACCGGGCGGAAGCCCTCCTGGCGGGGGCGGCGCCGCACGTGCGGGCCGAGGTGGCGGTCGGCCGCGCCGGGCTGGCGCACCACGACGGTGACCCGCGCTACGCCCGCTACCTGCTGACCGAGGCCCGCGACGCGCTGGTGCGCGACGGGTACCCGGACCCGTCGGTCCTGCTGGTCCTGCACGCCGAGCTGGTGCGCTGCCACGTCGCCCTCGGCGACGAGGGGGCGGCGGCGGAGGCCGCCACGCAGGCCCTGGCCCTGGCGGTGCTTCCCGCCCCGGCCCGGGTCGCCGGCCTGCACCTGGGCGTCGCGGCCTCGCTGCTCGCGTCGGGACGGACGGCGGAGGCCGCCGTCGCCGCCGAGCAGGCCCGCCAGGCGGCCCGGCAGGTCGCCCTACAGTGGCTGCTGGCGTGCTGTCACCGGGCCCGGGGACAGGGGCGCCGGGGAGCCGGCGACCTGGCCGGCGCGCTGGCCGACCTGGCGGAGGCGCACGCGATGCTGACGGACGCCGGGCAGCCGGCGCTGGCCAGCGAGGTGGGGGTGGAGCTGGCGGAGGTCTACCACGCGCTGGGCCAGCCGGGGCGGGCCGAGGCGCTGTTGCGCGGCGCCGTCGACCTGGGCGGCGACCCGGTGGTGGCGGCCCGCGCGGAGCGGGTGCGTGGTCTGCTGCGCGACGACGCCGGCGACCGGGCCGGTGCCGAGCGGCACCTGCGGGCGGCGCTCGCCGGCTACCGGGCGGCCGGGCGGCGGCGGGAGTTGGCGGCGGCGGTTCTGCTGCTGGCCGACCTGGTGCAGGGGTGGGGCCGCCCCGACGACGCGCTCGCTCTGCTCCGCGAGGGGCTGCACCAGGTGGAACAGCTCGGTGAGCGGGTCGCCGTGCCGCGCGCCACGGCCTGAGCCCCCGGCGACGGGTACGCCGCCGGGGGCCCCCGGCCGGGCCGTCGGGTCGGCCCGCCCGTGCACCGGTCACCCGTCTGCCGTGCCCCGGCGGGCGACCGGTGCGTGCCCGTGCGTCAGTCCCGGGCCCAGAGCGCCGGCGCGTTCGGCGGCTCCCAGCCGGGCTGGGCGGTGTGCGCCTGCTGACAGCGGTAACCTGCACCGCCGTAGGTGACCCGGGCCCCGACCGGGTACGCCGTGCCGGCCGCCCAGGTGCCGCCGGGGGCGCTGCCGGTCGGGGTGGGGATGGGACCCGAGGTCACGTTGAGGACGAAGTCGAAACTCGCCTCCCGGACGCCGTTGACCGTGCGTACCGTCATCAGCAGCGCGGGGTCGAAGAGCGTGTCCGTGCTGTTGCGGGGCTCGCCCGGGAAGTACAGCTGGGTGGTGAGCGCCGGCCGGTTCGGCGCCTGCGCCTTGACGTGGAGGTGCCGCGTCCGCCCGGGATAGAGGCCCGGCACGATCGTGCTGAGCCGGTACGCGCCCGACGCGTCGGTGAACTGGTGGCCGCGTAGCCGGTAGCCGACGTTGTCGTAGCCGCCGTTGGCGTCGGCCTGCCAGAAGTCCAGCAGCACGTCGGGCAGGGGCCGGCAGTCCAGCCCGAAGACGTACCCGGTGACGGTGAGTCGGGTGCCGACCGTGCCGGCCTCGACGAGCGACGAGCGGCGAGGCGAGTTCGGCTTGAAGTAGGGACCCTCCATCTGCGGCGGCGTCGGGTCGTCGCCGTCGTCGCAGTACGGGGTGAGGGGCGGCGCCGACGCCGGGTCGGCGGTTCTCGCGCCCACCGCCCGCGCGGCGCCGGCGACGAGGAACGGGGCGGGCAGGGCGAGCGCCGCCGCCCGCAGCACGCTCTTGCGTGTCACGCCGCTGTGGGGATGGGCACCGTCTGGCTCCCGTGCGCCGCTGGCTGCACCGTTCATGAGCGTTCCTCCTACTGGAAGGGCGGGCGTCGGAGCCCGGGCAACCCGGTAGGTCCCTGGGTCGGCCGGGCCGGCGACCCGACGCTATTGACGGACGTCGGGGTGCGTCGATGTGTCAGCCGGCGGGATCGTGGTGTTTTCCGCCGTGCCGGCGGAACGCCCCGGGGGAGTCGCCGGCCTCCCGGCGGAAGAACCGGCAGAAGTAGGCGGGGTCGGCGAAGCCGAGCCGGTCGGCGATCGCGGCCACGGTGAGGTCGGTGCGGGTCAGCAGGCGCTTCGCCTCCAGGACCCGGGCCCGGCGGATCAGCCGGGCGGGGGTGGCGCCGGTGGCCAGCGGGACCGCGTCGTTGAGGTGGCGCACCGACACGCCGATGCGGCGGGCGTACGCGCGGGGAGGCTCGCCGACGAGGTCCGGTTCGCCGAGCAGCTCCTCGAAGCGGCGGGCGATCGCGGCGGCGCGCCGGTTACGGGTGTCCGGCTCGGACGGCGGGCCGGGCGGCGGGCCCGTGGGCCGGGACCGGCGCACCTCGGTGAGCAGGAGGTGCAGGTAGGCGCGCAGGGTGCTCGTCCGGCCCGGCCCACCCCGGCGGTACTCGGCCGTCGCCCACCGCATCAGGGCGGCGATCCGCCTCGCCTGCGCGTCGTCACGCGGGCGCCAGGAGCGGTGCGCCGAGCGGCGCAGCGCGTCGCGGTCGGCCGGGAAGGTCAGCAGGAACTCGGCGGCGCAGAGCAGCACGTGCCCGCGCAGGTCGCGCTGGTCCTGCCAGTGGTGCACCTGGCCGGGCGTGACGACGAACAGGTGCGGCGGTCGGACGGGGTGGGCGTCGAGGTCGATGACGTGGGTGGCCCGCCCGTGGGTCACGTACACCAGCTCGTAGAAGGCGTGCCGGTGCGGGAAGTCGGCGCGGGAGAGCGGGCCGATCTCCTCGAAGGAGCCGACGGCGAAGGGCAGCTCGTCCGGGGCGGGCACCGCCAGGTCGTGCCGGGGCAGCGCCGGGCCGGGCGCGGCGGCCGGTGCCGGGGAGGGGGCGACGGCGGGTCGTGCGGCGACGGTCCGGGTCTGGCGGTCGTACGGGCGCGGCGGTGGGGACACGGGCGGCTCCGTTCGCAGTGGAGGGACGGCCGGCGATCGATCGCCGACTGTATTGACGGCATCGGATGTCTAACCTACGGTGAGGGCAACACAGTTAACAACATTTGTTGTTTGGCCTGTAGCGCATCGGCGCCATCCCGCCGTCCGGCACTCGCGTGCCTGATCAGGCGGGCCTCATTCGACCCTCCACATCGTCTTGACCGCGAGGAGACCCCCATGCTCCGACGACCAGCCACCGTGGCGGCAACTACCCTGAGTGCTGCCGCTCTGGTGCTGACCATGGCCCTGGCCACCCAGGCCGGCGCCGACACCACCCCCACCTCCGCCGCCCCGGGCGCCGGCCCCGAGGGCGTCGCGCCCGAGATGTTCGCCGCCCTGCAACGGGACCTTCGGCTGACCCCGGCCCAGGCCCACGCCCGCCTCGAGGTGGACGAGCACGCGAGCCGGGTGCAGCAGGTGCTGGCCGCCACCCTGGGCGAGGGCTACGGCGGCACTTGGGTCGCCGACGGTGGAGCCGCCGTGGCGGTCGGCGTCACCCGCGCCGACGACGCCGCACGGGTTCGCGCCCTCGGCGCGGTCCCCGTCCCTGTCACGTACGGCGAGGACGCCCTGGACGGGGCGGTCGACCGGCTGAACCGTCGGGCCGCCGCCGCGCCGCCCACCGTCGTCGGCTGGTACGCCGACCTTCCCGGCAACTCCGTCGTGCTGCTGGCCCGCGACGGCGGCATCCCGGCGGCCCGCGCCTTCGCCGCCGCCGCGGGGGTGCCGGCCGGCGCGGTGCGGGTCCAGGCCAGCACCGAGAAGCCGAGGCCGTACGCCGACGTGATCGGCGGCAACGCCTACTACACCGGCAGCAGCCGCTGCTCGGTCGGGTTCTCCGTCGACGGGGGCTTCGTCACCGCCGGGCACTGCGGCCGGACCGGCGCCCGCACCTCCCAGCCGGGCGGCACCGTACGGGGCTCCACCTTCCCCGGCCGCGACTACGCCTGGGTGCAGGTGGACGCCGGGAACACCCCGCGCGGGCTGGTGAACGACTATCGCGGCGGAACGGTCCCGGTGGCGGGCAGCGTCGAGGCCGCCGTGGGGGCGGCGGTCTGCCGGTCCGGCTCCACCACCGGCTGGCGCTGCGGCACCATCCAGCAGAAGAACGCCTCGGTGACCTACCCGGAGGGCACCGTCACCGGGCTGACCCGCAGCAACGCCTGCGCCGAGCCCGGCGACTCCGGCGGCTCGTGGATCTCCGGCAACCAGGCGCAGGGAGTCACCTCGGGCGGCTCCGGCAACTGCACCAGCGGCGGGACGATGTACTTCCAGCCGGTCAACGCGATCCTGGCCGCGTACGGGCTGACCCTGGTCACCGCCGGCGGTCCCGGGCCGACCCCCACGCCCACCTCGACGGGCAACCCGCCCGGCGGCACGACCTGGCAGGTCGGCACCGGGTACGCCGCCGGCGCGACGGTGACCTACGCGGGCGTGTCCTACCGCTGCCTCCAGGGGCACACCGCCCAGCCGGGCTGGGAGCCGCCGAACGTGCCGGCGCTCTGGCAGCGGGTCTGATCACCGCCGCCCCCTACGCGTACGCCACGGGCCCGGTCACCGACCGGGCCCGTGGCGTCGTCCGTCAGGGCGGTGTCCTGCCTGTTCAGAGGCTGCCGCCGAAGGTGTCGCAGGACTTCGGGTCGCCGGTCTCGTAGCCCCGGGTGAACCACTTCTTGCGATCGGCGGACGAGCCGTGGGTGAACTCGTCCGGGTTCACCGGCCGGTTGGCCCGCTTCGAGATGGCGTCGTCGCCGATCTTCTCGGCGGCGTCGACGGCCTGCTGGATGTCCTGCTCGCTGATGCTCTTGAAGATCTTCTGGCCGCCCGAGTCGGCGGTGCCGGTGGCGTTCTTCGCCCACGCGCCGGCGTAGCAGTCGGCCTGCAGCTCCAGCTTCACCGAGAGCTGGTTGGCGTTGTCCGGGTCGCGCTGCTGCTGGCGGCGCATCTGGGCCTCGGTGCCGAGCAGGTCCTGCACGTGGTGGCCGTACTCGTGGGCGAGCACGTACGGCTGGGCGAACTCGCCGGAGGCGCCGAGCTGCTGGGCGAGCACCTGGTAGAAGGTGAGGTCGATGTAGACCTGGTCGTCGGCGGGGCAGTAGAACGGGCCGACGCCGGAGTCGGCCTGCCCGCAGGCGGTGTTGACGCCCTGGCTGAAGAACACCGTCTTCGACGGGCGGTACTGCTCGCCGAACGCCTCGGGCAGGGCCTTCTGCCAGTACGCCTGGATGGAGTTGACGTAGAGCGTGTTGCGGCAGTCGAGCTGCTGGAGCGCGTCCTCGGCCGCGCACTTCTGCTCCAGTGACGAGTTGTCGCCCTGCGGCTCGTCGCCGCCGCTGGTGGCCGCGTTCAGGCCGAAGCCGCCGCCGACGAGCGCGACGAGCACGGCGATGACGATGCCGACGATGCCGCCCCGGCCGCCGCCGATCGGGATGGGTATGCCGCCCAGCCCGCCGCCTCCGCCGGATCCTCGCCGGTCGTCCACCTGGCTGGTGTCGACCCGCGCGTTCTCGTTCAGCTCCATGTCTACCCCGATCACCGATTTGATCCGTTTTGGTGGTTGCGGTACCGGACCGGGTCCGGACGGCGATTCGGTACCCGATGATCTTGATCGGTAATCCGGCGGGGCGCTCCGGCGGCGCCCGGTACACTTGGGCCCGTGCTGCTCTGCGAAGGCTGAACCGCCCCGCGCCGACGGGCCTCGTGCTCGCCGGCGCTTTCGCGTGCCCTGAGTCAGCCCTTCCAGACCCCGAGAGCGAGTCCTCCGACATGATCACTGCCACCGGCCTGGAGCTGCGCGCCGGCGCCCGCATCCTGCTGTCCGACACCACGCTGCGGGTGCAGCCGGGTGACCGGATCGGCCTGGTCGGCCGCAACGGCGCCGGCAAGACCACCACGCTGAAGGTGCTCGCCGGCGAGGGCCAGCCGTACGCCGGTCAGATCGACCGCCGCAGCGCCATCGGTTACCTCCCGCAGGACCCCCGCACCGGCGACCTGGAGGTCACCGGCCGCGACCGGGTGCTCTCCGCCCGGGGCTTGGACGTGCTGATGGCCCAGATGAAGGAGATCGAGGCCAAGCTCGCCGACGGCGCCGACGACCGGCTGGTCCGCCGCTACGGCGCGCTGGAGGACCAGTTCGCCTCCCTCGGCGGGTACGCGGCCGAGGCCGAGGCCGCCCGGATCTGCGCCAACCTCGGCCTGCCGGACCGGGCGCTCGCCCAGACCATCGGCACGCTCTCCGGCGGTCAGCGCCGCCGCATCGAGCTGGCCCGGATCCTGTTCCGCGACGCGGGCGAGAACGGCGGCGGCATCCTGCTGCTCGACGAGCCGACCAACCACCTCGACGCCGACTCGATCACCTGGCTGCGCAGCTTCCTCGCCAACCACAAGGGCGGCCTGATCGTGATCTCCCACGACGGCTCGCTGCTGGAGTCGGTGGTCAACAAGGTGTGGTTCCTCGACGCCACCCGTTCCGTGGTCGACGTCTACAACCTGGGCTGGAAGGCGTACCTGGAGGCCCGCGAGACCGACGAGCGGCGCCGCCGCCGGGAGCGGGCCAACGCCGAGAAGAAGGCCGGCGCGCTGATGGCGCAGGCCGACAAGATGCGGGCCAAGGCGACCAAGACCGTCGCCGCGCAGAACATGGCCCGCCGGGCCGAGAAGCTCATCTCCGGCCTGGAGGAGGTACGCGTCGCCGACCGGGTGGCGAAGGTGCGCTTCCCGAATCCGGCCTCCTGCGGCAAGACCCCGCTCACCGCGACCGGCCTGTCGAAGTCGTACGGCTCGCTGGAGATCTTCACCGACGTGAACGTGGCGGTCGACCGGGGATCCCGGGTGGCCATCCTGGGGCTCAACGGCGCCGGCAAGACCACCCTGCTGCGGATGCTCGGCGGCCTGCTGGAGCCGGACACCGGCGAGGTGCACGCCGGCCACGGCCTGCGGCTCGGCTACTACGCGCAGGAGCACGAGACGCTCGACGTCGACCGGACCGTGCTGGAGCACATGCGCAGCGCCGCCATCGAGCAGACCGACACCGACCTGCGCAAGATCCTCGGCGCGTTCCTGTTCTCCGGCGACGACGTGGACAAGCCGGCCGGGGTGCTCTCCGGCGGCGAGAAGACCCGGCTCGCGCTGGCCACCCTGGTCTGCTCCGGGGCGAACGTGCTGCTGCTCGACGAGCCGACGAACAACCTCGACCCGGTCAGCCGGGAGCAGGTGCTCGACGCCATCGCCCGCTACCCAGGGGCGATCGTCCTGGTCACCCACGACCCCGGCGCGGTCATGGCGCTGAAGCCCGATCGCGCCATCCTGCTCCCCGACGGCGACGAGGACGCCTGGAGCGACGACCTCCTCGAACTGGTCGAACTGGCCTGACCGCCCCCGCCCTGCCCCGCCCGGCCGCGACCACCGTGCTGGCCAGCGCGAGCGCGCCGATGCCCAGGTACTGCCCGGCGACGATCTGCCAGGTGCGGGGCCGGCCGGTGGTGCGGGCGGCGACGAAGAACAGGGTCAGGACGACGATGTCGTCGACGTTGGTGGCGGCGAACACCACGGCCGCGCCGGCCGCCGTGCCCAACAGGTCGATCACGCCAGCAGGTTACGGCGCGGTCACCCGTCACGCCCGGCGCGGAGGGGCGGGCGGGCCCCGGGTGGCGTCGGGAGCATCACGCTATCGGGAAGCTGACATTGCATAGCGTGTCGGTTGGCGAAGAGTTGATATCTGGCGCATGATCGTTCGAGGCGGTCTAATAGGTGGGACCGTATCCGAACCGCACAGTCTGGGACGTGAGGACACAGCATGGCAGCCACTGGCACAGCCACCAGCACTGAGAAGGGTCGCCGGATCGTCGGAGCCGAGCGTCAGACGCTCGCCAAGGACCTGGTAAAGCGGTACACCTCGGGTGAGAGCATCCGCGCGCTCGCGGCCTCGACCGGCCGTTCCTACGGGTTCATCCACCGGGTGCTCACCGAGTCCGGGGTTCAGCTGCGGCAGCGTGGCGGCGCCCGACGCCGCAAGAAGGCGTGACCCGCCCACCAGCGTCGTCCATCAGCGCCGCTCCCCGGATCGCTCGGTGACCGCCGAGACGACCGGGGTCCGGCTGGAATGCGACGGGCCGGTCGCGACGGTCACGTTGTGCCGGCCCGACGTGCTCAACGCGCAGACCCCGGCGATGTGGCGCGCGATGAGCGACTTCTCGCGGGACCTCCCCGGCGACGTCCGCGTCGTGGTCGTACGCGGCGAGGGGCGGGCGTTCTCCGCCGGCCTCGACCTGTCGGTGGCCGGTGCGTCCGGTCCCGGGTCGTTCGCCGAGCTGGCCACCCTGCCCGAGCAGGAGTGCGCCGACCGGATCGCGGAATACCAGGGCGGGTTCACCTGGCTGCACCGTCCCGACGTCGTCACCGTCGCCGCCGTGCAGGGGCACGCGATCGGCGCCGGCTTCCAGCTGGCGCTCGCCTGCGACCTGCGCGTGCTCGCCGAGGACGCGAAGCTCTCCATGGCCGAGGTGACGCTCGGCCTGGTCCCGGACCTCGCCGGCACCGGCCGCCTGGTCGACCTGGTCGGCTACAGCCGTGCCCTGGAGATCTGCGCGACCGGCCGGCGGATGGACGCCGCCGAGGCGGACCGGATCGGCCTGGCCACCCTCGTGGTGCCGAACGCCGAGCTGGACGCCGCGGTGCGTGACCTGACCGCCGGGCTGCTGGCCAACGACCGCAACGCGGTGGTGGAGATCAAGGCCCTGCTGGCCGGCGCGACCGGTCGGTCCGCCGCCGACCAGCAGCGGGCCGAGCGGGAGGCGCAGACCCGCCGGCTGCGTGATCTCGCCGGGCGGGGAGAGTAAGTCGTAAGGACCGTCCGGGAAGATCAGGGTTACGGCCGAGGTTGTCAGAGTCGTCGGGAGAATTGACCTGACGGTGCGGCCAGCCCGACGACCCGGAGGTGAACGTGTCCCACTCGATGTCGGGCGGCGGCATGACCGGTTGGAGCATGCTCCGGTCGATGCGCAACCGCGACGAGATCTCCACCCACCGACTCAAGCGCGGGGTTGCCCGCAGGATCGTGGCCTTCGCCGGGCCCTACCGCCGGGACATCGTCGTCTTCCTGGTCACGGTGGTGCTGGCCGCCGTCATCGGCGTCGCCACCCCGGTGCTCGCCGGCGACGTCATCGACACGATCACCCGCGGCGGCGCCGACGCCGGCAGCGCGGTGGTGCGGCTGGCCCTCGTCATCGCCGGGCTCGCGGTGTTCGACGCGCTGCTCTCCCTCGCCCAGCGGTGGTATTCGGCCCGCATCGGCGAGGGCATCATCCTCGACCTGCGCACCCGGGTCTACGACCACGTCCAGCGGATGCCGCTGCAGTTCTTCACCCGCACCCAGACCGGTGCGCTGGTCAGCCGGCTCAACAACGACGTGCTCGGCGCGCAGCGGGCGTTCACCTCGACGCTGTCCGGGGTGGTCAGCAACGTCATCCAGCTCGTGCTCACCGCCGCGGTGATGTTCACCCTCTCCTGGCAGATCACCGCGCTCTCGCTGGTGCTGCTGCCGGTCTTCATCATCCCGGCCCGCCGGGTCGGCAAACGGCTCGCCGAGATCACCCGCGAGTCCTACAACCTCGACGCGAAGATGAACGCGACGATGACCGAGCGCTTCGGCGTCTCGGGCGCGTTGCTGGTCAAGCTCTTCGGCCAGCCCGAGGTGGAGGCGCACCGGTTCGCCGCGCGGGCCGAACGGGTCCGCGACATCGGCATCCAGTCCGCGATGTACTCGCGGACCTTCTTCGTGGCGATGCTGCTGGTCGCCTCGCTGGCCCAGGCGCTCACCTACGGGCTCGGCGGCTGGCTGGCGGTCACCGGCAACGTCAGCGCCGGCACCGTGGTGACCCTCGCCCTGCTGCTCACCCGCCTCTACGGCCCGCTGACCGCGCTGTCCAACGTCCGGGTCGACGTGATGAGCGCGCTGGTCTCCTTCGACCGGGTCTTCGAGGTGCTCGACCTGAAGCCGACGATCGAGGAGCGGCCCGACGCGGTGCCGGTGCCCCGGGCCAGCGGCCGGGTCGAGTTCCGCGACGTCCGGTTCCGCTACCCCAGCGCCGCCGAGATCTCGCTCGCCAGCCTGGAGGAGGTCGCCGCCCTCGACCGTACGATCAACGAGCCCGTGCTCAAGGGCGTCTCGTTCGCGGTCGAGCCGGGGCAGATGGTGGCGCTGGTCGGCCCCTCCGGCGCCGGCAAGTCGACGCTGTCCATGCTGATCTCCCGCATCTACGACGTCACCGACGGGCAGGTGCTGGTCGGCGGGGTCGACGTCCGCGACGCCACCCTCGCCTCGCTGCGCGACGAGATCGGCGTGGTCACCCAGGATTCGCACCTGTTCCACGAGACCATCGCCGAGAACCTGCGCTACGCCAAGCCGGACGCCACCGACGACGAGATCTGGGTGGCCCTGGCCGGGGCGCAGGTCGCCGACCTGGTCCGGTCGCTGCCGGAAGGGCTGGAGACCCTCGTCGGCGAGCGCGGCTACCGCTTCTCCGGCGGCGAGAAGCAGCGCATCGCCATCGCCCGGCTGCTGCTCAAGGCCCCGTCGATCGTGATCCTCGACGAGGCGACGGCGCACCTCGACTCGGAGAGCGAGGCCGCCGTGCAGCGGGCGCTGTCGGTGGCGCTGACCGGGCGTACCGCGCTGGTGATCGCGCACCGGCTCTCGACCGTCCGCGACGCCGACCAGATCCTGGTGCTCGACGACGGGCGGATCGTCGAGCGGGGGCGGCACGAGGAGCTGGTGGCCGTGGGCGGGCTCTACGCCGAGCTCTACCGCACCCAGTTCGCGGTCGCCGACTCGCCCACCCCGTACGTCGACGCGACCGGGCCCGAGCCGCTGGCCGTGCCGCCGCTGCGGCCCTACCTCGCCGACGAGGCGCTGCCGCCGGCGGCGGCCAACTGACGTTGCCGCCGGCCGCGGCCAACTGACGCTTGTCGCCAGCGGCGGCCGGCTGCGCCAACCTGCCGGCTGCGCTAGCCCGCCGGTTGCGGCCCAACCGACGGTGCCGGCTGCGGCCAACTGCCGTCTCAGCCGGTCGCGACCGCCGCCCGCAACTCCCCGAACGCGGCGCCGAGCGTCTCGGGGGTGAAATGCGCGTTCAGGCCGCTGGGGTTGGGCAGCACCCAGAGCCGGGCGCCGGCCAGCCGCTGCGGCTGCGGCCCGAAGGAGGCCTTCGGCCGGGCGAACCCGATCCGGTACGCGGTCACCCCGACCACGGCCACCCACCGGGGGCGGTACCGCTCGACCTTGCCGGCGAGGATCTCCGCGCCCTCGACCAGCTCGGCCGGGGTCAGCTCGTCGGCCCGGGCGCTGGCCCGCGCGACCATGTTGCTGATGCCCAGCCCGTACCCCGGCAGCTCGTCCTGCTCGCTGGGATGCAGCAGCCGGGGCGTGAACCCACCCCGGTGCAGCGCGGGCCAGAACCGGTTGCCCGGCCGGGCGAAGTGCCACCCGGTCGCGGCCGACCACAGGCCCGGATTGATGCCCACGAAGAGCACGTCCAGGCCGGGGGCGATGACGTCGGGGATGGTGCGCTCCGCCGCCGCGGCGAGTTCCTCCCGCGTCGGCCGCGGATACCGCCCGGCCGCCCGCGCCACCCGCGTCCCTCGCCGGAGCGGCGAGCCGTCGGCGGAGGGACCGGCAGGCGAGCCGTCGGCGGGCGATCCGGCGGACGGGCCGTCGGCGGAGGGAGCGGCGGACGATCCGTCGGCGGGCGCGGCCATCACAGGCTCCGCAGCACGCCGCCGTCGACCGGCACGGTGACCCCGGTCAGGTAGCTCGCCGCGGGGGAGAGCACGAACGCGGCCACCCGGCCGAACTCGTCCGGCGCGCCGATGCGGCGCAGCGGAATGGCCGCCTCGGCCTCCGCGCGGGCCCGGTCGGGATCGCCGGTGGCGGCGAAGAGCTCCACGTTGCGGTCGGTCATGATCCGTCCGGGCAGCAGGCCAACCACCCGCACGCCCCGGGGGCCGTACTCGTCGGCGACGTCCTTGGCCATGCCCACCAGGCCGGGGCGCAGGCCGTTGGAGATGCCCAGGCCGGGCACCGGCCCGCGCGCCGAGGTCGACAGGACCAGCCCGACCGCCCCGCCCCCGCCTCCGGCCAGGTTTTCGGCGACGGTGCGGACCATCCGGACGGTGCCGAGGAAGACCGTCTCGAAGGAGCGGCGCCACTGCTCGTCGGTGACCGAGGCGGCGCTGCCCGGCGGCGGCCCGCCGACCGAGACCAGCGCCCCGTCGAGCCGTCCGAAGTGCTCCCGGGCCGCTGCCACGAGGCGCTCCGGCGTCTGCGCGTCGGCCAGGTCGGCGGTCAGCCCGACCGCATGCTCCGGCCCCCCGAGGCGGTGCGCGGCGGCGGCCACCGCGTCGGCGTCGCGGGCGGAGAGCACCACCCGTGCGCCGTCGGCGACGAGACACTGCGCGGTGGCGAAGCCCAGCCCTCGGGAGGCGCCGGTGAGTACGTACACCCGATCGGTCAGTCCGAGATCCATGCCGTCGATCCTGCCGCACCCGGCCGGATCCGCCAGTGGGGCCCTCGGTCCGGCGCGCGCCGGACCGGCGGGCGCTCAGCGGCGGGCGGTCCGGCGGGGAACGTTTCAGCGGCGGGCGGTTCAGCGGCGGGCGGGACGCAGCAGGCGTACCCGACCGGCGAGCTGGACCGCGACGGCCCCGCCGGCGCGCCCCCAGGCCGGCAGCCGACGCGGGCGCGGCGGGGTGTGCCCGTCGTAGCGGTGGGCGGCCTCGCGCACGGCCAGCTCCTCCGCGCCGAGCGGCGGCAGCGCGCCCCGGTCGCGCAGGTCGCGGGCCAGGTCCCAGCCGTCGCGCAGCGAGCCCCCGGTCGGCCGCCCCGTCGCCCAGCGGGCGAAGGTCTCCGGCCACCGGGGGCCGAGACCGGCGGCGAGCAGCGGCCAGTGCCGGGCCACCTCCCCGGCGCGCTTGCGCAGCAGCGCGGTCCCGGCGGCGGCGAGCGCCACCGGGTCGAAGCCCGCCGGCACCGGGCCGCCGGCGACCAGCGCCGCCACCAGCGCCGCCTGCCGCTCGGCCAGGTCGCCGCTCACGTCACCACCGGGAAGCCGGACGCGGCGGCGAGGGCGTCCAACTCGGCGCGGAGCACCGGGGCGGGCGGGTAGTGCCCGTCGCGTTCCAGCAGGAACGCCGGGGGCCGGCGGCGGGCGCACAGCTCGCGGATCAGGTCGAGCACCGCCGGGGGGACCGGATCGGTGTGCGTGTCGTGGTAGTAGCCGCCGTGCTCGGCGCCACCCGCCACGTGCACGTAGGAGACCCGCTCCAGCGGCAGCCGGTCGAGCAGCGCGAGCGGGTCGGCGCCCCGGTTGCGGGCGTTGGCGTACACGTTGGCGACGTCCAGCAGCAGGAACGCGCCGGTGCGGTCCAGGATCTCGGTGAGGAAGTCGGCCTCGTCCAGCTCGTCGTCGGGCCAGTCGAACAGGGCCGCGATCGGTTCCAGCGCGAGCGGCACCGGCAGCGCGGCCTGCGCGCGGGCGACGTTGGCGCAGACCGCGTCGACCGCCTCCCGGCTGCGGGGCAGCGGCAGCAGGTGACCGGCCTCGACGCCGCCGGCCCGGACGAAGGCGATGTGCTCGCTGACCAGCGGCGCCCCGACCAGCTCCGCCACCGCGCCCAGGTGGGCGACGCGCGCCGGGTCGACCGGTTCCGCGCCGCCGAGGGAGAGGCGCACGCCGTGCGGTACGACCGTCACGCCGCGCTCGCGCAGCGCGGCCAGCCCGGCGGGCGGTGGCCCGGTCGCGGCGACGCTCTCCGCGACCACCTCGACGAAGCGCAGCCCGGGCAGGTCGGCGACGAACCCGGCGATCTCCGGCCGCCAGCCGATGCCGACGCCGGCGGGGCCGGTCATCCGCCGCACCCGCCGCCGCCGCAACCCCCGCCGCCGCCGCACGAGCTGCCCCCGCTGCACGAGCTGCCGCCGCCGCAACCGCCGCCGGTCGAGGAGGCTCCGGAGCCGCTGACCGCCTGGCGCTGGATCTCGGCCTGGCTGGCGAAGCCGGGGTCCATGGCGTAGAGCGACGCGGTGCCGAACAGGGCGACCCCCATCGCGGCGCCCGCCGCGCCGTAGGTGGCGTAGGCGGGGGCCGAGGCGGGCGCGAGGTAGGTGTGCTGACGCCGCAGGCCGCGCAGGGCCTGGGTGGCGGCGCGGGTGCGCCACGGCACCCGGTACAGGAGGACGGCCACGACGATCAGCGGGAGCTGGCTCAGCACGAGCCAACCCACGGGACGGTCGTTGCCCAGGCCGGCGAAGATGCGCAGCACGCCGACCAGCAGCAGGGCGGTGAGCAGGAACGCGCCCCGGCGCAGCGCGGCCCGGCGGGCCGGCGCGAGCGCGAGCCCGCGCTGCTCCAGACTCGTCCGGAGCTGGTCGAGCGCCCGGACCACCCACTCGTCGCGGGCCAGTTCCCGGGTGGTGGCGTTCCGGCCGGCCGCGAAGTGGATGGCCTGGTCCAGCGGCGTGATCCCGGCGGGCAGCGCACCGCCGGTGGTGAGCCGCCGGTCCGGGCGTACGCCGATGGCCCCGCTGCTGCGCAGCCCGCCGAGCGAGGCCCAGATCGCCAGCTGCTGCCCGCCGTTGAGGTAGGCGACCTGCTGCGGGCCGAGCTGACCCACGTCTCCCACCTGCGGCCCGGCAAGGACCGAGAGCCGGTGGACGACCGTGCCGACGATGATCACGACGGCTGCGAGGAGATAGACCCCGAGGAAGGCGGGACCGGAGATGCCCCAGGTGTCACCAGGTGCGGCGAGGACGGTCATGTGCTGCTCCTGTCGGGCGAGGGGGATCGCGACCCAATTGTGGAGCAGGCCCGCCAGGGCGGATCCACCGCGTGGACCGAGTTACCGGACCGATACGCGGTGGCGCGGGGGCGGCCGGTCAGCGGCGGCGGACGGCCTCCTCGACCAGGTCGAGCACCGGGCCGAGGTCGCCGGCGGGCCGGCCCATCGCCAGGTGCAGCACCAGGCCGTCGTAGGCGAGTTCGAGGAACTGGGCCAGCACGTCGATCGGCACGTCCTCACGGAGCACGCCCGCCTCCCGCTGCCGGGCCAGCCGGTCGCGGGTCGCCTCGGCGATCGCCGCCGACCGTTCCGCCCACCGCCTGGCGAACGCCGGGTCGGTCCGGAGCCGCCGGGACACCTCCAGTTGGCTGCCCAGCCAGCCGGTGGTGTCGGGGGAGACCGCGCCGGCCAGGAGGTCCCGCATGACCTGGACCAGGCCGTTGCGGGCCACCGTCTCCACCATGGCCGCGGCGTCGTCCTCGGCCACCGCCAGGAAGAGCGAGTCCTTGTCGCGGAAGTGGTGAAAGATCGCGCCCCGAGACAGCCGGGTGGCCTCCTCCAGCCTGCGGACGGTGGCGCCCTCGTAGCCGTGCCGGGCGAAACAGGCCCGCGCGGCGGCGAGGATCTCCTGCCGGCGCGCGTCGAGCTGGTCCTGACTTACTCTGGGCACGGGTCGATCGTGACAGCTCGCCCCTCACCATGCAAACCGTACGTACGGCTTGGTTTGTTCGCGCGCATGATCATCCGAGGTCGGCGCGCCGGTCTAGGATCGGCCCGTGATGCCACTTCCCACCGCCGTCGCGGTCCCCGCCGCACCGCTGACCGTCGCGGCCGTGCAGGCCGAGCCCGTCCCCGGCGACGTGGCCGGCAACGCGGCGAGCGCCGCCCGGCTGGTCCGCCAGGCCACGGAGCGAGGCGCCCGGGTGACCGTGCTGCCCGAGCTCTTCCTGCCCGCGTACCATCTGCCGACGCTCGCCGCCGACCCGGCCGGCACCGACGTCGCGGCCGACGCGGGGGCGGCGGTCGACGACCCACGGCTGGACCCGCTGCGCGAGGCGGCCCGCGACGGCGGCGGCGCGGTGGTCGTCGGCGCGGCCGTCCGGCACCCCGACGGCCGGCGGACGATCTCCGCCCTGCTGGTCGACCGCTCCGGCGAGGTCCGCGTCGGGTACGACAAGCAGCAGCTGTGGAGTGGCGAGCGGGAGCTGTTCGTCGCCGGTGACCGGGGTGCCACCCTGCTCGTCGACGACTGGCGGCTCGGGCTCGGCATCTGCTACGACGGCTGCTTCCCCGAGCACGGCCGGGCCGCGGCGGCCGACGGTGCGCACGGCTACCTCTGCCCGAGCGGCTACCTGGCCGGCTCCGAGCACCGCCGCGACCTCTACTACGCCGCCCGCGCGCTGGACAACACGATGTACGTGGTGTTCGCCAACCTCGTCGGCGGCGCCGACCCGTGGCGGTTCAACGGCGGCGCGGCGGTCTACGACCCGGAGGGCCGGCCGCTGGCCCGGGGCGCGGACACCGGCGAGGCCGTGCTGGTAGTCGCGCTCGCCCCGGAGGCCCTCGCGGCGACCCGGGCGGCCCACTGCATGCTGCTCGACCGCCTGCCCCACCAGGGCGGCAGCCGAACGGCGCTGCCGGCCTGACGGGCGCGAGGGGAGCCGGCACTGTCGCCGGGCGGGCGTGCTCCCGTAAGGTGCCCGAGTGCCGCTGCTCCTGCTGAGCCTGGACAACACGCTGCTCGACCGGGCCGGTCCGTTCCGCGCCTGGGGGGAGCGTTTCCTGGCCGGTGTCGGCGCGCCGCCGGCCGACATCGACTGGCTGCTGTCCATCGACGCCGACGGGCTGACCGACCGGTGGGACGTGGCCGACGCCGTGCGTGACCGCTACGGGCTGCGGATCCCGTCCATCGACCTGGTCGAGGAGCTGCACGACGGCGTGGTGGCCAACATCCGGCTCGATCCGCTGGTCGCCTGCGCGCTGCGGATCGCCGACGAGGCCGGCTGGACGCCCGTGGTGGTCAGCAACGGCGGGGTACGCCAGCAGGAGGCCATGATCCGGCGTACCGGGCTGGACCGCTTCGTCGCCGACTGGGTCATCTCCGAGGAGGTCGGCGTCAGCAAGCCCAACCCGAGGATCTTCGCGCTGGCCGCCCGGCGGGTACGGCTGCCCCTGCGCGGCGCCTGGGTGATCGGCGACGGCCCGGAGGCGGACATCGGGGGCGCCGCCGCCGTGGGCCTGCCCAGCGTCTGGCTGCACCGGGGGCGGAGCTGGGTCGACGACCGGTTCGCCCCCACCCGCACGGCGGACGGCGTGATCGCCGCCGTCGCGACGGTGCTCGCCGCCTGACGGGGGCGCCACCCGCCGCCCGGTGAGCCAGCGCGGCGGCTGGCCACGCCATCCGCCGGGCCTGAGCGGGGCGCCGGGGTTGAGCGGGGCGCCGGGGCGGGGCTGGCGTAATTCGGTTGACCGGGGCGGCGTCGGACCGCGAGCATGGTCGGCGCATCGTGCAACCGGGTCTGCGCCCGGTCGAGGAGAGGGGGTCGGTCATGGCCGTCTTCGCAGGTCACTACCACCTGCCCCCATCAGCCTCGAGTAAGGGATCACCACCGCAGTGCGCGATCACGACCTTCCGGCGCGCGAGCGCCGTACCCGCGGCAAGCGCCGCTTCGACGACGACGAACAGCTCTTCCTGAAGCGCGGCCGGGCTGCCGAGCCCGCCCTCGCCGACCCCGACGCCGAGCCCGACCCCGACACGGGGGAGCGCTGGTCGTCCTGGGACGACGCCGTGCACGGCCCGCAGCCCCACCCCGAGTGGCTGGTCACCGAACTGGCCGCCAAGGACACCGAACTCGGGATGCTCAAGACCGGCAAGGAGGCGGACGTCCACCTGGTCCGCCGGGCGGTGCCCGGCACCGACCGGTCCTGCCTGCTGGCGGCCAAGCGCTACCGGGACCCCCAGCACCGCCTCTTCCACCGCGACGCCGGTTACCTGGAGGGCCGCCGGGTCCGCCGGTCCAGGGAGAACCGGGCGATGGCCGGCCGTACCGCCTTCGGCCGGCAGATGATCGCCGGGCAGTGGGCGGCGGCCGAGTTCGCCGCGCTGGCCCGGCTCTGGGAGGTCGGCGCCCGTTACGGCACGATCACCGTGCCCTACCCGGTGCAGCTGCGCGGCACGGAGCTGATGCTGGAGTTCCTCGGCGACCAGGAGGAGGGGCTGGCCGCGCCCCGGCTGGCCCAGCTGCGGCCGGAGGCGGGGGAGCTGCGCGAGCTGTGGGGGCAGCTCGTCGACGCCCTCGTGGTGCTCGCCCGCGCCGGCCTCGCGCACGGCGACCTGTCGCCGTACAACCTGCTGGTGCACGCGGGGCGGCTGGTGCTCATCGACCTGCCGCAGGTGGTCGACGTGGTGGCCAACCCGCAGGGGCCGGAGTTCCTGGCCCGCGACGTGCGGGTGGTCGCCACCTGGTTCGCGGCCCGGGGCCTGCCCGCGGCGGACGCCGACCCGGCCGCGCTGAGCGCGCTGCTGCTGCGGGAGGCGGGGATCCGCTGACCGCGACGTCCCGGGTGGCCAGGCACCGGCCACCCGGGACCCGGGTCACTGGAGGTAGCGCTCGACCGCCGGCTTGGGGCGCGTCCCCTGGGCGTCCGGGTCGCCGTGGGTCTCCCGGGCGGCCCGTCGCCGACGCAGCAGGTCCCAGCACTGGTCGAGGGACTCCTCCAGCTCGCGCAGTCGGGTGCGGGCGTCGTCGTCCGTGCCCGACTCGCCGGCCTGCGCGTCGGCGCGCAACCGGTGCTCCTCGTCGACCAGTTCCGAGATCCGGTTCAGGATCGTCTTGTCGTCCATGCCCTGAGCCTGGCACAGGCCGCGCGGGCGCGCCCGGGTTCCACCGCCGCCCGCCCCCGCCGCTGCGGTAGGTTGCCCAGCCATGGTTCCCACCGTCCGGGCCGCCGGCCCCGCCGACCTGACGCCGGTCGCCGACCTGCTCCGCGCCGCCCGGCCCCACCTGGTGGTCACGCCGGAACTGCTCGCCTGGCAGGCGACCGGCAAGCCGGCCGAGCGCTTCGGGATGCTCGTCGCCGAGGCGGGCGACGGGATCGCCGGCGTCGCCCGGACGGGGCTGCTGTACGAGAGCGCCGAGCCGGGGCTCGGCTTCGTCAACCTGGTCGTGCGCACGGAGGGGCGGGGGCGGGGCGTCGGGTCGGCGCTGCTCGCCGCCGCCGAGGAGCGGCTCGCCGGGCTGGGGGTGCGCCGGGCGTACGCGCGGGTCGCCGACGAGCCGGCGCCGCTCGCCTTCGCCGAGCGGCGCGGCTACCGGGCCGGCCGGCGCAGCGTGATCCTGGGCCTGGACCTGGCGGCGGCGCTGCCGGCGGCGCCCGACCCGCCGGCCGGGGTGCGGCTGGGTACGGCCGCGGACCTGGTCGACCCACGTCCGCTGTACGAGGCGGACCTGGCCGCCGCAGCGGACGAGCCGGGCGATGTCGGGAGGGACGGGACCGGCTTCTCCGACTGGCGGGCCGCGTACTGGGACCGGCCGGACCTGGACCGGGCGCTGAGCACGGTGGCGACGGCCGACGGAGTGGTGGTGGCGTTCAGCCTCGCGCTGACCGACGGCCGGGACCGCTACCTGTCGGGCATGACGGGCACCCGCAGCGGGTGGCGGGGCCGGGGCCTCGCCCGGTCGGTCAAACACGCGTCGCTGCGGGCGGCCCGGTCGGCGGGCTTCCGGTGGGCGTCCACGATCAACGACGCCGGCAACGACGCGATGCGGGCGGTCAACGCGTGGTTCGGGTACCGGCCGGTGGCCGCCGAGTGGCGCCACCTGCGCACCCTTCCGAAGTGACGCCCGACACGAAATCCTTCATGGACGAGCATTCCCATGAGCAAAATTCTCATTCGACGGCTAGCGGAGTCTCGACGGGTGATGGCATGCTTCCCGAATCGTGACGCAAGGCAGCCGTTCGCATGACGGTCCGTCACAACGGAGCGTGACCGACGGGAGGAGCCACGGGTGCGGGATGCCATTGCCGAACGGGGTGCCGACGACCCGCGAGGTCGCCCGGCGCGGTCCGCGCCACTGTGGAGGATGCTGCCGGGCCTGCTGCGTGACCCGCTGGGTCAGCTCGTCGCGATGGCGGACGCCGCTCCGGGCGAGGTCCTGCGGCTCAACCTCGGGACGATCCGCCCCTACCTGGTCACCGAACCCGCCCACGTGCAGCACGTGCTGCGGGACAACGCGGCCAACTACACCCGTGGCGGCCGGAGCATGCTGTGGCGGCCGGTACGACGGCTCACCGGCGACGGCATCATGTCCGACGGACCGGAGTGGCAGGCCAGCCGCGGGCGGATGCAGCCGCACTTCACCGCCAAGCGCATCGACTCCCTGGTGGACTCCATGAGCCAGGCCGTCAGCGAGGCCGTCGACGAGTTCGACGAGCCGGCCCGCACCGGCCGGTGGCTGGACGCCGGCGCCGAGCTGGGCCGGGTCATCTGCCGGGCGATCAGCAGCGTCTTCTTCGCCGACCGGGTGAGCCTCGCCGACCAGCTGCGGATCGTGGCCGCCCAGGACACCATCGTGACGGCGCTGCGGGCCCGCCTGCTCCTGCCCTTCGTGCCCGACGCCGTACCGGTGCCGGGCGACCGCGCCCTGCGCCGCGCCATCGGCGTCGTCGACGACATCATGCTGCCCCTGGTACGGGCCGAGCGGGCCCACCCGCGTGACGGCGACGACCTGCTCGCCGCCCTGGCGAACGCCCGCGACGACGACGGCCGCCCGCTCGGGGAGCGACGCGTCCGCGACGACGTGGTGTCCATGTTCGCCACCGCGACGGAGACGACGTACGCCGTACTGACCTGGCTGTGGCCGATCCTGGACGCCAACCCCGAGGTGGCCGGCCGGCTCTACGCCGAGCTGGACGAGGTGGTGGGCGCGGACCGGGTGATCAGCCGGGAGCAACTGCTCGCCCTCACCTACACCCGGTCGGTGGTCGACGAGCTGCTGCGCATGTACCCCGCCGGGTGGCTGGTGCCCCGCACGGCGGTGGCGGACGACGTCATCGGCGGCACCAGGATCAGAGCCGGCAGCATCGTCGCCGTCAGCTCCTACGTCACCCAACGGCTGGCCCGGTACTGGGACCGCCCGGACACCTTCGATCCCGACCGGTTCCGGGGCGACCAGCCGCGGCGGGAGCACCGGTACGCGTACTTCCCGTTCGGCGGCGGGCCGCACCAGTGCCTCGGCATGTACCTGTTCAACCTGGAGGCTCCGCTGGTGGTCGCCACGATCCTCAGCCGGTACCGCTTCCGGCTGCGCGACGCCGGGATGCCGCCCAAGCAGCTGGCCGCGACCCTGCGTCCGGGCCGGCCGGTGGTCATGGCGCTGACCCCGGTCCACGAGCGGAGGCCGGCGTGACCGCGGTGAGGCCCGACCGGTCGCGCGATGCGACGCCGGGCGGGCGCGACGAGATGCGGGACGCGCGGGAACAGGGCCGGATCTGTGGCCTGGCGGTACGCGGCCAACGCGACCTCCAGGCGTCGGCCGCGGCGCACCCCGAGCTGTTTCCCGCCGACCCGTTCGACACCATGCTGTTCGCCAACATCTCGCTGGCCATCGCCTTCGGCGCCCCGTGGTGCACGGCGCAGCAACTGCGCGCCACGAACCGGACCGTGCTGTGGGGCTTCGCCCTCGACTGGCTGATCGACCACCGGGCGCGCTCCCGCGACGAGGTCGACGGCCTCGTCACGCGCTGCCTCGCGGTGGCCGCCGGCGAGCCGCCCGCCGCCGACGACCACCTCGGCGGCTACCTGGCCGCGCTCCAGGACGAGCTGGCGACGTCCGACGCCTTCGCGGCGCACCGTCCGCTGTGGCGGGACCGGGTGGCCGCGACGGTACGGGCGATGGCCCGCGAGTGGGAGTGGAAGGCAGCGCGGCGGCCCGGGGACCGGGCGTCCCTGCCGAGCCTCGACGCGTACCTGGACAACGCCGACAACCACGCCTGCACGATCGTCAACGTCGCGCACTGGCTCTACACCGGCGACGAGACCACCCTCGCCCGGCTGGACGAGCTGGTCGCGGTCAGCGACCAGGTGCAACGTGCCCTGCGCCTCGTCAACGACCTCGGCACCTACGAGCGGGACCTGCGCTGGGGCGACCTGAACGCGCTGCTGCTGGTGGAGGACCGCGCCGAGGTGGAGCAGCGGCTCGCCGCGCTGGTGGACACCTGCCACCGGATGCTCGAGCCACTGCGGGAGACCTGCCCGCGCGAGGCGGACTACCTGGCCCGGCAGGTCGGCTTCAGCAGCGGCTTCTACCAGCTTGCCGACTTCTGGGGCATGTCGTGACGGCGGCCCCGGTCGCCGTCCGGGACGTGGGGGGCGCCGCGCTCGCCGTCGCCGGTCGGGACCTGGTGGCGGCGATGCTGGCCGCCCCCGACGGCACGGTCTCGCCCTCGGTCTACGAGACCGGTCGGCTGGTCAGCGACGCCCCCTGGCTGCCGGGGCACGCCGAGCGGCTGCGTCACCTGCTGGCCAGCCAGCGCGCCGACGGCGGGTGGGGGGCGCCGGGCGCGTACGGCCTCGTGCCGACCCTGAGCGCGGTGGAGGCGGTGCTGAGCGCACTGCGCACCCCGGGGCGCGCCCGACCAGGGCAGGCGCACCGGCTCTCGACGGCCGTGGACCGGGGCGTCGCGGTGCTGCGGGACCGGCTGCTGGTCGCCGCCGAGCCCGTGCCGGACATGCCGGGCGTCGACCTCATCGTGCCCGCCCTGATCGACCGCATCGACGCGCTCCTCGACGGCGCGGGGAAGCCCGGGCGGCCGGTGCCCGCGCTGCCGATGCCGCACGGCATGACCCGGCACCGGGCCGAGGCGGTCGGGCGGCTCCTCGCCGCGGGCGGGCCCGTGCCGGAGAAGCTGTGGCACGCCTTCGAGGTGCTCGACGAGCGGGCGCGGGTGGGCCTGCCGGCCCGGCCCGTGTCCGGCGCCGTCGGGGCCTCGCCCGCCGCCACCGCGGCCTGGCTGGGTGATCACGCCCGTCCCGGCGCGGACCGGAGCGCGCTGGAGTACCTGACCGGGGCCGTGGCACGGGGCGGCGGGCCCGTGCCGTGCACGACACCCATCGCCGTGTTCGAGCGGGCCTGGGTGCTCAGCGGGCTGGCCCGGGTCGGCGCGGCGGCGGACGTCCCCGCCGAGCTGACCGGCAGCCTGGCCGCCGCCCTCGGACCGACCGGCGCGGCCACCTCGCCCGGCCTCCCGACGGACGCCGACACCACCGCCGTCACCCTCTTCGCGCTGGCCCGGCTCGGCCGCCCGGTCGCGCCCGACAGCCTCCTGGCGTACGACACGGGCACGCACTTCTGCACCTGGCAGGGCGAGGACGGCGCGTCGGTCACCACGAACGCCCACGTCCTGGAGGCGCTCGGCTGGCATGCCCGGCACCGTCCGGGCCGCCCCTACGCCGACGTGGCGCGGCGGGTGGCCGGCTGGCTGCTGGACGGTCAGCTCGCAGACGGCAGCTGGACGGACCGCTGGCACGCCTCGCCGTACTACGCGACGGCCAGCGTCGTGGCGAGCCTCGCCGAGTACGCGCCCGACACCACCGGCGGCCGGCTCGACCGGGCGGCCGACTGGGTGCGCGACACCCAGCGCGACGACGGCTCCTGGGGGCTGTGGACGGGCACGCCGGAGGAGACCGCGTACGCCCTCCAGGTGCTGCTCGGCACGGGACGACCGCCCCGGCCGGGCCTCGCCACCGCCGTGCGCCGCGCGCTCGCCTACCTCGACGACCACCGCGACGAGGACGGTGACGGCGTTCCACTGTGGCATGACAAGGATCTCTACCACCCGGTGCTCATCGTGCGGGCCGCCGTGCTCGCGGCGCGGCACCTGGCGCGACTGAGCGGCCACGCAGGACGGTGAGCCCCGCGACCCGGTGCCCGCGATGACGCACCGGTCATGATCAGCACTGCTTGAGTGATCGTCGGGACACTGCTACCGTGCGCCGGGTCGGTCGAAGCGCCATGCGGAAACCGCCGATCGGATGAATCAGACTCCCCGCCAGGGATGGTTTCAATGGGTTCCCGCAGCTCCAATCTGCGCCGGAAAGTCGTGGCTCTGCTGGCCTCACTCGTTGCGCTGTGGGCGTTCGCCGCGTGGGTGACCCTCCGGGAGGGCGTCAGTCTCCTCTGGGTGCAGGTGCTCGACGCCCAGGTCGCCCAGCCGGGCGAGCCGCTGGTGCTGGAGTTGCAGGCGGAACGCCGGGCGTCCGCGGCGTACCTGGGCGGTTCGGGCGCGGCCGAGCGGGAGCAGCTCGACGCGCAGTGGCGGCGGACCGAGGGCGTCGCCGACGACTTCCGCAAGTCCGTCAGCAGCTGGCGGGTGGACCTGGCGGCCGACGAGAGCCAGCGGCAGATCGACACGGTCGTCAGCGGGCTGGACCGGCTCGCCGCCGTACGCGAGTCCATCCGCGACCGCCAGGTGGACCGCGCCGCCGCCACCCGCGAGTACACCGATCTCATCGACTCGGTGCTGCGGATGTACGGGTCGCTGGGCAATCTGGACGACGAGCAGTTCACGCGGGAGACCGCGGCGCTGATCCAGCTCGTCCGGATCCGCGAACTCATGTCGCAGGAGGACGCCCTCGTCACCGGCGCCCTGGCCGCCGGCCGGATGACGCCCGAGGAGACCGCCGCCTTCGCCCGCGCCACCGGCGCCCAGCGCTACCTGGACAGCCAGGTCCGTACCGACCTGTCGAGCGGCGACCGGGCCCGTTACGAGGCACTTGTCGGCGGCGAGGCGTACACCGCGTTCCGGTCCCTGGAGGACCGCGTCGTGCAGGGACGGCCGGGCGGCGCGCCACCCGTGTCGGCCGCGGAGTGGCGCGCGGCGGCCGACGTGGTGGTCGGCGAGCAGCAGCGCTTCATCATCGAGGCCGGTGACGCGCTCGTCGAGCGGGCCGCGCCGATCGCCGTCGGCGTCGTCCTGCGGCTGGTGCTGGCCGCCGGTCTGGGCCTGCTCGCCGTCGTCGCCTCGATCGTCGTGTCGATCACCACCGCGCGGGCCCTGGTGCAGCAGTTGGAGCGGCTGCGCGAGGCCGCCATCCGGCTGGCCAACGAGCGGCTGCCCAGCGTCGTCGAGCGGCTCGGCCACGGCGAGGAGGTCGACATCGCCAAGGAGGCGCCTCCGCTCGAGTTCGGCGACGACGAGATCGGCCAGGTGGGCAAGGCGTTCAACGCCGTGCAGGAGACCGCCATCCGCACCGCCGTCGAGCAGGCCGACCTGCGCCGCAACGTGCGCGAGGTCTTTCTCAGCCTGGCCCGGCGCACCCAGGCACTGGTGCACCGCCAGCTCACCCTGCTCGACGCGATGGAGCGCCGCGAGCACGACGCCGAGGAGTTGGAGGACCTGTTCCGGGTCGACCACCTCGCCACCCGGATGCGGCGCAACGCGGAGAACCTCATCGTGCTCTCCGGCTCCACCCCGGGCCGCGCCTGGCGGCGCAACGTGCCGATGGTCGACGTCGTCCGGGGCGCGGTCGCCGAGGTCGAGGACTACACCCGGGTCAACGTGCTGCCCCTCGGCGCGGTCTCGCTCACCGGCCGCGCGGTCGGCGACGTCATCCACCTGCTCGCCGAGCTGATCGAGAACGGGCTGTCGTTCTCCCCGCCGCACACCTCGGTCGAGGTGCGCGGGCAGCAGGTGGCCAACGGCTTCGCCATCGAGATCGAGGACCGCGGCCTGGGCATGAGCGAGGAGGACCTGGCCGCCGCGAACCACCGGATCGTCGACCAGTCCGAGCTGAACCTGGCCAACGCCTCCCGCCTCGGGCTCTACGTGGTCAGCCGGCTGACCGAGCGGCACGGCGTGCGGGTGCAGCTCAAGGAGTCCGCGTACGGCGGCACCACCGCCGTCGTGCTGATCCCGGCCGAGCTGGTCACCGCCGACGACGAGGACCCGAGCACCTCCGGCGGCTTCCCGGCCGGACTGCCCGTCGGCGTCCCGGTGGCCGGCGTGTCCGGCCAGGCGCCGCCCGCCGCCGAACCGCCGCTCGCCACCACGCCGGTGGCGCTGGCCGAGCCGATCGCGCCCCGCCCCCGTCCGGCGCCGGACGTCGAGGCCCCCGCCACGGGCGACGCCGACGATGGCGCCCTGCCGACCCGGTCGCGCGGCCGGAGCCTGCCGACGACGGGCCCGGCCCTCGACGCGCGGCTTCCCGTGCGCCCCCGTGGCGGCTCCGAGCAGGACGCCCTGGACGGCCCGACCTTCCCGACCGGCCTGCCGGTGGCCGCCGGGCCCGCGCAGGCGCCCGACACGACGGGGACCCCCGCAGCGGAGGCGGACCCCGGCTCCACGACGACGGGCGGTCCGGCGCCGACGGCCCGGCAGGTGACGGCGCGTACCGACTCGGGCCTGCCGGTCCGGGTCCGGCAGGCCAGCATCGTGCCGGAACTCCGCGACGATCCGGCCGCCGGCGGGGACGACGACGGGGACGAGGACATGGCGCGCCCGCCGGAGCAGGTACGCCGGATGATGAGCTCCTACCAGACCGGCACCCGGCGGGGCCGTACCGACGCCGCCCGGCTGCTCGGTGGAGCGGGCGACAGCCGAACCGAGGCCGGCGAGGAACCCGACGCCGGCGACGACCTGCAAGCGACCTGACCGGCGCCGTCGCGGTGCGGGGGATCCCCGCGCCGCAGCGGTCAGCCGAGACGAGCACGGCGACAACAGCCGGGGGAGAAGAGGACGACGAGTGGCGCAGAAGACGGCTTCGAGTGCCGACCTGACGTGGTTGCTGGATGATCTGGTCGGCCGGGTGAAGCAGGCCGACCACGCGGTCGCGCTCTCGACGGACGGCCTGTTGATGGCCGCCTCGCGAGGGCTGGGCCGGGACGACGCCGAGCACCTGGCGGCCATGGCGGCCGGCATCCAGAGCCTGGCCCGGGGCGCGGGCAAGCGCTTCGGCGGCGGGCAGGTGCAGCAGACCATCATCGAGATGCAGTCGTCGTTCCTGTTCGTCACGGCGGCCGGGCGCAACGCCTGCCTGGCCGTACTCGCCAGCGAGGACGCCGACGTCGGCCTGATCGCCTACGAGATGGCGATGCTGGTCACCCGCGTCGGCAAGTACGTGGCGTCGCCCTCGCGGACCGGCGAGCAGCAGACCGGCGAGAAGTAGCCGCGATGACGGTGCAGGGGGAGTCCTCGGAGCACCAGTGGGTCGACGACCATGCCGGCCCGGTCGTGCGCCCGTACGCGATGACGCGCGGCCGGGCCCGGCCGGTCACCGGCACGTTCGACCTGATCTCCCTGGTGACGGCGACCCGTGCGGACGTGATCCCGGAGGTCGGGCTGGGCCCGGAGCACCTGGCGATAGTGGGGCTCTGCCAGCGGATCCAGTCCGTCGCCGAGATCGCCGCCCACCTGGACCTGCCGGTGGGCACCATCCGGGTCCTGCTCGGTGACCTCGCGGCCCGCAGCCTGGTACAGGTACGCGAACCGCACACCACAGCCGGCCTTCCCGACAACAGCGTTTTCGAGGCGGTAATCAATGGACTACGGGCACTCTGAGCGGCCGGCGGGAGCGACGCCACTGCCCACCGCGATCAAGATCCTCGTCGCGGGTGGCTTCGGCGTGGGCAAGACCACCATGGTCGGTGCGGTCAGCGAGACACGCCCGCTGCGTACCGAGGAGGTGTTGACCGAGTCCGGCGTCGGCATCGACGACCTCTCCGGGGTGGAGAGCAAGACGACCACCACCGTGGCGATGGACTTCGGCCGCATCACCATCAGCGACGACCTGGTGCTCTACCTCTTCGGCACCCCCGGCCAGGACCGGTTCTGGTTCGTCTGGGACGAGCTGGCGCTCGGCGCGCTCGGCGCGGTGGTGCTGGCCGACACCCGGCGGCTGGCCGACTGCTTTCCCTCCATCGACTACTTCGAGGGCAGGGGCACGCCGTTCGTGGTGGCGGTCAACTGCTTCGAGGGAAGCCGGCAGTACCGGCTCGACGAGGTGCAGGCGGCGCTCAACCTCGACCCGGGCGTGCCGGTGCTGCTCTGCGACGCGCGGCAGCGGGAGTCCAGCAAGGAGGTGCTCATCACGCTGATGGAGCACGCCATGAAGACCCGCGAGGCCCGCCGCCGCGCAGCCGCCACCGACTGACCGGGTCGCCACCACCGCCGTGTGGCAGCCGCTACGGGTGCCGCAGTCACGTCGCGCGGGTAGCCGCCGTTGCGGCCGCCCGGCGTCGCTGCCTGCTGCTCGCGTCGTTGCGGCTGCCCGACGTCGCTGCCTGCTGCGCCCCCCGTGTCTGCTGCGTCGCGTCCCTCGATGCGCAGGCCGGATCTTGGCGAGAAACGGCCCCTCCGGGGGCACGTCCGTACCAAGATCTCCGGGCCTGCACGGGGCAGCGCACCCGTCACAACGTGTACGTCGGCTCGGGCGCGACGGAGACGAACGGCACCGTGGTCGAGCCGCGCACGTACTACCCGTACACCCTGGACCCTGCCGCGGACGTGCCGGCGCTCGTGACGGCCGGCGCCGGCCCCACCCACAGCTGACTCGCCGGCACGCGTGAAAGGAAGGGCCCCTTGTCAACGCATAGCGTTGACAAGGGGCCCTTCCTTTCACCTCAGACGTCAGTTGGCGATCATGCGACGCAGCACGTACTGCAGGATGCCGCCGTGCCGGTAGTAGTCCGCCTCACCCGGGGTGTCGATCCGGACCACCGCGTCGAACTCGACGCCGGTGTCGGTGCTGACCTTGACCGTACGCGGGGTCTCGCCGTCGTTCAGCGCGGTGACCCCGGCGATGGAGAAGGTCTCCGTGCCGGTGAGGCCGAGCGACTCGGCGGTCTCGCCGGCCGGGAACTGCAGCGGCAGCACGCCCATGCCGATCAGGTTCGAGCGGTGGATCCGCTCGTACGACTCGGCGATGACCGCCCTGACGCCGAGCAGCATGGTGCCCTTGGCCGCCCAGTCGCGCGACGAGCCGGAACCGTACTCCTTGCCGGCCAGCACGACCAGCGGGATGCCCGCCTCCTGGTAGGCCACCGAGGCGTCGTAGATCGAGGTCTGCTCGCCGGTCAGGTGGTTGACCGTGAAGCCGCCCTCGACGCCGGGGACCAGTTGATTGCGCAGCCGGATGTTGGCGAAGGTGCCCCGGATCATCACCTCGTGGTTGCCCCGGCGCGATCCGTACGAGTTGAACTCGTGCCGCGGCACGCCGTGCTCGGCGAGGTACGTCCCGGCGGGCGAGTCGGCCTTGATGGAACCGGCCGGCGAGATGTGGTCGGTGGTCACCGAGTCGCCCAGCTTGGCCAGCACCCGGGCGTCGGTGATGTCGACGACCGCCTTCGGCTCCCGCTCCATGCCCTCGAAGTACGGGGGCTTGCGGACGTAGGTGGACTCGTCCGCCCAGGCGAACGTGTCGCCGGTCGGGGTGGGCAGCGACTGCCAGCGCTCGTCACCGGCGAAGACGTCCTCGTACGCGGCGCTGAAGCCGGTGGCGCCGATCGCCGAGGCGATGACGTCCTGGATCTCGGCGCTGTTGGGCCAGATGTCCCGAAGGAACACCGGGTTGCCCTCGCCGTCCTCGCCGATCGGCTCGTTGGCCAGGTCGATGTCCATCGTGCCGGCCAGCGCGTACGCGACCACCAGCGGCGGGGACGCCAGGTAGTTCATCTTGACGTCCGGGTTGATCCGGCCCTCGAAGTTCCGGTTGCCGGAGAGCACGGAGACGACGGCCAGGTCGGCCTCGTTGACCGCGGCCGAGACCTCCTCCGGCAGCGGGCCGGAGTTGCCGATGCAGGTGGTGCAGCCGTAGCCGACCAGGTGGAAGCCGAGCTTCTCCAGGTAGGGCGTGAGGCCGGCCCGCTCGTAGTAGTCCATGACGACCTTGGAACCCGGGGCCAGGGTGGTCTTCACCCACGGCTTGCGGGTCAGGCCCTTGTCGACCGCGTTGCGGGCCAGCAGGGCCGCGCCGATCATGACCTGCGGGTTGGAGGTGTTGGTGCAGGAGGTGATGGCCGCGATCACCACGGCGCCGTGGTCCAACTCGTACTCGACACCGTCGGCGCCGGTGACCCGGATCGGGTTGCTGGCCCGCCCGCCGGAGCCGACCGCCGCCGTCTCCAGGTCGCGCGGCGCGTCGGCCGGGTCGCTGACCCCGTTGGCCGGGGAGTCGCTGGCCGGGAAGGACTCGGCGCTCGCCTCGTCGGCGTGGCCCTGCACGCCGAACGGCTTCTCCTGCTGCGGCACGCCCGACTTGCGGCCGCGGTCGCCGCCAGTCTCGTCGGCGGCCACGTAGTCGGTCAGCGCCGAGCGGAACAACGTCTTGGCGTTGCCCAGCGGGACCCGGTCCTGCGGGCGCTTCGGGCCGGCCAGGGACGGCTCGATCGTGCCGAGGTCCAGCTCCAGGCGCTCCGAGTACTCCGGCTCGGCGTCCGGGTCGTGCCAGAGGCCCTGCTCCTTGGCGTACGCCTCGACGAGCGCGACCTGCGCGGCGTCGCGGCCGGTCAGCTCCAGGTAGCGGACGGTCTCGGCGTCGATCGGGAAGATCGCGACGGTGGAGCCGTACTCCGGGGACATGTTGCCGATGGTGGCCCGGTTGGCCAGCGGCACGGCGCTCACGCCCGGCCCGTAGAACTCGACGAACTTGCCCACCACGCCGTGCTTGCGCAGCATTTCGGTGATGGTGAGCACCAGGTCGGTGGCGGTGGTGCCGGCCGGCATCTCGCCGGAGAGCTTGAAGCCCACCACGCGCGGGATCAGCATGCTGACGGGCTGGCCGAGCATCGCGGCCTCGGCCTCGATGCCGCCGACGCCCCAGCCGAGCACGCCCAGGCCGTTGACCATCGTCGTGTGCGAGTCGGTGCCGACCACCGTGTCCGGGTACGCCTGGCCGTTGCGCTCCATGATCGTACGGGCCAGGTACTCGATGTTGACCTGGTGCACGATGCCCGTGCCCGGGGGGACGACCTTGAACTCGTTGAACGCGGTCTGGCCCCAGCGCAGGAACTGGTAGCGCTCCTTGTTGCGCTCGTACTCCAGCTCGACGTTGCGCTGGAAGGCGTCCTCGCGACCGAACAGGTCGGCGATGACGGAGTGGTCGATGACCAGCTCGGCCGGGGCGAGCGGGTTCACCTTGGTGGCGTCGCCGCCCAGGTCCCGTACCGCCTCGCGCATGGTGGCCAGGTCGACCACGCAGGGCACGCCGGTGAAGTCCTGCATGAGCACCCGCGCCGGGGTGAACTGGATCTCGACGCTCGGGTCGGCGTCGGATTCCCAGGCGCCGAGCTGCCGGATGTGGTCGGCGGTGATGTTCGCGCCGTCCTCGGTCCGGAGCAGGTTCTCCAGGAGGATCTTGAGGCTGTAGGGGAGCCGTTCGTGGCCCTCCACCTTGCTGATCTTGAAAATCTCGTAGCTCGCGTCTCCGACGCGTAGCTGGGTCTTCGCACCGAAGGTGTCGAGGCTCGCCACGTCGTACTCCTTCACACCAGCGACCGTGAGTAGTCCTGAGCAGTCTGTCGCACCGGTCGGGGTGCCGCCGTGGTTAGGGGACACTTACCGCCGATCTCGTCGTCAACAAAACCGTACGTCCGTCTTGCTAACTTCGCAACCTCGTGCCATCGTTCGGGACGAGGAGGTGCCACCATGATCCATCACGTCCAGCTCGCCTGCCCACGCGGCTCCGAGGAGGCGTCGCGGGCCTTCTACGTCGGGGTGCTCGGGATGGCCGAGAAGCCCAAACCGCCCGCGCTCGCGGCCCGTGGCGGCTGCTGGTTCACCGGGCACGGCGCGGAACTGCACCTGGGCGTGGAGGACGACTTCCGCCCCGCCCGCAAGGCCCACCCCGGCCTGCTGTGGCCGGACCTGGACGCGCTCGCCGCCCGGTTGGTCGCCGCCGGGTACCCGGTGAGCTGGGGCGACGACGAGCTGCCCGGGCTGCGCCGCTTCCACTCCCAGGACGCGCACGGCAACCGGCTGGAGTTCCTCGCCCCGATCGACTGACTCGGCCCCGGCCTGCCCGGTTACGGACGTTGGGTGAGGGTGAGGACGAACGAAAGGGCCGGCCCCTTGTGGGGCCGGCCCTTGTCGTTGGCTTTCGCCGGGTGGTGCGTATTGCCGGGTGGTGCGTGTCGCTGGGTGGTGCGTGTCGCTGGTGAGGGTCAGGCGGTGTAGCCGCGGGTGGCGATCCAGTCGGCGAGGTTGTCGACGCTCATCCGGTAGGAGGCCTGGTTCGGGTTGGCGGAATCAGCAATCGTCACGGTGTTGCCGTTGTCGCGGTAGCCGACGACGCTGATGTAGTGCCCGCCTTCGAAGGAGTGGGTGGTGCCGTCGGTGTCGGTGGCGGTGCCGGCGATGTTGGCGACGATGGCGTGGCCTTCGTCGATGGCGGTGACGATGTCGGCGCGTAGCTTTTCGGTCTGCTTGTCGTCGGCCTTCGGCTCACGGATCTCGACGGACTGGTAGGCGTCCTTGCCGGTCTCCTTGTTCAGGACGGGGGTGATGTCGTTGATGGAGTTGGTGCCGGCTTCGGTGGTGCCCATGCGCTGGGCCATGCCGTCGACGTCGATGTTCTTGCCCTGCACGCTCAGGGCGTTGCGGGCGGCGGCGGGGCCGCAGTAGTAGAAGTTGGGCTGTGCTTCGTAGCGCACGCCGAGTTCGCGCTCGCTGCCCTTAAGGTCCTGGGCGGCGGTGGTGGGCTTGGCCTCGGCGGGGGCGGCGAGGGCGGTGGTGACGGGGCCGGCGATGGCGCCGCCGGTGAAGGCGAGCCCGGCAGCGGTCAGGGCGGTCTTACGCAGGATGTCGGTACGCATGGTGGCAGCACCTTTCGATCGGGGGTACGCGACACACACCACGGGGGGACCGGTGGTATCGCGGGCTGAGGGAAAGGTCGAACCAGGTACGCCCTCGACGAGAGGGTGGGGCGCGTCCGGGGGATGTAACGACACGGGCCCGGCCGGCATTCCGACCGGCGACCCCGGCCATGTCGTAGGGCTCAGGGGTCTGAGGGCCCGGGGTTACGCGCTCACGGTGGTTACAACGACCCGGCCCCCCGACCCATGCCCACCGGGCGCGTGACCGGTGCCACCACAAACCCCCATCAACCGGACAGCGGCTCGGGGTGGATTGGGGCCTTGGGTGGTCCACGCCCCCGGGACTCCGCGTCGATCATGCAGATGCGGCGCCCCGCACAAGGCGCGATTCCGGGCATAAACCCCACCACATCTGCATGATCGACCGCGCGAGGGGGCGGGCGGGAGGTCGGGACAGCGGGCGGGGAGGGCGGGGCGGCGTCGAAGCGCTGCACTGGATGTCCGTCCTGATCACGTCGGCTGAGCGCGTGGGCGGCAGTGCGTGGACGGTCGCGGGAGCGGGGCGGGCTCGTACGTGACGTCGGAGGGGACGCTTGCGACGATGACGGCATGGAGATGTGGAACAACCCGTCCTGCTCGAAGTGCGCCGCCGCCCGTACCGCGCTCGACGAGGCCGGGGTCGGCTACGAGTTGCGCCCGTACCTGGACCGGCCGCCGGGCGCAGCGGAGCTGGCCGAGGTGCTGCGCCGGCTCGACGCGCGCCCCTGGGACGTCTGCCGCACCCAGGAGCCCACCGCGGTGGCGCTCGGCGTGGCCGACTGGCCCAGGGACGAGGCGGCCGAGCCGCGCTGGATCGAGGCGATGGTGGCCGCCCCCGAGCTGATCCAGCGGCCCCTGCTGCTGCTCGACGACGGGAGCGCGCTCGTGGGCCGTACCGCCGAGGCGCTGGCGGAGGCGCTGCGCCGCACCGCCGCGATGCCCGGCACCGCCGCGATGCCCGGCACCGCCGCGATGCCCGGCACCGCCGCGATGCCCGGCACCGCCGCGATGCCCGGCAGCGGCGCGGCGCCCGGCAGCGGCGTGACGCCGGGCAGCGGCGCGGCGCCCGGCCCGGCGGCTACCGTGTCGGCGGAACCGCCGGACCCGGCCCGGTAGCGCGTTTCCGGACGGGTGCGGCGGGAATGCGCCGCTCGCGGGCGAACGACCGGACGCCGCAGAGGAGGGGTCGGATGCCGCACCAGGGCCTGTCCACCGCCGCGAAGCGGCTCACCCCCGTCGCCGGCGCGCCCCTGTGGTGCGACGCGCGGGAGTTCGGGCTGCGCGGCGACGGCGTGACGAACGACCAGCCGGCGCTGTCGGCGCTGGTCGACCGCCTCGGCGAGGGGTACGCCGCCGACGGGCGGGCCCGGGTCATCCACTGCCCGCCGGGGATCTACTCGATCCGGGACGCCGGGACGGTCTGGCGCAGCGGGGTGTCGCTGATCGGCGCGGGCCCGGGGGCGACGCGGTTCCTGCTCAGCAACGAGGGGAACCGGGCGGACCCCACGCCGTTGGCCTTCTGGACCACCGTGCAGCACGGCGCGAGCCGGGACCGGCACATCGCCGACTGCACCTTCGCGGACTTCGAGATCGACGGCTCCGGCGTGGCGATGGTCGAGTACAGCTACCTTGCCAAGGGGCTCGGCCTCCAGTACGTGGTGCGCGGCGTCTTCCGCAACCTCTACATCCACCACACGGGCGCCACCGGGCTCGGCTGCGACTTCCTCCAGGACAGCCTGATCGACGGGGTGGTCGTGGTCGGTTGCGGCCGGCTGGACAACGGCGAGGAGATGGGCGGCGCGGGCATCGGCGTCGGCATCGGCGGCTGGGGCGACGTGGAGCGCCTCACGATCGCCAACTGCACCGCGGTCGGCAACGGCACCAACGGGATCTTCCTCGAACTCCAGAAGGACTACTGGACGCCGCCGCGCGGCTACCGCATCATCGGCTGCCACAGTCAGGCGAACCGCTTCGGCATCTCCGACTGGGGCGCCGACGGCCTGATCGTCTCCGCCTGCACGCTGACCGGCAACCTGGAGGCGGGCTTCGACGTCTCCGGCAACGGCACCGCCGGTGTGTCCGGCCGGGGCGGCATCATCAGCGACTGCGTCATCGACCGCAACGTCCGCGACGGGATCAGCATGGGCAACACGCCCGGCCCGTACACCGTGCGCGGGAACCGGATCAGCGCCAACGGCGAGTACGGCTACCACGAGCACGACCTGGGGCACGGCTACCGGGGCGCGGCGGCGGGCGTGGTCGTCGACGGCAACGACTTCTCGGACAACGGCCTGGACGCGATCCGGATCGACCGGCCGATGACCGACGCGGTGGTGGTGAACAACCGGATCCGCAACAACGGCCGCCGGTGCGCCCCGGCCGCCACCGGCGCGGGCGAGTCCGTGCGCTACCACCACCGCTCCGTCACCGACCTGGCGGCGCACTGGCCGCACGACGGGCACCGGGGCAAGGTGGTGCGGGTCGGGTCCCGCATGGCGGTGGTGGTGTCCAACACCGACACCGACCTCGCCCTCGCCGAGGTGCGGGCGGATTCCCCGACCGGCTGGAACGAGGACACGCCGCCGTCCGGGGCGGCGTACGAACTGCCGGCGGCCCCGCCGATCCGGGCCGGCATCACCGTCAACGCGCCGTTCGACTCCGCCACGGTGCGCGGCAACCGGATCTGGGACCACCGCGACGAGCAGACCCAGAGCTACGGGCTCTGGATCACCCCGGCCGGCAGCTGCGTGTCCTGCCGGATCGAGGACAACGACCTCGCCGGCAACGCCGTCGGGGCGGTGCGGCTCGACACCCCGCCGGTCGGCGGGCGCTGGGACCGCAACCACCACGAGGTGGACTGACGCCGGAGGCTCAGCGCGCGTCGTCGGCGGGGGCCGTCGCCTCCGCGTGCCGGTCGCGCAGCCGGGCCCGGATCTCCTCCGGGGTGTACGCCCGCCGCCGCCGTTCCGCCCGGGCGATGACCACGCCCGACGCCGCGACGCCGGCCAGTCCGGCCAGCCCGAGGACCTTCCACCACCGCATCCGTTGCCGCATCGGCCTAGGGTAGACCCCCATGAGCATCAGCCTGGACGAGGCCGTGGACCTGACCCGTACCGGCGACGTGTGGGTGTTCCGGGGGCGCAGCATGCCGGACCGGGCCATCCAGCTGACCACCAACAGCCCGGTCAACCACGTCGGCATGGCGGTCGTGCTGGACGACATGCCGCCCCTGATGTGGCACGCCGAGCTGGGCAAATCGCTGCCCGACATGTGGACGGGCACCCACCAGCGCGGCGTGCAGCTGCACGACCTGCGGGACGCGGTCTGCGTCTGGGCCAACCGGTACGGTCAGCGGGGCTGGCTGCGCCAGCTCGACCCGCCGGCCGACGCGGAGATGGAGAAGGCGGTGCTGCGCACCGTCGCGCGCCTGGACGGCACCCCGTTCCCGTCCACCGCCCAGCTCGCCTGGCGCTGGCTGCGGGGCCGGGTCCCGGCGGTGCGGCTGCCGGCGCTGCCGGGCCGGGCGGGAGACCGCGAGGTCGCGCCGACGTCCGACCGCACCGGGGCGACCGCGCCCGACCGCGCCGGGATCGCCGTGCGCGACCGTGCACTGGAGACGGCCTACTGCGCGGAGGTGGTCGCGGTGACCTACGAGGCGATGGGACTGCTGCCCGCCGGGCGGCGTCCCAACTGGTACGACCCGGGCCGGTTCTGGAGCGGCGACGACCTCGGTCTCGCGGGCGGCGCCCGGCTCGGGGCGGAGATCGAGGTGCGCATCCCGCCGCGCTGAGGTTTGGCCCGCCGCCCGGCCGGCAATTGCTCTCCCTGTGAGAGCCCCCACCGATCTGGACACGCTGACCGACTTCTTCGACCGGTACGGCGTGGCGCTGACCACCGGCGACGTGCCCGCCATCGCCGGCTGTTACGCCCTGCCCGGGATGGTGGTGGCCGACACGTACAGCTTCTCGTTCACCTCGCCGGCGGCGGTGGCACTGTCCTTCGTGGGCGCGGCCCCCGACTACCAGGAGCGCGAGCTGGTCGCGGCGCACGCGACCATCGAGGACGTGCTCCCGGTGTCGGCGCTGCTGACCATGGTCGCCGTGGAGTGGGAGTTCCTGGACAGCCAGGGCCGGGCAGTCCCCGGCGAGCGCTACCGCTACCTGCTGCGCTCCACCGACGACGGCCCGCTCATCTGCACGGTGCTGCGGACCGCCTGAGCGCCGGCCGGACCGCGGCACCCTCCGACGGCGGCGGCCCCGCCCATGCGGCGCCTTACGCGCCGCGCGCACACGGTCGCACCATGTCGCCACGGACCGCTACGCTGCCCCGGAGGACCGCGGGAGGAGAAGCATGTCCGGCACACGCCGAACATCGGGCAAGTCCTACGGCACGACCGCCATCGCGTCCTCGCCGTGGATCGTGGTGTCCGTCGGCGTCGCGGTGATGGTGGTCCTGCTGGCCATCGCGCTCGGCGCCTACCGGGGGCGCGGCCCCGCGTTCGACGCGCAGCCCGCCCCGCCGCTGCCGACCGTCGGCCTGGCCGACCCGGAGCCGTCGGCGGCCAGCCCGACGGTCACGCGCTCGCCGCGGGCGACGGCCACGCAGTCCAACCGCTCCACCAGCCGGCCCACCCCGACCCGGTCCACGCCCGCCCGCAGCAGCGCCCCGCCGTCGCCGACCCCCAGCGGGAGCGAGGAGACGGCGCTGGTCGCGCCGCCATCGCCGTCGGGGTCCCCGCTGACGGGCCGGTACCGGGTGGTCGAGTCGTACGCGGACGGGTTCGTCGGTGAGGTGCTGGTCGGCAACACCTCGTCGGCCGGCCGGGCGTGGACGACGCGGCTGACCTTCCCGGGAGCGCGGCTGGGCAGCGCGTGGATCGAGGGCGCGCCACAGGGGACGGCGCAGCGGATCGACGACGGCTTCACCTACCGCAGCGGCGGCGACCTCCCCGGGGGCGCGTCGGTCACGCTGCGCTTCTACGTCCAGGGCACGCAGAGCCGCCCGACGAGCTGCACGGTCGACGGCGTCTCCTGCCGCCTCTGATCGACACCGAGCAGACGCGGGCGTACGTGCGGGCCGCCGTGGCGGCGCCGCCGGACCGGCTGGTGTTCAGGGTGCTCGCCGACGACTGATCCCCGGGCACAGGGTCGCCGCGGAGGGCCATCCTTGCAAGAGGGCTGTCGTGTTACGACTTCGTTTGCAAGGTATTGCAGAATGTTTCGGCAAGAGCTAGCGTGCGGGCCAGCCAGCGACCAGAGGAAGGCGTCGATGAAACCCCCGCCGATACCGCGCAAGGCCCTGCTCGCCCTCGTCTCCCTGCTCACCCTCACCCTCGTCGGCACCCCGCTGGCCGTGCGCCAGCTGGGATCCGACGCCCCCGACGACACCGGCCCGCTGGTCACCACCGGCGCCGCGCAGTGGCGCACCGAACCCTCGGCGGAGGCGCTGCTCGCCGCCGGAAGCGGCCAGGCCCGCGCCGAGCAGTTCTACTTCGTCCTGCCGGACCGGTTCGCCAACGGCGACCGGCGCAACGACGCCGGCGGCCTCACCGGCGGCCGGCTCGCCACCGGCCTCGACCCGAAGGACAAGGGCTTCTACCACGGCGGCGACCTCAAGGGCGTCATGGACCGGCTCGACTACATCGAGGGCCTCGGCACCACGGCCATCTGGCTCGCGCCCGTCTTCAAGAACCGCCCGGTGCAGGGCACCGGGGCCGACGCCTCCGCCGGCTACCACGGCTACTGGATCACCGACTTCACCCAGGTCGATCCGCACTTCGGCACCAACGAGGACCTGAAGCGGCTGGTCGCGCTCGCCCACAAGCGGGGGATCAAGGTCTACCTCGACGTCATCGTCAACCACACCGCCGACGTCATCAAGTACGCCGAGGACAAGTACACCTACGTGGACAAGGCGACGTCGCCGTACACCGACGCGCAGGGGCGCCCCTTCGAGGATCGCAACTACGCCGACGGCAGCCGGGGCTTCCCGAAGGTGGACAGCACCTCGTTCCCGTACACCCCGACGTTCGAGACCCCGGCCGACGCGAAGGTCAAGGTCCCGGCGTGGCTGAACGACCCGACCATGTACCACAACCGGGGCGACTCCACCTTCGCCGGGGAGAACAGCGAGTACGGCGACTTCTTCGGCCTCGACGACCTGTGGACCGAGCGCCCCGAGGTGGTGCGCGGCCTGACCAAGGTCTACTCCGACTGGGTGGCGTCCACCGGCGTCGACGGCTTCCGGCTGGACACGGTGAAGCACGCCAACCTCGACTTCTGGCCGCAGTTCAGCCAGGGCGTCGAGCGCGCCGCCGCGCGCGCCGGCAAGAAGGAATTCTTCATGTTCGGCGAGGTCTACAGCGCCGACCCGGAGATCACCTCGACGTACGTGCGGCGCGGCGGCCTGCCGGCCACCCTCGACTTCGCCTTCCAGGAGGCGGCGCGCGGCTACACCGCCGGCGACGGCTCCGCGAAGGCGCTCGCCGACGTGTACGCCCGCGACGACCTCTACCGCGCGCGGGACACCGACGCGCGCCGGCAGACCACCTTCCTCGGCAACCACGACATGGGCCGGATCGGCTCGTTCATCGCCGGCGGCGGCACCGACCCGGCCACCCACCTGCGCCGCGACCGGCTCGCCCACGAGCTGATGTTCCTCACCCGTGGCCAGCCGGTCGTCTACTCCGGCGACGAGCAGGGCTTCACGGGGCCGGGCGGCGACAAGGACGCCCGGCAGGACATGTTCGCCTCGAAGACCCCCGACTACCTCGACGACGACCTGATCGGCACCGACCGCACCCACGCCAGCGACCAGTTCGACCGCGCCCACCCGCTCTACCGGGCCATCGCGGAGCTGGGGGCGCTGCGCCAGGCGCACCCGGCGCTGCGCGACGGCGTGCAGGTCGGCCGGTACGCCGCCGACGGCCCCGGCGTCTTCGCGTTCTCCCGGATCGACCCGAAGCAGCGCACCGAGTACGTCGTGGCGGTGAACAACGCCGCGACCGCGCAGACTGTCACCGTGGACACCTGGTCGGCCGGCGCCACCTTCACCGGCGTGTACGGCGCGTCGGCCGCCCCGGTCGCCGGCGCGGACGGCAAGCTCACGCTGACCGTGCCGCCGCTGTCGGCCGTGGTGCACCGCGCCGGCACGCCGATCGCGTCGCCCGACGCCGCGCCGAAGATCACGATCACCGCCCCGGCGCCCGGCGCGCCCGTCGCCACGAAGGCCGCCGTCACCGCGCAGGTCACCGGCGACCCGCTGGCCACCGTCACCGTCGCCGCCCGGGTCGCCGGCGGCAGGTGGACGCTGCTGGGCAGCGCCGAGACGGCCCCGTACACGGTGCACCACGACCTGACCGGGCTGGCCGGCGGCACGAAGATCGAGTACAAGGCGGTCGTCCGCGACGGGAAGGGCCGCACCGCGACCGCCCGGTCCACCGCGACCGTGGGCACCCCGGCGCAGTCCGCCTCGCGCGACTGGGCCGTCGTGCACTACCAGCGCCCGGCCGGCGGCTACGACGACTGGGGCCTGTACGCCTGGGGCGACATCGACCCCGCGTACGCGACCGAGTGGCCCGAGGGGCAGCCGTTCGCCGGCGAGGACTCCTACGGCCGGTTCGCCTGGGTGAAGCTCAAGCCGGGCGCGAAGTCGGTCGGCTTCGTCGTGGTCGACAAGTCCGGGAAGAAGGACGTGGAACAGGATCGGACGATCGACGTGACGAAGGCCGGCGAGGTCTGGGTCAAGCAGGGCGACCCGGCAACCTACCCGAGCCGGCAGGCCGCCACCGGCGAACCCGACCCGCCGGTCGAGGACGGCACCGCCCTCATCCACTACCGCCGCGCCGACGGCAACTACGACGGCTGGGGCCTGCACCTGTGGGACGGCGCCGCCAACCCGACGGACTGGGCCACCCCGCTCGCCCCGGCCCGGATCGACGCCTTCGGCGCGGTCTTCCGGGTGCCGCTGGCCGCCGGGGCGACCGGGCTGAGCTACATCGTCCACCGCGGCGACGAGAAGGACCTGCCGACCGACCAGCGGCTCGACTTCGCCGACGCCGGACGCGAGGTGTGGCTGCTCGCCGGCACGCCCGGCCGGCTGCTGCCGTCCACCGCGTCCGCCGCCAGCCCGGACGTCGACATCACGAAGCAGAAGGCGCACTGGATCGACCGCTCGACCGTCGCCTGGCAGGCCGGACCCACCGACGGCAGGACGTACGCCCTGGTCGCCGCCCCGGCCGGCGGGGTCACCGTCGCTGACGGCGAGCTGGTCGGGACGTACCGCACGCTGCCGTTGACCGCCCAGCGCAACGGGCTCACCGAGGCCCAGCGCGCGGACTTCCCGCACCTGTGGGCGCACGGCGCCTTCGCGCTCGACCGGCGGGACCTGGCGAAGGTCCCGGCGGCCCTGCGCGGGCAGCTCCTGGTGACCGAGCGGGACGCGGCGGGCGCCCTGCTCGCCGCGACCGGCGTGCAGATCCCCGGCGTGCTCGACGACGTCTACGCCCGGGCCACCGACGCGCGGCTCGGGCCGACGTTCGCCGGCGGGGTGCCGACGCTGGCCCTCTGGGCGCCCACCGCCCGCACGGTCTCGCTCCAGCTCTTCGACTCGCCGACCGCGACGCCGCGGACCGTCGCGATGCGCCGCGACGACCGCACCGGCGTCTGGTCCGTGCGTGGCGCCCGCGACTGGACCGGCAGGTACTACCGGTACCAGGTCCAGGCGTGGCAGCCGGCGACGCAGAAGGTGGTCGACGCCGCCGTGACCGACCCGTACTCGCTGGCGCTGGCGCCGGACTCCACGCACAGCCAGATCGTGGACCTCGCCGACCCGGCGCTCGCGCCGGCCGGGTGGGCGTCGCTGCGCAAGCCGGCGGCGGTGCCGTCGACCAAGGTGCAGATCTCCGAGCTGTCGGTGCGGGACTTCTCCATCGCCGACGGCACCGTGCCGGCCGAGCGGCGGGGCACGTACCTCGCCTTCACCGACCCGGGCACCGCCGGCATGACGTACCTGAAGGCGCTCGGCGACGCCGGGGTGACCCACCTGCACCTGCTGCCCGCGTTCGACTTCGCCACGATCCCCGAGCGCCGCGCCGACCAGCGGCAGCCGGCCTGCGACCTGGCCGCGCTGCCGCCGGACTCCGAGCAGCAGCAGAAGTGCGTCGCGGCCGTGGCGGACACCGACGGCTACAACTGGGGGTACGACCCGCTGCACTACACCGTGCCGGAGGGCGGCTACGCCGTCGACCCGGCCGGGGCGAAGCGCACCACCGAGTTCCGGCGGATGGTGGCCGGCGTCAACGGCGCCGGGCTGCGCGTGGTGATGGACGTCGTCTACAACCACACCTCGGCGGCGGGCGCCGACCCCAAGTCGGTGCTCGACCAGATCGTGCCCGGCTACTACCACCGGTTGCTGGACGACGGCGCCGTCGCCAACTCGACCTGCTGCGCCAACACCGCCCCCGAGCACGCCATGATGGGCAAGCTCGTCGTGGACTCGCTGGTCACCTGGGCCCGGGCGTACAAGGTGGACGGCTTCCGGTTCGACCTGATGGGCCACCACCCGAAGGCGAACATCCTGGCCGTGCGCAAGGCGCTCGACGAGCTGACCGTCGGCCGCGACGGCGTGGACGGGAAGAAGATCCTGCTCTACGGCGAGGGCTGGAACTTCGGCGAGGTCGCCGACGACGCCCGGTTCACGCAGGCCACCCAGGCCAACATGGCCGGCACCGGGATCGGCACGTTCAACGACCGGCTGCGCGACGCCGTACGCGGCGGCGGGCCGTTCGACGCCAACCCGCGGGTGCAGGGCTTCGCCTCCGGCCTGTTCACCGATCCCAACGGCGACGACGTCAACGGGTCCACGGCCGAGCAGCGGGCCCGGCTGCTGCGCCAGCACGACCTGATCAAGGTGGGGCTCACCGGCAACCTGCGCGGATACCGCTTCACCGACTCGTCGGGCCGGCAGGTGACCGGCGCGCAGGTCGACTACAACGGCTCGCCCGCCGGCTACACCGCCGCGCCGGGGGAGGCGGTCACCTACGTCGACGCGCACGACAACGAGATCCTGTACGACGCGCTGGCGTACAAGCTGCCGCAGGGCACCTCGGCGGCGGACCGGGCCCGGATGCAGGTGCTGGCGCTGGGCACGGTGGTGATGGGGCAGGGGCCCGGATTCGTCACCACGGGCACCGAGCGGCTGCGCTCGAAGTCGCTGGACCGCAACTCGTACAACTCGGGGGACTGGTTCAACCAGATCCGCTGGGACTGCGCCCAGGGCAACGGGTTCGGCGCCGGCCTGCCGCCCGAACAGGACAACCGGGACAAGTGGCCGTACGCCAAGCCGCTGCTGGCCGAGCCGGCGCTGGTGCCGGACTGCGCGGCGATCGACCTGGCCGACGCCCGCTACGCCGAGCTGCTGAGGATCCGGGCCTCCTCGCCGGTCTTCGGGCTGACCACGGCGGAGCAGGTGCAGAAGCGGGTCGCCTTCCCGCTCTCCGGCGCGGGGGAGGCCCCCGGCGTGCTCACGATGACGCTCGACGGCCGGGGCCTCGACGGGCGGTGGAAGTCGGTCACGGTGGTCTTCAACGCCACGCCGGAGACGGCGACGCAGCGGCTGACCGGACTGCGCGGGGCGGACGTCACGCTGCACCCGGTGCTGCGGGCCTCGGCGGACGAGTCGCTGCGGACGGCCTCCTTCGACCGGGCCAGCGGCACGTTCACCGTGCCGGCCCGCAGCGTGGCGGTCTTCGTGCAGCAGTAGCCCGCGACGTGGACCGGCCCCCTTCCGCGTCGCGGAAGGGGGCCGGTCCTGTTCGGTGTCCCGAGCGGCCGGAGGGCCGCCCGTCAGCCGAGGGCGATCAGCCGAAGCAGTTCTCCACGGGGGAGGGGCTGCCCAGGCAGTTCGTCGGCTTGTTGCCCTTGATCGCGGACTTGTCGTCCACGTTCACCTCGCCGCCGAAGTTGAACACCCCGCCCGGCCGGAACCTGGAGACGTTGTCCGCCACCTTCGTGTCGTGCAGGTTGACCCGGCCGAAGACGTTGAAGATGCCGCCGCCGATGCCGATCGGCCCGACGGCCTGGTTCCCGACGATCTCGCTGTCGCGGAACGTGACCTCGCTGGCGAGGTTGAACACGCCGCCGCCGAAGAAGGCGGCGAAGTTCTCCTTGACCTCGGTCTTCTCCGCCGTGACGTGGGCGCCGAAGGCCAGGGCCAGGCCGCCGCCGACACCGGCGGTGGTGTTCTTGGCGATCGTCACCTTGTGCAGGTGGAGTTGGCTGTCGTCCGCCGCGGCGATGCCGCCGCCCGCGATCAGCGCGGTGTTGTCGAGGATCCTGGAGTACTTGATGGTGGTGTTGCCCTCGATGTCGAGCAGGCCACCGCCGAAGCCGATCGTGTGGTTGTTGCTGATGTCGGTCTTGTCGATCCAGACGGTCCCGCCGTCGACGTCGTCGCGGAAGATGCCCGGGGCGCCGTTGGCGATGCCGCCGCCGCCGATCCCGGCCTTGTTGTACTTGACGTGCGACTCCTCGACCTTGAGCACCCCGGCGTTCAGGATGCCGCCGCCGAAGAAGAAGGCGGTGTTGTCGGCGACCGTGGTGTGGCGCAGGCTGGCCTTGCCGAAGTTGGCGATGCCACCGCCGCTGCCGCCGGCCTGGTTCTCGACGATGTGGCTCTTCTCGATGTCGACGGAGCCGCCCGGCTGCACCAGGATGCCGCCGCCGTCGTTGGCCTCCGGCTCCTCCAGCACGCCGGCGCCGGCCTTGGCCGCCGCGGCCTTCGCCGCAGCAGCCTTCGCCGCAGCGGCACCCTTCGGCTCGGCCTGGAGCAGCGGCAGGTACGGCTTGCCGGCCTTGGCCGCCTCGGTGGCCTCGACCGAGTTCGAGTACCGCGACCACACCGCCTCCGCCGAGACCGGCTCCGCCAGCCTCCGCTCGAGGGTCTGGCCGTTCTTGATGGTCAGGCCCTTGAGGGTGAGGTGGCCACCGCTGCCGACGTTGAAGATGCGGAACTGCTCGGCGGTGGCGTCCCGCACGATCTTGGTGTCGTGGCCCTTGAGCGTGATGGGCTGCTCGATCACCGGCAGGCCGTTGCCGTAGTAGTCGTGCCGGGTCAAGGTGTACGTGCAGTCCTTGGCCAGCTCGAACACGCCGCCGTGGTTGGCGTTGGCGTACACGATCGCCTGGATCAGCTTGTCGGAGTTGCAGGGCACCTCCTTCCCGCGCTCCTTGTGGTCCCGGTCCTTGTGGTCCCGGTCCCGGCCTTCGCCGCCTTCGCGGCCCTCCTCGCCCTCGCGGCCTTCCTTCCCGCGGTCCGCGTCCTGGTCGCCGTCCATGCTGACCTGGGCGGTGGCCCACTTCAGGCCGTCCGCACCTACCGCGCCGGCGCCGGTGGCCACGCCCACGGCGGCGAGGCTGACCACGCCGGTCAACCCGGCCACACCACTGGCGAGCCAGAGCTTGCGGCGGCGCTTGGGCGCCGCCGACTGCTCGGAGTCGTTGTTCGTTAGGTAGTTGGACATCGGAGCTCTCTGCCCTCTCCTCGTACCAGACAGGGTCGCAGCGCCACAGGCGAACGTCCCCTGCTACAAATCGGTTGTAGCTCCCGAACCAGACAATATGAGAATCTTCCTCGCCTCGCGGGCATATACGAAAGAACCCCGCATTAGGTCCGGGTTGCCCCTGCCCGGTGCGGACGGCCCGTGCCGGCCCATCCACCGCAGCGACGCCGGTAGGGGAGTCCGCAGGAGAACGGGTGTTCTCGGCGCGGAACAGCCCGTTCGGCGGAAGAGCGGCCACGAGGGGGCCGGGAAGAGCGGCCGCGAGAGGGCCGGAAGGTGAGAGGGCTCCTCCGGCCGCCGGGGCGGCTCGTGGAGGAGCCCTCTCTCTATGTGGTGTCGCTCTCGGATGTTCAGGCGAAGCAGCGGTCCGGGATGACCGTGCTGCCCTTGCAGTTCGTCGGCCGGTTGTCCTTCACTGCGGACTTCCGGTCGATCAGGACGCCGTCGTTGTTGGTGAAGATGCCACCCGGCGGCGCGGTGGCGACGTTGTGGACCACCTTCGTGCTGATCAGCTTCGTCCGGCCGAAGTCGTTCAGGATGCCGCCGCCCACCCCGTACTCGCCGACCGCCTGGTTGCCCAGCACCTCGCTGTCGCGCAGGGTGACGTTGCCCTCGTCGTTGTACAGACCTCCGCCGCCCCCGCCTGCGGCGACGTTCTCCTTGATCACGCTGTGCTCGATCACGGCGTTGCTGCCTCCGCCGACACCGACGCCGCCGGCCTCTCCGTCCGCGTGGTTCCTGGCGACCACGACCTTCTCCAGGGACAGCCTGCCGTCGCTGAAGGTGACCAGTCCGCCCGCGTCCGTGCCGGCGGTGTTGTCCGTGATCTCGCTCTGCGTGAGCACGATGTCGCCCCTGTTGTCGAAGACGCCACCGCCGATGGACGAGGTCCGGTTGTGGCTGATGGTGCTCTTCCACACCCAGACGGTGCCGCCGCCCACCGTCGTACCGTTCGGGGTCGTGCCGTTGGCGATGCCGCCACCGCCCAGCCGGGCGCTGTTCTTCGACACCTTGGACTCCTCGACCCGCAGCACCCCGACGTTGAAGATGCCGCCGCCGAAGCCGCTGGCGCTGTTCTCCTCGACCGTGGTGTGGCGCAGGTTGGTGGTGCCGAAGTTGGCGATGCCGCCGCCGTTCCAGCCGGCGTGGTTCCGCACGATCCTGCTGTACTCCAGGTCGGCACGACCGCCCCGCTGGACCAGGATGCCCGCCCCGTCGGCGTCGGCGGGCGCGGCCGTCGTGACCGCCGTGGCCTTCGCAACCTCCGCGCGCCCGAACGAGCTGACCGGTGCCGGGACGGTCTTCGCGGCGACGGTCTGCCCGCCCTTGACGGTCACGTCCTTCAGCGCCAGGTGACCGCCGCTGCCGACGTTCAGGATCCGGAAGCGCTCGGCCTCGGCCGCCCTGACGATCGCGGTGCCCTCGCCCTTGAGGACGATCGACTCCTTGATCACGGGCAGGCCGTTGCCGTACTCGCTGCGCGTCAGCTCGTACGTGCAGTGCCTGGCTAGCTTCAGCGTCGCGCCGTCGGTCCGGTTGGCGTGGACGATCGCCTGGATCAGTTTGTCGGTGTCGCAGGGCACCTCCGTTACCCGACCGTCGTGCCCGCGGTCCTTGTCGCCGCTCCAGTCGCCACCCGACCAGGCGTTCCCGCCCTCGGCGGCGGGATTGCCGCCGGCCTGGTCGTCGGCCTTGCCGGCCTCGTCGTCGGCCCTGCGAGCATCGTCGTCGGCCCTGCCGGCGTCGCTGACGTTCTGCTTCGGGGCCGACGCCTGGGCGTCGGAGAGTCGCTCGGAGTCGCCGGACTTGTCGTCGCGGGCGGCCAGGCCGCCCAGCGCCGCCAGGCCGACGACGCCGGTCAGTCCGGCCACCCCGGCAGCCAGCCAGAGTTTGCGCCGCCCTCGCATCGGTGTGCCCACGGGCGGGCCACCGTCAGGTCTCGTTACGTCATCGGACATCAGAGCCTTCCGCCCTTTCCTGCTCTCACGGGGACCGCACCACGCAAGAGGCGCGATCAGCCACAAATGGGTTTGCACCCTCTGTGGAACACCGTATGAGAACGATTCTCGCGATGGTGCGTTATCCGAGTAATCCGCACATTCGCCTCAGGCTGGCTGTCGCTCCGCAGCGGGCCGCTACCGGGCAGGGAAGCCACCTGGGCAGCCCAAACACCCGCAGGGATCTGCGCTTTCCGGGCGGTACGCGGGCGGATCCCGCCGGCAGTTCCGCGGCGACAACGGCTCCGCCGGGTGGCGGACGGCGGACAGCCGGTCGCGACGGGGGTCGCGCCGGGCTGCGGCGAGGATGCGGGGCGCGGTCAGCCCGGCAGGCGCGGACCCGCCTCGCGCTGCTCGGCGAGCCAGGTCTCCACCTCGTCGGCGGCGCGCGGCAGCCCGGCGGAGAGGTTCACCGCGCCGGTCGCCGTGACCAGGATGTCGTCCTCGATCCGGATGCCGATCCCGCGCAGTTCCTCGGGAACCAGCTCGTCCTCCGGCTGGAAGTAGAGCCCGGGCTCGACGGTGAGCACGTAGCCCTCGCCCAGCGTGCCGTCCCGGTACTTCTCCTTGCGGGCGTTCGCGCAGTCGTGCACGTCGATGCCGAGCATGTGGCTGGTGCCGTGCAGCGTCCAGCGCCGGTAGACCGTCGACCGTCCGTCCATGGCCTCGTCGACGCCCACCGGCAGCAGACCCAGGTCGGACAGCGCCTGGGCGAGCACCCGCATCGACGCCAGGTGGACCTCCCGGAACGCCACCCCGGGGCGGATGGCGTCGATGCCGGCCTGCTGCGCGGCGTACACGGCGTCGTAGACCTGGCGCTGGAGCGGGCTGAACCGGCCGTCGACCGGCAGCACCCGCGTGACGTCGGCGGTGTAGAGGTTGCGGTTCTCCACGCCCATGTCCATCAGCAGCAGCTCGCCCGGCCGGGTGGCGCCGTGGTTGTGCACCCAGTGCAGGATCGTGGCGTGCTCGCCCGCGCCGACGATCGAGCCGTAGCCGACGTCGTTGCCGTCGTGCCGGGCGCGCAGCGCGAAGATCCCCTCCAGCAGCCGCTCCGACACGCCCCGGTCCGCCGGCAGCGCCCGGGCCACGTCCTCGAATCCCCGGACGGTGGCGTCGACCGCGTCCTGGAGCTGGGCGATCTCCCACTCGTCCTTGACCAGCTTCAGCTCCGCGACGGCGATCGCCAGCTCCCGGTCGCGGGCCGGCTGGCCCTCGGCGCGGTGGCCGTCGTACGGGCGCACGGCCGTGTCCACCCGTGCGTCGAAGCCGCGCAGCACCCGGGTACGTCCCGGCGCCAGGTCGGCCAGCGTCGCGTCCAGCTCGGTCAGGTCCGCCGTGGGCAGGCCCAGCTCGGCCGACTTCTCGGCCAGGGTGTGCCGCCGCCCCACCCACAGCTCGCCGTGCCGGCTGCGGAAGAACTCGTCGGTCAGCCGCGACGACCGGGGCCGCATGTAGAGGGTGGCGTCGTGGCCCGACCCGTTCGGCCGCAGCACGAGCACCCCGTCCGGGTCGTGGTCGCCGGTCAGGTAGGCGAAGTCGCTGCCCGGCCGGAAGGGATGGTCGGTGTCGTTGGCACGTACCTTCTCGCCGCCGGTGGGGATCACCAGGGTCTCGCCCGGGAAGGCCGCCGAGAGCGCGGCCCGTCGCCTGGCGTGGTGGGGCGCCTCGGGCCGCGGGCCGACCGCCAGGGTGGTGTCCCGCCAGCCCTGCCGCATGAACGCCAGGAACGCCTCCGGGAAGTCCGGGTCGTGCGACTCGGTGCCGTCCGCCGGCCGGTTGTCGACGCGTTCCTCGGTCATGTCCCGCTCCTTCCGCATTCTTGCAGGTCAGACCGTACCGCGCGGTGCTGTTGTCCGGTCGCGGGTGGTGGGCGAGTACGTCGCACGGCGCTGTCGAGCTGAGTCGTTTGCGACATCGGGCGGTTGCCCGAATCGTTCACGACATCAGCTCGACAGCGTCCCGCATGCGCGATCCGGCTCCTGGCGACCCGGAACGCGCGGGCCGGGCGGCCTCGGGGCGTGGAGCCCAGCGGTGCCGCGACGCCCGCTCGGGCCGCGTGGAAAGATGGCGACCATGTGCGGACTCCTGGCCTTCTTCAGCGCGCGCGGCGACGCCGCCGCCCACCGCGACAACATCGCCGGGGCGTTGGAATGCCTGCACCACCGCGGACCGGACGAGACCGGTGTCGAGGTGGTCGGCGACGCCTCCGGCCGGTACGCGGACGGCGTGTTCGCGCACAAGCGGCTGGCGATCATCGACGTGGCCTCCAGCCAAGAGCCCCTGTCCTACGCGAACGGGCGCTACCTGCTCACCTTCAACGGCGAGATCTACAACTACATCGAGCTGCGCGAGGAGCTGATCCGGAGCTTCGGCGCGCAGTTCGCCACCGCCGGTGACGGAGAGGTGATCGTCGCCGGCTACCACTACTGGGGCGAGCAGGTGCTCACCCGCCTGCGCGGCATGTTCGCCTTCGTCATCTGGGACCGGCAGGAGCGCCGCGCGTTCGGCGGCCGGGACTACTTCGGCATCAAGCCGCTGCACTACCTGGAGACCGCCGACGGCCTCTACCTGGCCTCGGAGAAGAAGGCGCTGCTGCCCTTCGCGCACTCCAACTACCAGGGCGACGCCGGCATCGACACGGCCAACCTCAGCCACTACCTGACCCTGCAGTACGTGCCCGAGCCCGGCACCCTGCACAAGGGCATCAGCCGGATCGGCTCGGGTGAGTACCTGACCTGGACCCCGGGCGGGCGGATCGACGTGCGCCGGTGGTACCGGCCGGTGTTCCGGCCCACCCCGGTCGACGACGAGCAGCGGCTCTACCACGAGATCCGGGAGACGCTGCGGGAGAGCGTCCGGATGCACATGCGCTCCGACGTGCCGGTCGGCTCGTTCCTCTCCAGCGGCATCGACTCGACCGCGGTGGTCGCCCTGGCCCGCGAGTTCAACCCGAACATCCTGACCTTCACCGTCGGCTACGACGTCCCGGGCTACTCGGAGATCGACGTCGCCCAGGACTCGGCCCGCCACCTCGACGTGACGACCATCCCGACCAAGATCGGGCCGTACGACATGATCGAGGCGCTGCCGAAGATCGTCTGGCACCTGGACGACCCGGTGGCCGACCCGGCCCTGGTGCCCCTCTACTTCGTGGCGAAGAAGGCCGCCGAGCACGTCACCGTGGTGCTCTCCGGCGAGGGCGCCGACGAGTTCTTCGGCGGCTACACCATCTACCGCGAGCCGCTGTCGTTGAGCTCGGTCAACGGGCTGCCCGACGGGGTGCAGAAGGGACTGCGGGCGGTCTCCAAGGCCATCCCGCAGGGCGTGAAGGGCAAGAGCTTCCTGGAGCGCGGCACCACCCCGATCGAGCAGCGCTACTACGGCAACGCCCGGATGTTCACCGAGGAGGAGAAGCAGCACCTGCTGCGCCGCTACGACCCCTCGGTCCGCTACACCGACGTCACCGCGCCGATCTACGCCGAGTGCACCGAGCTCGACGACGTCACCAAGATGCAGTACGTCGACCTCTACACCTGGCTGCGCGGCGACATCCTGGTCAAGGCCGACCGGATCTCGATGGCGCACTCGCTGGAGGTGCGGGTGCCCTTCCTGGACCGGGCGGTCTTCGACGTGGCGTCGCGCATCCCGGTGGACCTCAAGCTCCCGCCCCGCTCCGAGGCCACCAAGTACGCGATGCGCCAGGCGTTGCAGGGCGTGGTGCCGCCGGCCATCGTCAACCGCAAGAAGCTCGGCTTCCCGACCCCCACCCGGGTCTGGCTGCGCGGCGAGATGTACGAGTGGGCCCGGCACGTGCTGTCCACCTCGGGCGCCGGTGACCTGCTCGACCTGTCGTACGCGATGCGGCTGCTGGAGGAGCACAAGCGGGAGGAGGCCGACCACTCCCGCAAGGTGTGGACGGTGCTCATCTTCTGCATCTGGCACGCCATCTTCGTCGCCAAGACCCTCGACCCGGGCATCCAGCGCAACCAGTCCGCCCTGCTCACCAAGCCCGTGGTCGGCTCCATGGTCCGCTGACCCGGCCACCGCAACCCGGGCCCCGCGCCTGGCCGGCGGCCACACGCGCCTGGCCGGCGGCCACGCCGTCGATCAAGAGGTTTGCGTCCCCGGACTGGTTCCCGGGGACGCAAACCTCTTGATCACTTCAGGGTCGAACCTGGGCGCGGGGTCGGGGTCTCAGCGGCCGGAGCAGGTGACCGTGGGCAGGGTGTTGGTGCCGTTGGTGGTGGCGACGAACCCGAAGGTCGTGGTGCCCTCCGGGGCTATCGTGCCGTTGTAGGGCGCGTTGGTCACGGTGACCGACGAGCCGGATGTGCTCAGCGTGCCGCTCCACAGGCTGTTGATGGTCTGCCCGCTGGGCCATGTCCAGTTGGCCGTCCAGCCCGACCAGGTCGACGAGCTGTGGTTCATGATCGTGACCTCGCCCTGGAAGCCGCCGTTCCAGGTGCCGACCACCTTGAAGACCGGCATGCAGTCCCCGCCGTGCGGCGGCGGCGCGGTCGGGTTCGGCGGCGGCGTGGTCGGGTTGGGCGGCGGGGTCGTCGGGTTGGGCGGGGGAGTGGTCGGGTTGGGCGGCGGCGTGCCGCCCGGGCCGACGCCGGTGACCTCGCCGTTGCCGCCGTCGAAGGTGACGTCCGAGCAGCCGAAGAAGTTCTCCTGGCTGTCGGAGCGCACCCAGCGCGAGTAGATGAGGTGCCGGCCGCTCTTGTTGGTGGGCAGGTTGCCGCTGAAGTAGTAGTGCCCGTCGTTGGTGCCGCTCGAGCCGCGTTGCGGCGGGTTGGTCACCGTCAGGAACGGCTCCTCCAGGTCGCTCCAGGCCAGCGGCCGGTTCGGGCTCCAGCTGTCCTTCGTGACGTAGAAGTAGAACGTGCCCGGGTGGTGGGCCCAGTTGCTGTAGCGGAACTCCATCCGGGCCCCGGCCGTCAGGTGGGTCAGCGGCCAGTCGGTGCGGGCCAGGTCGTAGCCGGCGAAGCCCGGGTTGCCGCCGCTGCACAGCTTGCCGTCCGGGATGAAGCCGACGGTCCGGCCGGCGGCGTCGGAGCGCAGCACGCTGAACCAGTTGTAGAGCGAGTTGGCCCCGCTCTGCGCCACGGCGGCGGAGCACGCCGGGTTGTTCGGCTTGATCTCGCCGGTGGACGAGAGGCCGTCCTTCCAGCAGAGGAAGGTGCGGCTGCCGGGGGCCATCGGGGTGCCGTGCGCGGCGGCGGGATCGGGCCCCGCCGTCAGGACGACGGCGCCCGCGAGAAGGGTCGCGGCCGCGGTGAGCAACGCGGCCATACGCGATCGGTGGGACACGGGGGTTCTCCTCACTCGTGGGACGGGGGAGTCCCACGGGCAACGCGCGGGGTGGCAGCACCGGCCGCCCCGCTGCGACGCGGGCAAGACGGTCGCGGCGGACGTGCCCCGGCGCGGATGGCCGGCGTACGTGCGCCGTCGGCGGCCCGACTCGCGGGCCGGTGCCCTCGCGTGGATGTGAACCCGGCGCCGGCGGCGCGGCAGCCCCCGCACCGCCCGGCAAGCGCCATCCCACCACGGCACGGCGACGAGACGCAATAGCCGTTGCTCGATGTGTCAGTAACGGTCGGTGAGGTGCTCGCGGCCGGGCGGCGGCTCGTAGGCCGCCGGCCAGAACTCGGTGACCTCGCGGACGAGACCGGCGTCGTCGAGGTCGAAGAAGCTCGTGGCCGCAAGCTCCTCGCCCCGGTGGGCGCAGCTGATCCAGGTGGCGGCGCGCCGGCCCGAGGCGACCACCCGGACCACCGTGAGGTGCCAGCCGTCGGGGTACTCCTGGTTGAAGCGCAGGAACGACTCCCGGCCCACGATCCGCTCGCGGGTCTGCGGCAGGTGGTAGACCACGTCGTCGGCGAGCAGCCCGGCGACGGCGTGCCAGTCCCGAGCCTCCAGGGCCGTCCAGTAGGCCGATACGGTGGCTTCGGCGCTCGTCATGGCGCGTACTGTGCCAGCCTGGTGCGACAAGATCGGTCGGCGCGCGGCGTGGACGGAGGACACCAATGGGTTACGCGGTGGTGCTCGGCGAGGCACTGGTCGACCTGCTCGACACCGAGCGCGACGGCGAGCCGGTCTACCGGCAGGCCGTCGGCGGTGGGCCGCTGAACGTGGCGGTCGCCGTCGCCCGGCTCGGCGGCGCGGTGCAGTTCGTCGGGTCGCTCGGCGACGACGTCCTGGCAGGGCGGATCCGCGACTTCCTGACCGGCGCGGGCGTCGGCCTGGCCGGGACGGTCACCGTCGCCGCCCCGACCGCGCTGGCGGTGGCCACCTTCGCCGGCCCGGAGCCCGACTTCCGGTTCTACGGCGAGCCACCCTCCTACGGACTGCTCGGCCCCGACGACCTCGACGCCGACCTGGTGGCGGGCGCCGACGTCCTCTACTGCGGGTCGATCGTGCTGCTCCAGCCGCCGGCGCTGGCCGCCGCGCGCCGGGCCTGGGCGCTGGCGTCCGGACTGCGGGTCTTCGACCCCAACGTCCGGCCCCGGCTGCTCGACGGGCCGGCCGCGCTGGCCGGGCTGCGCGAGGTCGTGGCCGAGTTCGCCGCCGGCGCCCACCTGGTCAAGCTGAGCGCCGCCGACGCGAAGCTGCTCTACCCGGGCGAACCCGAGGAGGGCGTGGCGGCGTACCTGCGGGAACTCGGCGCGGGCACCGTGGTGGTCACCCTCGGCGCCGCCGGCGCGGTGGTCGCCGCCGCCGGCGCCGATCCGGTACGCGTACCCGCGCCGAAGGTCGCCGCGGTGGACGCCACCGGCGCGGGCGACTCGGTGATGGGCGCGCTCGTCGCGGAGTTGCTGGCCGGCGGCGAGCCCGCCGACCCGGCGGGCTGGCACGAGCGGGTGGCGTTCGCGCTGCGGGTCGCCGGCCTGGTCTGCGAGTCACCCGGCGGCGCGACCGCCATGCCCACCCGCGCGCAGGTCGACGCCCGCTTCACCCGCTAGGCCGGCGTGCGGGCCGCAGGGCCCGGACGGACCGGTCGAGGGCCGGCGCCAGGCTCTGGGGCGCCGGCCAGCCGTCGACCACGGAGAGCAGCCGCAGGTGACGCAAGGCGGTCGCCGTCAGGCGGTGCCGTCGAGTTCGGCGTAGCCGCGGCGGGCGGCGTGCAGGGCGGGACGGGCGCCGAAGGGCGCCTCGGCGGCGACGCGCTCCGGCGGTGCGCCGCCGGTGTGCCCGGCGCGGATGAGCCAGGCCAGCTCGACGAGCTGGGCGTGCTGCGCGCGCACGAACGCCGCGTCGACCGGCTCGCCGTGCCCCGGCACGACCACCGTGGCCGGGGTCGTCGTCCGCAGCAGCTCCGCCACCGTGTCGGGCCACTGCAGGGGGTACGACTCCTCGAAGGCCGGCGGGCCGCTCTGCTCCACCAGGTCCCCGGCGACCAGCACGTCGACGTCGGGCACGTGCACCACCAGGTCACCGGCGGTGTGCCCGCGACCGGGGTGGCGCAGCACCACCCGCCGGCCGCCCACGTCGAGCACGGTTTCGCCGTGCACGGTGTGCGTCGGCGCCAGCAGCTCCGTGCCGGCCACCTCGGCGGCCAGCGCGGGGTGCGCGTCGCGCAGTTCCGCGTACGCCTCCCGGCGCAGCCGGTCCGGCTCGCGCATCGCCTCGGCGGCCAGCTCGTGGGCGTACACCGGGCGGGGTGGGTCGGTGGCGAGGGTCGCGTTGCCGAAGCAGTGGTCGAAGTGGTGGTGGGTGTTCACCAGCGTCCACGGATGGGGGGTGACCGCCCGGGCGGCGGCGGCCAGCTCGGCGGCCTGCCCGGCGGTGGAGAGCGTGTCGACCAGCAGGGCGGCCCCGTCGCCGACGACGAGCGTGACGTTGACGTGCAGCAGCGGCTCGCGCAGCACGTGCACCCCGTCGGCGATGCGCGCGAAGCGGGCGGTCACGACGACCGCGCGGCGCGTTCCACGAAGCGCTGCCGGTCGACAAGCACCCGCTCCACCCGACCCTCGGCGACCGTCTCGTCGCCGTCGCTGACGCTGACCTCGAAGTACAACCGCCGCCCCTCGACCGCGGTCAGCCGGGCCTGCGCCACCACCGTGCGCCCCACCGGGGTGGCTGCCCGGTGGTCGAGCTCGACCCGGGTGCCGACGGTGGTCGACCCGCCGGGCATCCGGGCGGCGGTGGCCGCCACCGTGGCGGCCTCGGCGAGGGCGAGCACCCGGGGCGTGCCCAGGACGGGCACGTCCCCGGAGCCGACCGCCTGGGCGGTGTCGGTGTCGGCGACGGTCAACTCCACCCGGGCGGTGAGGCCCGGGGTCAGCGCGGGCTCCGGCTGCTCCTGCATGGCCAAAGCCTAGACGAGGCGGCGGCGGGCGGCGGCGCGTGCGCGTCGGTCGACCCCGCCGGCGCACACCGCCCCTGGGCGACGCGGAACCGGCGCACCGGCCGCCGGTTCCGCCGCGCCCGAGAGGACGGCGCGGCCGGGTGGTCGGCGTGGGTCGATGCCGCCCGCGCCGCTAACCTTGACCGCGATGTCTGTCGCGACCGACCCCCAGCCCCCCGCCCGGACCGAGCCACCCGCCGCACCCGACGGCGGGCGTCGTCGCGTGGTCGCGATGACACTCTGGGGGGTCGCCTTCGTCGCCGGCTGGCTCGGCATCGGCCTGCCGACCGACCCGGCGTACGCGTTCCTGTGGATCTGGGCGGGGACGATCGCCTGGAACAGCAGCCGACCGTGGCGCAGCCACCTGCGCTTCGCGCGGGACTGGGTACCGGTGGTGCTGCTGCTCGCCGTCTACAACCTGTCCCGGGGCTTCGCCGACAACGGCGCCACCCCGCACGCGTACGAGCTGATCGTCGCCGACCGGGTGATGTTCGGCTGGGCGACGGGCGGGCAGGTGCCGACGACCTGGCTCCAGGAGCACCTCTACCGGCCCGAGGTGCACTGGTGGGACGTCGCCGTCAGCTGGGTCTACTTCTCCCACTTCGTGGTGGCGCTGGCCGCCGCGGCGGTGCTCTGGCTGCGGGACCGGGGGCGGTGGGCGGCCTTCATGCGCCGCTGGGGCTTCCTCTGCGCCACCGGCCTGGTCACCTACTTCCTCTACCCGGCCGCCCCGCCCTGGTGGGCGGCGCAGAACGGGCTGCTGGAGGAGGTCGCCCGGATCTCCACGCGCGGCTGGAAGGCGTTCGGCATGCACGGCGCCGGCAACCTGCTCAACGCCGGGCAGATCGCCTCCAACCCGGTGGCCGCGATGCCGTCGCTGCACACCGCGTTCGCGCTCTTCGTGGTGCTGTTCTTCCTGCGGCAGACCCGCCGCCGCTGGTGGCCGCTGCTGCTGGCGTACCCGCTGGCGATGACGTTCACCCTGGTCTACTCGGGCGAGCACTACGTCATCGACGTGCTGGTCGGCTGGGCGTACGTCGGGATGACCTTCCTCGCGGTCGGCCTGGCCGAGCGCTGGTGGGCGGCCCGCAAGGCCCGCCGGGCCCCGGCGGAGGGGTCCGACGCCGCGCCGACCGATCCGCCGGCCGCCGCCGAGCCGCCGCCGGTGACGGCGGCCCACTGACCGCCCCGGGCGGGGTCAGCCCACCCGGCGGGCCGCGCGCGAGCGGGCCGTCAGCTCCGCCGCCAGGGCCCACGCCTCGGCGAGGTCCCGGTCCCGGGCGGCCGCGCCGGCGCCGCCGGCGGTGTCGGCGTGCACCGTCGCCAGCCGCAGCCGCCGCTGCGCCGGCCCCTGCACGACCCGCACGCTCTGGATCCGGGCGTACGGCACGAGCGCCAGCTGCCGGGTGAGCAGGCCGGAGCGGACGGCGAAGACCCGGTCGTCGAGCCCGGCGCCGAGCACGCCCCGGCTCAGCGGGTTGAGCCAGCGGGCCCGCGTCGGCGGCGGGCTCAGCGGCAGCGTGGCCAGCCGCACCCCGGGCAGCACCTCGGTCACGATCGCCTCGCCGGTCGCCAGGTCACCGACGGGGAGCAGCCGGTCCGGCCGGTTACGCTCGTCGGCCTCGCCGGCGGAGTAGCCGGCCACCTCCAGGCGCAGCCGCAGCCAGCCCTTGACCCGCCACAGCAACGGCCACGTCACCCCGACGGCCTGCACCCGGTCCAGCGGCACGGTCTGCGCGCGGGTCTCCAGCAGGCCGTTGCGGATCCGCAGCGTGCCCTCGTCCCGGGCGAGCCGGAAGTTCCAGTCGTCGAGCACCCGCCGCACCGGTTGCAGCAGCACGCCGGCCATGGCGGTGAGGGTGCTCGCCACCGCGACGAACGACCAGGAGTCCTCGGAGAGGAACTGCGCCACCACGAACGCGACGCCGAACGGGATCATGAACGCCTGCGGGGTCAGCAGCTGGCTGACCAGCAGGTCGTTGTTGGCCACGGCGTGCAGCGGCCGGCCGGGCGGTGGCGCCGGGGTCCCCGCCGGTCCCGCGGCCGGTCCCGCCGGCGGCGCGCCCGGCTCGGCTGCGATCCGTCCGGCGAGGGCGAGCAGCCGCTGGCGCAGCGCGGTCGCCTCGGCGACGCTCAGGTAGGCCAGCGGCGCCTCCGTCTTGCCCCCGCCCACCACCTCCAACCGCAACTCGGCCAGGCCGGTGAGCTGGGCGAGCAGCGGACGGACCACCTCGACGGCCTGGAGCCGCTCCAGCGGGATCGCCCGGGTGCGTCGCCAGAGGAGACCCTCGTGCACCCGCAGCTCGCGGCCCACCACGTGGTAGCCGGTGTAGTACCAGCTCACCACGGCCAGCACCGTGGCGCCCAGGGCCAGCACCACCGCCATCAGCGCGAACCAGCCGAAGCCGACCCGCGACAGCGTCGACCACGACAGGCCGGCGATCACCACGACCAGGGACTTGGCGCCGTGCAGGGCGGGACTGAGCGGGTGCAGCCGCTGCCGCGGCTCGCCGCCCTCGGGCGCCCCGGCGGACCAGACCGGCCCGGGCGGGACGGGCCCGGTCGGCTCCGGCGGGACACCCGGCTCCGGCGGGACGCCCGGCTCCGGCGGGACGCCCGGCTCCGCCGGGGACGGTCCGGCGTGGTCCGTGTCCCGGGCGGCCGGGTCGCTCACAGGCCCTCCGCCCGGTCCTCGCCCAGCGCGGTGAGCCGGTCGCGCAGCCGGGACGCCTCCGCCGGGCGCAGCCCGGGCACCCGGGCGTCGCTCGCCGCGGCGGCCGTGTGCAACTGCACGGTGGCGAGCTCGAACGCGCGCTCCAGCGGCCCCGCGCTGACGTCGACGAACTGCATCCGCGAGTACGGCACGATGGAGAGCCGCCGCACCAGCAGCCCGTGCCGGACCAGCAGGTCGTCCTCCCGCTCCGCGTAGCCCCAGGCCCGCACGGCGCGGACGATCGTCACGCCCCGCAGGACGCCGAACAGCAGCACCACGCCGAGTGCCGCGCCGAGGAAGCCGCTGCCGCTGAACGCCCAGCCGACGCCCAGCCCGAGGGCGAGGACGACCAGCACCAGCGCCAGGCGGATCAGCTCCACCCAGATCAGGTCGGACGAGATCGGCTGCCAGCGGACGGTTTCCGGCCACGGCTCCAGGGGGCCCGCCGGCGGAAGGGGTGGCGCCGGCGGCGGGCCGGCGGACCCGTCACTGCTCACCGGGGACATCCGTTGTGCGCGCTCACCCTTCGAGCGTAGGCGATCCGGGCACCGGTACGACCTCCCGGAGGAAGCCACGGGCGTCGAGGAAGTCGCCGAGGGTGGCGCGGTGCGCGGTGCACGCGAGCCAGGTCTTACGCCGGTCGGTGTCGTGCAGCCGGGGATTGTTCCACCTCAGCGCCCAGTGGGCGGGGGCACGACAGCCGCGGGACGAGCAGACCAGCGGCTCGTCGGCGGGAAGGGGGCTGCTCATCCCGGCCAGTCTAGGGGCGGTGGCGGCACCGGAAGTTTGAGCGCCGGGCGGCCACGGGGGGAGCCGCCCGGCGACGGGTGAATGGTACACGCGCCGGACCCGTCCCTGTCCACCCGTGAGCGGCGATTTCGTACCGTGCGACGGCGTGGCGGGCCCGCGACCCGGCATCGGGGACGCGGCGGCGAGAATCGGCTTCTCCCCACCTCGGCACTCAGCCGGGCATGCGAGTCTTGATACGCACCACGCCGCGCGACAACCGATCATGCTGTGGAGGACCGGTGGCCCAGCCGACCACGCCCGACGCCCCGACGCCGAACGGGACGGGCCCGGAGACACCCGAGCCGGTGACCACGCCGGCCGAGGACGCGAGTCTGCTCGAGCGGGCGCTGTTCGAGATCAAGCGGGTGATCGTCGGGCAGGACCGGATGGTGGAGCGGATGTTCGTCGCGCTGCTCGCGCGCGGCCACTGCCTGCTGGAGGGCGTGCCGGGGGTCGCGAAGACCCTCGCGGTCGAGACCCTCGCGAGGGTGGTCGGCGGCTCCTTCGCCCGGGTGCAGTTCACCCCCGACCTGGTGCCCGCCGACATCATGGGCACCCGCATCTACCGCCAGTCGAGCGAGAAGTTCGACGTCGAGCTGGGCCCGGTGTTCGTCAACTTCCTGCTCGCCGACGAGATCAACCGGGCGCCGGCCAAGGTGCAGTCGGCGCTGCTGGAGGTGATGAGCGAGCGGCAGGTCTCCATCGGCGGCGAGAGCCACCGGGTGCCCGACCCGTTCCTGGTGATGGCGACGCAGAACCCGATCGAGCAGGAGGGGGTCTACCCGCTGCCCGAGGCCCAGCGGGACCGCTTCCTCATGAAGATCGTCGTCGGCTACCCGACCGACGCCGAGGAGCGGGAGATCGTCTACCGGATGGGGGTCGCCCCGCCGCAGCCGGCGCCGGTATTCACCACCCCCGACCTGATCGCCCTGCAACGCAAGGCGGACCAGGTCTTCGTGCACAACGCCCTGGTCGACTACGCGGTCCGGCTGGTGCTGGCCACCCGCGCCCCGGCGGAGCACGGGATGCCGGACGTCGCCCAGCTCATCCAGTACGGCGCGAGCCCGCGCGCCTCGCTCGGCCTGGTCCGGGCCACCCGCGCGCTGGCGCTGCTGCGCGGCCGCGACTACGCCCTGCCGCAGGACGTGCAGGACATCGCACCGGACATCCTGCGCCACCGGCTCGTGCTCAGCTACGACGCGCTCGCCGACGACGTGCCCGCCGACCACGTGGTGCACCGGGTGATGTCCACCATCCCGCTGCCCTCGGTCGCGCCCCGGCAGCAGGCCACACCCGCACCCCTGCCGACCTCCGCGCCGCCCGGCGCCGGTTGGCCCGGGCAGCGCCCGTGACCTCACCCGCCCGTCGGCCTGCCGACGTCCCCTCAGACCGTACCGAGGCCGTCCTGTCGCGGCTGCAACTGATGGTCACCCGCAAGCTCGACGGCCTGCTCCAGGGCGACTACGCCGGCCTGCTGCCCGGGCCGGGCAGCGAGGCGGGGGAGTCCCGGGAGTACCGCCCCGGCGACGACGTACGCCGGATGGACTGGCCGGTCACCGCCCGCACGACGATGCCGCACGTCCGGCGTACGGTGGCCGACCGGGAGCTGGAGACGTGGCTGGCGGTGGACCTCTCGGCGAGCCTGGACTTCGGCACCGGCCGGTGGCTCAAGCGCGACGTCGTGGTGGCCGCCGCGGCGGCGCTGGCCCACCTGACCGTCCGGGGCGGCAACCGGATCGGCGCGGTGATCGGCAGCGGCGGCGGCACGAGTGCGCCGGCCCGCCGGTGGCGCGCCGCGCCGCCGGTCGCGGGCCCGGACGTCTACACCCGGCTGCCCGCGCGCTCCGGCCGCAAGGAGGCCCACGCGCTGCTGCGGGCGATCGCCGGCACCGAGATCCGCCCCGGGCGCAGCGACCTGGGCACGCTTGTCGACATGCTCAACCGGCCGCCCCGGCGGCGGGGCGTGGCGGTGGTCATCTCCGACTTTCTCGCCCCACCGCAGCGGTGGTCCCGCCCGCTGCGTAAGCTGCGCGTCCGGCACGACGTGGTGGCGATCGAGGTGGTCGATCCCCGGGAGCTGGAGCTGCCCGACGTCGGGGTGCTGCCGGTGGTCGACCCGGAGACCGGCGAGCTGCACGAGGTGCAGACCGCCGACCCGCGGCTGCGCCACCGCTACGCCGAGGCGGCAGCCGCCCAGCGGGCGGAGATCTCCGCGGCGCTGCGCGGCGCCGGCGCGGCCCACCTGCGACTGCGTACGGACCGAGACTGGCTGCTCGACATGGTGCGTTTCGTTGCCGCGCAGCGGCACGCGCGCACCAGGGGGACGACACGATGATCCGCTTTCTGCAACCGTGGTGGCTGCTGGCCGTGCTGCCGGTGCTCGCCCTCGCCGCGCTCTACGTCTGGCGGCAGCTGCACCGCCGGGCGTACGCGATGCGGTTCACCAACGTGGACCTGCTGCGCACCCTGGCGCCGAAGGGGCTGGGCTGGCGGCGGCACGTGCCGGCCACGGCGTTCCTGCTCTGCCTGCTGGTGCTGGCGACCGCGCTGGCCCGGCCGTCGGTCGACACCCGGGAGCCGCTGGAGCGGGCCACCGTGATGCTCGCCATCGACGTGTCGCTGTCCATGCAGGCCGACGACGTGGCGCCGAACCGGCTGGAGGCGGCCCAGGAGGCGGCCAAGCAGTTCGTCGGCGAGCTGCCGGAGAGCTACAACCTGGGGCTCGTCTCGTTCGCCAAGTCGGCGAACGTGCTGGTGCCGCCGGGCAAGGACCGGGACGCGGTGACCGCCGCGATCGACGGGCTGGTGCTGGCCGAGGCGACGGCGACGGGCGAGGCGGTCTTCACCTGCCTGGAGGCGATCCGGTCGGTGCCGGCCGACGGCGCGGCGGGGATCCCGCCGGCCCGCATCGTGCTGCTCTCCGACGGGTACCGCACCTCGGGCCGGGCCGTGGAGGAGGCGGCCGCCGCCGCGCAGGCGGCGAACGTGCCGGTCTCCACCATCGCCTTCGGCACCGACTCCGGGCAGGTGGACATCGGCGGCCAGCTGCAACGGGTGCCCGTGGACCGGCTGGCCCTGGCCGACCTGGCCGAGGCCACCGAGGGCTACTTCTACGAGGCGGCCTCGGTGAGCGAGCTGAAGCAGGTCTACCAGGACATGGGCAGCTCGATCGGGTTCCGCACGGAACCCCGCGAGGTCACCCAGTGGTACGCGGGGGTGGCCCTGCTGCTGGCACTCTGCGCGGGGGCCCTCAACCTGCTGTGGTCCTCGCGGATGCTCTGACGCGCGGGACGCGGGATGGCCGGCGGCCGGTGCGTGCCGTCGGCGGTGGCCGGGGCGCGTCCCGGCGGTCGGTGCGCGCCGCCGCCGGTGGTCAGTGCGCGGCGCCGCCGGCGAGGACGAAGACGACGGCCACCCAGACGGCGGCGAGGGTGAAGCCCAGCGGGGCGACGTAGCGGCTCATGGACGGCTCCGGGCGGCGACTGGACGGTCCGCGCGTGCGGGGGCGGACCGCAGAGGGGTGGGTCGGGACGCGCACACGAAGTCGTGACCGGGCGGCTCCCGGCGCGGCGCGGCCGACCGGCGCGGGGCCGGTGACCGGGCGGGGCGGGGAGCGGAGCTGGGTCAGCTCACCTGCTGAGTCGTGGCTCAGCGGGGCTGACGTTCGGCCCGGCCACGACTGGGAGGATCGCTATCTCGCACAGCGATCACCTCCTGCGGTCGGCGGGGCCCGGAAGCGGACCGCACGGCCCGCAAACGCGGATCATCGTACACCCGCGGGTCGCGGTCGCCGCACTCGGCCGAGCGGCCGGACGGACCTCGGCCGAGGGGCCCGCGCGTCGCCGGCGGGGCGGGGCAGGGGCCGGTGCCGGACGACGCCGTGCCGGCCCGGACGTGCACGGCGTTAGCGCTTACCTGCCGGTAACGCCTAGGCTCCGACCGACCGGGAGATCACTGAACTACAGGGGGAACCGTGGCCCGTACCGTCCTGGTGACCGGCGGCAACCGGGGGATCGGCCTGGCCATCGCGCAGGCCTTCGCGAAGCAGGGCGACCGGGTGGCGGTGACCCACCGCAGCGGCGAGCCGCCCGAGGGGCTGTTCGGGGTCCGCTGCGACGTGACCGACTCCGCGTCGGTCGACGCGGCGTTCACCGCCATTGAGGCCGAGCTGGGGCCGGTGGAGGTGCTCGTCGCCAACGCCGGGATCACCGACGACACGCTGCTGCTGCGCATGTCGGAGGAGCAGTTCACCCGCGTGCTGGACACCAACCTGACGGGCGCGTTCCGGTGCGCCAAGCGCGCCTCGGGCAAGATGCTGCGCGCGAAGTGGGGCCGGATGGTCTTCATCTCCTCGGTGGTCGGCCTCTACGGCGGCCCCGGCCAGGTCAACTACGCGGCGAGCAAGGCCGGCCTGGTGGGCGTGGCCCGCTCGATCACCCGCGAGCTGGGCAGCCGCAACATCACGGCGAACGTGGTCGCGCCCGGCTACGTGGAGACCGACATGACCGCCGGCCTGCCCGAGGACCGCAGGACCGAGTACCGCAAGGCCATCCCCGCCAACCGGTTCGCCCAGCCGGACGAGATCGCGGGCGTGGTCACCTGGCTGGCCGGCGACGCCGCCGGCTACGTCTCCGGCGCCGTCATCCCGGTCGACGGCGGCCTCGGCATGGGCCACTGACAAGCGGTCACTGAGAACTACGGAGGAATCCCTGCATGTCCGGACTGCTCGCCGGTAAGCGGCTGCTGGTCACCGGCGTCATCACCGACGCCTCGATCGCCTTCTCGGTGGCGAAGCTCGCCCAGGAGAACGGGGCGCAGGTCGTGCTCACCGGCTACGGCCGGCTCTCCCTGGTGGAGCGGATCGCCAGGCGACTGCCCGAGCCCGCCCCGGTGATCGAGCTGGACGTCACCGACGCCGACCACCTCGCCGGGCTCGGCGACCGCGTGCGTGAGCACGTCGACGGCCTGGACGGGGTGGTGCACTCGATCGGCTTCGCCCCGCAGAGCTGCCTCGGCGGCGGCTTCCTCGACGCCCCCTGGGAGGACGTGGCGACCGCGCTGCACGTCTCCACGTACTCCTACAAGTCCCTCGCGATGGCGGCGCTGCCGCTGATGTCCGCCGGCGGCGCGGTGGTCGGCCTGACCTTCGACGCCACGAAGGCGTGGCCCGTCTACGACTGGATGGGCGTGGCCAAGGCCGGGCTGGAGTCCGCCTCCCGCTACCTGGCGCTGCACCTGGGCAAGCAGGGCATCCGCAGCAACCTGGTCGCCGCCGGGCCGCTGCGCACCATCGCCGCCAAGTCGATCCCCGGCTTCGACCAGTTCGAACAGGCCTGGGCCGATCGCGCGCCGCTGGGTTGGAGCCTCACCGACCAGGAGCCGGCGGCGCGGGCCTGCCTGGCGCTGCTGTCCGACTGGTTCCCGGCCACCACCGGCGAGATCGTGCACGTCGACGGCGGCTACCACGCCATCGGCGCCTGAGGTGTAGGGCCCCTCCGACCGCCCGCCGTGCACCATCGCGGGACGGGCGGCATCAGGGGGGCCCGCCCGGCGGGCCCGGCCACCGGGGAGAATGGGGTCATGGCGTACGACGCGGTGGTCCTGGTGTCCTTCGGCGGACCGGAACGGCCCGAGGACGTGATGCCGTTCCTGCAGAACGTGACCCGGGGGCGGGGCGTGCCGCCGGAGCGGCTGGCGGAGGTCGCCGAGCACTACCAGCACTTCGGTGGCGTCTCGCCGATCAACGAGCAGTGCCGGGAGCTGCTCGCGGCAATCCGGGAGGACTTCGCCGCCAACGGCGTCGACCTGCCGGTCTACTGGGGCAACCGGAACTGGGACCCGATGCTCGCCGACACCGTGGCGCAGATGCGCGACGACGGCGTCACCCACGCCCTGGCGTTCGTGACCAGCGCCTTCGGCGGCTACTCCTCCTGCCGGCAGTACCAGGAGGACATCGCCGCCGCCCGCGCGGCGGTCGGGCCCGACGCCCCGCTGATCGACAAGCTCCGTCAGTTCTGGGACCACCCCGGCTTCGTCGAGCCGCACGCCGACGCGGTACGGGCGGCGCTGGGCCGCCTCGACCCGGCGAAGCGGGACGGCACCCGGCTGGTGTTCACCGCGCACTCGGTCCCGAACTCGATGGCCGCGAACGCGGGCCCGCACGGCGGCCGGTACGAGGCGCAGCTCGCCGAGGTCGCCCGGCTGGTCCACGCCGCGGCCGCCCCGGACCTGCCCTGGGACCTGGTCTGGCAGAGCCGCTCCGGCCCGCCGCAGGTGCCGTGGCTGGAGCCGGACGTCAACGACCACCTGCGTACGCTGGCCGAGGCCGGCACCACCGGCGTCGTGGTCAGCCCGATCGGGTTCGTCTCCGATCACCTGGAGGTGGTGTGGGACCTCGACACCGAGGCGCGGGAGACGGCCAGGCAGATCGGGCTGGACTTCGTCCGGGCCGCCACCCCCGGCACCGACCCCCGGTTCGTGGCGATGGTCCGCGAGCTGGTCCGCGAGCGTACCGACCCGGACGGGACAGGCCCGCGCCGCCGACTCGGCGAGCTGCCCATGTGGGACACCTGCCCCACGGTCTGCTGCGTTCCGGCCCGCCGCCCGACCACCGTCCCCGGGCGCGGGTGACCCGACGGCGGCAGTGAGCGCCGGTTGTCGCCGCTGCCGTCGACGCCCATCGATGGGCGTGCTGCCGCTATCGTTCCGGACGTGGCGGAGGAGCGGCGTACCCTGGCGGCCGGTCGATACGTCCTGCGGGCCGAGCCGGTCGGCAGCGGCGGCATGGGGGTGGTGTGGCGGGCTGCGGACACCCTGCTGGACCGCGAGGTGGCCGTGAAGGAGTTGTGGCTGCCCGAGGGCCTGAACGAGTCCGAGTGCCTGGCGCTTCGGGAGCGGGCGATCATCGAGGCGCGGGCGGCCGGGCGGCTGAACCACCCCGGCATCGTGACCATCCACGACGTCCTGATCGAGGATGGTCGTCCCTGGATCGTGATGGGCCTGGTCGATGGCCCCTCTCTGCACGCCGTGGTGCGCGAGGACGGGCCACTGAGTCCACGGCGGACCGCGGAGATCGGCGCGGGTCTGCTCGCGGCCCTGGGGGTCGCCCATGACGCCGGCATCCTGCATCGTGACATCAAGCCGCAGAACGTCCTGTTGGACCGGAACGGTCGCGCCGTGATCACGGACTTCGGGATCGCCGCGGTCGTCGGCGCCACCCGGGGGCTCACCGGCACCGGCTCGGTGATGGGCACATTGGGCTACGTGCCGCCGGAGCGGCTGACCGGTCGGGGCGCCGAGCCGGCGTCGGATCTGTGGTCACTCGGCGCGACGCTGTACTTCGCTGTCGAGGGCCGGCCCGCGTACGACACGGACGATCCGGCGGAACTGATCGCGGCCGTGCTGAGCCGTGACCCCGCGCCGGCTGAACGCGCGGGTCCGCTGGACCCGACGCTGCGCGGCCTGATGGCGCGCCGCCCGGACGAACGTCCGTCTGCCGAGCTGGCCGCGGAGCGCCTGCGGGAGGTCGCTGCCAGCGCCACGGCCGACAACCGGCCGACGATTCGCGTGACCCCGCGGACCGCGAGGCTGAGCGGGTCGTTGCCGCCCGGTGAGAGCGGTGCGCGTGCCCGGAGGCTTTCGCGCGCGCGGATTGCCGGCATGAGCGGCATCGCCGTCCTCCTGTCAGCCGCCCTGTTGTCGGCGGGCTACGCGCTCGCGCTGGCTCGGGTGGGCAACGGGGAGGCCGCCGTGGGCGGGGCGACCGGCGGCCCGTCGGTCACGGTGACCCCGTCGTCCGGATCGCCGTCGGCCAGAGAATTCACGGCGTCGCCGAACGCGTGCCTGTACCTGACCGATCACCCCCGGGCCATCGCGCCGTTGGTCCCCGAGGCGAAGTTGTGGGCGATGCACAAGTCCACGAACAGTTGTTCGTGGGAGCCCAGCCAGCAACCCGACGGGGAGATCACCCGGCTCAGCGTGGAGGACCCCCTGCTCCCCGCGAACCTGGGGGACTGCCCCACACAGGGCGAGCGGCTTCCCGGCATCGGCGACGAGGGCTACATCTCGGAGGAGACAGACCTCGACGCGTACGGCTGGCACGAGCGCGACGTGCGGGTCTACTTCCGCGTCAGCAACCTCGGGGTGTGCGTCAAGTACCGGACGGCCTCCCGGGCGTCGATGCCGCCCTCCGCCAAGGCCGAGGTGACCGAGTTCGCGCGCGAGCTGGACCGGTGGGCGGCACAGGCCCTCGACGCTCGCGGCAACTGAGTGCCGGCGGCGTCAGGGGCGCAGCGGGGCGTTGCAGGCGGCCACCAGGGCCTGCCGGCAGGCGGTGGTGAGCGGGCGTAGTGCGGCGTCGCGCTGCTGGGCCTCGTAGTTGTTGATCGCGCCGCCCGGCGCCGCGTGCCCGGCCAGCGCGAGCACCCGGTCGAGCACGGCGGCCCGGGCGAAGAGCCGCCGGGCCCGCGGGTCGAACCCGGGCGGCAGGTCGGTGGCGCCGTCCGGCCGGCGCAGCGCCTCCAGCGCCCCGGCCAGCTCGGGTCGCCACTGCGCGACGTCCAGCCGGGTCAGCGCGGCGGTCGTGTCGGCCAGGGCCACCGCCAGCTCCGCCTCGGCCTCGGCCGCGCCGGGCAACGCGAGGGAGGCGGCCGGGGCGTCGGCCGGCAGCGGGTAGACCCGCCAGAGGACCGTCTCGAAGGTGTCGCCGGAGCCGGACGTGTGCGTGCGCACGTGCGGGATGAGCCCGAGGCCCCCGGCGACGACCGCCTCGCCGGCGACCAGCGCCGCGCCGGCGAAGTCGCCCGGCCCGGGCAGCCCGCGCGGGTCGCCGGGCGCGGGCAGCACGAGCCGGATCTCATCGGGCGAGAGCTTCGCGAGGGTGGGCAGCGCCTGGGGCAGGGGAACGTCGGTCCAGGTGCCGGGCGCGTCGGCGACCAGGTGCTCCTCGTCGCCGGCGATCGCGTCGGCGACCTCGTCGAAGGGCACCAGCCCGGCGCGCCACGCGCGCACCCAGGCCACGAACCGGCTGGACCGGCGCGGTGTGAGAGTGGCCGCGCCCGCTGCGGGGGTGGACATGCCGAAAGGGTACGTGGTCACCGCCGCCCCTGTCTCGACTGCCGCTCCGACTGTCCCCATGCCCGCTGATCATGCACCCCCCGTCCCGTCGATCATGGAGTTGTGGTGGGTGGATCGTCGACCTCTGCCCCTTTCGCGGGGCACCACAACTGCATGATCGCCGCGGCGGGGGCGGCGGGGGCGGCGGGGGCGGCGTGTCGGGTGCGGGGGGCGGGGTGGGGGGTTAGCTTGATCGGCATGGGGCGGTACGCGGACGATGTGCTGGCGGGGGACTGGCGGCGGCGGAAGGTCACGCCCGAGGTGGACGCCGAGCCGGACCTCGTGGTCGAGGACGCCGACTCCGGCTTCTGCGGGGCGGTGGTCGGCTTCGAGGCCGGCGCGGTGGTGCTGGAGGACCGGCACGGACGCCGGCGCAACTTCCCGCTGCTGCCGGCGGCTTTCCTGCTCGACGGGCGGCCGGTGACGCTGCGCCGGCCGACCCGCGCCCCGGTGCCGGCCGCCCGCCGCCGCACCGCCTCCGGCTCGATCGCCGTCGACGGCGTACGCGCCCAGGTCGCCAGGGCCAGCCGGATCTGGGTGGAGGGCATCCACGACGCCGCCCTGGTCGAACGGATCTGGGGCGACGACCTGCGCATCGAGGGCGTGGTGGTGGAGCCGCTGGACGGCATCGACGCGCTCGACGCCGAGGTGCGCGACTTCGCCCCGGGCCCCGGCCGGCGCCTCGGCGTGCTCGTCGACCACCTGGTCGCCGGCTCCAAGGAGAGCCGGATCGTCGCGAAGGTGACCTCCCCGCACGTGCTGGTCACCGGGCACCCGTACGTCGACGTGTGGCAGGCGGTCAAGCCGGCGGCGCTGGGCATCCGGGCGTGGCCGGTGGTGCCGCCGGGACGCCCGTGGAAGGAGGGCGTCTGCGCCGCGCTCGGGGTGGCCGAGCCGGCGGACATGTGGCGCCACATCCTGTCCCGGGTCGACAGCTTCGCCGACGTGGAGACCCCGCTGATCAACGCGATGGAACGCCTGATCGACTTCGTCACCGAGCCGGCCTGAGGCGGGCCTGAGGCCGGTCGCCGACGGGCCGGGTCCGTCGGCGACCGTCGACCGTCAGGGCTCCTGGTCGGGGGTGCGGGTGAAGACGAAGGTGGCGATGTCGAGCGCCACCGCCCGCCCCGACCCGTCGCGCAGCACCGACAGGATCTCGCCGTTCTCCGGGCCGGAGCGACCCCGCCAGCGGTCCGGACCCTCCGGGACGAACGCGCTCACCCGCTCGCCGCGCACGTAGACGACCAGCTCACCCGTGTTCGCGTCCCAGGTCACGTCGAGCGACGCCCCCATCCACCACCAACGGCCGCCCAGCTCGTCGACCTCGGCGGGCGGGGGAGCGGCGGCCGGCAGCCAGGGCTTCGGAAAGGCCGGCTCGGCGTCCAGCACGGTGGTGAGGACCTGTAGCGCGAGCCCGCCGATCCCGCCGGTGCGGAAGCCGTACGAGTTGGCGAAGCCGACCACGCCGGTGCGCGATGGGCGGTGCACCGCCAGGGCGGCCACGTAGCCGGGCATCGAGCCGCCGTGCCCGACGTACACCCGCTCGCCCTGCCGGTAGAGCTCCAGCCCGAGGCCGTGCCCGCCGGTCCACGAGTCGACGTCGCTGATCGACACGGGGACGCACATCTCGGTCAGCGTCTCCGCCGCCAGCACCTGCGGCGCGGGGTCGGCCAGGAACGCCGCCCACCGGGCCAGGTCCTCGGCCGTGGACCAGAGCTGCCCGGCCGGGGCCATCGCCCCGGTGTCGGTGCGCGGCTCCTCCCGCAGCGTGCCGTGCCAGGGGTGCACCACGTAGCCGCGGGCGAACGGCTCGGTGGCCGCGTACGTGGTGCGGCCCATGCCGAGCGGCTCCAGCACGCGCTGGCGCAGCAGCTCCGCCCAGCCGGTGCCGGTGATCCGCTCCAGCACGCCGCCGAGCAGCCCGTACGCCAGGTTGGAGTAGTGGTAGACCCGGTGCGGGGGATAGGCGATCTTCTCGGCGCTCACCCCGGCCAGCAGGGTCGACAGGTCCCCGACCTCGGCGCGCTCCCACCACTGACCGTCCGGCTCGCGGCGCAGGCCGCTGGCGTGGCCGAGCAGCTGTCGCAGGGTGAGCGTGCCCACACCGGTGCCGGGCAGGTGCTTCTCCAGCGGGTCGTCCAGGGCCAGGTGGCCGGCGTCGCGCTCCTGCATGACCAGGGTCGCGGTCATGGTCTTGCTGATCGACCCGAGGCGGTACTGGAGGTCGGCCTCGGGGCGCGGGTGCTCGCCGGCGGTGGCGAGGTGGGTCAGCGCGCCGTCCCGCACCACGCCGACCACCAGTGACGGCGTACGGCCGGCGGACTGCGCCCCGGCGACGAGGGCATCGACCTGGCGGGTGGTCTCGGGCAACAGGGACACGGGCTCTCCTCGGGGATTCCGGTGCCGTCGGGGTGGGCCGCCAGCGTGCCGCCGAGCTTACTGATCTTCGCGGGTGGGCTCCACGTGCTTCGACGTGTCACGATCGGGGGGTGGACGCCGTGTTCTGGATCGTGCTGGGTGTCGTTCTGGCGGTCGCTGAGATCTTCACGACGACACTGTTTCTGATCATGTTCGCGGTCGGGGCCCTGGCCGCCGCGGGAGCGGCGGCGCTCGGCGCCCCGGTCGAGGTGCAGGCGATCGTCTTCGCCGCCGTGTCGGCGCTGACGGTGCTGGGTGTGCGGCCGACGCTGCGCAGGCACCGCCGCTCGGCGCTGGAGAGCGGCGAGCAGCCGTTCGGCGTGGAGGCGATCGAGGGCAGCACGGCGCTCGTGCTGGAGCAGGTCGACGCCGGGCAGGGCATGGTGAAGATCGACGGCGAGCTGTGGCAGGCCCGCTCCTACGACGCGAGCCAGCACTTCGCCCCGGGCGACCGGGTGCAGGTGATCCAGGTGCGGGGTGCGACCGCCCTGGTGTGGCGGGACGACGTTTCTCCTTCCGGGGAGCTACCCGAAGCGAAAAGGTGAGTACATGGAACTTGTGATCCCGGTCCTACTGATGGCCATCGCTCTAATCGGGGTGATCACCCTGGCCAAGGCGGTACGGATCGTGCCGCAGCAGCGCCAGGACGTCGTGGAGCGGCTCGGCAAGTACAAGCGCACCCTCAACCCGGGGCTGAACATCCTGGTCCCGTTCGTCGACGCGGTGCGTACCAAGGTCGACCTGCGGGAGCAGGTGGTCAGCTTCCCGCCCCAGCCGGTGATCACCTCCGACAACCTGGTCGTCTCGATCGACACGGTGCTCTACTTCAAGGTCGTCGACTCGGTCCGGGCCACGTACGAGATCTCGAACTTCCTCCAGGCCATCGAGCAGCTCACCGTCACCACGCTGCGCAACGTGATCGGGTCGCTGGACCTGGAGCGGGCGCTGACCAGCCGCGATCAGATCAACCGGCACCTGTCCGGCGTGCTGGACGAGACCACCGGGCGGTGGGGCATCAAGGTCACCCGGGTGGAGCTCAAGGCGATCGAGCCGCCGGCGAGCATCCGCGACTCCATGGAGAAGCAGATGCGCGCCGAGCGCGACCGCCGGGCGGCGATCCTGAACGCCGAGGGCCACAAGCAGTCGCAGATCCTCACGGCCGAGGGTGAGAAGCAGTCCGCGGTGCTGCGCGCCGACGGTGACCGGCAGGCCCGGATCCTCCAGGCCGAGGGCCAGGCGAAGGCGATCAAGACGGTGTTCGACGCGATCCACCAGGCGAACCCGAGCCAGAAGGTGCTCGCCTACCAGTACCTCCAGGCCCTGCCGCAGATCGCCAACGGCTCCGCGAACAAGGTCTGGATCGTGCCGGCCGAGCTGACCAAGGCGCTGGAGGGCATGGGCGGCGCGCTCGGCGGGCTGAGCCGGATGGTCGGCGACGAGCCGGCGCCGGAGGCGGCCGGCAGCGCGGGCGAGGTGGAGCGCGAGGCGGCCGAGGCCGCGCAGGCCGCGGCCGCCGCCGCGCAGCAGATCCACGACGAGGTACGCGTCGCCGAGGCGCAGGCCACGGGCGGCCAGCCGCAGGGGCTGCCGGCACCGGAGCCGGTCTCCCCGGCGAGCCTGCTCAACGATCCGGCCGACCAGCGCGAACGGGCCTGACCGGGTCCGGGCGCGATCGCCCGGAAATGCGAGAACCACTCATGGGGCGCTCCGTCGCCTGCCACCATCGGTCCTAGGACGGGCGGTGAGCAGGCATCGGGGCGCCCCGGCGCGTCCCGCACCGCTCGTCGGACGAGCGAGGTGACGCATGAAGGATCCGGCGAAGCGGGTACGCTCCTCGGCCCCGGTGCCCGGTGCGCACGATCCCACCGGGCCGCTCGGCAGCCGGCGTACCGGCGGGGGGTTCGGGGTGCTGCCCTTCGTCGAGCCGACGCCGGTCGGGCCGGCCACGAACGCCACCTGGGCCTGGTCGCTGCGCCGGCTCGCCCGGGGCGCGGTGTGGCTGCTCCCCGCGTACGCCATCCTCTACGCCGTCGTGGCGATGGCCAGCGACGGCGGGGTGGGCAACGACCCGTACCCGGCCGACGGTCGGCCGCTCTACCTGGTGGGTTGGGTGGCGGCGGTGTGGCTCGGGCTGCTCGCCCTGCTGGCGCTGACCGGGCTGCTGGCGGCGACCCGCAGCCGCCGGGCGGCCGTCACCGGCCTGCTCGTCTCCATCGCCGGCACGGTGCTCATGCTCCCCTTCGCGGGGCTGGCGGAGCAGACCCCCGTCTTCGGTACCACCGCGCGCATGCTCGTGCTCGTCGGCGCCACCTGCTACAGCCTCGGCTGGCTGCTGACCGGCTGGTCGGTGGCCCGGTCCGGCTCGTTCAGCATCGGCGACGGCGTGATGCTGATGATCGCCGCCCCGCTGCTGGGCGTCGGCGGCGCGCTGATCGGCTCGTTGCAGACCTTCGGCGCGATCTTCGTGCTGGTCGCCGGCATCGGCATCGGCTACCGCTCCGGCCGCCTGGTGCCGCGGGACATCGCCCGCGACGCCGCCAGCGCGAGCCTCGCCACCGCCGCCGCCCCGGCCACCCCCGGCCCGAACGGCCCCCTGCCCACCTGACCCGTCGCACCGGCCCGGCGGCCACCGGACGCGGCGGCGCCGCTGGAGCCGGGCGGGCGTCGGCGGGGCGGGTGGTGGCCACGGGGTTCGCGGTGGCCGAGGGGGCGGTGGGATGGGAAGTCGCTGGTCACGGGCGGTGAAATTGCTGACAACCGGGCCGCGGGGGTGGTCGGTTGGCCCGTTAGGTGGCAATCCTGGGGACCATGGCCCCACCCCGCCCGCCGCTGTCGCGGCTGTTCACCGTGCTGCTCGCCGGCGTGCTCGCCGGCCTCGTCCTGGCGGTCGCCGCGCTGCCGGGAAACCTGCTGCTCGGGTTCGCCGCCAAGGCCGCGGTCGGGTCGTACGCGGGACTGCCCGAGGCCCTGCGCACCCCGGCCACGCCGCAGCGGTCCTACCTCTACGCCAACGACGGCAGGACGCTGATCACCACGTTCTACGACGTCAACCGCACCGACGTGCCGCTCGACGAGATCGCCCCGGTGATGCGACAGGCGATCGTGGCGGCCGAGGACCGGCGCTTCTACGACCACGGCGGCGCCGACCTGCGCGGGCTGCTGCGGGCCGTGGTGTCGAACGTCTCCGGCGGCGGCCAGCAGGGCGGCTCCACGCTGACCATGCAGTACGTCCGCAACGTGCTCAAGACCGACCCCGGGCGCACCGCCGAGGAGCGCGCCGCGGCCACCGAGCAGACCGTCGGGCGCAAGCTCCAGGAGATCCGGTACGCCTCGGCGCTGGAGCAGCGCCTGAGCAAGGACGAGATCCTCAACCGCTACCTGAACATCGCGTACTTCGGTTCCGGGGCGTACGGCATCGCGGCGGCCAGCCAGCGCTACTTCGCCAAGTCCCCGGCGGAGCTGACCCTCGGCGAGGCGGCCCTGCTCGCCGGCCTGGTGCAGTCGCCGGAGGCGTACAGCCCGATCGACGGCGACGCGGACGCCGCGCTGGAGCGGCGCGGCTACGTGCTGGACTCGATGGTCGCCACCGGCGCGATCAGCGCCGACGAGGCCGCGCGGGCCAGGACCGAGAAGCTGACGCTGCGCCCCACGGCCCAGCCCAACGGCTGCACCGCCGTGGCCGAGGGCCACGACGACTGGGGCTTCTTCTGCGACTACCTGCGGCAGTGGTGGCTCACGCAGCCGGAGTTCGGCGCGACCGTCGAGGAGCGCGAGCAGGCCCTGCGCCGCGGCGGCTACACGGTGGTGACCTCGCTGGACCCGAAGATCCAGGCCACCGCGCAGAAGCAGGCCACCAGCGTCTACTCCTACGACAACAAGCGCGCCCTGCCGATCGCCGCCGTCGAACCGGGCACCGGCCGGGTGCTGGCGATGGCGGTCAACCGGCACTACAGCCTCGACGCGAACCCGGACGGGCAGGCCAACCGCCCCAACACCGTCAACCCGCTGATCTCCGGCGGCGACAGCGTGGCCGGCTACCAGGCCGGCTCGACGTTCAAGCTCTTCACCATGCTCGCCGCGCTCGAGGCCGGCAAGCCGCTGTCCACCGGCTTCGACGCGCCCAGCCGACTGCCCACCCGGTACGCCGCCGAGGGCGAGGGCAGCTGCGACGGCCGGTGGTGCCCGGCCAACGCCAACCCGGAGTGGATGGACGGCTACCGGATGATGTGGGACGGCTTCGGCCGCTCGGTGAACACGTATTTCGTGTGGCTGGCCGAGCAGGTCGGGCAGGAGAAGGTGGTCGAGATGGCGAAGCGCCTCGGCATCACCTTCCGGGCCGACGCCGACGCCACGTTCGCCGAGAACGACGCCGCCGACTGGGGCTCGTTCACCCTGGGCGTCACCGCCACCACCCCGCTCGACCTGGCGAACGCGTACGCCACGGTGGCCGCCGAGGGCACGTACTGCGCGCCGCTGCCGGTGGTCTCGGTGACCGCCGCCGACGGCGAGCGGGTGCCGGTCGGCGACCCGTCCTGCCGCCGGGTGCTCGACGCCGACGTGGCCCGGGCCGCCACCGACGCCGCCCGCTGCCCGGTCGGCCAGCAGTCCACGCTCGCGCAGTGCAACGGGGGCACGGCCACCTCGGTGAACCGGATCCTCGACGGCCGGCCGGTGGCCGGCAAGACCGGCAGCTCGGAGAAGAACGCCACCGAGACCTTCGTCGGCTTCACCCCGCAGGTGGCGGTCGCGGGCATCGCCGCCAACCCGGACGACCCGACCGACTCGGTGGGCGCGGCCGTGCAGGCGCGGGTGATCGACGCGGTCGCCCGGGTCATCGGCACCGCCGTCGACGGTGAGCCGGAGAAGAAGTTCGCCGCCCCCAGCCGCGAGCTGGTCGGCGACCCGCGCCGCCCGGTGGAGCGTCCGCCGGTCGAACAGCGCCGCCCGTCCGAGGAGCGGCGGCCGGCGCCCCAGGACGATCAGCGCCTGTCCGACCTGCGCCGCTGGCTGGAGCGCCGCGGCTGACCGGCTGCCCCGTCCCTGGTCTGTGCTGACCGGTTGGCTCGTGCCGACCGCCGATCCGCACTCCGGTGCGCTCGTCGGCTGCCGTCCTTCCCCGACAGGGAACCTGGCGCGCCCTGTCGAGCTGCCCCACCCATAGGACCGCCCGGCGGACAGATCCGGGCTGGACGGGCCCGGTGGTCTGGACGGGTTTGGGTGGGCTGGACGAGCCCGGGGGCTGGCCGGGGCGGGTGGGCCGGGTCGCTGCGGGCTGCCCCATCTGTGCGGGCAGCTCGACAGGGCACGACCGGGGATACGCGCCCCCCGGGCTGCCCGCCTACGCCCTACTGCGCCAGTAGGGACGCCGACGCCGATCACCGACACCGACACCGACCCGGCCCCGATGTCGATGTCGGTCGGTCGGCCGTCGGGGACCGGAGGTCAGCGGGAGCGGGCGAGAGCGGCCCGGACCACCTGGTCGAGGGCGGCGCCGACGTCGACCGGGTCGCTGTCCGCGTCGATGACGGTGAACGAGCCGAACTCCGGCAGCCCCCGGTAGCCGGTGTCCAGGGACCGTAGGTGAGTCAACTCCTCGGTGTCGATGCCCCGGGCCAGCACCCGTTGTTGCGCCCGTTCGGGCGAGACCGCCAGGAAGCAGACCAGCTCCGGTCGCGGGAAGATCGCGTACGCCAGCCGGGCCAACCGCCCGCCCCGGTCGCCGCGGGCCCGCATCACCACGTACTGGCACCAGGACCAGCGGTCCATGACCGCCGTCCTGCCGGTCAGCCGGGCGGCCAGCACCGCCCGGGCGATGGCGAGCCAGCGCACGGTCGCCTCGATGGTCACGTAGCCGGTGCGGCCGAACAGGTGCGGCCCGTCGCGGCGGCCCAGCGCCTGCGCGAGCCGGTTCCAGAGGGGCCGGCCGCCAGCGTTCTCGAAGTAGCTGGCCGGCACCCCGGCCGCCCGCAGCCGGGCGGCCAGCGCCTTTGCCTGGGTGGTCTTTCCGGCCCCGTCGACGCCGATCAGAGCAATGATCATCGGACGGCGCATGAGCGGCACGGTAGCCGCCCCGGACAAGCCCCAGGAAAAATCTCGAGAAGGTGGTGCCGGGCTGTCGGATCCGGCGGGGCCGTTCCGACCACCTGGCGAAAGCGCCCACGAGCGGGCGTCAGGGGTCAGGAGGAGCAGCGCCATGCGGAAGATCGTCTACGGGGTGCACCAGTCGCTCGACGGGTTCATCGAGGGGCCGAACGGCGAGTTCGACTGGCCGGAGATGGGCCCGGAGCTGTCCGCGTTCTCGCTGGAGCAGTGCGACCGGGCCGGCGCGCTCGTCTACGGCCGGCGGGTCTGGGAGTTCATGGCCGCCTACTGGCCGCAGGCGGAGTCGATCTCCGACCACCCGCACGACCTCGCGTTCGTGCCGATCTGGCGGCGGACGCCGAAGGTGGTCCTCTCGCGCACGCTCACCGAGGCCGATCACGGCGCCCAGGTGGTCGGCGGCGGGGACCTCGCCAGGGAGGTGACCGCGCTCAAGGAGCAGCCGGGCGGTGACCTGCTGCTCAACGGTGGCGCCGAGGCCGCCGCCGCGCTGACCGACCTCGGCCTGATCGACGAGTACCAGATCTTCGTGCACCCGGTGGTGCTGGGTGGCGGCAAGCCGGTCTTCGCCGCGACCGAGCGGATGAAGTTCCGCCTGGCGGAGTCGCGGACCTTCGACGGCAGGTCGGTGCTGCTGCGGTACCACCGGACCGGCTGACGCCCGGCCGCGCTGGCCCCGTCCGGGTCGCACCGGGCCTCCCCGGTCAGCCTCGGCGGCGCCCGGGCCTGCCGGTCAGCCCCGGCCCCGTCCCGGCCGAAGGGTGGCGACCGCCGTGGGCAGGCCCCGCCGGATGATGCCCGCCCAGTCGGTGTCGCCGCGCAGCACGGCCGCGGCGGTGTTGCGGGCCTGCTCGGCGGTGAAGTGCGGCGGCAGCATCAGCTCGGCCGGGTCGACCAGCGCGTTGACGACCACGGGCCGGTCCGCGCCCAGCGCCCGCTCCCAGACGCCCCGCACCTGCTCCGGCGCGTCGACCAGCTCGCCGTGCAGGCCCAGTACCTCCGCCCAGCGGTGGTAGCCGATGTCGGGCAGCTGCTGGCTGTCCGGGAACATCGGCGTGCCCTCGCTGGAGCGCTGCTCCCAGCTGACGAAGGCGAGGTCCCGGTTGTTGAGCACGAGCACCACGAAGCGGGGGTCCGACCAGCTCCGCCAGTACTTGGCCACCGTGATCAGCTCGTTGACGCCGTTCATCTGCATCGCGCCGTCGCCGATCAGGGCCACCAGCGGGCGGTCCGGGTGGGCGAACTTGGCGGCCAGCGCGTACGGCATCGCGCCGCCCATCGAGAGCAGGGTGCCGGAGAGGCTGGCCAGCATGCCGGGGCGGACCTGGAGGTGCCGGGCGTACCAGGCGGTCGTGGTGCCGCAGTCGACCGAGATCATCACGTCGTCGGGGAGCCGGTCGCTGAGGGTGGCGAAGAGCAGCTGCGGGTTGACCGGGTCGGCGGCCTGCCCGGCCAGTTCCCGCTGCGTACGGCGCCAGGCGGTGGTGGCCTTGCCGATCGTCGCCCGCCAGCGGGTCGGGCCCGGGCCCGGGCCGAGCTCGCGCAGCAGGGCCCGCAGGGTGGGGGCGGCGTCCCCGGTCAGGTTCACCTCGGTCGGGTAGCGCAGCCCCAGCTGGGTGCCGTCCCGGTCGATCTGCACCGCCCGGGCCTGCCCCTGCGGCGGGTAGAACTCCGAGTACGGCATGTTGCTGCCCACGATCAGCAGCCGGTCGCACTCGTTCATCAGCTGCCAACTGGGCCGGGTGCCGAGCAGGCCGATCGCGCCGGTCACCCACGGCTCCCGGTGGTCGACCGCGGCGAACCCGAGCAGCGCCGCCGCCACCCCCGCGCCGAGCCGGTCGGCGACCGCGCGGACCTCGTCCACCGCGCCGAGCGCGCCCTGCCCGACCAGCATGGCGACCCGCTCGCCGCCGCCCAGCACCTCGGCGGCCCGGCGCAGCTCCGCCTCCGGCGGCACCGTCGGGCCGCTGCTGGGCACGTCGCTCGTGCGGTAGTAGCCGTGGGCGTGCGGTGGCTCCGGCACGGCCGGCGCGTCCTGGATGTCGGACGGCAGCACCAGCGCGGTGACGGTACGCCGGGCCAGCGCCGTGCGGCAGGCCCGGTCGACCAGGTGGCGGACCTGGCTGGGGTGGTCGAGCTGGGCCAGGAAGGCGGCGGCGACGTCCTTGTAGAGGGCGAGCAGGTCCACCTCCTGGTAGTAGCCGCCGCCCTCGGCGGTGAGCGCGGTGTGGCCGACCAGGGCGACCACCGGCTGGTGGTCCAACTTGGCGTCGTACAGGCCGTTGAGCAGGTGGATCGCGCCGGGGCCGCTGGTCACCAGCGCGCAGCCGAGCGGCCCGCCGCCGTACTTGACGTGCGCCGACGCCGCGAACCCGGCGGTCTCCTCGTGGCGGACCTGGACGAACTGCGCCCGGTCCCGGGTGCGTTGCAGCGCCGAGGTCAGGCCGTTGATGCCGTCGCCGGGATAGCCGAAGTAGCGGCGGACTCCCCAGCCGGCCAACCGGTGCACGATGTGGTCCGCGACGGTGGCGTCGCGGGGCAGCGGACCCAGGTCGACGCGCCACCCGTCCGGCTGGTCGGTGCGGGCCGGCCCCGGCGTGCCCATGGGACGTGCGTCCACCTGACTGTCCTTCCGTCGCTCCGCCGCTCCGGCCCGCCATTCCCGTCTTTCCCGGGACAAAACGCCACGGGGTGCCCCGGCGTCGGGCGGCCCGGGGCGGCTGCGGCGCGTCCGGCAGAATCGGCGGGTGCCCATCCACCCGATCACCGACCCCGACGACGACCGGATCGCCGACTACCGCGCGCTGACCGACGTCGAGCTGCGTACCCGCTGGGAACCGCCGCACGGCCTGTTCATCGCCGAGGGCGAGCTGGTGCTGCGCCGGGCGCTGCGCGCCGGCTACCCGGCCCGTTCGTACCTGGTGGACGCCAAGCGGGTCGACCAGCTCGCCGACCTGGACACCGGCGACGCCCCGGTCTACGCCGCCACGCAGGACGTGCTGCAACGGGCCACGGGGTTCCACGTGCACCGGGGCGTGCTGGCGTCGTTCCGGCGCAAGCCGCTGCCGCCCGCCGCCGAGGTGCTGGCCGCCGCGCGGCGGGTGGTGATCCTCGAGGACGTGAACAACCACACGAACCTGGGGGCCATCTTCAGGGCGGTGGCCGCGCTGGGCGTGGACGCCGTGCTGCTCTCGCCGACCTGCGCCGACCCGCTCTACCGGCGCAGCGTCCGGGTCAGCATGGGCGAGGTCTTCGCCATCCCGTACGCGAAGCTGGAGCCCTGGCCGGACGCGCTCGGCGACGTCCGCGCGGCCGGCTTCACGGTGCTGGCGATGACCCCGGCGCCGGACGCGGTGCCGATCCAGCGGCTCGACGCGGCGCAGCGGGCCCGCGCGGCGCTGCTCATGGGGGCCGAGGGGGCCGGCCTGACCCGGGCGGCGATGGACGGCAGCGACGTCCGGGTGGTGATCCCGATGCGCCGCGGCGTCGACTCGCTCAACGTCGCCGCCGCCACCGCGGTGGCCTGCTGGGAACTGAGCCGCGACGACCCGGCCTAGTGCTCCGCTTCGGCCGCGGGGGCGTTCGTGCCCCGGTCACGAGCGGGGCGGCGACAGGCGCGGGCCGCGATAGGGCAGGGTGGCGCTGTAGACCACGTTGGTGGTGGTGCTGCCGAACCCCTTCAACGGCGACCTGACCGAGATCCGCCGGCCCGAACGCGCCTGGCAGACCCTTGCGGCCGTGGCCGCGTACCACAGATCCCAGGAGGACCGATGACCCCTGACGACGAGAGATTTCTCCGCCGTGCGGTGGAACTTGCCAGCGAGGCCGGGGCATCCGGCGAACGGCCGTTCGGCTCGTTGCTGGTCGGTGCGGACGGCACCGTCCTGATCGAGGACCACAACACCGTGGTCTCCGACTCGGACATCACCGCCCACCCGGAACTGAAGCTGGCCCGCTGGGCCGCTCGGGAACTCGCTCCCGACGTGGCCGCCGGCACCACCATGTTCACCAGTTGCCAGCCCTGCCCGATGTGCGCGACCGCGATCGACCGGTCCGGCCTCGGCCGGGTGGTGTACGCCCTGTCCGCCGAACAGTTCGAGGAGGTCAAGCCGGTCACCCCGCCGCTGCCCCCGGTGCGGTACGAGGGGCCGGCGCTGTTCGACGAGGCGCGCCAGCCGATCGACAACTATTACTAGAGCGGGACCCTTGCGGCGTTCGGGGCGTGCGGTGTGTCCCGCTGTCGCTGGTCATGTCCCTACCCTGCGTTTGCATGGCCATGCGGCCTAGTGCATAATCTTCCTTGTGTCCAAGGTTCTCACCTCCCTGCCCATCGGCGAACGTGTCGGTATCGCCTTCTCCGGCGGCCTCGACACCTCGGTCGCGGTCGCGTGGATGCGCGACAAGGGCGCCGTTCCCTGCGCCTACACCGCCGACATCGGCCAGTACGACGAGCCGGACATCGCCTCGGTGCCCGGTCGCGCGCTCAGCTACGGCGCCGAGGTCGCCCGACTGGTCGACTGCCGCGCCGCCCTGGTCGAGGAGGGCCTGGCGGCGCTGACCTGCGGGGCCTTCCACATCCGCTCGGGCGGGCGGGCGTACTTCAACACCACCCCGCTGGGCCGGGCCGTGACCGGGACCCTGCTGGTCCGGGCGATGATCTCCGACGACGTCCAGATCTGGGGCGACGGCTCGACCTTCAAGGGCAACGACATCGAGCGGTTCTACCGCTACGGCCTGCTGGCCAACCCGCAGCTGCGCATCTACAAGCCGTGGCTCGACACCGACTTCGTCACCGAACTCGGTGGGCGCAAGGAGATGTCGGAGTGGCTGCTCGAACGCGGCCTGCCGTACCGGGACAGCACCGAGAAGGCGTACTCGACCGACGCCAACATCTGGGGCGCCACGCACGAGGCGAAGACCCTCGAACACCTCGACACCGGCATCGAGACGGTCAACCCGATCATGGGAGTCCGGTTCTGGGACCCGTCCGTGGAGATCCCGACCGAGGACGTCACGATCGGCTTCGACCAGGGCCGCCCGGTGGCGATCAACGGCAAGGAGTTCGGCAGCCCCGTCGACCTGGTGCTGGAGGCCAACGCCATCGGCGGCCGGCACGGCATGGGCATGTCGGACCAGATCGAGAACCGGATCATCGAGGCCAAGAGCCGGGGCATCTACGAGGCGCCCGGCATGGCGCTGCTGCACGCCGCGTACGAGCGGCTGGTCAACGCCATCCACAACGAGGACACCCTGGCGAACTACCACAACGAGGGCCGCCGCCTCGGCCGGCTGATGTACGAGGGGCGCTGGCTGGACCCGCAGGCGCTGATGCTGCGCGAGTCGTTGCAGCGCTGGGTGGGCACGGCGGTCACCGGCGAGGTGACGTTGCGGCTGCGCCGGGGCGAGGACTACTCGATCCTCGACACCACCGGCCCGGCGTTCAGCTACCACCCCGACAAGCTGTCGATGGAGCGTACGGAGGACTCGGCGTTCGGCCCGTCGGACCGGATCGGCCAGCTCACCATGCGCAACCTGGACATCGCCGACTCGCGGGCGAAGCTGGAGCAGTACGCGACCCTCGGCATGGTCGGCGGCGCGGCCCCGCAGCGGATGGTCGGCGCCGCGCAGGCGGCCTCGACCGGGCTGATCGGCGCGATGCCACAGGGCGGCGCGGAGGCCATCGCCTCCCGGGGCGTCCCCTCCGCCGCGGACGAGGCCCTCGACCGCGCCGCGATGGAGTTCGGCGTCGACTGAGCGGCGCCCGGCACGTGAGCGTCACGCGGCCCGGAAGTCCCTCACGCCGAGGGGCTTCCGGGCCGCGTCGCTCAGGGAGCCTCGGGCCGTCTGTCGCGTCCTATCCGACCTTGAGGGCCAGCTTCCCGACATAGTGATCATCCAGGGCGCGGTGCGCATCCCCGGCCCGGGCCAGCGGGAAGGTCCGGGCGACGTGGACCTCGAAGGAGCTCGCCTCGATGATCGCGTTCAGTCGATCGGTGGCGGTGCGGCTCCGGTCCCCGTCGTAATGCGACACCGTCGCGGCCGGCGACGTCACCGGCGTGGGCAGGACACCGTTCGGCCAGGCGATCCGTCCCGACTTCCTGACCGCGCGCAGGGATCGTTCGGCAATGTCGCCCCCCACGGTGACCAGAGCCGCGTCGAGCCCGCCCGGTGCGAACTCGAACGCCGCCGCCGACACGTCGTCCCGACGACCGTCGACGGCGTCGTCGGCGCCCAGCCGCCGGGCCAGGGCGACACCGTCGTCACCGGAGGCCACGGCCAACACCCGGATGCCGCTGTGTCGCGCCAGCTGCACGGCCATGTGGCCGATGCCCCCGCTGGCCCCGAAGACCATGAGCGTCTCGCCCGGCCGCAGGCCGAGCAGGTCGAGGCCACTCAGTGCGGTCAGGGCGTCCCACGCCATCGCGCCGGCCTGTCCGGTCGGCAGCCGGTCGGGCACGTGAGCCACGAACTCCGCCTCGACGACGGCGTACTCGGCGTAGGAGCCGCCACGCGGCACCGGCATCGTCGCGGCGTAGACCCGCTCGCCCACGTCGAACCGGGTGACGTTGCGCCCGACCGCGGCCACCGTGCCGGCCGCGTCCCAGCCGAGGACGTAGGGGAAGGTCGAGGCGACGCCGAAGACGCCGTCGTATTCCCCCTCCCGCTCGCCCGCGTCCCAGGACCCGACGCCCGCGTACTCCACCCGGACGAGGACGTCGTCGTCGCCGACCTGCGGGAGCGGTATCCGACGCGACGAGAGTTCGTCGACTCCGCCGAACCGGTCAAGGACGACCGCGGTCATCTGCGGTGCCACGATCGCGTCGCCCGCCGTGCGCTCGGCTCTGCTCTCCATCGGTCCCCCTCGTTTCCTTGAGTGCATCAAGGATCAGTGGACCACAGTTACTTGAGCGAATCAACTAAATCCTCTAGGCTGGGGGACATGGCGCTGCCGAACGGACCCGTGACTCCCTCGTCCGAGGCCGAGGCAGCCCTGTTCGACCTGGTCGACGTGTACGACCGCGCCTACGAGGCGGCGGCAGCCGAGCTGTCGCTCAGCCCGGCGCAGGCATGTGTGCTCGGGCGCCTCGACGAGCGACGGGGCATGGGCGCCCTGGCCGAGGAACTCGGCTGCGATGCCTCCAACATCACCCAGATCGTCGTGCGTCTCGAAGCGCTCGGCCTCGTGACCCGCGAACCGAATCCCCGGGACCGCCGCGCACGGCTCGTCGCGAGAACCCCCCATGGAGACGAGATCAACCAGCGGTTCGCCACGGCCTTCACCTTCGCCCGTACGGCGGTGGGACGACTCTCGCCCGACGAGCAGGACCAGTTGACGGCGCTGCTGCGCAAGGCACTGGGCTGACACGCGCCTGCCCGCACCCGTCGAGCTGGATCCCACGGCTTCACCCGGGCGGGCCAAATCAAGCAAGCCGGGGCGTGCTCGGGCTTGGCGTGGTTGGACCGGCGGCACGGCGTCACGCCACCTCGGCGCACGGGGCGGCGATCAGCGTCGCAACGGCCTCTGCTGTCGCGTGGTCAACGCTGGATCGTCGTTCCCCGGGCCTCCAGGCGGGTCAGGACGTCGGGGTCGTCGAGGTGCGCCAGCGAGACGTCCAGGGTGCGTAGCGCAGGCAGCGACTCCAGCGCCGCCGCTCCCGTGCACTTCCCGGTCAGTACCAGTTCCGACAGTGCCGGGTGGCCGGTCAGCGGGGTCAGGTCCAACGGCCCAGGGCGGTAGCCGTGGCCGTCCAGGTCCAGAGACTGCAGGCCGGACAGTGCGCGAATGCCCTCCAGCGACGTCACGTTGTAGTCGTCGGACTCGCCGCCGGTGTCGATGTCCAGGGTCTGTTCGATCAGCATGTAGATGTCGCTGCCGCCGTCGAACTGCAGTTCGGTGATCGCTGCGGCCTCGGCCGGCGGCACCGTGACGGCATGTAACAGCTTCAGTGACGCCTGCAGGCGCGGGCCCGGACCTGGGTAGCCGTCCTCCGGGCCGTCGGGGCCGGTCGACTCGATGAGCGCCTTGAGGTCGTCGGCAGCGATCGCGTCGTCCAGCAGGGCGTCCAGGACGCCCAGGTGCAGGCCGAGGTCGGCGAAGATGAGGGTCATGATCCCGACCGTATCTCGTTACCGATCTGCCTCAGTACGCGGAGCGGGTCGTCGTTGGAGTTGGACAGGGCCGGCGGGGCCCGCGACCGGGTGGCCGCCCGTGCGGAATCGACGTCACTGACGGTAGCGTGTCGCCCGTGTTCCCTACCGTCCGTGAGGTCCTCGCGCTGGACCCGGTCCGTCACGGCGCTCCGCGCCTGGTCGCCGGGGACGCCGGTCTCGACCGCCCGGTGCGCTGGGTGCACGTGACCGAGGTGCCCGACATCGCCCCGCTGCTCGGCGGCGGCGAGCTGGTGCTCACCACCGGGATCGGGTTGCCCGCCGACGACGCCGGGCTGCGCGCCTTCATCGGCGACCTGGCCGACGTGGGCGTCTCCGGCCTGGTCGTCGAGCTGGGCCGCCGGTACGTCAGCGGGGTGCCCCGGGTGATGGCCGCCGCCGCCGAGCGGCGCGGCCTGCCCCTGGTCGAGCTGCGGCGGGCCACCCCGTTCGTCCGGATCACCGAGGCCGTGCACGCGCTGATCGTCGACGCCCAGCTGACCGAGCTGCGGGCGACGGAGGAGATCCACCAGCGCTTCACCGAGCTGTCGGTCGAGGGTGCCGGCCCCGGCGAGGTGGTGCGGCAGGCCGCCGACCTCTCCGGCTGCCCGGTGGTGCTGGAGAACCTCTCCCGGCAGGTGCTCGCGTACGACCCGGCGGGGGAGAGCGCCGAGCTGCTGCTGGACTGCTGGGAGCAGCACTCGCGGCGGATCCGGCCGGCGGGGCGCACCGCGTACGACGGCGACAACGGGTGGCTGGTGACCACGGTGGGCGCCCGGGGGCAGGACTGGGGGCGGCTGCTGCTGCGCTGGCCCGGCGGGGGCGACCTGGCGGCGGGCCGGCGCGTGTTCGACCCCGCCGAGGAGGGCGGTGCGCCCGTCGGCGTTGCCGCGCCGCCCGCGGTCCCGCCCACGCGGCTGACCATCCTCGTCGAGCGGGCCGCCTCGACGCTGGCCCTGGGCCGGTTGATCCGGCGCGACGCCGAGGGCCTGGAGCGGCAGGTCCACCGTACGCTGCTCACCGCCCTGCTCGACCACTCGCTGCCGGTGGACGAGGTCGCCCTGCGGGCCCGGGCGCTCGGCGTGCTGCTGGAGCGCCGGCACCTGGTCGGGGTGGTGGTCCGGCACCGGGCCGACGACCCGGCGGGGGAGGGCGGCCCGGCCCCGGACCAGGGGCAGCCGGGCGGTCCGGAGGCGGGCCCCGCCCGGCTGCGTGATCTCGCCGAGGCGGTCGGGCAGGCGTTGCGCGAGGCGAAGCTGACCGGGCTGTCCAGCGCCGTCGACGACCACGCCGTCGGCGTGCTGCTCGCCCTGCCGGAGCCGGCGGCCGAGGAGCGGTCGCTGGCCGCTTTCGCCGCCGCGCTGCACCGCACCCGCCCGGACGCCCCCGCCCGTCCGGACGGCCATGCCCGCCCGGACGGGCTCGTGCGCCCGGACGGTCATCCTCGCCCGGGCGGTTCCGCTCGCCCCGACGGCCAGGCCCGCCCGGGCGGCCCCGTCCGCGGTGACGGACCGGCCCGGTCCCACGGGCGTACGAACGGCGGGGCCCGGCCGGCAGGCGGCGGGCTGCTCATCGCGGCCGGTTCCGGCGTGCCCAGCCTGCGGGAGGCGCGCCGCTCGCTGGTCGAGGCCCGGCAGATCGCCGACGCCGCCCGGCGGGACCGGCGGGACCTGCCGGTCTTCCGGCTGCCGCACGTCGGGCTGGCGGGGCTGCTGCACCTGCTGCGCGACGAGCCCCGGTTGCAGACCTTCGTCGAGCGGGAACTCGGCGCACTGCTGACCCACGACGCGCAGCACCCACGGGAGCAGTTGCTGGGCACCCTGCGGGCGTACCTGGAGCAGGGCCGCAACAAGTCGGCGGCCGCCGGGGCGGCACACCTGTCCCGACCGGCCTTCTACGAGCGGCTGACCCGGATCCGCCGCGTCCTGGACGTGGACCTCGACTCGGTCGAGGCCTGCCTCTCCCTGCACGTCGCCCTGCTGGCCCTGGACGCCATCCGCACCCCCTGACTCCGCCGTCTCCCGCCGCCAGCCCTCCCCGCCAGCCCTCCCGCCAGCCCTCCCCGCCAGCCCACTCCGCTGTCGATCATGAGGTTGGCGGGGACGAATCGCTCGAATCGCACCGCCAACCTCATGATCGACCCTGGGATGGGGAGGGGAGGGGAGGGGAGGGGGTGGGGGTGGGGGAGGGGGTGGGGTCAGGTCAGCGCAGTTAGGGCCTTCGCGTAGGGCGGGGGGATGTGGTTCGGGCCGCCCGGGGTGAAGACGTCCGAGGTGGCCGCCGTCGACCAGGCCGTGGCCGGGACCGCGTCGACCAGGGCGCGGACCACCGGGGCGTCGCGCCACTGGTCCTGCTCGGCCAGCAGGCTCAGGGCCACCACGGACTCCTCCACCTCGCCGACGCACTCGAACGGCTTGTGCCCGTCCACGCCCAGCAGCTCCCGGTAGCCGGGGATCTGCGAGGAGTCGGCGAGCAGGTCGCCGCCGAAGATGTGGGTGATCCGCTCGCGCGACATGAACGGCGCCATGGCCAGGAAGACGAACCGGCACTTCGGGCAGTCGCGGCACCAGCGCTCGCTGGCGTCGCGCAGCTTGAACGCGGCGTTGCAGCTCGTCACCACGTCGTCGTAGCGGTCGATCTCGGCGAACGACCGGGCGATGTGCAGCTCCGACAGCGAGCGCAGCAGCGAGAAGTACGGCTCGGTCAGCCCGGCGTGCGCGGCCAGCGCGGCCCGCAGCAGCCCCTCCGCCTCCACGCCCTTGGACCACTGGTGGTTGATCTCGTGGCCGTTCCAGACCAGGTTCGGGTCCGACGCCGAGCGCTCGTTGGACATCACCACCGGGCCCAGGCCGTGCAGCACCGCCGTGGCGACGGCGATCAGCGAGTTGATCGCGGTGACCGGGATGTGGCCGTTGCGGGCCCCGGCGGCGTTCAGCTCGAACAGCACCGGGTCGATGCGCCGTCGGGCGGCGAGCGGGGCCAGCCCGGACGCCTCGTTCACCGCGACGATCACGTGGTTCGGGTTGACCGAGAAGGGCACCGGGTCGAAGCCCGCCCGGCGCAGGGCCTCCAGGCTGACGATGGAGTCCTTGCCGCCGCCGACCGCCGAGAGCGGACGCCGGTCGGAGTCGTCGTACTCCCGGGGCGGGGACACCTCGCCCGCCGGCACCTCCGGACGCAGCTCCAGCACGTGCGGCAGCTGATTGCGGTACGCGTACTCCGCGAGGCCCTTGGTGTAGACGGCGGTGATCAGCTCGGCGGCGGCCGTGCCCAGCGGCGCCGGCAGCACCAGGCGCGGCGGCGCGGCGGCCTTGTAGTAGCTGACGCCGGCGACCACGTGCAGCAGCTCCAGCACCCGGCCCAGGGTCGCCACGGTCTCGTCCGAGGGCGGCGCGTCCGGCAGGGGAAGGGTGACCACCTCGGTGAACCGCTGCTCGCCGTCGGGGCCGGTGAGGGCGTAGTCGAACAACACCTCCCCGGTGGAGAGGTCGATCGAGTAGGACGGGAAGGTGAAGGCGTCCATCCGCCGGAGCTGCTCGTTGGGCACACGCCATACTAGGCCCTGGTTCGTCCGGCCGTGTCCGGCTGCGCCGGACCTCGCCCCTGCCACGCCCGACAACACCCCCTGAGGAGAGCCCGTGCGCCTGTCTGACCTGCGCGGACGTACCGTCGCCGTCTGGGGGGCCGGCCGGGAGGGCCGGGCCGCGGTGACCGCGATCGCCGCGCACGGCCCGGCCGACCTGGTCGCCGTCGACGACAGCGCCAACTTCCTCAGCCTGCCCTGGGAGGGGCCGCTGGCCGAGGCGGCGCCGCTGGTCACCGGCGAGGAGGGCTTCGCCCGGCTGGCCGCCGCCGACGTGGTGGTCCGCTCGCCCGGCGTGCCGCAGACCCACCCGTGGCTGGTGGAGCTGCGCCGGCGCGGGGCGACCGTCACGCAGGGCACGGCGCTGTGGATGGCCGACCACGCCGCCCGCACCGTCGGCGTCACCGGCAGCAAGGGCAAGAGCACCACGTCCAGCCTGATCAGCCACCTGCTCGCCGCCGTGGACCGGCCGAACGTGTTCGGCGGCAACATCGGCGTGCCGACGCTGGACCTGCCGGAGGCGGAGCTGTACGTGCTGGAACTCTCCAGCTACCAGTGCAGCGACCTGACCGACTCGCCCCGGGTGGCGGTCGTCACCTCCCTCTTCCCCGAGCACCTCGACGCGCACGGCGGCGAGCGCGAGTACTACCGGGACAAGCTCAACCTGCTGGCGCACGGGCCGCGGACCGTGGTGGTCAACGGCGCCGACCCGAGGCTCGCCCTCGAACTGGGCGACCGCGCGGCGGTGCGCGCCGGCCTGCCGGACACCACCCACGTGGCCGGCGGCGCGGACGGCACGCCCTGGTTCCACCTCGGCGACCGGCCGCTCTTCCCGCGCGCGGTGCTGCCGCTGGTCGGCCGGCACAACGAGGGCAACCTCTGCGTCGCGCTCGCCGTGCTCGACGCGCTCGGCGTCGACGTGGTGGATCGCCGGGACACGCTGGCCGTGGCGGTCGCCGAGTTCCAGGGGCTGGCCCACCGCCTCACCGAGATCGCCGACCCGTCCGGCCTGACCTTCGTCGACGACACCCTCGCCACCAGCCCGTACGCGGCCATGCACGCCATCGACGCGTACGAGGGGCGGCCGTTGACGGTGATCGTCGGCGGCACCGACCGGGGCCTGGACTACGCGCCGCTGCGCGAGCACCTCGCGGAACGCGAGCTGACCGTGCTCGGCATCCCGGACAGCGGCCCCCGGATCGTCGAGGCGCTCGCCGGCCTGCCGAAGGTGCGTACCGAGGTGGTCGACGACCTGGTCGACGCCGTCCGGCTGGCCCGCGAGGTGACCCCGGCCGACGGGGTGGTGCTGCTCTCCCCGGCGGCGCCGAGCTACGGGCGGTTCCGCAACTTCGAGCACCGCTCCGAGGTCTTCGCCCAGGCGGTACGCGACACCGCCGGCTGACTCAGCCCCGGTCGGCGGGCGTCGGGTGCGTCGTGCCCAGGCCCGGCAGCAGCTCGTCGTCGTCCGCGTCGTCGTCCGGGTCCCCGGCCTGCGTGGCCGGTGCTCCGGCCTGCGTGGCCGGGTCCCCGGTCTGCGGGGCCGGCGCTCCGGGCGCCCCGGCCGGTGGGCGCCGCTTGTCGGGCGTCCAGGCGAAGGCTAGTGCCCCGCCGACGAGGGCCAGCAGCATCCCGACCAGGAAGCCGCCCAGGTTCGAGGTCAGCCAGGAGACCAGCCCGAGCAGCAGCGAGAGCACGGCGTAGAAGACCCGCTGCTGCGGAGTGGCGACCAGCAGCACTCCGCAGAGCACCAGGACGGCCGGCACCAGGTAGGCGGCCAGCCCCTGCGGCCCGACGTGCAGCAGCACCCCGAGCGGCGCGCGCAGGGTCACGAGCATCTCCGTGCCGCCGAGCGCGATCAGCACCCCGGCGGTGAACGGGCGGCCCCGCCGCCAGCGGCGCCAACGCCCGCCGGGTCGGCGGGCGGCTGGCACCGGAGGGTGTCCCGCGGCGGTCACGTCAGCATCCGTCGGGGGTGAACGCCATGCGCAGGTCGGGCAGGTTGAAGACGGCCGCCGTGGTGGCGTAGTTGTTCTGCCGCAGGTTGGTGATGACCACCGTGTCCGACTGCTGGGCGAAGACGCCGGGGTTGCCCTTCACCCCGGGCACCTGGTCGAGGGTGCTGGCGTCCTGCCCGACGTTGATGTTCTTGAACGAGGCGTTGCCGGCGACCTCGTCGCCGTCGACGACCAGGGTGCGGGCGGTGACCGGTGTGCCCTTGCCGCCGGCGGTGATCTTCAGGTGGACGCCGCCCAGGTTGATGCTCTGGCAGAGGTTCGTCAGCTCGGCCTTGTCGATGGCCGACACCATCACCAGGACCTGCCCGCCGGTGTCGCCCTGGTTGGGGCTGTCCGGAATCATCTGGTCGATGGTGGCGAACTGCTCGAACCCGGTGCCGGTGAGCTTGTCGGCGGTGACGGTGAACGGCATGCCGGAGATGGCGAACTGCGCGCCCAGCACACCCTGGGCGGTCAGCACGACCATGCCGGCGGCGCCCGCCACGACGGTGCCCAGCGTGACGGCGAACCGGCGCCAGCGCACGCCGCTGCGCGGCGGATCGGGTTCGATCGGTGCGAGCTGCTCCGACATGGCGGCTCCCTTTCGAAGATCGATTGATCGGCGACAATGGGAAATCGGCTCAAGGGTCTGCGCAGGCTGAAGTTACCGCCGAGTAAATGCCGGGTCAACGGCCGGTGAGGGCTGGTTGAGGCGGTATCTGCCAAATGCGGCCAAAGTGAAAAACCGCTGCGGTTTCCGACCGCGCGGGCTCGGCTGCCCGGCCGGGAGGCCGGGTCGCCGTCAGGACAGGGTGGCCGCCTCGCCGGCCGGCGCGCACGGCGCGGTCGTGCCCGGGCCGTCGGCCGGGCGTGCCAGCCGCGTCGCCCGGGCCGCGTCGTCGGTGCCGAGGAAGGGCGCGGTGGCCGCGTAGGTGAGCACCGGCAGCAGTTGGGGCAGCTCCGTCGCCCGGCCCTGGGCCACCCGGCTGCGTACGGTGGCGTGGATCCCGCCGACCACGGTGGACACCAGGGCGTCCCGGTCCACGTCCACCGTCGGGCCGGGGCCGGCGTCGGCGAAGAACCGGCGGAAGCTGCCGAGCAGGGCGTCGCGCTCCCGGCGGGCGTCCGGGCCGGCCGCGTCCACCTCGACGAGCGCCATCCGGGCGAAGGCCGGCACGCTCGCCAGCACCTCCAGCAGGGTGCGCAGGGCGGCGCGGGCGGCGTCCGACCACGCCGGCCCGGCCTCCCGGTAGGCGCTCTCCATGAGCTGCGAAAGCACGGTGACGCCGTGCCGGTACGCGGCGAGGAAGGCGTCCTCCTTGCCGCTGAAGAGGGCGTAGAAGGCCGGTCGGGTCACCCCGGCGGCGTGGCAGATGTCGGTGACCCGGGCGTTGTCGTAGCCCTTCGTCGCCACCTCCCGCACGAGCCCGTCGAAGAGGCGGTCGCGCTGGGTGGCGGCCACCGCCTCGGCGGAGAGCCGGCGCGGGCCACGTTTGATCGCGCGGTCGGGGTCGCGACCCGGGCGGGCGCCCGGCAGGGGCGCCGGATGCGGGCGGCGCTGCGTGGTCAACGTGCCTGCCTCTCCATTCATTGACTTTACGACCCTCCGGGGTTTATAACTTGCTGCACGCTCAGTTGGGATCCCGTCACCACGGGTGATCTTCCGGATGGTCACCCGTCGGCTCATCGAAGGAGGGCTCGATGGGTGCCATTATCGCGGAACAGGAGCGCCCTCCCAAGGCCGGAAAGACACAGGTGACGCCGCTGCGCCGCGGCGCGCCACGCCGGCCTGCCCGCTGACGTCGCCGCACCACCGCCACCGCCGCCCGGCCCCGACGGCCGCCCGGCAACCCCACCGCCGTCCATGACGCGACGGCCCCGGTCGCCACGTGGGCACCCCCCCGCCCACGCGAGTCGACCTCCCCCGTCCCCCGAAAGGAAGAACCATGCTCAGGTACGGACGAATCGGCGTGGGTCTCACCACCCTCGCGCTGCTGACCGGCCTCGCCGCCGCCCCGGGCTCCGCCGCCGCTCCGGGCTCCGCCACCCCGGCACCGTTCGCCAACAACGTGCTGACCTACCCGACGCCGGGCGGCACCGCCGTCGCCGTCAACGACGTGATCCGGGCCAGCCTCAGGACCGGCACCAACGCCACCTTCTACTCCTCCGCCTCGGGCACCACCGGCGTGAAGTGCGCCGCGTCCAGCTTCAGCGCCAAGGTGCTGAGCAACCCGGCCGCCCCGGGCACCGCCACCGAGAGCCTGACCGCCCAGTCCTTCACCAACTGCACCACCAACGTCATCGGCACCACCGGGGTGCAGAGCGTGACCGTGCAGAACCTGCCGTACGCCACCTCGGTGACCAGCGCCGGCGTGGTCAAGATCAGCGGCACGGCGACGGCGCCGATCCAGAGCACCGTCGTGCTGAACTCGCTGCTCGGCGCGATCACCTGCGTCTACCGGACCGGCACCAACAGCCTGACCGGCACGGCGACCAACGCCAACAACTCGATCACCTTCACCAACCAGACGCTGACGAAGTTCTCCGGCCCCAGCCTCTGCTTCGGCACGGCGTACTTCTCCGCGACGTACTCGCCCGTGCAGGACGCCAGCAAGGGCAACGCCCCCGTCTACGTCAACTGATCGCGGTCCGCGGGGCCGGCGCGCGGCGATCCGTCGTGCGTCGGCCCCCGGCCGTGCGCCGGTCAGCGGTCGCCCAGCGCCGTGTGCAGGGCCCGCACGGACCGGATGGCCGAGCGGATCTCCTGGAGGTAGCGCCCCGGGGTGAGCGCCGGTTCGGGCAGCCCGGCCAGGTCGGGCAGGGCCGGGTCGACGCCGACGGTCTCGATCGCGCAGCCGTACGGCACGGCGAGGGTACGCAGCGCGTCGCAGTGCTGGAACGGCACGTAGATCGGCGCGGTCACCATCAGCACCGTGTCGCCCGCGCGCAGGCGGACGTGCTCGGCCCAGAACCGCTGGGTGTCGGCGGTGTGCGCGCGCCGCCGCGCGGGATCGCCGGACGGGGCGGCCAACACACGCACCGGCGGGCCACCCGCGGGCCGGTACGTGCGCGACGACCAGGAGCGGTGCGGGTGGTCGGCGTCGTTGCCGTCCTCCTCGGCCGGGACGGCCACCGCGAACTCCCGCCGCACCGCCGCGTCCAGAGCCGCCACCTCGGTGTCGCAGGGCGGGACGCCGGCCACCTCCAGGGCCCGGCGCTCCGCGTCCGACAGCGGGCGGAAGCTGCCCAGCACCGCCACCTCGCCGCCGACCCGGGTGCCGCCGCGCAGCAGGTGCGCCGCGTACGCGACCCGCCGCTGGCAGGCGTGCGCCAACCCGCCGAGCACGACCAGGTGGGCGTACCGCGAGCGGGCCGGCGCCGCCGGACGCACCATGCCGAGCGCGGCGGCGGTGGCGAGCACCAGCCGCGCGGTGGCCGCGTCGACGGCCGGTTCCCGGGCGTCCGGCCGCTCCCGGCCACCCCGGAAGTCCCAGTGCCGGGCGGAGAAGTCGTCGAGGCCGGCCAGCACGCCCGCCACGTCCCCGTCCGGCCACGTGCCGCCGAAGTGCCCGACGAGGTCGCGCAGCGGCCCCGAGCCCACCCAGGCCCGTACGCCGGCGGCGATCGCCTCGACGCTCGTGCCCGCCGCGCCGGCCGGCAGCGCCGACGCCCCACGCGGCGCTTCCTCACCGGTCCGCACCGCCGGATCGTACCGGCGGCAGGGTGCCCGGGCGGCGCGCGACCGGGCCGGCGACGAACGATCGGGCCCGGGCCGGGCGACGGTGTGGGGCGGCCCCGGTGCGCGCTCCACCCACCGACCCTTGTCCCCGCCGCCGGCTGGTGGCAGCGTGCGGTTACCGCGAACGCCGCTGAGAGGGTGCGACGATGACCACCGACGATCTGCTGGCCCGGCACCGGGCCGTGCTCCCGTCCTGGATGCCGCTCTACTACGACGAGCCGATCGAGCTGGTCTCCGGCTCCGGCCGCCGGGTCACCGACGCCCGGGGCCGCAGCTACCTCGACTTCTTCGGTGGCGTGCTGACCAACATGATCGGCTACGACGTCCCGGAGATCCGGGAGGCCGTCGAGCGGCAGCTGCGCACCGGCATCGTGCACAGCTCCACCCTCTACCTGATCCGGCAGCAGGTCGAGCTGGCCGAGAAGGTCGCCCGGCTCTCCGGCATCCCCGACGCGCGGGTCTTCTTCACCAACTCCGGCACCGAGGCGAACGAGGCGGCGCTGCTGGTCGCCACCAACCACCGCCGCTCGCACCAGATCCTCGCCGTGCGCAACAGCTACCACGGCCGGTCGTACGCGGCGATGGGCGTGACCGGCAACCGGGGCTGGTCGGCCAGCGCCCTCAACCCGCTCCAGGTGGCCTGGCTGCACTCCGGCGAGCGGCTGCGCGGCCTGCTGGCCCGCCTCGGCGAGGCCGAGCGGGTCGAGGCGGCCGTGGAGGACCTGCACGAGGTGCTCGCCACCCAGACCGCCGGCGACGTGGCCTGCCTGATCGCCGAGCCGATCCAGGGCGTGGGCGGCTTCGTGCACCCGCCGGACGGGCTCTTCGCGGCCTTGAAGAAGGTCCTCGACTCCCACGGCATCCTGTTCGTCTGCGACGAGGTGCAGACCGGCTGGGGGCGCACCGGGGAGCACTTCTGGGGCTACCAGGCGCACGGCGTGACCCCGGACCTGCTCACCTTCGCCAAGGGCATCGGCAACGGCTTCGCCCTGGCCGGCGTGGTCGGCCGCGCGGACGTGCTGGAGTCGGTGCCGGGCATCAGCTTCTCCACCTTCGGCGGCAACCCGGTCTCGACGGCGGCCGGCAACGCCGTGCTCGACTATCTGCTCGACCACGACCTCCAGGCCAACGCGGCCCGCACCGGCGCGATCCTCGCCGACGGGCTGCGCGCCGCCGTGGGCGGTCTCGACGGCGTCGCGGAGGTACGCGGCAAGGGGCTGATGCTCGGCGTCGAGTTCGTCCGGCCGGGCACCGCCGAGCCGGACCCGGCGCTGACCGGTCGGGTCTTCGAGGCGTGCCGGGCCGGTGGGCTGCTCACCGGCAAGGGCGGCCTGTACGGCAACGTGCTGCGGATGGGCCCGCCCCTGACGCTGACCGAGGACGAGGCCCGCGAGGGCCTGGCCATCCTGGTTGACGCGATCCGCTCCTGCGTGGCGGCGGAGGTGGCGGCGTGAGCGCGGCGGAGCAGGGCGTGGACGTGATCGGCCACTTCGTCGACGGCAAGCCGTTCAGCGGCTCGTCCGGGCGGCACGGGGACGTCTTCGACCCGGCGACCGGTCGGCGTACGGCCCGGGTGGAGCTGGCCTCGGCGGCGGACGTCGCGGTCGTGGTGGAGGCCGCCGGGCGCGCGGTCCGGTCCTGGCGGGACGCGTCCCTGGCGAGGCGGACGGCCGTGCTGTTCGCCTTCCGGGAGCTGGTGCACGCGCGGCGGGACCGGCTTGCCGGGGTGATCACCGCCGAGCACGGCAAGGTGCTCGCCGACGCCGCCGGCGAGGTGCAGCGCGGCCTGGAGATCATCGAGTACGCCTGCGGCATCCCCTCCGCGCTGCGCGGCGGGTTCAGCGAGAACGTCTCCACCGAGGTCGACTCGTACAGCCTGCGGCAGCCGCTCGGCGTCGTCGCGGTGATCTCCCCGTTCAACTTCCCGGCGATGGTGCCGCTGTGGTTCCTGCCGATCGCGGTGGCCTGCGGCAACGCGGTGGTGCTCAAGCCGAGCGAGAAGGACCCGAGCGCGGCGCTGCTGCTGGCCGAGTGGTTCGCCGAGGCGGGCCTGCCCGACGGGGTGCTCAACGTCGTCAACGGCGACGCCGAGGCCGTGGACGCGCTGCTGGACCACCCGGGCGTGAAGGCGGTGTCGTTCGTCGGCTCGACCCCGGTCGCCCGGCAGGTCCACCAGCGCGGCACCGCCGCCGGCAAGCGGGTGCAGGCGTTGGGCGGGGCGAAGAACCACATGGTGGTGCTCCCCGACGCCGACCTGGACCTGGCGGCCGACGCGGCGGTCAACGCGGGGTTCGGCTCGGCGGGGGAGCGGTGCATGGCGATCTCGGCCCTGGTCGCCGTGGAGCCGGTCGCCGACGCCCTGGTCGCCCGGATCGCCGAGCGGATGGGCCGGCTGCGCACCGGCGACGGCCGACGCGGCTGCGACATGGGCCCGCTGGTCACCGCCGCGCACGCCGCCCGGGTGCGCGCGTACGTCGAGGCGGGGGTGGCCGCCGGCGCGGTGCCGGTGGTGGACGGCCGGAACGTCGAGCCGGACGGGGACGCGAACGGGTTCTGGCTGGGCCCGACGCTGTTCGACCGCGTCACCCCGGACATGTCGATCTACACCGACGAGATCTTCGGCCCGGTGCTCGGCGTGCTGCGGGTCGGCTCGTACGACGAGGCGGTGGAGCTGGTCAACGCCAACCCGTACGGCAACGGCACGGCGATCTTCACCAACGACGGAGGCGCGGCCCGGCGCTACCAGCACGAGGTGGAGGTGGGCATGATCGGCGTCAACGTGCCGATCCCGGTGCCGATGGCGTACTACTCCTTCGGCGGCTGGAAGGCCTCGCTCTTCGGCGACCTGCACGCGCACGGCGAGGACGGGGTGCGCTTCTTCACCCGGGGCAAGGTGGTCACCAGCCGCTGGTTGGACCCCCGGCACGGCGGGGTCAACCTCGGCTTCCCCACCCAGACCTGAGCAGGCGCAGGGTGCCGGCCCCGGCCAGGTACGCCACCAGCGCCGCCGCCGGCAGCCCCAGCGGCTCGGGCGCCGCCCTCGGCGTCTGGGCGTTGACCACCAGGGCGTACACCACGGCGGCGAAACCGGCGGCGGTGAGCGCGCTGCGCACGGTGGCCCGCCACCCGCCGCCGGCGGGCGCGCGGCCCGACGCGGCCCCGCCGCCGGCCGGCCGACCCTGCCCGGTGTGGCCGGCGCGGCCGGTGCGGGCCTCGACGGGGCCGAAGACGGCGACCAGGGCGGCCAGCACCACGGTCAGCATCAGCACCCACGGCACCCGCCAGGCCAGCCAGGCTGCCGACCCCGCGGGCGGGGTCGGCAGCCTCCCGGCCGCGTCCAGCGCGCCGACCAGCAGGATCGCGGCGGTGAGGTGCCAGAGGAAGACGGTGAGCACGACGGCGTTCACCGCGATCACCGCCTGCCACGGGCGGGGCCGGCGCAGCCAGCGCTCCGCCGGGTCGCGCAGCAGCAGGATCAGCCCGAACTGGGCGGTGGTCAGCGTCAGCAGGGCCAGGCTGGGCGGGGCGGCGTTGTCCAGCCGCTCGCCCGGGACGTTGAGCATGCTCACCGGGTACGGTCCGACGGTGGTCAGTAGCACCGTCGCGGCCAGGCCGCCCAGCAGCGCCGCCGCGCCCGCGCGCCGCGACAGCGGGAGCCGACGTTCGCGTGGCCGGTCGCGCGCGGACGCGGGGCGCGGCGGATGCCCGCCCGCCGCGTCCGGGTGGGTGTCGTGACGCCCGGCGTCGGCGTCGCGCCAGGCGATGCCGAGCTGGTGCACGGCCAGCCAGCCGAGGACGTAGTTCGGCAGCGCCAGCTCCGCCGGGCCCAGCGCCCGCCCCACGTCGCCGGCGACGACCAGCGCGGCCAGCGCCGCCGGCACGAACAGGCCGAGGCGCCGGTGCAGGGCGAGCATCGCCGGGGTCAGCGGCACCACGATCAGGTAGGCGGCGAGAAACCAGAGCGGGATCGTGGCGAACCAGGCGACCGTACGCACCAGCGTCGCCCCGACGCCGACGAGGGACGCGAGCGCGGCGCCGCCGGCGATCACCAGCAGCAGCGCGGTCGTCGGGCGCAGCAGCCGGGCGCCCCGGTCCAGCAGCCACGCGGTGGCGTCGACGCCGGCGGCCCGGCGGGCGGCCAGCGAGGCGGCGTTGGCGTACCCGCCGACCAGGAAGAAGACCGGCATGACCTGGGCGACCCAGGTGAGCGGGTACGCCCACGGCAGGTCGGGCAGCGCCGAGCGTCCCGTCGGCCGGCCGGCGGCGTCCTCGCCGATCGCGGCGACCGCCCAGTGGCCGAGAACGACCATGCCGATCGCGAGCGCCCGGAGCAGGTCGACGTATCGTTGCCGACCAGCGGGGGTGCGCGCGGCGAGTTGCCGCAGGCGGCGCATGGCCCCGAGGGTACGTCAGGCGTGGACTGGCCGCTGCTGATAACGGTTCGGTCCCCGGGGGTTGAAGTCCGCGCCCTCCTGCCGTAGAAATTCTTCAGCAACATTCTGCGAACTGAAGACAAATTCCCCCTGCGCCTCGTGCGGCGGTCGTCATCCCCCATCCGGCGACCGCCCGGACCGATCCGAGGAGAGACCATGAACAGGCGTGACATCCTGCGGCGCACCGCCGCCGCCGGCCTCCTGGCCACCCCCGCCGCCGGCCTGCTGACCGGCTGCGCCACGGGTGGTGGAGGCGACGACAAGGGCGACGCCGGCACCTACAAGGGCACCAAGAGCGAGCAGAACCCGCTCGGTGTCAAGGAGGACGCGCCCCTCGAGGTGGTGATCTTCAACGGCGGCTTCGGCGAGGAGTACGCGAAGGCCCACGAGGCCATGTACACCGAGAAGTACCCGAAGGCGAAGATCAACCACTCGGCGACGCAGGAGATCGCGAAGACCCTCCAGCCGCGCTTCGTCGACGGCACCCCGCCGGACGTGGTCAACAACTCCGGCAAGGACCAGATCGACTTCAACAGTCTGGTCTCCCAGAACGCCATCGCCGACCTGGGTGAGCTGCTCGCCGCCCCGAGCCTCGACGTCCCCGGCAAGACGGTCAAGGACACGCTGCTGCCGGGCGCCGTCGAGGTCGGCTCGTACGACGGCAAGTTCATGGTGCTGAACTACACCTACACCGCCTACGGCATCTGGCACTCCACGAAGCTCTTCGCCGACCGGGGCTGGCAGTACGCCAAGACCTGGGACGAGCACATCGCGCTGTGCAAGAAGATCAAGGCGGCCGGCATCGCCCCGTGGACGTACGCGGGCAAGCACCCCCGCTACATGAGCTGGCCGGTGATCGCCACGGCCATCAAGTTCGGCGGGCCGTCCGTCGCCACGGCGATCGACAACCTGGAGCCCAACGCCTGGAAGTCCGACGCGATGAAGGCTGCGGCGGACGCGTGGCACCAGATCGTCAAGGACGGCTACATCCTTGCCGGTTCGCCGGGCCTCGACCACGTGCAGTCGCAGACCGCGTGGTGCCAGGGCAAGGCCGCCTTCATCTCCTGCGGCTCCTGGCTGGAGAGCGAGCAGAAGAAGGTCACGCCCGAGGGCTTCAACATGACGATCCAGCCGACGCCCAGCCTGGGCAGCGGCGACAAGCTGCCGTTCGAGGCGATCCGCGGCACCGCCGGAGAGCCGTTCATGCTCCCGGCCAAGGCGAAGAACCTCGCCGGCGGCCTGGAGTACTTCCGGATCATGCTCTCGAAGAAGGGCGCCCAGGACTTCACCAAGAAGGTCTCCAGCCTGACCGTGGTGGCCGGGTCCACCGAGGGCGTCGAGCTGCCGTTCGGCCTCAGCACCGTGAGCAAGGCGCTGGAGGCATCCGGCAGCAACGGCTTCAACTGGGTCTACAACAACTTCTACCGGAAGCTGGAGCGCGAGCTCGTCGACGCCGCGTGCGGCGAGTTCTTCAGCGGTCGGATCGGCCCGGCCGAGTTCCTCGACATGTGCCAGAAGGGCGCCGACTCGATCGCCCAGGACAGCTCGATCAAGAAGTACAAGCGGGCCGCATGACATCCGGCCGGTGGGGACGGGTCAGGACCGCCCCCACCGGCCCACCGCTGTGGGAGTAGGTCCTTTTCGTGAAACATGGCAAGTACCCGCTGATCGTCACGTTCCTGGTGCCGCCGCTGCTGCTCTACGGCATCTTCGTGCTCTCGCCGTACCTGCAGGCCTTCCAGATCTCGACCACCGACTGGCTCGGCTACTCGCCGGAGGCCAACTCCGTCGGCCTGGCCAACTTCGAGCGGCTGCTGGACGACGGTCGGGTGTGGAGTGCCCTGAAGAACAACGCGTGGTTGCTCCTGGTGGTGCCGGTGGTGACCATCGTGCTCGGCCTCTTCTTCGCCACGATGCTCAGCATGGGTGGTCGCAAGGGCCGGGCGGGGGTGACCGGCGTACGCGGCACGTCGGTGTACCGGATGGTCTACTTCTTCCCGCAGGTGCTCTCCGTGGTGATCATCGCCCTGCTGTGGAAGGAGGTCTACCACCCCAACAGCGGCCTGCTCAATGGTGCCCTCGGCGCCGTCGGGCTGCCCACGCCGGCCTGGCTCGGTGATCCCCGGTTCGCCTTCTGGTGCGCGATGGCGGTGATGATCTGGAGCAACGTCGGCTTCTACGTGGTGCTCTTCGGCGCGGCGATGTCGGCGATTCCGCGCGACATCTACGAGGCGGTGATGCTCGACGGCGCATCGCGGTGGACCACCCTGCGCAAGATCACCATTCCGCTGCTCTGGGACACCGTGCAGGTTGCCTGGATCTACCTCGCGATCGCGGCCCTGGACGGGTTCATCCTGATCCAGCAGATGACCAACGGCGGCCCCAACTTCTCCTCCGACGTCATCGGTCTGCGGATGTACGAAACCGCGTTCGGTAGCGAGAGCAAGTTCGGTTATGCCTCGGCGATCGGCGTGGTGCTCCTGTTCCTGACCCTCTCGGTGGCAGTGCTGGCGCTGCGGGCCGCCCGGCGTGATCGGATCGAGTACTCGTGACAACTCTCGACAGGACCGCGTCCGACGGCACGGCCGTGGCGGACCGACCGGCGCCGCAGGACCGCAAGCTCCGCCGCGATCTCGGCGTCGCCAACATCTTCTCGCACTGGTTCCTGCTGCTCTGGGGCGCGGTGACCGCGCTGCCGCTGCTCTGGATGTTCCTCAGCTCGTTCAAGAGCGACGGGGAGATCCTCTCCGACCCGTGGGGGCTGCCCGGCGCGCTGCGGTTCGAGAACTGGGCGCGGGCCTGGACCGAGGCGCACATCGGCCAGTACTTCCTGAACAGCGCGATCGTGGTGACCGGATCGCTCACCCTGACCATGCTGATGGGCGCCACCGCGGCGTACGTCTTCGCCCGTTACGAGTTCCGGGGCCGGCAGTTCCTCTACTACCTGTTCGTCGGCGGGATGATGTTCCCCGTCTTCCTGGCTCTCGTGCCGCTGTTCTTCGTGGTGCGCAACGCCGGTCTCTTCGGCACCTGGACCGGGCTGGTGCTGGTGTACGCCGCCTACTCGTTGCCGTTCACCGTCTTCTTCCTCACCGCCTTCTTCCGGACCCTGCCGACCGCGGTCGCGGAGGCGGCGCTCATGGACGGGTGCGGTCACTTCCGGCTCTTCTTCCGGGTGATGTTGCCGATGGCCCGACCGGGACTGATCAGCATCGCGATCTTCAACTTCCTCAGCCACTGGAACCAGTTCATCCTGCCCCAGGTGCTGATGCAGGGCGACGATTCCAAGTGGGTGCTCGCGCAGGGGCTCGCCGCACTGGCGGTCAGCCAGGGCTACGAGGGTGACTACAGCGGTCTCTTCGCCGGCCTGACCATCGCCACGCTGCCGGTGCTGATCGTGTACGTCATCTTCCAGCGGCAGATCCAGTCGGGCCTGACCGCCGGCCAGCTCAAGTGATTCCCGCCTGATCGTGTGGTCCGCCGGTCTCGGCCAGCCCGTCGAGACCGATCCTGATCACCGCCTCCCGCCGGGCTGACGGACCGCCGGCCCGGTGGAGCGGTGCTGCCGGTGGTGTTCGGCGGACGCTGTCGAGCTGCCCCATCTGTCGGACCGGCACCCACCGGCCCGGCGTCCGTCCGGCACCCTGGCCGAGCTTCGTCCGCGTGTTCCATCCGGCGTCCCACGCCCAAGCGTCGGCTCCCGAGCAGCACGTCAGCGACGCCGGTCCGGGCGTGCGGCCCGGGGGTATACGACCGGAGGCACGCGGCATGGAGCTTCTGCGCGAATGCCCATGCTCCGACGCCGGTCCCATAGACGGGGCAGCTCGACAGCGCCTGAAAGCCCGAAGCCGGGGAGGCGGAAGCGATCCGAGTCGACTGTCCGGTTTGCGCTCGGCTGGCGCGCTGGACTCGCTCGGCATGTCCCGCAGTCGCCGCAGGACGCGCCCGCGCGCACGGGCCCGGAGCCGGTCGCTCGGTTCAGCGGGGCGGGGGTACCAGCAGCGCGTGCAGGGCGACCGGGTCGGTCACCTCGGGCAGGTCGAGCGCCGCGAGCCACGCCGCGGCGGCCGCGCCGTCGCCGGCCGATTGCAGCGGCGCGTCCGGCCACCGCCGCCCGACCTGGGCCCGCACCGCCGAGGCGAGCGGGGTGTCGCCGGTCAGCAGGCCGCCGCCGAGCACGATCGGGGAGGCGTCGCCGGCCGGGCGGATCCGCGCCGCGCTCTCCGCCAGGTGCGCGGCGGCCTCGTCGATGAGGCCACGGGCGACCGGCTCGCCGTCGACGGCGGCGGCGACCACGAGGGGCGCGAGCCGGGCCAGCTCCACGGGGGGCCGCCGGGTCACCGTCTGGACCAGGGCGTCGACGGTGTCCCGGGGACGGGCCGCCACCTCGGCGGAGCCGAGCAGTTCGGTGAGCACCCCGGTCGCCAGCCGGCCCGGTGCCTGCCCCCGGTCGAGGTCGGCCAGCAGCCGGCGGACCGCCTCCCGGCCCAGCCAGAAGCCCGAGCCCGCGTCGCCGAGCAGCCAGCCGTGACCGTCGGCCACCCGGTCCAGCCGCAGCTCCCGGACCCCGGCGGCGATCGCCCCGGTGCCGGCGATCAGCACCGTGCCGTCCGGGCTCGCGGTGCCCGAGGCGTACGCGACCAGCGCGTCGCCGTGCACGGCGTACGGGCAGCGTAGGCCGGCGTCGTGCCAGGCCCGGTCGAAGGCTTCGCGGCCCGCCGGATCGGCGAGCAGCCGGCCCGCCCCGGCCAGCCCGATCGTGCCGCCCCGCACCCGGGCGGGATCGACGCCGGCTAGCGCCTCCCGCAGGGCGGCCAGGAGTTCGCCCGCCGCCCGCTCGGCACCGTGGCTGGTGGGGTTCCCGCCGCCCGCCCGGCCGCTGCCCAGCCGCCGCCCGTCGAGGGTCAGGGCGGTCGCTCGCGTGGACGTACCCCCGACGTCGAGACCGACCACGACGCTGCCGGACATCCGCACCCACCTCTCGATCGACGCCGCGTTCATGCTGGTCGGCCCGGCGGCGGGGGGCAAGGGGCGGGCAGGATCCGGGGCTGTGCGGCAGGTAACAGTTTGAAAACTTCGCCCATGGCCTTGACACGGAGGGGCTTTCAGTAAGAACTTTTACCACTAACAGTTAACACTCTTTTCCGAAAGGTGCCCCATGGTTGATCACGAGGTGGACACCTCCGCGGGGACCGCGGTGGTCGACGCCGGCGCGGTCGACCGGCGGGGGACGCTCGGGGTCGGCGGGGGCGGCGTGCTGGCCCGGGTGCGGGCCGGCGCGGGCGAGCTGACGGGGGCACTGCGCCGCGTCGCCGAGCACGTGCTCAGCGACCCGGAGGCCGCCGCGCGGGCGACCATCGTGGAACTCGCCGAGCGCAGCGGCACCTCCCCGGCGACGATCACCCGCTTCTGCCGGGCGATGGGCTTCGACGGCTACGCCGACCTGCGACTGGGCATCGCCGCCGAGACCGGCCGGGCCCGCTCGGCCGGCTGGACCGTCGACATCGGCCGCGAGATCCAGCCGGGCGACCCCCTCTCCCGGGTCCTCGACCAGATCATGGCCGCCGACACCCGCGCCATGCACGACACCGCCGCGCTGCTCGACCTCGCCGAGGTGGAACGGGCCGCCGTCGCCATCGCCGGGGCGTCCAGGGTGAACATCTTCGGGGCCAGCGGCAGCGCCCTGGTCGGCGAGGAGATGCAGTTCAGCCTGCACCGCATCGGGGTGGCGGCCTGGGCCTGGAACGACGTGCACGAGGGCCTCGCCAGCGCGGCCCTGCTGCGCCAGGGCGACGTGGCGCTCGGCATCTCGCACACCGGCCAGACCCGGGAGACCATCGAGATGCTCGCCGAGGCGGGCAGCCGGGGCGCGACCACCGTGGCGCTGACCGGGTTCCCGCGCTCGCCGTTGGCCGAGCTGGCCGACATCGTGCTGCTCACCGCCAGCCAGGCCACCACCTTCCGCCCCGACGCGCTCTCCGCCCGGCACCCGCAGCTGGTCGTGCTCGACCTGCTCTACATCGCCGTCGCCCAGCGCACCCACGACCGCGCCCACGCGGCCTTCCGGCGTACCGCCCAGGCCGTCGACGGGCACAAGGCCGCGAAGGGGGCCACCGCATGATCAGCGCCCAGGGGTACGCGGACGCCGTCCGCCCGGTGCTCGACCGCCTCGTCGACGCCAGCGCCGACGCGGTCGGCGCCGCCGCCGACCTGATCGCCACCAGCCTGCGCGCCGGCGGGGTGCTCCAGGCGTTCGGCGCCGGCCACTCCGAGGCGTTCGCCGCGGAACTGGTCGCCCGGGCCGGCGGGCTGGTGCCCACCAACCGGCTCTCCCTGCACGACCTGGTGCTGCACGGCGACGCCCCGCGCGACGTGCTCGCCGACCCGAAGCTGGAGCGCGACCCCGCGGTCGCCCACCAGCTCTACGAGCTGGCTGCCCCGCAGCCGCAGGACGTGTTCGTGGTGGCGTCGCAGTCCGGCATCAACGGCTCGGTGGTCGAGCTGGCGACGCTGGTCACCGGACGCGGCCACCCGCTGATCGCGGTCACCTCGGTCGCGCACACCGCACGGGTCGCCCCGCGGCACCCGTCCGGCCGGCGCCTCGCCGACCTCGCCGACGTCGTGCTGGACAACGGCGCGCCGTACGGCGACGCACTGCTGCCGCTCGAGGGCGGCGGCGCGGTCTGTGCGGTCTCCTCGGTCACCGCGGCGCTGCTGGCGCAGCTGCTGACCGCGGAGGTCGTACGACGGTTCCACCAGGCCGGGGAGGTACCCCCTATCTACCTCTCCGCCAACGTCCCCGGCGGGGACGAGCACAACCACGCCCTCGAGTCGCGGTATGCCGGGCGCCTCCGGCGGACCGCCTGACCCGAACACACAAGGAGAGACGACGATGTCGATTACCCCCGACAACCCGGCCGACCTGAGCCGCCGGACCGTGCTGCGCCGGGCCGCTGCGGTGGGCCTGCTCGCCACCCCGGCCGCCGGCCTGCTGAGCGCCTGCGCGACCAGCGGCGGCGACGAGAAGAACGAGCAGGCCGCCGGCGGCACCAAGAGCGCCACCAACCCGCTCGGTGTCCCCGAGGACGTCCCGATCGAGGTGGTCATCTTCAACGGTGGCTACGGCGAGAAGTACGCCACCGACGTGCACCAGCCGCTGTACAAGAAGGCGTTCCCGAAGGCCGAGGTCAAGCACCAGTCGACCCAGGCCGTCTCCACCGTCCTCCAGCCGCGGTTCGCCTCGGGCAACCCGCCGGAGTTCGTCAACAACTCCGGCGAGAAGCTGATGGACTTCGGCGCCCTGGTTGCCGACGGTCAGCTCCAGGACCTCACCGAGCTCTGGGACGCCCCGTCGGTCGACGACCCGAACAAGAAGGTCCGCGACACCGTGGTGCCGGGCACCGTCGACGTCGGCTCCTTCAACGGCAAGCCGTACGTCCTGTATTACGTCTCCACCGTCTTCGGCATCTGGTACTCGGGCAAGCTGTTCAAGGACAACGGCTGGGCGCCGGCGAAGGACTGGTCCGAGTTCACCGCCCTGCTCGACAAGATCAAGGCCAAGGGCATCACCCCGTACGGCTACGCCGGGGCGAACGCCGCGTACTACCAGTGGAACGTGATCCTCACCCACGCGGCGAAGATCGGCGGCACGGACGTGCTGAAGAACATCGACAACCTGGAGGACGGCGCCTGGCAGCAGGACGCGGTCAAGCAGGCCGCCGCGGCGTGGGCCGAGATCGGCGCCAAGTACGTCGACAAGAGCTTCGAGGGGCTCAAGCACACCGACGTGCAGCTGCGGCAGAACCAGTACAAGCTGGCGTTCTACCCCAGCGGCGACTGGCTGGAGGGCGAGCAGAAGAAGGACACCCCGTCCGGCTTCGAGTACCAGCTGATGCCGGTGCCGAGCCTGTCCGCCTCGGACAAGCTGCCGGCGACGGCGCTGCGGGCGACCGCCGGTGAGGGCTACTTCGTCTCGGCCAAGAGCAAGAACCCCAAGGGCGGCCTGGAGTACATGCGCCAGATGCTCTCGGTGGCCGGCGCGAAGGGCTTCACCGAGGTGGTCAAGGCCCCGACCGTGGTCACCGCCGGCTCGGAGGGCTTCGCCTTCCCGCCCGGCGTGGCCAGCTCGCAGGCCGCGCTCAAGGCCGCCGGCCAGGACGTGTTCAACATCTACTTCGACGGCTGGTACAAGGAGCTCGACACGGAGGTCCGCACGGCCACCAACGAGCTGATGTTCGGCCGGATCAAGGCGGACGCCTTCGTGGAGCGCATCCAGAAGCGTGCCGACGCGATCAAGAAGGACAGTTCCATCACCAAGTTCAAGCGCTGATCGGGGCGTGGGGGTCATGCGGCACGGCAAGTATCCGTTCGTGATCGGGTTCCTCTTCGTTCCCGTCACGCTGTACGTCGTCTTCGTCATCGCGCCGTACGCGCAGGCGTTCCAGATCTCGATGACCAACTGGCGGGGGCTCTCCGCCCCGCAGTGGGTGGGCTTCGACAACTACCGGAGGTTGTTCGACGACGTCAACTTCTGGAAGGCCGTCCAGCACCACGGCGTACTGCTGCTTGCCCTGCCGCTGATCACCATCGCCATCGCGCTGTTCTTCTCCTTCCTGCTCAACGTGGGCGGAAAGAGCAGCGGCGGGCAACGCCAGGGGGTCTGGGGGTCGAAGTTCTACCGGGTGGTGTTCTTCTTCCCCCAGGTCCTGGCGGTGGCCATCATCGCGGTGCTGTTCCAGACGGTCTACCGGCCCAACGAGTCCGGCCTGATCAACGGCGTGCTGATGAAGCTCGGCTTCGACCCGGTGCTCTTCCTGGTCCGGCCGAACCTGGCGCTCTGGTCGATCATCGCCGTGCTGGTCTGGCAGGCGGTCGGCTTCTACGTGGTGCTCTTCTCGGCGGGCATGGCCTCCATTCCCGGCGAGATCTACGAGGCCGCCGAGATGGACGGGGCGAGCCGGGTGACGCTCTTCTTCCGGGTCACCCTGCCGCTGCTCTGGGACACCCTCCAGGTGGCCTGGGTCTACCTGGGCATCGCCGCCTTCGACGCGTTCGCCATCGTCTCGGTGCTCTCGGTGGACGGCGGCGGCCCGGACGGCGCCACCACCGTCCTGGCCATGGAGATCTACCGCAACGCCTTCGTCTACTCGAAGTACGGCTATGCCTCCGCCATGGGCGTGGCGCTGTTCTTCCTCACCCTCACGTTCGCGGCGCTGACGCTGCGGCTGACCAAGCGGGAAAGCGTGGAGTACTGATGAACCCGCAGACGACGCTGCCGCCGACACCGGCGGCACTACCGCCGAAGAACGTCAAGCCGGGCGCCGCGGGCGGGCGCCGAGGCAGAGGCAGGCGCTCGGAGGTACGGCTCTTCGCCAACCTCGGGCACGTGGCGCTCGCCGTGTGGGCGGTCATCGTGATCGTGCCGATCCTCTGGACCTTCCTCGCCTCCTTCAAGAACACCACGGAGATCTTCAGCAGCCCGTGGACCCTGCCGGCCGAGCTGCGCTTCGAGAACTACGCCCGGGCCTGGAACAAGGCGAACGTCGGGCGCTACTTCATCAACAGCGTGATCGTGGTGGCGTGCAGCACCTTCGGCACGATGCTCTTCGGCTCGATGGCCGCGTACGTGCTGGCGCGCTACAAGTTCTGGGGCAACCGGGCGATCTACTACCTGTTCGTCTCGGGGCTCGCGTTCCCGGTGTTCCTCGCCCTCGTGCCGCTCTTCTTCGTCGTGCGCAACCTGGGGCTGCTGGACACCCACACCGGGGTGGTGCTGGTCTACATCGCCTACTCGCTGCCGTTCACGGTGTTCTTCCTGGCCGCGTTCTTCAAGACGCTGCCATCCTCGGTGGCCGAGGCCGGGATGATCGACGGCTGCTCGCACACCCGGCTGTTCTTCCAGGTGATGCTCCCGATGGCGAAGCCCGGCCTGATCAGCGTCGGGATCTTCAACATCATCGGCCAGTGGGGGCAGTACCAGCTACCGCTGGTGCTGCTCTCCAACGCCAAGGACAAGTGGGTGCTCACCCAGGGCATCGCCGACATCTCGGTCAACGCCGGCTACGAGGCCGACTGGTCCGGCCTCTTCGCCGCCCTCACCATCGCCATCCTCCCGATGATCGTCGTGTACGCGATCTTCCAGCGGCAGATCCAGTCGGGTCTCACCTCCGGCGCGGTGAAGTAGACCCGGGCGGATCAGGGGTGCCAGGAGCGCCACAGGGCGGCGTACGGGCCGTCGGCCCGGACCAGCTCGTCGTGACTGCCGAGCTCGGTGATCCGGCCCCCCTCCAGCACGGCCACCCGGTCGGCGTCGTGAGCGGTGTTGAGGCGGTGCGCGATCGCGATGACGGTCCGCCCGGTGAGCAGGGCGGCCAGGGCCCGCTCGGTGCGCCGGGCGGTCGTCGGGTCGAGAGCGGCGGTCGCCTCGTCGAGGATCAGCGTGTGCGGGTCGGCCAGCACCAGCCGGGCCAGCGCGAGCTGCTGGGCCTCGGCGGCGCCGAGCTGGTGCGCCCCGTCGCCGAGCAGGGTGTCGAGCCCCTCGGGCAGGCGGGCGTGCCAGTCGGCGCCGACCGTGGCCAGCGCCGCGCGCATCCGGTCGTCGGAGGCGTCCGGGGCGGCGAACGCGAGGTTGTCGCGTAGCGAGCCGATGAACACGTGGTGTTCCTGGGTGACCAGGGCGATGCGCCGCCGACGCTCGGCCGGGTCCAGGTCGGTGACCGGGCAGCCGCCGACGCTGACGACCCCCTCCCGGGGCGCGTCGATCCCGGCGAGCAGCCGCGCCAGGGTGGACTTGCCGGCCCCCGACGGCCCGACGAGCGCCAACCGCTCGCCGGGCCGCACCTCGAGGTCGATGCCGTGCAGCACGTCGGGTCCGCCGCCGTACGCGAACCGGGCTCCCCGGACGACCAGCCGCTCGTCCACCGGCGCGGCGGCCCGGCCGGGCGGCTCCGGCGGCACCTGGCCGACGCCGAGCACCCGGGCGAACGAGGCGAAGCCGCGCTGCGCCTGCTCCGTCCACTGGAGGATCCGGTCCAGCGGCTCGATCGCCTGCTGAAGGTAGAGCGTGGCGGCGACCACCGCGCCGAGGGAGACCTCGCCCCGCGTGAGCAGGAGCCCACCGACCAGCAGCAGCACGGCCACGGGCAGCGGGTAGCTGGCCTCCACCACGGTGAAGAACACCGTACGCAGCGCCAGGGTCGCCCGCCGGGCGGCCCAGACCCGGGCTATCCGCGCGGTGCCGTGTCCGATCCGTTCGTCGGCGAGGCGGAGCGCCTCGACCGTACGGGCACCCTCGGCGGTGCTCGTCAGCGTCTCGGTCAGCTCGGCGGCGGCCGCCCCCTCGGCCAGGTACGCCGGGCTGGCGCGCCGCAGGTACCACCGGGTCACCAGCGCGATCGTCGGCAGCCCGGCGAGCGCGGCCAGCCCGAGCAGCGGGTGCAGCAGGAAGACCGCCCCGAACAGCAGCGCCAGCTGCACCGAGGCGATGACGATGGTGGGCACCACGTCCCGGACGGTGGTGCCGACCGTCGCCACGTCGACCGAGCTGCGGGTCGCCAGGTCCCCGGCGCCGGCGCGCTCGACGACGCCGACGGGCAGGTTCAGCGTCCGCTCGACGAACTCCTCGCGCAGCCGGGCCACGGCCCGCTCGCCGAAGCGGTGGCCCGCGTACCGCGCGTAGCGCGACAGCAGCGCCTGGGCCAGCACGGCCCCGCCGATCGCCAGGGCGAACCGGTCGACGGTGGCGACGCCGGCCCCCGCGGACACCCGGTCGACGATGGCGCCGAGCAGCCACGGCGGAGCGAGCCCGGCGACCGTGGCGGTCGAGTGCAGCGCCAGCACGACCGCGACGGCGCGCCGGTCCCGGGCGATCAGGCCCCGGGTCGCCCGGCGCACGGTGACCCGGTCGGCGACCGGCAGCCCGCTCACCGCAGCGCCTGCTCGGCGTCGGCGTCGCCACGGGCCACGAGCCGCCGGTAGCCCGGGTCCCGGTCGAGCAGGTCGGCGTGTGTGCCGGTGGCGGCGACCCGCCCCGCGACCAGGTGCGCGACCTCGTCGGCCCGTCCGAGCAACAGCGGCGAGGTGGTGAGCACGACGGTGGTCCGTCCGGCCCGCGCGCGGCGCAGCCGCTCGGCGATCCGCGCCTCGGTGTGCGCGTCGACCGCCGAGGTCGGCTCGACGAGGATCAGCACCTCCGGTTCGGCGAGCAACGCCCGGGCCAACCGGACCCGTTGCCGCTGGCCGCCGGAGAGGGACCGGGCCCGGGTGTCCAGCGGGGTGTCGAGCCCGTCCGGCAGGGCCTCGACGACGTCCTCGGCCGACGCGGCGTGCAGGGCGGAGGTGATCCGCTCCCGGTCACCGTCGGGCCGGGCCCCGCGCAGCACCTCCCGCAGCGTCCCGGCGAACAGGTGGGCGTCGTGGTCGGCGACCAGGATGCGGGCCCGCACCTGGTCGAGTTCGACGGCGGTCAGCGGCACGCCGCCCCAGGTGGCGTCGCTGACGGCGTACCGGCCGAGCCGGTCGGCCAGCGCGAGGGCGTCCGTCGGGTCGGCGGCGGCCACCGCGGTGAGGCGGCCGGCCCGGACGGTCAGCCCGCTCGACCGGTCGTGCAGGTCGGCGGGACCGCCGGGAGCCGCGACCGGGCTGGCGGAGCCACCGGGGGCCAGGACAGGACCGGCGGGACCGCCGGAAGTCGGGACAGGACCGGCGGGCCTGCCGGAGGGCGCGACCGGGGTGTCGGGACCGGCAGGGGCCGCGACGGGGGTGGCGGGGCGGGCCGGCCGGCGGCTGCCGGGGACCGCCGCCGCACGGGCACGGGCCGGCGTGTCGCGCGGCCCGCCGACGCCGTCCGGCTCGACGGCGAGCAGGGCGACGATCCGGCGGGCCGCGACCCGGCCCCGGATCAGCTGGTGGCCGCCCTCCAGCAGGAACCAGACCGGCACGACGAGGGTCGCGACGTAGCCGTAGACGGCGACCAGCTCCCCGACGCTGATGTCGCCGGTGACCGCCATCCGGGCCGACAGCCACACCACCGCCGCGAGGAACAGCCCGGGGACGGCCACCGTCGCCGCATCGATCCAGCTGTTCACCGCGCCCACCCGGTATCCCTCGACGAGCAGGTCGCGGGAGCGGGCCGCGTACCGGCGGGCGAACAGGCCCCGGCCACCCACCCCGGCGAGCACCCGCAGCCCGGCCACGATGTCGCCCGACCGGGCGGTCAGCTCGCCCTGCTGCTGCCGGTAGACCGACTCCGCCCGCTCCAGCCGGCGCAGCAGGGGAGCGACGACCAGGACGACCGACGGCACGCCCACCAGCACGCAGAGCGCGAGCAGGGGCGAGATCGACCAGAGCACGACGGCGACGACCAGGTATGCGACCACCGCCCCGACACCGGGCCCGGTCACCGTCATCACCTGCGCCGCCCGGTCGATGTCGGTGCCGCCGACCGTGGCCACCTCGCCCGCCGCGGCCCGGCGTGGCAGCACGGCGCCGACCCGGGACAACTGGCGGAGCACCACGGCGGCGGAGCGCGCCTTCGCGTCCTCCCGGATGAAGGTCATCGTGCGGTGCCGCATGATGCCCAGCCAGGACAGCGCGACGCCGGAGACGACGATCGCCGCCACCCACAGGGCCAGGGCCCGGTTGTCGCCGGCCCGCAGCCCGTCGTCCACGGCGCGGGAGATCAGGTAGGGCCGGACCGCCAGGCCGGTCATCCAGGCCGCGCCGAACAGGCTGCCGCGCAGCACCCGCCACGGCTGGCAGCGGACCAGCCACCACAGGTACCACAACGGGCCCCGGAGGTCCGGGGTGCCGGGCTCGGGATGGGGGATCCGTGGTGGCACCGGCCAACGCTAGCGAGTCGGGCACCGCCGCACCGCCCCGTTCCGGCCGTACCGCCCGCCGACGTTCCGTCGCCGGCGTCCTGCCCGCCGACGTGCCGTCGCCGGGATGGTTGGTGGGTGGAGTGTCGCAGGGGCGAGGCAGAATCACATCCGTGCTGGTGGCGGTGGTCTCGGACGAGCGGGGCGGGGGAGCGCTGCAACCCCTCGACGCCGCGGGGCGGCCCGTCGGCCCGGTGCAGCCGGTCACCGACCTGGCCGCCGCCGTCGCGGCGCGCGAGGCGGCGGAGCGGCCGCGCTGGGTGTGGGCCTCCGGCGCGACCGTCTACCCGGCGCTGCTGCGCGCCGGGGTGCGGGTCGAGCGCTGCCACGACGTCGAGCTGACCGAGACCCTGCTGCTCGGCCACGCCGGCCGCTGGGGCGAGCCCCGATCGTTCGCTGCGGCCTGGGCCCGGCTGACCGGCGCGCCGGTGCCGGCCGACCCGCCGCCCCGGCCGGCCGCGCCGCCCGGCCACGGGCAGGGCGCGCTCTTCGACGCCCTGCCCGGCCCGCCGGGCCCCGGCGTCGAGGCACTGACCCGGGTGTACGCCGACCAGCTCGCCCGGATCGCCGCCACCGAGCATCCCGGCCGGTTCCGGCTGCTGGTCGCCGCCGAGTCGGCCGGGGCGCTGATCGCCGTGGAGATGGGTGCCGCCGGGCTGCCCTGGCGGGCCGACGTGCACGACCGACTCCTCGCCGAGCTGCTCGGCGAGCCGTCGCCGGTGGGCGGCCCGCCCCGCCGGCTGGCCGAGCTGGCCGCGCGGATCGCCGACGCGTTCGGCGTACGCCAGCTGCACGCCGACTCCCCGGCGGAGCTGTTGCGGGCGTTCGCCCGGGCCGGGGTGGAGCTGCCCAACACCCGGGCCTGGGTGCTGCGCGGGGTGGACCACCCGGCGGTGCCGCTGGTCCTGGAATACAAGGAGCTCTACCGGATCTGGACGGCACACGGCTGGGCCTGGCGCGACGCCTGGGTGCGCGACGGCCGGTTCCAGCCGGAGTACGTCCCGGGCGGGGTCGTCTCCGGCCGCTGGGCCACCCGGGGCGGCGGCGCTTTGCAGATCCCCAAGGTGATCCGGCGGGCGGTGGTGGCCGATCCGGGCTGGCGGTTCGTGGTGGCCGACGCCGGCCAGCTGGAGCCGAGGGTGCTCGCCGCGGTCTCCGGCGACGCCCGGCTCGCCGCCGCCGGTGGTGCCGGCGACCTCTACGCGGCCCTCGCCCAGGACGCCTTCGGCGGCGACCGGCCCCGGGCCAAGGTGGCGCTGCTCGGCGCGATGTACGGGCAGACGGGCGGGGCGGCGGTGCCGGCGCTGGCGGTGCTGCGGCGCAGCTACCCGACGGCCTTCGGCTACGTGGAGGCGGCGGCCCGCACGGGGGAGGCCGGCGGGCTGGTGCGCTCCTGGCTGGGCCGCACCTGCCCGCCGGGCACGGCCGGGTTCGGCGACCCCGACGCCGACGTGCCCGACGGCGGCGACGATCCGCAGTCGCCGCGGGCGCGGGCAGCCCGGTCCCGGGGGCGGTTCACCCGCAACTTCGTCATCCAGGCCACCGCCGCCGAGTGGGCCTCGACCCTGCTGGCGACGCTGCGTGGCCGGCTCGCCGCCACCGGCGGCGAGCTGGTCTTCTTCCAGCACGACGAGGTGATCGTGCACTGCCCGGCGGAGCGGGCCGACGCGGTCGCCGACGCGGTCGCCCGGTGCGGGGAGCAGGCCACGGCGCTGCTCTTCGGCGACACCCCGGTCCGCTTCCCGCTGGACGTGTCCGTCGTCGACTGCTACGCCGACGCGACCTGACGGCTCCGTCCCGGGTCAGGAGACGCCGGAGTCGGGGTTCGCGGCGTCCCACGTGTGCCGTGACTCGGCGATGGCGTCCTTGTGCGCGAGCGACCAGTCGGCCAACTGCCTGACCAGGTGCGTGAGGCTCCTGCCGCGCTCGGTCAGCTCGTAGGTGACGGTCACCGGGACGGTCGGGTACGCGGTGCGCAGCACCAGCCCGTCGCGTTCCAGCCGGCGCAGGGTCAGGGTCAGCATCCGCTGCGAGATGCCGTGGATGGCCCGTTGCAGCTCCCGGAACCGGCGGACGCCCGAGGAGAGCTCGACGATCGCGAGCACCGACCACTTGTCGCCGATGCGGTCGAGCACGTCGCGGATGCCGCAGTCGGGGTGCTCGGGCAGGCCGCAGGGCGCCAGCGCGTCGGTTACCGCCGTGTGCCCTGCCGACATCGAAGTGCCTCCTTGTGGCCGCGTCCGTGGTTCCCGACGATGAGGCTAGTTCCGATCCGGTACCACCGAAAGGCTCGCCACATGCTGCTGGTCACCGGCGCCTCCGGGCACCTGGGCTCCCTCATCCACGCCGGGCTGGTCGAGCGAGGGCTCGCCCCGCTCGCGGGCACCCGTACGCCCGGCCGCTTCGGCGACGCCGGGCGCAGCGTGGACTTCGACGACCCGGCGGGGCCGGACCTGACGGGCGTACGCGTGCTGGTGCTGGTCTCCGCCGGCTACGGCGAGGACGACGTCGTGATCGCCCGCCACGACCGGGCGATCGCCGCCGCCGAGCGGCACGGGGTGGCGCACGTGGTCTACACGAGCCTGGTCGGCGACGGCGACCACCTGGCCTTCGCGCTCGCGCACCGGTGGACGGAGCGTCGACTGCGGGAGAGCCGGCTCGACTGGACGATCCTGCGCAACGGCCTCTACGCCGAGCTGTTCGGTCAGCTGGCCGCCCCGGTCGACGGCGCGGTCACGGCCCCCTTCGGCACGGGAGCGCTGGCGGCGGTGGCCCGACAGGACCTGGCCGACGCCGCCGTGCGGGTGGCCGCCGACCCGGCCGCCCATCGCGGCCGCACGTACGAGCTGACCGGGCCCGTCGCGCTCACCGCGGCCGGCGTCGCCGCCGGGTTGGGCATGCCCTACCGCCCGGAGTCGCTGGGCGGGCGGCGTGCCGCCCTGACGGGCGCGGGCCTGCTGCCGTTCCAGCCGGCCATGCTCATGTCGATCTACTCCGCCACGGCGGCCGGGTTCCTCGCGCGGACCCACGGCGACCTGGCGCGCCTGCTGTCGCGTCCGCCCCGCGACCCGATGCCGGTCGCGGTCGCCGCCGCCGGGGCGCCGTCCTGACCGTACGCACAGCCTCGGCAGGGCTGCCCACCTAGGAGTTGGCCGCGCCGGAGACGGGCGACGCGATGCGGCTCCGGGCCGGTAACGGTTGCACTATTTTCCCTTTTCGCCCCGCTACCCGGTCTGCCTTCTCCTCGTTGCTCCCGATGTCCGTACGACGGAGCGGGCCGTGCCCTCGCGCCACGGCCCGCTCCACGGTGGAGGGGGCCCAGCTGAACCGGATCGCAGGAATGATCATCGCCGCGGGCGGGGGGCGTCGCATCGGCGGCCCCGAGGCGCTGCTGCACCAGGGGGAGAAGCCCCTGGTGAACCGGATGATCGACACGATGACCGAGGCGGGCTGCGAGCGGATCGTGGTCGTGCTCGGCGCCGCGGCCGACCAGGTCCGCGAGACGGCGGACCTGAGCCGGGCCACGGTGGTGATCAACCGGGCGTGGGGGACCGGCGTCGGCTCGTCCATCCGGGCCGGCCTGGCCGCGCTCGACGACGAGGGCATCGAGGCGGTCGTGGTGGTGCCGGTCGACATGCCCGGCCTGACCGCCACCGCCGTGCGTCGGGTCGTCGCGCTGCCGTACCCCGACGTGCTGGTCTGCGCCACCTACGACGGGCTGCGCGGCTACCCGATGCTGTTCGGACGCCGGCACTGGTCCGGTATCGCCACCCTGGCCAGCGCGGACGTGGGCGCCCGGCCCTACCTGCTCGCGCACAAGGACCAGATCGTCGACATCTCCTGCGACTCGGTGGCCGACGGCAGCCGGGTCGACACCCCGGAACTGATGGCGCTCTACGGGCTGACCGTTCCACCCCAGCGCATCGGCGCCTAGCCGTACGGTCACAGCGGTGACGGGTCGTCGCGCAGCCGGCTGTAGAGCCACCCGTCGCGCCAGGCACCGGCCCGGAACTCGCAGGCCCGCACGACCCCCTCCAGTTGGAAGCCGGCCTTCTCCAGCGACCGCTGCTCGGCGGTGTTCTCGGCGTGGGTGCTGGCCTGGATGCGCTGCGCCGGGGTGTGGCTGAACAGGTAGTCGCAGAGCAGCGCCTGGGCCCGCCAGCCGATGCCCCGGCCGCGCCACTCGGGCAGCAGCACGATGCCGATCTCCCAGTACGGCGCCCGCCCGCCGTACTGGCCCTGGAGGTAGCTGAGGTAACCCGCCCGGGCGTCCGCCGCCGGCTCGACCTGCACGATCAGGCCGCCGGTCCGCTCGCCGAGATAGCCGTCCTCGGCGAAGCGGCGGGCCGGCGCGGCGGCGTCCCGGAAGCCGGCCCAGTCGAGCCCGATCAGCCCGGGTTCGACCGCGAACCGGCGCAACATCGCCAGATCGTCCTCGGCCACCGGGCGCAGCCGTACGGTCGAGCCGGGCGCCTGGTGCACGATGCCGGCCACCAGCGGATGGGAACTGTCCATCCTCCGCACCGTAGCGACGGGCCGGGCCGCCCGCTGCCCCGTGCCGGCTCAGGGCGCGGCGCGCCGTACGACGAGGCCCGGTGAGGACGTGGGCCCGGACGGACGGGCGATCTGCCGGGCGGCGGCCAGGATGTCCGGCTTCTGCGCGATGATCGGCGGGCCGGGGCACTTGTCGTGCCCCAGGCCAAGCCTCCCACGCTGTGGTGGCCGATCGCCCAGATCGGCCGGCCGCTCGGCCTGCACCCCCTCGGCGGCTGTCCGGTCCGGCCACCGCCCCCATGCCAGGCCGTTGTTCCGCTAGCGTCGACGGGCGCGACACCGCCGCCGTGGCACACCGCGGCGGGCCGCTGACGACGGGGGAGCCCGCCGATGATCGGAACGTCGACCCGGCACGTCGTCGGGGCGGTCGCCGCCTGGCTGGTGTGCGTCGCCGAAGGACTGGCCGGTGACCTGGCGCTGGAGGCCCCGTGACCACGTCCCGCCCGCCGATCGACCTCGTCCCCGCCGACGTGCCGGCCGGGCAGCTCACCCACAACATGCTCAACGGGGTGACCGACGGCATCTGGCGCACCCGCCGGGACGGCCGGCCGGCCGTGCTGAAACTCCTCACCCCGCCCGGCCGCCCCGGCCCGGCGCACTGGGCCGGCAGCGACGAGCCGGGGCACTGGAACTACTGGCGCCGCGAGGTCGAGGCGTACCGCAGCGGGCTGGCCGCCGCCGCGTACGCCGACGCCGGGCTGGCCGCGCCGACGCCGCTGGCGGTCGACGACCGGCCGGACGGCTCGGTCGCGCTGTGGCTGCCCGAGGTCGCCGGCCGGCCGGGCGTCGCCTGCACGCCCGTCGACCTCGGCGAGGTGGCCGTCCGGCTCGGCGCCGGACACGCCCGCTGGCTCGGCGACCCCGAGGCGCGGGAACTCGCGGCCGGCGGTCGCCCGCCGGGCTGGCTGGCGCGCGACTGGCTGCGCGACTACACGCTGAGCCGCCCGGTGGCCGCGCCGGTGCCGTGGGAGCACCCGGTCGCCGTCACCGCCTGGCCGCGCCCCCTGCGCGACGCGCTGCGGGTGCTGTGGGAACGGCGGCACGACGTGCTGGCCGCCACCGACCGGCTGCCGCGTACGCTCTGCCACCACGACTGCTGGCCGCCGAACCTGGTGTTCGCCGCCGACGGCCCGGTGCTGCTGGACTGGTCCGGCGTCGGCCCCGGGCCGGTCGGCGAGGACGCGGCCAACCTGGTGCTGGACACCTTCCTCGACGGGCTGGTCGACGTCGCGCTGCTCGACGAGGTGGCCGCCACCGTGCCCGACCGGTACGCCGAGGGGCTGCGCGGCGCCGTCGCGCCGGGGGAGGTGGCCCGTGCCGTCCGCCTGACCGGGGCGGCCAAGTACTTCTGGCTGGCGCCGATGATGCTCGGCCGGCTGGGCCGCTGCGCCATCAGCGGCACCTACGACGCCCGCGACGAGGCGGAGATGATGGCGGGCCGCCGGCCCGTGCTGGAGCTGCTGGCCCGCTGGGCCGCCGAGGCGTGGGACTGACCGGGCGCGGGCAGGCCGTCAGACGTCGATGTTGAAGCGTTGCAGCACCGACGGGGCGACCAGCCCGGCCGCCGCGAGCACCGAGATCGCGGTCAGTACGGCCCGGACGACCACCACCTCGGTCTTGCTGCCGGCCCGCAGGGCGATCTTGTTCGGCAGGCCGATCGGCGTCCACATCCGACGCTTGATCGGGATGGGCCAGAGGATGGGCACCCCGGCCCGGGTGATCATGTCGCCGAGGATGTGCACGAAGCAGCCGACCCCGACGGCGGTGCCGATCAGCGGGTAGCCCCGGCCGCCGGGCAGGTTGGCGAAGGTGTACCAGGCGGCGGCGGCCGACGCGAGGGTGACGATGACCCAGCCGGCGCGCTCCGCCCACCTGTCGAACAGGCCGCGCAACGCCAGCCCGAACATGAAGAACAGGATGCCGATGACGGCCCACTTGCCGTACGCGGCGCAGAGCGTGGTGGTGCCCCAGCCGACCAGCAGGGTGAACGGGATGGTGTGGGTCAGGGTGCGGTGGCCGTTGTTGCGGCGCGGATCCTTGCTGAGCTTCGTCGCGTAGTAGACCCCGAGGGAGACCTTCTCCATCACCTCGGCGATGAAGAGCGAGAACACGCCGAAGGTGCGGGCGACCGTCGCCCCACCCTGGTTGCGGGTCACCTTGCCGGAGAGGTCGAGGTCGGGGAAGAGCGCGCCACCGGCGCAGACGGCGGTGCCGACGGCGAGCTCCAGCGGCGACTGGTGGTAGTCGGCGAACTGTTGCAGCGCCCAGGATCCGGCCAGCCACACCGCCGCGCCGGACAGCGCGTGGGACGGTCCCATCATGTCGGCTCACCCTCCCCAGGGATCTTGAGCGCCAAAACTACGCCACTGTAGTTCGCCGACGCTCCGCAGGGGCATCGCCCGGACGGTCCACCGGGGACGGTGGCGGAGAGGGATGGGTGGATCTGCCGCACCGGCAGGAAGTATGCCCTTGCCGGGCGGCGGACGGGGCCGGTCTGTCGGCCACCGGACGGCGGGGAGGCGGCGACGGCCCGCTCAGCGGACGGCGCCGCCGACCGCGAGCAGGTTCCCCTCCGGGATGGTGATCTTCTGGCGGGCCCCGCCGAGCCGGGCGGCGGCGCGCCGGGCCTGCGTCGGGCCGTGCTCCCGGCCGACCGTCGCGTACGTGCCGGCGGTCCGGGCGGCGATGGTCGTCCAGCCGTAGTGGCGGCCGACCATGGCGCGCGCCCGCCGGGCCACCCGCCGGGCGAAGACCTCGTCGCCGAGGAGCTGGTCGACTGCCTCGCCGAGGGCGCCCGGGTCGCTGTGCGGGAAGGTCACCCCGGTCACGCCCGGCTCGACGATCTCGGCGAGGCCGCCGGTGCGGGCCACGGCCAGCGGCGCACCGGCCGCCGCGGCCTCCAGGGCCACCATCCCGAACGGCTCGTAGAGGCTGGGCACCACTGTCGCGTCGGTGGCGCCGAGCAGCGCCGGGAGCCGGGTCGAGTCCAGGAATCCCGCGAAGCGTACGGTCTGCCCGAGCCCGAGGCGGCGGGTCTCCTCCTCCAACTCGCCGCGGTAGGGGCCGTCGCCCGCGATCACCACCCGCAGCCCGGGGTGCCGGTCGCGCAGGTACGGCACGGCGTGCACCAGGTGCTGCACGCCCTTCTCGTAGACCAGCCGGCCGGCGTACCCGACGAGCGGGCCGTCGCCGGCGAACCGGGCCCGGGCGGTGGTGACCGCCCCCGGCCGGGCGCGCCAGGCCCGGTCGTCGACCCCGTTGGGCACCACGTCGACCTGCCCGGCCGGCACGTCGAAGAGCGTGGCGACCTGCTCGCGCATGTAGCCGGAGCAGACGATCACCCGGGCGGAGGCGTTGCTCAGCCAGTGTTCGACGCCGTGGATGGTGCGGTTCATCTCCTCGGGCAGCCAGCCCTGGTGTCGGCCGGCCTCGGTGGCGTGGATGGTGCTGACGAGGGGGATGTCGAGGTGTTCGCGCAGGGTCATGGCGGTGTGGGCGACGAGCCAGTCGTGGGCGTGGACGACGTCGTAGGAGCCGGCCTCGGTGGCGCGTAGGGCGGCGCGGGTGAGGGTGTGGTTGAAGGCCATGGTCCAGGCGAGCAGGGAGGAGGTGGCCAGGGGGAAGGTGACGGGGTCTTCGGCGGCGCGGACGATGCGGACGCCGTCGGCGTACTCCTCGAGGGGTGCGCCTTCGCTGTGTCGGGTGACGACGGTGACCTCGTGGCCGGCGGCGGCCAGGGCGACGGAGAGGGCGTGCACGTGCCGGCCGAGCCCGCCGACGAGGACCGGCGGGTACTCCCAGGAGAGCATCAGCACCCGCTGTCGCCGGGCGGGATGGATGTCGATCACGTCGGCGTCAGGTGACAATGCGGCCCCCTTGAGTTGTCCCCGAGTGCACGCCAGGCGGCACCGGAGCGGTGCCCGCGACAGTCGGGACTGGAACGGGACCCATCCTGCTGGCGGCTGGCTAACCGCCGGAGACGCCGCCGTTGCGGTCGTGTAAAGCGCTACCGGCCGTTCCTGCGGGCGCGCAGCAGTTCGGCGACCGACCACGCCTGGAACGGGCACCCGGTGGCGGCGTGCGGCGCGAGGCCGTCGGCCGTCTCACTCACCGATCCTAGGCCATATTCGGTCAGATGTGTCTCGATGCCGACGAAAAGGTCATCGACCGGCATCTTGGCCCGCCGGGCGGCGTCGGCGTACGGGCCGAGCAGCCACGGCCAGACGGTGCCCTGGTGGTAGGCGCCGTCCCGCTCGGCCGGACCGCCCCGGTGCCGCCCGACGAACTCGGACGCGTCGGGGGCGAGGCTGCGCGGGCCCAGCGGGGTGAGCAGCCCGGCGGCGACCCGGCGCACGGTGGGCTCGTCGGGCTCCAGCGGGGCGTACGGCAGCGACCAGGCCAGCAGCTGGTTGGGGCGCAGCAGGTCGTCGTCGTGCTGCGCGGCCCCACCCAGCGGGTACGCCGGCGCGGGCGCGTCCACCACGTCGTGCAGCCAGCCCGTCGGGGCCGGGAACCGGTGCCGGAACGCGGCGCCGGCCCGCTCGTGCAGCCGCCACAGCTCGCCCGCGTCCCGCCCCGCCAGCTCGGTCAGCTCGGCCAGGCCGGCCAGCCCGTTGACCCAGAGCGCGTTGACCTCCACCGGCTTGCCCGTACGCGGGGTGACCGGCACCCCGTACACCCGGGCGTCCATCCAGGTCAGCGCCGTGCCCGGGGTGCCGCCCTGGGTGAGCAGCCCGTCGGCCGGGTCGACGGCGATGCCGAAGCGGGTGCCGGCCAGGTGCGCGTCGACCACCCCGTGCAGCGCGGGCAGCAGCTCGTCGCCGAGGTCGGTGTCGCCGGTGACGGTGACGTGCCGGCTGACCGCGTGCAGGAACCACAGGGTCGCGTCGACGGTGTTGTACTCGACCCGCCCGGTGTCGGCGGTGTTGGCGAGCATCCCCTCCGACAGCGTCGCCGCGTACGCCCGCAGCAGCTCCCGGCCCTCGTCGGCCCGGTTGGTGCAGAGGAACAGCCCCTCGTAGGAGATCATCGTGTCCCGCGACCAGGCGCCGAACCACGGGTAGCCGGCCACCACGTCCGGTCCGGTGGAGGTGCGGACCACGAACGCGTCGGCGGCCAGCGCGAGCGTCGCCTCGACCGGGTCGGCCGGCTTCGCCGCGGCCACCATCCGCCGGTTGCGGGCCCGGGCCGCCGCGACCACCTCGGTCGCCGGCGGCGGCTCCTCGGCCAGCTCGCCGGCCCAGGCGAGCACCGACACCGTGTCGCCCGGGCGCTCCAGCTCGCCCGAGAACCGGCCCGCGTACCAGAGGTCCTCGTCGGGGTTGAGGCCCCGCGCCGCCTCCTCCCGGTGGTGCGCGCCGAGCCACCACTGTCCCTGCGGGGTCCAGTCCGGCCCGGCGAGCCGGAACGCGCCCTCGACCACCGCCCCGCCCGGCACCGGCTCCACCCGCAGGGCCGGCCCGTCGGCGCGGCGCTCGCCGTGCGCGTCCCGCCAGGTGCAGGCCGCCGCGAGTTCGAGCCGCACCGGCCCGCCGGAGACGAGCCGGTGCACGACGGCCACGCAGGAGCGGCCGTGCGTCATCGCCAGCTCCCGCTCGATCACCACGTCGCCGACGCGCCAGCGCCACCGGGGCAGGCCGTCGATCAGGTCGAAGCGCTCCAGCAGCTCGAAGCCGCGCGGGTCGACGTCACCGGAGGCCCACTCGTGCGCGCCCAGGCGCACCTGGGCGCCGGAGGGGAACAGCACGGCCGGGTCCAGGCCGACCAGTCCCACGCGGCGGGACGCCGGCGTCTCGCCGGCCACCACGAGCAGCCCGTGGTACCGGCGGGTGCGCAGCCCGCTGACCGTGCCGGTGGCGTAGCCGCCCAGACCGTCGGTGACCAGCCACTCCCGGGCGGCCCCGGCGGACAGGTCGCCGCAGAGCTGCGGACCGAAACGAATGTCGATCAACTTTCCTCCACCGGCGGCGGCGTGGAACACACCACGACGAGAATGGCTCCTGTGGTGAAGTCCCCCGGCGGCGTCGAAGATGTCCGAGTGATCACCGACGTGCCGCCCCCCGACGACTCCGCGCCCGACCCCGAACGGCTCCGGCTGGCTCAGGCCGACGCCGGGGAACAGGACTGGCGCGCATGGGGTCCCTATCTGTCCGAGCGGGCGTGGGGGACGGTGCGGGAGGACTACAGCGAGCACGGTACGGCCTGGGACTACTTCCCGCACGACCACGCGCGGTCCAGAGCCTACCGCTGGAGCGAGGACGGCATGGCGGGCGTCTGCGACGACCGGCAGACGTTCTGCTTCGCCCTCGCCCTGTGGAACGGCAGGGACCCGATCCTCAAGGAGCGGATGTTCGGCCTCGGCGGCGACGGCGGCAACCACGGCGAGGACGCCAAGGAGTACTGGTGGTACGAGGACTCCACCCCCACCCACTCGTGGATGCGCTGGCGCTACCACTACCCGCAGGCCGCCTTCCCGTACGACGAACTGGTCGCGGTGAACGCGCTGCGCGGCCGGGACGACACCGAGTACGAGCTGGTCGACACCGGCATCTTCGACGACGACCGGTACTGGGCGGTGACCGTCGACTACGCCAAGGCCACCCCGACGGACCTGTGCGTCGTCGTCACCGTCGCCAACCGGGGCGACCGGGCGGCCACCCTGCACGTGCTGCCCACCCTCTGGTTCCGCAACACCTGGGCCTGGGGGCTGCCCGGCGGCGACCGGGTGCCCCGGCTGGTCGGCGAGGGATCGCGGCTCGTCGGCGAGCACCGGGTGCTCGGCCAGCTGCTGCTGGAGGGCGACGGGGAGCCCACGCCGCTGCTCTGCGACAACGACACCAACGCCGAGCGGCTCTGGGGGCTGCCCGGCCGCTCCGCCTACCCGAAGGACGGCATCAACGACCACGTGGTCGACGGCGCCCCGACGGTCAACCCGGACCGGGAGGGCACCAAGGGCGCACTGCACTACGTGCTGGACGTGCCAGCCGGGGCGCAGCGGCGGATCCGGCTGCGGCTGACCCGTACCGCCCCACCGCCCGGCGGCGCCCCGCCCCCGCCGGCGGACCTGGGTGACGGCTTCGACGCGGTGGTGTGGGCCCGGCGGGCGGAGGCGAACCGGTTCTTCGCCGGCGTCATCCCGGCCGCCGCGACACCGGACGAGACCCTCATCGCCCGGCAGGCGATCGCCGGGCTCATGTGGGGCAAGCAGTTCTACCACTTCGACGTCAAGCGCTGGCTGGAGGGCGATCCCGGCTCCGCGCCCCCGCCCCCGGGCCGCCGGCACGGGCGCAACAGCGCCTGGTGGCACATGACGAGCTTCGACGTGATCTCCATGCCCGACCCGTGGGAATATCCCTGGTACGCGGCCTGGGACCTGGCCTTCCACTGCGTCAGCATCGCCCGGGTCGACCCCGGCTTCGCCAAGGAACAACTGCTGCTCCTGCTCCGCGAGTGGTACCTGCACCCCAACGGCCAGATTCCGGCGTACGAGTGGGCGTTCGGCGACGTGAACCCGCCGGTGCACGCGTGGGCGGCGCTGAAGGTCTTCGAGATCGACGGCAGCCGGGACCACGACTTCCTGGCCCGGGTGATGCACAAGTTGCTGCTCAACTTCACCTGGTGGGTCAACCGCAAGGACACCGGCGGCAACAACGTCTTCGAGGGCGGCTTCCTCGGGCTGGACAACGTCGGCCCGTTCGACCGGTCGGCGGCGCTGCCCGTGGCCGGGGTGCTGGAGCAGTCCGACGGCACCGGCTGGATGGGCATGTACGCGCTGAACCTGCTGGACATCGCCGTCGTGCTGGCCGAGCACGACCGCACCTGGGTCGACACCGCCACCAAGTTCTTCGAGCACTTCGCCTACATCGCCGCCGCCGCGTACGAGCAGGGCCTGTGGGACGCCGAGGACGCGTTCTTCTACGACGTGCTGCGCCTCGCCGACGGCTCGAAGGTGCCCCTGAAGGTCCGCTCGGTCGTCGGCCTGCTGCCCCTGGCCGCGACGACCCGGCTCACCGCCCACACTCTGCACCGGCTGCCCGAGCTGCACGCCCGGCTGCGCTGGTTCCTCGCCAACCGCCCCGAGTACGCCGACGTCATCGGCGCCCGCCGGCTCGGCCCCGACGGCCGCCAACACCGGCTGCTGTCCATGGTCGGCCCGGAGCAGATCGCCCGGCTGCTCGCCCGGATGCTCGACACCGACGAGTTCCTCTCCGAGTACGGCCTGCGCACCCTGTCCCGGGCACACCTCGACAAGCCGTTCTCGGTGACCCTCGGCGGCCAGGAGTTCAGCGTCGGCTACGAGCCGGCCGAGTCGACGAGCGGCCTGTTCGGGGGCAACTCGAACTGGCGCGGCCCGATCTGGATGCCGACCAACTTCCTGCTGATCAGCGCGCTGCGCGACTACGCCGCCTTCTTCGGCGACGACCTCCAGGTGGAGTATCCGACGCGGTCGGGGGTGAAGCGGACCCTCGACGAGATCGCCGACGACCTCTCCGCGCGGCTGATCTCGCTGTTCACCCGCGACGGCTGGGGCCGGCGGCCGATCTACGGCGCCGCCCAGCTCTTCCAGACCCACCCGGACTGGCGGGACCTGATCTGCTTCCCCGAGTACTTCCACGGCGACAACGGCGCCGGGCTGGGCGCCTGGCACCAGACCGGCTGGACGGCCCTGGTCGCCGACCTGATCCTCACCCTGCGCCGCTGACCCGGGCGGGGCCGTGCCCGCCGTGCCGGCCCGTTCCCCGAACGGTCACGGCACGGCGAGGCGAACGGGGCAGATCTTGGCAGGAACCGGTCCCTCTGGGGGGCGCTCCGGTACCAAGATCTCTGGCGATGGCGATGGCGATGGCGATGCGCCGGGGGCAGAGTCGTCAATCCGTCGCGGATGCCTCACGGGCGGTGACGGTCGTTAGCATCGGCGGCGTGTCGCCAGTAGAGGAAGCAGACGCCGCGCCGGCCGAGCGGGAGCGTCTCGTCCTGGCCACCCGACAGCTGGCCGAGGCCGAGGGATGGGCGGCGGTGACCCACCGCCGGTTGGCCGAGCGGACCGGGATCGACATCGAGGCCCTCTACCGTCGCTTCCCGGACCCGGCCGCGCTGATGTCCGCCGTGGCGGTGCTCGGCTTCGCCGACCTGGCCGCCGCGCTCGCCGCCGCCCGGGACACCGCCACCGGAGGCGAACGCGGGCAGTGGCCGGCCGTGGTGACGGCCTACCTGGACTTCGCGTACGCCAGTCCCGAGGTCTACGACGCGATGCTCGCGCACACCTCGGACCTCACGCTGGGCCGCGACCCGGGGCCCGGGGCGCCCCGGGCGGCCTCCGCCGAGCTGCGCGCGGCCCTGACGCCACTGGCTGCCGGCCGCGACCCCGACACCCTTGCCGAGGTCGGGTGGGCGCTGCTGCACGGTACGGTCATGCTGACGCGGGGTGGGCGGCTGCGCCCGGACGTTCAGGAACAGCGCGAGGAAATGATCATGTCCGCTGTGTTCACCGCCCCCTGACCCCGCAGCCCAACCCCGACCCGGCCGCCCGCCGACCGCTCGCAACTCGCTTGCCGCTCGGAATCTTGGACAGTTACGGTGCGCACCGCACGGTAACTGTCCAAGATCAGCTGGGTGCGCCTCCCGCACGGCCCGGAGTCGCATCGCGGGGAGGGGACGGGGAGGCATGGGGAACGCGATTCGCCGCCGCGACGGGCAGGTGCTCGTCTTCGACGCCGACGACACGCTCTGGGAGAACAACGTCCTGTTCGAGCGGGTGATCGACGACTTCCTGGAGTGGCTGGACCATCCGACCCTCGACCGGGCCGAGACCCGGGCCATCCTGGACGACATCGAGCGGGCCAACGCGGTTGCGCACGGCTACGGCAGCAAGGTGTTCCTGCGCAGCCTGGGGGAGTGCCTGGAGCGGCTGCGGCAGCGGCCCGCGACCGAGGCGGAGCGGCGCGAGATCGAGGAGCTGGCGGCGGCCCTGGTCGCGCACCAGGTGGAGTTGATGCCCGGGGTGGCCGAGGCGCTGGACGTCCTGGCCGCCCGGCACCACCTGCTGCTGCTGACCAAGGGCGAACGCGAGGAGCAGCAGCGCAAGCTCGACGCCTGCGGTCTGCTGCACCACTTCCGGGCCGCGCACATCGTGCCGGAGAAGGACGTCGACACCTACCGTTGGCTGGTCCGGGAACACGGCGTCGACCCCGCCGTCACGTGGATGATCGGCAACTCCCCGAAGTCCGACATCCTGCCCGCCCGCGCCGCCGGGCTGAACGCCGTGTTCATCCCCAACGACAACACCTGGGTGCTGGAGCACGACGAGCTGGACCCGGCCGACCCAGGCGTGCTGAGGCTGTCCGCGTTTCCCGAACTGCTGCGCCACTTCTGAGCCGCGGCTGCGCCGCCGGGAAGCTGCGGCCGGGCCGTCGGGGAGCCGCGGCCGGGCCGTCGGAAAGCCGCGGCCGGCGCAGCCGCGGCTGCGCCGCTAAAGAGCCCCGGCCGGGCCGCCGGAAAGCGGCGGCGGCGTACCGGACACAATGGTCGCCTCGACGGGAAACAGCGTTGGCCCCGAGGGGCGTGTTACGTCGACATGCCGCTTTTCCACCTTGACATCAATCACGCCGCCCGGCCCCGGCTCGTCCTTGTCCGGGCCCCGGCGGCACGCCTAGCCTGATTCGGCGCTCACGGCCCTTCGGGGTGGGCCGGGAGCGTGCCGACGTCCGGTTGCCGGGCACACGGAGCTGAGTGCAGGCGGCAGGCTCGCCGCGTCGAGCCCGGCGTGGGCGGCGTGCCACGCCCACGCGCTCACGCGGTGCGTCCGTTACGACGCCGGACGGCTGGGGACAGGACCGGGGAGTTGCGGCCCCGGTCCTGACACCCTCGGCGAATCGCCTCTCCGCCGCGCCGCCTGACGGCGGAAGGCCCGCCGTCGCAGAGCGCCGCTAAACGACGGAAAATCCCCCCGTCGCGGAGCGCCACCGTGGGCATCGCCATTCGATTCGGTGACCGGCGCGTCAGCGCGCCGGCGGGTGGGCCCACTGGTCGCCTGACTGCGCCGGCTGATCACCGTCGCGGGCCGCTGCGGCCGAGCCCTGCGGAGGGCGGCAGGGCGCGGGCAGCTCCCGCCGGCTCGGCCCGGGACGTGGCGGCCCGGCCGGTAACGAACGTTGCCGGGCACGTCACGGGGCGTCGACGACCTCGCGTCCGAGGGGCCAGATCGCGGCGGGAACGAGCTTGAAGTTGGCGATCCCGAACGGAATGCCGATGACCGTGAGGCACAGCGCGACACCGGCCAGGACGTGGGACAGGGCCAGCCACCAGCCCGCGAGCACCACCCAGAGGACGTTGGCCAGCCCGGAGGCGATCCCGGCGCCGGGCTTGGGCACGACGGTGCGCCCGAACGGCCACAGCGAGTAGACCGCGAGCCGGAGCGACGCGACGCCGAACGGGATCGTGACCACCAGGACGAAGCAGATCAGCGCGGCGATGCCGTAGCCGGCGGCGAGGACGATGCCGCCGCCGAAGATGAGCCACAGCACGTTGAGCACAGACCGGATCATGTCTTCGAGCATGACCGACCGGTGCCACCCGGTGCCGGCCGTCCAGCCCGTCGGGCGCCCTGCAGCGTGGGACCGCCCGCCACCGGACCCGGGGCGGGCGGCAGCGGCGGGGCGTACGCCTCAGGAGGTCTCCCGGCGCACGATCGCCACCGCCACCCGGCAGAACTCGTCCATGTCGGGGTTGAAGCCGGCGGCGATGTCCGGGTGCAGCCCCGAGCGCGTCTCGTCGAGCAGCCGCTGGCAGACCTGCTCCACCGGCTCACCGGCGTAGCTGGCGCTGACCCGTTCGGTGGCGGCCTGCAACGCCGAGGTCAACTGGTCCTCCAGCGGGCCCTGCAGCTTCTGCTGCACGGGATCGAGCCCGCGAGGGTCCAGCGTGACATGTGGCTCCGACATCGGCGCTCCCTTCGTCGGCGTCCGCGGTACCCCACCGCGGCCGTCGGTCAAACCCCGTGCGGTACGGCGGCCACCCGTACCCGGTACGAGAACTGCTCCGCCGGCTCCTGCGCGTACGACAGCCGGCGGATCTGCCGGTCGTCGTCGTAGAGGGCGACGTCCACCAGGACGCCGAGGTGGGCCAGGCCGATGCTGGCCACCCGCTTCTTGTCCTGGAGCACCGCGCACACCCCGCCCAGCAGGGTGCTGGCGTCGGAGGTGCGGTGCCCGGGCGGGCAGCGCAGCACGAGGTCCACCTCGATCGGCCCCGACAGCGGCGTCCAGCCGGCGCGCTGGGCCGCTTCGCAGGCCGCCTCGAGCAGGGCGCGGACCCTCGTCGCCTGCCGGTGCCCGGCGGCGAAGACGGACAGCGCCTCGGTCCTGACCGGTGGCAGGCCACTCACCTCGAACGTCAGGGCGAGAGCGCGGGTGTCCTGCACGACGGCACCTCCTCGTTGGCAACGATCCTGCCCAACGCAACCGGCGGCGGCGGGGGTTCCCGCGAGAACCCACCGATCGGGGCGGACCGACCGGCCCGGGGCACGCCCGACGCCGATCATGAGATCGGCCGAGACGAAACGGATGAATCGCCACGCCAGCCTCATGATCAACGAGGCGGGGCCGGGGGTGGGGCGATCTTGTTACGGTGTGGTCGTGGCGGATGGAGCGGCTGGTTGGGGGAGGAAAATCCTGCTCTGGGCCGGGCTTCCGTTCCTCGCCCTCCTCGGGCTGGCCCTCGGCGTACCCGACGTCGCCCCGGCCTGGCAGGCGAAGTCCGGTAGCGGCACGGCGGGCACGTTCACCGCCCTGCACGAGAGGTGCAGCCGCGACTGCGTCTGGTACGGCGACTTCGTCCCGGACGGGGGCGGAGCGCCGCGGCACGACGTCATCGTCTACGACGGGCCGGACCGGCTGACCCAGGGGACCACCGTGGCGGCCCGCGACACAGGTGCCCGCCGGGGCGTCTTCGCCGCCCGAGGCGGCGACACCTGGCTGCTCTTCTCCGGGCTGGCAGGGGCCGGCGCGCTCGCCGCGATCGGCTGGGTGGTGCTGCTGGTGCGCGCGACGATCAACCGGCGCCGGGTCGGGCCCTGACCGGGCCGGCCGCGCCGAGCAGGCGAGGCGCCTCGCCCGGGAAGACCCGAACAGGCGACTGCCGCAGACCCGGGGCAGCCGACTACCGCCGGCCCGGGAAGGCGACGCCGTAGGCCCGGGGCAGCCGACTACCGCCGGCCCGGGAAGGCGACGCCGTAGGCGCGGGGCAGTCGACCGCCGCAGGCCCGGGGCAGGCGACGGCCGCCGGCCCGGCAAGGCGACGCCGCAGGTCAGTGGCGGGCGCGCTTGACCTCGTGGAAGGCCGGCATCCGGATCAGGGGTAGCAGCGAGTCCCAGATCGTCAGGGCGTCGTCGGTGCCGGGGACCTCGGTCAGGATCGGGCCGTGGATGCCCCGCTCGGCGCCCGGGACCATGAGCACCGGCGCGCCGATGTCCGGGCCGGCCGAGGCGTACGCCAGGGCGTGCGACTCGCGTACCGCCTCGTCCCAGCGGTCGTCGTCGAGCGCCGGCGCGGCGGCTCCCAGGCCCGCCGCCTCGACGGCCGCGTCCACGATCTTCGCCGACAGCGGGTTGCCCGCGTCGTGGCTGCGCGCGCCGACCTCGGCGTAGAACCGGGCGACGTCGTCGTGGCGGCCCTCGGCGCGCAGCGCCTCCACCAGCCGCAGCGCCCGGCTGGAGGCGGTCATCGCGTCGGCGTACTCCGGCGGCACCCCGCCCGAGTTGAGAATGGCCAGGCTGAACGCCCGCCACTCGATGTGCAGGCCCCGGGCGTCGGCGACCGCGACGAGCCAGCGGGAGGTGCGCCAGGTCCACGGGCAGGCCGGGTCGAGGAAGAAGGTGGCGTCCATCGGTCGAGCCTACGGGCGACCGGGCCGGCCCGCACGGCGGTGATCCGCGCCACAGCCGGTGCCGCCGTTGCCGTCCCAGCAGCGTCAGGTTTCGCAACTTCGCAGGTCGGGCAGTGTTGGGGCCACGAAACGTCCGGGCGACGCAACCGCTGGTCAGACGGCCCGAACGGCTCGCCGTGCGCCGGGGCGCGGAGCTTCTCCCCGGTCTTGGCCGACACGAGGGGAGGGGTGATGAGCGACCCTGACAAGGCCGGACGCCGACGGCGGCCACGCGTGCGCGCGGTGGCTGCCGCCGCGGCGTTGACGCTGGTGGCACCGATGGCGGCCGCTTGCGGTTCCGGCGGGGACGGCGGCACACCCACGATCAACCTGTACTACCCGCCGGAGCAGAACCTGCAGAAGGTCGTCGACGACTGCAACGCGCAGGCCCAGGGGCGCTACAAGATCGCCTACCGGGTGCTGCCCCGGCAGGCCGACGACCAGCGGGTGCAGATGGTCCGCCGGCTGGCCGCCCAGGACAGCGGCATGGACGTCCTCGGCCTCGACGTGACCTGGACCCAGGAGTTCGCCAGCGCCGACTGGATCAGGGAGTGGACCGGTCAGGACCGGGCGGAGGTCGAGCAGGGCACCCTCGCCGGCCCGCTGGAGACGGCGCGCTACGAGGACAAGCTCTACGGCGCGCCGAAGAACACCAACGTCCAGCTGCTCTGGTACCGCAAGGACCTCGTGCCGCAGCCGCCGAAGACGTGGGACCAGATGATCTCCACCGCCCAGGAGCTGAAGCAGCAGGGCAAGCCGCACCAGGTGCTCACCATGGGCGCCCAGTACGAGGGCCTCGTCGTCCTCTACAACACCCTCGCCGAGAGTGCCGGCGGCAAGATCCTCAGCGACGACGGTAAGCAGGCCGTCATGGACGAGGGCACCGTGCGGGCGCTGGAGCAGCTCCAGCGCTTCGCCACGTCGGGCGTGACGTCGCCGTCGTTCAGCAACGCCACCGAGGACCCGGTCCGGCTGGAGTTCCAGTCCGGCGACGGCGCGTTCCAGGTCAACTGGCCGTTCGTCTACCCGGCGCTGCAGGAGGCCGACCCGGAGCTGGCGAAGAAGGTCGGCTGGGCCCGTGTCCCGGGCATCGACGAGAACACGCCTAGCAAGGTCACCATCGGCGGGATCAACATGGCGGTCAGCGCCTACTCGAAGCACCCCGAGGAGTCCTTCGAGGCGGCCCGCTGCATCCGCAACGAGAAGAACCAGAAGTTCTCCGCGGTCAACGACGGCGTGCCGCCGACCATCGAGAAGGTCTACGCCGACCCGGAGATGGCCGAGGCGTACCCGATGCGGGACACCATCCTCGAAGAGCTCAAGGAGCCGGCGGTCCGGCCGCTGACCCCGGCGTACCAGAGCATCTCCACCGTCATGTCGGCGATCCTTTCGCCGCCGTCGGCGATCCGGCCCGAGCAGACCGCCGACGAGCTGCGCGACGCCATCGCCGACGCCCTCGAATCGAAGGGGGTCCTGCCGTGAGCCAGCGCACCCGGCGACTCGACGCCGACCGCCCGGAGGTGGCGGCATGAGCGTCAACGCCACGCCGGCCGGCGCCGACGTGGCCGCCGACGAGACGGCTGCCCGGCCCCGCCGGGACGCCAAGGTGCCGGCCCAGCGCGCCGGTCGGGGCCGCAAGGCCCCACCGAGCGAGAACAAGAAGGCCGAGCGCCGGCTGGGCTGGCTGCTCTGCGCACCCGCCGCGCTGGTCATGGTGCTGGTGACCGCGTACCCGATCATCTACTCGGTCTGGCTGTCGTTGCAGCGCTACGACCTGCGCTTCCCCGCCGAGCGCCAGTTCGTCGGGCTGGAGAACTACGCCACCGTGCTGACCAACGAGTTCTGGTGGACGGCCTTCGGGGTCACCGCGCTGATCACGGTGGTCACCGTCGCCGTCGAGCTGGTGCTCGGCATGGGGCTGGCGCTGATCATGCACCGTACGCTTGTCGGCCGGGGCATCGTGCGGACCGCCGCGCTGATCCCGTACGGCATCGTCACGGTCGTCGCGGCCTTCTCCTGGCGGTACGCGTGGACGCCGGGCACGGGCTACCTGGCCAACCTGTTCAGCGACGGCGCGCCCCTGACCGAGCGGGCCAGCTCGCTGGCGATCATCATGCTGGCCGAGATCTGGAAGACCACGCCGTTCATGGCGCTGCTGCTGATGGCCGGCCTCGCCCTGGTGCCGGAGGACCTGCTCAAGGCCGCCTCCACCGACGGCGCCACCTCCTGGCAGCGCTTCACCAAGGTGATGCTGCCGGTGATGAAGCCGGCGATCCTGGTCGCGCTGCTGTTCCGCACCCTCGACGCGTTCCGGGTGTTCGACAACATCTTCGTGCTGACCGCGGGCGGCAACGAGACCTCGTCGGTGTCGATGCTCGCCTACAACAACCTGATCCGGGGCCTGAACCTCGGCATCGGGTCGACGATGTCGGTGCTGATCTTCCTCACCGTGGCGATCATCGCCTTCGTCTTCGTGAAGCTGTTCGGTACCGCTGCCCCCGGCAGCGACGACGGGGAGAGGCGTTGAGATGGCTGACACCACCACCCGGGCCAAGCTGCGCTGGGGCCTGCTGGACGCCATCGTGGTCGTCTTCGCGCTGGTGCCGGTGCTCTGGATCATGTCGTTGTCGTTCAAGACGCCGGCGACCCTGACCGACGGGAAGTTCATCCCGCAGGAGTGGACGCTCGACAACTACCGGACGATCTTCCAGACCGACCAGTTCGTCCGGGCCCTGGTCAACTCGATCGGCATCGCGCTGATCGCCACCGTGATCGCCGTGGTGCTCGGCGCCATGGCCGCGTACGCGATCTCCCGGCTGGACTTCCCCGGCAAGCGGCTGCTGGTCGGGGTCTCCCTGCTGATCGCGATGTTCCCGCAGGTGTCGCTGGTGTCGCCGCTGTTCGAGATCGAGCGGCAGCTCGGCCTCTTCGACACCTGGCCGGGCCTGATCCTGCCGTACATCACCTTCGCGCTGCCGCTGGCGATCTACACGCTGTCGGCGTTCTTCAAGCAGATCCCGTGGGACCTGGAGAAGGCGGCGAAGATGGACGGCGCCACCCAGGCCCAGGCGTTCCGGCGGGTCATCGCCCCGCTCGCCGCGCCCGGACTGTTCACCACGGCGATCCTGGTCTTCATCTTCTGCTGGAACGACTTCCTCTTCGCCATCACGCTGACCTCCACCGAGCGGGCGCGCACGGTGCCGGTGGCGCTGTCGTTCTTCACCGGCGAGTCGCAGTTCGAGGACCCCACCGGGGCGATCTGCGCCGCCGCCGTGGTGATCACCGTTCCGATCATCCTGTTCGTCCTCTTCTTCCAGCGCCGCATCGTCTCCGGCCTGACCTCCGGCGCAGTCAAGGGATAGGTGGTACTCATGGCTGACATCGTGCTCGACAAGGTGAGCAAGAAGTTCCCGGACGGAACCGTCGCGGTGGCCGACGTCGACCTGGAGATCGCCGACGGCGAGTTCGTCATCCTGGTCGGCCCGTCCGGCTGCGGGAAGTCCACCACCCTCAACATGATCGCCGGCCTGGAGGACATCAGCTCCGGCGAGCTGCGCATCGGCGGCCAGCGGGTCAACGACAAGGCGCCCCGGGACCGGGACATCGCGATGGTGTTCCAGTCCTACGCCCTCTACCCGAACATGACCGTCCGGGAGAACATGGCGTTCCCGCTGCGGCTGGCGAAGCTGGACAAGGAGACGATCAACCGGAAGGTCGAGGAGGCGGCAAAGGTACTGGAGCTGTCCGCGCTGCTGGACCGCAAGCCGGCCAACCTCTCCGGCGGCCAGCGCCAGCGGGTCGCGATGGGCCGCGCGATCGTCCGGCAGCCCAAGGCGTTCCTGATGGACGAGCCGCTGTCCAACCTGGACGCCAAACTGCGGGTGCAGATGCGCACCGTCGTGTCGCGCCTGCAGAAGAAGCTGGGCACCACCACCGTCTACGTGACCCACGACCAGACCGAGGCGATGACCCTCGGGGACCGCGTGGTGATCATGCGGGGCGGCGCGGTGCAGCAGGTCGGCCCGCCGCAGGAGCTGTACGACCACCCGCGCAACCTCTTCGTCGCCGGCTTCATCGGCTCGCCGTCGATGAACTTCCTGCACGCCGCCGTCGAGGACGGCACGCTGCGTACGGCGCTGGGCGACGTGCCGATCGGCGAGCGGATCCGGCGTGAGCTGGAGGGGGCGGACGCCCCGCGCGAGCTGATCCTCGGCATCCGGCCGGAGCACTTCGAGGACGCCGCGCTGATCGACGACGACACCCGCCGCCGGGGCGCGGAGTTCGAGGCGCCGGTCGACATCGTCGAGTCCATGGGCTCCGACAAGTACGTCTACTTCAGCGTCGAGGGGGAGCGGGCCAGCGCCGCCGAACTGGAGGAGCTGGCGGCCGACGCGGGCGCCGACTTCAGCGGCGGCGGCGCCAGCCTGGTGACCCGGCTCTCCGCCGAGTCCCCGGTCGAGGAGGGACAGACCCGGCGCGTCTGGTTCAACCTGGAGAAGATCCACCTGTTCGACCCGTCCGACGGGCGCAACCTGACCCTGCACGAGGGACGGGCGGCGGGCGCGCTCGCCGACTGACGTACGCCGAGACGGGCGGGTGGGTCGAACCGACCCACCCGCCCGTCGCCGTGTCAGCGGTCAGCGACGTCGCCGGCTGCGTTCCGGGATGTCCGCGTCCACCCGCTCGCGGCGGATCCGATCGTCGATGGGCTGCTCCTCGACGACCTCGTCCTTGGCCAGGTGGACCCGCTCGACGGGCACCGTCTCCTTGCCGACCACCGGCCGCTCGGCCCGCAGGGTCATCTCCTGCTCGGCCTCGCCGATGTCGGCGCGCATGCCGCGTGCGTCGCGGGCGGCGATGGGCTCCCGCTCCACGTGCACCTCGTCGTGCTCGACCGGCACGGTGGTGTGCACGTCCTCGGTGACCACGTACTTGCGCAGTCGTGCCGTGCCGGCGGGCTGGCTCTCCGTGCCGACCCGCATCCGCTCCTCCGAGCGGATCATGTCCTCGCCGGCCGCGGGCTTCCGTCCCCGGCCGGGGGCCGGCGGCGCCTGCGGCGTCAGGCGGTAGTGGCCGTAGAGCTGCTGGATCTGCGTCGTGTCCAGCGGCTGGTCGGTGCCGGCGTCCACGGCCGGGGCGTCCTTCACGGTCGACTTGTCGTAGTCGACGGTGAGCCCGCTGTCGGTGATCCGGGCCTTGTCGAGCGGGGCCATCGACTCCTTGCGGCCCATCAGGCCCGTCTGCACGCTGACCCAGGTGGGCTCGCCGGCGGCGTCGGCCCAGATCTGGCCCACGCTTCCGATCTTCGAACCCGAGCGGTCCTTGACGTCCTGCCCGTACAGCGAGTTGGCCTGCTGTTCGGTGAGCTTCATAGGTCGTCTACCTCCCTCTCGTGTCACGGGCCGGATACCCGGCCGGCCGGCGCGGATTCGTCGATGGCCGGCCGGATAGGAGCAGCGCCGGCCGCCGGCCGCCGGGCGGGTGCGGCGGGGCGAACCGGGGCCAGCGGGACCAGCGGGGCCGGTGGGACCCGTGGGACGCGCCGCCGTCGGCCCGGCTGTCAGTCGGGCCAGACGACCCGCAGCGGCAGGCCCAGGAAGTCGGCGTAACGGCCCAGCGCGCCCGCCACCCGGGCCCGGGTCCGCTCGTCGAAGGGCACCAGCGGGAACACCGTGACCGTCACCCGGTTTCTGCCGACCGTGCGCTTCCACGTGCCCACGACCCGCCCGTCCTGGACGACCGTGGCCTGGAACACGCCGTTGCGCCCCGGCACGATCGCCTCAGCGTGGGCGGGATCCAGCATCAGCGAGCGGTCCCTGAAGCCCAGCAGGTACTCGTCGAAGCCGGGCAGCACCAGCAGGTCGTCGACCGGCCCGCGGGGCGCGTCGAGCAGGGCCGCGTCGACGAGCGCCTCCTGCCCGTCGACCCGCACCACGGTCAGGGCGTCGCCGGCCGCCGCGAGGCCCCGGCGCGCGTCGGTGAGCGTCAGCCCCGTCCAGCCGGCGAACTCCCGGGCGGTGACGGGCCCGTGCCCCCGCACGTAGCGGTGGGCGAGCATCGCCAGGGCCTCGTCCCGCTCCGGCCGGCGCGGCTCGGGCGCCCACTCGTCGAGCAGCGCGAAGGTCTGCTCGGTGCCGACGTTGGGCGCGAGGCAGGTGACGCCGCGGACGCTGGCATACCAGAGCAGGTGGTAGCCGCGCTGGCCGCCGGTGTCGATGCCGGCCGCCTCCAGCGTGGCCAGGCACCGCGCCCGGGTGAGCCGGCCGCCGCCGGCCAGCGCGGCGCCGAGGACGTCGAGCGCCCGGTCCGCGTCGGTCTCGGTGAGCCCGAGCTGCGCGCGGCGGGTGGCGGCGCCGGCCAGCGAGCGTACGCCGGTCAGCTCCAGCATCCAGCGGGCGTCGCGGGGCGGCACGAGGTGCACGGTGCCCCGCATCGGCCAGGTGCGCAGCGCCTCCCGGCGTTCCAGCGCGGCGTGCACGTCGGCGTGGCCGAGCGCGGGCAGCCGCACCCCGAGCGACCACATGCCGCTGGCCAGGTCCTGCGCCTGCATGGCCCCGAACCACCCCACGATGTCCTCGACCCCGCCCACCGCCGCCGTGGGATGCGGGCGGAGCAGCAGGCCGGTCATCCGCAGCGCGAGCGCGTCGCGCCCGGTCAGCTCCGCTGGCATGGAGGGCTCCTCCGCTCGGGTGGGGCACCAGCCTAGGGCCGACCTCCGACATCCGACGCATGACCGCCGTCGCGGCGGGAAAGCGGCCGGCCAGCAGGGTGCCGTCCGCGCGCCCGGAGGGAGCGACATGACCGCGTCCAGCGAGCCGGCCCGGGGGGCCGGCGTACCGACCCGCGCCGGCCGCGGCGGCCCGGCCGCCAAGACCAGCGCCGCCGCCGCCTTCGCACTGGTCTTCGGGGTGGCCGCGCTGATCAGCGTGCTGACCGTGATCCTGTCCTGGATCGGCCTGCTGCTCGGCATCGTCGGCGTGATCCTGGGCATCGTCGGGCTGAAGATGGCCGGTCGGCCCGGGGTGACCGGCCGGGGCGTGGCGATCGGCGGGCTGGTGCTCAGCGCCCTGGCGGTGCTGATCGGGCTGGCCTTCGCCGCCGGGATCACCACCTTCCTCAACGACGAGGGCGGCGTGAACCGGATCCAGCAGGAGGTCGACGACCTGCGCGACCGCCTCGACAACTGACGACCGGGTGCTTACCTGATCGCGCTTCGCCGGCGACGTTGCCGGCGCAGCGCGATCCCCGTTCAGGGTGGCCGGTGCCGGGCGGTTGCCGGCCCGCCGGCGCCGTGGCACCAGCATTGCCGGCCGGCGGTCGGACCGGCATCGGAACGGATCGAAACTTGCGGACATCTTGAGCTACCGACGGCATTGGGACCGTCACAGCCGGCAGTGCACGACGAGCAGGTCCACGAAGCCCCGGTCGGGCGTGTGATCCCGGGTGACCGTTTGACGGCGCAACCATCGGGTAGTCGCGGGAGCTGACCCGACATGAGGAGGGAACACCCGATGGCTGCCCAGACCAAGGTCGCGGTGATCTACTACAGCGCCACCGGCATCACGTACCAGATGGCGCAGGCGGCGTGCGAAGGCGCCGGTGAGGCGGGCGCCGAGGTGCGGCTGCGCAAGGTGCGCGAGCTGGCGCCGGACGAGGCGATCCGTTCCAACTCGGGCTGGCACGCGCACCAGATGGAGACCCAGGACGTCCCCGAGGCGCAGCTGGACGACCTGTCGTGGGCCGACGTGGTGATCTTCGGGACCCCGACCCGGTACGGCGTGATGGCCGCCCAGCTCAAGCAGTTCATGGACACCACCGGGCCGCTGTGGTCGCAGGGCGCCCTGGCGGACAAGGTCTATTCCGCGTTCTGTTCGACGGCCACCTCGCACGGCGGGCAGGAGGCCACGCTGCTGTCGATGTTCCACGTCTTCTACCACTGGGGCGGGGTCGTGGTGACCCCCGGCTACACCGACCCGAGCCAGTTCGTCGCCGGCAACCCCTACGGCGCCTCGCACACCAGCAACAACGGCGAGACGGCGCCGGACGACATCGCGCTCGGCGCCACCGCGTTGACCGCCAAGCGCGCGGTGCGGATCGGTGCGGCGCTGAAGGCGGGCCTGGCCGGCTGACCCGGCGCCGCCGGTTCACCGGCTGGACCGGCGCTGCCAGCGGGTCGGCGGTACCGGCGCGACCGGCGGCCCGGGCGGGGGCTCTCGACCCGTCCAGGCCGCCGGTCGCAGCACCCCTACCCCCGATCGGGGCGGCTATGCACGCTCGGCCGCTCCCGACACCCTGCCGTGCGCCGTCGACGGGCGTCCCGCCGGCGCCGGCAGCAGCGCGCCCAGCAGGTCCGCGAGGACGGCCACGCCGTCGGGGCTGAGCACCGACTCCGGGTGGAACTGCACCCCCGCGAACCCGCGCCCGCGCAGCGCGTGCACCGCGCCGTCCGCCGCGTCCCGGGCCAGATCGACCGGGCCGTACGCGGTGTCCAGCCGGTCGGCGTCGGCGCGCGCCGTGAAGGTGGCGTAGAAGCCGACCCGGCGGCGCGTGCCGAAGACGTCCACCTCCCGCTGGAGCCCCTGGTAGGGGGCGTCCCGGCGGTGCGGCGCCAGCCCGAGCAGGCCGGCGAGCAGTTGGTGGCCCAGGCAGACGGCCAGGGTCGGCCGGCCCTCGGCGAGCAGCCCGGCGAGCAGCCCGCGCATCGTGCGCATCTTCGGCTCGGTGGTGCTGCCCGGGTCGCCCGGGCCGGGGCCGACCACCACCAGGTCGTGACCGTCCACCGGACCGGCGGCGTGCCAGGGCCGCAGCGTCACGGCCAGGCCGAGCGCGCGCAGCTGGTGGGCCAGCATGCCGGTGAAGGTGTCCTCGCCGTCGACGATCAGCGCCCGCCGGCCGGCCAGCCCGGGCAGGCCACCGGCGCCCGGCGACCGCTGGTCGAGCCAGAACCGGGCCAGCGGCGCGTTGCGCGCGGCCAGCGCGGCCCGCACCTGCGGGTCGTCGGCGAGGCGTACGGCGGGCTCCGGGCCACCGGCGGGCGCCTGCGGGCCGAGGCCGAGCGCGGCCAGCACACCGGCCGCCTTGGCGTGCGTCTCGGCCACCTCGCCCTCGGCGGTCGAGTGCCGCACCAGGGTGGCCCCGACCGGCACCCGCAGCTCGCCGGCGGGGGAGATCTCGGCGGTACGGATCAGGATCGGAGCGTCCAGGCTCTGCCGGCCGGCGTCGTCGTGGCCGAGCAGCGCCAGCACCCCGGCGTAGTAGCGCCGCCCGGTTGCCTCGTGCCGGGCGATGACCCGGCAGGCGTTCTCCATCGGGCTGCCGGTGACCGTGGGCGCGAACATCGTCTCCCGCAGCACCTCCCGCACGTCCTTCGTGCCCCGGCCGGCGAGCAGGTACTCCGTGTGGGCCAGGTGGGACATCTCCTTGAGGTGGGGCCCGACCACCTGGCCGCCGTGCTCGGCGACCGTGGCCATCATCTTGAGCTCCTCGTCGAGCACCATGTACAGCTCCTCGACCTCCTTGGGATCGGCGAGGAAGCGCAGCAGCGCGGCCCGGTCGGCGCCCGCGCCGGTGTACCGGAAGGTGCCGCTTATCGGGTTCATCATGACCAGGCCGTCGTCGACGCTGACGTGCCGCTCCGGGCTGGCCCCGACCAGGATCCGGGTGCCGGTGTGCACCAGGAAGGTCCAGTACGCGCCGCGCTCGCCCCGCAGCAGCCGGCGCAACGCGGCGAGCGCGGCGACCAGCGGCGGACCCTGCACGGTGGCGTGCAGGCAGCGGTGGATGACGAAGTTGGCGCCCTCGCCGCGCCCGATCTCCTCGGCGAGCACCCGGCCGACGGTGGCGGCGTACTCGTCGTCGGTGACGTCGAAGGCGGCGTCGGCGGTGCGCACGGGCACGTCCGGCAGCGCGGCGAGCGCCTCGGCCAGGGCGACCCGCTCGTGCCGGTCGATCTCGAGGAACTCCAGCGGGACGCCGTCGTCGACGCAGGCGAAGCCCCGCTCGGTGATCTGCCGGTAGGGCACCAGCGCCAGCGTCCGGGGGCCGGGCGCCCCGCCGGGCAGGGGGAGGTCGGCGAGCCGGCCCGCCGTGCGTACCGTGCCGGTGAACAGCTCCAGGTGCGCGGCGCCCTCGCGGCGGACGAGCGCGAACGGGCCGGGGTCGCCGCCGCCGGCGACGGCGGCGAGCAACTCGGTCAGGTGGGTCATCGGGTCTCCTCGGGCCGGGCGGCGCCCGGCGGGGCGACCGGGAGGGCCGGGGAGAGACCGGCGGCCGCCTCGTCGGGCGGCCGCGTGGGAAGCTACGCGCGGGGGATGGCCGCCGGATCGGCGGGCCACCAGCAGGACAGGTGCGCGGGCATGCGATCACCCTACGGCCCCGCGCGGGCACCGGAAAGCCGATCGGGCGTACGGCCCACGCGCTGGGACGCCGGGGCGCGCCGCACCGGGTAACTTGACCCGCGATGAACATTCTCGCGCTCGATCTGGGCACCTCCTCGGTACGCGGACTCGTGCTGGACACGGACGCCCGCCCGCTGCCCGGCGCGCTGGCCCGGCGCAAGGTGAGCCTCGCCGCGCACGACGACGGCACCGGCACGCTGGACGGCCCCGGCTACCTGGCCTGCCTGGCGGCGTGCCTGGACGAGCTGGCCGCCGCCGGCCACCTGCGCGACGTGTCGCTGGTGGCGACGTCCGGGCAGTGGCACTCGGTGGTCCCGCTCGGCGCCGACGGCGCGCCCCTCGGGCCGGTGCTGACCTGGCTGGACACCCGTCCCGAGGCGCCCGCCGGGACGGCCGGCCCGGCCGACCCGGTCGACTTCCACCAGCGCACCGGCACGTGGTGGCACCGCTGCTACTGGTCGGTCCGGCTGCCCTGGCTGCGGGAACACACCGGCGGTCGGATCGCCCGGTTCGCCGGCCTGGCCGAGTACGTGCTGGGCGAGCTGCTCGGCTCGGCGCCCATGTCGATCTCCCAGGCCTCCGGCACGGGCCTGCTGGACCTGCGGACGCTGGACTGGGACGCCGAGGCGTGCGCGCTGGCCGGCAGCCACGCCGACGAGCTGCCCGAGCTGGCCCCGATCGGGTGGCGCGGCCGGCTGCGGCCGGCGTACGCGCAACGCTGGCCGCAGCTCGCCGACGCGCCCTGGGCCGGTCCGGTGGGCGACGGCGCGGCGTCCAACGTCGGCTCGGGCTGCGTCGAGCCGGGCCGGGTCGCGGTGACGGTCGGCACGTCGGCGGCGGTGCGGCTGGTGCAGCGCGTCCCGGCGGGGCAGGCCATGCCGCCGCTGCCCGAGGAGCTGTGGCGCTACCGGGTCGACCACGACCACGTGGTGACCGGCGCCGCGTACTCCTCCGGCGGCAACCTCTTCGCCTGGGCTGACCGGGAGCTGCGGCTGCCCGGGGGCAGCGAGCTGGAGGCCGCCCTGGCCCGGGTGCCGCACGACAGGACCCTGCCGGTGAACGTCCGCTTCGGCGGGGACCGGCCGCCCGGGATGTCCCCGGCCGGCTCGGGCGCGCTGGGGGGCCTGAGCTTCGGCACCACCGCGGTGGAGATCCTGGCGGGGCTGATGCGGGGCCTGTGCGACCTGGTCGCCGGCGACCTCGTCGTGCTGGAGTCCACCGTGGACCAGCCGGTCGAGGTGGTGCTCGGCGGGGGAGCGGTGGCGGCCTCCCGCTGGTGGCGTTCGTCGTTCGCGGCGGCGCTCGCGCCCCGGCCGGTGTGGTACGGGCGCAACCCGGAGGTCGGGGCGAGCGGCGCGGCGCTGGTGGCCCTGAGCCGCATCGGTGACGCCTCCCGGCTCGCCGCCATCGTCCGGACGGACGAGACCGCCTCACCCTCCTGAGTAGCACCTCAGCCCGCCCCGTTGACACGGCTAGCGGGCCTGGTTGGATGGACTCCGCTCCCCGGCTCGCGGCGGACGCGGGACAGGGAGGGGGTAGGTGTGGGGGCAGGTCCGGAACCGTCCGACGACGGGGTGTCGCAGCACCGCCGGCGCCGGTTCGACGTCCGGGTCGTGCCGCACCGCCGCCGCTCCCCGTTCCGCCTACGGGACTGGCGGATGCGCACCAAGCTCGTCACCGTGCTGGTCATCCCGTCGGTCGCGTTCCTGGTGCTGGCCGGCGTGCAGACCCACACCCTCGTCGGGCGGACGACCGCGTTGGGCGACTTCGCCCAGCAGGTCGGCATCGGCCGGGAGATCGTCACGTTGGTGCACCAGCTCCAGCAGGAACGCGACCGGGCCGCCGGTGAGCTGGGCGAGTTGCGCCGGGGCGGCGCGGGCGCCGACCGGGACGCGGCGATCGTGGTGCTGAGGCCGTTGCAGACCGCCACCGACCAGGCGCTGCGCGACCTGCGCCGGGCCGCCGGGCCGCTGGCCGACGCGGACGCCTCCTGGCGGGTCGCCTACTCGGAGGTGCTCGAGGCCTACGACCAGGTCGTCTACATCCGGGCCGCGATCCCCCCGGCGGTGCTGGGCAGCGACACCATCCTGAGCAACTACCACCGGGCCGTCGACGCGCTGCTGCGCCTGCTCGCGGAGCCCTCGCCGGGCGAGGACCGGCCCGCACTCAGCGACGCGGTGCTGCGCTACGTGCAGCTCGCCCGGGTCAAGGAGCTCTCCTCACGGGTCCGGGCCCAGCTCTACGAGGCCGCCCGCGCCGGCCGGTACGGCGTGGAGGACCAGGTGGTCCTGACCGACCTGCGCGCCCAGCAGCTGACCGCCCTGGGCGCGTTCCGGGTCGCCGCCACCGCCGAGCAGGTCCGCCGCTTCGACGAGACCGCGACGGACCCGGGGTTCCTGACGGCCACCCGGCTGGAGGAGCAGAGCCTGGTGACCGGGGCCGCCGCGCCGAGCGTGCTGCCGGCGCCTCAGTGGTGGGCTGCCGGCGAGCAGCGCCAGGAGCTGCTCCGCCGCATCGAGGCGTCGGTGCTCGACGACGCCGTACGGCACGCCGACGAGGTGAGCGCGACGCAGCTGCGGACCACGTTGCTGGTCGTCGGCAGCATCCTCGCGGTGCTGCTGGTCGCCCTGCTCATCTCCGTCCTCGTCGGCCGGTCCATGGCCCGGTCGATGCGGCTGCTGCGCGGCCAGGCGCTGCGGATCGCCCAGCTGGAGCTGCCGGACGCCCTGGACCGGCTGCGTACCGTGACCGGGGGTGTCCCGGAAATCGAGGTCCCGCCGGCGGTGGTCCGTTCGCTCGACGAGATCGGCGAGCTGGCGGAGGCGTTCGTCGCGGTGCACCGCAGCGCGGTCAACGTCGCGGTCGAGCAGGCGACCACCCGGCGCAACGTCAACGCGATGTTCGTCAACCTCGCCCGGCGCAGCCAGGTGCTCGTGGAGCGCCAGTTGGAGCTGCTCGACGAGCTGGAGCGCGAGGAGAGCGATCCGGACCAGCTGGAGAACCTCTTCAAGCTCGACCACCTGGCCGCCCGCATGCGGCGCAACGACGACAGCCTGCTGGTGCTCGCCGGGACCGAGGCGACCCGCCGGTGGAACCGGCCGGCGGCGCTCGGCGCGATGCTGCTCGCCGCCAGCGCCGAGATCGAGCAGTACCAGCGGGTCCGGCACGGGGCGGTCGCCGACCTGCACGTCGTCGGCCACGCCGTCGGCGAGCTGGTCCACATCCTCGCCGAGCTGCTGGAGAACGCCACCTCGTTCTCCCGTCCCGACACGGTCGTGGCGGTCACCGCCCGGGCCGAGGGCGCCAGCGCGGTCATCGAGATCACCGACCGGGGGCTCGGCATGAGCCCGGCCGCGTTGGCCGAGGCGAACGCCGTCCTGGCCACCCCGCCGGCCGCCGACGTGGCGACGGTCGAGCGGATGGGCCTGTTCGTGGTCAGCCACCTGGCCGCCCGGCTCCGCGTCGAGGTGCGCCTGGCCGGCGGCGAGGAGGGTCTCGTCGCCCGGGTACGGCTGCCCGGTGGCCTGCTGGCACCGGCGCCCGAGCGGGAGGCGCCCGTCACGGCCCGGATGCTGGCCGCCACGGCGTGGGACGGGGCGCCGCCGCCCGGCGGGCTGCCGGTGGCCGGGCGGCCGCCGGCGTGGGGCGGGGTGCGACCGGCGGGCGAGCTGCCGGCGGCCGGGCGGCGGGCCGAGGCCCCGCCCCGGCAGGCCCGGTCGGTCCCGGTGCGGGCCGAGGACGTGCTCGCCCCGGCGGCCCGGTCGTCCGCGTCGACCGGCGGGGGCTGGTGGTCCCGGCAGGGGCCGTCGCCCGGTCCGGTGCCGGGGGCCTCGCCCACGCCGCCGGCCGTGCCGGTCACCGGCGGGACCAACGACCGTGGCCTGCCCGTCCGGGTACCGATGGCGCAGCTCTCCGCCGTCGCCCGGCCGGCCCGGCCGGAGCAGCCGGCGGTACGCCACGACCCGGACCCCGAGGCGGTCGGGGGAATGCTGTCCCGGTTCTACAGCGGGGTACGGCGGGCCGAGGCCGAGGACACCACGGAGATTTCCATGCCGCCGGGCGGCGTACGCACCGAAGGGGGACAGCGATGACGACGTTGAGCCGGGAGGCCCGCGACCTGAGCTGGCTGGTCAGCGGGTTCGCGGAGCGGGTGCCGGGGGTGGTGCACGCCATCGTGGTCTCCTCCGACGGCCTGCTGGTCGCGATCTCCGACCACCTGCCCCGGGACCACGCCGACAAGCTCGCGGCCGTGACCTCGGGACTGATGAGCATCACCGCGGGCGCGGCGCAGATGTTCGACGGGGACATCGTCAAGCAGACGGTCGTCGAGATGGGGCGCGGCTACTTCCTGGTCATGCAGGTGCGCGACGGTTCCATCCTGGCCACGCTGGCCGGGGCGGAGGCCGACATCGGTGTGGTCGGCTACGAGATGGCGCGGCTGGCCAAGCAGGCGGGGGAGATGCTCACCCCGGCGCTGCGGGCGGAACTCCAGCAGGCCCTGCCCCGCTGACCGGGTCGACGCGCCCGCCCGGTGTCCACCCCGGCGGGCGCGCCGACGGCGTCCACCCCGGCGCCGCCGAGCGGCGCCGGGGTGGCGGATGCCGGGCGGTCAGAGTCCGTTGGCGGCGATGACCTGGCGGTACCAGTGCGCGCTGCGCTTGAGCACGCGCCGCTGGGTCTGGTAGTCCACGTGGACCAGGCCCCAGCGCTCGTCGTAGCCCGCGTCCCACTCGAAGTTGTCGAGCAGGGACCACACGTGGTAGCTCTCCAGCGGCACGCCGGCGGCCATGGCCCGGTGCACTGCGGCGAGGTGGTCGCGCAGGAAGGTGACCCGGCCGGCGTCGTCGACGGTGCCGTCGGCGTCGAGGGTGTCCGGGGTGGGCAGGCCGTTCTCGGTGACGGTCAGCGGGATCGGGCCGTAGTCGCGGGTCACCCGGGTCAGGATGTCGTACATCCCGTCGGGGTGGATCTGCTGCCAGGAGGCCTGTGAGGTGGGCCAGCGCCCGACCGTCGCGCCGTCGCCGGTGACGTAGTAGGGCGTGTAGTACTGCACGGCGAGCAGGTCTACCGGCGCGGCGATGGTCGCCAGGTCGCCGTCGCGGATGCCGCGGACCAGTCGGCTGTCGGGGCCGAGGTCGTCCAGCACGTCCTGCGGGTAGCGGCCGGTGAGGATCGGGTCGAGGTAGAGGCGGTTCTCGTAGCCGTCGTAGAGCCGGGCGGCCCGGACGGCCTCGGGCGAGTCGTCGGCCGGGTAGCAGGGGTGCAGGTTGAGCGCCGGGCCGATCCGGCCGGAGCCGGTGGCGCGGAACGCCGCCACGGCGAGCCCGTGGGCCAGGTGGAGGTGGTGGGCGACCAGGTACGCGGCGTCCGGGTCCTGCCGGCCCGGGGCGTGGTGACCTTCGAGGTAGCCGTTCTGCACCACGGTCTTCGGCTCGTTGACGGTCAGCCAGACCGGCACCCGGTCGCCGAGCGCGCGGAAGACGATCTCGGCGTAGTCGGCGAACCGGTGGGCGACGTCGCGCGACTCCCAGCCACCGGCGTCCTGGAGGGACTGCGGCAGGTCCCAGTGGAACAGCGTCGCCATCGGCGCGATGCCCCGCTCGTGCAGCCCGTCGACGAGACGGCGGTAGAAGTCGAGCCCGCGTTGGTTGGGCGCGCCGGTGCCGTCGGCCTGTACGCGTGGCCAGGAGATGGAGAACCGGTAGCTGTCCAGCCCGATGTCGCGCATCAGGTCCAGGTCCTCGGCGTACCGGTGGTAGTGGTCGGCGGCGACGTCGCCGGTGTCGCCGTTGCGGGTGCGGCCCGGCGTGTGGCTGAAGGTGTCCCAGATCGACTCGCCCCGGCCGTCCTCCTTGGCCGCGCCCTCGATCTGGTAGGCGGAGGTGGCCGCCCCCCAGCCGAAGCCCGGCGGGAAGCGCAGGCCGGCCGACGGGGTCTCGTCGGCGCGCGGCTCGGGGCCGGTCGTGGCGGCGGGGGCGGTGGCGGAGAGCGCGGCGCCCTGGGGCGGGCGCGGGGTGGGCATCGACATCGGTTCTCCTCATGGTCTGCGTGGCCACCGCCGGGCCGGGAGCGCTCCCAGCATAGGGCAGGAGCCGCCGGCCGGTCGCGTCCGCCCGGCCGGGCGAAAGGCGATCGGGGGCGGCGGAGGGGTGCGTGCGTGCTGCGCCCGTGGCGGCGGTGCGGGAGCGGGGGCGCGGTGGCGCCGGCGCTCGGGTGGCCGGCCGCGGGACGCGGGGCGCCGGGGCGCGGGGCGTCGACCGGGCGGTACGGGCGGACAGCGGACGAGGCCGGTCGGAACGGCGACACGGCCAGTCCCGTCGGCCTCTTTTCCCGCCGTGGCGGGAGGTTTAGTGTGTGGGGACGGGGGAGGGCAACCCCCGTCCCCACCATTGCTGCACACGCACGGGCGGAATTGGCGTCCTGTCGTGCGTGTCGCGCGGGAGCCGGGCCACGCGAGTGGCTAGAGGATCCACCTCCCTCCATGTCGGTGGGAACGGCTGACGGCGGTGTCCGGGCTGGCCCGCCGTCAGCCCTCGGGCTGAGTCCCCGGGGTCCGTCGTGGACGGACTCCGGGTGATCTGCTAATTGGATCTCCGTCGATGGAAGCGCTCCCATCGACCGATGCTGCGACTGTAACGCCCGTCACGGCTTTGTGAAAGCCCCAAAACGAGATCGAAACATGTTGCTGCTTCGGTGCGCCCCCGGCCATTGTGGGAGCGCTTCCATGCATGGCACACTGTCGCCACCGCGACGCGGAGCCAGATCGCGCAAGCGTGGGTCGCCGAGGGCAGCCGGTGTCTCCGGTACGGCATCCGACGCAGTCGGCGGAGCAGCCGCCCCGCAGGGGGTGCCGCCCCGCCGTACCCCGGCCTCGGGCCGGGGCGACCACCATCCCGGGTGCCCCCGAATCCCCGTTCGCGGGAGGGCGCCCCGCCGGGGCCCTTCGTCCCCGGCCAGGTCCGAGGAGACACCGCGCACATGAGAAATCTGGCAAGACGTCGCCGCCTGGCGATGGTCGCCGCCGCCGCGCTCGCCGTCGCCGGGGTGACCCTGCCGGCCGGCGCCGCACAGGCCGCCCCCGCCTGCGACGTGGTCTACGCGACCACCGACTGGAACAACGGCTTCACCGCCAACGTCACCATCAAGAACCTCGGCGATCCGATCAACGGCTGGACGCTGAAGTTCGCCTTCCCCGGCGACCAGCGGGTGACCCAGGGCTGGTCGGCCAAGTGGAGCCAGACCGGCAACCAGGTCACGGCCACCAACGAGTCCTACAACGGCAACCTCGGCACCGGCGCCTCGACCAGCATCGGCTTCAACGGCTCGCACAGCGGCACCAACCCGAAGCCGACGTCCTTCTCGGTCAACGGCGTCACCTGCGGCGGCACCCAGCAGCAGCCGCCGACGGTCGCGCTGAACGTGCCGGCCGGCCCCTTCGAGGCCCCCGCCGACGTGCCGCTGAGCGCCACCGCCAGCGACCCGGACGGGACGATCAGCAAGGTCGAGTTCTACCGCAACGGCCTGCTGGTCAACACCGACACCACCGCCCCGTACGGCTACACGCTGGAGGACCTGCCGGCCGGCGCGTACACGGTGCAGGCCAAGGCGTACGACAACGCCAACCTGACGGCCACCGCGGAGAAGGCCTTCACCGTCACGCGGGCGTCCGGGCCGGTGCTGGTGGCGACCCCGTCGGCGGTGAGCGTGACCGAGGGCGGCAGCTCGACCGTCAACCTCAAGCTCAGCGCCGCGCCGACGGCCAACGTGCCGGTGACCATCGCCCGCACCGGCGACACCGACATCACCGTCTCGCCGGCCTCGGTGACGCTGACCCCGTCCAACTGGAACACCGGGGTGAACGTGACCGTCGCGGCGGCCGAGGACGCCGACACGGTCGGCGGCACCGCCACCCTCACCGCCTCGGCCACCGGCCTCGCGCCGTTGGCGATCACCGCCACCGAGATCGACAACGACACCGGCAGCGGGGACAACACCTACGTCAAGCGGTTCCTCGACCAGTACGGCAAGATCAAGAACTCGGGCTACTTCAGCCCCGAGGGCGTGCCGTACCACTCGATCGAGACGCTGATCGTCGAGGCGCCCGACCACGGGCACGAGACGACCTCCGAGGCGTTCAGCTTCTGGCTCTGGCTGGAGGCCCAGTACGGGCGGGTGACCCAGAACTGGGCCCCGTTCAACAACTCCTGGAACGTCATGGAGAAGTACATCATCCCGTCGCACGCCGACCAGCCCACCGCGGGCGCGGCCGGCACCGCGCAGTACGCCGCCGAGCACGACCTGCCCAGCCAGTACCCGTCGCAGCTGGAGCCGAACGTGCCGGTCGGCCAGGACCCGCTGCGCGCGGAGCTGCAGAACACCTACGGCACCGGTGACATCTACGGCATGCACTGGCTGCTGGACGTGGACAACACCTACGGCTACGGCCGCTGCGGCGACGGCACCACCCGGCCGGCGTACATCAACACCTTCCAGCGGGGCACCCAGGAGTCGGTGTGGGAGACCGTGCCGCAGCCGTCCTGCGACACCTTCGCCCACGGCGGCCGCAACGGCTACCTCGACCTGTTCGTCAAGGAGGCGAACGCGCCGGCGAAGCAGTGGAAGTACACCAACGCCCCCGACGCCGACGCCCGCGCCGTGCAGGCCGCGTACTGGGCCCTGACCTGGGCCAAGGAGCAGGGCAAGGAGGCCGACGTGGCGGCCACCGTGGCCAAGGCCGCCAAGATGGGTGACTACCTGCGCTACGCCATGTTCGACAAGTACTTCAAGAAGATCGGCAACTGCGTCGGGGCCGCCACCTGCCCGGCCGGCACCGGCAAGGACTCGGCGCACTACCTGATGTCCTGGTACTACGCCTGGGGCGGCGCGTACGAGCCGAACCAGAACTGGTCGTGGCGGATCGGCTCCAGCCACAACCACTTCGGCTACCAGAACCCGTTCGCGGCCTGGGCGCTGACCAACATCAACGAGCTCAAGCCCAAGTCGCCGACCGCGGTCGCCGACTGGACCAAGAGCCTGGAGCGGCAGCTGGAGTTCTACACCTGGCTCCAGTCCGCCGAGGGCGGCATCGCCGGCGGCGCGACCAACAGCTGGGGCGGCCACTACGGCCAGCCGCCGGCCGGCACGTCGACCTTCTACGGCATGTACTACGACGTCGACCCGGTCTACAACGACCCGCCGTCGAACCAGTGGTTCGGCATGCAGGCCTGGTCCATGCAGCGCATCGCCGAGCTGTACCTGGAGACCGGCAACGCCAAGGCCAAGGCCCTGCTGGACAAGTGGGTGCCGTGGGCGATCGCCAACACCACGGTCGGCACCAACTGGTCGATCCCGTCGGACATGAAGTGGACCGGCCAGCCGACCACCTGGAACCCGACCAACCCGCAGCCCAACACCAACCTGCACGTCGAGGTCACGGTCAAGGGCCAGGACGTCGGCATCGCCGCCGCCTACGCCCGCACCCTCATCGCGTACGCGGCGAAGTCGGGCAACGCGGCGGCGAAGAACACCGCCAAGGGGCTGCTGGACGCGCTGCACGCGGCCAGCGACGCCCAGGGCGTCTCCACCGTGGAGAAGCGCGGCGACTACCGCCGCTTCGACGACGTCTACGACGCCAGCACCGGGCAGGGCCTCTACGTGCCGCCGGGCTGGACGGGGACCATGGCCAACGGTGACCCCATCGCCGCGGGCAAGAGCTTCCTCGACATCCGCTCCTTCTACAAGAACGACCCGGCCTGGCCGAAGGTCCAGGCGTACCTGGACGGCGGCCCCGAGCCGGAGTTCAAGTACCACCGGTTCTGGGCCCAGGCGGACGTCGCCATGGCGTACGCCGACTACGGAAAGCTGTTCCCCAACGGCTGACCGACTCCTCCGGGTGGGTGGCGCGGCCCGCCCGCCCGGAGGCCGGCCGGGCGGGCCTGGGGGAACGGAGACGCCCGGTCGGTGGACGGCCTGACTCCCACGGTCAGGCCGGGGTGGGCCGGTCAACCGGCCGACGCAGCGGGGCAGCCGGCCCACCCCACCACACCCGGATATGCACCGGGCGCGAAAACGCCCGAAAAACCGGCCACCACGGGATCACGCATGGGGCCGGGACGGAGTAACGTACGTCACCGGAGAGGCCGCTCCCCCCGTGGCGGCCTCTCCCTTAATTTCCCGCCGGCTCCACCGGTGCACGGGCCGGCACGACGGGGTGGCGCAGCCCCGGGTGACCGGCCGGCAACGACCGGCGCACCACCACCCAGCTCACCGCGAGCACCGCCGCCACCAGCGGCCAGGACAACACGACGCGGGCCACCGTCAGCGCGACCACCTGACCGCCGAGCCACAGCGGCAGGAACACCGCCACCCGCAGCACGTAGGACGCCGCCCACGCCCAGCTGCCCCGCCCGTACGCGCGCAGCAGCGCGGGATCCCGCCGCCACCTGGTCCGCTGGCCGAGCGCGACGCCCACCACCGTCCCGAGCAGCGGCCAGCGCACCACGATGCTGACCACCCAGGCCAGCGCGCTCGCCGCGTTCGACAGCAGTTGGACGAGGAAGAAGTCCTCGGCGCGACCGGTGCGCAACGCGACGAGCGCGGCCACGCAGACGGCCAGCAGCCCGACCAGCACCGAACGCGGCCGGTCGCCCCGGTGCAGCCGCCAGCCGGCCAGCGCGGCGCCGGTGACCACGGCCGCGCCCACCCCGCCCCACAGCGAGTGCCCGCCGAGCAGCCAGCCGAGGGCGAACGCCACCGGCGGCAGGCTGGCGTCGACCGCGCCCCGGCGCCCGCCGAGCAGGTCCGCGAGCGTCTCCGGCCGGTCCGTCGGGGCCGGCGCACCCTCCGGTGTACGCGTCACCGCACCCTCCTCACGTCCGCCACCAACCTAGCCGTAGCCGAGCGACAGGCCACCCGCCGACCGGGCCGTGCCTGCCGCTACGGTGTGCGGGTGCGAACGACGCCGAGGGGTTGGACCGCGGTCTGGTTGGTCGTCCTGGCGCTCGTCCAGGCGGCGGCCTTCATCGCCGTGTGGCGGGTCGCCGTGCACGTCGAGATCGGCCAGTGGGTGGACACCGTCGCTCTGACCGGCAACCGGATCGGGCAGGACCACATCGAGGAGCCGGTGAACCGGATCCTCAACGCCATGTCGGTCGTCTCGCTGCTGGCGGCGACCGCGGTGATCGGCTTCATCGCCCTGATCCGGGGCCGGATCGCCCTGGCCGTCACGGCCACCCTCCTGATCGCCGGCGCCAACGCCACCACCCAGCTGCTCAAGTACGGCCTGGCCCGGCCCGACTTCGGCATCGATCCCGAGCGGATCTACGCCGGCAACAGTCTGCCCAGTGGGCACGCCACGGTCGCCGCCTCGGTCGCGGTCGCGCTGATGCTCGTGCTGCCGCGCAAGGTGCGGGTGTTCGGCGCCTTCCTCGGTGCCGGCTACGCCGCGATCGCCGGGGTGGCCACCCTCTCCGCCGGCTGGCACCGGCCCAGCGACGCGGTGGCCGCGTTCCTGGTGGTCGGGGTCTGGGCGGCGCTGGCCGGGCTGGTGCTGCTGATCACCCAGCGGGAACAGGCGCAGGTGGAGTCGGCCGACGCCCACCGGGTCGCCGCGACGGTGCTCGGCGTCGGCGGCGTACTGGCGGTGGTGGCCTGTGGGATCGCCCTCTCCTGGCTGGTCGACCTGCGGGCCACCCCGCCCAGCGAGCTGGCCCGCAGGCCCCTCCTCGTCGGCTACGCCGGCAGCGCCGCCGGGATCGTCGGCACGATGGGCGTGGTCATGGCGCTGGTGCTCGCCGCCGTGCACCGGCTGGTGCCCCGGGTCAAGGGCTGACCGTTCAGCGGGAGTAGGTGCCGACCATCGTCCCGCTCGCGGTGTCCCGCTCGACGAGCAGGCGGTGCACCTCGTCGGCCCGTGGCGTCCCGGGCAGTTCCAGCGGCCGGTCCAGCGCGTAGAGCCGGAAGAAGTACCGGTGGGGATCGTCGCCCTGGGGCGGGTGCGGGCCGCCCCACCCGGTGGTGCCGAAGTCGTTGGGCCACTCGCGGCCGCCCAGGGGCACGCCGCCCTCCGGTGCCCCGGCGGCGCTCGGCGCGATCCCGGTGACCAGCCAGTGCAGGAACGGCGTCCTACCCGCGTCCGGGTCCTCGACGAGCAGGACCAGCTCGGCGGCGGACTCCGGCACCCGCTCCCACTCCAGCGGCGGCGAGACGTTGCCGCCCTCCTTCGAGAAGCGGCTCGGCAGCATGTCGTGGTCGTTGAACGCGGTGCTGCGCAGCATGATCCCGGCCATCCCTGGCGCTCCTTCCGTCGGCCCGGCCGCGCGTACCCGCCGGGCGGGCCCCGAAACGGCCGCGCCGGTGTGAGAGGGTCGGGCGGGACGGGGGAGGGGAGCGTGGAGAGCGTACGGGCGGCGTTCCGGGACGAGTGCGAGCGCCTCGGCGAGGTGCTGCGCGGCGTCGACGAGGCGGATCTCGACCGCCCGACCGACTGCCGGCCGTGGACCGTACGCGAACTGCTGGCCCACGTACGCACCGGCGCGGGCCGGCTGGTCGACATGCTCGCCGCGCCCGCCCCGCCCCGCGCCGAGGACGACGCCGCCGCCTACTACGGCGCCGCCAAGTTCACCCCGTCCGTGGACGCCGCCCGCGTCGACAGCGGCCGGCGGGAGGCCCGGGAACTCGACGGTCCGGTCCTGGTGGCCGACTTCGACCGGGCCTGGCGGGTCGCCCTCGACGCCGTCGACGCCGCACCGCCGGGTCGGGTGGTACGCACCCGGCACGGCGACGCGATGGCGCTCGGCGAGTTCCTGCGTACCCGTGTGGTGGAGGTCGGCGTGCACGGCCTGGACCTGGCGGCGGCGTTGGAGCGGCGGCCGTGGCTGACGCCGACGGCGGCGGAGGTCGTCGCCGACCTGCTCACCGGCGGGCGGGCGGTCCCGCCCGGGCTGGGCTGGGACCGGCTCACGCTGATCCGCAAGGCGACCGGCCGGGCCGGCCTCACGGACCGCGAGCGGGCCCTCGTCGACGCCGCCGGCTTCCGCTGGCTCTCCTCGGCGGCTGAGCCGGGCGGGACCCGAGCCGGCGCCGGGCCCGGCCCGGCGGGTGGGTCAGGCGTCGGCGCCGAGCGGGTCCGGCTCCGGGCGCGGGGCGGGCACGTGCGGGGCGGCCCTGCGCAGGTGGTCCAGCACGACCGGGTCGATCCGGCCCGGCACCAGGCGCTCCTCCAGGTTCTCCAGGCCGGCCCAGGAGAAGAGCGCCTCCTCCGGCCGCGCCGGGTCGACCGGGTGGCCGAGCGCGCCCAGCAGCGCACCGACCTCGGCGGCGACCGCGCCCGTCAGGTCGAGCAGGGTGGCCGGGTCGGGCCGGCCGAAGAGCAGGGTGTGCACCGCGAGCAGCCGCCCCAGCTCGGTCACCGGATCGGGGTGGTCGTCGACCCGCAGGTCGACAAGCACGTCGCCGGTGCCGTCGTACCCGCCGCCGCGCTCGACCACCAGCAGCCCGGCGCTCTGCCGGCCGCGCCGGTCGCCGCCGGCCTGGTCCCCGGCGCGCAACGCGGCCAGCAGCCGGTCGGGGAACGGCAGCGCGGTCCCGCCCAGCCAGGCGTCCCGGACCGCGTCGATCACCTGCGGGCCGACCAGGATGTTGCCCTGCGCCGCCCAGCCGTCGCCGGCCTGTCCGCCGGCCCAGGGGTGGCAGCTCGGCCCGGTCCAGGTCGCGCCCACGCCGGTGGCGGCGACCACGCCGAGCTGGCGGTGATCCCGGTCCGGGTCGGCGGCGACCAGCCCCGCCACCACGTCGGCCGCGGCCACGCCGGTGCGCAGCAGCGTCAGCCCCTGCGGGCGGTAGGCGAGGTTGACGTGCGCCTGGGTGGCGAGCGCGCCGACCTCGGCCTCGGCGGCCGGCACGAGCGCGCCGGCGGCCAGGAACCGGCTGGCCACGACGACGCCGTGCTGGCGGCCGTCGGCGGAGCGGGCGACGAGCGAGAAGGTCACGCATGGAGACTATCCCGCGCCACCGGGTATCGATCGCCAGTTGTCGATGGCTAGAGCGGTGGGGCCGCCGGCTCCGGCGGGCGACCCCTGGCCCGACGGGCGTCGGCGAGCGCGACCCCGGTCAACACGACGACGACCAGGGCCGCCGACACCAGCAGCGGTTGGTGCGTCAGGACGGGCATGGCGGCCAGCAGCACGAGTGCCGCGATCCACCGGGACCGGGACACGCGGCCGAACACCTCGTACTCGAAGCGGGCCCGGCCGAGCAGGAACAGCGCCGGCCCGCCGATGATCATCGCGATCCAGGACGCCTCGGGATGGCCGAGCGGATGTTCGACCGCCAGTTCGTAGCCGATCGCGACGGCGGTCAGGCCGACCACCATGACCAGGTGGGTGTCGGCCGCCGACCGACCGAGGTCGGCCGGGTGCCGGGCCTTGCTGACCGCCTCGCCGAGGATCTGCCCGGCCCGTTGGACGTAGATCCGCCAGAGGACGATGGAGGTGGCCAACGCCAGCGCGAAGGCGGTGGTCCGGGCGAGATCGTGGGTGCCCGCGTCGAAGGCGAGCCCGGCCACCAGGATCGTCTCGCCCAGCGCGATGAGGAAGAACTGCTGGTACCGCTCGGCCAGGTGCTCGCCGGCGATCTCCCACTTCGACGTCCTGGAACGGCCCAGCCCGGGCACCGGGAAACCGAGCCGCGCCGCCACGTACTCGACCGCGACGGCCGCCGTCCAGCACACGACCCGCGGGGTGCTCGGCAGGAACGCGCCGACGATCCACAGCACGCCGGTGGCGCTGAAGACGATCGTCATCCGCAGTTTCAGCCGCCGTGACCCGTGGTGGCGTAGCGCCATGAACAGGATCGCCGGCCGGGAGACCTGCGCCACCACGTACGCCACCGCGAAGGCCAGGCCGGTGGCGCGGAACGCCTGGGAGATCGCCACCCCCATGACCATGCTGCACACCAGAGCGATGATCACCACCAGTTGCAGCCACAGGTGGTACGGGTCGTACCGGCTGGTGGTCCACGCCGTGCCCTGCCAGACCGTCCAGAGCGCGAAGAACAGCAGCAGGGTCTTGCCGCCGCCGGTGAGCGGTGCCCAACCGGTGCTGCCCCCCGGCTCCAGGGCGAGATCCTCGAACGCACGGGCGGAGATGCGGGTGAGCGCGAAGACGAACACCAGGTCGAAGAAGAGCTCCAGGAAGGTCGCCCTGCCCGTGTCCTTCGTGTGGAGCGTGAGGTGTCGCCTGCCGCTGGCGGCCATCGGTCAGCGGCCTCCACTCGCTGCGGGGCCCATCTGGCAGTCGTACCACCCGGGGGTGCCGGGCTCGCGGTATCCGGGAAAGTCACAGGATCTTGCTCCGCGGCCCGGCGAGCGGGCACCATCGACCGATGACGACGCGATGGGGCATGACCGTGCCGCTGGACGGCATCCCGCTCGCCGAGCACGCCGCGATCTACGCGGCCCTCGACGCGGCCGGCTTCACCGACGTGTGGTCCTCGGAGGTCAACGGGGCGGACGCCTTCACCCCGCTGGCACTCGCCGCCGCCTGGCAGCCCCGGCTGCGCCTGGGCACCGCGATCACGCCGGTCTTCACCCGGGGCCCCGGGCTGCTGGCGATGAGCGCGGCGGCGCTGGCCGACGCCGCCCCGGGCCGGTTCGCGCTCGGCATCGGCGCGTCCTCGCCGGTCGTCGTGGGCAACTGGAACGCCGTGCCGTTCGAGGAGCCGTTCCGGCGCACCCGCGACGTGCTGCGGTTCCTGCGCGCGGCGCTGGCCGGGGAGACCGTCGACGAGGAGTACGACACCTTCGCCGTGCGCCGCTTCACCCTGGACCGCAAGCCGGCCGTGCCGCCGCCGGTGCTGCTCGCCGCGCTGCGCCCGGGGATGCTGCGGCTGGCCGGCGCCGAGGCCGACGGCGTCATCCTCAACTGGCTCGCCGCCACCGACGTGCCCCGGGCCCTCGCCGAGGTCGGCCAGCGCCGCCCCGGCTTCGAGGTGGTCGCGCGGATCTTCGTCTGCCCCACCGAGGACGCCGCGCACGCCCGCGCGCTGGGCCGCCGGCTCATCACCAGCTACCTCACGGTCCCCGCGTACGCCGAGTTCCACCGCTGGCTCGGCCGCCAGGAGGTGCTCGGGCCGATGTGGCGGGCCTGGGCCGCCGGGGACCGGCGCGGCGCGGGCGCGGCGGTGCCCGACGACGTGGTCGACGCGTTGGTGCTGCACGGCTCGCCGGAGCACTGCCGCGAGCAGGTCCGCCGCTACGCCGACGCCGGCGTGGACGTGCCGGTGCTGGCCCTGCTGCCCACCCCCGAGCTCGCCGCCGGTGGCGCGGCGGCGCTGGGGGACCTGATCGCGCGCCTGGGTGGGGGTGGGTCGCGGTGAACCTCACCGACCGGGTGGTGATCATCACCGGTGGGGCCGGCGGCATCGGCGCCGCCCTGGCCCGCCGCTTCGCCGCCGAGGGGGCCGCCGCCGTCGTGGTGGCCGACCTCGACGCCGACGCGGCCCGCGCGGTGGCCGACGGTCTCGGCCCCGTCGCCCACGCCGTCGGGCTGGACGTGACCGACGAGGAGCAGGTCCGCGCGCTGGTCGCCGACACCGAGCAGCGGTACGGGCGCATCGACCTGTTCTGCGCCAACGCGGGCGTCACCTCCGGCGGCGGGATGGAGGTCGACGACGCCGGCTGGGACCGCGCCTGGCGGGTGAACGTGCTCTCCCACGTCTACGCGGCGCGCGCGGTGCTGCCGGCGATGCTCGCCCGGGGCGGCGGCTACCTGCTGCACACCTGCTCGGCGGCGGGCGTGCTGACCTCGGTCGGCGACGCCCCGTACGCCACCACCAAGCACGCCGCCGTCGGCTTCGCCGAGTGGCTCTCCGTCACCTACCGCGACCAGGGCGTCCGGATCAGCGCGCTGTGCCCGCAGGGCGTGGACACGCCCATGCTCGCCGACGGGCTGGCCGCCGGTCACCTGGGCGCGCGGGTCGTGGCCGCCTCCGGCGCGGTGCTCACCGCCGACCAGGTCGCCGACGCGGCCGTCGCCGGGATCGCCGAGGAGCGCTTCCTGATCCTCCCGCACCCCGAGGTCGCCGACTACGCCCGCCGCAAGGCGGAGGACCCGGACGGCTGGCAGTCCGGCCTGCGCAAGCTCGTCCGCCGGCTCCGCTCCCAGGAGCCCCGTCCCTGATCACGCACCCCGGCAGCATCTCGACGTCGAGTGCGGCGACGGGCCTACTCCGGTCGGCGGTGAGGGTGCGGTTTTCCGCACCCCGGCGGTTGCGGTCGGTCCGCTGAGGCCGGCGGTCGACCTCATGGTCCGGGCCGTGGCGAGTTCATAGCGTCATCGGCATGATCCGTTTGTCGCAGGTGTCGATGCACGTTGGCCGGTTGGCCGAGGAGTCCGATCCGTCGCAGGGCGGTCTGACGGGGGTGGTGACCGATCTGACGGAGGGGCTCGGCGCCCCCGGTGTCGGCCTGGCGGTCGCGTTGGAGAACCTGTTCCCGCCGATCCCGAGCGAGGTGATCCTGCCGATGGCGGGGTTCACCGCCGCGCAGGGCGGGATGAACCTGTTCGCCGCGATCCTCTGGAGCACGATCGGTTCGGTGGTGGGCGCGGTGGTGTTGTACCACGTCGGCGCCGCGCTCGGGCGCGACCGGGTCCGCGCGATCGCGGCGCGGCTGCCGCTGGTCAAGGTGAGCGACATCGACCGGACGGAGGCGTGGTTCGCCCGGCACGGGGTGAAGACCGTCTTCCTCGGACGCATGATCCCGATCTTCCGCAGCCTCATCTCCATCCCGGCCGGCGTGGAGCGGATGCCGCTCGCCACGTTCCTGCTCTACACCACGCTGGGCAGCCTCATCTGGAACACCCTGTTCGTGATGGCCGGCTACCTGCTCGGGGAGAACTGGCACTCCGTCGAGGCGTACGCCGGGACGTTCCAGAAGGCCGTCATCGTGGCCTGTGCGCTCGCCGCCGGGTACTTCGTCGTCTCCCGCCTGGTCAGGGCGCGCCGTCCGCGACCGGCGACAGGGAACGAGATGGAACCGGCCAGGTTCGGGCCGGGCGCACCCGTCGAGCCGTACGTCCACTCCGGTCACCCGGCCCGAGCCGTACGCGGCACGGTGTACGGGACCCCGCGCCGGTCGGCGGACGGCCGATGACGGGCGTCGGAGACCGCGCACCGGCGGGTCGCCGCCGGCGGCACGCCGTCCGGGTTCCCCTCACCACGCGGGTCGGCCGGTGGAGCGCCAACCATCCCTGGCTCGCGATCACCGCCTGGCTGTGCTTCGTGGTGGCCAGCGTGCTCGGTGGCAGCCTGGTCGGCACGGTGAAGGCCACCACGCAGGACAGCCTGCACGGGGAACTGGCCCGCGCGGACCGCATCGAGCGGGCCGGCGCGTTCCCCGACGCCCCGGCGGTGGAGAGCGTCCTGATCACGGCGCGGACCGGCAACCTCGACTTCCCACGTGCCCAGTCCGTGGCGGCCGACCTGTCGACGCGGCTGCGCGCGGTGCCCGAGGTGGCGCGGGTCGGCGACCCGCTCACCTCCCCGAGCCGCGACGCGGTGCTGGTCGAGGTCGAGCTGACCGGTGTGGCGAAGGACGCCGACGCGCGGGTCGGACCGCTGCTGGAGGCCACCGGGCAGGCGCAGCAGCGGCATCCCGACCTGTGGGTGGAACAGGTGGGGTCGGCGTCCCTGTCGAAGGCGCTGACCGAGACGCTGGCAGCGGACTTCGTCAAGGCGGAGCTGATCAGCGTGCCGGTGGCGCTGGTGATCCTGCTGTTCAGCTTCGGCGCGTTGATCGCCGCCGGAGTGCCCGTCGTGCTGGCGTTGTCGGCCGTGGCCGGCGCCATGGGACTGGCCCAGTTCGCCTCGCACATCTTCCCGGCCGGGGAACTGGTCAGCAGCATCATCCTGCTGATCGGCCTGGCGGTCGGCGTCGACTACTCCCTGTTCTACCTGCGCCGCGAGCGGGAGGAACGAGCGCACGGGCGCGACCATCGCAGCGCGGTCGAGATCGCAGCCGCCACCTCGGGGCACGCGGTACTCGTCTCCGGCGTCGCCGTCATGGTCGCCATGGCCAGCCTGTTCCTCGTCGGCGACAACGCGTTCAGCTCGATGGCGACCGGCTCGATCCTGGTCGTCGGGGTGGCGGTGATCGGATCCCTCACCGTCCTGCCGGCCATCCTCGTGATCCTCGGGCGCTGGGTGGACCGGCCACGGGTGCCCTTCCTCGGGCGGCGGATCCAGCGGGCGGAACGCAGCCGCTTCTGGTCGGTGGTCCTGCGCCCGGCGCTGCGCGCGCCGCTGGCGACGTTCGTGCTCTCCGTCGGAGTGCTGGTCGTCGTCGCCATCCCCGCACTGGAGATGAACCTCAAGCGGCCGACCTCCACCGACCTGCCCCGCTCGATCCCGATCCTGCGCACCTACGACCGCCTGGCGCAGGCGTTCCCGGGCAACGACCTGGGCAGCAGCCACGTCGTCGCGATCCGCACCGACGCCGAGGGCGGGCCGGCCGTCGAGCGGGAGATCGCCGAGCTCGCCTCGCGGATCGAGGGGGACGGCCGGTTCGCCCAGGGCCGCCCCCCGACGGTGCGCAGGTCCGCCGACGGCACCGTCTTCCTGGCCACCGTCCGGGTGGCGGGCGCCAGCGACAGCAGCGAGGCGACGCTGTCGCTGCGACGGCTGCGCGACGAGCTGCTGCCGCAGACCGTCGGCACCGTCCCGGACACCGAGTGGGCGGTGGCCGGCCGTACGGCCAGCGACGCCGACTTCCGCGACCGCATGGCCGCGGCGCTGCCGCCCGTCGTCGCGTTCGTGTTCGGCATGACGTTCCTCGTCATGCTCGTCACGTTCCGGTCGGTGGTGGTGGCGTTGACCTCGATCCTGCTCAACACGATCTCCGTGGCCGCCTCGTACGGGCTGCTGGTGCTGGTCTTCCAGCACACCTGGGCGGAGGGCCTGCTCGGGTTCACCTCCAACGGCGCGGTCGTGTCCTGGCTGCCGCTGATGCTGTTCGTCATCCTCTTCGGGCTCTCGATGGACTACCACGTGTTCGTCGTGAGCCGCATCCGCGAGGCGGTCCAGCGCGGCGTACCGACGCGGCAGGCGATCGAGCAGGGCATCGTCTCGTCGGCGTCCACGGTGAGCAGTGCCGCGATCATCATGGTCGCCGTCTTCTGCATCTTCGCGACCCTGTCGATCGTCGAGTTCAAGCAACTCGGCGTGGGGCTCGCCGCCGCGATCCTGATCGACGCCACCATCATCCGCGCGGTCGTCCTGCCGTCACTCATGCGGCTGCTCGGCGAGGCGAACTGGTGGGCCCCGAGATTCCTCACCGGCCGCCGCAGGACCGATGCCGCACCGCGCGACAGCGACGCCGACACGCAGGTCATCATGGTCGCCGGTGACCGGTGACCGGTAGCCGGGTCGGCGGCGGACGGCCGGACACGCGTCCGCCCGCCGCCGACCCGGGACGACACGAGAGACGAAGGGAGGAGCCGGTGCCAGAGCGCGCGACGTACGGTCGGCGGTCGTGGAGCGGCGCCGTGGCCCGCAGGGGCCGGCCGGTGGCGGGCGTGGCGGTCGGTGTCCTGACCGCCGGGGCCGAGTCGCTGTTCCTGCTCCTCGCCGGGCTCGCCGTGGTCGCGGTCTCGCCGGTGCCGGCGGCGCGCCGCCGCGTCGGCGCCACCACCGTCCGGTACGCCCGACGCGTCGCCGAGTGGGAGCGGCGCCGCCTGGCCGACATCGCCCTGGAACCGACCCCGCCACCGGTCCGGGCGAGCGGACCGCGGGTGCTCGGCTATCTCGCCGCCCGACTCCTGCCGGCGGCACTCGGCGCGCTCACCGTCGGCCTGCTCGTGGTCGGTGCCGTGCTCGCCGCCATCGTGGTGCGGTCCTTCGTGGCGGGCACCATGAGCCTGGCCGGTCTCCTGTCGCAGGGGCTCATCGGGGCCGCCCTGCTGGTGGTGAACCTCCAGGCGATGGCCAGCGTGGCCACACTGGACCGCTGGCTCGCCCGCGGCCTGCTCGAATCCCACACGCGCCAGGCGTTGCAGCGCCGGATCAGCGAGCTGGCGGTCAGCCGGGCCGGCGTCGTCGCCGCCGTCGACGCCGAGCGCCAGCGCATCGAACGCGACCTGCACGACGGGCTGCAACAACACCTCGTCGCACTCGGCATGCTGCTCGGGCGGGCACGCCGCAGCCGCGACCCCGACAAGGCGCGCGCACTTCTCGCGCAGGCGCACGAGGACGCCCAACGCGCCATCGACGAGCTGCGGGACGTGGCCTGGCGGGTCTACCCCGCCGCACTCGACCACACCACCCTGGACGAGGTGCTGAGCATGGTGGCGCAACGATCGGCGACCCCCGTCCGGATCAGCTACGACGTGCCCGTCCGGCCCGCCCGGGCGATCGAGACCGTGCTGTACTTCGTCGCCTGCGAAGCCATCACCAACGCCACCAAACACGCCCGGGCTACCCTGGTCGCCATCGACATCGAGGCGCGGGGGACGACGATCGAGATGCGCCTGCACGACGACGGCGTCGGCGGCGCCGACCCGCACGGCAGCGGCCTGCAGGGCCTCGCCCGCAGGGTGACCGCGCTCGACGGCCGGTTCGACGTGCACAGCCCACCCGGTGGCCCCACGACGATCCGAGCGGAGCTGCCGTGCGCATAGTCCTCGCCGAAGACTCCACCCTGCTCCGCGAGGGACTGGTCCGCCTCCTCGCCGACGAGGGACACCGGGTGCTGGCCGCTGCCGCGGACGCCGACCAGCTCGTCACCGCCGTCGAAGAGCACCGTCCCGACGTCGTCGTCACTGACGTCCGCATGCCGCCCACCAACACCGACGACGGACTGCGGGCCGCGCTGGAGATCCGCCGCCGGTGGCCCCACGTCGCCGTGCTCGTCCTGTCCCAGTACGTCGAGAAGCGCTACGCCGCGAAGCTCCTCGCCGACCGGTCCGAAGGCGTCGGCTACGTCCTGAAGGACCGCGTCGCCCAGGTCGAGGACTTCCTCGACGCACTCGACCGCGTCGCCGCCGGCGCCACGGCACTCGACCCCGAGGTCGTCCGGCAGCTCGTGTCCGCCACGAGCCACAGCGACCCGCTCAACCGCCTCACCCCGCGAGAACGCGACGTGCTGCACCACATGGCTCAGGGGCACACCAACGCCGCCATCGCCGAGCGCCTGCACGTGTCGCAGAGCGCGGTCGAGAAACACATCAACACCATCTTCGACAAGCTCGACCTCTCCCACGTGACCGGCTACAGCCGCCGGGTCCTCGCGATCCTGCACTACCTCGGCTCCTAGCCGCCCAGGGTCGCCGGCCCGTGCCGACCAGGCTGCGCGCGGAGCTCGCTCACAGGCGGACGATCCGACCCACGCGGGGCGGCGTCCGGCCGGCGAGCACCTCCAGCCAGGCGCGCTCCAGGGCGTCGGGGCCGGCGTCGACCCGGACGTCGAGCCACCCGCTGACGACTCCCGTGAACCGTCGCCAGGCGTCGGCGAACCGCTGGTCGAGCCCGTCGCGCCCCCAGTCCCGGCGGCGTTTGCGCATCTGCACCGGGGCGAAGAACACCTCGTCGGCGGCGTCGGCGTTCGGGATCTGGGTGGTGAGCCCGACCGCGACGTCCCGTACGAGCCGGTCGCCGAGGTGCCGCCGCAGGGCCGCGCGGATGGCGGGCGCCCCCGACAGGTCGAGATAGACGGTCGGTACGGCGTCGAGGGCGGCGATGTCGTCGTAGGTGAGGACGTCGTCGTAGCAGCCGAGGGACCGGGTGAACGCGAGGTTGCCGGGGGAGGTGAGCCCGACCAGGCGCGGGCCCCGGCCGTGCAGCTCGAACGCGGCGGCGTACGCGGTCTTGCTGGACGCCGACGACAGCACCAGGGTCGCCGCCCCGTGGAAGTCGTTGTCGGCGACCTGGTCGGCCAGCATGAAGGAGGTGAAGAACAGCGGCCGGAAGAGGACCAGCAGGTCCTCCTGGTCCTCCCGGTACGCCGGGTCGCCGGTGGTCGACCGGTACACGTTGTACGGCGAGGGCAGGTCGGCCCGGTGTCCGCTCGCGTCGCGGAATCCGGACGCGTCCACCCGGTCCGGCCGCAGCAGGAGGTGACCCGCCGGCGGGAGGTAGCCGTAGACCCGCTGCCCGGCGGTGACCCCGTCGACCGTCGACGCGACCACGTCGGCGAAGCCCCACAGTGGCGGGAGTCCCCACTGCGGGCCGAGCCCGCGGGGGCCGGGCGGGAAGAACTCCCAGTACCGCATCGAGTCGCCGAGCACCGCGTAGGTCACGTTGTTGGCGGTCAGGCCGACGCGGTCCACCCGCAGCAGTGCCTCGCCGTCGGCCAGGGTGGGCGTCACGCCTTCGACGAGGGTGGTCCGGCTCAGGTCGTCACGGGCCACGGCGAAGGTCCAGGAAGCAGGCATGATGCGACGCTAGGCAGCCCCGGAGACCGAGACAAGTGCACTGCGAGTGCAAAATCCCACTCGCGATTCGGTTGACGGGGCGAACACTTCGACCGGCGACCGGCGACCGGCGACCGGCGACCGGCGACCGGCGACCGGCGACCGGGACCGGCGGCAGCGACGGCGATGGGTCGCGGCGCGCCGCGGCGCGGAGGGGATCAGCGGGGCCAGCGCAGGGGACCGGGGCGCACCGACCAGAGGAGACGCCGCCACCAGGGCCGGGCGGCGCGCAGCGCGGCGACGTAGTCGGCGGCCGTCGTGGCGGCCCGCGCGGCCTGCTCCGCCGTGGCGGTGCCCGGGGCGAACGCCGTCCGGTTGAGCAGCCCCGCCAACTCCTCGACGTCCGCCCCGACGGGGAGCACGGCGCGGGCGTGGGCGGCGACCTCGGAGGCGGAGAGTTCACCGCCCACCGGGTGCCCGGCCAGCCGCAGCGCGTCGGTGACCTCCCGCCAGGCGCCGGCGATGCGCTGGCCGGGGTCGCCCCGCTCCAGCCGCGCCCGGGTCAGCGCCCGGCGCATCGTCAGCAGCGCGAGCAGCGCGGCCCCGGCCAGCAGCAGCATGCCGCCCGTCCCGCCGCCGACCAGCAGCGCCGTCGACGGCCCGCCGCGGCCGGCCCGGTCACCCGGCGCGGCCACCGGCTCGGGCGACTCCGTCGGCTCGACAGTGGGCTCCGGCACCTCCGACGGGGGCGGCTCCTCCGGAGTGGGGCGGAAGTCCTCCTCCACCGGGCGCGGTTCCTCGTCGGGCCTGGGCAGCGGATCGAACGGCACCCAGCCCAGCCCGTCGAAGAGCACCTCCGGCCAGGCGTACGCGTCGCCGGCCCGGACCGGACCGTCGCCGGCGGCACGGAAGCCCACCACCACCCGGGTCGGCAGTCCCGTCAGCCGGCCCAGCACGGCGAACGCCGCCGCGAACTGCTCGGAGGTGCCCCGCTGCCCGCCGGCGTTGCGGGGTCCGAAGAGGAAGAAGTTCAGGTTCGGGTACGCGTGCCCGCTGGGCGCGTCCGCGACGAGGCGGTAGTGCTCGGCGAGGAACTGCTCCACGGCGGCGGCCCGCGCGTACGGGGCGCCGTTGGACTCGGCGAGCTGGGCGGCGAGCCGGCGCAACGGTTCCGGCACCCCGTCGGCGACCCGCAGCACCCGGGCCACCTCCTCGCCGGCCGGCACGCCCGCCGTGGCGAGCAGGTTGAAGTCGGGCGTCTCCAGCGCCGAGGTCACGTCGTAGCGCAGCCCCGGGGTCAGGCCCTCCGGGCGGATCAGCGTCCCGGTCGTCGGGTCGTACGCCACCCGGGCTCCGGTGACCTGGCGCGGGGTGGCGACGGCGGGCAGCAGCCGGCCGCTCAGCCCGGCGACGGTGATCTCCTGCCGTACCGTCTCCACGGTGCTGTCGGCCGCCGGCGCCGTCACGGGCAGGATCCGCCCCGCGTTGCGGTACGTGGCGCCGACGCGCCAGGTCACCCCGTCGTAGTCGCTGAGCACCGCCAGCCGGATCGGCACCGGGCGTGCGTCGGCGCCCGGCCCGGGGGTGGGCCCCGGCTCCTCGGCCGGCACGGAATCCGGCGGGCCCGACCGTTGCGTACGCACGTCGAGCAGCTGCTGCCCCGGGTTCAGCGCCCAGCCCGAGATCCGGATGAGCGGGTTCTCGTCGAGGGTCTCCACCTGCGGCGGCTCGACGTACCGCCGGGGGTCCACCGGCCGGCCGTCGACCTGGCCGGCGAGCAGCGGACCGAGCAGCGCGACGAGGCCGACCACCACCGCGAGGCCGGCGGCGGAGGCGGCGGCGAGCCGGGCCCGGACGGCCGCGCGGACCGCGGGGGCCAGCCCGGCGGCCGCGTCGGCGCCGGCCGCCCCGCGCGGCGGCACCGCCAGCCCGAGCGCCGCCACGGCCACGAGGGCCAGCGTCGGCCCGATCGCGGGGTCGGCGTTCGGGCCGACCACGTAGAGCGCGGCGGCGTAGAGCAGCACCGGCGGCAGGTAGCCGAGCAGCACCCGCCCCGCCCGCATCGCCACCTCCGCCCCGGCGAGACCGGCCAGCCACGCGGCGACCAGCGGCACCAGCACCGTGTCGGGGGTCGGCTCCACCGGGATCATCGCCGTCAGCAGCCGGGGGATGCCGTTCGCGGCGGCGTCGGCGGTCACCTCGGCCAGGCCCCCGGGCAGCTCGGCGCGGGTCGCGGTGAGCCGCAGCGACCAGGCCGTCCAGCCCGCCATCGCGAGCACCGACACGGGTGCGACCAGCCACGAGGGCAGCCGGCGGGCGGCCACGCTGACCAGCACCGAGCCCACCGCCGCCCCGAGCACCAGCCAGGTCAGCAGCGGGCCGGCGTAGACCCGGCCGAGCACCGCGCCGGCCAGGCCGATCATCGCGACCAGCGCCAGCGGCACCGGGACCGCCCGCAGCGCCCGCGCCACCCGGGCGACCCCACCGCCACCGGCCGGCCCGGTGGCGTCGCCAGCCCCGCCGCCGATCCCGGCCGGCCCGGCGGCGTCCGTCGCGACGCCGCCGGTGCTCCGCCCCGCCTGACCGTCGGCCACCGTCACCACCTGCGCACCCCGTCCCACTCGGCGGCGAACGCCGCCCCGTCGGCGGCGTCGATCACCACGAGGCCGGCCGCGCCCGACGGTGCCGGCTCCGCCGCCCCGAAGACCCCCACCACCACCGACGGGTACGCGGCCCGCAGCGCGCCCACCGTTCCCAGTTCGTCCCGGCCGCCCGGCCCGGTGAGGAAGACAAGCGTGTCGCCGAGCCGTTCCCGCCGCAGCCGACCGGTGGCGGGCTGGAGGTCGCCCCCGCCGGCGAGTTCCGCCGCCGCGAGCCGGTCCAGCGGCCCCTGCGCCGCCGCGTCCCCGCCCGCCGGCTCGGGCGCGACCAGCAGCAGCACCACCGGCAGATCCTCGCGGTACGCGGCCACCAGCACCGAGGCGGCGGCCTCGCACGCCGACTCGAACGACTCGGCCACCCCGTCCAGGCGCTCCGGGTGGGCGGCCGCCCGGTTGTCGAGCAGCACCACGATCCGGGGCAGGCTGGTGTCCACGTTCTCCCGCACCATCAGCTCGCCCACCCGGGCGCTGGTGCGCCAGTGCACCCGGCGCAACTCGTCACCGACCACGTACTCGCGCAGCGAGTCGAAGGTGATCGACCCGTGCGGCACCTTGTCCACCCGGCCGTCCAGGCTGCGCCCCGCCCCCGTGGGCACCGCGTTCAGCGGGTGCACGCGCGGGTGCACCCAGACCGGCACCGTGCCGCCGTACGGGCGGGCCAGCGCCACCAGGCCGAGGGGGTCGCGCCGGGTCACCCGCAGCGGCCCCACCGGCACCACGCCCCGGCGGGCGGTCGGCACCTCGTAGCGGACCGTGGTGTCCCGGCCCGGTCGCAGCCGCAGCAGCGGCACCGGGACCGACCGGTCCCCGCACCGGTCCTCGGCCACCAGGCTCGCCGCCCGCAGCCGCCCCGCGTTGCGCACCGTCAGGGTCATCGCGGCCGGCTCACCGCGCGCCACCCGGTCCGGGTCGGCGCTGCGGGTCACCTCCAGGCGGGGCCGCCACGCCGCGCTCAGCACGGCGTATCCGACGGCGATGCCGGCCGCCGCCCCGAGCAGCGTCAGCTCCGGGTACGCGAAGCGGAAGCCGACGCCGAGCAGCACGACGGCGGCGACGAGCAGCCCGACACACCGGGCGGTGAGCGCGGACACCGGCGTCGCCGGTCAGCCCTGGACCGGGGCCGGCTGGCCCGAGGGGAGCGGCACCGGAACCGAGGCGACCGCCTGGCGCAGCACCTCGGCGGCGGTCACCCCGCGCACCTGCGCGTCGGGGGTGAGCAGCAGCCGGTGCGCGAAGACCGGCTCGGCCAGGGTCTTCAGGTCCTCCGGCATGATCCAGCCCCGCCCGTCGATCAGCGCGTACGCGCACGCCGCCCGGGTCAGCGCGATCACGCCCCGGGGACTGACGCCGACCCGCACCTGCGGATGGGTGCGGGTGGCCGCGGCCAGCCGCACCGCGTACGCGTAGAGCGGCTCGGCGATGTGCACCCGGCGGGCCATGCGGACCATCTCCCCGACGGTGGCCGTGTCGGTGACCGCCGTCAGCGCCTCGGGGGAGCGGACCGTCGCCCCGCGCAGCACCTCCACCTCGACCGCCTCGTCGGGGTAGCCGACGGAGAGCTTCACCAGGAAGCGGTCGAGCTGGGCCTCGGGCAGCCGGTACGTGCCGTCCATCTCCACCGGGTTCTGGGTGGCCACCACCAGGAACGGCTGCGGCACCGGGTGCCGGACCCCGTCGACGGTGACGGTGCGCTCCTCCATCACCTCCAGCAGCGCCGACTGGGTCTTCGGCGACGCCCGGTTGATCTCGTCGGCGATGACGATGTTGGCGAACACCGGGCCCGGATGGAACTCGAAGCCCCTGGTGGCCTGGTTGAAGATCGTCACCCCGGACACGTCTGAGGGGAGCAGGTCGGGGGTGAACTGGATGCGCCGCCACTGTCCCTTCACGGTCGCCGCGACGGCCCGGGCCAGGGTGGTCTTACCGACCCCCGGCACGTCCTCCAGCAGCACGTGCCCCTGGGCGAAGAGCGCGGTCAGCGCCAGCCGGACCACCTGGGGCTTGCCCAGCACCACCGCGTTGACGTTCTCGGCCAGCCGGGCGGCGAGGGCGGCGAAGCCCTGCACCTCCGGCTGGGTGAGCGGTTCTGGGGTGTTCACGGGCGGTGGTGCTCCTTGCCTGGGTGGGTCAGCAGGTGGGCAGGTCCTTGATGTCGTCGCCGCCCTCCAGGTTGAGCCAGGCCCAGGGGATGTAGTTCTTCCCCTTGTAGTCGACCTGCACCCACCAGGTGCTCTGCTTCTGGTTGTTGTAGATCCAGGAATCGACGTTCTCACCCGACTTCTTGCAGTACGCCTTCAGCCGGGTGCCGGGCCTCGCCCAACCGGCCTGCTGGTCGTTGTCCTGCCGGGTGACCTTGAAGATCTCGTTGCCGTTGCGGCCGTCGACATCCCTGTCACAGTACGTGCGCTGCTCGCCGTCCGGCCCGTTCTTGCAGGTCGCGATGCCGTAGAGGGCGTCGGTCGCCTGGGCGCGGGTGCCGGTGCCCTTGCCGGCGGCGTTGCTCGCGGTCACGGTGAACGTGTACGCCGTGCCTGGCTTCAGGCCCGTCATCGTGATGCTGGAGCAGTTGCCGGGCCTCGCCGGCTCACCGCCCGTGCTCAGCGAGCAGGTCGCCTTGCCGCCGCCGGCGTCCACGGTGAACGTCACCGTCGCGGACGTGGCGGTCGCCGAGGAGCCCGTCACGGTGACGCGGGGCTCGGCCACCGTACGGGCCGTGGCGGTGGCCTCCGGGCCGGGTCCGGCCTCGTTGACCGCCCGCACCTTCACGGTGACGTTCTGGCCGTTGCCCAACCCGTCCACCGTGGCCCGGGTGTCGGTCACCTCGCTGCTGCGCCCGCCCACGTCCACGACGTACTTCGTCACCGGCCGGCCGTTGGCCACCGCCGGGGACCACTGCACCGCGACGGCGCCCGGCCGGTCGGCCACAGTGGTCGGTCGCAGGTCGGTCGGCCGCTCCGGTGGCGCGTACGGCACGACCGTGTTGCTCACCGGCGAGGCCGCCGAGCCGGCGCCCCGGTCGTTGACCGCCACCACGGTGAACGCGTACTGCGTGCCGTACTCCAACTCGCCCGCCGGCACCACCAGCTCGGCGCGGCGGGACTCGCCGGCCGGGGCGTTGGTGCCCGCCGACGTGGCCGTGACCACGTACTTCGCGATCGTGTTGCCCTGCCCGTTGGCGGCCGGCCACTTCACCAGCACCGTGCCGTCCGGGCGCTCCTGCGCGGTGACGGCGGCCGGCGGGTCCGGCACGGCCGCCGTCGGCGTCACCGGGTTGCTGGTGCGCGCGGGGCCGTCGCCCTTCGCGTTGACCGCGTGCACCGAGAACCGGTACGTCTCGCCGTTGGTCAGGCCCTTGATCTCCACGGCCCGCTGGTTGGCGCCCACCTGCACGCGCTGGCCGGCGCCCTGCACCACGTACCGGACGATCTCCGCCCCGTTGGCCGGAGCCGGCCGCCAGCTCACCCGGGCCTGCGCGTTGCCGGCGGCGGCGGTGACGCCGCGCGGGGCGCCCGGCTTGCCCACCTCGGGCTTCTTCGGCGGGGGCGGCGGCGGGGGAGCCGGCGGCGGGTCGCCGCCGAGCACGTCGTTGGCGTACTTGTCGACCTCGCGGACCTGGTGCTTGTCGTCCACCACCTGCGCGGTCGCCGAGTCGGGGGCGTTGATGAAGAGGTGGTTCTCCCGCACCTCCAGCTCCAGCGGCCCGGTGCCCCGGCCCCGGATGGTGTCGACGAGCTGGCCGCCGGAGTCGAACGCGTAGACCGTGCCGGACGCCTCGTCGGCGCAGTAGTAGCGGCCGGCCCACGCCACGGCCGGGCTGAGCTGGTCGCCCGCGCCCGGCACCGTGAACGCCCGCACCGCGCCACCACTGTCGACCACGTGCACCCGCCGCTCGCCGGGCACCGTCACTGGCACGTCCGGCCCGCTCGTCCGCTCCGGCAGCGCGCCCGGCGCGGCCATCGCCAGCGGCGTCTTGTGGACCTTGCCGCCCTGCACCCGCACCAGTGTCCCGGCGGTGCGGTCGAGCACGGCGACGCCGTCGTCCAGGGTGGAGACGACCAGCTCGTGGCTGGCGTCCGCGACGTCGTACGTCTCGATCTTCTTCGGGCTGAGGCCGGCCCCGGCGGGGGCCGCCGACGCGGGCGCGGAGGGCAGCGGCGCGGCGGTGACGGCCGAGACGGTGCCCTCGCTGGGCACCGCGATCCACAGGCGGCCCTCGCCGTCGAAGGATCCGCCGGTGATGCCCGGCGGGTAGCGCACCGGCTCGCCGATCGGGGTCAGCGACCGCGGGTCGAGCTGCCGGACGACGCCCTGCACGGCGTCGACGACGAACGCCGCGTCCTCGTGCAGGGCGACGTTGACGCCGAGCCCCGGGGTCGTCCGGGTGGTCGCGGTGATCTGGAGGGTGGCCAGGTCCAGCGAGCTGACCTGCCCGGTGTTCAGGTCCCGCAGGACCAGCAGCCGGTCGGTCTGGGTGACCTGCACCGGGTGCCGGCGGGCGCCCGGGACCCCGACGCGGGTGTCGACCCGCGCGGTGATCCCGTTGACGCGGGCCAGCTCGCTGCGCGCGGCGCTCCACAGCCAGGAACTCGCGTCGTGGCTCGCCACCGCGTTGTCCGCCGCGCCGAGGCCGTGGACGGTGAGCCCCATGGCGGCCAGCAGCGCGGCCACCGTCGCGATGGTGACGACCCCGCCGCGCATCCGGCGGGGCCGGGGACGCGGGGGGCCGGTGCCGGCGTGCCCGGCGTCGTCGATGGTGGCCACTACCGGCTGCCTCCCGTGTCGTCCCTGGCAGGTGGCACGCCATGACGGCGACCCTCCCCTGAGCCGGGTGCCATCATATGGCCGGGTCGGGGGCATGGGAACCCGCACCGTCCCCCTGTGGACACCGAGCGTGTGCGCCGCGCCGTGGTATCCGGTCAGCTCGACGGCGTGTCGCCCTCCCGTTCCGTGCAGACCTGCCCGGACGTGGCGAAGGAGTCCGTCGAGTAGACCGCCAGCACCGTGAAGCAGTAGTCCACCCGCGAGTTCAGCCCGTTGACCGTGTAGCTGGTCCGGCCCGGGTCCACCGTGGCCATCACACCCAGCGCCTGGCCGGTCCGGCCGCCGGCCACCATGAACGGCACCCCCCCACCCGCCGGGTCCGTCCAGTTCAGGGTGATCGTCGCCGAGTCGTCCTTCAGCGTCAGCCCGCCCGGCGGCGGTCCGGCCGCCGAGGCGGACGGCGCGGCAGCCGACGGCGCGGCGGGTCCCGTCGGCGCCGCCGCGTCCCGGTTGAGCACCAGCACGCCCACGCCGACGAGCGCCACCACGGCCAGGACCGCGACGACGACCGCGACGACGACCGCCGTGCGGTTCCGGCCGCCCTCCTCGGGCTCCGGCATCATCGGGTACGCCGGCGGCGGCGGGAAGGCCGGCGCCTGCTGCTGCGCGGGTTGCTCGGCCGTCACCCGGGTCCGCACGGGCTGCGCCTTCATCGGGAACGTCTCGTCGATGTCGAGGTACGCCGGCGGCAGGTCGTCGACCCGCTCCCGCTCCGGCTCCGGCTGTTCCACCTCCTCCCGCTGCCGTTGCGACTCGGCCCGCTCCAGCTCCTCCTCGACGTCCGGCTGCTCGGCGTCGGTGTCGGCGTCGGTCGGCGCGCCCGTGAGCGCCTGCGGGGGAGCCGTGCTGCTCCACGGCGGCGCGGACATGCTCCACGGCGGCGCGCTCACCGGCGGCTGGCCCCCGGGCGGCGCGCTCACCGGCGGTTGCACCCCGGGAGGCGCGCTGAACTTCTGCGGAACAGCGGGCGGTGCGCTGACCGGCGGTGGCATCACCGACGGCGGGGGCGGGATCGGCGGCAAGGGGGGAACCGGCGGCGTACTGACGCCCCGCGGCGGCGCGCTGGACGGTGGGCTGCTCGTCGGATGCTCGGGCGGCGCGCTGAACGGCGGGCTGTTCGTCGGATGCGCCGGCGGTGCGCTGACGGGGGGCGCGCTGACGGGCGGGCTGCTCATCGGGTGCGCGGACGGTGCGCTGACCGGAGGCGTCGGTGGCGCGCTGACGGAGGACGACGGCGGTGCGCTGATCGGTGGCGCGCTGACCGGCGCGGGGTGTGCCGCTGCCGGTGGCGTGTCGAGCGGTGGCGTCTCGGAGGACCGGGCGGGGCTGACCGGAGCATCCGGTCCGGCGGGAGTGCCGGCGGCGCGAGCGATCTCCTCGGCGAGCAGCGGTTCGATCTGCTTGACCTGGATGGTCGGCTTGGCCCATCCGGGCGCCGGCCCCGCCGGGCGCTCCGGCGCCTCCGGCGGCGCCGCCGCGTCCGACGCCGGGGCGGTCGCCTCCGGGGCGGCTGCGCGCGGGGCCTCCTCGACGGAGCCGGTCAGCCGCGAGGGCCGGACGTCCGGTGCGGCAGGCTCGGGAGCCCGCGCGCCCGGTCCGGGTGCCGCGGCGCTGCTCGCACCGGTGGTGGGGGACGGCTCGGCGGCGGGCCCCGCTGTCGTTGCGGGCGGCGTGGTGCTCGACGGGGACTCGGCTCCGGGCGCCGCCGTCCCGGCCGACGGGCCGACGGTCGGGGACGCCTCGTCGGCGGCCCGGTGTCGCGGCGCAACGGCGGGTCCCGTCGGGGGCACCGCAGCCCTCGCCTGCGCGGCCGACTCGGCTCCGCCCGGGGAAGCGTCGGACGGCTGCGGCGTGGCCGGCATGGCCGGCACGGATGGGGCGGGTGGCTGTGGCGCGGCCGGCACAGGCGCGGCGGGTGGCTGCGGCGTGGCCGGCACGGATGGGGCGGGTGGCTGTGGCGCGGCCGGCACAGGCGCGGCGGGTGGCTGCGGCGTGGCCGGCACGGATGGGGCGGGTGGCTGTGGCGCGGCCGGCACAGGCGCGGCGGGTGGCTGCGGCGTGGCCGGCACGGATGGGGCGGGCGGCTCCGGCGCGGCGACGACGGGAGCGGCGGCCGCGTGCCGCGGGAGCGGCGGAGCGGGTGGCGGCACGGCAGGCGGAGCCGACACCGGGGCCGCCGTCGCCGGCGGTGCCGGCGGCTGCGCCGTCCTCGGGGCCGGAACGACCGAGGCCACCCCGGCCGCCGCAGGCGGGGCGGGACGTGGCGGGCGCTGCGGCGCGGGCGTGGCGGGATCCGGCATCGCCGACGGTGGGGTCGGCCCGGAATGCGGCGCCCAGGGAGACTGCGGTGACGCCGGTGCGGGGCGTTGCGCCGGGACGACCGGGGGCGGCGGCACGGGAGCCGACGGCGCCTGAGGGTGCGCCGGGGCGGCGGTGGACGCCGACGGTACGACAGGCGGCGGCGGGATGGGCACCGCCGGGGCGTACGGCGGCTGCGTCGAGGGCGGCACGGCCGGAGGCGGGGGTACGGCGGCACGGGCCGGCCCCGGTGGCGCGGGCACGACCGGCGGCGGCGGGATCGTCGGTGGTGGCGGGATCCGCTGCGGCGGGGCGGCGTACGGGGTGGCCTGCCCTCGCCCGGGGGCATGCGGTGCCTGCGGCGGGGCCGGCACGTGGGGTGGCGGCGGTGCCCACTCCTGCCGGGGCGGGGCGGGCACCACCGGCGGGGGCGGAATCTGGGCGCCCTGCGGCGGGGCCGGATACGGCTGCGGCGGCGCGGGCGGCATCTGCGCCGCGTGGCCGGCCTGGTAGGGCGGCTGCGGGGACACCGCAGGGTGCGGCGCCGGGGCGACCGGGGTGGCGCGTCCCACGCCGCGTACGCCCGGAACGGGTGGCGGCGGCGGGATCGGCGGGGTGTACGGGGCGGCCGGCGGACCGCTAGCGACGTGCGGCGTCGGCTGCGCGGCGGGCGGCTGCGGGGGGCCGGCCGCGGCGGGCTCGTGCGGCCGCCAGGTGGTGGAGAGCACCGCCAGCGACATCGTCGGCTCGGAGAGCGCGGACATGGCGGGCTGCGCGGCCGGCGGGGCGGGCTGAGGGGCGGGAGCGGCGTCGCCGAGATACTGCCGTGCCGTGCGTACCGCAGGATGGTCGACACCGAGCACGGCGGGCCCGAGGGTGGCGACGCGGGTGTAGTTGCGGCGTGCCTCGTGCCGGTTGCCCAGCTCGTCCGCCACGGCGGCCAGCTCGAAGGAGAGCGCCAGCATCAGCGGGTCGGACGGCGGCCAGAGGCGCTCGCCGGCGGCGAACGCCTCCTCCAGCACGCGCCGGGCGGCACCCGGGTCGTCCGCCTCCCGGTGCAGGCGGGCCAGCAGGTGCGCGGTGCTCAGCACATCCGGGTGGTCCTTGCCGTACGGCGGCCGGGCGGAGCCGACGGCGTCGTTGAGCAGCCGACGGGCGGAGTGGAGATCGCCCGCGGCGCGCAGGGCGAGCGCCCGGTGCTGCACGGCGGCCAGGGGAGAGGGATGAGACACGTGGCCATGCTGCCGCGTGAGGCCTGTCGGACGCTACCCAGGTCCACCGGTTGGCTGCGGCTCACACGGGTCCGGTCACCCGTCCGACCTGCGGCGACCCATCGGCCGGAAGCTGATGTGCATGATCCACCCGGGCCGTGTACAGTAACTCCCCGTGCGGCCCACCAGGGCGGCCGACGGGTGGAAGATCCCCTCGGTCGACACGGTAGGCTGGACGAGCAGGTCCGGGTGGCGGAATGGCAGACGCGCTAGCTTGAGGTGCTAGTGCCCGTATAGGGCGTGGGGGTTCAAGTCCCCCCTCGGACACCAAATTGCAGCATCCATGCTGTGTTTCGCGTACTGGTGGTCAAGCACGCTTGATCACGCAAATCTGATCTTCGCGGCCAACCTCGCCGACCCTGTGTCGGTCGACGACGGTGGTCGCTGTGGCTGAGCCCTTTCTAGCTTCAGTCGTTCCCCCGGTTCTTCTGCCGAACCGTGGGCGACGCAACTGGCGGGACGCCTACGCACCGCTGCGGCGGGCTCCGTTGCCGATGCCAGCGCTTGCGCAGCAGCGGTCCGCACGGGTGCTCGACACTGACCCGGGCGACGTGCTCGGCGGCTGGCGTGGCCGACTCAGCGGCGTGCTTTGAGGACTTGGGCCCACGTGTGTGGCCCCGACTCCTAATTCTCCGCACCGGCGGAGACGTACCCGCATGCTCGACGCCGAGGCACTGGTGAGTTTCCTGGTCAACGGCTCGATGCTGTGGGAATGATGGGCCAAGAGGGCACACATGCCGGTCAGGCATAGCCACACTGTTGCAGGTGCCGTCAGCGGGCGGAGGACGCGCGGAACGGTGGTGACACCGCACCGATCATCGCGAGACGCTCCGCACGGCCACGCAACGCTTCGACCGCGCCCGGCAGGCGCAGCCGGGCAGCCTCCACCGCGGCGAGATCGCGCAGCAGCGCAGCCACCCCGGTCGGACCGAACTGGAAGTCGAGTTGGCTGTGGTAGCTACCGGCGGCGACCATCTTCACCGCCAGATGATCGTTGATGTCGACGCCCGCCTCGACACCCGCCGGTACGCAGCGCCACGGTGCCGCCGCCGGCTGTCGGCTCACGTACGGCACGTCCCTCCAGAAGAGGGCGTCCGGGGCGAGTCGCGCGACCGTCTCGGTGACGATGCGGTGGTCGGCGTGGTCGCCGAGGGCCTGCGGCGCGAGGACCACATCGGCGTGTGCCAGATGCGGGCCCAGCGCCGGAATGAGCGCGGCGGCCGCCCAGTCGTCTCCGCGCACACCGGCAAAGAGCCCGGCCGGGTCCGGATACCCGCGATGCGGCGCCTCTGGCAGCGGCAGGTGCGTCGGCTCCACGCCGAGCACCGCGCACGCGGCCTCGTCCTCGGCCCGGCGCAGCGCCATGTAGTCGATGTCGGCCGTGAACCCCTTGTCGAGCTGGCAGGCCAGCGCGAAGGGCGACGGGTCCGACATGCTCGCGGTGAAGCAGGTGACCACCCGTACCGTCCAGCCCGCCGCGACCAGTGCCGCGAGGGTGCCGCCGACGGAGAAGACCGCGTCGTCCAGATGTGGGCTGACCGCTACCGCAACCCCGGGGTTGGCCACCGACGCCTCCTCGCGCTCACAGGAGATGAGGTGTCGTGCGGAACCGACAGGTCGTGTCGACCGGCGGGTCGGAGATCTCCGGGATGGTCGTGGCCAGCCCGTCGTAGACGGCGGTGATCCGACCCGCTACCACCGGCCAGCTCCACTGCCGCTCGACGTCGTCACGGGCCTGTCGGGCGAGCCGAGCGCGCAGCGCCGGATCGCCGAGCAGGCGGCGGATGGCAGCCGCGAGAGCCGCCGGGTCACCGGCCGGCACCAGCAGCCCGTTCTCGTCCGGGCGCACGCAGTCGCGAACACCGACCACGTCGGTGGAGACGACCGGCAGGCCAGCGGCCATGGCCTCCAGGATGGTGTTGGAGAAGCCCTCGGCGTAGGTGGGGCTGACAAAGATCTCGCCCCGGGCGTACACCTCGTGAGCCCTCTCGTAGGGCACCGCACCGAGCAACTCGACCACGTCGCCGAGAGCCAGTTCGGTGATCCGGGTGGCGACGGTGTCCAGGTCGGGGCCGATGCCCGAGAGCAGCAGACGCACCGGCACCGTGTCCGCGCGGAGCTTGGCGACCGCGTCGAGCAGGTCGAGCACGCCCTTCCGCGCGTCGACGCGGCCGTGGTAGAGCAGCACCGCCGGGTCGGACACCCGGCCGGGCGACGCGACCGGCACGAATCGCTCGGCGTCGGTGGCACCGGGCACGACGGTGAAACGGCCTGGATCGAGGTCGTGTCGGTGGCAGACCTCGGCGGCGAAGGACGGCGAGCCGATCAGCAGTGCCGGCGCGTGCGCGAAGACGGCCCGCACCAGGTGTCGGTGGGTGGCACAGCACGTGCCGACCCAGTGCCCATCCCCACCTTGCACGGAGACCACGGCGGGCAGTCCCGCCGTCCGAGCGGCACGGAGCACCGCCAGCCCGTTGGGATAGGCGTACTGTGCGTGCAGCACGTCGAAGGGCCGGCGGGCGTGCAGCCGCAGAACGGTGTCGGTCATCTCGGCGACGTCCGCCTCGAAGTCCGCGGGCTCGCCCCGGCACACGGCCTGTTCCCCGTGCGCCTCCAGGGCGTGCACCTGGACCCCGGCGGGCACCCGGTCCGGCGGAGGCGGTCCCCCGCCGTACACGGCGCGGCCCGCGCGATCGCCCCGGTACTGCGATACCAGGGTGGGCTCGTGGCCGGCGCGGACCAGGTGCCGAAGCAGATTCTCGGCGTACGCGCTCATGCCGGACACCGCCGGCCAGTAGCGACGGGAGACGAAGCAGATCCTCATCGCATGCCGGCCTTCAGCTTGGCGGACGCGCCGGGCCGCGGCTCCGCCCGGCGCAGCGCGGCCAGTGCGGCGGGCACCAGCGTGTCGGCCCGGTGCGCGTCGCGGGAGAGTTCGAGGCTGACCAGGCCGGAGTATTCAATCTCGGTCAGCGCGGCGAGCACCGCGGTGAAGTCCATGTCGCCCTCGCCGGGGGCGCGGTGCTCGTGCCGGCCCCGGGGCATGTCCTCGACAGCGACCGCGCCGAGCCGGGCCGCGAAGGCGCGCACCGCGGCGGCCGGTTCATACCGGCCGGATACCAGGCAGTGCCCGGTGTCCAGAGCCAGGGTGAGGCCGGTCACCTCGGCCGCGAGACGCGCCCAGTCATCGCAGTCGTCCACCACCATCCCCGGCTCCGGCTCCAGGGCGCAGGTCACCCCGTGCCGGTCGGCGTACCCGACGACGTCGCGGACCCCGTCGACGAGCCAGTGCCAGCAGCGGTCGCGGTCGACGCCGGGCTCGGGTACGCCGGCCCAGAACGACACCGCCTCGCTACCGAGCCCGACCGCCACGTCCACGCAGAGACGCAGGAAGCCGCGCCGCCGCAGCCGGTCCTCCGCGTCCGGCGAGACCAGGGTCGGATGGTGCTTGCGTCGCGGGTCGAGCAGGAATCGCGCACCGGTCTCGACCACGCTCGCGAGTCCGAGCGTGTCGAGCCGGCCGGCCAGCCGACGGGTGCGTCCGGCCAGATCGGGCGCGTACGGGTCGTGGTGGGCCACGTCGAGAGTGAGTGAGACGCCGTCGTAGCCACAGTCGGCGAGCAGGGCGACCGCGTCGTCGAGCCGGTGCGAGGTCAACCCGTTGGTGTTGTAGGCGTAGCGCAGGCTCATCGCCCGCTCCGGGCGACGACGTGCCGGCTCGGTTCCCGGTAGAGCGGATAGAGCGGGCCGACCGTGTGCGCGACGCCGGCCAGGTCGAGCCAGGCGTCGCCGCCCAGCCGCTCCCGGCCCGCCGGGTCGAGGACCACCGGTGCGGCACCTGCGTGTGGCGGCGTCCCGAGCCCGACCAGCGGCGAATCACGCTCCATGAGGCGCTCGACCCCACGCGCCGCGATCCGCCCGTACGACATGGTTTCCGCCTCCAGCCCGGGCACGATCACCTTGACCGCCACCGCCCCCTTGCCGGGTGCGACGACGACCAGCACGTCGAAGTCGGCGAGCCGGTGCAGCAGCTCGGCCAGCAGCGCGCTCGGGTCGTCCAGGCTTCCCGGCGCGACGGTGGGCAGCGTGCTGAAGGCCACGGTGCCGCGCTGGGCCAGCACCACGGGTGCCAGCAAGGCCCGCAGCTCGCCGCCGTCGAGGTGGGTCCACTCCCGCATCGCGGTGACCGCCCGGTTCTCCTGGGGTTCGAACGGCCGGGCGAACTCCCGCCGCCAGTACGCCTCCGGCGTGAACCGCCGCAGCACCTCCAACGGCCCGTGCGAGAAGACTTTGCGGGAACGGGACGACACGTACTCCAGCAGCGCCTTGCGCAGCGCGGCCTCCCGGTCCGGGTGGGCGGCCTCCCCGCACGCGGTGACCGCCAGCGGCGGGGTCTCCGGTTCCCGGTCGACGCCGACGACGTGCACGTCGACCAGGCCGAACGCGGTCGAGGCGAGCTTCGGGACCACCTCGATGCCGGCGGAGCGGAGCAGATCCAAGGTCGCCCGCGTCACCGGGTCCCGGACCTCGTCAAGGTCGATCACGACGCCGGCGTCCATGGCGCGGAAGGCGGTGGCGTTGCCGTCGCGTTGCAGCAGCTCCAGCAGGCCGTGTGCGACGGCCCGTTCGACCGTGTCACCGGCGCCCGATCCGTTGGTGATCACCGGGACGAGTCGCTCGGCCGGGTCCTGCCACGGCAGGTCCGCACCAGCCGAGGCGCAGAACTCCGCCGGCACCAGCACCGTCTCGCCGGTGCGCCAGCGCACGGTCGGCAGCCAGGCGCGGGGTTCGTCGTCGTCGACGACCGTCCCGGCGGGTAGCACGAGTGACCGGGGATCCACCACACCCGCGGTGCCCAGTTCGGTGCGCAGTTCTGCGTACGAGGCCCGGCGGGGAACCATCGCCCGTAGCTGCCCGTGCAGCAACAGTGCCTCCGCCAACTCCCCGTACGCGCCGGTGCGCGCCTGCTCGACGGTGGCGCCGTAGCCCATCGCGGAGGCCCTGGGCCAGCCGACGCCGAGGTGGTCGGCGGAGACCACCGGCAGACCGATCCGGTCCAGGCCGGACACGTCGAAGTCACCGACCTCGCCGGCGGGCAGGGCGTCGGCGAGCCGATCGGCGACGGACGACGCCGAGATGGTGCGGGTACGCGGTCCGACGGTTCGGGTCACGTCAGCTCCTCGATCGGTATGGGCCCGGCCGTCGGCTGCCCCCGCAGCTGTCGGTCGAACAGGGCGAGCACCTGCTTGCGGGAGACCGGCGCGGCGTACTCGAAGGGTGTGGCCACCGCGTCGAAGTCGAGCGCCTCGACCAGGTCGCGTCCCTGGCGCACCTCGGCGTGCGAGAGCGGGATCTGGGCGTGGAAGGCTTTGTGGCAGGAGAGCGCGACCGGCGTCCCGCCCGCCAACTCCACCTTGATCAGGTCACCGACGAACAAGATTCCACGCTGCTCGTCGTGCAGCACGCTGTGGCCGGGAAAGTGGCCGCCGCTGCGATACATCACCAGGCCGGGCGCGAGTGGATGCCGCTCGTCGGTCGGCCACGTCACCTGGAACGCCTTGGTCCAGACGAGGTCGTCGACGCCGACGGCGAGCACCGGCGGAGCGAGTTCGTCCTGTAGCTGCCAGAGGGCGCCGTAGCCGTGCACGTGGCTCGCCCCGAGCGCGACCAGACCGCCGCGGGAGCGCAGGTCGGCGAGTGCTTCGGCGGGGTACCAGCCGGCTGCTTCCCAGCCGACCAGACCGGCGTCGGTCTCGATCACCCAGCCGGTGCTGCCGAGCCCGAGCTGCGGCTCGACCCAGTAGCCGGTCACCCCCGGGGCGACCATCTCCCAGCGTGCCGTGCGTCCGTTCGCCACCTCGTCGACGGAGTCGAACTGCCAACCCTCCTCGGGCAGCGCGTTGCGCACGTCCGTGCAGACCGGGCAGGACGGCGGCGGCGCGAACCAGCGCTGCCAGTGCCCGCAGTTCGCGCAGGCGTACGGACGCAGAGCCACGGTCAGTTCCTTTCGGCGGCGGTGTGCAGCAACTCGTGCAGGCGCAGGTCCCGCGCCAGCGGCCAGGGCCAGGCGGATCCCCGTACGGCGGCGGAGAAGGCGCGCACCTGACCGGTGAACGGGCTCTCCTCGACGTCGATGGGCATCGTGGTGGTCGCTCCGGTGGCGGCGTCGAGGTGGGTCAGTGTGCCGCCGGCGTCCTGGCCGAGGGTGTCGACGGCGACGAGTTGCGCACCGGTGCCGACCACCTCCAACCGGCGTCGTGGGAGCGGATCGGCGGTGTTGAACGACACGTGCGCCTGCACCAGCACCCCGGCGCCGGTGACGCCGGCCAGTAGCGCCCCGTCGTCCACCGGGTAGGGGTGCACCCGGCGCTGGGTCCGTACGGTCAGATCCGTCAGGTCGTCACCGAGCAGCACGCCGACGAGATCGACGCCGTGTGGGGCCAGGTCCACCAGGGCTCCGCCGCCGGAGCGGGCCGGGTCGACCCGCCAGTTGTCATGCGGTCGGCCGTCCGGACTCCACCGCTCGGGCAGCCAACAGCCGTAGACGATCCGGATCGCGGTCACGGTGCCGATGTCACCGGCGGCGACGAGGCCGGCGATGCGCTGATGGGCGGGGTGGAACCGCTGGTCGAAGGCGGCCCCGGCGAGTACGCCACCGGCCGCGTCGACCAGTCGCCGGGCGTCGGCGACGGTGGCGGCCAGGGGCTTCTCGCACAGCACCGGCACGCCGGCCTTGGCCACCGTCGCCACCACGTCGGCATGGGTGTGGTTGGGGGTCGCGACGTGGACCGCCTCGACCTCCGGATGGTCGAGCAGCTCGTGCAGGTCGGCGGTGGCCAGCAACTCAGGGACAAGGGCGCGGGCGGCGGCGGGATCCCGGTCGCAGGCGGCAACGAGCCGATGCCCGGCGGCGCGGATCGCCGGGGCGACGTGGTCCCGGGCGACCCAGCCGCAGCCAATCACACCCCAGCCGACCGGTTTCATCCCTCACCACCGCTCGGGCAGGTCGAGCAGGAGCCGACGCCGCACCGCGTCCGGACCCGGATCCGCCGGCCAGCGTTCCGGCAGGTACGCGGCGGCCCGTTGCCCGTACTCGGCCGCCCAGCGCTTGTCGGGCCAGCGGCGGCTCCCGTCGGTGTAGAGCGGGTTGGGCCGCAGTGGGCTCGCCTTCGCGGGCCGCAGCAGGTCCGCATCGGCCGGAGCGGCGGCGGTGTCGCGGGCCAGGCCGACAGCTTCGGTATGGGCCAACGCGGCGGCGTCAGCCGGGGTGGGCAGACGCCCGGCGGCCGTCGCCGCCGTCAGCTCCTCCTCGGCGTACGCGGACGCGGCCGGCAGTAGGGCCGCCCAGCTCTCGGACGGCAGCGGCAGACCGGCTGCGCCCGACGGGTGCCGCGCGTTGTGCAGGTGGCCGAGGAGCACCGCTCCGCCGGGCCCGGCGCAGGCGAGCGCGGCGGCCACCACGGCAGCCTTGTCCGGCAGGAAGTACAGGGCGTCGTGGCAGGCCACGTGCCGGGGTGCCGCGGGCGGCGGCAGCGGCCAGGCGGCGTTCAGGTCGGCACACACCAGCTGCACCGGTGCGCCGGGCGGCACCACGAACCGGCGGGCCAACCAGAGCTTGGCGAAGACCACGTCCACACCGGTCGCGTCGGCGTGGCCGTGCGTGACCAGGTGCCTCAGCAGATGGCCGGCACCGCAGGCCAGGTCGACCACTGGTCGGCCGTGCGGCGGGTGCGCGGCGGTGAGCGCCAGCGCCGCCAACCAGCTGGGGTCGGACCAGCGATGCAGGAAGTAGACCCCGACACGGCCGAGCCGGAGCAGTTCCACCGCCTCGCGCAGGCTGGTGGCGCTCAGCGCCTGCCGGAGCTGGTCGGCCGGTGGTGGCTCGCCGTCCCACCAGTCGTCGGCGTCGGCGAGCAGTGCCACCGCGGCCTGGTCGGGTGCACCCGCGTCAAGCGCCGCGACCGCCCGTTCCCGCAGGTCGTCCCGGTTCGGGCGCAGCCAGGGGATGGTCTCGACCACCGGCCAGCGACGCACACCGTCGGTGAGAGTGTGCGGGGTGTCCGCGCGCAGGGGTGTGCCGTCGGGTCCGCGAAATTCGGTCGCGGCCGCAGCGGGCATCGCGCGGACAGCGGTCACAGCCCGGCCGCCCGGATCACCGCGCGGTGATAGGTCACCACCGGGCCATCGTGTACCAACGAACGGTCCACCAGCGCCTGCTCGACGGTGAACGCGGCGGCCCGGGCGTGGTGGTGAACCTGGAGTACCCGGTCCAGCACGTCCGCGGCGTGGAAGGTGCGCCCGAGTGGCGTCTCGGCGTCCACCCGGAAGGCCAGCACCGCCTCGATGCGGGTGGCCAGCTGCGGCGGCAGCCCGGCCAGCTCCCGCTCGGTGAGCCGGCTGGTCACCGGATCGAGGTGCGCGCCGAGCAGCAGCTCACCGGCATAGCCGGCGTCGGGTAGCCGGGCGTTGTGCAGGTGATGGGCCAGGCCGAGCAGGAACGCCTCCGCCGGGTCGGCGTCGGTGTCGTCGGCGAGCAGCGCGCCGTACACGGCGACCGCCCAGCAGTGCTCCGCGTGATTCTCGGCTGGTTCGACCACCAGCCGGGGTTGTCCAGCCGCGGTGGCACCGGCGCGTGGCTGTCGGCGCAGGGCCGTCACGAATGGCGGCACCGGCAGGTCCGGCCCGCCGTCGGCGACCAGGCCGGGCAGCGCGGCGCGCACCCGGCGTACGGTGCCCGGGTGCAGCGAAGCGGCCATTTCGTCGATGGCGCGGGCCAGGACGGTCTCCACCTCGGTGGGGGCCAGCCCGCAGGCGAGCAGGGTCGCCGCATCGACGCCGCCGAGACGGGCCCCGGCCAGCGCGGCGGCGCACTCGCGGTCGGCGACGACCATCGGGTCGGCGCCGTCCGTGAGCGCCGCCCACGATCGCGCGAACGACCGTTCGGCCGCCGAACCCTCGGCGTGCGCGACCCGCACTCGTTTCAGGTCGCCGATCTGCCGCAGCGTGGGTGTCACGGTGGCCAGCCGATCCACCGGCGGTGCGGCCAACGCGGTGGTCATACCGGCGCGTCCAGCCACTCCAGCAAGATCCGTTCCTGCACGTGCAGCGCGTGTTCGGGAGTTGCACCATCCCGGGTCACCGGAGCCTTGAAGAAGTAGCCGAGCTGCTCCTGCGCGCCGCTCTCACCCCGGCGGGCGGCCTCGTTCATCAGGCGCGCCAGGTCCAGCACCAACGGCGCGGCGAGGATCGAGTCCCGGCACAGGAAGTCCACCTTGAGCTGCATCCGCTGCCCGAGGAAGCCGATCAGGTCGATGTTGTCCCAGGCTTCCTTGGCGTCACCGCGTGGCCGGTAGTAGTCGATCCGGACCACGTGGTCCTGCACGTCGTACCCGAGGATCTGGTTGAGCACCGACCCCTTGGTGTCCAGCTTGCTGGCCAGAGACGACGGATCGTCGAGGATCTGCCCGTCCCGATTGCCCAAGATGTTGGTCGAGTACCAGCCCTCCACCGTCAGCGCCCGGGACCGGAACGCCGGGGCCAGCACCGTCTTGACGAGTGTCTGGCCCGTCTTGCCGTCCTTGCCGGCAACCGGGACGCCCTCCCGCTCGGCCAGTTCCAGCAGTGCCGGCACGTCGGCGCCCAGACTCGGCGTGAAGTTGACGTAGGGGCAGCCTTCCCGGATCGCCGCGTACGCGTAGAGCAGACCGGGGGTGATGGCCGCATCGTCGGCGTCCAGGCCAGCCTCGAAGCTGTCGAGGCTGCGTAGTGCCGGCGACGTCGGGTCCGGTCGGGCCTCGGTGGAGGCCAGGTTGACCACCACGACCCGCTGCACCGCCTGAGCGGATCGGAACCGGCTCAGGTCTTCGCGCAGGTGCGTCACCCGATCCCGCAGTGGGCCGACCGGCACCACGTTGGCCCCGGTGGCGTTGCGGCAGTACGCCGGATCCGCCACCGCGGGCCAGGGCTGTATCTGCCCCAGCGGCCCGGCCACGGTATCCAGGTGCGCCGGCTCCACCACGCCGTGCAGGTGCGCGGCCTTGGCCAGGTCGTCCGGCGCCAGATCCCAGCCGCCGAAGACCATGGACTCGTACGGCACCAGATCGGTGCGGTGGGCCAGGGGTAATCCGGACATGTCCTGCATGCCCAGTCGCAACAGCTCCACTCCCGCTATCGCCGTGGTCGCGACCGCGCCGCCCAGCCCAACCACCGCGACCCCGATGCGTTGTCCTGTCATGCCGCCTCCCGATTCGACCGGACCGTCCGAGCCGAGCCGCCGCGTACCCGTCCCCACGCCGATCAGTCATGTGTTCTCGTCGACGTCGTGGCCGTGCACCGATCCGTCGATTTCCCAGGTGACAGGCTTGTGCGGTGGTGAAGATGCAGAGGGACACGGCGTCGCCGGTAGCGCTGACAGGTCACCCGGGGTGGAGGTCCGCTCGTGAAGGTGCTGATCGCGGGTGGGGCGGGCTTCATCGGTAGTACGATCGCCTCCGCCCTGATCGACGCGGGCCACACGCCGGTGGTGCTGGACAGCATGGTGACCGGGCGGCTCGAATTCTGCCGGGGCCGCCTCTTCCAGTTCGGCGACATCGCCGACGCGGACGGGGTGGACCGACTGTTGACCCGGCATCCGGACATCGAGGCGGTGATCCACTGCGCCGCCTTGATCGCGGTGCCGGACTCGGTGGCCCGACCGGTGGACTACTACCGGGCGAACGTCTCCGCGACGCTGGAGTTCGTCGACCGCCTACTCGCGCATGGCATACACCGCGTGATCTTCAGTTCGTCCGCGGCCATCTACCAGCCGGACGCGGACCTCGGGGTCGACGAGACGTCGCCCCTCTACGCCACCAGCCCGTACGCGCAGACGAAGCTGGTCGTCGAACGGATGCTGGCCGACATCGCGGCCAGCAGCCCGCTGCGGGTGCTGTCCCTGCGCTACTTCAACCCGATCGGCGCGGATCCGGCCCTACGCACCGGGCTTCAGGTCGCCGTGCCGTCGCACGCGCTGGGCCGGTTGACGCAGGCGTACCAGACCGGCGTCCCGTTTGCGGTCAACGGTCTGGACTGGCCCACCCGCGATGGCTCGGGACTGCGGGACTACGTCCACGTCTGGGACCTGGCCGACGCCCACCTGCGGGCGCTGGAACGCTTCGACGACATCTTCGCCGCCGGGGGCGCGCCGCACACCGCCATCAATTTGGGCAGCGGCACCGGTACGACGGTGCTGGAACTGATCGCGGCGTTCAACGCGGTGGTGGACCGTCCGGTCCTGGTCCGCGAGGCCCCCCGGCGACCGGGTGACACCGCTGGCGGGTTCACCCGCAGCCGGCGCGCCTGGGAGTTGCTGGGCTGGAGGGCACGGCGCGACCTGTTCACCGGGATCACCGACGCACTGGCCTGGCATGCCCGCCGCGGGCAGGTGCTGGCGGACCTGGCGGACCGCCGCCGGCAGTTGGCCGGTTGAGCCGTCCGGACGCGGTAAGGGCCACGGCTCCGGCGACCCCGTCGCCCAGCCACGTCAGTACCACGCCGACACGACCGTCCCGGCAGTCGAATCTGAGCACGGATCAGTCAAAGCGGGAGCAGTCAAGAGCGCTACTGAGCCCATTGCCGACAATGTCGGAAACCAAGCGGAGCAGGCGTTCGAGCCTGATACCGCGATCGAATGTCCCTTTCGGCGGAGGAGATCCACAGGCACGGACTCGGCCGAACGATCACAGCCCGAGGGGGACAGATGCACGACTTCCTGAAGACAGCGGCCAAGACCGGCCGTGGCACCAGGTGGCCTTGGCTGGCGAACACGCTGACAGCGGTGGGGGTGATGCTGGCCGGACTGCTGACCGTTGCCGCACCGGCGCAGGCAGCGGACCTGCCCTGGGGGCCGTACACCTGCGCGAGCGGCTACGTCTGGCGCGAGGCGGTGCCGGGTGACCTCGTCTGCGTGAGTCCGCAGACGCGGTCCGACACCCAGACCGAGAACGCTCTCGGGCCGTCCCGCCGAGAGCCCAACGGTTTCTGCAAGCCGGGCTTCGTGTGGCGCGAGACGCGATCCTCGGACCTCGTCTGCGTGGTGCCGACCAGCCGCGACCGTGCGTACAGCGACAACGCCAACGCGCCCTGGCGACTGGTCGATCCAGGTGCGACGCCGCGCGGAGGAGTTTCCGTCACCACCACGAACCACCAGCTCGGCGGCTACCTGTACGCCACCGGCAGCGGGCTCTCCCCCAACCGACCGGTGCGCTTCTATGCGGTGCGGATCAACACGGTCGGCCCGTACTCGCTCGGGTCGCTGACCGCGAACAGCAGCGGCGCCATCTCCGGTTGGCAGTACGTCGCGGACATCCGCTGCCGCTTCAAACAGACCCAGCCGGCCGTCATCGTCGTCCTCGATCAGGGCTCCGGCGTGGTCACCACCGCCGGCACCACGGAGGCCTTCCGCCGCTGCGGTTGACCCGTCCAGGGTCGCAGGGCGGGCACGACCCGGTCGCGGGCCATCGTGATGCCGTGCGGTGCATGACCAGATGACCGTGGGTGTCGAGAGGGCCGGCCCTCTCGACACCCACGGTCCGCACCACCCCGGCACGGGAACGCCCCAAGTGGTCTACGTCGGCGTCCGTGTCGGGGATGTCGAACACGGTGCCGTCCACCGCGACCAGGCGCCACCGGCAGTGGACCGGCACTGGCGAACTTCTCGCACATCGGCGCCCTCCAGGCCGCCAACCTGCGGCAGCCGCACGGCACGGTGGTGCTGTTGTTCGACGTCGATGAGCACATCGGAGGGCTCGATGGCGCGAAGGCGTACTTCCGCCACGCCAGCCCGTCGACGCGCGATGACCGGCTACCCGGTGCTGAGCATGTCTTTGTCGGAAGCCGGGGCGTCCTGGTCTCACTCTGCCCCGCGCGGTCCGACGGGTCGGTCCGTTGTGACGGAGTACAGTCCGAGCGACGACCGATCTGCGAGTGTGCGCGGTGAGCGGCGGTGGCGGTGAGGCTCGCGTTCTGTCCGGACACGGGAGCGGCGGACTGGCTGGTCCGGTCCCGGACACCGGACTTCCAGTTGATGACCTTCGGCCCGGCAGGCTTCGACGCGTACGCCCGTCTCCGGTTCATCCCTGATCCCGTGCGGGCCGGGCAGGACGAGGGCGACGTCGACGTCTCCGCCAACCACCCGTCGGACCTCGCGCAGGCCCGGCACGCGCTGAACCTGCTCGGGCGGTTCACCTCCACCCCGGAGGACTGCTACTTCTGCGTGTGGGAAGGCTACTCGGACATCCCGCTGCCGCCGCAGGTGCAACGCGGCCCGCTCGTCGAGATCCCGCATCGGCGGTTCGCGCTGCTGCGCGGTCCACTGGCCGCGCTCGACGACTGGGAAGCCGACCTCGGGGGCGGGCACCCCGTCGCGCCACCGGCATTCGCCTGGCCGGCCGATCGCCGCTGGTGCTTCGCCAGCGATGTCGATCCGCACTGGGCCGGGATCGGCGCCGGACGCGACGCCGTCGGCGCGCTCGTCGGCGATCCGGAGCTAGACGTCGTCCCAGCCGATCCAGCGGAGGAACAACCCTGGTACCGCTGACGGTTGCGGCCCGCGCCGGGTCGATCCGGGCAGCGCTGGTAACGGCGACTTCGCCGGCGGTCCGGGCGCGGAGCGGTCGTCGAGGTCAGGCCGCAGCACCGAGGCCGCAGTGGTACGTGCGGACAAGTCACCGTCGGGGTGGGCCGTTGGGCTCCGGCCTGCCAACCCAACCGCTCGATCTTCCCGCGCGGGATCACCCCCGCGTGCGCACCTGACGCACGCCCGCAGCACGTCAGGGCGCAGCGCGGAACTCGCCGTTCGACTGGGGTCATGATATCGCTAACATGGAGTGACATCGATTTCTCTGACCGAGGTCGCCGGCCCGGGCACCCGGTCGGGATGTCGCGGCCCGGCGGGGCCGATGCCGGCTTCTCGCTCGTAGAACCCGATCTCGCGGACGTGCGCCCCCGGCGATGCGCGCCGCGCCCGGCGCGCTCCGACTGTGCCCCGGAGGGGTGGGCATTGCGGCGCCGGCACGTATTGACGAACGTGATGTTATCGCTCACTCTCGATGTCGAGGATGACGGCACCTGTGGCTCACCGGGCGAGCACGCTGGCCGAACCTCGCGTCCAGGGCATCCCCAGGGGTGCGCTGACGTCGCTTCAGGACCATCAGCGGCTGTGTGCGACAGCCGGTCGGACTGCCCGTGCCAGCGCGGACCGGCCGACGACGACCGGCGGAGCGCACCTGGGCGGCGTCGCCACCCACCCGTCCGACCGTCCGCGAGCCGCGTCCGCCGTCCCGGACCGGCTTGCCCGAGCGAACTGGCACATCACCACCACCGGATTCACTGGGAAGGAATGCCATGAGATCCAAGAGAACCCTGCTGTCGACGATGGCCCTCGCCGTCGCGTTGACCGCGGGTACGACGGTGGCGCTGGCACCGAAGGCCAGTGCCGGGACGACCCTGAAAGCGTCCGCCGCCGAGAAGGGTCGCTACTATGGCGCGGCCGTCGCGACGGGCAAGCTCTCCGACAGCCAGTACGTCGGCATTCTCAACCGCGAGTTCAACAGCGTTGTCGCCGAGAACGAGATGAAGTGGGACGCCACCGAGCCGCAACAGGGTCGGTTCAGCTACACGGGCGGTGATCGTCTCGTCAGTCACGCTCGGGCCAACGGCATGAGCGTGCGGGGTCACGCCCTGCTCTGGCACGCGCAGCAGCCGGGTTGGGCGCAGAGCCTCTCCGGTAGCGCGTTGCGCAACGCCGCGATCAACCACGTCACCCAGGTCGCCACCCATTTCCGCGGCCAGATCCACTCCTGGGACGTGGTGAACGAGGCGTTCGCCGACGGTGGCAGCGGCGGTCGGCGTGACTCCAACCTGCAGCGCACGGGCAACGACTGGATCGAGGCGGCGTTCCGCGCCGCCAGGGCGGCCGATCCCGGCGCGAAGTTGTGCTACAACGACTACAACACCGACGGCGTCAATGCGAAGTCGACCGGTATCTACAACATGGTTCGGGAGTTCAAGTCCCGGGGCGTGCCGATCGACTGTGTCGGTTTCCAGTCCCACCTGGGCACCTCGCTGCCGGGGGACTACCAGGCCAATCTGCAGCGCTTCGCCGACCTCGGGGTCGACGTGCAGATTACCGAGCTCGACGTCATGAAAGGCTCCAACCAGGCCAACATCTACGCCGCGGTCACGCGCGCCTGTCTGGCTGTCTCGCGCTGCAACGGCATCACCGTGTGGGGTGTGCGGGACAGCGACTCCTGGCGCGGCACCGATGACGCCCTGCTCTTCGATCGGTCGGGCAACAAGAAGCCGGCGTACACCTCCGTCCTCAACGCCCTGAACGAGGGTGGCAGCCCACCCACCACGCCGCCGCCGGGCTCCGCGGTGGACACCAGTGCCTGGTATGTGCTGGTGAATCGGAACAGTGGCAAGGCGTTGGACGTGTACAACCTCGCCACCAATGACGGTGCGCGGATCACGCAGTGGGCGCGGAACAACGGCAACCAGCAGCAGTGGCAGTTCGTGGACTCGGGTGGCGGCTACTACCGGTTGAAGTCCCGGCATTCCGGCAAGGTGCTGGACGTCTACAACTTCTCCACCTCCGACGCCGCGGCGATCGTGCAGTGGAGCGACGGCAACGGCACGAACCAGCAGTTCCGGCTCGCCGAATCGGCCGGGGGTTACGTGCGTGTGATCAACCGCAACAGCGGCAAGGCCGTGGAGGTGCAGAATGCGTCCACCGCCGACGGGGCGAACATCGTCCAGTACACCGACTGGGGCGGCAACAACCAGCAGTGGCAACTGATCCGCATCGGGTAGCTGGTCCTCCGTCCGGTGCGCGGACGGCATCCGTTCGCGCCACCGCAGGCGGGCAGCCGGCCAGGGACGTGCGCCGGTGGCCGCATCGCGCCCGTACGACGAACACCGTGCTGACGCCGGACGTCGGCACGCACGCCAGGCCACCCGCATGCGGTCCGCTCGCGGGTGACCCCGACCAGAGGAGTGGACCATGAATGCCATCGGTGCGGCTCGTCCCGCCCTTCCGGGGAGACATCGCTGGCGGTCAGGGCTGGCCGCAGCGGCTGCGGCGGTCATCGCGGCCGGCACGCTGGTCGTCGTGGACGTGGCCCCTGCGGCCGCGGCGACCGTGGACACCAGCGCCTGGTACGTCCTGGTGAACAGGAACAGCGGCAAGGCGCTGGACCTCTACGCCTCGGCCACCAACGACGGCGCGCGGATCAGCCAGTGGACGCGGAACGACGGGGCGAACCAGCAGTGGCAGTTCCTGGACTCAGGTGGCGGCTACTACCGGCTGAAGTCCCGGCACTCCGGCAAGGTCCTCGACGTGCACAACTGGTCGACCGCCGACGGCGGAGCGATCGTGCAGTGGTCCGACACCAACGCGACGAACCAGCAGTTCCGGCTCGCGGACTCGGACGGCGGTCACGTCCGGCTGATCAGCCGGCACAGCGGCAAGGCCGTGGAGGTGCAGGGTGCCTCCACCGCCGACGGTGGCAACATCGTGCAGTACTCCGACTGGAACGGCGCCAATCAGCAGTGGCAGCTTGTCCGCGTGGACAGCGGCAACCCGCCGTCGGGAGGCACCGGGTGCGGTAGGGCACCGACGCTGTCCAGCGGCACGCACACGATTCAGAGCAACGGCAAGAGCCGCTCCTTCATCCTGCGGGTGCCCACCAACTACAACAGCAACAACCCCTACCGGCTGATCTTCGCGTTCCACTGGCGCGGCGGCACCATGCAGGAGATATCCTCGGGCGGCACCAGCGGGACGGCCTGGTCCTACTACGGGCAGCAGGAGCAGTCGAACAACAGTGCGATCCTGGTCGCGCCCCAGGGAATTGGCAACGGCTGGGGCAACGCCGGCGGCGAGGACGTCACCTTCGTCGACGACATGATCAGACGGATCGAGAATGACCTCTGCGTCAACCCGAGACAGCGGTTCGCCCTCGGCTTCAGTTGGGGCGGCGGCATGAGCTATGCGCTCGCCTGCGCACGGGCCACCGTCTTACGGGCGGTCGCGGTCATCTCCGGCGCACAGATCAGCGGGTGCAGCGGCGGTACGCAGCCCATCGCGTACTTCGGGCTGCACGGCATCTCGGACAACGTCCTGAACATCTCGCAGGGGCGGTCGTTGCGCGACACGTTCGTCCGGAACAACGGATGCACCGCCCAGAACCCGCCCGAGCCGGGGCCGGGCAGCCGTACGCACATCACGACCACCTACTCCGGCTGCAGGGCCGGCTACCCGGTCCAGTGGGCCGCGTTCGACAACGGTCACATGCCCGGACCGGTGGACGGGACGTACGCCGAGAGTGGCGTCACCACCTGGACCAAGGGTGAGATCTGGAGGTTCTTCGCGCAGTTCTCGTGACGCAGGCGGGTCAGGCGGCGCCGACCCCTGCGACGCGGGGGCCGGCGCCGCCTGACGTCGGGCCGGGATGGCGAGGATCCTGAGCGCCGGCCTCCTGGTCCGGGTCAGCGTTGCAGGTGGGCCGGCTTGCCCGAACCGCTGCGACGGACCAGCCAGGCCTCGGGGGGAGAAATTTACTGTCCATTGTGCCTATTTAGGTCATGCTGTGATTCCTGGATCTTCTGCCGGCTGTGACCAGCCGAAATGGGTCCAATTCGGTTGGCAGTAATCGGCGTTCTGTTCGTGGCGCGCTGGTCTTCGCAGATTGCCCGGCCTGAGCGGGCGCGCCGGCCGCCTCCGCGCCAGCTCACTCGGCGGCGTCCGCCATCCGGTCCCGGTCGTCCTCCGCCGGACGCGGCGCCACGACGTGCACGGAGACGCCCGTGTTGCCGTTGTGCGTGTCGATCCAGGAGTCCAGTGCCGACCGGCAGGCGAGGTCCACGTGCCGCAGGCCGCGCAGGTCCAGCCGCACGGTCCGGTCGGCCGGCAGCCCGTTCAGCGTGGTGAGGATGGTGGGCAGCCGCAGGAAGGTGGCGTTGCCGGCGATCGACACCTCGATCGGCCCCGTGCCGCGGTCGCGGACGGTGACCCGCACGTGGGACGTTTCCCAGGCGGTCTTGACGACGGCGAGGCCGAGGCCGACGAGCACACCGGTGAACATGTCGGTGGTGACGATCGCTCCGGCGGTCACCGCCAGCACCACCACCTCGCCCTGGTGCTGCCCCCGCCACAGCTCCGGCACCGCCCGCAGCGGCATCAGCTTCACCCCGGCGTGGACGAGCACGGCGGCGAGCGCGGCCAGCGGGATCAGCCCGAGCAGGCCGGGCACGGCGGCGGTGAACAGCAGCAGCCAGACCCCGTGCAGCACCCGGGACGCCTTGGTCCGCGCGCCGGCCCGCACGTTGGCGGAGCTGCGCACGATGACGGCGGTCATGGGCAGCGCGCCGAGTAGGCCGCAGAGGGTGTTCCCGGTGCCCTGGGCGACGAGTTCCCGGTCGAAGTCGGTGCGCGGGCCGTGGTGCAGCCGGTCCACCGCCGCCGCGCTGAACAGGCTCTCCGCCGAGGCGACAAGCGTGAACGTGGCGACGGTGGCGAGCACACCGACGTCCGCGAGGGTGCCCCAGTGCCCGAGCGAGGGTCGTACCGCCGCGAGCAGGCCCTCGACGTCGAGGGTGTCCACGGGGAGCCCGAACGCGGCGGTCGCCCCGGCCGCCGCGACCACGGCGACCAGCGCGCCGGGGACCGTGCGCAGCGGGCCGGGCAGGGCGTCCCACAGCAGCATGACCGCGAGGGTGGCCACGCCGACGGCGAGCGAGACGCGGGCCGGGTGTGACCTGACGACCTCGCCCACTAGGCCGGGCAGGCCTGTGAACTTGCCGGGCCCGGAGTGCGGCGTCGTGCCGCCGGCCAGGACGTAGAGCTGCCCGACGATGAGCAGCAGGCCGATGCCGGCGAGCATGCCCTGCACCACCGCCACGGAGATGGCCCGGAACCAGCGGCCCAGCCGCAGCAGCCCCAGCGCCACCTGGAGCAGGCCGGCGACCAGCACGATGGTGCCGAGTCCGGCCAGGCCGTAGCGGTCCACGGCCTCGGCGACCAGCACCGTCAGGCCGGCCGCCGGGCCGCTGACCTGGAGGCTGCTGCCGGGCATGAACCCGACGACGAGGCCGCCGACGATGCCGGTGACCAGGCCGAGTTCGGCGGGTACGCCGGAGGCGACGGCGATGCCGACGCAGAGCGGCAGCGCGACGAGGAAGACGACGAGGGAGGCGGGCAGGTCGGTGCGCAGGGTGCGCCAGGGCAGGGCGACAGAGGTCATGGTCCACTCCGGGGAGGCGGCGGGGCGAGCAACGGGGGCGCCGCGCGTACCCGCCGGCTTGCGATCGGCGGGTACGCCAGCGGGAAGGCGTGCGTGGTCGGCGGGCGACCGCGTGGCGGGGCGTGGGTGCGGGGGATTTGCTTCCGACCGCTCCGGGCCGGCGTGCCGCTGCTCGGCCGGCGCTCACTCGGAGTCGACGGGCGGCCGGGGCCTGCGGCGCGCGCCGCTCAGCAGCGCAGGACGCTCGGTCGCACCGCCTCGGGCGGGGCGACCGCCACGATCGGACGCCCGTCGACGGTGTTGTCCCGGCGTAACGGCGCGTCGGGCGGCGCGCAGGCCATCTGGGTCACCGGGTCGCGGCGGTCGCTGGCCGGGCTGTTGCGCCCGGGGCGGGCGGCCGATCCGCACGTCTTGCCGGCGAAGCTCGCCACCATGATCCGCTCTTGCGGCTGCCCGGTCCGCGCGGTGAGCGTGGCCACGGCGAGGTGCGCCTCGATGCGTACCGGATCGACCTGCGCGGCGGGGAGACCGCCGGTGGCGCGGGACTCGGCATCCGACGGCGTCGCGGGCGGCGGGCCGGGGTGGGTTGGCGCGGTCGCCGGTGGGCGAGTCTGGTGCGCGTCCGTGGCCGCGAGCGGCGGGCGGCAGGCGACGCTGAGATGCAGCAGGAGCGCGCCGACGAGCACCGGGGCGAGGGCGACGAGTCTGCGCTGCACCGCTCACCCCCCAGGCCGTGACGCGTGCCCCGGGCGTCCGCCCACGCCACCCGGATCAACCAGCCGCAGGCGGCATCGGTTACGCCCCCGTCTGGGCGAAGATGTCGGGGCAGGTGCCGGAGTCGGAGACCCCGGGTCGACAAGATCCCCGGATCAGAGGCACCTGCGGCCGGCCGCGGAGCCGCCCATGGATCGACTCGTACCCGAAGGAGGCGGAACGACCACGGCCGCGCCGCCGCGTCCCCAGCTCGGGGAGCGCGGCGGCGCGTCGGTGCGGGTGGGTCAGGGGGTCCAGAGGCCGGCGGCGATCGTCCGGGTCAGGGTGGCCTGATCGTCGTCACCGTCGAGCGACCAGACCATCGCCCCGCCGAGGCGCTCCTTGCGGATGTAGAGCGTCTTCTGCAGCACGGTGGCCGGGTCGTCGTAGGTCCAGAAGGTGGTGCCGTCGAAGAGCCAGGCGTGCCCGGTACGCAGGTCGCGGTGCACCCGGTAGCCCTGCGCGGGCAGGTTCTTCAGCACCTTGTAGTCCTCGTTGCCGGGTGCCCAGGTGCCCGGCGCCGGGCCGGTGGCCGGCTTGAACAGGCCGTTGCCGCCGCCGGTCACGCCGGTCCAGCCCTGGCCGTAGTACGGGATGCCGAGCACCAGTTTGCCGCGCGGCGCGCCCCGGTCGAGCCAGCCGTTGATGGCTCGTTCGACGGTGAAGTCCGGGTTGTCCGGGGCGGCGGCCGACCGGCGTAGCGCGGACTGCTGGTTGGTCACCGACTCCCAGGTGCCGTGGAAGTCGTAGCCCTGGATGGTGGCGAAGTCGAAGTCCTTGAAGATCTTCTTGGTCTCGAAGCCAGCGTCCATCGCGGCCGGGTTGGCCGGCAGGAACGCGGTCAGCTCGTAGTGCTTGCGGGTGACCCGGCCGTAGCCGTCGAGTTGGCGGCGGAACTCGGCGACCAGCGCGGTGAAGTTCTGCTTGTCCTGCGGGCGGATGATGTTGCCGGGCTCGCCCGCCGAGCCGGGCCACTCCCAGTCCAGGTCGATGCCGTCGAAGACACCGGCGGCCGAGCCGGCCCCGCCGACCTCGCCGACCACCGGCAGGTCGCCCTTGATGAACTGGTCCACGCAGGAGGTGACGAAGGCCCGCCGGGACTCCGGCGTCAGGGCCGCGTCGGAGAAGTACGTCGACCAGCTCCAGCCGCCGAGCGAGAGGAGCACCCGCAGACCGGGGTGCTTCGCCTTGAGCTTGCGCAACTGGTCGAAGTTGCCGTTCAGCGACTCGCCGGCCGCGTCGGCGACCCCGTCGACGCTCTCCTCGGCCGACACCGGACGCTGGTAGTCCGCCCAGACGTCGCCCGAGGCGCAGAGCCCTTCGGCGGTGACGTCGCCGAACGCGTAGTTGATGTGGGTCAGCCTCGCGGCGGCCCCGGAGGTGTCGAGCTTCTTGACGGGGAAGGCCCGGCCGTAGATGCCCCACTGCGTGAAGTAGCCGACCTGGTAGAAGCCGTCCCGCTGGGACACCCTGGACGGCGAGGCCTGGGCGGCGGCGACCGGGGTGCCGGCGGCGAGGACGGTCAGAGCGGTGACGAAGGTGGCGAGCCGGCGGGGGAACGTTCCGCGCATGTGCCCTCCCGGGCGGTTGGCGATGCGAAACAGTGAACAAACTTTCCTGATCCAGGAAGGTAAGGTGCCGCTCTCGCCGGGGTCAAGGCCCTGCCGCGAAGGCATGTGGGTGTCTGGCCACGATCGACCTTCCCGGGGGGTCGCTGGGCAGCGCTGAGGGAGCGGCCGTCCCGGTGGTGGGCGTCGCTGGTACGCCGACGCGTACACCGCCTCCGGGTGGGTGGGCACCAGCATCCGTGCCAGCTGATGCCGGACGAACGTCCGAACCGTTCCAGGGGCTGTCACGTCGAATCCCCGACCTGTTCGTTAAGACTGAGAGCGTCTTGTTGGGCGGGATCTGTCGTCGAGGAGGTCCAGCATGCGCGTATGCAATTTCTCGCTCGCGTTCCTCGCATCGTCGGCCCTCGCCGTGCTCACCGCTTGCGCCCAACCCACCGCGGTCGCAGGGCCCCCGCTTGCGGGTCCCCCTCCGGGCTCCTGCGTCGTGCATGCCCCGGCATCACAGCAACCAGTTCCGTCACCCGGCCGCTCCTTCTGGCCGCACCAAGACGACTTGATGGACGCCGGCGCCGCCGTCGAAGACGCGGCCCGGCAGCGGTGGCCCCAGGCGTACGCCGGCGTCGAACTGCACGTCGAGGCCAACGTCCTGGCGGTGCACCGCATACCCTCCGGTCGTGCCCTCGACCAGGCCATCCGCGGCCTCGTTCCGGCCACGAACGTGTTGCTCGTCGACGCCGTGCACTCCGAACGGCAGCTCACCAGCTGGCAATCCGAGGTCTTCCACGACCGGGCCTACTGGCACAGCCAGGGCATCGACATCAACGGCACCAGCACCGACATGGGTAGCTGCGTCGTCGTCGCTGTCGACAGCCCAGACCGCCATCGGGCCGTCATCACCGCCTTCTACCCGCACATGCCGCTGCGGATCGAGTACGGCGGCGAAGCGGTGCCGCTGACCACCGCCCGCTGACCCACCGACACCTACCGGCGACACGCTGGTCATCGCGTTGCCCATCCATGCTGTGCCGCTACCGCAGCGATCGCCGGGATGGTCGGCGGCCGCGAAGTGGACGTGTGCGTTGAAGCCGGCCCCGCTTGTCCTACCCATCTTGCCGACGATCGCGCGAGCCCGGTTGTTCGTCGACGTGACCTGCACTTCCTGAAGGATCAGGACATCAAGGCATCGTCCGTGCCCGGGGTTTGGCATTCGATCGTGTCAGCTCAAGTTGGCGAACGCTTCGACGTTGCGTGTGTTGCCGGCGACGATGAGGATGTCGCCGGCATAGATGACTGTGCCGGCGGCGGCGTAGGTGAAGTCCTCACCGGGCCGCTTGATCGACACCACCGTGACGCCGTGCCTGGAGCGCAGCGCTGAGTCGGCAAGGGTCTTGTCGAAGGTCTCCTCGGGAGCGTGAGTCTTGACGATGGCGTAGTCGTCCTCAAACTCGATAAAGTTGAGGATCTTGCCGGTGACCAGGTGGGCCACGCGTTCGCCCATCTCGTGCTCGGGAAGCACGACGTGGTGGGCGCCGACGCGCTCGAGGATGCGGGCTTGCTGCCGGTTGACGGCCTTGGCCCAGATGTTCGGTACGCCGAGGTCGGCCAGCAGCGCGGTGGTGAGAATGCCCGCTTCGAGGGCGGTGCCGATGCCGACGACGGCGTGGGCCATCTCGTGTACGCCGAGCTGCCGCAGGGCGACCTCGTCGGTGGTGTTGGCGACGGCGGTGTGAGTGAGCTGGTCGGCGTAGGTCTGCACCACGGCAGGGTCGGCGTCGATGCCGACGACCTCCCAGGACTGGCGCATGAGCTCGAGCGCCATGGAACCGCCGAAGCGGCCCAGACCGAGCACGGCGATGCGGTTGCGGGTCGCGGATTTCTTAGCCAACGATCGGTCGCTCCTCAGGCAATTCGTAGCGGCGGCTGTGTTCGCGCAGCGCCAGCGCGGTTGCGGCGGTGATCGGACCCAACCGGCCGACGAACATCAGCAGGATCAGGATGACATGCCCCGCAGTGCCAACCTGCGCGGTGATGCCGGTGGACATCCCGACGGTGGCGAACGCCGAGGTGACCTCGAATAGCACCTGATCGAGTCGAAACGGGGTCAGCGCCAGCAGGGCGATGGTGGACGCGGCGACGGCGGCGACGCTGAGCAGCGCGATGGTCAGCGCTTGGCGCTGTACGCCAGTGGGTAGCCGACGGCCGAGGGCATGCACGCTCGGCTCGCCGCGGATCTCGGCGAGGATGACGAAGCCGAGCAGCGCGAACGTGGTGACCTTGATGCCGCCGGCGGTGCCGGCGCTGCCGCCGCCGATGAACATCAGCACGTCGTGGATGAGCAGCGTGACGTCGTTGAACTCGGCCACGTTGAGGCTGTTGAACCCGGCGGTGCGCGGCATCACCGCGGTGGCGAATCCGGCGAGCAGCTTGCCGCCGATCCCGAGGCCGCCCAGCGTCCCGGGGTTCGACCACTCCGTGATGCTGATCGCCAACCAGCCACCGGCGAGCAGCATGACCGTCATCCCCAGCGTGATCTTGGTATGGAGCGACCAACGGCGCGGCGCGCGGAACTCGCGGCGCAGCTCGAACAGCACCGGGAAGCCGAGCCCGCCGATGATCACGGCAGCAGCGATGGGCAGACAGATCAGCGGGTCTTCGACGAACCGCATGAGGCTGTCGGCGTACAGGCCGAAGCCGGCGTTGTTGAACGCCGAGATCGCGTGGAACACTCCCAGATACACCGCCCGACCTGTGCTGTGGCCGTAACCGTCAGCGAACCGCCAGGCCAGCACGGCCGCTACGAGCGCCTCGACGATGAGACTGATCCGCATGACACCCAGCACGACCCGGCGGACCTCACCGATCCCGATCGCCTTCGTCTCCGCCTGGGTACCCAACTGCAAGCGCATCCGCAGCCGGCGCGCCACCAGCAGGCCGAGCAGCGACGCCAGCGTCATGATCCCGAAGCCGCCAATCTGGATCAGGCCCAGGATCACCCCCTCGCCGAACCCGGACCAGAATGTACCGGTGTCCTCGATGACCAGCCCGGTCACGCACACCGCCGACGTCGCGGTGAACACCGCCGTCACCAGCGGTGCGCTACGGCCGCTCTCCGTGGCGAACGGCAGCGACAACAAGGCGGAACCGGCCAGTACCGCCACCGCAAAGCCCAGCACCACCAGCCGAGCCGGATGCCGCGCCGTGTCGGTCAGCCACGTGGTCACCGGCGACGGCACGCGGAACCGACGTACCCCGATCCCGACCAGGGTTGCCAGCCGTCGCGCACCTTCACGCAGGCCACGTGCCACCGACCGCCATCGGTTATGCGCTCGCGCCGGATCGCGGCCGGTCATCGGTGCCCAGGCCAACAGCGCCGCGCCCAGCGCCGCCGCGACGAAGATCCCAACGACCGCGAGCAGCCCCACCAGTAGCTGCGTCCAGGTCGATTCCATCACGTCATGATTCACCCTCTGGGCGTGCCGCCGCTGCGGGCCTCCCACATCGCGCTGGCGCCGCTGTTGCGCGCTGAGCGTCGGGAGGTGAGCACCCGACGTCTGTCGGGCGCGGGCGTTGACGTGCTTCTACCCAGGCGCTTCTGGTGCTGGTGTGGTTCCGCAAGGGCGAAGACAAGACCACCCTCGGAGCCGGCTTCGGGGTGCCCAGGGCCACCGCGTACCAATACGTCGCCGAGGTCGTGCGGGTACTGGCGGTGCAGACACCGACCCTGCACGACGCCCTCACCCGGGTCGCCGACGGCTGGTCGCACGTGATCCTCGACGGGAGACTCTTCGACACCGATCGGCTCGCCGAGACCGCCACAAGCGTCAAGGGCAACATCATTGTCAGGTCGATGAGCAGCTGCGGGGCTGGTCCACCACGGACTTGGCAGACCCCGACGGCGAAGAGTGCCCGGTATCGACGAACGCCATCGGAGGGGAACGCCCCAGCCGCCCGTGCGCTCGTCGCTCCGGCGTCGGCGCGGTTGCTTCCGGGCTCTGGCTCGCCCCATATCGCCGTCGCTGCGCCTGACCCGGACCGAGCGACCGCGCGGGCGAGTCAACGGGCCATCGCTGAGGGGTCGGTCCTACGGGGTGGTGGCGCGGTCGTCGGTGAGGGTGTGGTCGACGAGGCGGTGACGGGTCCAGGCATGTCGTCGCCAGCGGTGGGTGAAGAGGATGGCCTTGACGGCTTCGGCGGTGAGCAGGGCGATCCAGGCCCCGGCGACGCCGAGGTTGAGGGTGGGCAGCGGGAGGGTGCCCGGCGCGGGAACGAGCAGGACGGACAGCGTCACCATGATGAGCGCGGTGGTGCCGATGGAGATCGCTACCGGGATGTTGACGTCGCCGGCGGAGCGCAGAGAGCCGAACAGGATGGCGGCGACGGCCTGGCAGGGTTGACTAGGTTCGCCGAAGGCGCGGCCGACGAGCGACATCAGGCTGGCACTTCGACCGCCTGTCCACCGACAGGCCAATGCGCTGACGTCCCACCAGGCAATAAGCCAGGCGGGCCAACCGACCCCGTGGAGGATCGGACGGCCTACTCGGAGTAGGAACTACCTTGACCCGACAGGCCTGCAGGCCAGCATCGATACCGGTACCCGGCCTGGTCATCGTCTCCGCGCAGGTCAACCTGCTCGGCCCGTGATCGAAATGTGGTAGTGACGTGTCCGAGACCGAGTTGGACGGGCACGGCTACGGCGTGCTGGAGGTGGCCCGGGAGCGTTGCCGGGTGGACTGGTACGACTTGGCCGACCGCACCCGCGCCGAGGTCGGCCAGCAGCATGGTGGCGTACGGTCCGGCGAGGACCCGGCTGAAGTCGGCGATCAGGATGCCGTCCAGCGCACCGCTCATGCCGTCGCCCCTCTTTCGTTCACGCCGCCCACTCCCGGACCGCGGTGACGACCCGCTGCCACCGTCAATGGGCCGCGTTCCGATCGTCGCCGCCGGTGGCCGGTGTGAACTCCCGGTCGAGGTGCCAGCGGTCGGTGATCTGCCCGAGGTCCGCTCGGACCGCTGCGCTTCCATGTGGGGAAGCACCTGGCGGTTCCGGGACACCACTGCCGGTCGCACAGCGAGCCCGCCGGCGGCGCCGCCCGGGCCGCGCCGGCGGCGGTGGTGACCGGCATGACCAGCCACCATGCCTGCGGTGTGAAGACCGTCAGCAGGGCTCCGATGAGTACGCCGAGCCAGGCGGCACACCCCGCGCCGGCTGCTGCGACGCGGGGTGTGGTCATCCGGCCGAGGACGTCTCGACCAGCCGCAGGTTCGATCCGACGGTCATGCTGTGCTGGACCGGGAACCCGTGGTCGGAGAGTGGTCCACGGTGTGCTGCGCGTCCGCGTAGGTGGGGTGGGTGCCGACGGCGACCCGGGCAGCGGTGTCGGGATCGGCGGGAAGGGGTAGCTGCGTCATGACTTCTGCTCCGGTCAGCGGTGGGCGTCGTCGCCGGGTGCGCTCTGGCTGCGGGTGGCGGCGAGGCTCCAGCCAATGGAGATCGTGAGGGTGGCGACGATGACGCCGAGGGTGACCGGGATGGGCAGTTTTCCAACGGGGGTCTCGGAGAGGATGAGCTTGACGCCGGCGAAGGCGAGCAGGAACGCCAGGCCGTAGTGCAGGTGCACGAAGCGGCGCAGCAGTCCGGCGAGGCAGAAGTAGAGGCTGCGCAGGCCGAGGATGGCGAAGGCGTTGGCGGTCCAGACGATGAACGTGCTGGTGGTGATCGCCAGGATCGCGGCGACGGAGTCGATGGCGAAGATCAGGTCGGTGGCCTCGACGGCGATGAGCACGACGAACAGCAGGGTCGCGACCCGTCTGCCGTCGATGCGGGTGAAGAACTTGTCGCCGTGGTAGCGGGCGTCGGTCGGGACGATCCGGCGTACGATGCGGACGACGATGTTGCGGTCGGGGTGCATCTCGGCGTCGTGCTGAAAGGCCATCTTCCAGCCGGTGTAGATGAGGAAGACGCCGAAGACGTACGCGGTCCAGAAGAACGTTTCGAGGAGTTCCGCGCCGACGAAGATGAACACCAGCCGGAAGGCCAGGGCGCCGATGACGCCCCAGAACAGCACCTTGTGCTGCACCGACGCGGGAACCGCGAAGTAGGTGAAGATGAGGGCGAACACGAAGACGTTGTCGACCGACAGCGCCTTCTCGATCAGGTAGCCGGCGTAGTAGGTGCCGGCCACGTCGCCGCCCTGCCACACCCACAGCAGCACCCCGAATGCCAGACCGGCAGCGATCCAGATTCCCGACCAGACCGCCGCCTCGCGAAAGCCGATCACGTGGTTGTCGCGATGCAGAAACAGGTCGACCGCCAACATGACGGCGATCGCCAGCATCAGGGCCACCCAGGCCCACCAGGGTGCGGACATGTCGGCATCTCCCCTCGACCGGGCCGACGCGTGGCGCCGGCTTGCTGGTCGAAGGTCTCCCCTAACCGCCTACGGTGCGGCGGCTCACGCGACCGGAACCCTGGTGGTCCGTACTGACGGCCGACGTGTCCGGTAGGTGGGTACTCCCCCTCGAACTACGCACCATTATTCACGAAGTGTGGTTCGGGTGTCAAAGGGTGGGAGCAGCGCTCCGTGAGCGCATACGGAACACCGTGCGGTTGCCGAGGTGATGACCTCCGATTGCAGGTACTCGCAGCGGGTTGGGTGCCCCGCCGGTGGGCCGGGCTCTGTCGGAGGGCGGGACCGATGCCTGATCAGGGTGCCAGTGCGCAGGAGGCCGCGCAGCCGGTGGTGGTGGAGTTGGGGGCGCACGAGCGCCGGCGGTGCTGAACCGTCATCAGGCGGACGAGGTGGCGGCAGACCGCAGTGGCGGCTTCTACCGTCCCCATGCCGGCTATCCGGACACCGCAGGCGAGGCGGGCACGGTGTTGCAGATGCACCGGTGGGGTGACCTGCCCTCCGGTGATGCGGTTTCTGGGCTGGCCACCCCGGCGGGACCCACTTCGGTGAACGGACGCGTCCGGCAACGAAACGAGACGCTCGGTGCTGGCCGGTCAGATCGTCTGGAGCAGCAACTGCTGCCCGGCGGTGATGAGACCGGGCACGTAGAGGTCGACGACCAACGAGCGGCTGGCCGCCGGGCCGATCGTGTACGTGCCGATCGGGTCCAGCGCGGCGGTGGGGCGGGTGTAGAGGGTCTGGACGGTGGTGGTGCCGTCCACGGTGACGGCGGCCGGGCCGTTCCAGGTGTTGCCCGGTACGTCGGTGGCGCCGGTGACGTTCGAGGCGAAGGTGAGCCGAACCGTCCGCGCGGCCGTGCTGGGATTCTGCAACAGCAGCCGGATGGTGTATCGGTGACCGTAGTTGCCCCAGCTGCGGCTGGAGGAGTCGCTGTGGGTGGCCAGGCCGGCGGTCGTCTGGTCGAGGTCGGCGCGCTGTCGGACGGTGGTGTTCACCGCCAGTCCGAGATGCCTCCCCGCAGCCGGGACGGGCAGGGTGACCTGTCCGGTGTCCCAGGCCGAGGTGGCGTACACGCCGGCTTCGCGGCCGTAGGTGGTGGCCGTCTCGGTGGCGATCTTCCCGGGCGCGTACGAGGCGTTCTGCTGGGACAGGTTGGTGGCGGTGGTGGTGTTGCCGTCGCTGGTGACGACGGTGTAGACGTACACGCCAGCGCTGGCGGTGATCTCGAAGCGGCCGTCGGCGATGTTGGACGCGTTCATCGTGATGCGGGTGAGCTGGGTGGCCTTACCGGGGTTCACGCTGACGCCGTTGAGGTAGGTCGTCGTGGTTCCCCGCAGCCAGGCGTCGGCCACGGCGTAGCAGGGCCCGGTGCCGGCACGCTGGGCCGGGTCGGACACCAGCGGCTTCTGGGCGTTGGTGTAGGCGGCGCCGCGCACGGTCACGGTGACCGGGGCGCCGTTCGGGTTGGAGATGAGCACGTGCAGGTAGCGGGTGCTGGCCGTGCCGTTCTGGTGGTAGAGGTACAGCGGGAAGGTGCCCGACAGCGGCCGTGCGGAGCCGCCCCGCGCGGGCGTGCTGCGGGAGTGGAGCATCAGCCAGCCGTTGCCGGTGAAGGTCTCGGGGTTGTTGCTGACGACGATCGGGTTGCCGGTGACGCCGCCCGGCAGTTGCTCGAGGTCGGCCAGGGCCACGGTGCCGCCGGGGCCGGCGGGTGCGCCGGTCATCCAGGCGGTGTCGGGGACGGTGGTGTCGGCGGCGGCCGGCACGGCGCCGGCCAGGAGGACGGCCAGGGCGGCCACGAGGGTTCCGAGGAGGGTGCGGTGGCGCATCGTCGAGCCTCTCTTTCGGGGGGTGCCGGGGGAGCAGCAGGGGGCGTCGCGCTCGCGCCACCCCCTGCTGCGATCACTGGGCCAGGTCCGCCCAACGGGCGTACATGCGCAGGTCGCGGACCGTGCGCCGGGCGAAGTCCGACTGCACCGCGTTGCCCCAGCCGGACGCGGCGGTCGCCGCCCTGTCGAGCTGTCTGGCGGCCGCCGCGACACTGGCCGGGGGAAGGCCCGGACGCAGCAGCGCGGCGGCGACGGTGAGCCGGGCGCGTACCTCGGCGGTGACGGCGGCGGGTGCGCAGGCGGTCGCCCTGGTGAGGCCGTCGCGCAGGGCGGTCACGCCGCGCAGCGCCGCCGCCCGGTGGTCGGCGTGCGGCACCACCGACGGGGTGCGGAACGATCCCTCCCGCAGTGCCTCCTGCTGGCGGGCGTTGAGCTGGTTGTACGCGAACAGCGCCGCGCCGTCGGAGTCCGCGTCGTTGACCGCCTGCACCTGGTCGAGGACCAGGTCGGGGGAGGAGCCGCGCAGCGGCCCGTAGGTGGCGGTGTAGAGCGGCACGTCACCGACCCGCTCGCGCATCACCGCGGTGTCCTGGCCGACGGAGCCGGCCGAGGTGCCGAAGGACATGCCGGTGAGGAAGTCCAGGGTGTTGTCGTCGACCCACGCCCCCCAGTTCTGGAACTTCTTGCTCAGCCCGTCGGTCGGGTCGGCGAACACGGCCGCGGATAGCTTGCGGTCGCCGGCGATGCGGCGTTGCAGCGCGCGGACTTCGTCGACGAAGGTGGTGATCCGCTCCTCTCGCCAGGCGTTCCAGGTCGTCCAGAGCGGCGACTGCGGGTCGAGCGTGTACGGGTCGACGCCGTGCGCAGCGGCGAACGTCTGCCTGCTGTACGCCGAGTACGAGAAGTCCGCGCCGTACGGTAGCGACACCGGGTAGCGGATGTAGTCCAGGTGCAGCCCGTCGACGTCGTAGCCGCGCAGGATCTCGTCGTAGGTGGCGAGCACGTGGGCACGGACGGCGGGGATGGCGGGGTCGACCCAGAAGTAGCCGGGCTCCATCCGGGACGGCTGCGGGCCGGTCCTGCCGACGTCCTCGCGCTCGACCGCGGCCCATTCCGGGTGGGCCTTGAGCACCGGACCGCCGCCGGCCTCGATGCCCACGAAGAACGTGTGCGTCCAGGCGTGCAGCTCCACGCCCCGGGCGTGTGCCTCGTCGATCCACACCTTCAGCGGGTCGAAGCCGCGCATCTCCGGCCGTTGGGCGGGGATGCCGGCCCGCTCGGCGACGCCGCTGGGGTAGATGGTGTACCCGCCCCAGACGGTCTCCAGAAAGACCATGTTGAAGCCGGCGGCGGCGATCCGGTCGAGGGAAGCGCGGATCTGCTCGGGCGTGGTCTCGATGGGGCGTACCCAGAGGCCCCGACCCTCGACGGAGCGCGACTCCCGGGTGCGGTAGCCGGCGACGTCGGCGCGGCGGGTGGCGTCGCGGGCCAGTTCGGCGGCGCGTTGCGGGTCGGTGGCGGCGGCCGTGCGGGCCTGGTCGAGCAGGCCGGTGGACTCGGCGAGGGCGGTGTCGATCGACGCGCGGTCGACAGCGAGGCAGGAGGCGACGGCGGCGGTGGCGGCGGTGCGGGCGGAGGCGGCGGCCCGCTCCGCGCCGAGCAGGTGGCTCTGGGCGTCGACCTCGACGGTCACGGTGTTGCCGTCGAGGGTGACCTTCGCGCCCAGTGGGGCGTTGCCCTCCAGCCAGGAGCCGCGGGATCCGTGCCCGGAGAGCACGAATCCGTTGGCCGGGATGGCGCTGTTGCCGCCGCCGCGGGCGGTGACCCGGTCGCCGGTCACGGTGATCTCGTAGCCGAAGTCGTTGGTGCCGGTGGTGGGGCGGGCGGCGGCGGAGGTGTAGGCGATCAGTTGCTCGGCGCCGCGGCACCCCGGGAAGCACTGGCCGGTGGCGGGGTCGACGCCGCCCGGGTGGCTGGCCGCGGTCGGGTCCGTGGCGGTCAGAGTGGTGGTGGCCGTGCGGATGAGCAGGTTACGCAGATCTACCCGGTCGCCGGCGCGCAGGCGGTCGCGGATGAAGCGCCGGTCGTCGGTGCCGCCGGCCTCGGGTGGGGAGGCGGACAGGACCGCCCCGTCGGTCGGGATGGTGTTGTTGCCGGGCTTCGGGCAGGCGTCGAAGACGGTGCAGACGCTGAGCACCTCGTACGTGCCCCCGCCGAGCGCGCGCAGCACAGCCTCGCCGCCGAAGGCGTTCGTCCTGGTCTCGGCGCCGGCGTCCGGGGTGTAGAGGGCGAGCATGCCGGCGGCTCGCGAGGAGGGGTTGATCGCGTCGATGGTGGCGGTGGAGCCGTCGGCGGCGACGACGGTCGGCAGGCCGGGGTCGGCGGCGGACGCCGGGACGGCGGTCAGGCCGAGCAGGAGGGCTCCGGCGATGCCGGCGACGGTGATCCGGCGCAGGGGGGTGGGGGTGGGCATGCGGCTCATCGTGGTCCCGGTGGTACGGACAAGTCAAGGCTTCGCTGTGCCGCCTAAACGGGATGTCCGTCATCTAATCGCAGGCAGGACTTGACCAGGGGTCGTTCATGGGTCAGAGTCACCGGCACTGGTCCGTACCACTACCCCCTCTGGAGGACCCCTCATGAGGCGTACCCGCGCCTTCGCGGCCGCCGCCCTGGCGGCCGTGTTTCTCGTCAGTGGCTGCGGCCTGTCCAGCGGCGACGACGCCACCTCCGGCGGTGCCGGCGGCGACACGATCAGCGGCGAGGTCAAGGGTGAGATCACCTTCTCGACGCTGGCGCTCAAGCCGACGTTCGACGAGTACATCAACAAGCTCGTCGCCGACTTCGAGGCGAAGCACCCCGGCACCAAGGTCAACTGGATCGACTTGCCGTTCCAGGGCGCCCAGGAGAAGATCACCAACGACGCCCAGGCCGGCACGCTGCCGGACGTGGTCAACCTGAACCCCAACTTCGCCCAGAAGCTCGAGAAGCAGGGCGTCTTCGTTGACCTGGAGAAAAACGCGGCCGACGTCAAGGGCAGCTACGTTCCCGGCGCGTGGGACGCCTTCAAGGTCCCCGGCCAGGACGGCGCGTACGGCCTGCCGTGGTACCTCACCAGCGAGGTCACCATGTACAACAAGGACCTCTACGCCAAGGCGGGCCTCGACCCGAACTCCCCGCCCAAGACGATCGACGAGCTGCTCGCCCAGACCAAGCAGCTCTCCACCGCGGGCAAGGGTGCCTTCTACGGGTGGCACCCGGCGCTGGAGAACACCTTCGTGCCGAACCTCGCCAAGCTGGGCGTGCCGCTGCTCAACGCCGACGCCTCGGCGTGGACCTTCAACACCCCGGAGGCCGTGCGGTACGTGACCACGCTGCGCGACCTCTACGCCAGCAAGGCGATCGCCCCCGACTGGCTGACCGAGAACCACTCGAAGGCCACCGAGGCGTACTCGGCCGGGCGTAGCGCGCTCTTCCCCTCCGGCCCGAACTTCCTCAAGGTGGTCGGCGAGAACGCCCCGGCGGTGGCGAAGGCCACCGGCGTAGCCGGCCAGATCGCCAGCGCCGAGGGCACCACGAACATGTCGGTGATGGGTCTGCTGATCCCCCGTAAGAGCAAGAACCAGGCCACCGCGCTGGCGTTCGCCAAGTTCGTCACCAACGCGGAGAACCAGCTCGCCTTCGCCAAGATCGTGACGATCCTGCCGTCCACCGCGGACTCGCTCAAGGACCCGTACTTCACCCAGGTCACCGACACCGACCCCACGTCGGTGGCCCGCAAGATCTCCGCCGAGCAGATCGCCAAGGCCAAGAACCTCACCCCGGTGCAGTGGGACGACCGCACCAAGGCGACCGTCATCGGCAAGGTCCAGCTCGCCGTCAAGGGCGACCTCGACCCGAAGACCGCCCTGGACGAGGCCGTCGCCGAGGCGAACAAGCTGCTCGCCCGGTAGGTCCGCACCACCGCCGGCGCCGCCCGCTGCCCCCCGGCGGGCGGCGCCACCACCCCGCGCAACCGACAGGAGCTTCCCGACGTGATCGGCCGTCGCTGGTACGTGCCCTGGCTCTTCCTCGCCCCGGCCCTGGTCGTCACCGCCGTGATGACGTGGGGGCCGTTGGCCAACACCGGCGTGCTCGCCTTCACCGACGCGCAGGCGCTCGGCGGCGGCGAGTTCACCGGCCTGGCCAACTTCCGCCGGCTCGCCGCCGACGACGAGTTCTTCCGCGCCCTGGGCAACACCGGCCTCTACCTGGTCGTGGTGGTGCCGGCGCTGGTGCTGCTGCCGCTGCTGCTGGCCCAGCTGGTGCACGCCAAGCTGCCCGGCATCGGTGCCTTCCGGGCGGTCTTCTACTCCCCGGTCATCGCCTCGATGGTGGTGGTCGGACTGATCTGGAGCTGGCTGCTGTCCTCCGAGGGCCTGGTCAACGCGGTCCTGCTCAAGCTGCGGATCGTCGCCGAGCCGCTGCCGTTCCTCACCGACGCGACGCTGCTGCTCTTCGCCTGCATGCTGGTGACCGTCTGGAAGGGCCTCGGCTACTACATGGTCATCTACCTGGCGGCCCTGTCCAACGTGCCGAATGAGCTGTACGAGGCGGCCAAGGTCGACGGCGCCGGGGCGATCCGCCGGTTCCGGTCGGTGACCGTGCCGACCGTACGCCCGACGATGCTGCTGGTCGGCGCGTTGTCGGCGATCTCCGCGACCAAGGTCTTCGCCGAGATCTACGTGATGTCCTCCGGCACCGCGGGCCCGGGCGGGCAGGCCAAGTCGATCGTCTACTACATCCGGGAGGTCGGCCTCGGCGTCGATGGCGAGATCGGGTACGCCTCGGCGATGAGCCTTGTCCTCTTCGCCGGCACCCTCGGTCTGTCCGTCCTGGCGCTGGTGCTGCGTCGCCGCAACGAGAGGAGCGAGGCATGAGGCGCCACGGCCCCGTGGCTCTGCGCTACGTCCTGCTGTTAGTCATGGCCGTGCTGCTGGTCGGACCATTCGCGTGGCAGCTGCTCACCTCGCTCAAGGGCACCGCCGAGCCGATCTACGGCCCCGACGTGACGTGGCTGCCGCAGGACCCGACACTCGGCAACTTCGCCAAGGTCGCCGAGGTCATCCCGGTCTGGCGCTACATCGCCAACTCGGCGATGGTGGCCACCGCCAGCGTGCTCACCAACTGCCTGCTCGGCGCGATGGCGGGCTACGCGCTGGCGCGGATGCGCTTCCGTGGCCGAGGCGCGGTGTTCGCCGCCGTGCTCGCGTCGCTGGTGGTGCCGTTCGAGGTCATCATGGTCAACGTCTTTTTGACCGTGCGCAGCCTCGGCCTGGTCGACACCCTGCTCGGCGTGCTGCTGCCCGGCGCGGTGTCCGGCCTGTCCATCCTGGTCATGCGGACCGCCTTCCTCGCACTGCCCCGCGAGGTGGAGGAGGCCGCCTCGATCGACGGCGCGGGGGAGTGGGCCCGGTTCTGGAAGGTGGCGCTGCCCAGCGTGCGCGGCTCGCTCGCCGTCGTCGGCGTGTTCAGCTTCCTCTTCGCCTGGGACGACTTCCTCTGGCCGCTGATCGTGCTGAAGAACCCGGACAACTTCACGCTGACCGTGGGTCTGCAGTACCTGTCCGGCACCTTCACCAACGACCAGCGGGTCGTCGCCGCTGGCACGATGATCGCGGTGCTGCCGCTGATGGCAGTCTTCTTCGCCCTGCAGCGGCTGTTCTTCCGCGGGGTCGGCGAAGGTGGCGTGAAGGGGTGAGTGTGCTCAACAAGGTTGGCTACAAGCACGAGGCGCTCTACACGGCGCTGCGCGCCGAGATCGGCGCTGACCTGCGACCGCATGACCCGCTGCCCAGCGAACGTGAGCTGGTCGCCCGCTTCGGCGTGAGCCGGGCGACCGTCCGGCAGGCCATCGGCCGACTGGAGGAGGAGGGACTGGTCTACCGCGCCCAGGGCGCCGGTACCTTCGTGGCCGACCCTGCCACCATCTCCAAGTCCCTCGTGCTCACCTCGTTCAGCGAGGACATGCGCAACCGCCGGCTCACTCCGGACTCCCGGCTGCTCGACCTCACCGTCGCGTCGGCGTCGGTACAGGTCGCCCGGGACCTGGCCGTCTCGCCCGGCGCGGACGTGGTGCACGTCCGCCGCCTGCGGCTCGCCGACGGGCTGCCGATGTGCGTGGAGGAGGCATGGCTGCCCGCCGGGCGGATCGGCGAGCTGGACACCGCTGTCGTCGCCGGTTCGCTGTACGAGGTGCTCGCCGAGCGGGGGCTGGGCCCGCACCACGCCGACCAGGTCATCTCCGCGACCGTCGTCGACGCCGACCAGGCCCGGCTGTTGCAGGTGGCGCCGTACTCGCCGGCACTGCGGGTGGACCGGATCACCTACACCGAGACCGGCACGGCCGTCGAGCGGGCCGAGAGCCTCTACCGCGCCGACCGCTACGACTTCCGCATCACCGTGGCCAGGAGGACCCCATGACCCGCCCCGTCCTCGCCGCCGTGGACATCGGTGGCACGAAGACCGCCGCAGCGCTGGTCCGCGGCGGGACCGTGCTGGTCCGTACCCAGGCGCCCACCCCGGCCACCGCCGGCGCCGCCGCCGTCCTGGACACCGCGGCCGAGCTGGTGCGCTCGCTCGGCGGTGCGCCGGTCGCGGTCGGCGTCGGTGCGCCGGGTCTGGTCGACCCGGCCACCGGGCGGGTGACCGCCGCCACCTCGTCGATCCGCGAATGGTCCGAGGTGGACGTGGTGGCCGGCCTCGGGGTCCGGCTCGGGCTGCCCGGGGCCGTCCTCAACGACGGGCAGGCATTCACCCTCGGCGAGGCTGTGCACGGCGCGGGTCGCGAGCTGCCGACCGTGCTCGGCGTGGCCGTCGGGACCGGCGTCGGCGGCGGTGTCCTGGCCGCTGGCCGGCTGCTCACCGGCCGGCACGGCGCCGCCGGGCACCTGGGTCACGTGCCGGTTCCGCAGGCCGCCGGCCGGCCCTGCCCGTGCGGTGCCACAGGCCACGTCGAGGCCGTCGCGTCGGGACCCGCGATGACCGCCGCGTACGCGGCCCGCGCCGGTCGCCCCCAGGCGGCCGCATCCGGGCTGGTGACGGCCTCCGGACACGCCGCCGGCGACCTTCCCGAGGTGGTACGCCGTGCCCGCGCCGGCGATCCGGACGCCCGCGCCGTGCTGGCCCTGGCCGGGGAGGCACTCGGCACCGCACTGGCCGGTCTCGCCAACACCCTTGACCCGGATGCGGTCGTGATCGGCGGCGGTGCGGCCGTTGCGGAGCTGCTCGACGCGCTGCGTCCCGCGTTCGCCGCCGCCTGCCTGCCCGTGCTCGGCACGGTGCCGTTGGTGCCGGCCGCGCTCGGCACCGACGCCCAGCTCGTCGGGGCCGCCGAGGCGGCCCTCCGCGCGCTGCCGTCACGGATCGACCCCGCCGGACCGACCCGCGCCGCCCCCACCGGTGTCGCCGCGAGCCAGGTCGACGCCGGCTTGGCGGGTGGTAGGCAGCAGCGGTCGGCCGGGCGGCGCCACCGGGACGGCAGCGCCGCGGCGGCGCCGCAGCGGACGGTGGTCCGGTGAACCGGCTCGCGCTGATCCCGCTCGACGACCGGCCCGTGTGCCGGGTGCTGCCGGCGATGGTGGCAGCTGTCGCCGGGGCCACTGTCGACACGCCCCCGGCGGCTCTGCTGCCGGCCGGCCGCCGTCCCGGCGACCCCGACCGGCTCGCCGACTGGCTGCGCGCCACGCCCACCGAGGCTGCCGTCGTCGCCCTGGAGACCCTCGGCCACGGCGGGCTGATCGCCTCCCGGCTGCACTCCGAACCCGTGTCGGCCGTGCTCACCCGCTGGGCGGCGCTGCGCGACGTCGCCGGACCGGTACACGCCGCCACCGTCGTGCAGCGCACCCCGGACGCCGACGACGCCAGCGAGGAACCCGACTACTGGGCGACGTACGGGCGGGCGCTGCACGCGTACTCCGCCGACCTGCACCGTGCCCTCGACGGCGCCGGCACTGCGCCCCGGACCTACGTGCCCGCGGACATGCGTCAGGACTTCCTGCGTCGCCGGCAGCGCAACCACACCCTCAACCAGGTCGCGCTCTCCCTCGCCGCCGAGGAAGCGCTGGACACCCTGGTGATCGGCGCGGACGACACCGCGCTCGCGGCGGTCGGCACCGCCGAGTGGCGGTGGTTGCGCACCTGGACCAGTTGGCTGGAGCTGGACACCCGGGTGCTCGCCCACCCGGGTGCCGACGAGATCGGGTCGGTGCTGGTGGCCCGAGCCCTCGCGACGGCGGCCGGGCAGCGACCGAACGTCGCGGTGGCGTGTGCCGAGCCGGACGGGTTGGACCAGGTGGCCCGCTACGAACCGGTCCCGATCGGCACCGGCGTCGCCAGCCAGGCCGCCGCGGCCGGTGCCGCCCTGGTGAACCTCGCCGACGCCGAGGCCGTGCTGGTCGTACACACGCCGCAGCCCGGTGACGCCGACTGGGCCACCGCCCCACCCGGAAACACCGCCCCCGCGCCGGCCGCCCGCACCGCCGCACTGGTGCGCCGCCTGCTCGCCGAGGGCCGCACCGTCGCCCTCGCCGACTGCGCACTGGGCAACGGGGCGGACCCGTGCCTCGTCGCCGACCTCGCCGCCGACGGTTCCCTCGCCCGGCTGGCCGGGTTCGCCGGTTGGAACACCGCCGGCAACACCCTCGGCAGCGCCCTCGCGACGCTGGTCGCCTACCAGGTGGGCCGTGCCCGCGGGACCCTCGACGAGGCAGCCGCCCGCCGGCTGCTCGCCCACCGCCTCGTCGACGACCACACCTACATGTCGTACGCCCGGCCGCGGCTGCGCCGCGAACGCGGCACCGACCCGACCCGGCACGACCACATCCCGGACGCCGAGGCGCCGGCCGTGACCGCCCGGATCGCCGACCTGATCGACGCACGCTGGCGGGAGCTGCGGGCGGTGCCCGGCCTGCGGGTCGCTGCCGGCTCGGTGACTCTGCCGTGGCAGCGCACCTACGAGATCGACTTCGTCCTGGAGGAGTGTTGAGCAGTCCCGCCCCGACGGTCACCGCCGACGTCGCCGTCATCGGCGGCGGCCTCGGTGGAGTGGCCGCGGCCCTCGCCGCCGCCCGCGCCGGTCGCCGCGTCGTGCTGACCGACGAGTACTCGCGGGTCGGCGGCCAGGTCACCACCCAGGCCCTGCCGGCGCTCGACGAGCACCCGCACATCGAGACCTTCGGCGCGTCGGCCTCGTACCGGGCGTTCCGCGACGCCGTCCGCGCCCACTACGGCGGGATCGTGAACCCGGGCGGCGGCTGGGTGAGCCGGCTCTGCTTCGAGCCGGCTGTCGCCGAGCGGATCATCGACGGCCTGCTCGCCGACGCCGGCGTGCGGGTGCTGACCGGCCGGTCGCCGGTCGCCGCCCGGGCCTCGGCCGGCCGGGTCCACGACGTCACGCTCGACGACGGCACCGTTCTGGCCGCGGCCGTCTTCTGCGACGCAACCGAGCGCGGGGACCTCGCGCCCTTGGCGGGCTTCGCCACCGTGCACGGCTCCGAGGGCCGCGACGCGTACGGGGAACCGGACGCCGTGCCCGGCGGTCCCGATCCGGCGGCGCAGCAGTCCTTCACGTGGTGCGCACTGGTCGAGCACCACCCCGGCGCCGACTTCACCGGCCCGGCCCCCGCCGGATACGCCGAGCTGCGTGACCGCCTTTCCTTCGACATCGCCGGCTGGGACGGCGGCTTGCACCGCTACCGGATGTTCACATGCGGTCCGGACGGCAAGCCTCCCTTCTGGACCTACCGGCGGCTGCGGGCCGCCGCCCCGGAGCTGGTGGTGCTCAACTGGGCGTCCAACGACTGCGCCGGGCAGGACCCGCTCGGCGACCCGGCCGGCGCGGAACGGGCCGGCCGCGAGCTGACCGCCGCGTTCGTGCACTGGCTGCGTACCGAGGCGCCGCGCGAGGACGGCGGGCACGGCTTCGCCGGCCTGCGACTGTCCCCCGATGCGGCCGGCACACCGGACGGCTTCGCGGAGGCGCCGTACCTGCGCGAGTCGCGGCGGATCGTCGTCGACACGCCGGTCACCGGACACGACCTGGCTCCGGTCGAGGGCCGGGCCCGCGCCCGGCACCTGTTCGGCTCGCTCGGAGTGACCTGGTACCACATCGACCTGCACGAGCGCACCGGGCACCCGGCACCGGTGTACCGACCCACCGCGCCGTTCACGATCCCGGCGTCCGCGCTGGTGCCGCGCGGCGCGGTGAACCTGCTCGCTGCCGCGAAGAACGTCGGCGCCACCCAGATCGCCGCCGCCGCGTACCGGGTGCACCACGGCGAGTGGGCCGTCGGCGAGGCCGCCGGGACGCTCGCCGCGCGGTGCGCGGCACAGCAGCGGTCGGTCGGTGACGTGCTCACCGACCCGGCGCTGCTGATCGCCGTGCAGCGTGACCTGGTCGCCGCCGGGGTGCCGCTGGCCTGGATCGCCGACGTGTCCACCGACGATCCCCGTTTCGCCGCCGTCCACCTCGCCGCCGCGCACGGCGCGCTCGAGGGTGAGCGAGCCGCCTCGCTCACCGTCGACCCGGACCGGCCCGCCGGTGCCGCTGACGCGGCTGCGCTACGCCGCGCCGCGCTCTCGCTCGGCCGGACCCCATCGTTCGTGGACCGTACCCGCCCCTTCGGGGCCATACTGGAGGACCTCACCCGATGACGGTGCTCGACGAGATCCGCGGCCGGCTCGTGGTCTCCTGCCAGGCCGATCCCGGCGAGCCGCTGGACGAGCCGGCGCACATGGTGGCGCTGGCCCGCTCGGCCCTGGTCGGCGGTGCCGCCGGCATCCGGGCCCAGGGACTGGCGGACCTGCGGGCGCTGCGCGCCGCCCTGCCGGACACCCCGCTGATCGGGCTGGTGAAGGACGGCACGAGCGGCGTCTACATCACCCCGAGCCTCGCGCACGCCCGTGCGGTCGCCGAGACCGGGGCGGACGTCGTCGCGCTGGACGGCACCCGGCGCCCCCGTCCGGACGGCCGTAGCCTCGCCGACACCGTGGTGGCGCTGCGCGAGAGGTACCGCGTGCTGGTGATGGCCGACGTCGCCAGCGTCGCCGACGCCGATGCCGCGGTCCTCGCCGGGGTCGACCTGGTCAGCACCACCCTCTCCGGCTACACCGGCGGGGCGGTGCCGCACGACCCCGACCTCGACCTGGTCGGCGCGCTGGCCGATCGGCTGTCCGTCCCCGTCGTCGCCGAGGGGCGGATCAACACACCGGAGGAAGCCGCCGAGGCGCTGCGCCGGGGTGCCCACACCGTCGTCGTCGGCACCGCCATCACCCGGCCCGCCGTGGTCACCTCGCGTTTCGCCGCCGCCCTCGTCACCTCCCGGGAGCTGTCATGACCATCCACGTCGTTCACCACACCCACTGGGACCGCGAGTGGTACCGGCCGATGGAGTCCTTCCGCGCCCGCCTCACCGAGCTTGTCGAGCGGGTCTGCGACCAGCTCGACCGCGGTGAGCTGACCACGTTCCACCTGGACGGGCAGACCATCACGGCGGCCGATGCGCTCGCCGTCCGGCCCGACCTCGCCGAACGGGTACGCGCCCACGCCGCCGCCGGCCGTCTACAGGTGGGCCCCTGGCACGTGCTCGCCGACAACCAGCTCGTCTCCGGCGAGAACCTGATCCGCAACCTGCTCACCGCCCGCCGCGTCGCCACCGACCTCGGCCTGGAACTGGCCACCATCGGCTACTGCCCGGACGCCTTCGGTCACCCTGCCGATCTGCCCCGGGTGCTGCGCGGCTTCGGCCTGGACACCGCGCTGGTCTGGCGGGGCGCCCCGCCCCGGCACGCCCGGTTCACCTGGCGCTCCCCGGACGGCTCGTCGGTCATCGCGGTCAACCAGGGCTACTACGAGCCGGAGGTGCTGTGGGAGGCCGCCTCCGCGCCGGAGCGGCTCGACGCGTTCCGCGCCAAGCAGTCCGGGCGGGACGCCGACGGGCCGTATCTACTGCTCAACGGCGGTGACCACCTCGCCCCCCGGCCGCTGCCCGCCGGGCTCGCCGCCACCGAGGGCACGCTCGCCGGCTACTTCGAGCGGATCCGGGACCGCATGCCTGCCGACGCGGTGGTGTCGGGCGAGCTGCGGTACCCGGGCGACTGGCTGACCTTCGTGCTCGCCGGCACCCTCTCCACCCGCCTCTATCTCAAGCAGGCCAACGCGGCGGCCGAGACGCTGCTGGAGTCGTGGGCGGAACCGCTCAACGTCCGAGCGGGACGCGCCTCGGCGGTCGGGCTGCTCCGGCACGCCTGGGACCTGGTGCTGCAAAACGCCCCGCACGACTCCATCTGCGGCTGCTCCGTCGACGAGGTGCACCGGGAGAACGAGGTGCGCTACGCCAAAGCCACCCAGGTCGGCGAGCACCTCATCGAGCGGGCACTGCTCGACCTCGGCCTCGACACCCGCCTGGCCGGCGACCCGGTCACCGACGCCGCCGCCGTGGTGGTCCTCAACCCGCACGCCGCGGCGACCACCGGCCCGGTCGTCGTCGACGTGTACACCGCCCCCGGACACACCGTCGCGGGGCTCGCCGACGCCGACGGCGCGGTCGTGCCGTACGAGCTGCGCGAGGTCGAGCCCACCCCGCTGTTCTGCGCGGACCTGGACATCCTCCCGGACACCCGGGAGACCGTGCGGCACCGGATCGCGTTTCTCGGCGACGCCCCGGCCGGCGGCTGGACGGGTTACACGGCGACGGTGGTCGAGGGCGAGCCGGCCACCCCCGACGACGGGGCGCCGGGCCGCAGTCTCACCCGGGACGGGTGGACCCTCACCGTGGCCGACGACGCCTCCTTCACGCTCGTCGACGCCGCCTCCGGGCGGACGCTGCCCGGCCTCGGCCGGCTGGTGGACGTCGGTGACGCGGGCGACACCTACACCTACGACCCGCCGGTCTCGGACGAGACGGTCGTGCCGGTGCTGCGTGACGCGCGCATCCACGTCAGCGACGTCTCGTCCCGGATCGTGGTGCGAGCCGACCTGGACGTGCCGATCGGGCTGACCGCCGACCGCGGCGCCCGTTCGGCCGAGCGGGTCACGCTGCCGCTGACGGTCACGGCCACGCTCTGGGCGGGCGTGCCGGAACTCGACTGGAGCGTCGAGTTCGACAACGTCGCCGAGGACCACCGGATCCAGGCGCACTTCCCGACGGACGCGCCGGCCACGACGTGGCGGGCCGACACCCACTTCAGCGCCCTGGACCGGCCGCTCAAGGCGCCGCTCGGGCCGCTGCCCACGGAACGCGGCTACGAGGCCGACGCCGGGGTGGCCCCCGTGCGGTCCTGGTCCGCGCTACCCGGCCTGGCCGTCCTCGCCCCCGGGCTTCCCGAGGTGCAGGGCATCGCCGGTGACCCGCCGGCACTGGCCGTGACGATCCTGCGTGCGGTGGGCTGGCTTTCCCGCCCTGACCTGCGTGCCCGCACCGCGGGAGCCGGTCCGCAGATGCGTACACCCGAGGCGCAGTGCCGGCGGAAAGTCCGGGCATCGATCGGCGTCCGGCTGGACACCGACGAGGCGCCGCTGGCCGCGGCAGCCGCGCGGCGACGCGCGCCGATGCGCGCGTACCAGTTGCGACCCGGCCTGTCGGCTCCCGCACCGGTCGAGGGCATGCGGGTGGACGGCGCGCAGGTGTCCGCGCTCAAGCCCGCCGAGGACGGCGATGGCGCGGTGCTCCGGCTGTGGAACCCTGCCTCGGCGCACGTGATCGCGCGGGTCTACGGCGTCGATGGCTCGATGACGGAGTGTGATCTGGCGGAGAATGGCGCGGCTCAGGTGCTCGATGCCAACGAAGGGATCGCGTTCGGCCCGTACGCCACCCGGACGTTCCGTATCCGGTAGCGCCCGTTCGTCATGCGGTGGGGGTGCGCCGAGTCGCGACGGGCCGTACGCAGCGGATGCCGGAACTGTCGCGCCGTTCGCCGTAGCGCACCCTGCCCACCGGCGGTCGGCAGGGTGTCGGGCCCGTGCCGCTCCCGCTGCCGGGGTCACCTCCTCGTCATCGGGGCCGGCATGCGGGTCGACCTCGACCGGTGCACGGTTCACGGCGCACCGTGTCACCTCGAACGTGGTTATCGGTGCCGATGGGCGGTGTCGCGTTCGATGGATTCTCGACAGCAGGGACGGTGGGAGGCCGGCGCTGACCACCGCCGGCCTCCCGCAGGCGCGCGAGGCTGCCGATGGCCCGGCACGCGGCTGCCCTACCTGTGTCGGGGCTTCCCGCCTTGGTTTCGAACAAACTTCTTCAGGAACTCCGCAAGGACGGAGCCCCAGCAGACGCCCGGGGGTTGGCGACCGGTGGGCCGCGCCCAGCACCCCGAGGAGACCCAGCGCGGCCAGCTTGCCGAGCACGAGCCACCCGTACCGGGACCGCCAGAGTTCTTCGACGTGCCGTGGCGCACCGTGGCGCTCGCGGCACCGCTGAGCGCGACCGCGACGATACAGCCAGGGCCGGTCGGCTGTACCGGTCGGCGGCGTCGGCGAGGTGTCGGCTGCGACGGGCCACCAGCAGAGCTGGCAGGCAGCCCACCCGCACCGCGGCGGCGAGGACGTGCAGGACGAGGCTGGAGACCGCGATCTGGTGGTTGCCGGCCCCCGCGGCGTGCCCGGTGAACGCCGGTGGCAGTACCGCCATCAGCGCGATCAGCGCCCCGGTGGTGGCCAGCCCTCGGGACACGCCTGTGTGGCTGACCAACCGAGTGGTGTCCACCGCACCGGTGGACAGATCGTTGACCGACAGCAGGACCAGGGTGCCCACGAACGCGAAAGCATCGGCACCAGCCCCGTCGGTGGGTGCGCCGGACCGCCACGAACAGAAACCCGGCGCCGACGCTGACGTTCCACGCCGCAACCTCGTGCCACAGGTGCCCGGACAGCAGCGTCTCCCCGAGGAAGTGTCGGTGCGCGACGGAGGGACCACGGCCGACCTGGAACAGACCGAGCACCAGTTGGAACGCCCCGACCAGTCCCTGCGCGGCCCGCAGGCATGTGGCGAGCCGTACGGGAGGGGAGGGAAGAGCGGCCAGTACGGCTTCGGTGACATTCACCCCGCTGCCGGCCAGTGTCAGTCGAGTCCGGCGGGTCACCGCGACCGCCGCTTCGTACCACGTGCGGCATCCGCCGCAATCAGCCAGGTGTTCCTCGGCGGCCAACCGCTCGGTCGGGCTCTCCTCGCCGACGGGTTGAGCCGACCACACCTCACGCCACTGCGCGCACCCCATAGCCGATGCTCAATGAGTCTGGTTCGCGTGTTTGCTGACGTCTTGGCGGCATCTGAGGACCCGGCGTGGGGCCGGTTCCTCCGTGTCAGCTTGTAGTGGTGTGGGGCTGCGGGATCAGCCAGCGGGCCGGGGTAGCGCGCCGAGAGCGGTCCCGGGGGAGGGGCATGCTGGTAGATCAAGTGCAAATCGAACGCCCCTCAAGGCCGCGGCATTGACTGATGTGCAAGTGTCCTCATATTCTTCGCCGGATCGTACGACGAACTCGACCGACCGAGCCTGGATCGCACTGCGAATCCGGATCTCTGAGCGATGGAGGACATTAGATGCCATCACGCTGGCGTGTTGCTTTTGCGGCCGCTCTGGCCGCCGCTCTGATTTTGTTGGTTGCCCCGCCGGCTGTCGCCGCGCCGCTGCCGGCCGGCACCTGGTGGGGTGTGGAAGGCGGCCGTACCACCTCCAGCTACAACGAGTACTTCCCGGGCTACCAGTTCGGATGTCAAGGCGACCAGCGTCACAAGGGTGTCGACGTCGGCGCTCCCACCGGTAACCGCATCTACGCCTGGGGAGCCGGTCGTGTCGTCGGCCGCGGTTACGACCCTGGCGGCTACAACCGGTGGATCCAGGTCTACTTTCCCTCCGTTAACATGAGCCTGACCCTAGGTCACCTTCTTGACGGCTCGGAACTGCGTGTCGGCAACACCTTCACCAGGGGCACCAGGTGGGCCAAGATCGGCACCAAGGCGGACGGTCTCAACCACCGTCACGTTCACTTCCGTGCCGCCCGGGGCAACCACGGCGCCTCTCCCATCGGTCCCTGTGAGGACATGAACCCCTTCATCCTCTGGAACGCGCTGGGCCTACCCTCCTGACAACGCCACAGTTGCGAGGGCGCGCATAGCCTGTGCGCCCTCGCAACTGTTCGCACGCCAGCGGCCCTGGGGCCATCGGCGTCCGGCAACTTGCCAGTCGATCGGCTGGGCTCGGCAGAATGTCGCTGTCATCGGCGCACTCATCGCCAGCCCCGGCCGACGACGACGTCGGAGACACCGAGATGGCGTCGATGTCGTCTCGGCGGTCGCGTCGGCCCAGCCTGCTTGGCGTGAGCACCGTGCCGCCAAACACCCCGGTGCGGGTGACACCACTCCGCTGACTCGGCCGGCCTCTGCCGTTGACGCTCACCCGCCGGGCGGGTCTTCGCAAGATGCACGAGCAGTCGAGCTGGCACCACCGGCCATCGTCGGACGCGTTTGATGGCCTCGGCCGGCGGCGTCACGACTGACCAGACCTTGGTGGCCCCGTTACAGGCGGCGGCCACCACGGTCGACTTCATTGCGATCGGCCGAGCGCTCCGACACGCCGTCACCTCACGGTCGAATGCCTCCGCCCATGCGGACTCGCGCTGTGAGCGGCCGTTCTGAACTGCGCGACGGCGGCCGTGATCGCCGGGGCGGTCGTGCCGGTGACGACTGCGCCGAGCAGCACGGCGTCGGCTCCGGCCGCGGCGAGGGCGGCGAGGTCCGCCGGAACGAGCCTGTGCTGCGTGGGGACGATGAGCGGGACGTCGACCGCGGCGCGCAGGGCGGTCAGCCTGGCGAGGGTGCCCAGTGAGAGTGGTGTCCCGTAGTCGGCCGGGTCGACGGTGGAGACCTCGATGGCCCCGATGCCCTGGGCGACGAGCGCTGCCGCAGTCGCGACGTCGTCGTTCGGGCCGATCGCGGCCATCGCCGTGGCCGGTCCGCAGTCTGTGACGTAGGTCGTGTTGGCGTATGCGGCGTACACGTCGAAGTAGTCGAAGCCCAGCTGCGCGGCCCGCCGGGTCTGGGCCGGGTCGACGGTACGGGCGGCGCCGACGACGAGCCCGGTGGCGAGCCCGAGCGAGACGATCTCGCGTAGCCGTTCGCCCTCTTCGTCGAGGTCGCCGAAGCGGGTGCCGGACGCCCGGTGGTGGATGTTCATGTGGACCTTCAGCCCGTCGGCTGCGGCGTCTCGGGCGGCGGCGGCGAGGGTCACGTCGTTGTGGGGCAGACTCACGAGGACGCCGAGGCGCCCTTCGGGGAGGATCATGTGTGGTTCCCGTCCGGTGGCGGCTGATGGGTCAGTAGGGGCGGATCTGCGGCCAGGTGATCTCGATACCGTCGCTTTCCAGGTTGCGCTGGAAGTCGACGACGCTGCCGGGCGACCCGGTGACCTGCTGCGGTTCGAGTCGGTTGGTCAGGCAGAAGGCCGCGAGAGCGCCGGCGGCCTCTCCCGCCGCCCACTCGACCGGGTGCAGCCGGTAGCAGCCGTTGGTGATGTGGGTGGTGCCGATGTTCTTCGCCGCGGCGAGCAGGTTGCGGACCCGTTGCGGGACCAGCGAGCGCAGCGGGATCTGGAACGGCCAGGCGGGGACGTCGATGTAGTTGTCGCCGCCGGTGGAGGGGTGCAGGTCGATGCGGTACGAGCCGACACCGACCGAGTCGGGATAGACGACCGCGCCGGCCTCGCCCCGGACCGACATTGCCAGATCCTGTTCGACCACCCGGTACTGGGCGAGGATCCGGCGGGACTCGCGGTGGTACGGGGCCATCGCCAGGCCATCGGCGGTGCCCATGACGTCGGGGCGCAGCCGCAGTCCGGGCCAGCCGGTGCCGCCGTCGGGGCGGGGGGCTTCGGTCTGCATCCAGAACAGCAGGCTCAGGCTCTGCTGGCGGGCCGCGGCCAGGTGCCCGTTCGCCTCGTCGGCCGGCACCTCGAACAGCGGCCCGCCGACGTAGTCGATCAGCGGCCAGTTGACCATGGAGATGTCGCTGGCGTACGCGCCGGGCCGGAAGTGGTTGCGGGCGAGGATGCGGCGGAACGTCCACAGCTCGTCGGCGCCGGGGTCGCGGCTCTGGTCGGCGATGATCGTGCCGGGGCGGTCGTCGGGGTTGGGCGCGAACTCGTAGGTCCGCGGTGCGCGGGTGTGCGGGTGCGGGGCGGTCCAGCCGAGCTGCGGGCCGGGCCAGTAGTCGGGCCGGAAGTCACGCCAGTACGCGTAGTCGGCGGGTTTGTCGATGGTGTGGTTCTGGCCGGCGAGGTGCTCGACGGCGAAGCAGACCGACACTGCCTGGATGTTCATCGGCTGGGCCTGCCGCGGGGCGCTGGGCTCGCCGGTGTCCGCCTGCGACTCGAACCCGGTGACGTACTCGGTTCCGGTCAGCGGCAGCACCTCGCCGGTCTCGGTGGCGTCCAGCACGTACCGGCTGGTGATGGTGCGTTCGTCGCCGGTCCGCAGGTCGCGCAGCACGACTGCGGTGACCCGGTCGCCGTCGGTCTGCGCCGCGACCGGTCGGTGGTGGCGCAGCACGGTGAGCCGGCCGGCGCTGATCCAGGGCGTCAGCATGGCGTCGAGGACCGCGGCGCCGACGGCCGGCTCGGCGCACAGCCGGCTGACGCGGCCACCGCCGGGATTGAGGTGAGGGTCGCGGGCCGACTCGGCGGTCAGCGGGTACCAGCGCCGGTAGTGCTCGCGAATGCCGTCGCGCAGCGCGCGGTAGCTGGCGCTGGAGCCGAAGGACTCGATCCACGGGTGCTCGTCGGGTGGCACCGCCTGCGTGGTGAGCTGCCCGCCGAGCCAGCCGTACTCTTCGCTGAGCAGGACGGACGCGCCTCGGCGCAGTGCGGCCAGGGCGCCGGCGACGCCGCCGAGACCTCCGCCCACCACCAATACGTCCACGTGGGAGTCGGTCATGTCATTCCTTTCAGGCTCACCGCGGGCGCGGGGCCGCTGGTGCGGCCGGGCACGAACGTGCAGCGGAGGACAGCGGTGTGTGGTTTCGCGTTGCGGGGGTCGTTGATTTGCTTGAGCAGTAGGCGGACCGCCCTGGACCCCATGCCGCGGCGGGGGATCTGGAAGCAGGTCAGGTCGGCGGCCTCCGGGATGTCGCCCGGCGGGTCGTTCAGCGCGGCGAGCGAGCAGTCGGCCGGCACCCGCAGGCCCAGCTCGCCCAGGATGGCCCGGACCCGTAGTGCCGCAGCCGGTTCGTGGACGACGAAGGCGGTGGCACCGGCGGCCAGCAGCCGGCGCACGTCGTCGGTGCCCGGCCCGGCGTCGTCGATCGGGCAGTCCAGCACGGTGCCGTCGAGGCCGTGGCGCGCGGACGCCTCCCGCAGGCCGCTGTCCCGGTCCGCGGAGTACTCGCCCGGCGTGCGCGGGCCCAGGTGGGCGAGCCGCCGGTGCCCGAGTTTCACCAAATGGTCCACGACCCGGCCGGTGGCTGCGGCATAGTCGGCCGCGACGTAGCTGATCCTGCCGCCGGGGATCTCGCGCCGCCCGACGTAGGTGAACGGATAGCGGTCGTCGCGCAGCTGGACCAGTTCGTCGCGGTCGGCGTTCTTGCCCAGCAGCACGCAGCCGTCGGCCAGGCCGAGCCGGCTGGTGTGCCCCCGGAAGATGGACCTGCGACCGTCGGCGGTGGTGGCGCTGGTGAACAGCACGAGGTCGTAGCCCTGCGCCTCGGCTTCGGCTTCGATCCCGACGAGGAACGGGTAGTAGAAGTCGTGGTGGTCCATCGGGAACATCGACTCGAACGTGTAGACGCCGATCAGGCGGTTGGCGCCACCGGCGAGGCTGCGGGCCGACGGGTTGGCGACGTAGCCCAGCTCACGCGCGGCTGCCAGGACCCGGTCCCGGGTCTGGTCCGGGATCACCGGGCCGTCGGTGCGGCCGTTGACCACATACGACACCGTCGCCTGTGACACGCCGGCGAGCCGGGCGATGTCGGCCTGGCGGGGTCTGCGCCATGAGTTGTCAGCCATCGTGTTCCTCCGCCGCGTCCAGTTCGAAGTCCACTTCGAACGATCGCCCCCACGGTAGGTGGACGCTGCCGGGACGCAGCCGGCAGGCACCGGCCAGGCCGGGTAGCTCGGCCAGCCGCTCGGCGAGCAGCGCCTCGACGGCGAGCATGGTGGCGTCGGGCTCGGCCGACAGCGCCGACGGGTGCGTGGTCCCGGTGGGGCGCAGCAGCGCCCGACCCTGCGTCTGGTACGCCCAGTCGTCGAGGAACCGGCGGGTCAGCACCCGCCTTCGGGCGATGCCGGGTACGTCCGCACCGGTCATCGTCGCGCAGCCCTGGGCCAGCGTGCTGCCGATGCTGTTGCCGGCGGTGTTCCAGCCCGCGTACCCGGCCAGCCGGTCGAGCGGCAGCCTGGCACGCAGTGCCTCGACCAGGGCCGGGTCTGACCCGTTCGCGTCGGCGACGTCGGCGACGACCACCCGGTGGCCGCGTCCGACCAGCTCGGCGACCTGGTCGGCGAGCACCTGGGCGGCGGCCCCGCGGTCCTGCGCCGAGGCCTGCCCGGCGCTCGGGTGGAACCAGTCGCGCTCCGGCAGGCCGGGCGGATGCACCGCGACGACGAGGTCAGCGCCGTCCACCGAGCAGGCCCGGCGCAGGCCCGCCGCTTCCAACTGGGCCGCGATGGTCTGCCCCACCGGCACGTCCTCGTACGCGGCGATCCGGTCCAGGCCGCCGTCGACCGCGCACAGCACCAGCGCGGTGGGCGCCGGCCGGCCCGAGGCGCCCAGTACGGCCCGGCCCAGCAGCACCGAACCGACCTCGTCGGCGCCTGGATAGCACAGCGCCCGGTCGGCGATGCCATAGCGGCCGATCCACGCCTGCAGCCATTCCCGCTCGCTCGTCGACATCGACTCGGCGGTGGTGTCCTCGGGGGTGATGGCCAGCAGGTCGATGATGCCGTCGGCGGTCATCGACAGCGCGTGCAGTTGCAGCTGGTGCAGTTGCACGCGGCGGCGGACCAGGTCGGTGATCAGCTTGGCGGGGATCGCCGCGCGGGCGTCGGCGACCTGGTCAGGCCGGCCGTGCTCGGCCCGGTAGAGCTCGCGGGACAGGTCGCCGAAGTAGCGGCCGTGGTCGGCCCAGTAGGCGGGCTCCGCGCCGGCGTCATTGCGGGCCTTGGTTCGCATCAGCACCGTGTGGGCGTAGATCCGCAGGTCCGGACGGGTGTCGCGCAGCCGGTGCAGGACCTGCAGGCGGGGCAGCCAGTCGGCCATCGTCTCGGTGGTCCGGCGCGAGGGCACGTATCCCCCGTGGACGAGCTGGTTGAGGCTGACCACGAGGGCATCGCCGTGGCCGGCGGCCTGCTCGATCCAACCGGCCAGGGCGGGCAGGTCCCCGGCCGCGCCCCGGCGGCCGAGCATGTGCCGGGGAGGCAGGAGCACGGTGGCGCCTGACAGCTCTCCCAGCTCGGCGACCTGCCGGTAGGTGACCGGCCGGTCGTCCAGCGGCAGCACGGCCACGACGCCGCTCACCCCTTCACCCCGCCTGCGGCCAGGCCCTGCACGAAGTGCCGCTGCCCGGCGACGAACACCACGAGGACCGGCACGGTGGCCAGGATCGTGGCGGCCATCAGCGGGCCGTACTGCACGACACCGCTGGCCGAGTAGGTGCTCAGCGCCAGCGGGACGGTCTGCATGTCGGGGCTGGCGACGACGACCAGCGGCCACAGGAAATCCTCCCAGGCCCCGGTGAAGGACAGGACCGCGATGGTGGCCAGGATGGGCCGGGCCATCGGCAGGTAGATGCTGGCGAAGATGCGCAGCTCGGAGGCGCCATCCAGCCGGCCGGCCTCCGCCATCTCCTCGGGCAGGCCCAGGAAGTACTGCCTGGCCAGGAAAATATTGAGCGGCTGGACCAGCAGTGGCAGGGCCAGCCCGGCATAGGTGTTGAGCAGGCCGGAGCCGCCTTCGCCGAACAGGTCGTTGCCGCCGGCCATGGGCCAGCGCTGGACCAGCAGGAACAGTGGGATCATCTGCACCACGGCGGGGACCATCGCGGCCCCGAGTACGGCCCCGAACATCGCCCGGGAGCCGCGGAAGTCCAGCCGGGCGAACGCGTATCCGGCGGCCACTGCCACGATCACATTGCTGAGCACGGTGATCACGCCGACGGTCAGGCTGTTGGTCAGCGCCACCGGGATGTTCGTGGTCTCCCAGACGTAGCGGAAGTTGTCGAGGGTCGGCCGCTGCGGCAGCAGCCGGGGCGGGTAGCTGAAGATCTCGGTGGGGTCCCGGAAGGCCAGCGAGATCAGCCAGAAGAACGGCAGGCCGACGAGGGCGGCCACCAGGCCGACGGCAGCGGTCCGCCGCCAACGCCAGGCGCGACGACCGGTCATGATTTCCCCGTCCGGGTGAGCAGGCGGACGTTGACATAGGCCAACGCGAAGATCAGGCAGAACAGCACGAACGCCATCGAGCTGGCGTGGCCGAGCTGGAAGTTCTGGAACGCCTCGCGGTAGACGAGCATGTTCACCACGGTGGTCGAGCCCAGCGGGCCGCCGGAGGTGAGCACGTAGATCTCCGAGAACGACTGGGCCAGGTAGATCAGGTCCATCACCACGACGTACAGGGTGATCGGCGCGAGCAGCGGCAGAGTCACGTGCCGGAACGAGTGCCAGCGGCCGGCGCCGTCCACGGCGGCGCTCTCGAGCAGTTCCTTGGGGATGGTCTGCAGACCCGCCAAGAAAATGATCATGCTGCCGCCGAGGGCCTTCCAGGCCCGCATCACGATCAGCGAGCCGAGCGCGGTCCCCTCGGTGTTGAGGAAGTCGACCGGCGGCAGCCCGACCAGATCGAGGGCGTAGTTGAAGAACCCGTCCCGGGAGTAGAGCCACAGCCAGATCATGCTGACGGCGATCAGCGGCACCACCCGCGGCAGGTACATCACCCCGCGGAACAGGGTCACTCCGGGGAACCGGCCGTTGACGAGCATGGCCAGACCCAGCGACGCCGGGATGGTGAGCACCAGGACACCGACGGCGTAGACGATCGTGGTCAGCAGCGCGCGCCAGAACTCGGCCGAGCCGAGAACGGCACGGTATCCGTCGAGGCCGTGGAACTGCGGGCCGGTCGTCTCGACCGGGTTGTAGGAGGTGAGGCTGAGATAGAAGCCGTACCCGATGGGCACCGCGGCGACGATGAGCAGGACCAGCACCGCCGGAGTGACAAGCATCCAGCCGGCGCGGCGCTGACCGCGGCGGACCGGGCTCACCCGCCGTGCCGAGGGCCGGCCGGCGGCCCGGCGCTCATCGCGCCGGGCCGGCTCGGCGGCCCGCTTCTGGTCGTCCCGGTCGTTCCTGCCTGCGGCACGGATTCCGGTCGATGCGGGAGTCATCAGGTCAGCCCTTGAGCACCTTCTCGGCCGCGACGGCCGCCTCGTCCAGTGCCGCCTGCGGCGCCAGGGGGGTACGGAACGCCTTCTCGACGCTCGCGCCGAGCGAATCGCGAAGCTGCGTCCACTTCGGGTGCACCGGGTTGCCCCGGAAAGCCGCCGCCGAGGTCATGTACGGGGCGAGGTAGGGCAGTGCCGCCAGCTCGGGGTCCTTGGCCAGCGAGCCGCGGGCCGGAATGCCGCCGACGGCCATCGTGTACTTCTTGAGGTTCTCCGCCTCCAGCAGGAAGGCGATGAACTCCCAGGCCCGGTCCTGCTGCTTGGAGCCGGCGCTGACGAACATGCCGTTGCCCGCGCCGCCGAACGACGCGGCGGCCTTGGGGCCGGTCGTCGCGGGGGCGACCGCGATGTTCTTGGCCATCTCCGGCGCCTGCTCGTAGATGGTCTTGAGGGTGGCATCGTCGACCAGAGCCATGGCGGCCCGGCCGGTGACCAGCGGATGCTGGGCTCCGGCATTGGCGGTCTTCTCTCCCACGCCGGTCGCGACAGCGTCGCCGCCCTGGTACAGGCCCGTGGCGAAGGACAGTGCCGACACGGCCTCCGGCGAGTTCCAGGTGACCGAGGCGCCGTCAGGGCCCAGGAAGGCGCCGCCGGCCTGGTAGAGGAAGCTCGCGAAGGACTGGGTCATGCTGGTCGGGTTGTCGGTGGCCAGCAGCAGCCCCGAGCGGGTGATCTTGCCGCCGTCGCGGACGGTCAGCTTCTGCGCGGCGGAGCGCAGATCGTCCCAGGTCGCCGGCGGCTTCGCCGGGTCGAGGCCCGCCGCCGTCATCAGATCCGTGCGGTAGGCGACCAGGTAGCCGAAGCCGCGCAGCGGCATCACGTACTGCTTGCCGTCGACCTTGCCGTCGGCGAGGAAGGTCAGGTCCGCAGCCCCGCCGGGCAGGCCCGCGACCCGCTCGTCGAGCGGCGCGACCCGTCCCGCCTTGGCGAAGCCGGCGGCTGCGGCGTTGCCGTGGCCGAACACGTCCGGTGCGGTGTTGCCGGCGAAGGCGGTGGACAGCCGGGTCGACAGGTTCCCCCAGTCCACGAACTCGACCTGGACGTCGACGCCGGGGTGCTTGGCCTCGAACGCCGGCACCAGCTCGTCGTTGACCAGCGCGATCTCGCTGCTCAGATTGCCGGGGAACCACACCCGTAGCGTCGAGGCGTCACGCCCGGCGGAGGGGGCGGCGCCGTTGCCGCAGGCGCTCAGTGCCAGCGACAGCACGACACCGGCGCACAGGGCGCTCCACTGCCTTCTTCTCATGGTTTCTCTCTGTTCTCTCAGGGGGTGGGGGAACACTGCGGCCCAGGACCGGGAGCCGGATCAGGGACCGGTCGGGTACTGCAGGTAGATGCGGATGTTGGTCCAGTTGTTCACCGGCGAGGCTGGCGGCTCGGTGGTCCCGGTCAGCGGCGGGCTCTGCTGCCAGGTGGCGCCGTAGTCGTAGGACACGACGAACCGGGTCGAGCCGGCCAGCCAGTCCTTGTTGTACGAGGTCCGGACGTACATCCCGAACAGCGGCGCGACCGCCTCCCAGCCGGGGTTCACCGAGAGCTGGCCGTCAACCAGGTACCGCTCGTCGGCCAGCTGCGCCGATGTGGCCCCGACCGGACCGACGACCATCCACTGGGCGCGTCCGACGAACGGCTCCTGGCCGAGCACGTAGCCGAGGTACTTCGCGTGGTTGGGTGGCACGATCTGCAGCCCGCCGCGCTTGTCGAAATCAGTGGTGTAGCCGACCCGTGGCGAGGTGGACAGCGTCAGCGCGCCCGGATGGTTGGTGTCGATCTGCCCGATCGCGGCGAACTCGGTGCCCCCGAAACGTCCGGAGCCGCGGACCCGCTGCAGCACGTCGGCCACGTGCCGCACCACGCCGCCCGGATAGGCGACCAGCACCCGGCCGTTGGCCGGATTGGTCCGCCCGCCGACCGTGTCGCCGGCCGACCAGTTCTCCAGTTCCAGGTAGCCGGGCGTACCGTACGCCGAGACCGGTTTGTACACCGTGTACCGGATCTTGGCCGGCACGGCGGCGTTCGGGTTCGCGGCGAAGTGTGCGGCCAACGGCCGCCACTGCGACCTGGATGCGTCCCACCAGGTCACCGGCGATCCCACCGGCGGCGCCGTGGCCCCGCCGAAGATCTTGATCCCGCCGGGGATGTCGGTGTAGATGGTGTCCGCCTGCCAGTTGCCCTGATCGGCCTCGAGGAACTGGTCCGGCCGCAGGTTGACCAACCGGGCGGTGAAGGCCCGCTGGTTGAGCGGGTCGTACGCCTGGTCCGGCCCAACCCGCAGGCGCAGGACGTAGACCGAGGTCGCCAGGACGTGACTGAGGGAGCCGTCGACCGCCCGGGAGTACTTCGACGCCCAGAACCCGTCGTTGGCCGCCACGGTGCTGGTGGCCGCACGCTCGACCCCGCCCATCCGGGTGCGGGCGCCGTTCTCGGCCACATGCGTGATCGCGCCGCCGGCGACGTTCTCGATCTCGATGCTGAACTGGCGCTCGATCGACACGTCGTTCTCGGCCGCGGCCTGCGGCGGGATCGCCGTGCCGAGGACGTTGTTGATCCCGCGATCGCCCGGCGGGTCGATCACGGTGCTGGCTGAGGCAGCACTGCTCAGCAGGGCCGATCCCAGCACTCCAGCGACTGCCGCTGCCCGGAAAGTCTTGATCTTGAACAAGCCGCCATCCTAAGTTATGCGGATAACTACAGGGGAAATGCTTCGCGGTTCCTAGTGATGCGCATAAGCATGCTCGCGAGGCTGGGGCCCACTGTCAAGATCTCGACCCAAGAATGACCGAGACTTGTCGTCGGTTCACCATGTGCGGTGGACAGCGCGTGGCATCGAAGTCGCTCACCGCCACGCCAGAGCCCGTCCGGCTACCCTCCGAAGCGGCGAGATCTCCGTGATCCGCGCCCGCACCGCCATGCCACGCCGGTATCGCCGCACCCGGGCAGCGACAATCCCGGTCAAGCGGGCCGCCAACCGGCGGAGTCGGTGCCTACGCCGTCTGGATCTCGTTAGGCCGCCGCAACTCGGCGGCCTACCCGCGCAGCTGGCGGTTCTCCTTCGAGATCCTCACTGGTCGGCAGGCACCACCGCGAGTCGGCCGGGACGGCAACCCGCACGCGAGCCCTGTCGCACGACCGTTCGGTCAGTCTGCTGGCCCACCGATATCGACTCCAGCCCTGAGCCGACGACGCCGCAGCGCGTACAGCACCGCGCTGCCGGCGAAGATCGCTGCGCTGACCACCAGCCAGCGGGCCAGCAGCGGCTGTGGGGTCAGGCCGGTCGCCGCCGTGTACGTGTCGCCGCCGAGTCCGAGGATGCCGGGAAGGTAGACGAGCAGGAGCAGCCCGGAGGCAAGCGCGGGCACCCGCACGTGATTCAGCGCCGATCGACCCCCGGCGCCACCCAGCTTCGCGCGCAGCGCCCGATCGACCAGGGCGTAGAGCGGGAACAGGAACAGGTCGTGGGCGATGACCGCGCCGATGAACCAGAGCAGCATCCGCCACGCGGTCGGCTCTCCGGCCAGCCGCAAGGCTATCCAGCCGGTCACCGCGAAGCAGCCGAGCAGAAGCGATAGATGCCAGAGCGGGGCGCCGTACTTGCGCCGGAACTCAGTCATGGGGCTGTTCCTCGAAGGCGATTCTGCGGACCCATTTCGTGCAGTGCACACCAGGCAGCGCAGGCACGATGATCCGCGCCGGATAGCCGTGGTCGGCCGACAGGTCGACGCCGTTGACCCGCAGGGCGAGCAGCGAGTCGGGGTCGCGGACCTGGTTGGCCTGCAACCGGGCCTGCCGGAACAGGCCGGCCTGTTCCAACGACTCGACCCGTGCCACGGCGCTGTCGGGTGCGCCGACCAGCGCGGCGAGGTCCCGTAGCCGTACCCCGGTCCAGGTCTGCGTCGTCGACCAGCCCTCGACGCAGGCGATCGGCAGATCCGCGCTGTGCTGCGTCATCGCGAGCAGGCCATCGCGGTCCACCTCGACCGTGCGGCCGTTGCCACGCACCGTCAGTCGCCACCGGGCCCCGGTGTCGGCGGGTCGGATACCGGCCGCGGCGGCGGTCCGGTTGACCGGGAAACCGTTGGGTCCGTCATCGTGCTGCCGGCCCCGCGGTAGCAGCAGCGCGGTCCGGCGCAGCGCCCCGTCCAGGCTCTGCCCGATGGTCAGCGCCGCCAACAGCAACGCGCCGCCCCCGGTCAGGGCGAGAACGCCACGTCGGCTCATCGTCGCCGGGCCGGGCCGGCGGGCTACCAGCCCGTCCGGATCCGCCGGCTCCGGCGTGGTCTCCTCCGCCGTCGTACGCGTGAAGCGCGGGCCACGCAGCGCGGAGATCGTCCGAGGAAGCTTGATCAGCACGTGCGTGACGAGGGCGGCGGTGAAGATCCAGGCGCCGTACCAGTGCGCGGTGTAGAAGTCGAACCCGAAGAGGTACGCGTACTGGATGTTGAGCAGGCCGGTCGCCATCTCGAAGAGGATTCCGCCCACCAACAGCAGCAGCGACAGCCGTTCGAGCACCTGGGCCACCGAACGGGCCGGCGGCCAGTCGAACAGCTTGGGCACCACCGACCAGAGCTTCGCCACCACCACCGGAACCAACACGATGCCGAGCGTCACGTGCAGCCCTTGGGTGAGCCGGAACAGCCAGGCGGGGCGGGTCGGCCAGTCGAAGACGAGAGGGTGCAACCAGCCCACGTCGCTGGGAAACGCCTGGCCGAGCCGAGGGCCGTACGCGATCCAGTCCAGGAGGCCGGTGATGATCACAAGCGGTAGCGTGGCGAGCAGGACGACACCGAACACGGACGTCAACCACGGGCCACGCACCGGACTGCGCCACGCGTTGGTGGCGGCGTCCGCTCCAGGAGGGCGATGCCGATCCAACGCACGCCACAGCCGCGCCGGGTAGGCGTCCACTCGCTTACCGGACGCCTCGGCGGAGGGCCCAGGCCCGTCGGACGTGCGCCTCGGCTCACCACGGTCGGCTCCCGCGGGTGGATCGTCAGACGGCGGGTCGGCTGGCACGGTTCCTCCAGTCGGCGAGGCGTCGGAGCGGACGCGTCAGGCTTCGTGCAGGACGCTAACCGGCAACGGCGCCCTCGGGCGGGCATTGCGGCATTACCGAAGGGTTACCGGCCGTCCCCTTACGAAGTGCTGACGTCGGAGCCGAACCGGCCCCGACTGCCGCCCCGCTGACCTAGCGTGACCCAATGCGGGTACTCGTCACCGGCGCCGCCGGGTTCATCGGATCGCAGGTCGCGGACCTGCTCGTCGCACAGGGGCACCAGGTGGTGTGCCTGGACGCGCTGTTGCCCCAGGCCCACGGGAGCGTGCTGCCCGCGTGGTTCCGCCAGCATGATCCGGTCGTGGGGGACATCCGCGATCCGCACCTGCTCGACGATCTGCTGGCCGGGGTCGATGCCGTGTGTCACCAGGCGGCGATGGTCGGGCACGGGCTGGACCCGTCGGATGCCCCCGACTACGTCATCCACAACGACTACGGCACGGCGGTGCTGCTGGCAGCGATGCACCGGACTGGCGTGTCTCGTCTGGTGCTGGCCAGTTCCATGGTCGTCTACGGTGAAGGGCGGTACACCTGCGCCCGGCACGGCGTCGTTCGGCCGGCCCCACGTCGCGAGGCCGATGTCGCCGCCGGCCGGTACGACCCCACCTGTCCCACGTGCGCCGGCCCACTCACCTGCGCACTCGTGCCGGAGGACGCCCCGCTCGAACCGCGCAGCACCTACGCGGCCAGCAAACTGGCCCAGGAGCATCTGGCCGCCGCGTGGAGCCGGCAGACCGGCGCAGGGGTCTGGGCACTGCGCTACCACAACGTGTACGGCCCCCGGATGCCCCGCGACACGCCGTATGCCGGAGTAGCGTCGATCTTCCGGTCGGCGCTGGCTGATGGTCGGCCGCCACGGGTCTACGAGGACGGCTTGCAGCGGCGTGACTTCGTGCACGTCTCCGACGTGGCGCGCGCCAACGTGCTGGCGCTGACCGCGCCGGCCCCGGACGGTCTGGTACCGGTGAACGTCTGCTCCGGCGAGCCGCACACCGTAGGCGATCTCGCCACCGCCCTGGCGGCGGCGATGGACGGGCCAGCACCGGTGGTCGTCGGCGGTGCCCGGGCCGCCGACGTGCGGCACGTCGTCGCGGACCCCGGCCGCGCACGCGACCTGCTCGGATACACCGCCCGGGTCAGCTTCGTCGACGGAGTGACCGCCTTCGCCACCGATCCGCTACGGGAACCCGCCGTCGTGTCGGTCTGAGCAGACTCGCCCCCGCCCATCGGCGGTAGGGGCCCGGCTCACGAGACGGTGAACAGCAGGTGATTGACGGCCAGAGCGGTGAGCGCCTGCCCGGCCAGCCACCAGCGGTGCGTCGCGGCGGGCAGCTGCGCGGTGGCGACGAGCAGCCAGACCGTGAACGGTAGCCAGATCCGCTCTACCTCCGCCTTGCTCATGCCCGACAGGTCGGCGGCGAGCACCGCCAGCACCGCGGCGGCCGGTAGCAGGACGGTGGGCCCGAGTGTCTCGACCCGTCGCGCGAGCGCGCCGAGCCGCCGGTTTCGCACCGCGACGCGGGTCAGCGGGTCACCGCCCGGGCCCGAGCTGCTGGTCCCCGGCGTCGACGCGGTCAGTTCCGGGGGGCTGGCCGCCCGCCAGGCCCCGCGGGCCGAGTGCAGAGTGCGGCGCAGCGCCGGCCCGACCACCGGCCCGGCAGAGAGCAGCAGCGCCGCCAGATTGGCCCAGACCCAGTATGCGTAAGGACGGTCGGCCGCCCAACCCTGGTAGTAGCGCTCGACCACCCGGTCGTACCCCTGCCACCAGTAGAACCCCGAAACGGTGAACGCCACCGCCACCGTGGCCACACCGGTCGCGCCAGCGAGCAGCGCGGCACCCCGGCCTCGCGGACGCAGCGCGAGCACGACGAGAGCCAGGGGCGCGACAAGCACGAAGCCGTAGGACAGGTACAGCGCGAAGCCGAGCAGTACGCCGCCGGCCAACGCGGTCGCGGTTCCTCGTACCGCCAGCAGCGCGAGGCCGGCGGCTACCACCCCGGTGAAGAGACCGTCAGCGGAGGCACCCACCCAGACCGCTCCGGGCAGCAGCACCAGGAACGGCAGCGATGCCCGGGCGGCCCCGCCGGCGCCCAGGGCCCGTAGGGCGATCGGCACGGACACCACGACGCTTGCCCCGACCAGGACGCAGGCCAGCGCCGCCGCCGTGCCACCACCCAGGCCCACCCGGTCGAGTACGACGAACACCAGCAGGGCACCCGGTGGATGGCCGGCGGTGTGGGTGGACCACGAGTCCGGCTGGAAGTCCAGGATGCGGTCCGCGAAACCGGCCAGCATCCGCCCGATGTCTGTTACCCGGGGTACCTCGTGCAGATACTCCGCCTGCGGGGTGAGCCGTCGGGTCAGCCCTTCCGACCAGCCGTCCACGAGGGCCAGGGCGAGCGTCCAGCCGACCGCGGCCAGGTAGCCGACGGACAGCAGAGTGCCCCACCGGGCGGTGCGGGCCCACTGCGTTCCGGGCCCGACCACCGCGACGGCGATCGCCAACGCGGCCGGCGTGCCCCAGCCCAGGTGTGGTCTCCAGGTGGCGTAGAGCGGCGCGGCATCGGCGTGCAGGCCCACGCCTGCGCGGTTGAGCATCGCGCCCACCACCACGGCGGTGACCAACAGCGTCGCCTCGACGCCCAGCACCAGCAGGTCGCCCCGGTGGCGGTTCGGGACGCGGTGGTGGACGGACGAGCGGGAAACGGTGGCACCGGGTCTCATGTCGACCGGACGGTACGGGTCGGTCCACGCCCCCGTCAGCCACTTCGTCGGTATGTCACCGGACGGTAAGAAGTGTCGGCGCGGTAAGTGTTCCGTAAGGTCGAATCGGGCGCGGGCAGCCCTGTGCCGGCCCTAGCGTCGGCGGTATGCCGACACAGATCGACGTGGTGCTGCCGTGCCTGGACGAGGCCGCTGCCCTGCCCGCCGTGCTGACCGCGTTGCCGCCCGGATACCGGGCGATCGTCGTGGACAACGGGTCGCGCGACGGCTCACCCGAGGTGGCCGCCCGGCACGGTGCGCGGGTGGTGCACGAACCACGGCGGGGGTACGGCGCGGCCGTGCACACCGGGATCGAGGTCGCCGACACCGAACTGGTCTGCGTGCTGGACGCCGACGGATCCTTCGCCCCCCGAGAGCTACCCGCCCTGGTCGCCCTTGTCGCCGACGGGGTCGCCGATCTGGCCGTCGGCCGTCGTCGACCGGTCGGTGTCGGGGTGTGGCCCTGGCACGCCCGGGCGGGCACGGCGCTGGTCACCGCGCTGCTGCGGCACCGGGGAGTGCCGCTGCGCGACCTCAGCCCGATCCGGGTGGCCCGCCGGGAGGCGCTGCTCGCCCTCGGAGTCACCGACCGGGCCTTCGGCTATCCGCTGGAGCTGTTGATCCGGGCCGCCGCGGCGGGTTGGCGCATCCACGAGGTGGATGTCACCTACGCCCCGCGCGCTGCCGGCACCCGTTCCAAGGTCTCCGGCTCCGTGCGGGGCACCCTGCGGGCCACCCGAGACTTCGCCGCCGTGTTGCGTACCGTCCGGGAGCCCCGGTGACCGTCGTGTTGGTGATGGCCAAGGCGCCCGTGCCCGGCTTCGTGAAGACCCGGCTGTGCCCGCCGGCCACTCCTGTCCAGGCCGCGCAGTTGGCCGCCGCCGCGCTGCGGGACACCCTGGATGCCGTCCGGGACACACCAGGGGTGACGCCCGTTCTGGCATTGGCCGGACACCTCGCGGACGGCGTGGACGGCGTGGAATTGACCGCCGCCCTCGCCGGCTGGTCGGTCCTGCCGCAGCGAGGCACGGAACTCGCCGACCGAATCGCGCACGCCCACCTCGACGTCGCCGAGACGTTCCCCGACCGTCGGGTGCTGCAGATCGGGATGGACACCCCGCAACTGACCCCGGCGCGGCTGGCCGCCGCCATCCGCCGGCTGGACGATGCCGACGCCGCGCTCGGGTACGCCCACGACGGCGGCTGGTGGGCGCTGGGGCTGCGCGACCCCCGGCAGGCGGTGGTGCTGCGCGCGGTGCCGATGTCGACGCCGGTCACGGGCCGATCGACCTGGTCCGCACTGACCGGGCGCGGGCTGCGTGCCGTGCCGTTGCCCGTGCTGCGAGACGTCGACAACTGGTCCGACGCGCGCGCCGTGGCGGCGGCGGTCCCGGCTGGCCGGTTCGCCCGCCAGGTCGAGGCCGTGCGTCGCGCCATGGTGGTACGCGCGTGAACGGGGACGGATTTGCCTCCGCGTTACGCGACCAGGCTGGAGACGTGCACTGGCTGATGCCTGCGGACGGGCCCCGCCGCCGTCTGCCGGTGAGGCGGTGGCATCGACCGGCCACCCCGGCGGACGCGGCGGTGGTCGCCCGCTGCGCCGGCCCCACCCTCGACCTGGGATGCGGTCCGGGCCGGATGTCGCTGGCGCTTACGGAAGCCGGGCTGAGCGCCGTGGGGGTGGACGTGTCGTCGCAGGCGGTGGCGTTGACCCGGGTGCGCGGCGCGGTCGCCGTGCACGCCGACCTGTTCGGCCCGCTGCCAGCCGAGGGGCGGTGGGCACACACGGTGCTGCTCGACGGGAACATCGGCATCGGTGGCGACCCGGTCGCGCTGCTGCGACGGTGCGGGGCGCTGCTGCGTCCGTCCGGCACGGTGCTGGTCGAGCTCGAACCGCCCGGCGCCGGCGCCTGGCAGGGGCAGGCCCACGTGGCGACCGGACGACACCGGGGCCCTACCTTCCGCTGGGCGTGGCTGGACACCGTTGCGGTGTCGGGTGTCGCTGCTGCGGCGGGACTGGCGGTCGGCGAGGTGTTCCGGTCTGGCTGTCGCTGGTTCGCCGAGTTGACCCGCGTGGACCGTCCCGCCGCGCCATGACCGCCACCCCTGGCAGGCCGCAGCCGTAAGAACCTGGCAAGCTTCCGGCCGGCCGTCGGCGCCCAGTTCGTCGCTACGCTGGCCGGATGGATGCGGCCGGGACAGGGCGGGAACGAGGGCCTCAGGCCAAGAAGCAGGTGCTGGTGGTCGACGACGACCACAACGTCAGCGACGTGATCTGCCGTTATCTGGAGCACGACGGTTTCCGGGCCAGCCACGCGGGCGACGGGGCAGCGGCGTTGGCGGCCGTCGCCAGGCAGACGCCGGACCTGGTGGTGCTCGACCTGATGCTGCCCGAGGTCAGCGGCCTGCAGGTGTGTCGTGAACTGCGGGCCGGGCCCCACGGCGTACCGATCATCATGCTCACCGCGCTCGGCGACGAGGCCGACCGGATCCTCGGCCTGCAACTTGGTGCGGACGATTACCTGACCAAACCCTTCTCGCCGCGGGAGTTGGTGCTGCGGGTCCGTTCGGTGCTTCGCCGTGCCGGCGGTGAGCAGAGCCTCGGGCGGCCAGAGACTCTCACCGACGGCAACCTGACGGTGCGGACCGGCCCACGCACCGTGCATCTCGCCGGCAGGGAGCTCGCGCTGACCCTGCGCGAGTTCGACCTTCTCGTCCATTTGATGCGGCACCCGGCCCGGGCATTCACCCGAGCCGAACTCCTTGAGCGGGTCTGGGGCTGGAGCTTCGGCGACCACTCGACCGTGACCGTGCACGTCCGGCGCCTGCGCGAGAAAATTGAGGCCGACCCGGCCAACCCCCGACGGCTCGTGACCGTCTGGGGCATCGGCTACCGGTACGGGTCCGCCGGTGCGTGATCTGGCACTGATCTTCGCGATCGCTCTCGGCGCGGCGCTCGCCGCCGGTGTCGCCGGAGCGCTGCTGCTGCGACTGCTCCGAGGTAGCTCGATCATCGTGCACCTCTGCGTGCTGCTCGCCACGGCGGTGGTCGCGGTCGTCCTCGGAGTCGTGGCGGTCGCGGAGGCGATGTTCCTGTCCCCGCACGACCTGGAGGTGGTGTTGATCACCGTCGGCGCGGCGGCGGTGGTGAGCCTCGGCGTCGGCGGGCTCTTCGGCCGCCGGTTGGCCACCGCCGCGGTGTGGGCCGACCAGGCCCGCGAACGGGAGCGGCAGGTGGAGGCCGGGCGTCGGGACCTCGTCGCCTGGGTCTCGCATGACCTGCGTACCCCACTCGCCGGGTTGCGGGCGATGGCGGAGGCGCTGGAGGACGGCGTCGTCCGTGATCCCGCGACGGTCGACGAGTACCACCGGCGTATCCGGCTGGAAACGGACCGGATGACCAGGCTCGTCGACGATCTGTTCGAACTGTCCCGGATCAACGCGGGGGCCCTGCGGCTGTCCATGGCGGCGGTACCGCTCGGCGAGGTGGTCTCGGACGCACTGGCCAGCACCGCCCCTTTGGCGGCAGCCCGGCGAATCAAGCTGGTCGCCGCGGAGTCCGGCTGGCCGACGGTCGCCGCCAGTGAACCAGAGCTGACCCGGGTGGTGGCGAACCTGCTGCTCAACGCGGTGCGCTACACACCACCGGACGGCAGCGTACTTGTCGAGGCCGGCCGCGACCAGGACCTGGCCTGGCTTTCCGTGGCCGACACCTGCGGCGGCATCCCCCCTACCGATCTGCCTCGGCTGTTCGACGTCGCATTCCGGGGCGAGCCCGCCCGCACCCCCCGCACCGCGGGTGGTGACAGCGCGTCCGGAGGTCTCGGGCTAGCGATCGTGCGCGGACTGGTCGAAGCGCACGGCGGCCGAGTCGAGGTGTGCAACACCGCGGACGGATGTCGGTTCGTCGTCCGGCTCGCGGCCGTCTGAGCCTCGACGAAGGCCGGGTGCACCCTGCGGCGCGGCACGCCGCCGGCCGCCGTGAGTGGTAGCCGCGTGGCGATGCTGATCGTCGCGGGGATGTGCTCCGCCCGCGCAGCCGTGATGCTGGCCCGAAGCGTACGAGGACCACCGGGCTTCGGCAGGTCAAGTGATGAGAGTGATGTCCCGATCCTCAGCGGGAAGACCGATGGCCCTGCTGAGCCAGTGCTCGCCGCCGGCGCCTCAGTGTCACGCCGGCGGCCAGGGCGAGCAGCGCGAGCGTCGTCGCGGCGACGGTCCATGGTCCCCGATCCGCCAGCCAGCCGCTGAGCGCTGTCTGAACGGCGCCGGCCGCGTCGATGATCGGGTCGTCCGTGTCACCTCGACCGGTGAGGACCCGCACCTCGTACCAGCCGTACCAGGCCACATATCCGCCGGTGACCATCAGCAGCAGGCCGGCGACACGCCCCAGCAGCGGTGCGGTCCGACGGGTACGTCGTACCAGCGAATCGCGGGCCAACGCGACGGCCAGTGCGGCGGCCCCCACCGCGAGCCCCATACCCATCGCGTACGCCACGAAAAGGCCGACGCCGGAGAGCGCCGACCCGGCGCGGAACCCGGCGACCACGACGGCCAGGAAAGGGCCGATGGTGCAGCCGAGCGAGGCGATCGCGTAGGCCATGCCGAACAGCACCATCGAGCCGAATCGTCGGCGGACCGCCGGTCCGGTCGCCACCTTCGGAGTGAAGGCCGGCAGTTGGCGTCCGGCCAGCAACCAGCAGCCGGCCGCCACCAGGGCGAGACCGATCAGGATCGACACCCAGGGCAGGTGACGGGCGACCGCGTCCGCCGCAGGGGCGGCGAGCAGCCCGAACGCGCCGAACACCGCGACGAACCCCAGCGTCATCGCGCCGGTCAGCGCGACCGCCCGGCCGATCGGTGCGAGCAGGCCCCGCCCGGCCGGCGGCTTGTCGCCCAGCACCAGCATCGACAGGTACGCGGGCAACAATGCGAAGCCGCACGGGTTGACCGCGGCCAGCAGCCCGGCGCCGACGGCGAGGCCGTATGGCGTGTCCGGCATGGTCAGTTCAGCCCGGCGACCCGCTTGCGCAGGTCCGCCGGGGACAGGGGTCCGGAGTGCACCACCGTGCCGGCTGAGTCGAGGAGCACGTACTGTTCCTGGCTGGTCACCTCGAAGCGGCGCCAGACCTGACCGTCGTCGTCGGCCAGGTGGGGGAAGCCCTCGATCCCGGTCTCCCTCGCAAACCGTCGCATCGCCTCGTCGCCGCTGCCGAGCCCGGCCACGCCGACCACGTTGACCCGGCCGGCGTTCTCGCGCTGCACGGCGGCGACCTCGTCGGCCACCGCACGGCAGCGGGTACACCAGGCCGCCCAGAACCACAGCACTGCGGGCTTGCCGGCGAGGCTGCTACCCGAGAAGGCCCCGCCGTCGATCGTCCGGCCGGTGAACGAGATCGTCTCCGGGGCTGCGGCGTTCGTCGCACCGCTGGCCGCCGGGCCGACAGTGCCCGCAGTGGTCGGCCGGACCGCTGCGCTTGGCCCGGCGGTCGCGCCGTCCGGGGCGGCGGGCGGCTCGGTGCCGCCGCAGGCGGTGAGGGTGAGAACGACCGCCGTCAAGGCGGCCACACCGGGCAGGATTGTGGTACGGGGACCGGACATGAGCGGATACTAGCCGGGCAGCCTGGTCGAGCAGCATTACCGCTTTCTTACGTGCAGTTCAGAGGCTGTGTCCGGTCGAGGCAGCCGGTCTGGTCGGCAACGCCAACCCCTGCGGCAGGCGCGCCGGGACCGTCCTTCTGCACACTGGAGGATCGCGGCGCGGTGGCGAACGGATGCCGTTCGAACAGGGGCGGCTGCCCGGCGTCCTGTGATCATGAGGGGAATGCTGTCGCTGCGACACGTGTGCTCCTCGTGCTGACGGTGGCGCGTGCGCCGCCCGGTGTGTTTCAGCTGGTCAAGGCTGCTTTCAGTCGAACGGATTCACTATCGCCCAATGCCGCCTCAAGGGCTGCTGCGAGCTGTTCTCATGTTGCTGGGGCCGATCGGAGGCCTTCGGTCCATCCGTGACAGAAGGGTGCTGGACATGAGGTATCTGCTCAACAGGGGTGTGCTGGTCGCTGGTCTGTCAGTCGCTGTCGGCGTCGGGGCGTTCGCCGGCCCGGCCGCCGCCGATGGCGGGTCGTGGAACGACGGGAAGTACGACCGCGACAAGTCGTGTCACTCCGACTACGACCACGACCACGACCGCTATGACAAGGACAAATACCACAAGTCGCGATACGACGACGACAATAGCGGCTACTGGTCGAAGTACGACGACAAGGGCGAGGAGCGGTCGACGTACGGCAGGAAGGAGGGCCGGGATGGGCTCAAGGCCATCGGGCTGACCGACGACCAGAAGCTGATCAAGTTCGACGTCGACAAGCCGTGGGACGCCTGCATGATCGGCCGAGTGTGGCTGGAGGGCGGCGAGAAGCTCGTCGGCATGGACTACCGGGTCCAGAACGGCCGCCTGTACGGCGTGGGGGACGAGGGCGGGATCTACCTCATCTCCACCCGTGACGCGAAGGCCACCGAGGTCAGCCAGCTCAGTGTCCCGCTCAAGGGCCGCTACTTCGGTGTCGACTTCAACCCGGCCGCGGACCGGCTGCGGGTCATCAGCGACCAGGGCCAGAACCTGCGGCACAACGTCAACGACGACACCACTGTCGTCGACGGCACACTGGTCTACCCGCCGTCGACGGACGCTGCCAAGGGCCTGACGGGGGCCGCGTACACCAACAACGACCTCGATCCGGACACCGCCACCACCCTGTTCGACATCGACACCGAGCGTGACCAGGTCGCGGTACAGTCCCCGGCCAACGCCGGCCAGTTGGCCGCCACCGGCAAGCTCGGCGTCGACGCCGGCATCTGGGCCGGCTTCGACATCTACAGCAGCATCCACGACGACAAGGCCGTCTACAACAAGGGCTACGCGGTCCTGCGCGTCGACCACGACAGCAAGCTCTACAAGATCGACATGCTCACCGGCGAGGCCGACAAGCAGGGCACCTTCGGCCGCTACACGGTCGTCGACCTCGCGCTGCCACTCGACCAGCACTGAGCCTCGGCGACACGCACATGGCGGGCGAAGGGAAGGCCGAGACGTACCGGCCTTCCCTTCGTTCTGCCGTACGGCGGCTATGGCGGACCAGCTTGATCGCGCCTCGCGGCCGCCGTGGCGATAACGCGCCGCACGGCCGCGACGTCGCTGTCCTCCATGACGTTCGCTGGCATGGCAGTGTCAGGCTCGACTGCAGGTGACCCCATCGAGGGAGAAGCTGGTCGGCGACGAGTACGGTCCGCTCAGCTTCGCCTCGTACCCGAAGTTCGCGGTACCCCCGGGCGCGATCGACCCGTTGAAGCTCACGTTCCGCGCGCTGACCGCGGACCCGTTCTGCGTGACGGTGGCGTTCCACGCGTTGGTGACCTGCTGGCCGGTCGGCAGGTTGTAGGTCAGGTTCCAGCCGTTGATGGTCCTGGAGCCTCGGTTGGTGATCGTGACGTCGGCGGTGAAGCCGTTGTTCCAGACGCTGGCCCGCGTGTACTTCACCGTGCAGGCGGCGTTCGACGACGGTGGCGGGGTTGTCGAGCCGCCGCCGTTGACGCTGGCCGAGAAGGACGTGACGCCGAGACCGGTGCCGCGCTGCCGCGGCTCGAAGCCGGCCTGGATGCTGGTCAGGTACCAGCTGTCGGTGATCGCGCCCCGGTTGCGGGTGTCGTTGATGAATGCCAGCAGGTTGAGGTTCGCGCTGCTGATCGCCGACGGGGCCAGGTACGAGATGACGTTGTTGGAGCCGTTGCTGCCCCGCCAGACCTCCCAGCGGCGGCCGTCGATGGTGGCGGTGCCGACGGGCGAGCCGATGGGCTGGATCGGGCCCTGGCGGTTGAGCCAGATCATGATCTCCATCTGGTTCACCCCGTCCCGCTTGGGCGTAGGGTCGAGCCAGATGTCGTACGAGGCGTTGTAGGTGGCCCCGCCGACGTACTTGTATTTGATGCTGCTGGTGGCGCTGCTGATCCGGCTGACCTGGATCGGCAGGTTCGTGCCGGGGGAGCAGTTGGTGTAGTGGCAGCCGAAGTAGACCGACGGGTACGACACCGGCGCACCGTTTGTCGGTGAGGAGCCCTGCTGGGTGGTGATCTCGAAGCCGGTGCTGGTGACCAGCCTGATCGTCACGACGAATGTCCGTGACGCGAGTCCGTCAGCCGTCGCCGAGGCGACCGCCCCGGGGACGGTCCATCGAATCGTCACAATTGGGTTATGGGCAGGCGGCGGAACGTCCTCGAACAGCCGTTTCGCAGGCGTTCCGCCGCCTCGTAGCGTGCCGAAGGCCACGAGGCCCTCATAGGATCCGCAACGCCTCGTGATCCGCCACGTGGCCCGCCAGTTCGGGGCGCATCACGAGGCGTTGCGGAACTGAATCCGTCAGGACGAAACCGACCGGAGCCCGCTTGACGACCGGCCCGCGACCCGGAGGTTTCGCCGCTACCACCGTTCATCTGACCGGCATCCGCCTCTGGTCATCAGCTGTCGCCGCGCCGGCCGCCCTGCGGACGCGAGCCCTCGCACGCCTGCTGGGCGCGTTCCCAGGTGGCGTTGTCGACGTCGGCCGGCCGTAGCGCGTCCTGCCCGCCCTGGCGGTTCCCGGCACCAGGCTGGCCGGAGGGCCTGGCGGTGGGCCGGGTGGTCGGTCGGGCGGTCCGGTCCGCCTGCCCGCTGCGGCCGGGTCGGGCCGAGGGCAGGTCCTCGGGTACGTCGATACCCTGCTCGCGCAGGCACGCCGCGTACGCGGTCCGCCCGCCGGACGCCGGCGGGGTCGGCTGCGACTGCTCGGGCGCCGGTTCGCCGCCGCAGCCGGCCGCGAGTGCGAGCAGGGCGGCGCCGACCGTCACGGTCAGGGCCGGTCGTCGATGGATGCGGGGCACGTGGCTCTCCTCGGGTCTCGGGTACGGGCTTACGCCCGCGCGACGGGGTCAGCAGAGACGATGAACCTCCGGCATCGCTCCGACTGGCCTGGGAGTCGCCTCGGAATGTCGGGCTGTGAGGTAACTCCGAGGTGCGGCCGAGTCCCCTGTCAGGAAGTGGGTCGACGATCGCTGCCATGGGCATCCTCACGCACGGGTGGCGGGCGGTCCGGCGCCGGCCAGTACCCGCCGTCGCCGCCACCGCCACGCTGGTCGCGGTCACTGTCGCGGCGGGGACGGCCGCGTTCTCCGGCGACGCCGACCGGACCGCGGCGCCTGCGGCGACCGTACGGGTGGACCGGGGTGAGGTGACCTCGGCGGTCGCCGCGACCGGCTCGGTGCAGCCCGCGGCGAACCGTGGACTGGCGTTCACCGCGGCCGGCACCGTGACGGAGGTCCGGGTCCGCCCGGGGGCCGACGTCACCGTCGGGCAGGTGCTCGCGGTACTCGACGACGGCGAGGCCCACGCCGAGGTGACGCGCGCGGTGCAGTCGCTGGCCAGCGCGCGCGCCGCGCTCGACGACCTCGACGCCGAGGAGGAGCCGGACACCCCCGCGTGCGTCACGTCGCCCGTTTCGGCCACGCGGAAAGACGGCGCGGGAGGTGCGGCTGCCGCCGCCACGGCGGGTGACACCGCCCGGACGACGCCATCGGGCGACACGGGATCACCCGCACCGAGCCCCGAACCCGACCAGCCCTCGCCGTCGGCCACCCGGTCGGCCACACCGACTCCCACAGGATCGTCGGCCGCCCCCGTCAAGCCCTCGCCGAGCGGAACCGGGAAGGGGCCGGCGGCTACCGCGACGGCCCCGGCGTCGGCGGGCCCGCGAGGTTGCCCGACGGAGCCGGGTGGTTCGGGGCCGGGCGGGAACGTCACCGGCGCCGACCCGCTGCTGCGGGCGCACCAGCAGGTGACCGCCGCGCAGCTGGCTCTGGCCGAGGCGCAGGACCGGCTGGCCGGTACGACCATCACCGCCCCGGTCGCCGGCCGGGTGCTGTCGGTGGCCGGGCCGGTGGGAACCCGGGTGTCCGGCGGTGCGCGCTTCGTCGAACTGGCTGTCGTCGACGGGATGCGGGTCACGGCGACCTTCCCGGAAGCCGACGCCGGGCAGATCGCGGTGGGGCAGACCGCCACGGTGACCCCCGCCGGACGGTCCGGCACCGAACTGGACGCCGAGGTGGTCCAGGTGGACCCGGTGGGCACCAGCGACGGTCAGGTGGTCCGGTTCGGGGTCCGGCTCGCGCTGGACGACGCTCCGGACGATCTGCTGATCGGGCAGAGCGCCGCCGTGCGGGTCCGGATCGCCACCGTCGCGGACGTGCTGCGGGTCCCGGCCGGCGCGGTCGAGGTGCGGCCCGACGGTTCGGGCACCGTACTGCCCGCCGGCGCGGCCGAACCACGCGCCGTCGTGATCGGTGTCCGCGGGGACCAGTTCGTGGAGATCAGGTCCGGCCTCTCCGAGGGTGACCTGCTGCTCGCGACCGGATGATCTCGCTCAGCTGCGGGACAGGTCGCTCCCAGCTCGCTTCGAGGTTGCCGGGATAGACCTGACAACCGTGTCTGATCGCCGTACCCGTGTGCTCGTCGTCGACGACGAGGAGAACATCCGTGCCCTGCTGTCGGCGACGCTGCGGCTGGTCGAGTTCGACGTCCGGGTGGCCGGGGGAGGCCATGAGGCGTTGGCCCTGGCCGAGGAGTTCGATCCGGACCTGGTGGTGCTCGACGTGATGCTGCCCGACCTCGACGGCTTCCAGGTCGCCCGGCGGCTGCGCGGCGCGGGGGCCGGGGTGCCGGTGCTGTTCCTCACCGCGCGGGGCACGGTGGAGGACCGCATCTCCGGACTGACCGTCGGGGCGGACGACTACGTGACCAAGCCGTTCAGCCTGGAGGAGGTGGTGCTGCGGATCCGGGCGATCCTGCGCCGCAGCCGCGCCGACGACGCGCCGGCGCCGGACGGCGTGCTGCGCTACGCCGACCTCGAACTGGACGAGGACGCCCACGAGGTCCGCCGGGCCGGCCGGGTCGTCGAGCTGTCGCCGACCGAGTTCAACCTGCTGCGGTACCTGATGGTCAACGCCGGCCGGGTGGTCAGCAAGGCGCAGATCCTCGACCGGGTGTGGAACTACGACTTCGGCGGCGACGGAAGGATCGTCGAGTCGTACATCTACTACCTGCGCAAGAAGATCGACGCGCAGACCCCACCGCTGGTCCACACCGTGCGGGGCGTCGGCTACACGCTGCGGGTGCCCCGCACCGGGGGCGGGTGACGGTGGGTAGGCGCCGCGCCGCCCGAGGGCGGCGGCTGCGCCGTTGGGGACGCTGGACCCTGCGGGCCCGGCTGGTCGTGGTCGTGGCGGCGCTTACCGCGCTCGCGCTGGTCGTGGCGAACACCGCCGGGTTGGTGCTGCTGCGCCGGACCCTCACCGACCGCATCGACGACCAACTCGCCGCCGTCAGCCGGCCGTTCACCCGGGACACCGCTCCGTCCTACGACCCGCGCGAGCGCACCCGCGTGCTGCCGCGCGCCCGGCTCGGCCCGGAGCAGGTGGTGCTGCTGTACGGCCCGGACGGCAGCCTGGAGGACGTCCGGCGCTCCGACGAGTCGATTAGGGTCCCGGTGGTCGAGCCGTACGACCGGCTGGCCGCGCGGGCCACCGACTCCCGCCCGTACACCGTCGAGGCCGCCGAGGGCGCATCCGCCTGGCGGGTCCTGGTGGTCGAGCGCGGCGACGACCGGGGCATCGCGGTGCTGGCGGTGTCGCTACGTGAGGTGGAGGAGACCACCGACCTGCTGCTGCTGATCGACGCGGTGGTGATCGTGGTCGTCCTGATGCTGCTGGCGTCGCTCGCCGCCGTAGTGGTCCGGCTCGGCCTTCGGCCGCTGACCCGGATCGAGCAGACCACGGCGCAGATCACCGGGGGCAACCTGTCCCGCCGGGTGCCCGACGCCGATCCGCACACCGAGCCGGGCCGGCTCGGTGGGGCGCTCAACCTGATGCTGGACCGGATCTCCACCGAGGTCGCCGCCCGCCGTGACTCGGAGCGGCGGCTACGGCAGTTCATCGCCGACGCCTCGCACGAGCTGCGCACGCCGCTGACCTCCATCCGCGGTTTCGCCGAGCTCTACCGTCGCGGCGGAACGCCACCGGGCCCGGCGCTGGACGAGACGATGGCTCGGATCGAGGCCGAAGCCGCCCGGATGGGTCTGCTCGTCGAGGACCTCCTGCTGCTCGCCCAACTCGACCACGAACGCCCCCTGCGACGCCGACCGGTCGACCTGCTGGCCGTCGCCGCCGACAGCGTCCGCGACGCGCACGCCCGCGCACCCCAGCGGCGGATCCGCCTGGCGGCCCTCGACGACAACGACGGGTTCGAACCGGTGATGGTCACCGGCGACGAGCACCGGCTGCGCCAGGTGGCCGCCAATCTGCTCAACAACGCCCTGCAGCACACACCGCCGCAGGCCCGCGTGACGGTCCGCACCGGGCGACTGCGGGCTACACCGGCCGGACCGCCGCCCGTCACGGCGGTGGGAGACCCGCTGCCCGCCGCCACGCCGGCTGCGGTGCTGGAGGTGACCGACGACGGGCCGGGCCTGGCCGCCGACCAGGCTGTACGGGTCTTCGAGCGGCTCTACCGCGCTGATCCGAGCCGGACCCGCGGCAGCGGCGGGTCCGGCCTCGGCCTGTCCATCGTGGCGGCCCTCGTACGGGGACACCAGGGCCGGGTCGAACTGCTCACCGCCCCCGGCCGGGGTGCCACCTTCCGGGTCCTGCTGCCCTCGGTGTCCGCCCCCGACCGCGACGAACTGGTCGACCTGCTGCGCACCATGCGTAGCTGACCACCGGCGGCTGTCCGCAGACCTCCACCGGGACTCCCAGCCGGCTCCGAGGTTGCGCCGGGTCCGCTCCGAGCCGCCACATCCAGGCTGTCGGACATGCGTGTGCGACGACTCCTCCCTGCCCGCGGCCCGTCCCTGCTCGTCAACGCCGGCCTCGCCGCGGCGGTGCTGCTCGCCGGCGGCTGGGCGTACACCGCGTTCACCGCACCGGAGACGGCGAGCGCCGGCGAGGCCCGGACGGTGCCGGTGAGCCGGGCGACGGTGACGTCGGCGGTGTCCGTACCTGGATCGGTGCGCAGCGCGGCGACCGCGAGCGCGACCTTCGCCACCGCCGGGCCGATCACGGAGATCACCGTCGCCGTCGGCGACCAGGTGAAGAAGGGCCAGGTGTTGGCCCGGGTCGACGCCTCGGCCGTGAAGCGGGAACTCGCGGCGGCCGAGGCCGACCTGGACGCGGCGCAGGACGCGGCGGACCGGGCGGCGGAGACCGACGGTGCCACCAGCCAGGCGGATGCGGCGGTGACACAGGCGGAGCTGAAGGTCGCCGCCGCGCGGGAGAAGGTCGACGGCGCCACCCTGACCGCGCCGATCGCGGGCACCGTGGTGGCCGTCAACGGCAGCGTCGGGGACTCCGGAACCTCGGCGGGCGGCGTGGCCACCGGCGGCGCGACCGGGGGCGGCGCCTCCGGGGCCGGCAGCACCGCATCCGGTTCGGGAGGCGGGGGACTCGTGCAGATCGCGGACCTGACCCGGCTGGAGGTCACCGCCGCGGTACCCGAAGCCGACGCGACCCGGCTCAAGGCGGGTATGCGCGCCACGGTCAGCTGGAACGCGCTGCCCGGCACCAGGGCCGAGGCGACGCTCGCCGCGATCGACCCGAACGCCACCACCGCCAACGACGTGGTGACCTATGGCGTCACCCTGAGCCTGAAGGACCGCCCCGACGCCGCCCGGCCCGGCCAGAGCGTGCAGGTCACCGTCACCCTCGACACGGCCGAGGACGTCGTCGCGGTGTCTGCCCTCGCGGTCACCAGCGCCGGCAACCGCAACACCGTGACCGTCCTGGACAACGGCACCCCGGTCGTCCGCCCGGTCGAGGTGGGCCTGCGGGGCGACCAACTCGTCGAGATCACCTCCGGCCTGACCGAGGGCGACCGGGTCGTGCTGCCCAGCACCGGCGCTGCCGACACGAGCACCGGTGGCGGGCGCGGTGGGCCGGCGGGTGGCGGCCTGACCGGCGGCGGCGGGCGGGGCAACCGGTGACCCTCTACCTGGTCGGCGACCCCCACCGCACCGCTGAGGCCCGGACCCGTCGGGTGCTGGACGTCCGTGACCTGACCAAGGTGTACGGGCAGGGCGAGGCGACCGTGCACGCGCTGCGCGGGGTGTCGCTGACCGTCGCGGCCGGCGACTACGTGGCCATCATGGGCTCCTCGGGATCGGGCAAGTCGACGCTGATGAACATTCTCGGCTGCCTCGACGTACCCAGCGCCGGCACCTACCGGCTGGACGGGGTCGACGTCAGCCGGCTCGACGACGCCCGGCTGGCCCTGGTCCGAAACCGGCGCATCGGGTTCGTCTTCCAGTCGTTCAACCTCATTCCCCGCACCTCGGCGGTGGCCAACGTCGAGCTGCCCCTGGCGTACGCCGGTGTCAAGCCAGCCGAGCGGCGCCGGCGGGCCATCGCGGCCCTGGACATGGTGGGTCTCGCCGGCCGGGCCGACCACGAGCCGAACCAGCTCTCCGGCGGGCAGCAGCAACGCGTCGCCGTCGCCCGCGCCCTGGTCACCGAGCCCGCGCTGATCCTCGCCGACGAACCCACCGGCAACCTCGACAGCCGTTCCACCGAGGAGGTGCTGGCCATCCTCGACCAGCTGCACACCGCCGGTCGCACCATCGTGATGATCACCCACGAGACGGAGGTGGCCGCCCGCGCCCGCCGGCTGGTCACCCTCTTCGACGGGCGGATCACCACCGACGTACGACAGGACGGTGCCCGGTGAGCCTGCTGGAGATCCTCCGCTTCGCCGGCCGGGGCGTCGCCGCCAACAAGTTGCGCTCGGCGCTGACCATGCTCGGCATCCTCATCGGCGTCGCCGCGGTCATCCTGCTCGTCGCCGTCGGCAATGGCTCCGCCCAGGCCGTCAACCGCAGCATCGAGGCGCTGGGCACCAACACCATCACCGTGTCCAGCACCGCCCGCGGCGGCACGACGCCGTCGGCACTCACGGTCGACATCGCGCGGTCCCTGCACGACCCGGCACTCGCCCCCGACGTCCGGGCGGTCTCACCGGTGGTCAGCACCGCGCCGACGATGACCCACGCCGGGACCGAGCACCCGGTGACGCAGTTCCTCGGCACCCACCCGACCTACTTCGGCTCGTCGAACAGCCCACTCGCCGTCGGCGCCGCGTTCACGGACCAGGATGTCGTCCAGGGTCGGCGGGTGGTCGTGCTGGGGCGTACCGTCGCCACCGAACTGTTCGCCGACATCGACCCCGTCGGGCAGCAGGTCACCGTCGGGGGTGCCCTGTTCAGGGTCGTCGGCGTCCTCGCCGAGAAGAGTTCGGCGTCCGGCTTCTCCGACCCCAACGACCTCGCCGTCGCCCCGCTCACCGCCGTGCAGCAAACCCTCACCGGGTACGGTCCGGTGAACTCCATCCTCGTCGAGGCCACCGGGCCGGACCGCGTGAACGCCGCCCAGCAACAGGTCACCCAGATCCTCAACCAGCGCCTCAAGTTGCCGGCCGGCACCGCCGCCACCGGCCGTGGTGGAGGCGGGGGTGGTGCGGGTGTCGCGCCGTACCGGATCCAGAACGCCGCCCAACTCCTCGCGACCCGCACCGAAACCGCGCAGACCTTCACCGTCCTGCTCGGTACCGTCGCCGGCATCAGCCTGCTCGTCGGCGGCATCGGCATCACCAACATCATGCTGGTGACGGTCACCGAGCGGACCCGGGAGATCGGCATCCGCAAGGCACTCGGCGCACCCCGGCGCACGATCCTCACCCAGTTCCTCGCCGAAGCGACCATGCTCAGTGTCCTCGGCGGCGGCCTCGGCGTGGCCGCCGCGCTCGTCGGCAGCCGGTTCACCGTTGTCGGCGTGCAACCGGTGATCGTGCCCAGCTCCGTCGCGCTGGCTTTGGGCGTCTCCGTCGCGATCGGGCTTTTCTTCGGCAGTGTCCCCGCCAGCCGCGCCGCCGGCCTGCGCCCCATCGACGCACTCCGCTACGAATGACAGGTGAAGCATGACGACCGATCTGGACACCGCTCTCGCCGCCGGACCCCGCCCCTGGCGGAATCGGGCCACCCCGTGGCTCATGGCAGCCCTGCTGGTCGTCGGCGGCTTCGCCGGCGGCGCCCAGGCGCAGCAGACATACGGACCGGACTCCGGGCCCGCACCGGCGGGACGCGGGGCGGCGGTCGACGGACCCGCCGGTGGGGCGCGCGGCGGCGGTGCCCGTGGCGGTGGCCCCGCTTCCCCGGCCGCCACCGGCACCCCGGCCACCACCGGCACCGTCACCGACATCGACGGAGACACGATGAAGATCCGGCGTGAGTCCGGCGAGGTGGTCACCGTCCAGACGGACGATCGTACGCAGGTCCGGCTACCCGGCGCGCTCAAGAACCTCCGCACCGGTGACACCGTCGTGGTGACCGGGAACATGCGCAGCAACGGAATCGAAGCCGCCACGATCACCCAACAGAAGTAGCGTCGAAGTGCATACTCGGCAGGCGTTAGGTTTTCCTGCTGATCTTCAGCACAGTGGCGTTCCTACGTGACTCCGCCTGCCCCTGGAGGCAGGGCGAAGCCGGTCGCCCAGGTGAGTGAGCGCGCGTACGAGTTCCGCGATCTGATGCGGGATCGTACCGAACTGCCGAGCTCGCGCCCCAGCCTCGTTCCGTGTCACCGACAACGCCTGCTGTCAAGTGCCGCGTGCTTGGCGCCGATGCCCCTTAATGATCATCGGCGCCGACCCGTAACGCGGAGCAGGGCGTGTGCCGTCAGTAGCCGTTGGGGGTGAGCACGTCGATGAACAGCGGGTTTGGTTCGGTGCCGTTGAGGGTGACGCTGTCGTTCTTGACGTAGCCGTAGTAGGCGTTGGCGTCGATGACCCGGTTGTTGCCGATGTAGACGCCGGTGTGGTCGAGGTCGCCGCCGTAGCGGATACCGTCGTTCGGGTCGGTGTCCCAGAAGACGAGGTCTCCCGGGCGCGGGGAGCTGACCCGGCGGCCCTGGTTGATCTGGCCCTGCAACCAGTAGTTCAGCTGCAGTCCGCGGCCTGTGGCGGCCTTGGTCCCATCCCAGATGGCGTGTCTGTTGAGGCACTCGCAGTCCACCGCCCGCGTGCCGCATGTCCAGCCGTAGGCAAGGCGGTACGGCGTGCCCAGGTAGGCCTTCGCGGCGTTCACGACCGCCGCCCGTACACCCGTGGCACCGTGTGCGGGCGTGGCGACCATTCCGACGCTCGCTGCTGTGGTGACCGCGATCGCCATGGCGCTCAACTTCCGGTGTACTGACCTCATGGGGCCTCCTCTGGCTCATGCCGGCTATGGCGACGATGTCATTCGTCGTACGCCGCAGTAAAGAACGGAGATCGAGATTAGTCAAGGTCTGCCGGGCGCGCTGAGTGGCTCGTCCACGCCCCGCCTGCACCAGGAGATGAGGCATGGTCTGGTCGAGGTGACGCCCCGGCTGGGGAGAACGCCGGATTGCTGCTCGACGGGCGGGACCAACACTCGCGGCAGATCCGTCCTCGTGGGCACACGGCGTACGCCGCGACTGCTGGGCACGCTGCGCGCATACCACGAGCGCGGGCGGAGCAGAGTCGAGGACGGTCGCCGCGGAGCACCTGTCCCAGGCCGGCTCTCTGCGAGCGACTGGCGGTAGGGCGAGCCCCCCGTTCTGTGGGTTCGACAGGGTGGCCGCTGCCGCGTGCCCGCAACGGCACGTGGGTCAGGACGACGAAACTTCGTGTCCGCGCGAGTGTGCTACGGATGCGGGGGCAAGGTCGCAGCCGGTGGCTGTCGCCGCGTAGCCGACGATGTGCGCTTCGGCCCGTTGCCGGGTGATGGACGTCCGGGCGATCACGTGGAAACCGTAGGCATCCTCGAGCGCGACGAGATTGCTCGCGATCTCGGTCGAGGCCGCGGTGAGGTGGAACCGTCCGAGACCGGCGCCGGTGTCAAGGATCGATCGGTACAAGCTCACCTGGCGGTCGTAGAGCGTGCGGCGCAGTGAGGCGTCAACACGTCGTCGGCGAGCGTGCGGAGAGAATTCGTAGAGCAAGCAGCACAGCTCGTCGTCCGGGCCTGTGGGCAGGCCCGAGCCGATCGTCACCAACAGCCGCTCTCGCGGGTCCGTGACACCTTCGACGGCGGCGATACGGCGGGCATCGAACCGGTCGACCGCTTCGGCGTATACCTCCTGGAACAGCTGCTCGATCTCTCGGAAGTAGTAGGTGACGGAACCGGTGGCCATTCCGGCGGCGTCGGCGACGTCACGAACCCGGACTGCGGCCAGGCCGTGGGTGACGATGGCGCGTCGAGCCGCCTGCAGCAGGTGCTGGCGCCGCTCCTGCTGGTTTTTGGGCCGCGCCATGTTCTGCACTCCCTTCGGTTGGCCAGTCTCCGTCGTCAGGGGAGCGCCTGTCCGCGTGGCAACGGGCTCAACAGTACCGGGCCGGACCTTGACATATGGCACCCACTGGTTCTTTGCTCATGCGTACGAAGAATTGCGTCCATCATTCGGGAGTTCCGTGGACCCCCATGCACGCCGCCACGTCACATCAGCGTTGGCCGCACTGACGGTACCGCCACCGGCCGTGACGGCCAGGCGGAGACGGCCCGGTCAGGATGACCCGGCCGCCGCGCGTGAGGTCGATTCGGTGCGTTGGTTGCTCGGATCGGCTACCTGTTCGTCTCGCATGACATGGCTGTCGTCCGGTACGTCACCGAGCACGCTGCAGAGCCTCACCCGCAACGCCCTGGCCGACCCGTACCTGCTGGGCGTGTCGTCGGGCGCCTCCACCGGAGCCGTCGGCGTGGTACTGCTCGGCTTCGCCGGCTCGCAGCTCGGCGTCGCCAGCGGCGCGTTCTGCGGGGCGCTGGTCTCCTTCGGCCTGCTGCTGCTGCGCCGCACCGGCCTGCACTCGACGCGGATCGTGCTGACCGGCGTGGTGGTGGGTCAGCTGTTCACCGCGCTGACCTCGCTGATCCTGATGTCCAACGGCGACGCCGACAGCACCCGCGCGCTGACCCACTGGCTGCTCGGCTCGCTGGCGCCGGCGCGCGGTACGGACACCGCCGCCTCGCTCGGCATCGACGTGCGCACCACCCGGGCGGTGCTGCTGGTGACGACCTCGTTGCTCACCGCCGTCGCCGTCGCCGTCGCTGCGGTCGGCGCCATCGGCTTCGTCGGGCTGATCGTGCCGCACGGGGTGCGTTTCCTGGTCGGGCCGACGCACCGGCTGCTGCTGCCGGTCTGTGCCGTCGTCGGCGCGGCGTTCCTGGTCTGGACCGACGCGCTGGCCCGTGTCGCGTTCGCGCCCCTGGAGGTCCCCGTCGGCGTCTTCATCGTGCTGTTGGGCGTACCCCTGTTCCTGCTGGTGCTGCGCAGACGGGGAGAGCTGTGAGGATCCACGCCGAGCGACTGAGCTGGGGCGTTGCCGGAAAGGCATCGTGCGCGACGTGGACCTGCTCGTCGAGCCCGGCCAGACCGTCGGGCTGATCGGGCCCAACGGCTCCGGCAAGTCGTCGCTGCTGCGCTGCCTGGCCGGCCTGCGTACCCCGACAGCGGGCGTGGTGCGCTACGACGGCACCGACATCGTGACCTGGTCGGCTCCCCCGCGAGCCCGCCGGACCGCATTCGTCGAACAGAGCGCCGACACCGACACCGACAGCGACCTGCGCGTCGCCGACGTCGCGATGCTCGGCCGCACCGCCTACCGCTCCCGCTGGCGCGGCCCGGACGCCACCGACCGGGCCATCGTGACCGCCGCCCTCGACCGGCTCGATCTCGTCCCGCTGGCCGAGCGACCCTGGAAGCAGTTGTCCGGCGGCGAGCGCCAGTCGCGCCCACCTCGCCCGTGCCCTGGCCCAACGCAGCTGGGCGCTGCTGTTGGACGAGCCCACCAACCACCTTGACGTACGCCACCAGCTCGACCTGATCGCCCGGACCCGCAGACGGTCGTGGTGGCGCTGCACGACCTCGCCCTCGCCGCCCGCTACTGCGACCGGCTCGTGCTCCTGCAGCACGGCAGCGTCGCCGCCGACGTGCTCACCCCCGCCCTGCTGCGCGCCGTGTTCGACGTCGACGCCGAAGTCCGCCGCGACAGCCAGCGGTTACATCATCCGCCGTTTACATTCTTCGACGGCGCTACCTGGGGCAACACGACACACCGCTCCCAACGGTGCCACCACTCTTCCTCCGTGGGCTCGTCGGCCGCGATCACCAGTGAATTGATCAGCTCGGCGGTCGTCTGCGGACTGGTGGCGACGGCCTGTACGAGGTGTCGGATCTCCTCGGTCCGGTGCCGCATGACATCGCCGACCAGCGTCTTGCCGGCGCTGGTGAGCGAGAGCAGGGCGACCCGCCGGTCCGCGGGCCGGTGGTGCCGGGCGACTAGACCTCGGCGGATCAAACGATCGCAGGTTCTTGTCGCCGTGGACGGGTGCACGTGCAGCGCAGCCGCCAGGTCCACGGTGCGCAGCGGGCCTCGCGCGGCGAGGATGACCAGGGTCCGGTACTGCGACAGGGTGACCTCGACATCCAGGGTCGCCAGGGTCCGAGCGGTGATTCCCACCATGGTGCGGCTGAGGGCCGAGAGTCCGTCGACCAGATCCTCCCCGCCGAGAGTCGACGAGGTATCGCTTCCCACGTAGAGTGCCACCGGCCGATGATTGCATGCATACACGAAAACGTCGGAGTGGAACCGGTCATGCAGGCGATGAACCGCGCGCGGCCCGCTGATAAGGCGGCGAGATGGGAACGCCGGACAGCGCTCCCGTTGACAGCCCTGTCGGTCGTCTTCCTCGTCGTCTACGCGGCGCCGATCCTCCGGCCTGACATGGGTGGGCAGTGGCAGCGGACATGCGAGCTCGCCACCGTGATCATTTGGCTGGCGTTCTGGGCCGACCTCCTGGTACGTCTGGCGCTGGCCGGGCGGCGGCGGCGGTTCCTGCGCGACCACCTGTTCGATCTGGCCGTGCTGGTGCTGCCCGTCCTGCGGCCCTTGCGGGCACTGCGGCTGGTCACCGTGGTGCTAACCCTCAGCCGGAAAACAGAGACGTGGGCCCGGGGTCGGCTCGCCATCTATGTCGGCGTGACCACCATGTTGCTCGTCCTGGTATCCGCGTTGGCCGTGCTGGACGCCGAGCAGTCCGCCGCGGACGCCAACATCGTCTCGTTCGACGACGCTCTCTGGTGGGCGGCGGTGACCATCACCACCGTCGGCTACGGGGACCACTACCCGGTCACCGCCGCCGGGCGCTTCGTCGCCCTGGGGCTCATGGTTGGGGGTATCGGCCTGATCGGTTTCGTCACCGGCTCGCTGGCCACCTGGATCGTCGAGCGGGTCTCCGACAAGGGGCAGCCGGCCGTCGCGACGAGCGAGGACATCGCCGTCCTCCGCGCCGAGATCGCGGCCCTGCGCCACCAGCTCACCCCGCCGCCGGCACGGACCGGCCACGAACGGCAGCGGCGGGGCGACACAACCGAACCCTTCCGCTGACCGCAGTCACGCCGCAGTAAGGTCGAAGGCGGCCACCGCTGTGGGCACCGACGCAAGCGCTCGTTGGGCCACCCTCCGTGTGCCAGGCGGACATCGCGGGTACGGCACTGCGATGGTGCTGAAGAACCCCGCCGACCTGCTCCGGCTGCTCGTCGTCGCCATGGTCGTCTACCCGGTGCTGGTTTTGATCCTTCGGCTGTCCGGTAAACGAACCCTGTCCAAGCTCAACGCGTTCGATCTGGTGGTCACTGTCGCGTTGGGGTCCACCCTGGCCACGATCCTGCTGTCGCGCGACGTCTCCCTGGTGGAGGGAATCCTCGCGCTGACGCTGCTGGTGGCGTTGCAGTACGCGGTCGCGCTGCTCGGCGTGCGCTGGCCGCCGGCGCAGCGGATGCTCAAGGCACAACCGACGATCCTGCTACGCGACGGGCAACTGCGGCACGCCACCATGCGGCGCTGTAGAGTCACGGAGGGTGAGGTCCGGCAGGCCGCTCGTAGCCAGGGGATGGGCGACCTCCACGACCTCGCCGCGGTGGTGTTGGAGACCGACGGAAGTTTCAGCGTCCTGACCAGGTCACGGCTGGGCGACGGCAGCAGCCTCGCCGACGCCGTCGACCACGGTCGGTAGCGAAGCGCGGACCAGGGGTGCTGGCGGCGTCGGCGCGGCAGAAGCAGGGCTTGCCCGTGGTCTCGGCTGGTGAACTCGCTCCGATCGCCCGACATGGCTCTCCACCGTCGGCCTGCTCGGCGGAGTTGCATCGCAGGGGGCTGTCGACGGCCGGCGGCGGTAGCCGACGCTCGATCGCGGACCGATGAACGGGAAGCGCGACGTTCGCGTGGTCGCGCAGGACGGCATCCAACATCGCGTGACGCGCGGCTGCTGGCTGGCGACGAGTCGAATGTCGTCGATGACAATGGTCAAGAGGGTGCCGTACGGAAGGCCGTCGACGCGCACGCGTACCGTCCGTCGTCGTTCGCGGACCACGTGGGCCGGACGGGGCAGGCCACCAGCCGGTGCGGGGGAGTCGCCGAGCCCTCGCCAGCTCCGTCGCAGCGGTGGTGGGCTGGTGCGGTTCGTCGTCGCCGCGGGAGCGGCGCAGCCGGGGCAGCATCGCGCCGGAACGGCTGCCGATCATCGTGATCCGGCAGGGTAGCCGGTACGCCCGGCGGTAAACGCCTCACCGGCGCCCATCCGAGGCGGCGCCGGTGGCCGTCGCCTGGGGCGGGCGGACGGTGATGTCCTGCGTCACCGACGCCACCCGTATGCCGTTCTCGGCGAAGCGGTCCAGCACCCGCCGGGTTACCTGGTCCTTCACCTGTCGGGCGGCGCGTACCGGCACGACGAACCGTGCGGACAGCTCGACCCAGTTGGGCGTGGCGCGGACGAACACGCGCGGATCGACCTCCGCCTCGGCGACCGGGTAACGATGGCGCATCTGGTCGATGGCCCGCCGCGCCTCAACCGTTGACGAGGCGCTTTCGGCCTCCTCGCACAGGATGCGTTCCGCCAGGTGCCAGTCCGCCTCGTAGGGGACGGGCAGGGTCAGCTCCTCCCACAGGTGGTCCAGCACGGTGCTGCTGTTGTAGACCGGCGTGCTGAACACGAAGCGGTTGGACAGGGAGACCACCCGCCCGGTGTACTGGCGGCCGCGGATCCAGGACTCCGGGTCGGAGGAGGAGCCGCTTTCCAGGATGCGGGTGCGTAGCGGGGTGATATCCAGGACGTCGCCGCGTACCCCGCACATCTGTATCCGGTCGCCGACGCGGAACTGCCGCCCGGTCAGGATGCTGACCCACCCCGCGAACGCGCCGATGACCTCCTGCATGGCCAGCGCGAGACCGGCGGCGAGCAGGCCGAAGACCACACCGACCCGACCGGCGAACGGCCGCCACAGCAGCGCCAGCGCGAACAGCAACGCCACGACGGTGAGGTAGTGCACCGCCTTTCGCAGGTAATAGCGATTGGTGGTGTCAGCTATGCGCAGGGTGGCGACGCGGCCGAACACGGCGGCGAGCACGATGGCCAGCACGATCAGGACGACGCTGGTCACGAGGCGACCGCTCACGCTGCTCGTGTCCCAGACTGCCTCCAGGAACCGATCCATGCTGCTCGCCCATCGTCCCCGGCGGTGACCGGCCGGTGTCCGTCGCGTCGCTCCCACCATAGGTTGCCGCAGGCGGCGGAATCCCGGAAACGTCTGGTGCGGGGGAGAGGCTAGCGGGAAGGCTGATGGAGGTCGGCGCCGATCGCGGCGCGGATGACGGTGAAGCCGGCGCAACCCGTCTGGCCGACGAGCCCGAGCAGGCCGACGCCGCGGGCGCCGACACCGACCAGCAGCTGCTTCTTCGACGAGTGGGCGGCCGGAAGACCGCTCGGGTCGGCACGCCGCGCAGGGCCTGACCGCCGCGTCGGGGTGGCTCAATCCCGGACCGTCAACTCCTGCGCGACGAGCGCCCGCCCACCCTCGAAGGCCCGGTACGGTCCCGGAGACCCGAGGCGGTAGCGGTCGCTCAGGTCTCGGTGGGAAAACCGGACCACGGTGCCCCGCACGGTCACGAGCTGTGGCGGAGCCGGCACCGACGCGCCCGTCGTCAACACGAGCAGGGTCCCGTCGGTCAGGTCGGCGTCGCGTACGACGAACGCGGTGTCGGTGATGACCCGGTCGACGGCGGCGGTCACGGTGAGCCTGTCGCCCACCTCCGCCCGGGCGACCGTGCCGGATCGGGTCATGGGCAAGGGCTCGGGGCTTGGCCGCGGACCCGCGGGTGGGCTCGTACATCCCGTGACGAGCAGGACCGCCACCGGGAGGACCGTCAGCGTCGGACGCATCCGGTCGTGCCATCCACCCATCGTCGAACCTCCTCTCCGTCGTGTCGCCTGTCGAAGAACTTCCCCGGCATGTGACGGCACCACCGCGAACCCATGACGGTTGTGTGACGATCCCCGCTGCTGGCGAGAGTGCGACTGAGCAGGAGTTTGGATCACCGGCGCCGGGTAACGCCCTGCGTCGACGGAAACATCGGCGCGACCGGAACGAAAGCTAGCCACGACCGCGCCGACGCCGGGCGACGATCACCATGCGACTCCTGCACCAGCGCTACCGGCTCGACGAACCGGTCGGGCAGGGTGGCATGGCGGTGTTCTGGCGCGCTTTCGAGCTGCGGTTAAGCGTACGGTCGCCGTGAAGATGCTCTCCGGGGAGTTACTGGACGACCCGGCGGCGCGGGGGCGGCTGCGCGGTGAGGCGCTCGCCGCGGCGGGGCTCGACAACCCCATGTCGCCGGCGTGTACGACTACGGCGAGCAGCGGCGCCTGGGTAGGCGACCAGCGCCCTTCCTGGTCATGGAGTTCGTCGACGGCGAGACTCTGGCCACCCGCCTGCGCCGGTCCGGACGGCTGCCCTGGTCCGAGGTCGCCGGATCGGCGCCGGTGCGCCCGACGCTCGAGCCGGGGTGAGCGGCGGGATAAGGACGCGGACGCCCACGGCTGAGGGAAGGATGGTGGCATGACCGAGTTCGACCAGTTGGAGACTCCCCGAGGTGCGTTCGGGGTACGTCGGTTCGGCCACGACGGCCCACAGGTCGTCTGCCTGCACGGCTTCCCCGACGACGCGTCGACCTACGACGCCCTGGCGGGCAGCCTCGCCTCCGCCGGTTACCGCGTCACGGCGGTCAACCTTCGCGGCTACGCACCCTCCACACTTGAGGGTCCGCTGGATCTCGACGTCCTCGCCGCGGACCTACTCGCCGTCATCGACAAGCTGTCGCCCGACCGCCCGGTCCACTTCGTCGGCCACGACTTCGGGGCACAACTCGCCTACCCGGCCTTGGCCCGCGCACCCCGGCGGATCGCCTCCGCGGTGCTGTTCGCCGGCGCGCACCCGGCGTACGCCCGACGCAACGCCCGACGCTCCCCGCGACAGCTGTGGGCCAGCCGCTACATCGTCTTCTTCCAGTTCGCCACCTACGCCGACCGGCGCGTGGCCCGCGATGACTTCGCCTACATCGACCGACTCTGGCGACGCTGGGCCCGCGGCTTCACCCCGTCTGCGGCACACCTCGCCCACGTCAAGCGCACCCTCGCCGCGAGCATGCCCGCGCCCGTGGCGATGTACCGGGCCGGCGGATTCGCCGTACCCGAGGACCCGATCGCCGTGCCCACCTTCTATGTGACCGGGGCGGACGACGGATGCGCGCTACCGCACCTCGCCGACGGCCAGGGCGCCCTGTTCACCGACGACTACAAGGCCGAGGTATGGGAACGAACCGGCCACTTTCCGCACCTCGAGCAACCCGAACGCGCCGCCACCGCCGTACTCGGATGGATCAGACGCCACGGCGACACCGCGACCTGAGCCGGTTGGCGATCGGGTGCTCGATCGGCGCCGGACGCCGCGACGAAGCCGGCCGGACCGGGCCCGCGACGTCCGGAACCGCGGATCCGAGGCCCGCTATTCCTACCAAGTGAGTGGGATACTGCCATGGGCGACTTTCGATGCTCTACTCAGTGGCATGCGAAGCGGATCCGTCCTCACGAGGCGGCTACACGTGGATCTGATGCGGGTCGGTGTTGCCCGCTGTCGCATCGGCTGAGCACCCGACACCGGCTGCTCCGACGCCGTAATCCCCCTCCCGGCACGGTCGCCCGGCCCGTCGACGCGGGCCCGCGAACGACGTCGCCCTGCGCCCAGAAGGAGTTCCCTGTCCACAGGTGCCCGCCGCCACCGCCGTATCGCCGCCCTGCTCGCCCTGGTCGGCATCGCCACGACGGCGGTGACCAGCACCGCCCGGGCGTCGACCAGCGCCGCGAGCACGTCGGTCGGCGTCGCCACGGCCAAGCCCAACGTCGTCGTCATCATGGTCGACGGCATGAACGTGTCCGCCCTGCCGTACCGCCCAAGGTGCGGTCGCTGCTCGCCACTGCGGGCACCACCTTCGACAACAGTGTGGTGTCCTATCCCCTGTGCTGCCCGTCCCGCAGCACGTTCCTGACCGGGCAGTACGCCCACAACCACGGCGTGCTGGGCAACCAGCCGCCGGACGGCGGTACTACAAGCTGCCCACCGAACCCGCGATGACAGCGGTACCGGACCACCGGCGTACCGGGGTGGATCCGGCGGTCGCCGAGCACGCGGGGGAGGAGGATCTGCGGGCGCTGTTCGGGCAGCCCATCGCTGTCTTCGCGTCGCTGGCGGGGCCGGCGCACCTGGTGGAGACGGCGAACCCGGCGTTCTTCGCCACCATCGGGCAGGAGCGGGGTCGACGGCAAGGCCGTGGACGAGGTGCAGAGCCCGCCGTTCCGCGAACAACCTGCGCGCCGCGTGCAGGTCACCGCGGTCCGCTACCAGGGGATCATTCACGATTTCGTGATGCTTAACGCCCTGACCGGGACCGGCGCCGCTTAGGCCGCCATCAACCAGGCCGTCGCGTTCCTGCGCGCCGCCCTGCGACAGGAGCACTGCAGTGGCACACCGCCGCCAGTCATCACGGCAGGTGAACGGCACGGTTCATTCCGCCCCTTTCACCGACGGCGGCGGATCAGCGATCGCGCTTACGGAACATCCCGAGGGCCAACGGCACGCCGACGACTCCCGCCAACAAGGCGACACACACACCGATCCAGAGCGCTGGGGTCATGACCCGTGAATTGCCCATCTACCGGAACCGGCAAACGGCGGCCACGGCGCGTCAACGACCATCAGGATGGGGATCCCCGTCCAACGTCACCGGAGTCCCCCGCGGCAGCCCATCAGCGACGATATGCGCGGTGTCGCGGCACCAGTGCAGGCTCTCCACCGGTGTCTGCCACCGGAAGCGGCCGAGGGTTCGCATGGCGGCCAGCCCGATGACAGTGCAAGCCAGCAGCACGGTGACGTGCCGCCGTCGGCTGATCCCAGCCGATCCTGCGATCGCCACGCCTCACGCACTCGCGGGGCGCGGGTGAACGCGGCGCAGGAGCGTCGTTGACGCCGTCACCGACCATCGCCACCCGCAGTCCGCGCTTCTGCAGTTCGGCTACGGCGTCGTCCTTGTCCGCCGGCAGCACCTCGGCGAACACCCCGTCCTCATCCGGGCGGAAGCCGAGATCGGCTGCGACCGCCTCGGCGACCGAGCGGGCGTCACCCGTGATCATCGCGATCTTGCGGATGCCCTGCCTCCGCAATCGGCGACGGCCTGTCGGGCCTCGGGACGGACCTGGTCTTCGAGGGCCAGGGCGCCGACCACGCTGGCCTGGTCGATCTCGGCGCGCACCCCACGGCCGGGCAGTGACCGGAACCCCGTCGCGGTGCGCCGTACGCTCTGGTCAGCGGCGGCGGTGACGATGGCCCGGGCGAGGGGTGCTCGCTGTCGGCCTCCACCGCCGCCGCAACGGCCAACACGTCGGCCTCGCTGCTGCCGGCGGTCGCGGCGACGCCGGAGACGACGTGTTCGCCGCGGGGCAGGGTGCCGGTCTTGTCGAACAGCACGGTGTCGGCGATGCGCATCCGTTCCAGGGCGAGGCGGTCCTTGACCAGGATGCCGCCCTTGGCCGTGACAGCGGTCGACAGCGCGATCACCGGCGGGATCGCCAGGCCCAGGGCGTGTGGGCAGGGGGTGTTAGGTCGTGATGGACCGTCGTGGTGCGTCGTTCGTCCGCCCGCGCCGGAGACAGGGTGATCGCAGCTCCGCGCCTGCCGGACTGTCGGAGCTCGGAGTGGACCTGGCCGGTCCGCGGTCGTCCAGGTAGCGTGGCAGCCGCAGGGATTGTTGCATACATGCAGGTTCTGGGTAAGTCCGCGGAGACGCAAGGCGTGTGTCCGGTCAGCACCGCAGTCGGTGCTGCGCTTCCGGCCGCCCCTCCCGAGCTACAGATCGGATCCCGACCGTGACCCGACACTCCGGTGCTCGTCGATCGCGCCACCGCGACGTGATGTCGATCCTGAAAGGCATCGGGCCCGGTATGTCTCGACTCGTGCTCTCGCGATGGGTCAGGCGGCTCATGGCCGGGGCCGCGCTCGTGGCCGTCACCGCCATAGGCGTCACGGTCGGTGTCCTGCTGGGCGGCCGGGGCGAGAGCGACGTGGGCCCGTTCCGGGTCGCGTTCCACATGACCGTCGCCACCGACGGAGGCACCGAGGTGGCAGTGCCACCCCTGGGATCACTCTTCCTCGACAGCCACGAGGGCCCGGCTCAGCTGACCGTACGCCTCGACTCACTGGACCAACGACGGACCGAGGCGCTGATCAACGATCCCGCGGCTCTCGCCCGTGCCGGGGAGAGCGCACCGCAGGACCTCCGGGACGCGCTGGTGCGCCTCGGGCTGCGTACGCTCGGGGTGGCTGTCCTGGCCTCGATGCTACTCGCGGCCGTGACCTTCCGGTCGCTCCGTCGGGTCGCCTGGTCCGGCGGGCTGGCGCTGCTGATCACCGGCGGTACCCTCGGCACCGCCGCCGCGACGCTGCGACCGCAGGCGTTGGCGGAGCCGCGCTACGAGGGGCTGCTGGCCAACGCACCCGCGTTGATCGGCGACGCGCAGCGGATTGCCGACGACTACGGCCGGTACGCCGAGCAGCTGCAACGGCTGGTGGGTAACGTCGGCAAGCTGTACGCCAGCGTGTCCAGCCTGCCCATCTACCAGGCGTCCCCGGACACCACTCGACTGCTGCACGTCTCGGACCTGCATCTCAACCCGGCCGCCTGGCCGGTGATCAGGACCGTCGTCGAGCAGTACGACATCGACGCGGTGATCGACACCGGCGACATCACCGACTGGGGCAGCGAACCCGAGGCGAACTACGTCTCCATGATCGGTCAGCTCGATGTGCCCTACGTATACATCCGCGGCAACCACGATTCGCCCCGCACCGCTGCCGCCGTAGCCAGCCAGCCCAACGCGGTCGTGCTCGACAACTCCGTCACCCTCGTCGCGGGGCTCAGAATCGCGGGTATCGCCGATCCCCGCTTCACTCCCGACAAACGGGACGAGGCCGCCGGTCCCTGGGACGAGCCGCCGACGACGGTCGAGGGCACCGGGGAACGCCTCGCCGCCACGATCCGGGCCCAGGACGCGCCCGTGGACATCGCGCTGGTGCACGACCCGGCTTCCGCCGCTGCGCTCAACGGTGTCACGCCGATCGTGCTGGCGGGGCACACGCACCGCCGCGAGGTGACGGCGCTGCCACCCACCGGTGAGGTGACCACGCGACTGGCCGTGCAGGGGTCCACTGGTGGGGCGGGGCTGCGAGGGCTCGAGGGCGAAGAGCCGACGCCACTGGCCATGTCGGTGCTCTACTTCGGCGCGGACCGGCAGCTCAAGGCGTACGACGACATCCGGATCGGCGGGACCGGCACCGCACAGGTCAGCCTTGACCGGAAGGTGATCGACGCCGCGGTCAGTGCGCCGGCTGCCACGCCCGGCCTCACGAGCCGCCCCGGTGACCGCTAGGCACACCACCGCTGAACCCGCCGGCACCTGCGGCCCGGCGTATCCGGCAGGTCACGAGCGCGCTGTCGCTGCGGCCGAACGGATCCGAACCCAGCGACTCAGGCGAGACCGGGATAGAGCCCGTTCGGGGTGTTGTCACGGAAGGGCTGGTCGAACAGGACCGTCTCGTGCGGGGAGGCCCGGCTCATACCGCACCCGTACCGGGCATTTACCGGTCTCGAACATGGTTCGGCTAGTGTCGGCTGACATGACTGAGCGGGAAGCGGTGGCGCACCTGTTGCGTCGGGCGACGTTCGGGCCGACTGCTGACGAGGTGGACGACGCGGTGCGGGCCGGGGTGGCGGGCACTCTTGACCGATTGCTGGCGCCGCCCGGCGACGTCCAGGGCGGGACGGCCATCCCGTTGCCGAACCTTGGTTCTGACCCGGCCGCGCGGCTGACGCGGGATTCCACTCGGGAGCAGCGTCAGCAGGCCAACCAGCAGCGCCGGGAGCAGACGCTGCGGCTGATCCGCTGGTGGCTGGACCGGATGGTCACCGCCGGGAACCAACTTGACGAGAAGCTGCTCTTCTTCTGGCACGGGCACTGGGCCACGAGCGAGCGGAAGGTCAGGTCCGCCTCCCTGATGCTCCGCCACCTGGAGACGCTGCGGCGCCACGGGCGGGGACCGTTGCCGCCGCTGGTGGACGCGATGGTCCGGGATCCGGCGTTGATCCTCTGGCTCGACGGACAGCGGAACACCCGTAGGGCGCCCAACGAGAACCTGGCCCGTGAGCTGATGGAACTGTTCACCCTCGGCCATGGCAACGGCTACACCGAAGCGGACGTGAAGCAGGGCGCGCGGGCGCTCACCGGCTGGGTGGTGGACCGTGGTGCCGGGGCGGCCCGGTTCGAACCCCGTCGACACGATTCCGGCGCGAAGACGATCCTCGGCCAGCGTGCCGACTTCGACGCCGCGTCGTACGCGATGCTGCTGGCGCGGCGGCCGGAGACGGCGCGGTTCGTGGCCGGCCGGCTCTGGTTCCGTTTCGCCGGAGCGCAGGAGCCGCCGGCCGACCTGGCCGGCCCGGACACGGCGACCACGCTGCGCCGGATCTTCACCGCCCCGGCCTTCGCACAGACCCGGGACACCCTGGTCAAGCAGCCGGTCGAGTGGCTGGTCGGCGCGCTGCGACAGCTCGGCGTACGGCCCGCGGACCTGCCCGAGGATGTCCAGCAGCGACTGCTCGCCGGCCTGAGCGCGATGGACCAGGTGCCGCTGCGGCCACCGAGCGTCGGCGGCTGGCCAGCGGGAACCGCCTGGCTCACCACTTCCTCGGTGCAGGCCAAGCTGCGCCTGGCCGACACGGTCGCAGGCGCGGCAGCGCGAGCGGTGCTGGCCCGGTTGACGGCCGCGCCACCTGCCGGTCGCCCGGACGCGCTGGCCCGGCTGTTGGTGGTCGACGGCTGGAGCGGCCGTACCCGGGCCGCCCTGACCCCGCTGGCCGACCAACCGCGCAAGCTGATCGTGGCCGGTCTGGTCAGCCCCGAGTACGCGGTCTGCTGACCGAGAGGAGACGAGAGCATGGACACCCTGACCCGACGGCGTTTCCTGGTGGCCAGTGGGGTGGTCGGCGCGAGCGGCCTGGCGGCCGGGGCTACCGGGTACCGCCTCAGCGATCTGCTCGCCACTTCGGGCGACCGGGACCCGCAGGCACGTACCCTGGTGCTGGTCACCCTCTACGGCGGCAACGACGGCCTGAACACGGTCGTCCCGTACGCCGACCCCGCCTACCGCGACGCCCGGCCCGAGCTGGCGTACACCGCAGAGCAGGTCAAGCGGCTGACCGACGAGGTCGGGCTCAATCCGGCGCTCACCGGCCTGCACCGGCTGCACGGCGAGGGCCGGCTGGCGGTGATCCGGGGCGTCGGCTACCCGAAGCCGGACCGCAGTCACTTCCGCTCGATGGACATCTGGCAGACCGCCGAACCCGAGCGGCCCGGCAACACCGGATGGCTCGGGCGTTGGCTCGACCGGGCCGGAGGCGACCCCCGGCTCGCGGTCTCCTTCGAACCGGCGATGCCGCCGCTGCTGGCCGGGGAGCGCGGTGCGGGAGCGTCGGTGCCGGTGACCGAACGCAAGGCGTCCCGGGTGCTGCCGGAGGCCACGATCGCCGACCTCGCCGCCGCCGCGCCGGAGGACACTCCGGCCCGGGCCCGTGCGGCGGCGTGCTTCGCCGACCTGCGCAGCGTCGATCAGATGATCCGCGAGGTACGCGACGCCGAGGCGGCGGCCGACCAGGAACCGGACGGCGAAGCCGCCCCGGCCACCGCGACCGGTGGCTCCCGTACCCCGCTCGACGCCCAACTGGACCTGGTGGCCCAGTGTGTCGAGGCCGAGGTCTCGACCCGGGTCTTCTCGGTGTCCCTGGGCGGTTTCGACACCCATGCCGACGAGAAGCAACTACAGGAGGTCCTGCTCGGGCAGGTGGACCGGGCGGTCAGCGGCTTCGTGGACCGGATGGCGCGGACCGAGGCAGGGCGAAAGGTGGTGGTGGTCGTCTACTCCGAGTTCGGCCGCCGCGTACGGGCGAACGCCTCGGACGGCACCGACCACGGCACCGCCTCGAACATGCTGCTGCTCGGCTCCGGGGTACGCGGCGGGATCTACGGCGAAGCGCCGAGCCTCACCGACCTCGACGACGGCGACCTCAAATTCACCACCGACTTCCGGGACACCTACGCCACGCTGCTGGAACGGGTGCTCGACACCGACCCAGGCGACGTGCTTAGCGGCTGGCGTGGCCGTATCGGCGGCGTTCTCTGAGCCTCGGGCGATCCCGCCGGCCCCAGCGGTAGGACACCGCGGCGGTCGTCGGTCATCACCGCCGACTGCCCACTCTTCGAGCGCGGCAGTCGGCGGTGGAACCTTCAGAGCCTGGCCGGACCCGCGTGCTTGACACGGGCTCTGCCCAGGGCGACCAGCGCCGGCGCCGCTGTCCGCGGCTCGTTCTCTGGCGCCGGGTCGCGCGTAGCCGGCGGGCTTTCGCCGACGATCGGGAGGACCTGCGTCAGGCGGGTATGGTGCAGGATACGCTGGATGCGGTGGTTCGGGTTACGCACGACGAGGACCCCGTTGGTGGAGGTCAGGCGTCGGTGCACGTCGAGCAGCAGGCCGATGGCGGCGGCATCGATGTATCGGCACCCTGCCAGGTCGACCACGACCTGCTCGGGGCGCAGGGCCAACAGCCGGTCGAACACGGCTCCGGTTTCCGGCAGGCAGGCCAGGTCGAGCTGAGTGAGGCGTACCTCCACCAGCGGCAGCGCGTACGACGCAGGTGTCAGTGGTCCCGTCACGATCGCATCCTTCCCCTCGTGGCCCGGTGACCTGTCACCGTGCCAGAGGGGCTTGGCGACCATCGCGCGGCCCCGTGACAGTCGCATGACGAATCGCAGCCCGGCGGACGCGACCGGCTGGGTGGCAGCGGCCACGGAGAGAATGCTGGTACGACGGCCGGAGGATGGTCGAGGAGAACCGGGATCAGCCGTTCGGCGGGGCGCCCTGGTCCCGTTCGTCACCGGGTTGGTCGGAGAGAGGTAGAGCTGCTTCGGAGGTGCTGTCGCGACCGCGCCGCCGTGCGCGTCGTAGTGCGCCGTGCCAGTTCGGGGTTTCTCGGCCTTCGTCGAAGGCTCGGGCGACGAGGACGTCGGTCGATGAGTGCGCCATGATCGAGATGACGATCGTCAGTGCCACGAGGTGGAACACCTCGTCTGCGGCGGCGATGCCGGATTCCAGGACGAGCAGCCCGTAGACCACTGATGCGAAGCCCTTGGGGCCGAACCACATCGCGGCAGCCTGCTCGCGTAGGCCGAGCCCCGAGCGGAGGAACGATATCCCCAGGGCGACCGGCCGGGCCACCACGATCGCGAGTACCGCGAACACCCATCCGGTCCAGGAGATCTCGCCGAGGAACTTCACCGAGATCAGCGCCCCGAACACCAGGAGCGCGGCGAGCTTCAGCAGTTCGGCGACGTTCTCCCCGAAATGTTCGAAGGTGGCCCGCTGTCGAGGTCCGAAGGTGGCCACGGTGATCCCGGCGGCGAACGCGGCCAGGAAGAGGTTGCCGTGGGTGGCCTTGCCCAACGCCAGCACCAGCAGCCCGATCGCGACCCCGTTGAGGGGGGCGTAGGCGGCCGAGGCGGCGAACCAACGGGTTCGTTCCAGCGCGATCGCCGCCAGCGGCACCAGCACACCGATCAGCAGTCCGAGCGCCAGTTCCGTGGTGAGCTCACCGAGATGCAGGTCGTCGGAACCGGCGGCCACGGCGAGCAGCAGCACCACGAACGGCAGCGCCAGGCCGTCGTTGACCCCGGACTCGACGTTGAGCAGGTGCCGTAACCGGGCGGGGACCTTGTCGTTGCCGACCAGCGCGGCGGCGAACACCGGGTCGGTCGGAGCGAGGATCGCGCCGATCAGGAGGGCTTCGGGCCAGTCCAGCCCGGCGACGTAGTGCGCCAGCGCCGCGGTGATCAGCAGGGTCAGCGGCAGGCCCCAGCCGAGTGCCCGTCCCGGTAGCCGCCAGGCCGAGCGCAGGTCGGCCCAGCCGACCCGCATGCCGTCGGTGAACAGCACGGCGAACAACGCGAGTTCCGCGAGTTGGGCCACGATCGGTGAGTCGGCCCGCAGGTGCAGCACGCCGGTGGTGTCCTCACCCAGGACGAACCCGGCCACCAGGAACAGAGCCGCCGTGGAGAGGATCGTCCGGTGGGCCAGCGCCGACACCAGCACGGCAGCCAGCAGGACGACGGCGAAGCAGAGCAGCAGCACGGAGGCCTCCGGTGGGAACGGTTCGTCACGGTGCCGACCAGACTTCCCGGCGCTCCACAGATCGCAGCGATCATAGCGGGCCTTCTACGACGCCGCACCGACACGGTGACGGCGACCACGGCCGGGACCGGGCCGCGCGGGTTGAACGCCGGTGGGAGAATTCGACACTCGCTGACCAGCGACCCTGTCCGGGGGGTGACGGTTCGTGATCAGCGCAGACCACCGCGAAGCCAGGTCCCGTAGGCCGGCTCCCACATTCCCCACACCAGCGCCGCGGTCACCGCGATCAGTAACGCGAGGCCGGTGACGGCCGAGGCTGTCGCCACCGGGCTCAGCGCGACGGCAACGCCGTGACGGCTCGGGCGTCGGGCACCGCGAGCGGTGACGGCCAGCACCAGCGGAACCGCGACGAACAATCCCTGTACCAGGGTCCAGTGCGCGGTCAGCGCCATGCCGTTGAGGTCCAGCCCCGGGCGGCACAGCCCCACCCCGGTCAGGCAGCGCACCGGGCCCGCCACCCACCAGATGGCGGCGGTGGCGACCAGGGCTGTCACGTTCGCGGCCAGTAGTGCCCGGGCCGGCCGCTGCGATCCCGGGCCGGCCACCACCACGGCCATCACGACCGCCACGAGCAGCGAGCCCACGGCGATGGTGGTGTTGTCGAGGACGGTGCTGAACGAGATCTCGGAGCTTGCGGGGACGGCCCGGCGCACGTCGGCCGAGATCATTACCCGAGCCGCCACGGGAAGCAGGGCACCCACCAGCCCGGCCAGGACTCCGCCGCCGAGCCCGACGAGGGCGGCCCGGAGCCACCCCGTCGTCGGGGCGACGCGGTGGAGAAGGACCGCAGGGACCAGCCAGAGCGCGGTCAGGGTCGGCAGGGTGAGCACGTTGGCGACGAAATGGTGCGCAGGCCCGAGGTCGGCTGTGCTCAGCCTCGCGGTCACCGCGTACCAGCCGCCACCGTCGGCCGGGGCCGGCCCCGGGGCGAGCGCGAATCCGAACGGGATGAGGCTGTACGGTAGCCAGACCGCCACCCCGACAGCGCCGGTCAGAGCGGCGGCGCCCAGGACCGCTGGGGGTGTCTGTCGGGCGGCTGCGCGGGAGCCGTCGCCCGCCGCGACGGCCCGGGCGATCGAGTCGGTCCAGGCGGCGAGCACCACCGCCGCCAGGGCGAGCACCAACGCGGCGACCGTCGTGGAGGCCGGGCCGGACGTGCCGACCGAGCCGGGTTGACCGGTCACGCCGCGCAGCGACACCTGCATCCCGGCCAGGTATGCCCCGACGAGGACCAGCGGAGCGGTGAGCCAGAACGGGATCCGGTACGCCGCCACGGGCGCCACCATCGCTGTCCGTGCCGCCCGCCAGACGCCGAGCGCGAGAAGCACGCCCAGCCACGGGCCGACGGCCGCACCGAGTAGGGCGGTGCCGAGCAGCGGGTCCAGCCCGAGGCCGACACCCGCCGCCAGTGTCGTGTTCGCCGTCAGAATGCCCGCGGGTAGACCGGCGGCGACCATGTTCCAGTGGGTTGGCATGCCGACGCCGACGACATCGCGCAGCGCGCGGACGCGCTTCTCCGGTGACGGATGGGTGCCCCACCGGGCGAGCGGTCCGCGCGGCGCCGGCAGCCGCGAGAGCGTCTTGAGCAGCGCGCCGCCGGGCCCGTCGACGTGTGCGGCCAGGGCGTCGGCGTCGATCTCCCGGGCGCGCAGCACGGCGTTGCGCAGCAGGTAGACGAGACAGGTGAGGACGAGCAGCGAGCCGAGCAGGCGGACGTTGCCGGTCACCCCGGCCAAGGTGGCCCGCCAGGACCACGCCGTCGGGGCGACGAGAAGGCTCGGATGCAGCACCAGCACCATCGGCGGCAGCACGGCCACGAGCAGGAACGCCCGCCACACCGCGATCGTCAGGTAGGTGACGTCGACATCCCGGTTGCGCAGGTGCGCCAGCTCGTGCGCCACCACGGCCCGGAAGACCGACGGTTCGGTGGCGCGCAGCACCAGCAGACCCGCGTCCAGCTGAATGCGTCGTCGACCTGGCAGGCCGAACGCTTGACCGCTCGGAGTGCCCCGCCGCGGCGCGAACCACCACTGCGGCGCCCGGGCCAGTCCCGTCGCCCGTTCGAGCCTCGCCAGTTCCCGACCCAGGCCGGGAACCCAACCCGGGTCGAGCACCCTCGACCGGTTCCGCCGGATGATCCACCACGGGTGGGCGACATACATGACGACGGCCACCAGGGCCAGCGCCCCGACCCCGACACCCGTTACGACGATGGTCCTGAGCAGGGCTGGCCGGAGACAGGACCGGTAGCTGGCCTGTGCCGCGTCGCGCCGGGCGACATCGTCAGCGCCGCCCTCGGCGGCCAGCCGGGCGACCTCCGCGTCGAAGGCGGTGGCGCAGTTGGTCAGCCCCGAGTGCAGAGACGCCTCCCGGCCGGGCATCTGCAGGTCGATGGCGAAGAAGACGAGCAGGGCGGTGGCGAAGACCGCGCCCACCAGCAGCGCGAAATAGGCAGCCGGCGCCCCCGGCGCCACCCGGCGGGCGGTCATGGACGCCACGCGGGTCAACGGGGCTCGTCGGCGAGTCGCCCCTGTCCCACCACGGCATCGGCGATCAGGGCAGCACGCGCCGGCTCGACGCCCCCGCGCACGGCGACCCGCTCGACGATCCGCCGTACCTCGGCCCACTCAGCCGAGGTCAGCTCGATCGGCGGCGCGTCCACCGCCGGCGGTTCGTCCCGGAAGACGCGGCGCAGCGCGACCGCCGTCACCTGCTGCCCCCTGCGCATCCCCCGCTCCACCACGTAACGCACGACCTCGGTCATCGCCGCCAGCGCCACCGGGGTCAGCAGGACCAGCACCTCGGGCAACCCGAACCCGAGCGGATCCGAACGCCGGGATCCCGAACGGCCGTATGCGCGGGGGTCGGCAAAGTGTGCCTCGCTCAGCAGCGGGAACAGCTCCGTCTCGGCGGGTGAGAACTGTTCGACCAGGGGCCTGGCGAGATCGACAAGCAAAGATCGGTCCGACTCGGGACGCACATGCCCTCCCCGTCACCGCCAGTGTTCGTTCGGACACGACCACTGTAGGCCCTGACCGCACCGTTCAGCCGACCGCAGGCCGGCGGCAGGTAACCGCGAAAGGCCCGCCGCACTCGCCCGTTTGGTCGATCGTGGCTGCGGGTACAGCGCGGCGGCACAGGTCCGACCATGGGAGGCTGCTAGTGATCATGGCGTTACTGCTCGACCTCGCCAACATCGTCGGCGGCTTCCTGCTCGCTGTGGGGCTGTTGCGGCTGATACCGCGAATCGGCGGCGACCTGAGCCGCCTCGCCGACCGGGGACACCCGATCGCCTGGGTGGTCGGCATCGTCGCGCTCGTGACCGGCGGCTACTACCTCATCGTCCACCTGATATCCGGTCCCCGGGTGTTCCACTTCGAGGTGGTGGGAATCGGCATCGGACTCGCCCTGCTGTGGAACCGGCTGACCGGGCGGTCGGCACCGCGCGGCGAACGGTCGGAGGCGCCGACCGGCGCCCACCTGCTGCTCGCGGTGTTCGGCCTCATCGCGATGGTCGTGGGAATCCAGGGACTCTTCACCGCAGACGGCTGACCGGCGAACACCGGCGAGCAGCGCTGCCCGTTCCAGTCCGCCACCATGGCCCCGGACAACAGGTCGACGCCTGGATCGACCGTGCCCGGCACACCGGTATTTCGAATACCGGGGCTCCAGCGCCGGCCTGATCAGCCACCACGCCGCCGTCGTCGTCACAGGGCGGGGTCGGTCGTGAGGTGGCAGTTCAGGTGCGCAGGTCGCGGTGCTGGTATCCGGTGGCGCCAAGGACGGCGAGTGCGGTGGCAGCGGTGAGCATGCCGATGACTCCGGGCCAGTTGGGTGCGGTGTCGAGCACTGGGGCGAGGTGTGTGAAGGGGGACAGCGCGCCGATCCAGTGGGGGGCGTCGGTGCTGTCGGCGACGACCTGGAGGAGGAAACCGCCTGCAGCGGGTAGGGCGCCGACGAGCGCGACGGCGCGGGGCAGCCAGCCGAGCGCGAAGATCGCGGCCCCGAGACTGAGCGCCGCTATCGGTAGGACGTTCGCCGCGCCCGCGAGTGCCGCTGCGAGGTGCAGGGGTGCGCCTACTGCTGTCGCTCCGATCCACGTGGCCAGCCCGGCCGTGGTGGCGAGTGCCGCGGCACCGGTGGCGGCGGTGACGGCTTCGGCGGTGAGGAGTCGGAGCCGGGTGACGGGTCCGGTGTAGATGAGGGTGAGCCGGCGGTCGGCTTCGGCGGTGGCGATGGTGGCGACGTGGACGGCGGTGAAGATCCCGGCCGGGATGGCGAGCAGCGCGTACATGGCCGCCACGTAGCCCTCGACCGAGCCGAGTCCGGCGAACCCGGCCTGCGCGGCGAGGTCGGCGAACCGCGGGTTGTCGGCGAGGAAGTCGGTCATGGATACCGCGAGCAGCCCGATGAGCAGGAAGTAGGCGCCGACACCGGCGGTCCAGCCGGCGAGCGGGCGTAGCAGGCGCCGCAGAGCGAACGCGGGGATCGAGCCGAGCAGCCGCAGCCGTGGCGCGCGGCTGGTGCGTGGTGCGAGCCAGCCGCCCCGCACGTCGCGGCTCGCGGCCGCCGCGGGAATGATGGCGAGTACGGCGGAAGCGGCCAGGGCCAGCACGACCAGCGGGAGGATCCGGTTGTCGTGGTACGGCCGGGAGAGCGCGGTGAGGCCGAACGGGGACAGCCAGCGCAGCCACCCGAGTGCGTCGACACCGTCACCGATCATGCGCAGGAGCAGCCCGACGCCGAGCAGCGCGACGGTGGCGCCGCTCGCGGCGGCGCGGTTCGGGAAGGCCTGTGCCGCGAGGGTTCCGGCCGCGGCGAAGAACACGCCGATCAGCGCGAGACCGGCGCCGTGCAGGACGGCGCCAGCAGGTGGGGTGCCGGCGGCGGTGAGGGCGGTCGCGGTGGCGAACCCGACGAGCAGCGCGGCGGTGACGATCACGGTGGCGTGGCGCATCACGATGCTGGACAGGGGGACCTTGCCGGCCAGCAGCAGGTCCCAGTGGCCGGCGTCTTCGGCGCCGCGGGTGATCCGGGTGGCGGTGAGCAGCGCCCAGACCCCGACCAGGACGGCGAGGATGGTGCCGGTGCGCCACACGGTGAAGCCGCCGGCGGAGTCGAGGGCGACCGGCTGACCGAACAGGGTACGGATCGCCGGGTTCTCGGCCAGTGCGGCGAGGGCGTCGGCGTCCATGGCGTCGCCGACGGTGCTGGCGTAGGTGGTGGCGACCATCGCCGACATGCCGCTGACGAGGACGATGACGATGAGCGCTCCGCGCCGCATCTGGCGGACAGCCAGCCAGGTCACCGCGTTCCTCGCGTTGGCGTCCCCGGCTGCCCGGGCGGCCTGCGGGGCCCGGGCGTCGACGGCGGTCACCGGGACACCTCGTTGTAGTAGTCGAGGAAGATCTCCTCGAGTGTCGGCTCGTGGATCGTCAGCGAGGTCACGTCCGCTGTGGCCAGTGCCCGCAGGGCCGGCGCGGGCGGGCCGGTGAGGGCGAACCGTAGCCGCGCGGGCCCGACCCGTTCCACCGCCTCGACACCCGGCACCTCGTCCAGCCCGGGTGCGGTGCCGGCGAAGGTGACCTCGACCTGGCCGCGGTGCAGCCGTCGGAGGTCCGCGACGTCGGCGATCTCCACGAGCTTGCCGGCGCGGAGGATCGCGACCCGGTCGCACACGGCTTCGACCTCGGCGAGTTGGTGGGAGCTGAGGAACACCGTCTGCCCCCGCTCGCGGGCCTGCGCCACCGCCTGTTGGAACTCCCGTTCCATCAACGGGTCCAGGCCGCTGGTCGGCTCGTCGAAGACCAGCAGGGGGGCGCGGGTGGCGAAGGCCGCCACCAGCGCCACCTTCTGCCGGTTCCCGGTCGAGTACGTCCGGCCGGGTTTCGACACGTCCAGCGCGAACCGCTCGACCAACTCGTCACGGTAGCCCCGGTCCACACCGGGACCGGTGCGACCCAGCAGCTCCAAGGTCTCGGCACCGGTCAGCTGCGGCCACAACGCCACGTCGGCGGGCACGTACGCCAACGACCGGTGTGCGGTGCGTACGTCCTGGGCGTCGGTGTCGAAGATCCGGGCGTGCCCCGCGGTCGGTCGGGCCATGCCGAGCAGCAGGCGGATGGTGGTCGACTTGCCGGCACCGTTCGGGCCGAGGAACCCGAACACCGACCCGGCGGGCACGGCGAGGTCGAGCGCGTCGAGCGCGAGGAGCCGCCCGTACCGTTTGGTGAGACCTTCGGTGTGAACAGCGAACGCATCCATGGGAGCCCTCTTCGGTCGACGTGACATGACGACTGCCGACCAGACTTCCCGGCGCTCCTCAGCGGAGCGTACGCCCGGAGGCCACCGGTTAGGAAGCGTGTGTCAGGTAGACGCGGGCGATTGACGCCGCTGGTCGTCGCCTCGTCAGCGTCAGATCGCCGTAGGCGTCGCTGTCGCGGTCCTCGACGGGCAGGTGCGCTGACAGTCGTAGCTGCGCAGCCGAACAGATGGTTATTGGCGCGACCGGGCGTTGCCATACGGCTCCTGCAAAGGAGGCGACAAAGACGGCGCCGACCTGGAACGACGAACCTGCGGCGGCCAGCAGCTGGAACCTGGCGGCTTGCTGACGGCGGTGCCGACCCGACCGGATGAAGGTGGGCGGGTCGGCAACTGGGCCCACGTGCTGGACTTCGACCGCTCTCGTCCCGCTCAGGGAATCGGTCGGCGGGGACGGGCTGGCGTTCAGCTGGTCAGGTCGCGACGGTTGAAGGCGGCGGTGGCGAGGACGACGAGTACGCCGATGGTTGCGGCGAGGATGCCGAGGTCGGCCCACTGGAAGCCGTTACGTAGCGGCTCGTTGCCGATGTAGTAGTGGAACGGGGAGAGGTGGCGGAGGCCGTCGGCGCCGATCTGGCTGGCGAAGGTGTTGGCGGCGTAGGCGAGGACGCCGATCGCGGCGCTGCCGGCGAGTGCTGCGGCGCGGCTGCCGGTGGCGGCGCCGATGGTGATTGCGATGGCGCCGAAGAGGGTGCACAGCAGTGCCAGCGCCACGGACTGGGCGGCGAACTGGCCGATGCTGACTGTTTCGAGGTGGGCGCTGGGACGGACGGCGAGCATGGCGAGCAGGACGAGGCCGGCGAGGGTGCAGGAGCCGATCGCGAGCGCGGCGCAGCGGCACAGCAGCAGCCGTGTCCGGCTGACCGGGTGGGCGAGGAGCAGGTCGAGGTAGCCGGCCTCCTCGTCGCCGGCGATGGCCCGGGTGCCGGTGGCGATGCCGTAGATGACGGCGATCAGGGGCACGATGATGCCGAAGACACTTGAACCCAGGTAGCCGGCGGCGCTGGCGATGTCGTCCATGTTGAGGGCTTCGCGCAGGGCGGGGGAGAAGCCCTCGACGGCCTGGCCCATCGCCCCGTCGGCGACCTGGGGATAGAAGCCGGCGTACATGGTGCCGACCAGTGCCGTGCCGACGGCGAAGCCGGTGAGGCTGCGGCGGGAGTCCCAGAGGGTCTTGGTCAGGACGTCAGGCACGGCTGGTCTCCTTGGCGACCTCGGTGGTCTGGTAGTAGGTGAAGAAGAGTTCTTCGAGGTCGGGTTCGCTGGCCCGCAGGCTGGCGACCCGGTGTCGGGCGAGGACCGCGATCAGCTCGTTCGGGTCGGTGGCCAGGGTGAGACGGGCGGTCGGGCCGTCGACGGTCAGGTCCGAGATGCCGGGGAGCGTGGCGAGGGCGGCCTGGTCGATCGGGCCGGTGAAGGTGATTTGGAACCGGTGTCGGGCGTGGTCGCGGAGTTGGGCGACGGTGTCGAGGGCGACGAGCCGGCCCTCGCGGATGATCCCGACCCGGTCGGCGACGGCTTCGACCTCGGTCATGATGTGCGACGACATGAAGACGGTCTGTCCGGCGGCCCTGGCCTCGCGGACCAGGTCGAGGAAGGTCTGTTGGACGAGCGGGTCGAGCCCGGAGGTCGGCTCGTCGAGGATCAGCAGGTCGGGTCGGTGCATGAACGCCTGGACCAGGCCGACCTTCTGCCGGTTGCCCTTGGACAGCGCCCTGATCCGGACGGACAGGTCGAGATCGAGACGGGCGGCCAGTTCCTCGATCCGCGTCCGGGGTACCCCGCCCCGCAGGTCGGCCAGGAAGGACAGGCACTCGCCGACCCGCTGGCGGGGGTCGACCACGAACTCACCGGCGAGGTAGCCGATCCGGCGGTGCAGTGCGACGGCGTGCTCGCGCGGGTCACGGCCGAACAGCCGGGCCCGGCCGCTCGTGGGGCGGATGAGATCCAGTAGCAGCCGGATGGTGGTGGACTTCCCGGCGCCGTTCGGGCCGAGGTAGCCGAACACCTCACCTTCGGTCACCGCCAGGTCCAGCTCGACCAGCCCTCGGCGGGCCCCGTACGTCTTGGTCAGCTTCTCCAGCCGAATCACGTCTTCCATGGCGGAGACATTATCGAGTTTTCAGAGATTTCTGAAGGCTCGGAGCTGTTAGGATTTCGTCAAGATCTGTGACAGGAGGACCCGGGTGTCAGCGTTGAGCGATCCGGCGGAGCACCTTGCCCTGGCCCTGACCCAGGGGGGGATGCAACGGATGACCGCGCGGGTGTTGGCGGCGCTGCTCTTCACCGAGCAGGACACCCTGACCGCGGGCGAGATCGCCGAGTTGCTCATCATCAGCTCGGGCAGCGTCTCGACGGCGCTGAAGTCGCTCACCTCGGTCGGACTGATCGAGAAGGTGCCCGCCCCTGGCAGCCGCCGGGAGCACTTCCGCTTCCGCGAAGGCGCCTGGGCGACCCTGATGTCGGAGCAGAACCAGCTGGTGAAGGTGATGCGAGAGGCTGCTGAGCAGGGCATCGCGGCCACTGGCGAAGACAGCGTCGCTGGCGGCCGTCTCGGTGAGATGCGGGACTTCTACGACTACCTGTGGCGGGAACTGCCGGCCCTCATCGACCGGTGGAAGGCCCAGAGGTAACCCAGCGCTGTAGCACGCCCTGGAAGCTTGATCGATGGGACGGCCGATCCGGTGATCGTGCGGCGCCGACACCGTGGTAGGCGGCGGGTAGAGATCCACGACCTCCCGCTCATCTCGGCGCAACGCCGGAGCTTGCCGCATCCACGAGCGGATGTGTTCCACCACCCCAGCGCTCATTCGCTGCGTCAGAGGAGGCCCGGGCAGGGGCGAGTCATGCTGGTTTGCCCCGGGAGACGATCCCCGAGGGGAACACCCACAGGCATCGGAGGCGACCGCGTTCAGCCCCTACCTGCTGTGGTCCACTGGCGAATGCCCCTGCCTTCACGCCGCGACAACCACCTGCCGTCTGGACGAGGGAGGGCCGTCGCCGTTAGGGCCGCGTCAAAAATTTGGCCGTTGTCGTAGCGGGTGTGTGAAAACCGTCGACGGTGGTCATCCGGCGGGGTTGCCATAGGCGACGAGGGCTTGAGACGCGGGCCTTCGTCGTGGTGGGAGACGTGTGGTGACTGTTGATACGAATTTGTGGGCCCCAACGGGCCGTCAGCCGACACCGGCCGGCATCAGTGTCGCGGTCGGTGGGGCGGTGATGATCGCTGCGGCGCTGTTGGCGACGGTGTTCCCGCCGGCAGAGCTGCCGGGACGGGTGCTCGTCATAGCCCTCGCGGCGGGTGTCTTCGCGGCGGTGGTGGCGGACCTGCGTGCGGTGGCGGCAGTCACCGGGCTGGGGATGGCCATATTCGTCGGGTTTCTGGCCAACCGGTTTGGTGAGCTGACCGGCGACGCTGACGCCTGGTCGTACACCGTGTTGATCGGCTTCGCCAGCGCGCTCGGGACCGGCTACCGGGTCATACGGTCCACACCGCAGTCCACCGGCGAGGAGCCGGACCCAAGGCTGGGCTTGCGGCCGGTCAACGACGGCTCCGACCTGGTGGTATCGCCGCCGGACACCTCATTCGGTGGTTCTCGTGGGGTATGACCGGCGGGTCACCGCACTCGACGCAACGGACCGCGGTACGGACTGCTCTTCGCCGCCGACGGTAGGGGCGGCCGAATCCTTGTCGATCTGCGTGGAACTGGTGACCGGGCGTGGCCGGGACTGGTGGCCGCGCCCCGGCCGCGTCTTCACGGCGCATCGCGGGCACACCTTCGCCGAACTGGCGGAGGCGATCGATGTCGCCTTCGGTCGCTGGGACCTCGCCCATCTGCGCATGTTCGTGCTGCCCGACGACGTGGACGTGAGCTGGTCGACGTGGCGCGACGGGCCGGCGTTTCCCGGCACCCGCGACGGCCGGTCCAGCCGGCTCGACGTCCTGGCGGTCGGCACGGCCTTCGCGTACGTGTTCGACCTGGGCGAGGACTGGACACACCTGTGCACCGTCCACCGCCCGGACGCCTCCGTGGAAGTGCCGGGGTCGTCGCAGCTGCCACGGCCCGATCGCGGCTGGGGTGATCTGCCCGACCAGTACGGGCGGCACCACGCCGACGACGGGATCAGCGCTGGTTCGCCGCGCGGCTCGTCGGCGCTGCTGTCGGACCTGCCGCCGATCCTGCCCTCCTGGGGCGGCGGGAGCGATGCTGCGCGGCGACCCACCGCCGGCGGTGCCGGCCTCCTCGCCCGGCGCCACCGGTGACCCGTTTCACCTGATCAGCGCTGCGGCGTCAAAAAGGCGTCAAGAATACGGCGGGCGGCGTCATGGTTGCGTTAACGCCCCTGTCCGGCGGCAGCTTGAGGCGCTTTGATTGCCCGGCGCGGCCGGCTGGCGGTCGTGGCGAACTCATTTCGGTAAGGGGAGTCAGCAGTGTCTGACGTGGTGTTCGTGGTGTTGACGGTGGCGCTGTTCGTGGCGCTCGCCCTGGTGGTGCGGGCGGTGGAAAAGCTGTGAGCGCCGTCAACGCCGTGGGCCTGGTGCTGGCGATCGGCCTGGCCGTGTTCCTGGTGGTCGCCCTGCTGTTCCCGGAGCGGTTCTGATGACCATGACAACAGCGGGCGTCATCTTCGTCCTGTCCCTGGTGGCGGCCCTGATCGCCGTCTACAAGCCATTCGGCGACTACATGTTCCGGGTGGTCTCGGGGCAGCGGCAGTCCCGCGTCGAGCGCGGGATCTACCGGCTGGTCGGGGTGAACCCGGCAGCCGAGCAGTCCTGGGGGGTGTACGCCCGCTCCGTGCTGGCCTTCTCCGCCGTGTCGATCCTGTTCCTGTACGCGTTCCAGCGTCTCCAGAACCACCTCTGGCTGTCCCTGGGTTTCGACCCGGTGGTGCCGCACGGGGCGTGGAACACGGCGGTGTCGTTCGTGACCAACACGAACTGGCAGTGGTACTCGGGCGAGTCGACCATGGGCCACCTGGTGCAGATGGCCGGGCTGGCGGTGCAGAACTTCGTCTCGGCGGCCGTCGGAATCGCGGTCGCGGTGGCGCTGGTCCGGGGCTTCGCCCGCAGCCGCACCGGCGAGTTGGGCAACTTCTGGGTGGACCTGACGCGGATCGTGCTGCGGATCCTGCTGCCTGTCGCGGTGCTCGGCGCGCTCGCCCTGATGGCCGGCGGCGTGGTGCAGAACCTCTCCGGCGGCACCGAGGTGACCACCCTGACCGGCGGCACGCAGACGATCACCGGCGGGCCGGTGGCCAGCCAGGAAGTGATCAAGGAACTGGGCACGAACGGTGGCGGCTTCTACAACGCCAACAGTTCCCACCCGTTCGAGAACCCGACGGCGTGGACGAACTGGATCGAGATCTTCCTGATCCTGCTGATCCCGTTCAGCCTGCCCCGGGTCTTCGGCCGGGTGGTCGGCCAGAACCGGCAGGGCTACGCCATCGCCGCGGTCATGGCGACCCTCGCGCTGGCCAGCATCACCCTGACCAATGTCTTCGAGTTGACCGGCAACGGCACCGTCCCGCAGGCCGTCGGCGCGGCCCTCGAAGGCAAGGAGGTCCGGTTCGACGTGTCGAACTCGGCGACCTTCGCCGCCGCCACCACGCTCACCTCGACCGGTGCGGTGAACTCCTTCCACGACTCGTACACCGCGCTCGGCGGAATGATGCCGCTGGTCAACATGATGCTCGGCGAGGTTGCCCCGGGCGGCGTCGGCGCCGGGCTCTACGGGCTGCTGATCCTCGCCGTGATCACCGTCTTCGTGGCCGGCCTGATGGTCGGCCGCACCCCGGAGTACCTGGGCAAGAAGATCGGCTCCCGCGAGATCAAGTTCGCTTCGCTGTACTTCCTGATCACGCCGATGCTGGTACTGGTCGGCACCGCTGCCGCGTTCGCTACGGGAAACAACTCGACCGCGCTCAACGTCGGCCCGCACGGCCTGTCCGAGGTGCTCTACGCGTTCACGTCGGCGAGCAACAACAACGGCTCGGCCTTCGCCGGCATCACCGTCAACACCACCTGGTGGAACACCGCACTCGGGTTGTGCATGTTGCTCGGCCGGTTCCTGCCGATCATCTTCGTGCTCGCGCTGGCCGGTTCGTTGGCCCGACAGACACCCACCCCCGCCTCCGAAGGCACCCTGCCGACCCACCGGCCGCTGTTCATCGGCATGGTCGTCGGCGTCACGGTGATCCTCGTGGCGCTGACCTTCCTGCCCGCCCTCGCGCTCGGCCCGCTGGCCGAAGGGCTGTGACCACCATGAGGAAGAACGACATGACCGTCACGTCCGTGACACCCGGCGGCGACGCATCGCCGACCGCCGGCACCCCGGCCACCCAGGGCGACCGGGTCGGCGGGGGCCTGCTCGACCCGAAGCAGCTGTTCCGCTCCCTGCCCGACGCGCTGCGCAAGCTCGACCCGCGCACGCTGTGGCGTAACCCGGTGATGCTGATCGTCGAGATCGGGGCGCTCTTCACCACCGTGCTCGCGGTGACCGACCCGTCGGTGTTCGCCTGGGCGATCACCGTGTGGCTGTGGCTCACCGTGCTTTTCGCCAACCTCGCCGAGGCGGTGGCCGAGGGCCGGGGGAAGGCCCAGGCCGCGACCCTGCGGCAGGCGAAGAAGGACACCATCGCCACCCGACTGGTGGGCTGGACGCCCGGCGCCGCCGCCAACCGGTACCGGGACGAGGCCGTCCCGGCCCCCGAGCTGAGGCAGGGCGACATCGTCCTGGTCGAGGCCGGCGACATCATTCCCGGCGACGGTGACGTCGTCGAGGGCATCGCCAGCGTCGACGAGTCGGCGATCACCGGTGAGTCCGCCCCCGTGATCCGGGAGTCCGGCGGCGACCGCAGCGCGGTCACCGGCGGCACGAAGGTCCTCTCCGACCGGATCATCGTCAAGATCACGCAGAAGCCGGGGGAGAGCTTCATCGACCGGATGATCGCCCTTGTCGAGGGGGCCAACCGGCAGAAGACGCCGAACGAGATCGCGCTGAACATCCTGCTCGCCGCGCTGACCATCATCTTCCTGCTCGCCGTGGTCACTCTCCAACCCCTGGCGATCTTCGCAAAGGGGTACCAGGCGGCGGCACCGGACACCGGCGCGATCACCGACGCCGGGGTCTCCGGGGTGGTGCTGGTCTCGCTGCTGGTCTGCCTGATCCCCACCACCATCGGGGCGCTGCTGTCGGCGATCGGCATCGCCGGCATGGACCGTCTGGTGCAGCGCAACGTCCTCGCCATGAGCGGACGGGCCGTGGAGGCGGCCGGTGACGTGAACACGCTGCTGCTGGACAAGACCGGCACCATCACCCTCGGCAACCGGCAGGCCGCCGAGTTCCTCCCGGTCGAGGGCGTGGACGCGGCCACCCTCGCCGACGCCGCGCAACTGTCCAGCCTCGCCGACGAGACCCCCGAGGGACGCTCGGTGGTCGTGCTCGCCAAGAACGACTTCGGGCTGCGCGAGCGCGAGCCCGGCCTGATGCCGCACGCCACCTTCGTGCCGTTCACCGCGCAGACCCGCATGAGCGGCGTCGACCTCGCAGCCGAGGGCATCGACGGCGGCGTCCGCCGGATCCGCAAGGGCGCCGCCGCCGCGGTGATGAAGTGGGTACGCGACAACGGCGGTCACCCGACGGCCCAGGTCGGCGACATCGTCGACGCCATCAGTGGCTCCGGCGGCACCCCCCTCGTCGTCGCCGAGCACGTCGACGGCGAGTCGGCCCGCGCACTCGGTGTCATCCACCTCAAAGACGTGGTCAAGTCCGGGATGCGGGAGCGGTTCGACGAGATGCGACGGATGGGCATCCGTACGGTGATGATCACCGGCGACAACCCGCGGACGGCGAAGGCGATCGCCGACGAGGCCGGGGTGGACGACTTCCTGGCCGAGGCCACCCCGGAGGACAAGCTCGCCCTGATCAAGCGGGAGCAGGAGGGCGGCCGGCTGGTCGCGATGACCGGCGACGGCACCAACGACGCGCCGGCCCTTGCCCAGGCCGACGTCGGCGTGGCGATGAACACCGGCACGTCGGCCGCGAAGGAGGCCGGCAACATGGTCGACCTCGACTCCGACCCCACCAAGCTGATCGAGATCGTGGAGATCGGCAAGCAGTTGCTGATCACCCGGGGCGCGCTGACGACGTTCTCCATCGCCAACGACATCGCCAAGTACTTCGCGATCATCCCGGCCATGTTCGCCGGCATCTACCCGAGCCTGGACGCGCTGAACGTCATGCGGCTGGCCAGCCCCGAATCGGCGATCCTCGCCGCGGTCGTCTTCAACGCCCTCGTGATCATCGCCCTCATCCCACTCGCCCTGCGCGGCGTGCGTTACCGACCCGCAGCCGCGTCGAAACTGCTCAGCCGCAACCTGCTCCTATATGGCCTCGGCGGCATCATCGTGCCGTTCCTCGGCATCAAGCTCATCGACATGCTCATCCAGCTCATCCCAGGGATCTCGTGATGCGCCTACCCAATTGGCTGACCCAGCACCTCGCCGCCCTGCGCGCCCTGCTCGTCTTCACCGTCCTGCTCGGGCTCGCCTACCCGCTCGCCCTCGTCGCCGCCGGACAGCTTCCCGGCCTGTCCGGCAAATCCGACGGCTCCCTGCTCACCGCTGGCGGCAAGACAGTCGGCAGTGCGTTGATCGGCCAGAGCTTCACCGACGCCGACGGCAACCCCGTCCCGCGCTACTTCCAGTCCCGCCCCTCGGCCGCCGGCGACGGCTACGACCCCACCGCCACCGCCGCCAGCAACCTCGGCCCGGAAAGCGTCGTCGACACCCTCTCCACCGACCCGGAAACCGCCTCCGAGAGCCTGCTCACGACGGTCTGCGCGCGCAGCAAGGCCGTCGGCGAACTCGACGGCGTGGACGGCCGCCGGCCTTACTGCACCAACGATGGGGTGGGCGCGGTGCTCGCCGTTTTCCGCACCAACGGGCTCACCGGAGCGGTCACCCGGGTCGTCAGCGTCAATCAGACCACCCCGGCCACCCCGTTCGTCACCTCCTGGCAGGGAGTGCCGGTCGAGCTGGCCACGCCGGACCAGGACTACGTCGCCGAGGGCGCTCTGATCGTCCCGGTTCGCGGCGACGCACCGGCGAAACCGGCCGTGCCGGCCGACGCGGTCACCGCCAGCGGCAGCGGCCTCGACCCGCACATCAGCCCCGCGTACGCCCAGCTCCAGGTCGACCGCGTCGCGCGGGAGCGGGGCACCGACCCGGCGGCGGTCCAACGCCTGGTCGAACAGCACACCACGGGCCGGGCGCTGGGCTTCATGGGCGAACCGGGCGTCAACGTCCTGGCCCTCAACCTCGCCCTCGACGAGCAGTTCCCCGCCCGCTGACACACGACCTCGGGCAGGGCCGGCTGATGCCTGCCCTGCCCGGAGCGTCTTCGACCCCGCCGGTTGATTCTGTCGGACCGGGCGTTGCCCCAGACAGCCTCATGAGCGGCCCCGACCAGAGAGGACCTTCCGGCGTGTCACGAGGAGAACTGCGCATCTACCTGGGGGCCGCCCCCGGCGTCGGCAAGACCTACGCCATGCTGGAGGAGGCCCGACGCCGCGCCGAACGCGGCACCGACGTGGTGATCGGCTTCGTCGAGACCCACGGCCGCCCGCACACCGCGGCCATGATCGGCGAGCTGGAGCAGGTGCCCCGCCGGACGATCACCTACCGCGGTGTGGAGTTCACCGAGCTGGACCTCGACGCCGTGCTCGCCCGCCGGCCCGAGGTGGCGGTGGTCGACGAGCTGGCTCACACCAACGTGCCGGGCTCCCGCAACGACAAGCGCTGGCGCGACGTGCAGGAGATCCTCGACGCCGGCATCAGCGTGCTGTCCACGGTCAACGTGCAGCACCTGGAGTCGGTCAACGACGTCGTCGCCCAGATCACCGGCACGACCCAACGGGAGACGGTGCCCGACGAGGTCGTCCGGGCCGCCGAGCAGGTCGAGCTGGTCGACATGACCCCGGAGGCGCTGCGCCGGCGGATGGCGCACGGCAACATCTACCGCCCCGACAAGATCGACGCCGCGCTCGGCAACTACTTCCGCGTCGGTAACCTCACCGCACTGCGCGAACTCGCGCTGCTCTGGCTGGCCGACAAGGTCGACGAGCAGCTCGACGCCTACCGCGCCCAGCAGGGCATCTCCGACACCTGGGAGGCACGCGAGCGGGTCGTCGTCGCGCTCACCGGCGGCCCCGAGGGCGACACGCTGATCCGCCGCGCGGCCCGGATCGCCGCCCGGAGCAAGGGCGCCGACCTGCTCGCCGTGCACGTCGCCCGCAGCGACGGCCTGGCCGGCGTGGACCCCGCCCAACTGGCCCGGCAGCGGGTGCTGGTGGAGAGCCTCGGCGGCACCTACCACCAGGTGCTCGGCACCGACATCCCGGCCGCCCTGCTGGACTTCGCCCGGGGCGTCAACGCCACCCAACTCGTCCTCGGCGCCAGCCGGCGGGGTCGCTTCGCCCAGGTGCTCTCCCGAGGCGTCGGGGTCACCACCACCGCGCTGTCCGGGCCGATCGACGTACACCTGGTCACTCATCCCCAAGCAGGTCAAGGTCGGCGGACGACCGGGGTCCCGGCCGCGCTGTCGCGCCGCCGCCGGCTGCTGGGATTCGCGCTCGCGGGTCTCGGCATGCCACTGCTGACCCTGCTGCTGACGGCGCTGCCGGACCTCACACTGACCAACGACATCCTGCTGTTCCTCGCCGGTGTCGTCGGCGTCGCGCTGGTCGGCGGCCTCTGGCCGGCACTCGTCGCCGCGCTCGGCGGCTCCCTGCTGCTCAACTGGTTCTTCACCCCGCCCTACCACACGCTGACCATCGCCGAGGCCGACAACCTGCTCGCCCTCGGCGTCTTCGTCGGCGTCGCCCTCTCGGTGAGCTGGGTCGTCGACGTCGCCGCCCGCCGCACCCGGGAGGCCGCCCGCGCGTCCGCCGACGCCCAGACCCTGGCCACGGTGGCCGGCGGAGTGCTGCGCGGGCAACGTCCGCTGCCGGCGCTGCTGGACCGGCTGCGCGAGACCTTCGGCCTGCGCGCGGTCAGCGTGCTGGAGTTGGCTCCCGACGCCGGGGGACGACCCGGCCGCGCCCGGGAGGAGGGCGCCTGGCGGGTGGTGGCCAGCGTGGGGGAGTTGCCGGCGGGCAGTCCCAGCGCGGGGGAGACGGCGGTGCCGGTGGACGACCGGCTGACCGTGGTGCTCTCCGGCCGGCGGTTGGAGGCGGCCGACCGGCGCGTCGTTGAGGCGTTCGCCGCCCAGGCGGCCGTCGCGCTGCGCCAGGAGCGCCTCGCCGAGGAGGCCGCGACCGCTCGGCCCCTCGCAGAGGCCGACCGGATGCGCACCGCGCTGCTCGCCGCGGTCAGCCACGACCTGCGTACGCCGCTGGCCTCGGCCAAGGCCGCCGTGAGCAGCCTGCGCAGCCCCGACATCGAGTTCGAGGCCGAGGACCGTGACGAGTTGCTGGCCACCGCCGATGAGTCCCTCGACCGGCTCGGCCGGCTGGTGGCGAACCTGCTGGACATGAGCCGGCTGCAGGCCGGCGTGCTGGGCGTCAGCGTCACCGCTATCGGGCTGGAGGACGCCGTGCCCCTGGCCCTGGACGAGCTGGGGCCGGTCGCGGCCGATGTCACCACCGATATCCCGGCCGACCTTCCGGCCGCCAGCGCCGACCCGGGGCTGCTGGAGCGGGTGCTGGTCAACATCGTCGCCAACGCCCTGCGGCACAGCCCGCCCGGGCAACCGCCGACGATCACCGCCAGCGCCCACGCCGGGCAGGTGGAGCTGCGGGTCATCGACACGGGCCCCGGCATTCCCGAGGACCAGTGGGAGCACGTCTTTCTGCCGTTCCAGCGGCTCGGCGACCGGGACAACCAGACGGGGGTGGGCCTCGGCCTGGCGCTGTCCCGGGGCCTGGCGGAGGCGATGGGTGGCAGCATCACCCCCGAGACCACCCCCGGTGGCGGACTGACGATGGTCCTGCGGCTGCCCGCCACCACCCAGACGCCGCCGTCGGAAGGGCCACCAGAATGACCCGCATCCTCGTCGTCGATGACGAACCGCAGATCCTCCGCGCCCTGCGGATCAACCTGCGGGCCCGGGGTTACGACGTCGAGATGGCCGCCACCGGGGCCGCCGCGCTCAGGGCCGCCGCCAGCCACCCGCCCGACCTGGTGGTGCTCGACCTCGGGCTGCCCGACATCGACGGCACTGAGGTGATCCGGGGGCTGCGCGGCTGGACCACGGTGCCGATCATCGTGCTCTCCGGCCGGGCGGGCAGCGAGGACAAGGTCGCCGCCCTCGACGCCGGCGCCGACGACTACGTCACCAAACCCTTCGGGGTGGACGAACTCCTCGCCCGCATCCGCGCGGTCACCCGCCGCCTCGCGCCGACTTCCGCCGACGCCGCCCCACTCTCCACGACGGCCGTCTCCCGGGTCGGCCGGCACAGCGTCAACCTGGCCGACCGCACCGTCATCCACGACGACGGAACCGAGGTCCGACTCACCCCCACCCAGTGGGCCATGCTCGACAAGCTGCTGCGCCACCCCGGCAAACTCGTCAGCCAACGGCAACTGCTGCACGACGTGTGGGGCCCGGAATACCAGCACGAAACCAACTACCTGCGTCAGTACATGGCCCAACTGCGACGCAAACTTGAAGACGATCCTGCCCGCCCTCGCCACCTCATCACCGAACCCGGTATGGGCTACCGCTACCGACCCTGAAAGCCTCGGCCATGGCCCGCGTGGCGGCGGGCCGACTTCGCGGCGTCCGCAGCGTCAGCCCGACTGAGAAACAGCCATCCGCCACGGCACTCGGCCGCCTGGTCATGTCCGTGCCGTGCCACGGGCCGTCGCGTCGGATCCCGATCAAGCACCGGCAGGCAGACCGAGAACCTGGAGCATGACGTGCGCGGCACCATCAACGCCCACCACGACGCCGAAGGTCAGCCACCGTCCGGTGTCGGCGTACGGGTTCCAGTGCAGAGGCGGGTACACCGGACGCGTGCAGAGGTCCGGAACACGAAGTCCCACATGCCGCGACGGCGGCGAGCCTGGCGACCTACCTCCGCCAGTCACGGTTGGTGATCGTAGACGTAAGTTGATTCCCGGCCTGCGGCTACGTCCGTATGCCTGATCACGGCAGCCTGGCCTATATGGGTCGGTGCAGCGCGGTGTCATCGGTCAAGGCGGAACATCGCTGCGGCTCGAGACGAGGTGAAGCCCTCGGCCTCGCCGGGCACATCGACGACCACCTCGACACCCTCGTCGGCTAGTTGGGCAGGATCCGTGTGTCGTGCGGCGACCGCGGCATACCTTCGCACCTCGTGCGCCGGCACGCGCGCCGGTGCGGAGCGCTCCGCGTTACGGCGGATCAAAACCTCTTCGGCGACCCGGAACCGCAATGCCACGACCGGCCGGCCGTGCCGTTGAGCCCAGGCGATCATCCTGCTCCGCGCACGCGGCATCACGTGCGTGGCGTCGACCACGACCGGCAACGCCCCCCGCAGCCGCACCTCGACGCGACGGTCCAGTTCGTCGAACAACACCGGGTCGTCAGCAACGTCGAACCTGTCGCCGAACAGCTCACAGCGGACCGAGTCGCACGAGACGACACCGTCGGCGTCGATCCGGCCGCTGTCGACCCAGGCACGCGCGAACGCCGACTTTCCGGCTGCGGGCGGACCGACCAACAACACGAGGCCGACCGGCAGAACCGCGCCCGCCCGCTGGTCGCCCCACCCGCTTTCGTCAACCACGAGCAAGTACTACCCCGCACGTCATCCGGTGACGAGCAGTATCCGCTCATCGACATGATCGCCGCGTAACGGCCGGGCGAGAATCAGATGTCGAGGTCCTCCACGACCGGTTCGTCGTTGATGGTTCGCAGCGCGACCGCGTAGAGCTCCGAGGGCAGCAACGCCTGGAGTTCCTCGACGGTCTCGACGACCGAGAACGTGGCCTGGGCCGGTGTCCGCATCCATGCCTGGTCCGGCGACCAGTCACCGATCCAACCGCGCCACCCGGTGGCCCACCTCTTGCCGCGCTCCGCGTGGGATCCGACCGGGGTGTGCAGCTCTGACCGGGCGTGGTGAACGGCGAAGCGGCCCTTGCTGGTCCGGAACAGTGAGTATCTCTCTTCGCCCTCCCCGCTCGACGAGGTCCACTCGCCCAGCGCGGTCCCGAGGAAGCGCTTGACTACGGTGCGCCCGACGCCCACCTTCACGGTGATTTCATCGAATCCGGCCTGCTTGGCCTCCTCGACCTGGACCAGTCGACGTAGTGCCGTGACGATCGCGGCCGACAGGTTGCTGCCCGTCAGTTCCTGGGCGCGCACCAGCAGCGGCAGGTCGTCGTCGGCGATGTAGATCGTCTTGTTCGGCATCACTCTTCACCTCTGGACAGCAGTCTACTCATACGTGTAAGACTACGTACATGCATACGTACACGAGGGCGGCGGTGTGCGCGGTCGGGGCTGGCGGCCTCGCCGTGACGTCGGCTCGATGGTCGACCCAGCCCGCCAGCTCCGCTATTCGCTGTTGCTAAGTACCGGTACTCAGTGGTACTTTCTACCGGTAGCTAGCAACGTTGAGTACCTCGCAGGAAGGCTGTCAATGGGCAGGCAGATGACGGAGATGCTCAAGGGCACGCTGGAGGGCATCGTGCTCGCGGTTCTGGCCATGCGGCCGGCGTACGGCTACGAGATCACGGCGTGGCTGCGGGGGCAGGGCTTCTCCGACATCGCCGAGGGCACCGTCTACGCCCTGCTGGTCAGGGTCGAGCAGAAGCGCCTCGTCGATGTGGAGAAGGTCCCGTCCGAAAAGGGGCCGCCACGCAAGGTGTACTCCCTCAACGCGCAGGGCCGGGAATACCTCGAAGAGTTCTGGAGGACCTGGAGCTTCCTGACGCAACGACTGGAACAGCTCCACGAAGGAGGAAAGTAGTCATGTCGGATGCGGAAAAGGGCGGCCTTCTCGCGAAGGTGATCGGCCCCAAGCGCCGATGGCGGCAGTACAAGGCGCGAGTGAAGGAACTTCCCCCGAACTACCGGACCGCGGTCGAGGCCATCGAGCGATACCTGATGCACTTCGGGCCGGTGACCGCCGACAGCGCCGCCGCGCTGTTCGAGGATGTCGCCGACCTTTTCGAGCGGGCCGCGGCGGACGGAACACCGATCCGCGAGATCGTCGGGGAGGACCCGGTGGAGTTCGTGGAGGAGTTGGTCCGCAACTACCGAAGGGGCGGATATGTCGACCGGGAGCGGGCGCGGCTGACACAGGCGATCGAGAGCATCGAGCGGGCGGAGGAGCCAAGGTGACGAACCCGCAGGTGCCGGGACCCGCGATCCAGGTGCGGGGTCTGGAGAAGTCGTACAAGCAGCTGCACGTGCTGCGTGGGGTGGACTTCGACGTCGCGCGGGGCAGCATCTTCGCGCTGCTCGGCTCGAACGGCGCCGGCAAGACCACCGTGGTGAAAATCCTGTCCACTCTGCTCAGCGCCGACGCGGGGACCGCCGGGGTGAACGGTTTCGATGTCGCCACCCAGGCGGCGCGGGTGCGGGAGTCCATCAGTCTCACCGGGCAGTTCGCGGCCGTCGACGAGATCCTTTCCGGGCGGGAAAACCTCGTCCTGGTTGCCCGGCTGCGGCATCTCAAGAATCCGGGCGTCGTCGCGGACGACCTGCTCGAGCGCTTCTCGCTGACGGATGCTGGCGGCCGGAAGGTGTCGACGTACTCGGGGGGCATGCGCCGCCGGCTCGACATCGCGATGAGCCTCATCGGCAACCCGCCGGTGATCTTCCTCGACGAGCCGACGACCGGGCTCGACCCGCAGGCTCGCATCGAGGTGTGGCAGGCCGTCAAGGAACTCGCCGCGCAGGGCACGACGGTGCTGCTCACCACGCAGTACCTGGACGAGGCCGAACAGCTCGCCGACCGGATCGCGATCCTGCACGAGGGCCGGATCATCGTGAACGGCACCCTCGCCGAGCTCAAGCGACTGCTACCAGCCGCCAAGGTCGAGTACGTCGAGAAGCAGCCGACCCTCGAGGACGTCTTCTTCGCCATCACCGGTGCCGACAACAAGGGCGGCACCGCCCAGGATCGCATCGTCGGCGCGGACAAGTAGAGGAACCACGATGACCAGGCACTTCCTCGGCGACACCGCCGTCCTGCTGGGCCGATCCCTGACCCACGTCACGCGCAGCGTCGACACCATCATCACCACCGCGGTCACCCCGATCGCCATGATGCTGCTGTTCGTCTACGTGCTCGGCGGCGCGATCAACACAGGAACCGACTCGTACGTGAACTACCTGCTCCCCGGCATTCTGCTGATCACGATCGCGTCGGGTATCGCCTACACCGCGTTCCGGCTCTTCCTCGACATGAAAAGCGGCATCTTCGAACGCTTCCAGTCCATGCCGATCGCCCGGTCGTCCGTGCTGTGGGCGCACGTGCTGACGTCGCTGGTCGCCAACCTCATCTCGCTGGTGGTCGTCGTCGGCGTCGCACTGTTGATGGGCTTCCGCTCGGGCGCGGGACTGCTGGCCTGGCTCGCGGTCGCCGGCATCCTGACCCTGTTCACCCTCGCACTGACGTGGCTCGCCGTCATCCCCGGCCTCACCGCGAAATCCGCGGACGGCGCCAGCGGATTCTCCTACCCGCTCATCTTCCTGCCCTTCATCAGCTCGGCGTTCGTACCCACCGACACCATGCCCGGCCCGGTACGCGCCTTCGCCGAACACCAGCCTGTGACGGCCATCGTCAACGCCATCCGCGACCTGCTCACGCAGCAACCGGTCGACAACGACATCTGGACCGCCCTCGCCTGGTGCCTCGGCATCCTCATCGTCACCTACGTCTCCGCCATGGCCATCTACCGCCGCAAGGTCAGCTGACAGCCGACCTACCCGACAGGTACCCCGATCCCGCCGGACACGCCCCTCTGACCGGCTCCTGCCCCCGCCGGTCGCAGAACGGCCCAGCCTGTCGCTGAGCATCGGCCACCGCCGTGCCCTGGTCGGTTCCCACAACCGTCCAGGCCAGCGGTGGCCGCTCGACTGCCACGACAGCCGCACCGGTCGACCCGTGAGAGGATCAACCAGGTGGAGCACCCGCTCGTGAACCTGCTATTGGGATTGCTGGCCGTCGCGGCGATCTTCCTCGCCGTCGGACTGGGCGCGGCTCTATTGACCTGCACTCCACTCACGTCGCCGAAACCTCGCCGCACTGCCGACGAGCGTGATCTGGCACGTGACGTCGGCCGACGTGACCGATAGCCGCCTGAGCCACTCGCGTTCTGGTCCTCCGTGCCCGCGACGCGTCGCGCGGACAGGCCTCCGTTGCGGCCGCCAGATCCAGCTACTACCCGAATGCAACGAACACGCTGCCAGGGGCGGAACTTCCGTTACTGATCGTGGCCTGGATTCAATCCTCGACGACGAACAGCCGGTCCACGTCGCCGAGTCGGTATCCAACGCCGCGGACGGTGCCGATGGCCGGGCCGTGGCCGGCGAGCTTCTGTCGGAGCCGGCTTATGTGCACGTCGATGGTGCGGGCACCGAGATAGGCCTCGTGGCCCCACACATCACGCAGCAGCTGACTTCGGCTCAGCACCTGGTGCGGATGGCGAGCCAAGAAGACCAGCAGGTCATATTCGCGACGGGTCAGCGTCACCGGAGCCCCGTCGAGCAGCGCCGTGCGATGCAGCGGACGGAGCACGAGACCTGGCCTAGCTGAGCTCGGCACGACCCGCATCCGGTAGGACGTACGCCCGATCCGGCCGCCACTTGGCTCGGGGGCATCGACGACGATTCGAGGACGGATCACCCCGTCCGAGGCAACGGCGGCGACGGCCGCGGTGATCCGCCCAGCGAGCCTGCGTACGGCCTCGGTGGCGGCACCGTCGGCCTGCACAACAATGGTCATCTCAAGGGTCAGCCTGGGCATTGCGTTAGACAGATCAACCGGCGACAACACGGTGAGCGGGATGGCTGTCATCTCACGCCTGCAGGGTGCCGGCGAGCGCGGCGATGGAGGGGACCGACCGGCTTGCGTCGGACCGGACCCCGCCTAGGCGGGCAGGCTCAACCACCCTGAAGCGGCGCGTGTCGAGTGTGATCGGCCGGGTCACCAGCAGCGGATCCACCTGGATTCGAGTGATGCCTAGTGGCCGTAGCATCGTCCGCAGTGCCGACTCGCAGAGCAAAGTCCACTCCTGCTCAGGGCCCATCGCCCCAGCGAGCTGCTGTGAGCTGCTGAAAGCGAGACCGACCCGCTGCCCGTCTGGAAGCCGGGCCGTCCGTACGGTCAGCGCCTGCCGTCCCGCCATGCTGCGTACCGGGACGGCCCAGGTATCCGGAACCTCATCCATCGTGTTGCCCTCTCCTTACCATGCTGATTGACCCGGACAAGGCTGCCCGGTTAGTGAAGGAAGCTTTCGAGATCGTGGCCGCGACGACGAATCGCGGTAGGACACGCCAGCCCCGGCGCGGGCTGCCCACCACGAGCAGATCGGTCTGCCGCCCGGCGTGTTCGACCAGCACATGACCGGGATAGCCCTGCTCGGCTACCACCCGCACGTCCACACCCCGAGGCATCCCACCGAGCGCCGCCTCGAAGGCCTCCCGCACATAGCTGCGGGCCGTCCCGGTGAGGTCGGACTGCCAGATCCAGGGCATGATCCCGGGGCGCCAGAGCGGCACGAACGTCCACGCCCGAACCGCGTCGAGCGGCACCTCATCGCGTTGGGCGAGGCGCACAGCCGCGCGCAGCGCCGCCAAACCGGACGGGGAACGGTCCACACCCACCACGACCCGGCCGGCGGAGGTCAGGCGGCTCATGCCGGCGACGGCACCCGCGCCGTACCGCCCCTCGCCGGTGCCTCGGGAACGCCTGGAAGGTCGAGCGTGCGGAGGATGCTGTGCGTGATGACAACCTCTGCGCCACCCCGACGCCGCAAGTCAGCCACAGCACGATGAAGCACGGGAAGGCTGGTGGCAGAGAGCCGCACCACCGCGTCGATGTCGGCGGCGATCCACCAGGCGGCCACCGCGCAAGGATCCATCCGCAAAAAGTCCAAGAGGTGACTGCCGGGTGTGGCGGCGGTCAGACGTACGCCGACGAACATCTCATGTCGCCGATGCGGCTCGTCGTCCTTCTCCGCACACATCACCGGGCGACCAACAGTCCACTCGGGGCCGTACGCACCGGCTCGCGATTTCGTCGCCGCAAGCGTGAAGACGTCATGTGACCATGGTGGCCAGCCGAACAGGCCAAACCAACTGCCGATACGGCGACTTAACGTCGGACCAGGCAATTTTGACGCGCCGTTGACACCGACGGGGAGTATCAATCTCCTGAATCGTGGAGAGCGTCGTGATGCGGGCCTGGGGCCTCCAGGGCGGCTCACTGTGGCCGTACGCCACCCGGCCATAGCGGAGCGTGCTGGTGGGCGCGTGCGATGGCGGACGGGAACTCGACTGCATCATCTGGGACACCGGGACCGACTCACACACCGGCGACCAGTTCCACAGCTGCCTGCTACGCGTGCCGGCGAACAAGACATTCGGTCCGTTCACGAAACCCGTTGACCTCGTCGTCGGTCAGCTGATCGACGCCTGGAAGCTGGTTCGCCCGGCACAACCGGACCTTCCCGACCGGAAGACCCGCCAACCCCGCCGAGCATCGGCGGCTGCTCCAGGGCGGGGTGCCAATGGTCCGGCACGGGGTCGCGTACGAGCCCAACCCGCTGCTCGGCCGGGACGACGATGTCGCCGCGGTGGAGGCGCTGCTGCGTACCTCCCAGGTGACCTCGATCGTCGGGCCGGGCGGCCTCGGCAAGACCCGGCTCGCCAACGTCATCGACCGCCGCGCCGAGGTGCCGACGGTCACCGTCGTGCCGCTCGCCGGCATCGTCGCCACCGACGACGTGGCCCGCGAGGTCGCGATGGCCCTCGGTGTGGGCGAGCATGGGACGCCGGGCGCGGTCCGGCACACTGCGGGTACTGGTGACGTCGCCGTCGCCATTGCGGCCGTGCTCGCCACCGGCCCGTCCCTGCTGGTGCTGGACAACTGCGAGCACGTCGTCGCCGGCGCCGCCAATCTGGTCCGCACGTGCGTGTCGATGACCGCCGAGTTGCGGATCCTCACCACCAGCCCGGACGCCGCTGGGACTGTCGTCGGAGTCGGTCTACCAGCTGCCGGAGCTGAGCATGTCGATGAGCGTCGAGCTGTTCGGGCAGCGGGCACGGCCGGATGTCGACCTGTCCACGGCGGCCGTGGCGGAGCTGTGCCGCCACCTCGACGGGCTGCCGCTCGCGGTCGAGCTCGCCGCCGCGCGGGTGCGGATCATGTCGGTGGCGGAACTCGCCCGGCGGCTCGACGACCGGTTCGGCCTGTTGCGCGGCAGTGCCCGGCACGCGCCGCAACGCCACCACACGCTGCACGCGGTCGTCGACTGGAGCTGGAACCTGCTGGATCCGGCCGGCCAGGCGGCGATGCGCACGCTGTCGGTGTTCACCGACGGGTTCACCACCGACGCCGTGCGCCTGCTGCTCGAAGCGCTGCCCGCGACCACGCGCAGGGTCGACGTGCTGATGGTGCTCGACCACTTGGTCGACGACTCGCTGATCAAGGTGTTCGACACCCCGTCGGGCAGCCGGCTGCGGATGCTCGAGACGGTCCGGGAGTTCAGCGCCGCGCGCCTGGCGGCGGGCGGAACGACGACGTGACGACTGCGTTCCTGGGGTGGGCACGGGCGTTCGGCATGGCCAACCACGCGAACCTGCTCGGCTCCGACCTCTACAACACGGTCATCGCGGTCCAGGCGGAGCAGGAGAACCTGCTCCAGGCGCTCCGGCTGGCCCTCGGCCGCGACAACCAGCCCACCGTCGCGGCGATCGCCGCGGTCCTCAGCGGCCTGTGGAGCCTCCAGTCCAACCACCCGCGGCTCACGACGCTGATCCGGCAGACCTCCTGGTCGCTGTCGCACCACCGGCCGGAGCCGGCCTTCGTCGAGATGACCCGGACTGCCCTGACCATCGCCATGGTGTCCACGTTCGGCTCCGAGGGGCCACTGCCGGTACGGGCGGTCGTCGCGCTGCGGCGGCTCGGCCTGGCGCAGCCGGACACGAGCGCGCCACCTGTCCGCAACCCCACCATGAGTACGGCCACCGCTACCACCAGCGCCGCCGCGGCAGCGGAACGGCTCCGCCTGTCTCGTCGGGCATGCGGCCCACCACCGCGCAACCCAGTGGGTTGGGTGCGGTGTGGCTCAGCGGAAAGGGGAACGGTGTCTGGCACGTTGACGACCTGTATCAGTAGTGGACAGCCTGGTCGGGCTGGCGATGGGCTGGCTCGCCCAGGTGCGGCGGACCGGGATGACGTGGTCTGGTGCTGGCAGACGATGTCGGTGTCGGCGGTCAGGACGACCGCGACGGACGACGGCGCGCCAGCACCACGATCCCGGCGACGACGATCGCCACCAGGAGGATTCCGCCGCCGACCAGGACCAGCGCCAGGACCAGAGTCGTGGGCCGGTCGCCGGAGTCGCGGGACGCGGCGGCAGGGGTGGGCGACGCGGTGGCCGACTCGGTCGCCGGGGCCGCGGTGGCCGAGGCCGGGCTGGCCGCCGCAGTGGCTGAGGCCGGGCTGGCGGTGGGGTCGGCGACGGTGAATTGGTACGAGCCCTGTACCGGGTGTCCGTCGGGTGAGATGACCTGGTAGGCGACGGTGTAGGTGCCGTTGACCAGCGGCTCGTCGATCGTGACGGTGCCCGTGGTGCCGTCGACGGTGGGCTCGCCGGTAGGGATCTTCCGCTGGGAGGCATCGGACAGGACGATCGTGGTGAACGTCGGCTCCAGCTTCTGCATGAACCGCAGTGTGATCTGCGTCGGTGCGGTGGTGAGCCGGGCGTCCTTGGCGGGCGTGGCGGCTTGCAGCGTGTTGTGTGCGGCGGCCGGCGAGGCCGGCGCCAACAGAAGCGCCAGCGTGGTCAGGGTGGCGGCGATGAAAGCGGCAACGGTCGGGCGGGTGCGGGTGCGCATGGTTCTCCTGTCGGTTCAGCCGAGCAGCTGCTGGCCGATCCAGCCGCCCTGCGGGCAGCCGGGCGGGATCGCGAAGACAGCGGAGCCGATCGGGGTGGTCCACTCGTTGAGCAGGTCCCGTTCGGCGAGGCGCCGCTGGATCGGCAGGAACTGGCGGGCGATGTCGGCCTGGTACGAGGCGAAGATCAGCCCGCTGTCCGCGGCACCGTCCGCGGTGGGGGCACCGTCGTAGTTGTAGGGGCGGCGCAGGATCTTCAGCCTGTCGTCGCCGACGTGGGCGCGGGTCAGGTGGGAGAAGTCGGGAATGACGGTGAGCCCGTCGGGGCCGGTGGCGGCGAAGTCGGGCGCGTCGTGCTCGGCGGTGCCCGACAGCGGGGCACCCGTGTCCAGACGGCGCCCCACGGCCAGCTCCCGATCGGTGCGGCCGAGCAGGTCCCAGGTCTCCAGGTTCATGCTGATGCGCCGCAGCACCAGCGTGGTGCTGTCGCGCAGCCACGCCGGGCCGTCGGGCACCCACACGGCGGTCTCCAGCGGGCCGCCCGTTCTCGGGTTGGCGGTGCCGTCGAGTTGACCGAACAGGTTGCGCTGGGTGCGCCCGGCCTCGGCGCCGGCAGCACGCCGAAAACCCTGCTGTGTCCACCGCACCGTGGCGAACGGCCTGCTGTCCTTGACCAGGACCCGCTGGGCGTGGGCGACCGTGACCGGGTCGTCGGCGCAGATCTGCACCAGCAGGTCCCCTCCCGACCAGCGGGGCTGGAGCCGGTCGACGCGGAACGCAGGCAGGTCCGTCACCGACGCGGGCCGCCGCTCGTCGAGCCCGGCAGCGCGGTAGAGGCCCGGCCCGAATCCGAACGTCACGGTCAGCCGGGCCGGCAGCAGGCCGAGTTCGGGCTCGGTGTCGGCCAGCGCGGGACGGCCCTGGGTGAGGCGGGCCGCGTCGTCGGACAGCAGCCGCATCATCCGCCCCAAAGCGGCCCGGTCGGTGCCGGAGCGGAGGGCGAACGCGACGAACGCCGCGTGCGCCTGCGGTTCGGTGGCGACGCCGGCCTGCCGAGGGCCGTGGAACGGTTCGACCGCGGTGCCGACCTGCGCCGCCGGCACCGCCTCGGCGGCGGGGCCGTCCGGGCTGCCGGAACGGGCGGCCGTGACGCCTGCGGCGCCGGCGATCGCGCCACCGGCGGCCAGGGCCCCGCCGGTGAGCAGGCCACGCCTGCTCACCGGACGGACGGGCGACGCGTCGGTCATGAGGTCGGGCTCATGCTCATTCCCGGGCTGGCGGACATGCCCGGCATCGGCTCGCCGTGGCCGGGGGCGTAGCTCTCCTGCGCACCGGTGAACGGCTTCGCCACGGCGGTGAAGACCTGGGTGCGGCCGTCGCCGAAAGTGAGCGTGAAGGTCAGTTCGTCGCCGGCCCGCACCGGCTTGGTCAGGTTCATCAGCATCAGGTGATCGCCGCCAGGCTCCAGCGCGTGGCTGCTCTTCGCCTTGATCACGATGCCGCCCTGCTTGGCCCGCATCACCATCTTCCCGTCCTTCATCGCCATCTCGTGCAACTCCATCGGTGACACCTCCGTGGTGGCGGCGGTGATCGTCACGTCAGCGTCGCCGTCGTTGACGAGAGTGCCGAACGCGGCGGTCATGCCCTTGTCGGCGGCCTTCACCCACGGGTCACGGATCCCCAGCACACCCGCCGCCGCGCTGGTCGACGCCGAAGCCGTCGGCGACGTGGTGGCAGTAGGGCCCGACGAGTCGTCTGCCGACCCGCAGGCGGCGACAGACACGGCCAGAACGGCGGCGCTGAGCACGGCCGCCGGCCGCAGCAGCCGGCCGGTGATGGAACTGGGCATGACGCATCCCCTTCGAGGTCGATATCGCACGGATGGTCGCTTCGGCGCGACAGATGGTTCCCGCCGCCGCGGTAACTCTTGTCACCTGCACGGGCAGATCAGGCCGCCGCGTCCTGACGGTGGCGGGGTCGATCCTGTGGATGGTGGTGGCAGCAGCCGCAGTCCGGGCACCGGCACCTCGTCCTCCGCAAGCCGACACCGACGCTCGCCGGGGCGGACCCGCTCGGCGGGACCGCCCGGCGCTTCGTGGCTCGCACGAACGCGCCAGCGGCTTCGCGATCACCTCGACCAGCCGCGAGCACCCACGCGGTGACCTGGCCATCGTCCGTCGCCATCAATCCACCTTCATCACGATCGCCGAGTCCGGCCTACGAAAGGGCCGACACGTGTCCCCTTGCGGTGGTCGTTCTAGAGGGCACACCGGTTCCCGGGGCCACGCAGATCCTGACTACGGCCGATTGAGGTAGCCGGATTCCGGGCCTCAGGCACGCTTCGTAGATCGATGCCAGAGAAGGCGGGCACAGACGTGACGCTGCCCCGGGCGGTCGGGTGCTTGTGATCGCCCGTGGTTCGTCTCAGACGATGCAAGGGCGAGGACTGGCAGGCGCGTCGCCGGTGACGGTGTCGTAGCCGCCGCCCCGTCGTGTCGTCAGCGTGGGCCGTGCAGCAGTGCGCCGTGCAGGACGGCGGACGGGTCGGCGCTGAGGTCGAGTGGGTCCGGGGTGATGGTGGCGGCGGCGAGGAGGTCGCCGAGGGTGGCGATCATGGCGCCGTTGTCGGTGCAGAGTCGTGGTGAGGGGACTCGAAGCCGTACGCCCGCCGTGCGGCAGCGTTGTTCGGCGAGTGCGCGTACGCGGCTGTTGGCGGCGACGCCGCCGACGAGCAGGAGGGTGTCGGCGTGGTGGTCGCGGCAGGCGGCGAGGGCCTTGCGGGTGAGGGTGTCGGCGACGGCTTCCTGGAAGGAGGCGGCGATGTCGGCTACGGGAACTGGTCGGTCGCGGTGTTGTTCGACCCAGCGGGCCACTGCGGTTTTCAGGCCGGAGAAGGAGAACCGGTAGGGCGGGTCGTGCGGACCGGTCATCGGTCGGGGGAAGGTGATCGCGGCGGGGTCGCCGTCGCGGGCGATCCAGTCGATCGCCGGGCCACCGGGGTAGGGCAGGCCGAGCAGGCGGGCGACCTTGTCGAACGCCTCTCCGGCGGCGTCGTCGACGGTGTCGCCGAGGTGGACGACGGGGTCGTGGGCGAGGTCGCCGAGGAGCAGCAGGCTGGTGTGGCCGCCGGAGACGATCAGTGCGACGCAGCGGGCGGGTAGGGGGCCGTGTTCGAGGATGTCGACGGCGGCGTGCAGGTGGGCGCGGGCGGCGATTTCGGGGACGACGCCGCCGAAGCGGGCGTGCTCCTCCATGCTGGTGGCGAGGGCGTCGCCGAGCAGGACGCCGTCGGCGACGATGCCGACGCCGGTTTCGTCGCAGGACGTCTCGATGCCGAGGACGATCGGCATCGTCAGTTGCCCTCGCGGACGCCGACGCCGGGGTGTTCGGCGCTGGCGGCCAGGATCTGCTTGCGTTGCTTGACGGGGAGCCGGTCGACGTAGGCGAGGCCGTCGAGGTGGTCGACCTCGTGCTGGAAGCAGCGGGCGAGGGTGCCGGTGCCGTCGAGGCGGATCGGCTGGCCGTGCAGGTCGACTCCGGTGACGGCGGCGGTGGCGGAGCGGGCCAGGTCGGCCTGTTGTCCCGGGACGGACAGGCATCCCTCGGTGTCGGTCACGAGTTCCCGGTGCTCGGGCAGGTGCAGCACGGGGTTGATCACGTGGGCGACGGTGTGGGTGCCGGTGGCGTCGGGGCAGTCGACGACGAAGATCCGGGCGTCGACGCCGATCTGGTTGGCGGCCAGTCCGACGCCGTGGGCGGCGTACATGCTGGCGAACATGTCGTCGACGAGGGTGGCGAGCGCGTCGTCGAAGACGGTCACCGGGGCGCACCGGTGGTGCAGCACCGGGGTGCCGTAGCGGGTGATCGGCCTCGCGGTGCCGCCGGCATGCCTCTCCATAGTCGCCCATTCTATGCAGTTGCAAAATTATGGCAGTAAGGCTGGGAAGGAGTGTGGCGTCGGTGGCACCTGGCCGAGTGCACCGTTCGGAGCAGAACCGGCGGCTTCGGTTGCTGCTGTCGTCGAGGAGCACGGTCCGACATCGCTGTCTTGCGCAGACGCCGAGCCTGTTGATGCCCCGCTCGCACAGCCACGCGGCGAGTCCCCACACGGCGGCGGCAAGGTACTCGGCCGAGGAGGGGGTGCCGGGGGCGGCGACGTGCATGTGCCAGTCGTCGGGTCGTCAGCGGGTCGTTGTCCGGCACCGCGTACACCGTCCGTAGACGACGACGCCCGTGGGGTGCCCGCTGGGGTCCGCCTCGATGCCGGCGGCTCGTGCGGCGGCGACGCTCGCCGCGACCGCCTCGGCCGGTAGTTGTCGGATGTCGCCGCAGCCTGCGCAGACCGCGTGGTGGTGTGCGTCGTCGGCGAGCCCGAAGGTGGTTGTCCTGCCGATGGGCACGGTGTGCGCGATGCCGAGCCCGACCAGTTGGGCCAGCGCCCGGCGCACCGTGGAGAGCTCCACCGTCAGGCCGCGGGCGAGGAGCGCGTGGTGCAGTCGGGTCGCGGTCAGGTGCCCCTGGTCGCCCACCGCGCGGGCGAGCTCGTCAAGTATCGCCCGGCGTGCTGCGGTGTTGCGCAGGCCCGCGCGACGCGAGCGTCTCAGCGCGGCGTCCACCCGGTCGGCTCCCGATGTGCTCAATCGCCACTCCTCCGCGCGTACGCACCCCTGGTGTTGCAAGATAGTGGCAACAACCCACTCTTGGCAGCAACAGAGGAGTTCTGATGGCGGTCTACCACCTGCCGGATCTGCCCTACGACTACGGCGCGCTGGAGCCGGCCATGTCGGGGCAGATCCTGGAGCTGCACCACGACAAGCACCACGCCGCGTACGTCAAGGGCGCGAACGACGGCCTGGACCAGCTCGCCGAAGCCCGCGACAAGGGCGACTTCTCGAAGCTCGTCGGCCTGGAGAAGACGTTCGCCTTCAACCTGTCGGGTCACGTGCTGCATACGATCTTCTGGGGCAACCTGTCTCCGGACGGCGGCGACCGCCCGGACGGGGAGCTGGCCGCCGCGATCGACGAGCACTTCGGCTCGTTCGACGCGTTCGCCGGGCAGCTCTCCGCCGCCACGAAGAGCGTGCAGGGCTCCGGATGGGGAGTGCTGGCCTGGGAGCCGCTGAGCCAGCGGCTGATCGTGGAACAGGTGTACGACCACCACGGCAACGTCGGGCAGGGCTCCACGCCGCTGCTGGTCTTCGACGCCTGGGAGCACGCCTACTACCTGCAGTACAAGAACGTGCGGCCCGACTACGTGGACCGGCTGTGGAACTTGGTCAACTGGTCGGACGTGATCGCCCGCTTCGAGGCTGCCCGCGCCACGACGCCGAAGATCTGAACGGCGTGACCACCCCGGCTGCGGCGGAGCTGCTCCAACGGGCCGCCGGGGTCATCGCGGCCAAGCACCGCGGTGACCTAGGCGGCGCCGAGGAACTGCTCGCCGCGTTCGGCACCGAGCAGGCCAGGACCCTCGGCTTCTACCTGCTGGCAGACCTCAGTCTCGGGCTGCTCCGGGCGCAGAGCGGCCAGTCCATGGACGACCTCGTACGAGAGCTGTCCCTGCTCGTCGCCGCCACCGCCATCCGACCCGAGGCCTGACCCCGGGAGTCCGCCCGCCGGTCGGTGTCGCCGGCACACCAGGCCGGCGACACCGACCGGATCACCGAATCCGTAGCCTGGCGTCCGCGCAGGTGACCGACTGCGGGGTACCCGAAGAACTCTCACCCTGTTGCCAATAAGCTGTAGCTGCACATCATGGGCAACAAGGGGGCGCTGGTGCGGACGGCGGAGATCAAGCGGCGCTTCCTGGCGCACTTCGAGGCCAACGGGCACGCGGTGGTGCCGTCGGCGCCGCTGCCGGCGATCACGGACCCGAACCTGCTGTTCATCAACGCCGGCATGGTGCAGTTCGTCCCCTACTTCCTCGGCCAACGCGCCGCGCCGTACCGGGCCGCGACGTCGGTGCAGAAGTGCATCCGGACGCCGGACATCGACGAGGTCGGCAAGACGTCGCGGCACGGGACGTTCTTCCAGATGAACGGCAACTTCTCGTTCGGCGACTACTTCAAGGCCGGCGCGATCCCGCTGGCCTGGGAGTTGTCCACCAAGCCGGTCGAGCAGGGCGGTTTCGGGCTGGACCCGCAGCGGATCTGGGCGACGGTCTACCTCGACGACGACGAGGCGTACGACCTGTGGCTCGCCACCGGCGTGCCGGCGGAGCGGATCGTGCGCCGCGGCAAGGCGGACAACTTCTGGTCGATGGGCATCCCCGGCCCGGCCGGCCCCTGCTCCGAGCTGTACTACGACCGCGGCCCCGCCTACGGGGCCGAGGGCGGCCCGGAGGTCGACGAGGACCGGTACCTGGAGTTCTGGAACCTCGTCTTCATGCAGTACGAGATCGCCGACGTGGCGTCGAAGACCGACTTCCGCATCGTCGGCGACCTGCCGAACAAGAACATCGACACCGGCATGGGCCTGGAGCGGATCGCCTCGATCCTGCAGGGCGTGGACAACCTCTACGAGATCGACGAGGTCCGCCCCATCCTGGCCCGGGCCGCGGAACTCACCGGCAGGCAGTACGGCGTGCACTCCGGGCGGGCCGCCACCCAGTCCCACCCCGACGACGTACGCCTGCGGGTCATCGCCGACCACGTCCGCACCTCGCTCATGCTGATCGGCGACGGGGTGACCCCGTCCAACGAGGGCCGCGGGTACGTGCTGCGGCGGATCATGCGCCGCGCCATCCGCGCCATGCGGCTGCTCGGCTGGCAGGACAAGGCCCTGCCCGAACTGCTGCCCGTCGCCCGCGACTGCATGGCCCCGTCGTACCCCGAACTCGCCACCGACTTCGACCGGATCTCCTCGGCCGCCTACGCCGAGGAGGACACCTTCCTCGGCACGCTGCGCGCCGGCACCACCATCCTCGACACGGCGATCACGGAAACCAAGAAGGCCGGACGCACGTCACTGCCCGCCGACAAGGCCTTCCAACTGCACGACACGTACGGCTTCCCCATCGACCTCACCTTGGAGATCGCCAACGAGCAGGGCCTGACCGTGGACGCCGACGGCTTCCGGGCGCTGATGGCCGAGCAGCGCGCCCGCGCGAAGGCCGACGCGAAGGCCCGCAAGACCGGCCACGCCGACCTGTCGGCGTACCGGTCGGTGCTCGACGCGAACGGGCCGACGCGGTGGCTGGCCTACGAGACGCTCGACACCGACTCCCGGGTCGTCGCGCTCTGGTCCGGTGGCGCGGCGGTCGGCGCCGCCCACGCCGGCGACATCGTCACCGTCGCGCTGGACCAGACCCCGTTCTACGCCGAGAGCGGCGGCCAGGACTCCGACGCCGGCACCCTCACCGGCCCGAACCTGCGTGCCGAGATCATCGACGTGCAGCGACCGGTCAAGGGCCTGATCGCGCACACCGTCCGGATCCTCGACGGCAGCCTCGCCGTCGGCGACGCGGTGCACGCCGCGGTCGACCCCGAGTGGCGCGTCGGCGCCCGGCAGGCGCACTCGGGCACCCACGTCGTGCATGCCGCGCTGCGCCAGGTGCTCGGGCCCAACGCGTTGCAGTCCGGCTCGTACAACCGGCCCGGCTACCTGCGCCTGGACTTCGCCTGGCGCGGCGGCCTCTCCGACGCCACCCGCAGCGAGATCGAGGAGGTCTCGAACCTGGCGATCCGCAACGACCTGCCCGTCGACGTGCGCTACCTGCCGCTGGAGCAGGCCCGCGCCGAGGGCGCCCTGGCCCTGTTCGGCGAAACCTACGACGAGACCGTCCGGGTGGTCGAGATCGGCGGCGCGTGGTCGCGTGAGCTGTGCGGCGGCACCCACGTCGCGCGCTCCGCGCAGATCGGCTCCCTCGCCGTCACCGGCGAATCGTCGGTCGGCGCCGGCCAACGCCGCGTCGAAGCCGTCACCGGGATCGAGGCGTTCCGCTACCTCGCCCGCGAACGCGACCTCGTCACCCAACTCGCCGCCCAGCTCAAGGCCCGACCCGAGGAACTGCCCGACCGCGTGACCGCCCTGCTGGCGCGACTCAAGCAGACCGAACGCGAAGCCGACGAGCTGCGCGGCCGGCTCATCGACCTGGACGCCGACACCCACGCCGCCGACGCCGTCGACCTCGACGGCGTCGCGTACGCCGGCATCACCACCACCGGCGACGCCCGACGCCTCGCCGAGAAGGTCCGCGACCGCCTCGGCCGCCGCCCCGGCGTCGTCGGCGTCGTCGCCGGCGCGAGCATCGTCGTCGCCGTCACCCCCGCCGGCGTGCAACGCGGCCTGTCCGCCAACGACCTGATCAAGAAACTCCTGGCCGGAAAGGGCGGCGGCAACGCCGGGTCCGCCCAGGGCAAGGCCAACGCGGAACCGACGGAACTGCTCGACCGGCTGCGGGACCTCACCCGTGCGGCGTGACACCCGCCGCCGCCGACCGACCACCACACCCACCACCCCCGGGGGTGCCGCCACCCAGGCCGAGCACCACCGCCGAAAGGAACCCATGAGCGCCGGCACCGTCGTTCGTTCCCCCGACGGCAGCGACATCGTGCTCGGCGAGGTCGGCCAGCGGGTCCTGCTCGCCAACTCCCGGGTACGGGTCTGGGAGGTGGCCCTCGCCCCAGGCGAGTGCCAGCCCTGGCACCTGCACCACAACCCGTACCTCGTGCTCTGCCTCGACACCTCGCCCTGCCGGATGGACTGGCTCGACGGCAGCCCGCCCCGGCACATCAACGAACAGGTGGGCGGCGCCATCTACCGGCCCGTCTCCCCGGTCCACATGCTCACCAACCAGGGCCACAGCCTGTACCGCAACCGCCTCATCGAACTACTCGATCTCGGCGAGGAAGCCTCAGGAGAAGCACTCGATGTCCCGCTGGACACGAGCGACGGCTGGTCCGAGGAACCGCCCGAGGGCGTACCCCTGACCACGGTCCTGGACACCGACGACGTACGCGTCCAGCGCCTCACGATCCCACCCGGGAACGAACACGCCTGCCGCGCGGGCTCGGTACCCCTGCTCGTCGTCGAACTGGCCAGCGACGCGGACGTCGACACACCGCCACGAACTGCGGTGCGCTACCTGCATCCCGGCGAGACCCACCTCATCCGGAACCCGACCCGCACACCGATCGACACCCAGATCGTGGAGCTGCGCTACCTGCACGCCACGCCAACCAAGCCGTAGCGGCAGCCGCGCCACGACCGGCTGTCAGCCCCAGGTATCCGTCGTGCCGACCGCCGCACCAGGCTCGTCTTTGATGTGACTCCTGCCCGGGTCGTCGGTGACCGTCCTGTGCACCCAGCCCATCGGTGCCGTCGCCGGGCGGTCTCGATTCCGAGACCGCCCGGGACGGTGGTGCTCAGGCTCGCCGGACCTCGGCCGCCGCGGCGACGAGATGGCGCAGGGATGCCTCGACCTCAGGGTAGGTGCGGGTCTTCAGGCCGCAGTCCGGGTTGACCCAGAGCCGGCGGGCGGGGACGGCCGCGACGGCGCGGCGCAGCGCTTCGACGACCTCGTCGTGCGGCGGCACCCGTGGCGAGTGGATGTCCCACACGCCGGGTCCGACGCCGCGCTGGTAACCGATCGCGGCGAGGTCGTCCAGGATCTCCATCTTCGAGCGTGACGCCTCGATGCTGGTGACGTCGGCGTCGAGGGCGTCGATGGCGGTGATGACCTCACCGAACTCGGAGTAGCACAGGTGGGTGTGGATCTGGGTGTCGTCGGCGACGCCGCTGGTGGCCAGCCGGAACGCGCCGACCGCCCAATCGAGGTAGGCCGGCTGGTGCGTCCGGCGCAGCGGCAGGGTTTCCCGTAGCGCCGGTTCGTCGACCTGGATGACGCGTATCCCGGCGGCTTCCAGGTCGCGGCACTCGTCGCGCAGCGCGAGGGCGACCTGGTCGGCGGTGTCGGCGAGCGGCTGGTCGTCGCGGACGAACGACCAGGCGAGGATGGTGACCGGCCCGGTGAGCATGCCCTTGACGGGTTTGTCGGTCAGCGACTGGGCGTAGGTGGACCAGGTGACGGTCATGGGGGTCTTGCGGGCGACGTCGCCGTAGATGACAGGTGGGCGTACGCAGCGGGAGCCGTAGGACTGCACCCAGCCGTGATCGGTGGCGGCGAAGCCGTCGAGCTGTTCGCCGAAGTACTGGACCATGTCGTTGCGTTCGGGCTCGCCGTGCACGAGCACGTCGAGCCCCAGTTCCTCCTGTAGTCGGATGACGTGCTCGACCTCGGCGCGCATCCGCGCCGTGTAGCCGGCGTCATCGAGGGTGCCGGCCCGGTGCGCCGCGCGGGCCGTACGCAACGCGGGGGTCTGCGGGAACGAGCCGATCGTGGTGGTGGGCAGCTCGGGCAGGCCGAGGCGCTGCTGCTGGCGATCGGCCCGGTCGGCGTAGTCGCCGCGCTGCCGGTCGCCGGGACGCAACGCGGCGAGGCGGCCCCGGATGTCGTCGCGGCGCCACGACGGCGGTGCGGATGGCAGTGGTGCGGTCAGGGTGGTGGTGCCGTCGCGCAGCGCACGACCGAGCAGGACGACCTCGTCGACCTTCTGCCGGGCGAACGCGAGCCGTTCGGACAACTGAGGATCGAGTCGCGTCTCGGCGGCCAGGTCGACGGGGACGTGCAGCAGCGAGCAGGACGTGGAGACGGACACGAGGTCGGCCAGACCGGTGACGGTGACTCCGGTGGTGACGGCTGCGCGCAGGTCGGTGCGCCAGATGTTGCGGCCGTCGACCAGGCCGGCGACGATGGTCTTTCCCCGCAGCGGGCCGGCGGCGGCGAGCCGGTTGAGGTTCTCCGGCCCGGCGACGAGGTCGACGCCGATGGCCTCGACCGGTGTGTCGAGCAGAGCCGGCAGGGCGTCGGCGAGGTCCCCGAAGTAGCTGGCGACGAAGATCCGCGGCCGGTTCGGCAGCTCACCGAGACGCCGGTAGGCGTGCCGCAGGCCGTCGACTTCGGCGGGGGTGCGGTCGGCGACGTAGGCGGGCTCGTCGAGCTGCACCCACGGCACGCCCGCCTCGGCCAGCGCGGTGAGGATCGCGGCGTACGTTTCGACGAGGTCGTCCAGGCGGGCGAACGGGTCGTCGCCCTTGGCCAGCAGCAGGAACGTGGCCGGCCCGACCAGCACCGGACGGGTGGTGATGCCGAGCTCACGTGCTTCGGCGTACTCCCTGAGCGCCTTGGCCGGATTGGCGGCGAAGGCGGTGTCGGCGTTGATCTCCGGCACCAGGTAGTGGTAGTTGGTGTCGAACCACTTGGTCAGCTCCAGCGCCGGCTCGGCGTCGACGCCGCGGGCCATGGCGAAGTAGGTGTCGAGCGCGCCGAGGCCGAGGCGGGCGAACCGCTGGGGGATCGCGCCGACCGCGACGGCGGTGTCGAGCACGTGGTCGTAGTAGGAGAACGTGTTGGACGGGATCGCGTCGAGGCGCGCGTCTCGCAGCGTCCGCCACACCTCGGCCCGCAGGCCGGCGGCAACGGCCTCCAGGCCGGCGGCGTCCAGGGCGCCGGCCCAGTACGCCTCGACCGCCTTCTTCAACTCGCGGTTGGCGCCGATGCGCGGGTAGCCGAGCACGGTGCTCTGCCCGAATGAGGTACTCACGGTGGTCCTTCCCTCGAGGTGCCTGGCGGCCACACGGGAGAGGAAGGCGGGGCACGACAGGGCGTACCGGCTTCCGCCCTGGCCCTCCCGAGAGGCCGCCGACGGCGCACACCGGCGGTGTGCGCGGCGCTGGCAGGTCTTCGGACTCGTGGGCGTGACGCATGGTCGCCTACTGGCCGTCGCTTCCCAGACCTCGCGGTCCAGTGCTTTTGACGGCGGTCGTTCCCACTCACCGCTGCGGGGCAGTCCCGGTTTCGCACCGGGTTCCCTCTTACGACGCCTCACCCCGGTAGGGGAGAGGCGAACCAGCACTGCCCGCGATGGTACGACGCCGACGCCGGGTACGTGCGGTGCCGTCCGAGGCGCGGGACGAGGCCACGATCAGCGCCGGCGGCACCCCGCGCTCCTGGTGCGGGTCATGACGCCATCACGTTCGCAGTTGATGTCGTCACATCACGATCTGGTCATGCCGGACTGCCCTTACTATCCCGGCATGACGGTGCCGTCAGAGACGCTTCCCCTCGCTGCCGACTTCCCGGCCGCCACGCGCGAGCAGTGGCAGCGGTTGACCCTGGGGGTTTTGCGCAAGTCCGGCCTCGCCGGCGACGACACCCCGGTCGACGCGGTCGAGGACCTGCTGGCTCACCGCGACGACGAGGTGACGCTGGCGCCGCTGTACACCGCGGACGATCCGACGCCGATGCCGGGGCCGCCGGGACTGTTCCCGTACACCCGCGGCGGTCGGGCGGCGGGAGCGGTGACGGCAGGGTGGGACATCCGGCAGCGGCACGCCGACCCGGACCCGAAGGTCACCGCCGAGGCGGTCGGCGCCGACCTGGAGAACGGCGCCACGTCCCTGTGGCTGGTGCTCGGCGAACACGGTCTGCCGCCGGCCGCGCTGCCGGCGGCGCTGGAAGGCGTCTACCTGGATCTGGCCGGGATCGTGCTGGACGCCGGGGCCGCCGCGGTCGAGGCCGTGCCGACGTGGTTCGCGCTGCTGACCGAGCGGCAGGTGCCACCGGCCGAGGTGCGCGGCAACCTCGGTGTGGACCCGCTCGGATGGCGGGCGCGCACCGGGCAGGGGTGGGAAGGCCCGGCGGGCGAGTGGGCCAGCCGCTGCGCCGACAGCTTCCCGGGGCTGCGGTCGATGACTGTCGACGCGACGGCCTATCACGACGCGGGCGCCTCGGACGCGCAGGAACTCGGCTGCGCGGTGGCCACCGGCGTGGCCTACCTGCGGGACCTCACCGCGGCCGGGCTGAGCGTGCCGGCCGCGTTCGCGCAGCTGGAGTTCCGGTACGCGGCCACCGCCGACCAGTTCGCCACGATCGCGAAGCTGCGGGCGGCGCGCCGGTTGTGGGCCCGGGTGGCGCAGGTGTGCGGGGTGCCCGAGGACGGCGCGCAACGCCAGCACGCGGTCACCTCCGCGGTGATGATGACCGCCCGCGATCCGTGGGTGAACATGCTGCGTACCACGCTGGCCTGTTTCGCTGCCGGCGTCGGCGGCGCGGACGCGGTGACCGTGCAGCCGTTCGACCACTGCCTGGGCCTGCCGGACGGCTTCGCCCGCCGGATCGCCCGCAACACCCAGTCGCTGCTGCTGGAAGAGGCGAACGTGGGCCGGGTGATCGACCCGGCTGGCGGCTCGTGGTACGTCGAGCGGTACACCGAGGAACTGGCCCAGTCGGCATGGGCGTGGTTCACCGAGATCGAGCAGGCCGGCGGGATGGCCGCGGCGCTGGACAGCGGCCTGGTCGCCGACCGGCTGGCCGCGACCTGGCAGCGGCGGGCCGACAACCTGGCGCACCGTCGGGACCCGCTGACGGGGGTCAGCGAGTTCCCGCAGCTGGACGAGCGGCTGCCGGCACGGCCGCCCGCGCCGCCGCCACCGGGCGGCGGACTGCCTCGACACCGGTACGCCCAGGCGTACGAGGCGCTGCGGGACCGCGCCGACGCCCACACGGCGGCCGCGGACACGCGGCCCACCGTCTTCCTCGCCACGCTGGGGTCGGCGGCGGTGCACAACGCGCGGGCCGGCTTCGCCGCGAACCTCTTCGCCGCCGGTGGGATCGTCACCGTACGGCCGCCGGTCGGGGACGACGATCCGGCCCGGCTGGCTGCCGAGTTCACCGCCAGCGGCGCCCGCGTCGCCTGCCTGTGCTCCTCCGACCGGGTGTACGGGCAGTCGGCGGAAGCGGTGGCGCGGGCGTTGACCGACGCGGGCGCACAGCGCGTCTGGCTGGCCGGCAAACCGGCCGGATACACCGGTGTGGACGACTACCTGTTCGCGGGCTGCGACGCGGTCGCGGTGCTGGAGACGACGCTGAACGATCTGGGGGTGGCGTGATGGGCGCGGGAATTCCCGACTTCCGCGGCGTCGAGCTCGGCGCGCCGCCGACCGCCGCCGACGCCGACCTGGGCCGGTGGCGCGACGCGGTGCGCGCCGAGACCGGCGGTGACCCGCAGGCGCTGACCTGGCAGACACCGGAGGGCATCGACGTCGCTCCGTTGCACACCGTGACGGACCGGGCCGGGCTGGATTTCCTGGGCACGTATCCGGGCGTCGCCCCGTACCTACGCGGCCCGTACCCGACCATGTACACCACGCAGCCGTGGACGATCCGCCAGTACGCGGGGTTCTCCACCGCCCAGGAGTCGAACGCGTTCTACCGGCGCAACCTGGCGGCCGGCCAGAAGGGACTGTCGGTCGCCTTCGACCTGCCGACCCACCGTGGCTACGACTCCGATCATCCCCGCGTCGCCGGTGACGTGGGCATGGCCGGGGTGGCGATCGACTCCATCTACGACATGCGGCAGCTGTTCGACGGCATCCCGCTGGACCGGATGAGCGTGTCGATGACCATGAACGGCGCCGTGCTGCCGGTGCTGGCGTTGTACATCGTCGCCGCCGAGGAGCAGGGGGTGGCGCCGGAGCAGCTCTCCGGCACCATCCAGAACGACATCCTCAAGGAGTTCATGGTCCGCAACACCTACATCTACCCGCCGCAACCGTCGATGCGGATCATCTCCGACATCTTCGCCTTCACCTCGGCGCGGATGCCCCGGTTCAACTCGATCTCCATCTCCGGTTACCACATCCAGGAAGCCGGCGCGACCGCCGACCTGGAACTCGCCTACACCCTCGCCGACGGCGTCGAGTACCTGCGTGCCGGCCGTGACGCCGGGCTGGACATCGACGCGTTCGCGCCCCGGCTGTCGTTCTTCTGGGCGATCGGGATGAACTTCTTCATGGAGGTGGCGAAGCTGCGGGCGGCGCGGCTGCTGTGGGCCCGCCTGGTCCGCGACTTCCACCCGAAGAACCCCAAGTCGCTGAGTTTGCGGGCGCACTGCCAGACCTCCGGCTGGTCGCTGACCGCGCAGGACGTGTTCAACAACGTGGTGCGTACCTGCGTCGAGGCGATGGCCGCCACGCAGGGACACACCCAGTCCCTGCACACCAACGCCCTCGACGAGGCGTTGGCGCTGCCGACCGACTTCTCCGCCCGGATCGCCCGCAACACCCAGCTGGTGCTGCAGCAGGAGTCGGGCACCACGAGGGTGATCGACCCCTGGGGCGGCAGCGCGTACGTGGAGCGGCTCACCCACGACCTGGCCGCCCGCGCCTGGCGGCACATCCGCGAGGTGGAAGCGGCCGGCGGGATGGCCCGCGCCATCGACGAGGGCATCCCGAAGCTGCGGATCGAGGAGGCCGCCGCCCGTACCCAGGCCCGCATCGACTCCGGCCGGCAGCCGGTGATCGGGGTCAACAAGTACCGCCCGGACGCCGACGAGCCGATCGACGTGCTCAAGGTCGACAACCGGTCGGTGCGCGCGCAGCAGATGGACAAGCTGCGCCGGCTGCGCGCGGAACGCGACGAGCAGACCTGCGCCGCGACCCTGGACGCGTTGACCCGGGCGGCCTGCGCCGCCCTCGACGGCACCCGAGGGCCCGGCCTCGACGGCAACCTGCTCGCCCTGGCCGTCGACGCCGCCCGGGCGAAGGCCACCGTGGGGGAGATCTCCGACGCGCTGGAGAAGGTGTACGGACGCCACGCCGCGCAGATCCGTACCATCTCCGGGGTGTACCGGCACGAGGCGGGCGCCGTCTCCGCGATCGAGCGCGTCCGCGCCGCCACCGCGGCGTTCGCCGTCGCCGAGGGCCGCCAGCCCCGCATCCTGGTGGCCAAGATGGGCCAGGACGGCCACGACCGCGGCCAGAAGGTGATCGCCACCGCCTTCGCCGACCTCGGCTTCGACGTCGACGTGGGCCCGCTGTTCCAGACGCCCGCCGAGGTGGCCCGGCAGGCGGTCGAGGCCGACGTGCACATCGTCGGCGTCTCCAGCCTCGCCGCCGGCCACCTCACGCTGGTGCCGGCGCTGCGCGAGGAACTGACCGCGCTGGACCGCGACGACATCATGATCATCGTGGGAGGTGTGATCCCGCCGCAGGACTTCGACGCGCTGCGCGAGGCCGGCGCCTCGGCGATCTTCCCGCCCGGCACCGTCATCGCCGAAGCCGCCCGGGAACTGCTCACCGAGCTGTCCCGGCGGCTCGGCCACCCGGACGCGTGAGCGGCGCCACGATGCGGACCCCGTCGGTCGAGGCGTACGCCGACGGGGTACGCGCGGGCTCACGCGCGTGGATCGCCCGGGCCATCACCCTGGTCGAGTCCACCCGACCCGACCACCGGGCCACGGCGCAGCAGCTGCTCGCGGCACTCACCCCACACGCCGGCGGCGCCCGCCGTGTCGGCATCACCGGGGTACCCGGCGTCGGCAAGTCCACGTTCATCGACGCCCTCGGCTGCCGGCTGACCGGCGACGGGCATCGGGTGGCGGTGCTCGCGGTCGACCCGTCGTCGACGCGCACCGGCGGGAGCATCCTCGGCGACAAGACCCGCATGGCCCGCCTCGCCGTCGACCCGGCCGCGTTCGTCCGGCCCTCGCCCACGGCCGGCACGCTCGGTGGTGTCGCCAAGGCCACCCGGGAAGCGATCGTGGTGCTCGAGGCCGCCGGCTACGACGTGGTGCTGGTCGAGACCGTCGGCGTCGGCCAGTCCGAGACCACGGTCGCCGACATGGTCGACTCGTTCCTGCTGCTCACCCTGGCCCGCACCGGCGACCAGCTGCAGGGCATCAAGAAGGGCGTGCTGGAACTTGCCGACGTCATCGCCGTCAACAAGGCCGACGGCCCGCACGCGACCGACGCCCGCCGGGCCGCCCGGGAACTCGCCGGCGCGCTGCGCCTGATGCACCCGCCCGACGCGGGCTGGCACACCCCGGTGGTCACGTGCAGCGCCCAGGAGGAGACCGGCCTCGACGAGGTGTGGCAGCAGATCCGTCACCACCAGGACACCCTGACCGCCTCCGGCGAACTGGCCGAGCGGCGCCGACGCCAGCAGATCGGCTGGGTGTGGGCGATGGTACGGGCCGAACTGCTGGACCGGCTCCACACGCATCCCACCGTGCGAGCCCTCGCGCCGCGCATCGAGCGGCAGGTCCTCGCCGGCACCCTCACCCCGGCGGTCGCCGCCGAGCGGCTGCTGGCCGGCTTCGCCGACCCGACCGTCACACCGGACACACCACCAGACCCATCTCCGCCGGGTAGCGGTACCGCCAGTTTCCGTCCGGCGTCCGGCTGAGCATCGGCGCGAGCAGGGCCAGCAGACGGCGGGCCAGCCGCCCGGGCAGCGACCGCCCGGCCAGGCGCCGGACCAGCTCGGCCTCGTCGGCCACGGTGACGGTCCGCACCGCGGTCACCATCTGCACGTCGGCGGTCAGACCCAGTTCGGCCAGCGCTCCGGCGATGAGCAGGTGCCGGGGCGCCTGCCGGGGTGCCGGCTCGCCGAGTATCGCCGCGAGGACCTGGTCGTGCGGCGCGGGCGTGCCGGCCTCGTCGACGCAGAGCAGCAGCCGGTCGGCGTGCAGCACCATGGCTCGCAGCGCCGCCGGTAGATCGTGGTGCCGGCGCAGTGCGCCGGTGCTGACCACCACGTCGTGGTGCGCGACCGCCGCGTGCGGCCACAGCGCGTGCACGGTGTCGACGGTGACGCCGTGCCGCTGGGCGTCGGCCGCCACCTGGGCGAGGCGCTGTAGGGAGCCGTCGACCACTGTGACGTGTGCACCGGCCCGGGCGGCCGTCGTCGCGAACTCGTCCGCGGCGATGTCGAGCACGGTCTCTCCCGGACCGATGTAGGACGTCAGCGTCCGAGACACCTCCGGGTCGAGCACAAAGGATTTGTCGTGGGCGCTGTCGATGGTGGCGTGCCAGGCGGCGGCGAACCCGTAGCCGGGCGCGGTCGAGGACGTCATCTGCCTGGGGATCCTTCCCTCGCGGTCCGGCGTGGCCCACCGTCGGATCGGGGAAGATGATGGCAGGGCTGGGCGATGAGCTGCCCAGCCGCGCCCGGGCCCTCCCGCGAGGCCGTCGGCGGCGTGCGTGGTCACGCACGCGGCGCGGGCAGGTCTTCGGACTCGTGGACGCGACCGGACGAGCCGATCTCCTACTGGCCGTCGCTTCCCGGACACCAGGGGCATCCAGTGCGTGTGACGGCGGTCGTTCCCACTCACCGCTGCGGGGCAGTCCCGGATTCACACCGGATTCCCTCTTACGACGCCCGGACCGTCATGGTTCAGGCGAACCAGCACCGGCGCCCATCCTAGGGCACCCGCCGGCGGAAGCGACCGGAGCAAAGAGCACGCGAGGTGCGCCGTACGCGCCGATGGCGACGAACACTGGCGGTCGGCGACCAACGCGGTCTCGGCCCGATGGGGACGTCCGGCCGGGCTTGCACCTGACACTGCGTCAGGTCCTACCGTGCCCGTATGCGGACATGGTCAGTGGGCCAAGTGGCTGAAGCGTCCGGATTGACGGTGCGCACACTGCATTACTACGACCGTCTCGGACTGCTGCGCAGCGAACGCACACCCCGGGGGCCACCGCCGGTACTCGGAGTAGCACATTGCCCGGCTGTACCGCATCCGCGCCCTGCGCGACCTGGGTTTCTCCTTGGCCGAGATCGGCGCCGCGCTGACCGGCGACGACAGCACCCGAAGGACGCGGCGTCGTCGTGGCCACCCACGACGTGGAGTTCATCGCCACCGTCGCCGACCGCGTCGTCGTGTCGGCCGAAGGAGAGGTGGTGTCGGACGGCACCACCGCCGAGGTGCTCGGCGCCTCGGCCGCCTTCGCCACCCAGGTCGCCAAGATCCTCGGCGCACACTGGCTGACCGTCGCCGACGTACGGGCCGCACTCGAACGGCAACCGTCATGACGCCATCGCTGCCCACCCGCACCTGGGGCCGAAACGACCAAGCCGTGCGAATCGGCCTACGATCAGCGACCGTGCTGACCCTCGCGTCGCTCGCCGGACTCATGATGTTCCGCTGGCCGCTGCTGGTACGCGTCGAGCCGCAGAGCATGCAGCACGCCCCGGACGCACCGTTCATCTTCATGGGCATCCTGCCGCTGCTCATCATCGTCATCGCCGAACTGTCCGAGGGCGGCATGGACGCCAAAGCCCTCGCGATGCTCGGCGTGCTCTCCGCGACCAACGCCGCGCTACGCCCCCTCGGCGCCGGCACCGCAGGCATCGAAACGGTGTTCTTCATGCTCGTGCTCGCCGGACGAGTGTTCGGCGCCGGCTTCGGCTTCACGCTCGGCTGCACATCGCTGTTCGCCTCGGCCCTGCTCACCGCCGGGGTAGGGCCGTGGCTGCCGTTCCAGATGCTGTGCTCCGCCTGATCGGCATGGGCGCCGGTCTTTGCCCCGCCGGGTGAGCGGCAGAGCCGAGATCGCCATGCTCGTCGGCTACGGCATCGTCGTGGCGTACCTGTTCGGCTTCCTGATGAACCTGTGGTTCTGGCCGTTCATCACCGGCGCGGAGGTCGACTACTACCACGGGCACATCTCCTACGTCCCGGGCGCACCAGTGCTGGACAACCTGCACCGATTCGCCATCTTCACCCTGCTGACCTCGACCGCCGGATGGGACACCGGCCGCGCCATCACCAACACCCTGGCGATCCTCATCGTCGGCCCCGCCATCCTGGCCACCCTCAGACGCGCCTCCCGCCGCGCCTCCTACGGTGTCGAAGGCACCTTCTCCAGCCCGGCCGCCGGCAACGAGCAGCCCACTGCCGAACGGCCCGACCAACGAAGCGTTGAGACCGGCACCACCGACCCTGACCTGCCACGCCAGCACAGTCTCGCCGACTGAGTACGATGACCGCAGCGTTGGTTCACCCGGACGGCGACGGCCGGGTGTCGTAAGAGGGAACCCGGTGGAAGTCCGGGACTGCCCCGCAGCGGTGAGTGGGAACGACCGCCGTCATCAGCACTGGGCACCACGCCTGGGAAGCGACGGCCAGTAGACGACCGATTCGGTCCGGCCCGCGAGTCCGAAGACCTGCCCGCGCCGCGTACACGACGTGTGTGCGCTGCCGTCGACCTCGCGGGTGGGTCGCTCGGGTGACACGCCGCACGCTAGCCGTCGGCGTGCCCTCGACGTGCGTACCCCCGGTCGGTCGGCGGTCCGCTTCCCGAGGACGGAACCGCCAATGCACGACACCACCACGCTCGCCGGCCGGCCACCGTCGGCCTCGCACCTGACCCTGTCGCAGATCATGGACCAGCACCACACCAACCTGATGGGCACGGTGCACGGCGGCCGGATCCTCAACCTCATCGACTCCGTTGCCGGCGTGGTCGCGGCCCGGCACTCCGACGGGCCGGCGGTCACCGCCGCCATCGACGAGACCGCCTTCCTCCGCGCGGTGCGGGTCGGCGACGTCGTCCACGTCGATGCCCGGATCACCTGGGCCGGACGCAGCTCCATGGAGGTCGCCGTGAAGGTGACCGCCGACCGGTGGGACCGGGCGGTGCCGCCCACCGACGTGGCCACCGCGCACCTGGTCATGGTGGCGATCGACGACGACGGACATCCCCGCGCCGTCCCGCCGCTGCTACCCGAGAGCGACGGGGACCGGAGGCGCTACCGCGAGGCACAGATCCGCCGCGAACACCGACTCGCGCTGCGCCGCGCTCTGCTCGACGGCGCCGAGGAGGGCTGAACCTTGCTCGGACTGTCCGTAACGACCCTCGTTGGCTACCTGGCCGCGATCGCCGTTCTCATGATCACACCTGGTCCCGACATGATGTTCGTCCTCGCCAACGCCACCCGCTACGGTGCCCGATCCGGCGTCGTCGCCGCGCTCGGCGTCGCCGCTGGCGAAACCGTCCACGTCGCGGCGGTGGTCTTCGGCTTGGCCACCGTGGTGACCGCTTCGCCGGTGCTGTTCACCGCGATCCGCTGGGCCGGCGCCGCGTATCTGGTCATCCTGGGGATCCGAGCCGTACGCCAGAGCGGCACCGCCACCCACAGTGACCCCGAGCGCGGCGCAACGCCTCGCCAGGCATTCCTGCGCGGGTTGGTGACCAACCTGCTAAACCCGAAGATGATCCTGTTCAGCGTGGCGTTCCTGCCCCAGTTCGTCGATCCCGCCGCCGGCGACCCCACCACCCAGCTCCTCCTGCTCGGTGCCCTGTTCGTCGCCGTGCAGCTCATAGTTGACGTCACCCTCGGCGCGGGCGTCGGACGCCTGGCACATCGATTGACCGACGGACGCTGGTCACGGCGGATCAACCGGCTCTGCGCGATCGCCTTCGTCGCACTCGGCGTTCGCCTCGCACTGGGCTGACCGAACACACCAGTACTCAAGATCGACACAGTATTCGCTAGCGGTCACCGGATGATCAGTCACACCGCGGCACGGTGGCAGGCGAGGTTCCTTCGCCCACCATCCGTGCCGTGAGAGTGCTCAGAGAAGACGTTTCTCAGCGAAGTTTCCGTGTACGACCCTGCGGCCGTCACCTCCGCGAAAAACTCGACCAACTTCGTCGTTTTCTCGATCGCAATCTGACTGAGTATCACGCTCGCATGCATCCCTGTAGGTTTGCGGCAACGTCGCAGACTGCGCGGGCAATTCAAGATCTGTAGCTGGCGGCCCGGCTCTCCAGTTCGCGTTCCATGCCGAGCAGCAACAAGGCGAGCCCGTCGTGGAACAGCCTGTCGCGGAGGAGAGGGTCAGCCACGGAGTCCTCCGAGGCGAGGGCAGACATGGTCCACCGTGCGGCGGCTTCGATCATTCGTTGCGCTGGTTCGCGCGGGACTCCGAGCCGGATGAGAGCTGCCAGCTCCGGTGGCTCGACGTTGCTGTTCCTGAGTCCTGTGTCCGCCATGTGGGCATGGTCGACCATGGCACGGGCCAGGCCCGGGTGGAGGCGGTAGAGGCCGCGCAGGAGCGCGATATCCCTCCGTAGAGCGGCTACCCACTCGGCCAGCGTCGTGACGTGGTCGTAAGCCCCCTCGGGCCGGTTGAGAGATCTGAAGGCCTCGGCGGAAATCAGGTCCAGAAGGGCGGCCTTGTCGCGCACGTGGTGGTAGAGGGTCGGCGCCTGAATGCCAAGTGCGCTGGCGAGGTTACGCATCGAAAGCTTGGCGACGCCGTCGGTGCGAACGATCTCCATTGCGGCAGCGACGACATCGCTTCGGGTGAGGCCCACCGGCCGCCGGGAAGAACCGTGGGGTGCGGAGGTGGGTGAGCGGTCACGGGAGGAAGTTCGCACAGAACCACTCTAACAATGTTAGAGTGGTTCTGTGGACATGACCCGGGAAGAAGTCCAGGACCTGACCATGGTCGAACGCGACCGGCTGGTCGCCGACCTGAGCTCCCTCGCCGACGAGGCGTGGCAGACCGCGAGCCTGTGTTCGGGCTGGACGGTGCGCGACCTGACCGCGCACCTGCTGATGCCCTACGAGATCTCAGCCCTCTCGCTGCTCGGTCAGTTGGCACGCGCGCGGTTCCGCTTCGACCGGGTCGCCGACGAGTGGGCGCGCCGTGACCCGCGGACACCCGACCAACTGCTCACCGCGCTGAACTCCATCGACGGCAAACGCTTCGGCACACCGGGTGTCTCCCAGGCCGCCGGCTTGAGCCATCTCGTCGCTCACAAGGCGGACCTCTACCGGCCTCTCGGCCTCGACCACGTCGTCGGGCCCACCGTCGGCGTGATCGTCCTCAACGAGTTGGTTGGCCGTGGCCGCGGTAGCCTCCCCGACGGCATCCTCGACGGGCGTCGGTTCACCGCTTCGGACCTCGACTGGAGTTACGGCACGGGCGAGCAGGTGGCCGGCCCTGCTTCCGCCCTCATCACCACCTTGCTGGGACGCGACGCGGCCCTCGGAGAGTTGTCCGGGCCCGGCGTCCCAGGCGTCGTCGGCCAGTTGAGGCGCGCTTAGTGCTTCAACGTACGGCGGTTGGCCGCAGTGGATTCGACGCGGAACGGCCGGTTCGTGGTCAGAGCCGGTCGAGAATGTCCTTGATCTGGGCGATTTCTTCCTGCTGCGATTTTACGATTTGGTCGCAGAGTCGCACGATCTCCGGATCGGTGACTTGGGCCTCCTGGCGCACCAGGGTGGCGTGGGAATGGTGCGGGATCATGGACTTGAGGAACGCACGTCTCGTAACTGTGAAGGCGTTGCCTGGGACCGAGCGGCGGTCAGTCGGCGAGGATGATGTTGTGGAGGTTGCCGATGCCGGAAGCGGCGTCGGCCAATGTGTGGCGGCGCGACGGTAGTCGCGCAGAATCTTGAAGCACTTCATCCTGGCCGGGGAGTGTGCGACCCCCGCTCGGACGGTGCGGTGTTCGACGTTGAGGGCTTCCTTCCAGGCGGGCAGGTCGCTGCCGTCGGCAGGCTTGCGGTAGGCATGATCACCTCGGCGTTGCCTCGGTAGCTGTCGTCGATGATCACAGGCTGCCGAAGCGTTGTTCGAGCACGTGGTCAACTCCCGCAGCAGGAGCTTCACGGCCCCGTCCCGGCTCCCGGCCAGCTTGCACGTCACATCGAGGCACCAGGCGCTGCCCGTGCCGATCCGGCGCAGATCCCAGACGAAGACGTCGCCGCGGGTGCGGTGCTCGGCGGTTCCCACGACGCGAGTGCGCGGATCGGTCACGTCGCCCGTGGCCGACATCTGCCAGGCCGTGCGCAGGGCCGTCAGGCCGTCCGGGGACAGCTCGTTGGCGAACAGGATGCGATAGACGCGTGTCTCGTGAAATTCCGGGCTGGCTTCGGGCGTGCTCAGCCGCAGTGCGGCTGGCATCCTGGCTGCCGGGCGGTCGGTGAAGTGGGTACGAAGGATGGCATCGGCCGGCAGATCGTCGCCGCAGAGCCTCCTGTAGGCGGCGGCTGCGGTGGCGCGGTCGACCGGCACCACCCGTCGTCGCAGGCCGGCATCCGCGCTACCCGGACATTGTCCCGCATGCCCCTTCCGGAGCGGACGTACTCCCTGACGACCACGACCGCGCGGTGGGGCTCATCGGTGGCGGAGCGGGTGAAGCGGATGTCCTCGGTGATCTGCGTCGGATCGAACTCGCCGTCGTATCGGGTCAGGAAACGCGGGCCGACCGACGTCGTGGACAGCGTCGGGTATTGCGGGTCCGGTTTCACCGCGCCCGCGAACGTCAGATCGGGGACCTCGCTCGGCTTCGAGATCGACCCCGCGAGTGCGACGTCCCGCAACGACTGGATCGTCACCAACCGCCTCGCCCCGGTGGCCGCCCTCAGCACCCCGGCCGGCGAGCCGCTGGACTGGCCCGTCACCCACGTGCGCCTGATCGCCCGCCGTCCGGTCAACACCTGACGCCCCGCCCACGCGGGTCACGCGTCCCCGCTACGGGCGGGCGAGCGCTTCGGCCAGTAACGTGGCGAGTTTGGCCGCGCGGGCGGGATGGTGCTGGCCGATCCAGGCGACGCGTCCGGCGAGATGCTCGGCGAAGGCGGGGTGGCCGGTGCGGTTCTGTGCGTCGAGGCCGGTGCGGGCGGCGTTGTGCAGGATGGCGCGGAGCCGGTCGTACTCCTCGCGGGGGGCGGCGGGGCGTTGGTTGACGACGAGCCCGGCGAGGAGTTGCCGATCGGCTTGGCCGCGGACGCGGGTCTTGTCGGGATGGGACCGGTAGTCCTCGTCGCGGGCGACGTCGGTGACGGCGGTGATGAGGTCGCGGGTCCGGCGGGCGGTGAGGTCGCCGGAGAAGGCGAGGTCGTCGGCGTACCGGGTGTAGGTGACCCCGTAGGCGTCGGCGAGGCCGGTGAGGCGGCGGTCGAGCCGGTAGGAGCACAGGTTGGCGAGTGCGGGTGAGGTGGGCGCGCCCTGGGGTAGGTGGCCGGTGCGCAGCGCCGCGAGCCGCGCCGCCCGGTGCGGCAGGTCGTGGGGCGCCCGCCGGAGGACGGGGTGCGGCGTACGAGTGGTGCACAGGCCGGTGAGGGTGTGGGCGACGGGCTCGGGATAGCCGGCGGCGCGGAACAGCCCGTGTACGCGGGCGGCGGGGACGTGGGTGAAGAAGGCGAGCAGGTCGACCCGGACGACGACCGGCTGTGCGGCGTGGGCGGTGGCGAAGGTGTGCGCGGAGCGTCCGGGTACGAAGCCGTGTGCGGCGGGATGGACCGGGATGCGGCTGAGGACCTCGGCGAGAAGCCGGCGTTGCAGGGCGCGGAGCCGGGTCTTCGGCGCCTCGATCAGCCGGCCGCGGCCGGCCCACCGGTACCGGTAGTGGTGCAGCTGCTGGTCGGTGGCGCGGCGGTTCATGGCGCGACGGTCGGCGTACCAGTCGAGGTGCGCGACGCTCAGGTCGAGCATCGCGGCCAGGGCCCCGACGTCGTCGACGACCGGGGTGTGCCAGGGGCGGCGGACGGTGCGGGTCGGCGTCACGGGCCGGCTCCGGATGACGATCGGCCGGTCGTGCTGGCGGGCGGCGGCGACTGCCGCGCGCAGCGGGTCGAGGGTGGCGATGAACGCGGCCAGCTCGCGTGGCCGGTCGCGTGGTGGGTGGGGATAGGCGACCAGGGTCGCGTCGGTGACCGGCCACAGCCAGCGCCGCCGGATCCCCAGGACGAGCCCGCCTCGGTCCACGAGGTCGGCGCGGCGCCAGCCGTCGCCGGCGAGGAACGCGTCGGCGAGCGCGGTGGCGAGGGCGTGGACGGTGGTCACGGGCGGGCCGCCGGTCGTGGCAGCGTGTCCCGACGATGCCCGGTCGTGCGGGTGCAGAGGCTCGCGGAGCGTGCCGACGCACCTGCGGTGTGGTGCCCAGGTGAGGGTTGCGTCCCCGGGGTTGCCCCGGAGAGACCGTGACCGGACCCCGCGTGGGGGACCGGCCTGGTCAGCTCGGGACACGCTGCCACGGGGGCAGCTTAGTGAACCGGAGCCGCCACCGGCGCGGACCCTCGGGACGCGTCGGCGGGCGGGCGGGGGCGCCCGTGCGGCCCGACGGCTGACCGGCCAGCGTCCCGGCCGTCGCGGTGCGCCAGGCGAAGTCGACGCCCGCGTACTCCTGATAGGCCGCCATCGAACGGACCGGGCCGGTGCCGAAGCGCCCACCATGGCGTACCGCAGCAGGGTCAGCACCCGGCGGCGGCCGGCGCGGTCCAGGTCGTGCCAGTAACCGGCGCCCGGTGATCCAACCAGTGTCGGACCTGGTTCTGGCGGATGTAGTAGTGCCAGGCCAGCACCTCGACCGGATGGAACAGGTCGTAACCCCTTCCTTCGGTCTCGCCCGGTGGCGCCTGCCCCGATCACCCGCAGGTGACCGGGGCAGGCGCCGGGATTCAGCTGACGGGCACCGGGGCCGTCCGCGACTCCGGCAGGAGACGGGCCGTCACCGGGTCGTCGTAGCGGGGTCTGAGTCGGGTCGCAGGTTCGTCGCCGGACACGCTGACCGTGCCGGCGTGCCGCAGCCGAGCCTCGACGATGCCGTGGCGGCGGTCAACGAACTGGTCGAGAATACGGAGCTGCTGAGGTTGATCTTGAAGGCCGGCGGGTACCCGGCCACGAACACGAGGTGCTCGTGTTGCCCGGGAAGGCCACGACCACCAGGGCCTGGCCTCGCTGTCGCGCCTCTCGCCGCGTACGGTCGGGAAGCACGTCGCCGGCCTGCTGCTCAACACCGGGCACGCGAAGCGCAGGGCGCTGCGCGACAGCGTCGACGACCTGCTGCGGCCCGGACAGCCGGGCCGGAAGCCTGCGGTGACCGACGGCCGGGACGCGTGGTCCCGGCGGGTGCCGGAACCCGCGGCTGTCGCGCACGTCCTACCGGCCCCCGGGCGGGGCGGTGCTGCCGCGGACGGTGAGTGTCGTGGCCAGCTCCATGCCGACCTGGGTCGTCCGCTCTCCCCGGCCCAGGGCGAGAGCGAGTTCGGTGGCCGCCACCGCCATCTCGACGATCGGCTGACGCACGGTGGTCAGCGGCGGGTCGATCAGGGCGGCGATGGGCAGGTCGTCGAAGCCGACGACGCTGAGGTCCGACGGGATGCGCAGGCCGAGGTCGCGGGCGCCGCGGTAGACGCCGACCGCCTGCAGGTCGTTGCCGGCGACGACGGCCGTCGGCCGTGGTTCGCGGCTCAGCAGCGCCAGGGCGGCCTCGTGGCCGGCCTCGGTGGTCAGCGGAGCGTTGCTGACCAGTCCCGGGTCGACCGTGAGGCCGGCGGCGTCCATGGCGGCGCGGTGGCCGTCGAGCCGGGCGCGGCTGCACAGGACGTGCTCCGGCCCGGCGATGACGGCGATGCGGCGGTGGCCGAGTCGGATGAGGTGGCGGGTGGCTGATCGGCCACCGGCCCAGTTGGTGGCGCCGACGAAGGGGACGTCGTCGGGCAGTTCGCTCGTGGGGTCGAGCACGACGAAGGGGATGCCCCTGGCACGTAGCTGGTCGCGCTGCTCGTCGGTCAACTGCGCCACCGTGATGACGCAGTCGGGGCGGCGGGCGAGGGTGTCGTCGATCCAGTAGTGGATGGCGCTGCGTTCCGGCCCGAACTCGGTAAGCACGACGCCGACGCGCTGTTCACGCGCGACCCGCTCGACCCCTCGAATGATCTCGATGCCCCACATGTGCTGCAACTCGTCGAAGACGAGCTCCATCATGTTGCTGCGGGTGGCCGGCGACGACCGGCGGTATCCGTACCGGCTGATCAGGGCCTCGACCCGCGCCCGGGTGTCGGCGGACACGCCGGACCGGCCGTTGATGACCTTGGACACCGTCGGGACGGACACGCCGGCGCTCCGGGCGATGTAGGAGATCGTCACGGGCCGGGACGGATCGTCCGGCCGGTGGTCCTGGCTGGCGACGACCTTCCCTGACTCGGCGTGCGACACCCCGACCCCCTCTCCTCGCCGGCCGGTCCGGGTCACGGCGCCAGGATAGTGCCGGCCACGTCGAGCGGTTCGTAGTCGAACCAGTCGACGTGGACGGTGCCGGAGGCGACGTACACGCCGATCACCCGGCCGGTGAACCCGCCGGCCACCTCCGTGGACAGGTATCGGCCGTCGAGTTCGGCGAGCGGGTCGAAGTCGCCGTCGGGGTGCTGGATGCCGAGCCGCAGCACGTCGGGCTCCTCGCACGGGCTCCAACTGCCGGGCGGGGAGGCGAGCACGTCGACGCGGAGCTGGACCGGGCCCGGTGGCACCGGGCGGGTGGCGACGGTCGGGCGCACCGACCCCAGCCGGGCCACGACCCGCACCAGGCCGTCGCCGACCTCGATGTCGTAGTGGTGCCGCTCGTCCAGGCGTACGGCGAGCCCGCCCACGCCCTCGGCCGGGTCGACCAGCGCCCGGACCCGGCAGGACAGGTGCTGCTGGCGACGGCCGACGAAGGTCACGTCCGGCTCGTCGAGCGAGGCACCCCGGGCGTGCAGGGTGAGCCAGCCCGGGCGGGTCACCTTCGACCAGCAGTCGGCGGGCCGGGACCGGACCGACACCCAGCGGGGATGCAGCCCGGCGTCGTCGAAGTCGTCGCGGACCGACGGCGCGGGCACCGGCCGGGGCGGCCACGGTGGCGCGGGCATGACCGGGCTGACGTCGCCGACCACCGGCCACCGGTCGACCCAGGTGACCGGCGCGAGGTACGTCTCCCGGCCCAGGACGTGCCATCCCGGGGTGCCACCGCCCGGCCGTACCCCCAGCAGCACCATCCACCAGGAGCCGTCGGGCGCCTGGACGAGGTCGGCGTGGCCGGTGTTCTGGATCGGCCGGTGCGTGCCGCGGTGGGTGAGGATCGGGTTGGCCGGGCAGGGCTCGAACGGCCCGTCGGGGGCGGGACCACGGGCGATGGACACGGCGTGCCCCCGCTCGGTGCCGCCCTCGGCGATCAGCAGGTACCAGAGGTCGCCGATCCGGTACAGGTGCGGGGCCTCCGGGGCCTGCGCGCCGGGTGCGCCGGACCACGTCCGGCGCGGCGGGCCGTGCATCCTGCCGGTGTGCGGGTCGACGCGCACCTGGTGGATGCCGGCCGTCGTGCACCAGCAGTCGCCGTTCTCGTCCCAGGCCAGGTCCGGGTCGATGCCGGCGACGTCGGGCAGCCGCACCGGCTCCGACCACGGCCCGGCGGCGTCCGTGGCGGTGAACAGCATGGTGCCTGCGTCGGGCGCCACGTTGGTGACGATGAGCCAGAACCGGCCGTCGTGGTGGCGCAGCGTGGGCGCGTAGACGCCGCCGGATGAGGGCATCTGCGGTGGCAGGGAGAGCTGGCTCGGCCGGTCCAGCGCGTTGCCGATCTGCTCCCAGTGCACGAGGTCGAGGCTGCGGAAGATCGGCACGCCCGGGAAGTACTCGAAGCTGGAGCAGGCGAGGAAGTACTCCTCGCCGACGCGGCAGATGCTCGGGTCCGGGTGCATGCCGGGGATCACCGGGTTGCGGAACGTGCCGTCGGCCCAGCGCGGCGGACCGGCCGCACGCTCGCGGGTGGCCGTCTCCTGCTGCCCGACACTCATGCGGCTCCCCACGGGTGAGAGAAATTTTCTCCATCGACAGCGATAGTTGCCCGGAAAGGCTAGGAAAGCGGGCCGGTGAAGTCAACGTCGCGGGCGGTCGCGCGGACGGCATTGACGCGCGTCAAGGAAAAAGCGTACCGTCCAGCGCGAAACTTTCGCCGCCTCGGGCGGCGGAAGGCGGGAGCAGCGCAGCGCGCGGAGGAAGGGCACCTCCGCGCCAGATCCGTCCTGCGTGCGGCCGGTACGGCCGGCCGGCGCGCAGGCCATTCCTCCTTCCAGCGCTGGAGAACCCATGCCCTCAACCGCGTGCTGGTCGCCACGGCGACCGGCGGCCGTCCCCATCACCACGACCTCGCCGACCGGCTCATGAGACTGCGAACAACACGTCTGCGCGCCGGGGTCGTCGCCCTGGGCGTCGCCGCGCTGCTGACCACCGGCATGGCCGTGGCGGCCACCGCCCAGGCCGCGGCCGGCTGCACGGTCGCCTATGCCACGACGGCGCAGTGGCCCGGCGGCTTCACCGCCGACGTCCGGGTGACCAACCTCGGTGACCCGGTCAACGGCTGGCGCCTGGGCTGGACGTTCGCGTCCGGGCAGCGGGTGACCCAGGCCTGGAATGCGACCGTGACCGCCTCCGGCAGCCAGGTCACCGCGACCAACGCGAGCTACAACGCGGCGATCGGCACGAATGCCACGGTGTCGTTCGGCTTCAACGGCTCCTGGTCCGGCAGCAACCCGGCGCCGTCCGCGTTCACCCTCAACGGGGTCGCCTGCACCGGCACGACGAGCCCGTCGACGAGCCCGACCGTCTCACCGTCCACCTCGCCCCGGCCGGCCGACCCGATGGCCACGGTGGCCGCGATGGAGCCCGGCTGGAACCTGGGCAACACCCTCGACGCCATCCCCGACGAGACGTCCTGGGGAAACCCGCTCACCACCCAGGCGCTGCTGCGCCACGTACGCTCCCAGGGCTACAAGAGCATCCGGCTGCCGATCACGTGGAGCAACCACCACGGCCCGGCCCCGGACTACACCATCGACGCGGCCTGGCTGGCCCGGGTGCGGCAGATCGTCGACTGGTCGCTCGCCGAGGACCTCTACGTGATGGTCAACCTGCACCACGACTCGTGGCAGTGGATCACACGTACCCGTCCGACCGCACGACCGTCATGGCCCGGTACACCGCGCTGTGGAGCCAGCTCGCCGACGAGTTCCGCGACGACTCCCAGAAGCTCGTCTTCGAGAGCATCAACGAGCCGCAGTTCGCCGGCACCACCGGCGACGATCAGAACTACCAGGTGCTCGCGGAACTCAACGCCGCCTTCGTCGACCTGGTCCGCGACAGCGGCGGCGGCAACGCGACCCGGCTGCTGGTGCTGCCGACCCTGCACACCAACGCCGACCAGGGGCGGCTCGACGCGCTGACCGCCGAGTTCGACGCGCTCGACGACCCCAACCTGGCCGCCACCGTGCACTTCTACGGCTACTGGCCGTTCAGCGTCAACATCGCCGGCGGCACCCGCTACGACGCCACGGTGGAGCAGGACCTGATCGGCACCTTCGACCGCGTCCACGACACCTTCGTCGCCCGCGGCATCCCCGTCATCATCGGCGAGTGGGCCCTGCTGAACTGGGACCACAACCGGCCGGGCGTCATCGAGCGTGGCGAGTTCCTCAAGTTCCTGGAAGCTGTCGGCTACAACGCCCGCGTCCGGAAGCTGACCACGATGCTGTGGGACGCGGGACAGTTCCTCAACCGCACCACGCTGCAATGGCGTGACCAGGGCGTCTACGAGATGTTCAAGGCAAGCTGGACGACCCGCTCCGGCACCGCCTCCTCCGATCAGGTGTACGTGCCGCGCAGCGGCGCGATCCCGGCGAAGTCGCTGACGCTGAACCTCAACGGCCTGACCTTCCAGGGGCTGTGGCAGGGGAGCACGGCGCTGGCGAACGGTGCCGACTACACCGTCTCCGGCAACACGCTCACGCTCACCCCGGCCGCGCTCACCCGGCTCGCCGGCAACCGGGCGTACGGCGTCAACGCCAGCATCGAGGCACGCTTCTCGGCGGGCGCGCCGTGGCGGATCGACGTCGTCACCTCCGACCCGCCGACCCAGGCCGCCGCGACGGGGACGACGCAGTCGTTCGCCGTCCCGACCCAGTTCCGCGGTGACCAGCTGGCCACCATGGAGGCGAAGTACGCCGACGGCAGTCCCGCCGGGCCGGCCGACTGGACCCCGTACAAGGAGTTCTGGCAGCACTTCCAGCCCGACTACGCCGCGTCGACGATACTGCTCAAGCCCGAGTTCTTCGCCGAGGTCGACGATGGTGCCGTCACCCTCACGTTCCACTTCTGGAGCGGCGCGCGGACCACGTACCGCATCACCAGGACCGGCACCACGGTGACCGGCAGCACCCTCTGAGGACCGGCGGCGCCGCGGCCGGGCACGCCGCGGCGCCGCCGCCATCCTCATGACGCTCGTCGTGGCGATCGTCAGCGGCGGCCGCATCCCACCGTGCTCATGTCGGCTGCGGGCTGATGGGCGGCAACCCCGGTGCGGGAATCCCGGGACCGGCAAATCTCTCGTTGCCAAACAGGCAGTTATGGCTGATCATGGCCTTGATCACTCGTCGAACGCTGGCAGCGGCTCCTTCCAGCCCTCGGGTTCGAGCTCTTCACGATGTCGGAGCCAAGGAGGAACCGAGTCCTTCCACTCCGTCGACAGCCACCTTCGACCGGGTCGCTGTCAACTCCTGCACGCCGATCACCGCTTGCTGCGCCAGTTGGAGGCAGACCATGCCCTGCTCCTGTCAGCCTCAACGGCCGACGCCGACCCGCTCCTGCCACGGCGCGCCGCACCACCTGCGCGTCGCGACCAGGGCAGGGGGCGCCTGATGGGGTCCACCGGCCCGGTGTTCCTTCCCGACCCCGCCGCGGACTATCTGAGGGCGGTCGGAGCCGGGAAGCTGCCGGCCGACCTGCCAGCGGATCACGCGGTCGCGGTGCTGGGGCCGGAACTCGCCGCGCGGACCTTCCCGCGCCCGATGTTCGTCGCGGAGCGTGAGATCGCTTCGTTCTACGCCGACTTCGAGGTGTTGCTCGACGTCGTCGGCAGACTGCCCGATCTTCTCGCGGGCGGCAGCCTGGCCGCGTTCGGCGCGCTGACCGACGCGCCGCCGGCGATCCGCCCGATGCTCGTCGACACCGACCTGCCGAGCCTCGTCCGGTACGGGCGCGCGGACCTGATCCACGACGGCACCGGCTTCAAGGTGATCGAGCTGGGCCTGAGCACCGCGGTCGGTGGGGTGTCGCGGGCGCCTCTGGGCGCCGCGATACTGGCCGACCCGCGATTCAGCGCCTTCGCCGAGCGGCACGGGCTACGTCACCTCGATTCCGTCACCGGCGTGGTCGACGTGTTGGACGCGGCGGCACCGGAGCGTGCAGGCGGAACGCCTGGCGCGCTCAGGGAGGTGCTGATGGTCGAGGCGACCGGGGCACTCGCGGAGTGGGCCGCCGCATGGCAGCCGATGGCCGAGCGGATCGAGACGCGCCCCTTCCGGACCCGGCTGGCAGAGATCGCCGACCTCTCGAAACCCGACGGGAGCATCGCCGACGGTGTCGCCGGGGTCAGCGCGATCCTGCGGCTGTTCAACCTGGAGGAACTCGCCGCCGAGCCGGAACCGGCGATCGCCTGGCGGCGGCTGCACCCCGCAGCGGACGGCACCATGCCGCCGGTGGTCACCGTACCGGCGCATGACGTGTTCAACAGCAAGTCCTGCCTCGCCCTGGTGCAGCTGCCCGCGGTGCAGGACGCGCTGACCGAGGCCGAACGCGCCGCGTTGCGCCGCATCGTGCCCCGGGCGACCCGGATCGACGCCTCGTACGACCTGACCGGTCTGATCCGCGACCGGTCCGACAACATCCTCAAACCGACCACGCTGGCCCGGGGGGAGGGCACGGTGGCCGGCTGGACGGTCGACGACACGACCTGGCGCGCCGCGCTCACGACGGCGGCCAGGGACGGCCGGTACATCGTGCAGCGGCGGGTGGTGCCCCGGACCGAGCCGGGCTACGACGAGCAGGGCGGCACGGTGCGAGACTGGCACGCGGTGTGGGGGCTGCACTACGGACCGGCCGGGCTCACCGGTCTCACCTCCCGACTGGTCAGGGAATCGAGCACCGTCATCCGCGGCACCACCGAACGAGGCACCCTGCTCGCACCGGTGCTCCTCAACTCCGGCTCTCAATCGCCGAGCGGTGACCGCCGGGGGACAGCCACCGCTGGAAGCTGAGTCCCGCCAGTGTCGGGCCGCTGGCCGAGGCGCTGTCCGACGAGGACAGGGCCGGAGCGGCGGCGCTGCCCGGACCGGTGACCGGTTCGGCTACGACGTCACACGTGTAGCCGGCCGGGCCTATGTGGTGATGGGTGTCCTCATGAGCGCTCGCTCTCGACGACGCCCTCCTGTTCGGCGATGAGCTCACAGACCTCCGCGACAGTCGGATTGCGGAAGAAGTCACGGAGCCTCAGGTCGACCTCCAGTTCGTCGTTGATCCTCGTCACGACCTCAGCCGCGAGCAACGAGTGGCCACCGACGTCGAAGAAGTCGTCCGTCACCGAAACGGTCTCGATGTCGAGGCACTCGGCGAACAGGGCGCACATCGACTCCTCCAGCGACTTCCGCGCAAGTTGATCCATGGGCATCAGGTTCTCCAAAGAAGTAGAAGGGACACACTCGGACTCTGCCCGGCCGTTCGCCGCTGAGGCCACCACTCGGAGGACCGGACTCAGCGCGCGAACCTCTTCTGCAGCAGTCCCGCGCAGGCGGTTCGGTCGGTCTTGCCGCGATCGTTCACCGGAAGGCCGTCCAGGGTCGCGATGCGCGTAGGGATCATGTAGTCGGGCAGGTGGGAGCGAAGTCGTCTGCGTAGCTCAGGCGCTGACGGAACGTCACCGGTGCAGACGGCGGCGAGCTCGAGCTGCCCGTCGCGATGCGCGACCGCGTGGACGATCGCGTCATCGACCCCTGCCCACATCCGCATGGCGCTTTCTATTTCGGGTATCTCGATCCGGTATCCGCGGATCTTGACCTGGTGGTCCAGGCGGCCCAGGTGAACGAGGATGCCATTTTCGAGGGCGACTCGGTCGCCGGTGCGGTACCACGCCTCAGGCCCTGGTCCGGGGCGGTCGGACCCGGGTTGAGGAAGGGCGGGTTCGGCGAACCGCCCTTCGTTGTCCTTGGCGTCGTGATAGCCGTGGAACCGCTGGGAGCCCCGCACCTGCAACTCGCCGGATTCCGGGTCGATCTGAGCGTCCAGATGCGGGTACACCGCGCCGATCGGCACTGTTCCGTTGGATGTCGCCGGCCAGGCGCCGCGTTCCTTCGGTAGGCGGTATGACGTCATCGCCACCGTGAGCTCGGTCGGCCCGTAGAGGTTCTCCAACGTGCTGTTCGGCGCCGCCTCGGCCCATGCCTGCGCCTGGTTGAGCGTGAACTGCTCCCCGCAGAACAGGCTCCAGCGCAGCGACGGCATGCATCCCGGAGACAGCAGCCGCGCCCGGGTGGCCATGGAGACCAGAGAGGGTACGCAGAACCAGTGCGTCAACCGGTGCTTGTTGACGAACTCGACCGGGTCGTAGAGGTCGTCGGCCGACGGCACCACGAGAGCGGCGCCAGATCCCCAGGTGACGAACATGTCGAAGACCGACAGGTCGAACGTCAGGCTGAACATCTGCGAGTGTCGGCAGCCCGGTTCCATCCCGTAGCGGGCGACGTTGAGATCGATGAACGGGTCCACGTTGCCGTGCGTGATCGGCACGCCCTTGGGCTGGCCCGTCGAGCCTGAGGTGAACAGCAGATAGGCGAGGTCGTCAGGATCGCCCGCCCAGTCGGCAAGGCTGTCCCGCGACGCCGATCCGGCAGCGACGTCCGATGCCGAAGGCGACCCGATGCGTACGACACGGGCCGGAAGCGCGTCCAGAAGTGCGGCGTCCGCCGTGTCGTCGGCGACGATGAAATCCAGGCCGGCCGAGCGGGCGACCACGGCCAGGCGATCGGCAGGATGGGCGGGGTCGAGCGGCACGACGACACCGCCGATCCGCAGCCCCGCGAGGTAGGCCGCGTAGGTTTCGACGGTACGCGTGGACAGCAGGCCGACCCGTGGCCGGTCGACGCCCTCGGCGAGCAGGCGGTGGCCGATGGTGCGGGAGATCCCGTCGAGCTCGGCATAGCTGAACTGCCGTCCGTCGGCGACCAGCGCGGGCTCGTCCGGATACTTCTCGACGCTCCGGATGAACCAGTCATGCAGCATACGTTTCCTCCGGATCAGCTCCCTGGGTTGCCGAATCAACCACAGTCGGCGCAAAGTCGAAATCCTGCTGCCCTGGCGGCTCAAGGAAGTAGTTGATGTCTGCCATCAGTAGTCGCATCCGGTCGTGATCGGTGGCCGTGAGCCACCGGTCATCGAGCAGGCTGCGGTTCCGACGCATGACGTCCTCGGAGAAGGGAAGCCCGCCCGCGTCCAGATAGCGGACCGCGCCGGCACGATCCCGACACGGCATGACGTTCGACCTCGCGTGCCTGCTCGCGCTGAAGGGAACGTCCAGGGAGCCGCGTTCGAACGCCGAGGAGATTGCCAGTGGAAGATCGGCGGCGCCGAGCAGCGGTCCCACGATCTCAGCCACCTCGCGCTCGATCCAGTGCTGCTCCTCCGCCAGGGCGTCCTCGTCGAGCCGGATGGCCTGGACGAATGGGGCGTTCGCGATCCGTGCGAGGCGCATCCCCTGCACGTTCGCCGAGGCGTCGGGGATGCCGTAACCCTCCTGGATCGTCTTCGTCACCACCTTCGCCGCGCCGCCGAGCCTCGCGGTCAGGGCTCCCGCGAAGATGAGTTGCTCGGCGCGGGCGCGGCTCTTCGGAAAGACACCCATGAACTCGTGCAGCACCGGATGCACGTCGACTGACGAGGGTAGGTAGCGGCTCGCGAGAGACCGGATCGCGCGCAGCGCGGCGACATCCTGCACCAGGTTGCCGGCCTGCGGATACGCGATCGACACGCAGGTCACGCCGGCGCGGGTGGCCATGACCGCTTCCAACACGCTGATCGCGAGACTGACCGACGGCGGCACGAGCACGCCGGTGAGGCTGCCGAACAGTTCACGGTCGACGACCACGCCCGCCTGAGCCAGCTCGCCGCACCTCGCGTCGATCTCCGCGTACGCGTCCAACGAGGCCGCGAGCGGCACGTCCTTGCAGTACGGCAGGTTGTATGAAATCCCGCCGCCCTCGAAGGACGTTATTCCTGACGCGATCGTGGTGTCGAACAGTCGGTGCGGCAACGGAGAGCCATGGCGTACCTCCAGCGGGGCCGAGACCGCCTGGTTGAGGTCGCGTCCGCGCCGCCAACCGTGCGTCACCAACGGGTAGCCGTTCATTTCCTCAGGGGCGTTGGACAGCGACGACAGCGCCCTGTCGAACTGGTTGAGCCGCGTGTAGGAGTCGATCGTCAGACTCAGGATGTCGGGACGGGCGCCTTCTTCGAGGGCGAGCAGCAGGGCGCGCATCTGCTCATGACCGCCGACACCGCAGCGCGGCTGAACCGCCACCAGGCCCTGGGCCTGCGCCGCCCTCAGGACATCGGAGACAGTGGGCTTGTTCAGCCCCTTGATGAAACCGATCGAATCGGCAGCCGATGGAAGCTCATCGGTGTCCATCGGCTGTCTCCTCGATGCGTGGCGCACCCGAGAAGGCGGTCACCTCGCCGTCGGGTCGCCCCCGGAACTGATCGAGCACCGTGGGAATCGTGGACGGGTCGCGGAGGATGTGATCCACCCCCAGGGCGTAGAGGGCCGCCTCCTGGCTGATGTCGTCGGCCACGGCCACCGACAGGTTTCCCCCGACGATCACCGGGCAGGTGATCGCCCCGCGTTCCTTCGCCGCCGGCAGGTCGGCGAGATCCTGTCGTGCGTGTCCGTTGAGGCTGCCGACGAGCACCGCCTCCGCTTCAGGCCACCGGAGAAGCGCATCGCAGATGTCGGACACCGTCGTGCAGGCGCCGAGGTTCACCACGTGGAAGCCGCGCGATCTGAGCAAATAGGCTATGAGGTGGTTCGCGACGACGTGGGAATCGCTGGCCGCGACGCACAGGATGACGGTTCGCCTGCCGGGGCGGTAATCGCTTCTCATTCCTGACCGATTTCTATGTATCGAGGGGTCGACCGGTGCATCCGGCTCGCCATGCAACTTCCGCTGTCGGACATCGGCGCTGGACGGCAACACCAAGCTCGACGGCCGTCTACGAGGGGTGACGCTCCTCCACCAGCTGCACCCCCGAGAGCTGTGCCTTCGGGTCCCGCGCTGCGACGGTGAGTAGCTGGCGGAAGTGCAGAACCAATTCCTGTATCGCCTCGCGGTCGAATACCTCGGTAGCGTATTCGGCGCGCAACGACCATCGTGTCGGCGAAACGGGGATCACCTCGACCATCAGGTCGAGCTTGGCAGTTCCGTTGTGAAGGGACAGTTGTCGGACCTCCGTGCCGGCGAAAGTCACGGGGGCAGGCGTGACCGATTGAAGTGCGAAGGCGACCTGCGTGAAGGGCTGGCGGCTCCGGTCGCGGGGAGGGCTGAGCTCCTGCACGAGCTGGACGAAGGGCACGTCCGAGTTGCTGAATGCGCCGAGCGCCGATTGCCTCACCCGCTCCATCATCTCCACGAACGTCGGCGCGCCGCCGGTGTGGGCGCGCAGGACGACCGTGTTCATCAGGAGCCCCACGAGAGACTCCGTACCGGGATGATGGCGGCCCGCGACCGGCACGATCATCGCCACGTCATCCTGGTCGGCGTATCGTGCCAGCAGTTCCTGGAACGCCGCGGCGACCGCCATGAAGAGCGTGCAGCCGTGATCCTCTGCCGTCGCACGGAGTTGGCCCATGAGGGGACCGGGCAGGTCGACCTCGACCCGATCGCCGCTCACCGGTCGCTGTTTCGGGCGCGGCCTGTCGGTGGGCAGGTTGAAGGGGACGTAGCCGGCGAGGGCCGAACGCCAGTGGTCCAGCTGGCGCGCCAGCCGGTCGCCGCTGAGCCATCGCTGGTACCACGCCGCGAACTCGGAGTACGTGACGTCGAGCGTCGGCAGTCGTGCCGGCCGCGATTCCACGATGCTGTCGTAGAGTTCGCCCAGCTCCTTGGTGAGGACAGCGATCGACCAGTCGTCGCAGATGATGTGGTGCAGACAGAGCAGCAGAACGTGCCTGTCGGGGCGAAGCCGCACCAGGCTGCCGCGCAGCAGGGGTGCGCGTTCGAGGTCGAAGGGTGTCCGCGCCACGAGGCGCATCTGCGCCTCCAGCACCGCTGGGTCGTTCCCCGTCGCATCGACCTCGTCGAGACTGACGTCCGCCTGGGGATGCACCCGAAGGGTGGAGACGCCACGGCTCTCCGGGAAGGACGTGCGCAACACCTCGTGCCGGCTCACCAGGAGGTGCAACGCCTGGTGCAGCGCGGCCACGTCGATCTGCCCCGTGAGTTCGTAGGCCAGGGGGACGTTGTATATCGGTAGCTCGGGATACACCTGGTGCAGGAGCCACTGACCGCGTTGGGTCGGGGACAGGGCGCCGGCCGGCTGGCCTGCCACCTCTCCGGCGGCGACGGCCGGCTGGGCGGGACTTGCCACCCTCTCCGCCCTCGCCGCCAGTGCTGACAGGACCGGGTGGGCGAAGATGTCATCCAACCCGATCCGGACATGCTCCGCCGATTCCAGAAGGTGCACCACGCGCATCGCCGCGAGGGAATCGCCACCAAGCGCGAAGAAGTCGTCTGCGGACTCCACCACGTCCACCCCGAGCACCGTCTGCCACGCCCGCGCAATCGGCTGCTCGTCAGGGCTGAGGGGAGAGGGCTCGTCGCCGACGCGGCCGGCGTGATCGGAGATGGCCCGTACGTCGATCTTGCCGTTCGGCGTGAGCCGCAGCGTCTCCACGATGACGATGTCGGTCGGCACCATGTACGACGGCAGTACGGCGGCGCACATCTCCCGCAGGCGTCGGGCGGTGACCGGTTCCACCAGCGGGCGAGGCTGCACGTGGGCCACCAGGCGACGCCGTCCGTCCGGACGACCGACCACGCCTACGACGGCCCGATCCACTCCCGGGTGGGTGTGCAGTACGTTCTCCACGTCACCGAGTTCGATCCGATGCCCGTTCACCTTCACCTGACGGTCCCGGCGCCCGACGATCTCCAGCGTCCCGTCCGCGCGGTACCGTCCGAGGTCCCCCGTCCGGTACAGGCGGGCACCAGGGCGGCCGCCGAGGTGGTCGGGCACGAAACGCTCAGCGGTGAGACCCGGTGACCTCACGTAGCCGCGGCCGACCCCGCAACCACCGAACACCACTTCGCCGACGACCCCGTACGGGACCGGTTGGAGATCCTCGTCGAGCACGTAGACGTCGATGTTGGGGTTGGGGCGCCCCAGAGGCGTGGTGCCTCGACCGCCCGCGGCGGCAACGGCGGTCGCGTCCACGCAGCAACCGCCGACGGTGACCTCCGTGGCGCCGTACTGGCTCAGCACCGTCAGCCCCGCTGCCCGGGCCGCGAGGGACCTGACGACCTCCAGCCGCAGCGGTTCACCGCCGACGAACAGCGTCCTGGTGGCCAGTCCTCCGCCCCGCAGTCGAAGCTGCCCTTCGAGGACTTCGAGGTGCGACGGGGTGAGCCGGACGAAGTCGAAGTCGGCGTCGCCGGTGAGCGCGTCGACCACCTTGTCGATCCTCGCGCCGTCGGGCAGCAACACCACCTCCGCGCCCCGCATGAGGGGTACGAAGATGCACGGCACGGTGAAGTCGAAGCTCAGCCGGGTGTGCACCAGGGTGCCCTGCCGATGGCCCGTGGGCAGCACGGAATCAGCCCACAGCAGGTAGTTCACGGCACTTCGGTGCTCGATCATCGAGCCCTTCGGCGTGCCGGTGGAGCCGGAGGTGAAGATGACGTACGCCAGATTGCGTGGGGCGGCGAGGGACTCCGGTCGGTCGCCCGGTTGTGCCCGCAGCTCGGCGGCGTGCCGATCGACGTCCAGAACGGGTAGACCGGTCGGCACCAGGAGGTCAGCGGTGTCGGCATCCGTGATGGTCAGGCTGACACCGGCGGCCGCGAGAGTGGTCGCCGTGCGCTCCAGAGGCTGATCGCGGTCCTGCGGTACGTATGCTGCGCCAGCCTTGAGGATCGCCAGGATCGCGACGATCACCCTCGGCTCCCGCCCCAGGAGGACGCCTACCCGGCATTCCGGCCCGATCCCGCGCTGACGGAGCAGCCGAGCGAGTCTGTTGGCCTGGCGCTCCAGCTCCCCATAGGTGAGCGTGGAGTCACCACACGAGACCGCGACGGCGTCCGGCACCCGGTCCGCCTGCCTCTCGAACAGCTCGTGCAGGCACAGGTCGGGCGTGCTGGCTGTCCTGCCCCGGCCCCACTGCCGGGTGATCGTGGCGGTCTCGTCGGACGTCAGCAGGGTGAGAAGACGAGCAGGGGTGTGCGGATCAGCGTATGCGCTGCCCAGCAGAGTCATCAGGTGGGTGACCATGCGGCGGGTGGTGTCGCGGTCGAACAGTTCGGGGTCGTAGCTGAGCCGACCGTCGAGACCGGCGGAGGTCGCGGTCATCGTCAGTCTGATCTCCGCCCGGAAGGTGCTCCCATCGGCCACGGGAGACTCCAACGGCTCGCCGTGGACCGTCGTCCCCTCGCCGTACCAGGCAAACACCGCGCGTGCCGTCCGGGCCCGAGATCCGGCTCGGCGTCCGCCGTCGCCCGGTCGTTCTGCCGGGTGGCCAAGGAGGCACCTGAGCTCGGCGGCGTTCGCTCTGGCCAACGCGTCGAATCCCAGTGGCCCGGGATCGCCACACTCGACGAAGATGCCTGGCTCCGTGGTGTGCTCGTGCGCCCTGGCTGACCCGACGGGCGCACCCATGACACCCATGACGAATCGCCTCTGCCCGCTGTACCGGTGCAGCAGCAGGCGCCACGCGGTCTGGAGAACCACCCACCTGTCGGTCCCGACCCGACCAGCCAGTGCGTCGACCTGTTCGGCCATGACTCCGGTGATGGCGAACGGCTCGTCCGCAATACGGCCACCGGCAGCACGGGTACGCGGCCGGTCGGTTGGCAGTTCGAGGAGTGATTCGTCTCCTGGAACCCGGTCGGCTAACTCGGGCGATTGCGCAGTCACGGCCGCTCCTGTGGCAGAGGTGGGTTGCGTTCTCTCCTCTGGCGTGGAAGGAGAGGGATGGACCAGCAGGAGGAGGGACAACGGGGAGTGGGCAAGGGCGGGCACGTGAGCCGTGCGGGGAGTGCTGCCGGGCCGGCAGCCCGCTCTAGACGCCGGCCAGGTCCGTGGGCATCAGCTGAGACCACCTACGCTGACCGTCTGGTCGAGGCCGCCGTCAGGATGCTCCAGAGGGTCACACCCCACCCGGGACTCCACGGAAGACCGAAGTAAGACGTCGTGCATGCTTCGGCTCCTTGGTGGCAGCGCATAGACAGGGAACTAGTGATACTGTTGCGGAGCGGAATCGCGCGGCCACACTTCTGGCGGTGTGCCTTCCGGCCCTTTCCGCCTGAAGGCGGAAAGATGCTTGAATGGCTCCGGCCCTCGTGTGGAAGGATGCCCGGGGAAAGGTCGACTGACCCGACGGCTTTCGCCGCGGGCAGTCGAGCGTTCATGTGATCGCAGCAAAAAACCTCAAAGAAATAGTCAACTCACCATGAGGTGAGCGCCGCATCCGACCGCGTTTCCTGGCAGTCGGATGCCGCTTTACCATGTAAAGCCCTCCTGGTGGGGGATCGTACGCACAGCCAGTGGATCAAAGCAACATCTTCGATCCTCACTTAGGGGTCGGGGAGCGGTGGGCGCGCCGCAGGTCGACGACGGCCTCACCGGGGCCGGGCTGGACGCGTTCGTCGCCGGCGGCAGCATCCTGACGCGCGCGTAGCCGACCACGTCCACGCCGGTGTGGACGACCCATGCTGACGATATTCACGTAACCGGACGTGGAAGTGGTCGACGCAGCCGGTCGGCGACCGCCAGCACGAGCTGCTCCGTGGGGAGCCGTAGGTCGAGTACCAGGCCGTTCTCGTCCGGGCTCAGCGGCTCCAACCTCGCGGTCCGGGAGTCGAGCAGGCTGACCGGCATGTAGTGACCGACGCGTGCCGTCATCCGCTCCCGGATGATGCCGGTCGGGCCGTCCAGGTGCACGAACTGCACGCTCGGCGGCCCCTGCCGCAGGATGTCCCGGTAGGAGCGCCGGAGCGCCGAGCAGGCCAGCAGCGTCGACACCCCGGCGCGATGGCCTCGCTGACGAGTCTGGCCAGTGTCGTCTTGCCGGCGTCGGAGGGGTCGACCGTCCTGGCCCGGTGCCGGGCCAGGACGGTGGCCCTGACAGCGTCTTTCTGTGGCAGCGTCTCGGTTCATTCCTTGGCTGGGTGAACCGGTGCCGTGCGTCGGGTGTGGAGGTGCTCACTGCGAGACCGCGGTCGCCGCCAGGCCGCGCCCCCGCCGGATGTCAGCAGTACAGGTTGGCGCCCGGATCCACGCCCAGGATCTGCGCGAACCGCTGATACGTGCTCACCCGGTTCTGCACCGTGGCCGGGTTGCGGCCGTCGCACTCCAGAGCGCCGTTGATGCTGCGGATGGTGCCGCCGAAGCCCTGTGAGCCGAGGATCGCCGAGTGCGCGGTCTGGCTGTTCGGGCCGTTCTGGGTCATCCAGTACCAGACGCCGGTCTGCCACGCCACCGACGCCTCGTTCTTGACCCGGTCAGGGTTGTTCAGCAGATCGATCCCCAGCGCGTCACCGGCGGCCTTGTAGTTGAAGTTCCAGCTGAGCTGGATCGGGCCCCGACCGTGGTAGGCCGACTGGCCCGCCGGGCAGCCGTAGGGCCGGGAGCGGTCGCAGTACAGCGGCCAGTTGTTCTGGTTCTGTTCCTCGACGTAGCGCAGTTGGCCCGACTCGTGGTCGATGTTGGCCAGGAACGCCGCCGCCTCACGCTTGCGCGCGGTGGTGTCGCCGGTGCCGGTGAAAGCGGGATACTTGCGGGCCGCGTCGATCAGGCCGGCGTACGAGTAGAACGGGATTCGCAGCGGGAACATCTGGTTGTACTGTGCCTCGCTGACCGGGAACCCGCCGGTGCCGCCGGGGGGCGGAGTGGTGCCGCCCCCGCCGGAGCAGGTGTGCGGCTCCCAGTACCAGGTGCTGACGACCGGGTCGTACCCGGGATTCTCGTGCTTCGCCCGGTAGAGGTTGCCGTTGGTGTAGCGCACGATCGAGCCGGCCGGGTAGAAGGTGCCCGCAGCCCAGTTCGGGTAGTTGCAGGTGTCGCCGCCTCCGCCCCCACCGCAGGGACCGTTGTCCTGCCACACCCCGGAGCCACCGGTGCTGGGCGTCTCGTACTGCGTCCACCACTTCGCGGTCCAGTTCCGGCCCTGGTGCGAGGCGCGCATGGAAGCGGTGTAGACCGCACTGTTGTTGTACGGCGCCGCGCAGGCCTCGGCCGCGGCCGAGGGTGTCGTTGGCAGCAGCGCTGCGGCAGCACCCGCGACGGCCATGCTGACCGTCGCGATGATCGCCATCAGGCGTCTTCTGAGCATGGGTGGGGTCACCTCTCGGCAGGGTCGTGGAACGACGCAGGTAGAAGCATCGGGCCCCTTGGATATACCGCAGCCGGGACCCTACTGTAAACAAAGCTTCGTAATTACTTCCGCGTCGCCTGGTGGACCGCGGGACGGGCCGGCCAGGACATCGTCCTCCACGCGATGGCTCCCGACGCGACGTGCCCGGCCTGCTGATGCCGATCGACAGCCCTGACTGCATCGTTGACCTGCCCTACGGCCTGCCGTAGCGTTGCCGATCAATGTCGGCCATGGGACCACCGACATCATCCCTAGGAGCAACGTTGGCCATCCCTGGATTTTCCGTGCCCGGACGCAGGTTGGCGGCCACTGTCGCTGCCCTGGTGGCGGCAACAGTCAGCGTGGTGGCGGTAGCTGACCCCACCAGCGCCGCCCCACCGTCCACGTCGAAGACCGGCTCGTGGATCGTGCGGCTCGACGAACCGTCGCTGGCCGCGCACCAGGCGAAGTCCGGCAAGGCGAACGCCAGGTCGGCTGAGGCCCGCACCTACACCGACCGGCTCGCCGCCCGGCAGTCGGAGGTCGCCAAGCTCATCGGCAAGCGGCTGGGCCGCCAGGTGAAGGTGAGCAGCTCCTTCCGCAACGTACTCAACGCCATCGTCATCAAGGCGGACGCGGCGGAAGCCGCGAAACTGGCGAAGGTGGCGGGCGTGGCCGCGGTCGAGCCCGAGGAGGTGTACGAGCTCACCAGCGACGCCAGTCACGAAATCATCGGCTCGCCCTCGGTCTGGGCGGGCGAGACCGGCCCGAAGCTGGCCACCAGGGGTGAGGGTACGGTCGTCGGCATCCTCGACAGTGGTATCAACGCGGGCCACCCGGCCTTCGCCGCCACCGACGGGGAGGGCTACACGCACACCAACCCGTACGGCCGGTACCTGGGTGTCTGCGACCCGGCGCACCCGAACCACGACCCGATCTGCAACGACAAGCTCGTCGGCGCCTACAGCTTCGTGTCGGGCAACTCGGCCCGGGACACCAATGGCCACGGCAGCCACACCGCCTCCACCGCCGCCGGCAACCGGCACCAGGTGACCCTGAAGTACGGCCCGGACCAGCCGGTGCGGACCGTGCAGGGTGTCGCGCCGCGCGCCAACGTGGTGGCGTACCGGGTGTGCGTCGAGAGCTGCCCGGTCTCGTCCATCCTGGCCGGCATCAACCAGGCCGTCGCCGACGGTGTCGACGTGCTCAACTACTCCATCTCCGGGGCGGACCGGCCGTGGACCGACTCGGTGAGCCGGGCGTTCCTGGAGGCGTTCGGGGCCGGCATCTTCGTGTCGGCCTCGGCCGGCAACAGTGGCCCCGGTGCCGGTACGGTGGCGCACACCTCGCCCTGGACCGCCTCGGTCGCGGCGACCACCACCGACCGTACCTGGGCCAAGTCCCTGTCGGTGGTCGGCCCGACGCCGGTGCCGCCGGCGCTGGCGAACCTGAAGGGCTGGCCCGGCTTCGGTCCGGGCAACTCCAGCCCGATCGACGCCGAGCTGCGCTACTCCGGCGAGGTGGGTACGGCCACGGGCTGCTCCGCGTTCCCGGCGGGCTCGCTCGCCGGGGCGATCGCGCTGATCCCGCTGGGCACCTGCACGTCGGCCGTCAAGATCACCAATGCGGCCAACGCCGGTGCCGTCGCGGCCGTCCTGTTCGAGCGGCAGCCCGGCCCGCCGCTGTTCCTCTCCGGCGTGGAGAAGACGACGATCCCCGCGGTCAGCGTCACCCAGACCGACGGCGAGGCGCTGCAGAGCTTCGCCACCGCCACCGCCGCGCCGGTGACCGCCCGCCTGGGCGCCACCACGGAGTTGGCCCGCGACGCCGGCAGCGCCGACCTGGTGGCCTGGTTCAGCTCCCGGGGCCCGAGCGACTACGACCTGCTGGCCCCGACCCTCGCCGCCCCCGGGGTGAACATCCTCGCGGCCTACCGTGAGGTCGACGGGGACCCGAACCAGTACAACATCATCCGCGGCACGTCGATGGCCTCGCCGCACGTGGCGGGCGCCGGAGCGCTGCTGGCCGCGCTGCACCCGGACTGGTCCCCGGCGCAGATCCGCGCCGCGCTGGCCGGCACCGCCGACCCCGAGGGCGTACGCGAGGGATCCGGCACCCCGGCGGACCCGCTGGACGCCGGGGCGGGTCGCCTCGACCTCGCCGCCGCCGGCCGGGTCGGCCTGGTGATGGACGAGTCGTACGCCGACATGCTGGCGGCCGACCCGGCCACCGGCGGTGTGCCGCGCGAGCTGAACGTGCCGTACCTGGTGAACCGGCAGTGCAGCCTTGCCTGCTCGTGGACCCGTACGGTGACCAACGTCGCGGACACCACCGCCACCTACTCCGCGTCGGTGACGGCACCGGCGGGGCTGACGGCGACGGTGACCCCGGCGACGTTCACCCTCGCTCCCGGTGCGAGCCAGCAGTTGACCGTAGACCTGAACGTCTCGGGCAGTTCCGGCGGCAGCTGGACCTTCGCCGACCTGCGGGTGACCACCGACGGCCACCACGCCAACGGCGCGGCCATCGCCGGGGTGCACTACCCGGTGGCGGTGATCCCGGTGGCTCCGGGTATCTCGGTCGACCCGACGACGCTCGAGGTGACGCAGAAGCCGGGCCTGTCCACGACCCGCGGCGTCACGATCCGCAGCACCGGCAACGGCCCTCTGACGTGGCAGCTGGCCGGCGGCGACGGATGCGTCCTCCCCGACCAGGTCGACTGGCTGTCGACGGACACCACGTCCGGCACGCTCAACCCCAACAGCTCGACCCAACTCCGGTTCACCGTGGACTCGACCGGCAAGGTGCCAGGAAAGCTGCAAGCCACGCTCTGTGTGGCGAGCAACGACCCGGCCAAGCCGAGCGTCCCGGTCACGGTGACCCTCGTCGTCTCCGACCTGCCCACCATGGAGGTCACGCCGGAGCTGGCCGTGAGCCAGCCGGCGGGCACGGTCACCGGCACGAAACTGACCATCGGGAACACCGGCACCGCGCCGCTGGAGTGGACCATCGGCGAGGCCCCGGTCGTCGCGAACCGGGCCGCGCTGGCGACCACCGATCCGAAGCGACGCGAGCTGCTGCGCAACGGCGTCCTGCTGGTACCCAACACGGCGCTGCCCGGTGTGGCGGCCTTCGACCCGCAGGACGGCGACCTCCTCGAACCGGCGTTCATCACCTACCCGCCGGAGACCGAGGTGGACCTGGGGACCACCACGCACATCATCCTCAACCAGGCACAGGATGGCTTCCTGGTCTCGTCCCAGAGCACCGGCGCCGTCTACTCGTTCGACCTCGACGGGAAGTACCGGGGGGTGCACGCGCCGGTCGGTGGACCGAATCCGGGCATCATGGGCAACGTCCGGGGCATGACGCTCTCGCCCCGGGGCACCCTGCTGGTGGCCTCCGGCAACGGCAACAAGGTGGTGGAGTTCGACGCCAAGGGCAACTACCTGCGTGACTTCATCCCGTCCGGATCCGGTGGGATCTCCGGTCCGTGGTACCTCACCTTCCGGGAGAACGACCTGCTGGTCTCCGCCAGCGGCGGCAACATCTACCGGTACGACCACTCCGGTAAGCCGCTGTCGGTCTGGGAGAACACGATCAACTTCCCGCAGCAGATGCACCGGCAGGAGAACGGCAACCTCCTCGTGGCGGCCTTCTCCAGCCCGCAGGGCGTCTGGGAGATCGACCCGAACGGCGCACAGGTCAACCGGTACACCGGGGCGCTCAGCAACCGTGGGGTGCACCCGCTGGGCAACGGGAACATCCTGACCACCAACGGTGGCGGGGTGCACGAGATCGATCGCGGGTCGGCGCTCGTCGAGACCCCGCTCGCCACCAACGGCGCCCGCATGATCAGTGAGATCGCGCGGTCCCAGCCGTGTGACGAGGCGGCCGACGTGCCGTGGTTGCGGGTGACCACGTCGAAGGGCAGGACCCCGGCGGGTGGCAGTAGCAAGGTCACCGTCCTGGTCGACTCCACCGGGCTGACGCCCGGGACGCACGAGGCGCATCTCTGCGTCGCCGGCAACGACCCGGACAGCCCGCTGCTCGGCGTACCGGTCAAGGTCACGGTCACCGACCAGACCTGTGCCCGTACCGTCACCGGAGCGCACCTGGGCCCGCTGACCGCGTCGGCCGGGCTGACCTGTCTCGCCCACGGGTCTTCCGTCGTCGGCAGGGTGGCCGTGGCGCCGGCGGCCAGCCTGCACGCCGACGGTGCGAACATCGTCGGGCCGATCTTCGCCGGACGCGCGGCCGGCGTGCAGCTGTCCGACACGACCGTCGTCGGCGCGGTCACCCTCGACGGCGGGACCGGCCCGCTGTCGCTGACCGGTAACCACGTGACCGGCCTGGTGTCGCTGACCGGTAACACGACCTCCTCAGCACCGCTGGTCTCCGGTAACACCGTCGTCGGGCCGCTGAAGTGCAGCGGTAACGAGCCACCACCGGCCAACGGTGGCGTGCCCAACACGGTGTCCGGAGTCGTCACCGGGCAGTGCCGTGGCCTCTGACCGATAGCTCGACGCACGCACCAACCGCCGGATGGCCGGGCACCCCGCCCGCCATCCGGCGGCTTTCTGGCCGCGTACCGGCACCGGCCCCGCCGGTTGGCTATCCTCGCGAATCGTGGCTACCACCCCGACCTGGCCCGACGGGCGGCCGGCCGGCTCGAAGCTGGAGCGGCGGGTCGTCGCAGCCGCACAGGACGCTCTGGCCCGCCATCGGCATGTCTCGCCGCTGGCCCTGCTCGGCGCGCTCGGTTGGCTCCCCGGCGATGTGGTCGACCGGTGGCGTCAGGGCCGCCTCCCGGAGCTGGAGCGGGGTGCGGCGGTGCCCCCGGCGCGGCTGCTGGAGGCGCTGGAGATCTTCGGCCGCTGGGCCCGGGCCGAGGGGCTGCACCCGGGCGAGGTCGACCATGTCGGCGCGACCCGCGACCGGCGTCCGCTGCGCTTCACCGCCGCGGGCGATCCGGAGGTTGAGCGGGTCTACCGGACGCACTGGGCGTCGGCCGCGCTCTCCGAGTCCGCCCGGGAGCGGCTGGTGCAGCGGCAGAGCGCCCCGCCGGATCTGGTGGTGCACTCGGCGCTCAGCGACTGGACGTGTGCCGACTGCGGCGACACCGGCGACCTGCTCGTCCCGGAGGGCGGGCGGACCCTCTGCCTGACCTGCGCCGACCTGGACCATCTGGTCTTCCTGCCGGCCGGGGACGCGGCGCTGACCCGACGGGCCAGGAAGTCCAGCACGCTGTCCGCCGTGGTGTTGCGGTTCAACCGGCCGCGCAGGCGGTACGACCGGTTGGGGCTGCTGGTGGAACCGGCAGGGCTGGCCAGCGCCGAGCAGCAGTGCCTGGGCGACGAGGCCGCGCGGTCGCGTCGCCGGGAGCGGGACCGGCAGCGGCGGGCTGACCAGGACGTGGCGTTGATGGCGCGGATGGCCGAGGAGATCCGCCGGCTCTTTCCGCGTTGTCCGGCGCACCGGGCCGAGGCCATCGCCGGGCACACCGGCCTGCGGGGCAGCGGGCGGGTCGGGCGTTCCGCCGCGGGCCGCGCGGTGGACGAGGACGCGATGACCCGCGCGGTGATCGCCTCGATCCGGCACGAGGACACCGAGTACGACCGGCTGCTGATGGCCGGCGTGCCGCGCAGCGAGGCGCGGGAGCGTATCCGGACCGACATCGACCGCGTCCTCGCCGCCTGGCGCTGACCCGGGATTCTCGTCACCGTCGACGGATGACCCGCCCCGGGAGGTGACACCGCTCGCCTCTGCCGGATTCGCCCGAGGCCGGCGCCGGCGAGGACGGCTGCGCCCGTCGGTGCCGGTCACCGTGGTCGGTCGACGGACGTGCCGGCGCTCGGCCCGATCCGCCGTTGGTGACGGAGTGTAATCGATCTTGTGGGCGCCGGAGTGGCCGCGGCGCGCGGGCGCCCTGGTGGGCCCGCTCGGCGACCAGGGCTGAGCTGCGAAGCCGTCGCCGCGTCCCAGCAGTCGGACGACTTCGAAGATGAAGGTCCTTCTTGATTCATTCGTAACATGCAGCTCACATTGTGGTGCTTGACACAGCTCCCGGCTGACACCATCATGAGAAACAACCAAGCGCTTGCTAGGTGCCGGGAGGAGCTGCTTCCTCATTCCGGCCGGAACCCGTGAGCGCGAGGCAGCCACCGGTCGGCCGTCCGGGCCGGCCGACCGACTTCGTACGCGAGACGCACAACTACCTATCACTGACGACCGGCAAGGCAGGGATAGAAGTGGCCGTATCAAGAAGTGGCACCACCGGTCTGGCGACGGGCCTGGTTGCCCTGTTGCTGGCCGTCACCGGCTGTGGTGGGGGCGGCGGCAACGACAAGCCCACCGACGGGACCGCCTCCGGGGCTCCCATCATCATCGGGATGGACGAGGACAGCACCGGTCCGGGCGCGTCCTACAGCACGATCGCCGGCGAGACGATCCGGCTGGCCGTGCAGGACGTCAACGACAAGGGCGGGGTCCTCGGACGTCCGCTACGTCTGGTCGTCGAGAACGACGAGAGCGATCCGACCAAGGTTCCCGCGGTGCTGCAGAAGCTCGCCGGACAGGGTGCCAAGGCGCTGCTGCTGCAGAGCGGCAGCGCGGCGATCATGCAGGCCAAGTCGACGCTGACCCAGCTCGGGTTGCCGGCGATCGCACCGACCGGCGTCACCGCCACGCTTGTCGAGCCGCCCAACAACGAGCTGATCTACATGCTCGCCAACACCACCGCCGACTGGGCCGACGTCTACTGCGGCGCGTTCAAGGCGGCGAACATCAGCAAGCTGGGCGTGTTGACCGACGACACCACCACCATCGCCGCGCTCAACAAGTCACTGCTGGGCGGGCTCGGCTGCGTCACGGTGGTGGCCACCGAGAAGGGCGCCGCCAACGCCTCCGACCTCTCCGCCCAGGTGGCCCGGCTGAAGAACGCCAACCCGGACGCCGTGCTGGTGACGAGCGTCGGCGGCGCCTTCGAGGTGCTCGCCCAGAACACCCTGGCCCGGCAGTTCACCGGCAAGCCGCGGTTCTCGCTGGCGTCGATCGGCAACCAGCCCTCCTCCTGGAAACTGGCCAACGCCGGTGCGCTGGAGGGCCTGATCTTCATGGGTTCCATCAACCAGGAGAACCCCCGCACCAAGGCGCTCACCGAGCTGCTCAAGAAGAAGCACGGCAAGGACTACGAGGTCACCGCGTACGACGCGCAGGCCTGGGACTCGGTGCAGCTGCTGAAGCTGGCCATCGAGAAGGCCGGCAGCCCGGACGACCCGGCGAAGCTGAACACCGCGATCCAGAGCCTCACCGGCTACTCGGCCAGCTTCGGACAGCCGAACTTCACCCTGTCGTTCTCGGCGACCAAGCATCTCGGCGCGGACGGCCTGTGCGGGCTCTCCCTGATCGAGTTCGGTGCCGACAACAAGCCGAAGGGCCCCTGGTCCACCTTCCAGCCGCCCTGTTCCGGTTGATCCGGTGGAGGGGGCCGGCCGTCGAGGCCGGTCTCCTCCCGCCGTTCCGAGGGAGTGACGATGACAGATCCCCAGCTCTGGCTCTCCGCGGTGGAGATGGGCTGTTTCTTCGGCATGCTGGCCCTGGCCTACTACCTTGTCCAGGTCGGTGCCGGTTTCTTCAACTTCGCCATCGGCCCGTACGCGATGATGGGCGGCCTCTGCACGAGTTGGCTGGTCATCGAGTACGACCTCGGTGTCTGGTCGGCCGCCGGCATAGCGGTGGCGGTCACCCTGCTGCTCGCGGCCGTCACCGAGCTGGGCGTCGTCCGGCCGGTGCAGCGGCGCAGCGGCGGCGGTGAGCTTCCCGCCCTGGTCGCGGTGGCCGCCGTGCTCTTCGCCATCCAGCAGTTCGCCGGGTACCTCTTCGGCCACCCGACGTTGCCGGGGCAGAACCTGGCCACCTTCGAACCGGTCACGGTCGGCGAGATCGTGGTCCAGCCCAGCTCGTTCCTGCTGATCGGCGTGACGCTGTTCGCCTTCGGCCTGGTCGCGGTCTGGATCAGATCGACCCGGACCGGCCGGCTGTTGCGGGCGGTCGGGGACAGCAAACAGGCGGCGTCCCTGCTCGGCCTGCCGGTCAACCGGATCCGGCTGATCGCCTTCCTGCTGGCCGGCTTCCTCGCCGCGCTGGCCGGGCTGCTCTTCGCCCCCAAGGCCGGCGTGCACTCGCTCTCGGGACTGCACTGGTCGCTGTCCGGCTTCCTCGCCGTCGTGATCGGCGGCACGGGTTCGGTCTGGGCGCCTCTCTTCGGCGGGATGCTGCTCGGCCTGGCCGAGGTCTTCCTGCCCTACTACTTCGGGGGCCAGTCACACGTGTACGGAATGCTCCTGATCGCCCTGCTCTTCTTCGCCTTCCGTCCCCAGGGACTCTTCGTCCGGACGGTGCGCGCATGACCGCCACGGCGGCGCCTCGCATCGAGGGCCCGCCGAGGCGCCGGGACATCCGTCAGGTGCCCGGCATCGGCGGGCTCGCCCTCGGCGTCGCCGCAGCCGTGCTGATCCTGGCCTGGGTGGGTTCCGACGGCTACCGGCAGACGCTCGTCACCGCCAGCGTCACGTACGCGCTGATCGCCCTCGGCATGTACGTGCCGTACCTGATGGCGGGCTCGCTGTCGATGGCCTACAGCGCGTACGCCGGCATCGGCGGTTACGCCGTCGGCCTGATCTCGACCCGCACCGACCTTCCACTCCTGCTGGCCTGGATCGCGGGCCCGATCGTGGCGGCGCTCATCGCGGTCCTGCTGGGTCTCGCCACCCGGCGGCTGTCCGGGTTCTTCCTCGCGGCGGTGACCCTGCTCTTCGGGATGGCGTTCACCGCGTTCCTCATCGACGGCGAGGGGATCACCGGCGGCTCCGCCGGCCTGGGCAACCTGCGTCCGCTGCACCTGTTCGGCTGGACGCCGAGCCACTACCAGGTGGTGGTCGGCTCGGTGGTCGTGGTCTGCGTCGTCGCCTTCCTGCTGGACCGGTTGCGCCTGTCACCGTGGGGCGTGATCGTGCGGACGATGCGCGACGCTCCCCGGGCGGTGGAGGCGGCCGGTGTCCGCGTACCGATGATGAACCTGGTCGCGCTGGCGCTCGGCGCGGCGATCGCCGCGGTCGGCGGCGGCCTGTTCACCTACTCGGCCGGCAGCGTCACGCCCGACACCTTCACGCTGAACATCGTCTTCCTGGCGATCTTCATGCCGCTGATCGGCGGCTCCGGCACCCCCTGGGGCGCCGTCGCGGGCGCCGTACTCGCCGTCCAGTTGACGCTGAACTTCCCGGCCGTCCAGGCCAGCGGTACGTTGCTGCTCGCGCTGGGCGTGCTGGTCATCATGCTGGTCGCGCCGAAGGGCGTCATCGGCTACGCCGACGAGCTGAGACGGCGCGCGATCACGTTGCCACGGAAGGGGCGTACCGGTGGATGAGACGGAGCTGCTGGTCGGCCGCGGCCTGACCAAGCGGTACGGCGGGGTGACCGCGCTGGCGGAGGTGTCCTTCGAGCTGCGTCCGGGCGAGATCCTCGGCCTGGTCGGGCCGAACGGAGCCGGCAAGACGACCCTGGTGGACCTGATCTCCGGCGCGCAGGCGGCCACCGCCGGCGAGCTGCTGCTGCGCGGTCGCAAGCTCACCGGTCCGGCGTCCCGGCGGGCCCGGGTCGGCCTCGGGCGGACCTTCCAGTACCCGCAGCTGGCGCTGCACCTGAGCGTGCGGGACAACCTGCTGCTCGGCCGGCACGCGCGACGGCACGGCACGCCCTGGCAGATGCTGGTCGGCGCGTTCGCCGGCGCAATGCGTCCGGAGCGCCCCGCCGACCGGGAGGCCGTCAGGCAACTGGCGGGGGAACTGGGCATCGAGGGGCTCGATCGGATGGCGGGCGACCTCACCTTGGGCGAGCAACGGCTCGTCGAGGTCGGCCGGGCCCTGGGCCAGGATCCGGTGGTCCTGCTGCTCGACGAGCCCTTCGCCGGGTCGGACGCCCAGGGCGTCGCCGGCATCGCCGAGGTCATCCGGACCGTCCAGCGGCGGGGGCACGCGGTCATCCTGGTCGACCACAACGTGGACCTGGTCGCCCGGCTGGTCGACCGGGTGCTGCTGCTCGACCGGGGCCGGGTCGCCTTCGACGGTGCTCCGGCGGAGTGCCTGGCCAGCCCGGAGATGCAGCGGGTCTACTTCGGCGCGCACGACGCCGACGACGACGGTGCGGAGGACGGAGATGGCACCGGCGCGGACGGCGACGCGGCCGTCGCCGGCAACCAGGTGCGACGACAGGGGAGGGTGGAGGATGTCCGCTCATGAGTTGCGGGTGGAGGGGCTGAGCGTCCGGTACGGGCACGCCAGCGCCCTCTCCGCCGCGACGGTGACGGTGCCGGGCGGCGCCATCACCGCGCTGGTCGGGCCGAACGGCGCGGGCAAGAGCAGCCTGCTGCTCGCCGCCTACGGCTCGGTGCCCGCCACCGGCCAGGTCCTGCTGGACGGCACCGACGTCAGCCGGCTGCGGCCGGCGGCCCGGGCCCGGGCGGGGATCGCGATCGTCCCACAGGGGCGACAGCTCTTTCCGCACCTCGACGTCGTCGACAACCTCCAGGTGATGGCGGAACTGCTGCACCTGCCGCGCAGCGTCGTGCAGGGCGCGCTGGACCGCTTCCCGATCCTGCAGACCCGCCGCCGCAGCCTGGTCGGGGTGCTCTCCGGCGGCGAGCAGCAGATGTTGGTGGTGGCGCGGGCGCTGATGGGCTCGCCCCGGGTGCTGCTGCTGGACGAGATGACGACCGGGCTGGCTCCGCTGATCGTGCAGGAGCTCGGCCGGACGGTGACCGCGCTGGCCGCCGAGGGCGTGGCGGTGTTGCTCGCCGAGCCGGCCCTGGGGGTGCTGCGCCGGATCGTCGACCGCGGCTACGTACTCGTCCGGGGCGAGGTGGTGGCCTGTGAGGAGGGCGGCGGCCGTGCGCTGGACGACGCGTACCGCGCCGCCATGGGTGTGCAGCGCCCGCGCGAGCTGCGCCCGGCGAGCTGACCCTCGCCGGGCGGGCGCCGCCCACGGGTGGCCGCGCGTGGGCGGCGGGCAGTTGGCCGGTGACGAGCCGGGCCCCGGTCGCTGGCCGGGCCCGGTCACTGCCGAGCAAGGGATAGGTGAGCTGTCGGCATGGGGTTCAAGCTCGGCGTGCTGCCGGTGCTCGGTGGGCGCGGCACAGCCGATCCCGGCGTCACCGCGGTCTTCGTGCGGCGGATCGAGGAGCTGGGCTGCGAGTCGGTCTGGGCGGTGGAGCACCTGGTGGTGCCGGAGGCCTACCGGTCCGACTATCCCTACGACCCGAGCGGCCGGATGGGGCTGGGGCCCGCCGACGACATCCCCGATCCGCTGGAGTGGCTGACCTTCGCCGCCGCGCACACCACGCGGCTGGTGCTCGGCACGGCCATGCTGATCCTTCCCCTGCACCACCCCGTCGGCCTGGCCAAGAGGCTGGCCACGCTGGACGTGCTCAGCGGCGGCCGGTTGATAGCCGGGGTCGGCGTGGGCTGGCTCCGCGAGGAGTACGACGCGGTCGGGGTGCCATTCGCCGGGCGGGGCCGGCTCGCCGACGAGTACCTCGACGTGCTGCGCGCCCTCTGGACCGGCTCACCGGCCAGCCACCACGGCTCTGCCGTGCGCTTCGACGCGGTGCACAGCGCGCCCCGGCCCACCCGGCCGGGCGGGGTCCCCGTCATGGTCGGCGGGCACAGCGTTGCGGCGGTGCGCCGCGCCGCCCGCTTCGCCACCGACTTTTATCCCCTCGGCGTGGACGTGCCGGCGCTGGCCCGGCTGCTGGACCGGCTCCGCGCCGAGTGCGCGGCGCTCGGTCGGGATCCGGCCGAGGTCGCGGTGACCGTACGGGGCCCGGGGACCCGGTCGGAGGCGGACGCCCTGCGTGAGCTGGGCGTGGCGCGGGTGGTCATCCGGGCCGACCCACGGGACCCGGAACTGCTCGCCGCGACGGTCGACAGGTATCGGCACGAGGTCCTGGGAGAGTGACGGCGGTACGGGGGCGCCGGGACGGAGGCGGCGGCGGGGGCGGATGGACCGTTGCTATTCAACCAAGCGCTTGCTAGGTTCGCTTCATGGATTTCGCCTTTCCGGCGGGTGAGACGGTTGTCGTCACCGGCGCCGGCAGCGGGATCGGCCGGGCGACTGCGTTGCTGGCCGCCGCCGCCGGTCTGCGGGTGGCCGCGTGGGACGTCCAGGACCGGGCGGTCGCCGCAACGGTGGACGAGATCGTCGCCGGTGGTGGCGCCGCCGTCGCGCTGACCGTCGACGTGGCCGATCCCGCGGCGGTGCGGGCGGCGCTCGCCGCCAGCGGCCCCGCCCGTTACCTGGTCAACAACGCCGGCCCGGCGAGCAGCACCGACCTCGACTTCGACCGGGCGCTCGCGCTCACCGTGGGCAGCGTGCGGACGGTCACCGACGCGTGGCTCGCCGGCCGTACCGGCGCCGGAGCGGCGGTCGTCAACGTCGCCTCGGTCGCCGGGAACCTGGTCGGCACCGATTCCGCCTGGTACTGCGCGGGAAAGGCCGCCATCGCCGGCTACACCCGGCACCTGGCCACCCGGCTCGCCCCGGCGGTACGGGCCAACGCGGTCGCGCCGGGACTGATCGACACCCCCCGTACCGCCGGCTTCACCGCCACCGACCTCGGCCGTGACCTCGTCGCCCGCAACCCGATGGGGCGCCCCGGCCGGCCGGAGGAGGTCGCCCACGCGGTGCTCTTCCTGCTCGCGCCGCTCGCCGGCTATCTCAACGGCGTCCTGCTGCCGGTCGACGGCGGCTGGACGGTCACTCAGTAAGGGAGAACCGATGCCGGAAGCTGTCATCGTCGCCGCGGCCCGTTCACCGATCGGTCGCGCCGGCAAGGGCTCACTGGTCGGGATGCGCGCCGACGACCTCGTCACCGAGATCACCAGGGCGGCCCTGGCGCAGGTCCCCGCGCTGGATCCGCGGACCCTGGACGACGTCCTGCTGGGCTGCGCCCAACCGGCCGGCGAGCAGGGCTACAACCTGGCCCGGATACTCGCCCTGCGGTTGGGGCTGGACGAGGTGCCCGGCACCGTCGTGCAGCGCTACTGCGCGTCGTCGGTGCAGACCACCAGGATGGCCCTGCACGCGATCAGGGCGGGGGAGGGGCACGCCTTCGTCTCCGCCGGCGTGGAGATGGTCTCCCGCTACGACCGGGGGAAGGCCGACGGCATGCCCGGCACCCACCACCCCCGCTACGCCGCCGCCGAGCAGCGGACCGCCGCCCTGGCCGAGGACGGCGGGCAGTGGTCCGACCCGCGCTCCGCCGGGCTGGAGCCCGACGTCTACATCGCCATGGGGCACACCGCCGAGAACGTGGCCCAGCACTGCGGGGTCAGCCGCCAGGAGCAGGACGAGTTCGCCGTACGCAGCCAGAACCTGGCCGAGCGGGCGATCGCCGACGGCTTCTTCGCCGCCGACATCACGCCGGTCACCCTGCCCGACGGCACCGTGGTCGACCGCGACGACGGCCCGCGCGCCGGGGTCACCCTGGAGAAGGTCGCCGCCCTGAAGCCGGTCTTCCGTCCCGACGGCACCGTCACCGCCGCCAACTGCTGCCCGCTCAACGACGGCGCCGCCGCCCTGGTGGTGCTCAGCGACGTACGCGCCCGCGAGCTCGGCCTGACCCCGTTGGCGCGGGTGGTCTCCACCGGGGTCTCCGCGCTCAGCCCGGAGATCATGGGCCTCGGTCCCGTGCAGGCCAGCCGACGCGCGCTGGCCCACGCCGGGCTCGCCATCGGCGACATCGACCTGGTGGAGATGAACGAGGCGTTCGCGGCCCAGGTGATCCCGAGCTACCGGATGCTCGGGATCGACCCCGACCGGCTCAACGTCCACGGTGGAGCGATCGCGCTCGGCCACCCGTTCGGCATGACCGGGGCCCGGATGACCACCACCCTGGTCAACGCGCTACGGTTCCGGGACCGGCAGTTCGGCCTGGTGACCATGTGCACCGCGGGCGGTCAGGGCATGGCGCTGATCATCGAGCGGCTCTCCTGATGCCCGGCGTGCTGGCCGGCAAGGCGGTCGTCGTGACCGGTGCCGGTCGGGGGCTGGGCGAGGCGTACGCCAGGCTCGCCGCCGCCGAGGGTGCCTCGGTCGTGGTCAACGACGTCGACGCGGCTGCCGCCTCGGCGGTCGCCGGCTCGATCGGGGCGCTGGCGGACGACTCGGACATCGCCACCTGGGCCGGTGCCGGCCACCTGGTCGACGTGTGCCGCCGGGCGTACGGGCGGGTGGACGGGTTGGTCAACAACGCCGGGCTGTTCCGGCTGGCGGACCCGCGCGAGCAGGACCCCGACGAGTTCCGCCGGGTGGTGGAGGTGAACCTGCTCGGCACCGCCTACTGCGGACTGCACGCGATCCGGGCGATGCTGGCGCAGGGCTCGGGCTCGGGCTCGGTGGTGAACGTGACCTCCGGCGCGCAGGCCGGCACGGCCGCGCTCGCCGCGTACGGTGCGAGCAAGGGCGGGGTCGCCTCGCTGACCTGGTCCTGGGCGGCGGATCTGGCCGGCACCGGGGTGCGCGTCAACGCGGTCTCGCCCAACGCGCACACCCGGATGGCGGACGCCTTCGAGCGCCACCTGGGCGCGCGGGCCCGGGGGCAGAACGTGGGCAAGTCCCCGGCCAGCAACGCGCCAGCCGTCATCCACCTGCTCTCCGACGCGGCGGCCGGCGTCTCCGGTCAGGTCGTCCGGATCGACGGCGACGAGTTGTCGCTGGTGGCGCCACCCCGGCAAGCCGCCAGCGTGCGGATGTCGCGGTGGACGGTCCCCGCGGTGGCCGAGGCGTTCGTCGGCGACCTCGGCCTGCACCGTTAGGCGCCGTGCCCGGTCGGTCAGTTCCTGGCGCGGTTGGTCAGGCCGTCCAGGAAGAGCGAGGTGCATTCCTCGGCGAGGCGGGAGGTGGGGTGGTCGGCGCTGGGCTTGAACCAGCGTGCGGACAACCACACGGCGTCCCGCATCAGTCGATAGAGGATCTTCGGGTCGACGTCGGCGCGGAAGGTGCCCTCGGCGAGGCCGGCCTCGATGACGGTCAGCCAGGCGTTCTGCACCTCCCGGCCGGCGTTGCGGAGATAGTCGAACCGGTCGAACTGCAACAGGTAGTTGACGTCGTTCTGGTAGATCTCCGTGGCGTGCGGGTGTGCCTCGACGACCTCCAGCGAGGCCACGATCAGGTCGTGCAGGCGCTGGCGGGCGTCTGTCTCCTGTGCCAGGACCTGCGCGTAGCGGTGCTGGAGGTCCCGGAGGAAGGACGAGACGATCTCGTCGACCATCGACTCCTTGGAGTCGAAGTGGTGGTAGAGGCTGCCGGAGAGGATGCCGACGTCGTCGGCGATCTGCCGGACCGTGGTCGCCGCCACCCCCTTGCTCGCGAACAGGGCGGCGGCGCTGCCGAGGATCGCCTCGCGCCGGACTCCAGGCTCTCGCGCCATGTTTTCTCGCAGACAGACTCGACGGAACAGGGTCTTGGTCGTTGGACGTCGGAAGGGCTTCCCGCCGGACGGCCCCCGAGAGTGTACCGGCGGCATCGGCGGGTCGGGTCGCTCCGGATCCAGGGTAGCGTAACCAACCAAGCGCTTGGTAAGTTTTGCGCACGCGGCCCTGAACATCGAGTCGTGCTGATCCAGCCGGCGCGGGTGGGCCGACCGCGGATGGCCGGGCGACCGGCGGCGAGAAGGCGGCGATGGCTGACGAGCGGATGACCGAGGACGACATCGGCCACCTGGTGGCGTACGACCTCCGGGCGGTGACCGCATGACCGTGGACGCGACCCCACCGGCCCCGGCCGACGGGGAGGCGGTCCCCGGCGCCGGCCGACGGTGGTGCGGCGGACCGATGAGGGGCCGGTACGAGAGCAGGGTCGCGCTGGTCACGGGCGCCGCCGCCGGGCTGGGCCGGGCGACCGCGCGCCGGCTGGCGGCCGAGGGCGCCCGGGTGGCCTGCCTGGATCTGCGCGCCGACGACGCGGGTCTCGGCCCGGCCGGCCTGGCGCTCGCCGGGGACGTCCGCGACGAGGCGGCGGTGGGCGAGGCGGTGGAGCGGACGGTCGCGTGGGGCGGCGGCCTGGACCTGGTGGTGACCGCCGCGGGAGTGGCCTCCTTCGGCCACACCACCGACGTCCCGCTCGCCGAGTGGGAGCGGATGCTGACGGTCAACCTGACCGGCACCTTCCTCACCGCGCGGGCGGCGCTGCCGCACCTGGGCGCGGCCCGTGGCGCGCTGGTCACGGTCTCGTCGCTGGCGGGGGTGCGGGGATACCGCTACAGCGCCGCGTACTCGGCGGCCAAGGGCGGGGTGGTCGCGTTGACCCGGGCGCTCGCCGTCGAGTACGCCCCGGCGGGGATCAGGGTCACCTGCGTCTGCCCCGGCTCGATCGACACCGGGCTGACCCGGAACCTGACGCCGGTGCCGGCGGCCGACCCGAGGCTGCTGGCACACGGGCGGGCACTGGTCGACCCGCCGGTGTCCCAACCCGAGGAGATCGCGGGCGCGATCGCCTATCTCGGTTCGCCGGAGGCGCGGTTCGCCACCGGCGCGGTGCTACGAATGGACGGTGGGGCGGGTGTCTGAGTTCTCCGCGGCGACGATCGAGCGGTACCACGGTGACGGCTCCTGGGACGCCGACACGATCGCCGACCTGGTGGCCCGCCACGCCGCCGCCGCACCGGACGCCGTGGCCTTCCACGCTCCCGAGGGGGCGCTGACCTGGCGGGAGTACGACGCGGCGGCGACCCGGCTGGCCGGCGCGTACGTGCTCGCCGGCCTGCCGCCGGAGCGACCGCTGGCCGTCCTGCTCACCGGGGGCGCGCTCACGCACGTCGCCTACCTGGCCGCGCAGCGGGCGGGGCTGGTCACGCTGGGGCTCGGACCCCGGGCCGGCGACGCCGAGATCAGCCACCTGCTGCGGCACACCGAGGCCGCCGTGCTGGTCAGCCGGGCCGCGCACCGGGGCCGGCCCGGTCCGGAGATCGCCCGCGCCACCGGTGCGCCCGCGCACCTGGAACTGGATCTGGTCGGCGGGCAGCCGGTGCTACGCCGCGACGGCGGCGACCTGCCGATGCCGTCGGTGCCCGCCGCCGTCGACCTGCTGGACGGTCGTGGCCTCGGCCCGGACGACCTGTTCTTCCTCAACTCCACCTCGGGCACCACCGGGCGACCCAAGTGCGTGCGGGCGACCATGAACGTGCGCAAGTACTTCGCCGCACTGGCTGCCGACGCTGGTGCCTTCGGTCCGGACGAGGTGGTGCTCAGCGCGCTGCCCGCCCCGTACGGCTTCGGCCTCTGGAGCGCGCACGTCGTGCCGGCGCGGTACCGGTTCCCCACCGTCCTGGCCGCCGAGTTCGACCCGGCCGGGACGCTGGACCTGATCGAGCGCCACCGGGTGACCGTCCTGGCGGCCGTGACCAGCCAGTTCATCATGTTGCTGAACCACGGGTCGTTCGCCCGGCGGGACCTCTCCTCGCTGCGGGTCCTCTTCACCGGCGGCGAGCGGGTGCCGCCGCACCGGGCGATGGAGTTCGAGGAGCGCACGGGCTGCGCCGTGCTCCAGTTCTACGGGTCCAACGAGGCCGGGCCGATCTCGGTGACCCGGGTGGCAGACCCCCGCCCGGCGCGGTTGGGCACGGCGGGGCGGCCGGTGCCGGCCATGCGGCTACGCCTGCTCGGCCCGGACGGGGAGGACGTGCCGGAGGGCCCGGGGCAGGTGGCGGTGAACGGCCCCGGCTGCGCCCCCGGGTACTTCCGTGACGAGCAGGCCAACCGGCTGCTGTTCCGCCCCGACGGCTGGTTGCGTACCGGTGACCTGGGGCGGCTGGACGAGGACGGGTACCTCACGATCACCGGGCGCACGGCGGACTTCATCATCCGTGGCGGGCACAACGTCAGCGCCCCGGTGGTGGAGGAGGCCGTCGGCGGGCATCCCCGCGTGGCCCAGGTCGCGGCGCTCGGTATGCCGGACGAGGTGCTGGGGGAACGGGTCTGCGCCTTCGTGGTGACCCGCGACGGCGGCGAGCTGACCCTCGACGAGCTGCGGGTCCACCTCGACGCGACGGGCGTGTCCAAGGTCAACTGGCCGGAGCGGCTGGTCGGGTTGCCCGCGCTCCCGCTGGGTGTCGGTGGCAAGGTCGACAAGGCGGCCCTGCGGGCCCTGCTCTGACCGTCCCCGCCACCGAGGGGCGCGCCCCGGCCCCCGGCCAGCGGGAGCCGGGGCCACTCAGGCCGCCGTCGCCCGGATCAGGGTCTGGGTGACCTGGCCGTCCCCGATGACGCGGCCGGCGACGGAGGCGGTCACGTCGAAGGTGATCCACCGGCCGGCCACGGTGGCGACGGTCGCCGCCACGTCGACCCGGTCGCCGCTCAGCGCCGGGGCGCGGTGGTGCACCCCGATCCAGGTGCCCACGGAGGAGGCGCCGGGAGCGAGGCGGGGGCGCAGGATGTCGGCGGCGGTGTCCTCCAGGAGCCCGATCAGGGCGGGGGTGGAGAGCACCGCTGGCGAACCGGGCACGTGGTCGGTGAGCATGCCGGCGCCGACCTCGAACGACCGGTGGATCCGGTCGCCGGGCGCGACGGCGGCGGTCAGTAGGTCGACCGTCTCCGGGGTTCGCCAGATCTGCATCCCGCCTCCTTGACACGTCTCGTCGTACGGCCACAGAATGCCATAAACAAGCGCTTGTTTGGTAGGGGTGACGATGCAGGTGAACGATGTGGCGGCTCTCTTCCCACCCGGAACGGCCCCGGTCGCCGGCAGCGCGCACGAGCGCTACGTCGCGCAGCGGCTGGCCGAGGTGGGTCGGTGGGGCGACGACACCCTGGTCGACCGGGTACGCCGGCACGCCGGCCTGATCGGCGGGCGGGCCGCCTTCGTCGCGGGGGCCGACCGGGTCACCTGGCAGGGCCTCGACGACCTCTCCGACCGGCTCGCCGCGGTGCTGCTGCGGTACGGTCTCGCGCGCGGCGAGCGGGTCGGTGTGCTGCTCCCGGACGGCGTCGCGGTGCACGTGGCCTACCTGGCCGCGCTGAAGGCGGGAGTGGTGGTGGTCGCCGTCGGGCCGCGCGCCGGCCGGCTGGAGGTCCGGCACCTGCTCACCACCAGCGGCGCCACCGCGCTGATCAGCCATGCCGAGCACCGGGGCGCGCCGGTGGCCGGGCTGGTCGAGGGCCTGCCGCTGCGGGTCCGGCTGGAGCTGCCGGCGACGGTGACGGAGGCGGGCTGGCCCGGCCCGACCGACGCCGAGCGGGCGCTGATCGCCGAGCGGACCCTGGGCCTCGGCGACATCCACCTGCTCAACGGCACGTCCGGCACCACGGGCATGCCCAAGTGCGTGGTGCACAACCAGAACCGGTGGATGTACTACCACCAGCTCGCCGTCGAGGCCGGCGCGCTCACCGGTGACGATGTCTTCCTCACCCTGATCCCCGCCCCGTACGGCTTCGCCCAGTGGACGGCCAACTTCACGCCCACCCTGCTCGGCGCGCCGACGGTGGTGATGCCCCGGTTCGACGCCACCGGGGCGCTGGAGCTCATCGAGCGGGAACGGGTGACCGTGCTCTGCTGCGTGAGCACGCAGTTCATCATGATGCTGAACGCCGACCCGGGCCGCTACGACCTCAGCTCGCTGCGGTGCATGTTCACCGGCGGCGAGGCCGTGCCCTTCGAGCGGGCCGCCGAGTTCGAGCGGCGTACCGGTGCCCGTGTCCTCCAGTTCTTCGGCTCGAACGAGACCGGGGCGCTGTCGCGTACCACGATGGACGACGACCTCGACGCGCGGCTGCGGACGGCGGGCCGGGTGATCGACGAGATGAACGTCCGGCTGTTCGCCGAGGACGGCACCGACGTCACCGCCGCCGGCGGCCCCGGTCAGGCGGCCTGCGCCGGGCCGGCGACCTGCCTCGGCTACTTCGCCGACCCGGCCGCCAACGAACGCCTCTTCACCCCCGACGGGTGGATGCTGACCGGGGACATCTGCACCAGCGACGCCGACGGCTGCCTGCGGGTGGTCGACCGGAAGCAGGACTTCATCATCCGGGGCGGCAAGAACGTCAGCGCGGCGGCGGTGGAGGACCAGGTCGGCTCGCACCCGGCGGTCGCCATGGTGGCGGCGGTCGCGGTGCCCGACCCCACGTACGGCGAGCGGGTGTGCGCGGTGGTGGTCCCGCGTCCCGGCGCCACGCTCGACCTGGACGGGCTGCGCGCGCACCTCGCCGACCGGGGAGTCAGCCCGGAGAACTGGCCGGAGCGGTTGGAGATCGTCGACGACCTTCCGCGTGGCTCCGGCGGCAAGGTCGCCAAGGCCGAGCTCCGCGCCTGGCTCCGCGCCGGTTGACCTCTCCCGGCGTCACGAGGCGTTCCGCAGCGACTCCCGGATGCGCGACCGCTGCACCTGGCCGGTGGCGGGGGTGCGCGGGATGGCGGGCAGCACGACCACCCGGCGCGGCTGCTTGAAACCGGCCAGCCGACCGGCCACGTGGCCGCGTACCCTGCCGACGTCCGGCGGGGTCGCGCCGGGCGCCAGCACCAGGACCGCGCAGACGACCTCGCCCCAGCGGTCGTCGGGCAGGCCGACCACGGCCACGTCGACGATGCCGGCCAGGCCACGCAGGGCAGCCTCCACCTCGACCGGCGAGACCGACTCGCCCCCGGTCCGGATCACCTCCCGGACCCGGCCGGTGAGGTGCAGGTAACCCTCCTCGTCCAGGCGGCCCAGGTCGCCCGAGCGGTAGGCGCCGTCCGGCAGGGCGGCGGCCGTCTCGGCGGGCAGCCGGTGGTAGCCAGACATCAGCGCCGGGCCCGTGACCAGCACCTCGCCGACCTGTCCGGCGCCCTCCGCGTCAACCCAGAGGGCGCCCGGGAAGGCCGGCCGGCCGACGCTGCCCGGCTTGCGGGCCAGGTCCGCGTCGGGCAGCGCGCTCATCCGGCCGGCCTCGGTGGAGCCGTACAGGATGGTCGTGGTCGTGCCGGGCAGCCGGTCCTTGATCCGCTCGACCAGATCGGCCGGCAGGGCCGAGGTGCCGGTGTCGGCGTGCCGCAGCGAGGAGAGGTCGGCCCGCCGGTGCTCGCCGTCGAGCAGCCGTTCCCACACCGCCGGGATGCAGTAGAGCGCGGCCGGCCGTTCGGTGCGGACCACGTCGATCAGCCGGGCCGCGTCGGCGCGGGGGACCAGGTGCACGGCCGTCCGGTTCTGCCACGCCTCCAGCACGTAGTGCCAGCCGCCGTAGTGGTAGAGCGGGAAGCTGCACAACACCCCGCCCGGGCCACGGATCGCGGCGGTGAAGGTGCCGCCGCCCGGCGCGGCGCGCAGCCAGCTCGCCCGGTGGCTGACCAGCGCGCCCTTCGGCTGACCGGTGCTGCCGCTGGTGAGGTAGATGATGTGCGGGTCGGTGTCGGCCAGCCGGTCGGCGCCCGCCGGCGCGGTGGCCGCCGCCCGGGCGGTGAGCGCGTCGAGGTCGGCACCGGCGCCCGGCGTCCCGCCGAGGCCGACCAGCGGTGCTCCCGCCGGCGCGTCCGGGCGGTCGCTGACCAGGAGGCGGGGCTCCAGGTAGTCGAGCACGGTCGCGGTCTCGACGGGGGAGAGGCCCGGATTGAGCGGTACGAAGACCGCCCCGAGGCGGGCGCAGGCGACGAAGCCGTCGAGGGTACGCAGGGTCGGCGCCGCCGACCAGGCCACCCGGTCACCGGCGCGTACCCCCAGCCCGGCGAGGGCGTTCGCCGTGCGGTTCGCCTGCCGGTCCAGCTCGCCGAAGGTGATCCGCCGGCCGCACAGGGTGGCCGCCACGGCGGTCGGGGTCATCCGGGCGGTCAGCCGGACGATCTCGCCGATCAGCAGGCTCACGGCTGCCCCCAGTCGGCGCCGAGCCGGACCTGGGCGGGGTTGATCGCGCCGTACCTCGTCTTGTCCCGGGTCATCCGCACCGCCTCCGGGATCGACTCGATGCCGGTCAGTTGATGCGTCACCAGGGACTCCACGTCGACGTCGGAGCGGGCGACCAGGCGCAGGGCCTGGGTGAAGACGTTGCCGGAGGGGGAGTATCCGCCGGCGCCGGAACGGGGATGCAGCAGGGAGACCGCCCGCTCACGGAGCAGGCCGAGGGGCGCCGGCGCGCCGTCGGGCAGCACCGAGACGCCGACCACCCGGCCACCCCGGCGGGCGCAGCGGGCGGCCAGTTCCAGGGTGTCCACGCCGGACAGGCCGTGCCCAGGTGACCCGCCCGCGGTCTCGACGACCACGTCCGCGCCGACGCCGCCGGTCGCCGCCAGGATCGCCGTCAGCACCGGATGGTCTCCCTCGGTGCCGTCCGGGGTCGCGTCGATGACGAGGTCGGCGCCGAAGCGCCGGGCCAGGGCGAGCTTCGCCGGGCTCCGGCCGCTGACCGCGACGAGGCCGGCGTTGCCCCGGCGGGCGACCTGGACGGCGAGCAGGCCCATCACGCCGGCGCCGAGGACCAGGACGCTCTCGCCCGGCGCGACGGCGGCCAGGGCGTGGGCGTGCAGCGCCCCGGCGAGCGGCTGGATCGCCGCGCCCGCGCTGGCGCTCACCCCCGCCGGGACGGGCACCACGGCGCTCTCGGGCACGACCACCCGCTCGGCAAGCGCCCCCGGGCGGGTGAAGCCCAGGAACTCGGGCCGGACGCAGGCGTCGGCGCGGTCGTGCCGGCAGGCGGCGCAGCGCCCGCAGGTCAGCGTCTCGACGGCGGTGACCCGGTCGCCCGGCCGGTAGCGCCGGACCCCGGCGCCGACCGCGCCGACCACGCCGCAGAACTCGTGCCCACCGAAGCGGACCGGGCCGTCCGCGAGCGCCTCGGCCAGCCGCCGGTGCAGGGCGATCGGCTCACCGGCGATCAGCATGCACTCGGTGACGCTCGGCTGCACGCACGCGACGTCGATCAGCACCTCACCGGGGCCGGCCTCCGGATCGGGCACCTCGTCGACCCGGAGGTCGCCGAAGCCATGCAGGACGGCGGCGCGCATCGTGCTCCTTCCGACGGGCGGGGTCGGGACGGCCCTTGCCTAGCCGATTGAATTTTGTATCTAATATCCAAACAAGGTCAAGGACTCAGCTGGGGAGGACCGCATGGAGCGTGAACTCGTGGTCACCGGCGTCGGCGGCCAGGGCATCCAGCTACTCGCCAAGACCGTCGCCCTCGCCGCCACCCGCGAAGGGCGGTACGCCATGCTGACCGCCGACTACGGCGGCGAGATGCGCGGCGGCCCCTCCCGGGCCGGCGTGGTGATCGGCGACGCGCCGCTGCGGAGCCTGCCGGTGCTCGCCGCCGCCTGGTCGGCCATCGTCGTCCACCACCGGTTCAGCGAGCCGGCCCTGGTGCGGCTGCGCCCCGGCGGGCCGGCGGTGGTGAACGTTCCGCTCGTCGACCCGGCGAGCCTGCCCGACATGACCGTGTACGCGGTGGACGCCGGCGCCGTGGCGAAGTCCGTCGACGCGCCCCAGGCGATCGGGTTCGTGCTGCTCGGGGCGTACAACGCGGTCGCCCGGGCGGTCGACCCCGAGGCCCTGGTCGAGGCGATGACCGAGCTGCTGCCGCCGTACCGTCGACAGCACGCCCCGGCCAACGCCCGGGCGCTCGCCGCCGGCGCCGCAGCGCTGGCCGGCGCCCCGGTGGGGGTGACGTCGTGACCCGGGAGTTGCTGGAGGGCAGCGCGGCCATCGCGGCGGCGGCCATCACCGCCGGCTGCCGCTTCTTCGCCGGCTACCCGATGTCACCGTTCACCGGCCTGCTCGAGAGCATGTCGCGCGAGCTGCCGGCAGTCGGCGGGGTGTGCGTCAACGCCGAGAGCGAGATCGAAGGGGTCAACATGGTCCTCGGCGCGGCGGCGGCCGGCGCCCGGGCCGCCACGGGCTCCTGCGGCCAGGGGATCGCCCTGATGCAGGAGACGATCGCCGAGGCGGCGCTCAACCAGACCCCGTTCGTCGTCTTCAACATGGCCCGCAACCAGCAGGACTACTTCCAGTGCACCCGTGGCGGCGGCTGGGGCGACTACCGGACGATCACCCTCGCGCCGAAGGACGTCACCGAGGCGGTCGCGCACACCCAACTGAGCTTCCACCTCGCCGAGCTGTACCGCGCGCCGGTGATCCTGTACGGCGACCCCCTGATCGCCCAGACCCGCGTCTCGGTCACCGTGGCGCCCCAGGACCACGGGCCGCTGCCGGCGCGGGACTGGGTGCTCGACGGCACGGGCGGCGGCACCGGCAAGTCCCGCCAGGTCTGGACCTGGGCGATGGGCAAGGCGACCGACCCGGGCCCCGGCCCGGACCGGCACTGGCGGGCGGTGGCCGACAAGTTCGACGCCGTCGCCGCCGCCGAGGCCCGCTTCGAGCAGGCGCACGTCGAGGACGCCGAGACGGTGGTGGTGGCCTTCGGCACCGCGGCGCTCTTCGTCGAGTACGTGGTCGAGCAGCTGCGCGCCGAGGGCCACCGGATCGGGTGGTTCCGGCCGGTGACCCTGTGGCCGTTCCCCGGGGACGCGTTGGCCGCCGCCACCACCGGGGCGCGCCGGGTGCTCGTGTTCGAACTCAACGCCGGGCAGATGCTCGACGACGTCCGCATCCACGCCGCCGACCGCTCGGCCGTCCGGTTCATCGGCGGGGTCAGCATCGCCGAGTCCGGCCTCGCGTACGGCGACCTGATGGACGCGCCGGCGATCCGGGACCGGATCCTCGCCGCACTCACCGGAGGTGCCCCCGCATGACCCGGGAACAGATCGTCATCGATACGTCGGGCCCGCCCTCGGTGCCCGCCCGCAAGGTGGCCGACCCGCGACCGTCGCTGCTCCTCGGGGAGCACTCGCTCTGCCCGGGCTGCGGCGAGCCGGTCGCGCTGCGGCTGCTGCTGGAGGTCCTCCAGGAACTGGACATCGTGCAGCGGACCATCGGGGTGGTGGGGCACGGCTGCTACGGCAGCTTCGTACGGATCATGGACGTCGACGTGCTCCAGTGCCTGCACGGCCGGGCGCCCTCCTGCGCCACCGGGATCAAGCGCGTCCGGCCGGAGTGCGCCGTGTTCACCATGCAGGGCGACGGCGACATGGCCAACGAAGGGCTCCAGGAGGTCCTGCACGCCGCCGCCCGGGGCGAGAAGATCACCTGCGTCATGCTCAACAACGGCGTCTTCGGCGACACCGGCGGCCAGCTCACCGCGACCACCGTGCTCGGCCAGCGGACCAAGACCAGCCTGGCCGGTCGGGACGCGGCGGCGCACGGCTACCCCATCCCGGTAGCCGACCTGGTCGCGGGGTTGCAGGGCAGCGCCTACGTCGCCCGGGGCGCGGTCTCCACCGCCGGCGGGGTGGCCCAGACGAAACGGATGCTGCGCCGCGCCTTCGAGACGCAGCTCTCCGGCGCCGGGTTCAGCCTCGTGGAGATCCTCACCATGTGCCCCACGGGATGGTTCGTGCCGGCCGGCGAGGGCCCCGGATATCTTGTCGGGTCGCTGGAGCAGAGCTATCCACTCGGGGAGTTGGTCACGTGACAGCACTGGTGCGGGCGAAGGCGGGCGAGGCCGTCGCCGGACACATTCTCGGGCTGCTCTTCGACGGCACGCTGCGCAGCGGCGACCGGATCGACCTCGACAGCATCGCCGCCACCCTCGACGTCAGCCGGGTCCCGGTCCGGGAGGGGCTGATGCAGCTCGAGCGCGACGGCCTGGTGAGCATGCCGCACTACCGGGGCGCGTTCGTCTCCGCCTTCGATGCGGGCACGGTCCGCGAGGCGTTCGAGTTGTACGGCATGCTGAGCGCGTTGACCAGCAGCCGGGCGGCCACGTCCGGCGACGCCGGGCTGCGCGAGACGCTCGACAAGCTCATCGAGGCGCTGGGCGGCTGCGACCAGGTGGACGAGTTCGAGCGGCTGGCCCGGGAGTTCCGCAAGGTGGTCAACCTCGCCGCTGCGGGGCCGCACCTGAGGGCGCTGCTGCGTACCTTCAGCGGCCTGGTGCCGGTCGCGGCCAGGTTCTCGATCGAGGACGCGATGGACGAGGAACGGGCCGCGTTGCGCCGCGAACACGCGGCGCTGACGGCCGGCGATCCCGAGGCCGCCGCCGAGGCGAGCCTCGACCACGTGTTGATGACGGCCGAGAACGCGGTGCGGGCGCTGCAACGACGCGGCGTCTTCGCGGCGGATGCCGCGCCGCCCGCCACGGGGGACCGGGACCGACTGCTCGGCATCGTGCGGGCCACGACCGGAGGAGTACGCCAGTGACGGCACCGGAGAACGCGACGAGGAGCAGTCGGGGCACCCTGGTCATCGACGTCGAGAGCTGCAAGGGCTGCGAGCTGTGCGTCATCGCCTGCCCGCCCGAGGTGCTGGTGATGTCCGACGAGGTCAACGAGATGGGCTACCGGTTCCCGGAGCTGACGCCGGGCTGCACCGGCTGCACCGCGTGCCAGATGGTCTGCCCCGACTTCGTCTTCTCGGTCTACCGGCTGACGCCGGCCAAAACGGACGGGGGGCCGGAGCGCACCGCCCGATGACGCTGCCGTCCTCGCCGCCGGGCAGGACCCGTGACGCCCCACACCTGTCACTTCGCGGTAGCGGCGCCAGCAGGCCCCGCACGAAGTCGCGCATGCGCCGTCGGGTTCCGGCCTGCGGAAGCGCTCGCCGATGGTCAACATCAAGTCTTCGAACAACACCCTCCATCGCTGAGCGTCTACCCTGTAGCCGGCAGCCACCGCGACGTCATGGTCAGTCCACACAGCCGTCCGTGATCGACGTGGCCGCTTCCGCTCGCGCAGCACATCGCGCTCAACCTCGATGGTCAGACGAGGACGGCTCAGTGAGTGACATTCCGGACCTCGGTCCCCTGCCGCAACGCATCACCGTTGACGCCGAACAGGTGCGTCGGCTCATCGCCGACCAGTTCCCGCACCTGGCCGACCTCCCGGTTGAGCCGGTAGCCAACGGCGGCTGGGACAACTGGACCTTCCACCTCGGTCCTGAAAGGCTGGTGCGTCTGCCCAGCGCAGCCGAGTACGCCTTGGCGGTCGACAAGGAACATCGGTGGCTTCCTGCCCTCGCCGCTCGGCTGCCGCTGCCCATCCCCGCCCCGCTGGCGAAAGGCAAACCAGATGCGGGCTACCCCTATCCGTGGTCGATCTACCGGTGGCTCGACGGCGAGCCTGCGAGCGTGGATCGCATCGCCGACCCGGTGCGATTCGCGATCGACCTGGCCGAATTCCTGGCGGCCCTGCAGGGCGTCGACTCCACTGGGGGCCCGCAGCCGGGTGTCCACAACTGGTTCCGGGGTGGCACCCTGCGCACCTACGACAAAAAGATTCAGAGTGCGCTCACGGACTTGGACGGCCACGTCGATGCCGAGCTGGTGCGCGAGATCTGGGCGCGGGCACTCGACGCCTGCTGGGACGGTGTAGACCGCTGGTTCCATGGGGACATCGCCCAGGGAAACCTTCTACTTGCTGACGGCCAGTTGGCGGCCGTCATTGACTTCGGGACATGCGGTGTCGGTGACCCGGCCTGCGATCTGGCGATTGCCTGGACGTTGCTGACCGCCGACGGCCGGCAGGCATTCCGCAAGCAGCTGCCGGTAGATGATGCGACGTGGGCGCGCGGACGTGGCTGGGCCCTCTGGAAAACCCTCGCCACCTGCTCCTACACCTTCGAAGATCCCGAGGACGCAGAAGAATTCGCGAACGCGCAACGCGTCCTCGGCGAAATCTTCTCTGAATACACGGGCAGCGCTGTCACCAAGCCTCGACCGTGACAGTGATTACGCCCTGACACGCCCTCGTCCAGCCGTGATCACCATCCCCGACTGGAGTACCAGGCAGCGTCGCGAAGCCGAGTACGCGTGTCGATGATCGATAGGCGGCGAGGTCTCCGGTAGAGGGTCCTTCGGCCAAGAAGAACCTGCTCATGTTGGCGATCCGGCGGCAGCGTCATGTGCCTCCGTTGGTGGCTCGGCCAGCGTGGGCACCGGTCGGTGAACGTGGATGGACCGCCGTGCGCAGGTGGGGATCGGCGCGCTTGGCGATGACGCGTACGCGCAACTGATCAAGGGTGGTCTGGATCGGCTGGCGCAGGAGCTGACCTCCAAGTAGGGCAGCACCAGATCCGCCGCCTGACGCCGTTCGCCGAATGCAAGCCTCCGCAGCTCGCTAATCTCCTGGTGGATGCCTGTTCCGTCAGCTGGAAAGCGAAAGATTCTAATGGCAGAGGAAATCATCCGCGCGGCTGTCCACCCGGCGATCGGTGTGGCGCGGGTAGGCAACAGCGACAGTGAGTATTTCATCGGTCCGGAGATGCCGGATCCTCCGCCTCGTGCGCCGGGCTTCTACCGGGACCCGTCCGGGGCGCTCAAACGTCAGGCCGCCCGGTTCCGGGTGTACGGGTACAACGCCAAAGGTCAAGTGGTCAAGGAGATCCTTCCCCAGGAAGGCACGTCCCTGCGCTGGAGCGTCGAGCTGGCCAACAAGAAGGCCGCCTGGTACCAGTTCCGGCTGGCGTTGGACATCCCCGAGGCCGAGCAGGCCAAGAACGCCGAGCTGCGTAACGTCGACGTGCCGCGCGCCGAGCGCGACCGGCTGGAGATCAAGCCTGGCCCCCGCGAGATCAGTGGTGTCAATGTCAGCACCGGTGCCGTCTTCGACACGGGCAAGTTCATGGGCATTCCCGTCTATCTCGGCGAGCTGCACACCGATGAGGAGGGGCGGCTGCTGGTCCTCGGCGGCAAGGGTGTCGCCGCCCCGTACGACAAGAAGTACGAGACGCTGAAGTCGTATGCCAACAACGACGGTTGGCACGACGACGTCTCCGACGGACCCGTGACCGCGAAAGTGACAATCGACGGCCGTGAGATACCGGTGGATCCGGCGTGGGTCATCGTCGGACCGCCCGACTACGCGCCCGGCGTCAAGAGCGTGCGCACGTTGTACGACCTGCTGTTCGACATGCACGTCGCCAGCGGTGTGCTGCCCTTTCCCGAGGTGTCGTTCCACGAGCACATCGCGCCCGTGCTGCGCCGGATGAGCGAGCTTCAATGGGTCAACCACGGGTTCGCCACCCGGTTCGGCTGGGGCGGGGCCGACTACTTTCTCGACGACTCCTTCCTGGCCAAGCTCGCCCGGCCCGATCAGCAGTACGCGGAGCTGCGCACCCAGATCTACACGGCGCTGCGCCACATCGACCGGGACGGGATCTCCCCGGTGCCGTGGCCATGGATCTACGGCGACGCCATGTCGGTGCCGCCCCGCTCGGTGCGCCACCACGTGACGTTGTCACCCGTCCAGTACCGCATGTTCCGCTACTGGGCGGCGGGCAGGTTCGTGCCGGGCGACCCGCCCGCCACGGGAGGGCAGTTCTGTGACGTGACACTGGATCTGCAGCCGCAGACGCTCGACCGTGCCGCGCTCGACTTCTGCCTGGCCGACGCGTTCCACCCGGGTTGCGAGGTGACCTGGCCGATCCGGCACCCGTCGATGTACCAGGGCCGCTTCCGCATCCGGCACCGGCCCGGCGGCTGGCAGGAGCCGTTCTACGGGCCCTGGCTGACCCCGCAGACCGCACTGGCGGTGGACGGCCCGCTGTACGCCCAGGCTCCCGGCGACCTCACCCGCTGGATGGCCGTGCCGTGGCAGACCGACACCTCCGAGTGCCGTTCCGGCTACGCCAGTCAGGAGGAGATGGGCTTCACCGCCGGGTTCGACCCGTACCTGCCGACGTGGTGGCCCGCGACCGTGCCCAACCACGTGCTCACCGAAGCCGACTACCGCACGGTCATGGACACGCACCAGGACATCGAGGTGCGACGCAGGGCATTCGAGCAGCGGGCGGTGTGGTTCCGTGCGCTGCACGGCGACGACGAGCAGCAGCACAAGCAGATGGTGGAACTCTGGTCCAAGCTCGGCATCGTGGAGACCCGCGACGGCCCTGACGACGGCACGTTTCCCGCTGTCATGCGGGTGGAGTCGACGCCGCTGCTCGACCTCGACCAGGTGCCGTACACCCGCAACCTGATCGCCCTGCACGTGCCCGAGACGGCCGACGGTGCAGGGGTCTCCGATGACGAGGTCGGATACGTCATCGAGCAGAGCCCGTTCGACTCCGACGAGGTGCTGGTGGGCCGCTTCGACAAGGTCAGCCCGTACCGGGACCAACTGTGAGCGGAGGCGGCCCGCCGCCCGGTTCCTGGTACGACGTCGTGGTGGCCGGCGGCGGTCCCGCCGGTGCCGCCGCCACTGCGGCCCTGGTCCGAGCGGGCCGCTCGGTCCTGCTCGCCGACGCCGGCCACCGCACGCCGCGGATCGGGCAGGCCCTGCCCGGGGCGGCCCGCCGCATGCTGAACGAACTCGGCCTGCCCACTCCGGACGCGGCCGGCGGCCACCCACGGTGCCTGGCCAACCTTTCGGCCTGGGACTCGGAGACCCTTGCCCGTGTCGACACGATCCTCGACCCGTACGGGCACGGCTGGCACCTGGACCGGCCGCTCTACGACCGTCAGCTGCGCGCGGCCACCGTGGCCGCCGGAGCCCGGGCCCTCGACGACACACGGGTCGCCGAGGCCGTGCGCGAGCCGGGCGGTGCGTGGACTCTGCGGCTGCACACCGCGACGGGAGCCCGCTGGGTAAGGTGCGCGTGGCTGGTCGAGGCGACCGGCCGGGCCGGGGCCATCGCCCGTCGTCACGGCGGCCACTACCGGACCACCGACCGGCTCGTCGGCGTCGAAGTCCGAGTCCCCGCAGCCGATCCGGGTCTGGCAGCCTCGCTGGTCGAGGCGGTGCCCGACGGGTGGTGGTACGCCGCGCCCGCTCCGCACGGGCACCGGGTGCTCACCTACTTCACCGATGCCGATCTGGCGCCGGCGGACCTGCACCGGCCCGTCCGGTACCGGGCGCTGCTGGCCAGGCTCCACCATGTGTACGCTCCTGTCCAGGACGTCGGAGAATGGGCCCCACCGCGGCGGGTCGCCGCCCACAGCAGCCATCTCACCCTCCCGCACGGCGACGGGTGGATCGCCGCCGGTGACGCCGCCGTGGCCTTCGACCCCCTCTCCAGCCAGGGCATCCTCACCGCCCTCTACACCGGGCTCGTCGCCGGCCGAGCCGTCGACCGGCACCTGCGCGGCGAGCGTGACGCCCTACCCGGGTACGCCGCGAACCTTGCCAGGATCCGGGCGGCGTACCGCCGCCACCACCGCGACGCGTACCAGAGGGAACAGCGGTGGGCCTCGCGCCCCTTCTGGCGCCGGCGCCGGTAGCCCTCTGCGCGGCCACGGTCTTTCGGCAGCACGCCGGTGCCGCATCCGCTCACCGGCAGCTCCTGCACCGCGGCCCCGCGACCCACTCAACTTGGAGATCATGGAGGATCAATGGTGATCAAGCGCGAGATCGAGATTGCCGACGCCGTACCCAGCGCCATGTTCCCGTGGATCATCGACTGCGACAGCTGGGGCGCCCGCCGGCCGAAGCCCCCCGGGGTGGTGCTGCTCGACGGCACCACCCGGAAGATCATCCTTCACCACACCGGGGAGCCGACGCACAACACCACCGACTTCTCCCGCGAGCGGGCGGTGAGGTTGGCGAAGGACATCCAACGATTCCACCAGGACGAGAGGGGCTGGTCCGACTCCGGGCAGCACTTCACGATCAGCCGGGGCGGCCATGTGCTGGAAGGACGGGCGCGCAGCCTCGAGACGCTGGAGACCGGCCTGGCCCAGGTCCGATCGGCGCACTGCCCCGGCCGCAACCACGACTCGATCGGCATCGAGAACGAGGGTTTCTACATCGAGGAGACCCCGACGCGGAAGCTGTGGGACTCGCTGGTGCGGCTCTGCGTCACGATCTGCCGGCAATACCAGCTCAGGGCGCACCACATCTTCGGCCACTGGGACTTCCGCAACACGCAATGTCCCGGCATCGGCTTCTACCGTCAGTTTCCGCAGCTGCGCCGCGAGGTGGCGGCCCAGCTCGGGACACAGATCGGGGAGGTCCCGGAGCGCACCTGGCCCGACATCTACGAGGTCGCCGAGGGTACGCCCGTCGGGGGCCCGGTGGTCACCGTCGCCCAGTACCTCCTGCGCAACGCCGGCTACCCCATCCCGCTGACGGATGGCGGGCAGTGGTTCCCCGAGATGACCTCAGCCATCAGGGACTGGCAGCACAGGCACGGTCTTGCTGTGTCACCGGACGGGACCATGACCGCCGAAACCTGGGAGACACTCGCTCCCGAGCTGGACCAGCACGCCACTGGCGATGTGGTCAGGGCGCTGCAAGGCATCCTCGTCGCCAAGGGATACCTGGAGGTCGGCGTCAACGGCCAGTTCGACGACGCCACCGGGAGTGCCGTCAAGGACCTGCAGGAGCTGCACGGCCTGCCCGCCAACGGCGAAGTGGACACCAGGACGTGGTGCGCCGTCACTGGCGGCGTGATCCGTGAGGCCTTCAGGGACGCCCTTCGTTCGTAGCGCCCATGCGACAGGAACCAGGTTGCCTGGGCCCCACACCTGCGGCAGCCTTCGCGACGTGATCGAGACGCGTGTGCTCACCGAGGGCGATTGGAAGACCTGGCGGGATCTGCGGCTCGCCGCGCTGGCGGAGGCGCCGTACGCCTTCGGCTCCCAACTGGCCGACTGGCAGGGCGACGGCGACCGGGAGGAACGCTGGCGCGGCCGGCTGGCCGTTCCCGGCTCACACAACGTCGTGGCGACGCTCGACGGGCACCCCGTCGGCATGGCCAGCGGCGTGCCGACCGATCAGGACCGCGTGGTCGAGCTGATCTCGATGTACGTGGCGCCGGTGGGACGCGGCCGGAGCGTGGGCGACCACCTCGTGCGGGCGGTCGAGCAGTGGGCTCGACGGGTTGGCGCGAGGACTCTGCGCCTGGCCGTGGCGGAGGGCAACAGCAACGCCTGGGCGCTCTACCGGCGCAACGGCTTCCGTGACACGGGTGAGCTCGGCGACCTCATGCCCGACGGTCTGCGTAGGGAGCACGTCATGGCCAAGGAACTCACCGCCTAGCGGACCGGTCCGACGGGTCGGTGCCGTCACGCCGGCGGCGTCAGGGGATGAGCCGGTCGAGCAGCTCGAACCGCTCGTACGGCTGGTCGTGGTCGCCGAAGTGCCCGTCGTCGCGCACGATCTGGGTGCCGCCGAGCCGCTCGAACATGGCGCGTCCCTGCCGGTCGTCGCAGCCGTACGGATCCTCGCGGGAGTTGACGAAGTAGATGTCCCGTACGTGCGACCGGATGGCGGCCCAGTCGTAACCCTGCTGGAGGACCGGTTCCTCCTCCGTGTTGGGCCGCGTGCAGTACCCGGCGACCAGGATCGCCTGGGCGACGGTCACGTCCACGTGTTCCAGGAGCGCGAGCAGGAGGGCCGCGCCGCCGGAGTGGCCCACGAGGACCGTGTCCTCGTCGAAGCTGTGCCCGTTCAGCACCTTCGGCAGGAACGTGGCGATCGGCTCGACGTTGATGCCCGGGTGGTGCGGCACCTCGACGGCGTATCCCCGGGCCGCGAGCCGCCCTGCCAGCCAGGGATACCAGCACGCGTCCGGGTTGCCGCCGGTCCCGTGGAAGATGATCGCCCTGCGCCCCACCGTGCCCCCTTCGGATCGACGTCCTGATCACATCACCTCTACCGCTGCGCGTCGAAGTGCTCCTTCATCGCGGGGTAGTAGTCGTCGAAGTCCGGCGCCGGCCGGCCGTCGCGCGAGGCGGCCAACGCGTCCAGGTAGTACTCCCAGCCGGGCCCGACCTCGCCGACGCCCTCCGTGCCGGTCAGGTGCTGCGTGAACCGGAGCTCGGTCACGCCCGCACGTTCGACCAGCACCAGGTCCAGATGCCAGTCGCCGTGCTCGTCCACCGCGGAAACCGCCAGCCGGTGCGGCGGTTCGCACGCGTCGATGGTCATGTCCAGCCAGGGCTCGCCCTCCTCGTACGCCATCTGGACCTTGATCGTGCGTCCCGGCGCGGCGTCGCCCTGCCACGGGCCGAACCAGCGTGCCGTGCGCGCCGGATCGGTGAGGCTGGCCCAGACGTCCGCCACGGGGGCGCGGAACGTGCGGGTCAGCATGAGGTCGTCGCCGATCAGTCGGCCGGTGGGTGTGGGGCTCATGCGGTCTCCTTCTCCGATGGGTGCCGCCCGGCGGCTGTCTGCCGCTCGCGGCGGGTGCGGTAGACCTCGGTCTCCAGCGCGTCGAGGCGGTGCTGCCAGCCGGCCGGGCGCGTCAGCCGTCCCAGCCACCCGGTCAGCTCGTCGAGCGGCGCGGTGACCAGCGTGTAGACGCGCCTGCGTCCGTCGGCCGTGTCGCGCACCAGCCCGGCCTCGCGCAACACGCGCAGGTGACGGCTGACGGCCGGCCGGCTGATCACGAACCGGTCGGCGATCTGGCCGGCAGAGAGCGGTGCGTCGCGCAGCATCAGCAGGATCTCCCGCCGAACCGGATCGGCGATCGCGGCAGCCACCTCGTCCACGGCGAAAGGGTAACCAGGTTGTTACGCTTTTGGCAACGTCGCGCCCACGAGCGGACCGGCTCACGCGTTGTCGCGCACGAACGCCCGCATGAGCTCGGCGCACTCCGCCGCGTGCGTCTCCAACAGGAGGTGGCCACCGTCGTAGATGTGCGCGTCCAGGCGCTCGAGGACGCGGTGGTAGGCGAGAACCTCGTCGACGTCGAAGTAGGCGTCGTGCCGTCCCCACAGCACGAGCGCCGGCGGCTGGTGGGCGCGGTGGTATTCGGCGAGCTCATCGAAGCGGGCGACGTGGTTGGCGTAGTCGGTGAAGAGCGCGAACTGCGCGTCGACGTTGCCGGGTCGGCTCATGCGCTCCCAGTCGAGGTGCCACGACTCGGGTGCGTGCAGGGCGCGCAGCCGTTCGGGCAGCCCGGCCAGGTACTGGTCGCGGGTGCCGGCGAAGTGCAACCAGTCCGGCAGGCCGGCGCGCGTGGCGTCGGTCGGGTCGGCCCAGTAGGCCCGGGCGCTGTCCCACTGCACGCCGAGGCCGTCCTGGTGCGCGTTGCCGCTCTGGACGATCAGCCCGCGGATGCGGGCCGGGGCGCGGGTGGCCAGGTGGTATCCCACCGGTGCGCCGAAGTCGTGCAGGTAGACGAAGAAGCGCTCGATCCCGAGCCGGTCGAGAAGGTGCTCGATCGTCCAGGAGAGGTTTTCGAACGTGTAGTCGTACTCGTCGACGGTGGGCGACGCGGACATCCCGAAGCCGGGCAGATCCGGCGCGATCACGTGCGCGACGTCGGCGAGGGTGGGCATGACCTGGCGGAACGTGTGCGACGAGGAGGGGAACCCGTGCAGCAGCAGTACCGCCGGCTGACCGGGACGCCCGGCCTCGCGGAAGAACACCTCCAGTCCGTCGACGTCGGCCCGTCGATGGTGGATCTTCTGGACGGCCCGCATCGCGTCCTCCTCCCGGCTGCCCCGGCGCAGTGGCGCCGGTGGTCGCCGTCGCGTCCGGCCACGGCCGTGATGATCAGGTGTACGGGACACCGACACCGCCCACCCCATCGTGCCGGACCCGAACCGACCTTGCCCGACCATCTCGACATCCGTAGCTACCGCGCAAGCAGGGAGCGCAGGACCTTGATGATCTCGTCAGGCGCTTCCTCGGCCATGAAGTGCCCGGCCGACGTGGTGCGGTGGTCCAGATCAGCAGCCCAGGTGTGCCACAGCGCGGCGGCGTCGTAGCCGAGTGCGGCTCCCCAGTCCTGCTGGACGACGGTGGCCGGCATGGGCAGCCGGTTCCCGGCGGCGCGGTCGGCCTGGTCGTGTTCGATGTCGATGCCGGCCGAAGCGCGGTAGTCGGCGACGATGGAGGGGACTGCCTCGCGGGAGGCATTCAGGTACTCCGCCCGCAGGTCCGCAGGAATCGCCTGGGGATTCCTGGCCCACACGTCGAGAAAGTAACCGAAGAAGGCGTCCGCGCTGGCGCTGATCATCTGCTCGGGCAGGCCGGGCGGCTGGGCCATCAGGTACAGGTGGAAGGCGATGGCGGCGGAGGACCCGTGCAGGATGTCCCACATGTCCAGCGTCGGCAGGACGTCGAGGATGGCGAGGTGGGTGATCGTGGCGGGATGGTCGAGGCCGGCGCGGATGGCGACGAGGGCGCCACGGTCGTGTCCGGCCAGGGCGAAGCGCTCGTGGCCGAGCCTGCTGGCGAGGGTGACGATGTCGGCGGCCATGGTCCGCTTGGAGTACGTCTCGACGTCGCGCGCGTCGGGCTTGTCGCTTGCCCCGTAGCCGCGCAAATCAGGACAGATCACGGTGTGGTCGGTGGCCAGGTCGACGGCGACGTGCCGCCACATGACGTGGGTCTGCGGAAAGCCGTGCAACAGCACGATCGGGCTGCCCGTACCCCCCACCGCCGCGTTAATCGTCACGTCCCCGTCGACCGCGACGCGCTGGTAGTCGAAGCCGGGAATGGTGATGGTCATGGTCGTCCTCTTCTCGTCGGGTGGGCGATTCCAGCGTGCCGGTCGCGGATGAGCAAACGATGAGCGCGATACGTTGAACGCAGGTGCGGAAGGGCGGTTCGATCAGTGCAGGTCAGGTTCGGTGTCCTCGGGCCGGTCGACGCCTGGGACGCCGCCGGCGCGCCGATAGACCTGAAAGGGCCGAAACACCGCGCGGTGCTGGCGCGACTCCTCGTCGGGCGCGGTCGGGTCGTACCGGTCGACCGCCTCGTCGACGACCTGTGGGAGGAGCCCTCACCAGGTGCGGTGGGCAGCGTCCGCACGTTCGTTGCGGCGTTGCGGCGCGCGCTGGAGCCGCAGCGAGCACCGCGCGAGCCGGCACGGTTGCTGGTCACCGAGGGCCCGGGCTACGCGCTCAGGGTGGCGCCGGACGCGGTCGACGCCTGGCGGTTCGAGAACGAGGTCGCCGCCGCGTCCACCGCGCCGCCGCACGAGGCACTCGAGCGGCTCGATCGTGCCCTGGGCTGGTGGCGGGGACCCGCGTTCGCCGGCATCGACGACGAGCCGTGGACGCGCGTCGAGCGGTCCCGCCTCGAACAGCTACGGCTGAACGCGATCGAGCAGCGGGCCGAGGCGCGACTGACTGTCGGGCGCGCCTCGGACGTCGTACCCGATCTCGACGCCCACGTAGCCGAGCATCCGTGGCGGGAGGAGGCGTGGCGGCTGCTGGCGCTCGCCCTGTACCGCGCGGGACGCCAGGGTGACGCGCTCGCGGTACTGCGCCGAGCCCGCAGCCTGCTTCTGGAACAACTCGGCGTCGATCCGAGCCCGCGACTGCGTCGCCTGGAGACCGACATCCTCCGTCAAGCGGATCGGGTCGGCGACGGGCTGGGTTCACCGGGACCGCAACGGGTCTGGGCGGAGACCGCAGCGGCATTCGACCGTACGGTGGCGTCGGGCTCCGGGTCCCGACTGGAGTCGACGGTCGGCCTGCTGCGAAGTCTCGCCGTGACGGGGGCGAGCGGACTCGAGGCCGCGCGCGAACAGCGGATCGCGGCCATCGCCGCCGCCGAGCAGTTGGGCGATCCCGACCTCACCGCCCGGGTGATCGGCGGCTACGACGTACCCGCGATCTGGACGCGCTCGGATGATCCGGCGCAGGCGACGCGGATCGTGGCGGCGGCCGAGCGGGCCCTGGCCGCCCTTCGTCCTGGCTCGTCCGAGGCCACCCGAGCCCGACTGCTGGCCACGATCGCGGTGGAGTCACGCGGCACCCGCGCGGCGCGCGGACCCCAGGCGGCCCAGGAAGCGGAGCGGATCGCGCGCCGCCTGGGCGACCCGGCCCTGCTGGCCTTCGCGCTGAACGGCGTGTTCATGCAGACCTTCCACCGTGCGGGCCTGGCTCCTGAGCGGGACCAGATCGGCGCCGAGCTCGTCGCGCTCTCCGCCCGGCACGGCCTGGGGACGTTCGAGATCCTCGGTCATCTCGTCCGACTGCAGGCCCGCAGCGCGCTCGCGGACTTCGCCACCGCCGACCAGCACGCCACCGCAGCGGACCGGCTCGCCGAACGGCACGACCGCCCGCTGGTCGGCGTGTTCACCCAGTGGTACCGCGCACTGCGGCTGGCCGCGACCGAGCCGTCGCCGCAGGCCGCGGAAACGGCCTACCGCAACGGGGCGGCACAGCTCGCCACCGCCGGCATGCCCGGCGTCGAGCGGGGCCTCCTACCACTGGCCCTGCTGTGCCTGCGCGTGTCGCACGGCGAACCGGTCCGCTTCGACGGTGACATCGACTGGGGCCCCTACGCGCCCTGGGCGCGTCCACTCGTCCTACTGGGACGGGACCGCCCGGCCGAGGCCGGCGCGGCGCTGCGTCAGACCCCGGCTCCGCCGCGCGACCTGCTGTTCGAGGCCCTGTGGTGCCTCACCGCCCGAGCTGCGATCGCCCTGGACGACCGGCCGGCGATGGAACGCGCCCGGAGCGAACTCACGCCGGCCGCCAACGAGCTGGCCGGAGCCGGCAGCGGCATGCTCACCGTCGGCCCCGTCGCAGGCCATCTCGATGACCTCGACGCGGCCCTCAGCCGCAGCCGATGAGCCGGAGAGCTGGGCCGGGAGATCTTCACGCGCGACGTGACCTACGACGACCCAGGCCCTGGCCTCGCTACGTCACGGAGAGGACTCGCGTAACGTCCCAAAGCGATCGTAGGAAACCCTTGCCCTCCAACGGAAGTAGCCTTACGTTGCATCGATGATCCTCAGCGGTGAGCCTCGCCCTGACCCTCCTCAGAATGTCAGCCACGGCGATCTGCCACCCGAGGATCTCGGTGGCATCGCCTATCTGCGGGGACTTTCGAGACGGGGGTTCATCACAGGCGCCGCGTTGGCGGCATCCGGGGTGTCGGCCGCCTTTGCTCTGCTGCCCGGCTCCGCTCAGGCTGCCGGCAGCTATCAGAGGCCGTGCGGAAACGTCCGGATCTCGAGCTCGTGGCAGGACCACCGGAACCGGACGCCGCCCTCGGGCGAGCCGGGCACCGACTACGCGGTCGGAATCGGTACCCCCGTCAAGGCCGCGGCGAACGGCACGATCCGTTACGTGAAGACCGACACCTCCACCGCGACCGGGCGCGTCGTGGGGATGGCTCACGATGATGGCAACTACACCCGGCACCTGCACCTGTCGACGATCGCCGTCTCGACCGGTCAACGTGTGTCGCGGGGCCAGACGATCGCGTACTCCGGCGCCTCGGCGCACGGCAGTGACCGCGGTGTCGGGCCGCACGTGCATACGAGTCTCTGGCTGAACACCGGCAGCCCCACGAATTTCCGCGCGACGGTGGATTTCGAGAACTACGTCGGAGACGTCGCCAACCCGAACCCGACCGACCAGGAGGTAGATGAAGTGTTCATCGCGAATGTCAAGGGCAACTGGTACCTCGTAGTTCCCCAGGGCACCGGTAAGCCGCGGGCGGTGGTGCTCGGTGGCGACAGCAATGCCGCCGCTTCCGGCCTCCCCGTCCTGAACTTCAGCTGGGACCCGTCGATCAACGCGCTCAGGGCCGCAGTCGACGGCATCGGCTGATCTGGCCTGACACGTCACGACGGCCCGGGACCCACGCGGCGCAGACATCGGCAGCGTTGTCGTGCGCCGCCACCCAGGTCCGTTCGGCGTCGACATTCCCGACCTCGGCCTCGTGCTGCCCGGCAATGCCGCCGGCCTCGACGACGGCGCGCTCAACGTCGCCGGGCGTCGGCCGTCTGGGAAGCCGTCGTCTCACAACTGCCGCGTTCCCGCTGCGCGCCGTACGATGTCGCCGAGCTGCTCCCACGCCTGCTCCGTCGGTTCGGCGAGCGCGTACGAGGTCGGCCAGAACCCGCATTCTTCGTCGAGGGCCGCCTGCGTGCTCACCCCGAACGTCGAGTAGCGCTCCTTGTCCATCTGCCCGCTGCGGAAGAAGACCACGACCTTCCCGTCCCTGGCGTACCCGGGCTGGCCGTAGTACAGCTTGGGGGCGAGGTCCGGCGCGACGGCCGTGACGATCGCGTGCACACGCTCCGCCATTTCCCGGTCTCCGTCGGGCATCCGCGCGATCTTCGCGAGCAGCTCCGCTTCTTCGGCGGCGGCCTTTTCCGCGCCCTTCGTGCGCCTGGCACCCGCTCTCAGCTCCGCCGCACGCTCCTTCATCGCCGCCCGCTCCTGCGTGGAGAAACCTCCCGCGTCAGCGTCCTTCTTCGTCATCGTCGTTTCTCCTCGACGTCGCATGGCCGTGTGCCGTCCACGCTATCGGCGGTGCATCCGACGTCACTTCTCGATTCCTGACCAGTCACGCCAGCTCCTCTCACGAGGACAGGTTGTGCCCGCGTCCACGGCAGCCCGACGAGCAGGGCCTTCCCACAGGATGATGCTGCGGCCACGGCGCAGCGATAGCCTGCCGTCATGGTGAGCGCCGAACTGGATGAGTTGATCGTCGCGGACGCCGAGGCGCTGCGCGCGTGGCTGTCGGCCAACCATGCCACGTCGCCCGGTGTCTGGCTCGCTCTGACCAGGAAGGGCGGCACGGTCACGACGCTGACCTGGCAGCAGGCGGTCGACGAGGCCCTGTGTTTCGGCTGGATCGACGGGCAGGCCCGTAAACGGGATCAGGAGACCTCCTGGATCCGGTTCACCCCGCGCAGGCCCCGCAGTTCCTGGTCGCAGCGCAACGTCGCCCACGTGGCGCGGCTGGAGGCGCAGGGGCGGATGCTGCCCTCCGGCCGCGCCGCTGTGGAAGCCGCGAAGGCGGACGGGCGGTGGGCGGCCGCCTACGCCCCGCCGTCGGAAGCCGAGGTGCCCGACGACCTCCTCGCCGCCATCGCTGCCGACCCCGCCGCCCAGGCCATGTTCGACGTGCTCACCAAAACCAACAGGTTCGCTCTGATCCACCGCGTCAACGGGGTCAAGCGGGCGCAGACCCGTGAGCGGAAGATCAGCGAGTTCGTTGCCATGCTGGCCCGTCACGAGACGATCTACCCGCAGAAGGCCAAGCCGCCGCACTCGCCGTGATCGGCGTTGTCATGATCACGAACGTACGGGAACGTGCCTGCTGTGGGATGTCTGCCTCAGGCATGCACCGGGAAGTTGGCGCGGAACACGTGGTGCGGGTCGTGGCGGCGTTTGATGTCGCGGAGGCGGGTCAGCGTGTGCGGGGTGAAGGCGTCGGCGAGGGTTTCGGTCGGGTTGAGGAAGGTGAGGGGTTTACGGCCGCTGGTGGGCAGTGCCTCGGCGAGGGCGCGTTGCTTGGCGACGACGGCTTCGGCGCGGGCCGGGTCGGTGGGCAGTCCGAACAGGTAGAGCGCGTAGGGCTCGGTGAGCGGGCCGTGCGGGCTGTCCGATGGGCGGGCCAGCGCGCCGCCCAGATGCCGTAGTTGCGCGCTGAGCAGCGGTGCGATCGGGTCGTCCAGCAATGTCCTGACCGCCTTGTCGTCCAGTGTGGTCAGGAGTTCGGTGTGGGACAGTCCGGCGCTCGGCTCGGTTGGTTCGGCGGTGATGGCGCCGAGTTCGGCCACCGACATGGGCTGCCGGCTGTCGGAGATCGGCGAGGGTAAACGGTCCAGCGGGGCCAGCAGGTCGCGGGCCTCGTCCGGGTCGCCGAGATAGGTGGCGTCCACGGCGACCATCGGCTCGGCGCCGGGGAAGTGCAGCAGGTCGAGCCAGACGGTCAGCTCGTCCGGCGCGGCGGCGGTGATCGTGCGGTAGGCGTCCATCACCGCGGGGGCGTGCCCTGCGGGCCACAGCACCCTGCCTCCGTAGAGGCGGGGTGCGGGGTGCAGGGCGAGGTGCAGGGCGGTGACGATGGCGAAGCTGCCGCCGCCACCGCGCAGTGCCCAGAACAGGTCGGGTTCGGTGTCGGCGGTGACGTGTCGTTCGCGGCCTTCGGCGTCGACGATGTCGAGGGCGGTGACGCTGTCGGCCACCCAGCCGTGTGCGCGGCTGAACCAGCTCAGTCCGCCGCCGAGTGCGACGCCGGTGACGCTGACCACCGGCGAGCTGCCGGGCAGGCCCGTCAGGCCGTGTGCTGCGGCAGCGGCCTGGACCCGGCCGGACGGCACGCCGGCGCCGACACGGGCCCGGCGGGTCGCCGGGTCGATCTGGAGGGTGTCCAGGCGCCGGGTGCGCAGCAGGATCGTGCCGGCAGTGTTGCCGGTGGCGCCGTGTCCGTTGGGTTGGGTGGTGATGCTCGACCCGGCCGCGCGGGCGTGGCGGACGAGCGCGGCGACGTCGGCGGCGTCGGCGGCCTCGACGACGGCGTCGACCGGCTGTTCGATGGCGAGGTTCCAGGGCCGGCGGGCGATGTCGAAATCGGGCTCGCCGGACAGCCACACCTGGCCGCGGAGGGTGGAGCGCAGATCGTGCAGGGCGTTCATCGTTGTCCTTCTGCCGTAGGTTCAGGCGGCGACGCGCGTGACCGCGGCGTCGGTGGCCCGTGGTGGTGTGGCGGCGTCCGGCGTGCAAGCCGACCCGGACGACTCCCGGTCCGTGAGGTCCTCACCGAGGCCGAGGCGGGAGATAACGCGTCGAGGACTCCACGCGGTCTCTCGGTGCGCGGACGACCGCCTCGCCGTGGGCGGCGTCCGCGGCCAAGGCTCGGCTGTCGGTGACGTACATGATTGCTCCGCGGTTGATCGGGGTGTTTCGGTGCCTCAACCTTGCGGCTGGCCCGGACGACGAACAATGCCGACGTGTGCCATGATCGTGAAGCTGCGATTAACGATGCAGGGGGACGGGGATGCTGGAGCGGCACGAGCTGGAAGCGTTTCTCGCCGTCGCCGAGGAACTGCACTTCGGCCGTGCCGCCGAACGACTGCGGGTCTCCACCGCGAGGATCAGCCAGACCATCCGCAAGGTGGAACGGCGAGTCGGCGTCGCACTGTTCAACCGGACCAGCCGCCGGGTCGAGCTGTCCCAGGTGGGGCGTGCGTTCTATGAGGATCTCCGACCGGCCTGGGACCAGGTGGCCGCCGCGGTCGACCGGGCGGTAGAGGCGGGCCGTGGGTTCACCGGAACCCTGCGGGTCTGCTTCACGGGCGCCGCCGGTGGCCAGTTGCTGGTCAGCGTCAGCGAGGTGTTCCGGCGGCGCCATCCCGAGTGTCAGGTCCAGATCCGCGAGGCGCAGATGGGTGAGCTGATGCCCTGGCTGCGCGGCGGGAAGGTCGACCTCGCCCTGGCCACCTTCCCCGTGGACGAGCCCGACATCGGCACCGGCCCGGTCCTGGTGTCCGAGGCGCGGTTCCTGGCCGTGCCGGTCGGGCATCCCTTCGCCGGTCGCGACGCTGTTTCGGTCGAGGACCTGGCCGATGTCACCATGCTGCAACTGCCCGACACCCTGCCGTCATCCCTGCGCGCCGACCGCACCCCGCACGCCACCCCGGCCGGGCGACCCATCAGCGCCGGGCTTCCCGGCGCGACGTTCCACGAGATCCTCACGCACGTCGGTGCCGGACTCGGCGTCTTCCCTGTCGGCGACAACGCCAGGCGCTACTACGCCCGCCCCGACGTCGCGTACGTGCACCTGCGCGACGCGCAACCCCTGCAGTGGGGCCTGCTCTGGCGCACCGACGGGGCCACTGCCCGCGTCCGCGCCTTCGCGGAGGCCGCCCACGTGCTCACGTCCGAGGACCGATGAACGGGCGTTCACCGGCCGCAGCCGGATCGACCACCGCCAGCCAGCCGCACGGTCGGTAGTCGTAGCGCTGCTCGCAGTCAGCGTCATCGACGCAGCCTGGAGTCCCGCTTGAAGGGGTCACGTGCAGGCAGGCGCTGTCCCGTGTCGGCTGGCAAGGGGTGGGGTCGACCAGATCCCCTGCCACGCTACGAGTTTCCACGCGCCGATGGCGCTCGTTCGTCGCGGCCGTGAGCCTGCCAGCAGTATCAATGGCCGTGGGTGGCCCCGGCCGGAGGGAAAGTGCCCACCGTCGTCAGGGCGCCCGGGTGGGTGCTTCGGAGCCGGGTGCCGGGAAGAACAAATGCGGCCTGTACCAGACATAGCGCGCGGAATGCAGTCCCTTGCGGGGCATGAGGCGCGCGGCTAATCTCGCCCCATCGAAGACCGCGTATTGGCGCGAACTGCCGATTCACGCTCCGTTGCCTGCACGATGTCGTAGTCGCTCCACGGGGGAGTTGGTGCCATGTCTGGTGACGGCAAGCGTCGAATTCGTCCAGCGCCGCCGATCGCGCCTTCCTTGTGAATCGTCGCATCCACCTCAGGTGACTGTCCTTCATTCGAGGCGGTCCGATCCGCAGGCGATGTCACGCGCCCGAGGGTGCGGATTCGGGTTGCAGTCCGGCCGTGCAAATCCGTAACGGGGGTCTTCAGTTGCAACTCGTTCCCGAGGGCTCCGCCCTGATGTCAGGACGGTTGTCCAGCGGTCCGTCCCGTCAGGTGCATGACGAAATCCTCCGACCGCAGTTCGACTTCGACATGACCCACCTGCTTCCCCACTATCTCGCCGTGGAAGTGGTTCTCCTGCTCGAGTACGAGCGGATGGGCATCGTCACCGGCGACCAACGGCGCGACATCTCGGACAAGCTCGGCAGGATCGACGAGTCCACGCTCAGCGCCGACCCCGCCACCAACATGTCCGACACGTCGATGGCCATCGAGCAGTGGGTGCACGGTCAGTTGACCGGGCCGGTCCCGGCCTGGCACGTCGACCGCAGTCGTAACGACTCTCAGGCGACCGCCCACGCTCTCGCGGCGCGCGAGTGGTTCGGTGGGGCGGCGGAGGACCTGCTGGGCCTCGGTGCGGCCGTCCATCGACTCGCCAACGGCACGACCGACCTGCTGATGCCGGGATACACCCACCTGCAAGCGGCTCAGGTGATCACTCCCGGCTTCTACCTGGCCGCCCTCTCCCAGCAGATCCTGCACAACCTGCGCCGCTGGCTCGCCACCTACGACGGCAACGACCTCTCGCCGCTCGGCGCGGGCTCGATGGCCGGCCAGCAGTTGCCCTGGGACCGTCACCGCATGGCGCACCTGCTCGGCTTCGCGGGACCGGTTCCGCACGCCCTGACCGCCGTGGCGTCCCGGTCGCTGGCCTTGGAGATGATGGCGGAATTCTCCATTCTGGGCGCCGAACTGAGCCGCTTCGTCACCGATCTCATGACCTGGGGCAGCAACGAGTACGCCTTCATCGACCTGCCTGACGAGCTTTCCGGCATCTCGGCGGCGATGCCGCAGAAGAAGAACTTCCCGATCCTGGAGCGGATCCGCGGGAAGTTGGCGCATCTCGGCGCCTTCGGTGTGGACATCGTCCTCGCCCAACGCTCGACGCCCTATTCCAACATGGTGGAGGTGTCCAAGGAGGCGACGGCGAACCTCCATGTCTCCGTCTCCACCACGCGGACGGCCCTGCGGCTCTTCTCGACCGTCGTCGACAACCTGCGTTTCCGGTCCGACCGGATGCGGGAAGCCTGCCGGCGGGAGTATCTGGGGGCGTTCGCACTGGCTAACGACCTGACCCTCGACGACGGGATTCCCTGGCGCGACGCCCAGATCGTCGTCGGCCAGTACATCGCCGCCGCCATCTCCTCTGGCATCCCGCCCCATCCCGGAGACCCCGGGCTGTTGGTCGAGGTCGCCGGCCGGCACGGATACCAGGTCTCCGATGCCGCACGCGTGCTCGCCGCCGCCTTCGACATCGAGAACGCAATTCGTGGAAAGCGGTCGACGGGCTCGGTCAATCCGCAGGAGTTGGCCGACCTGCTCGCCAGCCAGGCGGACGAGTTCCGGCTCCTCCGGCAGCAGTGGGACGACCGTCGTGAACGGCGAGGTTCCGCCCGGGCGCTGCTCGGGCGTCGATGAGCGTCGAATCGGGGGGAAGAATGACGATCTTGAGCGGAGCAGCCCGGGTGGGCGCGAGCGACGTCGGCACCCACGGACGATCGGGGGCCGGCGCGTGATCTTCCAGAACGTCGTCGACGCCATCGGGCACACGCCGTTGATCAGGCTGACGATGGATGTCGACCCGCGGGTCGAGGTGTACGCCAAACTCGAACTCCAGAACCTCTTCGCGATGAAGGACCGGGTCGCCCGCTACGTGATCCTCGAGGCCAGACGGCTGGGCGTACTCCGACCGGGCGCGCCGATCGTCGAGAGTTCCTCCGGCACGATGGCGCTGGGAGTCGCCCTCGTCGGCACCGCTCTGGGTCATCCGGTGCACGTCGTCACCGACCCCCGGATCGACCCCGTGACGCTGGCCAAGCTGCGCGCCCTGGGCTGCCAGGTGCACGTCGTCGACCGGATGTCCAGCCAGGGCTGGCAGGGTGCCCGCCTCGAACGGCTGCACGAGCTCCTCGAAGCCCTGCCGGGCGCGTTCTTTCCCGAGCAGTACCGGAATCCGGACAACCCGGGTGCGTACCGGTCCCTGGCCGGGGAGCTGCTGGGGGACCTCACCTCCTTCGACGTCCTGGTCGGGGCTGTCGGCACCGGTGGATCGCTGTGCGGCTCGGCCCGGGCGCTGCGACGCGCGCTGCCCGAGCTGCGAGTGGTGGGGGTGGACTGCGTGGGCAGCGTGCTGTTCGGTCAGCCGGACGTGCCCACCAGGTTGCAGGGCGGCCTCGGCAACAGCCTCGAGCCCGCCAACCTGGACCGTCGCCAGATCGACGAGGTGCACTGGCTCAACGACCGGGAGGCGTTCGGCGCCACCCGTGACCTGGCCCGCGAGCAGCAGATCTTCGGCGGCAACACGTCGGGCTCGGTCTACCAGGTACTGAAGGACGTGGCTCGCCGGGCGGAGCCGGGGAGCCGGATCGTCGGCATCTTCCCCGATCGCGGCGACCGGTACGCGCAGACCGTCTACGACGACGGATGGGCCGCCGACCGCCTGCACGAGATGGACGCGGCGGACCGGCCACGCCCGATCAGCCCCGGCGAGGTCGCCGTGAGCTGGTCGCGGACGGACGACGTCCCACGCACGGACGGCGAGCGGTACCTGTTGTTCCTGGAGGCGAACACGAGCGGGACCGGCGTGCTCGCCCTGAGCGTCGCGCGACGGATGGGGCTGCGCCCGGTGCTGCTCACCGACCGTCCCGACCGCTACCCGGGGCTCGTCGACACCGACTGCGAGATCCTCGTCTGCGAGACGCACGACCTGCCGGCCCTGCGCTCGCTCATCCAAGGCAGGTTCCGTCGTGAACAGCTCGCCGGGGTGACGACGACGAGCGACTTCTACACCGTGCTCGCCGCCGAGCTGGCCGACTGGCTGGGACTGCCGGGCAACCCGCCGGCGGCCGTGGCCGCCTGTCGGAACAAGGCCCTGCTGCGGGAGGCGCTGCGGGACAGTGGGATCCGGCAACCCCGCTTCGTGGCGGTGACGGATCCGGCACGGGCCGCTGCCGCGGTGCGCGAGGTCGGACTGCCGTGCGTGGTGAAGCCCGCGGACGACTCCGGATCCAACGCCGTGCTGCTCTGCGCCACCGTCGAGGAGGCGACCGCGCACGTGGCGGCGGTCCTCGGGATGCGCGTCAACGTCCGGGGCATGCCGACCGCCCGCTGCGCGCTGGTCGAGGAGTACGTGCGGGGTGCCGAGTTCAGCGTCGAGGTGTTCGGCGAGAGCAGCGGGAACCGCTGTCTCGGGATCACCGAGAAGCGGGTGACCGGTGGGCCGTACTTCGCGGAGCTCGGGCACGTCTTTCCCGCGGACCTGCCGGCGGACCAGGCGACCGAGATGGTGGATGCCGTCCTGCGGGCGCTCGCCACGGTCGGGATGTCACACGGGGCGACCCACACCGAGGTACGCCTCACGCCGTCCGGCCCGGCCATCATCGAGATCAATCCCCGCCCGGCCGGCGGGATGATCCCCGAGCTCTACCGCCTCGCCACCGGCTCCGACCTGCTCGCCGCGCAGCTGGCCGCCGCCGTCGGGGGGCCGACCCGGCTCTCCTCGACCACCCACGGGTACGCCGCGATCGAGTTCCTGGTGGCTTCCCGGCCCGGGACGCTCCGGGCTATCGCGGCCGGGGCGGAGATCGAGCGCCTCGACGGCGTCGAACAGGTGACCGTGACGGCGTCCCCCGGCACGTCCGTGCGGCCACCGCGCAACGGCTACGACCGCCTGGGGCACGTCATCGCCACGGGCTCCAGCAGAGCGGAGGTCGTCCGCCGGATCCGTGCCGCCGTGGACCAGGTCCAGCTGCTGGTCGACGAGGACAGCCCGGACGCCGTCAGCGACGAAGCGTCCCTGGCCCCGGCCCACTGAGGGACGACCATGACCCACACCTCGCTCATCGCGGCACTGTCGGCCTGGGCGGACACCCGAGCGGACGACCCCGCACTGACCTTCGTCGACAGTGCCGGGGCGACGACCACCACCACGTACGGGCAGCTCGACGAGGGCGCTCGTACCGTGGCCGGCCACCTACGGTCGATCGCCGAACCGGGCGACCGGGCGCTGCTGCTCTTCCCACCCGGCCTCGACTACGTCACGGCCTTCCTCGGCTGCCTATACGCCAACGTGGTCGCGGTGCCGCTCTACCCGCCGGGCCCCCACGCGCGCCTCGACCGCGTCACCACCGTCGTACGCGACTGCGGAGCCACCCACGCGTTGACCACCGCGAAGCTGGTCGAAGCGCTGTCGGGGCTGGCAACCGAGCCGGGCGGACCGGCGGTGCACCCGATCGAGGCGGTGCGGGCGCAGGCCGCTCCGGTGGGCCCCCACCGGCCGGCGCCGGGCGACCTCGCCTTCCTCCAGTACACCTCCGGGTCGACGGGCGATCCCAAGGGGGTCATGGTCGGGCACGGCAACCTCACCGACAACCACCGGGCCATCGCGGCCGGCTTCGGGATCACCACCGACGACGTGGTGCTCAGCTGGCTGCCGATGTACCACGACATGGGTCTCATCGGCACCACGTTGCTGCCGCTGTTCATGGGCGTGCCGGCGGTCCTGCTCGACACGTTCGCGTTCGTCCGGAATCCGCTGCGCTGGCCGGCGGAGGTGTCCCGGTTCAGGGCGACCCTCTCCGGTGGACCCAACTTCGCCTATCAGCTCCTGGCGGACCGCTTCGACGCCGGGCTGCTCGACGGGATCGACCTCAGCTCGTGGCGGGTCGCGTTCAACGGCGCGGAGCCGGTGGACAGGCGGACGATGGACGCGTTCTCCGCCGCGTACGCGCCGCTCGGGTTCGACCGCCGGGCGTTCTATCCGTGCTACGGGCTGGCGGAGGCGACGCTCTTCGTCAGCGGCCCCGAGGCGTCGACCGGCTACCGCGCCGGCACCTTCGACCGGCGCGTCCTCGAGACGGGCCGGCTGACCGGGACGACCGGGGCAGCGGCGACGGACCCGGTCACGCTGGTCTCCTGCGGCACCCCGCCACCGGGTACGACGGTCGCCGTGCGCCGCGCGGACGGCGCACCCTGCGCGGCGGGCGAGGTCGGCGAGATCTGCGTGAGCTCCGGCGGGGTGGCCGCCGGGTACTGGGGCAGGTCCGACTCCGCCGCGACGTTCGCCGCCACCGTCGGCGGCCGGCAGGGGACGTTCCTGCGTACCGGGGACCTCGGCGCGATGTACGACGGCGAGCTCTACGTCGCGGGGCGCCAGAAGGATCTGATCATCCGCGCGGGCCGCAACTACCACCCCCACGACATCGAGGCCGTCGCCACCGCGGGCGACGAGCACCTGCGCCAGGGCGGCGCCGCGGCGTTCCAGCCGGAGACCGGTGACCAGCGGGTGGTGCTGGTGGTCGAGGCCTCCCGCAGCGGGCTGGCGCGGCTGCTCGCGGACCCCGCGCTGCTCACGTCGTTGACCGGCGGGCTGCGGCGTCGGGTGGCCACCGAGTGCGGGTTGGACCTCGACGACGTGGTCGTCGTCATGCCCGGCGCGATACCGAAGACCTCCAGCGGGAAGGTCCGCCGGCGTGCCACCAGGGAGCAGTTCGTCGGCGGGCGGCTCAAGCTCGTCGTGCCGGCGGTCCCGTCCGTGGCGCCCGAGCGGGCCGCCGCCGACACCCACCCCGGAGACCGGTCCACTGCGGTGGAACAGCTCGTCCGCCGGTACGCGAACCTCGAAGGGGCCGAGTGGGACCCGTCGCTGCCGCTGGCGGCGCTGGGACTCGGTTCGCTGCGACTGATCGAACTCAAGGCGGCGGTCGAGCGGCTGGTGGACGGCACCCTGGACGCCGAGCTGTTCTTCGGCGACCGGTCGGTGGCCGAGCTGGTCGCCGCCGCCGCGTGCCCCGGCCCGGCCGCCGTGCCGCTACCGGCGGAGACCGGCGCGGTGAGCCCCGCCTCGGCCGGCCAGGTCGAGCTGCACTTCTACGACGAGGTGTCGCGCGGCAGCCGGGCGAACAACCTGGCGATCGCCCTGCGCCTCTCCGGCCGCGTCGAGGAGGACCTGCTGCGGGCCGCGATCGACGAGGCCGTCGCTCGGCACCCCGCGCTGCGCACGACCCTCGGACCGCTCGGGTCCGGCACCCAGACCGTGCACGGGCAGGGCACTGTCGACTGGGAGTGCCGGGCCTTCCCGGACGGCCCCGACGAGACGGTACGCGCCCACCTGCACGAGCGGGCCTACCGCCCCTTCGACCTGGTGAAGGGCCCGTTGGTGCGGGCCGGGGTGGCGTACCCGCCGGACGGCACGGTGCTTCTCGTGGCGTGTCACCACGCGGTCGTCGACCACTGGTCGCTCCAGCTCCTGCTCGCCGAGATCCTGCCCCGGATCACGGGCGGCGACGCCCCGCCGGCCCCGGGTGGACCTGGTGCGGCGGACGCCACCGACTGGGCCCGGCTACAGCAGCAGGCGCGACTCGATCCCGACCGGCGCGACCGGGTCACGGCCCTGGCCGAGAAGTGGCGGCCACTGCGTGACCTCGTACTCTTTCCGCAACGACCCGCTGGCGGCGGGTCTGCACGACGACGGCCGGACCCGGACCGGCACCGGGCCGGCTGGCTCGACTTCGAGGCCGACCCGGACGTCGTACGGGCCCTGCACCGGCACGCGGCGCGGCGCGGCTTCACCCCGTTCGTCCCCCTGCTGGCCGCCTACGTCCAAGCCCTGCACGAGGTGACCGGCGAGCCGCGGATCGTGGTCGGCGCGCCGCACCACGGGCGCACCGACCAGCGCTTCGCCGGCACCGTCGGCTACCTGGTCAACATGGTGCCCGTCCTCGGCGACCTGACCGACCGGCCCGATCCGTCGGCACTCGAGGAACGCCTGTGGCGGGAACTGCGGGCGGCACTGTCGACGGCGGACGTTCCCTTCAGCGACCTGGTCCGGGCACTCGGCGCGGATCGGCACGGCCAGAATCCGCTCTTCCAGGCGACGTTGACGCTCCAGCAGCCGGTGGACGGCGGCGACGTCGGTCTGTCCGTGCCGTGGAGCCGACGGCGGCGACGGATCGGGTCCCACGACGTCGAGACGTTCGATGTGCCGCCGATGGACGTCGCCTTCGCGGCGAGCCTCTACGGCGCCCTCGACGCGGGCGGACTCACGTTCCGCCTCGTCCACCAACGCACCCTCGTGTCCGCGGAGACGGCAGCCGAGGTGTGCCGGCGGTTCTGCGAGAACCTCGCCCGGCTGGTCCGGCGGCCGTCCACAGCACTCGCCCACGACCCGGTTCGACTCAGCTAAGGCGGAGATGATGACTGCTTCCGAAGGTGCCGTCGGTAATCTGGTGGAGTCGTTCGACGAGGTCGTCCGCGCCCACCCGGACAGCATCGCGGTGTGCTGCGGGGACCGGCGGATGTCGTACGCCGAGGTGGCCGCCCGCTCGACGGCGCTCGCCGCGGCGATCAGGGCGCGGGTCGACGACCCGTCGCGTCCGGTGCTGCTGCTCCTGCCGCGTTCGGTGGACATGGTGGTCGCGAGCCTGGCCGTGCTGCGGGTGGGCGCGGCCTACGTGCCGGTCGATCCGTCCATCCCCGCCGCCCGGCTGAGGATGATCGTGGCCGACGCGGCGCCCTCGGTGGTGGTGACGACTCCCGAGCTGGCGCAGCTGCTGCCGCCCGACACCCCAATGCTGGGGCCGCAGGACGTCGCGCAGGAGCGCGGCGACGCCACCGGCGGGCGGTGCCCCGCGGCGTGGGACACCCGCGCCTACGTGATCTACACGTCGGGCACCACCGGGCGGCCGAAGGGTGTGGAGGTCAGCCACGGCAACGTGCTGCGCCTGATCCGGGCCACCCGGCCGCAGTTCGGCTTCGGCGCCGGGGACGTCTGGACGATGTTCCACTCGTTCGCCTTCGACTTCTCCGTCTGGGAGATGTGGGGCGCGCTGCTGTCCGGCGGCCGGCTGGTCGTCGTGGGACAGGACGTCGCGCGGGACCCCGTGGCCTTCCGGGCGTTGCTCGCCGACGAACAGGTGACGATGCTCAGCCAGACGCCCACCGCCTTCAACAGCCTGGCGGCGCACGAGGTCTCCCGGCCCGACCGGCTGCCGCTGAAGTGGGTGGTCTTCGGCGGGGAGGCGCTGCGCTTCGGTGACCTCCGCCCCTGGGTGGACAGGTACGGCGACCAGCAGCCCCAGCTGGTCAACATGTACGGCATCACGGAGACGACGGTCCACTCCTCGTACCGCAGGGTCCTGGCGGCCGACCTGACGAGCACGGCCAGCCTCATCGGTCGTCCGCTGGCAGACCTCGACTTCCTGCTCTCAGACGAGCAGGGCCGGCCGGTGCCCCCGGGCCAGACCGGCGAGATCGTCGTGACCGGACCGGGAGTGGCCATCGGATACCTGGGCCAGCCCGGAGCGACCGCTGAGCGGTTCCTCGACCTGACCGTCGACGGCAGGCCCGTGCGGGGATACCGGTCCGGTGACCTCGCGCGGCTGACTCCCGCCGGCGAGTACGAGTACCTGGGGCGGGCCGACGACCAGGTCAAGATCCGTGGGCACCGGGTCGAGCTCGGGGAGATCCACGCGGCGCTGACCGCGGTGCCCGGCGTCGGGCAGGTCGCGGTGACCGTCCGCCGGGCGCGGCCGCAGCGCAATCCGGTGGTGAAGCAGGAGGCGGCGTCCGGGGGGATCTCCTCGGTCCGCAGTCTCGTCCGGGCCGGTCAGGCGGCGTCGGGCGCCGGCAACGACCGGACGCAGATCGTCGCGTACGTGACCCACGACCCGGGCTGCGAGCTGGGGGAGATTCCGGAACTGCTGCGGGCGAGCCTGCCGTCGTACATGCTCCCGGCGTTCGTCGTCCCGGTGCCGGAGATCCCCGTGAACGCCAACGGGAAGGCCGACTTCACGCTCCTGCCCGCACCGACCCCGGCCAACCAGCTCCGGGCGCCGATGGCCACGGAGGCGGTCGCCGACGCGTCGACGGCGACGGCGGAGCGGGCGATCTGCGCGCTGTTCGAGGAGGTGCTCGGCGTCGAGGGGGTGGGACCCGACGACTCCTTCTTCGGCATCGGCGGGGACTCCATCGTCGCGGTGCAGCTGCGTGCCGCGGCGGCGAGCCGCGGGATGACGCTGGACCTGGCCGACATCTACGAGCTGAAGACGCCCCGTGCGCTGGCCGCGTACGCCGTCACCACGGACGAGACGGTCGACCCGCCGGTCGAGCCGTTCAGCCTCGTCGACCCGGCGGACCGGGCGCACCTGCCGGCCGACGCGGTCGACGCCTACCCGTTGGCCACCCTCCAGGCCGGCGTGCTGTTCCACAGCGCGTACGCCGAGGGCGTCAACATGTACTGCGACATCTTCATGTTCCGGTTGCGCGCCAGGTTCGACCACGACGCCATGAGCCGCGCGCTCGCGCGGGTGACCGGGCGCCACGAGATCCTGCGGACGTCGTTCCACCTGTCCGGGTTCTCGCAACCGCTCCAGGTCGTCCACGCGCGGGCCCGGACCCCGCTGCACGTGACGGACCTGAGCCGGTTCGACGAGGACCGGCAGCTGGCCGAGTTCGAGGCCTGGCGACGCCGGGAGATGAGCAACCCGTACGACTGGGCGCAGCCGCCACTGGTCCGGTTCACGGCACACCTGCTCGGCCCGGACGAGTTCATGTTCTCCATGAGCTTCCACGACACGATGTTCGACGGCTGGAGCGAGACGTCACTGCTCGCGGAGATCCTCGTCGACTACTGGCAGGACCTGCAGGGCATCGCGTCACCCGACCGTGCCCTGCCCGTCCGCCGGTACGCCGACTTCATCGCGAAGGAACAGGCCGTGCTCCGCGACGAGACGGTCCGGGAGTTCTGGCGGCAGGAGCTGGCCGAGGTCGAGCCGAGCCTGCTGCCCCGCCTCGCCCGGGGCTCCGGCGCCGTGCACGAGGGGCGGATGGGCTTCCTCAGCGTGGACCTCCCGGCGGAACTCTCCGACCGCCTGCACCAGCTCGCCGCCGCCTGCGGGGTGTCGGTCAAACACGTGGTGATGGCCGTCCACTCGCGGGTGGTGATGGCGCTCACCGGACGCGACGACGTCGTGCTCGGCGTCGCCGCCAACGGGCGGATCGAGGAGGAGGGCGGCACCGAGGTCATCGGCCTGCACCTCAACCTCGTACCCTTCCGGTTCCGGCCGCGGGGCAGCACGTGGCGCGACCTGATCGCGGCGGCCAGCGACAAGGAGCGGGAGCTGCTGCCGGTGCGGCGCTTCCCGCACGCCGAGATGCTCCGTCTCGCCGGCGTGCCCGAGCTGACCGACATCATGTTCAACTACACCCACTTCCACGGCTACGAACGGCTCGCCCACGCCACGGGCATCGAGGTGGTCGACGGCTTCGGCTACATCCAGACGAACTTCACCCTGCGGGCCGAGTTCAACAAGGACCCGTTCAGTCGGCTGCTCACGCTCGACCTCGAAGCGAACATGGAACGGATCTCGGAGGACCAGCTCCACGAGGTGGCGGATATTTTCCTGCGGGCGCTGACCAGCGTCGTCGACCAGCCGGACGACGAGCCGACGCAGGTCGCGCTGCTCGGTGAGCAGCGGTACCGGGCGCTGGTGGAGATCTCACGCGGGCCGGTCGAGCCGGCGACGGCGACGGGCTTCCTCGAACGGATGGCCCGTTCGGTGGAGACGTTCCCCGACGAGGTGGCCGCCGTCTGCCGCGACCGCGAGATCACCTACCGGGAGCTCGCCGCGCACGTCGAGCGGGTGGCCGGATGGCTGCGTGCCCGGCAGGTGGGCCACGGCACCGTGGTCGGCCTGGCCAGCGGCCGGAACATCGACTACCTCGTCGTCACCCTCGCCATCCTCCGCCTCGGCGCGGTGTACCTGCCGCTGCCGCAGGGCCCGGCCGCACGCGTCGCCCGCATGGTCGGGCGGGCGGAGGCGAGGCTGGTGGTGTGCGACGAGACGCACCGCGCCGCGTTGGCCGCGACCGGTGAGGTCGAGCTGGTCGATCTGGCGGAGGTCATCGCCGCCGCCGGCACGCCGGCCGCGCTCGGCCCCGCACCGGGCGGTCGGGACAGCGCGTACGTCCTCTTCACCTCGGGATCCACGGGCGATCCCAAGGGTGCCCTGATCCGGCACGACGGCATGCTCAACCACATCGACGCCAAGATCCAGCAACTGGACCTGCGGCCCGGCGACCGGCTGGCCCAGGACGCCGCCGCCACCTTCGACATCTCCGTCTGGCAGCTCCTCGCGCCGCTCGCCGTCGGCGCCACGACCGTGATCTACCCGGACGAGATCGGTCAGGACGCGGCGTCGCTGCTGCGGGCCGTGGCCGAGGACGGGGTCACCGTGCTGGAGGTGACGCCCTCCGTGCTCAACATCATGTGCGCCGAACTCGCGTTCTACGGCGTCGACGCGTTTCCGCCGTTCCGCCTGCGCTGGGTCGCCTCGCAGGCGGAGACGCTGACCCCGCAGTCCGCCAACACGTTCCGCCGGCTGCTGCCCGGGGTGGGGCTGCTGAACATGTGGGGGGCGACCGAGACGTCCGACGACGTCCTGCACCACCTCGTCGCGGCGGACGTCGACGAGCGGGACGCCTCCGTCCCGCTCGGCCGGCCCGCGCGCAACACCGCCCTGTACGTGCTGGACGGCGCCCGGGAGCCGGTGCCCACCGGCACGCCGGGCGAGCTGTACGCCGGCGGCGTCTGCGTCGGCGGCGGCTACGTCAACGACCCCGACCGGACCGCCGCGGTCTTCGTCAGCGACCCCTTCGCCGGCGACGGGGACGGCGTCATGTACCGCACCGGCGACCGTGGCCGCCGGCTGGCGGACGGCTCGGTCGAGTTCCTCGGCCGGATCGACAACCAGCTCAAGATCAGAGGGAACCGGGTCGAACTGGACGAGGTCAGTCGGGCCCTCGCCGGCGTCGAGGGCGTCCAGGAGAGCGTGGTGATCGTCCGGCAGTCCGCCGACGGCGGCAAGCAGCTCGCGGGCTTCTTCGTACCGGAGGTGGTCTCCGGCGGCGCCGACGGTGCGCCCGAGGGCTCCCTGGTCCGCCGGGACCTGCGGCCCGAGGAGGTGCGCTCCGGGCTCACCCAGGTCCTGCCCCGCAACGCCATCCCGGACTTCCTCGTCCGCATCGACCAGTTGCCGCGCACGAGCCACGGCAAGGTCGACACCCGCGCGCTGGCGGCGACGGCCCTGTCCCCGGTCGACGAACCGACCCAGGAGAGCTCCGCCCCGATGACCCCGACGGAGGAGGCCGTCGCCGAGATCTGGGCCTCCGTGCTCTCCGGTCGCCGGCCCGGTCCCCAGGTCAGCTTCTTCGACCTGGGCGGGCACTCCCTGCACGCGACGCAGGTCCTCGCCCGACTGGGGGACCGCCTCGGGGTCCGCCTGCCGATCCGGGAGCTGTTCGAGAACCCGACGCTGCGGGGCTTCGCCGCCCGGGTCGAGGCAACGCTGACCGACGACCGGGAGTCGGAGGTGCCGGTCCCGGCGAGGCCCGCCGGCCTGCGGGAGTTCCCGCTGTCCATGGCGCAGTCGGGCCTCTGGTACCTCGACCAGATCGACTCCGACGGCGCCTACACCGACGGGTACCTCCTGCGCCTGCGTGGTGACCTCGACGTGACGGCGCTGCGGGCGGCCGTCGACCGGCTCGTCGCGCGGCACGAGGTGTTGTCCAGCCGGATCGTCGAACGCGACGGCGTGCCGCTGCTGGTCGTGGACCCCGACGCGAGGCCGCACCTGCGGGTCCGCGAGGCCACCGACGCGGTGGTCGCGGAGGGGGACAGCGAGGCGATGCTGGAGTACGTCCGGCAGCGGGCGACGCGGCGCATCGACCTCGGCGGCGTGCTGACCCGGGCCACCCTGTACCGCTTCGCCGACCGGGAGCACGTGCTCGAATGGACGAGCCACCACGTGGTCACCGACGGCTGGTCCAACGAGCTGATCCTGCGGGAGATCGCGGAGTCGTACGCGGCCCACCGGGCGGGGCGGGAGGCGGACCTGCCCCCGCTCCCGATCCAGTACGGCGACTACTCCCGCTGGCAGCAGGACTACCTCGAATCGGCGCCGGCCCGCCGCGACGGCGACTTCTGGCGGTCCTACCTGAAGGGCTACGACGGGGAACTCGCCCTCGCGACCGACCTGGAGCGGACCGAGGACCGTACGCGGACCGCGGGCCGGCGCCGCCGGGAGTGGGACGAGAGCTTCTCCGCCGAGGTGCGGGCGTTCGCGCAGCAGCACAACGTGACCCTCTTCATGGTCGTGCACGCCGTCAGCGCGGTGCTGATGGCCAAGCTCGCCCAGCAGTCGGACGTGGTGATCGGCGCGGCCGTCGCCGGTCGGCACCCGGCGGAGACGAGGGACCTCGTCGGCTTCTTCGCCAACACCGTGCCGTTCCGCTACCAGGTCGACCCGGAGCACAGCGCGCGGGCCGTCGTCGCATCGGTCCGGGACAGCGCCCTGAACGCCCTGGACCACCAGAGCCTGCCGTTGCAGAAGATCGTGGACCTCGTGGGAGCACCCCGCCGGCCCGGGGTGAACCCCCTGGTGCAGGTCGTGGTCTCCGTCGCCCGGTCGATGCACGGTGTCGCCGCGCTGCCGGGCCTGGACACGGGCGTGACCCCGCTGGGCGCGCAGACGAGTCGCTTCGACCTGTTGCTGCACTTCACCGACGAGGACCGGATCGGGCTGACCATCGAGTACGACCGGTCGCTGTTCACCCCGGAGGCCGTCGACCGGCTGGCCGGGGCGGCCGACCGGCTGCTGAGGTTCTTCCTGGACAGCCCGGACCGGCCGGTGCAGGAGGCGACGCTCGTCGACGACGGGGACCGCAGTGCGCTCGGGGAGATCTGGCGGGAGGTGAGCGGCCAGTCCCTGGAGATCGACCACCGCGCGACGGCGACGCTCATCGACTCCCCGCACTGGGGCGCGTACGTGTCGCGGGTCGAAGCGGCAGGGCTGATCGTCCCGCTGGTGCTCGCCCTGTGAGGACCGGCGCGACGAGACCTGGGGAGAGATGCTCATGACGTCGACCGATCGCGCGCTACGGCTGCGTCGGCGGCTCGCCGGACGCCGCGAGGTGTCCACACCGGAGGTCGGCCCGGCCGCCAGCGCACCCGTCACCGCCGACAACCTCGTCGCCGCCTTCGACGAGGTCGCGGAGCGGCACCCCGACCGGGTCGCCGTCCGCTGTGACCGGCAGGCCCTGACGTACCGGGAGCTGGCCGCCGCCTCCCGGGCCCTGGCCGGCCGGATCGCGACCGTCGCGCCGCCCGGCCGGCCGGTCGGCGTGCTGCTGCCGCGCTCGGCGCGGATGATCGTGGCGGCGCTGGCGGTGCTCCGCACGGGTGCCGCGTACCTGCCGCTCGACCCGGAGGCGCCCGCCGCCCGTACCGGCACGATCGTCGGTGACGCCGCGCCGTCCCTCGTGATCACCACGGGCACGCTGGCAGGCTCCCTGCCCGCGACGGCCGCGGCCGTCCTGCTCGACGCGCCGGAGAACGGCGCGGAGCAGCCGGACCCGCCCGCCGCACCGGCCCGCCCGATCGCGCCCACCGACCGGGCGTACGTCATCCACACCTCGGGCACGACCGGCCGTCCCAAGGGCATCGAGGTCTCCCACGCCAACGTCCTGCGCCTGATCGGCACCACGCAGCCACTGTTCGGGTTCGGGCCGGGCGACGTGTGGACCATGGCCCACTCGTTCGCCTTCGACTTCTCGGTGTGGGAGATGTGGGGGGCGCTGCTCACCGGCGGGTGTGTGGTCGTCGTCGCGGGCGAGGTCATGCGGGACCCGGTCGCCCTGCGGCGCCTGCTGCGGGCGGAGCGGGTCACGATGCTCAGCCAGACGCCCACCGCCTTCGGTGCGCTGGCGGCTCAGGAGGACGAGTACGACGACCGGCTGCCGCTGCGGTGGGTGGTCTTCGGCGGTGAGGCGCTCCGGTTCGCGGACCTGCGGCCGTGGGTCGCCAAGTACGGCGACGCCGCGCCCGAGCTGGTCAACATGTACGGGATCACCGAGACCACCGTCCACGCGTCGTACCGCCGGATCCTCGCCTCCGACCTCGCCGGCACGACCAGCCTGATCGGCGTGCCCCTTCCCGACCTCGACTTCCTGCTGTGGGACACCGACGACCAGCCGGTCGCCGACGGTCGGATCGGGCAGATCATCGTCACGGGCGCGGGCGTGGCCCTCGGCTACCTGGGGCAGCCGGAACTCACCGCGCAGCGGTTCGTCACCGTCACCGACGCGCAGGGCCGGGCCGTACGCGGCTACCGCTCCGGGGACCTCGCCCGGCGGACGCCCTCCGGCGAGTACGAGTACCACGGGCGCAACGACGACCAGGTCAAGATCCGCGGCTACCGCCTGGAGCTGGGAGAGGTGCACGCCGCCCTGCTCGCCCTGCCCGGCGTGCGGCAGGCGGCGGTGGTGCCGCACACCGCACCCGGCGCGGGAACGCGGCTGGTGGCGTACGTCGTCGGTGACGGCGAAGCCGGCCCGGCGCAGCTGCGCTCCCGGCTGGAGGACCGGCTTCCGGGGTACGCCGTTCCGTCCGCGTTCATCCCCGTCGACGCGCTGCCGCGAACCGCCAACGGCAAACTCGACCGGGCGGCCCTGCCCGATCCCGGCCCCGTCCTGACGCCACACGTGCCTTCGGGCGTCGACGACGTCACGCGGTCCCTGCTGGCGGTCCTGGCCGAGCTGCTGCCCGGCACCGAGGTCGAACCGGACACCGACTTCTTCCGGCAGGGCGGGAACTCCCTGCTGGCGACCCGCCTGCTGGCCGCCGTACGCCGGCAGTTCGGTGTCGTCGTCCCGCTGCGCGACTTCCTGCGGGCGCCGACGGTGCGGGCGGTGGCGGGCGCGGTCCGCCGGGCCCGGCAGGCCGGACCGGGTGCGGCGTCCCGCCGCCCGGTCGAATTGTTGCCGCTGGGGGATTCCGCGGCGGGCCGGGCGCCCGTGGTGGCGCTGCCCGGTGTCTTCGGGATCGCCGCCTCGATGGCGCGGCTGTCGACGCACGTCCGGGGCCGCCCGTTCCACGCCCTGCACACCCGCGACCTTCTCCGGTCGCAGGACGGGACGCCGTCCGCCGCCGCCGCCGCGCAGGCGTGCCTGACCGAGCTGCTGCCCGTCGTCGATGCCGGGGTCCACCTCGTCGGACACTCCCTGGGTGGGGCGCTGGCGCTGCACCTCGCCCACGCGGTACGGGCGGCCGGCCGCCGGGTGCGGAGCATCACCCTGCTCGACGCACCGAGCCCGCAACACCTGCGCCAGCGCCTCTCCGACGACCAGCGGACCCGGCTGGTCGATTTTCTCACCGACGTCGCCCTCGCCTTCCCCGAGCACACCCGCCCGTGGCGCGAGCTGTCCCCACAGTCCGCCGCCGGGATGGCCGACACGGAACTGCTGCGGTGGGCCGCCTCCACCGCGGCACCCGCGCTGGCTGCCACGATCGGCGGGCTCGCCCACGCGTTCGAGGACTACCGGACGATGGGACGGATCATGGCGGAGCCCGCGCCTGCCCTGACCGTGCCCGCACTGCTGCTGGTGGCGGGCCTGGAGAGGTCCACCGACGACGGCGGGCACACCGGGGGCTGGCACCTGGTGCTGCCGGACCTGACCGAGACGGTGGTGGCCACCAGCCACGAGGGCATGCTGCGGGACCCCGACGCGGCGACCGTCGCCGAGACAATGATCGAATTCCAGCACCAGCAGGACAAGACGGAAGGACACCCGAGTTGACCCGGGAACCGGCTGCGAGCGCAGCGTTCCGCCCACCGCGACTGGCCAGGATCCTCGTCGGCGGTTCCGGCGTGATGAGCCTGGCCAACGGCGTGACGATTCCCTTCCTCGCCATCTACCTCCGCAACGAACTCGGCCTCTCCGTCTCGACGGTCGGCCTGGTCATCGGCTCCTCCGTCCTGTTCGGCATCTCCGGTGGGTTCCTCGGCGGCGCGCTCTCCGACATCGTGGGACGCCGCCGGGTCCTGCTCTCCTGCCTGCTGGTGGTGATCGGCAGCTTCGTCGGGTTCTACTTCGCGCGGGACGCCGTGACGGCGTTCGTCTTCAACGCGTCCATGGCGTTCGCCACCAGTGCCTTCAGCCCGGTCGCGAAGGTACTCATCAGCGACCTGCTCCCCGTCGCGCTGCGGGTGAAGTGGTTCTCCTACCAGTACCTCGCGATCAACGCCGGCTACGCCGTCGGTCCGCTGATCGGGGTGGCCCTCGGGTTCACCGGCGCCCGGATATCCTTCCCCGCCGCCGCCTGCGTGTACCTGGTCTACCTCGCCGTCCTCTGGGCGGCCACGCGGCACCTGCCACGACCGTCCACGGGGGACGGCGGGCTGACGACGCTCGGCCGCAGCACGGGCGCCATCGTCCGGGGACTGGGCGAGTCGGCCCGGGCGGTGATGTCGGACCGCCGCCTGCTCCTCCTGCTCATCGGCGCCATCCTGTTGGAGACGGTGCACAGCAGGATCTCGGTGCTGCTCGCCCAGAACTTCGTCATCGACTTCGCCGACAGCGCCCGGGTGCTCGCCGCGGTCATGACCACGAACGCGGTGGCGGTGATCGTCCTCCAGCTCTTCGCCGCCGGCTACGTGCAGCGCTACAACCCGCTGAACGCCATCACCCTCGGTGGGATCCTCACCTTCGTCGGGATGGCCGGCTTCGCGATCTCCGAGCAGATGTGGCACTACATCGTGGCGATGGTGGTGTTCACCGTCGCCGAGACCCTGATCGTGCCGTCGGAATTCGCGCTCGTCGACCGCATCGCGCCCGAGGAACGGCGCGGAGCCTACTTCGGCGCACAGACCTTCGCGCAGGTCGGTGGATTCACCGGACCGTTCCTCGGCAGTCTCGTCCTCGCGTCCTTCGGCGGGCCGGTCATGTTCCTCGCCATCGGCTCCCTGGCGTTGGTGAGCGTCGTGCTCTACCTGCTGGTCGGCCGGCGCATCCCGGACCTGAGCCGCCACGACACGCTCCCGGAGGCGGAGACCGAGACGGAGACCGAAAAGGCGTCATGAGCGTCGCGGCGGGCATCCTGCGCCTGGCCGCCTGGCCGAGCAGTCGTGCGCTCCGGCGGACCCGGGTGCTCTCCGTGGCGGCCCTGCACGGGACCGTCGACATCGATCGCGACGAACGCGGCATCCCGTGGATCCGCGCGGGCGACGAACGCGATCTCTACGTGGGCGTCGGGGTCGCGATGGCGTACGACCGGCTGTGGCAGATGGACGTCCTGCGCCGGCGGGCGACCGGACGACTGGCGGAGGTGTTCGGCGCTCGTGCCGCCGGTTCGGACGTCCTCGCCCGTACCCTCGCCTTCGAGCGGGCCGCCCACCGGAGCGAGGCCCTGCTCTCACCGCCTGCCCGCGCCAACCTCGCGGCCTTCGCCCACGGGGTCGACACCGCGGTACGCCGGATGCGGCGCCGCGGGCAGCTCCCGCCCGAATTCCACCTCCTGAGGTACCGGCCGGGCCCGTGGTCGGTCGGCGACTCGCTGGCCGTCGTCAAGCAGCTCGGCTTCCACCTGGGCCGCAACCTGCAGCAGGAGGTCTTCCGTGGCCGGCTGCTGGCGGAGCGACCGGAGTTCGTCCGCAGCTTCCTGGCGCCGAAGTACCCGCCCGGCGGCAGCGTCACCATCGCCGCCGACGCCCCGGCGGGGTCGGCGGGACGGCGCGGCGACACCGCGCTGCTCTCCGCGGCCGGCGCCGCCCACCTCGGCGACCTCTTCGGGGGCCGGCAGGGGAGCGGTTCGAACGCGTGGGCGGTGTCGGCGGCCAGGTCCGTCACCGGCTTCGCCGCGCTGGCCAACGACCCGCACATCCTGTTCACCCAGCCGAGCCTCTGGTATCAGCTGGGACTGGACCTCGACGGCGAACGCGTGTACGGGGTGACGGTGCCGGGCGTGCCCGGGCTGGTGATCGGCGCCAACCCCGATCTCGCGTGGGGAGTGACCAACTCCACCGTCGACACCCAGGACCTGGCCGTGGGGGAGCGGCCGGACCCGACGGGAGAGCCCCGGTGGTCGCAGACCAGCGTCGTCCGGGTGCGCGGCGGGACCGATGTCCCCGTGCGCGCCGCAGGCGGTACGGGATACGTCGACCTGCCGGGCCCTGGCGGTGCGGAAGCGGAGCCGGTGGCCCTCTACTGGAGTGGTCTGCACCCGTCCACCGAGGCCGAGAGCTGCCAGCGGATGTGGCGGGCGCGCGACTACCCGGCGTTCCGCGACACCCTGCGGGGCTTCGGTGTGCCCGTGCTCAACCTCGTCGTCGCGACCCGGGACGGTACGGTCGCGCTGCGGACGGCCGGAATCGTGCCCCGCCGGGACCGTCGGGAGGGCCTCGCCCCGGCCGGCGCGGCCGAGGTGGCCGCTCGCTGGAGCACCACCCTCGGGTTCGACGAGCTACCGGAGGTCGTCGATCCGCCGGCGGGCTTCGTGGTCAGCGCCAACCACCAGATCCTGCCCGACGGGGTCGCCCCGCACCTGGGCAGCGACTGGGGCGGACCGTACCGGGCCGACCGGATCGAGGAACTGCTGACGGCGACGCCGACGGCCCGCCCGGACGACTTCGGCGCGTGGCAGATGGACCTGCGCAACGGCCGGGCACAACGCATCCTGCCCACCCTGCTGAAGGCGCTCGACGAGAATCCACCGGAGTCGCCGCTGGCCGTGTTCGGCCACCAGTCGCTGGCCACCTGGGACGGCAGGGACGACGCCGGCCAGGCCGCACCTCTGGTCTTCGGGGCGCTGACCCGGGTGTTGACCGAGCGCTGGATCACCGGCCGGCTCGGCGCGGCCGTCGCCGACGCCATGACCGACGTGACCCTCCAGGTGGATCACCTGGTGATGGACGCGGACGCCCGCCGGCGGCTCGGCGAGACGGAGGACCTTCCGGTCGTCGTGGCCGACGCCCTCACCGAGGCGGCACGTCGACTCGCCGACAGGTTCGGCGTCGACCCCGCCGGCTGGCGCTACGGCCTGTCGAACCGGATCGCGGACCAGCATCCCCTGGCAGCGGTGTCGGACGCGCTGCGTCCGCTGTACGGTTCGCCCCCGACCCCGGTGGGCGGCGGCGGGCAGAGCGTCTGCCTGATGTATCCCGACCGCGACGGCCAGGTGGTCGAGGGCGCGCCGTGGCGCTTCGTCGTCGAGTTCGGCCCCTCCGGCGGCACCCGCATCCGCGACGTGCTCCGCCACGGCAGCTCGGGCCACCCCCTCTCGCCGCACTACGGGGACCAGACGCCGGCGCACGCCGAGGGGCGGCTGTACGAGGTACGCCTCGACAGCCCGCCGGAGGTGCGGAGCCGCCTGACCCTGGCGCCCCGGCCGCCTGGGTGATCGTCTCGCCACGTCCCGGCCTCGAACGGGTGCCGGCGCGGTGCCGGACCGTACCGACCGGGACGGAAAGCGAGTCTTGACACCAGTGGAGCCCGATACCCTAATATCCAAGATCCCAGATGCATGCGGGCTCGCTGGTTCGCCGCCGAAGGGGTTGGTCGGCCCGTCCCGAACCAGCGGCCATCCCCCTGTGGGCAGCAGTCGCAGTCGGTGGTCTCCTCGGTGCGGATCGTTTCCGGTCGTCATTCATCGCGAGCAAGGGGCCGAATGCGGACACTCGACGAAACACTGCCGGGGGACGGGGCGGAGTCGCGTGGCATCGGCCGCCGCCATCTGCTTGGCCTGGTCACCGCCACGCTGGCAGCCGGCATCATTCCGGAGGCGTGGCTCGCGGAAGCCGCGTACGGCGCGACGCCGAGATGGAACCGGCCGTTCGACAAATGGGTGCCGGTCACGTCCTCGTACGGGATGCGGACGGATCCGATCACCGGCGTGTCCCGGATGCACAACGGCACGGACTACAGCTACTCGGGGATCCTCGGCTATCCGATCCGTGCGATCGCGGCGGGCACCGTGACCGGCGTGTCGTACAGCGCGAGCGGCCTCGGCCACCACGCCACCATCACGCACGCCGACGGTTGGCGGAGTGTCTACGGGCACATGCGGGAGGCTCCCAGAGTCGGGACGGGCGTGCAGGTCGCCGCCGGCCAGCACATCGGCAACGTGGGATCAACCGGCCGCTCCACCGGCCCGCACCTGCATCTCGAGCTTTTCCAGCCGAACGGTCAGCGCGTCAACCCCGAGTCGGTTCTCACGGGTGCCCCGTACGCCGGGGCGCCCGGAACTCCCCCTGAGATCGTCACTAAGGATGGACTGATGTACCTCATCTGGAGCACCGGCGGCACCGGTTACCTGGTCACCCCCAACCGCGTCATCGGGCTACGGTCGATGGCGCACTACAACCTGTTCAAGCGCATCATCAACTCGAACCAGGCCGCCGCCCAGCCTGAGGTCTTCAACGCACTGGAGATCGACCAGATCAACGCGTACCTCAACGGGACGGTGCCTGCCTGACCCGTCCGGGGCGGCGGAATCGGCAACGCGACCCGCCGCCCCGACGAGCGGCGTCCGGGGCGACAGCTCCTATCGTCTGCTGCCGGCCTGACGGCGCGGCCTCACCTCAGGTGCCGGGCGAAGAACCGGTTCCCGGCGTCACCCTCGAAGTGCGGGACGCCGGTGTGCCCGCCCATGTTGGCGTGCAGCGTCTTCTCTTTGGCGCCGAAGGCGTCGAACAGGTCCAGGGCCAGCTGCCGGTCGTTTCCTTCGTCGTCCCACTGCAGCAGGACCTGCAGCGGAATGGTGACCCGGCGGGCCTCCTCGAACAGGGTGCGGGGCACGAAGCTCCCGGCGAACAGGAGGGCGGCCGAGATGCGCGGCTCGACCACCGCCAGCCGGATGCCGATGGAGATCACCCCTCCCGAGTACCCGACCGGGCCGCCGATCCCGGGCAGCGGAAGGAGGGCGTCCAGGGCGGCCCGCCATTCCGGGACCGCCTTCTCGACCAGCGGGAGGACGAGCCGATCAACGAGCTCGTCGTCGACCGGCTCGCCGGCCTTCAGCGCCCGGTGCAGGTCGGCGCGGGTCTCCTCGGCGGCGGCGGAACGGGGCCGGTCACCGCTCCAGGGGAGCTCGAGGGTGGCTGCGGCGAAGCCCTCCGCCGCGCAGTGCCGGGCCCGCGCCACCAGGCGGGGGTACATTCTGTGCAGCCCGCCGGGGTGGCCCATCAGGATCAGCGGGACCGGTGCGGAGGCGGATCCCGGCGTCCAGAGGATGCCGGGGATCTCACCGAGGGTGAACTGGCGTTCGAGGACGCCGTCATCGAGGCGCTGTTCGGCGGTGAATCGCATGGTCGTGCCCTTCGGGAGTGCTTGTGAGCGGCGCTCCCGGACGACCTATCGCCCGACCGTGACCCCGGAGGGGAGCACCCATGTCGATACTGCGTTCACGGGTACCACCTCCTCGTTCGCTCGCACGGCCGTCGGCAGAGTAGCGGTGCTCGCCGTGGTCCGCCAACGGGTTTCCGCGGACGCGCGGCAGTCGGGTGTGCAGCGCGTCGCTGCGCACCACGCTGGGGCGGCGAGGGCACGGGCGCGGGACGACGCCACGCCCGTGCTGTCGGCCTCGCCGCCCCGCGCGGTCAGTAGTTGACGTACGCGGTGACGGCGCGGTGGTCGGAGTACGCCCCGCCGGTCATGGACTCGGTGACGGTCGCGACGTTGCTGAAGCCGTTGCCGCTCTTGACCAGTAGGAAGTCGATTCGCCGGCTGTTCAGCGTGTCGTGGGCCGAGGAGCAGTTGCGGCTGCCGCACTTCTCGGCGATCGGGTCGCGGTAGCCGTAGCTCTTGCCGTCTTCCCACCAGCCCTCCGTGTCGGGCTCGGTGTTGGCGTCGCCCGCGACGATCTTGAGGTCGCCGCCGAGGCGTCCCATCGCCTCGTCGGCCTCCTTGATGTTCTCGTCCGCGCACGTGGGGCCGTGCCAGGTGTTGGTGGGCCAGTGGATGGAGGCTACCGAGACGTCCTGGTTGGCGACCCTGTCGTGCAGCCGGATGCCGATGTTGTGGACCCGGTCCTGGCTGCTTCTGGTGGGTTCGAGGTTGCGGCATCCGCCGGTGCCCGCGTCGTAGTCCTCGGGGGCGTCGGAGCGCCAGCGGGTGGCGGCTTCGTAGGTGAACCGGTCGGAGCGGTAGATGACCGCGTTGGTCTGCTGGTTCTTCAGCTTGCCGCAGGTGCTGGTGTAGCCCATCGAGCCCGGGTTGGCGATCGCGATCTGTCCGGCGTAGGTGCCGGGCAACTCGTCGGAGAGGCGCCTGGTCAGGGTGTCGAGCTGCGCCTGGTTCGAGACCTGCTGCACCGTGAAGATGTCCGGGCTCAGCGGCCGGCCCTTGAGGTAGGTGATCAGGCGGTCCCAGATGTGGCCGTCGGCGCAGGAGCTTGGCAGCCAGTTCTCGATGTTGTTGTTGTAGACCACCAGATAGCTCGGCGAGGTGTTCACGGCGGCCTGGGCGGCGGTGGCGCCCGTGAGGCCGACCGCCGCGGTCTTGAGGACCGTGGTGAGCACAGCGACGGCGCCGCGTACGAGGCGGTTGTTACGGATGGACAACTTTCCTCCTGATCTTGCCAACGATCGTCACAAGCCTCAACCCTCTGACCCTGTCAGAGGGTCCGCTGGTATTCCTCCCAGGTGCGCTTGGGGCTGACCGCGGGACCGTCGTCGGTGCCGCGGTTCGCCAGGCCGTTGCGGCCGAGGTAGTAGTCGCCGGCCTGGTTCTGCGCGCCTGCCGACTGGTCGGTGTCGGCGAGTGCGATGGCGTGGATGTGGTAGCCCCAGTCCCCCTGGCTCGGGGTGCGCAGCCAGGCGGCGAAGCCCACTGTGCGAAGCCGGCGCAGCACGTCCGTCCGGGTGGCCGAGGAGAGACCGCTGACCGACAGGTCGAGGGCACCACCGCCGTCATGGGTGCCCGCGGACGCCCCTACGCCGGTGTTGTAGGACCCCTGCGTGATGCTGAGCTGGCGCCCGAGCAGACGTTCGGCCTCGAGCAGCATCGCCCTGGTCCGGGTGTTGACCTGGAAGCCGCGCAGGGTCACGACGCTGCCGGGCGAGATCGCCTTGACCACTGTGTAGCGCCCCTCGCCCAGCAGCCGCAGCGACGACGGGCCGGGCAGGCCTGTCGCGTCGAGGCCGGTGTAGCCGAGGGACCGTTGGTACGCCGCGTACGCGGCGATCGTGCTGGTGCCGAAGTGCCCGTCCACGTAGGTGGCCGACAGATGTCCACTGGCCTGTAGGGCGCGCTCGACCAGCAGGACGCTGTCCTTGGCGCCTGTCGTGATGGCGCTGTCCGCCCGGCGCGGGTCGATCTGGGCGGCCTTGATGAGCGCCTCCATGTCGACCTGGGGCAGCGCGGCGGAGGCTGGGCGGGCCAGCGGCCCGGCGGCGGCCGCGGCGGCGCCGGCGGCGACGAGCAGGCTTCTTCTCGTGATCACGGTTTCTCCGTCGGTGGGTGGGGTGTGGCCGGTCGGCAGCGTGGGACGCCGGGGATGAACCGGCCCGTGCCGATCCGGTCCCAGATGGTGCTGATGCCGTACGTGTCGCCGAGGCCGGTCACCGCGTCGACCTGACCGCGATCACCCGCTCGGTCGCCCGACTATCAGGTACGACGGCGCCTTCGTCAAGATGCTCATCGATGGAGAGCCGGTCCGCGCTGCGTGCGGCGGTGGTGGCCGCCGAGCCGGTCCGCGGGCGGGAGGGTCGGACGACGCTGTCGAGCTGAGTCGTCTGTGACATCAGGCGTCGTCTGGGCCACTGCGCACCGGACGGCGGTGAGTCGCCTGCGACATCAGCTCGACAGCGTGGCACGTGCGGATCCTCCGCCGACGGACACCAGGGCGGAGCATTGGATTCGTCGCGAATCCGGATCTCGGTCGGAAGTGCCGGTTTGCGCCCACGGTCACTCGATCAACGTTCTGAGACGAGGCATCAGCCTCGGATGGCGGAGACGGCGGTGCGTGCCCCGGGAGGTTCCGGGCAGCGACCGCGGCGAACCCAGCCCGCACGGTGATCCCTGCGCCTGGCTGCCGACCGCAGCCGCATGGCGCCGGCCGGAGCCGGCGCCATGGTGGTGGAGCGGCTCCGGTCTACCAGTTGCAGTTGGCGGCCGGGATCCAGCCGTCCTGACCCGGCGCCTCGGCCCCGTGGCCGTAGTACCAGGTCTGGATGTCACTGCCGCCGTAGATCGAGTGGACGCGGAAGCCTCGCCCGGGGCTCAGGGTGCGCAAGGTGTTGCCCCAGGGCTGGTCGCGCAGCCAGGTGGCCTGGTTGGTCACGCAGATGTCACCCGGGCTGTCGCTGGCGGCGGCCGGCGCGGACACCACCGCCGATCCCGCGGTGACGACGGCCATGACCGCCAGCACGCGTACAACGTTACGCTTCATGCGTTTCCTCTCGATCGGGTGCCTTGCGAGGCATCGATTATGCCCAACGCCTCTGACATGACAGGTCGGGCATTCCGAGCAGTAGGTCCGGGCCCAGCCGATGCGTTGGTGGGCGGCTTCCCGGCTGCCGGAGGTGGTGCTGATGCGCCCCGGATGGGGCTGGTCGTCGGCCGCCGGTCCCGGCGCCGGCCTACCTGCGGGTGCGTCGGTCGGAACGCCGGGGCTGGGCGCGGGCGACCCACCAGCCGAGCAGGACGATGAGGAGCGTGACCCCGAGCTTGATCGACAGGCTCCAGATCAACGCCGTGCCGTTGCGGTACCAGTCCCACCAGAGGATTCCGCCCAGTGCGAGCAGCACGACGAGCGCCGCTACGACGAGGCGCACGCCGACCGGCCTGGTCCGGGGCGAGAGCAGGGCGGCGGCCGAGAACCCGGCCAGTAGCAGAAAAACCGCGAGCAGGGTCAGCGCGATCGGCACCGCGGGCACCAGCAGGGACACGGCCAGCAGCACGGCGCCGGCCGCGACGGCGATCTCCACTGCCCGCGTGCCCATCGCGCTGCGGCGGGTGAGCAGGGCCACCATCGCCCAGACGGCGAGTGCGTAGCCGCGGAAGGCGGAGAGCACCACGGCCAACGGCCTGGTGCGCGCCGTGTCGCCGGCGACGTTGGCGAGGACGGTGGCGGTGTGCGACGTGGTTCGGGCGAAGGTGTCGCTGCCGATGTCACCATCGATGCGTTCGCCGCCGATCTGGGCTGCCTCGTTCCACAGCCGCCACAGATCCTGGGCCGGCATCTCCCGACCGGCCTTCCGGTCGGCGGCGTCGAAGGACGCCAGCCAGGCGGTGCTCGTCCTGGCCCGATCGGTGCCCTCGGCGCGTACGGCGGCGGCGAGGCCGGGCAGGTCCTCTCTGAGCACCGAGGTCTGGATCGGTCGGGCGATGGCTCTGGTGCAGGCGCTCAACGATCGGGCGTCCGGGTTGCCGAGGATCTGCTGCGCCTCGCGTTCGCACGCCGCGCGGTCCCGCGCCCACTGGTCGGCCAGCCACCCGCGGTCCGGCGATCCGTCGGGAACGGCGCACCGCTCGAACGCCTCCATCAGCCGGTCCACCGCCGCAGCCTGGGTCGGCCGGGGTCCGGCGCAGGTCGCTGACCCGGGGGCCAGCAGACACTGCCGTAGTCGCTCCGGTGCCAGCAGGATCCGGATGAGCTGCTCGACGGCGTCCATGCGGCCGTGCAGCCAGTCGTTGAGGCGCCACGAGCCGCGGTAGAAGGCGCCGAAATGGTGCAGCTGGATGCCGGTCAGCAGATCCGGGTGCAGCGAGGAGACCTTGGCGAGTTCCACCTCCTGCTCCGGGTCCTGACTGGCGCTGGTGAAGGCGAGCTGTACGACGTCGAGCCGCAACATGTTCCGCAGGACGGTCTCGTCGGCGGGCCGCACCGGGACGAGGAACCGGTGGAGTGCGGTGAGCCGCTCCGTCCACTCGCCATCCGGATCGAGCACGTCGTTGCCTGCCTCGCTGACCGTCCGCAGGGCGGGGGCGACCTCGCGAAGGCTCCGGGCCAGTTCGAGGGCCTGCCGGTGAAGCCGGGCCCGGCGCACGCCGTCACCGGGTACGGGCAGGGCGTCCCACGCCGCCAACGCTGTGGTGAGCCAGCGTTCGAGCTCGGGCAGGTTGTCGGCCGTCCGGTTCAGCGAGCCGCGGCGCCTGGGCATCGGATCGATGCCGTACTGCGCCGGTCCCGTCGGTGCCGTTGACCAGTAGCGGTTGAGGTCGGTGCGGTCTGCGTGGATCTCCTCCAGGGTGGCGGCCGTCTGTTCGCGGCAGCGCACGATCCTCGTTCGCTCCGGCGTACCGAGGTGAGCCAGCCACACCGATCGTTTGAGCAGGTCGACGGTCATGTCCGCCAGGCGCTGGACGGTGGTCTGCCCCCAGTCCCAGCCGGCTCCGGTTCTCCCGAGCGCTTCCGCGAGGGGGCCCTCGGGGACGAACGACAGCCGTTGCCGCCGAAGCGCGGCGAGCAGTTCGTGCCCGCTCCACTGCTCGGCGGGCCGGCCGCGCTGCCCCACCGCCAGCAGGGGAGCGATCGTGGTGGCGGCGTTCTCGACGCGCACCTCCAGGTACGCCGGCCACGCCCCCTCAGAAAGCTGCTCGGCGACACCGATCATCGCCGTCGCGAACCGGTCCCGGGCCCGGCGGCGCATCCGCACGGTGGTGTTGCGGCTGCGGATCTCGGTGAGTTCCCGGGAGACGGAGTCGGTGGCCCGCAGTCGGGTGAGGACTCCGAGCAGCACCTCGCGGGCCGACGGGAGCGGCTCCGCCGGGCCGGCGGCGTCCGCGTGCGGGGCGGCCGGCGAGTCGGCCGCGGGGGAGGGGCAGAGCTGCTCGCCCGGATCCGGGGCGACGTACGCGAGGACCCGGCGCACCTGGAAGCCGGCGGTCTGCCGGTACACGGCCTCCAGGGCCGGGCGGATCGGCTTGTTGAGCAGCACTCCGCCGTCCACCACGTGCTGCGCGTCGCGGAAGTTCGATCGGCCCGCCGCGGACTCCCACCGCAGGTCGCTGCCGGGATCTCCGGGGCGCACCCGCACGAAGTGCGGCTCGAACGCGCCCGGGAAGGACGACGTGCACCGCGCGGCGGCGGCCAACTCGTCGAGCACGGCATCGGCGGCGAGGTCCCCACTGACCGGTCGGCCGTCACGGTAGCCGGCCCGGAGGTCGGCGAACCGGAAGGTGGCGTCGTGATCGGTCTCGGTGATCCCGACACCCAGGTCGTCGGTGAACGTCGTGGACCTGCCCTGCCAGAGCGTCCCGGTCAGCACCAGCTCGATAGGCACCCGTTCATCGTCGGTCCGGCCCGACGGCGCTCCGGTGGTCGAGACGACCTTCTCCAGCGCGTCCCGCACCTTTGGGAGGAAGTAGTCGTCCCCCTTCAGCAAGGATCGTGGACGGCGCGTCAACGGGTCGCGCAACAACCGGTCCAGGCTGCCGTGCTCGTGCCACAGGTCCCGCATGACGGACAGGTCCCCGCCCCTGGCCAGGCCCAGCGCGAGGAAGGCGCCGTTGAGACCGCCCGCCGAGGTGCCCGAGATGACGTCGACGCGAACGTCCGCCCGGAGCAGATCCAGCAGCGACGCGTACGGCGACTCCGGGTCCGTGCGTGCCGCGGCCAGGCGGGAGACCTCGAGGGTGACGCCGCTGATCCACACCGCCAGGCTGACTCCACCAGTCATCACCACGGCAAGGCGGATGTCCTGCCGGTCGGCCTCGTCGCTGGAGTACGCCGGCCGCGGCGGCTCCCGGTCCTCGCCTGTCTGCGCCACTGCTACCCGGCGGTGCGGGCAGGCGGAGGCATGATCGCTCGGGTGGATCGTCCGTACATATCCGACATGTTAGGTCGGGCCGGCCGTTCCGCAAAGCAGGTCCGGCGGTCCGGGCGGGTGCCGAGGGGCGGTGACGGCTGCCCGGACCCCCGCTACCGTCGCTGCCGCGACGGACCCCTGCCGAGACTGGCGGCGACGGCGCGGAAAGGCACGCGGGTGCTCAGGCAGCGGGGTGCGCGAGCGTCACGGCGATCGCCGGTCCGAACGCGACGCTGAGCAGGTACGCGAGATTGAACAGGCCCAGGGCCTCGGCCCGACGCGAGGCGGGCACGACGCCGGTCGCTCGCAGGGCGAGTACGCCCTGGCCGGTCGCGGCGGCCAGCGAGCCGAGCGTCATCGCCGCGAGCAGCAGCGGTACGGCGGTGGTGACCGCCGCCAGCAGCGGCGTGGCGGCGCCGGTGACGAGCAGCGCGGCGGCCGCGACGCGGTGGGGCACCCGCACGGACGCCGCGACGAGGAACCCGGAGCAGAAGCCGCCGAGCAGGTACGGCGCCAACAGCACGATCCCGCTGCGGGTGCCGTCCCATCCCGCGTGCTCCCGCAGCAGGTCCGGCGCGGCGTAGAGCAGGGCGAAGTTCACCACCCCCAGCGCGAAAGCCGACGCGCACGCCGCGAGGAACCGGCCGTTGCGTGCTACCGCGGCGGGCAGGAAACCGTCCGGACGGAACCTGATCCAGCCCACCAGCGCGAGCAGCAGCGCGACGGTGGCCGTGCCGGCCACCAGCGGTCGGTGCGGAATGAGGACGGCCGCGGTGACCAGCATGGACAACAGCACCATGCCGAGGGGGTCGAACGACGCCGGCGCCGCCTCCGGCGAGGTGGTGCCGCGGCGAGCCGCGGGCACGGCGAGCACCGCCAGCAGCGGCAACGCCAGCGCCGCCTGCCACGAGGAGATGTCGGCGACGAGCGCGCCGGTCAGCGGGCCGGTGGCCCCGACGACCGCCAGCGACGCGGTGACCACCCCCATCTGCCGGGCCGAGTCGGCCAGCTTCATCGCCGTCACGGTGAGGCCGGCGGACCCTAGTGCCTGTACCGCCGCGCCGGCCACCAACGCCGGCACGCTCGGCACCAGCACGAGCAGGAGCGTCCCCGCGCCCAGCAGCACGGTCGAGACGGTCAGGACCGCCCGTACGCCGCAGCGGGCCAGCAGCGCCGCCAACAGCGGCGTCCCCAACGCGATTCCCCAGCCGAAGGCCGTCACGCCGGCGGCTGCGGCCTGTTCGTCGGTACGCGTCGCGCGCGCCACGTCGTCGAGGAGCAGGGCCGGTGCGGCGATCCCGTACGACAGCGGGCCGGCCAGCAGGGCGAGCCAGGGTGTGGCTACCCGCCCTGGTGCGAACGGTCGGTGACCGTGAGCGGCCCGGGGCTCTTGCAGACGATCCATCTCATTCCTCCGGTGTCGGCTCGGATCAGCCTGCCCGGGGTCGCTCACCACCGGCTGACGGCCGGCTGACGTACGCGTCGGCGCCGCGAACCGGTGGGCGACCGACGGCCGACGGACGTTCGTGGGGCGCGACCGTCGACTGGCTAGTGTGAAAGTCGTGATGTTCGGGGTGCTGGGCGGGATCGCGGTCTGGACGTCGGACGGCAGGCCCGTCACCGTGCCCGGCCTGAAGGTTCGTGCTCTCCTGGCTGACCTGCTGGTGCACGAGGGACGCCCGGTCTCCGCCGACCGGCTGATCGAGGATCTCTGGGGTGACGAGGCGCCGGGCAAGGCGCTCGGAGCACTCCAGACCAAGGTGTCGCAGTTGCGCCGCGCGCTGGAGACGGGCGAGGCGGGTGGCCGTGCACTGGTCGAGTCCGGCGATGCCGGCTACCGGCTGCGGGCGTCGCCGGAGTCGGTCGACGCCGGTCGCTTCGCCGCGCTGGTGGCGCGTTCGCGCGCGCAGCGGGAGCCGGCGGGGCGGGCGGCGACGCTGACGGAAGCCCTGTCGCTGTGGCGCGGTTCCCCGTACGCCGACTTCCGGGACGAGCGGTTCGTGCGCCAGGCGGCCGAGCGGCTCGACGAACAGCGCCTGGCCGCTTTGGAGGACCTGGCCGAGGCCCGGCTCGATCTCGGCGAGCACCACCTGCTCGCCGGTGAGCTGGCCGACCTGGTCGCACGCCATCCGTGGCGTGAGCGGCTACGGGCCGCGCACCTGCGCGCCCTGTACGGCTCGGGACGGCAGCGTGAAGCCCTGTCCGCGTACGAGCAGTTCCGTCGGCAGGTGCGCGACGAACTCGGCATCGATCCCGGCCAGGAGTTGGCCGAGCTGCATCGGGCGATCCTGCGCCAGGACCCCGCCCTGCGGCCGCCGGCACCGCCGTCGACTCCGGCCCGGACCAACCTGCCGGCCCCTGTGTCACCCGGTCCGTACGGCGGACTGATCGGGCGTGAGACGGCCGTCGAGGCGGTGCGGGAGCGGCTCACGAACGAGCGACTGGTGACCCTGACCGGGATGGGCGGGGTGGGGAAGAGCAGGTTGGCGCTCGAGGCCGCCCGGGTGCTGGCCGACACGTTTCCCGCCGGGGTGTGGCTCGTCGAGCTGGCCGGCCAGCCGCCCTGCGGCGGCCAGGCGACCTGCACCGAGATCGTCGAGGTGGTGGCGGCGACCCTGGAGATCCGGGACGACAGCCCGCCCGGCCTGCCCGGTGAGCGACCACGCGAGCCGATGGACCGGCTGATCGCCGCGCTGCGGGACCGGCGGATGCTGCTGCTGCTCGACAACTGCGAACACGTGGTGGCGCCGATCGCCGAACTGACCGAGAGCCTGCTCGGCGCCGCGGCCGACCTGCGCATCCTGGCGACGAGCCGCGAACCGCTCGGGATCCCCGGCGAGGTGGTCCTTCCGGTGCCGCCGCTGACCCTGCCGGAGCCCGGAGCCACGGCGGAGCAGATCGCCGACGCCCCGGCGGTCCGGCTCTTCGCCGCCCGCGCCCGCGCCACCGAGCCGGGGTTCACCGTCGACGCGCGGAACACGGACACGATCGCCACCATCTGCCGGCGCCTCGACGGCGTACCGCTGGCGCTGGAACTGGCCGCGTCCCGGCTGCCCGTTCTCGACCCGGGCGAGTTGGCAGCGCGGCTCGACGACCGCTTCCGGCTGCTGTCCTCCGGCCGGCGCACCGCGCCCGCGCGTCAGCAGGGGCTGCGCGCCATGATCGACTGGAGTTGGGAGTTGCTGTCGCCTCCCGAACGGGCGGTGCTGCGCCGGCTGGCGGTCTTCGCCGACGGCGCCACCCTGGCCGCCGCCGAGCAGGTGTGCCCGGGCGGGCAGGTGGCGTCGGACGAGGTCCTCGACGTGCTGGCACGCCTGATCGACCGCTCGCTGGTCATGGTGCGGCACGGGGAGAGCCCGCGACGCTACCGGCTGCCGGAGACGGTGGCCGCGTACGGTCTCGAACAGCTCGACAGCGCCGGCGAACTGCGCGCGACCCGCCGCCGTCACGCCGCGTGCTTCGCGCGTCTCGCCGAGCAGGCCGCCCGGCGGCTACGTGGTCGGGAGCAGAGTGGCGCCCTGCGTGCGCTCGACGCCGAGAACGCGAACCTCCGGGCGGCACTCGACGTCGCCGCCACCGACGGTCAGGCCCGCGTGGGCTTGGCGCTCGCCACCTCGTTGTGCTGGTACCGGCTGCTGCGGGGCCGGTTCGGGGAGATGAGCCGGTCCCTGCGGACGGCGTTGGACATCATTCCGGGCAGCGCGGACGACGCCGCACCGGACACCCTGCGGCGCCATGCGGACATGTGGCTGACCGCCCTCGCCACCCGCGACGGTGACCCGACCGCCCCCCGGCAGCGGATCCTGGAGCGCTACCGGGACGCCGGCCGGCCGGAGAAGGCGTTCGCGCAGTGGTTGTTCGCCTCCATGATGCTCGGCTCCGGAGATCCGGGGGAGGCCGCCGACCTCGTCGACGCGGCGCTGGCGGCGTTCCGCGCCGACGGGGACCAGTGGGGCATCGCCGCCGCCTGCGCCACCCGGGCGGACCTCGCGCTCGTACACCGCAGCGACCTGCCCGCCGCGCAGCGTGACTGCGAGACCAGCCGGTCGCTGTTCGGGCAGCTGGGCGACCGCTGGGGACAGGTGCATCCGACGAGCCTGCTGGGGTCCCTGGCCGAGATCCGCGGCGACTACGACCTGGCCGCCGCGCACTACCGGGAGGCGCTGCGCACCGCCGAGCACCTGCGGCTGTGGACGTCGGTGTCGCGGCAGCTGGCCTGCATCGGCCGGCTCGCCCTGTTGCGCGGCGACCTCGACGAGGCCGCCGCCAGTCACGACCGCGCGCTACAGGTCGCGCGGGAACAGTCGAGCCGCTCCGCCGCCGCCTTCGCCGGCACGGGCCTGGCGATGATCGCGCGACGGCGGAGCGACCTCGACGCCGCCGAGGCCCAGCAGCACGACCTGCTCGACTGGAACCGGCACGCCGGCTATCTGCCGGGCTGCGCGCTCGCGCTGGCCGAGTTGGGGTTCATCGCGGAGCACCGGGGCGACGCCGTCCGCGCCGAGCGCCGCCACCGTGAGTCGCTCGACGCGGCGCGCGCCGCCGGAGACCACCGGGCGGTCGCCCTGGCCCTCGAAGGGCTGGCCGGGGCCATGAGCCTCGGCGGTGACCCGCGCCGTGCCGCGCGGCTGCTCGGCGCGGCCCGCGCGCTGCGCGAGGCCGCCGGAGCGCCGCTGCCCCCCGGCGAACGGCACGACGTCCAGCGCGTGACCGGCCGCCTCCGGGAGGCGCTCGGCGGCGGGGAACTCGCTGCCGAGATGAGCCGTGGCGCGCAGCTTGACCTCGACGACGCGACGCTCAACGGCCTCGGTCAGGCGACGGTCAGCGGACGGTAAGCCTGCCCGGCACGGTTGACCGAGAACCGAGCCGAGCCAGGAGGCAACCGTGCAGACCGACGCCAGGATCGCCGTCATCTACTACTCCGCCACCGGCACCGTGCACCGGCTCGCGCAGGCGTTCGTCGACGGAGCGGCCGACGCCGGCGCGGAGGTCCGCCTGCGTCGGGTGGCCGAGTTGGCGCCGGAGCAGGTCGTCGATGCCAGACCGCAGTGGCGGGCCCATCTCGACGCCACCGCCGATGTCCCGCTCGCCACCCTGGACGACCTCCGGTGGGCCGACGGGTACGCCTTCGGCACGCCGACCCGGTTCGGGAACGTCTGCTCCCAGTTGCGCCAGTTCCTCGACACCACGAGCGCCCCCTGGCAGGCGGAGGAACTGGCCGACAAGCCGGCGACCGGCTTCACCGCCACCTACGAGGAGCACGGGGGGCAGGAGGCGACCCTGCTCAGCCTCTACCAGACCTTCCACCACTGGGGAGCGGTCATCCTGCCCACCGGCTACCTGAACTACGACACCGCGCACGCCGCCGGCGGAAACCCGTACGGCGTCAGCCTCGTGGAGAGCCGCGCCGGCCGGGATCCCGGGTACGCCCGGGCCGTCCTCGAGACGGCCCGCTTCCAGGGCGCGCGCCTCACCCGCATGGCAGCCGCCGTCGCCACCGTCCGCGCGGAGCGCCAGCCCGGCTAGCCGCCCGCGACGGGAGCAGTACGGCGTGCGGGACGAGACCGTGCGTGGCGACGAAGGGCTCGCGTCACCTGACGCGCCACCACCACCTGAGTGTGAGACGAGAGGAAAACATGCCGACAACGCCCACCGCCGATCCGACCAACCGGGCCAGCCAGGTCACCGTGCTCGGCCTCGGTGACATGGGATCGGCGATCGCCAGGACGTTCCTCGACCGCGGACACCGTACAACGGTCTGGAACCGGACCGCGAGCAAGGCCCTGCCGCTGGTCGACGCCGGCGCCACGGCCGCCGCGACCGCCGCGGAGGCGGCGGCCGCGAGCCCGCTCGTCGTGGTGTGTCTGCTCGACGGCGCAGCGGTCGACGAGGTGCTCGGCTCCGTGGACGCCGCGGTCGCGGGCAAGGTCCTGGTGAACCTGACGAGCGGCTCGCCTCAGCAGGCACGGGCCAACGACCGCTGGGCGAGAGCGCGCGGTGCCGAGTACCTCGACGGCAAGATCATGGGAGATCCGCCCTACGTCGGTACGCCGCACGTCATGTTCCCGTTCAGCGGTTCCCGCACCGCCTTCGAGGCGCACGGGCCGACGCTGCGGGAGTTGGGCACGGTCGTCTACCACGGGGAGGAGGCCGGCTCGGCCGCCGTGGAGTTCGTGGCGCAGGTCGCGATGGGCTACGAGATCCTCATCGGGTTCCTGCACACGCTCAGGCTGGTGCAGGCCGAAGGGGTCGACGTGGCGGAGTTCGCGGAGCGTGCCGCCGACAACGTGGCCGCGCTGGCACCGCTGTTGACCTCGATCGGCAAGGCGGCCAGGGCCGGCGACCACCCACCGGATCTCGGCCCGCTCGACGTCCAGGCCGCGCTGATGGACGACCTGATCAGCCACCGGGAATCCATCGGCGTGGAGGCCGTGCGGATGCGCGAGGTCAAGGGCCTGATGGACCGCCGGATCGCTGACGGCTTCGGCGCTCAGGGGTTCTCGAGCCTGTTCGAGCTGGTGGCGAAGCCCTGACGGCGGCTGCCCAGGGCCCGGGGGAGACGCCACAGCCCGCGCGGCGTCGTTCCACGTGGGGCGTGCGTCCAGGGGCTGGGTGGGGGCATCCGGACGCCGGGACGGGGTGAGGTCTCCGGTAGGGGGCTGTTCGGGGGGAACAGGCCCGAACCGGAGACCTCGCGGCTACGCCTTGGCGCCGGCCTTCTTGGCGGTGGCGGACTGGCCGACCGCCTGGGTGAACACCGGGAGGTAACCGAGGGACTGCCCGGTCGCCATCGGGTGGTACGAGTTCGACAGGTTCAGGATGTCGACGGCGTGGATCCACTTGTTGCCGCTGCAGATCTGGTGTCCGACGAAGATGCCGCGTACGTCGGCGAAGGTGAACCCGGCGCGGGCCGCGGCGGCGGCGATCAGGCTGTCGGCCAGGTTGATGCCCTCGTTGACCTTCGCGCGGGCCGCCTCGCCGATGCCGAGGCAGACCGTGCCGAGCTGGTAGAAGACCGGGTAGCTCAGCACCACGACCTTCGCGTTCGGGGCCTTGCTGCGGATCGCGGCGTAGGCCCGGTCGAGCAGGCCGGGGAGGTTCGCCCGGGCCTGCACCTGGGCCGCGTCCACCGCGGCGATGCAGGCGCTGGAGCCCTGGAGGGCGCAGGTGCTCATGATGGTGCCGAACCCGGCGTCGTTGCCGCCGATGGTGATGCTGACCAGGGTGGTCTGTGCGCTGAGCGCGGCGACCTGGGAGTTGATCACGTCGGTCGTCTTCGCGCCGCCGCAGGCCACCGACTTGTAGGAGGCCGGCGCGTTGGCCGCCGCCCAGAGGGCGGAGAACGCCTTGGTGCTGCGCTTGCAGGAGCCGCTCTCCGTGGTGTAGCTGCCGGCGCCGACACCTGAGGCGTACGAGTCGCCGAGCGCCACGTAGTGGTGGCCGGCGGCCTGCGCCGGGGTGGCCAGCCCCAGTACCGCGAGTGTCGCGGAGAGGACGCCTGCGAGCAGGCTCAGCGTTCGGGATCTGGTCATGTACCCCTCCAAGGTCCACCGGTTGGTGAACGATTAATAGCACTACATCGATGTTTAGGGATAGGTGCAGATCGACTCGATGTGGCGATCGGGTGGAATTGAGGGGGGGCTCGGCGCGGGGCCGGGCCCACCCCTGCCCAGGACGCCGGATCCGGTGACCTGGCCGTCGATGTTGCGGGGGCGTCGACGTGTGCGGTGCCGGCCGAGCCGCCGGCCGCCACGGGTTTTTTCGATGTTGTGGCCGTGTCCCGCCATCCGGTCGTGGCGGGTGAAGGGAGCCGGCCAATGGATCGCGAGCCGGGCTTGCTGACCTGCCAAGTCGCGGCGAATAGCGACTAATCGCCGCAGGCGCCACTCGTCGGGCTCTCCGGACCCAAGGTGTGAGAAACGGCCGAGTCAGGCCAACCGTCACTCTTGCAATCAATGTGAATTCCATGAATAGATCGAACGCCTCCGGTCGGGTGAGCCTCACCAACCGATCGGGTGCCCGGGGCTACCTGACAGGCAGCCCGTGCTCAGCTCCATGGAGGTACCACATGCGACACTCCGGGTCATCGCTGCGCCGCGTCACCGCACTCTCGGTGGCCGGCGCGCTGGTCGTCGGCACGTTGACCAGCAGTCCCGCTCAGGCAGCACCCGCGACGCCCGCTTCCCCCGACCAGGCCACCGCGCTCGCCGCCGCACTCGGCGACCGCTCCGGCGGGGCGTACGCCGGGGCCGACGGCGCCATGGTCGTCACCGTGACCGACGACGCCGCTGCCCGCAAGGTCCGCGCGGCCGGCGCGACCCCGAAGCTCGTCGCCCGAGGTGCGAAGGACCTCGCCCGGGCCACCGCCGCGCTGGACAGCGCCGCGCGGGTGCCCGGCACCGCCTGGTGGACCGACCCGGCGACCAACCAGGTCGTGGTCTCCGTCGACAGCACGGTGACCGGCGCGAAGCTGGACCGCGTCGAGGCCGTCGCGGAGCGGCTCGGCGGTACCGTCCGCATCCAGCGGGAGGCCGGCACGCTCAGCACCCGGGCCGCCGGTGGCGAGGCCATCTACGCCGAGGGCGGCGGCCGCTGCTCGCTCGGCTTCAACGTCCGCAGCGGCGACACCCACTACTTCCTCACCGCCGGGCACTGCACCGACATCACCGCCAACTGGTACGCCGACTCCGGACAGGGCAGTCTGCTCGGCACCGGCGGCACCGGCAGCTTCCCCGGCAACGACTACGGCATCGTGCAGCACACCGACCCGGCCGCCGCCGACGGCAGCGTCTACCTCTACGACGGCACCACCCGCGACATCACCGGCGCGGCCGACGCCTTCGTCGGGCAGTCGGTGCAGCGCTCCGGCAGCACCACCGGCCTGCACGGCGGCGCGGTCGAGGCGACCAACGCCACGGTGAACTACGCCGAGGGCAGCGTCAGCGGGCTGATCCGCACCACGGTCTGCGCGGAGCCGGGCGACAGCGGCGGCGCGCTCTTCAGCGGCAGTACCGCCCTGGGTTTGACCTCCGGTGGCAGCGGCAACTGCTCCTCCGGCGGAACCACCTACTTCCAGCCGGTCACCGAGGCGCTGAGCGTCTACGGGGTGGAGATCGTCTGACAGTCGCGACAGCAGCGGGGCCGCCGGACACCGGCGGCCCCGCTCCTGTTCCCGGGCCGCCGTGTCGGGCCGACGGGTGTGGCTAGAACGGGAAGCGGCCGCGGCGCCACCGCCAGTGGCGGCCGGCCTTCAGGTGGTCGACGACCGCGCGCTGGAGCACGGTGCGGCGCGGCAGCTCGTCGAGCGGCGTGGTCAGGGTGCGGAACACGAACCGCAGCACCTCGACGTCGGCGTCCAGCCCCTCCGGATCCGGCTCCTCGTGGGGCTCCAGCTCGAATCGCCGCTGGAACCGGGCGATGTGGGAGTCCTCGGGCAGGTACTCCAGCAGCTGCGGATCCAGCAGCCACGAGCCGCAGGAGAACGCCGTGTGGCGCTCGTCGGGGAAGTGGCGCGGGAAGAACGCCCGGGCCTCGTCGAGCGACGCCGTGACCGACTCCGGGGTCAGCGGCCCCGACTCGGGGATGTGCAGGGCGATGCTGGTGTCGCCGCGCTGGTGTTGCAGCCGGCCCAGCTCGTAGAGGCCGCCGCGGGCGTGCAGCGTCAGCCAGCTCTGCATGACCGGCCAGCCCTCGCGGCGCATCCGCCGGTCGATCGCGAGGTTGCGGCCCAGGTCCGCGAGGGTCGCCCACGACACGGCGTCGGCGATGCCGTGCTCGCGGTGGTATCCCCTGACGACGTCGACCAGGGCCAGGTACGCGTACACGTAGAGATGCCGCCAGGCGGGGCCCCGCTCGCGCGGCAGCGCCGGACCGGGCGGCAGCCAGCCGTGGCCCCCGAGATCGGCGCGGACCAGGGCGATCGACCGGTCGAGCAGCCAGCGCAGCTCCGGAGTCCACAGCGGAGAGTCGGGGTCGGGCCAGCCCGCCATGATCTCGGCGGCGTCGTCCGGCCGCACCGCGAGCCGGTCGAGGAGGGCGGGCGCGTCGGCTCTGGCGGGCAGCGGCGCCGACGGCCGGTCGCCGGCGAGCCGGTGCAGGCGGTCGATGTCCTCGACGGGTACGCCGAGTCGGGCGGCGGTGTCGGCCAGATCCACGCGGACGACCCTACCGGCCGGTCGGCGTCCTCCCCGGCCCGTGCCGCTCGGGGCCGGGCGGGCGCGCGTCCGCAGTGCCCGCGCGCCGGGCCGGGACTGTCACCACCCGGTGACAGCAATCGACCTTGTCATATATTTACAGATCCGTATACCGTGCCGTTGGTAAGTTCCGGACCCGGACGAAGGGCGGGCGCATGGCAGCCAGTGGGGCGCCGGTGACGCATCGGGCGATCGACCAGGGTCGGTTCATGCTCGATGGCTCACTCGACCTCAGCGCACCGTTCACCTCGGTGGCCGACGTGACGATCGGCGGCCGACTGCACGAGTTCACGGCCGGCGCGGTCGGGCTCGCGGACGACGTGGCCCGGACGCTCGGCGTCGAGACGTTCGACGAGGAACTCACCTACCAGGGCGGCACGCTGGCGACCGCGCGCATCCGGTCCTACGACCCGCAGATCCAGCTGGCCGAGGAGCGGCTCGTGGCGGTCTGGCGGGGAAGACGGCACTGCTTCTTCACCGAGATGTACGGCGCGTCGACCACCGATCTGCTCGGGGCGTTGCGGACCCTGCGCGTCGAGGAGCACGACGACGGGCTGGCCCTTCGCCCGGCCTCGAAGACCGGCGCCCAGTTCGCCGAACCCGCCACCGTCCTCAAGGAGATCCCCGGGCTCGGCCTGCTGGAGATCGCACCGCTGACCAAGCAGCGTGCCGGACAGTTGCCCTCCTGGCGCGGCCTGCAGACGCGGGCGGGCGAGCTCTTCCGGGACGTCCTGCCCGACGGGCAGCCCTACTTCGTACTGGCGGCGGCGGACGCCTGGCTCAGCCTGGTGCCGTTCGGCGACACGGCCGTGGAGCAGGTGCCCACCCTGGTCGACCGGCTCCGCGTCCGGACGGTCCGGTAGGTCGGGATGTCCGGGCTGCTGGCCGGCGTGGCCACGTACACCGTCCTGTTCACCCTGCTCGTCAGCACCGCCGAGCACCTGTCACGGCCGGCGGCGCTCGCCCGGGCCCTGGCCGCGCACCGGGTGCTTCCGGCTCCGGTCGTGGTCGCCGTCGTCGCCATCGCCGGTGAGGGACTGCTCGCCGGCGCCGGGATCGCGGCGCTGCTCCACCCCGCCGGCGAGCGCCTGCTCGTCGCCGTCCTCGTCGGCAGCGGCGCGCTACTCGCCCTCTACGCCGGCTACGGCCTGTACGTGCGCTCGACCGGGCGCGCCGGGTCGTGCGGATGCTCCCGGGTGGAACTGCCGATGACCGGTTGGGTGGTGGCACGGGCGGCGATCCTCGCCGGGCTGGCACTGCTCGCGCTGGCGCTGTCCGGCTCGATCGTCGCGCCGGACCGGGCCGACGCCGCCCTCGCCGTCGTGCTGCTCGCCTCCGCCACGTTCACCACGCTGCTGTGGCACCTGCCCGCCGCGATGTACGAGCCGGCGACGGCGACAGCCGGGCGGCCCACGACCCGCCGGTCCATCGGCACGACAGAGGGAGGCATTGCCGGATGAGCTTCCAGACCAGCGCACTGATCCTGAGCTGGATCGCGATCCTCCTGCTGGCCTTCACGGTCTCGGGCCTGGTACGCCAGGTGCACGCGCTGTCGAGCGGGGCGGTCCAGCGCCGTCCCGAGTCGGTCGGCCTGCGGCCCGGCGCACCGGCCCCCGGATTCGCCCGGCTGGCGCCGGCGGCCCCGACTGTTCCGCTGGTGCTGCTCTTCCTGGAGCCCGACTGCGGGACGTGCACCGAGGTGCTGGCCGAGGCGGGCGAGCACGCCCGTCCCGGCCTGGAGTTCCGGGTCCTCTACCGGGAGGAACCCCCGGCGCGGGCGGCGGAGCTGCCGATCACCGTGCTCGGCGGGCAGGCGGAACTGTTCGAGCGGTACGACGCCCTCGCCACGCCGTTCGCCACCGTCGTCGACGCGGCCGGGCGGGTGCTCCGCGCCGAGCCGATCGGCTCCCGGGCGGCACTGCACCGCCTGCTCGACGAAGTCGACAGCCCACCCGGCGACCCCGCACCGGCGGTCGCCACGAATCAGGGAGATCGGGCATGACCGGTATCGACACGGTGCCCTGGTTGCGCGGGGACGACCCGGGGACCGGCGCCGCCGTCCGGCGGGTGCCGGTGCAGCCGGGCGGCCGCAGGCGCGCGGGCTGGGCGCTGTCGCGACGCACCCTGCTCCGGGCGGGCACCGCGGTGGGGATGGCCGCGCTCAGCGTGTTCCCGGCGGCCCGCCGCGCGTACGCCGACGGCTACACGATCTATGCCGGGTGCCCGACGTACGCCAGCGACCACAACTGCTCACCGGGGTGCGGCCCGAGCACGATCTTCGCGGATTCCTGCAACACCAGCGGGACGTACGCCGGATTCCACAAGAACGACGGCGTCACCTGGATCCTGCGGCCGAACCAGTGCTACGGCGGCACCTACGACGGCTGGCTGTGGGCGTACAACGGGGCGTGCGGCGCCTGCGCCTGCTCGGTCGAACGCCGGTGCCACGACGGGTACAAGAAGACCAGCTCGGGCTGGGTGAAGTCGATCTGCCGCTGGAACACCAAGTGCGGATGCCTGGGCACGGCCAGCTGGCCAACCACCCGGCGGAGCAACACCGGGGTGAACGTCTACACCGTGCAGCACCTGCTGACCGCCCGCGGGCACGCGACCGAGATCGACGGGATCTTCGGCGGCGACACGGAGGCGAAGGTGAAGAGCTTCCAGGCGGCGGCCGGCCTCGGGGCCACCGGTGTCGTCGACGCGACCACCTGGCCGAAGCTCGTGAGCACGGTCCGCTCCGGGAACACCGGCCACGCCGTCAGCGCGGTGCAGCGTCAGCTGAACAGGCGCGGCTACGCGCTGGTGGTCGACGGGTCCTTCGGCCCGGCGACGGACAGCGCGGCGCGCGACTTCCAGCGGCAGAACGGGCTCACGGTCGACGGGATCGTCGGGGTGAACTCCTGGCGGACGCTGACCGGCGCCGCCGTATGACCCGGACACTGCCAGGGCACGCCCGGGCGGCACTACGCCGGGCGGGCGACCCTCTCGTACCCCTGCTGCTGCTCGCCGTCGGTGCGCTCGCCGCCGCCGCGTACGGGCACGTGCTCACCTGGGCGATGATCGGAGGGCTCGCGGGTTACACGCTCTCCGGCTCCGTTTGAACGCACAACAGCGCGCACGCGCTGGCCTCGCCCGGGTGGCGGGATCGAGATCGGCAGGGCGTCGTCCTCACCCTGTTCGTCGTGGGGTTGATCGCCGGCGGCCTGCTCAGCGGATCGGTGCTGGGGTTGCTCTCCGGCCTGTCCGCTCCCGTGCCCGTCCCGTGGCGGTACGCGGGCATCGTGGGGGTGGCGGTGCTGGGGCTGCTGCGCGAGGTGGGGCTGGTGCCGATCCGGCTGCCGCAGAACGCCCGGCAGGTGCCGCAGGACGTGCTCCAGCGCAGCCTGCGGCGGGGGGCGCTGCAGTTCGGCTTCGAGATGGGCACCGGGGTGCGCACCTATGTCTCGGCGAGTGCGCCGTACGTGCTGGCGGTCGCTCTGCTCCTCGGCGGCCAGCGCCTGCACGTCGCGATGCTCGCCGGGGTCGGATTCGGCGTCGGACGCGCGATGACCCCGCTGGCCCGCCGCGCCGCCGGCACCGGCGACAGATGGGACGCCGACCTGCGGGTACGGATCCGGACGATCACCGTCACGGCGGGCGTCGTGCTCGTGATCGCCCTCGGCCTGCTGGCCGTGCGGCAGTTCTGAACGCGCCCCGACGCCGTCCACCGCGACGGTCAGCCGCGACCGGCCGCGCACGTGTCCTGCCGGCCGGGGCCCGCGCGGACGTCGCCTCGACCCGGCCGGGGTGGCGCACCCGGCGGGGGATCACCGTCCCGCTGCGCCCTCGTCCGGCCACGTCCCCGACAGGTGCCTGGTGGCCGGCGTCGGCGGCTGCGTGAACTCGGGGACCGAGCGGAGTCGGGCGCGGACGAGGTCGATGTCGGGGTGACCGAGGTCGGACAGGACGCACAGGGCGTCGGCCCAGGCGGCGTTGGCCCGTCCCGGCTCGTCCGCGGCCAGCAGGGCGTCGCCGAGTCGGACGAGGGTCTCGGCCCGCAGGTACCGCTCGCCCGTGTGCTGGAAGAGTTGGAGGGCCTGCCGGTAGCACTCGATGGCCCTGCCGTGGTGCCCGAGGTGGTGGTGGGCGTAGCCGAGGCTGTCCCAGACGTTGGCCTGGCCGTGGCAGTCGCCGAGCCGGCCCATGAGCGTCAGGGCCTGGTGGCAGTAGACGAGGGTCTGGTGGTGGTTGCCGAGCAGCGCGTGGCTCCAGCCGAGCGCGTTGAGCGATTCCGCGTACCCGTCCGGGTGCCCGGCCCTGGCGTACAGCCCGAGCGCCCGCCGCAGGTGCGGTAGCGACTCGCGGTGCCGGCCGCGCTGATTGAGGATGAAGCCGAGGCCGCCGTGGACGCGCGCCTCCGCCACCGGGTCGCCGAGTTCCTCGCAGAGGGTGAGGGCCACCCGCAGGTGGGCGTGGGCCTCGTCGTGGCGACCCAGCCGGAAGTAGGCCCGTGCGAGGCCCCGGTGCAGGTGTGCCTGTCCGTCCTTGTCGCCGGCGTCCCGCGCCGCGCCCAGCGCGGTGTGCTGGACGGCCGCCTGGTCGTGCCAGTAGCCCTGCCGGCTGAAGAAGGTGTTGAGGATCCAGGCCAGCCGCCAGGCGTGGGCGGTGTGCCGGGTGGCGGCGGCCAGCTGGACGCTGGCGACCAGGGCGGAACGCTCGGCCACGAACCACGCCAGTGCCTCGGCGGCGGTGGCGAAGGCCGTGGGCGTGACGCCGGGACGAGGCGTGGCGAGCGTGAGCGGCTCCCGGTGGGGCTCCAGCATCCGGGCGGCGGCGTGTGCGGTGTGCAGGTAGTGGTCGAGGATCCGGTGCGTCGCGCCGTCACGCTCCGACCGGCCGTCGAGGCTGTCCGCCAGCTCGGCGGCGTAGGCGCGGAGCAGGTCGTGGGCGGCGTACCGGCCGGCGGTGTGCTCGGCGAGCAGGTGGTTGTCGGTCAGTTCGGTGAGCAGGGCCCGGGCCTGCCGCACCGGCACGCCGCTCATGCTCGCCGCGCTCGGCACGGTGATGTCGGTGCCGGGGTGCGACCCGATCAACCGGAAGGTCCGCGCGGCCTCGCCGCCGAGCGCCCGGTAGGAGCAGGAGAAGATGCTCCGCAGGTTGGTGGTCGGGTCGTTCGCGGCGAAGGCGTCGAGGCCGCCGCGTGCCTCACGCAGCTCGCCGGTCAGCACCGCCAGGGCGACGCCGGGCCGCATCACGGCGTGGGCGGCCACGACGGACAGCGCCAGGGGAAGCCGGGCGCACAGGTCGACGATCTCGTCGGCGGCCGCGGGCTCGGCCGACAGCCGGTGCCGCCCGAGCCGGCCGGCCAGCAGGCTCCGCGCCTCACCACGGTCCAGCAGCTCCAGCCGCAGCGGCGTGGCGCCCTCGGCGGCGACCAGACCGACCAGCGCGTCGCGGCTGGTCACCACCACCAGGCACGAGGCCGCCCCGGGCAGCAGCGGGCGGACCTGTCCGGCATTGCGGGCGTTGTCCAGCAGGACGAGCATCCGTCTGCCGGCCAGCAGCGTGCGGTACAACGCCGCCTGCGCCTCCGGCTGCGGTGGCATCCGGTCGGGGGTCACGCCCAGAGCGTCGAGGACATTGCGGACGGCCTCGGCGGGCGCCGTCGCCTCGCCCGTGGGCTCGAAGCCGCGCAGGTTCACGTACAGGTTCCCGTCGGGGAACCGCCCGGCGACGCGGTGCGCCCAGTGCACGACCAGTGCGGTCTTGCCGACCCCCGCAGTACCCGAGACGGTGACGATCGTGGACGCCGCGGCGGGCTGCCGCCCCGGCAGGTGCGCGTCGAGGCGGGCGAGGTGCTCCGCCCGACCCACGAATCCCGGGGTGTCGGGAGGCAGCTGGGCCGGCGTCGGATGCGCAAGGGCCACCGACGCCGGGTGCCGACCGTGTGGCGCGTCCAGGTCGTCGCGCAGGATCGCCTGGTGCAGCGTCCGCAGTTCGGGCCCCGGATCGACACCGAGTTCCTCGGCGAGCCGCCGGCGGACGACCGCGTACTGCACGAGGGCGTCGGCTCCCCGGCCCACCGCGTAGAGGGCGCGCATCAGCGCCGCGGTCACCGACTCCACGAGCGGATAGTCACCCACCAGTTCGGTGAGCCGACTGATCACCGGTTCCGGGTTCGCCACCCGCAACTCGGCGTACGCCCAGGTGACGACGGCCTCCGGGTAGTGCTGCCGCCAGCTCTCCCTGGTCCGCGCGGCCCAGGATCCCGACAGTCCCGCCAGCGGTTCGCCCCGCCACAGCGCGAGCGCCTCCCGCAGCAACGACGCCCGCCGGGCATCCGGGCACTCCGGCTCCTTGGCCTGGGCGAGCAGGCCGCGGAACCGGTGTACGTCCACCCGGTCGGCGGCGACCTCGAGCACGTATCCGCCCGGCCGCCACACCAGCGCGGGCGGCTCACCGACGTCCACGAGGTGCAGGGCCTGCCGGATCCGGGTGACGTGCGCGTGCAGCGACTGCCGCGCGCCCCGTGGCGGGCTGTCCCCCCACACCCGGTCCAACAGGGTCTGCGGCGTCACCGACCGTCCGGCGTCCACGAGCAGCGCCGCCAGCACGGCGCGCTGCCTCGGCTGCCCGGCCGGCAGTCGCCGGTCGTCCGCCCAGATCTCCACCGGCCCCAGTACGCGAAAGTCGGCCACCAATTCCCCCAAGAGCGGCATCACGATCGTCGCCCACCGGTCGCCCGCATAGATGCACAAGAATTTCACAAGCGGTCGACCCCACGCCACCGCCGACGCTCATGCGACAGATGTCGACCGCGTCCGGTCGACCGATCCGGGCAGAGAAGAGGAAGATCATGAAAAACGTGCTGCGGCGGTGCGCGGCGGCGGCGGCGGGATCCGTGCTGGCGCTGGTGTGCCTGGTGGAGCCCGCGTCCGCGGGGGACAGGTACGCCGGCTGCCCGTCGGGTTCCGTCTGCGTGTGGGCCGCCGCCGACTTCAACGACGGCCCGGGGAAGTGGCAGAACAACGAGGCCAACTACGGCAACTGGGGCCACGGCACCTGCCCGACGGGCACCTGGAGCAACTGCGTGTCGTCGGTGTTCAACAACGGGCAGAACTGCGCCGTCACCTTCCACGACGGCACCAACTACACCGGCGCCTTCTTCTACCGGCTGCCGCGCGGCAGCTACCTCGCCAACCTGGCCTACGACAGGTGGAGCGACGGGACCAGCCCCAACGACAAGATCAGCTCGCACAAGTGGTGCTGACGACTCGGCGCTCGACGTCCCGGATGCTCTCCGTGGCCGTCGGTCTCCTGGTGCTCGCCTGCGGGAGTGCCTGCACCCCGCAGGCGGGCACCACCGGCCGCCAGGAATCCGCGCTCGGCGTCGACGCGCTGGACCTGCTGACCGGCTCCGGTGGTCATCCCGCCCGCAGGCGGGTGCTGGAGCTGGCCGAGGAGAAGCTGGTCGAGCGGTGCATGGCCGCGCGTGGGCAGGTCTACTGGCCGGTCACCCCGCCACCGGTCGCCGGGTCCGACGAGGAGCGTGCGGTCGACCTGCCCCGGCGCCGCGCGGAGGGTTTCGGGCTGGCGGCGGCGTCGAGGCCCCCGAGGGCGGGTCCGAACGACCGGCAGCCGGCGTTCCAGCTCGCCCTGTTCGGCGACACCCGGCGGTACGAGAAGCTGGAGCTGCCCGACGGCAGCGTCCTGTCCTACCCGACGCTCGGGTGCGTGGCCGAGAGCCGGGCCGCCCTGTACGGCGACGCCCGGCGGTGGGCCCGCGTCGACGCCGTCCCCCAGGTTCTGGACAACACCCTCAGGGAGCAGGTCGGGAAGGCCCCGGAACTGGCACGGGCCCGCGCCCGGTGGCTCTCGTGCATGGCCGAAGCGGGCCACCCGTACCCCGACCCGGAGGCCGCGGCCGAGGACCTGTCGCGTGCGTACCGGCAGGACGGCGACTCCGCCTCCCTGCGCCGCCGGGAGATCGCCGTGGCCACCGCCGACGGCGAGTGCGCGCTGCGGGCCCGCGTGCCCGCGACGGAGCTCGCGCTACGTCGGGACGGGGCCCAGTCCCTGCCCGCCGTCCGGCGGCGCGAGCTGAACGACCTGGGCGCGGTGCACTGCGCCGCCTACCGGAGGGCGCAGCCCGTGGTCGGGGACCTGGCGCACGCCCAGCCGTGCCTGTCGAGCCCGGAGGGCGGTCAATAGCGCCCGGCACCGGCGAGCGGGTGAACGTCGCGTGGTGCCGGGCCGGCGCCGGGGTGCCGGCCCGGTGCGACGCGTCCCGTCGCGGCGAAGGAGCCCCACCCGTCGTCGCGGTCGGCCGCGTCCGCCGGCCGTCGGTGCCTGTCGGGCCCGGGCGAGGGTCACGCGAGGGTGTGATGACCCGCCTTGACGACCTGGTCGTACTCACTGCGCCGGGCGTCGTAGGCGGCCTCCAGGAACGTCTCCGAGTCCGGGCCCACCGGCAGCCGCAGCGGAGGCGACTCCAGCTGGCTGAGCCGCCAGACCACGTCGGCGAAGAGCTCGGGGGAGTTAACCTCGATCTTGGCGTTCATGCTGCGCAGCGCGCCGAGCAGGCCGTCGCTGACCGGCGTGTACTCCGGGATCCGCTGCTCCGGCATCACCAGGTTGTCGCTGTACCCGGTGGCGAAGCCGCCCGGCTGGAGGATGGTGACCTTCACCCCGAGGTGCCCGGCCTCGGCGGCCAGCGACTCGGCCGCTCCCTCCACCGCGAACTTGCTCGCCGTGTACGCGGCCAGCCCGGGGAAGGGAACCATGCCGGCGACCGAGCTGACGAAGACCGCGTGCCCGTGGCGCTGCGCCCGCCACAGCGGCAGCACGGCCCGGGTGAGCCGCCACGGCCCGAACACGTTGGTGTCGAACTGCGCGGCGAGTTCCGCGTCGGAGACCTCCTCGAAGGTGCCGAACTGGCCGTAGGCGGCGTTGTTGACCAGGACGTCGATCCCGCCGAAGGCGTCCACCGCCCACTCGACCGCCGCCACGCACTGGGCCGGATCCCGTACGTCCAGCGCGGCAGCCACCACGTTGCCCGGATGCCGGGCCGCCAACGCGCCGAGGGTCTCCGGTCGCCGGGCCGTCGCCAGCACCTGCTCGCCCTCGGCGGCGAGCCGGGCCGCGAGGGCCTGACCGAGTCCGCTCGAACACCCCGTGATCAACCAACGCTTCGCCATCGCTCTCGACCCGCCCAATCCGAAGGGTTACCCGTCGGGTGCAGAGTGTCAGAGCCGTCGCTGAGGGTGAAGGGGCGTGGGCTGTCGCCAACCGGATTCGTCGGGTACCCGGCGCACCTCCGGCCGCTGGCCGAGGGGGCGACGACCGGCTGGCCCGGCTCTCCCGGGGCGGTCGCCGCGACCTGTCCCTGCCGGATCTTGATGCTGGGGGCGGCCGGTATCCTGGATCGGGTACGGAGTGTGACCATATATCCGCTATTTCGAGGGGTGACCATGTCCGATCACGCGTCCGGCCGCATCGAGGTCACCCGCCTGCGGGAACTGCTCGACGGGCCGTGGGCCGAGGTCCGCAACGCGCACCGGGACCAGCTCGACGCGCGCTTCCTCCCGGTGTACGGCGAGACCGGTGACCAGGCGCGCGAGCGGATCTCCCGGCTGATCGCCGAGCTCCCGGTCAAGCTGGGCATCGCGTCGGCCTTCCCCACCGAGTACGGCGGCAGGTCCGATGTCGGCGGCTCGATCGTGGCCTGCGAGATGCTGGCGCAGGTCGACCTGTCGCTGATGGTCAAGGCGGGCGTGCAGTGGGGCCTGTTCGGCGGCGCGGTCGACGCCCTCGGCACCCGGCGGCACCACGACGCCTACCTGCGGGACATCGTCTCGGGCAAGATCCTCGGCTGTTTCGCGATGACCGAGACGGGCCATGGTTCCGACGTCCAGCAGCTGCGTACCACCTGCACCTACGATCCGCGGACGCAGACCTTCGATCTGCACACCCCGCACGAGGCGGCCCGCAAGGACTACATCGGCAACGCGGCCCGGGACGGGCGGATGGCCGTGGTCTTCGCGCAGCTGATCACCGAGGGGCGGCGGCACGGTGTGCACGCGTGGCTGGTGCCGATCCGCGACGCGCAGGGCAAGCCGCTGCCGGGCGTGACCATCGGCGACGCCGGGCCCAAGGCCGGCCTGCTCGGTGTCGACAACGGGCGGCTCAGCTTCGACCACGTGCGGGTGCCGCGGGACATGCTGCTGGACCGCTACGGTCAGGTCGCGGAGGACGGGACGTACTCCAGCCCGATCGAGGACGACTCCCGGCGCTTCTTCACGATGCTCGGCACCCTGGTCCGCGGCCGGGTGAGCGTGGGCGGCGCCGCGTCGGCGGCGACCAAGTCGGCGCTGGCCATCGCGGTGCGCTACGGCGACATCCGCCGCCAGTTCGACACGCCCGACGCGGACCGCGAGGTGCTGCTCAACGACTACCTGGCCCACCAGCGCAAGCTGCTGCCGGCCCTGGCCACCACGTACGCGCTGCACTTCGCGCAGGCCGAGCTGGTCGCCGCGTTGCACGAGGTGCAGGGCGGCGACGGGCCGGTCGACGCGCACCGGCAGCGGGAGCTGGAGTCCCGGGCGGCCGGTCTCAAGGCCGCGCAGACCTGGCACGCCACCCGCACCATCCAGATGTGCCGCGAGGCGTGCGGCGGCGCCGGCTACCTGGCCGAGAACCGGCTGCCCAGCCTCAAGGCGGACACCGACGTCTTCACCACGTTCGAGGGCGACAACACGGTGCTACTGCAGCTGGTGGCCAAGGGGCTGCTCACCGGCTACCGGGACGAGTTCGGCTCCCGGACGGCTGGGGGCGCGCCTCCTTCGTCGCCGAACAGGTCCGGGAGATGGTGCTGGAGCGCACCGCCGCGCGGTCGGTCATCGAGCGGCTGATCGGCGCCGTGCCCGGCCGTGACGAGGAGGTCGCCGTCACCGACCGCGGCTGGCAGCTCAAGGTCTTCGAGGACCGCGAGAGGCACCTCCTCGACGGCGTGGTCCGCCGCCTGCGCAACGGCGCGGCGACGAAGAAGGACCGCCCCTTCGACATCTTCAACGACGTCCAGGACCACGTCCTCGCCGTCGCCGCCGCGCACGTCGACCGGGTCACCCTGGAGGCGTTCGTCGCCGGCATCGAGGACGCGACGGACCCAGCGGTCCAGGCGCTGCTCTCCCGGGTCTGCGACCTGTACGCGCTCACCGTCATCGAGGCCCACAAGGGTTGGTTCCTGGAACACGGCCGTCTCACGCCGGCCCGCGCCAAGGCGATCACCGGCGTGGTGAACGGCCTGCTCAAGGAGCTGCGCCCGCACATGCGGACGCTCGTGGACGGGTTCGGCATCCCGGACGCCTGGCTGCACTGCGCGGTCCTGCAAGAGGAACCCCGCAGGCAGGAGGACATGGCCGCCCACGACGCCGCCGGGCGGGGCCGGTGACGAGAACCGCCCGATGACCGCGCGGACGAGAGGGCTGCCGGGCCTGCCCCAGGGCGATGGTGAGCGGGCTGCCCCGGCGCGGCGCCGTGCGGCTGCGGTCGTCGCTACGTCGGCATCGAGCCCGCCGGGGCCGCCGGGTGCCCGGGCGCGCTTCGCGGTGCCGCGTGGGATGTGCCGGGCGCGAGCCCGCCGTGCCCGGTACCGATCGGCGTCGTCTTCGCGAGGCGGTCCTGCTGGGCGGCGGTGATCCGGCGGATCAGCACGACGAGCGAGGCGCCGGCGACCAGACAGGCGACGGTGGGGATCAGCCGCGGGCCGAGCGATTCCTGGTAGTAGCGGATGTACGTGGCGAACTCCGTGTCGCTGCGGGGCCACGGGGTCAGCCGGTCGTACCGCTGGTTCTCGAGGCGGAGCAGGACTCGGTCTCCGACGCTGAACGTCAGCCACGCGGCCCACCAGAGCCCGACCAGCGCTGGCGTGGCACGTCGCCAGAGGCTGTCGCGGGCGACGTTGGCGATCACCCGGGCCGGCACGACGAAGTTGGCGAAGGGGACCAGCCAGCCGGCGATGGCCCAGCCGGAGTTCAGTGTCGGCAGGGCCCCGGGGAACGCCTCCAGGTTCCTGCGCGCGTGCCAGGTCCAGATGATCAGTAGCACCGCGGCGGTCAGGAGCGCCGACAGGTGGAGCAGGGTGAGCAGCACCTCGGCGGCCACCGCGCCGAGTAGCAGATCGCGGTCGCCGCGTTCGGCGGCGGCACGGGCCAGCTGGACGCCGACGACGGGGAACAGCCCGCTGGGCAGGTAGAGCAGGCTGGCCGCGCCGACGGCGATGGCGGCAGCCGTGCCCAGGCGGCGCAGGGGATATGTGGGCACCCCCGGGGTGACCGCCGGTTGGCCGAGCGGAGTGTTGCAGCGCTGGCATTCGTTGAAGGCCGGGGACGTGGCGTTCCCGCAGGTCTTGCAGATCAAGGTGACCGTCCAGGATGGCGGCGAGAGGTGACGCGCGCAGACTAGACGATCATGACTGGAGGCGGTGACCCGCGCGAGCAGGCCAGCCAGACGCGTCGATGCGAACCGGGTGGGGAACGTTACGTCTTGACGAACAGCATGTTATCGCTCACAGTCGATGGCTGAGGCCGACGTCGCGTGGCTTTCCGGGCGAGCTTGCTTGTCGACCTTGAATCAGGCGTGCGCCTGGGCGCAAGCAGGTCTTGTTAGCGCTAACCTATTGCCGCTCGTGCCCGGCCACGCGTCGCGGTGCGCCCATCTTCCGGGCATCCCGCTGGCATCTCTCAGCCGAGGAGGATCATGTCTGTCTTCGAAAGGTCTCCATCTCTCGCACCGCCGCCGTCGCGGCGGCGCGGGTGGTTGCCGCGGGTCGTCGCCGCTGGGGTGGCCCTGCTGGTCGGTGGCGTCGCCGCGGCGGTGGTGTCGTCGGCACCCGCCGCCGCGGCGACGGTCGACACGAGCGCGTGGTACGTGCTGGTCAACCGCAACAGCGGCAAGGCCCTGGACGTGTACAACCTGGCCACCAACGACGGCGCGCGGATCGTGCAGTGGGCGCGCAACGACGGCAACCAGCAGCAGTGGCAGTTCGTGGACTCCGGCGGTGGCTACTACCGGTTGAAGTCGCGGCTGTCCGGCAAGGTGCTCGACGTCTACAACTTCTCGACCGCCAACGGTGCCAGCATCGTGCAGTGGGCCGACGGCAACGGGTCCAACCAGCAGTTCCGGTTGGCCGACTCCGCCGGTGGTTACGTCCGCCTGATCAACCGGAACAGCAACAAGGTGGTGGAGGTGCAGGGCGCCTCGACCGCCGACGGCGGGAACGTCGTGCAGTACGACGACTGGAACGGCAACAACCAGCAGTGGCAGCTCGTCCGCGTCGACGGCGGGGGCAACCCCACCACGCCGCCGCCCGGCACGTGTGCGCTTCCGTCGACGTACCGCTGGTCGTCGACGGGCGCGCTGGCGCAGCCGAGGGCGGGGTGGGTGTCGCTGAAGGACTTCACCCACGCCCCCTACAACGGCCGGCAACTCGTCTACGCGACCACGCACGACACGGGAACGACGTGGGGCTCGATGAACTTCGGCCTCTTCACGAACTGGTCCGACATGGCCTCGGCCAGCCAGAACCAGATGCCCTTCGCCGCGGTCGCGCCCTCACTGTTCTACTTCGCCCCCAGGAACATCTGGGTGCTCGCCTACCAGTGGGGCGGACCCGCCTTCTCCTACCGGACGTCGAGCGACCCCACCAACGTGAACAGCTGGTCGTCGCCGCAGACGCTCTTCACCGGCAGCATCTCCGGCTCCGGCACCGGACCGATCGATCAGGCGCTCATCGGTGACGACACCACCATGTACCTGTTCTTCGCCGGGGACAACGGGAAGATCTACCGGGCCAGCATGCCCATCGGGAACTTCCCGGGCAGCTTCGGCTCGACCTACACGACCATCATGAGCGACACGACGAACAACCTGTTCGAGGCGGTCCAGGTCTACAAGCTCCAGGGCCAGAACCGGTACCTCATGCTCGTCGAGGCGATCGGCGCGCAGGGCCGCTACTTCCGCTCGTTCACGGCCACCAGCCTGGGCGGTACGTGGACGCCGCAGGCCGCCACCGAGAGCAACCCGTTCGCGGGCAAGGCCAACAGCGGCGCCACCTGGACCAACGACATCAGCCACGGCGAGTTGATCCGCGCCAACGCCGATCAGACCATGACCGTCGATCCCTGCAACCTGCAGTTGCTCTACCAGGGCCGTGCCCCCAATTCGGGTGGCGACTACGGCCGCCTGCCGTACCGCCCGGGTCTGCTGACCCTGCAACGCTGACGCCGGGCACCGGATCCCCCGGATGCCGTAGACGTCCGGGGGCACCGGCGGGGCCGGGCGGAGACGTTCCGGCCCGGGACCAGGATCGAGAGGTCGGAGGGGCGGGCTCGGCATCGCGCCGAGCCCGCCCCGGGGCCGTGCGGTAGGTACGTGGCGGTCCGGATCAGCGGAGGGTCAGGTGTCGTAGCGGCAGTTGCCGCCGGTGTTCGCCGTGCAGTTGTTGAGCTGGAGACTGTCGATGTTGATCGCGTGGTTGCCGGTGGTCGACTGGTTGGGCACGGCCAGGGTGACCCGCACGGAGGTCGCGTTCGCCGGAGCGGTGGAGGTCAGCCGGTATTCCAGCCAGTTGCTGGCGAGCGTCGCCGCGGTGCCGGAGCTGGTCGACAGCAGGGTGCCGCCGGAGTTGTACCAGGCGAGCTGGAGCTGTGTGGTCACCGCGGCGTTGGCCCGCAGCCTGGCGAAGAGCTTGTACGTGTTGCCGGCGGTCACCGCCGGCCGGTTGGTCAGCGAGATCGACGAGCTGTTGGAGGGGCCGGTGTAGGTGTTGAACTGCGCCGACCGGCGCCCGTCGAAGTAGGTGCAGGAGATCCCCGAGGTGCCGCAGGAGGGGGTGACCTGGTGCCAGCCGCCGGACGAGGTCAACGTCGACGTACCGCTGCCTGGCGTGGCCGCCTCGAACGTCCGCTGCTCGGCGGTGAGCGAGTCGTTGTTGGCGCCGACGTCGCAGCAGGTGGGGGCGGTCAGCATCGGATGGTTCGCGATGTTCCCCTTGGACGTGGAGGGGTGCGGGTCGAGATGGAAGCTGGCCGACAGCTCGCTCGGGTCGTAGTAGTTGCGGAAGCCCGGGTCGAAGTTCCAGTTGTCCCACCAGCCGTACATGATCTCGGGGTGGTACGGCGCCCCCGTCTCGGCCATCCAGGCGTGCGGAGCGCCGAGCACGTGCCCCAACTCGTGCCCACCCACGCCGGTGGTCCACGACTCGGTCACCGCCGAGCAGTGCCCGCCGGAGGAGTTGTAACCGCCGCCGGTGGGGCACACGTAGGCGTCGGAGTTCGAGGCGAAGTCGGTGAAGACGAGATAGATGCGGTTGCTGTCGTCGTATCCGGCGGAGATCAGGTCACTGCGGACGACGGCTGAGCTGGTGTTCGGGTTGGTCCCGGCGTCGATCTTCTCGGGGACGATCAGCGAGCGGGCGTAGCCGGCGTAGGTGCTGGTGTCGTACCCGGTGCGGCAGCTCAGCTTGACATGCTGGTCGTAGTTGCTCGACTGGTCCAGCGCCCAGTCGATACGGTCGACCACCTTGGCGATGTACTCGACGTTGGCCTCGTAGTTGTTGCCGTTGCCGTCGTGCCAGGCGTAGATGACCTGGAGGGCGGGGCTGGCCCCGGTCGGCGCGGACGGGTTGGCCACCGTCGACTGGCACCCGCGTACGGGCACGTCGGGGAGGGCCGGCAGCGCGTACGGCAGGGTGGGTTCAGCGCCGGGCCCCCACGCGTGCGCGGCGGTGGGTGTGACCACGGTGAGGGCGGCCGCGAGCAGGGTCGCGGCGGCGGCGGTGAGGGCGTGTGCCCGACGTACCCGGAGGTGGAGCCTTGGCAAAGGGTTCTCCTCGATCGGCATGTGCGCGCTCCCAGGATCGGGAACGCCCACTCATCTAAGCCAAACAAAGTGATGTTCATCAATGCATGATCGTGAAAGTTTCATGAATGAATCGCCTGGCGGCTGGCCATGCTCCGGGACCGGCCGGGTGCGTCGGAGAAGCACCACTCCCGGGTGCGCGTCATTCGCTCCCTCAGGCCGATCGCCTCCCGCGGTGGCCACGAGAAGGGTGCGGCCTCTCCGTTGCCGGAGGGGCCGCACCCGGTTCTGGTCAATCTCCGGGGCGGGGGGCCCTTGCGCCGTGACGGTCAGACCACCGTGCAGGCGACGCCGTTGAGGGTGAAGGCAGTCGGCTCGGCGGTGTTGCCGCTGGTGTTGGCCTGAAAGCCGATGTTGATGGTGGCCCCGGGGGCGATCGCGGCGTTGTAGTCGACGTTACGGGCGCTCACCTGGCCGCTGGACGGCGAGTAGGTGGCACCCCAGCCCGAGGTGATCGACTGGCCCGAGGGCAGGTGGAAGGCCAACGTCCAGCCGTTGATCGCCGAGGTGCCGGTGTTGGTGATGTCGATGCTGGCCGTGAAGCCGGAGCCCCAGGAGTTCATCGTGTAGGCGACCCGGGGTCCCGTGCCCCCACCCGGGGGCGGGGTGACGGTGGGCGTGGGGGTCGGGCTGGGCGGCGGGGTGCCGTTCACGGTGGTCACGAAGGTCATGATGCTTCGGGCGGGCAGCGTGACGGTGAGGGAGCCGTTCGACATGGTGAGCGCGCTCTGGGGCGCGACGGTCCGGCTCGCGTCGGTCAGCCAGTTCGAGACGCTGCCGGAAGCGGTGGTGCCCGACAGGGTGAACTGCTGGCTCACCGACGGGCACCGCGCTTGCTGACCTGGCCGTCCTCCCGCATGGGGCCGTAGCTTCGCCGCAGATACCACCAGACGTACGCCTGGAACTCGGCGTCCACCATGGCCCGGTGGATGTGCTCGCCCACGTCTAGCGCCTCGGGCCAGGCGTCGCCCGAGTTGGTGTTGCTGTTGGGGTAGTAGACCTCGGTCATCCAGAGCTCTTTGCCCGCGCCCTTCTGCGTGAAGAGCGGATACGGAAAGTTCGAGTACGACGTCCCGTAGAGGTGGGCCCCGATGATGTCCACGTTGGCCAGCGCCGCGGGGTCGTTGAGGATCGGGTCCGACACGGACTTGATGTACTGGAACGACTCGGGCGCCATGACCCGGGTGCTGATCGAGCCGGCGTTCTCCCGCAGGAACCTGACCATCTCGGCGGAGGTCCACCACGTCCAGTCGTGCGCGTAGTCGGGCTCGTTCTGCACCGAGATGCCGTAGAGGGGCACCCCGTTGTTACGCATGTACGAGGTGAAGTCGTTGAGGTGCTGCGCATAGGCGGCGTACGAGCTGTAGCGGAGCCGCTTCGCGTTGGTCTGGCTGCCGCGGGTGAAGGTCTCGATCATGCTGGCGGGCGGGTTCCACGGCGAGGCGAAGACGGTCACCCCGAGCTCGGCCGCGCGCTTCGCCGTCGCGAGGTCACGGCCGAAGTCAGCCGAGCTCTCGCCGACGGGAATCCGCAGGATGGAGAAACCCAGCCGACCCTCGCCGGTGCCGAACGCCGTTTCCCGCTGGGTGGCCGTCAGGTCGCCGATCCAGGCCGCGTGGGCCATGGCGCCATAGCCCTTGATCGTCTGCCGCTGCGCCGACAGGTTGACGGTCGCCGGCGCGGCCGAGGCTCCCGTGGCTCCCAGCAGTGTGGTCGCCGCTGCCGCGACCGGCACGGCCCCCATCGTCGTCAGGACGGCTCTCCGGCTCAGCAATCGCCGCTCGCCGCTGACCGGCCCGTTCTGATCGTGCGTCATTCTGCGTCCTCCTGGCTGGTGGTGGTGATACGCGCATGCCCCGGTCCGGTCCGGACCGGTCGGCGCCGCCCTGGGGACTGCCCTCGACCCCGGCGTCAATGACCCTTCGGCTCTCATCGACTGACGCCGCTGTTAGCGTTAACAAATCGTGAGTGTAGGTTCCGGCGCAGGGCGGGTCAAGCACGGGCGGGCCGGGCATGACCACCCGGGCGCGACCGACGCTCCTGCCGGAGGCAGCGAGTTTCGCCGGGATCCTCGAAGGGCTGTGCGGCGATGGTCGAGCGTCGCCGCACAGCCCTCTGCCGAGGTCGACTCAGGCGCGGGACCACTGCATGCTGGGGGCGGAGGCGCACGTCCGCTGTTCCAGCGCGGCACCGGGAGCGGTGGAGCCGCCGACCACGTTCAGGCACTTGTTGCTGTTGACGTTGATCAGCTGGTGGTGGCCATCGCCGGTGGATCGCCAGCTGAACACCTGGTTGAGGCCGTCGTGGCAGGTGTACTGGACGATCCGGGCCCCGTCGGCCGTGGAGAAGTCCACCACGTCGACGCACTTGCCGCTGTGGACGCTCTGCAGGCGTACGTTGCCCCCGCCGGCGTCGAGGAACCGCCACTGTTGCCAGCTCTGTCCGTTGCCCGTCCACTGGCCGATCACGGCGAGGTTGTCGAGGTTCGGCTGTTGGACGTCGACGACCTGGCCGCTGTTGCGGTTGGTGACCCGGTACGACGGGGAGGCCGTCCCGCCGCCGAACTGCCACCAGTTCACGTTGAACAGGTTTCCGGTGCCCCCGGCGAACCGCAGATACAGGTTACGCGTCCCGGTGGCCCCGCTGACCGCGCAGGTGGAGGTGGTCCACGTCTGCCAGCCGCCGGTGCCGCCGACGGCACAGGTGCCGGCGAGCGGGCCGGTGGCGCTGTCCAGCCGTACCTCGATCCGGCCGCCGGCCGCCCCCGACGCCACCCGGGCGCTGAAGGAGGTCGCGCCGGTGCCGAAGGCGACGCCCTTGACCTTGATGTAGTCGCCGTTGGCGAGGTAGCCGACGTTCATGCCGCCCTCGCTGGACGGCTCGGTCTCGATGCCGGAACCCCAGGCGATCGTCTCGGCCTCCTGCCGGGTGTACGGGTTGAGCGTGCCGACCTGCGGGACGCCGGCGGTGGTCATGTTCATCGTGGGAATGGTGCCGTTGGAGTTGTAGGCGAACTTCTCCACCGCCACGGAGCGGGTGTATCCGCCGCCGCCGGGCAGCGCCCCGTTGTGGTAGAAGAAGTACGATCCGCCGTTGAAGTCGACGATGCCGGGGTGGTTGGTGAAGCTGGCACCCTGCCGGGGCATGACCGTGCCCCGGTACGTCCAGGGTCCGGTCGGGCCGGGCGCCGTCGAGTAGCCGATGAACTCGGAGCAGCACTCCGCCGCGAACACGTTGTAGTAGAGCCCGTTGCGCTTGAAGACCCAGGGGCCTTCCTCGTAGAGGGTCGGGCGGCTCGGGTTGCCGGTCCGGGTGCCGAACCCGGCGGTGGTGAGCGGGATCCGGGTCGGGCTGCCGGAGAACGAGATCATGTCGGGATTGAGCCGCACGTACCACAGGTTCGGGTTGCCCCAGTAGAGATACGCCTGCCCGTCATCGTCGACGAAGGCGTGCGGGTCGATCTCACCGTTGCCGACCAGGGGGCGGCCGAGCGCGTCCCGGAACGGCCCGGTCGGGCTGTCGGCGACACCGACCCCGATCACCATTCCGCCGCCGCGCTGCCGCACCGGGACGTACCAGTAGAACTTTCCGTTGCGCGGGACGACGTGGCCGGCCCAGGCGTCCGCGTCCGCCCAGGCGAAGGTGCCGAGGTTCATCGGTACGCCGTGGTCGGTCCAGTTGACCATGTCGGCGGAGGAGAACATCCGCCACTCGCGCATGGTGAAGTACGTCGAGCCGTCCTCGTCGTGCCCGGTGTAGACGTAGACGCGTCCGTTGTGCACCATCGGCGCCGGGTCGGCGGTGTAGATGTGCTGGACGATCGGGTTGTCGGCCTGAGCGGTGCCGGGCAGCAGGGCGACGGCGCAGATCAGGCCGGCGAGTACGGCGATGGCGTGCCGGGCTCTCGTGGTGATCCGGCGTACACGTGTCAGCTGGCCGCCGGTCACACCCGGCTCCACCGCTGGTTGGTGCCGCCGTGGCAGGACCAGAGGATGACAGTGGTCCCGTTGGCGGTGCCGCCGTTGTTGACGTCCAGGCACAGGGACGGGAAGCGGACGTTGCTCACCGTGCCGTTGCCGTTGAACGTCCACTGCTGGTTCGTGCCGCCGTTGCAGTCCCAGAGCTGCACGCGGGTGCCGTTGGCGGCGGTGCTCGGCACGTCCAGGCACTTGCCGAGGACGCGCAGCGCCTGCCCGCTCTGGCTGATCTGCTGGTTGGGGTTGCCGTGACAGTCCCAGATGAGCGTCCCGGTGCCGTTGGCGGTCTGGGAGTTGTCGACGTCGAGGCATCGTCCGGCCGATTCGCTGCGTAGCCGGAACGTGGTGGGGGGCGGCGGGTTCGTGGTGCCGCCGCCGCTGACCCGGTACACCACCGTGCCGTGCGCCGGGACGCTCGCGGAGATCGTTCCGGTGCTGGTGGAGGTGCCGTTGGTCCACGCGTCGCGCAGGGTGAACGAGGTGCCGCTCTTGCCGATCGCCGCCGCCGTCGTGGAGATCGTCGTGGTGGAGCTGCCCTGGTTGAACAGCGCGACCGCGACGTCGCCGTTGGCCAGCCGCTTCGCCAGCACCCGCCGGGTGCCGTCGTTCGACACCTGGACCGCCTGGAGCCCGAGCGGGTCCTGGTTGATCGCGACCAGGTTCTGGTTCCGCAGGATGGTCAGCGTCGCCGCGCTGGCCGAGCGCAGGTCGTTGCCCATCATGAGCGGCGCCGCCATGATCGACCAGAGCGCGAAGTGGCTGCGCATCTCGGTGTCGTTCATCCCGCCGTTGCCGACCTCCAGCATGTCCGGGTCGGTGAACCCGCCCGGTGCGGCGTACCCGGCCAGCGGCACGTTGACGTCGACGATGTTCCGGATGCCCATCGGGTAGCCGTTGGTCTGGCCGGTGTCCCACGCGTTGGTGATGTCCTCGGTGGTCCGCCAGAGGTTCGCCACGTCGCTCCAGTTGCGCTGCGGCCCGGTCTTCTCGTGGATGCTGTTCGGGTTGATGCTGTAGACGATCGGCCGGCCGGCGGCGGCCAACGCGTCCCGCATGATGCCGAACCTGGCGACCTGGTCGTTGATGGTCCCGGTGGGGGAGCACCAGTCGTACTTCAGGTAGTCCACGCCCCAGGCGGCGAACTGCCGGGCGTCCTGGTACTCGTGCCCGAGACTGCCGGTGGAGCCGGGGAAGGCGTCGAAGTACTGCGCACAGGTCTGGTCCAGCGGCGCCTGGTAGAGGCCGAACAGCAGGCCGCGCGAGTGCAGGTAGTCGCCAAGCGCCTTCATCCCGCTCGGGAAACGCTGCGGATGCGCCTGGAGGTTGCCCTGTGCGTCCCGGTCCGGGTTGAACCAGCAGTCGTCGACGACGACGTACCGGTACCCGAGGTCGCGCAGCCCGTTGGCGACGATCGCGTCGGCCGTCTGGCGGATGAGCGTCTCGTTGATGTTGCAGCCGAACGTGTTCCAGGTGTTCCAACCCATCGGCGGCGTCCGGGCGACGCCGTTGTCCAGCGCCTGTGCCGGACGGGGCGCGACGGCCCCGTCCGCGACGGTCGCCGCGAGGGCCACCGCCAGGATGCCCAGGGCGGCCAACCATTGTCTCGGTGTGCGCACGTGTTCCTCCTCGGTCGGAGCGGTGAGTGCCGTCGGGTCGGGCGCCGGCGCCGGCGCCGGGATGCGGCGAACGAGGGCGTCACGGGGCGTGGCCGGTGCGATGGTCGCCCAACCTGCCCGCGGGCATCGATGGCCTACCTCGGGACTGGCTCGTCCGGCCCTCGGCCGACCTCGTGCCGGATCACGTCGCTCGCCGTCCGTCGTCGCGTTCCCGGTCGGCTCCGGCCCGGTGGCCGCCCGGGGACCCGACGCGATGAGACGGATGTTATCGCTGACATACATTGATGTAAATCGCCCGCGACGATGCCGAGTCCTCCGTGCGGCGGCTGGTGACGCCCGGGTCGGCTTCGGTCGGAGAGCGTCGCAGCTCAGTGCGCGCACCGAAGTCGGCGTCCCCAGAGGAGCCGACCGCGCTCGGCTGGTGTCGTGCGATCGCGACGGCGTGGAGGAGGAGCGAATGTTCTCGCTAACAATCGGCGGAACCGCCGCGGGGGTCGCGGCGCTGGGTGCTCCGGTCCCCGTGCCCCATGGGGCGGGCGCCGGCACCCCGTCCGGGCAGCCGGGAGCGTGCGAATGGTGACCGCGAGTGATGCCTCTGGATCGGGCCACACGCTCCGCCTATCCTTCCGTTACTGAGCTGTTGTCGACCGACGTCTTGACGGCGCTGTATGTGAGCGTTAACACTATGCCGGTCATTGGTCGGAGGTGGACATGAGCAGTGTGGACGGTGCGGACGAGCGGTACGTGGTCGGAGTCGACTACGGCACCCTCTCCGGGCGGGCCCTGGTGGTCCGGGTTAGCGATGGTGCCGAGGTCGGGACCGCGGTGCACGAGTACCGCCACGGCGTGATCGAGGCCGTGCTCCCCGACGGCGGCCCGGCACTGCCCCCCGACTGGGCCCTGCAGGACCCGGAGGACTACCGCGACGTCCTGCGGCACGCCGTCCCCGCCGCCCTGGCCGACGCCGGTGTGGACCCGTCGCGGGTCATCGGCATCGGCACCGACTTCACCGCCTGCACCGTCCTGCCGACGCTCGCCGACGGCACCCCGCTGTGCGAGGTCCCGGAGCTGCGCCACCGGCCGCACGCCTGGGTGAAGCTGTGGAAGCACCACGCCGCCCAGTCGCACGCCGACCGCATCAACGCGTTGGCCCACGAGCGGCACGAGCCGTGGATCGGCCGCTACGGCGGCAAGATCTCCGCCGAGTGGCAGTTCGCCAAGGGTCTCCAGATCCTCGAGGAGGACCCGGAGGTCTACCGCCGCGCCGAGCGCTTCGTCGAAGCCGCCGACTGGATCGTGTGGCAGTTGTGCGGCGAGGAGACCCGCAACGTCTGCACCGCCGGATACAAGGGCATCCGGCAGGACGGCCGGTACCCGTCGACCGACTACCTGAGCGCCCTCAACCCGGGCTTCGCCGACTTCGTGACCAAGCTGGACGGTCCGCTCCTGCCCCTGGGCGAGCGGGCCGGCGCCCTCAGCGCCCGCGCCGCCGCCTGGACCGGGCTGCCGGCGGGCATCGCGGTCGCGGTCGGCAACGTCGACGCCCACGTCACCGCCGCCGCCGCCCAGGCGCTGGGCCCCGGTCGACTGGTGGCCATCATGGGAACCTCCACCTGCCACGTCCTCAACGGCACCCACCCCGCCGAGGTGCCCGGCATGTGCGGTGTCGTCGACGGCGGCATCAGCGCGGGCGCGTGGGGCTACGAGGCCGGGCAGAGCGGGGTCGGCGACATCTTCGGGTGGTTCGTCAGGAACGCCGCGCCGGCCGGAGTCGCGTCGCACGAGCGGTTGACCGAACTGGCTGCCGGCCAACCGGTCGGGGCCCACGGCCTGATCGCGCTGGACTGGTGGAGCGGCAACCGCTCACCGCTGGTCAACCACGACCTCAGCGGCCTGATCGTCGGGCTGACCCTGGCCACCCGGCCGCAGGACGTCTACCGGGCGCTGCTGGAGTCCACGGCGTTCGGCACCCGGATGATCATCGAGGCGTTCGTCGAGGCCGGGATACCGGTCACCGACCTGGTCGTCGCCGGTGGTCTCGCCTCGAACCGGCTACTCATGCAGATCTACGCCGACGTCACCAACCGCCCGCTGGGCATCATCGGCTCCGCCCAGGGCCCGGCGCTCGGCTCGGCGATCCACGCGGCCGTCGCCGCCGGGGCGTACCCGGACGTCCACCGGGCCTCGGCGGCGATGGGCCGGGTCGACGAGGGCGTGTACCAGCCGGACCCGGACGACGCGCGGGCGTACGACGCCCTCTACGCCGAGTACCGCGCACTGCACGACCACTTCGGCCGCGGCGGCAACGACGTCATGCTCCGCCTGCGGGCGATCAGGAACACGGCCCTGGAAGTGGCCGCGGCGCGGACCGACACGGTTCTGGAGGCGATCGGATGAACACCGACGTGGCGCAGCAGGTGAGCGCCCTGCGGGAGACCGTGGCCCGCCTGCACGGCGAGTTGACCCGGTACGCGCTGGTGGCCTGGACCGCCGGCAACGTCTCGGCGCGGGTGCCGGGCCAGGACCTGATGGTGATCAAGCCCAGCGGTGTCGACTACGACGCCCTGACGGCGGACACCATGGTCGTGTGCGACCTGAACGGGACGGTGGTCGACGGGGACGGGGCGCCGTCCAGCGACACCGCCGCGCACGCCTACGTCTACCGGGCCATGCCGGAGGTCGGTGGCGTCGTGCACACCCACAGCAGCTACGCCACCGCCTGGGCGGCCCGGGGCGAGTCCATCCCGTGCTGGCTGACCGCCCAGGCCGACGAGTTCGGCGGGGAGATCCCGGTGGGGCCGTTCGCGCTGATCGGTGGTGACGACATCGGCAAGGGGATCGTCAGCACCCTGTCCGGGCACCGCTCGCCGGCGGTGCTCATGCGCAACCACGGGGTCTTCGCGATCGGCAGGGACGCGCGGGCGGCGGTCAAGGCCGCGGTGATGTGCGAGGACGTCGCCCGCACCGCGCACCTGGCACGGGCACTCGGGCAGCCCTTGCCGATGGCGCAGGCCGACATCAGCTCGCTGCACGACCGGTACCAGAACGTCTACGGCCAACGCCCGGCACCCGACTGACCGGGAACGGCCCCTTCCCGTACCAACCTCACCACCACACCGGGACACGCGCGCGCCACGTGTCCGGACCACCCCACCGAGGAGAACCGATGAGAACCAGGAGAACGGCACGCACCCTGCTCGCAGTCGTCGCCACCGTGCTGCTCACGGGCAGCGTGGCGGCCTGCGGCAACAGCGACACCGGCGGCGGCTCCGCCGACGACGGCAAGATCACGCTGGGCTTCTCGCAGGTCGGCGCGGAGAGCGGCTGGCGGACGGCGAACACCACCTCGATCAAGGAGGCCGCCGCCGCGGCGGGGATCGAGCTGAAGTTCGACGACGCGCAGCAGAAGCAGGAGAACCAGATCAAGGCGATCCGGAACTTCATCCAGCAGAAGGTCGACGTCATCGCCTTCTCGCCGGTGGTGGAGTCCGGCTGGGACACCGTGCTCATGGAGGCCAAGGACGCCGGCATCCCGGTGATCCTGACCGACCGCTCCGTCGACTCGGCCGACAAGTCGCTCTACAAGACGTTCCTCGGCTCGGACTTCGTCAAGGAGGGCCGGCTGGCCGGCGAGTGGCTGGTGGAGCAGACCAAGAGCGCCAGCGGGCCGGTGAACGTCGTCGAGTTGCAGGGCACCACCGGCTCGGCGCCGGCCAACGACCGCAAGGAGGGCTTCGCCAAGGCGATCGCCGCCAACCCGAACCTGAAGATCGTCGCCTCGCAGTCGGGCGACTTCAAGCGGGCCGACGGCAAGCAGGTCATGGAGCAGTTCCTCAAGGCCAACCCGAAGATCGACGTGCTCTTCGCCCACAACGACGACATGGGTCTGGGCGCGCTGGAGGCGATCACCGCCGCCGGCAAGGTGCCCGGCAAGGACATCACCATCATCACCATCGACGCGGTGAAGGACGGCATGCAGGCCCTCGCCGACGGCAAGTTCAACTTCATCGCCGAGTGCAGCCCGCTGCTCGGCCCGCAGCTGATGGACCTGGCGAAGAAGGTCCACGCCGGCGAGGAGGTCCCGGCCCGGATCGAGACCGAGGAGACCACCTTCACCCAGGAGCAGGCCAAGGAGGCCCTGCCCAACCGCAAGTACTGACCGACGCCGGGGTCGCCGTCCGCTGACGGCGACCCCGGCACGTCGCTCGCTCCTGTCCTACCGACACCATCCAGAAGAGGTCCGATGGGATGACGGATAGCCGTCCGGTCCTGACCATGACCGGGATCAGCAAGACCTTCCCCGGGGTACGCGCGCTCCACGACGTCGACTTCCGGCTGTTCCCGGGCGAGGTCCACGCCCTGATGGGCGAGAACGGTGCCGGCAAGTCGACCCTGATCAAGGTGTTGACCGGCGTCCACGCCCTCGACGAGGGCACTGTCGTCCTCGACGGCGAGCAGGTCGCCTTCAGCGGCCCGATGCAGGCGTCGGCCTTTGGGGTGAGCACCGTCTACCAGGAGGTCAACCTCTGCACCAACCTGTCCGTGGCGGAGAACATCTTCATCGGCCGGGAGCCCCGTCGGCTCGGCGCGATCCGCTGGGGCGAGATGCGCCGCCGGGCGCGGGCACTCCTGGCCCGGCTGGACCTCGACATCGACGTCACCGCGCAGCTCGGCACGTACTCCCTGGCGGTGCAGCAGATGGTCGCCATCGCCCGGGCGATCGACGTGCGGGCCCGGGTGCTGATCCTCGACGAACCGACCTCCAGCCTGGACGCCGGTGAGGTCGCGCAGCTCTTCCGGATCATGCGGCAGCTGCGCGACGAGGGCATCGGCATCCTCTTCGTGACCCACTTCCTCGACCAGGTCTACGGCATCGCCGACCGCATCACGGTGCTGCGCAACGGCACCCTCGTGGGGGAGTACCGGACGGAGGAACTGCCCCAACTCAGCCTCGTCGAGAAGATGATCGGCAAGGAGCTCGACGTCTTGGAGCGCCTCGACGAGCAGCAGAAGCGGACCGCCGCCGTCCGGTCCGACGAGGCCCCGCTGGTGGACGCGTCGGAGCTGGGGCGCAAGGGCGCGGTCGCCCCCTTCAGCCTGCGGATCCACGCCGGCGAGGTGGTCGGGCTGGCCGGCCTGCTCGGCTCCGGCCGCACCGAGGTGGCGCGGCTGCTGTTCGGCGCCGACCGCGCCGACCACGGCACGGTCGTCGTCGACGGCGGCGGGACGCAGGTGCGCAACCCGGTCCAGGCCATCGACCGCGGCATCGCGTTCTGCTCCGAGAACCGCCGCGCGGAGGGCGTCGTCCCCGAGCTGTCGGTGCGGGAGAACATGATCCTCGCGATGCAGGCGGCACGCGGTTGGCTGCGGCCGATCCCCCGCCGCCGGCAGGACGAGCTGGTCGAGAAGTACATCAAGGCGCTCAGCATCCGGCCGGCGAACCCGGACCTGCCGGTGCGCAACCTCTCCGGCGGCAACCAGCAGAAGGTGCTCCTGGCCCGCTGGCTCATCACCGAGCCGCGCCTGCTGATCCTCGACGAGCCCACCCGGGGGATCGACGTCGGCGCGAAGGCCGAGATCCAGAAGCTGGTGGTCCAGCTCTCCGACGACGGCATGGCGGTGCTGTTCATCTCCGCCGAGCTGGAGGAGGTGCTGCGGCTCAGCCACCGCGTCGCCGTGATGCGTGACCGGACGATGGTCGCCCAGCTCGACAACGACGACACCCTCGACGCCGACCGCGTCATGCGGACCATCGCCAGCGGCACCACCGGTGCGGAGGTGATCCGGTGAACGCCGTCGCCGAGCGCCTCCGCCCGCTGACCGGCCACCGCCTGTTCTGGCCGGCGCTCGTGCTGGTGGTCATGATCCTGGCCAACACGATCTACCGGCCCGGCTTCCTCTCCATCGAGGTCAAGAACGGGCACCTCTACGGCACCCCGGTCGACATCCTCCGGCTGAGCGCACCGCTGATGCTGGTGGCGCTGGGCATGACCCTCGTCATCGCCACCGGCGGCATCGACCTCTCCGTCGGATCGCTCTGTGCCATCAGCGGCGCCATCGCCTGCCTTTACATCAGCGAGGCGCCCGACCAGAACAGCCCGGCGACCGTGCTCACGGCGCTCGCGCTGGCCTTCGGCGCCGCGCTCGCGCTCGGCGCCTGGAACGGGGTGCTGGTCGCCGTCATCGGCATCCAGCCCATCATCGCCACGCTGATCCTCATGGTGGCCGGCCGAGGGCTCGCGCAACTGGTCACCGAGGGCCAGATCATCACGATCAACTCCGGTCCGTACCGGGCGATCGGGCTCGGGCACTTCCTGACCCTGCCGCTGGCCGTCTTCATCGCCCTCGCGGCGGCCCTGCTCATCGCCGCCTTCACCCGGCGTACCGCGCTCGGTCTGATCGTCGAGTCGGTCGGCGGCAATGCCGAGGCGAGCCGGCTGGCCGGCATCCGGTCCAGCCGGGTCGTCTTCCTCGTGTACGTGGTCAGCGCCGCCTGCGCCGCGATCGCCGGGTTCATGATGACGGCGAACGTGTCCAGCGCCGACGGCAACGCCGCCGGCCTCTGGGTGGAACTCGACGCGATCCTCGCGGTGGTCATCGGCGGCACCGCACTCGCCGGTGGCCGGTTCTCCCTCGCCGGCACCATCCTCGGCGCGCTGATCATCCAGACCCTCACCACCTCGGTGTACGCCATGAACATCTCGCCGCAGACGGCCCTGCTGTTCAAGGCGGTCGTCGTCATCGCCGTCTGCCTCATCCAGGCGCCGGCGTTCCGGGCCAGGTTCAGCCGCCGCCGTCGCGGAAGCACCCCCGGCCCCACGGCGCGGCGGCCGGAGAAGGAGCAGGTGCCGGCATGAGCAGCACGTCACTGACCACCGGTCGTCGCGCCTGGCGACCCGGGGTGCCCCGGCGGCACGTCCCGGTCCTGGCCACCCTCGCCCTGCTGCTGGTCATGTACGGCGTCGGCGTGTCCCAGTACCGGGCGTTCTCCAACGTCCAGGTCGTCTTCAACGTCTTCATCGACAACGGCTTCCTGCTGGTCGTCGCGGTCGGCATGACCTTCGTGATCCTCACCGGCGGCATCGACCTGTCGGTCGGCTCCGTCGTCGCGATGACCGCCATGGTGTCGGCGTCGCTGCTCCAGGACGGGTTGCCCGCAGCCCTGGTGCTGGTCGTCGCGCTGCTGATCGGCCCGACGCTCGGGTTCCTGATGGGCTGCGCGATCCACTTCTTCGAGATCCAGCCGTTCATCGTCACCCTCGCCGGCATGTTCTTCGCCCGGGGCATGTGCACGTTCATCAGCGACGCGTCCATCCCCATCACCGACGGGTTCTGGACGGCCGTCTCCCAGGAGCGCATCGGCGACCCGCGCGGGAACTTCGTGTCGATCATCGTGCTGATCGCGTTCGCGGTGGTGCTGGTGGCCGCGTACGTGCTGGCGTACACCCGCTTCGGCCGCACCGTGTACGCCATCGGCGGCAACCCCCAGTCGGCGCTGCTGATGGGCCTGCCGGTCGGCCGTACCCGGATCGCCGTCTACACGGTCAGCGGGTTGTGCTCGGCCATCGGCGGCATCCTGCTGTCGTTCTACACGCTCTCCGGCGCACCGCTGATCGCCATCGGCATGGAGCTGGACGTGATCGCGGCCGTCGTCATCGGCGGCACCGTGCTCACCGGCGGGTCCGGCTACGTCTTCGGCACCGTGCTGGGCGTGCTGGTGCTGGGCGTGATCCAGACCCTGATCACCTTCGACGGGAGCCTCAACTCCTGGTGGACGAGGATCGTGATCGGTGGCCTGCTCTTCGCCTTCATCCTCCTCCAGCGCCTCATCGGCATCCGCTTCAAGTGACCGCCCATCTCGCGGAAGGCAACTGCATGGCAACGCACCCCCAACCCGAGGTCTGGTTCCTCACCGGAAGTCAGGGCCTGTACGGCGAGGACACCCTCCGGCAGGTCGCCGAGCAGTCCCGGCAGATCGCCGCGCAGCTCGACGACGCGCCGGGGATCCCCGTCCGGGTGGTCTGGAAGCCGGTCCTGACCTCCAGCGCCGACATCCTCAAGGCCTGTCGGGACGCCGCCGCGCAGGGTGTGGTCGGGGTGATCGCCTGGATGCACACCTTCTCGCCGGCCAAGATGTGGATCGCCGGCCTGGACGCCCTGCGGACGCCGCTGCTGCACCTGCACACCCAGGCCAACGTCCTGCTGCCCTGGGACGAGATCGACATGGACTTCATGAACCTGAACCAGGCCGCGCACGGCGACCGCGAGTTCGGCTTCATCCAGACCCGGCTCGGCGTCGCCCGCAAGACCGTCGCCGGGCACGTCAGCGACCCCCGGGTGACCGCCCGGGTCGGCGCGTGGGCCCGGGCCGCGCTCGGCTACTCGGCGATGCGGTCGCTGCGGCTGGCCCGCTTCGGCGACAACATGCGCGACGTCGCCGTGACCGAGGGCGACAAGGTCGAGGCGGAGCTGCGCTTCGGTGTCTCGGTCAACACCTACGGCGTCAACGACCTCGTCGCGGTCGTCGACCAGGTGGCCGACGCGCAGATCGACGACCTGGTCAAGGAGTACGACGACACCTTCCGGGTCGACCCGCAGCTGCGGCCCGGCGGGGCGCGCCACGACTCGCTGCGCTACGCCGCACGCCTCGAACTGGGCCTGCGCGCGTTCCTCGACGAGGGCGGCTTCCGGGCCTTCACCACGAACTTCGAGGACCTCGGCGGTCTGCGCCAACTGCCCGGCATCGCCGTGCAGCGACTCATGGCCGACGGCTACGGCTTCGGCGGTGAGGGCGACTGGAAGACCTCGGTGCTGGTGCACTCGCTCAAGTCGATGGCGGTCGGGGTCGAGGGTGGGACGTCCTTCATGGAGGACTACACCTACGACCTGACGCCCGGGAACGAGCTGGTACTCGGCGCCCACATGCTCGAGGTCTGCCCGACGATCGCCGGTGACACCCCGAAGGTCGAGGTTCACCCGCTGAGCATCGGCGGCCGCGAGGACCCGGTCCGGCTGGTGTTCGACGCCGCGCCCGGCCCGGCGGTGGTGCTCGGCCTCGCGGACATGGGGGAGCGCTTCCGCCTGGTGGCCAACGAGGTCGACGTGGTGGCGCCGCCGCACCCGCTGCGCCGGCTGCCGGTCGCCCGGGCCGTGTGGCGGCCCCGCCCGCACCTGGCCGGCTCGGCGGAGGCCTGGATCACCGCCGGCGCCCCGCACCACACCGTGCTGTCCCAGGCGGTGGGCGTGGAGGAGCTGCACGACCTGGCCGAGATGGTACGCACCGAGCTGGTCGTCATCGACGAGCACACCGAGCCACGCCGCTTCGCCGACGAGATCCGCTGGAACCAGGCCTACTACCGCCTCGCCCGGGGGTTCTGACCAGCGCAGGAGGGCAGCCACCAGCGCGCCCGTGACCTGGCCCGCCGGTCGATTCCGTCGGTGATACCGGGTGGTCCTCCCGTGCCGGGAGGGCCACCCGTCGGCGTTCCGGTCGCTGTCCCGCCTCGTGCGTGCCGTCTTGACGAACGTCATGTTATCGCTCACAGTCAATGGATGGGGCGATCGGCCTCCAAGTGCTTCCCGGCCGAAGACCTCCTTGCCGGGGTCGTGCGACTCTGCGCGTCATGACGGCGGCGCGCCTGTGAACGATCACATCTGAGACGAACGATCGCCGCGGTGGCCGCAGGTGCCCGGGTCGCGCTCCCCGACGGATGACGTTCCTGTCAACGCTCTCGAAGGAGGATCATGGTTGCCATCGGTGGGCCCTCGCGGGCTGTGCCCCGACGGCGTGGTTGGCTGTCGCGGGTCTCGGCCGCGGTGGTCGCGGTGCTCGCGGCGAGCGGGCTCGTCGCGGTGTCTCCGGGACCGGCTTCGGCGGCGGCGGTGGACACCAACGCGTGGTACGTGTTGGTGAACCGCAACAGCGGCAAGGTGCTGGACCTGTACAACGGGGCCACGAACGACGGGGCGCGGATCACGCAGTGGTCGCGCAACAACGGCAACGGGCAGCAGTGGCAGTTCGTCGACTCCGGCGGCGGGTACTACCGGTTGAAGTCCCGCCACTCGGGCAAGGTGCTCGACGTCTACAACTTCTCCACGGCCAACGGCGCCAGCATCGTGCAGTGGAGCGACGGCAACGGGACGAACCAGCAGTTCCGGCTGGTGGACTCAGCCGACGGGTACGTGCGGTTGATCAACCGGAACTCGAACAAGGTGGTCGAGGTCCAGAACGCCTCCACCGCCGACGGCGGCAACATCGTGCAGTACGACGACTTCAACGGCAGCCACCAGCAGTGGCAGCTGGTCCGGGTCGGCGACAGCGGCAATCCCGGCGGCACCTTCACCAATCCGGTCGTCTGGCAGGACTTCGCCGACGTCGACATCATCCGGGTCGGCGACGTCTACTACATGTCGGCCTCCACCATGCACTACTCGCCCGGCGCCCCCGTGCTGCGGTCGTGGGACCTGGTGAACTGGGAGTTCGCCGGGCACTCGGTGCCCCGGCTGGACTTCGGCACGAAGTACGACATGGCCAACGGCGGCCACGGGTACGTCGACGGCATCTGGGCCTCCACGCTGAACTACCGGCCGAGCAACCGCACCTTCTACTGGGCCGGCTGCATCGACTTCGCCCAGACGCACATCTACACCGCGTCCGCCGTCGACGGCACGTGGAGCCGCCACACCACCATCCCCAACTGCTACTACGACGCCGGAATGCTGATCGACGACAACGACACCATGTACGTCGCGTACGGCAACGGCACGATCAGCGTGGCCCAACTGTCGTCGGACGGACGCACCCAGGTGCGGGCCCAGCAGGTGTACCAGACACCGTCGAGTATCGGCACGCTGGAGGGAGCGCGCTTCTACAAGCGCAACGGCGCCTACTACATCTGGCTCACCCGCCCGGCCAACGGCCAGTACGTGCTGAAGTCGACAAACGGCCCGTTCGGCCCGTACGAGCAGCGACAGGTGCTGCTCAACATGCCGGGCCCGATCTCCGGCGGCGGGGTGCCGCACCAGGGCGGACTGGTGCAGACCCAGAACGGCGCCTGGTACTACATGGCGTTCACCGACGCGTACCCCGGTGGCCGGATGCCGACGCTGGCCCCCATCACCTGGACCAGCGACGGCTGGCCCCAGGTGCAGACGGTCAACGGCGCCTGGGGCGTCAACTACCCCAACCCGCTGCCGTCGCGTCCGGTCAAGCCGCTCACCGGGACCGACACCTTCCCCGGCACCACCCTCGGCGTCCAGTACGAGTGGAACCACAACCCGGACAACAGCCGGTGGTCGGTGAACAACGGGCTGCGCCTGCAGACCGCGACGGTGACCAACGACCTCTACCGGGCGCGCAACACGGTGACCCACCGCATCCAGGGTCCGACCTCGACGGGCACCATCGAACTGGACTACTCCACGATGCGCGACGGCGACCGGACCGGGCTGGCGATGCTGCGCGACACCTCCGCGTGGATCGGCGTCAAGCGCGACAACGGGGCCACCTGGGTGGTCATGACCAACGGCCTGAGCATGGGTACCGACAACTGGAACACCACCGGCACCGGCACCGAGATCGCCAGCGCACCGGTGTCCGGCGGGCGGATCTGGTTGCGCGCCAACGCCGACATCCGGCCCGGCTCGGGGCGCCAGGCGAGGTTCTCGTACAGCACCGACGGGGTCACGTTCGTCCCGCTGGGCAACGCCCTGACGCTCAACAACGCCTGGCAGTTCTTCATGGGATACCGGTTCGGCATCTTCAACTACGCCACCCAGTCGTTGGGCGGCCAGGTGACGGTGCGCCGGTTCACCCTGACGACACCATGACACCGGCCACCGTTCCCAGGCGTACGAGAGCCTGAGGATCGTACGGCGAATGCTCCGGGGCGGGGTGCGGGGAACCATCGGAAACCGCCCCCGCCCCGGGGCGCGCGCCGCCGGTAGTCCCGTCTGGTGTGCCGGCTCAGCCGTACCCTGGCCGACGGGACCGCTGGCGTAGACTGTCGGCGTTTCCACCGGTCACCCGGCACACGTCGCCGTGGCGGAGGCAGCAACACGATGGCCGCTCCCGTCGACGCCGACGTGTGCGATCGTCGACGGGCAGGCGGGGGAGTGAGGTGGCCGTGCGCAGTCCCGCGATGACGGACGTGGCTCGCCTCGCCGGCGTCTCGCACCAGACGGTGTCCCGGGTCCTCAACGGGCACCCCAACGTACGCGAGCAGACCCGGCTGCGGGTCCAGGCGGCCATCGCCGAACTCGGCTACCGGCCCAACCGCGCGGCGCGGGCGCTGGTCACCGGCCGGTCCCAGGTGATCGGCGTGGTCGCGCAGAACACCACCCTCTTCGGCCCGGCCTCGCTGCTGACCGCACTGGAACAGGCGGCCGCCGAGGCGGGCTTCGCGGTCAGCGTCGGCAGCGTCAGCGACCTCGACCACCAGTCGATCTCGGCGGCGGTGGAGCGGCACCTCGCGCACCGGGTCGCCGGCATCGTGGTGATCGCGCCCGTCGAGTCGGCGGGGGAGGCGCTCGAACGGCTCCCGAAGGACGTTCCGCTGGTCACCGTCGACGGCGACCCGCGGCGGCCGATCCCGCTGGTGACGGTCGACCAGGTCGCCGGTGCCCGGGCCGCCACGCAGCACCTCCTCGACGCCGGGCACCGGACGGTCTGGCACGTGTCCGGCCCGCCGGACTGGTTCGACAGCGCGGGCCGGATCGAGGGGTGGCGGGAGGCCCTGCGGTCGGCCGGTGCCGAGGCGCCGCCGTTGATCCCGGCGGACTGGTCCGCGGCGGCAGGCTACCGGTGCGGGCAGATGCTCGCCCGGATACCGGAGGTCACCGCGGTGTTCACCGCCAACGACCACCTGGCGCTGGGCGTCCTGCGGGCGCTGCACGAGCACGGCCTGCGGGTGCCGGACGACATCAGCGTGGTCGGCTTCGACGACGTGCCGGAGGCGGCGTACTTCATCCCGCCGCTGACCACCGTGCGGCCCGACTTCGCCGCGGTCGCCCGAGCAAGCCTGGACCTGCTGCTCGCCCAGATCGAGTCGTCGCAGGTCGCCGGCCCGCTGCGGCAGACGGTCGCACCGAGTCTGGTTGCCCGTCGCAGCGTCGGAGCGCCACCGCGCCGTTAGGACCGGGTGGAGGTCCCCGCGACGCGGTTCAGACGAACCGCCAACGCTGGTCGGCGGCCCCACTGTCGGTGCCGAGGACGATCTGCGCGCCCTGGCTGCCGGAGCCGCCGCTCACGCCGAGGACCCGGCCGCCGTTGGCGCACTGGACGCGGAAGTAGCCGTTGCCGCCGTACCGCAGCCGCCACCGGTGGTCGTTCGCGCCGTTGTCGGCCCACTGCACGATCCGGGCGCCGGCAGCGCTGGCACCGCCCTCGACCCCGAGCACCTTGCCGCTGTGCGAGTTGCGCAGCCGCAGGTAGCCGCCGGTGTCCACGATCGCGGTCCACAGGTGGTCGGCGGTGCCGGTGTCGCCCCACTGGATGACGAGGCCGCCGTCGGCGGTGGACATGTCCCGTACACCGAGCACGAGCCCGCTGGCGAGGTTCTGGATCCGGCGGGCGCCGTTGGGCACGAACCGCCACTGGTTGTCCGGGCTGCCGTTGTCCTGGTCCTGCACCGCCTGGGCGCCCTGGGTGGTGGCGGCGCCGGAGATGGCGAGCAGCTTGCCGGTGTGCGCGTTGCGTAGCTTGTGCGTGCCGTCGCCCACGTCGACGGGCGTCCAGTCGTGGTCGGCGGTGCCGTTGTCGGCCCACTGGACGATGCGGGCGTCGTCGGCCGTGGACATGTTCTCCACGCCGAGCACCTTGCCGCTGTGGACATTGCGCAGCCGGACCGTCGACCCGCCGGGCAGGAGCTGCCAGTCGTGGTCGGCGGTGCCGGTGTCGCCCCACTGGAGGGCGGGGCCGCCGTCGGCGGTGGACATGTCCCGGATGCCGAGCACCAGGCCGCTGGCCGCGTTGACCAGGCGGAAGCTCGCGTCGCCGCCGCCGTTGCCGGCAACGCTCCAGTAGACGGTGTAGTTGTGCCCGTGCGCGTCGTGGAACGGCCCGAGGGCGACCGGGGCGCCGTTGGCGACGGCGGTGAACGCGAGGGCGCTGGTGCTGGTCCGCGTGATCGAGCCGGTGTTCAGCGCGGGCAGCCCGCTCAGGGCGGTGTTGCCGTAGTTGCCGGACAGCACCACCGGACCGTACGTGATCGCCTGCACCGCGGCGTTGTCGTTGGCGGCCGACATGACGACCCGCATCGGCAGCCGGATCGTGACCACGTCGCCGGAGGCCCAGGGGCGGGTGAGGCTGGCGTAGCTGCCGGGGGTCGTGGCGATGTTCTGCGGCGTGCCGTTGACGCTGACGCTGGCACCGCGGGTCCATCCGGGGATCCGGATCCGCATCGTCCACGCTCCGCCGGCTGGGCCGGTGACGGTCAGGGTGGTGGTGTCGCTGACCGGGTACGAGGTGCTCTGGGTGACCGTGATCCCGCGCTGCGTCCAGGTGAGCACCGATGGCATGAACAGGTTCACCGTCAACGTGGTGCCGTCGTGGAAGTAGATGGAGTCCGCCAGCGTGGTGTTGGTTTCCAGACCGGTGCCCTGGCAGCACCAGAACGAGCCGTAGTCCGTGCTCCAGGTGCCCCCGCCCCACGCCGGACCGACCCCGCGCCGGCCGCCCGGGTTCAGCGGCGTGAAGTAGGTGACGTGGCCGTGGTCGTCGGCCGGGTTCTGCTGGCCGATCATGTGGTTGAGCAGCGCCCGCTCGTAGAAGTCGAAGTAGGCGGCCCGGTTCGGGTCCAGCAGCCACAGCTCCCGCGTCAGCTTCAGCATGTTGTAGGTGTTGCACGCCTCGCAGGTGTCGGTGCGCAGGTACCCGGCGATGGCGTTCGGGGCGCGGAAGTGCTCGGCCTGGCTGTTGCCGCCGATCACGTAGCTGTGCGCGTCGACGGTGATGTTCCAGGCGTTGCTGGCGATGTCCCGGTACCGGGTGGTGCCGGTGGCCTTGAACTCCCGGGCCGCGCCGATCCACTTCGGCACCTGCGTGTTGGCGTGCAGCCCGTTGAGCTGGTCGGAGTTGGCGGCGAGGGGGTTGAACACGGCGGTGTGGTCGAACCGCTGGGCGGCGGTGAGCCACCGGGCGGTGCCGGTCTGCTGGTACAGGTCGGTCAGGACCGCGTTCATGCCGCCGAACTCGGTGCCCAGCATGGCCTGCGTCTGGGCGGTGGTGAGCCGGGCGGTGCGCCAGTCGACCCAGCCGGCGAGCGCCAGCAGCACGTCGCGGGCCTGGGTGTTGCCGACGAGGCGCCAGACGTCGAGCAGCCCGGCGAGCGTCTTGTGGACGCAGTAGTACGGCACGTTGCCGTTGCTCAGCGTGCGCGCCTCCAGCGCGGTGAAGTCGGACTCCGGGAAGCCGGACAGGTATCCGGCGGTGAAGCCGGCGGCCGCGTTGTTGGCCTGGCACTTCGCCAGCTCCGCCACCATACGGTTCGCCTTGTCCCGGCAGGTGGTGTCCCCGAGCACCGCCCAGGCGTGGGCCCAGGCGGTCAGGAAGTGCCCCTGCACGTGGGTGCGGAACGGGAACGTCGGGGCGTCCCAGCCGCCGGTCGGCGCGGCGCCGGCCGTGGAGAGGCGGTGGTTGACGCGGAAGTTGTAGAGCAGCCGGTCGACGTCGACGAACCGCAGGTAGCTGAGCGTCCGGCTCTGGTTCTCCTGCCAGCGGCTCGCGGACAGCCGGACCTGGCCGGGCTCGAACGCGTGGGCGGAGACGCCGATGTCGGGCCGGGCCGGGGGCAGGGCGGCGTGGGCCGCGCCGCCGCCGGCGACGGCGCCGAGGGCGGACCCGCCGGTGCTGGCGACGGCGACCACGCCGGCGGACCTGAGCAGGAGTCGACGGTTGAGGAAGGGAGTGGGCATCGGGGCCTCCGGGTGCGGCGGTCGGGGTGCTACGGCGTGATCCGGAAGGTGGCGTCCTGCCGGTCGGTGACGCTGGAGGAGGCGCTCAGCGGGTCGATGCGCAGCAGGTAGCCGGAGTGCCGGAGGTAGCGGTCCGGGAAGTTGTGGGAGCGCAACGACGTCCACGAGGAGTCGGCCAGGCCCGGCGTGCGGTGGAACGTCGCGTCGGCGCGGAACGTGGCGGTGTCGTTGTTCGGTTCGAGCCGGATCGCGTAGCCGCTGTGGCGCAGGAAGTTGCCGGGACGGTTCACCGACTCGAACGACACCCCGGCGGGGTCGGCCAGGCCGGGCACCAGCCGCCACAGCTGGTCCTGGTACGGATCGAAGGGGTACGCGTCGAGACGCCCGACGTTGTCGAGGTGCCGCACGAACCGGTCCGGGAAGTTGGCGGACTTCAGCCGGACCCAGTTCGGGGTGCCCCACCGGCTGATCGCGCCGGCGTACTCGGCCTCGGTGATGCCGAGGATCGAGCCGTGCTTGCCGTTCAGCGGCGGGGTGTAGTCGCGCTGGTTCAGCGTGGTCCACGCGTTGGCGGTGATGTTGCCGCTGGACCAGGCGTAGTAGTCGGCGTTCACCGGGGCGAAGGAGTCGCCCCACAGGTACCAGCCGTTGCCGTCGTTGCGCTTGACCAGCAACGGGGCCTCCATCGCGTCGCCCTGCCGCAGGCCGCCGGTGTAGGTGGTGAAGCTGTTCGGGGCGCCGGTCGACGAGCGGGCGCCGTACAGGTTCCCGTTGGCGAGGTTCTTGTAGTACAGGTACGTGACGCCCCCGTCGACCACGATGTCGCCGTCCAGGACGCCGAATCCGGGGCTGAAGAGGACCTGCGGGGAGCCGACCGAGTGGAAGTCGGACGTGTGGTTGACCAGGAAGACGTCCCCGCTGCTGGTGTTGCAGGAATAGACGATGCCGTACTGCCCGCGGTTGGCGTCCCAGAAGACCGTCGGCGCCCAGGTATGCGCGTCGTAGGTGTGCATCCGCAGCCGCCGGTACCCGGTGAAGCTCGTCAGGTTCGTCGAGTCCCACACGTGCAGGTACTGGCTGATGACGCCGAAGTCCGTGCCGCGCAGGTCGGTGGCGATCACGATGAACGTGCCGTCCTGCTTGCGGAAGATGAACGGGTCGCGAAGCCCCAGTTGGCCGGCCGTCGGGGTGACCACCGGGTTGTTCTGGTTGAGCGGGGTCCAGTTCAGGCCGTCGCGGCTGACGGCGAGATGCAGGCCGTAGTCCGCCCCGACGAAGTTCGGCGACTCGGTGAAGTAGGTCATCACGTAGCCGGTGTAGGTCGCAGCCGAGGCCGCCCGGGGGGCGAGCGTCAGGCCGGCGGCGGTGGACGCGCCGGTGGCGACCGCACCGAGGGTGAAGGCTCGTCGGGTCAGGGCCATGCGGGTGGCCTTTCTCGATGGTGGCGGGGGGAGCGGCGGTTGGCGGGCCGGCGCCGCGAAAGCCCTTACGTCGCGGTTCTTCCTGGTCGTGGGACGGCCGAGTCGGAACGGGCCAGCCGTCGGCGAGCGGTCCGGCCGGCCGAAGGGCCCGCCGGCACGCCGTCGCCGGAGCGGGCGTGACCTCGGGGGAGAGGTGCGGGACGGGTGGGTGCGTGCCACGGGCGCGGCGGTCGGAACGGCCGCGCGACCGTCCAGACAAGCCATGGGGAAACATCGATGTTATCGATAACATAGTTTCCGCGTGACGCCCGCGCAAGACTCCTCCGACGGGACCGGTACGAGATCGACCAGGAATATCCGGACGGCGATGTCGAGAGCCCGGGAGCGGCTCCGTCCCCGTGGTGGACGCGATCAGAATGGGTTCGCACCCGCACCGAGAGGGGAAACACGATGGCCAAGTACCTGCTGCTCAAGCACTACCGGGGCGCACCGGCCGGGGTCAACGACGTACCCATGGACCAGTGGACGCCGGAGGAGATCTCGGCACACGTGCAGTACATGCAGGACTTCGCGACCCGGCTCGAGGGGACCGGCGAGTTCGTCGACGGTCAGGCGCTCGCCCCCGAGGGGACGTTCGTCCGGTACGACGGTGAGGGGCGCCCGCCGGTCACCGACGGCCCGTTCGCCGAGACCAAGGACCTGATCGCCGGCTGGATGGTGATCGACGTCGACAGCTACGAGCGCGCCGTCGAGCTGGCCGGGGAGCTCTCGGCCGCTCCCGGGGCGGGCGGGAAGCCGATCCACGAGTGGCTCGAGCTGCGCCCGTTCCTGACCGCGCCGCCCACCATCACGGAGTGACCTGATGCAGGAGACCCTGCTCCGGAGCCTCACGCCCGGCGTGCTCGGGGTCCTCGTCCGCCGCGGAGCCGACTTCGCGGCGGCCGAGGACGCCGTACAGGATGCGCTGGTCGAGGCGGTGCGCACCTGGCCGGCCGACCCGCCGCGCGATGCGAAGGCCTGGCTGGTCACCGTGGCCTGGCGTCGGTTCCTCGACGCGACCCGGGCGGACGCCGCCCGCCGTCGGCGGGAGGACCTTGTCGACGAGGAGCCCGCGCCCGGGCCCACGCCCACCGTGGACGACACGCTCCAGCTCTACTTCCTGTGCGCCCACCCGTCGCTGACGCCGGCGTCGGCGGTCGCGCTCACGCTGCGTGCCGTCGGCGGGTTGACCACCCGCCAGATCGCCCAGGCGTACCTGGTGCCCGAGGCGACCATGGCGCAACGCATCAGCCGGGCCAAGCGCACCGTCTCCGGCGTGCGGTTCAACCAGCCCGGCGACGTCGCGACCGTACTGCGCGTCCTGTACCTGGTCTTCAACGAGGGCTACTCCGGCGATGTCGACCTCGCCGCCGAGGCCATCCGGCTCACCCGGCAGCTCGCGGCCGCGATCGACCACCCCGAGGTGGCGGGGCTGCTCGCCCTCATGCTGTTGCACCACGCCCGGCGCGCCGCGCGGACCGCGCCCGACGGCAGCCTGGTGCCGCTCGCCGAGCAGGACCGCGGCCGGTGGGACACCACGTCGATCGCCGAGGGCGTCGAGATCCTCCAGGCCGCCCTCGCCCGCGACCGGCTGGGCGAGTTCCAGGCCCAGGCAGCCGTCGCGGCGCTGCACGCCGACGCGCCCACCGCCGGGGAGACCGACTGGGTGCAGATCGTCGAGTGGTACGACGAGCTCGTGCGCCTGACCGACAGCCCGGTCGTCCGGCTCAACCGCGCGGTGGCCGTCGGCGAGGCCGACGGACCGCGCGCCGGCCTGGCGGCGCTCGCGGCGCTGGACGACTCGCTGCCCCGCCACGCGGCGGTGGCGGCGTACCTCCACGAGCGCGACGGTGACCTGGCGACGGCGGCACGGCTGTACGCCGAAGCGGCCCGGAAGGCGCCCAACCTCGCCGAACGGGATCACCTGACGCGCCAGGCCGCCCGGCTCAACGCCCGCCGGCGCTCCTGACCGGCCCGGGACTTCGCCGGGAAACCATTGTCCTAGGACGCTCTAGGAGGTGTGCGCCAGCCGGCACTCGACGGGATCTAGCATTGCCGACGTGGCGACGCGGCTCGTGCAGATCAACATGAAGGCCCGGGACGACTCCGCGCTTGGCGGCTTCTGGGCGGAGGCGCTCGGCTGGGGAGTCTCCAGCGAGGGGCCCGGCGTGACCAACCTCGAACCCGAGGGCTTCGTCTACCCCGACCCCGTCGCGGTCTGCATCGACCTCATCGTCTCCCCGGAACCCAAGACGGTGAAGAACCGCGTGCACGTCGACCTCGCCACCACCTCGGCGGCCCACCAGGCGGAAGTGGTCGCGCACCTCAGGGAACTCGGCGCGACACCCGCCGACGTCGGCCAGGGCGACGTCCCGTGGACGGTCATGGCCGACCCGGAGGGCAACGAGTTCTGTGTGCTGGACCCCCGACCGCTCCACTGCGACACCGGACCGATCGCCGCGGTGGTGGTCGACTGCGCGGATCCGCGAGCCATGGCCCGTTTCTGGGGCGAGGCGATGGACTGGGCCGTGCACGAGGTGACCGACCGCAGGGCGGTGCTGCGCTCCGCCAAGGGCGTCGGCCCGTACCTGGAGTTCATCCGTACGCCCGACGTGAAGACCGGGTGGAACCGCGTCCACCTCGACGTCCGCCCGTACCCGGGTGACGACCTGGAGGCCGAGGCGGCCAGACTGCGGAATCTCGGCGCCACCGCCGTCGACCTGGACCGCGATGTCCCGTGGACGGTCCTCGCCGACCCGGAAGGCAACGAGTTCTGCGTCCTCACCCCAGGCTGACCCGGGCAGCCGTGCGGGTGCTGGGCGCGGTGGTCGGCGGTGGTCAGGTGGCGGCGGTCGCGGCCGGCTGCGGGTAGGTGTGGAAACCGCTGCCGCTCTTGCGCCCGTACCGGCCTGCGTCCACCAACTCCCGCCGTGTGCGCCCGGTCCGTCGGCGACCACGATGCCGGTCTTGCCGATCGTGGCGAGCAGGTCGAGGGTGCGCTGGAGGGTGTCCGCGCTGGTCCGTGGCGCCCGCACCACCTCGACGCTGTCCCTCAGGGGCGCCGGGTTCATGAAGTGCGTCCCGACCCCCCGGTCCGGCCGGCGGGTGCTGGCGGCGAGCCGGTCGATGGGGACGGCGGAGGTGACCGACGCGAGCACCGTCGTCGGTGGACAGGCGGCGTCCAGCTCGCCGAAGATCCGTTCCTTGAGCGGGATGCGTTCCGGTGCGCACTCGACCACGTACCCGGCCCGGTCGAGCGCGGCGGTCCGGTCGGTCCAGCTGATCCGCTCGACCACCCGGGCCACCGGCTCGCCCGCGCGCTGCGGGGCCAGCAGCCGGGCCTGCCGCAGCCCGGTACGCAGCCGTTCCACCGCCGCCGCCACCCCGGTCGCCGACCCGAGCGCCGGGTCTGCCACGACCACGTCGTGACCGCCCTGAGCCAGGCACTGGGCGATGCCGAGCCCCATCGTGCCGGCGCCGACCACCCCGACGGTTCCGCTTCATGCTTCCCTTCGCCGCGCCTGATGATCCGTCCGCTGTGCCCGCTCACGCCGTCACCACCCGCACCGGGTGTGCCCGCGCCGCCGGCGGCCGGGCCGGGTCGATCGCGAGCGTCCACCGGTCGCCCGCGTCGTCCTCGACGGCGAAGCCGGCGAATCTCAGGGTGACCAGCAAGTAGCCGATGAGCGGTCGTCGCGACAGGACCTCCGACGCGCATCGGTCAGGAGCATGCGCTGTGCGAGGTAGGACCGGATGCGGTATTCGCGCAGCAATCCGACGGGCGTCCGGAGACAGGCGTTCGGCCTACGATGTGTCCCGGTCCGGTCTGCCTGACCATCGAGCGCGTTCGACTACCGATTCTCCCGACAGCCACCGTCTCTCCCACGCCCACCGGCCGCGTGGCCAGACGCCGAGGTCACTCACGACTTTGGAGGTACCTTGAAGCTCCTGCTCACGTCCGGCGGTGTGACGAACCCGAGCATCCACTCGGCGCTCGTACAGCTTCTCGGTAAGCCGGTCTCCGAGTGCCGGGCCCTCTGCGTCCCGACAGCACAGTGGGGTCACCCGATGTGCGGACCGGCATCGGTGCAGGGCTTCGTGGCCGCCGACCCCGCTTCCGGTCGGCGGCACCTGTCCGGCCTGGGCTGGGCTTCGCTCGGGGTCCTCGAACTCACGGCGCTGCCCAGTATCGGCGCAGAGCGGTGGATTCCCTGGGTCCGGGAGACCGACGTGCTGCTGGTCGACGGTGGCGACGCGACGTACCTGTGTCACTGGATGCGAGAGTCCGGGCTGGCTGAACTGCTGCCCTCGCTGCCCGACACCGTCTGGGTGGGGGTGAGCGCGGGAAGCATGGTCATGACACCCCGGATCGGGTCGTACTTCGTCGAATGGCCATCGGCGCCGGACGACCGAGCTTTGGGAGTCGTCGACTTCTCGATCTTCCCGCACCTGGACCTCTTTCCCACGAACACCCTGGCCGACGCCGAGCGGTGGGCGGCCGACATCGGCGTCCCGGCCTACGCCATCGACGAACAGACGGCCATCAAGGTCGTCGACGGCTCCGTCGAAGTGATTTCTGAAGGGCAATGGACGAAGTTCGGGTAATTGCCAACTCGGCGGCCATCCGGATCTGCCGCTGAGCACGCGACCCCCTACCCCACCAGAGACGGTCGCAGTACGGAGAGCAACGCAGGCACCGGAACGGTCCGGCGATACGCTCCCTTCGTGACCGATAGGGCGGAGAGGGCGGAGCGGATCCGACTCCTGACGGAGATGGCACGGACGATGCTGGCATCCGGCGCCGACGGGGATCAGGTGGCCAAGGAGTTGCTTCGGCGCACCGATTCCCCGATCTCTGCAATCAAGGCCGTTGCAGACGCGACCGGCGTGCGCTTGGGTGATGCGAAGTGGATTGTGCACCGCAACCTCAACCCAGAGGTTCGCCAGGCTGCGGAGAGCCTCTGGGACGAACTGCTCGACGGCATCAGATAGTTCCAGGAATCGACGGGCGACCAGATGCGGCACAGCCGATGGGTGACCCACGTGCTGCCGAGGCGATCCAGGTGTGGGCCTGACGTCACGCTCCCGCGATCGGGTATCCAATCGCGGCGATGTCCTCGTGCAGCCCGGCAACGGTTGCTTGCGGGTTCAAAGCCTGCACGACGACGTCAGTGATCGGGCGGTGCGCGACGACGTGCTCGATCGCCGTCGGGTCCACCTCGATCTCGTAGTGGTCCTCGGCGAACGTGACGTACCGGTCGACGATGTCGTCGAGCAGGATTCCGAGCCGGCCAGAGCCGTCCGGGTCGGTGTCGTTCGGTCCGCGGGCCGGGGGGAACGTGATGCCCTCGCCGGCGTGCCAGCGGTCGTCGTCGGAGAGTCGCCAGATCACAGCGGTGGCGAGGAACTGTCCCTCCTCGTCGCCGAACGCTGGTTCCTCGATCTGCGGACGGAACACCGCCGGGATGCCGTCGAGCAGTCCGGGCCATAGCTCGTGGTCCGGATCGCGGTACGGCGTCATCGCCGACTCGTGGTCGAGCGCGCGAATGAACGCGCCGTCGGCGGTGAACACGACCGCCCACTCGTCGCCGCTGCCGTTGCTCATCAGTGCCGCCTCGTCGTCACCCCAGGCGCGGGTGTAGGCGTAGTAGGGCTCCCCACCGTCGACGATGCACTCCAGCACGGCGAGTGCCTTACAGCGGTCCCGCAGCACCTCGATGGACGGCAGTTTGGCGGCGATGTCGTACACGGTCACCCGGTGAACCTACGCCGAAACAGCGCAGACACCGTCCCGCACCTTCAGGGCATCGGCGGTCACACCGGCCGTCGCCTGAGCGCCCGCACTTCGGCGTTGGACGGTTGCCCTGCTGCCGATGTCAAGTCGAGCGAACTCTCACCCTAACCAACCTATCGCTTGGTTGGTAAGCTCGGCTGTCATGCGGGCTCCCAGACGCGCGCCGGGAGTCGCCTCACTACGCAAGGAGACCTCACGATGAAGGTGCTCGTCGTCGGTGGAACCGGCATGATCGGGGCCCACACCGCCCTCCACCTGCGGGACAGGGGAGACGACGTCACCGTCGCCGCCCGGGGGACGGTCGACGCGGACTCGCCCGTCGCCGACCTGCCTGTCCTGGTCGGGGACTACACCCGCCAGACCTTCACCCGAAAGGACCTGGCCCCCTTCGACGCGGTCGTCTTCGCCGCGGGCCAGGACGTACGCCATCTGCCCCGCGACGTGGACGAGACCCAGTTCTGGAAGGAGACCCAGAGCGGGGGAGTGCCGGCCTTCGCGGCGCTCGCCAAGAGCGCGGGTGTCTCCCGCTTCGTCCAGGTCGGCAGCTACTACCACCACCTGCGACCCGACCTGGCCGACTCCCACGCCTACGTCGCCGCCCGCCGCGACGCCGACGAGGGAGCCCGGGCGCTGGCTGACACCTCCTTCACGGTCTGCACCCTCAACCCACCCTCGATCATCGGTGCCATCCCCGGCATCACGGCCAAGCGCTACCGCCGCATGGTGTCCTGGGCCGCCGGCAACGAGCCGCAGATTCCCGACCACGCACCGGCCGGCGGCACGAACTACCTGTCGGCCCGGTCCCTGGCCGAGGCGATCGGCGGCGCGCTCGACCGCGGCACGGCGGGCGCGGCGTACCTCGTCGGTGACGCCAACCTCACGTTCGCGCAGTTCTTCCAGCTGCTCGTCGACGCGGCCGGGGGCAACCGCACCATCGCCGAGCGCGACGAGCCGCACCCCTTCATGCCCGACTCGATGATCGTCCAGGGCCGGGGCAACGTCCTCGCCTACGAACCGGATCCGGCCGAGACCGCCCTGCTCGGCTACACCCGCGGGGACTGCGAGCGTGCCGCCGCCGAGCTCGTCGAGGTCGTGCGCGCGGCGACCGCTCCCAGGTCGTGACCGGCCTCGACGCGGCCGACCTCGCCGCGCTGCGCCTACTCTCCGAGACGTATGCGGCGGCCGCCGACGACCGGGACGCCGCCGCGGTCGGCGCGCTCTTCGTCCCCGACGGCGTCCTCGTCGTCCCCGATCCGCCGGCGCACCTCGACCCCCACGTGTCCCACGTCGGCCGCCCCGCCGTCGTGGCCGCGCTCGGGGCACTCGCCGGCACCCTGGCGACGACCCACGTCGTGGCCGGGGCCCGCTACCTGCCGACGTCGACCGGGGCCCGTGGCCGGGTCCGCGGCACGGCCCACCACCTGCTGCCCGGTCGCGAAGGGCCCTCCGACCTGGTCTGGTTCCTGCACTACGACGACGAGTACGCACGCACCGACGACGGATGGGCCTTCACGCGCCGCGCGGTGACCATCGACTGGATTGAACGCCACCGCGTCCCGGCGACCAGGAGCGACGGGGAAGGGACCGGCGGATGAGCGCCACCCACAGGCTCGCGGACCAGATCGCGGTCGTCACCGGCGGCGCCCTCGGGATCGGCGGCGGCATCTCCCGCCGGCTCGCCGCCGCGGGTGCCCGCGTCGTCCTCGTCGACATCGACGGGGAGGCCGCCGTCGACACCGCCGCCGACATCCGTGGCGCCGGCGGCGAGGTCGAGGTCGTCCTCGCCGACGTACGCACCGCCGACGGTGTCGCCGCCGCGGTCGCCGCCGCGTCGGCCCTCGACTCGGGGCGGGTCGACGTGCTCGTCAACAACGTCGGCGACTTCCGCCCGGCCTCAAGGACCTTCCTGCACTCCACCCCGCAGCAGTGGCAGGCGCTCTACGAGGTCAACCTGTGGCACGTGCTCGCGATGACCCACGCGCTGCTGCCCGGCATGGTCGAGCGGGGCCGTGGCGCCATCGTCAACAACTCGACGGTCGAGGCATTCCGGGGCATCCCGGCGTGCGCCCCGTACTCCGCCTACAACGCCGGGGTCAGCGCCTTCACCAGGAGCCTCGCCGTCGAGGTCGCCGGCCACGGGGTGCGGGTCAACGCGATCGCGCCCGACCTCGCCGACACGCCCCAGACGCCGGCCGCGGCGATGCTGCGCGGACGCGACCCGGAGCTCGTCCGCACGTGGATCCCCGTCGGGCGCTTCGGCGAGCCCGACGACTACGCCGCCGTCGTCGAGTTCCTCGCCAGCGACGACGCCCGCTTCGTCACCGGGCACACCATCCCCGTCGACGGCGGGACCCTGGCCGCCTCGGGCTGGTACGCACGGGTCGACCGCAAGGGCTGGTCGAACATGCCCAACGAGGCCTGACCGGGTCTGCCGGACCCCACGCGGGGGGTCCCGGGCCGGGGCGCTGCGGCCGAGGCGTACGGGCTCAGGCCTCGGACTCGACGGCGCGGGCGAGGATGTCGCGGCCCTCGTCGGTGCCGTCGAGCTGGCGGTTCCAGCGGTGGGTCACCTTCCAGCCCTCGTCGGTGCGGGTGAACTCCCACCGGTTGGAGCCGGTGCGCCAGATCCGGTAGCCGTCCTCGTCGGGAGTGTGGAGCACGAGCTGCGAGTAGTTCGTCACGACGGCCCGGTCGCCGTCGACGACGATGTGCGGCAGGCCCATGAGGTGGGCGGCGCCAGAGTGGATCAGGGCCTGGTGCCGCTCGCCGGTCACCATGGCGCGCAGCGCGTCCCGGCCGTCGAGCACGACCGGGTAGGTGTCGTACACGCCCTCCTCGGTCCACATCCGGGCGGTGACCTCGGCTGAGCCGCTGTCCACGGCGGGGCCGTAGCCGGCGACGATCCGCCACAGGGCGAGCTGGTCCTCGGCGGCGGCGAGGCGCCGTTCGGCCTGTTCGAGGCGTGCTTCGAGTCGGGCGAGCCGGTCGGGCTGCGAGTCGGTCATGGTGGGTTCCTTCCGAGTGGGCTCCTCGCGGGCCGATCCGGCCGGTGGCCGGTCAGGTCGTGGCCGCGGTCGTCTCGAAGCGTTCCGGGGTGAGTTCGCGCAGCGCGGCCATCTGCGCGAGGTGGTGGGCCGCCGAGGTGGCCACGAGGCTCGCGTTGACCGCGGTCGCTCCGACGGCATCGGCCGTGCGCAGGTGCTCGCGGGCGCCGTCCGGGTCCCCGAGCGGGTCCAGCGGCGGGATCTGCAGCACGAGGTCGAAGTCGTCCGGGCGCTCCACGGAGTTCCACAGCCGGGTCAGGTCCTGCGGCCCGAGGCCGAACGGCGCCCACCCGGTGCCGTACGCGACGGCGCGGCGCAGCGAGCGGCGGGTGCGCCCGCCGAACCACAGCGGCACCGTGGTGCGCGGCGCGTGCGGTTCGACGACGAAGTCGGTGAACGTGAACCGGGGCCCCTCGTGGTGCGGCACGGCCCTGCCCCACGCGGCGCGCAGGGCCGCGATCGCCTCGTCCGCGACCGCGCCGCGCCCGGCGAACTCGGCGCCGAGCAGGTCGAACTCCTCTTCGAGGCTGCCGACCCCGACGCCGAGGACGACGCGCCCGCCGCTGAGCAGGTCGAGGGTGCCGTAGGTCTTGGCGAGGGCCAGCGGGTGGTGGTAGCCGATGACGACGACGTTCGTCGCGAGCCGGACGCGGCGCGTCGCCGAGGCGAGGAACGACAGCGTGGCCACGGGGTCGAAGTAGGTCCCGCCCCGCTCGGCGGCGATCGGGGCGGGCACCGCGACGTGCTCGCTGCACGTCAGGTGGTGGTAGCCCAGGTCGTCGGCGGCGCGGGCGATGGCCAGCAGCGTACCGCCGACGTCGGGGCCGGCCAGGACGTCCCGCTCCCAGGCGGCTGCGGTGCGGGGGTGCTGGACGACGACCGGGGTGAGCAGGCCGACGCGTGCGGTCATGGCAGGTTCTCCGATCCGGCGCCGCCGCACGTCGCGCCGGTGGCCGTGTCGCTGGGGCCGCCGGTCGCGGGCGGGGCGCCGGTCGTGGCGCTCGTCGGGATGTGCCGGAGGCGTTCGAGCAGCGCGCCGAAGTCCTCGTCGTCCGCCGGGTCGAGCGGCAGCCCGAGCCCGAGCCCGTCGGCGAGCCCGCCGTAGGCCTGCCCGAGCACGCCCGGCAGTTCGGCGTAGGTGCCGTGCGGGATGAGCGTGGCCAGGGTCTCGTCGTCGAGGGTGTCGGCGAGCCCCGCCCAGCGCCCGGAGGCGGCCATCCCGGCGAGCCGTTCGCCGACCCGGCCCAGGCCGAGCCGGTCCAGGGTCGTGCGGTAGGCCGGGGTGGAGAAGAGGAACGCCAGCTCCTGGCGGGCGGAGTCGCGGCTCGCGGCGAGTGCGGCCGGCGTCGGACCGGTGATCGACTTGGACACGACGACGACCCGCGGGATCCCGGCGCGTCCGGCCCGCGCGGCCCCGGCGCGCAGCGCGGGGAGCACGACCGTGCGCAGGTGACTCGGATGCGAGTTCGTCGCGTGGGTGACGAAGCCGTCGGCGAGTTCGCCGGCCACCTCGCAGACCCGCCGGTTGACCCCGCCGGTGTAGAGCGCCGGGGCCGCGGTCGGCAGCGGGCCGGGGTTGAAGTAGGGCTGGAGCCGGGTGAAGCGGTAGTGGCTGCCCTCGTGCTCCAGCGGCCCGTTCGCCGTGAACGCGGCGAAGATCGCCCGGATCGAGGCGAGGTAGTCGCGCAGGTTCTCGGCCGGCCGGTCCCACGGCACCGAGAAGCGGCCGACGATGTTGCCGCGTACCTGGGTGGCCAGCCCGAGCTGGAAGCGACCCTCGGAGAACCGCGCGAGGTCCCACGCGGCGTACGCGGTCACCATCGGGCTGCGGGGGAAGGCCAGCGTCATGCTGGTACGCACGGTGATCCGGCTGGTGTGCTCGGCCGCGAGCAGGGCGACCGCCAGGGAGTCGTGCGTCGTCTCGGGGACGTGCACGGTGTCGAAGCCGAGCCGTTCGACGCGCGCCACGACCGTGGGCACCTCGCGCAGCGCGGTCGTGGCCGGCAGTGTCGTGGCCAGCTCCATCCGGGTGGCGGGCACCTGTGCCGCCGTCACGGGACGCGGCCCGCCAGGGCGGCGTCGACGACCTCGTCGCCGCTGACGATCCGGGCGAGCTTCTCCAGCCGGGGCGCGCGGCGCAGGTGCGCACCGCCCTCGACCGGCAGGCACGCGCCGGTGACCCACGAGGACTCGGGACCGCACAGGAAACGGACCGCGGCGGCGACGTCCTCGGCGCGCCCGACCCGCGCCAGGGGCTTCTCGGCGACGGTCGCGGCGGCCAGCTCGGGGTCGGCCAGCAGCAGGCCCGGGTTCCTCCCGTCGGTGGCCACGATGCCGGGGCGCACGACGTTGACCCGTACCGCGAGGTGGCCGAGCTCGTCGGCGGCGACCCGGACGAGCGCCTCGAGCGCGGCCTTGCTCACCGAGTACGACGGCATGAACGGGAAGGAGTGCCCGCCCGCGCTCGACGAGGTGCACACGATCGCGCCCCCACCGCGCGCGGCCAGGGCCTGTCCGCCGTACCGGATCGCGTGCAGCGCCGTCGTGACGTTGCGCCGGAAGTCGTGTTCGAGGGTGTCGGCGTCGAGGGCGAGCACGGGACGGAAGGTGCCGCCGCCGACGGTCGTGACGACGGCTGCCAACGGGGTCTCGTCGGCGGCGCGCACGGCGGCGGCCACGTCCCGGTCCAGGGCGGAGTCGCCGACGCTGAGCCGTACCGGCGGCGCCCCGGGAACGGCTGCGGCGATCGTCGTGGCCGCCGCCCGCAGCGTCGCCCCGGTGCGCCCCATGATCGTCACTGTGGCCCCGTCGGCGGCCAGCGCGGCGGCGATGGCGCGGCCGAAGCCACCGCCCCCGCCGATGACGAGCGCTCCGCGGCCGGCGAGCGGACCGGGTGCGGCGCTGGTCGGGTCGGGACTCGTGCTCATCCCTGCTCCCTCGCGTCTCGTCGGAACCTGTCGCGCGTCGACGGGTCGTCCATGAGCACGAAGGTGCCCGCGGCCGTGACGCACGTGAGGTCCCCGACGCGCAGCTCGCCGGAGCTGCGTACCTTGCGCCCGTCACGCCCGTCGTGCCGGGCCAGGATCGTGATCGTCGAGCCGATCGGGATGGCCGCGCGGAAGGAGACGTCGAGCCCGACGGTCACCGCGGCGTACCCGGCGCGGGCGTTGGCGATGCCGAGGGCGTGGTCCATGAGCATGGCCGAGGTGCCGCCGTGCACGTGCCCCGGCGGGCCCTGGAAGGCCAGCCGCAGGGTGACCTCGCCGCGCAGCGAGCCGTCCGGCTCGACCCAGAGGCTCACCGGCGGCGACAGCGGGTTCTCGGTGCCGCCGGCGGGGTCGAAGCGGCCCGGGCCGGGCTGGCGCCACATCGTCGCGATCCGCTCGGAGAGGTCCGGGGCGTGGGCGTCGATCCGGGCGGTGAGCCCGTCGAGGTCGGCCACGATCCGGTCGGCCTCGGCGTCGATGGCCCCGCCCGCGCGGGTGATCGCGTCGACGAGCCGGCGGGTGGCCGAGGCGACGGCGTCGATGCCGGCATCGCGGGGCTGTGCCGTGGCGAGGGTGGCTTCCACCGGGCGGACTCCTTCGGCCGGTCAGGGCAACCAAGCGCTTGCTTGATCGCACTGTAGCGACCCGGTGGCGCGCTGGCAACACTTGCGCCCCGCCGTCGTCCCGATGGCTCGAGGTGGCGTCCCGTTGTCGGTCGCGGCGGGCGTCGGCCCATTGACGCGCCCGCAGCCTGCCCCTACCGTCCCAATCGAGCGCTTGGTTGGTTCGCGGGGGCGCCGCGCGCCGAGCAGCTCCAGGCGGGCAGCACGCCGCCGACGCCAACCACCACCCACCGTGACCACCGCGCCCGTACGGCCACTGCCGAACGACCCGCCGGCACCCCGGCCGCGCGCCCCAGGCACCCGGGCATCCGGGCACCGGCCGCGGAGCCGCTCCCGGCTCGGGCCGCAGGTCAGGAAGGAGCACCTTGTCCCGCCTCCCGTACCGCCGACGCCTCGCCGTCGCCACCAGCCTGCTCGCCGCCCTCGCCCTCGGAGCCTGCTCCGGCACTCCGACCAGCGACCCCGGCGTCACCGGCGCCGGCACGGGGGAGATCGACCCCGACGCCGTCCTGCGGGTCACGGCCTCGTCCCCTTTCCAGAACCTCGACCCGGCCCAGCCGGCCCCCGGCGGTTACCCCTACCTCACGCTGATCTACGACCGGCTCACCATGGTCGACGCCAGGGACGGGATCGTCCCCGGCCTGGCGACCTCGTGGACCTACGCCAAGGACGGCTCCTACCTCGAACTCGCCCTGCGCGACGACGTCTCCTTCCATGACGGGACGCCCTTCGACGCGACCGCCGTCAAGGTCAACATCGAGCGCGGCCAGACGCTGCCGACGAGCACCATCAAGCAGGACCTCGCCGCCATCACCGGCGTCACCGTCGTCGACGCGCACACCGTGCGCCTCAACCTCACGCCGGGCACCGGCGCGGTGCTCCCCTCGGCCCTGGCCACCGCCGCCGGCATGATGGTCTCGCCCAAGGCGATCGCCGACGGCGTCGACCTCAAGCGCGCCCCCGGCAACGCCGGCTCGGGCCCGTACGTCGCCACGGAGTTCGTGCCCAACGAGAAGTACGTCGTCAAGCGCGCCGAAGGCACCTACTGGGACCCGAACGCCGGGCGCCTCGCCGGGATGGAGATCACCCGCGTCCCCGAGGGCGCGACCCGCCTCAACGGCGTCATCAGCGGTCAGACCGACCTCAGCTTCGTCTCCTCGGCCAACGAGGTCGTCCAGGCCCGCCAGCTCGGCGAGGCCGGCCAGCTCAAGGTCACCACCCGCCCGTTCCGCAACGTCCTCGGCATCCTGCTGCGCGCCGACATGGGCGACCTCAAGGACAAGCGGGTCCGGGAGGCCATCGCGCGCTCGGTCGACCCGGCCGCCATCCGCGCCCTCTTCGCCGACACCTGCACGCCCACCCGCAGCATCTACCCGGACAGCCCGTGGGCGGACCCGGCGGCGACCTACCCGTACGAGTTCGACCTGGCCAGGGCCAAGGCGCTGATCGCCGAGGCCGGCGGAGCCAAGGTGTCGATCAGCTTCTCCGCCGGCACCAACACCGAGCAGCCCGCCACCGCCATCCAGGCCGCCATGGCCCAGGCCGGCATCGACGCGAAGCTCAACCCGACGCCGAACTCCGAGACCGAGGCCCGCTTCATCGCCGGCGACTTCGAGCTGGAGGTGTCCAACACCTTCAACCCGCGCCTCGACCCGGCGGGCACGGTGGACAACTACCTCACCGGCAACTACAAGCTCGCCACCGACCCTGGGGCCATCGCCCCGATCGCGACCAGGGCCGCCGACCCCCGCTCCAGCGTCGGGGAGCGCGCCACGCAGTACCACCAGCTGTGGCAGCGGCTGTTCACCGAGGCGTGGTTCATCCCGCTCTGCAACCTCACCAGCGCCACCATCGCCTCCCCGAAGGTCGTCGGGGCCGAGCAGCTGCCGTGGACCAACCTCGGCCTGTTCGACCTGCGCACCGTCGCGATGACGAAGGGCTGAGCGCCAGCTCCCCACCCGTCGGCCGGCCGGTCGGACACCGACCGGCCGGCCCGAAGAAAGGCAGCCAGAGCCAGTGACCCGTCCCACCGCCGCCACCCCCCTCCTGCCCGCCCTGTCCCGCCTGCTCGACGAGCAGCCGGACCTCGCCCTCACCCTCGCCGGCACCCCGTTCACCGTGGCCGAGCTCGATGCCGCGTCGCGTCGTCTCGCCGGGTTCCTCGCCGACCGCGTGGCTCCCGGCGACCGGGTCGTCGTCCTCGCCCGCAACGGCCGCCTGGCCCTGCTCGCCTGGTGGGCGACGACGCTCCGCGGCGGTTTCGTCGTCCCGCTCAACACGAGCAACCGCGGCCCCGTACTGGCCCACCAGGTCCTCGACGCCGACCCGGTCGCGATGATCGTCGAGGACGAGTTCGTGCCCGTCCTCGACGACGCCCTCGCCGGCACGGGGCTACGGGCGCCGGTCCTCGTCGGCGCTCCCGAAACCGGCCGGCCCTCCTCGGGCCCGGTGCCCGCCTGGGCCACCGAGGTCGTCGACTTCGACGCCGCCGTCGCCGAGGGCCCGACGGTGACGACCACCCCGGACCTCGACGCGTACGCCACCAGCCACCTCATCTACACGGCCGGCACGACCGGACCGTCCAAGGCGTGCCTGGTCAGCCACGGCTACGTGGCGAACATGGCCCGCCAGATGCGCGAGAACCTCGAGCGGCACCCCGGTGACGTCCTCTGGTCGGCGATGCCGCTGTTCCACATGGCCGCCGTCGGGCACGTCATGGGCTCGCTCCAGCTCGGCTCGGCCATGGACGTCGCGCGGCGCTTCTCGGTCAGCGGATTCTGGGACGAGATCCTGCGCTCCCGCGCGACGATGGCCGCGCTCATGGGCTCGATGCTGCCGATGATCGCCGGTGCCCCCGAGTCCGAGGCCGCCCGCAGGGCCTTCGGCCAGTTGCGCGTCGTGTCCGGCTCGCCGGTCACCGCCGACCTCGCCGCCCGCTGGACCGAGCGGTTCGGCGTCGAGCGGGTCGGCTCGGGCGCGTACGGACTGACCGAGGCCAGCCTGATCACGCTCACCCCGCCCGGCGGTTACCGCGCCGGGGCGGCCGGCAAGGTCAACGACTCCTTCGAGGTGCGCATCGTCGACGAGCACGACAACCCGCTGCCCGTCGGCGCGGTCGGCGAGATCGTCGCCCGGCCCACCCGCCCGGCGATCATGTTCAACGGCTACTGGCGGCAGCCGGAGAAGACCCTGGAGGTCTTCCGGGGCCTGTGGTTCCACTGCGGTGACTACGGCCGTCTCGACGAGGACGGCTACCTCTACTTCGTCGACCGGGGCAAGGACTACCTGCGCCGCGGCGGCGAGAACATCTCCAGCTTCGAGATCGAGGGCATCGTCGCGGCCCACCCGGCCGTCGGCGAGGTCGCCGTCCACGCGGTCCCCTCTCCGCTGGCCGAGGACGACCTCAAGGTGACGGTCGTGCCGGCGCCCGGCGCGCGGATCGACCCCGCGGAGCTCTTCGAGTGGCTGCACCCGCGGCTCCCGCGGTACGCCGTCCCCTCCCACATCGAGGTCCGTGCCGAGCTGCCCAAGAACGCCGTCGGGCGGGTCCTCAAGCGGGTCCTGCGGGAGGAGGGCGTGACCCCGCGGACGTGGAGCACGGACCCCCGCGCCGTGACCCGCACGCCGGTCCCGGCGAGTGTCGGGGAGCAGGCGTGAGTGCCGCCCCCGGCCAGCGGTCGGCGGGGCCGCTGGCCGGCCTGCGCGTCCTCGAACTCGGCGGGCAGGGGCCGGTGCCGTTCGCCACGATGATGCTCGCCGACCTCGGTGCGCAGGTCGTGCGGGTCGACCCGCCCGGCGAGCCCGACCGGCGGGAGCGCGCGCAGGTCAACGCGATCGACCGCGGCCGTACGACCGTCACGCTCGACCTGAAGTCGGAGGCCGACCGGCCGCTCGTGCACCGGCTGCTCGCCGACGCGGACGTGCTGCTCGACCCGTTCCGTCCCGGGGTGCTCGAACGTCTCGGCCTGGACCCGGCCGAGCTCTCCGGGCGGTACCCGCGCCTCGTCGTGGCGCGGATGACCGGCTGGGGCCAGGACGGGCCCCTCGCCTCGGCCGCCGGGCACGACCTCAACTACATCGCCGTCTCCGGGGTGCTCGACACGATCGGCCTGCCCGGGCACGGCCCCGTCGTGCCGCCGATGTACCTGGCCGACTTCGCCGGCGGCGGCATGGTGCTGGCCTTCGGCGTCCTGGCCGCCCTGCACGAACGCGTCTCCTCCGGGCGTGGGCAGGTCGTGGACTCCTCGATGCTCGAGGGTAGCGGGCTGCTCACCGTCGTCATCCGCTCGATGCTCGGGCGGGGCGCCTGGAACCTCACCCCCGGGACGAACTACCTCGACGGCGGGGCGCACTTCTACCGGGTGTACCGCACCGCCGACGACAGGTTCATGTCCGTCGCGGCCATCGAGGCGAAGTTCTACCGGGCGTTCCTGCTCACTCTCGGTCTCGACCCGGAGGACGGGCCGGGGCAGTTCGACGAGTCGGGGTGGGCCGGCTGGGCCGAGCGGATCGAGGCGGTCTTCGCCGGGCGTACCCGGCAGGAGTGGACCGGCGTCTTCGAGGGCGTCGACGCGTGCGTGCACCCGGTGCTGGACGTCGCCGAGTCGGCCGGGCACCCGCAGGTGCGGGCCCGGCGCGCCGTCGTCGAGGTCGAGGGGGTCGCCCAGCCGGCCCCGGTGCCCCGCTTCTCGCGGACGCCCGCCGGGATCCCGCGGGCCCCCCGGCGCCGGGGTGAGGACACCGACCGGGTGCGCTCGGCGCTCGCCGGGGCCAGCCCGTGGGAAGCCCTGTCCAGGCCTTGACCTGCGTCACACCCCACCCTACGATCTCGACCAAGCGCTTGCTTGTTGCCGCTGGTCCGCATTCGACGACGAACGAGACGGAGCGACGTCAATGACGACTCAGACTTCGGTGGCCCGGACCTCGGGGCCCGCCGTCTTCGGCGACATCGTGCGCGGGCGTACGGGTGACGACCACCCGGGCCTCCTCTTCGAGGGCCGCACCATCACGTGGGGCCAGGTCGTGCAGGAGGCCGCCGACCGGGCCGCCGCCCTGGCCGAGGTGCCCCGGCCCGAAGGCAGGCCGCTGCACCTGGGGGTGCTCCTGGAGAACACCCCCGACCACGTGTACTGGATCTGCGCGGCGGCGCTGTCCGGCGCCACCGTCGTCGGGATCAACCCGACCCGACGCGGCGCCGAGCTGGCCCACGACGTGCGGCACACCGACTGCGACCTGCTCATCACCGAGGACCGCCTCGCCGGTCTCGTCGACGGCCTCGACCTGGGCATCCCCGCCGAGCAGGTGCGCAACACCGACTCCCCGGAGTACGCCGCCTGGCTGGCCCGGCACGCCGGCGCGCCGGTGCCCGTCGACGCGGTCGACCCCGGCGCCAACCTGCTGCTCATGTTCTCCTCGGGCTCGACCGGGGCCCCGAAGGCGGTCATCTGCTCGCACGGGCGCCTCGCCGCGGTCTCCGAGGCGCTGCTGGCCCGCACCGAGCTGACCCGCGACTCGGTCAGCTACCTGTCGATGCCGCTGTTCCACGGCAACGCCGTCATGCTCAACCTCGGGCCCGCCATGGTCTGCGGCGCGACGATCTGCATGGTCCGCAAGTTCTCCGCGTCCGGCTTCGTACGCGACGTGCACGAGCACGGCGTCACCTACTTCAACTACGTCGGACGGGCCCTCGCCTACGTCCTGGCCCAGCCGGTCGACCCGCGCGACGCGACGAGCACACTGCGTCGCGCCGTCGGCACCGAGGCCTCGGCCACCGACATCGCCCGCTTCACCCGGCGCTTCGGCGCCGTCGTCTCCGAGGGCTACGGCTCCAGCGAGGGCGTCATGCGGATCAACCGCACCCCCGGTACGCCCGACGAGGCGCTCGGCGTGGCCGTCGCCGGCGCCGAGATCAAGGTCATGAACGAGGCCACCGGGCTGGAGTGCCCGCCGGCCAGGCTCGACGGGACCGGACGGCTCGTCAACGCCGAGGAGGCCATCGGCCAGCTCGTCGGAGTCGGCATGGCCGCCCGGTTCGAGGGCTACTACAAGAACCCCGAGGCCGCCGCCGAGCGCATCCGCGGCGAGGACTTCTGGTCCGGGGACCTGGCCTACCGCGACGCCGACGGCTACTTCTACTTCGCCGGCCGCTCCTCGGACTGGATCCGCGTCGACAGCGAGAACTTCGCCGCCGGACCGGCCGAGCGGATCATCGAGCGCTGGGACCGGGTGGCGGTCGCCCCCGTCTTCGCCGTGCCCGACCCGCGCACCGGCGACCAGGTCATGTGCGCGCTCCAACTGCGTAACGGCGCCAGCTTCGATCCCGAGGCGTTCACCGCCTTCCTCGACGCGCAGGCCGACCTCGGCACCAAGTGGCGGCCACGCTTCGTGCGGATCGTCACCGAGATCCCCACCACGGGCAACAGCAAGGTCGCCAAGCAGGTCCTGCGCCGCGCCGCCTGGGTCACGACCGACCCCGTCTACGTCCGCGACGGCGCGTCCACCGCGTACCGCCCGCTCACGGCGGCCGACGTCCAGGACCTCGAGAAACAGTTCGCCGACAACGGGCGCACCGCGCTCCTGCCGGCCACCTGACCCGCCGGCCCGCCCGGCCCGCCGACGGGCGCCCCACGCCCCGAGAAGAGGACACCCATGTACCTGGAGTACACCCCGGAGCATCGAGAGCTGAGCCGGGAGCTGCGCGCCTACTTCGCGCGCCTGCTCACGCCCGAGGTCCGCGAGGCGCTGGGCGGCACCAACGAGGACCGTCCGGCCTACCGCGAGATCATCCGTCAGATCGGCAGGGACGGCCTGCTCGGGCTCGGGTGGCCCAAGGAGTACGGCGGCCAGGGCCGCCCGGCGCTCGACCAGTACATCCTCTTCGACGAGATCAACCGCGCCCAGGCGCCGTTCCCCTTCGTCACCATCAACAACATCGGCCCGATGCTCATGCGCTACGGCACCGAGGAGCAGAAGCGCACCTACCTGCCGGGCATGCTCACCGGCGACGTCATCTTCGCCATCGGCTACAGCGAGCCGGGCTCCGGCACCGACCTCGCCTCGCTGAAGGCCAGGGCCGAGGCCACGCCCGAGGGGGGCTGGGTCGTCAACGGCCAGAAGGTCTTCACCAGCGGCGTCAGCCAGGCCGACTTCGTCTGGATGGCCGTGCGCACCGACCCCGCCGCCCCGAAGCACAAGGGCATCACCATCCTCATCGTGCCGACCTCGGACCCCGGCTTCAGCTGCACGCCGATCGCCACCAGCGGAATCACCCACACCAACGCCTCCTACTACGAGGACGTACGCGTCGGTCCCGAGGCCCTCGTCGGCGAGGTCAACGGCGGCTGGCGCCTCGTCACCGGCCAGCTCGGTCACGAGCGGGTGGGCCTGGCCGCCATGGGCGGGCGTACCGAGCAGCTGTGGACCGACGTCGCCGCGTGGGCCGCCGAGCCCGACGCCGACGGGATCCGCGTACTCGACAAGCCGTGGGTGCGCACGGAGTTGGCCCGCGACTACGCCGAGCTGACCGCGATGCGCCTGCTGAACTGGAAGATCGCCGTCGTCGGGGAGGGCCAGAACCCGGCCCCCGCCGCCGCGTCCGTCGCCAAGGTGTACGGCACGGAGACCCACGACCGGGTCTGCCGCAACCTCGTCTCCGTCGTCGGGCCGCGCGCGACCCGGCGGCCCGGTGCCCCGGACGCCGTCCTCGGTGGACAGCTCGAGGCCTACACCCGCGGCTCCTACATCAACACCTTCGGCGGCGGCACCAACGAGGTGCTGCGCGACATGATCGCGGTCGCCGGCCTCGGCATGCCGAGGAAGGGACGGTCCGCATGAGCACCACGACGCGGACCCCGGCCGCCGCCACCGACGAGGACGCCTTCCTCGCCCGCCTGCGCGAGTTCGTCGGCCTCGAGGCCACGCCCACCCGCCACGCCCAGGACGCCGTCAACCAGGCGATGATCCGCCACTTCGTCGAGGCGATGGGCGACGAGAACCCCGTCTACGTCGACGAGCGGGCCGCCCGGGCCACCGGCCGCGAGGGTGTCGTCGCCCCGCCGCCGATGCTGTCCACCTGGCTCATGGTCGGCTACCGGGCCCACACGGCCGGCGCCACGGCGGACACCCCCATGGCCCGCCTGCTCGCGATCCTCGCCGAGGCCGGCTTCGTCGGGGTCGTCGCGACCAACGACGAGCACGAGTACGTGCGCGAACTGCGCCTGGGCGACGAGATCAAGATGACGACGGTCATCGAGGACGTCTCCCCGCGCAAGACCACCGGTCTGGGCACCGGCCACTTCATCACGACGCTGCGCACCTACACCGACCAGGACGACGAGGTCGTGGCCCGCCAGCGATTCCGCATCCTGCGCTTCGACCCGTCCCGCGCCAGGCCCCCGGCACCGGCCGCCGCCGACCCGGCGCTGCGGCACAAGCCGTTCGTCCTGCGCGACAACGCCTTCTGGTTCGAGGCCGCCGCACAGCGTCGCCTCGTCATCCAGGCCTGCACCGACTGCGGCACGCTGCGCCACCCGCCCGGCCCGATCTGCCCCTCCTGCCACTCGTACGCGTGGCACGAGGTAGAGGCGAGCGGACGGGGCACGGTGCACAGCTACGTCGTCAGCCACCACCCGAAGGCGCCCGGGTACGACTACCCGCTCACCGTCGTGCTCGTCGACCTCGAGGAGGGCACGCGCCTCGTCGCCGACTTCGTCGGGAACGCCGACGAGGTCGAGATCGGCATGCCCGTGCAGGTCGACTGGCTCGCCTACGACGAGAACCTCACCCTGCCGCGTTTCCGGGCCGCGACCTCCGCATCGGAGCCCGCCGGAGAGGAGAACTGATGGACTTCCAGCTCGCCGAGGACCAGGTCACGGTCAACGACCTGGCGCGCGACGTCTTCTCCCGCAACGGCGACCCGCAGCGCCTCTTCGACGTCGAGGCCGGGCCGGACCGCTTCGACCGCGTCCTGTACCGCGACCTGGCCGCCTCCGGCGTCCTCGGGCTGCTCGTGCCCGAGGAACACGGCGGCGCCGGGCTGGGCCTCTGGGAGGTCGCCGGGGTCTTCGTCGAGCAGGGCCGCACGCTGGGCACCGTCCCGCTGTGGGAGACCCTCGTCGGCGGCGTCCTGCCGCTGGTGCGCTACGGCGACGCCAAGCAGCAGGCCGAGTGGCTGCCCCGCGTCGCCGCCGGGGACGCCGTCCTCACCGTGGCCGTCGACGACCTGGCCGACGCCCGGCCGTACGGCGCCCGCGTCCGCGCCCGCTCCGGCGCCGGGCCCGACGGTGCCGGGGTCACCCTGAGCGGCACCGCCGTCGGCGTCCGCTCGGCGCACCTCGCCGACGCGATGGTCGTCCCGGCCACCGACGAGGAGGGCACGGTCGGGCTCTACCTCGTGCCGACCGCCGGCGCGGGGGTGCGCCGCGACACCTTCGAGCGCACCGACCGGGGGCTCGCCTCCGACGTGCACCTCGACGGCGCGACCGCCGAGCCGCTCGCCGAGGGCCCGGGGGAGGACCGGCTCGACTGGCTGCTGCGCCAGGTCTGGATCGCCGTGGCCGCCCTGCAGAGCGGCGTCAGCCAGGCCGCCGTGCGCCAGGCCGCCGACTACACCTCGGGGCGCGAGCAGTTCGGTGTGCCGATCGCGACCTTCCAGGCCGTCGCCCACCAGATCGCCGACTGCCACATCGACACCGAGGCGATGGAGGTCACCTACCTCAACGCGCTCTGGCGCGAGACGACCGACCGGCCGTCCCGCGCGGCCGTGCACGTCGCGAAGTACTGGGCCGCCGAGGCGGGCGACCGCGTCGCGCGCACCGTGCAGCACGTGCACGGCGGCATCGGCGCCGACGTCACCTATCCGATCCACCGCTACATGCTCTGGACCACCCAGCTGGCCAACACCGCCGGCTCGGGGGCCTGGCACCTGCAGCAGCTCGCGGACCTTGTCGACGCGGGGGAGCAGCTGTGAGCGGCACGCAGATCACCATCGCGCAGGTGAGCGTCGGCGACACGCTGCCGGAGCTCGAGATCCCGCTGACCCGGACCCTCATCGTCGCCGGCGCCCTCGCGACCCGCGACTACGAGGACGTGCACCACGACCCGGCCCAGGCCGAGCGGCGCGGCACCCCCGACACCTACATGAGCATCAACAACACCAACGGGCTCGTCGGCCGCTACGTCACCGACTGGGCCGGCCCCGCCGCGCGCATGGTGCGCCTGAGCACCCGCCTCGGGGTGCCGAACTTCCCGGGTGACGTGATGCGGCTGACCGGCGAGGTTGTCGGCGTCGAGGAGGACACCGTGCGCGTCGCGGTGCGTGGCACGAACAGCAAGGGCGCGCACGCCGTCTCCGAGGTGACCGTGCGCCTGCCCCGCGGAACGGAGCAGTGACGTGACGTCCAACTTCCTGTCGGGGCGTACCGCGATCGTCGGCATCGGCGCGACGGAGTTCTCCAAGGACTCCGGCCGCAGCGAGCTGCAACTGGCCGTCGAGGCGGTCTCGGCCGCCCTGGCCGACGCGGGCCTGAGCCCCGCCGACGTCGACGGCATGACGACCTTCACCATGGAGACCAACCCGGAGAACATGGTCGCCCGCAGCCTGGGCATCCCCGAGCTGACGTTCTTCTCCCGGATCCCCTACGGCGGTGGCGGCGCCTGTGCCCCCGTCCAGCAGGCCGCCATGGCCGTCGCGAGCGGCGTCGCCGACGTCGTGGTGGCCTACCGCGCCTTCAACGAGCGCTCCGGCGTCCGCTTCGGGCAGGGGCCGCCGCCGGCGAAGACCCAGGCCACCTCGGACAACGAGTACCGCTCCTGGGTCAACCCGTACGGCCTGCTCACCCCGGCCCAGCACACCGCGATGTTCGCCCGTCGCTACATGCACGAGTACGGCGCGACCAGCGAGGACTACGGCCGGGTCGCCGTGCTCGCCCGCAAGCACGCCGCGAACAACCCCAGAGCGTGGTTCCACGGCAAGCCGCTCACCCTCGAGGAGCACCAGGCCTCCCGCTGGATCGCCGAGCCGCTGCACCTGTTCGACTGCTGCCAGGAGACCGACGGCGGCCAGGCGATGGTCGTCGTCAGCGCCGAGCGCGCCAGGGACCTGCCCGCCATTCCGGCCTACATCGTCGGGGCGGCCCAGGGCCTCGGACCGGACCAGTACCAGATGGTCAGCTACTACCGCGAGGACCTGACCCGGATCCCCGAGGTCGAGCTCTGCGCCCGGCAGCTGTGGGCCCAGTCGGGCCTCGGACCCGCCGACATGGACGCGGCGATCCTCTACGACCACTTCACCCCGTACGTGCTCCACCAGCTCGAGGAGTACGGCTTCTGCGGTCGCGGTGAGGCCAGGCACTTCATCGCCGACGGCAACCTCGAGGTCACCGGGTCGCTGCCGACCAACACCCACGGTGGCCAGATCGGTGAGGCCTACCTGCACGGCACGAACGGCGTCGCGGAGGGCGTCCGCCTCGTCCGGGGGACCTCGACCAACCAGCCCGACGGCGTACGCAACGTCCTGGTGACGGCGGGCGTCGGGGTTCCGACAAGCGCACTGATCCTCTCCGCGGAAACCTGAGCCGCCGGACGGGGCAGCACCACCACCGATCAGCCGGAACGACTCGGCTCGTTTTTTGGAAGGATGAGAATGGGCGTCAGGAACAAGACCAAGAAACGTGTGTTCGCGCTGATCGCCGTCGGGGCTCTCGCCGTGGCCGGCTGCAGCTCACCGGACAACTCCGGCAGCACCAGCGCTTCCGGGGGCGAGATCGACACCTCGGCCGTGCTCAAGTTCGCGTCGGCGGGTCCGCTGCGCGACCTCGACCCGGCTCTCCAGACGAGCTACGGCGCCTGGGGCTACCTGTTCCTCGTCTGGGACCGGCTGACCATGCTCGACAAGGACGACAAGATCGTCCCCGGCCTGGCCAAGGAGTGGAAGTTCGTCGATGGTGGCGGCGTCCTCGAGCTCAAGCTGCGCGACGACGTGAAGTTCCACGACGGCACGCCGTTCGACGCCGAGGCCGTCAAGGTCAACATCGAGCGCGGCAAGACCCTCGCCGGCTCGACCCTCAAGGGCGACCTCGCCGACATCGAGTCGGTCGAGGTCGTCGACGCGACGACCGCGCGCCTCAAGCTGGTCAAGGGCAAGGGCGTCCAGCTGCCCGCGTCCTTCACCGGCACGGCCGGCATGATGGTCAGCCCGAAGGCCATCAAGGACGGCGTCGACATCAAGACCAACCCCGGCACCGCCGGTTCCGGCCCGTACGTCGCCACCCAGCTCGTACCCCAGGAGAAGCTCGTCCTCAAGCGGGCCGACAGCTACTGGGACCCGAACGTCGGCCGCCTCGGCGGCATCGAGCTGCAGCGCGTGCCCGACGCCGCGGCCCGCCTCAACGGCCTGCAGAGCGGCCAGGTCGACCTGGCCCCGCTCAGCTCGGCCGCCGAGATCGCCACGGTCGAGAAGATCGTCACCCCGGGCAGCGGCCTGCAGCAGCACCAGGTGAAGTTCAAGAACCTCGTCGGGGTCTACATGCGCGCCAACAAGGGCGCCGTCGCCAAGCCCGAGGTCCGCCAGGCGATCGCCCACGCGGTCGACCCGGCGGCGATCAGCGCGCTGTTCAGCGGCTACTGCACGCCGACGCGCCAGCTCGTGCCCGAGACGGACCCGAGCCGCATCCCGAACTACACCTACCCGTACGAGTTCAGCGTCGACAAGGCCAAGGCCCTGGTGCAGCAGGCCGGCGGCGCCAAGGTGTCCGTCACCTTCGCCGCGGGCACGAACGCCGAGCAGCCGGCCAACGTCGTGCAGGCGTCGCTGCGGGCCGTCGGCATCGACGCGTCGCTCAACCCCGTGCCCAACACCGAGAACGAGCCGCGCTTCATCGCCGGCGACTTCGAGTTGATGGTCGCCACGTCGTGGAGCCCGAAGGCCGACCCGGCGGCGACGGCGAACACCTACCTGCTGAACACCTACAAGCTCGCCGCGGACCCCTCGCTCGTCGCGGCCAAGGCGGCCGAGGCCGCCAACCCCGCGCTGCCGATGAGCCAGCGCGCCCCGCTGTACCACGACATCTGGAAGACGACGCTCGAGCAGGGCTGGTACGTGCCGCTGTGCAACCAGACCAACGCGAGCGTCGCGAAGGCGAACGTCGTCGGCCTCGACAACATCCCGATGTCGAACATCGGCATCTGGGACCTGCGCAACATCGCCGTCACGAAGTGACCGCTCGCTCCTGACCACCCGGTGGTGCCGCCGCCGGACCACCCGCTGCGGCGGGGGCCGGCGGCGACACGACACCACCCGCGCCGGCACCAGGCCGGGTGGGGCCCCGTCCCAGGCACCACGCTCAGAGTCGAGGTAGGACATGCTCCGCTACGCCGGCAGGCGACTACTCGCGGCAATACCCCTGCTGTTCGTCGTCCCGCTGCTCGTCTTCGCCCTGATCGAGCTCGCCCCGGGGGACCCGGCCGTCATCCTCGCCGGCGACGAACCGACCCCGGAGCGCGTCGAGGCGATCCGCGAGGAACTCAACCTCAACGATCCGGTCCTCCTGCGCTACCTGATGTGGATCGGCGACGTCGTCCGCGGCGACCTCGGCACGTCCTTCCTCTCGGACCAGACCGTGACCGAGCTGCTGACCCGGCGGATGGCCACGACGCTGTCGCTGGTGCTCGTCGCGATGATCTTCGCCATCGTGCTCGGGGCGACCCTGGCGCTCGTGGCCACGCTGCGCTCCGGCGGCATCGTCGACCGGATCGTCAACGGGTTCGCCTCGATCTCGATCGCCATCCCGGGCTTCTGGTTCGGCCTCGTGCTCGCCTCGGTCTTCGCGGTGGGGCTGCAGATGTTCCCGGCGTTCGGCTACCAACCGCTCTCCGACGGTTTCTGGCCGTGGCTCTCGCACCTCATCCTGCCGGGCATCGCCCTCGGTCTGCTCCCCGCCGCCGAGGTGACCCTGCAACTGCGCTCGGCGCTCGGGCAGGTCATGAAGACCGACTACGTCCTCAACGCCGAGGCCAGGGGGCTGTCGCGCGCCAGCGTCGTGTTCAAGCACTCCCTGAAGAACGCGTGCATCCCCGTCATCACCGTCCTCGGCTTCCGCGTCGCGGAGGTCCTCGCCGGGTCGGTGACCATCGAGATGATCTACAACATGCCGGGCCTCGGGCGCACCGCCGTCGAGGCCGTGCAGGGGCGCGACGTCCCGGTGCTGCTCGGCTTCGTGCTGTTCAGCACGACGATCGTCGTGCTCGTCAACCTCATCGTCGACATCTCCTACGGCTACTTCAACCCGAAGGTGCGGTCATGAGCGCGAATCGGCCCCCCGCGTCCCCCGTGCCGGGAAGCGAATCACCCGACGTCGGCGTGCCCGGCGACGGCCTCACCGAGACCGTCCTCGCCGAGGTGCCCACGGCGGCCGTCGGCGCGGGTGACCCGGAGCCGGTCGCCGCCCCCGGCATCCTCAGGAGCATCGTGCGTCGCCCCGCGACGATCGTGGCCGGCGTCTTCCTGCTCGTGCTGACCCTCATCGCGATCCTCGCCCCGGCCCTGGCGCCGTACGACCCCGACGTGCAGAACCTGCTCCAGCGGCTCAAGCCGCCGAGCGCCGAGCACTGGCTGGGGACCGACGACTACGGCCGGGACGTGCTGAGCCGGCTCATCTTCGGGGCGCGGGTCTCGCTGTGGGCGGCGCTGCAGGCCGCGGCCGTCGCGCTCGTGCTCGGCCTGCCCCTCGGCATGGTCGCGGGCTACCGCGGCGGCTGGGTCGACGCGATCCTCACCCGCCTCATGGACGCGCTCATGAGCGCCCCGTCGCTCGTGCTGGCCATCACCATCGTCGCGGTCCTCGGCGCCGGCATCACCAACGCGATGCTCGCCATCGGCCTGGTCATGGCCCCGCGCTTCTTCCGGGTGGCCCGCGCCGGCACGATGGACGTGCGGCACGAGACCTACATCGAGGCGTCGATCGCCCTGGGTTGCAGCACCCTGCGCACCACCGTGCGGCACGTGCTGCCCAACGTGCTGCCGCCGATCATCCTCGTCATCTCGGTGTCGCTGGGCACCGCCGTCGCGGCCGAGGCGAGCCTGAGCTTCCTCGGGCTCGGCGTGCAGGCCCCCGCCGCCAGCTGGGGCTCGATGCTCTCGACGGCCTCCTCGAACATGCGCCTCGCGCCGTACCTCGTGTGGCCGCCCGGCGTGATGATCTTCCTCGCCGTCCTCGCCTTCACCTACGTCGGTGACGGCGTCCGTCGCGCCCTCGTGCGCACCCGGTCGGGCAATTGACCGGCCCGGCAACCACCAGGAGCTGACATGGCACGTGACACGGCACCCGGCGGGACCGCCGGCACCAGGACCGGCGCCACCGACCCGGCGGCGGACCTGCTGCGGGTGGAGAACCTGAGCGTCGAGTTCCCCGCACCCTCGGGCGGGTGGCAGACGACCGTCCAGGACGTCTCGTTCTCGCTCAGGCCGGGGGAGTCGATGGCTCTCGTCGGCGAATCCGGGTCGGGCAAGACGGTGACCTCGATCGCGGTGATGGGCCTTACCGCGGCGACCGGCGGGCGGATCGCCTCGGGCCGGGTCGTCTTCGACGGCGTGGACCTCACCGCGGGCACCCCGAAGCAGTGGCGGGACCTGCGGGGCCCGGGCATGGGCATGATCTTCCAGCAGCCGATCCGCAGCCTGAACCCGGCCTACACCGTCGGGGACCAGATCGCGGAGTCGGTGCGCAAGCACCTGGGCATGAACCGCAGGCAGGCCCGGGCCCGCGCCGTCGAGATGCTCGACATGGTGCAGATCCCGCGGGCGGCGCAGCGGGTCGACGAGTACCCGCACGCGTTCTCCGGCGGCATGTGCCAGCGCGTCATGATCGCGATGGTCATGGCGTGCAACCCGCGTCTGCTGATCGCCGACGAGCCGACGACGGCGCTCGACGTGACGGTGCAGGAGCGGATCCTCGAACTGCTGCGCGACCTGCAGGAGCAGACCGGGGTGGCGCTGCTGTTCGTCAGCCACGACCTCGCCGTGGTGGCCGAGCTGTGCCGGGAGGTCGTGGTCATGTACGCCGGCGAGGTGGCCGAGAACGCGCCCTCGGAGCACCTCTTCTTCCACCCGCGGCACCCCTACACCTCCGGCCTGCTCGGGTCGATCCCGAAGCCGGGCCTGAGCACCGACCGGCGGCTGCGCGCGATCCCCGGCGGCATCCCGTCCCCGGGCGCCTGGCCGCACGGGTGCCGGTTCAGCAGCCGGTGCGAGTACGCCCAGCCGGGCCGGTGCGACGTGGCCCACCCGGGCCTGGTCCGTGTCGACGGCGCCGCCGGGCACCACGCGCGGTGCGTGCGCGTCGCGGAGCTCTCTCTGGACGGAGTGACGGTCTGATGAGCCTGCTCGAGGTCGAGGGCCTCACGAAGTCGTTCAGCTCCGGTCGGGACTGGCTCGGCCGGCGTACGAAGTGGTCGCACGCGGTCAAGGGGGTGAGCTTCACCCTGGAGCGCGGCGAGTGTCTCGCGGTCGTCGGTGAGTCCGGCGCGGGCAAGTCGACGGTCGGGCGGATGGTGCTGCGCCTGATCGAGCCGGACTCCGGGTCGGTGACCTTCGACGGGACGAACGTGCTGGCCACGAAGCCGAAGCAACTGCGCGAGGTGCGTCAGCGGATGCAGATGATCTTCCAGGACCCGTACAGCTCGCTCGACCCGCGAATGACGATCAAGGACGCGGTCGCCGAGCCGTTCCTCGTGCACACCGACAAGGACCGCGGCACGCGTGAGCGGGAGGCCGTCGAGCTGCTCGACAAGGTCGGCATCGGCTCGCGTCACCTGGGGCGATACCCGGCGGAGCTGTCCGGCGGGCAGCTGCAGCGGGTCGCGATCGCCCGGGCGTTGACGATGAAGCCGAGCCTCATCGTGTGCGACGAGCCGGTCGCGGCGCTGGACGTGTCGGTGCGGGCGCAGGTGCTCAACCTGCTCCGGGACCTGCAGGAGGAGCTGGGCCTGGCGTACCTCTTCGTCTGCCACGACCTGGCGCTCGTCGAGGTCATCGCCGACCGGGTCATGGTGATGGCCTCCGGCGAGGTCGTGGAGACGGACACGACGGAGCAGATCTTCGCCAACCCGCGGCAGGAGTACACGAAGAAGCTGCTCGCGGCGATCCCCGTGCCGCTGCCGCGCGACAGGCAGGGCAACCGGCTCGTCGCGCCGGGAAAGGTGGGCTGAGCGGTGACCGACGCGACGGAACCGACCCGGACGCAGCTGCTCGCGCGGTTCGCGACCACGCGCCACGAGGACATCCCCGAGCCGGTACGCGAATACGGCAAGCTCGTCCTGCTCGACTCGCTCGTCTGCGGGCTGGCGGCGGTGCGGCTGCGGCGCAGCCGCATGGTCCAGCGGGTCGCCGCCCGGTTCGGCGGCCCGGCCGAGGCGACGGTGTTCGGGCTGGGGCAGCGGGTCGCGGCCATCAACGCCGCGCACGCCAACGCGGACATGATGAACGCGTTGGACGCGGACGACACCTTCTTCAACTCGGCGCACTTCGCGGTGTTCGGGGTCGCGGCCGGACTGGCCGAGGCCGAGCGGCTGCACGCCGACGGGGCGAGCCTGTTGCGCGCGAGCATCGTCGCCTTCGAGATCAACGCGCGGCTGAACCTGTCGACCTCGCTCATGGCCTTCTCCGACGGTCAGTTCCGATGGTCGCCGCTGTCGTCGCACGGGTACGCCTCGATGGGCACGGCCGCGGCGTGCGCCGTCGTCGGCGGCTGGGAGCCGGAGCGCCTGACCCACGCGCTCGGCCTGGTCGCCTGGCTGGCCCCGCCGGCGAAGAACTCCTACCTGGCCGAGCGGCGCTCGTTCAACGCGTTCAAGTACGGCCCGTACGGGGCGATCGCGCACGCCGGGATGCTCGGTGCGGCGCTCGCCGAGGAGGGCTACACCGGCGACCTGGACGTGCTGGACCGCACCCCGGGCTTCATCGAGGCGATGGGCTTCGTCGGCGGCGAGCGGCACGAGATGGTCGCCGGCCTGGGGTCGACGTGGTGGATCAGCGAAACGTCGCTCAAGCCGTACCCGACGTGCCGGTTCACCCACGCCGCGCTCGACGCGATCCGCGCGTTCCCGGGCACCCACGGGGTGCCGGTGTCGCAGATCGAGTCCATGGAGATCCGGCTGAGCCCGGCGGCCTACCGGACGTTGCAGTTCCGGGAGCCGGCCCCGCAGATCCCGGACACGCTCGTCGCGCCGATGGACGGCGCCTTCAACATGCCGTACGCCGCGGCGCTGGCGTTGCTCGGGCACGCCCCCGGTCCGCAGTGGTACGACCCGCAGCGGCTGACGGACCCCGAGGTGTGGGACCTGGCGCGCCGGATCACGACGGCGCCCGACCCGGTGCTCGACGCCGAGTGGGAGGCCGACCTCAGGGAGCACCCGGGTGGCCAGATCCGCCGGACCCGGGGCGCGCTGACGATCCGGGCCGGCGGCCGGGAGTACGTCGTCGAGTCGGACTTCGCCCAGGGCGACCCGTGGAGCGAGGCGACCCGGGCGGACTGGGACTTCGTGGTCGGCAAGCTGGCCACGTTCTGCGACGGGATCCTCGACGCGGGCACGCAGGAGCAGCTCGTCGAGGCGGTCCGGGGCATCGAGGACGTCGCCGACGTCGCCGGGACGCTGTCGCCGTTGCTGGCCCGCGCGCGATGAGCCGGGGGGAACGGATCGGCGCGGAGACGAGGTCGTTCGCCTCGTACGGCCGGTCGTGGCTGATCGTCATCCGTGGGCCGCGCGGGATGGCGTTCGACAGGTTCCTGGTGCGGCGGACCGGGTTCTCGCTCGTGTCGTTGCAGTACGCGCTGGCGGGCCGGTTTCCCTACCACCCCACGCTGCTGCTGACGACGGTGGGCCGCCGGTCCGGGCAGTTGCGCGACGCGGCGCTGCCGTACGTGCCGCACGGGCCGGACCTGGTGGTCGTCGGCTCCAAGGGCGGCGGTCCCAAGGACCCGGCCTGGGTGGTGAACGCGCGGCACCACGACCTCTGCTGGATCGTCCTGCGGCGCAGGACGATCGCGGTGCGGGCGCGGGTGACCGACGGGGAGCGCGACCCGGAGCTGTTCGCGCACGTCGTGGCGCAGAAGCCAAACGTGGGGCGCTACGCCGAACGGGCCGCGGGCTTCGGGCGGCAGATCCCGCTCGTCGTCCTGTCCGCCGTGTCGGGGGAGCCGCTTACCTAGATGAGCAGTGCGAATGTGACGGTGGTGTCGGTTTCGTGCGGTGTGAGCGGCCGACGAAGCGACGCCATCAGGATGCACTGAAAGGTCTGCGACACCTGTCCAGCCGCTTTTTGACATCACCCACGATGAAACGAATATATGATTCGCATCCTTCATCATGGTTCAACTGGTTGAATCTGCTGACGGGAGTGTGTGATGCCGGCAAACCCTCGACGACACGACGACGAAGTCTCTGGACCGGAACTCGGCCGCATATCCAAGGAGAAGGGGGTTTCCTTCGGCTCTTTTCGGCCCAACCCCGGGAGTATTGCCCTCGAACATGGGGTGACCTTGTCGGAATTTGCCCGGCTACAGGAGATCGGCCGCCTGAAGCCAGCGCCGGCGGGTTCGGGTTCGGCGGTTCCCGGCTCGGTGCGGATTCAGGGAGATCCGTTGGCGCATCTCGACTACGCGGGTCAGTGGGAGATCCGACAGAACAACCGCTACGACGCCTGGGTGACGCTGATTCCGGGCGTCGGAAACGGCTACCGCGTGCTCGAAGCGTCGTACCGGGATCTCGAGGGTCGGGTGCAGGCCAAGCATCGGGCCGGTTCCGGGGGTGTCATGCCGGACGGCGGCATCCAATTCGACATCGACTGGGGTAATGGATCCACCGGCCGTTACGAGGGCCACTTCGATGAGGCGATGGGCTTCGCCGGATCCACTTGGGACATGGAGCGAAGTGACTCGACCGCGCCGAAGGTTCCGTGGACGGCGCGGCGCACCAGTTACGATCTCTCGCCGGCTCCGTCTGGTTCCTCGCCCGGCGACCAGGTGGTTCTGCCGGTTCTCGGAATAAGTGTGGTGCCAGACTCGACGCCCGGCGGATACCGCATCACGTTCGGCGGTTCCGGCTTCGTCGGGGGCGAACATTTCACGCTGTTGTCAGCCACCATCGGTGCGGGTAAGGACCCTGACTTCGGCTACGTCTCCGATGGCAGGGCGGACGGACTCGGCCGGATCTCACCCGGAACCTTCCTCGTGACCAAGCCGGTTGGGTACAGCATGAGGTTCCGGGTCGTCGGCGATGTCTCCGGCGCTGCCCGGGATGTCGGCTTCGACTAGCTTGATCTTGCTTGTCTCGGGCCACCCGGCCCCGTGTCACGCGATCGATGAAGCTGCGACAGATCAAGCTAGCGGCTCCTCCGCGGCGGCCCCGCTCAACCGGTCGTGAGGACGATCCGCCCGACGAAGTCGGAGGCCTCCAGCCGGTCGTGCGCGGCAGCGGCCCGCGCGAGCGGGTACGTGGCGGCGACCGCGGGGGCGGCGGCGACGGCCGAGAGGGTGAGGGCCTCGCGCAGCTGGCGGGCCACCGCCTCGGGCCCGGGCCGGCCGATGCCGCGCAGCGTCCAGCCCTTGACCATGAGTCGGCCCAGGTGCAGGTGGGCGTGGCTGTCGGCGGTGACGCCGCAGGTGACCAGCCGCCCGCCGGGGGCGAGGACCTTGAGCACATCGGACCACAGGGTGCCGCCGACCGACTCGACGACGACGTCGGCCTCGCCGCCGGGCAGGGCGGCACGCAGGGACTCGACGACGTCGGGGCGGTAGTGGTCCACGACGTCGAGGGCGCCGAGGGCGCGTACGGCGTCGGCCTTCGCCGGGGCGCTGGTGCCGAGGACGCGCGCGCCCAGGTGGTGGGCGTACTGGACGGCGAAGGTGCCGACGGCGCCCGCGGCGGCGACGACGAGGACCCGGTCGCCGGGGCGCACCCCGGCGAGGTTGACGACCGCGTCGTAGGCGGTGCGTCCGGCGGTGGGCACCGCCGCGGCGTGGACGGCGTCGAGCGCGGCAGGGCGTGGGAAGCAGTGCGTGGCCGCGACGACGGCGAGCTCGGCGTGGGTGCCGGTGGTCAGCCCGACGACCGCGTCACCGGGAGTGAGGCCGGTGACGCCGGGACCGGTCCGCACGACGGTGCCGGCGACGTCCCGGCCGAGGATCGTCGGCCCGGCGACCGCCATCCCGTGGGTGCCGCGACGGATGTACGTGTCGACCCGGTCCAGGCTCGCCGCCTGGACCCGCACGAGCACCTGACCGGGGCCGGGCGTCGGGGCGTCGAGCTGACCGAGCCGCAGGCTGTCGGGGGAGCCGGAGTCGACGACGTAGCTGGCGAGCACGGGGTTCCTCTCAGGGCAGGGCGAGGGTGGCGGAGGCGATGACGTGGTCGCCGAGGCTGTTGGTGCCGCGTACGTCGACGGTGACGTGCGTTCCCCCGAGGGCTCCGGGCGCCGGCTCCAGGCCGGTGACGACACCGTCGAGGGTGAAGGTGTCGCCGGGGTGGTTCTGCGCGGCGAGGCGGGTACGGAAGTCGACGACGCGGGCCTCCGGCCCGGCCCAGTCGGTGAGGTAGCAGTTGACCAGCGCGCTCGAGCCGAGGATGTTCATGTAGACGTCGCGGGCGCCCCGCTCGAGGGCCGCGTCGCGGTCGAGGTGCACGTCGTTGAAGTCGAAGGTCGCGGTCGCCAGCGCCGCGATGGACAGCTGGGTGACAGGGATCGGCCAGGGGGCGAGGCGTTGCCCGGGGCTCACCTCGGCCCCGGTGCGGGTGCTCGTGCGGCGTACGGGCCGGGGGGCGGTGAGGACCGGCAGGAGCTGGCCGTCGCGGGTGCGTCGGTGGGCCACGACGACCGGCATGCCGTCGTGCACGAGGTCGGGGCGCAGGTCCACGACGTCTGCGCTGAGGCGGGTCCCGTCGGCGAGCTCGGCGGTGCCGACGAGGTAGGGGCGCTCGTCGAGGGGGGCGGCGGCGTAGCCGGGTTGCAGGTGCGCGGTCAGGGTGCCGGTGGTGCCGGCGGGCGGCAGGTCGGCCGGGGCGGCGCCGACCGGGCGCACCGGCCGGGCGAGGCGGTCGCCGGGCGTCGCCGGGACCTCGGCCCGGGTCGCCGGGTTCCAGCGGAGCATCCGCAGGACGACGCGTCCGACCGGCTCGCCGTCGAGGGTGCGGTAGTCGCTGACGAGGTCGACGAAGTGGCCCCGGCCGAGGCGGGTGGACTTCTCCGGGGAGACCGCGCCGATGGAGGGGAACTGCTCGAGGTGGTCGCCGGGGCGCAGCGGGCGTACGTAGGTGTGCTCCGTCTGCACGGCGGCCACCGAGGTGAAGCCGCGCTCGGCGAGGACCTCGTTGACCCGGTCGAGGCTCTCGGCGTGGCGGTGGCTGCGCCGGTTGCCCGGCAGGGTCCACATGTTCAGCGAGGTCGCCGGGGCCACGATGCCGCCCCAGGCGGAGCGGGCGGCCCACCCCGGGTCCTGGTAGGCGGGGTTCTCGTCGCCGACGGCGTCGCACCAGATGCGGATGGCCGCCTCGGTGACCGCGTCCTTGGCCCGGCGTGGCGGGTCGGTGAGACCGATCAGGGCGTCGAGTCGGGCGCGGAAGTCCGCGTCGCTGGCGGTCATGGGGCTCCTCTGCGGACACTGATGTCAACCAAGCGCTTGCTTGACGGTAGTGCCGGCGCCGCCCTAGGGTCAAGCGTCAGCGCCCCACCCCGCGGAGAGGGCAGAGATGATCCCGAGCACCCCGGAGACCGCCACCCGCGCCTTCTTCTCCTTCCCGAAGGTGACCGACCCCGCCCGCCATCGCGACTACAACGCGTGGCACCAGCTCGACCACCGCCCCGAGAACCTCGCCCTGCCCGGCGTCGTCCACGGCGACCGCTGGGTGCGTACCCCCGCGTGCGAGCGGCTCGGCAGCTACCCCGACCCCGCCCTCGCCGGCAGCCAGTACCTGGCGATGTACTGGTTCGCCGAGCCGGCCGCGGACTCGATCGCCGAGTGGAAGGACCTCGGCGACCGGGCGGTCCACCAGGGCCGGCGTCCGGAGCTGGCCTGGACCGAACGGCCGATGACCCGGATGTTCCGCCCTGTTCAGGGCTACGTGGCCCGCCGGGCCTTCGTCACCCTCGCCGCGCTGCCGTTCCGGCCCCACCGCGGGGTGTACGTCGAGGTGAGCCGGGTCGAGACCTCCCCGCTCCCCGACGTGGCCGACCTGTCGCGGTTCGAGCACGAGACCCAGGTGCCCGACCTGCTCGCGCGCGACGGCGTCGCGGGCGTGTGGACCTTCCGCAGCGCCCCGAGCCGTGGCAACCCCGACGGACCGGTCACGCGGGTCCGCCTCACCTACCTCGAGGCGGACCCGGTCGAGTTCGCGCGGGCCCTGGCCGTGGACCCGCTGCCCGCCCCGCCCGCGGCGCTCGCCGGCACGGCCACGCCGCTGCTCGCCGGGCCCCTGGCCACCATCACCCCCTGGGAGTGGGACTGGTTCGACGAGGCCGCCGCCGTGGCGACGGGCAGCGGGGCGGGGGCATGAGCGAGGCCACAGGCGTGACCGGCCTGCGCGAGCGCTACGGGCCCTGGGCCCTGGTCGTCGGGGGTTCCGAGGGGGTCGGCGCCGCGTTCGCCGAGCAGTTGGCGCGGGCCGGCCTCGGCGTCGTGCTCGTCGCCCGCAAGCCCGAGGCCCTCGCGGAGGTCGCCGACCGGGTCCGGGCCCACGGGGCCCCGTGCCGGGTGCTCGCGCTGGACCTGCTCGACGCGGACGCGACCGCCCGGATCGTCGAGGCAGTGGCCGACCTCGACCTCGGCCTGCTCGTCCTCAACGCCGGCGCGAACACCTACCGCAGCCGCTTCGTCGAGGCGGACCTCGCCCGGGTCCAGGCCGTCATCGACCTCAACGTCACCCGCCCGCTGGAGCTCTGCCGGGAGTTCGGTGCCCGGCTCGCCGCACGCGGCCGTGGCGGCATCCTCGTCGTCGGCTCCTCGGCCGGCTACCTCGGCCACGCCCACATCGGCGTCTACGCCGCGGCCAAGGCCTTCGCCCGGATCTTCACCGAGGGCCTGTGGCTCGAACTCGGGCAGGTCGGCGTCGACGTGCTGCACCTCGTACTCGGGCTCACGGCCACGCCCGCCATGGAACGAGCGGGCCTCGACCTGACCGGAGCGGCCGACCCGGCCGACGTGGCCGCGCAGGGCCTGGCAGCCCTGGGCGCCGGCCCGGTACACGTCGTGCGCCAGCAGGCCGAGGTCGCCGCGCGGCGCTCCGGCCTGGACCGGGCCGCCCTCGTCGCCGGCAACCACGGCGGGATGCGCGCGATGCTCGGCGGGGGCGCGCCCGGCCCGAGCTGACGGCCGGATCCGGCGGCTAGGCACCCGGTCCGGCGGCTAGGCGCCCAGGCCGGCGGGCGGCCACGGGAGGCTGACCGGGTCGGACCCGTCGCGGGCTCCCCGCAGCGAGGCCTCGGGGATCGGCCACTGCCCGGCGAGGTCGTCGACCCGCTGCCACTCCGAGACGGTGAGACGCTCCCGCACCCGCCACTCACCCGCGCGCCGGGTGACGAGGTCGACGTAGCGGAACCCGCTGACGAGGTTGCCGTGCGGCGGCTCCGACGCGCTGCGCTGGAACGCGATGCCGTACGTCTCGGCCCGGGCCCGGTCCGGGTCCGCCTGGTCGAGCTCGACCAGGACGTTCGTCAGGTAGTGCATCGTCATGGTGCGCCGCGCCACGAGCGCGAAGACGACGTCCAGCGTCGTGTCCCGGTCGGCCACTGTTCCGCCGAGGGTGATCCGGGCGTCCGGGTGGAAGGCGCTCGCGGCGAGGTCCCGGTCCATCCGGTCGACCCCGCGCGCGTAGCGCAGCAGGGCCCGCTCGATGGCCCGCTCGGCGAGCAGCGCGTCCAGCACGCCCAGCCCGACCGAGCCGGAGGCCCTGGTCGCCGCGTGCCCTTCGCCGCGGGGGCCCGACATCGAGGGGACGGACCGGGGCTGCTCAGACACCGAAGCCCCCGTCGACGTCGAGCTTCTGCCCGGTGACGAAGTCGGCCCGGTCGCTGGCCAGGAAGCAGGCGGCCTCGGCGACGTCGAGGGCGGCACCGAACCGCCGCAGCGGGGTCGAGGACCGGGCCACGGCCAGGGCGCGTTCGTCGAGGTCCCCGGAGGCGATGAGCCGCTCGGCCATCCCGTCGGTGAGCATGCCCGGCCCGACGCAGTTGAACCGGATGCCGAAGCGGCCCTCCTCGTTGGCGAAGGCCCGCACGAGCGCCTCGACCGCCGCCTTCGGCGCGGCGGAGAGGCCGTCGCGGGCGGGGTAGCGCGCCGTCGCCGCGGTCGTGATCGCCACGACGTTGCCGCGGCTCTCCCGCAGGGCCGGCAGGCAGGCCGAGACCAGCGTGAAGAAGGCGGTCGTGTCGTTGGCCACCTGTGTGGCGAACTGCCCGGGGCTCACCGTCGACAGGTGCCGCATGGGCACGTGCGGCCCGGCCGCGTGCACGACCGTGTGCAGCGGACCGTGGCCTCCGGTGAGGGCGGTCACGAGCGCGGCGGTGGTCTCGGCGTCGGTGAGGTCGAGGCGGTGCGCCGAGTGCGTGCCGGACGCGACGGGCGGCAGTACGTCGCGCACCTGCCGGGCCGCCTCGGCGTTGCCGCGGTAGGTGATCGCCACCGCCGACCCCCGACGGGCCAGCTCGAGGGCGACGACCCGGCCGATGCCCCCGCTGCCGCCGGTGACGAGCGCGAACCCGGTGCGGTGGGCGAAGTCGGCGGGCACGGGCAGCGCCGCCGCGGGCGTGGTCGGGGGGGACTGGTCGGTCACGGCGGACTCCTTCGAGGGGCGGCGGGTCGGCAGGGAGCAGGAGGGGCCGGGGCGGTCACGTCGCGGGCAGGGGGGCGGTGCCCCCGCGCCGCAACCGCACGATCACCGTGATCGCCGTCGCGAGGCACGCGGCGGCGTACAGCAGGAAGGCGGTCGCGGAACCGAACCACGTGCTCAGCCCGCCGAGCAGGAGGGCACCGAACGGCATGCCGCCCCAGCCGAGGAAGTAGAGGCTCATCGCCCGGCCGCGCTGCGCGTCGTCGACGACCCGCTGGACGACGGTCTGCAGGATCACCATGGCGCCGATGCTGAACGAGCCGCACAGCAGCGCGGCCGCCGCGAGCACGGGAACGGTCGTCGCCGCCCCGAGCAGCGCGGTGCTCACGGCGAGCAGGCCGAGGGTGGCCGCGGCGTGCCACACGGTGGCGACGCGCCCGGAGAGCCGGGCCACGACGAGGACCCCGAGGAACGAGCCCAGCCCGGTCAGGGCCACGAGCATGGGGAAGACCGTCTCCGGATGGTCCGAGGTCGAGGTCGCCCGGACGGCGAGCTGGGTCGTGAATGTGCACCCGAAGAAGGCGTTGACCCCCACGATGACCAGGCAGAGCGCGGCCGGGGGCCGCTCCCGGGCGTGCCGGATGCCGCCGCGGACCTGCGCCGCCAGGCTCTCGCGGACGACGGGGGTGGCCGGCGGGACGCGACGGGTGCGCACCGCGACGGCGGCGGCGACCGCGGCGAGACTGAGCGTCGCGTACATCACGAACGTGCCCAGCGGTCCCCAGGCCACGAGGATCAGCCCGGCGACCGCGGGGCCGATCGAGCGGGCGAGGTTGAGCCCGGCGGCCTGGATCGGGACGGCGTTGCCGAGCGCGTCGGCCGGGACGGTGTTGGCCACGAGGGCCTGGGTCACCGGGGACAGGAAGCTGATCCCGGTGCCGGCGAGGAAGGCGAGCCCGAGCAGCACGGGCAGGTCGACGACCCTGGCCGCGACCGTCGCCGCGCAGACCCCGGCCAGGACGCTCGTCGCCAGGAGAACGCCGATCTGCAGCCGCCGCCGGTCGAAGGCGTCGGCCAGCACCCCGGCGGGGATGGAGAAGAGCGTGAACGGCACGAGCAGGCAGAAGAAGAGCGCGCCCATCGTCGCCGGGGTGCCGTCGACCTCGGTGAGCACCGACTGGAAGGCGATGTTGCAGCCCCAGTAGCCGGCCTGGGACAGCACCAGGGTCAGGAGTACGAAGCGGAAGTCTCGGAATCGCAGGGCCGAGAACATCGTCACGTGGTCCGCCGTCCTTCTGTCGTTTCGCGGACCCTACCAAGCGCTTGCTTGCATAGCTAGTGTCGGATGTGGTTTTCTGGCCGCACCACGAGTGAAGGGGCGTGTCGTGAGCGGCTTCTGCGTAGGACGAACGGTGATCGTGACCGGTGCGGGACAGGGGCTGGGCCGGGCGCACGCCCTCGAGTACGCCCACCAGGGCGCCGACGTCGTCGTCAACGACGTCGAGAGCAGCCGGGAGGCGGCCCAGGCCGTCGTCGACGAGATCCGCGCAGCGGGCGGTCGCGCGGTCGTCAGCGCCGGCGACGTCAGCGACTGGGCCTACGGCGAGCGCCTCGTGCGCGAGACCGTCGAGACCTTCGGCGGGCTGCACACCCTCGTCAACAACGCCGGCATCAACCGCGACCGGATGCTCGTCAACATGAGCGAGCAGGAGTGGGACTCCGTCCTGCGGGTCGACCTCAAGGGCCACTTCGTCCCGATGCGCCACGCCGCCGCGTACTGGCGGGACGAGGCCAAGGCCGGCCGCCAGGTCGCCGCCCGCGTCGTCAACACGTCCTCCGGCGCCGGGCTCATGGGCAGCGTCGGGCAGGGCAACTACGGCGCCGCCAAGGCCGGGATCGCCGCCCTGACCCGGATCGCGGCCGTCGAGTGGGCCCGCTACGGCATCGTCGTCAACGCGATCGCCCCCTCGGCCCGTACGCCGATGACCGAGGCCGTCTTCGCCGAGGCGATGGCCGCCCCCGAAACGGGCTTCGACGCGATGGACCCGGCCAACGTCTCCCCGCTGGTGGTCTGGCTCGGATCCGACGCCGCGCAGGCCGTCACCGGAGCCGTCTTCGAGGTCGCCGGCGGGGAGGTCTCGCTCGCCGACGGCTGGCGCCACGGGCCGGCCGCCACCAGGGGCGAGCGGTGGAAGCCGGAGGAACTCACCGACGCGATCGCCGACCTCGTCGCCCGCGCCGAGCCGCCGACCCCCGTCTACGGTGCCTGACATGGGTACGGACGCGGCGCGGGCCACCGGTGCGCCGGTCAGCGACGAGCAGTTCCGGGCCGAGATCCGCGGCTGGCTCCACGAGGCCCTCACCGGGCCGTTCGCCGCAGCCGTCGGCACCGGCGGCGAGGGACGCGAGCACGAGGCGCACGAGCTGCGCCGCGAGTGGGAGCGTCACCTGGGCCGGGCCGGCTGGATCGGCCTCGGCTGGCCCAGCGAGTACGGCGGTCGGCCCGCGACCCTCGCCCAGCAGGTCATCTTCCACGAGGAGTACGCCCGCGCGGCCGCCCCCGGCCGGCTCGGGCACATGTCCGAGCAGCTGCTCGGCCCGACGCTGCTCGCCTTCGGCACGCCGGAACAGAAGGCGCGGTTCCTGCCCGGCATCACCAGCGGCGAGGACATCTGGTGCCAGGGCTACTCCGAGCCCGGCGCCGGCTCGGACCTCGCCGGGGTGCGTACCCGCGCCGAGCGCCGGGGCGACAGCTACGTCATCACCGGGCAGAAGGTGTGGACCTCCCTCGCGCACCTGGCCGACTGGTGCTTCGTGCTGTGCCGCACCGACCCTGGCTCGACCCGGCACGCGGGCCTGTCCTACCTGCTCGTGCCGATGGACCAGCCCGGCATCACGGTGCGCCCGATCACCCAGCTGACCGGCACGAGCGAGTTCAACGAGGTCTTCTTCGACGGGGCCGTCGCCGCCGTCGAGCACCGCGTCGGCGCCGAGGGCGAGGGCTGGAAGGTCGCCATGGGCACCCTGGGCTTCGAGCGCGGCGTGTCCACCCTCGGCCAGCAGATCGGCTTCCGCCGGCGCCTCGACGCCGTCATCGCCCGGGCCCACTCCAACGGCGCCTGGCAGGAGCCGGTGCTGCGTGACCGCCTCGTCGATGCCTACATCGGGCTGGAGGTGATGCGGCACACGGCGGTGCGGCTGCTCGCGTCCGCCGGTGAAGGGCTGTCCGGCCTGGAGGCGTCGATCTCCAAGCTGCAGTGGGCCACGTGGAACCGCTCGCTCGGCGAGCTCGCGGTCGACGTCGAGGGGGCCGGGGCGCTGCTCACCGGGCCCGGGTACGAGCTGGACGACGCCCAGACCCACTTCCTCTTCAGCCGCGCCAACACGATCTACGGCGGCTCCAACGAGATCCAGCGCAACATCATCGCCGAGCGCCTGCTCGGTCTGCCCCGGTGAGGTGAGGACGATGACCGAAGCGAGCGCCGGTCCCCAGCGTGTGGCCGAGGCGTTGTCGCCCGAGGCGGCCGAGGAGGTGGCCCAGGTCCGCGCCTCCGTCGTCGAGGTGCTCGACGAGCGGGCCGACCTGCGCCGCACCCACGAGCTCATGGTCGGGGCGCCGGGCCACGACCCGCGGCTGCACGAACTGCTCACGGCCGAGCTGGGCCTGCTCGGCCTCGTCGTGCCGGAGCACCTCGGCGGGCTCGGCCTCGACGTGTCCGCCGCGACCGCCGTCATCGAGGAACTCGGGGCCCGGCTCGTGCCCGGCGCGCTCGCGACGAGCCTCACCGCGATCCTCGCCGCCCGCGCCCTCGGCCCGAGCGCCGAGCCCCTGCTGGCGCGCGTCGTGGACGGGCAGCTGACCCTCGCCAGCGCCCTCGCCGAGGACGGCACGGGCTGGGACCTCGAGCGGACCGGCACCCGGGCCACCGGCACCTCGGACGAGTGGGCGCTGACCGGGACCAAGACCCTCGTCGCCGGGGTCGAGGCCGCCCGGGTCGTCCTCGTCACCGCCCGGGACGCCGGCGGTGGGCTCGGCGTCTACGCCGTGGACCCGACCGACGCCGGGGTGGACGTGCGGACGCACATGACGCTCGACCAGACCCGGCGGCTGAGCACGGTGCACCTCCGCGGGGCCGCCGCCACCCGGGTCGACGCCCCCGGCGGCGAGGGGGCCCGGGTGCTGCTCGACCACGTGCGCGCCATGCTCGCGCTGGAGTCGGCCGCCGCCGCCCGCGCCTGCCTCGACCGCACCGTCGACTACCTCAAGGTCCGCGAGCAGTTCGGCCGCCCGATCGGGTCGTTCCAGGCCCTCAAGCACCGCTGCGCCGACCTGGCCGTCGCGGTCGCCGGGGCGCGGGCCACGGCCGACCACCTCGTCACGACGCTGCGCACCGGGGCCGCCACCCGCTCGCACGACGCGGCACTGGCCAAGCTCGTGTGCACCGACACGCTGATGACCGTCGCCGCCGAGGCGATCCAGCTGCACGGCGGCATCGGGTTCACCTTCGAGCACGACGCGCACCTGTTCTTCAAGCGCGGCAAGTCGGCCCAGCTGCTGGCCGGCTCCCCGGCGGCGGTCCGCGCCGAGGTGGCGGCGCTCGCCGGTCTCTGAGCCGGCCGCCGACAGCGCATGACAGCGGGGTCCGACCGGTGCGGACCCCGCTGTCGTACGTGCGCCGCTGGGCTCAGCCGAGCGGGCCGGTGCCGGGCGGCTGGGCGGCCAGGTGCCGCGAGGGGATCTCACCGCCCCCGGCGACCACGATCTCCGTGCCGGTGACGTACCCGGCCAGCGGCGAGGCGAGCAGCAGGCAGGCCGCGGCGACGTCGGCCGGGGTGGCCATCCGCCGCATGGGGATCGTCCGGGCCACCCGGTCCTGTCCCGCCTCGTCGCCGTAGTAGAGGTGCGACAGCTCGGTCCGCACGAGACCCACCGTCACCTGGTTGACCCGCACGGCCGGCGCGAAGTCGAGCCCGAGGCACCGGGTCAGCATCGTCAGGCCCGCCTTGGCGGCCGCGTACGCGGCGGTGTCGGGGGCCGGGTTGGCCCCGGCGACCGAGCCGATGTTGATGATCGTCCCGCTGCCCTGCCGCTGCATGACCTCGTTGGCCTGCTGGGCGACGTAGAACGGAGCGAGCAGGTTGAGCGTGACGATCGCCGAGACGAAGCGGGGGGAGACCGTCGCGGTGTCGGCGTTCGGCGCGCCACCGGCGTTGTTGACCAGGATGTCGAGCCGGCCGAACCGGTCCACCGCTGCGGCGACGAGGGACTTGGCCTGCTCCGGGTCGCGCACGTCCGACCGGACGAAGACGGGCGTGCGTCCGTCGACCTCGGGCAGCTGCTCGGGCTCGCTGCGGCCGCACACGAGCACCCGCGCCCCAGCCCCGAGGAAGGTACGGGTGATCTCGGCGCCGATGCCACGGGTGCCTCCGGTGACGATGGCGACCTGGCCGGTCAGGTCGACGCCCTCGGGCATGGCGGGGGAGTGGGTCATCCGAGCCTCTCGATGATCGTCACGTTGGCCTGGCCGCCGCCCTCACACATCGTCTGCAGGCCGTAGCGGCCGCCGGTGCGCTCGAGCTCGTGCAGCAGGGTGGTCATGAGCCGGGCGCCGGTGGCGCCGAGGGGGTGGCCCAGGGCGATCGCGCCGCCGTTGACGTTTACCCGTTCCGGGTCGGCCCCCGTCTCCCTGATCCAGGCGAGCACGACCGAGGCGAACGCCTCGTTGACCTCGAACAGGTCGATGTCCTCGACCGACAGCCCGGTACGCCCGAGCGCGTGGGCGGTGGCCGGGATCGGGGCGGTGAGCATCCACACCGGGTCGTCGGCGCGCACCGACAGGTGGTGGATCCGGGCGCGCGGGGTCACCCCGTGCTCGGCCACGGCCCGCTCGCTCATCACGAGCAGGGCGGCCGCGCCGTCGCAGATCTGGCTCGCCGCGGCGGCGGTGACCCGACCGCCCGGGGTGAGCGGGTTCAGGCCGGCCATCTTCTCCAGGCTCGTGTCGGCGCGCGGACAGGTGTCGGTGTCGACCTCGCCGACGGCGCGGATCTCGCGGGTGAAGCGGCCCTCGGCGATGGCCCGCAGGGCCCGCTCGTGGCTGCGCAGGGCGAAGCGCTCCATGTCCTCCCGGCTGATGTCCCACTTCCCGGCGATCATCTCGGCCGAGCGGAACTGCGAGATCTCCTCGTCGCCGTAGCGCTCGCGCCAGCCTTTGGAGCCGGAGAAGGGGTCGGCGAAGCCGTACTGCTGGCCGGTGAGCATCGCGGCCGAGATGGGGATGGCGCTCATGTTCTGCACGCCCCCGGCGACGACGACGTCGTTGACTCCGGCCATGACGGCCTGGGCCGCGAAGTGCACCGCCTGCTGGCTCGAGCCGCACTGCCGGTCGACGGTGACCCCCGGCACGTGCTGCGGGAGGCCGCCGGCGAGCCAGGCGGTGCGGGCGATGTCGCCGGCCTGTGAACCGATGGTGTCGACGCAGCCGAACACGACGTCCTCGACGGCGTCGGGGTCGATCCCCGAGGAGCTCATGAGACTGGTGAGCGCGGCGGCGCCCAGGTCAGCGGAGTGGATGCCCGCGAGTGCGCCGCCGCGTCGCGTGACGGGGGTGCGGACGGCGTCCACGATGTATGCCTCTGCCACCGGGTTCCCTTCCTGCGGATGCCTCGCCGGTCGGTGCCGGACGTCGGATCGGTTGAGTCTGCGTGGCTCGCTGACGGGGTGGCCGGCGACGCCGCAGCTAGTCTAGCAAGCGCTTGGTTGGTAGTCTGTGCTCCGCGCCAGACAAGTGACCGGCTCCGCGTGAGGAGATGTGCGTGAGTGACGTGTTGACCACGATCCCCGCCCTGCTGCGGCAGGCCGCGCAGGACGCCGCCGAGATCGAGGCCCTGGTCGACGGTGACGTACGGATGACCTTCGCCGAGCTCGACGCGGCCGTCACCCGGTTCGCCCGGGCCGTGGTCGCGCACGGTCTCGAGCCGGGGGACCGCGTCGCCGTCTGGGCCCCGAACAGCGCCGAGTGGGTCGTCAGCGCCCTCGGCGTGCTGGCCGCCGGGGGCGTGCTCTGCCCCGTCAACACCCGCTTCCGGGGGGAGGAGGCGCGGTACGCCATCGCCAAGGTCCGGGCCACGATGGTCATCCTCGACGACACCTTCCTACGCGCCAACTATCTGGCCGCCCTGCGCGGCGACGGGCCACCACCGGCCGTCGGGCGCCCCGTGCCGCTGCTGCCCTCGGTGCGTACCGTCGTCGACCTGTCGGGCGCCGCCGGCCGCGAGCAGGCCGGTGCCGGCGTGTGGTCCCTGGCCGGCTTCACCGCGCTGGCCGACCAGGTCGACCCCGCCGTCGTCGACGGACGGATCGCCGCCCTCGACCCCGAGGGCATGGCCGACATCCTGTTCACCTCGGGCACCACCGGCTACCCCAAGGGCGCGATGGTCTCGCACGCCTCGAACCTGCGCGTCGACCTGCAGTGGGCCCGGCTCGTCGGGCTGCGGCGCGGCGACCGCTACCTCATGGTCAACCCGTTCTTCCACAGCTTCGGCTACCGGGCCGGCATCCTGGCCTGCCTGATCATGCGCGCCACGATCATCCCGGTCGCCGTGTTCGACGTCGGGACCGTGCTGCGTCTCGTCGAGCGGGAACGCGTCACGGTCTTCCCCGGCGCGCCCACCGTCTACACCTCCCTGCTCGAACACCCCGACTTCGGCGCCTACGACGTCAGCTCGGTACGCCTGGCCGTCACCGGCGCCACGATCGTCCCGGTGCCGCTGCTGCGCCGGATGCGCGAGGAACTCGGCTTCCGCGACGTCATCACCGCCTACGGCCTGACCGAGACGTGCGGCACCGCGACCGTGTGTCCGCCCGACGCCGACCTCGAGCGGATCTCGACCAGCTGCGGACGGGCGATCCCGGGCACCGAACTGCGGATCGCCGGTCTCGACGGGCAGGCGCTGCCGGCCGGTGAGTCCGGCGAGGTCCTCGTGCGTGGCTACAACGTGATGCTGGGCTACTTCGAGGACCCGGTCGCCACCGCGCAGGCCATCGACGAGGACGGCTGGCTGCACACCGGCGACGTCGGCTGGGTCGACGAGGACGGCTACCTGCGCATCACCGACCGGATCAAGGACGTCTACGTGGTCGGGGGCTTCAACGTCTACCCCGCCGAGGTCGAGCGCGTGCTGGGCGAGCACCCCGTGGTCTCCGACGTCGCCGTCGTCGGGGTCCCCGACGCGCGGATGGGCGAGGTCGGCCGCGCCTTCGTGCAGACCGTTCCCGACTGGAGTGGGGACGAGTCGGTGCTCGTCGACGAACTCGAGGCGTGGTGCCGGGAGCGGCTGGCGAACTTCAAGCGCCCCCGCAGCTTCAACGTCGTTCCGGCCCTGCCACGAACCCCCAGCGGAAAGATCCAGAAGTTCAAGCTCACCACGGCTCGCGGGCCCGACACCCCCGACCAGACCTGACACCGACGGCACCGCCGGCACGGGCGCCGGCCCGAAAATCGCGTCGGCCCGTCGCAGGTGACGCTCGCGGCGTCCGTGCGGGTCGGTGCGACGCTGTCGAGCTGCCCCACGCATGCGACCAACCGGCGCCGACCCCTGCCCCGTCCACAGGGGCAGCTCGACAGTGCACCTGACCCGGCAGCGGGCGATCCATCCCGCCCGGTCGGCGTACTGCTCGACAACCTCGAAACCGGCAACGACTCGCGTCCTTACGCCCGCCGCGCTGGGCTTCGTGATGCCCGCCGCCGTGCGCCGGATCGAGGTCAGCGCCGGCGCAGCGCCGCCGCGAGGGTCGCGGCCCGGCCGGCGACGGCGGCCGCCTGCGCGGCGAACGAGGCCGCGGTGCGGTCGCCACCGCTCATCGCGCCCTGCGCGACCCTGGTGTGCACGCCCTCGACGATGCAGGCGGTCTTCCACCAGTTGTAGGCGACGAAGTAGTCGATCCGGGCCGGGTCGGTGCCGGTGGCGAGGCAGTACCGGGTGAGCAGCTCGTCCCGGGTCGAGAAGCCGGGCAGGACCGTGGCCGGGTCGTGCAGCGCTCGGGCCTCGTCGTCGGCCTGTGCCCAGTAGACGAGCAGCTGGCCGACGTCGGCCAGGGGGTCTCCGACCGTGGTCAGCTCCCAGTCGAGCACGCCCTGCATCCGCCATCGGGAGTCGAGCATGCAGTTGTCGAGGCGGAAGTCGCCGTGCACGATCCCGGAGCGGGACTGCTCGGGAGCCGCGGCCACGAGATGCTCGTGCGCGGTCTGCAGATCGGGCAGGTCGCGGATCCTGGTCCGGTGCCAGTTGTCGTGCCAGCGCCCGAGCTGACGGGTGACGTAGTCACGGCGGTGGGCCAGGCCCCCGAGCCCGATGAGCTCCGGCTCGAGCCCGTGCAGGGCCACGAGGGCGTCGACGAGCGTGGGGCCGATGAGCGCGCGGTCGGCCTCGGTGGTGAGCCGCTCGACGTCGGCGGGGCTGCGCAGGATCGTGCCGTCGAGGTGCTCGAGCACGACGAGAGGGGCGCCGGCGACCTCGCCCGTCTCCTCGACGGCGAGCACTCGCGGCGCCGGGAGGTGGCCGTGCAGCCCGCGCAGGATCCGCGCCTCGCGTAGCACGTCGTGCGCGGTGGCCGGGTGGTTCCCGAGCGGTGGACGTCGCAGCACGACGACGTGGCCGGCCGCGTCGGTGGTCCGGTAGGTGAGGTTGGAGCGTCCCCCGGCGACGAGCTCGTGTCGCAGGTTCCCCCGCAGCTCGGGCACGGCGCGGCCGAGCCAGGCGTCGACCTCCGCCGGGAGCCCGGCGTGTCGGGTGGTGCCGCTCGGGGCCGGACCGGTCCGGGCATGGCCTGCTGCCGTCATGGGGGCGCCTCCTCAGTCGCGGGCGAGGATCCCGTCGAGGTACACCGAGACGAGGTCGTCGGCGAAGGTCGCCCTGGTGTACGACGGGGTCGGCTTGAACCAGCGGACCGAGAGCCACAGCGAGTCACGCAGCATGCGGTGCAGGACGCGTACCGGGATGTCGTTGCGGAAGTCGCCCGTGGCGATGCCGGCCTCGAGCACCTCGATCCAGGCCCGCTGGATCGACGTGGCCGACTCGCGGATGTGTTCGTAGCCCTCGATCGTGGGCAGGTAGTTGCTCGAGTTCTGGTAGATCTCGGTCGCGTGCGGGTGGGCCTCGATGTTGGCCAGCGAGCTCGTCACCAGCTCGCGTAGCTGGGTCGCCGGGCCTTCCCCGGACGCCAGCACCTTGGCGTAGCGGTCGGTCAGGTCGGTGAGGTAGTCCGAGATGATCGCGTCGACCATCTCGTCCTTCGACTTGAAGTGGTGGTAGAGGCTGCCCGAGAGGATGCCGACCGAGTCGGCGATCTCGCGGACGGTCGTGGCGCCGATTCCCTTGGCGGCGAACAGGTGCGCAGCGTTGTCGAGGATGACCGAGCGGCGGTCCTGGGTCGTCGACATCTGGGATGCTCCCGGTTCCTCGAACGTAGTTGGTCAAGCGCTTGTTATACCACTCGGGGCCGCCTCTGCCGGTACAGGTGAGGGCCTTCCTTGACTTGGGCGGCGCCGCCGCCTACCGTTCGGCCAACCAAGCGCTCGTTCGGTAACGCAGGGGCGTGGCGCTCCGGACTCCGATCGCCGAAAGGGGCTGCCCGCATGCCCGATCCGAGGACCGGTCCGACCCCGACCGTCCCGCCCGGCAGCGGGCCCGGTCGTCCGCCCGCCTCCAGCCGGGACGAGGGGGCCGGCCTGCTCGCCGGCCGCGTCGTCATCGTCACCGGCGCCGCCAACGGGTTGGGAGCGGCGTACGCGCGGGGCATCGCCGCGGCCGGGGCCCACGTGGTCGCCGTCGACGTCGACGGGCAGGGACTCGAGCGGCTCGGCGGGCAACTCGCCGCGGCCGGTGGCCGTGGCGCGATCCGGGTCGCCGACGTCGCGGACTGGGCGACCGCGCACGACGTCGTGGGTGACTGCCTCGCCGAGCACGGCCAGCTCGACGGCATCGTCAACAACGCGGGCGTCTTCGCCATGGCGCACGCCGGCACCGAGTCCGAGGCCACGGTGCGCCGGCTGCTCGAGGTCAACGTGCTCGGCACCATCGCCTGGGGGGACGCCGCGATCGCGGCGATGCGCACCCAGGGCCACGGGGTCCTGGTCAACGTCACCTCGGGCGAGCAGATGGGCCGCGCCGAGACGGCCGTGTACGGGGCGACGAAGGCCGCGATCGCCACGCTCACCTACGCGTGGGCAGCCGAGCTCGCCGAGGCCGGGATCCGCGTCAACGCCATCTCCCCCAACGCGCAGACCCGGATGGCCGAGGTGCTCGCGCAGTTCCGGGGTGCGCCGAGCGGGCAGAACGCGGGGATCGCCCCCGAGGCCAACGTGCCGCTGCTGATCTACCTGCTCTCGGACCTCAGCGCCGAGCTGACCGGCCAGGTGCTGCGCGCCAACGGTCCCGAGCTCATGCTGACGACCCACCCGGCGCTCGCCGACCCCGTGCTGCGGCACGCGGCGTGGACCCCGGAGCGGATCGCCGAGGCCGTCACGGCGCGGCTGCGGCCGCACCTGGCGCCCCTCGGGGTACGCCGGGTGCGCGTCGAATACCTCGACTGATCCGACGTCCGCCCACCCGGACGATCCGCCAACCCGACAGGGGGCCCGATGTCCGCCACGGTCAACCCGCTCTGCGTCAGCGGCATGGCCGCGATGTCCTGGGACCTGCCCGAGGAGATCGCGATGTACCGGCGTACCGGCACCGACCTCGTCGGCCTGCAGTGCGGCAAGGTCGCCGCCTTCGGCGTGCCGGCCCTCGGTGACCTGCTCGTCGCGCACGACGTGCGGCTCGGCTACCTCGTGCACGGCTTCACCGCCCATCCGGGCGACGAGTCGGGCTGGGCGCGGCAGATTTCGGCGCTGCGGACCGGGGCGTCGTCGACGCCCGTACGCTCGGCGCCGACCTCGTCTACCTCACGTCGGGCCCCTCGGCGCACCTGACGTGGGAGGAGGCGGCCGACCGGTTCGCCGAGCGGATCAGCCCGGCCGTGGCCGCCGCGCGCGAGCACGGGGTGCGCCTCGCTGTGGAGAACACCCTGCCGGTCAGGTGCGACCTCAGCTTCACGCACACCGCGCGGGACGCCCTCGCCCTGGCCGACCTCTGCGGCATCGGCGTCTGCCTCGACCTCTACTGCTGCTGGCAGGAGCGGGGCCTGACCGACCTGGTCCGCGAGCGGGTCGCGCGGATCGAGATCGTGCAGGTGTCCGACTTCCGGGTCGGCACCTCGACCTTCCCCAACCGGTGGGTGCCCGGGGACGCCGACCTGCCGATCGCCGGCCTGCTGGGCAGCGTGCTGCGGGCCGGCTACGCCGGCATCGTCGACGTCGAACTGCTCGGCCCGGCCATCGAGGCCGAGGGGGCCGAGTCGGCGGTGACCCGCTCGATCGCGTGGCTGCGCGATCAGATCGCGGCGGCGCGTCCCTGAGCGTCCAGGGCACGTCCGCCGCGAGCGGATCGCGGCGGCGCGCCCCTGAGCGCTCAGGGCGCGTCCGCCCACCGAGGGGCGCGCCTGGCGACGAACGCGGCCGCGCCCTCGGCGGCGTCCGGCCCGGCGAGCAGCTCGAGGGTCGCGAGTCGGTTGGCCGTGGCGAGGTCGCGTTCGCGGGTGTCCAGGCTCAGATGCATGAGCCGCTTGGTTGCCAGCACCGCCGCCGGAGAGTGGGCCGCGATCCGGGCGGCGAGCGCGAGCGCGCGGGGGAGGACCTCGTCGGCGGGGACCACGGCGTTGACCAGGCCCAGCTCGTGGGCCCGGGCCGCCGGAAGCGGCTCGGCCGTCAGCCCGAGCTCGAGGGCGACGGCGAGCGGCAGGCGACGGGGCAGGTCGGTGCCGCCCTCGGAGGCGGCGATGCCGCGCCCCACCTCGGGCAGTGCGAAGTAGGCGTGCTCGGCCGCGACGACGAGGTCGCAGGCGAGGGCGAGCTCGAAGCCGCCGCCGACGGCGGGCCCGTTGACCGCGGCGATGACCGGTTTTCGGTAGCCGCCGCGCAGTAGCGTGAGTGGACTGCGGGCCACGTCGACCAGGCGCCCCTCGGCCGCGGCGCGCAGGTCCATCCCGGCGCTGAAGGACAGCTCGCCGGTGCCGGTCAGCACGACCGCGCGTACGCCCGGGTCCGCGTCGTACCCGAGCAGGGCGTCGGTCATCGCCAGGAGGGTGTCGGGATCGAGGGCGTTGCGCACCTGCGGCCGGTTGATCCTGATGACACCCGCCGCGTCGACGCGCCCGCACACCAATGCGTCCAACGTCCCGTCCTCCTTCGCGTCAGGGTCTTGACCCTCTCCGGATGGCTGTTAGTCTACCAACCAAGCGCTTGCTACGTGGTGGCCCGGCCGCGGGTGCCCGGCACGCCACTGGCCTTTCGCACCGCTCGCCGCCGCGCTCGAGCAGTGCCCCGAGACGGAACGATGAGGGACACATGGCCGACAAGACTCTGACAAGCCGCGACGTCGTGTCGCGGCTCGAATCCGGGATGACCATCGGCATCGGGGGATGGGGCTCACGGCGCAAGCCCATGGCCCTCGTGCGCGAGATCCTGCGCTCCGACCTCAGGGACTTGACCGTCGTCAGCTACGGCGGGCCGGACGTCGGCCTGCTCTGCGCAGCCGGCAAGGTCAGGAAGGTCGTCTTCGGTTTCGTCTCGCTCGACAGCATCGCCCTCGACCCGCACTTCCGCGCCGCGCGGCAGAAGGGCGCCGTCGAGGTCGCCGAGTACGACGAGGGCATGCTCCAGTGGGGGCTGTACGCCGCCGGCATCCGCCTGCCCTTCCTGCCGACCCGCGCCGGGCTCGGGTCGGACGTCCTGAAGCACAATCCCGACCTCAAGCTCGTCCAGGACCCGTACGGCACCGAGCAGCTCGTGGCCATGCCGCCGCTGCGCCTCGACGCGGCCCTCGTGCACATGAACCGCGCCGACGCCCAGGGCAACGGCCAGTTCCTCGGGCCCGACCCGTACTTCGACGACCTCTACTGCCTCGCCGCCGACCAGGCCTTCATGTCCTGCGAGCGGATCGTGCCCACGGCCGAGCTCAGCGCCGCCGGGCACTCGGCGACCATCAAGATCAACCGTCAGCTCGTCGCCGGCGTCGTCGAGACCCGGAACGGCGCGCACTTCACCTCCTGCGTACCGGACTACGAGCGCGACGAGGCCTTCCAGCGCGAGTACGTCAAGGCCGCCGGCGACCCGCAGGCCTGGGCGAAGTTCGAGAAGCGGTACCTGTCCGGTACGGAAGATGACTACCAGGCGGCCGTCGCCGCCCGAGCCGAGGAGGTCGCATGAGCAGCGCCGTCACCGAGTCCGCGGACCAGCCCACGGGCAGCGCCGGCACTGCCGACGCGCCGGTGACCCGCGCCGAGTACTGCGTGGTCGCCGTGGCGGACGCGTTCGCCGGCGACGGCGAGTCCATCGCCAGTGCCTTCGGCACGATCCCGGCCGTCGGCGTCCGCCTCGCCCGGCTCACCGTCGCCCCCGACCTGCTGCTCACCGACGGCGAGGCCCACTTCGTCTCCGGCACCTGGCAGATCGGCGCGGACCCGCACACCACCGAGGGCGTCGTCGTCGAGGGCTGGAGCCCGTTCCGCACGATCTTCGACCTCGTCTGGCACGGCAAGCGGCACGTCATGATGATCCCGGTCCAGATCGACGGGCACGGCAACACCAACATCTCGGCCATCGGCGACTACGCCCAGCCGAAGGTGCAGCTGCTCGGCGTGCGCGGCGCCCCCGGCAACAGCGTCTACCACCCGACCAGCTACTGGGTGCCCCACCACTCGACGCGCAGCTTCGTCCGTACCGTCGACATGGTCTCCGGCGTCGGCACCGACAGCGCCCGCGCCGCCGGCCCGGCCGCGAGCGCGTACCACGAGCTGCGCCGGGTCGTCACCAACCTCGCGGTCCTCGACTTCGGCGGCCCCGACGGCGCGCTGCGCCTGCTCAGCCTGCACCCCGGCGTCACGCTCGCGGAGGTCCGCGCGGCCACCGGCTGCGACCTGCACGTCGAGGGCGAGGTCCCGGCCACCCGCGAGCCGACCGCCGAGGAACTGCGCCTCATCCGCGAGGTCATCGACCCCCGCTCGCTGCGCGACCGCGAGATCCCCGCATGAGCCGGGCCCAGGAGCCGCACCCGACGCTGCGCACCCGGGCGACCGACCTGTTCGGGGTGCGGTACCCGATCGTCCAGACCGGCATGGGGTACGTCTCCGACGTGCGCCTGACCACCGCGACGGCCAACGCCGGCGGGCTGGGCATCCTCGCGGCCGGCCTGCTCTCCTACGACGAGCTCGTCGTGGCCGTCGAGCAGATCCAGGCCGGCACCGACGCGCCGTTCGGCGTCAACATCCGCGCCGACCAGCCCGACGTCGTCAAGCGCATCGACCTGCTCATCTCGGCCGGCGTCAAGGTCGCCTCCTTCGCGCTGGCCCCCAAGCAGGAACTCATCGCCAGGTGCAAGGACGCCGGCCTCGTCGTCGTCCCGTCGATCGGCGCGCGCCGCCACGCCGAGAAGGTCGCCGCGTGGGGCGCCGACGCCGTCATCGTGCAGGGCGGCGAGGGCGGCGGCCACACCGGCGGGGTGCCCACCAGCCTGCTGCTGCCCCAGGTCGTCGACGCCGTCGACATCCCGGTCATCGGCGCCGGTGGCTTCTTCGACGGCCGCGGCCTCGTCGCCGCGCTCGCCTACGGTGCCGAGGGCATCGCCATGGGCACCCGCTTCCTGCTCACCAGCGACTCGCCCGTCGAGTCGTCGGTCAAGGACGTCTACCTGGCCAAGACGGTCAACGACACCGTCCTGACCCTCCAGGTCGACGGCGTCCCGCAGCGCGTGCTGCGCGCCGGCACGATCGAGGAGCTGGAGCGCACCTCCGCGCCCGGCCGACTGCTGCGGGCCGTGCGCAACGCCGTCGCCTTCCAGAAGCTGTCCCGCACGCCGTGGGGCGACATGGTCCGCGAGGGCCTGGCCATGCGCAAGGCGCACGACCTGACGTGGAGCCAGGTCGTCATGGCGGCCAACGCCCCGATGCTCTACCGGTCGGCCCTGATCGAGGGCAGGACCGACGTCGGCGTCATGGCCACCGGCCAGGTCGTCGGACTCATCGACGACGTCCCGAGCGTCGCCGAGCTCATCGACCGCATCATCGACGAGGCCACCCGGACCCTCGACCGGTTCGGCGTGCCCGCGCCGGTCGCGTCGGCCCCGGCCGTGCCCGAGGAGGACTAGTCATGGGAGCACTGCAGGGACGGGTCGTCGTCGTCACCGGCGCCGGCCGCGGCCTCGGCCGGGAGCACGCGCTGCTCGCCGCCGCCGAGGGTGCCTCGGTCGTCGTCGCCGACACCGGCGCCGCCGCCGACGGCACCGGCGGCGACCCCTCGGTCGTCGAGGCCGTCGCCGCCGAGATCACGGCCGCCGGCGGGCAGGCCGTGGCCAGCACCGCGGACGTCGCCACCACCGAGGGCGCGCGCGAGCTGCTCGCACTCGCCCGCGAGTCGTACGGGCGCGTCGACGGCCTCGTGAACAACGCCGGCATCCTGCGGGACCGGATGTTCGTGAACATGAGCGAGGACGACTGGGACGCGGTGATCCGCGGCCAGCTGCGCGCGACGTTCGCGCCGTGCCGGGTGTTCGCCGACCACTGGCGCACCGAGTACAAGGCCGGCAACCAGCCGGTCGCCTCGATCGTCAACGTCTCCTCCACGTCGGGCCTCATCGGCGCCGTCGGGCAGACGAACTACGGCGCGGGCAAGGCCGCCATCGCCGCCCTCACCGTCATCCTCGCCCAGGAGATCGGCCGCTACGGCGTACGCGTCAACGCCGTCGTCCCGGTCGCGCGTACCCGGATGACCCAGGGCCTGCCCGGCATCGGCGAGCTGGTCGCCGCCCCGGCCGACCCCGCCGCGTTCGACGTCTACCACCCCGGCAACGTCTCCCCGCTCGTGGCCTGGCTGCTCACCGCCGACGCGCCGGTGACCGGCGAGGTGTACTACGCCAAGGGCGGCGAGATCCGTCGCGTCGCGCCGTGGAGCTACGACTGGACCCTCGACAAGGGCGCCCGCTGGAGCGTCGGGGAGATTGCGAAGGAGATGGCCGCCCGTGTCTGACACCGCTCACACCAGCGCCGCCGACTGGGCCGGCCCCGCCCACGGGCTGCTCTCCGGGCGCTCGGTGCTCGTCACCGCCGCGGCCGGCACCGGCATCGGCTTCGCGACGGCGCGCCGCGCCGCCGAGGAGGGCGCGCGGGTCGCCGTCAGCGACCGGCACGAGCGCCGCCTCGCCGAGTCGGTCGACGAGATCGAGCGGCTCACCGGGACCCGGCCCCTCGGGGTGCCCTGCGACGTCACCGACCAGGCCCAGCTCGACCACCTCATGGACACCGTCGCCGCCGACCTCGGTGGCATCGACGTGCTCGTCAACAACGCCGGCCTCGGCGGCACCGCGGCCGTGCAGGACATGACCGACGACCAGTGGGACTCCGTCCTGTCGGTGACCCTGACCTCGACGTTCAAGGCGACCCGGTCGGTGCTGCGGCACATGATCCCCGCCGGCAGGGGGGTCATCGTCAACAACGCCTCCGTCATCGGCTGGCGCGCGCAGAAGGGGCAGGCGCACTACGCCGCGGCCAAGGCCGGCGTCATGGCGCTGACCCGGTGCGCAGCCCTCGACGTCGCCGAGCACGGCATCCGGGTCAACGCGGTGTCCCCGAGCATCGCGGTGCACGCCCACCTGGCCAAGGTGACGAGCGACGAGCTGCTCGCCCAGCTTTCGGCCCAGGAGGCATTCGGCCGGGCCGCGACGCCGTGGGAGATCGCCAACGTCATCGTCTTCCTCGCCAGCGACTACTCGTCGTACATGACCGGCGAGGTCGTGTCCGTGTCGAGCCAGCACCCGTGACCGTCCGGTGCGTGCCGGCGACCCGCGCCGGCGCGCACCGATGAACGAAAGGAGCCCGTCGTGGCCAACCCCGACGCGCAGGGCGTCACCGGCGCCCCCTTCCGGCTCGACGTCGAGCGCGGCAAGATCCGCGAGTTCGCGCTGGCCACCGGCGCGGCCGACGCGGCCTACCTGCGGGAGGAGGACCCGGTCGTGCAGCCGACGTTCCTCACGACGACCTTCTTCTGGCAGGGCGAGGACGCCAACCCGTGGTCCGCTGTCGAGCTCGACCCGCAGCGCGGCCTGCACGCCGAGCAGCAGTACACCTTCTTCGGCGAGCCGCCGCGCGCCGGGACCAGGCTCACCTGCCAGTCGCGCATCGGCGAGATCTACACCAAGGTGGGGCGCCGCGGCGGCGAGATGACCTTCGCCGTGATGTACACCGACTTCCGCGACGAGACCGGGCGTCTCGTCGCCCAGGCCAAGCTCACCGGCGTCGAGACGGCCCGGCCGCCGGACACCGGGGCCGCGACGCGGGACGGAGCCTCCGCATGAGCGACACGACCGCCACCACCCCGCCCGGCACGACCGAGGTCGCCCTGCCCGTCCCGGCGACCCCGCCGACGCGCGTCCACGGCCCGGTGACCCGCACCGACTTCGTCCGCTACCAGGGCGCCTCGGGTGACATGAACCCGATCCACCACGACGAGGTCTTCGCTCACGCCGCCGGGTTCCCGAGCCCCTTCTCGGTGGGCATGTGGCAGGCCAGCCTGCTCGGCACGTACGCCACCGACTGGCTCGGCGGCCGGAACGTGCGGGACTTCCGCATCCGGTTCCTGGCGCAGGTGTGGCCGGGCGACATCCTCACCCTCGACGGTGCCCCGCTGCGCACCTACGTCGTGGAGGGCGAGCACGGCCGTGAGGGCCGCGTCGACGTCGAGTTGACCTGCCGGCGGCAGACCGGCGACACGGCCGTCACCGCGTGGGCGACGTTCGTGCTGCCCGACGCCGCCGTCGACACCACGACCCCCGGGGTCGGCGAGCGGCCCGCGACCACCGAGGAGCAGGGATGAGCCCCACGACCCACGCGTCCGTGACGACGACCCTGCACCCCGACGGGATCGCCGAGGTCGTCGTGGACAACCCGCCGGTCAACGCGCTGCCCGTGGCCGGCTGGTTCGCGCTCGCCGCCGCCCTCGACGCCGCCGGCGCCGACGAGTCGGTGCGGGTCGTCGTGCTGCGCGCCGAGGGCCGCGGCTTCAACGCCGGAGTCGACATCAAGGAGATGCAGCGCACCGACGGCTTCACCGCGCTGCTCGGCGCCAACCGTGGCTGCTTCGCCGCGTTCAAGGCCGTCTACGAGTGTCCCGTCCCGGTCGTCACCGCCGTCAACGGCTTCTGCCTCGGGGGCGGCATCGGGCTGGTCGGCAACTCCGACGTCATCGTCGCCTCCGACGACGCCACCTTCGGCCTGCCCGAGGTCGACCGCGGCGCCCTCGGTGCCGCGACCCACCTGTCCCGGATGGTGCCCCAGCACCGGATGCGCGCCATGGTCTACACCTCGGCCACGGCCACCGCCCAGGAGCTGCACGCGTACGGGTCGGTCCACAGCGTCGTGCCCCGCGAGCGGCTGCGCGAGGCGGCGTTCGCCGTCGCGACCCAGATCGCCGCGAAGGACCCCACCGTCATCCGGGCCGCGAAGGCATCCCTCAACGGCATCGACCTGTGGGACGTCAACCGCAGCTACCGCTTCGAGCAGGGCTTCACCTTCGAGCTCAACCTCACCGGGGTCGCCGACCGGATCCGCGACGAGTTCGCCGGCACCGACAAGGCGGCGCGCCCGGGCAGCGAGGGCTGAGCCGTGCGTGCGATGGTGGTCCGTGAGCTCGGAGGCCCCGAGGTGCTCACGCTCACGGCCGGGCCGCAGCCGCGGCCCGGCCCCGGGCAGGTGCTCGTCGACGTCGTCGGCGCCGGGGTGAACTTTCCCGACGGCCTCATCGTCGCCGGCACCTACCAGACCAGGCCGGAGCTGCCGTTCGTGCCCGGCTGCGAGGTCGCCGGGACGGTCGCGGCGCTCGGCGACGGGGTGACCGGCCCGCCGGTCGGCACCCGCGTCGTCGGCTTCTGCGGCATCGGCGGCTACGCCACCCAGGTGCTCGTCGACGCCCGCCTCGTCCACCCGTTGCCGGCGGGCATCGACCTCGTCGAGGCCAGCACGATTCCCGTCGTCTACGGCACGTCGTACCACGGGCTCGTCGACCGGGCCGGCCTCGCCGCCGGCGAGACGCTGCTCGTGCTCGGCGCCTCCGGCGGCGTCGGCCTCACCGCCGTGCAGATCGGCAGGGCCCTCGGCGCGACCGTGATCGCGGCCGCGTCGAGCGAGGACAAGCGCGAGCTGTGCCTGGCGTACGGGGCCGACCACGCCATCGGCTACGCAGACCTGACGGCGACGGTGCGCGAGCTGACCGGCGGCGCCGGTGCCGACGTCGTCTACGACCCCGTCGGCGGCGACGCCGCCACCGCCGCGCTGCGTGCCCTCGCGTGGGCCGGGCGGTTCCTCACCGTCGGCTACGCGACGGGCGAGATCCCGCAGGTCAAGCTCAACCGGCTGCTGCTCTCCGAGGGCGCGGTGCTGGGGGTCCTCTGGGGCGCCTGGGCCAGGCGCGACCCGGAGGCGAACGCCGCGAACATGGCGACGCTGCTCGACTGGATCGCCGCCGGCCGGCTGAGGCCACACGTCAGCGAGGTCTTCCCGCTGGAGGAGGCCGCCCACGCGCTCGGCACGGTGCTGAACCGTGGCGCCCGCGGCAAGATCGCCCTCCACGTGAAAGCAGGCAAGCGATGAAGGTGGCTGACGCGACCGAGCTGACCCAGATGGATCTCGGCCCCGGCCCGCGCTCGCGGGAGCTGCTCGCGACGTTGCGCACGTTCATGGCCGAGCACGTCTACCCCGCCGAGAAGGTGTACGCCGCCCAGCTCGGCGCCGCCGCCCGCGAGAACGGGGGAGTGTCCCACGTCCTGCCGCCGGTCGTCGAAGAGCTGAAGGCCACCGCGCGCGAGCTGGGTCTGTGGAACCTCTTCCTGCCTGACCTGTCGGGCCTGACCAACCTCGAGTACGCCTACCTGGCCGAGGAGACCGGACGCTCGCCCTACCTCGCCCCCGAGGCGCTCAACTGCGCCGCGCCGGACACGGGCAACATGGAGCTGCTGCACATGTTCGGCACGCGCGAGCAGAAGCGACAGTGGCTCACCCCGCTGCTCGAGGGCACCATGCGTTCCGGCTTCGCGATGACCGAGCCGGACGTGGCCTCCTCCGACGCGCGCAACATCGCCACCTCGATCGTGCGCGACGGCGACGCGTACGTCGTCAACGGCCGCAAGTGGTGGACGACCGGCGCGGCGGACCCGCGCTGCGACATCCTCGTGCTGATGGGCAAGACCGACCCGGAGGCGGCCGTCCACCGGCAGCAGTCCATGCTCCTCGTGCCGGTCGACACCCCCGGGGTGACGATCGTGCGCTCGCTGCCGATCTTCGGCTACCACGACCAGCACGGCCACTGCGAGATCCGGTTCGACGACGTACGCGTGCCGGTGACGAACCTGCTCGGCGCCGAGGGCGACGGTTTCGCGATCGCCCAGGCCCGCCTCGGCCCGGGCCGCATCCACCACGCGATGCGCTGCATCGGCATGGCCGAGCGCGGCCTCGAACTTCTGGTGCGCCGGACGATGGCCCGCGAGGCGTTCGGCGGCCCGCTCTCCGAGCAGGGCGTGGTGCGCACCTGGATCGCCGAGTCCCGCCTGGAGATCGAGCAGGCCCGCCTGCTCGTGCTCAAGACCGCCTGGCTCATCGATCGCGTCGGGGCCCAGGGTGCCGCGACCGAGATCGCCGCGATCAAGGTCGTCGCGCCGCGGGTCGCCCGCAACGTGCTGGACCGGTCGATCCAGGCACACGGCGGCGGTGGGGTCACCGACGACTTCCCGATGGCCCGGATGTGGGCCAGCGCCCGGATCCTCGGCATCGCCGACGGCCCGGACGAGGTGCACCTGCGCACGGTGGCGCGCACGCAACTACGCCGCTACCGGGACACGGCGCCGACGGGCGCCACCGAGACGGGAGAGGGCTGAGATGGACCTGACCTGGTCGGCGCAGGACGAGCAGTTCCGGGCGGAGGCCCGCGAGTGGCTCGCCGCGAACGTGCCGCGGCAGCCGCTGCCCTCGGGGGACACCGCGGCGGGCTTCGCCGCGCACCTGGAGTGGGAGCGGACGCTGCACGCCGACCGGTGGTCGGTCGTGTCGTGGCCGAGGGAGTACGGCGGCCGCGACGCCTCGATCTGGCAGTGGCTCATCTTCGAGGAGGAGTACTACCGGGCCGGCGCGCCGCAGCGGGTGACGCAGAACGGCATCTTCCTGCTGGCCCCGACGATCTTCGAGTTCGGCACGAAGGAGCAGCAGGACGAGCTGCTGCCGCGGATGGCGGCGGCGCGGGACCTCTGGGCCCAGGGCTGGTCGGAGCCGAACGCGGGCAGCGACCTGGCGGGGATCCGGTCCCGGGCGGTACGGGACGAGCAGGCTGGCGGGTGGCGCCTGAGCGGGCAGAAGACGTGGTCGACCCGGGGCGCGTTCTGCACCCACCTGTTCGGGTTGTTCCGCACCGACCCGCAGGCCCAGCGGCACCGGGGGCTGACGTACTTCCTCGTGCCGCTGGACGCCCCGGGCGTGACGGTGCGCGGGTTCGACCGGCTCGACGGCGACGAGGGATTCGCCGACGTGTTCTTCGAGGACGCGTTCGTGCCGGACTCGGCGGTTCTCGGCGGCGTCGACCAGGGCTGGTCGGTCGCGATGTCGACGACCGGGTCGGAGCGGGGCCTGACGCTGCGCTCACCGGGGCGTTTCCGCAAGGCGGCCGACGCGCTCGTGGCGCTCGCGGGCGAGCGGGCCGAGGCGGCGACCGACCTGCTCCGCGACCGGGTGGCGCGCTCGTGGATGCAGGCGCACGCCTACCAGCAGTTCACGCTCGCGCAGGTCACCGACATCGTCGAGGGTCGCCCGGCCGGTGCGCGGTCGAGCCTCAACAAGGTCTTCTGGTCCGAGCTGGACATCGCGTTGCACGAGACGGCGCTGGAACTGCTCGGTCCGGACGCGCTCGCCGACGGCCCCTGGACCCGCGGCTACCAGTTCTCGCTGTCGGGCCCGATCTACGCGGGCACCAACGAGATCCAGCGCAACATCATCGCCGAGCGCCTGCTCGGCCTGCCGAGGAGGTGACCAGGCGTGCGTTTCGCTCCGAGTGACGAGCAGCGTGACCTCGAGGCGGTCGTCCGTCAGGTGCTCACCGAACGGTGCCCGCCGGCGACGGTGCGCGCCGGAGCCGGGTCGGCGCAGGTGGCCGCGCTGGCCGAGAGCCTGGCCGGCCTCGGCGTGGCGGGGCTGCTCGTGGCCGAGGACGACGGCGGGCTGGGCCTGGACGAGAACCACCTCGTGTCGGTCTTCGCGCAGATCGGATACGCCGCCGCCCCGCTGCCGCTCACGGCGACCCTCGCGGTCGCCCCGGCGGTGCTCGCCTCGGGCGCCCCGGACCTGCTGGCGAGCCTCGTCGAGGGATCGCTCACGGTCGGTGCCGACCCCGCGGCGACCGGCCGGGTCGCGTTCGGTTCCGGTGTCGACCTGGTGCTGAGCGGCGGCTTCGGCGGGACCGGGCGCATCGAGGTCCTCGACGTGTCCGAGGCGACCGCCTCGGCGTCGCCGTCGGTGGACTTCGCGCTGGACCTGACCGGGCACGCGGGAGCGCGGCTCGTGGCGACCGTGGACGACCCGCGGGTGGTGCGGCTGGCCTGGGAGCGGGGAGTGCTGGCGACCTCGGCCGAGCTCGTCGGGCTGTCCCGGCGGATGCTCGACCTCACGGTGGAGCACGTGCGCGCCAGAGAGCAGTTCGGGGTGCCGATCGGCAGCTTCCAGGCGGTCAAGCACCACCTCGCCACGGCGCTGCTGCAACTGGAGTTCGCCGCGCCGGTGGTGGCGACGGCCGGTTTCGAGCTGGCCGCGGACGTCCCGGGCCGGCTGCGCTCACTGGCGACGGCCAAGGCGTTGGCGTCCGAGGCGGCGCACGTCGTGGGCCGGGCCGCGCTGCAGTGCCACGGCGCGATCGGTTACACGACCGAGTACGACCTGCAGCTGTTCCTCAAGCGGTCGTGGGCTCTGGAGGCGTCGTGGGGCAGCGCCTCCTGGCATCGGGCGGCGCTGCTGGAGGACCTCGGTGTCGGCCTGACCGGCGCGCGTCCCGCGTCCTGACCGCTGGCCCGTAGGCACTCGCCGGCGGCCCACGACCCGCACGACGTACACCCGACCCCGGGGCGAGAAGGAGATCCAGATGAGCGAGACCAGCGGCGCGGCGGTGGAGGTCGTCCGGTACGAGACGCGGGGGCCGGTGGCCGTCGTGACGATGAACCGACCGGAGTACCGCAACGCGCAGAACTCGGCGATGACCTACGCCCTCGACGACGCGTTCTACCGCGCGGCCGCCGACGACGAGGTGAAGGTCATCGTGCTGGCGGGTGCGGGGAAGCACTTCTCGGCCGGCCACGACATCGGCACGCCGGGTCGGGACGTCGACTCGTCGTTCGACCGGCGCGCCGGCCTCTGGTGGGACCACGTCGGAAAGGCCGGGGTGGACAGCCGGTACGCCCGCGAGTCCGAGGTGTACCTCGGGATGTGCCGCCGCTGGCGTGAGCTGCCCAAGCCGACGATCGCCATGGTGCAGGGCGCGTGTGTCGCCGGTGGCCTCATGCTCGCCTGGGCGTGCGACCTGATCGTCGCCTCGGACGACGCGTTCTTCGCCGACCCGGTCGTGCGCATGGGGATCCCCGGGGTCGAGTACTTCGCCCACCCGTGGGTGCTGGGTCCGCGCTTCGCCAAGGAGTTCCTCTTCACCGGCGACCGGATGCCGGCGGCGCGCGCGGCCGAACTCGGCATGGTCAACCGGGTCGTCGCCAGGGACGACCTCGAGGCGGAGGTCATGGGGCTCGCCGCGCGGATCGCACAGATGCCGCGGTTGGGTCTCGCGCTGACCAAGAAGGCGGTCAACCAGGCCGAGGACCTCATGGGCCTGCGGGACGGAATGGACTCGGTGTTCGGGCTGCACCACGCGGCCCACGCGCACAACGCCGAGGTGGGCACCGACTCCCTCGGCGGCCAGGACGCCCGGAGCATGCGTGACGCCGCGAGAAGGGAAGGGTGAGCGATGAACATCGTCGTACTCGTCAAGCAGGTGCCTGATTCGGGCGCGGACCGCAGCCTGCGTGCTGACGACAACACCGTCGACCGCGGTTCGGCGAACAACGTCATCAACGAGATGGACGAGTACGCCATCGAGGAGGCGTTGAAGATCAAGGAGGCGCACGGGGGTGAGGTGACGGTTCTGACGATGGGTCCGGACCGGGCGACCGAGTCGATCCGTAAGGCGTTGTCCATGGGTCCGGACAAGGCGGTGCACGTGGTGGATGACGCCCTGCACGGTTCCTGCGCGGTCGCGACGTCGAAGGTGCTCGCCGCCGCGCTCGGTCAGTTGAACGCCGATCTGGTGCTGTGTGGCAGTGAGTCGACCGACGGTCGGGTGCAGGTCTTGCCGCACATGCTCGCCGAGCGGTTGGGCATCGCGGCGCTGACCGGCGCCCGCAAGCTCACCGTCGACGGCGCGACCCTGACCGTCGAGCGGCAGACCGAGGAGGGCTACGAGGTGGTCACCGCCACCACGCCGGCCGTGGTCTCCGTGTGGGACACGATCAACGAGCCGCGGTACCCGTCGTTCAAGGGCATCATGGCGGCGAAGAAGAAGCCGGTGCAGACGCTGTCGCTGGGTGACCTGGGTGTCGCTGCGGCCGAGGTGGGCTTCGAGGGCGCGACCAGTGCGGTGCTGGAGCACAGCAAGCGTCCGCCGCGTTCCGGCGGGGCGAAGGTCACCGACGAGGGCGACGGCGGCGTGAAGCTGGTCGAGTTCCTCGCCACCGAGAAGTTCGTGTGAGGGGTTGGGGTCATGTCTGAGGTTCTGGTCGTCGTCGAAGCCACCCGGGAGTTCGGCGTCAAGAAGGTCACCCTGGAGATGCTCACCCTCGCCCGCGAGCTGGGCACCGCGAGCGCGGTCGTGCTCGGCGGCCCCGGCGCCGCGCAGGCGTTGAGCGCCAAGCTGGGCGAGTACGGCGCGGAGAAGATCTACGCGGCCGAGAGCGAGGAGATCGACGGCTACCTGGTGGCCCCCAAGGCCACCGTGCTGGCCGAGCTGGTCACCCGCGTGCAGCCGGCCGCCGTGCTGCTGGCGTCGTCGCAGGAGGGCAAGGAGATCGCCGCCCGGCTGGCGGTCAAGCTGGACAACGGCATCCTGACCGACGTGGTCGCCCTGGCCGCTGACGGCACCGCCACCCAGGTGGCGTTCGCCGGTTCCACGATCGTCACGTCGAAGGTCACTCGTGGTCTGCCGTTGGTGACGGTCCGGCCGAACTCGGTGAACCCGGTCCCGGCGGCGGCGAGCCCGGCGGTCGAGCAGCTCACGGTGGCGGTGGCGGAGACCGACAAGCTGGCCAGGGTCGTCGAGCGGGTCGCGGAGCAGAAGGGTTCGCGTCCGGAGCTGACCGAGGCCGGTGTGGTCGTCTCGGGTGGTCGGGGTGTGGGTAACGCCGACAACTTCAAGCTGGTCGAGGAGTTGGCCGACCTGCTCGGTGGCGCCGTGGGGGCGTCGCGTGCGGCGGTGGACTCCGGTTACTACCCGCACCAGTTCCAGGTGGGTCAGACCGGTAAGACGGTCTCTCCGCAGCTCTACGTCGCGCTGGGTATCTCGGGTGCGATCCAGCACCGGGCGGGTATGCAGACGTCGAAGACGATCGTCGCGGTCAACAAGGACGGTGAGGCGCCGATCTTCGAGTTGGCCGACTTCGGTGTGGTGGGCGACCTGTTCAAGATCGTCCCGCAGGCCGCGGACGAGATCCGCAAGCGCACGTGACACGGCAGTGTCGATGATGCCGACGGGCGGAGTGAGGCGGAGTCCGTAGACCAGGAGGCGTGACCACCTCCCACGGACCGTTGACGGACCGGATCGGGCCGGGAGCCCCGGGCGCGACCCTGCGCTGGCACGGGCAGTTCCTGCACCTGGCGAGGCGGTACGGGCGCGCGGGGCAGAGCGAGCGGGCCGCCACGGAGGTCGCGCTGGCCCCAGACGACGCGGCGCCGTACCGCGTGTCGTGTCACCTGGGGTTGCGTCTGGTCGCCAAGACCGCGCTCGCCGTCGGCTGGAGTGAGCCCGCCGCCTGGCTGAGGGCGGCGGAGGACCATTTCCACGACGTCGACGCGCCGGTTTGCCGGGGCCTGCCGGCGGCTCCTCCGTCAGGCCGGCGCGTCGCTCGGGCAGCGGCGCTCCGGTCACGACCGCATTCCGGCGAGGCTGCGTGCCGTCAAGGTGGCCGCCGTGTCGGTCGAAGGCGCGCGGGTTGAACCCGGGAAAAACTTGATCCGTTCCAAAATACTGGACTATGTTCGACACGTGACGCCCGACTTCGAGACCCAGCTGCGGGCGGTCTCGTTGCGCGTGACGCGGCCCCGGTTGGCGGTGCTCAGAGCGCTGCGCGACCACCCGCACGTCGACACCGACACGGTGATCGCCCTGGTGCGGGCGGACCAGCCCACGGTCTCCCACCAGGCGGTCTACGACGTGCTGCGCGCGCTCACCGCCGCCGGTCTGGTGCGGCGCATCCAGCCCGCCGGGGCGACCGCGCGCTACGAGTCCCGGGTGGGTGACAACCACCACCATGTCGTGTGCCGCTCCTGCGGCGCGATCGCCGACGTCGAGTGCGCCGTCGGCCATGCACCCTGTCTCACCGCCTCCGACGACCGTGGCTTCGTGGTCGACGAGGCGGAGGTCGTCTACTGGGGCACCTGCCCCGAGTGCGCGACCGAACGCACCGTTCAGTGAACCGCCAGTCCGGAAGGAAGCAGATGAGCGACACCCAGGACAATGGCCCCGTCAGCGCGCAGGGCGTGGACAAGAAGGAGGCGGCCGGTTGCCCGGTCGCGCACGACTCCGTGACCGCGCACGGCAGCGAGAGCGAGAACCCGGCGATCGACTCGCCGACGCCGAAGACCGGAGGCCGTCCGCGCACCAACCGGGACTGGTGGCCCAACCAGCTCGACCTCTCGGTGCTGCACGCCCACTCGTCCAAGGGCAACCCGCTGGGGGAGGACTTCAGCTACGCCAGGGAGTTCGCCAAGCTCGACGTCGAGGCCCTCAAGCAGGACATCGTCAAGGTCCTCACCACCTCGCAGGACTGGTGGCCGGCCGACTTCGGCCACTACGGCGGCCTGATGATCCGGATGAGCTGGCACGCCGCGGGCACCTATCGCATCCACGACGGTCGTGGCGGCGCCGGCGACGGCGGCCAGCGGTTCGCCCCGCTCAACAGCTGGCCGGACAACGCCAACCTCGACAAGGCCCGCCGGCTGCTGTGGCCGGTCAAGCAGAAGTACGGCCAGAAGGTCTCGTGGGCCGACCTGCTCGTGCTCGCCGGCAACGTGGCACTGGAGTCGATGGGCTTCAAGACCTTCGGCTTCGCCTTCGGTCGGGAGGACGTCTGGGAGCCCGAGGAGATCTTCTGGGGCCCGGAGGACACCTGGCTCGGCGACGAGCGCTACGTCTCCGAGAAGGAGATGGCGCCGGAGGTCGGGGCGACCGAGATGGGCCTGATCTACGTCAACCCGGAGGGCCCGAACGGCAACGCGGACCCGCTCGCCGCGGCGCACTTCATCCGCGAGACCTTCGCCCGGATGGCGATGAACGACGAGGAGACCGTCGCCCTCATCGCCGGCGGCCACACCTTCGGCAAGACCCACGGCGCCGGCGTCGCCGACGACCACGTGGGCCCCGAGCCCGAGGGCGCCCCGCTGGAGGCGCAGGGCCTCGGCTGGCTGAGCACCTACGGCAGCGGCAAGGGCGGTGACACGATCACCAGCGGCCTGGAGGTGACGTGGACCGACGTGCCGACGCAGTGGAGCAACCGGTTCTTCGAGATCCTCTTCGGCTACGAGTGGGAGCTGACCACGAGCCCCGGCGGCGCGAAGCAGTGGGTCGCCAAGGACGCCGAGGCGATCATCCCGGACGCCCACGACCCGTCGAAGAAGCACAAGCCGACGATGCTCACGACCGACCTGTCGCTGCGCGTCGACCCGGCGTACGAGAAGATCTCGCGCCGTTTCCTGGAGAACCCCGACGAGTTCGCGCTGGCGTTCGCCAAGGCCTGGTACAAGCTGCTGCACCGCGACATGGGGCCGGTCGAGCGCTTCCTCGGGCCGTGGGTCCCGGAAGCCCAGCTGTGGCAGGACCCGGTGCCGGCCGTCGACCACGAGCTTGTGGGCGACGCCGACGTCGCCGCCCTCAAGGCGAAGGTCCTTGAGTCCGGCCTGACGACCGCCCAGCTGGTCTCCACCGCCTGGGCGTCGGCCGCCAGCTTCCGGTCCACCGACAAGCGCGGCGGCGCCAACGGCGCGCGGATCCGTCTCGAGCCGCAGCGCGGCTGGGAGGTCAACCAGCCCGAGCAGCTCGCGACGGTCCTGGAGGCCCTCGAAGGCATCCGGCAGGAGTTCAACTCCGCCGGCGGCGCGAAGATCTCGCTCGCGGACCTGATCGTGCTGGCCGGCTCGGCGGCCGTCGAGAAGGCGGCGCGCGACGCCGGCGTCGAGGTGACCGTGCCGTTCCGGCCGGGCCGCACCGACGCCACCCAGGAGCAGACGGACGTCGAGTCCTTCCGGGTGCTCGAGCCGCGCGCCGACGGGTTCCGCAACTACCTGCGTGCCGGCGAGAAGACCCAGCCGGAGGTGCTGCTCCTCGACCGCGCCTACATGCTCGACCTGACCGCGCCCGAGATGACCGTCCTCGTCGGCGGCCTGCGCTCCCTCGGGGCCAACGTCGGCGGCGCGCGGCACGGCGTCCTCACCGACCGGCCCGGCGTGCTCACCAACGACTTCTTCACCAACCTGCTCTCCCCGGGCACCCGGTGGAAGGCGTCGGAGTCCGCCGAGCACGTCTACGAGATCCGGGACCTGGCCAGCGACGAGGTGAAGTGGACCGCCACCGCGGTCGACCTCATCTTCGGCTCCAACTCCCAGCTGCGGGCCCTCGCCGAGGTCTACGCCAGCCAGGACGCGCGCGACAAGTTCGTCACCGACTTCGTCGCGGCCTGGACCAAGGTCATGGAACTCGACCGGTTCGACCTCGTCTGACCCGGCTCCGGACGACGAGCCCCGGTCGATCGCTGGTGGATCGACCGGGGCTCCTCCGCCGTCGCGTCCGGTGACTGGACAGGCCCTAGCATCACGGGGTGCGTGTGAAGTCCCTTGCCGTCCTGCTCGTCCTGTCCGTCGCCGGGGCGGGCCTGCCCGCGTGCGGCAACTCCGCCGCCGACGGCGACCCGCCGCCGGCCCCGACCGTTGCGGCGACGCCGGCCGGTGGGGCCGAGGCGAGCAGCCCCGGGGCCGCCCCGACGGCCCGTTCCGGACTCGGCGGGCCCGCCGCGAGCGCCAGCCCGGGGCCCTCGACGAGGGCGGCGGCGCTGAAGGCCGGCAACCCGGACGGCGGCGCGGCCGTGCCGGCCGAGGCGCGCGCCGTCGACACGTCGAGGCCGACCCGGACGATCGGCAGCGGCACCGCCGCCAGCTGCACCTCGGCCGCGGTGGTGAAGGCGGTCGCGGCCGGCGGCGTCATCACGTTCGACTGCGGGCCGCAACCCGTGACGATCAAGATGACGGCCACCGCCAAGGTCCGAAACGCCAACGGGCCCAGGGTGGTGCTGGACGGCGGCGGCAGGGTCACCCTCAGCGGCCAGGGGCAGCGGCGGATCCTCTACATGAACACCTGCGACGGCGCGCAGGGCTGGACCACCTCGCACTGCCAGAACCAGGACCACCCCCAGCTCACCGTGCAGAACCTGACCTTCGCCGACGGCAACTCCACCGGCGAGCGCACCGAGGGCGGCGGCGGTGGGGCGATCTTCGTCCGGGGCGGCCGGTTCAAGGTGGTCAACTCGCGCTTCGTCCGCAACCGCTGCGACCGGACCGGCCCCGACCTGGGCGGCGCGGCCATCCGGGTGCTCAGCCAGCACGAGAACAAGCCGGTGTACGTGGTGGGCAGCACGTTCGAGGACGGTGTCTGCGCCAACGGCGGCGCGCTGAGCAGCATCGGCGTCACCTGGGCGGTGCTGAACAGCGTCCTGCGCGACAACCGGGCGGTCGGCACCGGGGCCAACCCGGCCAGGCCCGGCACACCGGGCGGCGGCAGCGGCGGGGCGATCTACTGCGACGGCAACGGGTTCACCGTCCGGATCGCCGGCACCATCATCGAGGGCAACGAGGCGAACGAGGGCGGCGGGGCCGTCTTCTTCGTCAGCAACGACCGCACCGGCACCATGCGGATCGAGAACTCCACCCTGCGCCGCAACCCGAGCAACGGCTTCGAGACGCGCGGCTACCCCGGCATCTTCTTCCTCGGCGCCCGCAACCCGACGCTGACCGGCTCCCGGCTGAGCTGACCCCCACGCGGATCGGCCGACGAGGATGGGCACGGCGCGGGCCCGGTCCTAGGATCGGGTCATGGGACGGACCGACCGCGCCAGCCGGGTGATCGCGGCACCACCGGCGACCGTCTACGGCGCCCTGCTCGACCGGGAGGCGCTCGAGGCGTGGCTGCCGCCCGACGGCATGCGCGGGCGGATCGAGCGGTGGGACCCCCGGCCCGGAGGCGGGTTCCGGATGGTCCTGACCTACCTCGACGCCGGCGACAGCCCCGGCAAGACGTCGGACGCGACGGATGTCGTCGACGTCGGTTTCGCCGCCCTTGTGTCACCCGAGCGCGTGGTGCAGCGGGCGGTGTTCGAGGCCGACGACCCGGCGTACGCGGGCACCATGACGATGACCTGGCACCTCGCTGCCACCGGTGCGGGGACCGAGGTGACCGTCACCGCCACGGACGTGCCACGCGGTATCGACCAGGCCGACCACGAGGCCGGGATCGCCTCCTCGCTGGCCAACCTGGCGTCGTACGTCGAAGTGGCCGGCTGAGGTCGTCGCGGGGGAGGATCGCCGTGCTCGGCCCTCGCCGGCCGGGTCGGTAGGCTCCGACAGTGGAGAGCGGTCGAGGGCGGAACGTGGTTGAGATGTTGTTGGATGCGGCGGAGGACGCCTCGCCGGTCGAGGCGGTGGAGGCGGTCACGCGGGAACTCGGCGCGGCGCTGGGGGCACGTACCGTCGCGTTCCTCATCGCGGACCTCAGCGGCCGGGCGCTGGTCCGGTTGACCCACGTGCCGTCCGACGGCGCCGGTGCGGGACGCCGGGACGGCGAGGAGGCCGCCACGGTGGTGCCGTTCGACGGCGGCCCCGCCGAGCAGGCGCTGCGCACCCAGGCGGTGCAGGTCCTCGCGCAGCCGGACGGGTGGACGGTGCTGGCGCCGGTGACCGAGCGCGGCGAGGCGATGGGCCTGCTCGAGATGGTCCTGCCGGACGAGCCCGACGCGCGGACGCTGGAGGAGGTCGCCCGTACGGCGCACGTGTTGGCGTTCGTGGTGATCGCCAACCGGCGGTACACCGACCTCTTCGAGTGGGGGCAACGGACGACCCCGTTCACCCTCTCCGGGGAGATCCAGCGCCGCCTGCTGCCCGCCTCGTTCACGTGTGAGGCCAGCGCGTTCATCCTGTCCGGCTGGCTCGAACCCGCCGCCAGCATCGGCGGGGACACCTTCGACTACAGCCTCGCCCGCGACGTGCTGCACTTCAGCGTCACCGACGCGATGGGCCACGGGGTGGCCAGCGCGCTGACGGCCACCCTGGGCGTGGGCAGCCTGCGCAACAGCCGCCGCCGCGGGGCCGGTCTGGTGGAGCAGGCCGACACCGCGAACGCCGACGTGGCCGCACACAGCGCCGTGCCCGGCAGTTACGTCACGGCTGTCCTCGGCCGTCTGGACCTGCGCACGGGGGTGTGCGCGCTGCTCAACGCCGGGCACGTGCCGCCGCTGCTGGTCCGCGACGGGAACGCCCGGGCGCTGTCGCTACCGGCCAACTTCCCCCTCGGCATGTTCGCCGAAGCCAGTTACGGCGCAGGCGAGATCACGCTGCGACCGGGCGACCGTCTGGTGGTGGTCACCGACGGGATGCGGGAGCGCAACGCCGCCAGCCTGGACCTTCCGGCGCAGTTGCGGTCGATCGCCGGTCTGCACCCGCGCGAGGCCGTCCGGGCGTTGGCCGACGCCGTGCTCGAGGTCAGCGGGCCGACCCTGGCCGACGATGCCACGCTGTTCATCCTCGACTGGCACGGCGGGCACAGCGAGGACCGGAGCTCCAGCGCCGGCGCCGACCAGGCACGTGCCAGCGGCGCGCTGCCCGACTGACTACCGGCCCGTCGCGTCGTCCCCGGACGGCAGGTCGGCCTCGGCCGCCTGCACGCTGTCGTAGATGTCGATCACGCGGTCCACCGACGTGACCGTCAGGACGCTCCGCACGGCGGGCTGCACCGCGGCGAGGCAGAGCCGACCGCCGACGTCACGCAACGCCTTGAACATCACCACCAGCGCGCCCAGCCCGCTGGAGTCCATGAACCCCACCTCGGCCAGATCCACCACCACCTGGCGGTCACCGGCGTCGACCAACCGTTGCAGACCCTCACGCAACTGCGGGGACGTCGCCAGGTCCAGCTCGCCGCGCACCTCGAGCACGGTGCAACCCCGGCCCGGTCGGACCGACAACAGCAGTGCCACAACAGCCTCCCCACGCCGATGATCCACGCTCAGCCTATGCTGCCGGGGTGCGGACCCGCCGCCGGCCGGTGTACGTCGCGCCGACCCGTCCGGCCGTTTCACCCCGGCGACTCCGGGTAGTGCTGATCACCACGGACGCGTCCCGCCCCGAGATGTGGCACGGTAGGCCGGCGCGGTCACCCAGGGAAGGAGGAACTGCGTGATGCGCGTAACCACGACGTTGTCACTCCCGCGTCGACCCTCCTCGGTGACCCGCGCCCGCCACGTACTCACCACCCTGCTGAGCCTCACCGACGCCGCCGAGGACTCCCGTAATCACCTCGCCGTGCTGATCACCGAGGCGTGCACCAACGCGGTGCTGCACGCGGACGCCGACAGCACCGTCGACATCACCATCGTGATCGACGACGACGTCTGCCTGCTCGAGGTCGGCAACCGCGGCAGCATCCCCGCCGGCGCCGGGCTCGACGCCGCACTGCCCGACCCGCTCACCGTCGGCGGTCGCGGACTGCCCCTGATCACCGCGCTGGCCGACACGGCCGCCTTCGTCGCCGGGCCGTCGGACCAGGTGCTGCTCCGCGTCACCAAACACCTCACCGGCGTACGGACGTCACCGGTTCCCTGACCGTCGTCGTCGACGGCCGGTCCCGTCCCCGGTCGGGTTGGTGACCTCATGCTTGCCGTGCGTGACCGGATGGTCGAGGGTCGAACCCTGCTCACATCCGTCGCGCATTGCCGAGGAGCCCCATGCAGCCGTTCGACCTGACCAGTGGCGACCAGATCCTCCTCCAGCCCGCGCTGGCGAACAACGTCAGCGGGATGAACCTCTCCGTACGCACCGATCTCGGCACGCGCGTGGAGGCGTGGCGGGCGGCGCCCACCGTCACCGGTGACCAGCGGTTCTTCTGCCACGGCTACTCGCTGGGCACCTTCGGGGCGCACAAGTACACCGTCTGGGGCGACTTCCTGCCGCGGGTGCTGGCCGACGAGTACCAGACACTCGGGCGGATCGACAACGCGCGCAACGTCGCGGCCAGGGACGTGCTGGTCTGGTGGTTGGGGGGCACGGACGCGTACCACTCCGCCGTGGTGGAGCAGCCGGCGTTCCTGCCCAGCGGCGCCCTGGACCCGGCGCACACGAGGGTCAGTTCGAAGACCGGCACCGGCCCGCTGTGGATCGGTGTGCTGGCCGACGACGTGAAGCAGCAGTACCGCTCCGCGGCGTACATCGAGGTGTACCGCCGCAACCAGTGAGGCGCGGCGCGGGGCGGTCGGACCACCGGCCGCCCCGCGCTCCTCGTCCAGATAGAGGTACGCCGATTGACAAAGTTTGGAACCCAAACTTAATCTGCGGTTCGCGATCGGGTGCGGCCGCGTTCGTGGTGGCGCCTGCCGCGAGCCCGTCCCAGCGGCACCCCAGGCGAGGAGCGTCATGGCCGAGATGCGAGGCACGACGAGAAGAACCCGATGGCGGCTGAGCCTGTTCACCAGCGCCCTCACCATGCTGTTGGTGAGCCTCGGCCTGACGTTCGCGGTGAGCGCGCACGCGGCTGCCGGCTGCCGGGTGGCGTACTCGGCCAACCAGTGGCCCGGCGGCTTCACCGCGAACGTGGCCGTGACCAACCTCGGCGACCCGATCAACGGTTGGCGGCTGACCTGGACGTTCCCCTCCGGGCAGCAGGTGACCTCGGCGTGGAACGCCAACGTCACCGCCGCCGGCGCCAACGTCACCGCCACCGACGTCGGCTACAACGCCGCCATCGGCACCAACGCCACGGTGTCCTTCGGCTTCAACGGCTCCTGGTCGGGCGCGAACACCGCCCCCACGTCGTTCGCGCTGAACGGCGTCACCTGCACCGGCGGCGTCGGCCCCACCTCCGCGCCACCCACCACCGTGCCGCCGACCACCCCGCCACCCACCACCCCGCCACCCACCACCCCGCCACCCACCACGCCGCCGCCGACCGGTGACCCGATGGCCTACGTGGCCGCGATGCAGCCCGGCTGGAACCTCGGCAACACCTTCGACGCGGTCGGCAGCGACGAGACGGCCTGGGGCAACCCGCGGGTCACCCAGGCGCAGTTGGACGCCATCCGGGCGCAGGGCTTCAACAGCATCCGGATCCCAATCACCTGGAGCAACCACCACGGCCCCGCGCCGGCGTACACGATCGACGCGGCGTGGCTCAACCGGATCAAGGAGGTCGTCGGCTGGGCACTGGACGACGGCTTCTACGTGATGATCAACATCCACCACGACTCGTGGCAGTGGATCAACGCGATGCCGACAGACCGGACCACCGTCCTCAACCGCTACAACGCGCTCTGGACCCAGATCGCGGCCGCGTTCCGGGACGCCTCGCCGAAGCTGCACTTCGAGAGCGTCAACGAGCCGCAGTTCGCCAACAGCTCCGGCGACGCCCAGAACGCCCAACTGCTGCACGAGCTGAATACGTCCTTCCACCGGATCGTGCGGGCCTCCGGCGGCAACAACGCCACCCGGATGCTCGTCCTGCCCACCCTGCACACCTCGTCGGAACAGGCCCGCATCGACGAGCTGACCAGCACCTTCACCCAGCTGGGCGACCGCAACCTGATCGCCACCGTGCACTTCTACGGCTACTGGCCGTTCAGCGTGAACGTCGCCGGGGGCACCCGGTTCGACGCCACCACCCAGAAGGACCTGACCGACGCCTTCGACCGGGTGCACAACGCCTTCGTCGCCAAGGGCATCCCGGTGGTGATCGGCGAGTACGGCCTGCTCGGCTTCGACCGGCACACCGGAACCATCCAGCAGGGCGAGAAGCTGAAGTTCTTCGAGTTCCTCGGCTGGTACGCGAAGACCAGGAAGATCACCACCCAGCTCTGGGACAACGGGCAGCACTTCAACCGGCTCACCTTCCAGTGGAAGGACCCGGAGCTGTTCGCGCAAATCAAGTCGAGCTGGACCGGCCGGTCCGGGACGGCCCACGCCGACCAGGTGTACGTGCCGCGTACCGGCTCGATCACCGCCAAGACGCTCGCGCTGAACCTGAACGGCACCACCTTCCAGGGGCTCTACCAGGGCAGCACCGCCCTGGCGCAGGGCACCGACTACACCGTGTCGGGCAGCCAGCTCACGCTCACCGCGAGCGCGCTGACCCGGCTGGTCGGCAGCCGGGCGTACGGCGTGAACGCCACCCTGCACGCGCGGTTCTCCGCCGGGGTGCCGTGGCGGATCAACGTCATCACGTACGACCCGCCGGTGCTGTCGAACGCGACCGGGAGCACCACCTCGTTCGCCGTGCCGACCCAGTTCCGGGGTGACCAGCTCGCCACCATGGAGGCGAAGTACGCCGACGGCAGCAACGCCGGCCCGCACAACTGGACGCCGTTCAAGGAGTTCGACGTGGCCTTCGCCCCCGACTACACCGGCAACCGCATCACGCTGACCGAGGCCTTCTTCGCGGAGGTCAACGACGGCGCCCGGGTGACCCTCACCGTCCACTTCTGGAGCGGCACGACCGTCACCTACCACGTCACGAAGTCGGGCAGCGGCGTCACGGGTGTCACCGCCGCCGCGGCCCGGGTGGGCTGACCCGGCAGCGGTCTGCACGCGCAGCGGGCCGCGGCCGCCAGGCGGTCACGGCCCGTTCCGCGTACCCGATGGGATCATCCGCTGCGGTCCGCGCCGGCGGCGTGGGCACGGGCGGGGTCGCTGAAGGTGCTGACGCCGGGGACCAGCAGCGTGAGGGCGCTGGCCGCGGCGGTCAGGGCGGCCGCCGCGACGAGGGTGGGCTGGATCCCGAACGCCGTGACCGCCGGCCCGGTGAGGGCGTAGCCGACCGGCAGCAGGGCGAACGCGCTGAGCTGGTCCAGGGCGAGGGTCTTGCCCAGCACCTCGGCGGGGATCTCGCGTTGCAGGGCGGACAGCCAGTAGAGGAAGTAGATCTCCACGACGAACCCGCCGACCGCGAAGCAGAGCGCCGTGACGGGCAGCGGCAGGGCGAAGGCGAGGCTGGCGGGCAGGGCGGCGTAGGTGGTGAGGGCGAGCATGCTGACCGTGCCGGGCCGCCGGGGCCGCCACCGACCGGCCAGCACGATGGCCGGCAGGGCACCGGCGGCGGCAGCGGCGAGGACGATCCCGTAGGCGAGTTCGCCGCCGAGGCGGTCCGCGGCGATCAGCGGCAGCAGCGTCAGGCTGGGTGCGGTGCCGGCGAAGAGCTGGACCGCCACGGCAGCCATGACGGCGGCGACCCAGGGGCGGCGCCGGACGGTGGCGATGCCGGCCGCGGCATCGGCCAGGACGCTGGTCCGGGGCCGGTCACCGGCGGCGACGTCGCGCACGCCCAGCACCGCGAGGGCGCCCGTCGCGAACAGCAGGGCCGCCAGGCCCAGCGCGGCGTGGATGCCGATGGCCGTGACGATCGCGGCGCCGGCGAGCGCCCCGAGAAGGGTCGCGAAGCGCTGCACGGCGGAGACCATGGCGTTGCCGCGTTCCAGCAGGGCGGCGGGGAGCAGCGCCGGAACCAGGGAGCGCATCGCCGGCCGGGACAGGGACTCGGCCACGCCGGACAGCGCGGTGACGACGCCGAGCGCGGCCAGGGGCAGGTCGTCGAGGGCGAGCAGCGTGCCGAGGACGATGGCGGTGCGCATCAGGTCGGCGGTGAACAGGATCCGGGGCCGGGAGACGCGGTCGGCGAGGATGCCACCGGCGAGCAGGCAGACCACCAGGGCGATCGCCCGGCCGGCGAGGATGACGGCGATGGTGCCGGCACCGGCCCCGCGCTGTACGGCGTACAGCGCGAACGCGACCGGCAGGATCTGGTCGGCGACGGCCCCGGCGGACTGGCTGGCCCACACCCGCAGGAACAGCGGATGCTGGCTCAGCTTCCGCGCGGCGACGGTGGCGGGGCTGGCGGGCGCGCTCACTCCGGGTCGGCCGGTGACCGGTGGGAGCTGGCGGCCAGGCGGAACGGCGGTGGATATCCCGGCCCGGTGGGACCGGTGCCGTCGTCGGGTGCGGGATTGCCGGCGGAGAGCAGGTAGGTGGCGAACTCGTGGTCGGGATCCACGCCGAGCATCGCCTCGACGCCGCTGTCGTGGAACGCCACGGTCTGGAACGGCGCCAGGCCGAGCGCCGTGCAGGTCAGCGCGAAGGTCTGACCGTAGTGGCCGGCGTCGAACATCCACAGCCGGTAGGCCCGGGGGTGCCGGTACTTCCAGGACAGGCGGGCGGCGACGGTGGTGGTGAGGCAGGTGAAGGCCCCCTGGTAGGAGGGTTCCTGCTCGTACGCCAGGGCGGCGATGCGCGCGCGGTCGACGGTGGCGTCGAGGAGTTCGAGGCGGTGCACCTCGGGCGCGTAGTGGTAGAGGCCGGCCGGGACGCCGGTGACGTCGTGGACGGCCACGTAGCACTCGACCTCGTGCCGGCCACCGGCGGAGGCGCTGATGCGTCCCTGCTGCGGGCCGAACGCGCCGCCGTCGAGGAACCGCTGGGGCGCGAAGGTGCAGGACAGGACGGTCGCGAGCGCGTCGATGCCGACCGGGGTGCCGGCGAACGCGCGGTGGGTGCGTCGGGCGGCGAACACCTCCTCCACGGGCGTGCGCAGCGGCAGGGCGCGTCGGGGAAGGTGCACGGCCGGGGCGTCCGGGTACCGCTTGAACGGCGCCGGAGGCGCGCCGTCGGCGGCGATCTGCGCGGCGGTGGCGTCGCGCTGCGGCGAATCCACCAGGTAGTTGGCGTCGCGGGCCTCGGTGTGCATGCGCGACGCGATCGGCCCCCAGTGCTGCCAGACGGGCGGGGTGCAGGCGTCGTCGGTGTCGGCGACGAGGATGCCGGCCTCGCGGAGCTTGTGGACCGCCTGGACCGCGGCGTCGGCGGCCTCGCCCCCGAACTGGGCGGCGACCTCGTCGACGTCGGTGAAGTCGTCGAGCCGCTGCAACAGGCTCAGCAGGTCGGGGGTGACCCGCAACCACCGGCGTTGACCGGGCAGGGCGACCATCAGCGCATCGCTGTCCCAGCGGCAGACGAGCTGGTCGCGGCGACGTACCCGCATTCCGATGCCCTTTCCACGACGAAGCACGACGGACGGAATGGTGCCGGACCCGCACGCGGGTCCGGCACCGGGCGCGTCAGACGGCGCCGTGGTTCAGCACAACGTCGTTCGTCTCGACGATCACGATGTCGAAGGCCATGGCTCGTACCTCCTCTCGGGCGCGGTGGGCTCGGTGCACCCCTGGACGGGGCCGTCCCCGCTGCAGCCGGGACGGGCGTTCGGGGGAACCTCGGTGCCGCGGAAACGCAGTCAGGATGCGGATCGGTCGGGCGGACGAGGCGGGGAAAGTCGACTGCGGCGAGCTTTCGGGACCCCGAAAGAGAAATTCGGAGCAATTTCCCGGGCGGCGCGCCGTGACGACGACTCCCTTCATCCGTTCCCGCTTGCGGCAATAGAGAAGGTAGCGAATGCGTCGACCCCCTGCCAAGGGGTCGGCGTCCTTTCTCGGGCCGCCTTACAGCGAGAATCAATGGAGATGCGAGGCGACCGCCAGGGCCGGCGGCGGCCGGGGCGCCGGGCACCTGGTCGCCGCCACGACCGGGCGGCTGAGCCGGCGGTCAGGTGCCGGGAGTTGGCGTGCCGTCCAACGGCTCGGCGCAGGCATTCGTGCAGGTGGCGCCCCTGTTCCGGCCGACCCCGCGCCCGCTGGCGAGGGGCTCGCCGGGCGTCTCGGGTGGTGGTAGCCGGAGCTTCCTCGGGTTCGGCGCGCCGCCGCGCGGGCGGGTGGTCGGGTGCTCCTCGGCGGCGATGGGGCGAATCGCCTGTCCCGGGACGGGCAATGCCGCCGGGTGGTGGGGAATTCCCTCTCGATGGGTTGCGGGTGGGGCATTTGTGCACAGGCTGGCGTATCGCCTCGGCGGGCCTTTGGCCATTGGTGTCCGGGCATTCCTACCGGCGGCTTGGCGGCTGGTCAACGCATTCGGATGCGTCAAAGTCCCGGAGGTGGCCGACTGGCTTCGCGGCCGAGGGGGAGCGCCAGCACCGCATCCACCGCCAGGCCCGCCGCGGCCAGTGCGGAGACCTCGGCCGGCCTGCCGGACCGGGGCCGCCAGCCCGCCAGCCCGCGCTGTGTGCCGACGCGCCGACGCCGGCCGACCTGGCTCGGGTGCCAGGTCGGCCGGCGTCGCTGTCGCGCGAGAGGGGAGGGTCAGACGGCCCCGACGGCCACCGGCTCGGCGGCGGGGGCCTCAGCGGGAACCGGCGCGGCGACGGCGGCGGGAGCCACCGTCTCCGCGGGCAGGTACTTGCCGAGCTTGCGGATCCGCCTGGCGTTGTTGACCAGGACGTCGATCGGCGGCAGGTCGGTGTCGAGCCGTACGGTCGTCGGGTTGGCGGCGGCGTGGTGGATGTTGCTCAGCAGCGTGTGGAACGACCGCGGGAAGAGCGAGCGTACGAACTTGGACTGCTGCCGGCCGCGCTTGATGCTGGTGATCGGCTTCGACCAGTCGATCTGGCCCGGCCGGAACCGGTGCTGCCGCATCAGTTCGCGCCGGAACTCCTGCCACGACACCAGCTTCAGGTCGAACCGCTCGGCGATCTCGCGGGTGGTCGCCGGGGTCACCGGGTAGCTGATCGGCCGCGGCGCGTCCGACAACGCGTTGTCCACGACCGACCGGGCCAGCACGTCGCCGGCGACGATCGGGCTGGTGACCTCCGAGTCCCAGATCAGGCCCAGCTGGAGCATGTGCGAGATCATGTTCCAGAACGAGTACTCCATGCCGGGGTCCTTGAACCCGGTGGGCGCGCCGCCCAACGCGAACGGCGCCTGGTAGATGTGGATGGGCACGCCGTCACGGTTCGCCCGCAGGCTGAGGTGCTTGACGACCCACTTCATCCGGCTGTAGCCGGTGTAGAAGAAGCTGTTGCGGTAGAAGTCGCGCCGCTGCTGGTAGACCTCGCTGCCGACCGAGCCGATCACGTGCAGGGTCTTGAACCGCTCCTGCAGGCAGAATTCGGCGAGCCGGAGCGTCGGCAGGACCTTCTCCTCGCGGTACCGGGCGTAGGGGTAGTCGTGGGTCGTCGCCCCCGCGGCGTCGATGACCACGTCGACCTCGGTCAGCAGCTCGTGGTGGGCGGCGCGGTCGAGCCCCATCGCCGGCTCCAGGTAGCTGCCCTCCAGGACCGACAGCTTCCCGGTGTCGGGCAGCTCCATCTTGTACTTGCGCAGCTGCCGGGCGATGCGGTCCTCGCCGGACTTGTCGCCCTTGCGGCGCACCAGGGCGTAGACCGTCGCCACCCGGGCGTCGCCGAGGAGCTCACGCAGCATGTGCATGCCGACGTATCCGTTCGCGCCCAGCAGGAGCACGTTCTTCGGCTCGTCGGCACCGCGTCGGGGGAGCCGGCCCGCTACCGCCCGCGGGTCCTCCGAGTAGCCGAGCGAGAGCCGGTTGGGGCTGCCTGTCGACAGCGCGATCCGGTCGCTGTGGTGGCGCAGGAAAATGTGCATCGATCCGCCTTTGCACGAAGGGTGGGTGTTGGGGATCCGGACGGGGACCGCGCCGGCTGTCAGGCCACGCGCCGGTCGAGGTGCTGCCAGAACCTTTCGCGCAGCTCCCGCCGGAGAAGCTTCCCGCTGGGGTTGCGGGGCAGCTGGTCGACGAACTCGAAGCTCGCCGGGATCTTGAAGTCGGCGATCCGTCCCCGCAGGAACGGGGTGAGATCGCGGGCGGTCGCGGGCTGGTCGGGGTGGGTCACCACGAAGCAGTGCACGACCTCGCCCCAGTGCTCGTGCGGCACGGCGACGGCGGCGGCCTCGACCACCCCCGGGTACGCGCAGACCGCGTTCTCGATCTCCGCCGGGTAGACGTTCTCGCCGGCCACGATGATCGTGTCCTTGATCCGGTCGCGTACGAAGAGGAAGCCCTCGTCGTCCAGGTAGCCGGCGTCGCCGGTGTGCAGCCAGCCGTCGACCAGGGTCGCGGCGGTGGCCTCGGGCAGGCCCCGGTACTCGATCATCCGCGCCGGGGTCGACAGGCAGATCTCGCCGACCTCGAACGGCGGCAGCACGCGGCCCGTACCGTCGATGATCTTCACGGCGAAGCCCGGGTACGGCCGGCCGGCCGCCTGCATGCGCGGCCCGCCGACGACGTGCTCCGACGGCGGCAGGCAGACGGCGGTGTTGCCGCTCTCGGACAGGCCGTAGATCTGCGCGAACTCGCAGTCGAACATCTCGATGCTGCGGCCGAGCAACGCCTCGGAGATCGGCGACCCGCCGTAGACGATCTTCCGCAGCGAGACGAAGTCCTCCCGCTTCGGCCGGGGCGGCGCGAGCATCATCTGCAACTGGGCCGGCACGACACACGCCGTGGTGACGCCGTGGCGCCGGATGAGGCGGACCGCCTCGTGCCCGGCGAACACCCGGACCGACACGTTGGTGATGCCGGCGCTGAACCCCTGGATAGACCACCAGAGCCCACCGATGTGGAACCCCGGGATGCCGATCAGGCTCACGTCGTCCGGCCGCCAGTCGATCCAGTCCAGGCCCTCGGAGGCGAGCGCGTCCCGCACCGCGAAGAAGCTGCGGTGGGCCAGCACGACACCCTTGGGGTTGCCGGTCGTGCCGCTGGTGTACACCTGGGCCAGGGGTTGCTCCTCGGACCAGGACGGGTCCAGGTCGCCGTCCTCGTCGGCCTGCCAGCCGGTGAAACCGGCCAGCGACACGACCTCGCGCAGCTCGGGCAGGTCCGGCCGCAGCGCGTCGACGGTGTCCAGGAGGTCCTCGTCGCAGAAGAGGACCGTGCTGCCGGAGTCGCGCATGATGTGCCGGATCTCGCCGGCGCGCAGCCGCCAGTTGATGGGGACCAGCACGGTGCCGGTCTTGGCGCAGGCGAACAGGACGTCGTAGTAGTGCTCGGACTCCTTGCCCAGGTAGGCGACCCGGTGCCCGGCCGTGACCCCGGCGCGCCGCAGGGCGTGCGCCGTCCGGTTGCTCGACCGGTGCAGCTGCGCGTAGCTGACCGTACGGTCCTCGCAGTGCACCGCCGGATGGTCGGGTCGCTGCCCGGCGTGGAAGGCGACGACGTCGTGCACCGTGCGCAACTGCGGGTGGTACGCCGTCATCGGCCCGTCCCGTCCGGGACCGCCAGCGTCTCCTCGAGGTACTGCACGATCGCCGGGCCGGACGCGAGGGCCGGCAGCAGGTTCGGGTCGATCTCGATGCCGAACGCGCTCTCCAGCGCCATCATGAGCTGGATCTGGCGCAGCGAGGTCCAGCCCGGGACGGTGTCCGGGTCCAGGCGCTCGGGCAGCTCGTCCGGTGCGACACCGAACACCGAGGCGACCACCTCGCGGACGCGGGTCTCCAACATTGCTACTCCTTGGGTGTCGCGCCGGGGCCCTGCCCCGGGGTGAAGAAACGTCGCGTGATCCGCGAGATGGTGCGGAAGTCGTCCGTGCTCACCTCGTCGAGGGAGATCTCCGTGCCCAGCTCCGCCTCGATCAGGTAGAGCAGCTCGACGAAGTGCATCGAGTTCAGCACGCCCGTGTCCACGAGGTCGTCGTCGAGCCCGACCGAGTCGATGTCCGGACATCTGGCGCGCAGGAACGTGGTGAGGAACTCCGGAACGGTCTCGGTCGTACTCATGACCCCTCCTGGGGGCGTGTCGGTGCGGGGAGGATCTTCGTGGTGAGCCGGGCCGCCGACGGTTCGCCGGCGCACCGGTGTGCGGCCACGGCCCGTCCCGTGGACAGGCCCGTCGGGATGAGCCGGTTGGTGCGCAGCGCGACGGCCGGATCGCGCAGCAGCGGGTTGGTGTCGCGCACGGTGGCGGAGAACAGCGCGAAGACCGGGTCGATGACCTTGGTCGCCCCGTCGGAGTCCTCGACCTCGACCCAGGCGTGGACCAGGTCGAGCATGCCGACCACCCAGCCGATCCGGGTGACCGCCGGGATGCCGGCCCGGCGGCAGAGCTGGGCCAGGTACCGGCTCGCCGAGTCGCAGCTCGCCACGCCGTGCGTGGTCACCAGGTCCACGTCGTTCTGCAGGGCCTCGGGCAGCTTGACCCAGCGCAGGTCCATGGCGGCGAACTCGGCGGCGATCGCGCGCAGCTCCGGGGAGCGCAGCTCGGCCCGCTCGCCCGTCGTGTGGACGGTGGCGGTGACGGCGAGCTGCGACGTCGTACGGGTGACGGTGTCGCCGCGCTCGGCGTCCGGCCCGGCGACGCCGTCGGCGGGTTCCACCGTCAGGTCGTGCACCGCGCCGCCGCAGCGTTCGGGGCGCGGCAGCGCCAGCATGCTGGTCGGCTGCGGGCCGCACGCGTCGGCGGCACACTCGATCCGCAGCGCGAACCGGGAGGCGCGGGGCGCGAGCAGCTCCTCGGTCGACGAGCGCATCCACCGCAGCGAGTAGGCGAAGGCCTGCTCCGGCACGGTCGTGCCGGTGCCCGAGTACAGCGCCAGGTTGAACAGGTCGCGCGAGTCGAACCGCTCCTCGCCCGGGTCGCCACTGGCCGGCAACCCGCGGTCGAGCAACACCGAGAGCGTGTGGTCGTCGCAGCCGAGGACCTGTCTCGCCGAGGCGCGGTCGACGTCGCCGAGCCGGTGCTCCGGCGGGACCGCGAAGAGCGTGTCCAGCCCCCGGGCCAGTCCGGCCGCCGTCACGACCGCACCGGGTTGTCGCGCCACATCGTCTTGATGACGCTTCCGGTGCTCAGCACGTACTCGTCCACGGACGTCCAGCCGAGCATCTCGTTGATCTGCACCTGTTCCGGGCCGGCCGAGGTCTCCAGGTAGCCCGGTAGGCCGAGGGCCTCGGCCCGCTTCTGGCCGGCGCGCATGAGGACGTAGCCGACGCCGACCGAGTCGACCCGCCGGCCGAGCACCGCGAACCACACGTGCGGGCTGTCGGGGCGCATCCGGTCCAGTGCGTTGGAGATGCGGACGGCGTGCACCACGGCCCGCGGCCCGGCCAGCAGGCACGCCACGGAGCGCAGTGCCCACCCCCACCACGGCGTGGTGCGCTCGTCGCCGTAGAGGACGAGGATCCCGTCGAGCCGGTCGGCCCGGTACGCGGCGAGGGTGATGCCCGAGCTCATCAGCTGGGCGATCACCAGTTCCGCCAGGTAGAGGGCGGTCAGCGCCGACCGACGCTGCCACCGGGGGAGCGAGCCGGCGGCGGCCCAGATGGCGCCGTCCTCGTACGCCTCGGCGAGCAGCCGGGAGCCCGCCCACAGCTGTCCCCACCCGAGGTCGCGGACCTCGAGCCTGGGCTCCGGGCGCGCGATCGTTCGACTGTTCACATTTCACCCCACGTACAGACGGGAGCCCGCTGACCTGGGTGAATTTAATGGTCTTGGGTAATCGGCCAGTAATAACGAGATCCCCTCGACGGTGTGCGCCATGGCGGCGACCTCGGGGCCGTCGCGCGACGTCGCGCCCCGTCGTCCACGAGGACCGCGCCCCTCGCCGGGCTGCTCCCTTCCCCGAGTCGGGTCCGGATGGGAGACTGAGCCGTGTCGCGTGACGACGTCGGGAGCCCGCCGGAGCACCACCGCGTCGAGCCGGTGCCGGCGTGATCGCCGGCCACTGGGAGGTCGTCGTGGTCGGCGGCCGGATCGCCGGAGCGTGCACCGCCTGGGCCCTCGCGCCGTACGCGGAGCGGGTCCTCGTCGTGGACGCCTCGCGGCCCACCGCGTTCTGGCCGCAGCAGTCCACCTGGGACCGCTCCGGCAACCTCGCGTGGGCCGAGCTCGGCCTGCTGGATACGGTCCTGGCCTGCGGCGCCCCGCCCACCTACGGCGACACCCAGCGCATCGGCGAGGACGTGGTCGAGCGGGTCTACCCGCGCGAGGACGCGTACTCGTACCGGATGAGCGTGCCCCGCGAGGTGCTGGACCCGGCGCTGCTGGCCGCGGCGCGCGGCCGGGGCAACGTCACCGTGCGGCGCCCGGCCCGGGTACGGGACCTCACCATCGACGCGGGTCGGGTGCGCGGCGTGACCGTTCGGCACGACGCCGTCGACAGCGAGGTCACCTGCGACCTGCTGGTGCTGGCCGACGGCCGGCTGTCGCGCAACGCCGAGCGCGTGGGGGCGGCGGCCTACCGGGTCGTCGAGTCACCGTGGTTCGCGCTGCTGGCCTACTACGAGAACCTGCCGCTGCCCACCGACCGTTCCTACTTCTCGTTGCAGGACCGCAGCGTCCTCATCTCGACGCCCTGCGGCGACAAGCAGTGGTGCGTCGCGGTGGACCTGCACCAGAGCCTCATCGACGAGACCGGCCGGCACCCGGCGCGCTCGTACGAGCGGATGGTGCGCGACGACCCGTATCTCGGCCCGGCCGTCGCCGCCGGCCGCCGGAGCACGTCGATCGGCGGCGCCGGGCGGATGCGCATGCTGCGCCGGCCGATGAGCGGGCCCGGCTGGTGCCTGGTCGGCGACGCCGGCTACCACCTGGACCCGGTCACGGCCCAGGGCACCCGGGCCGCCGTGGTCACGGCCCGGATCCTGCGGGACCGGATCGCGGGTGCCGGCCGCGTCGCGGGCGCGGACCTGAGCGGCCTGACCGGCGAACGCGACGCCGCCCTCGACGACGACTGGGCCTACACCGAGCAGATCGTGCGCGGCTGACCGACGCCCCCACCGGCCCGCGCCGTCACCGGCCGACGCCCACACCGGCCGGCGAGTGGATCCGCCGCCGAGCCGGCCCGACCGGCTACGCCGCCGGCCGGCTGCCGTTGATGGTCACCCGCTGGCCGTAGCGGGAGTGCGGGTAGTAGTCCCAGACGGCGTGGTGCTGGGTGCAGCGGTTGTCCCAGAACACCAGCGTGTTCGGTGTCCAGCGGACCCGGCAGCTCAGGATCGGCTGCTGGGCGACCCAGCCGAAGAGCATGTCCAGCAGCGCCCGGCTCTCGTGGCGGGAGAGCTGCACGATGTGCGACGTGAAGCCGGCGTTGACGAAGAGCAGCTTGCGGCCGGTCTCCGGGTGGCGTACGACGACCGGGTGCTCGCTCTTCGGCACGACGTACTCCGGCGGCGGGGTGTGGCCCTGCCAGGGGATCAGGCCGTCGTGGACCGCGGTCAGCCCGTCGAGGAAGGCCCGCATCGGCGCCGAGAGCATCTCGTACGCCAGGTGCATGTTCGCCCAGAGGGTGTCGCCGCCGACGCCGATCTCCGGCGTCCTGGTGACGTAGAGCATCGAGCCCAGCGACGGCTCGGCCTCGGCGGTGCCGTCGGTGTGCCAGTCCTCGCCGGCCACGAACCGCGAGTCCCGGCCGGCGCTGATCTCGAGGACGGCGGGGTCGCCGCCGTCGAGGTCGGCGAGGGGCTGCCGGCGCAACTCGCCGAACAGGCCGGCGAAGCGCTTGTGGTCCTCGGCGGTGAGCACCTGGTCGCGGAAGACCAGCACGTGGTGGGCGAGGAAGGCGCGCCTGACCTCGGCCAGTTGCCCGTCGGACAGTTCGGTGGCGAGGTCGAGGCCGGAGACCTCCGCGCCGATGACCGGAGAGATCGGCCGGACGGTGATGGTGTCGTAGCGCTCCGGCGGGCGGGTCGTCGCCCGCTCGACGGCGGCAAGGACGTGCTCTTCCATGCGTTCCCTCCTGGATTCGGTGTCACAGCCCCCGCGCCAGCAGGTCGGCCACGATCAGCCGGCCGAAGGCGAGGTTGCCGTGGATCGGGTCGTCCGGCTCGCAGAACGCGGCCCGCTGCCGGCCCGCGCCGTCGGTGACCCGCGCCCGCAGGTCCACGATCTCCACGCCGAGCGCGACGAGCGCGCGGCGGACCGTCTCCTGGGCCGCCATGAACACCAGCGGGTCGGACATCCCCGGCACCCGCTGCGGCGGCAGCACCGCGAGGACGCGCAGCCCGAGGTCGAGGGCGTGGCGGTAGAAGGCCAACGCGTCGCGGGCCATGGCGCGCACGATGTCGTCGAAGAGCCCGCCGGCGAGGAAGCCCGCCGGGAAGGCGCCGTCGCCCGCCCGGTAGATCCGCCAGTTCTCGGTGGTGGCGAAGAAGTGGGCGCTGAGCCCGAACGTCGAGACCAGCGGGACGGCGAGCTGCCCGACGTCGGCCACGCCCAGCTCGGCCAGGAAGCCGCGGTGGCGCTCCTGCACGGCGGCGTCCCGGAACACCAGGCCCTCTTCGCGTACGTCGAAGAAGCCGACGTTGAAGTCGCGCCCCGAGCCGACCGGCCCGCCGACGAAGGGCAGCCCGGCCGCCGTGGCCGCGCGGGCGATCGGCCCGGCGTGCGAGTCGCCCAGCAGCAAGAACCTAGCCGGCACGGTAGTGGTCGAGGACGGCGTCGTCACAGTAGAGGTCACCTCCGTCGGCGGCGTCGGCGCGGCGGTCCGGAGCCGTGGGATTTGTCGGCCGGCCCCCGCCGCGGGTGCGTTCGAGGGCGTCGAAGAAGTGGCGCATGACGAAGGCGACCCCCGCCGGCGTCACGGCGCGCAGGTTCGGCGCGAAGAAGACCCCCCGGAACGGGAAACCGGTGATCAGCTCGTACGAGGGGAAGTAGTCGACGTGGTCGTGTTCCTGGGCCAGCTGGCCCGCCGCGGCCCGCAGCACCGACTTGGAGTACCCGGTGGCGGTCAACGCGTGCGCCCCGGTCGCCGTCGCGGTGAGCGGCACCGGCGACACGGTCAGCAGGACGGTCAGCCGGGGGTTGGCGGCGCGCAGCAGCGCGACGACGGCGCAGAGGTCCCGGTGCACCTCGGCCACGGTGAAGTTGTGGAAGACGTGCCGCCCGGCGTCGAAGGTGCCCCGGACGGTGCCGGGGCAGACCGGGTGGACGGTGCCGGTCGGCACGTCCCGCCAGGCCTCGGTCAGGCCGAGGGTGAAGATGAGACAGCCCGCCTCGGCGACCGCCCCCCGCATCGCCGCCAGGGTGGATCGGCGGGCGGCCAGGGTCGCCTCCGCCGAGTCGTACCCGTCGGGTTCGACCGACGGGCGGTACGGGTCGAAGAACCGGTCGCCCTCGCGCCAGACCTCGTCGGGCCCGGGGTCGTCCGTCAGCGCCCAGGTCAGCCACTGTCGCAGGGTGGCGGCGGTGTAGATGGCGCCGGTGCGGAAGGAGAACGCGCCGTAGTGGCGGGCCTGGCGCTCGGCCTCGGTCAGCCCCGGCGGGGGCAGCTCGACCTCATGCCAGTTCATCCCCTCGTCGCGCAGGGCGGGACCGAGGTGGCGGGCGAAGCAGGATCCGGCGGTGAGGACGGGGTCGTCGGGGTCGAGGCCGAACTTCGGCGTCCACACCTCGCCGATGTCGCGCATCTCCGGCTCGGCCACGGCGGTGCGCCAGAACGACCGCGACGGCAACGACTGGTACGGGTTCATCGCGCTGCCCTCGGGTCGGTTGTCGACGTCGCCTCGTTGATGGCCCCGGCCACCGCGTCCACGTGCGGCGCCCCGACGATGCCGTAGTGGGTGGTGTCGACGAGGTGCCAGGCGAGCCCGGTCAGGTGCCCCCGCCACGTGCGGGCCTGCTCCTGCGGCGCGCCGAGCGCCGGCAGCCCGGCCGTCGGGCGGCCCGCGAGCCAGAGCCGCGCGGGCGTCCCGGCCAGCCGGGGCAGGGTGTGCTGGGCCATGCTCGCCAGGTTGGCCCGGCAGCAGCGCGCCAGCGCGTCCGCGTACGCCGTCGCGGCGGTGTTTCCGCCGGTCGCCGCCCCCAGCTCGTGGGCGAAGAGCGCGGCGAGCCGTTCCTCGTCGTACGCCTCGAGGGTCGGCGCGGCGTCCGGCGGCGGCGGGTCGAGCAGGTACAGCTCGTCCGCCGGCTGGCCGGCCGCCTCGGCCTCCGCCGCCATCCCGAGCGCCACCCAGGCGCCGAAGGACCAGCCGGCGAGCCGCCAGCGCCACTCGTCGCGGGGGAAGCGGTCCCGTAGCGCGGCGTGGTAGCGCGCGGCCCGCTCGGCGAGGGACCAGGCCGGCTGCCCGGGGCGTGTCAGCGCGGGATCGGCGATGACGCAGACCGTGAGCTGCGGGTCGAGCGCCGACACCAGCGGCCGGTACGCCTGGACGTCGCCGCCGACGGGATGGACCAGGCAGAGCACCGTACGCCCCCGGCCCGCCTGCCAGACCTCCACCGCCACGGCGGGATCGGCGGGGTCGACGGCGCGGACCGGCTCGCCGAGGAGCCCCAGCACCTCGGCCAGGCTCACCCGGTGGCTGAGCTGGGACAGGCCGAGGCTGACGCCGAAGTGCTCCTTGACCCGGTCGATCAGGTCCAGCAGCAGCAGCGAGTCGGCCCCCAGGTCGTAGAGGGACGCGGTCGGGTCGAGCCGGTCGGCGCCCAGCCAGTCGCAGAGCCACTCGCCGACCTGCTCGGCGGCGGACCGGGGCAGTACGGCGGGTGTCGCGTCCGCCGCGCCGGCGGGCGGCGCGTAGAACTCCCGCGCCCGGTCCAGCGCGGTGGTGCAGACGAGCAGCTGCGGCAGCCGCAGCCGCAGGGCCTGCGCGAAGAGCCGGCGCCCCTCGTTCACGGAGAGGCCGACCGCCAGGTGTGCCCGGTGCCGGGCGTCGGTGGGCAGGGCGTCCCGGGCCAGGCCCACCTCGCTCCAGACGTCCCAGCCCACGGAGATCCGCAGCGTGGCGTCGGCCCCGTCCGTCCGGTGCCGGGCGAAGCCGTCGAGCAGCCCGTTGGTGGCGGCGTAGTCGAGCTGGCCGACGCCGCCGAGCTGCGCCGACATCGACGAGCAGTAGACGACGAACGACGGCCGGTGGCGCGCGACCAGCCGCTCCACGAGCAGCGCGCCGTACGCCCTGCCGGCCGTGGCCCGCCGCATCGCGGCCGCGTCCCGCCGGCCGATCAGCCCGCCGGCCGCGGTCCCCGCGGCGTGGACCACCCCGTCGACCCGTCCGGTCCGGGCGTCGAGCCGGGCCAGCAGTTCGTCGGGTCCGGTCTCGGCCAGGTCGCCCTCGACGAGGTCGACGCGATCGGCCCACCGCGCCAGCCCGGCCGGCAGCGACCCGCGCCGCGCCAGCAGGACCACCCGGCAGTCGCCCTGCTCCAGCAGCCAGGCGGCGATGCTCCGCCCGATGCCGCCGGTGCCGCCCAGGATCACGTACACGGCGGGTCCGGCCGGCAGCGCGCGCGTGGCGGGCACGGCCGGCAGCGGACGCGGGGCCGGCGCGGCCGGCGGGCGGACCGGCAGCAGCGCCTGCTCCCACCAGTAGCCCCCGCGCAGCGCGAGTCGGCGGGGTGGTGGCGCCTCCTCCGCCAGCAGCGCCGCGAGCGCCGGCGCCCAGTCGGCCGGATCTGGGCCGGGCAGGTCCACCCAGTGGCTCGCGACGTCGCCCTCCTGGGGTGCGACCTCGCAGACCCCGGCGAGCAGGCCCAGCTCGGGCCGGCGTACGTCGTCGTGCACGGGTTGCGCCTGCTGCGACAGCCACCAGGCCCGCAGCCGGGGCCGGCGGGGCAGCGCGGCGACGGCTGCCAGCAGCGCCGCCGGGGTGTCGACGCAGGCCCGGTACGAGTGGGCGAGTGCGTCCGCGCCGACCGGCCCGTCGACGGCCAGCGGCAGCGCGTGGAGCCAGTCGACACCGCCGTGCCCGGGCGCGGCCGGCGAGCCGGCGTCGGCGGTCAGCGCGTCGAACAGCCGGGCCAGCGACCCGGGATCGGCCGGGTCGGCCTGGTAGCTGTCCGGTCCGAGCCGGGCGAAGCCGTCCGCGGCGGTGACGGCCACCACCCGGGCGTGGGACGCCGCGAAGGCGCGGAGCGCGGCCGGCGGCGGTGGTTCCGCGGCCATGATCACGAGCGTCTCCGGGCGGCGGGCACCGGGGTCGGCCCCCGCGTGCCGCCAGCGCAGCCAGTGCGGCTGGTGCAACCACTCGGCCTCGGGCAGCCGCGCCGGCCACGGCTGATCGCCCGCCGCCACCCCGGCCGCCGCCACCCCGGCCGTCGCCACCCCGGCTGATGCCACCCCGGCGGGCGGTGCCGTCCCGGTCGGTGGTGTCGTGCTGGCGGGCGGTGTCGTGCTGGCGGGCGCCGTCGCACCGGTCGGCAGCGTCGCCCCGGCCGGCGGGGCGACGCGGGCGAACTCGTGGTCGACGAGATCGAACGCCGGCGGGGGGAAGTCCCAGGGCGGCTGTGCCGGCCCGGCCGGCCACCGGACCGGCCGACCGGCCAGCCAGGCGGCGACGAGGTCGGCCGCCGGCGGCGTACCGGCCGGGCCGGTGACCTCGACGGGTGCCGCCTCGACGGGGGTGACCTCGACGGCGGTCGCGGTGCGCAGCCAGGCCACGGCGGCGGCCGCGTCGGCGCAGACGGCCGCCGCCCGCCACCGGCCCGGCGTGCGGCCCGCCTGGAGGTGGCGCAGCACCCGGTGGTAGGCCTCGGGCCGGGCCGCCAGGTAGTCGGCGACGCGGTCGGCGTCGGCGCGCAGGCCGGCCGCGCTGCCGCTGGCGAGCAGCACCACCGGTACGCCGGGACCCGGCGGAGTCTCCGGGCCGGCGCCGACCTGCTCGACCGCCTCGCAGACCAGGTGGGCGTTGGTGCCGCCGATGCCGAAGCTGCTCACCGCCGCCACGCGTGGCCGGTCGACGGGCCAGGGCCGGGCCTTCGTGGGGATGTGGAACGGGGCCGGATCGGGGCCCAGCCGTGGATTGAGGCGACGGAAGTCGACGTTCGGCGGGATCAGCCCGTGGTGCACGGCCAGCACGGCGCGGACCAGGCCGACCACCCCGGCCGCCGCGCCGAGATGACCGATCTGGCTCTTCACCGAGGCCAGCGCGACGCGACCGGACCCGGCCAGGCCGAACGCCTGGCGCAGCGCCGCCACCTCCACCGGATCGCCCAGCTCCGTACCGGTGCCGTGCGCCTCCACGTAGCCCACGTCCCCGCTGGTACGCCCGCTGCGACGCAGCGCGGTACGGATCACCTCACGCTGGCCGGCGACCGACGGCGCGGCGAAGCCGATCTTCTCCGCGCCGTCGTTGTTGACGGCGGATCCGGTGATCACGGCGTACACGGTGTCGCCGTCGCGCCGGGCCAGCCGCAGGGGCTTGAGCACGACCACGCCCACCCCGCTGGCGCCGACGGTGCCGCCGGCGTCGTCGCTGAACGGCCGGCAGTGCCCGTCCGGGGAGAAGATGTGCTGCGGCTGGTAGCGGTAGCCGGCGCTCAGCAGCGGGTCCACCAGCACGCCGCCGACCAGCATGACGTCGCTGTCGCCCTGGCGCAGCAGCCCGGCCGCGACGTGGACCGCCACCAGCGAGCTGGCGCAGGCCGCCTGCACGGTGAAGGCCGGACCGGTCAGCCGCAGGTGGTAGGCGACCTTCGTGGCCAGGAAGTCCTTCTCGTGGTGCAGCGCCAACTGGAAGGAGTCCGGCAGCCGCGCCGGATCGGCTTCGCGCAGCATCGTCTGGAAGTACGTGTTCTCGCCGCAGCTGGCGAGCAGGCCGACCCGCTGCCCGCCGGGATCGGCGATGCCGGCGTGTGCCAACGCCTCGACGCAGCTCATCAGCAGGTGCCGCTGCTGCGGATCCATCAGCCGCGCCTCCTGCCGGCTGATGCCGAAGTGCCCCGGGTCGAAGCCGAGCACCCCGGCCAGCTGGCTGCGGGCGCCGACCAGGCCGTCGGCGGCGTCGAAGTGCTCGATGCCCCGGTCGCCGGCCTCCACCATCGCCCAGAAGGCGGCCAGGTCGGCCGCGCCGGGCAGCCGGACGGCCATCCCCACCACGGCGACCGGCTCGTCCGTCGGGCCGGCGACGGCCCCGTCCCGCCCGCCCACCGCCTCCGTGGCCCGCCGCTCGGTGAGGAACCGGGCGAGGCGACGGATGGTGAGATGCTCGAAGAGGTCGGGGATGCTCAGCGGCAGCCCTTCGGCGGCGCAGCGGAGGTGGAAGCGCATCAGGTCGAGGCTGCCCGCGCCCTGGTCGAAGAAGCGCCGGTCGGGTGCGATCGGCGTCCCGACGACCTCCTCGAAGAGCCCGGCCAGCCGGGACTCCAGGACCGACATGACCGGTGCCGGCGCGGCGGCGCCCGGCCGCAGCTCCTCGCCCGGTGCGGTCAACGCGCGCCGGCGGTCCAGCTTCCCGCTGGCGGTACGCGGCAGCTGCGGCAGCCGCCGGAACCGGTCCACCCGCACGTACCCGGGCAGGAGCCCCGCCAGGTGACCGGCCAGCTCCTCCGGGGACGGTGGATCCGCCCGCAGCTCCAGACAGGCGACCAGGTGCGGATCGTCGCGGACCACCACGGCGTTGACCACCGCCGGATGCGTCAGCAGGGCCGCCTCCACCTGGCCCAGCTCCAGCCGGTGCCCGCTCACCTTCACCTGCTGGTCGTCGCGGCCCAGGTAGTGCAGCAGACCGGCCCGGTCGAACCGGGCCCGGTCGCCGCTGCGGAAGAACCAGCCGTCACCGGGCAGCTCGACGAAACGGGCCCGGTCGAGCGCCGGATCGTCCAGGTAGCAGGGCGCCACCAGCTCCCCGCCGATCAGCAGCTGCCCGGGGCAGTCCGGCGGCACCACCTCGTCGGCGGAGTCCACCACCCGCAGCCACGTGTTGGCGACCGGGCGGCCGATGGCGGGGCGGGCCGGCCAGGTGGCCGGGTCGCCATCGAGGCAGAGGCTGCTGACCACGTGGGTCTCGGTCGGGCCGTAGTGGTTGAACAGGCGCGCACCGGGCAGGCCGGTGAACCAGCGGCGGATGCTGTCGGTGCAGATCAGCTGCTCGCCGGCGGTGACGACCTCCCGCAGCCGCGACGGGTACCGGCCGAGGCGGACCCCGTGCTCGGCCAGGAGTTGCAGGGCGACGTACGGCAGGAAGATCCGCTCGATGCCGGCGGCGTCGAGGTGCGCCAGCAGGGCGGGCATGTCCTGCCGGAGCCCGGGACGGGGCAGGTGCAGGGTGCCGCCGCCGCAGAGCGTGCCGAAGATCTCCTGGAAGGAGACGTCGAAGGAGAGCATGGAGAACTGCAGGGTCGCCGCCGCGCCCGCCAGGCCGCCGGCCTCGCCCTGCCAGTGCAGCAGGTTGACCAGCAGGGCGTCGCCGACCTGCACCCCCTTGGGCGTGCCGGTCGAACCCGAGGTGAAGAGCGTGTAGAGCGGGCGGCCGGCGTACGAGGGCGCGACGGGCGTGGCCGACCGGGACAGCACCACCGGGTGCCGGGGATGGGCGCCCTCGTCGATCACGTCGAGGGCGGGCTCGTCGCCGGGCGCGAGCAGCACGCAGAGCGGGTCGACCTGGCCCAGCACCTGACGCAGCAGCGCCGGCGGGTAGGCCCGGTCGAGCGGCACGACGGTCAGGTTGAGCCGGGCCGCCGCGAGCAGCGCCACCACGTGCTCCACCGACGGCGCGAAGAACAGGGCGACGCGGTGCCGGTCGCCGGCCGACACCGGATGGTCCCGCAGCAGTTCGGCGGCGAGCGCCGAGGCGTACGCGTCGAGGTCGGCGTAGCTGAGGCGACGGTCGCCGGCGACCAGCGCGGTCGCGGTCGGCTCCGCCCGCACCCGCCGGGCGAAGGCCTCCGCCACGGTGGGGAAGTCCGACGGGGTACGCGAACCCCGGCCGGGCTCGGGCAGGCTGCGGCGGTGGGGCCGCACCAGCTCGGCCAGCGTGCGCGGACCGGTGCCGGTCAACGCGTCGAGGCCGCGCACGAACAACTCGGCCGCCGCGGCCACGTCGGCGGCGTCGAAGTGCTCGTCGGCGTACTCCCAGAGACAGTCGAGGCCGGAGTCGTGCGCGACGACCGAGAGGGTGAGCGGGCACTTGGCCTCGGTCGGGGCCAGCCAGACCGGCCGGGAGGCGCAGCCGGGCAGCGCCAGCGTGGAGAAGTCGGTGTTGTCGAGGACGAAGAGGAAGTCGAACAGCGGCGCGTCGGCGCCGAAGTCGTGGTCGGCGACGGCGTGCGCGAGCGCCACGTCCTGCGCGTCGAGCACCGCGCGTACGGCGTCGGCCTGTCGGCGCAGCTGAGCCCGCAGCTCCTCGGCGGGGGCCAGCGCCAGGGGCAGCAGCACCGTGTTGGCGAACATGCCGACGCTGGCCTCGAAGTCGCGTACGGGCCGGTTCGCGACGGGGCTGGCGACGCGTGGACGGGTGCGGCCGGTCACCCCGTGCACGGCCCAGCCGAAGAGCGTCAGCAGCAGCGGGAAGCGGGTCAGTCCCAGCTCGGCGCCGAGCCGGTCGAGGGCGGCGCGGCGTTCCGGGCCGATCGTGGTGTGGAGCAGGTGGTCCCCGGTGCCGCCGTGCTCCCGGACCGGCCGCAGCGGCGCGGCGACCTCCGCCACGTCGGCGTAGTGGCCGCGCAGGGCGTCGCGTTGTGCCCGGTAGGCCGGCTGGGCGAACCACTCGGCCTGCCACCGGGCGTAGTCCAGCGGCGTCGGGGCGGGCGCGTCCTCGTCCTCGGTCGTGCCGGCCAGCGCCGCCGCGTACGCGGTCGACAGCCCGCGGAAGAGGACGTCGAGCGACCAGCCGTCGACCGCGATGTGGTGCAGGTGCAGCAGGAGCACCCCGCCGCCGTCGCGGGCCAGCCAGTACGCCCGCAGCATGCGCGGCTGCCCGAGGTCGAAGGGGACGGCGAAGAGGGCGCGGGCGCGCTCGCGCCACCCGGCCCGGTCGCCCTCGCCGGCCCCGTCGCCGTTGCCGGCCCCGTCGCCGGCCCCAGCCCGGCCGTCAGCCCTGGCCCCGTCGTCAGCCCTGGCCCTGGCCCAGTCGCCGTCGGCGCCGGGAGCGGGAGCGGGCTCGCGCCACGGGTCGTAGGGCTCGCCGACCTCCTGGCGCAGCCCCGGCGGCGTGGCCCGGAAGGCGGTCCGCAGCGCCGCGTGACGCGCCACCACCCGGCGCAGCGCGTGCCGCAGCGCGTCGACGTCGACCCGGCCGCGCAGCTCGAAGGCGAGCCCCACGTGGTAGGCGGTGGACGCCGGCGACCGTTGCTGCAACAGCCAGAGCCGCTGCTGCTCCGAGGTGGCCGGCGCGGACCGGGCCCCGGACGGGGGAGCCGGCACCGGGTACGGCGAGCCGGTCGCGGTGAGGGCCGCCGCGACCGCCGCGGCCAGCTCGGCGAGGTCGCCGCCCAGCACCACCGCCTGCGGCACCTCGGCGCCCCAGCGCCGCTGGATCTCGAAGCGCAGCCGTAGCGCCTTCAGCGAGTCCCCGCCGCTGGCGATCCACCTGTCGTCCGGTCGCAGGTCGGGCACGCCCAGCACCTCACCGGCCAGCCCGAGCACCGCCCGCTGCCACGCCGTGCCGGCCGCCTCGGCGGGACCGCCGTGCGGGTGCGGGTCGTGGCGTTCCTCGCGCCCGTCGGGTGGGTGCGGGGCGTCGCGTCCAGCACGGCAGGGCGGGTCCTCGCGCCCAGCACGCCCAGGTGGGTCGTCCCGCCCAGCACGCCAGGGCGGGGCGTCGCGCCGCAGCAGCGCGTCGGCGTCCACCTTGCCGTTCGGGGTCAGCGGCAGCGCCGCGACCCGGTGGACCCGGTGCGGGCGCAGGTACGGCGGCAGAGTGGCGGCCAGGTGCCTGTCGAACTCCGCGAACGAGAGATCGGGAGCCGTCACCAGGTACGCCAGCAGCTCGTTCGTGCCGTGCGCCGGGTCGCGCCGGGTGCACACGTACGCCTGCCGGACCCCCGGGTGGGCGAGCACCTGCCGCTCCACCTCGCCGGGCTCGACCCGGAAGCCCCGGACCTTGACCTGCCGGTCGACCCGGCCGACGTACTCGACGCGGCCGGCGGCGTCGGCGCGCACGAGGTCCCCGGTGCGGTAGTGGCGGCCGGCGGAGCCGTCCAGCCAGGGCAGCCGGACGAAACGCGCGGCGGTCTCCTCGGGCAGGTTGCGGTAGCCGGCCGCCAGCGCCGCGCCGCTCAGGTACAGCTCGGCGACCTCGCCCGGCGCGGCGACACGCTCGCCGTCGACCACCAGGTGCGCGTCGGTGCCCGGCAGCACCCGGCCGATCGGCACCACCTCGGCGTCGAAGTCGCGCGGGATCGGATGGCACAGGGCGAACGTGGTCGCCTCGGTGGGCCCGTAGACGTTGTGCAGCCGGGTGCGGCTGGCGGGGTTGTCGCGGTACCAGCGGCGGATCAGCCGGGCGTTGAGCTGCTCGCCGCCGACGAGCACCTGGCCGACGTCGGCGAAGCAGTGCGGCCGTTCGTCGACCACCGTGTTGAACAGCGCCACGGTGATGAAGAGCGTGTCGATCCGCTCCCGGCGCAGCGCGGCGTCGAGCAGGTGCGGCGTCGCCACCGTCTCGTCGTCGAGCACGACGCAGCAGCCGCCGGTCAGCAGCGGCACCCAGACCTCGAAGCTGATCGCGTCGAACGCCGGGTTGGCGAGGCTCGCGTAGCGGGCCGCCGGGGTCAGCGCGACGTAGCCGGGGCGGGCCAGCCGCAGGATGCCCGCGTCGCGCACCTGCACGCCCTTGGGGCGGCCTGTGGTGCCCGAGGTGTAGAAGACGAACGCGACCGGCGCGGGCGGCCCGTCCGACCCGGTCGCGGGGTCTCCCGCGAGCAGGGCCTCCGCTGGCAGCGGGCGGATCCCGTCGGGCAGGTCGCCGGGCGCGTCCGGGCCGTGGACCACCGCCACGGCGCCCGAGTCGCGCAGCATGTGGTCCCGCCGGGCGGGTGGGCTCTGCCGGTCCAGCGGCACCACGGTCGCGCCGAGCCGCAGGATGCCGAGCATGACGCAGACCAGCCGCCAGCCGCGCGGCAGGTGCACCGCGACGGCCTGACCCGGGCGGGTCCCGGCCCGGCGCAGGGACCGGGCTACGGCGGCGCTGGCGGCGTCCAGGTCGGCGTAGCTGAGGCGCCGGTCGCCGTCGGCCACCGCGACCGCGTCGGGGGTACGGCTGGCCTGGGCGAGCACGGCGTGCGCGAGACCGGGACCCTGGACCATCACGCCTCCCGTACGGCCGGCGTCGTCGGACGGGCGTCGGAGAGCCGGTCCATCTCGCCGCGCAGCAGGGCGGCGACCCGCAGCACCACGGCGCTCTCCAGGATGTCCCAGTGGTCGCAGTGCACCTGTTCCAGCAGGAAGTCGGCCTCGCCGCGCCGCCGCCAGAAGGCACGCACCTCGCGCAGGAAGGCCTCGTCGCGCCCGGCGGTGGCCTGCAACAGCACCAGCCGGGCCGGCGACGCGGGGGTCGGATAGTCGCGCATGGTGGACCGGTTGTGGTTGTAGACGCGGTGGTACTGGTCGATCTGCTCGTCGTCGATGCCCGGGTACATCCCGTTGAACTTGATGAGCTTGTCGCGGAACTCGGCCATGTCCACCGGCTCGATCGCGCCCCGGTGGGCCGGATCGTCGGTGCCCAGGGTGTCCAGCAGGACCACGCTCAGCCCGGGATGCCCGGCGAGGGCCAGCCGGCGTCCCATCTCGTACGCGACCAGCCCGCCGTAGGAGAGCCCCGTCAGCACCACCGGCCCGTCCAGCAGGTGCGCGACCTGCCCCAGGTACGCCTCGGCCATCGCCTCCACGGTGGGCAGGAACTCCTCGCCCGGGTTCACCCCCGGGGACTGGATCCCGTACACGCCGAGGGACTCCGGCAGCGCCTTGGCCAGCGACAGGTAGCAGAACGCGGTGCCGCCGGCCGGGTGCACGCAGATGACCCGGCCGGCGCCGTCGCCCGCCCGGAACTCGATCAGGTTGCTCGGCGGCCGGCCCGACGCGCCCCGCCGCAGCCGGCCGCCCAGCGCCTCGATCGTCGGGTGCAGCATGATCTCGTGGACCGGCAGCGGCTCGCCGAACGCCTCGCCGATCGCGTGGGCCAGCTTGATCGCCGAGATCGAGGTGCCGCCCACGTCGAAGAACCGGTCGCCGATGCCGATCTCCGGGTGCAGCAGCAGGCGCTTCCAGATCTGGTAGAGGGTCAGCTCGATCTGGTCGCGCGGGCTGGCCAGGTTGACCTGCCAGGGCGCGCCGGTACGGGCCAGCCGCAGCACCTCGTCGCGGTCGAGCTTGCCGTTGGCGGTCAGCGGCAGTTGCGGCAGCTCCACGAAGAGCGACGGGATCATGTAGCCGGGCAACCGCCGCGACAGCGCCTCGCGCCACTCGCTGACCAGCAACGGCGTCGCCCCGCCCCGGGCCACCCCGGCGACCAGCCTCGGCTCGCCGGCCGCGTCCGAGTCGACCAGCACCGCCGCCTCGCGTACGTCCGGCCGGTCCCGCAGCGCGGCCTCGATCTCGCCCAGCTCGATGCGGAAGCCCCGGATCTTGACCTGGTTGTCGCGGCGGCCGAGGTACTCGATGTTCCCGTCGGGCAGCAGCCGGGCCAGGTCGCCGGTGCGGTAGAGCCGTTCCCCGGGCACGAACGGGTCGGGAACGAACCGCTCGGCGGTCGCCCCCGGCCGGCCCAGGTAGCCGCGGGCCACCCCGGCGCCACCGATGTGGATCTCGCCGGTGACCCCGACGGGCACCGGCTCCCGCCGCTCGTCGAGCAGGTGGACGCGGGTGTTGGCGATCGGCCGGCCGATCGGGCACCGCCGGGCGGACGGCTGCGGGTCGAGGTAGGCGGTGCTGTAGACGGTGGTCTCCGTCGGCCCGTACCCGTTGAGGACCCGCAGCCCGGGCAGGGCCTCCTGCATCCGGTGCAGGCCCTGCTCCGGCAGCGGTTCGACCCCGACCAGCAGTTGACGCAGCGCCGACCCCGCCAGGCGGGTCGCCGGATCCTCGTCGATCCACCGGACGAAGGCCGGCGGCAGGTAGGCCTGCACGACGCGGTGCTCGCGCAGCCAGCCCATCAGCGCCGCCGGGTCGCCGCGCACCTTCTCTGGTACGAGGTGCAGGGCCCCGCCCGTGGTCAGCGGCAGGAAGATCTCCTGCACGGAGACGTCGAAGCCGACGCTCGACCAGAGCGCCGCCGCCTCCCCCTCGGCGGCGTCGAGCCGCGACACCCAGTGGTCGAGCAGGTTCACGACGCCGCCGTGGGCGACCGCGACGCCCTTCGGGCGGCCCGTCGAGCCCGACGTGTAGATCACGTACGCCAGGTTGGCGGGGTGCACGACGACGCCGGGCGGACCGTCGTGGCGCCCCTCGGCCTCGACGGCGGCCAGGTCGTCCTCGCCGAGCACCAGGGCCGGCGCCGCGTCGGCGACCATGCCGGCGAGCCGCTCCGGCGGCAGGGCCGGGTCCAGCGGCAGGTAGGCGGCCCCGGCCTTGAGCACGCCCAGGATGGCGACGATCAGCCCGGCCGAGCGGCGCGCGTGCAGGCCCACCACCTGGTCGCGGCGTACGCCCCGGGCGATCAGCGCGTGCGCCAGGCGGTTGGCCCGCCGCTCCAGCGTGGCGTAGTCCAGCCGCTCGTCGTCGTCGGCCACGGCGACGGAGGCGGGGTGCCGCCGCGACTGCGCCGCGATCCGCCGCACCACGTCCGCCGGGCCGGTGAGCGGTCGCGCGGTGCGGTTCCACTCGACCAGCAGGCGGTGCCGCTCGTCCGCACCGAGCAGCCGCAGCGCGCCGACCGGGGCCGACGCATCGGCCGCCACCTGGGCGAGCAGGCGGACGAAGTGCCCGGCCAGCCGGGCGATCGTCGCGGCGTCGAAGAGGTCGGTGTTGTACTCGAAGATGACGTGCAGCTCGTCGGCGTGCTCCATCACCTCGACCGACAGGTCGAACTTGGCCGCGCCGGTGCTGCTCGACAGGGGCCGCAGCTCCAGGCCGGGCAGCGCCAGCCGGCCGCGCGGGATGTTCTGGAGCACCAGCATCACCTGGAACAGCGGCGAGTAGCTGGTGTGCCGCTCCGGGTTGAGCGCGTCCACGAGCTGCTCGAACGGCAGATCGGGATGGGCGTACGCGTCGAGCAGGTGCCGGCGCACGTCGGCCAGCAGCGCCGCGAAGGACTGCTCCGGGTCCAGCCGGTTGCGGATCACCACCGTGTTCACGAAGTGGCCGATCAGGCCCTCCACGTCCCGGTGGTTGCGGTTGGCGAACGGGGTGCCGACGCAGACGTCGTCCTGCCCGCTGTAGCGCCACAGCAGCACCGACAGGGTGGCCATGAGCGTCATGAAGAGCGTGGCGTCGCCGGCCCGGCCCACCTCCCGTAGGCCCCGCAGCACCGCGGCGTCCACGGTCGTGCCGTGGGTCTCGCCCCGGTAGCGCTGCACCGCCGGGCGGGGCCGGTCGGTCGGCAGGGCCAGCAGCGCGGGCGCACCGGCCAGCGTCCGCGTCCAGTAGCCGAGCTGGCGCTCCAGCTCGCCGCCGCCGAGGTGCCGGCGCTGCCACAGCGTGTAGTCCGGGTACTGCACGGGCAGCTCTGCCAGCGCGGGAGCCGCGCCCCGCGCGTACGCCGCGTAGAGGGCGGTGACCTCGCCGATCAGGATGCCGACGGACCAGCCGTCGGCCACCATGTGGTGCACGGTGAGCAGCCAGCGGTGCTCGTCGGGAGCCAGCCGGAGCAGGCAGCTGCGCAGCAGGGGGCCGGCGGCCAGGTCGAACGGCGCCCGCGCCTCGGCCTCGGCGGCCTCGTCGGCCCGGCGGGAGCGCTCCGGGCGGGGGAGCGCGGTGAGGTCCGCGACCGGCAGGGCGACCGGCCCGGCCGGCCGCACCACCTGGCAGGGCTCCTCGTCGACGAGCGCGAAGACGGTACGCAGCGCCTCGTGCCGGCGCACCACCTCGGTCAGGGCGCAGGCCAGCGCCGGCACGTCCAGGGCGCCCACGACGTCGAACGCGACCGGGTTGTTGTAGAACGGGTTGCCGGGGGAGAGCTGGTCGAGGAACCAGAGCTGCCGTTGGGCGAAGGCGACCGGCACCGGCGCGTCCGGTCGCGGCCGGCGGGGGATCGTGTCCGCGTCGGCGCCGGTCAGGATCGCGACCAGCTCCTCCTTGTGCGCCTTGAGGTCGGCCAGCAGGTCGGGCGTGAGGACCTCGCGGGAGCCCGTGAGGCGCAGCCGGTCGCCGTCGACCCGCAACCCGACCGCGTGCCGGTTGAGTGTGTCGAGCAGCTCGTAGGCGTTCACAGCTCGACCGTGATCGTGTCGGTGGTGGCGGCGTCGGGCGCGGCCGGCTCCGCCCCGGGACGGCCGCCGCCGAGCAGCGCGTACACCAGCCGGTGCGAGGGGTCCAGGTCGAACAGGGCGGGCAGCTCCGCCGTGTCCAGGGCGCCGACGCCGCACAGGCCGAGACCGTGCTCGGGGGCGGCCATCGTCAGCAGCTGGGCCATGGCGCCCGCCTCGATCGCGGTGAAGGTCGCACTCTGCTCCTGGTAGAGGGGCTCGATGGCCGCGCGCTGCGCCACGAGGAACAGCGCGAACGCGGCGGCCTCGAAGACCGGCCGGTTGACGAAGTAGTCGAAGGCGTCGGGGCTCAGCTCACGGTCGCGACCGAGCGCCAGCAGCCGGTGCGCCGCCGGGTCGTGGTAGTACGCCCCGCCCGGCACCCCGTCGATGCGCCCCGCCCTGACCAGCACGTACGTCTGCACGGCGTAGGTGCCGCCGGCCGAGCCGTACTGGAACTTGGCCCGACCGTCGACCTCCCGCTGGGCGAGGGTGGCCAGCAACCCGCCGAGCGCCTCCGCCGGCAGCGGGTCCGCGGCGAAGCGGCGCACCGTGCGGTAGCCGGTGTAACGCCGGTCGTACGCCTGGTCGGCCGGTGCGGTCAGCGTGACCGCCGGGGTGTCGGGCGCGAAGCCGCGACGGCCCCGCGCGTCCGAGGTGAACGCGGCGCGCGCGGCCGGGTCCTCGACCACCGTGGCGGCCCGCTGCGCGGCCGCGACGACGGCCCGCTCGGCGGTGTGTTCGCGGAACATCCGCAGCAGGTCGGCGAGGGTCGGCTGGCGCATCAGCCGGGCCAGCTTCGGCCGGAAGCCCAACTCGCCGGAGAGGGCGTTCGCGATCCGGACGACGTCGATCGACGTGGCGCCGAGCATCAGCAGGTTGGCGTCGGGCGCGACGACGGGCAGGTCGAGGATCCCGGTGACGATCTCCACCAGCCGGTTCTCGGCCGGGTCGGTGAGCACCGGCGCCTCGGCGACGGTCTCCGGCGACGGCTCCGGGTCGGGGAGCTGGCCCCGGTCGACCTTCCCGTTGGCCGACAGCGGCAGCGCGTCGAGGACGGTGAACGACGACGGCACCATGTACGCCGGCAGCCGCTTCTCCAGGTACGCCACGAGGGCGGCCGGCTCGGGCGCGGGACCGTCCGGCACCACGTACGCGGCCAGCCGCTTCTCGCCCTGCGCCCGGCCGAGCAGCCGCAGCGCGGCGGCGCGTACGCCCGGGTGGCCCTCCAACGCCGCCTCGATCTCGCCCAGCTCGATGCGGTAGCCGTGCACCTTCACCTGGCCGTCCTCGCGGCCGAGGAACTCGATCGTGCCGTCCGGGCGCAGCCGGCCCAGGTCGCCGGTGCGGTAGAGCCGCTCGCCGCTGACCGGGTGGACGACGAAGCTGGCCGCCGTCGCCGCCTCGTCGCGCCAGTAGCCCCGCGCCAGCCCGACGCCGCTGATCCAGAGGTCGCCGGTGGCCCAGGTGGGCCGGGGGCGCAGCGCCTCGTCCAGCACGTGGACCCCCTGGTGGGCCAGCGCCCGGCCGTACGGGATGCTGCGCCAGGCCGGATCGACCTCGTCGACCGGGTGGTGGATGGACCAGATCGACGCCTCGGTGGCGCCACCGAGGCTCTCGACTTGGATCCCCGGCAGCGCCTTGCGCAGCCGGTCGGGGAGGGTGAGCGGGATCCAGTCCCCGGAGAGCATGGCCAGCCGCAGCGACGCCGGCAGCGGATGGCCGGCGTCGGCGTCGTCGAGCAGCATGCCGGCCAGCGCCGGCACCGAGTTCCAGACGCTGACCCGGTGGGCGTGGGCCACCTCCCGCCAGTGGGCCGGGTCGCGGGCCAGTTCCTCATCGAGCGTCACGACCGCCGCGCCGGCCGCGAGGGTGCCGAAGATGTCGAAGACGGAGAGGTCGAAGCTGAGCGCGCTGACGGCCAGGACCCGGTCGGCCGGCCCGACACCGAAGCGAGCGTTGACGTCGAGCAGCGTGTTAACCGCACCGCGATGGTCGATCGTCACCCCCTTCGGCGTGCCGGTGGACCCGGACGTGTAGATCACGTACGCGACGTCGGTCTCCGCCAGCTCGACCGGCCGCAGCGCCGGCCCGCCCGCACCGACGGCGGACGCGTCCACCACCAGGCGCGCGACGCCCTCGGGCAGGTCCACCCGGTCCGAGGCGGTCAGGACCAGCCCCGCCCCGGCCCGCTGGAGCACCCGGGCCACCCGCTCGGCCGGCCAGTCGGGGTCGAGCGGCAGGTACGCGCCCCCGGCGTGCAGGACCGCGAGGGTGGCGACGACCTGCTTCCAGCCCCGGTCGAGCAGCACCGCGACGAGTTGGCCGGGGCCGACGCCGTGGTCCTGGAGCCGCCCGGCCAGCCGGCGTGCCTCGACGCGTACGGTGGCGTGGTCCAGCTGCCGGTCCGGGGCGAGCACGGCGGGCGCGGCGGGGGTCGCCAGCGCCTGCCGGTCGACCAGCTCGTGCAGGAGCCCGCGATTGGCCGGCGGGGTCGCCGGCACGGGCGGGGCGAGCGGCCCGTCCAGCGTGCCGTGCCAGGCGTCCGGCTCCGCCAGCCGCCCGAGCAGCTCCCGGTACGCCGCGAACATCTCGGCGACCAGGCCGGCGGGGAAGAGCTCGTCGATGCTGTCCCAGTTGACGTGCAGCCGCCCGCCGGCCTCCAGGACCGTGTGGTCGATCCACACCTGCGGGGTCTGGGTGATGCCGTGCAGCACCTCGCCGCCGAGCGCCGCCGCGAGGCCGCTGTCGCCGACGTCGGGGGCCGATTCGGTGAGCGTGCTGTTGAAGACGACCGGCAGGGCCGCGTGGCGGGTGCCCCGGGCGCGGGCGAGTTCGCGGTTGACCCGTACGCCGCTGACCGCCGAGTGGTCGATGTCCTGCCAGAGCTGCTCCTGCACGGCACGGGCCCGGGTCACGAAGTCGACCCCGGCCGCCACGTCGACCTCCAGCAGCACCAGCGACGTGAAGTCGCCGATCACCGCGTTGATGCCGGGATGCAGCGGCAGCCGGTTGAACAGCGGCAGGCTCAGCGTGAACCGCGACTGGCGGCTCCACCGGGCCAGCACCTGCGCGAACGCGGTCACCAGCAGCACCGACGGGGTCACCTGGTGCCGGCCGGCGAGCGCCTTCAGCCGGCTCCAACGCTCCGCCGGCACCACCTCGTCGTAGCGGGTGAAGCGCGGCCGTTCGACGCTCTCCGGCTGCCGTTCCAGCGGGAGCTGCGGCGCGGGGGCCAGCGTGCCGACCCGCTCCCGCCAGTAGTCGAGGGCCCGCTCGTAGCGCGGCGTGCGCCGCAGGGCCCGTTCGGCCAGGACGTAGTCGCGGAAGGTCACCGCGAGCGGCGGCAGGTCGACGTCCGGGTCGGCGTAGAGCAGCGCCAGCTCGTGTTCCAGGATCTGCCCGCTGGCCGCGTCGAGGATCAGCGCGTCGAGGCTGACGTGCAGCCGCGCCTCGCCGTCGAGCAGCGTCACCGCGAACTCGAACAGCGGCCAGCGGCCGGCGTCGAACACCTGGTGGGACATCCGCTCCCGGGTCTCGCCCAGCCGGCGGTCGGCGGTCCGCGGGTCGAGCCCGCGCAGGTCCTGCCGGGCCATCGCGTAGCGCGGCACGCTCGGCAGGACCCGCTGGGCGCCGTCGTGGAAGACCGCGCGGAGCATGTCGTGGCGGTCGACCAGTCGGTGCAGCGCCCGGGTGAAGCGCTCCTCGTCGAAGTCGCGCAGCCGCAGCTCGCTGTAGCCGTGCGCGCCGACGCCGCCGAGTTCGATGGTGGACCCGCGGCCCACCCAGTAGGCCTCCTGGATGTCGGTGAGCGGGAACGGCTCGTACCGGCCGGCGGGATCTGCGACGAGCGACGGGAGGGCGTCGACGGCGGGGGAGCCGGGCTCCGCCAGCTCGGCCGCCAGGTCGGCCAGGACCGGCTTCCGGAAGAGGGTACGTAGCGACAGCCGCGCCGACATCCGCTCGTTGATCGCGTGCACGAGCCGGGTCGCCAGCAGCGAGTGGCCGCCCAGCGCGAAGAAGTCGTCGTGCGCGCCGACCCGGTCGCGGCGCAGCACCTCGGCCCAGATGGCGGCCATCCGGGCCTCCCGGTCGTCGCGCGGCGCGACGTAGGCGGTGGCGACGTCGGACTGCTCCGGCGCGCGCAGGGCCCGCCGGTCCACCTTGCCGTTGGCGGTCAGCGGCAGCCGCTCCAGCACCACCCAGCGGGTCGGCACCAGGTGCTCGGGCAGCCGGCGCCGCAACTGCTCGCGGGCCGCCTCGGCGGTGACGTCGCCGACCAGGTAGCCGACCAGGTGCGGGTCGCCGGGGGTGTCCTCGCGCAGCAGCACGGCCGCCTCGCGTACGCCCGGAACGTGCCGCAGGGCGGCCTCCACCTCGCCCGGCTCGACCCGGAAGCCGCGCACCTTGACCTGGTCGTCGGCGCGCCCGACGAACTCGATGGTCCCGTCGGGCCGGCGGCGGACCAGGTCGCCGCTGCGGTACATCCGCTCGCCCGGCCCGACGAACGGGTCCGGCAGGAACCGCGCCGCGGTCGCCGCCGGCCGGTTGAGGTAGCCGCGCGCCAGGCCGGACCCGCCGATGTAGAGCTCGCCGAGCACGCCCGCCGGCACCGGCTCGCACCGCTCGTCGAGCACGTAGAGCCGGGCGTTGGCGATCGGCCGGCCGATCGGCGGCAGGGCCGGCCAGTCGGCCGCCGCCTCGGTGGCCAGCGCGAACTGGCTGACCACGTGGGTCTCGGTCGGGCCGTACTGGTTGTAGAGGTACCGGCCGCCCAGCCCCACCAGCAGGGCCCGGAGGTCGTCGTTGACCCGCAGCGCCTCGCCGGCGGTGACGATCTCGCAGCCGGGCGCGAGCGGGGCGACGGCCCCGGTGAGACCGGCCAACTGGTGCAGCACGGCCGCCGGCAGGAACGCCCGCCGTACGCCCTGCTCGGCCAGGACGTGGCGCAGCCGGCCCAGGTCCCGGCCGCTCTCCTCGCCGATCAGCACCAGCGTGCCGCCCTGGCAGAGGGTGCTCCAGATCTCCTGCGCGGAGACGTCGAAGCCGATCGAGGCGAACTGGAGCACCCGTTGCGGCACGGGGCTGCCCGGCGCGGCGTAGCGGAGCTGCCAGTCGATCAGGTTGTCCAGGCACCGCCAGGTCTGCGCCACGCCCTTGGGGCGGCCGGTGGAGCCGGAGGTGTGGATGACGTACGCGAGGTGGTCGGGCCGGGTGCCGGGGTCGGGGCTGGTGGTGGGGCGCTCGGCCCAGCGGTGCGCGTCGGTGTCGAGGTCGACGAGGGGCGCGTCGGTCAGGCCGTCGAGGGTGGCGCGGGTCGCGGCGTGGGCGAGGACGGCGACCGGGGCGCCGTCGGCCAGCAGGTGCCGCAGGCGTTCGGCGGGGTGGGCCGGGTCCAGGGGCAGGTACGCGCCGCCGGCCCGGGCGACGGCCAGGAGCGCGACGATCAGCTCCGGCGACCTGCGCAGGCAGACCGCGACGAGGGCGTCGGGGCCGACGCCGTGCGCGCGCAGGTGGTGGGCGAGCCGGTTGGCGCGCGCGTCGAGGTCGCGGTAGGTCAGCGAGGTGCCCTCGAACGTCAGGGCCACCGCGTCGGGGGCCGCGGCGACCCGCTCCGCGAGGCGGGCGACGACGCCCGTGTCCACCGGCGACGGCTCGGCCTGGCGCAGCGCCTGCTCCCGTTCCCGTTCGTCGAGCAGGGTCAGCCGGTCGATGGGCTGGTCGGGGTGCGCGACGAGTTGGGTGAGGACGTGGCGCAGGTAGCGGATGTGCCGCTGGGCGGTGGCGGTGTCGAAGAGCGCGGTGGCGTATTCGAGGCTGCCGGTGATGCGGCCGTCGTGCTCGGCGAGGGCGAGGGTGAGGTCGAACTTGGCCGTGCTGTGGGGCGGCGGCAGGGCGGTGACCCGCAGGCCCGGGAGGGTCAGCTCGCCGTCGTCGGTGTTCTGCCAGGCGAACATGACCTGGAAGAGGGGGGTGTGGGCGAGGTTGCGGGTGGGGTTGACGGCTTCGACGACGTGTTCGAAGGGGAGGTCCTGGTGGTCGAAGGTGGTGAGGGTGAGGTCGCGTACGCGGTGCAGGAGTTGGGTGGTGGTGGGGTGGTCGGTGAGGTCGATGCGCAGGGCGAGGGTGTTGACGAAGAAGCCGATGAGGTTTTCGAGTTCGGCGCGGCGGCGGTTGGCGGTGGGGGTGCCGATGATGAGGTCGTGTTGGCCGGTGAGGCGGGACAGGACGATGGCCCAGGCGGTGAGCAGGGTCATGTAGAGGGTGGTGCCGTGGTTGGTGGTGAGGGTTTTGAGGGCGGTGGTGAGGTGGGTGTCGAGGGTGATGGGGAGGTGGGCGCCGTGGTGGTCCTGTTCGGGGGGTCGGGGTCGGTCGGTGGGTAGGTGCAGGAGGGTGGGTGCGTCGGCGAGAGTCTGGCGCCAGTGGGTTTCCTGGCGTTGGAGGGTGTCGTCGGTGAGCCATTGGCGTTGCCAGGCGGCGTAGTCGGCGTACTGCACGGGCAGCGGCGGCAGGGGGTCGGGCTGGCCGTGGTGGAAGGCGGTGTAGAGCGCCCCCAGCTCACGGGTCAGGACGCCGATGGACCAGCCGTCGGACACGACGTGGTGCATGGTGACGAGCAGGACGTGCCGGTCCGGGGCGAGGGTGACCAGGCGGCCCCGGATCAGGGGACCGGTGGTCAGGTCGAACGGGGCCGTGAACTCCTCGTCCTGGAGCCGGGCCAGCCGGGCGGCGGCGTCGGGCGCCCCGGTGAAATCGTGCGTGTGCAGGGTGAAGCCGGTACCGGGCGGGTCGACGTGCTGGTGGACGTCGGAGCCGGCGGGCACGAGCCGGGTGCGCAGGGCCTCGTGCCGGGCGACGAGGGCGTCCAGGGCCGCCCGCAGCGCGTCGTGGTCGAGCCAGCCGGCCAACTCCAGGGCGAGGGGCATGTGGTAGGCGTGGCCGAGACCGCCGAGGCGTTCCAGGAACCACAGCCGCCGCTGCGCGAAGGAGGGCTCCAGCGCGCCGGACCGGTCGACCGGGCGGATCGGGGGCAGCACGTCGCGGCCGTCCGGCGTGAGCCGGGCGACGAAGGCGGCGAGGACCGGCGCCGCGAAGAGCGCCGCCGGGGAGACCTCCCGCCCCAGCACCTGCCGGATCCTGGAGACCAGCCGCATGGCGAGCAGCGAGTGGCCGCCGAGGGCGAAGAAGTCGTCGTGCCGGCCGACCCGCTCGATCCCCAGCACCTCGGCCCAGACGCCAGCGACCATGGTCTCCAGCAGGCCGACCGGCTCGACGTGCCCGCGCTGGCCGAAGGCCTCCCCGTCCGGTGCCGGCAGCGCCGCCCGGTCGAGCTTGCCGTTGGGCGTCAGCGGCCACGCGGCCAGCCGGACGTACGCCGACGGCACCATGTGCTCCGGCAGCTGGGCGGCGAGCCGGTCCCGCAGCCGCGCGGCGTCCGGCGCCCCCGCGCCCAGCACGTACGCGACGAGCCGCTGCTGGCCGCCGGCGTCGGGGCGCGCCACGACGACGGCCTCGCGGACGCCCTCGGTCGCTGCCAGCCGCGACTCGATCTCGCCCAGCTCGACGCGGAAGCCCCGGATCTTCACCTGGAAGTCGTCGCGGCCCAGGAACTCCAGTTCCCCGGCCGGCAGGCGTCTGCCCAGGTCACCGGTGCGGTAGAGCCGCTCGCCCGACACGAACGGGTTGGCGCGGAAGCGCCGCGCGGTCAGCTCGGGCCGGTTCAGGTAGCCGCGCGCCACGCCCGCGCCGCCGATGTGGATCTCGCCGACCACCCCGTCCGGCACCGGCTCGCCCTCGGCGTCCAGCAGGTAGACGCGCACGTTCGGCAGCGGCCGGCCGATCGGCAGGCAGGTCGCCCCGGCCAGGCCGTCCGTCGCCAGCACGTGGCAGGTGCTGTCGACGGCCGCCTCGGTCACGCCGTACGCGTTGACGATCCGCACCCCCGGGCCGCACAGGGCGCGCAGCCGGGCGGCGTCGGCGGCGGTCCAGGCGTCCGAGCCGCAGACCACCGTCTCCAACCCGGCGAGGCTCCCGCCGGTCGGCTCCAGGTGCTCCAACAACGGGTTGAGCACGGCCGGCACGAAGTCGGCGAAGTCCACGTCGTGGCGGCGCAGCAGGGCGTAGAGGCCCGCGCTGTCCAGCAGCAGCGGACGCGGGCAGAGCACCAACCGCCCGCCGAAGCCGAGCGCCCGCACCACGTCGGCGGTGAAGACGTCGAAGGAGAAGCTCGCCATCTGCAGGTGCACCAGGCCGGGCCGCAGGTCGAACAGGCGCTCCCAGGCGGCGGCCACGGCCACCAACTGCCGGTGCTCCACCAGCACCCCGTTGGCGGTGCCGGAGGTGCCGGACGTGTAGATGACGTACGCCAGGTGGTGCGCGCCCAGCCCGTCGACCAGCGGGTCGGTCGCCGGCAGCTCGGCCCAGGCCGACGCGTCGAGGTCCAGGTCGACCACCGGGGTGTCGAGCCCGGCCAACGCGGCGCGCAGCCGCTCGCGGGCCGGGCCGTGGGTCAGCGCCGCCACCGGGGCGCTGTCGCGCAGCATGGCGGCGAGCCGTTCGGCCGGGTACGCCGGGTCGAGCGGGAGGTAGGCGCCGCCGGCCTTGAGGACGGCCAGCAGGCACACCACCGTCTCCAATGACCGCTCGACGCAGATCGCCGCGATCCGGTCCGGCCCGACGCCCCGGGCGCGCAGGTGGTGGGCGAGCCGGTTGGCCCGCGCGTTCAACTCGCCGTAGGTGAGCCGCTCGTCGCCGTCGACGAGGGCCACCGCCTGCGGGTCGCGGGCCGCCCGGGCCTCGACGAGGTGGTGCACCAGGCGCCCCGGCGGGTACGACACCGTGGCGTCGTTGCCCTCCTCGACGAGCCGGCGCCGCTCGGCGGCGGGCAGCACGTCGAGCCCGCCCACCGGCGCGTCCGGCGCCCGCTCCAGCGCGTCGGCCAGCGTCTCCAGGGCCCGTTCGACCATCGCGCAGACCCGGTCGGGCGTCACCCCGGCCGCGGCGGCGACGGTCAGCGCCACGTCGTCGCGCAGGTCGTCGACGTCCAGCGCGAGCGGGTAGTTGCCGTGCTCCTGCGCGGCCAGGTAGGTCAGGTCGTCCGCGTCGGGTTCCGGCGCGGGGGCGTCCGACTCGGCCAGCACCTCGGCGTGCCGGTAGTTCAGCAGGGCGGTGAAGAGCGGCGCCGGCGGCGCGACCCCGCTGCACGACTGCGCCAGCGCCAGCGACGCGTGCTCGTGCCGGATCAGCCCGGTCAGCGCCTCGTGGGTGCGCAGCACGCACTCCGTGGCGCCGGTGGCGTCGACGGTGACCCGCAGGGGAAGTGTGTTGAGGAAGGGCCCGAGGACGCGGTCGCTGCCCGCGCCGGCATCCATCCGCCCGGACAGCACGGTGCCGAAGACGACGTCCCGGCGGCCGGCGGCCCGGGCCAGCACCTGCCCCCAGGCGACGTGGAAGAGGCTGGTCACCCCGACCTGGAGGGCTTGGGCCCGCTGCCGCAGCCGCCGCGTCAGCTCCGGCCCGAGCCAGACCCGCGCGTCGCGCATGGTGTGCCCGTCGCCGTGGATGTCCCGCAGGCCGAAGGGCACGGTCGGGCTGTCCACGTCGGAGAGCATCCGGCGGAAGAAGCTCTCCTGCTCGGCCCGGTCGACGCCGCGTCGGATCCGGGCCACGAAGTCGCGGAACGGCAGCGGCGGCGGCAGTCGGTCGCCCTCGCCGGCCAGGTACGCGCGGACCTCGGCCCGCAGCTGCTTGAGCGAGGTGTTGTCGTCGACGATGTGGTGGATCAGCTCCACGGCCAGCCACCCGCTGTCGCGCGGGTCCCGCGCGACCAGCAGCCGCAGCAGGGGGGCCTGGTCGAGGGGAAGGCGGGCGTACCGCCGCTCGACGTGCTCGCGGAGCTGCCGCAGCGGGTCGTCGCCCGCCGGGTCGAGCGTGACCTCCTCCACGGGCAGGGGCGCACGGCGCCACACCACCTGCACCGGCTCGTTGATCCCGTGCCACACCACCCCGGTGCGCAGCACGTCGTGCCGGGCGATGACCGCCTCCAGCGCGGCGGCGTAGCGGTCCAGCCGGTCCCGGTCGGCGAAGCGCAGGACCGTGGTCACCAGGTAGGGGTCGCGGTCGCTGGCCATCAGGTGGTGGAAGAGCATCCCCTCCTGCACCGGGGCCAGCGGGTAGACGTCCTGCACGTTCGGCGCCCCGCCGGACACGGTGGCGACGACCGCGTCGATCTCCGGCTGGCTCAGCTCCACCAGCGGCAGCAGGTCCGGGGTGATCCGGTCGCAGCCGGCCGGGATCGGCTCCGGCGTCGCGTCGGCCCGGTCCGCGCCGGCACCCAGGGCGGCGGCCAGGTCGGCCAGGACCGGCGAGGCGAAGAGCGCGCGTACGTCGGCGGAGAGGCCCTGACGGCGCATCCGTTCGAGCACCCGCAGGGCCAGCAGCGAGTGCCCGCCCAGCGCGAAGAAGTTGTCGTGCCGCCCGACCCGCTCGACGCCGAGCACCTCGGCCCAGATGGCGGCGAGGGCGGTCTCCGTCGGACCGACCGGCTCGGCGTAGTGCCGGGCGGCGAAGGCGGACCCGTCGGGTGCGGGCAACGCCCGGTGGTCGAGCTTGCCATTGGGCGTGAGCGGCCACTCGGCGACCCGCACGTACGCGGCCGGGACCATGTGCTCCGGCAGGACGCCGGCCAGCCGGGTCCGCAGCGCCTCGGCCGTCAGCCGGCGCACCGACGCGGTGTAGTAGCCGACCAGGCGCGGCTCGCCCGTGGCGTCCGTCGTGACCGTCACGACCGCGTCGCGTACGCCGGGACAGGCGGCCAGCCGGGCCTCGATCTCGCCCAGCTCGACGCGGTAGCCACGGATCTGCACCTGGGAGTCGTTGCGGCCCAGGTACTCGAGACCGCCGTCGGGGCGGTGGCGCACGAGGTCACCGGTGGCGTAGAGCCGGTCCCCCGCGACGAACGGGCTGGGCCGGAAGCGTTCCGCGGTCAGCGCGGGCCGGTTGAGGTAGCCGCGCGCGACCCCCGCGCCACCGACGTGCAGCTCACCGACGACCCCGGGCGGCACCGGCTCCCCCCGCCCGTCGAGCACGTAGAGCCGCAGGTCCCCGATGGGTCGCCCGATCGGGCTGACGCCGGGTCGTTCGGTGTCGGCCGGCGTCAACGGCCGGTGGGTCACGTGCACGGTGGTCTCGGTGATGCCGTACATGTTGACCAGTTCGGTGCGCCCGTTGCGCGCGTCCGCATACCACGGCCGCAGCATCGTCGGGTCCAGCGCCTCGCCCCCGAAGACCACCGTACGCAGCCGGTGCGCCCGCGCGCTGTCGGCCTGCGCGGCGATCAGGCTGCGGAACGCGCTGGGGGTCTGGTTGAGGACGGTGACGCCCTCGTCGCAGAGGAGCCGGTGGAAGTCGGCGGGGGAGCGGCCGACCAGCCGGGGGACGATCACCAGCCGGCCGCCGTGCAGCAGCGCCCCCCAGATCTCCCAGACGGAGAAGTCGAACGCGAAGGAGTGGAAGAGGCTCCACACGTCCGTCGGGCCGAAGCCGAACCACCCGGCCGTGGCGGAGAAGAGCCGCACCACGTTGGCGTGCTCGACCATGACGCCCTTGGGTCGGCCGGTGGAGCCGGAGGTGTAGATGACGTACGCGAGGTGGTCGGGCCGGGTGCCGGGGTCGGGGCTGGTGGTGGGCCGGTCCGCCCAGCGGTGCGCGTCGGCGTCGAGGTCGACGAGGGGCGCGTCGGTCAGGCCGTCGAGGGTGGCGCGGGTCGCGGCGTGGGCGAGGACGGCGACCGGGGCGCTGTCGCCGAGCAGTTCGCCGAGGCGCTCCGCCGGATGGGCGGGGTCGAGCGGCACGTACGCGCCGCCGGCCTTGAGCACGGCCAGCAGGGCGACGACCAGCTCGGGTGAGCGTTCCACGCAGACCGCGACGAGGGTGTCGGGGCCGACGCCGTGCGCGCGCAGGTGGTGGGCGAGCCGGTTGGCGCGCGCGTCGAGGTCGCGGTAGGTCAGCGAGGTGCCCTCGAAGGTGACGGCCACCGCGTCGGGGGCCGCGGCGACCCGCTCCGCGAACAGCCCGGGGATCGTCCGCCCGGCCGGGTACGCGGTCGCGTCGCCCCAGGTCGCGAGGAGTTCGCGGCGCTCCGCCGGGTCGAGCAGGGTCAGCCGGCCGATGGGCTGGTCGGGGTGCGCGACGAGTTGGGTGAGGACGTGGCGCAGGTAGCGGATGTGCCGCTGGGCCGTGGCGGTGTCGAAGAGCGCGGTGGCGTACTCGAGGCTGCCGGTGATGCGGCCGTCGTGCTCGGCCAGGGAGAGGGTGAGGTCGAACTTGGCGCTGGTCCACGGGCTGCGCAGGGCGGTCACCTCGACACCCGGCAGGTCCAGGTCCACGTCCTCGTTGTTCTGCCAGGCGAACATGACCTGGAAGAGGGGGGTGTGGGCGAGGTTGCGGGTGGGGTTGACGGCTTCGACGACGTGTTCGAAGGGGAGATCCTGGTGGTCGAGGGTGGTGAGGGTGAGGTCGCGTACGCGGTGCAGGAGTTGGGTGGTGGTGGGGTGGTCGGTGAGGTCGATGCGCAGGGCGAGGGTGTTGACGAAGAAGCCGATGAGGTTTTCGAGTTCGGCGCGGCGGCGGTTGGCGGTGGGGGTGCCGATGATGAGGTCGTGTTGGCCGGTGAGGCGGGACAGGACGATGGCCCAGGCGGTGAGCAGGGTCATGTAGAGGGTGGTGCCGTGGTTGGTGGTGAGGGTTTTGAGGGCGGTGGTGAGGTGGGTGTCGAGGGTGATGGGGAGGTGGGCGCCGTGGTGGTCCTGTTCGGGGGGTCGGGGTCGGTCGGTGGGTAGGTGCAGGAGGGTGGGTGCGTCGGCGAGGGTCTGGCGCCAGTGGGTTTCCTGGCGTTGGAGGGTGTCGTCGGTGAGCCATTGGCGTTGCCAGGCGGCGTAGTCGGCGTACTGCACGGGCAGCGGCGGCAACGGATCCGGCCGACCGTCGTGGAAGGCGGCGTAGAGCGCCCCCAGCTCACGGGTCAGGACCCCCAGCGACCACCCGTCGGAGACGATGTGGTGCATCGTCAGCAGGAGCACGTGCCGGTCCGGGGCGAGGGCGACGAGGCGGCCCCGGAACAGCGGGCCGGCCGCCAGGTCGAACGGGGCGGTGCTCTCCTCCTGCTGGAGCCGGGCCAGGGCGGCGGCAGCGTCCGCGTGCCCGGTCAGGTCGTCGAGCCGGAGCGGGAACGCGGCCCCGGGCGGGTCGACGCGTTGGGCCGCCTCGGCGCCGTCGGGCACGATGCGGGTACGCAGGACCTCGTGCCGGGCGACCAGGGCGTCGAGGGCCGCCCGCAGCGCCTCGTGGTCGAGCCGGCCGTCGAGCTGGAGGGCGAGGGGCATGTGGTAGGCGTGACCGACCCTGCCGAGGCGTTCCAGGAACCACAACCGCCGCTGCGCGAAGGAGAGCGGCAGGAGACCGGAGCGGTCCGGCAGGCGCTCGACCTCGGCGGGTGTCCGTGCCGCCGGGACGCGACCGGGGGCCGGAACACGGGTCGGTTTGTCGTCCGGCAAGTGCGCCCCCTCGATCGCCCGACGGCCCGTCGCGCCACCTGACTGCGCCACCTGACATCGGCCGAAGTGGATCCACAGTAGACGACTCGACAGGCTGGGACCAGGGACCGACGGGCCGGTCCGGGGACCTCAATCCGACACGCGGCTCAGACTTTCGGCCAGCGCGTCGGCGAGCCGGCCGTACGCCGCCGCCAGCACGTGCGGGGCACCCGCCGCGCCGGCCCGGTTGGCCGCCGCCAGGGCGTACGCGCGTGCCAGGGCGGCCGGGTACGTCTCGGCGTACGCCGCCGCGTCGGCCATCGCCAGGGCGTCCGCCAGCGCGTCGGCGTTCGCGATGGCGTTGGCGTCGGCGAACGCCTCGGCGTTGGCCCCGGTGCTGAGGTCGGCGTAGTGCGCGGCGAACTCGACGACCTCGTCGGGGCCGTAGCCGTTGGCGCTCGCATAGACCTCGGCGTTGGCGTACGCGACCGCCCGGGCCTCGGCGTACGGGTAGGCGGCCCGGTACAGCTCGCGCAGGGCGGGCCGGAGCGCGTCGCGCCACTCGTCGGCCCCGACCCGGTCGCCGGCCAGCGCCCGTCGGTGCAGGTCACCCACCAGCCGGCCGGCGTCGCCGCCGGGCGTCGAGGCGAGCACGCGCGCCTGCCAGTCGTGCACCACCGGGAACGGCACCCGGCCGGCGAGCCGGTCGAGTTCCCCGTCGACCCGCCGCCGCCAGTCCGGCGGGGTGGCCGGGTCGTGGCCCTCGGCGAGCGCGGCGAGCACCGCCGCCAGCCAGGCCGGTGGCTCCGGCGGGCCGCTCATCCGTCCCACCTCGACGGCCCGTCCATGCCGGCGAGGAGGTCGTCGACGTCGTCGTCGGTCAGCGTGTCGAGGTAACCCGCGCCGTCGGGACCGGCCGGCGCGCCGGCCCCCGCCGGTGCGGCGCCGGCGGGTGTCGCGCGGGTTCCCGCCCCGGCGGCGGTGACCGCGGCGGCCAGCCCGGCCACGGTGGGATCGTCGAAGAGCGTCCGGACCGGCAGGTCGACCCCGTACGTCGTCCAGACCCGGGCCATCAGCTGGGTGGCCTTCACGGAGTGCCCGCCCAGGACGAAGAAGTTGTCGGCGACCCCGACCGGGCCGGGCAGGCCCAGCAGGTCGGCCACCAGTCCCGCCAGTTCCCGCTCCAGCGGGCTGCGCGGGGCGACGGGCGGCTCGCCGGAGCCGGCACCCCGGGCCGGCGGTGGCAGGGCGCGCAGGTCCAGCTTGCCGCGGGAGGTGCGGGGCACCTCGGGCAGCGCCACGAGGACCGCCGGCACCATGTGCGCGGGCAGGAACCGGCGCGCGTACCCGGGCAGGTCCGCCGGCGGGTCGGTCGCGGGCGGGTCGGTCACCACGTACCCGACCAGCCGTACGCCGTCGTGCGCCACGTCGGACACGGCCGTCACGACCGCGTCGCGGACCTGCGGGTGGCCGCGCAGCACCGCCTCGACCTCCGCCGTCTCGACCCGGAACCCCCGCACCTTCACCTGCCGGTCGGCCCGGCCCAGCGGCTCGATCCGCCCGCTCGGCAGCCAGCGGCCCAGGTCACCGCTGCGGTAGAGCCGGCCGCCGGGGGTGAACGGGTCGGGCACGAACCGCTCGGCGGTCCAGCCGGGCGCGTCGGCGTAGCCCCGGCCGACCCCCGCGCCGCCGATGCAGACCTCGCCGACCACGCCCGGCGGCACCGGCCGCAGCCACCGGTCCAGCACGTAGACCCGGCTGCCGGTGACGGCCGGGCCCAGGTCCGGCGGCGCCGACCCCGGCTCGACCTCGGCCCCGGTGGAGTAGACGGTCGTCTCGGTCGGACCGTAGAGGTTCCACAGGCGCGTGCCCGGCTCCGCGAGGGCGTCGGCGAGGGCCCGGGGCAGCGCCTCCCCGCCGCTGAGGCGCAGCCGCACCCCCGCCGGCACCCCGCCGGCCGCCACCAGCATCCGCCACGTCGTGGGGGTCGCCTGAAGCATCGTGGCCCCGGTCGTGGCGAGCAGCCGCCGCAGCCGGTTGCCGTCGATCACGTCGTCGTCGCCCGCGACCACCACCGGCGCACCGCACAGCAGCGGCAGGAGCAGGTCGAGCAGGGCGATGTCGAACGCGAACGGGCTCACCGAGAGGACCCGGTCGGCCGGCCCCAACGGGACCATCTCGCGGAACGCGTGCAGCAGGTGCGCCACCGCGCCCTGGGTGACGGTGACCGCCTTCGGCCGGCCGGTCGACCCCGAGGTGAACAGCACGTACGCCGCCGCCGTCGCCGGCACCGCACACGGCGGCGCCACCGGTCGCGCCTCCGCGCCGGTGGGCTCCGGCCCGGCCAGGTCCAGCAGGGTCACCGACGCGGCCAGCTCGGCCAGCAGCGGTGCCGGGACGCCGCCGCTGTCCGTGACGACCACCCGCACCCCGGCGTCGGCGAGCATCCCGCGCAGCCGCCCCGGCGGGTGGGTCGGATCGAGCGGCAGGTACGCCGCCCCGACCCACCAGACGCCCAGCAGCGCCGGGAGCGGACGCGCTCCCCGGGGCAGGACGATGCCCACGGTCTCCTGGACCCGTACGCCGAGCCCGCGCAGCCCGGTGGCGATCCGGCCCGCGAACCCGCGCACCTCGGCGCCGGTCAGGGTCGCGTCGTCGCCCACGATCACCACCCGGTCGCCGGCGTCGACGTCGGTCACGAGCGCCGCCGCGGTGCACTCCGGCGGCGGGAGGGACCCGGAGCGGGCCGCCGGCCACACCCGGGTGACGAGGTCCGCCGTCGCGGGGGAGAGCAGGTCCACGTCGCAGACGCGGGTCTGCGGGGCGGTCGCCAGCGCGGCCAGGATCGCGCCCAGGGCGTCGGCCAACCGGCCCGCGCCGTCCGTAGTGAAGAGGTCGGTCAGGTAGCGCAGGCGCACCGTCAGCTCGTCCGGGCCGGCGACGGCGGCCAGCTCCAGCTCGAACTTGCCGGTGCCGGTGGGCACCAGCTCCGGCCGCCAGCGCAGCGCCCCCCGCTCCAGCGTCGGCAGGGCCTCCTCGACGGTGCACATCACCTGCACCAGCGGCGCCCGCGTCGGCTGCCGCTGCGGCCGGCACAGCTCGACCACCCGCGTGAACGGCAGGTCCTGGTGGGCCTGGGCGCGTGCGGTGGCGGCGTGCAGCCGGTCGAGCAGCTCGGCGAGCGTCGGGTCGCCGTGCAGGGTCGCCCGGATCGCGACGGTGTTGGCGAAGAGGCCCAGCATCGGCTCGGTCTCGATCCGGGTGCGCCCGGCCACGGGCACGCCGACGAGCACGTCGTCCGCGCCGCCGAGCCGGGACAGCAGGGCCGCGTACGCGGTCAGCAGGACGGTGAAGAGGGTGCTGCCCCGCGCCCCGGCCAGGCGGCGCAGCGCCCCGGCCAGCTCCCCGTCGACCGGCACCGCGACCTCGGCGGCGGCCGGCGACAGCCGGTCGGGGTACGGGTGGTCGACCGGGAGCGGCACCTCCGGCGGCGCACCGGCCAGCTCGGCCGGCCAGAATCGTTCCGCTTCGGCGTGGCCGCCCGCGTCGTCGTGCTCCCGCTCCCAGAGGGCGAAGTCCGCGTACTGCAGGGGCGGCTCGACGGAGCCGGGCGGGCGGCCGGCGCGCAGCGCCTCGTAGTCGGCGGAGAGCTCGTCGAGGAGCAGCCGCAACGACCAGCCGTCGACGATCGCGTGGTGCGCCACCAGCGCCAGGACGTGCCGCTGCGGGGCGAGCCGCAGCAGCCTGACCCGGGTCAGGGGGTCACGTTCCAGCGGCAGGGGGGTGCGGGCGTGCTCCCGCAGCGCGGCCCGGGCCGCGGCCTCCCGGTCCGCCTCGGGCAGCTCGTCCAGGGCCACGATCTCGATGGCGGTCGCGGGGGCGTCGTCGTCGATCACCTGGATAGGCCGCCCGCCGTTGGCCCGGAACCGGGTGCGCAGGATCTCGTGCCGGGCGACCGCCGCCGCCCAGGCCCCGTCGAGCGCGGTGGTGTCCAACGGGCCGTCCAGCCACACCGCCCAGCCGACGTGGTAGGTCGGCTGGCCCGGGTCGAGCTGGTCGAGCAGCCACATCCGGCGTTGCGCCGCCGACGCCGGAAACTCGAACACGGCCATCTCAGCGCACCCGCCCGTCGACCGCGACGACCCGCAGTTCGGCGGTGTACCGGCCGTCGGGCCCGGTCAGCCAGAGCTGGTCCGGCGCCGGCAGCATCTCCACCACGGCGACCGTGGCGTCGTCGCCGCCGTGCCGGCGGGCCCGGCGGACCGACCGGGACACCAGGTCGACCGAGGCGAGGCCGGTCAGGTCGGCGTGCACCGGCTTCCGCTCGCCCGCGCAGCGCAGGAACACGTGCCGCGGCAGGCCGTGCTCGCCGGCCCAGGCCCGCGCCTGCCGGAACCGCAGCGCCTCGTCGCGGGTGTCGGCGAAGGCGAGGTCGGCGGCGGCGAAGGTCCACGACTCGCGGCTGACCACGAGGGAGTCGATGGTGATCCGGGGCTGGTGCGCCGCCGGGGGCAGGACGCGGAAGAGCTGGGACAGCCCGGCGCCGACCACGTCGCCGAGGACGTGCATCAGGTCCACGTCGAAGCGCCCGTCGCGCGACCGTACCCGCAGCCCGCCGGCCACCTCGACCAGGTCGCACTCGCCGACGCGCAGGCTGCGGCGCGGGTCGTGCCCGAACGAGTCGTGCGCGAACACCAACCGGACGTCGTCGGGCCCGGCCAGCGCGTTGCTCTGCCTGGTCGGCACGCCGCCCTCCTGACCGGTCTCGGCGGGATAGACCGCACCGGCGCCCACGTCGCGGGCCAGCGCGGCGCGCAGCGCGTCCGCCTCCGGGTGGTAGGCCACCCAGGTGGCGTACCGCAGCGTGTTGACGCCCGGGTGCAGCTCGCCCAGGACCCACTCGTCGCCGGCCCGCATCAGGTCCGGGCTGTGCTGCCGCGCGGTCGGCCAGCCGGGCCGCCCCGGCGGGAAGGCGGCGGCCACCGCCGGAGCCAGCTCCGCCGCCGTGAGCCGGATCCGTCGCCGGTCCGGCGGCAGCGCCAGCACGTCGGCCCAGCGCCGGTGCAGCGCGGCGGTCAGCAGGTCGGTCAGCCGTCGCGGCGGATGGAACAGCGCCTCACCGGCCAGCAGCCAGAAGTCGGCCAGCGGCACCACGTCGGTGCCCAGCTCGGCGGCTCGGCGGCGGTAGATCTCCGCGCAGAGGCGGCGGTAGAGCGCCGCGCCGGCGGCGGTGAACCAGCGTGCGCTCTCCAGCACCAGGCCGAGCGCGTCGCGGATCCCGTCGAGGCTAGCCTCGCCGACGCCGACCGAGCCGGCCCGCAGGCACTCCTCGTAGACGGGGGTGCGCCCGGCGTACATCGTGCCGGCGCGCCGGGTGGCCGGGACGCCGGCCAGCCGGGTGAAGGTGGCCTCCAGGCCGGCCATCGCACCGGTCAACCGCTCCGGGTCGCCGGCCGCCGAGGCGAGCGCGTCCCGGGCGGCGACAAGCTCGGCCAGGGCGGCGAGCGCGGGTGCGCGCACGGCCTCGTCGGTGACCCGGGCCAGCCGGGCCCGCATGGTCCGCTCCGGCCGGGTGTCGTGCGGCGCCACCTCCGGCTGCCAGGCGATCCGGTGGGCCCCGGCCAGCGTCTCCAGCACCTCGTGCACCTCCCGCGTCGAGCGCAGTCCCGAACCCGGCTCGGCCAGCACGGCCCCGGCGACCTCGTGCGCGTCGCGGACCCCGTCGCAGGCGCGCAGCACCGCCGCCTCGGCGTCGGTCAGCGCCACCGGCGGGGCGAGCGGCACCCGCAGCGTCGTCCCGGCCAGCTCCAGGAAGGGCATGAGCCGGGGTACGAGCCACGGGCGCAGCCGTTGCGCGTACGGGGCCAGCACGGCGGCGACCGCCCACCCCTCCAGGTAGACGGTCCGCCCGGCGAGTAGCGCCGGTGGGTCCGCGGGGTCGACCCGCACGCCGCCGCCCGGCTCGATCCGCGCCCAGCCGACCGGCCCGAAGAACCCGATGGTGTCGTTCTTGGCGCAGTAGCGCTGGAGGTAGCTGGTGACCAGCGCCTCGTGCTGGCGGTGCTTGGTGTTGCGGGTCGGGCTGTCCGGGCCCCGGCGCAGCAGCGCGTCGACGCCGGTGCGCAGCGCGTGCGGGTTCTGCCAGGCCACCGCCTCGCGGAAGCGGGGGTGGGCCGCCACCGCGTGCAGCGCGACCGCGAGTCGGCCGACGGCCTCCGGGTACGCCGCCGCGTACGCCGCCTCGGCGGCGGCGACGCCGGCCGGGTCCCCGTCGGACCGGGCCGCCACCACCCGGTCGGCGGCGGCGGCGAGTTCCGCGTCGCCGAGCGGGGCCAGCAGGTCGACCGGGAGGCCCGCGCCCCGCAGGCAGACGGTCCGCCACAACGCCCACCCGTCGGTCAGCCGGGCCAGGTGCGCCGGCAGGTCCCGTCCGCTGCGGTGCGGCACCCGGTCCCGGCGGCGCAGCGCCGGCCCGGCCTGTCCCCGGTGGCCGGGCGCCGATCCGGTCGCCGCGTCGATCGCCGCCGCCGTCGCGGCCAGGGTCGGCGCCCGGTAGAACGGACCCACGCCCAGCTCCACGCCGAACGCCTCGCGGATGCGGAACATCAGCCGGGTGGCGGTCAGCGAGTTGCCGCCGAGGGCGAAGAAGCTGCTCTCCCGCCCGATGCGCGCGGGCGGGCGCCCGCCGGGCAGCAGCCGGGACCAGAGTTCGGCGAGCCGGTGCTCGGTCGGCGAGGCGGGCCCGGCGACGTCGGGATCCTCGTCGGCGGGGTCGGGTGCCGGCAGCGCCGCCCGGTCGACCTTCCCGTACGCGGTCAGCGGCAGCCGGTCGAGGACGGCGTACGCGGCCGGCACCAGGTGGGCCGGCAGCCGGGCGGCGACGTGCTCGCGCAGGCCCGCCGGGGTCGGCGCCGCCGGGCCGGCCGGTGTGACGTAGCCGACCAGGTGCCGCTCCGGCCCGTCGCCCCGTACGCCCACCGCCGCCGAGGCGACCTGCGGGTGGGTCCGGAGCACCGCCTCCACCTCGCCCGGCTCGACCCGGAATCCCCGGATCTTCACCTGGTCGTCGCGGCGGCCGAGGAACTCCAGCACCCCGTCCGCGCGCCAGCGCACGACGTCCCCGGTGCGGTAGAGGCGCTCGCCGGGCGCCTGCGGGTCCGGCACGAACGCCCGGGCGGTGGCCGCCGGGTCGCCGAGGTAGCCGCGGGCAAGCCCGTCGCCGCCGGTGTAAAGCTCGCCGGCGACCCCGACCGGCACCGGCCGCCCGCTGCCGTCGAGCACGTGGACGGTGGTCTGCGGCACGGGACGGCCGACCGGCACCGGGTCGCCGACCGGCCCGGCGCCGCTCATCAGGTGGCAACTGGTCATCGTCGTGTTCTCCGTCGGCCCGTACGCGTTGACCAGCGGAAGCCCGCCGCGCGCGGCGAGCGCGGCGCGGACCGCGCCCGGGTCGGCCACGTCGCCGCCGGTGAGCAGCTGCCGGACCTCCGCGAGGGACGTGACGTCCTCCTCGGCGAGCTGCCGGAAGAGCCCGGCGGTGAGGAAGGCGACGGTGACCCCGCCGTCGCGGATCAGCGCGGTCAGCCGGGTGAGGTCCATCGGGTCCGGGGGCGCGACCACCGCCGTGGCGCCGGTGAGCAGCGCGCCCCATATCTCCCAGGTGGACGCGTCGAACGCGGTCGGGGCGAACTGGAGCACCCGCTCGCCGGGGCCGAGGGTGGCGAAGTCCGGGTCGGTCACCAGCCGCACCACGCCCCGGTGGGTGATCCCGACCCGCTTGGGCGCGCCGGTCGAGCCGGAGGTGTGCAGGACGGCGGCAAGTTGCGACGGGTGGATCCGCCCCGGCGGCGGGCCGGCCGGCGCCGGCTTCCCGGCGGGCGCGTCGACGTCCAGCACCCGGACCGGGCCCAGGTCCGGCAGGTCGGCGGCGGTCGCGGCGGTGGTCAGCAGCAGGCGGGTGCCGCTGGCCGCGAGGAGATCCGCGATCCGGGCGGGTGGGGCGGACGCGTCCACGGGAAGGTAGGCGCCGCCGGCCTTGAGCACGCCCAGCAGGGCCCGGATCAGCGGTTCGCCCCGGGGGAGCAGCACGGCGACGGGGGTCTCGCCGGCGACCCCGTGCCGGCGCAGCGTCCAGGCCAGCCGGTCCGCCGCCCGGTCCAGCTCCGCGTAGGAGGCGGTGCGGTCGCCGACCACCAGCGCGGTGGCGGCCGGGTCGTCGGCCACGCGGGCCGCGAAGACCTCGGGGACGGAGGCGTCGCGGGGGTAGGGCCGCCGGGTGGCGTTCCAGGCGGCGCGCAGCGGCGCCTCCTCGGCGGCGCCGAGATCCAGGTCGGCCAGGCGGGCGTCCGGCCGCTGCGCCAACTCCAGCACGGTGCGGTGCAACTGCGCGAGGATCCGCCGCGCCGAGGCGTCCAGCAGCCTGGTGCCGTCCCACGTCACGCCCAGGCGCAGCTCCGGCTCGTCGAAGGCGTGCACCGTCAGCGGATAGCCGGGCATCCGGTGTACGCGGGCCGAGCGCCGGGCCGCCTCCGGGCCGCCCTCGGCCAGGGCGGTGGACAGCCGCTGGCGCTCGAACACGACCAGGCTGTCCAGCAGCGGCGTGTCGGGCGCCAGTCCCGCCTGGTCGAGGATGGTGTGCAGCGGCGTGAGCTGGTGCTCGCGGATCCGCCGGATCCGGACCGCCACGTCGGCGAGGAGCCGCCGCACCGTCCACTCCGGATCGAGCCGGATCCGCAGCGGCACCGTGTTGAGCAGCAGTCCGACGATCCGGTCGGCGTCCGGGACGCTGTCGTACCGGCAGGATCTCGTGACCGCGAAGGTGACGTCGTCGACCCCGCCGTAGCCGCCGCGCAGCAGCGCCCAGGCCACGTGGACCACGGCGCTGACGCCGACGCCCACTCCGGCTGCGGCGGCGCGGAGCCGGTCGGAGTCCGTCCGGGTGACGACGACCTCGTGCGAGGCGGGCACGCCCCGCGCGCCGGGATCCGCGTCGAGGCGGCCCGGGAGCGCCCGCGGCATCGGGGCGCCCGCGAGGTAGCCCTTCCAGAACGCGTCGCCGGTGCTCGGGTCGCGCGTGCCCCACCAGTGCACGAAGTCCGCGAACGGCGGCGGGGGCGGCGGGTCCGGCACCCGGCCGGCCCGGCGCGCGGCGTAGTCGGCGAGGACCTCGTCGAGCAGCATCCGGGTGGAGCGGCCGTCGAGGATCGCGTGGTGGAAGGTGACGACGACCTGCTGGTCGCTCAGCGCGGTGACCCGGAGCAGGGGCGCCCGGCCCACGTCGAAGGGCTCGTACCGGTCGGTGGCGAGGAAATCGTCGAGCGTCGTCTCCCGCCACCGCAGGTCCGGCGCCACGGTGGACCGGACGACCTGGGCCACGCCGTGGTCGCCGTCGATCTCGAAGGCCGTACGCAGCACCGCGTGCCGCCGGGTCGCGGCCTGCCAGGCGGCGCCGAACGCGTCCCGGTCCGGCGGGCCGTCCCACCTGATCGTGACCTGCTGGACGTCCACCCCGCCGGCAGGCTGCCGGAGCGTCTGCAGCACCATCCCGCGTTGCACGGCGAGGGCCGGATACCGCTGGCAACTGTCGCTCATGCGCCCTCGTCCGGTGCGGCGTCAGCCGGTCGGGGCGTGCTCGTCCATCCAACGCCGCAACGACGCGGGCCGCATGTCCGTCCACACCTCGTCGATGTGGGCGAGGCACTCGGCGCGTGTCCCGGTGGTGCCCTCGCGCCGCCAGCCGGCGGGCACCTCCCGGTCGTCCCACCAGATCGAGAACTGTTCCTCGTCGTTGACGACCACGGCGTACGTCCGGGTGTCGTCGTCCTCAGCGCTCATCGGACCCCCTTCGCCGGGAAGGATTTCAGCCGCGTCGATTCCGTGTCAAGGATCGGTCGATCTTCCGACGTCACGCGGAGGTGGGCTCGGGATCCTTTGTGGATGGTGGCGGCGGCGCGTCGGCGCCGGCGCCGGTCCGCGGCGTTCGGGCGACCCAACCGACGGCCGGGCCGGCGGCCAGCGCGCAACCCACGAAGATCGCCGCGACGACCCACCAGCCCCAGCCGCCGGTCTGGATCGCGAGGAGGGTCAGGCCGACCGGCGCGAAGACGTCCGCCGCCGAGCTGATCGTCTGCGCCGTGCCGAGGTACACCCCGCGCGACGCGGCCGGCGGCACGTCGGTCTGGAAGAACCAGAGCGCCGCCGAGAACCACAGCTCGGTGGTGGTCACCAGCACCACGACGCCGAGGAGCGCGACGACGGTCCACCAGCCGCCGGTCCGACCCGCGAACGCGGCCAGCGGGCAGGCGAGCGCGGTGACCAGGGCGCCCCGGCGGATCAGGCGGGCCGCGCCGGGGAGCGAGTCGGCGCCGCGCGCCGCCGGCACCTGCAACGTGATCACCAGCACCGTGTTGAGGGCCAGCATCGCGCCGAGCAGCGGCTTGGGGGCGTCGGTGTGGGTGATCGCCCAGAGCGGCAGGATCTCGACGAGGATCACCGAGTGGAACATCATGACGGCGAGGAGCACGGCGCTCGTCGCGTAGGGCAGGTCCTTCAGCACCGCCCACCGCGAGGCGGTGGCCGTCCGCTCGTGCCGCACGATCGGCGCGGCCGGGAGCCGGGTCACGAGGGCGGCGTTGAGCAGTGACAACGCGGAGTTGAGCAGCACCATGGCGACGAGCGCGGCGGCGGAGTCGAACGCCAGCGCCGCCGCGCCGAGACCGGTGCCGACGGTGAATCCGGCGTTGAGGTACGAGCGGGCGTACGCCATCGTCCGCACCCGGTCCCCGGCCGGCATGGCGGCGGCGGTGTAGATGGTGCGCCCGGCGTTGGCGAACGAGTCGGTGACGGCGGCCACCACCATCAGCACCGCGAAGCCCGCGAACGACGTCACGAGCGGGTAGGCGGCGAACGTCAGCGCCGAGCCGAGCGCGCCGAGGGCCCAGGACCGCTGCCCGCCGATCCGGTCGGCGAGCGCGCCCAGCGGCAGCGAGGTGGCCACCCCGGCGAGGCCCGCGATCGAGAATCCGATCCCGATCTGCACCGGGCTGAGCCCGAGGACCTCGGTGAAGAACACGATGCTGCCGGTGAGGAACGTGCCGCTGCCGACGGCGACCATGGCGGACTGGTACGCGATGGCCCGGGGCAGCCCGGGCGGTGGCAGGAGCCGGGACACGGCGAATCGGTGACCGTCCATGGTGCCGGTCAGGCTACCCGGCCCGTCACGCCGCCGGGTCCGCGCGCAGCACGAGCCGGTCGGTGGTCCTCTCCCCGATGTACGTCAGGTCGGCGTCCCACCCGAGGCCGGGCACGGTGGGCACCTCGACCAGCCCGTCGGCGCTCACGATCGGGCGGGTGGTGACGTCACGGGCGTAGTACTTGTCGGAGCCGGAGACGTCCGAGGGGAGCGTGAAGCCGGCGAGCGCGCTCAGCGCGACGTTGGCGGCCCGGCCGATCCCGAACTCGTGCATCCCGCCGCACCACACTCCGACGCCGTGCTCGCGTGCGAGGTCGTGCGCCCGTACGGCGTGGGTCAGCCCACCCATCCGTGAGACCTTGACGTTGAGCACGCGTACGGCGCCCAGGCGCAGCGCGGTGACGAGGTCGTCCAGCTCCTCGACGGACTCGTCGAGGCAGACGGGCGTGGCGATGCGTTCCTGCAGGGCGGCGTGCGCGACGAGTGCGCGCGGCGCGAACGGCTGCTCGATCATCAGCAGGCCCAGGCCGTCGAGTTCGGCCAGGACGGCCCGGTGTTCCGGGGTGTCCTCGTAGGCGCCGTTGGCGTCGACGTGCACCGGCACGTGCGGATGCGCCGCGCGTACGGCCCGCACCGGGTCGACGTCCCAGCCGGGCGCGATCTTGAGCTTGATCCTGCGGTAGCCCTCGTCGACGCGCAGCCGCACCTGCGCGAGAAGGTCGTCGACGGTGCGTTCGATCCCCAGCGACACCCCCGCCTCGACGCTGCCGCGCGTGCCGCCCAGCGCGTGCGCGAGGGAGATGCCCTCGGCGGCCGACCACAGGGCCCAGGCGGCGATGTCGAAGCCGGCGCGGGCGAAGTGGTTGCCCCGGACCCGGCCGAGCGTCGCGGCCAGGTCCGCCGGGTGCTCCCAGTCGGTACGCAGGACCAGCGGCGCGAGGTGGTCGCGGGCGACGGCCCAGCAGCTCTCGACGGTCTCGGCGCAGTAGAACGGGCCGCTCGGTGACGCGATCTCGCCCCACCCGACGGCGCCGTCGGTGTCGGTGAGCGCGACCAGGATGTGCTCCAGCTCCCGTTTGGCGTGGGAGCTGGTCTGGAACCGGTGCACGAGCGGCAGTCGTACCCGGCGCAGCTCCACCGCCTCGATCCGCCTCACGCCGTCACCTCGCCGTGCCGGCGGTCCCCGGCCGGCTCGTGGGCGGCCCCTCCGCCTCGCCTGCGGTCGGTCACGGTTCCTCCTGGTAGAGATCGAGTTCGGCGGCGAGGGCGTCGCGCTCGCGCAGGCGGCGGCCGGCCCCCTTCGAGCTGGCGATGGTCAGGGTGGCGAGCAGGTGCAGGGCGAGCACCACGGAGGTGGGGGAGTTCGCGTAGGAGGCGCTGTCGGTGCCGATGACGATGCGGACGGCGGCGGTCTCGGCCAGCGGCGCGTCCTCGGCGTCGGTGACGAGGACCAGCTGGCCGCCGTGGCGGACGTAGGCGGAGGCGACGTCGATGGTCTCGCGCCGGTAGCGCGCCATGCAGACGGCCACGAGCAGGTCGCCCTGGCGGATGTCGCTGAGCACGTCGAGGGGCCGCAGCGCCGCGCCGTCGACGAGGTGGACGCCGGAGAGCCCGGCGCTGAGGTCGGCGGCGAGCAGGGAGGCGAAGCCGAGCGACTTGCCGTGGCCGAGCAGGTACCGCCGGCGGGCCGACACGATGAGCGCCGCGGCCCGCTCGATGGCGTCCTGCTCGGCGGCCCACGCCAGCGCCTTGGCGAACTCGCTGCGTTGCTGCTCCAGGACCCGCTGCTTGAGCACCTGCGCTGACCTGCGCTGCACGTTACGGTCGAAGCGCTCCGCAGGGGTCGATCTCTTCGTGGTCATGCCTCAATCCTGTGCGAACAGGTAGCTGACGCGGCCGGGGGTGTCCGCCCGTCGCGCGACGCCGACGAGCCGCCCGCCCGCGGCGAACCGGCCGGCCAGCTCCAGGCGCAGCCGCGCCCGGTCGTCGGGCCCCCGTGCGGCGGTGCGGTCGTCGGCGGGCGAGTCGACGGCCGCGTGCCCGTGCCCCGGCGCCCAGGTGCTGCCCCCGGGACGGTCGAGGTCCCACCGGACCAGGACCCGGTCGCTGTCGCCGTCGTCGTAGAAGTCGGGCAGGAAACGGATCCCGACGGCGCCCAGGACGTTCAGGTTGAAGTGGACGTTGCGCAGCGCGTACGGGTCGAAGGTCCACCGCATCGTGTGCACGCCCGCGCGTCGTGCGGCCTCGGCCTGGGCGTGCTTGAGCAGGCGGCCGACGCCGCGCCCCTGCGCCCGCGCGTCGACGACGGCCGCCTGCGAGTAGTGGTAGAGCTCGCCGTGCTCGACGCCGGTGAAGCCGTAGCAGAAGCCGACGAGGGAGCCGTCCTCGTCGAACGCGCCGACCGCGGTCCCCGCGTTCTCGCGCAGCGCGGCCAGGAGGCGGGGGCTGACGGCGTGTTCGAGGCCCTCGTAACCGAAGACGCTCCGGTAGAGCGCCGAGGCCGCCGTCCACTCGGCGAGCCCGGCGAGGTCACGCGCCACGATGCCTTGCGTGTCAGCGGTCATCAGCCACTCCCTTGCAACGATAGCGATCGTATGTTGTCCATGCTGCCGTTGATCGCACCCGTTGACAAGGCGTTCGAGTGAAACATACGGTCCACATATGTCGCCCTCAGGATCCAGCGCCGCGCTCGACGCGCTGCACCGCTACACGCTGCACGAGTCGCCGACCGGTGACCGGCGGGCGCTGGCCGCGCTGGCCGACGTGCTCGACGCCGACGCCGTTCGCGCCGGCTTCGACACCGCCCGGGAGCCGCACCCGAGCGGCGACCATCTGGTCTGGACCCTCCCGGCGCGAGGGGTCCCGGGCGACCCGGTGCTGCTGCTGACCCACTACGACACCGTCTGGCCGGTCGGCACGCTGTCCGGCATGCCGTGGTCCGTCGAGGGGGACGTGGTCCGCGGTCCGGGCGTCTACGACACCAAGGCCGGGATCGTCGCCCTGCTCACGGCGGCGGCACGCGTCGAGCGGCAGGGCGCCCCGCACCCCGAGATCAGGGTCCTCGTCGTCGCCGACGAGGAGATCGGCTCGCCCACGGCCACCGGGCTGGTCAAGGCCGAGGCGGCCCGCGCCCGCGCGGTGCTCGGCCTGGAACCGCCGCACCCCGGCGGCGACCTCAAGACCGGCCGGCGCGGCAGCACCCGGGTCCGCATCGAGGTCACCGGGGTCGAGGCGCACGCCGCGCTCGACCCGGACGCCGGCGTCAACGCCATCGACGAGCTCGTCGACCAGCTCGTGCGGCTCCGCGCACTCGTGCGGGGCCGGCCGGTCCTGCTCAACACCGGCACCATCGCCGGCGGAGGGCGGACCAACGTGGTGGCCGGCGCGGCCCACGTCGAGCTGGGACTGCGCTTCACCGACCCGGCCGACGAGGACGCCGTCCTCGCCGGCCTGCGGTCGCTGCGCCCGGTGCGCGACCGTGCCCGGCTCGACGCCCGGCTGCTCTCGCACCGGCCCACCTGGCGGCCGGACGAGGCGGGGGCGCACCTGCTCGACCGGATCGTGGACGTCGCCGCAGGCGTCGGTCAACGCCTCGCCGGTCGGCCGGCGGACGGCGCCGCCGACACCAACACGACGGGTGCCCTCGGGCGCCCCACCGTCGACGGGCTCGCCCCGCCCGGGGGCGGCGCCCACGCGCGGCAGGAGTGGGTCTCGGCCGCCGGCATCGACGCGCGCGGCGACCTGCTGGCAGCGCTGTTCACCGGCCTCCACACCGCGGCGGCGTCCCTTGAGGGCGGCGCCTGACCCGGGCGCGCGCCCCCGGCAGCCGGGACGGCTGACGCGACCCGACCCGCCGCGCGCAGGTCAGCGCGGTCCGGCGTACCGCGTGGCGGGACCTGGCACGCCGCGCGCCGGATCGGCGCGACCCGGTGTACCGCGTCGCGGGTCAGCGCGGTCCGGCGCGCCGCGTGCGGATCAGCGCGACCAGTCCCACGGCGATCAGCGCCAGTCCGAGCGCTCCGGCCGCCAGGAGGTAGGTCCCCACGGCGCCGGCGCGGCCGGTCCCGTCGTCGGCGGCGCGGGCCGTCGGCCCGGACGTGGTGGGCGGCGCGGAGGAAGGAACGGCCGCCGGCAGCGGGTAGCGCCGGACCACGGGCAGCGTCCCCGGCGGCTGGTCGGCGGTCTCGGACACGGTGAGCAGGGAACGCCCGTCGCGGCTGTAGGTGACCGACTCGCCCTGCGGTTCGTCCGGCAGCGCGACGATCCGTGGCGTTCCGCCGGTCAACGCGGTGACCACGTCGCCGTCGGTCACGTCGAACTCGTACGCGTCCGCGTAGGTGCGCAGGACGATCCGGCGCCCGTCCGGTGCGGTGGCGGCGCCGGTGACCGCCGTGCGACCGAGCGCCCCGAACGGGTTGCTCGTCGTGGAGGCCGGCAGCCGGACCTGTCCCACCTTCACCAGCGGTGTCGTCGCACCCGGACGCAAGGCGGCGCTCGGGGCGTACAGGTTGGCCGAGTACTTGGAGACGACCACCGGCCGGTCGTCGCCGGTGACGAGCAGGGCCTCCGCGTCGTGCGGGCCGTCGGGGTAGGCCATGCGGTACAGGACCGGCCGGTCGGCTCCCGGCGGCAGCTTCCACACCGCGATCGTCTGCCGGGACCGGTCGTTGTCCCCGATGTCGGCCACCCAGACCGTGCCGTCGGCCCCGACGGCGAGGTCCTCGGTGTCGCGCGGCCGCGACGGATAGGACACGGACCGCACCACGGCGCACCGGTCGTCCAGGAAGAAGATGCGGCGGCGGGCCTCGTCGTCCGCGCCGTCGTTGATCATGACGAAGCCGCCGTCCGTCGCGGCCATGCCGGAGATCTCGCTCAGCCGGCCGCCACGCACCTCGCACACCGGCGTCCCGGGGACCGCAGCGGGTGTCGGGTCGGCCACGGCCGCACCGGGGGCCGTCGCGACGGCGAGGACGACGACCGTCCCCGCCGCGACCCGCAGCCTCCGGGTCCGGTTGCCTCGTCGCCTCACCAGCAGTCCCTTCAGTGCCGGTCCGCCCCCGTCCGGCCGACCGGCGCGGTTCGCGGACCGGCGGTCCACCCCTGCCGGCCCAGGCGCCCCGCCGGGCGTCGTGACCGGCTGTCGTCCGCCCGGCTCCGGTGCGTCGCCGGCCCCCACGTGGGCGGCGTCCGGGCGCGTGACCAGGGGGTGAGTGTATGGCCCGGGGGCGCGGCCCCGGTCACGGCCCGCCGTGGCGGCGACCCGGCCCGCCGCCGTCGCCGCGACCGGAACGATCGCGCCGCCGTCCGCCCGCGCCCGCCCGGACGGGGCGGCACGGGGCCGACACCGGCGGCGTACGCTGCCGCGATGACCGCACCGGCCCGCATCCTCGTCTACGGGGTGTACGGCGCAGGCAAGTCCACGCTGGCGGGGCGGCTGGCCGAGCTGCTCGGGTCACCGTGGCACCCCGTCGACGACCTGCTGTGGCAGCCGGGCTGGGTGGAGGTGCCGGTCGCGGAGCAGCGCAGCCGGATCGAGGCGGTCTGCCGCCGCGACCGCTGGATCCTCGACGGGGCGTACCACGGGTGGCGCGACGTGGTGCTGGCGCGCGCCGACCTGGTCGTCGGCCTGGACTATCCACGCTGGCTCTCCTTCTGGCGGCTGCTGCGGCGTACCGTCCGCCGGCTGGTCAGCGGCGAGGAGATCTGCAACGGCAACCGCGAGTCGCTGCGCAGCGTGCTGTCCCGGGAGTCGATCCTGGTGTGGCACGTCACCGCGTTCGGCCGGGCCCGCCGGCGGATGCGCGCCTGGCAGGCCGATCCGGCCGGGCCGCCGGTGCTGCTGTTCCGCTCCCCGGCGGCGCTGGAGCGCTGGCTGTCCGAACTCACCCGACGATGAGGACCCATTCCGGCGAGCCCGGCACGACCGTCGGAACCGGCCCACGGGTGGGGGAATCCGGTCGATCGTGGCCTCGACGCCGCTGGCCCGGTGCGGCGCACCGATCAACGGACACCATTGCCTCGGTCTCGATGATCACCTAGGTTTCACACGATCGCACCCAGCCGCACCGAGCACTCCCCGGCTCCGGCCAGGCAGCGAGACAGCACCGATCGCGCCGCTGAAGTGACTTAGGAGCTCACCGTGGCACAGCACCCCTCCCGAAGAGCGATCCCCTTCCGCCGGCGAACACCGGCCCGTCTGGTCGCGGCGGTGGCGGCGGGCACCATGCTGCTCGCCGCGGCCCCCGTGTCCGCTGCCGCGGCGCCCTCCCGCGCGCCGCTGTCGGCCACCCGGCAGGCACCCGAGGGGCCGCCCCGTCCGGCGTCCGGACTGCCGCAGCCCAAGAGCGGGCTCTGGCTGGTGCAGTTGGACAAGCCGTCGTTGGTGGCCGCCACCCGGGGCACCGGGGCGCGCGCCGGCGGGATCGACGCCCGGTCCGCGGCCAGCACCCCCTACGCCAGGGAGCTGGCGCAGCGGCAGGACACCGTGGTCGACGAGATGGAGGCCGTCCTGGGGCGCTCCGTGCGGGTCGCCCACACCTACCGGAACGTGGTCAACGGACTGGCGGTGGCGCTCAGCGCGGACGAGGCGGCGCAGCTGTCCGGCCTGCCGGGGGTCAGGGCGGTCGTGCCCGACGAGATCCTGGAGCTGACGACCGACACCAGCAACGCGCTGATCCAGTCGCCCGCGGTGTGGGAGGGCCGGACGGCGGAGAACGTCGGGACCCGTGGCGAGGGCGCCATCGTCGGGATCCTGGACTCCGGCATCAACCCCGACCACCCGTCGTTCGCGGCCGTGGACGGTGACGGCTACCGGCACACCAACCCGTACGGCGCGGGCAGGTACGTAGGCGTCTGCGCCCCGAGCCACCCCCAGCACAAGGCGATCTGCAACGACAAGCTGATCGGCGCCTGGTCGATGGTCGGCACCGACGCCCGGGACGACAACGGCCACGGCAGCCACACCGCCTCGACCGCCGCCGGCAACCGGCACGAGGCCACCATGACCGTCGGCACGAGCACACACAAGCTCACCGTCTCCGGGGTCGCGCCGCGGGCCAACGTCATCTCCTACAAGGTCTGCATGGCGCTCGGCTGCCTCTCCTCGGCGACGATCGCGGCGGTGGACCAGGCGATCGCCGACGGCGTGGACGTCCTCAACTACTCGATCTCCGGTCGCGACGACCCCTGGAAGGACCTCGTCGACCAGGCGTTCCTGGAGGCGTACTCGGCCGGCATCTTCGTCGCCGCCTCCGCCGGCAACAGCGGCCCGGGCCCCAGCACCGTCGCGAAGACCGCGCCGTGGAACATGTCCGTCGCCGCGGTCAGCCACGAGCGGGTCATCGCCCACCGGCTCGACGTGACCGGCCCGACGCCCGTCCCGGCCGCGCTCACCGGCATCGCCGCCGTGATCGGGGAAGGCTCGCCGAACCCGCCCATCGAGGGTGCGATCCGGTACTCCGGCGCCGTCGACGCGGGCAACGTGCAGGCCTGCCTTCCGTTCCCGGCCGCGGCGTTCAGCGGCAGGGTCGCCCTGCTGCCCCGGGGCGGCTGCGACTTCTCCGTGAAGGTCAAGAACGCCACCGCCGCCGGCGCGACCGGCGTGGTCGTGCACAACCAGTACAGTGGCCCGCCGATCACGATGGGCGCGCTCGCCGGGACCGCCATCCCCGCCGTGATGGTCTCCCTCGCCGACGGGCAGCGGCTGCGCGAGCACGCGGCGGCCACCGACGGCCCCGTCACCGTGCGCGTCGACCCCGGCAGCGAGGTGCTGCGCGACGGCGACTGGACCGACGTCGTGGCCGACTTCAGCTCGCGCGGTCCCAGCAAGTTCGACATGCTCGCGCCCACCGTGGCCGCCCCGGGCCGCAACATCCTCGCCGCCACCATGGCGACGAAGGACAACCCGGCCCCGTACGCCTTCATGCAGGGCACGTCCATGTCGTCGCCGCACGTCGCCGGTGCCGGCGCGCTGCTGGCGGCGCTGCACCCCGACTGGTCGCCGACGCGGATCCGCTCCGCGCTGGCGGTCACCGCGGACCGCGACGGGGTCGTCAAGGAGGACGGCCGCACGCCGGCCGACGCGTTCGACATGGGCTCCGGCCGGATCAACCTGGCCCAAGCCGCCCGGACCGGCATCGTGCTCGACGAGACCGCCGCGAACTTCGTCGCGGCCAACCCCGACGCCGGTGGCGACCCGCAGACGCTGAACCTGCCGGCCGTGGTCGAGCACCACTGCCTCAAGGTCTGCACCTTCACCCGGACGGTGTCCAGCGTGGCCAAGGTGGCCGCGACCTACCAGGTCACGCCGCAGGCCCCGGTCGGCGCGCGGATCACGGTCGCGCCGACGCAGTTCACCCTGGCGCCCGGCGCCAGCCAGGAGCTGACCATCACCCTGGACGTCACCGGGACCGCCCGCAAGAACTGGCTCTTCGGCGCGATCGACCTGACCACCGACGCCCGGCACGCGCCGGACGGGCAGCCGATCGCCCAGGCGCACTTCCCGGTCGCCGTCCTTCCCGCGGCCCCGGACCTGACCGTGGACAAGACCGCGCTCAGCTCCAGCATGGACGTGGCGCAGAACGAGACCCACACGGTCAAGGTGGGCAACGCCGGCGGCGCCGAACTCACCTGGCGGGCGACTGGCGACGGCGACGACTGCGACTGGCCGACCTGGGTGAAGGTGACGCCGGCGCAGGGCACGCTGGGTGCGTTCAAGAGCCAGGACATCGAGATCACCCTCGACTCGACCGGCCTGGACGACGGCGGCGTGTTCACGGCGAACCTGTGCCTGGCCAGCAACGACCAGGACCAGCCGACGACGACGATCGCGCTGGAACTGACGGTGGTGCCGGTACCGAAGATCGAGGTGGCGCCCAAGTCGATCTCTGCGCGGCAGCCGGCCGGGCTGGTCACCAGCCAGAAGTTCGCGGTACGCAACGCCGGGCACGGCGTGCTGGACTGGCGGCTGGACGACCCGGACGCCGGGCCGGACGACGAGCGGATCCGGCTCCTGCGTGACGGTGTCCTGCTGATCCCGAACTCGGCAAGCGCCACCCGTGGGGTGATGGCGTTCGATCCGCAGACCGGAAAGCAGATCGACCCGCAGTTCATCCCGCACGTCAAGTTCGACCCGACCAGCAACCTCTACACGCCGTTCCAGGTCATCGCCAAGCCGGACGGCAGCGGCTTCCTCATGTCCGACCAGGTCAATTCGGTGATCACCGAGCACGCCCTGGACGGCAGCTTCCGGCGGGTCTTCGCGCCCGCCGGCGGCGTGGACGACCCGAAGATCATGACCAACACCCGGGGCATCGCGCTCTCGCCGCGCGGCACCGTGCTGGTGACGGTCGCCTCCCAGACCAACGCCAACTCGGTCGTCGAGTTCGACGCCGACGGCAAGTACCTGGGCACGTTCGTCGCGCCGGGGACCGACGGGCTGAAGGGACCGTGGGGCATCCTTTTCCGCGGCGACGACATGCTCGTCTCGGCCAGCGACAGCGACGCCATCCACAGCTTCAAGAAGGACGGCTCCGCCGCGAACGCCCGCTTCTTCGAGGGGCTGAGCTGGCCCGGTCAGCTCGCGGAGATGCCGAACGGCAACGTGCTCGCGGCGAGCTGGGGCAGCGGCTCCGCCCCCGGGGTCTGGGAGATGGACCGCGACGGCAAGCTGATCGGCGTCTACACGCCTCCCGGTGGCAGCGGTTACCAGGGCGTCCACCCGCTCGGTAACGGCAACATCCTGACCACCAGCTCCAAGGGGGTCCACGAGATCGACCGCTCGGGCCGCCTGGTCGAGGTCGAGAACGACAAGGGCGCGGCCCGGTTCATCACCCACGTCCGGCTGCCCGACCTGCAGCCGTGCGTCACGCCCGACGAGGTGCCGTGGCTGACGGCGTCGCGGACGTCGGCCGGCACCGGGGCAGGCAGGTCCACCGAGGTGACGCTCTCGATGGACAGCACCGGCCTGGCCGCCGGTACGTACCGGGCCCAGCTCTGCGTCACCAGCGACGATCCGTCGAACCGGCTGTCGACGCTGCCCGTGACGCTCGAGGTCACCGACCAGACCTGCGCCCAGGTCGTCAGCGGTGAGCGTCGGGGTCCGCTGCCGGTCAACGGTGGGGTGACCTGCCTCGCGCCGGGCGCCACGGTGTTCGGGCCGGTCAACGTCGCGAAGGGCGCGGGCCTGATCGCGCTCGGCGCCAGCGTCAGCGGCCCGGTGACCGCCACCGGGGCCACGGTGGTGCAGCTGACGGGCAGCACGGTCGACGGCCCGCTGTCGGTCACCGGCGTCACCGGTTCGGTGCTGATCGCCGGGACGCGGGTGACCGGTCCGGTCAGCGTGGTCGACAGCCGCACCGGCGGCACGCCGGTCGTGGTGTCGGGCAACCGGATCGACGGGCCGCTGCGGTGCGTCGGCAACCAGCCGCCACCGGTGGACAACGGGGTGGCCAACACGGTCAGCGGCCCGACGTCCGGCCAGTGCCGCGGGTGGTGAGCGGACCGTCCCACCCGGCCCGTCGGTGACGTGGCCAGGCCCGCCGGTGCGGTCGCCGTCGCGACCGCACCGGCGGGCCGCCGTCCTCGCCGGCGGCGGCCCCTCCCGCCGGAAGCGCCGCGGCCTGACGCGTGGCCACCGCCGACCCGGCCCCCGCGCGTACGCCCGGGTGCGGGAGATCCCGCGCGGTGAGTACCCGGGCTCACGTCCCACGGCCCCCGCTCCGCGAGGCTGTACGGCATGACCTCGTCGACACCCGCCGCCCGGTCCCGGTACGCCCTCGTGCTCCTGACGGTGGCCTGGGTGGTGGCGTGCCTGGCGTTGCTGTGGTGGTCGTTCACCATCGGCATGCAGGGCTGGGCCGACCACCACTCGAACGGTGGCGGGCGGTCGGCGGAATTCGGGCGCCGCTCCGCCCAGGCGCTGCTGGTGCTGGCGGCGACGGCAGCGGGCGGGCCGGCCGTCATCGCGCTTGTGGCGTTCGGCTGCCGGTACCGCCGCACCGGGCTGGTCTACCTGCTCCTCGCCGTCGTGGCCGTGGCGGCGCTGGCGCCGGCGGTCGTGGATGCCGCGCGCACCCTCCGGCCGCCGGCCGCGCCGCTCCCGGCGCCGACGACCTGCCAGGAGCACAGCGGCGGTGACAGCCGCTGCCCGGGCGGCTGAGCGACCCGGTGGTGCGGTCGCGGATCGTTGCCCGTGGCCCGGCGTCGTGGCGCAGCGGGCGGTCGACAGATTTATCTGCGGCTATGTAGTGTCACAGGCTCGACCGGCGCACCGACCCGCAGGGAGCACGCGATGGACCACCTCGACCCAGCCGCGTGCTGTGGCGACGGGCCGGCGGTCGCCGGTGTCGACCGCCGCGCGGTGCTGCTCGGCGCCGCCCTCGGCGCGGGCGCCCTGGCCGGGTTGGCCGTGCCGGGCCGCGCGTACGCCGCCCCCGCCATCCACCACCCCTTCTCCGGGTATCCCGTCACCGGCACCTGGCAGGAGCACCTGAACCGGGGTTCGCTCGGCGGCGTCGACTTCGGCATGCCGGTCGGCACCCGCCTGCCCGCCTGCGGCGCCGGCACCGTCCAGAACATCCCGTACAACGGCACGGGCGGGCACACCGTCACCATCCACCACGCCGACGGGTACCGCAGCCAGTACATGCACCTGTCGCAGTTCCTGCTCGGCAACGGCGCGGCCGTCGCCAGCGGCACCGTCGTCGGCCTCTCCGGCGGCGCGGCCGGAGCGCCGGGCTCGGGCTCGTCCACCGGGCCGCACGTGCACTGGCACATGATCAACCCGGCGGGCGTACGCATCGACCCGCTGGCCTACATCGGGCAGAACCCCGTACCCGGGCGACTGCCCAAGACCTCCACCGAGCAGGACGGCGTCCCCGGCGTCATCTTCTACCAGCGCATGCAGAACTGGCTGCGGCTCACCGCCGGATACACCGGCCCGATCGACGGCGTGCCCGGGCCGAACACCTACGCCGCCCTCCAGCGGGCCATGCGGGCCTACGGCTACACCGGGCCGATCGACGGCCAGCCCGGCCCGAACACCTGGCGTGCCGTGCAGCGCCTCGCCTCCGGCCACGGCTACACCGGCCCGATCGACGGGGTCATGGGCCCCAACTCGTGGCGCGGCTTCGCCCGCTTCCTCAACCAGGACAGGTGGGACTGACCGCGCCAGCCCCGCCGCGCCCGCCGGACGGGCGGCGGTGGGGCGCGGACCGGACGCGACGAGGGCCGTCCTCCCGGTGCTGCGGGGGGACGGCCCTCGTCGACCGACGAGCGCGTCAGGCGACCGAGGCGGGGAACCTCTCCCACACCCGGTGGGCGGCCATCAGCTGCTGCACGGCGGTGAGGACCTCGGCGCCGGAGCCGCCCGTGACGACGCCGGGCGTGCCGGCGACCCCTGCCCGCCGCAGCACGTCGACGCCGGCGCCCCACGCGCCGATCGCCTTGGCGTGCCGCCAGCACTCGTCGACCAGCAGCAGCACCCGCGGATCCACGGCGGCGGAGTCCGCCGCGCCGGCCTTGGCGTCGCGCGCCGGCGACGCGTCCGGCGCGGGCGCCGGCGCCCCGGCCAGCAGGAGCACGTCGAACTCGACGGAGCGGCCGGTGGCGAAGGTCCGCTGCACGGGCAGGCCGTCCACCAGGCCGCCGTGCGGGGCGACGAGGAGCGGCACCATGCCGGCGGCGAGGACCGCCCGGCGCACCTCGTCGACGTCGTCGAGCCCGGCGGCGGGGTCGACGACGATGCCCACGGTACGGCCGTCGGCCGGCCACTGCCTGCCCACCTGCGACAGCACGGGGCTGGGGGCGGGGTCGACGAGCGGCACGGTCGGCTCCGGCGCGGGCAGGCCCAGCCCGGTGGCGACCTCCGCGCACAGCACGGGGTCGATGTTGGCGAGGCACTGGAGCTGGCGCTCCCGGATCGCCTGGTGGTAGCACTTGCCCAGCTCGAAGGTGTAGGCGCGGACGATGTGCTCCTTCTCGACCGGCGACATGCTCAGCCAGAACAGGCGGACCTGGCTGTAGTGGTCGTCGAACGAGACCGGGTTGGCGCGTACCTTGGGCGCCTGCGTCACCGTCACCGGCACGTCGACGAACGCGCCGTCGGCGTCCCCGGCCGGGAAGGGGTTGCCGCCGTCGAGCGAGTTCGGCCGGTACGGTGCGACCCCGGCGTGCACGGCCTGCTGGTGGAAGCCGTCGCGCAGCATGTCGTTGACCGGGGCATGCGGGCGGTTGATCGGGATCTGCGAGAAGTTCGGCCCGCCCAGCCGCGTGAGCTGCGTGTCGACGTACGAGAACAGCCGGCCCTGCAACAGCGGGTCGTTCGTGACGTCGATGCCCGGCGGCAGGTGGCCGACGTGGAAGGCGACCTGCTCGGTCTCGGCGAAGAAGTTCGTCGGCGTCCGGTTGAGCGTCAGCTTCCCGACCGGCTGCACCGGCGCCAGTTCCTCCGGCACGATCTTCGTCGGATCGAGCAGGTCGATCCCGGCGAAGGTCTCCTCGGGAGTGTCGGGGAAGACCTGGAGGCCCAGCTCCCACTCGGGGAAGGCGCCGGCCTCGATGGCGTCGTAGAGGTCCCGGCGGTGGAAGTCCGGGTCCACGCCGCCGAGCAGCTGCGCCTCCTCCCAGGTCAGGGAGTGCACGCCCAGCTTGGGCTTCCAGTGGAACTTGACCAGCGCCGTCTCGCCGGCGGCGTTGACGAGCCGGAACGTGTGGACGCCGAAGCCCTCCATCATCCGGTACGAGCGCGGGATGCCCCGGTCGGACATGTTCCACATGGTGTGGTGCTGCGCCTCGGTGTGCAGGGAGACGAAGTCCCAGAAGGTGTCGTGCGCGCTCTGCGCCTGCGGGATCTCCCGGTCGGGGTGCGGCTTGCCGGCGTGGATGATGTCGGGGAACTTGATGGCGTCCTGGATGAAGAAGACCGGCATGTTGTTGGCGACCAGGTCGAAGGTGCCCTCGTCGGTGTAGAACTTGGTGGCGAAGCCGCGGGTGTCGCGGACCGTGTCGGCCGAGCCGCGCGAACCGAGGACGGTGGAGAACCGCACGAAGACGTTGGTCGACCTGCCCTTCGCCAGGAAACCGGCCTTCGTCACACCCTCGGCCGTGCCATAGGCCTCGAAGACGCCGTGCGCGCCGGCCCCACGCGCGTGCACGACGCGCTCGGGAATGCGCTCGTGGTCGAAGTGGGTGATCTTCTCGCGCAGGTGGTGGTCCTGGAGCAGGACCGGACCGCGCGGCCCGGCCTTCAGTGAGTGGTCCGTGTCACGCAGGCGCGCCCCCTGCGACGTCGTGAGGAAGGCGCCCTGCTGACCGTTCGCCGTCGTCGGCGCGCCGGTCGCCGCGCCGGTCGGCGTACGGGTCTCCGGGGCGCCCTGTTCCTCCTTGGGCGGCAGCGGATCGTGTGGCGTCGTCGGCTCCTCGACGGTCGGCGGGGCGCTACCCGGCGCGCCGGGCACGTCCGGGGTCAGCGCGTCGGCCACCTTCCCGGCTGCGGCCTCCACCACGTCCTTGACCGCCTTGGCTGGCTTGCTGGCATCCATCTGGCGAGTTCCTCCACGAGAACGGTGTTGAGCAGGCGTCCTGGCCCGTACCCTGAGCGGGGCGGCGGAAACGGGGACACGCCGGCGGCCCGCCGTCTCGCGTATCGTCCGCCCGTGAGCGCCGCACTCCTCGACGACTTCGTGCGGGCGGACCGCGACCGTGCCCTGGGCACGTACGGAATCCACGTCCACCGCGAGGGCCGCCCGCCTGTGGCGCACCGCTTCCGGTCCGACGACCGGGTGAACGTGTACGCCGTCGCCAAGACGTTCACGTCCGTGGCCGTGGGGCTGGCCGAGGCGGAGGGGCGGCTGAGCCTCGACGACCGCCTCCTGGACCACCTGCCCGAGCTGCGGCCGATCGCCGCCGACGGGCTCGGTGCCGTCACGCTCCGGCAGTTGCTGACCATGACCAGCGGCACCAGCCACCGCTGGTTCGCCGACGAGCGGATCACCGCCGCCGACCTGCTCCACGAGATCGTCGCCGCGCCGCTCGCCGCCGCGCCCGGGACCCGCTTCGCGTACACGGGCTCGGGTCCGTACGCCCTCGGCCGGGTGATCGCCCGGGTCACCGGGGCCGACCTGCGCTCGTTCCTGCTGCCGCGCCTGTTCGCGCCGCTGGACCTGCACGACCCGCCCTGGCACACGTGTCCGCTGGGCCACCCGCTCGCGGAGAGCGACCTCTTCCTGCGTACGGAGGAACTCGCGCGGTTCGCCCGGCTGCTGTTGCAGGAGGGCCGGTGGGACGGCCGGCAGGTGCTGCCCGCGCGGTACGTGCGGCGGATGACGGGGGAGCGGGTCGACACCAGCGCCGTCACCTACGGCGAGCCGTACACCCACGGATACGGGCTGGGCGTGTGGCTCGACCGGGCCGGCACGTACCGGTTGGACGGTAGCTACGGCCAGTACGTGGTGGTCAGTCCCGCGCGGCGGGCCGCCGTCACGGTGACCGCGCATGCGGAACGCGACCAGGAGCTGCTCGCCGCGATCCACCAACTCGTCGTCGCGCGGCTGTGACGCGCCGGTGCCGTCCACCCTCGCGGGGTGGACGGCACCGGCCGTGGTGGTCAGCAGCGTGGCACGCCGGGAATGAAGCCGTCGTGGCCGGTCAGGACGTACGCGTCGGAGACGTAGCGGTTGGTGCCGATCCGGTCCCAGACGTTGCTCGTGCCGTAGGGGCCGGTCACCGTCGTGCCGACGGCCTGGCAGTAGATGCTGACGGTCGCGCCGTCGGCGACGGAACCCACGACGGCGTAGCCGGTGCCGGGCCCGGAGCGCACGTTGAGGCTCACCCCCTCGGTGTTCACCGTGCCGGAGCCGACGCCGGTCTGCTGGTTCACCAGCTGCATGTAGTAGGACCAGTTCCAGTTCGGGCCCGGGTCGGTGTGGGTGGCCCCGGGGACCTCGTGGTGACCGATGATGTGCGTCCGGGTCTTGGGGATGCCGTACTTGTTGGCGAGGCTGCGGGTCAGCGTCGCGGACGCCCGGTACATCGCGTCGGTGAACCAGGCCGCGTTGTCGACGTACCCCTCGTGCTCGATGCCGATGGACTGGGTGTTGTAGGTCCAGTTGCCGGCGTGCCAGGCGATGTCCTTCTCCCGCACCGACTGGGTGACCGCCCCGTCGGAGGAGCGGAACGTGTAGTGCGCGCTGGCCTGGGCGGCCGGGTTCTGGAACCAGCTGATCGAGCCGGCGTAGCTGCCCTGCGTCACGTGGATGACGATGTACCTGACGGAGTGGCTGGTGGGCCGGCTGGCCACCGTGTAGTTGCTGGTGCTCGCCGGCGCCCACGCGGCCGGCCCGTAGTCGGTGCTGAGGATGCCGACCCCGTCCGACGTGCCGCCCGGCAGGTCCCGATCCGGTGCCACCTGGCGGCCGGGGACCCTCGCCACCCCGGCGTGGCCGGTGTCGAAGCCGGCGCGGAGCAGGTCGTAGACGGCGTCCGCGTAGACGCGGGCGAGCGACGGGCTGGCCGCGCCGCCGTAGCGGGCGACCGCCGCGTACCACTCGTCGACGTCGTCGCGCCCGGCCGCGCTCAGGCCGGCCTGGTCGGCGTAGGAGCGCAGGACGGCGGCCGCTCCGGCGATGTTCGCGGCGGCGTCGGCGCGCAGCGCGGCCCGGCTGAGCCCGGTCAGCGTGGCCGCCTCGTCCAGGGTGCGCAGCTTGGGGTTGCTGACCAGGTGCATCATGCCGTAGCCGCCCGCCGCGCTGGGTGCCCCGCCGTGCCCGTCCAGGCGGGTCTCGGCGTAGCCGAGGGCGACGAGCAGGTCGCGGGGGACGTCGTACCGGCCGGCGGCGGTGTCGAAGGCGGTGGCCAGCCGGGCGGCCGCCCGTGGGGCCCCCTCCGGGGCGGCCGACACGGGCGCGGCGGCCAGGGCTGATTCGGCAGTCAGGACCAGGGTCGCGGCCAGCATGGCGCTGAGCAGCCCACGCCTGCGTCGCGCGGCGGGTCGAGCAGTCATCTGCACCCCTCATAATATTCGCCAATGTCGATGAGGATCGGCGGGTGGCGGTAACGTACACCGCGACGGACGGCGATGTAAATGCCTTCCGTGACGGTGTGGCGAGGTGGCGGAAACCTTCAACCCGGGTGCGTCGGCCGCCTCCGGTGGAACTGCCACACCGGGCAGCCGGGCGGGAAGCGGGCGGCCCCGACCGGGACGGGATAGAGGCTGGCGGGTCCGGTGCCCGCACCGGTATGCTCCCCGCCGATGACGACTTCCTCTCTCACCAGATCGGAGGCCCGGTTCTCGCAAGGTGAGTGCTGATGCACTACCGACCCGCGAGTCCGGACCTTCGTCCGTCCTTCTGGCCGCACGTGCGCGAGTTCGCCGTGCCGCCGTCCATGATCGAGGTTGCCACCGCCCGTCGGGCCGTCGGGGACTGGGCCGGGGCGTGCGCCGCCGCCCGCGTCGACGCCGATGTCGACCTGCGTTCCGTGGCCCGTACCCACGGTCGGGAACTCGCCGACCGGCTCCGCGCCGACCTTCGCCACCTGGCTCCCGACCTGCTGCGCTGGCATCTGCCGAGGATCGCGCCCGACGGGCTGCTGCGCCCCGGCCTGACCATCGCGCTGGCCCGCTACGACCGGGGCGGACGCCCCGCCGACACCGTGCACCTCGTGGCCCGGACGCCACCGGCGTGGGCCGACGCCGGTCAGCGGTTCAGCCTGGCGCTGTGGGACGGGCCCCGCTCCGGCTCCGGGCCCTGTCGCCATCCGCACCCGCACCCCGACCGCCGGTTCCGTCTCGACCTGCACCGCCACCTGTGGGACGCGCGGCGGACCGGTGAGCTGCGCGTCCGGTCGGGGGCGGACCGGCCGTCCGAGGACGACCCCTGCGCCGTCCTACCGGAACCGCTGGCGACGGCCGGGCGACGGCGGGGCTGGGCGGTGCAGAGGTGGTCCGCCGAGGCAGCCATCCTGCTGCGCGCCGAGGGACGGGCCGGCGGCCCGGTCGTGGTGCGGGTCGGGGCGCGACGCCACCTCATGCTGGAGGTGGCGGCCGGAGACGGTCCCGGCCCGCCCGAGGTGGGGACCGCGTCGTCGCCCATGCGAAGCCGCGTCGGGACGCACGGTTCCACGCCGGTGCTGCCCGACGCCGCGACCTGGGTGTCGCCGGACCTGGAACTGCTGCGCAGCGGGTCGATCGACGCCGGCCGGCTGCATCCGCTGGTCGCGTCGGCCCTGGCACCCGGCCGCCCGGCGGGGACCGCGCCCCGGACGACGGACCGGGCGGGACAGCCGCGCCGGGTGCGGTGCCGGGGAGCCTGGCACCGGATCGGCCTGGCCGGCGGGACGCTCGTCGCGCTCGACCACGACCCGGCCGAGGTGCGCCGGGAGGAACTTCTGGCCGCGTTGACCGGCACCCCGCTGCCCTGCCTCCAGGCGATCGACGAGGCGCACCGCCACCCGGAGTGCCTCCCCGAGGTCCGGGCCCGACTGGACCACGGCGACACCGCCGGCGCCCTCGCCGTGGTCGAGGCCCTGCTCGGACCCGACGCGCGGGTGCGCGACGGGGCGCTGCGCAACGAACTCGAGACGGCCGCACTGCGGCGGGTCACGTACGGGCTGTTCCGGGCGGGACTGGCCGGGACCGGCCCCGGCCCCGCCGCCGCCGAGCCTCGCCGTACCCGCGACCGCCGCTCGCGTCCGCGCCACGGAATCGCCCGCTGACCGAGGGCCCCGGCCCCGCACCACCTCGCTCTTGCACCCACCACGAGAAACCACAGGTGATCACCATGCCCCTTGCCGTCGACCGGACCCCCGACCCGCAGCTCGCCGTCGCCGCCGACCTGCTCTCCCTGTTGCGCGACACCACCACCGAACCCCGATCCGACACGCAGCTGGAGGCACTGACCCTGGCCGTGGCCGCCGACCTGCCCGTGCTGTTGTGGGGTGAACCGGGGATCGGCAAGACCGCTGCCCTGACACAGCTCGCCGAGGCGCTGGACCTGCCGCTGACGACCGTCGTCGCCAGTGTCCACGAGCCGTCCGACTTCTCGGGACTGCCGATCGTCGGTGACGACCCCGCGACGCAGGGCGTCCCGATGGCGCCGCCGGACTGGGCCGTACGCCTCGTCCGCGCCGGCCGCGGGCTGCTGTTCCTGGACGAGCTGTCCACCGCCCCGCCGGCCGTCCAGGCCGCCCTGCTCCGCCTCGTGCTCGAGCGGCGGGTGGGCGCGCTGCGGCTGCCGCCCGGCATCCGGATCGTGGCCGCCGCGAACCCCCGGTCCTCGGCGGCCGACGGCTGGGAGCTGAGCCCGCCCCTGGCCAACCGCTTCGTCCATCTCCAGTGGGTCCACGACCACGAGGTCGTGGTGCGCGGCCTTGGCGGGACCTGGCCCCGGACCGCGCTGCCCCGGCTGTGCCCCGACAGGTTGCCGGAGGCCGTCACCTTCGCCCGGCGCGCGGTGTGCGGGCTGCTGTCGGCCCGCCCCGCGCTCGTGCACCGGCTGCCCGGCAACGAGACCCGCCGGGGCGGCCCGTGGCCCTCGCCCCGGAGCTGGGAGATGACCCTGCGCCTGATCGCCTTCGCGACCGCGGCGGGCACCTCCCGGGAGGTGCTCTCGATGCTGGTGCGGGGCACGGTGGGCGACGGCCCGGGGCTGGAACTGCTCGCCAGCATGGACCGGATGGACCTTCCCGACCCCGAGACGTTGCTGGCCGACCCGGCGGCTGCGGTCCTGCCCGAGCGGGGCGACCTGCGGCAGACCGTGCTGGACGGCGTGGTGGAGGCCGTCCGCGGGCGCCCGGAGAGGGGGCGCTGGGACGCCGCGTGGACGCTGCTGGTCCGGGCGCTGGAAAGCGGCCCGCCGGACCTGGTGGTCGTTCCCGCGAGCACGCTCGCCGCCCTGCGCCGCGAGGACTGGGACGTGCCGGCGGCGATCGAACGGCTCGCCGGGGCGGTGTCGGTGTCCCGGCGAGCCGACCAGGCCCGGCTCGCCGCCGCGGGGAGCGGCCGGTGAGCCCGGAAGCGGGGACCCTGGACCGGGAGAAGCTCTTCGCCGCCCGGCTGCACGCCGTCCGGGTCCGGCCCTACCTGGCCTCGGCGCTGTTCGCCCTGCACGTGGTGGAGTCGCGCCGGGTGCCGACAATGGCGGTGGACCGGCACTGGCGATGCTACGTCTCGCCGGTCTTCGTGGACCGCACGCCGGTGGAGGAACTCGCCGGGGTGTGGGTGCACGAGGTCTCGCACCTGCTGCGCGACCACCACGGGCGCAGCGACCGGGTCGCGTGGGAGCGAGGGCTGACCGGGCCGGGGGAGCGGCTACGGATGAACATCGCGGCGGACTGCGAGATCAACGACGATGCCTTCGGTGACGGGCTGACCCGACCCGAGGGTGTCGTCGACCCGGCGTTGCTGGGGTTGCCGGAGGGGGAGCTGATGGAGGACTACCTCCGTCAGTTCCGGCTCGGGCCGCGTACGCAGGGGCTGGTCTGGCTGGACTGCGGCAGCGGCGCCGACGGGGCGGAGCGGGAGTGGGACCTGGGGCCGGACGGCGCGCAGGGCCTCAGCGCGCAGGAGCGCGACGCGGTGCGGTTCCGGGTGGCGGAGGGCATCACCGGGCGTCCCGGGGACGTCCCGCAAGGCTGGCGGAGGTGGGCGGAGGAGGCGTTCCACCCGCCGCAGCCGTGGCGGGACCTGCTGGGGGCGGCGATCCGCTCGGCGGCCTCCGGCGCGGGCGCGGGCGAGGACTACACGTACGGCCGGCCGGCGCGGCGCTCCGCCGGGGTCCCCGGCGTCGTCCTGCCCAGCCTGCGGCGCATGCCACCCCGGGTCTGCGTGGTCGTCGACACCTCCGGGTCGGTCAGCGACGCCGAACTGGGCAGCGCGCTGCTCGAGGTCGCGGCGATCTCCCGCGCCGTGGGCGGCCGGCGTGACCTGGTCAGCGTGCTGTCCTGCGACGCGGCGGCCCGGACCGTGCACCCGCTGTGCCGCGCCGAGGAGATCCCGTTGGTGGGCGGGGGCGGGACGGACCTGCGTACGGGCTTCGCCCGGGCGTTGCGGACCCGGCCCCGTCCGGACGTCGTCGTGGTCCTGACCGACGGGCAGACGCCCTGGCCGGCCGCGCAGCCGCCCTGCCGCACGGTGGTCGGGCTGTTTCCCCGCCGGCACACGTACTCCGGATCGTGGAAGGAGGACGACCCCGAGTACGTGCCGGACGCACCACCGGAGTGGGCGCGGGTGGTGGTCATCGGGTAGTCCGGCGGCAGCCGCACGGCCTGGCTCACCGGGGCGGTGTCACGCACCGCCGAGGCGGGGCGTGACCGGGCGGACCTCGACCGGGGCGCCCGGCCGCCCGCCCGCGCGCGAGCGGTACTCGGGGACGCCCACGCAGGTGAAGAGCAGCGCCGCGAGGTCGTCCGGCTCGCCCAGCAGCCCGGGGACGGCCGAGTCGAGGAAGGTCATGCCGGAGGCGCCCGCGCCCAGGGCGTACGCCGCGAGGTGCAGCCGGCCCTCGACGAGCCCGGCGGCGAGCTGGGCGTCGCGGTAGCCGCGGTCGTCGAGGGCCGAGAGCGGCGCGGCGGCGACGACGACGTAGGCGGCGTCGCCGGCGAGCGCCTGGTCCAGGCAGACCCGGAGCAGCTCGTCGCGCAGGTCGCCGGCGCGCAGCGGCGTCGACAGGTCGGGCCACCGGTAGAGGCCGGGCGGCACCCCGTCGACCCCGTGCACGGCGACCCAGTGCGGCACCGGCACGCCGCGCAGGGCCGCGGCCAGGGGCCATTCCAGCAGAGCGCGCGGCAGTGTGCGGGACCTGTCCATCCGCCGCTGCGAGCCGCGCCGACGGACGACCTCGTCGAGCGGGTCGGACGGCGGGTACGCCGCCAGCGGCTCCGCCGACGGCCAGGGCGCGCCGAGCACGTCCCGCTCGCCCGCGCGCTGGGCGGTGGTGCACAGCGGCAGCTCGACCGGGGGCAGCTCACCGGGGAGCGCCGGCCCGGTGGGCCCGATCGCCGGATCGCCGTCGCCGAACGACAGCAGGGCCAGCGGGTACTCGTGCACCCCGTCCGCGCCGACGAGCGCGCGCACGGTGGAGTCCGGGAAGAGCGACCGCAGCCGCGGCGACAGGCCGGCGCTGTCGGCGGCCGCCGACAGTTGGGACAGCAGCGTGCCGGCGTCCCAGTAGAGGTGTCGCCAGCCCCGCTCGGCGTAGCGCCACCCCGTGCGCCACGGCACGCCCGTGACCACAAGCGTCGTGACCGCCCCGGTCGCGGCGGGAGCCACCTGGACGAGCGCGTGCCGCCGCGCGTCGTACCAGTGCACGCCGTCCGGCACCCCCGCGACGCCCCGGGTGCTCGCGTAGACCTCCAGCGGGAAGCGCGCCCCGGCCGATCCGGCGGCGCGGTAGAGGACGGGACGGCCGTTGCGCTCGGCGGTGCGCACGACGCCGGCGCCCAGGAAGAGCACGCGGCCCAGCTGCGCCGCGTCGAGGGGCTGCGCGGGGGACGCGACGCCGGCCAGCACGGCCGTCGCGGGGACGCCGGGGTCGGGCAGGTCGCGCGGCAGGGCGAGGACGGCCGGGCCGTCCGGGTAGCCCTTCATGGGCGGCGGCAGGGTCCCGGGGTCGTTCGGGACGAGGTCGTGGCGGACGCGCGGATCGTCCACGGGCACGTCCCACTCGCGGCTCGGCTCGTAGGACGTCAGCCGGTGCAGCAGCCCGGCGCCGGTGTCGAGGTCCATCCGGCCATCCTGCCAGCGCGGAGCGCCGGGCGGTGGCCCCGCAGGCGGTCGCGCGTCGGTGCGGGGACCGCCGAGCGGCCGGGGTGGCCGGCTCAGCCGCTCTCCACCTCGGCCGCGTACTCGCTCAGCGCGATCCGGTTCGGCAGGCCCGTCTTGCCGAGCAGGCTGGACACGTGCCGTTCCACCGTGCGCGGGGACAGGTGCAGCCGACCGGCGATCTCCCGGTTGCTCAGCCGCCCGACCAGCAGCCGCAGCACCTCGAACTCCCGCACCGTCACGCCCACCGACCGTAGGCCGGAGGGGATGTCGCCCGCGCCGGAGCGGCGCTGCGTCATGCGTACGCCCGCCTGGCGCAGCAGGGCCCGGCAGGCGCTGGCCACGGCCGGCACGTCGCTGCGGTGGAAGTGCTCCTCGGCGGCGCGCAGCCACTGCACCGGCGTGCCCCACCCGTCGGCGAGGGCCGACTCGCACACCAGCCGCAACGCGAGGTGCCGGCCCATCGCGTACGGCGCCCCGGCCCGCATCGCCTCCGCCGCGGCCTCCGCCGCCTCCTCCGGCCGACCGGACCGCCCGAGCAGCACCGCCTTCGCGAAGAGGGCGAACTGCAGGTCCCAGCGCAGCCTGCTCGCCGAGTCGCCCTGCACCGCCTCGTACGCCGGCCAGCCGGCCTCGCCGGACGTGACCTGGAGCAGCAGGTGCAGGCCGTGCCGGCCGGAGAGGTGGAAGACCGTCGGGCTCTGCGCCTCGGCGTGGAACGCGCGGGCCAGTTCGTCGAGGGCGCGGGGCCGGTCCTCCTCCAGCAGCGCGCAGAAGGCCCTGGCCAGCCCGTGCACGCGGGAGGCGTGCAGGGCCTGGTCGCCGCTCCACCGGCGGAACTCGGCCAGCGCGTGCTCCATCTCCCGGCGCCGCCCCTGGTGCGCCGCGAGCACGGCGCTGACCAGCAGCACGTACTGGGTGGTCTCCAGCAGCTTCAGCCGGGTGGTCGCGGCCAGCACCTGCTGGACGAGGGTGCCCGCGGTGTCGAAGTCGCCCCGCAGCACCGCGTGCAGGGCGAGGCTGGCCTCCGCCTGGTGGCGCGCGGTCACCGCGCCGGCCTGGGAGGCCCGCTCCCGGGCCTGTTCGAGCCGGTCCAGCCGCGCGTCGCGCAGCGCGTCGTCGTTGCCGAGCCGGATCAGTGCGTGGATTTCCCAGATCGGCAGCCGGTGCTGCGCGGCGATCGCCAGGGCCCGTTCCAGGCAGCGGGTCGCCTCCGCCGGATCGCGGTGCCGGATCAACGCGCCGAGCAGCTGCCAGGCCTGGCAGGCCACCACCGGCAGGGGGACGGTCTCGGCGACGGTGGCGGCGCGGCGGGCCAGCGCCTCGGCGGTGGCGAGCTGGTCCTGCCCGGCGGTGTCCAGCACCAGGTGGGCGGCGACGACGTCGACAGGCGCGGTGTCCTCCGCGGCGGCGTCCGGGCCGAGCAGGGCGCGCGCCTGCTCCACCTGGGCCAGCCCCTCGGCCGAGCGGCCGGCGACCGTCGCGGCCCAGGCCAGCCGGGTGTGCAGCTGTGCGCGCCGGCGCGGATCGACGCCACCGATCTGGTCGAGGGTGCTGACCGAGGCGAGCGCCCGCTCGACCAGTCCCGCCTCCGCCAGGGCGTGCAGCAGGGCTTCGAGGGCGGCGGCCCGGGCCACCGGGTTCTCACCGAGCAGGCCGATCGCGCGGTCCAGCAGGGCGACCGCGGTGGTGGCGCCGCCCTGCGCGATCGCCCGCCGGCCCGCCTCGGTGAACAGCCGGCCGGCCGCCTCCGGGTTGTCGGCCTCCAGGTGCAGGGTGGCCGACACCTGGCACCATTCGCCCGGCAGGCCGGGGAAGACCGCCGCCACCGCGTCGGCCATCCGCTGCGCGAGCCGGGCGCGGTCGGCGGGGCCGAGGAGACTGAGCAGCGCCTCCCGGGTCAGCCGGTGCCGGAAGGCGTACCAGTCGGTGAGCTGGTCGTCCACCGTGACCAGCCGCCCGGCGACGTCGCCGCACAGGTGGTCGAGCACGTCGTGGTCGCTCAGCCCGGTGGCCGCCTGTACCACGGCCAGCGGGAACCGCTGGCCCAGCAGCGCGCCCATCGAGAGCAGCTCCCGGGCCTGGGGGCCGAGCTGCTCGACCCCCTGCGCCATGCCCCGCGCCAGGGTGCCCGGCAGGGCGGCGGGCAGTTCCTCGGACAGCCGCCAGCCCTCCGGGCCGCCGATCAGCAGCGCGCCGTCGACCATGCCGGCGACGAGTTCCTCGATCAGGAAGGGGTTGCCGGCACTGCCCGTCGAGACGAGGGCGTGCGCCGCCGCCGGCACCCGCTCCGGGTCGGCGTCGAGGCAGGCGCCGACCATCTGCCGCAGCGCGTCGTCGTCGAGGCGGCCCAGCTCGATGAGGGTGCACTGACCACGTTGGGCGGCCGACCGGGCGATCGTCGACGCCGCGCAGGGCTCCGCCCTGATCGCCCCCAGCAGCAGGGTCGGTTGCAGGGCGAGGTTGTCGATCAGGTACTCCAGCACGGTCAACGTCTCCGTGTCGGCGTCCTGGAGGTCGTCCAGCAGCATCAGGCAACCCCGCCCCGCGCCGGCCACGCCGGTCAGCCGGAGGACGGCCTCGGCGAGGATCACCAGGGACGCGTTCTCCTGGTCGGCCGGCGGCCGGCCCCAGTCGGGGACGAGCCGGCCGAGGATCGGGCCGTACGGCCCGAGCACGGTGGGGTCGACCGGCCCGGACCGCAGCAGCGACAGCAGCGCCTCGGTGAGGGGGCGCAGCGGCACCGCGGTGCCGATCGTGCTGCCCCGGCCCCGCATCACCCGCATGCCCGCCGCGGTGGCCAGCTCCGCCACCCTCGACGCGAGGCGGGACTTGCCGACGCCGCTCTCGCCCACCACGAAGACCGCGCCGCCCCGCCCCGCCCGCGCCGATTCGAGACTGTCCAGCACCGCGCGCAGTTCGGCGTCCCTGCCGATGAACTTCGAGGAGCGGTACACACTGCGCACGCTATCCGAGGAGGCAGGCCTCGCCCAACGCGGTGCTCTCGACGCCGGTCCCCCGAACGGCTACCGTGCCGTCGTCACATCGGCTTCTCGGGGCAGCAGGTCGTCAGAGGCGCGGCGTCCGCCGCCGCGCCGGCGTCACCGACGAGACCGCCGATCACCATGCCCACGGGCACGACCAGGCTGGCGAGGGCCGCCGCGCGGATCCCGAAGGTCACGACGGGCTGCAGCCACATCGCCCCGGCCGGGTCGTCGACGGGCGCCGCGGAGTCGGTCTCGTCGACACGGCACGGGGGGAGCTGGTTCTCGGACAACTGTCATTCCTCCTGTTGGTGACTTCGTGGGTCGTTTCCGGAGCTGGCGGCTCCTCTGGAGATCGTCGTCGGTCGCCCGGCGGTCCTCAACCCGAGCTTCGCGGTTCAGGGGTCGGTTCCAGCAGCAGCACCGACGGCACCGGCCCGGCCCCGGAGAGCCGGAGCAGCCCGTACCCGATGCCGGCGAGGCCGGTGAGCAGACCGGGGGTGGGCACGTTGCCCGGGGTCCCGCAGGACGCCCCGTACCGGTCGACGGCGTCCAGGACCCGGCCGGCACGTCGCCGGGCCGCGCCACCGTCGAGGACAGCCGTCGCCTCCACGACGCCCAGCTCGCCGTGGCAGAGGCTGAGGTCGTCGAGCAGCGGACGGTCGGCGGGCAGGCGTACCGCCTCGTCGGGGGCGAGGGCGTGGTGGGCGAGCGTCAGGCCGGCGGCGCCGCGACACCAGCCGTACCCCGCCGCCCCGTCGCCGGCGGGGGTGCCGGCCCGGCGCAGCGCACGCCGGCCCGCCCGCGCGTACCGGGCGCCACCGGTGCGGGCGTGGCGGCCCAGCGCCCAGCCGATGCCGGCCACCCCGTCGGCGAAGCCCACCCCCGTCGGCAGCTCGTCCCGCTCGATCGCGTCCACGAGCCGGTCGGCCCAGCCCCGGGCGAGTGACGCCGCCGGCGCGTGGCCCAGCTCGGCGTGCACCGCGTCCATGGCGGCGAGACAGCCCGCGCCGCCGTCGGCCCAGGCCACGGCCGCCGAGCCCGCGCTGGCGGCGGCGGCCAGGTCGACCGCCGCGCGGGCCTGCCCGGCGAGCCCGGGGTCGGCGAGCAGGGTGGACAGCCGGGCGAGCCCGTACGCGATGCCGCCGAGGCCGTACAGCCCGCCGGGGCCGATCGCGGCGACCAGGTCCGGGCGCGCGTCGAGCAGCTGGAACAACCCCGGCACCCCGGCGACGGCCCGGTGGGCCAGCTCGGCGTAGCGGGCGGTGCCGGTCACCGCGGCGAGCTGGCCGAGGAAGAGGGCGACCCCGAGGTGCCCGTTCGCCAGCCCGGCCCCCATCGGCAGGACGAGCCACTGCCGGTCGTCGACCAGCTCCAGGCCGAGCCAGTTCACCCGGTCCGCGCCGCTCACGCTCCGGGCCTGGATCTCGTCGGCCAGCGCGCACGCCGCGGCGAGCAGGCGCTCCGGCGACGCGGCGGCGTCCGCGACCGGCCGGGACGTCGGTGCGCCGACGTGCCGGCCGTCGGCCGGGCGCCGGGTCGCCAGCGTCGCCGCGACGATCCACTCCTGGTGCCGCCGGTCGGCCTCGCCGAGCGCCGCGATCTTGCCCAGCGCCGCGTCGAGCCCGCAGCGGGCCAGCGGCACGGGCAGCGGCTCGCCGCCCCCGCCGCCCCCGGCGACCCGGGCGGTCCGGCTGCCCGGAGTGCCCTCGAACAGCGGGACGTCGCCCGCCCACAGCGCGGCGGTCTCGTGCCGGGGGAACTGGGCGAGGAAGGGGTGTCCGGCCACGCTGGACCAGAGGACGCCGAACGCGCGGTCCCGCTCCAGCGCGTCGCCGAGCACGTCCGGGTGGGTGGTCTCGGTGAGCAGGGTGTGGTACGCCGACGTGGGCCGGGCGACCAGCCGTACCGGGACGTCGGCGCACGACGCGACGAGTTCGGTGAACTCCCGGCGGTGCGCCCGGATCGTCTCGTACGCCTGCCGGAACCCCGCCCGCAGCGCGGGCTCGTGGGCGCCGGGATCGACCAGGGCGTCGCCGACGCGGGGTCGGTTGCGGCCGCCGGCGAAGTCGACGGCCCGCCGGGTCAGCCGCATCCGGTCGGTGCCCGGGTCGGCCCAGTCGAGCGCGCTGACGGGCGCGGTCCCGCCCCGGTCGCCGCCGACGCCGGACAGGTCCATCGCCCCCTGGTCGCCCACGACGATCACCGGTATCAGGCCGGTCCGGTGCACCGAGGCGGTCAGCAGGTCCGCGGCCGGGTCGCCGGTGCCCACCGGCTCGCCCAGCGCGGGGTGGAAGAGCGTCTCGGTGTCCACCACGACCGGTGTGTCGCCGGCGGCGATCAGGTTCTCGTAGTGCATGTCCGTGGCGTGCAGGGCGTGCAGCAGCGCGACCAGGGCGCCCTGCCGGCGGTAGAACCCGTCCGCCTGCCCCGGGTGGCGCAGCGCCGTCGCGTCGACGTACTCCGACCAGCCGTAGCCCGGCCGCGTCAGGGCGGCGACCCCGCGCAGCCCCAGCCCCGGTGCCTGCTGCTCCAGCCAGTCGACGAACGCGGTGAAGCGGACCTGGGAGGTTAGGTCGCGCGGCTTGTAGACGACGCGTCGGCCGTCCGCGAAGCGCAGCACGCTTGTCGTGCGGCCACCGGTGTGGGCGTCGCCCAGGTTGCTGCCGACCGCGACCAGCGGGCCGGGGTCGTCGCCGCCGAGCAGGGTGCCCACCAGGTCGTCGCGGTCGGCGACGAACCGGGTCAGGAGTTCGAGCCCGGACCGGGCGGCCGCCGTGCCGGCCTGCGCCAGCAGGCGGGCCAGCACGGGATAGCGGTCGACCAGCTCGGCCAGCCCGGCGGGGTCGCAGAGCTGGGCCACGAAGTCGGCGAAGCGGGCCCGGCCGTCGGCGCCGGCGAGCCGGCCGGCCGCCCGGCGTCGGTGCAGCTCCGAGACCAGCGTGCGGGCCGCGACGGCGAGCAGGCGGCGACCCAGTGCGGCGGCGAACTGGTCGGTGAGGGCGGCCAGGTCGACCGTTCTCTCCGTCGCGATCCGCCGGGCCCCGCCGAGGAACCGGTCGGTGGCGACGTCCACGAACGGTCGCAGGGGTGCGGTGAGGGCGGCCCGCCAGTCCGCCTCCCCGGCCGGCCGCCGCGGCACGGCCGCGGCGGCCAGGGCCGCCTCGACGGTCTCCGCCCACGCCGGGCGGGTCGTCCTGGCGGCGAGCGCGGCCCGGTCCTCGGCCAGCAGGTCGCGCAGCGCCGCCTCGTCCAGGCCGACCTCGGCGAGCCGCGCCCCGAGGCCCGGCCCGTGCCCGTCGCGCCACCGGGCCAGCCGCCGGCCGGCGGCGTCCGCGCCGTCGGCGTTTCCGGCGCCGTCAGTGTTGCCTGTGCCGTCTGCGCCGCCCATGCTGTCCGTGCCGTCAGGGCCGCGGGTGGCCGTGCCGGCTGCGCCGCGCGTGGGGCCGGCGGCGCCCGTGCCGTCCGCGGTGTCCGTGCGGTCCGTGCCGGCCGCGTCGTGCGGGGCGCCGGCGGGGCGTCGGCCGGGCGCGCCGACGGCCAGGCCCGGCGCGCGTTCGTGCAGCGCGAGCCCCGAGGCCCACCAGTGCGGGGCCAGCCGTACGCCGGAGCAGGCGTGATCGGTGGCGCCGGCCAGGGGAGTCGAGGTCACCGTTGCACGGTGCCAGAGCGGGGCGCGGAGTTCATGAGTGGAAACTACTCACATTCCTGCCCCGTTGCTGGCCACGCCGGTGCGCGCGGGCCCGCCCAGGTCAGCGGCCGGCGCGACCGGCCGGGCCGGCGGCGGCTCCTCGCTCCACGTGCGAACCACCCCATCCTAGTCACGATCGGTGATCAATTGAACGGTCAGCGTGACGCCGGCGGGAAATTGAGTGCCGCCCACGCATGTGGACGCTGCCGGCGCCGATGAGTCTTCGGGCGACTGTTCTACCCGGGGCGGCGTGATGAACGGAGCCAGGATGGAGTTTCGGGTACTCGGGCCGGTGGGGGCCTGGAAGGGTGACTCGGAGGTGGCGCTGGACGGTGCGAAGCAGCGCACCGTGCTCGCGGCGTTGCTGCTCGCCGGGGGGCGTACCGTGCCGGACACCCGGCTGTGCGAGCTGCTCTGGGGGGAGCGCCCGCCGGCCACCTTCGCCGCCCAGCTCTACAACTACGTCTCGCGGCTGCGCAAGTACCTCGGGGCCGAGGTGGACATCGTCCGGCAGTGGTCGGGCTACCAGATCCGGACCGGCGCCGCCCGGCTCGATCTCGACGAGTTCGAGCGCCTGGCCGAGGCAGGTCGGGAGGCACTGCGCGACGGGCGGTACGCCGAGGCCGCCGAGCGGCTGCACGCCGCCATGTCGCTGTGGCGCGGCCCCGCGCTGTCCAACGTGACGGAACACCTCGTGACGGCCGAGTCGCACCGGATGGCGGAGCTGCGGATGGCGGTCCTGGAGAGCCGGATCGAAGCCGACCTGCGGCTGGGACGCCACGTCCGGCTGGTCCCTGAGATCACCCAGCTCGTCGCCGAGCACCCGCTGCACGAGGGGCTGCGGGGCCACCTGATGACCGCTCTGCTGCACTGCGACCGGCAGGCCGACGCGCTGGCCGCCTACCACGAGGGCCGCCGGGTGCTCGCCGACGAACTGGGCGTCGACCCGGGGCCGCTGCTCACCGAGGCGTACCGGTCGATCCTCGCCGGCCCGCCGGCCCCAGCGGTAGTCGCGGAGCCGAGCTGGCACGGCGTGCGGCCCGCGATGCTCCCGCCCGGCGTCGGTGACTTCGCCGGCCGGGAGGAGGAGCTCACCGGGCTGCTCCGGGTGCTGACCGCCGAGCCGAGGGCCTGCCCGCCGGTCGCCGTGGTCACCGGGATGGCCGGCGTCGGCAAGAGCACGCTCGCCCTGCACGCGGCGCATCTCACCCGGACCGCCTTCCCCGACGGCCAGCTCTACGCCGACCTCGGCCGCGCGAGCGGCAACCCCGTCGAGCCGTACGACGTGCTCGGCTGGTTCCTGCGCAGCCTCGGCCACGCCGAGTCGGCGATCCCGAAGGGGCTCGACGAGCGGGTCCGGCTCTACCGCAGCCAGCTCGCCGGCCGGCGGCTGCTGGTCATGCTCGACGGCACCGCGGGCTACGCGCAGGTGAGCCCGCTGCTGCCCGGCGACCCCGGCTGTCAGGTCATCGTCACCAGCCGGCTGCGCATGCCCGAGCTGGCCGGCGCCACGTCGATCGAGGTCGGCACCCTCGACCGGCAGCAGGCACTCGCGCTGCTCGGTCGGATCATCGGGGCGCAGCGGGTCGCCGAGGAGGCCGACGCGGCCGGCCGGATCGTCGAGCTGTGCGGTCGGCTCTCGCTCGGCGTCCGGGTCGCCGGATCCCGACTGCTGGCGCGCCCGCACTGGTCGCTCGGGTACCTGGCGGACCGGCTCGCCGACGAGCGGTACCGGCTGGACGAGCTCCGGCTGGGCTCGATGGACGTCCGGGAGCGGCTGGACAGCAGCTACCACCAGTTGGCCGACCTGGGCCAGCTCGCCCTGCGCCGGCTGGCGCTGCTGCGCACGCCGGCCTTCCCCAGCTGGTGCACCGCCGAGGTGCTGGGCGTGTCCCGGCACGCCGGCGAGGAGGTGGGGGAGAACCTGGTCGACGCCCGGCTGCTGGAGATCGTCGAGTCCGACGGCGGCCGGCGGCAGCGGTTCCGCTTCCACGACCTCGTGCGCGTCTTCGCCCGGGAGAAGGCCGACCAGGCCGACCGGGTGCTGGTGGCGGGCGCCGGGGCGCTGAGCGCGGTGGGGAACTGACCCGACGCCGGTCCCGACCCTCTCGGCCGCGCCCGGAGCCGGGGCGCGGCCGGCGCGCGCCCCTGCCCGCCGTGACCAGCGCCGCCGGGCGCGCGGCGGGCCGGGACAGTAGAGAAGATATAGCCGCTGGGCCCATGGTGGCCTGGTGAACGCCCTGACATCGGCCGACTGCGCGACGGCCGTTCCCATCGACGTGGAGCACGTCGCATCCGACACGATCGTGGCCAGGATCCGCCCCGACCTCGGCGATCCGGTCTTCGCCGGCCACTACCCGGGATTTCCGTTGCTGCCCGGGGTCCACATCTTCGAGTTCGTGCACCGGGCGGTCCGCGCCGCGGCCCCCGAGCTGACGCTGGCCGAGATCGTCAGCTGCCGTTTCCTGCTGCCCTTCCGGGGCGACGACGAACTCGTCGTGACCATCCGCCGCAGCGGCGACCTGTGGCGGGGCGAGGTCGCCGCCGCCGCAGTGCCGGTCGCCGAGGTGCTGCTGCGCTACGCGAGCGAGGAGTGCGCACCATGATGGGGATCGAGGAGATCAGGCGGATCATTCCGCACCGGCCGCCGATGCTGCTGGTCGACCGGGTCACCGAGCTGGTGCCCCGGCGGCGGCTGGTGGGCTCGCTGACCGTCACCGGTGACCGGCCGCTGCCGATGTCGCTGCTGCTGGAGTCCTGGGGGCAGGCGGCGCTCGTGCTCATCCGGCACGACCGGCCGATGCCGGACGTGCTGACCGACGGCGTGCCGGTGGCCGGGGTCTTCGAGCGCATCCGGTTCGGCCGGCCGGTGCTGCCGGGGGAGACGGTGGAGCACCACGTCACCATGACCCGGCTGGTCGCCGACACCGCCTTCGTCACCGGCGAGAGCGTCGTCGGGTCCACCGTGGTGCTGCGGGTGGGCCGCCTGGTCGGTGCGATGCGGTCGGTGGAGTCCCTGCGCGCGTCCCTCGACGCGGCGACCCGGGAGCCCCACGCGGTGGCCCCCGCGCAGCCGGCCGAGCCGGCCCCGGTGGCTTCCGGGGCGGCGCGGTGAGCGCCGGCGGGCGGCCCGTCGCCCTGGTCACCGGCGGCTCCCGGGGGATCGGCCGGGCGGTGGTGCTGCGGCTGGTCCGCGACGGCTACGACGTGGCCATGTGCTACCAGTCCAGCAAGGACGCCGCCGACGAGGTCGTCGCGGAGGCGGCCGGAGACGGCGGGCGCGTGCTGGCGTTGGCGGTCGACGTCGCCGACCCCGCCGCGGTGCGGAACTTCGTGTCGACCACCGAGCGGGAGCTGGGCGACCCCGAGGCGGTGGTCACCGTCGCGGGGATCATCCGGGACCGGCCGCTGGCCCTGATGGCCGACGCCGACTGGCGCTCCGTGATGGAGGTGAACCTCGACGGCACCTACCACGTCTGCCGCGCGGTGGTCCGCCGGATGATGCGCCGGCGCAGGGGGTCGATCGTCACGGTCTCCTCGGTGTCCGGGGTGGCCGGCAACGCGATGCAGACGAACTACTCCGCCTCCAAGGCCGGGATCATCGGCTTCACCAAGGCGCTGGCCAAGGAGGTCGGCCGGTACGACATCCGGGCGAACGTGGTGGCGCCCGGCTACGTCGACACGGACATGATCGCCGCCCTCTCCGACGAGCTGGGCGCGATCGCCCGGGACCGGGTGGCCCTGGGCCGGCTCGGGCGCAGCGAGGAGATCGCCGACGTGGTGGCGTTCCTGCTCTCCTCCCGGGCGTCCTACCTGACCGGTCAGGTGGTCACCGTGGACGGCGGCCTGTCGATGTGACCGGCCGCCGGCCACGGCCGGCGGCCGGCCTCGGGTACCACGGTCCGAGCAGCCGGGTCAGGATCTCGGTGCGGTAGGCGTCCGCCCCGACCAGGATCCGGGCCCGGTTGCGGGCCACCCCGCGCAGGATGGCGCGGGCGGCCTGCTCCGCCGTGACGTCCACTGAGCGCTCGAAGTGCTCCCGGACCGCCTGGTAGTCGCGCAACCCGTCGTTGCGGGCGTTGCGCATGATGTTCGTCCTGATCCGGCCGGGATGCACGCAGCTCACCCCGACCGGCACCCCGTCGGCCCGCAGCTCCTGCGCCACCGCCTCCGTGAAGCCCCGGACGGCGAACTTGGCGGCGTTGTACCCGCTCTGCATCGGCGCACCGGCCAGCCCCAGCACGCTGGAGACGTTGACCAGGTGACCCCGCGAGGCCGCCAGCAGCGGCAGGAACGCCCGGGTGCCGTGCACGACTCCCCAGAAGTCGACGTTCATGACCCATTCGAGGTCTTCCCACGTGCCGTCGGAGACCGAGGCGAGCAGGGTCACCCCGGCGTTGTTGACGACCAGGTCGGCGCGGCCGAAGTCGCCCTCGACCCGCTCGGCGTGCGCCAGCACCGCGGCCCGGTCCGTCACGTCCAACCGGTATCCGCGCACCTGGCCGTCGCGGCCCGCGCAGCGCCGTACGGTCTCCCGAAGTCCCTCGTCGTCCACGTCGGAGACGGCGAGCCGGGCGCCCCGGGCGGTCAGCTCGACGGCGAGCGCGCGGCCGATGCCCGAGCCGGCGCCGGTGACCACCGCCACCCTGTCAGTGAAGTCTCTCATCCTGGACCTTCTCGCTCGGCCTTCGGGCCTCGGCGGTCCGTGCCCGGGGCAGACTTCCGCCGCCGGCTATGGCATTCCTATGCCGCGTCGATATGTAGAGAAGCTATGAGGCGGCTGCCCGAGCCTTTCTCCCGGCAGTCCTCGACACGGCTGCCGGCCGGGTTGACGAAGGGAGAACGATGTCGAGCATCTTCGGTTCGGCGATCACCGGGCTCGGCGCCTATCGGCCCACCCGCGTGGTCACCAACCCGGACATCGCACTGCGTACGGACGTGACGACGGAGTGGATCGAGGAGCGCACGGGCATCAAGACCCGGCACGCCGCCGGTCCCGGGGAGACCGTGCCGATGATGTCGGCCGAGGCCGGCGCGAAGGCGCTGGCGATGGCGAACGTCGACCCCTCCGAGGTCGACCTGCTCATCCTGGCCACCGCCACCAAGCGGGACCGGATCCCGGGCGGCGCGCCGGAGGTCGCACACCGGATCGGCATCCCCGCCACCGGCGCCTTCGACCTGAACGCCGCCTGCGCGGGCTTCGCCTACTCGGTGTCGGTCGCGTCGAACGCGGTCCGGCTCGGCGAGGCGCGCAATGTGCTGGTCGTCGGCGCCGAGCACCTCACCGAGTTCATCGACCCCGAGGACCCGGCGACGTACGTCATCTTCGGCGACGGCGCGGGCGCGGCGGTGATCTCCCGCTCCGGGACCGAGGGCATCGGCCCGGTGGTGTGGGGCAGCGACGGCCGGCGGGCCCCGATCCTCGGCACCAAGTGGGCCAAGGACGGCAAGGAGTACGCCTCGATGAACGGGCCGCTGGTCTACCGGTGGTCCACCAAGAACATCCCCCCGGTCGCCCGGGAGGCCTGCGCCCGCGCCGGGATCGACCTGTCGGAGATCGACTGGTTCGTGCCGCACCAGGCGAACCTGCGGATCATCGAGCAGCTCGCCGAGATCCTGGAGATCCCCGAGGAGAAGGTAGCCCGCGATGTGATCGACACGGGGAACACCTCGGCGGCCTCGGTGCCGCTCGCGCTGAGCCGGCTGCACGAGAGCGGCCGTACCAAGCCCGGCGACAAGGCGCTGCTGCTCGGCTTCGGCGCCGGCCTCGCCTACGCCGGTCAGATCGTCCGGATGCCCTGAACACCCTCCCGAAAGGACACTGACATGACCGTTGACCAGGTGGCCGCCGACGTCGAGCAGCTGACCCGCAAGCTGATGACCGAGGAGCCGGACCGGCCGATCTCCGCCGACGACACCTTCGTGGACCTCGGCCTCGACTCGCTCAAGCTGGTCGACCTGCTCGGCGCCGCCGAGATGCACTTCGACATCGAGGTGCCGGACGAGGAGGTCGGCAACTTCGTCCGGGTCCGGGACCTCACCGACTTCGTGCTCGGCGCCAAGTGAACGCCGGCGACGGGGACGCCCGGGAGCTGTCCGTCGGTCAGGCCGCGCAGTGGGCGCTGTACCGACTCGCGCCCGAGAGCTCGACCAGCAACGTGGTGACGGCCGTGCTCGCCGAGCCGGTCCTCGACACCGACGTGCTGCGGGCCGCCCTCGTCGCCGTCCAGGCTCGGCACGACCTGCTCCGGTCCCGGTTCGCCGAGACCGGGGCAGGACCGGTGCGGCTCGTCGACCCGGTCGGCTCGGGCACGATCGAGGTCCGCGACGTCGGCGACGTGGACGACGAAACCCTGCGTACGCTCATCCACGCCGTCGGCGAGCAGCCGCTCCGGCTCGAACAGGACGGCCCCCTGCGGGCGGTGCTGCTGCGGCGGGGCACGGACTGCGCGCTGGTGCTGGTCATCCACCACATCGCCACCGACGGGCTCTCCCAGTACCTGATCTGGCGGGACCTCGGCGACGCGTACCGGGCCGGTCGGGGCGGGGACACGGTGGACTGGCCGACGCGGCCCAGCTACGACGAGTTCGTCGCCCGCGAGCAGGTCATGCTGGCCGGGCCCCGGCGCGCCGAGTTGGCCGAGCACTGGGCCCGCACCTGTGCCGGCGCCACCGCCGCCACCCTGCCCACCGACCGGCCGCGCTCCGCCACCCGCTCGTACCGGGGCGCGTCCGTGGCCCGGATGCTGCCGGACGACATCTCCCGGCAGGTACGCGCCACGGCCGCCACCCTGGCGGTGACCCCGTTCGCGGTCCTGCTCGGCGTCTTCGAGGCGCTGCTGCACCGGTGCACCGGGCAGGGCGAGTTCACCATCGGCTGCCCGGTCTCGCTGCGGCGGGGGCGGGCGCTGCGGGAGGTCGTCGGGATGCTGGTGAACCCGGTCGTGCTGCGGTCGTCGTTCACCCCGGGCACCACGTTCGGGGCGGCGATCGCCGCCGCGGGACGCCAGCTCTCGGACGGCGTGGCACGCGCCGCCTACCCGTTCCCCCTGGTCCAGGCCGCCCGCCGGGACCGGGACCCGCTGGTACGGGTCACCATCACGCTGCTCACCCGGCAGCACGGCGACACCCTGTCGGACACCAGCAACGGATTCGTCGGGCACCGGGTCCGCCAGCTGGTGGTGCCGTACGACGAGGGGCAGTTCGACCTCGCCGTGACGGTGCACCAGCTGCCCGACCTGGCCCTGCGTACCGAGTTCAACTACGACCGGGACCTGCTCGACCGCGCCACCGTCGAGCGGCTCTTCGACCAGTACCTGGCCCTGCTCGGCGCGGCCTGCGCCGACCCGGCCGCGACGGTGGCCGACGCCCGCCTGGCCGGCGACGTCGACGAGCGGATGCTGCTCGAACTCGGCATGAGCTGAGCACCCCGGTCATCCGGCGCCCGTCGTCGACGGGTGCCGCACAGCGCCCGCACGGCGGTTGCGGGCGACCTTCCGTCAGCCCGGAGAGGGGGTTGAAATGGATCAGGGAATTCTCTCCACGGTCGGCAACACGCCCCTGGTGCGCCTGGACCGGTTGTTTCCCGAATTTCCCGTCCGGGCGTACGCGAAACTCGAACAGTTCAATCCGGGCGGGAGCATCAAGGACCGGGCCGCGCTGAACATGCTGCGCGGAAAGATCGAATCCGGCGAACTGGTGCCGGGACGGTCCGTGGTGGTGGAGTCCAGCTCCGGCAACCTCGCCATCGGCCTGGCCCAGATCTGCGCGTACTTCGGGATCCGCTTCATCTGCGTGGTGGACCCGAAGACCACCCGGCAGAACCTGGCGGTGCTGGCCGCGTACCAGGCCGAGATCGACATGATCGAGCACCCCGACCCGGTGACCGGCGAATATCTCGCGGTCCGGCGCCGCCGGGTGCGCGAGCTGGTGGAGACCGTGCCCGGCGCCTACCGCCCGGACCAGTACACCAACCCGCTCAACGCCCGCGCCCAGCGGCAGACCATGGCCGAGATCATGACCGAGCTGGACGGCCGGGTCGACTACCTGTTCTGCTCCACCGGCACCTGCGGCACCCTGGTCGGCTGCGCCGACTACCTGCGCGAGAACGGCCACCGCACCCGGATCGTCGCGGTCGACGCCGTCGGCAGCGCGATCTTCGGCCACCCGCCCGCGCCCCGGTTGATCCCCGGGCACGGCGCCTCGGTGGTGCCGCCGCTGGCCGCCAACGCCCGGCCGGACGAGGTGCTGCACGTCTCCGACCTCGACTGCGTGGTCGGCTGCCGGTTGCTGGCGGTCCGGGAGGCCATCCTCGCCGGCGGTTCCTCCGGGGCGACGGTGGCCGCGCTGCGGCGCCGGATGGCGGACCTGCCCGCCGGGAGCACCAGCGTCCTGATCTTCCCGGACAACGGCGACCGCTACCTCGACACCATCTACTCCGATCGCTGGGTGACCGAACAGTTCGGCGAGGTCAGCCACCTGTGGAAGGGCGAAAAATGCTGATCATCGGCCATGCCGTGGTCCGGGACGTGCTCGACGGCGACGAGGCCCGGGTCATCGACCTCGTCCGGCAGGCGTACCTCCTGCACGAGCAGGGCCGCACCAGCGTGCCGCACTCGGTCTTCCTGCGCTTCCCCGACGACGCCCGCAACCGGATCATCGGGCTGCCCGCCTACCTGGGCGCCGACCCGCCGGCCGCCGGCATGAAGTGGATCTCCTCGTTCCCGGCGAACATCGAGCGCGGCCTGGACCGCGCCAGCGCCGCCATCGTGCTGAACTCGCTGGAGACCGGCCAGCCCGAGGCGGTGATCGAGGGATCGGTCGTCTCCGCCCGGCGCACCGCGGCCGGCGCGGCCCTCGCCGCGCAGCTGCTGACCGCCGAGCGCCGCCCGGACGGCCTGGCGCTGATCGGCTGCGGGCTGATCAACGAGCAGGTGCTGCGCTTCCTGACGGTGGCCCTGACCCCGCCGGCCTCGCTGGTGCTGCACGACACCGACCCGCGCCGGGCCGAGGCGTTCGCCGCCCGCGCGGCGGCCCTGCTGCCGGCCACCACGATCAGCGTGGCGGCGAGCGCCGAGCAGGCCCTGGCCGCCCACCGGCTGGTCTCGATAGCCACCACCGCCAGCGAACCCCACCTGGGGCTGACCGCCTGCCAGCCGGGGACCGTGGTGCTGCACCTGTCGCTGCGGGACCTGCACCCCGAGGCGATCCTGTCGGCCCGCAACGTCGTCGACGACCCCGACCACGTGTGCCGCGAGCGCACCTCGCTGCACCTCACCGAGCAGCTCACCGGTGGCCGGGACTTCATCCACGCCACCATCGGCCAGCTCGCCGGCGGTGCGGCGCTGCCCCCGGGCGACGGACCGGTGGTGGTCTCGCCGTTCGGGCTGGGCGTGCTGGACATCGCCCTGGCCGAACACGTCCGCCGCACGGCGGCCGAGCGGGGCCTCGGCGTGCGGATCGACGACTTCACACCCGTACCGGCCGCCGCCGTGGCGACCGCGCGACCCACGAGGGAGAGAACATGAGCGACGACGACCGCAGCTACCTGGTGGTGCTCAACGACGAGGAGCAGTACTCGATCTGGTGGAGCGACCGGGCGCTGCCGGCCGGCTGGCGGGCCGAGGGCACCGAGGGCACCCGGGACGAGTGCCTCAGCCGGATCAACGAGCTCTGGACCGACATGCGGCCGAAGAGCCTGCGCCTGCGCATGGACGGCGCGTCCGTCTGACGGGCCCCCGGCAGGCGTGACCCCCGGCCGTCCGCGATCGACCCCCCATCCCGGAGGAGCACCCCGATGAGCACCCCTCTGTCCACCCTGCCGGCCGCCGGAGCGGGCACGGTCGGTCCCGTCGTCCTGCCGGACCTGATCGCCCGCCAGGCCGCGGCGACGCCCGACGCGACCGCGGTGCTCGCCGGCGACGTACGGGTCGGCTACGCCGAACTCGACCGGCGCGCCAACCAGCTCGCCCGGCACCTGGTCGGGCTGGGCGTCGGTCCGGAGTCGACGGTCGGCGTGTACCTGCGCCGGGGGGTCGACCTGGTGGTCGCCCTGCTCGGGGTGTGGCGGGCCGGCGGCGCGTACCTGCCGCTGGACCCGGCGCACCCGGTGGACCGGCGCCGGTGGATCGTCGCCGACACCGGGGTGGACGTCGTGCTCACCCAGACCGACCTGCGCGACGACGCCCTGGCCGGGCCGTCGCACGTGGTCTGCCTGGACGCCGACCGGGCGCGGATCGCGGCCGGACCGGACACCGCGCCACCGGTCCGCATCGACCCCGACAACGCGGCGTACGTCATCTACACCTCCGGGTCGACCGGCCGGCCCAAGGGCGTGGTCGTCACCCACGGGGCCATCGGCAACCGGGTGGCCTGGACGGTCCGGCAGCACGGCCTGTCGCCGGCGGACCGGGTGTTGCAGAAGACCGCGGTGAGCTTCGACGCGGCCGGCTGGGAGTTCTTCGCCCCGCTGATCTGCGGGGCGACGGTGGCGCTCGCGCCGGATGGTGCCGAGCGCGACCCGGCGGCCCTGGTGGCGGCGGTCGTCCGGTCCCAGGCGACCGTGCTCCAGGGCGTGCCGTCGGTGCTGCAACTGGTGACGGAGGAGCCGGACTGGCCGAGGTGCACCTCGCTGCGGCTGGTCTTCTCCGCCGGCGAGCCGCTGCACGCCGAGCTGTGCCAGCGGCTGGCGGTGGCGCCCGGGACGCGGGTCTGGAACACCTACGGCCCGACCGAGTGCGCCATCGACGTGACCGCCCAGCAGGTCGACCTCGCCCAGCGCACCGGGCCGGTGCCGATCGGCCGGCCGCTGGAGAACCTCCGCCTCCAGGTGCTGGACGCGAACCGCCGGCCGGTGCCGATCGGCGTGGTCGGCGACCTCTACGTGGGCGGGGCCGGGCTCGGCCGCGGGTACCTCCACCGGCCCGACCTGACCGCGGAGCGGTTCGTGCCGGACGAGTACGGGCCGCCCGGCGCGCGGCTCTACCGCACCGGCGACCAGGTCCGGTGGCGCTCGGACCGGAGCCTGGAGTTCGTCGGCCGCGCCGACGACCAGCTCAAGATCAATGGGGTACGCATCGAGCCGGGCGAGGTGGAGGCCGCCCTGGCCGCCCACCCGGACGTCCGGCGGGCGGTCGTCGTCGGCTTCGCCGAGCCCGGCGGCAGCCCCCGGCTGGCCGCGTACGTCGCCAGCCGACGCCCCCTGGGCAGCACGGAGCTGCGGGCCTTCCTGACCGACCGGCTGCCCGACGCCCTGGTGCCGGCCGTGTTCGTCCCGGTGGCGGAGTTCCCGCTGACCACCGGCGGGAAGGTCGACCGGGCCGCGCTGCCGCCCGTCGAGAGCACCGACCGCACGGCCTACCTGGCCCCGCGCACCGACGCCGAGCGCCTGGTCGCCCGGCTCTGGCAGGAGCTGCTCGACGTCGACCGGGTGGGGGTGCACGACGACCTCTTCCAGCTCGGCGGGTCGTCGCTGGTGACCGTCCGCCTCGCCAGCCGCCTCGCCGCCGAGTCCGGCGTGCGCGTCGAGCTGAGGGAGCTGCTCGCCGCGAGCACCGTCGAGGCGCAGGCCGCCCTGCTGACCGACGGCGACCCCGCGACGCCGGCGGTGGTCCCGGTGCCCCGCACCGGCGTGTTGCCGCTCTCCCCGGCCCAGCGGCGGCTGTGGCTGCTGGACCAGCTGCACCCGGGCAGCCCCGAGTGGGTGGTGCCGCTCTACCTGCGCCTGCCCGGCTCGCTGACCCCCGACACCGTACGGGCGGCGCTGACCGCGCTCGAGGCCCGGCACGAGGCGCTGCGCACCCGCTACCTGACCCACGACGGCGAGCCGCACCAGCGCATTGACCCGCCCGGCCCTGTCGACCTCGCGATCCGCGACGCGACCGAGGCCCCGCTCGTCGACCTCGTCGACGCGCAGCTCGGCCAGGGCTTCGACCTGCGCACCGGGCCGCTGTGGCGGGCCACCCTGGTCACCTCGGCCGGGGCGGACCACCTGCTGCTGGTGGCGCTGCACCACATCGCCTCCGACGCGACCACCGCCGGGGTCCTGGAGCGGGACCTGCGGGAACTCTGCGCGGCCGGCGCCGCCGGCCGGGAGCCCGACCTGCCGGAGCTGACGGTGCACTACGCCGACTACGCGGCCTGGCAGCGCCGGTACCTCACCGACGACCGGGTCGAGCGCGAACTCGGCTTCTGGCGCGAGCACCTGGCGGGGGTGCCCGAGCTGACCCTCCCGCTGGACCGGCCCCGGCCGGCCGAGCGCGACCCGCGCGGGGCGCACGTCGAGTTCGAGGTGCCGGCGCAGCTCGCGGAGCAGCTGACCGCGCTGGGCCGGCGCTGCTCGGCGACCCCGTTCATGACCATGCTGGCGGGCTTCGCCACGCTGCTGGCCCGCTACAGCGGGCAGTGGGACGTCGCCGTCGGCGCGCCCACCTCCGGTCGACGCCCCGCCGAGGCGGAACAGATCGCCGGGGTCTTCCTCAACCCCGTGGTGGTGCGCTGCACCCTGGACCCGGCCGCCCCCTTCGAGGCGGCCCTGCGGGCCGTGCGCTCCCGGACCCTGGCCGCCCTCGCCCACCAGGACCTGCCCTTCGAGCGGGTGGTCGACGACCTCGTCGACACCCGCGACCTCTCCCGCACCCCGCTCTACCAGGTGATGCTCAACGCCCAGGAGGGCGGCATCACCGGCCAGTCGACCGACGACGAGGCCCTGCTGGACGCCCTGCGCCGGGCGGCCCGGATCGCCAAGACCGACCTCACGATGCACGTCTGGCCCCGCCCCGACGGCACCCTGGCCGGCAGCCTGGAGTACGCCACCGCCCTGTTCGACGAGCCGACCGTGCGGCGGATGGCCGAGCACTTCGTCCGGCTGTTGGCCGCGGCGGTGGCCGAGCCGGGCACCCCGCTCGACGACCTCGACCTGCTCTCGCCGGGCGAGCGCCATGTGCTCCTGCACGAGGTGCACGGGCCCACCGTGCCCCGCTCCGCCGCGACCGTCTGCGACCTCTTCGAGGCCCAGCGGCACCGCACGCCGGACGCGGTGGCGCTGCGGCACGGCGACCTCACCACCACCTACGCCGCGTTGGACGACCGGGCCAACCAGTTCGCCCACCACCTGCGGCGCTCGGGCGTCGCCCGGGGCGCGGTGGTGGCCGTGCTGCTGGACCGGGGCGTCGACCTGGTCGCGGCGATCCTCGGCGCCTGGAAGGCGGGCGCGGCCGTGCTGCCGCTCGACCCGTCGTACCCCGCCGAGCGGATCGGGCACATGCTCGCCACCGCCGACGTGGAGCTGGGCGTCACCCAGGCGGCGTACGCGCCCAGGTTCACCGTGCCGACCCTGCACGTGGACACCCACCGGCTGATGGTCTGCGCCGGCCCCACCCACCGGCCGGACCGGGACACCGACCCGGAGGAGACGGCCTACGTGCTGTTCACCTCCGGCTCGACCGGCCGCCCCAAGGGCGTGGCGCTGCCGCACCGGGCGGTGTCCAACTTCCTCGCCTGCGCCGTCGAGACCGAGGCCCGGGGCGACCGGGGGCCGCGCGGGGGACGGGGCGACGGCGCGCCGCTGTTCACCACCATCGCCTTCGACCTGTCCATCCCCAACCTGTTCAGCCCGCTGGTCTCGGGTCAGTCGGTGACCCTGCTCCCCGCCGCCCTCGACATCGCCGAGCTGGGCGGCCTGCTCGTCAAGGCCGGCCCGTTCGACCGGTTCATCATGACCCCGCCGCACCTGGAACTGCTCACCGAGCAGCTCGACGACGAGCAGGCGGGTCAGCTCTCCGGCCTGATCTGGACGGCCGGCGCGGCGCTGCGCAAGGAGATCGCCAACCGGTGGCTGGACCGGCTCGGGCCGGGTGGCCTCACCAACAGCTACGGGCCGACCGAGACCACCGTCATCATGACGGCCCACCCGGTGCGCACGCCGCAGACGACCGACATCGTGCCGATCGGCCGGGCGATGGCGAACACCACCGTCCGGGTGCTCGACGACGTGCTGCGGCTGCTGCCGCTCGGGGTCGTCGGCGAGCTGTACATCGGCGGGGAGTGCCTGGCCACCGGGTACGCCGGCCGGCCGGACCTGACCGCGGAGAAGTTCGTGCCCGACCCGTACGGGCCGCCGGGCAGCCGGCTGTACCGCAGCGGGGACCTGGTCCGGATGCGCCCGGACGGGGTGATGGACTTCGTCGGCCGGGTCGACGACCAGGTGAAGGTGCGCGGCTACCGCATCGAACTCGGCGAGATCCGCGCCGTCGTCGAGGAGCACCCCGGGGTGACCCGGTGCGCGGTCATCGTTCACGAGGAGCGGCTGGTCGCCTTCCACCGGGGCGAGGCGCCCGACCTGGCCGCGCACTGCGCCCGGCTGCTGCCCGACTACATGACGCCGAGCCTGCTCGTGCCGGTGGCCGAGATCCCGCTCAACGCCAACGGCAAGGTGGACCGCGCCGCCCTGCTCGGCCTGCTCTCCGACGCCGTGTCGACCGGCGTCGCCGGCACCGGGGACGGCCTCGTCGCGCCGCGCACGGTCGTCGAGGAACGCCTCTGCGCGCTCTGGAGCGACCTGCTGGGCGTGCCCGTCGGCGTGCGGCACAACTTCTTCGCCATGGGCGGGCACTCCGTGCTGGCGGGCCGGCTGGTCGCCGGCCTCCAGGAGGAGTTCGACCTCGACGTGTCGCTCCGGCTCGTCTTCGAGCACCCGACCGTCGAGGCGATGGCGGGCGCGGTGGAGGACCTCATCCGGGCCGAGGTGGACGCGCTTTCCGACGCCGACCTGACCGAAGACCTGCGGCAGACCAAGGAGCACCAGGCATGACCTCGACCGCGAACCAGCCCAACCTGCGCGAGTCGCTCGTCCAACGCCGGCTGGCGGGCCGGGCCGCCGGTCGACGGGCCGGGATCCCGACCGTCGACCGCTCGGGCGACCTGCCGCTCTCCTTCGGTCAGCAGCAGATGTGGTTCCTCAACCGGCTGGACCCCACCAGCCCGGAGTACCTGGTCTCCTCGGCGCTGCGGCTGCGCGGCCCGCTGGACCGGGCCGCGCTGGCCCGGGCGTGGGACGCCCTGATCGCCCGGCACGAGATCCTGCGCACCCGGTACGCGATGGCCGACCTGACGCCGGTGCAGGTCGTCGACGAACCCCGCCCGCAGGAGCTGCCGCTGGTCGACCTGACCACCGTGCCGGCGGCGGAGCGGGAGGACCGGGCCACCACGCTGATGACCGAGCTGGCCGCCACCGGCTTCGACCTGGCCACCGAGTGGCCGGTACGGGCGACGCTGCTGCGCCTGGCCGAGGCCGAGCACCTGCTGGTGCTGGTGATCCACCACATCGCCTGCGACGCGCCCTCCACGGCGGTGCTCCTCGGCGACCTGGGCGAGCTGTACGGCGCGTACGTCCGGGGCGAGTCCTCGCCGCTGGCGCCGCCGGCCGTGCAGTTCGCCGACTTCGCGGCGTGGCAGCGCGACCGGCTGCGCGGCGAACCGCTGGAGCGGCACCTGGAGCACTGGCGCGACCGCCTCGCCGGCATCGCCCCGCTGGAGCTGCCGGCCGACCGGCCCCGGCCCCGCGTGCGTGACTGGCGGGGCGCCTCGGTGCCGTTCGCGCTCTCCGCCGACCTCTCCGCCGCGCTGCGCGAGATCGCCCGTGGCGCGGAGACCACCCTCTTCGTCACCCTGCTCACCGCCTTCCAGGCGCTGCTGGCGCGCTACACCGGCCGCACCGACATCCCCGTGGGCAGCGTGACGTCCGTGCGCGACCGCGCCGAGCTGCGCAACCTGGTCGGGTACGGGATCGACAACCTCGTCCTGCGGGGCAGCTGGACGGGGGACCCCACCTTCGCCGACCTGCTGCGCGGCACCCGCGCCACGGTGCGCGACGCCTTCGCCCACGCCGACGTGCCGTTCGCGCTGCTGGTCGACGAGTTCGAACCAGAGCGGGACCTGTCCCGCACGCCGCTCTACCAGGTCGCCTTCACCCTGGGCGACGACGCTCCCGGCGGCACCTGGCCGGCGGGCCTCGCCGCCGAGACGCTCTGGCTGCCCACCCGGGTCGCCAAGGTCGACCTGCAACTGCACGTCGTCGAGGGCGCCGACGGCCGGCTGCGCGGGCACCTGGAGTACGCGACCGCGCTGTTCGACGACGCCACCGTGCGGCGGATGGCCGACCACCTCGGCCGGCTGCTGGAGCACGTCGGGGCCGACCCGCACGCCCGGATCTCCGCGCTGCGGCTCCTCGACGACGCGGAACTGGCGGCGGCCACGCCCGCCCCGGCCCGCCCCGCCACGCCGGTGACCGGCACCGTGCACGGCGTCTTCGCCGCCACCGCCGCCGCCCACCCCGCCGCGACCGCCGTCGTGGACGGCGCGCGACGCTGGACGTACGCCGAACTGGACGCCGCCGCGAACCGGCTGGCGCACCACCTGCGGGCCCTCGGCGCCGGCCCGGAGCGGCTGGTGGCGGTCTGCCTGGACCGCCGCGCGGAGCTGGTCTCCACCCTGCTGGGCGTGCTGAAGTCCGGGTCGGCGTACCTGCCGGTGGAGCCCGGCGTCCCCGCCGACCGGCTCGACTTCATGCTCACCGACGCGGGCGCGCGGATCGTGGTGACCACCGAGGCCCACCGGGCGCGGTTCGCCGACTTCGACGGCGCCGTGGTGGTGCTGGACGACCCCGGGCACGCCGGGGAGATCGCTGGGCGCCCCGGCGCCGACCCGGGCGTCGCCGTCGACCCCGAGAACCTGATCTACGTCATCTACACCTCCGGGTCGACCGGCCGCCCCAAGGGCGTCTTCCTCACCCACGCCAACGTGCTGCGCCTGACGACCGTGGCGCAGGACGAGCTGAACTTCGGCCCCGCCGACGTGTGGCCGCTGTTCCACTCGTACGCCTTCGACGTGTCGGTGTGGGAACTGTGGGGCGCGCTGCTGCACGGCGGCCGGCTGGTGATCGTGCCCCGCGAGGTCACCCGTTCCCCCGGCGACCTGCTCGACCTGCTGGTCGAGGAGCAGGTCACCGTGCTCAACCAGACCCCGACGGCCTTCCGCGGCCTGGTGGGGCTGGCCCGCGACGGCGACCCCCGCATCGACCGGCTCGCGCTGCGCGCGGTCATCTTCGCCGGCGAGAAGCTGGAGTACGGCGACCTCGGCCCCTGGGTGGCCCGGCGCGGGCTGGCCGCGCCCCGGCTGCTGAACCTCTACGGGATCACCGAGATCACCGTGCACGCCACCTACTACGAGGTGCGCCCCGACGACCTGGCCGGCACCGCCAACCCGGTCGGCGTGCCGCTGGCAGACCTGAGCATCCACCTGCTCGACCCGTACGGCAACCCGGTCCCGGTCGGCGTCACCGGCGAGATCCACGTCGGCGGGCCCGGCGTGGCCCGGGGCTACCTGAACCGGCCCGAGCTGACCGCCCAGCGGTTCGTGCCCGACCCGTTCGGCCCGCCCGGCGCCCGCCTGTACCGCAGCGGCGACCTGGCCCGCCGGCGCGCCGACGGCAGCCTGGAGTTCGTCGGCCGCATCGACGACCAGGTGAAGATCCGGGGCTACCGGGTCGAGCTGGGCGAGATCGAGGCCGCCATCTCGGCCCTGCCCGGGGTGCGCGAGGCCGTGGTCGTCGTCCGCGAGGACACCCCCGGCGACCGGCGGCTGGTGGCGTACTCGGTCGTCGACGACCAGGCGGAGCTGCCCCGGCCGGGACAGGTGCGCGCGGCGCTGGCCCGCACCCTGCCCGAGTACATGATCCCGTCGGCGTTCGTCCCGCTGGCCCGGCTGCCGCTGACCGTCAACGGCAAGCTCGACAAGCGAGCCCTGCCGGCGCCCGACCGGGCCGTCACCGCCACCGACCGGCCTTACCTGGCGCCGCGTACCGAGGTGGAGGAGCGGCTCGCCGCGATCTGGGCGGAACTGCTCGGCCTGGAGCGGGTCGGCGTCGAGGACGGCTTCTTCGACGTCGGCGGCGACTCGATCCGCGCCGTGGCGCTCGCCGCCGCCATCCGGGCCGCCGGCTTCGACGTGCAGGTGCGCGACCTCTTCGAGCGCCGCAGCATCGCCGAGCTGGCGGAATTCCTCACCGGACGCCCCGCGCCGGCCGCGCCGGAGCCGGCCGTCGCGCCGTTCGCGCTGATCTCCGAGACCGACCGGGCCGCGCTGCCCGACGGCGTCGTCGACGCGTACCCCTGCACCCAGGTGCAGCTCGGCATGCTCGCGGAGATGCTCGCCGACGAGCACAACCACTACCTCAACGCCACCACCTACCGCATCCCCGACGCCGGCGAGTTCTCGCTCGACGCGTTCCGGGAGGCCGCCGCGCTGCTGGTGCGGCGGCACGAGGTGCTGCGTACGTCGTTCGACCTGACCGGCTACTCGGTGCCGATGCAGCTCGTGCACGCCACCGCCGAGATGCGGGTCGGCATGGACCGGGCGCGCGCCACCGACCGGGCCGGCCTGGAACGGGAGCTGCGCGACTTCATCGCCGCCGAGCGGGCCGACATGTTCGACCTCGGCGAGCCGGCGCTGTTCCGGCTGCACGCGCGCGTCTGCGCCGACGGGAGCTGGTGGCTCACCCTCACCGAGTGTCACCCGATCATGGACGGCTGGAGCTACCACTCGCTGATGATGGAGCTGGTCGGCGCGTACCACCGCATCCGCGACGGCCTGCCGGTCGAGCCCCGCCCCGCCCCGCCGGTGCGCTTCGCCGACGCGGTCGCCGCCGAGCTGCGCTCCACCGGCGAGGGGACGGACCGCGCCTTCTGGCACGACCGGGTCGCCGGCCGGGACCGGTTCGTGCTGCCCGAGGGATGGGGCGACCCGACCGCCGCCGAGGGCGCCCAGTACGACCACTGGGTGCCGCTGCACGACCTGGAGCCGGGCCTGCGGGCGCTGGCCCGCGAGACCGGCGTGCCGTTCAAGTCGGTGATGCTGGCCGCGCATCTGAAGGTGATGAGCCAGCTCACCGGGTCGGGGTCGTTCTTCACCGGGCTGGTGTCCAACATCCGCCCCGAGGTCGCCGGCGCCGACCGGGTCTACGGGATGCACCTGAACACGGTGCCGTTCGTGCACGACGCGGGCTCGCGGACCTGGCGGGAGCTGATCGGGCGGACCTTCGCCGGGGAGCTGGAGCTGTGGCCGCACCGCCGGTACCCGCTGCCGGTGCTCCAGCGGGAGGTCGGCGACGGCGGCCGGATGCTGGACGTCCGGTTCAGCTTCCACGACTTCCACCAGATCGACACCGACGAGATCGACTACGCCGACTCGATCGACGACAGCCCCAACGAGTTCCCGCTCGGCGTGATCAGCCGGCTCGGCTTCCTCACGCTGGAGGCCAATCTGCGCCACCTCGGCGTGCCGCAGGTCGCCCGCCTCGGTGGCATGTACCGGGCGGTGCTGGAGGCGATGGTGGCCGACGTGGACGGTGACGCGTCGGTGACGTGTCTGCCGGCGGGTGAGGCGTCGGTGGTGCTGGCCGACGGGGCGTCGGCGGTGGCGCCGGTGTCGCGTTCGGTGCTGGCCGAGTTCGAGGCGCGGGCCGCGGAGACGCCCTCGGCGGAGGCGGTGTCGGTGCCGGGCGGCGCGGGGATCGACTTCGCGGAGCTGGACGCCCGCGCCGGGCAGGTCGCCCGCTGGCTGGCCGCCCGGGGTGTGGGTGCCGGTGCGGTGGTGGGTGTGCTGCTGGACCGGGGCGCCGAGTTGGTGGCGTCGATGCTGGGGGTGTGGAAGGCGGGTGCGGCGTTCGTGCCGGTGGATCCGTCGTACCCGCCGGGTCGCATCGCGGCGATGCTCGCCGACGCGGGTGCCCGGGTCGCGGTCACCTCGCAGCGGTACGCGGACCGGTTCGCCCCGGTCGACGTGGAGGTGGTGCGCGTCGAGGAGATCGGCGAGACGGACGCGCCCCTGCCAGTGCGCGCCACGGGTCTCGACGAGTTGGCGTATGTGATTTTCACGTCGGGGTCGACGGGTCGGCCGAAGGGTGTGCAGGTGTCGCACCGGGGGTTGGCGAATCATGTGCGGTGGGCGGCGGGTGAGTTGGCGTCGCGTGGTGCGGGTGGTTGTGCGGTGTTCTCGTCGGTGGCGTTCGACTTGCAGGTGCCGAATGTGTGGGCGCCGTTGGTGGCGGGTCAGCGTGTGGTGATGGTGGGTCAGGATGTGGATCTGGCCGAGTTGGGTGCGGTGTTGGCGTCGTCGGGGCCGTTCAGTTTCTTGAAGTTGACGCCGGGTCATCTGGAGATTCTTGGTCGGCAGTTGTCGGATGAGGCGTTGGGTTCGTTGGCGCCGGTGGTGGTGGTTGCTGGTGAGGCGTTGCCGGCGGCCCTCGCCAACCGGTGGTTGGGGTTGTTGGGTGCGGGTGGGTTGGTCAACGAGTACGGGCCGACCGAGGCGAGTGTGGGCACGTGCATCTTCCCGGTCGAGACCGAGCAGGCGGGTCCGGTGGTGCCGATCGGTCGTGCCCTGCCGGGCATGACGATGTACGTGCTGAACCGGGACCTGCATCTGGCTCCGGTGGGTGTGGTCGGTGAGCTGTACGTGGGTGGCGTGGGTGTGGCCCGTGGTTACGCGGGTCAGCCGGCGCTGACGGCGGAGCGGTTCCTGCCCGACCCGTTCGCCGTAGCCGGCGCCGGCAACGAGCCCGGAACCGCGGCCGGGGCGCGGATGTACCGCACCGGGGACCTGGTGCGGCGGCTGCCCGACGGGGCGGTGGAGTTCGTCGGGCGGGTCGACCACCAGGTGAAGATCCGCGGCTACCGCATCGAACTCGGCGAGATCGAAGCGGTCGTCGAGGGCACCGACGGCGTCGGCGACGCGGTCGCCCTGGTCGGCGAGTCGGACCGGCTCGTGGTGTTCTACCGCCCGGTCGCGCCGGCCACGGAGCTGGCGGACCGGATCCGGCAGCGGTGCGCCGAGCACCTGCCGGAGTACATGGTCCCGGCCGAGTTCGTCGCCGTGGCGGCGATTCCGCTCAACGCCAACGGCAAGGTCGACCGCGCCGCCCTGTGGGACACCGCGGTGCCCGCGCAGCGGCAGCACGTCGCCCCGGCGACCGAGCTGGAAGAGCGGCTGGCGGAGATCTGGGGCCAGGTGCTCCAGCTCGAACAGGTCAGCACCCGGGACAGCTTCTTCGACCTCGGCGGGCACTCCATCAGCGCCATCGCGCTCGTGGGCGCGCTGCGCGGCGCCGGCCACCCCGTCTCCGTACGGGACGTCTTCGTGCATCGCACCGTCGCCGCCCTGGCCGCGCACCTCTCCGGCGGGGACGACGCGGAGGTAGCGCCCGCCTTCCGGGCCGTCGTCCCGTTCAGCCTGCTCGACGACGCCGACCGGGCCACGCTGCCCGCCGGGCTCGCCGACGCGTACCCGTGCGCGCAGGTGCAGCTCGCCATGCTGGTGGTGACGCTCTCCGACTCGGAGCGGCGCACCTACCACAACGTGTCGGCGTTCCCGATCCGCGACGAGCACGCCTTCGACGGCGACGCGCTGCGCCGGGCCGTACGGACCGTCGTGGAGCGGCACGAGATCCTGCGTACGTCGTTCGACCTGACCGGCTACTCGGTGCCGATGCAGCTCGTGCACGCCGAGGTGCCCGTCGACGTCACGCTGCTCGACCTGCGCGACGGCACGGACGAGGAGGCCGAGAGCCGGCTGCGGGCGTACCTGGCCGCCGAACGGTCCCGGCCGTTCACCCCCGACCAGGTCCCGCAGATGCGCATCGCCGGGGCGGCCGGCCGCGACGACACGTGGTGGTTCGTGCTGACCATGTCGCACGGCATCCTCGAGGGCTGGAGCCACCACTCGCTGCTCATGGAGATCCTCGACAACTACCGCAGCCTGCGCGACACCGGCGCACCGGCGGCGTTCGAGGCGCCCCCGGTCCGCTACGCCGACTTCGTCGCCGGCGAGATCGAGGCGCTGGCGTCGGACGAGGACCGCGACTACTGGCAGGGCGTCGTCTCCCGCCCGGTCTTCGAACTGCCCGCCGGCTGGGGCGAGGACGAGTCGGTCCCGGAGTACGAGTGCGGCACCCGCGTCCCCCTGCACGACCTGATGGACGACCTGCGCGAGCTGGCCAGCCGTACCGACACGTCGCTGAAGAGCGTGCTGCTGGCCGCGCACCTCAAGGTGATGAGCCAGCTCACCGCCGAGCCCGTCTTCACCAGCGGGCTGGTCAGCCACGGCCGGCCCGAGGTGACCGGCGCCGACCGGGTCTACGGGATGCACCTGAACACGCTGCCGTTCGTGCACGACGCGGGCGCGCGTACCTGGCGGGAGCTGATCCGCAACACCTTCGCCGGGGAACTGGAGCTGTGGCCGCACCGCCGCTACCCGCTGCCGGCCGTGCAGCGTCTGGGCGACGGACGCCGGCCGATCGAGATCCTCTTCAACTACCTCGACTTCGAGCAGGTCGACACCGAGCGGGTCGACTTCGAGGACGCCATCTACGAGGCCAGCGGCGAGTTCGGCCTGCACGTCTCCACCCTCGGCGGGGTGCTCAACATCCTGGCCCGGCCGCACCAGGTCAGCTACCCCAACGTCCTGCGCCTCGGCGGCATGTACCGGGCGGTGCTGGAGGCGATGGTGGCCGACGTGGACGGTGACGCGTCGGTGACGTGTCTGCCGGCGGGTGAGGCGTCGGTGGTGCTGGCCGACGGGGCGTCGGCGGTGGCGCCGGTGTCGCGTTCGGTGCTCGCCGAGTTCGAGGCGCGGGCGGCCGAGGCACCCTCGGCGGAGGCCGTGTCCGAGCCGGGCGGCCGGTCGGTCGACTTCGCGGGCCTGGACGCCCGCGCCGCCGTGATCGGGCGGCGCCTGGCGGCCCGGGGTGTGGGTGCCGGTGCGGTGGTGGGTGTGCTGCTGGACCGTGGTGTGGAGCTGGTGGCGTCGATGCTGGGGGTGTGGAAGGCGGGTGCGGCGTTCGTGCCGGTGGATCCGTCGTACCCGCCGGGCCGCATCGCCGCGATGCTCGCCGACGCGGGTGCCCGGGTCGCGGTCACCTCGCAGCGGTACGCGGACCGGTTCGCCGGCGCCGGGGTCGACGTGCTCCGGGTGGACGAGATCGTGGACGACGGCGCCGAGGAGGCCACGGCCGACGGTGACCTGCGCGCGGCCCTGCCCGGACCGATCGACCTCGACGGGTTGGCGTATGTGATTTTCACGTCGGGGTCGACGGGTCGGCCGAAGGGTGTGCAGGTGTCGCACCGGGGATTGGCGAATCATGTGCGGTGGGCGGCGGGTGAGTTGGCGTCGCGTGGTGCGGGTGGTTGTGCGGTGTTCTCGTCGGTGGCGTTCGACTTGCAGGTGCCGAATGTGTGGGCGCCGTTGGTGGCGGGTCAGCGTGTGGTGATGGTGGGTCAGGATGTGGATCTGGCCGAGTTGGGTGCGGTGTTGGCGTCGTCGGGGCCGTTCAGTTTCTTGAAGTTGACGCCGGGTCATCTGGAGATTCTTGGTCGGCAGTTGTCGGATGAGGCGTTGGGTTCGTTGGCGCCGGTGGTGGTGGTTGCTGGTGAGGCGTTGCCGGCGGCCCTCGCCAACCGGTGGTTGGGGTTGTTGGGTGCGGGTGGGTTGGTCAACGAGTACGGGCCGACCGAGGCGAGTGTGGGCACGTGCATCTTCCCGGTCGAGACCGAGCAGGCGGGTCCGGTGGTGCCGATCGGTCGTGCCCTGCCGGGCATGACGATGTACGTGCTGAACCGGGACCTGCATCTGGCTCCGGTGGGTGTGGTCGGTGAGCTGTACGTGGGTGGCGTGGGTGTGGCCCGTGGTTACGCGGGTCAGCCGGCGCTGACGGCGGAGCGGTTCGTGCCCGACCCGTTCGCCGCCGCATCCGGGACCGCAGCCGCTGCCGGAACCGCAGCCGCATCTGGAACCGCAACCGCCGCCGGAACCACGGCCGGGGCGCGGATGTACCGCACCGGGGACCTGGTGCGGCGGCTGCCCGACGGGGCGGTGGAGTTCGTCGGGCGGGTCGACCACCAGGTGAAGATCCGCGGCTACCGCATCGAACTCGGCGAGATCGAAGCGGTCGTCGAGGGCACCGACGGCGTGGCCGACGCGGTCGCCCTGGTCTCCGGGTCGGCCGCCGAGGGCGACGCCCGGCTGGTGGCGTTCTACCGCCCGTCCGCGCCGGCGACCCCGGGCCTGCTCGACCGGATCCGGCAGCGGTGCGCCGAGCACCTGCCGGAGTACATGGTCCCGGCCGAGTTCGTCGCCGTGGAGGCGATCCCGCTCAACGCCAACGGCAAGGTCGACCGCGCCGCCCTCTGGGAGGCGGCGGTGCCCGTCGAGCGGGCACACGTCGCCCCGGAGACCGAGCTGGAGAGCCGGCTCGCCGGGATCTGGGGCCAGGTGCTCAACCTCGAACAGGTCAGCACCCGGGAGAGCTTCTTCGACCTCGGCGGCGACTCGCTGCGCGCGGTCGCCCTGGTCGGCGCGCTGCGGGCGGCCGGCTTCGGGGTGGCCGTCCGGGACGTCTTCGTGCACCGCACGGTCGCCGCCCTGGCCGGGCACCTCTCCGCCAAGGACGCCGCCCCGGCGGCCCCGGCCTTCCAGGCCGCCGCGCCCTTCTCCCTGCTGACCGCCGCCGACCGGGCCGCCCTGCCCGCCGGCCTCGTGGACGCCTACCCGGCCGTGCAGGCGCAGGTAGGCATGGCCGTGGAGATCCAGAAGGACCCCGGCAAGTCGCTCTACCACATCGTGCGCTGCTTCCGGGTGCACAGTGGACGGCCGTTCTCGGCCGACGCGCTGCGGGCCGCCGTGCGGGACGTGGTCGGCCGGCACGAGACGCTGCGTACCTCGTTCGACCTGACCGGCTACTCGGTGCCGATGCAGCTCGTGCACGCCGAGGCGCCCGTCGACGTACGGGTGACGGAGCTGACCGGCGACGACGTCGAGGCGCGGCTGCGGGCGTACGTCGACGCGGAGCGGGCCCGTCCCTTCGCGCTGGACCAGCCGGCGCCGCTGCTGCGGGTCGCCGCCCACCGCACCGACGAGCGGGGCTGGTGGCTCACCGTCGCCGTCAGCCACCTGGTCACCGGCGGCTGGGACCTGAACAGCCTCCTGGTCGAGCTGATCGGCTGCTACGAGCGGCGCAGCGCCGGCATGGTGCCCGAGTCGCCGGAGCCGACCGCCGTCCGGTACGCCGACTTCGTCGCCGCCGAACTGGCCGCGCTGAAGGGCGGCGAGGACGAGGCGTACTGGCGGGGCGTCGTCGACACGTACGCCGGCTTCACCACGCCGGACGGCTGGGGCCGCACCGACGGCCCGCGCGAGAGCCTGCGGACCCGGGTCAGCTACCAGGACCTGGAGCCGAAGCTGCGGGCGCTCGCGTCGACCCTCGACGTGTCGCCCAAGTCGGTGCTGCACGCCGCGCACCTGAAGGTGATGAGCCAGCTCACCGACCAGGGGCGGTTCTACACGGGCCTGGTGTGCGACGCGCGGCCCGAGGTGCGGGGCGCCGAGCGGGTGCACGGCATGTACATCAACGTGCTGCCGTTCGCGCACGCCCGGGGTGCCGGCACGTGGCGGGAGCTGGTGCGGTCGGTCTTCGACCGCGAGGTGGAGCTGTGGCCGCACCGGCGGTACCCGCTGCCGGCGGTGCAGCGGATGGCCGGTGCCGGGTCCCGCCCGATCGACGTCGTCTTCGACTACACCGAGTTCCGCCGGGCCGGGGCGGTGGCCGACGAGTCCGTCGACTTCGAGGCGATCGCCGGGGAGGGCGGCACCGAGTTCGCCCTCCAGGTGACCGCCGCCGGCGGCTTCCTCGACCTGGTCGGCGACAGCCACGTCTTCGGTCCCGCCGCGCTGGCCCGGGTGGGGGCGATGTTCCGCGAGGTGCTGACGGCGATGGTGACCGACCCCGAGGGCGACGCGGTCGCCGTCCGCCTCCCGGCGGCGGAACGCGACGAGGTCGAGGGCTGGTCGTCCGGCGGCACCGCCGAGGTCGGCGGGTACGCCCCAGCGGCGTTCGAGGCGCAGGCCGCGCGCCGGCCGGACGCGGTGGCGGTCACCTGCGACGGCACCCGCGTCAGCTACCGGGACCTGAACGCCCGGGCGAACCGGTTGGCGCACCACCTGCGGGGGCTGGGGGTGGGGCCGGAGGTCCTGGTCGGGGTGTGTGCGCACCGGTCGGTGGAGCAGGTCGTGGGTATGCTGGCGGTGCACAAGGCGGGTGGGGTGTACCTGCCGTTGGATCCGTCGTACCCGGCGGAGCGGTTGGCGTTCATGCTTGCCGACGCGGCGGCCCCGGTGCTGCTCACCACCGCCGAGCTGCGCGGTCAGCTCCCGGCGGCCGAGGCGGCCACCGTGCTGCTGGACGCCCCGGGCGCCTGGGCGGGCCAGCCGGCCACCGACCCCGAGCCGGTCACCCACGCCGACAGCGGCTGCTACGTCATCTACACCTCCGGCTCGACCGGCCAGCCCAAGGGCGTCCTCGTGCCGCACCGGGCGCTGGTCAACCGCTCCGCGTACGCCGGCCGGCGGATCAACCGCCTCGACGAAGGGGCGGTGCTGCTCCAGAAGACCGAGATCGGCTTCGACGTCTCCCCGGCCGAGGTCTACGCCGCCCTGTCGGCGGGCGCGCGGATCGTGGTGGCCCGCCCCGGCGGGCACCGCGACCCCGCGTACCTGCGGGAGCTGATCGTCCGCGAGGGCGTCACCGCCGTCGAGCTGGTGCCGAGCATGCTGTCGGCGCTGCTGGCCGAGGGGATCGGCGGCTGCCGGTCGCTGCGGTCGGTGGCCGTCGGCGGCGAGGAGATCGCCGTCGACGTGGCGCGGGCGTTCCTGGCCGCGCTGCCCGGCTGCGAGCTGCACAACACGTACGGGCCGGCCGAGACCACCGTCGACGTCACGAGCTGGCTCTGCACCGCCGAGGCCCTGGCCGGGCTGACCCGGGTGCCGCTTGGCACCCCGTTCACCAACCTCACCGTCCGGGTGCTCGACGAACACCTGCAACCGGTGCCGGTCGGGGTGCGCGGCGAGCTGTGCATCGGCGGGACGGGGCTGGCCCGGGGCTACCTCGGGGCGCCCGGAACGACCGCGCAGCGGTTCGTGCCGGACCCGTACGGCGCGCCCGGATCGCGGCTGTACCGCACCGGGGACGCGGCGGCGTGGCGGCCCGACGGCACCGTCGACTTCCTCGGGCGCATCGACTCGCAGGTCAAGCTGCACGGCGTACGCATCGAGCTGGGCGAGATCGAGATGGCCCTGCGCGGCTGCCCCGGGGTGACCGACGCGGTCGCCGCCGTCCGCGAGCAGGACGGCCGGCGCACCCTGGTCGGCTACCTCGTCACCGACGGCGGGCCCGCGCCCACCCCCGGTGAGCTGCGCGAACGGCTGCTCGCCGAGCTGCCCGAGGCGACGGTGCCGGCCGCGTACGTCACGATCGACGCTGTTCCCGTGGACCCGCACGGCAAGGTCGACAGGCGGCAACTGCCGGCGCCGGACGCGCGGTCCTACGCCCGGGGCCGCTACGAGCGGCCCAACGGCCCGGTGGAGTCGGCGATGGCCGGCGTCTGGTCGTGGGTGCTCGACCTCGACCGGGTCAGCGTCACCGAGAGCTTCTTCGACCTCGGCGGCGACTCGATGACCGCGGTGACCCTGGTCGGGTCGCTGCGTGCCGCCGGGCACGACGTCACCGTGCGGGACATCTTCGCGCACCGCACGATCCGCCGCCTGGTCACCGCCCTCGCCGAGGCCGAGACCCCCAAGGAGGGGGCCTTTCGCCCCGTCGAGCCGTACGCGCTGATCGACGCCGCCGACCGGGCCAGGCTGCCGGTCGGGCTGGTCGACGCGTACCCGGCGACGCAGGCGCAGGTCGGCATGGCCGTGGAGATCCAGAAGGATCCCGACAGGTCGCTGTACCACATCGTGCAGTCGATCCGGGTGGACGACGGGCGGCCGTTCGACGCCCGCGCGCTCCAGGCGACGGTCGACGCGCTGGTCGCCCGGCACGAGACGCTGCGCACCTCGGTCGACCTGACCGGCTACTCGGTGCCGATGCAGCTCGTGCGCGCGAGCGTCGCCGTGCCGCTCGCCGTGCACCCGGCCGCTGATCACTCCGAGCACCTGGCCGCCGAGCGGCGTACCCCCTTCGACCTGGACTCGGACGCCGCGCTGCTGCGGGTCGCCGCGCACGCCGACGGCGCCGGGGCCTGGTGGCTGACCCTCGCCGTGAGTCACCTGGTGACGGGCGGCTGGGACCTCAACGCCCTGCTCGCCGAGCTGCTCGGCGAGTACGCCCGGCGCAGCCGCGGCGAGGCGCCGAGGCAGGACGAGCCTCCCGCCGTCCGGTACGCCGACCACGTCGCCGGGGAGCTGGCGGCGCTGCGCTCGCCGGAGACGGCCGAGCACTGGCGGGCGGTGGTGACCGGGCGGCCCAAGCTCACCCTCCCGGACGCCTTCGGCGACCGCTCCGGCGCGGCGACGGTCTGCCGGTACACCGTGGACGTCAACGACCTGGACGCGGCCGTCCGGCGGCTCGCCAGCGACACCGACACCTCGGTCAAGGCGGTGCTGCACGCCGCGCACCTGACGGTGATGAGCCAGCTCACCAGCGGGTCCGCCTTCTACACGGGCCTGGTGTGCGACGCGCGGCCGGAGGTGCGGGGCGCGGAGCGGGTGCACGGGATGTACATCAACGTGCTGCCGTTCCCGCACGCCCGCGCGGCGGGGACGTGGCGGGAGCTGGTGCGCTCGGTCTTCGACCGCGAGGTGGAGCTGTGGCCGCACCGGCGCTACCCGCTGCCGGCCGTGGCGCGGCTGGCCGACGCCGGGTCCCGGCCGATCGACGTCGTCTTCGGCTACGTGGAGACCCGGCAGGACGGCGGCGCGGCGGCCGAGGCACCCGGCACGGACCTGGTCGAGGTCGGCGGGCCGGGCGCCACCGAGTTCGGCCTGTCGGTCGGGGCGGGCGGCGGCACCGTCCGCCTGGTCAGCGACAGCCGGACCGCCGACCCGGCCGCCCTGGTGCGGATCGGGGCGATGTTCCGCGAGGTGCTGACGGCGATGGTGACCGACCCGGACGGGGACGCGGCGGCGCCGCGCCTGCCGGCCGGGGAGCGCGAGGAGATCGCCCGGTTCGCCCCGGGCCGGACCGTCGAGGTCGGCGGGTACGTGCCGGCGGCGTTCGAGGCGCAGGCCGCGCGGCGGCCGGACGCCGTGGCCATCACGGCCGAGGGCGTGTCGTTCTCGTACGGGCAGCTCAACGGCCGGGCGAACCGGCTGGCGCACCACCTGCGAGCGCTGGGGGTGGGGCCGGAGATCCTGGTCGGGGTGTGTGCGCACCGGTCGGTGGAGCAGGTCGTGGGGATGTTGGCGGTGCACAAGGCGGGTGGGGTGTACCTGCCGTTGGATCCGTCGTACCCGGCGGAGCGGTTGGCGTTCATGCTTGCCGACGCGGCGGCCCCGGTGCTGCTGACCACCGCCGAGCTGCGGGCGCAGCTGCCGCCGGTCGACGCCACGGTGGTGCTGCTCGACGAGCCGGACGCCTGGGCCGACCGGCCGCCGACCGACCCGGAGCCGCTCACCGACCCGGACAACGGCAGCGTCGTCATCTACACCTCGGGCTCCACCGGCCGCCCCAAGGGCTCGCTGCTGTCGCACCAGGCCCTGGTCAACCGCACCGGGCACGTCGGCGCGCGGGTCTACCGGCTGGGCGCCGACGCCGTCGTGCTCCAGAAGACCGAGATCGGCTTCGACGTCTCGCCGGGAGAGGTCTACGCGGCACTGTCGGCGGGCGCCCGGATCGTGGTGGCCCGCCCCGGCGGGCACCGCGACCCCGCGTACCTGTGCGAGCTGATGGCCCGCGAGGGCGTCACCACCGTCCACTTCGTGCCGTCGATGCTGCCGGCGCTGCTGGCCGAGGGCCTGGCCGGGTGCCGGTCGCTGCGGTCGGTGGCGGTCGGCGGCGAGGAGATCGGCGTCGACGTGGCGCGGGCGTTCCTGGCCGCGCTGCCCGGCTGCGAGCTGCACAACACGTACGGCCCGGCCGAGGCCACCGTCGACGTGAGCAGCTGGGCGTGCACCGCCGACGCCCTGACCGGGCTGTCCCGGGTGCCGCTCGGCACCCCGCACCCGAACCTGCGGCTGTACGTCCTCGACGAGCGGCTCGACCTCGTGCCGGTCGGCGTGCCCGGCGAGCTGTGCATCGGCGGGACGGGGCTGGCCCGGGGCTACCTGGGCCAGCCGGGGCTGACCGGCTCGCGGTTCGTGCCGGACCCGTACGGCCCGCCCGGGTCCCGGCTGTACCGCACCGGGGACGCGGCGGCGTGGCGGCCGGACGGCACCGTCGACTTCCTGGGGCGCATCGACTCGCAGGTGAAGCTGCACGGCGTACGCATCGAACTCGGGGAGATCGAGACGGCCCTGCGCGGCTGCCCCGGCGTGGCCGACGCCGTCGCCGCCGTCCGCGAGCACGACGGCCGCCGCACCCTCGTCGGGTACGTGCTGCCGGCCCCCGGCGACGCACCGACCCCGTCCGGGCTGCGGGAGCGGCTGCTCGCCGCGCTGCCCGAGGCGATGGTCCCGGCCGCCTACGTCACCCTCGACGCCATCCCCAAGGACCCGAACGGCAAGGTCGACCGGCGTCAGCTCCCGGCCCCCGGCACCGGCGCGTACGCCACCGGGGACTACCAGGCCCCGACCGGCGACGTGGAGGAGGAGATCGCCGGGATCTGGGCGCGCGTGCTCGGCGTGGCCCGGGTCGGCGTCACCGACAGCTTCTTCGACCTCGGCGGCGACTCGATGCTCGCGGTCACCCTCGTCGGCACGCTGCGCGCCGCCGGGCACCCCACCAGCGTGCGGGACGTCTTCGCCCACCGCACGGTACGCCGGCTGGCCGCCGCGCTGACCGACGCCGACACCGACGAGTTCCGCCCGGTCGCCCCGTACGCGCTGGTCGGTGCCGCCGACCGTGCCAGGCTGCCCGGCGGCCTGGTCGACGCCTACCCGGCGTCGCGCACCCAGCTCGGCATGCTTGTGGAGTCGGCCGTCAGCGGCGACCGCGCGGTCTACCACAGCGTCCTGGCCCACCAGGTCCGCGACGGGCGGCCGTTCGACGCCGAGGCGCTGCGCGGCGCGGTCCGCGCCGTGGTGGCCCGGCACGAGATCCTGCGCACGTCGTTCGACCTGGTCGGCTATTCGGTGCCGATGCAGCTCGTGCACGCCCACGCCGAACCCGACGTGCGCGTCGAGGACGGCCGGGGCGTCCCGGCCGAGCGGCACGCCGCGCTCTTCGCGGAGTTCATCGCCGCCGAGCGGGCCCGCCCGTTCGACGTCGCCACCGCGCCGCTGCTGCGGGTCACCGCGCACGTGGACAGCGACGAGAGCTGGTGGTTCACCTTCACCATCTCCCACACCGTCACCGAGGGTTGGAGCAGCGCGCGGCTGGTCACCGAGGTGCTCGACCGCTACGCCGAGCTGGCCGACGGCCGCACCCCGACGCCGGCCGCCGTGCCGCCCGTGCGCTACGCCGACTTCATCGCCGCCGAGACCGCCGCGCTGGAGTCGCCCGCAGACCGGGAGCACTGGCGGTCGGTGTGGGACGGACGCGCCCCGTTCACCCCGCCCGCCGGCTGGGGCGAGCCGGACGCGCCGGACGCCACGGTGGACGCCACTGTCGACTTCGCCGACCTGGACGAGGCGCTGCGTGCCCTGGCCCGCGACACCGACGTGTCGGTGAAGGCGGTGCTGCACGCCGCGCACCTGAAGGTGCTCAGCCAGCTGACCGGCGAGCCGGGCTTCCACGCCGGCCTCGTCTGCGACGCCCGGCCCGAGGTGCTCGGCGCCGACGAGGTGCACGGCATGTACCTCAACACGGTGCCGTTCCCGTACGACCGGTCGGCCCGCACCTGGCGGGACCTCGTCGCCGCGGTGTTCGACCGGGAGGTCGCGCTGTGGCCGCACCGGCGGTTCCCGCTGGCGGAGATGCAGCGCGAGGCAGGCCACCGGCTGCTGCACGTCCTGTTCAACTACCAGGACTTCACCCGCGCGACACAGGGCGGCGACGGATCCGGCCCGGTGGTCACCGGCGCCGCCGGCGAGGGCGCCACCGAGTTCGACCTCTCCTGCTTCGCCCAGCGGGGCCGCTACGCGCTCTCCGCCCGGGCGGGGCAGGTCAGCCAGGCCAACCTGGACCGGATCGCCGGCATGTACCGCGCGGTGCTGGAGGCGATGGTCGCCGACCCCGACGGCGACTGCCAGGCGGTCTGCGTACCCGGGGGAGAGCGGGACCGGCTGCTCGGCGTCACCGACCAGGGCGCGGACGAGCCGGTCACGGGCACCATGGTCGAGCTGTTCCGGGCCCAGCTGGCCCGCGACCCCCACGCGGTGGCGGTGGTGGCCGGCGCGGTCGAGCTGACGTACGCCCAGGTCGACGCCGCCGCCAACCGGCTCGCGCACCACCTGCGCGCGGCCGGCGCCGGCCGGGAGACCGTCGTCGGGGTCTGCCTCGACCGGGACGCCGACCTGGTGCCCGCGCTGCTCGGCGTGCTCAAGGCCGGCGCGGCGTACCTGCCGCTGGACCCGGCCCAGCCCGCCGAACGGCTCAGCTACATGCTGGCCGACGCCGGGGCGCGGACCGTGGTGACGACCTCCGCGCAGGCGGAGGTGCTCGCCGGCTTCGACGGGCGGCGGGTGCTGCTGGACGCAGGCGACCTGGCCGGGCACCCGGAGACCGATCCGGGGATCGCCCGCGACCCCGACGACCTGGTCTACGTCATCTACACCTCCGGCTCGACCGGCCGGCCCAAGGGCGTCTGCGTGAGCGACGCCAACGTGCTGCGCCTGCTCGACGCCGCGCAGGAGCACTACGCGGTGGACGAGACCGACGTGTGGGCGCTGTTCCACTCGTACGCCTTCGACGTCTCCGTCTGGGAGCTGTGGGGCGCGCTGCTGCACGGCAGCCGGCTGGTGGTGGTGCCCCGCGAGGTGGCCCGGGTGCCGCAGGACCTGCTGGACCTGCTGGTCACACAGCGGGTCACCATGCTGGCGCAGACCCCGACGGCGCTGCGCGGGCTGGTCCGGCTCGCCGCCGAGGACGCCCCGGGGATCCGGGAGCTGTCGCTGCGGGCGGTGGTGATCGCGGGGGAGAAGCTCGACTTCGCCGACCTCGCCCCGTGGGCGTCCCGCCTCGGGCTGGCCCGTACGGCGCTGGTCAACATGTACGGCATCACCGAGACCACCGTCTACTCCACCTACCACCGGATCACCCGGGCCGACCTGGCACCGGGCGTGGGCAGCCGCATCGGCCGGCCGCTGTCCGGCGTGCGGATGTACGTGCTCGACCAGTACGGCCACCCGGCGCCCATCGGGGTGCCCGGCGAGGTGTACCTGGCCGGGCACGGGGTGGCCCGCGGCTACCTCAACCAGCCCGACCTGACCGCCCGGCGGTTCCTGCCCGACCCGTACGGCCCGGCCGGCAGCCGGATGTACCGCACCGGCGACCTGGCCACCCGCCTGCCCGACGGCAGCGTGGAGTTCCTCGGCCGCCTCGACGACCAGGTGAAGCTGCGGGGCTACCGGATCGAGCCGGGCGAGATCGAGGCGGCGCTGACCGCGCTGCCCGGCGTCGCGGAGGCGGTCGTCGTGCTGCGCGCGGACGACCCGGCCGATCCCCGGCTGACCGCATACCTGGTGGCCGGCGGCGGGGAGCCGCCGCAGGTCGCCGCGCTGCGCGAGCGGCTGGGGCACCGCCTGCCGGAGTACATGGTCCCGTCGGCGTTCGTGCTGCTGGAACAGTTGCCGCGCAACAACAGCGGCAAGCTGGACCGGCGGGCGCTGCCCGCCCCCACCGGCGCGACGCTGGCGGGCCGGGACTTCGTCGCCCCGGCGGGCCCGCTGGAGGAGCGCGTGGCCGCCGTCTGGGCCGACGTGCTGGGCCTGCCGGCGGTCGGCGTCACCGACGGCTTCTTCGACCTCGGCGGGCACTCCATCACGGCGCTGGTGCTGGCCGGCACGATGCGCGCGGCCGGGCTGGACGTGACGGTCGCGGACATCTTCCGGCACCCGAGCGTCCGGGCGCTGGGCGAGGTGCTGGCGAGCCGGGACGCGCCGGCGCCGACCGACCGCCCCGTCGAGCCCTTCGAGCTGGTCGCCCCCGCCGACCTGCCGCTGCTGCCGGCCGGGCTGGACGACGCGTACCCGCTGTCGCGGGTGCAGCTGGGGATGCTGCTGGAGATGCTGGCCGACAACGGCCAGAACCACTACCACAACGTCGTCTCGTTCCTGATCCCCGACGACGAGCCGTTCGACCTGGCGACGCTGCGGACCGCCGTCGACGAGGTGGTGGCCCGGCACGACGTGCTGCGTACGTCGGTGGACACGAGCGGCTATTCGGTGCCCATGCAGCTGGTGCACCGCGCGGTGGACGTCCCAGTTGAGACCCGTGACCTGCGAGGGCTGGCCGAGGCGGACCGGACGGCCCTGGTGCGCCGGCTCGTCGGCGAGGAGTACGCCGAGCTGTTCGACGTCGAGCGGGCGCCGCTGCTGCGGTTCACCGTGTGCCTGGAGACCGACCGGAGCTGGCGGCTGGTGCTCACCATCTGCCACGTCATCATCGAGGGCTGGAGCCTGCACGCCCTGGTGATGGAGATCCTGGACCGGTACCACGCGCGGCGGGCGGGCGCGGAGCCCGACGTCGCCGCCCCGCCCGGGGTGCGCTTCGCCGACTTCGTCGCCGGTGAGCTGCGCGCCCTGGACTCGGCGGCCGACCAGCGGTACTGGCAGGACGTGGTCGAGCGGCACCCGAGGTTCCGGCTCCCCGCCGCGTGGGCGCCGCCCGCGCCGGCCGCCCGGGAGCCGTACACCGAGGTGGTGTCCTACGCGGACCTGGAGCCGCGGCTGCGGGCCCTGGCCTCGGCGGCCCGGGTCTCGCTCAAGGCCGTGCTGCACGCCGCGCACCTGAAGGTGCTCAGCCAGCTCACCGACGAGCCGGCCTTCTACAGCGGGCTGGTCTGCAACACCCGCCCCGACGTGGTGGGCAGCGAGCGGGTCTACGCCATGTCGCTGAACACCCTGCCGTTCCCGCACGACCGGACGGCGGGCAGCTGGCGCGAACTCGTCCAGCGGGTGCACGCCCGCGAGGCCGACCTGTGGCCGCACCGCCGCTACCCGGCGCCGGCCATCCGCACCCCCGGCCGGGGCGCCGGCCTCACCGACGTCTACTTCAGCTACCTCGACTTCACCGAGGTCGACGGCGGGCGCACCGCGCCCGTGGAGCGGATCGGCGCGAGCACCTCCGAGTTCGCGCTCGCCGTCGCCGCGGGCGCCGGCCGGCTCGAACTGAGCACCGACAGCCACGCCATGGGCCGGGCCGACGCCGCGCGGCTGGGCGGCATGTACCGGCTGGTGCTGGAGGCCATGGTGGCCGACCCCGACGGCGACCCCCGGGCGGCGTACCTGCCCGCCGGGGAACGCGACGACGTGCTGGTGGGCTGGAACGCCTCGACCGCGCCCGGATGCGTCGACCTCGTCCCGGACCGGGTCGCGGCGCGGGCCGCCGCCACCCCCGACGCGGAGGCCGTCGACGGGACGACCTACGCCGAGCTGGACGCGGCGGCCAACCGGATCGGCCACCACCTGCGTGCGGCGGGGATCGGCCCGGAGCGGGTCGTCGGGGTGCTGCTGGACCGGGGCGTCGACCTCGTCGCCGCCCTGCTCGGGGTGTGGCGGGCCGGCGGCGCGTACCTGCCGATCGACCCGGGGCACCCGGCCGAGCGGGTCGCCGCGATGCTCGCCGACGCCGGGGCGACGGTGGTGGTGACCTCGGCCGGCCACGCCGACCGGCTCACCGGCGTCGAGCTGGTGCTGCTCGACCGCGACGCCGAGCGGATCGCCGCGCTGCCCGCCGACCCGCCGACCGGCCGCCCCGACCCGGAGCACCTCGCGTACGTCATCTTCACCTCCGGCTCGACCGGCCGGCCGAACGGCGTGCAGATCACCCACGGCAGCCTCGCCAACTATCTCGGCTGGGCGGCCGAGGAGCTGATCGCCGACCGCACCGGCGGCGCCGCGCTCTTCTCGTCGGTCGCGTACGACATGGTGGTGACCAGCATCTGGGCGCCGCTGGTCACCGGGCAGCGGCTGTGGCTGCTGCCGCCCGACGCCGGCCTGGACGAGCTGGGCCCGAGGCTGGCCGACGCCGGCCCGTTCAGCTTCGTCAAGCTGACCCCCGGCCACCTCGACCTGCTGACCCGCCAGCTCGACGCGGAGCAGGCGGCGGCCCTGACCTCACTGCTGGTCCTGGGCGGCGAGGCGCTGACCCGGCAGGTCTGCGACCGCTGGCACGCGCTCGCGCCGGGCAGCGTGCTGCTCAACGAGTACGGGCCGACGGAGGCGACCGTGGCCGTCAGCCGGTACCCGGTCACCGGGCCGCTGCCGGCCGACGTGGCCCCGATCGGCCGGCCGCTGGCCGGGATGCGCACGTACGTCCTCGACGCCGACCTGCAACCGGTGCCGGTGGGCGTGGTCGGCCACGTCCACCTCGGCGGCCCCGGCCTGGCCCGGGGCTACGCCGGCCGGCCGGACCTGACCGCCGACCGGTTCGTGCCCGATCCGTTCGGCGCGGACGGCGGGCGGCTGTACCGGACCGGCGACCTGGGCCGCTGGCTGCCGGACGGGCAGCTCGACCTGCTCGGCCGGGTCGACGACCAGGTGAAGATCCGGGGCCACCGGGTGGAGCCCGGCGAGGTCAGGGCGGTGCTGGTGGCGCATCCGGGCGTGCGGGACGCGGTGGTGACCGTCGAGTCGACGGGCGCCGGCGGACCCCGCCTGGTGGCCTACCACGTCGGCGACGCGCCGGACCTGGCCGCGCACTGCGCCCGGTGGTTGCCCGGCCACCTGGTCCCGAGCGTCTTCGTCCCGGTGCCGGCCATCCCGCTCAACGCCAACGGCAAGGTCGACCGTTGGGCGCTGCCCCCGGTGGACCTTGCCGGGACGGCCGACCACACCCCGCCCCGCCCCGGTCTGGAAAAGCTGATCGCCGACATCTGGGCCGGGGTCCTGGAGATCGACCGGGTGGGCCGGCACGACCGCTTCTTCGCCCTGGGCGGGCACTCGCTGCTGGTCGTACCGGTGGTCACGGCGGCCCGGCAGGCCGGAGTTCCGCTGACGCTGCGGGCGGCGATGCTCGACCGGACCCTGGCCGAGCTGGCCGCCTCGCTCACCCCGACCGGGGCGGCGGCGTCCGTCGAAGCGGCGGGTCCGGCGGTACGCGCCGGCGTGGCGCGGGCCGTGCCGGTGCTGCCGGCGGTCGAGCCGCTGCTCGCCGCCCACCGGGTGCCCGGCGCCTCGCTGGCCGTGCTCGCCGACGGCGAGGTGGTGGAGGTCCGCGCCGCCGGGCACCGCGCGGCCGGCGGCGACGCCCCGGTGACCCCGGCGACCATCTTCCAGGTCGGCTCGGTCAGCAAGCTGGTCACCGCGGTGGGCGCGCTGGTCCTTGTCGGGCGCGGGCAGCTCCAGCTCGACACGGACGTCAACGCGTACCTGAAGGGCTGGCAGCTGCCGGCCGAGCGGCCGGTGAGCCTGCGGCAGCTGCTCTCCCACGTCGCCGGGCTGACCCCGACGGGCAGCACCGGACACCCGCGTGGTGGCCCGGTGCCGAGCCTGTCGGACGTGCTGCACGGCCGGGGCGTGCCCACCGGTCCGGTCCGGGCGCTCGACGCGCCCGACGCGGTGGCGGTGGAGCGCAACAGCCACTTCGTGGTGGTGCAGCAGCTCATGGAGGACGTCACCGCGACGCCCTTCGCCGACCTGATGGCCGAGCTGGTCTTCGCGCCGGCGGGGATGACCGGCAGCAGCTTCGACCAGAGCTTCCCGGAGACGTCCGGCCGGCCGGTGGCCGTCGGGCACGACGAGCGGGGTGAGCCGCTCCCGGGCGGCTGGCAGGTGCGTACGGACCTGGCGGCGGCCGGCCTCTGGACCACCGCCACCGACCTGGCCCAGCTCGTCAGGGAGATCCACCTCGCGTACCGGGGCGACCCGGCCCTGCTGAGCCGGGAGCTGGCGGTGGCGCAACTGACCACCGGAACGGGCGGCGTCTTCGGACTCGGCTGCATGGTGGACCGCATCGACGGGCCCGCCGGGACACGGGTGGAGTTCACCCACCGGGGCCGCATCCCCGGCTACCAGGCGCTCACCGCCGGCCGGGTGCCCGACGGCTCCGGGCTGGTGCTGCTGACCAACGGCGACCAGGGCCACGAGGTCGTGTCGCGGCTGGCGTCCGACACCGCACTGACGGAGGAAATGTGATGACGACCGTACCGAGCATCCTTGCCACGGTCACCGACCCACCGACCCGGCAGGTGCGGCACCTGGTGTCGATCCGCGACCTGACCGACGACGACCTCTACTCGATCGTGGCCCGGGGGGCGCGGTTCGCCGCCGGCGAGTCCGCCAGCCCGCTGGCCGACCGGGTGGTCGGCACCTACTTCGTGAAGACGTCGACCCGGACCCGGACCGCGTTCACCGTGGCCGCGCTGCGGCTCGGCGCGAAGACCATCCAGTACGGGCCGGGCGACCTCCAGGTCAACACCGGGGAAACCAGCGAGGACACCGGCCGGGTGCTGTCGGGCATGCTCGACGTGCTGGTGGCGCGGACCGCCGCCGACCCGGGGGAGATGCGTGACTGGTCGCGCCAGCACCGGATGGCCGTGATCAACGCGATGAGCGCCGAGGAGCACCCGACGCAGGCGCTGGCCGACCTGACCACCCTGCTGCGGCGCTTCGGCCGCATCGAACACCTGCGGCTGCTCTACCTGGGCGAGGCGAACAACACCGCCACCGCCCTGGCCCTGGCGCTGACCCGCTTCCCCGGCGTCGAGCTGGAGCTGCGCACCCCGACGGGGTACGGGCTGCCGGCGGAGATCGCGGCGGTCGCGCGGGAGCAGGCGCAGCGCTGCGGCGCCCACCTCGTCGAACGACACCACATGGACGACCTGCCGGGTGACCTGGACGCCATCTACACCACCCGGTGGCAGACCACCGGCACCAGCAAGCCCGACCCCGACTGGCGGACGCACTTCGCCCCGTTCCAGGTGGACCGGGAGCTATGGCGGCGCAGCCCGCACGCGGTCTTCATGCACGACCTCCCGGCGCACCGGGGGGAGGAGGTCACCGCCGAGGTGCTCGACGGGCCGGCCAGCATCGCCTTCCAGCAGGCGGAGAACAAGCTCTACAGCGCGATGGCCGTGCTCGACTGGTGCCGGTCCACCCCCGCCGGGTCCGCGTCGTGAGCGCGGTCGGGCACCCGGCGGCCACGTCCCGGCAGCCGGGGCGCCTGACCGGCAACCGCGACTTCCTGCTGCTCTGGGTCGGCTCCGGGGTCTCCGCCCTGGGCTCCCGGGCCACCTCGATCAGCTACACCCTGCTGGTCTTCTGGTCGACCGGTTCGGCCACGGCGGCCAGCCTGGTGACCTTCGCCGCGCTGCTGCCCAACCTGGTGACCCAGTTGCCGGCGGGGGCGCTGGTCGACCGCTGGGACCGGCGCCGCACGATGGTGCTCTGCAACGTCGGGCGGATCGTCGCGATCGGCAGTGTCGCGGTCGCGGTGGCCCGGGACTCGGTGTGGCTGCCGCACCTGATGGCGGTCGCGTTCGTGGAGGCCAGCCTGGGCATCTGCTACGCCCTGGCCGAACGCGCCGCGGTGTTCAACGTGGTCCCGGCCGACAGGTACGGCGCCGCGACGGCGGCGAACGAGTCGCGGGCCAACGCGGCCAGCATCCTCGGCCAGCCGGCCGGCGCCGGGCTGTACGCGCTGACCCGCTGGGCGCCGTTCGGCTTCGCCGTGCTGATGCACGTTATCTCGCTGGTCACCCTGCTGTTCGTGCGGCAGGACCTGCAGGCGCCGAAGGCGCGCGCGGACGAACCCGGTGGCCTGCTGACCCGGGTGCGGGAGGGCTTCGTCTTCGTCTGGGGCCAGCTCTACCTGCGCCGCGCCCTCGGCCTCTTCGCGGCGAGCAACATCCTGTTCCAGGTGCTGGGCCTGGGCATCGTGGTGATCGTCAAGAACCTGGGCGGCTCGTCAGCCACGGTCGGGATGCTGCTGATGGTGAACAGCGTCTTCGGCATGGCCGGCGCGATGACCAGCAACTTCTACCTGAGCCGGTGGGGGATCCGCCGGATCATCATGGGGGTCAACATCGCCTGGGCGGTGCTGATGCCGCTGCTCGCGCTGGCACCGGGACTCGCGCTGGCACCGGGACTCGTCGTCCTCGGCGCGATCTTCGCCCTGATCCACTACGGCGCCGGCATCAGCAACGTGGCCGGGATGTTGTACGTGCTCCAGAGCGCACCTGACCACCTGCGCGGGCGGGCCGGCTCGATCGTCATGCTGCTCAGCTCGGGAGCCAACTCGCTGGGGGCGCTGTTCGCGGGCTTCCTGCTCGACTCGACGAGCTTCACCAGGGCCATGCTGATCGTGGGCGGGGCGATGGGGGTGATCGCGGTGCTCGCGGTGCTCGGCTTCGGCGGTCGGGCCCGGGCCGAGGCGGAGCGGGCGGAGGCCGCCGAGCGGGCGGGCCGCGCGACCCGGGACGGCGGCGATATGGACGGAATATAGCGGAGCGGCAGAGCCTGGGAGGGATCGCACAGCTTGGGACGGTGAGGAGCCCCGGAATGAACGAGCACGCGAGCTGGAAGCCGTTGGAGATCACCCCGGAGAGCGCCGGCTGCGCGCCGAGCGCCGAGGGACTGGTCGGCCACCTGCGCGAGCTGGACCTGGCGGAGGTGCTCACGGCCGAGAAGGCGCTCGTCTTCCGTGGCTTCGGGGTGCGGCCGGAGACCCTGGACCCGGTGATGGACCTGCTGCTGCCGAGGCGACTGGCGTACGTGCACGGCAACTCGCCCCGCACCAAGGTGGGCCGCAACGTCTACACCTCCACCGAGTACCCGTCCCGGTACACCATCTCCATGCACAACGAGCTGTCGTATGCGGCGCAGTGGCCGGCCCGGCTGCTCTTCTTCTGCCAGATCGCCGCCGAGACCGGCGGCGCCACCCCCGTCGTCGACGCCGAGCTGTGGCTCGACTCCCTGGACCCGCAGTTGCGCGCCGACTTCGCCGGTGGGCTGCGCTACCAGCAGAACCTGCACGACGGGATGGGGCTGGGCAAGAGCTGGCGGGAGACCTTCGAGACCGACAGCCGCGACGAGGTCGAGGAGTTCCTCGCCGGCGCCGGCGCCACCTGGGAGTGGACCGCCGACGGACTGCGCGTGGTCCAGCTGCGGGAATCCACCCTGCGGCACCCGGTCACCGGGGCCGAGGTGTGGTTCAACCAGGCCGACCAGTGGCACCCGGCCGGCCTGGACGACGACATCGCCAGGGTGATGACCCAGGTGATGGGCCCGGACGAGCTGCCCCAGTCGGTGACCTTCGCCGACGGCTCCCCGATCCCCGACGAGTACGTCACCCAGATCCGCGACCGGGGCCTGGAGGCGGCGGTCGACGTCGACTGGCGGGTCGGCGACCTGCTGCTGATCGACAACGTGCTCACCGCGCACGGCCGGCGCCCGTACACGGGCGACCGCCGGGTGCTGGTGGCGATGTCGGACTGAGCGGCGCGACCGGAGAGTGCCCCAGATGTCCCTGCCCCGCCCGACCGGCGGCGATCCCTGGCTGCGGGTGTTCCGGGGCGGCGCGCACGCGGGCCTGCGGTTGGTCTGCCTGCCGCACGCCGGCGGCTCGGCCGGGTTCTTCCAGACCTGGGCGGCGCGGCTGCCGGACTCCGTCGACGTGCTCGCCGTCCGCTACCCGGGCCGGCAGGACCGGCTCTCCGAGCCGTGCGTCGACCGGATGGACGTGCTCGCCGACCGGGTCACCGAGGCGCTCACCGGGTACCTGGACCGTCCCCTCGCCCTGTTCGGCCACAGCATGGGCGCCTCGGTCGCCTACGAGGTGGCCGTCCGGCTGGAGGAGCGGTTCGGCGTCGTGCCGGAGTTCCTGTTCGTCTCGGGGCACGGGGCACCGCACGTCACCCGGATCGACCAGCACCCCGACCACCTCGACGACGAGGAGTTCCTCGTCCGGATCGCCGCGCTCGGCGAGGTGGATCCGGTGGTCTTCCGCTCGTCGAAGCTGCGGGAGCTGGTCGTACCGGCGCTCCGGGCCGACCTGCGGCTGATCCACGGCTACCTGCCGCGTGCGCCGCGGCGCGTGTCCGCGCCGATCACGGCGTACCTCGGCACGGGCGATCCGGCCTGCGACCAGGAGTCGGTCTCCGCCTGGGCGGAGCTGACCACCGGCGGCTTCCGGCTGCGGGCGTTCCCCGGTGACCACTTCTATCTCGTGCCGGCGCGGGCGGAGCTGCTCGCGGACCTGACCGCGCAGCTCGCCGGCCGGCCGACCGTACCCCGTGCCGCGGCATCCGTGGCCGCGCACCTGACCTGACCGGCACCGCCGGATTCGCACCTGGAGGGCGCATCGTGACCGCACCGGACGTCGAGGCGACGCCGCAGCCGCTCGTGGACGTGGACCAGGAACGCCACGCGCGGTTCCGTACCTCCTTCGAGGCGGTGACGGACTTCGGGCGGCGGCTGCTGGCGGCCCGGTTGGCCGCCGCGGGCGTCCTGCCCGCCCCCGGGGCCGTCGCCGGCCGGGAGGAGATCCTGGCCCGGCTCGCGGTGGCTCCCGGCTACCAGCGGCTCGGCGACGCCCTGCTCGACCTGCTGGCGGACGCCGGCCTGCTGCGTCGGCAGGGCGACGGGCTCGCCGTGACCGGACGGGTCGCCGAGGCGGCCGGGCTCGCCGAGGACGACGCGGTCGACGCGGCGGCGGCGACGCTGCGTCGGGAGCACCCGGAGGCCGCCGGGTACGTGCCGCTGCTGGTCGCCTGCCAGACGCAGCTCGTCGAGGTGGTGCGGGGCGACCGGCCGGCCAACGAGGTGCTCTTCCCGGGCGGCTCCGCCGACCTGGTCTCCGCGATCTACCGGGACAACGTCCAGCTGGACTTCTACAACCGGCTCTGCGCGGCCCGGGTACGCGAGCACGTCCGGCAGTTCCTGCGGCGCTATCCGCGGTCCTACGCCCACGTCATGGAGGTGGGCGCGGGGACCGGTGGCACCAGCGGCCCGGTGCTCGACGCCCTGGCGGACCGGACGGAACGGCTGCGGTACTTCTACACCGACGTGGGGCCCGCGTTCCTGCGGCTGGGACGGCAGCGCTTCGGCGTCGACCGCCCCCACGTCGACTTCGCCCGCTACAACGTGGAGGGCGCGCCCGAGGACCAGGGCTTCGAGCCGGGCTCGATGGAGGTCGTGCTGGCCAGCAACGTCCTGCACGCCACCCTGCGGATCTCCGCCGCGCTGCGGCACTGCCACGCGCTGCTCAAGCCGGGCGGCATCCTCGTGGTCAACGAGATGACCAGCCGCCTCGACTACAACACGCTGACCTTCGGCCTGGCCGAGGGCTGGTGGCGGCACGCGGAGGACGAGCCGCGGGTGCCGGCGTCCCCGCTGCTGGACGTGGCGGGCTGGCGGGCCGCCCTGGGCCGGGCCGGCTTCGTCGACGTGCGGGCGCACGCCGTGCCCGGGCTCGACGCCGCCGATCAGGTGCAGACCATGTTCGTGGCGACGGCCACCGGTGGGGGCGGCGCGTCCCGCTGAGGTTCCGCCCCGTCCGCGTACGCCCCGACTCGCGGCACCCCGCGGCCGGAACCCCGGCCGGGGCGTACACGACCCCTGTGCAGCAACGGTTTCGGCGCCTGAACCCGGTAGGTCCTTACCGGCACCCCTATATGTTCCGGCAAGATCTTTCGTTGACGAATATTCGGTGATATCAATCTCGCACTCGATTCCTCATACCCCCGGAGTTGCGACGTGCGGAGAACCCGTCTCGTTTCCCTCGCCCTGAGCCTGGCCACGGCTCTCGGCGTCAGCCTCACCATGGCAGCCCCCGCCCAGGCCGCCGCCACCGACCGCTACGTGGCGCTCGGTGACTCGTACGCCTCGGGCGTGGGCGCCGGCAGCTACACGAGCGAGAGCGGTTCCTGTCAGCGCAGCACCAACGCCTACCCGGCGCTGTACGCGGCCAACATCAAGCCTGCGTCGTACCGCTCGGTCGCCTGCTCCGGCGCCACCACGACCAGCCTGATCAACACGCAGCTGTCGGCGCTGAGCTCCACCACCACCCTGGTCAGCGTCACGATCGGCGGCAACGACGTCGGCTTCGCCAACATCATGTCCACCTGCGTGCTCCAGGGCACCACGCAGTGCGTGGCCGCCGTGCAGGCCGCCCAGGACAAGGCCCGGGCCCAGCTGCCCGGCCTGCTGCGCAACGTCTACAACGGCATCAAGACCCGGGCGCCGAACGCCCGCGTGGTGGTCGTCGGCTACCCGGTCTTCTACCAGCTCGGCACCACCTGCATCGGGCTGAGCGCCACCTCCCGGACGAAGATCAACGAGGGCATCAACCTGGTCGACGACCTCACCCGCACCGCCGCCGTCGCCGCCGGCTTCAAGTTCGCCGACGTGCGGTCGCAGTTCGTCGGGCACCAGCTGTGCAGCTCCGGCACGAAGTGGCTGCACGCCCTCAACTTCGCCAACCTCGGCATCTCGTACCACCCGACCGCGGCCGGCCAGTCCGGCGGTTACTACCCGGTCTTCCGCTCCGTCGCGGGCTGACCGACGCGCTCCGTCCGGGCGCTCCCGGTCCCGCCCCCCTCGGGGCCGGGAGCGCCCAGGGCGGGAGGACGGGGCACGGTCGCCCGCGCGGCGTCCGTGCCCCGTCCGACCCGTCCGGCGCCGCGTCGACCGTCGACGCCGGACGGCGGGAGCGACCCGGCGAGCGCGCCGGGGCCGCCCCGTCAGCACCGGACGATCGTGGAGTTGCTCAGCCCGACGTTGCTGATGCTCAGGTTGTCCGCGCAGGGGTTCTCCACGATCCGGCTGTTCACCAGCGTGAAGTTGCGCAGCGTGATGTCCCGGTTGCCCGGGAATTCGGTGCGCTCGGCCAGCCGCACCTCGCCGCCGCCGCTGATCGTGCCGCCGCTGGCCGCGATGTCCACGTTCTGGCAGTTCTCGATCAGGACCGCGTTGTTGCCGGTGTTGGCGATGTCCACCCGGTCGATGACGGCGCCGCCGGACTCGGAGACGCAGAAGATCCCCCGGCCGCCGCCGCGCGCCCGGACGGTGCCCACCCGGATGTTGGTCGGGTAGCCGGAGCCCACGCGCCCGTTGCGGTTGGCCATCCGGAAGGCGGCGTACCCGGTGCCGGCGCCGGCGTTCTCGGCGTCGACGGTGGTGACCGTGGCGTTGATCGTCTGGTTGAGCAGCAGTCCGGACTCGCCCACGTCGCGCGCCGTGACGGTGCCGATGGTCAGCCCGTCCACGCCGTACGTCTCGACGGCGTGGGAGCTGGCGCCGGAGACGTACGCGCTGTCGATGCGGACGTTGCGGGTCCACTGGCTGGTGTCCCCGCGGTTGTCGATGCGGATCCCGAGCCCGCCGCCCAGCCGCATGTCGATGCGGCCGAGGACGACGTTCGTCACGTTGCGCAGGAAGATCCCGTAGAGCGGGGAGCCGGTGACGGTGAGGTGTCCGACCTCGACGTCGGTGGTGCCGCGGGAGTAGATGGGCGCCTGGTCGCCGCTGCCCGAGCCGGTGACGTTGATGGTGCCGCAGACGTCGATCGCGGTGTGGCTGGGCAGGGAGATCCGTGAGCCGGCGCTGATCGGGCCGGAGCCGCGGACGACGACGCGCTGCTTGCTGGTCCGCCCGGCGCCGAGGCTGTTCACGGCGGCCTGGACGGCGGCGCGCATGTCACTTCCGGTGTAGACCGTGCTGGCGCCGTTGCGGGCGGTCCAGGTGCCGCCGCTGAGCACCGCCTCGGCGTGGAACGTTCCGCTGCCGCAGCCGGTGCCGCCGGAGCCGAGGTTGACCAACTGCCACTGCTGGTTGGCGCCGCCGAGGTCCTGGTACTGGGAGATCATCGCGCCGTCGGCGGTCGACCACTGCCACACGTCCAGCGCCTTGTTGGAGTGCCGGTTGACGAGGCGGACGTGGCCGCCGTCGGAGTCGGCGAGCCGGAAGTGCTGCCGGGTGTTGCCGCTGGCGGCGGTGTTCTGGACGAGCTGCACCCCGTCCTCGGCGCTCGGCAGTTCCAGCGCCTTGCCGCTGTGCGCCGAGCGGATCTGGTGGTATCCGCCGCCCACGTCGACGAACCGCCACTGCTGCACGGCCAGGTCGTTGCGGGTGAACTGGTTGACCGGCGCGCCGTCGGCGGTGGACCAGCCCCACAGGTCCATGGCCTTGCCGCTGTGCCGGTTGACGAGGACGTAGGTGGCGTTGGGGTCGACCGTGGCCGCCGCGGCGGGCTGCGGACCGACGGCCACGGCGGCGCCGACGAGGGCCAGCGCGGCCGTGGCCACCAGGCCGAGGCGTCGACGGGTGGGGTGTCTGTGCGGGTCGGGGGACGTCATGTGGCTCCTTCGGCTGGCGCGGGGCGGCGGGAGGAGCGCGCGACCACCCCGTCGAGGCCGCCAGCGATCCAATCCCGTCGATGCATGAATGATGGTAAGCGCTTTCCCGTCCCGGTGCGAACGCCGCCGACGCGACCGGCCGCCGGTGGTCGGGGGAGCTGCCCGATACCTGACAGTCGCCCGGTGCCCGCATCGGACCCGTTGACCGCGCGGCGGGACGTCTGCCGTGGTGGGGCCCGTCGGGGTGGCCCGGTCACCCGCGGGATCGGCCGGATCTGGGATTCCACGCGGGCGCCACTCGTGTCCCGAATCCTGGGAGACATCTTGGCAGTGGAATCGGCGGTCGTGGACTCTCTCTGCGGAGAGCGATGGCCCGGTGGCTCATGGTCACGATGTGTCACCCTCTCCGGTCGTCGACCTGGCAGCGGGCGCGCGACCGATCACCGTCGGTATTGGGGGGAGTGCTCGATGGGACGCGCCATGCCAGTCTGCGGTTCGCGGTGAGCGCACCCGCGCGCCCCGCCGGGCCGGTCCGTCGGCCCACCCCGTCCCGCTCCGCCGTCCGACCGTCCGCCGTCGACACCCTGCACCGGATGGTCGAGGCCCAGGTCGACCGGAGCCCGGACGCCGACGCCGTGTGGTGCGACGGGCAGAGCCTCACCTACGGCGAGCTGGACGCGGCGGCCAACCGGGTGGCCGCGCTCCTCGTGGACCGGGGGGTGCGCCCGGGGGACCGCGTCGGCGTCTGCCTGCCCCGCAGTCCCCGGCTCGTGGCCGCGCTGCTGGGCGTACTCAAGGTCGGTGCCTGCTACGTGCCGCTGGACCCCGCCTATCCGGCCGCCCGGGTCGCCTTCATGACCGAGGACTCCGGGGCCCGACTGGTGCTGACGGTGGCCGACCTCGCCGACCGGTTCGCCGACGCCGCGCTGCGTCTCGACGACCCCGGCCTCGACCTCGACGCCCGGCCGGCGGCCCGGCCCGGCCTGCCCGGCGACCCGTCCGACCTGGCGTACGTCATCTACACCTCCGGCTCGACCGGCCGGCCCAAGGGCGTCGCCGTCGAGCACCGCTCGGCCTCCGTGCTCATGCACTGGACCCGGGAGACCTTCACCGACGTCGAGTTGGGCGGCGTGCTCGCCGCCACGTCCGTCTGCTTCGACCTGTCCGTCTTCGAGCTCTTCGGCCCGCTCTGCTGGGGCGGTCGGGTGGTGCTCGTCCGCGACGCGCTGGCCCTGGCCGCGCCGGACGCCGACGGACTGCCCGTCGCTTTGGTCAACACCGTGCCGTCGGCGATGAGCGAGCTGCTCGCGGCCGGCGCGCTGCCGGGCAGCGTCCGCACCGTCTGCCTCGCCGGCGAGCCGTTGACCGCGGCGCTCGCCGCCCGGGTGCTCGCCCGGCCGCACGTACGCCGGCTCTGCAACCTCTACGGGCCGTCCGAGGACACCACCTACTCGACCTGGGCGGAGGTGCCGGCCGACGGGGGAGACCCGCCGATCGGCCGTCCGTTGCCGGGCACCCGCGTCTACCTGCTCGACGCGGACGGCCGGCCGGTGCCGCCCGGGGAGCCGGGAGAGCTGTACCTGGCCGGCGCCGGGCTGGCCCGGGGCTACCTCAACCGGCCGGAGGAGACCCGGGCGCGTTTCCTGGCCGATCCGTTCCGCCCGGGGGAGCGGATGTACCGCACCGGCGACCGGGTCCGGCTGCGCCCGGACGGGCAGTTGCAGTTCCTCGGCCGGATGGACGACCAGGTGAAGCTGCGCGGATACCGCATCGAGCTGGGCGAGGTGGCCGCACGGCTGGCCGCCCTGCCCGGCGTACGCGAGGCGACCGCCGCGGTGCGGACCGGGCCGAGCGGCGACCCGCTGCTCGTCGGCTACGTCGTCGGCCAGCGCCGCGACGACGTGCGGGACCTGCTGCGGGAGACGGTCCCCGCCCCGCTCGTGCCGTCCGCCGTCGTCTGGCTGGATCGCCTGCCGACCACCCCCAACGGCAAGGTCGACCGGGCGGCGCTGCCCGCCCCGGAGGTCGCCGCCGCCGCGAGCGACGGCGACGGCGCGCCGCTGGCCGGCTCCGCCGCCACGGTCGCCGCCGTCTGGCGCGACGTGCTCGGTCGGCCGGTGGACCGGGCGGAGGCCGACTTCCTCGCCCTCGGGGGCGACTCCCTCCTGGCCGTACGCTGCGCCACCCGGCTCGCCGCCGCGACGGGCCTGCCGGTCGCCCCGGCGGCGCTGTTCGCACACGCCACGGTGGAGGCGCTCGCCGGCCACCTCGACGACCTGCGCCGGGCCGCCGGAGCCACCACCACGGGCACCGCCGGGACCGCGACCGCCGGAGCCGCACCCGGGCCGGGGCACCCGTCGGCGGGCGGTACGCCGCCCGCGGCGCCCGTGGACACGGCCCCCCTCTCGGCCGCGCAGACCCGGCTGTGGTTCCTGCACCAGCTGGACCCGGCCGACACCTCCTACCTGGTGTCGTTCGCGGTCCGGCTGCCGCCGGGGACCGACCCGGGGACGCTGGGCCGGGCACTGCGCCGCGTGGTGGCCCGGCATCCGGCGCTGCGTACCGTCTTCCCGTCGACCCCGGACGGGCCGGTGCAGCGGGTCCGCGACGACCTCGACATCCCGCTGGTCGCCGCCCCGCCCCGGGCCGGGGTGCCGCTGGACGAGCAGCTCGACCAGCTCGCCGCCGTCGAGGCGCGTACCCCCATGGACCTCGCCACCGGCCCGCTGCTGCGCGCCCGACTGGTCGCCGCCGACGACGGGCGGGCGGCGCTGCTCCTGGTCGCCCACCACATCGTCTGCGACGACTGGTCGTTCAGCGTCATCGTGCGGGACCTGGGCCGCGCCTGCGAGGCCGAGTCGGCGGGCGCCGGGGCGGGTTCGCCGTGGCCGGCCGGTCCGGCGACCGGCCCGGCGGAACTCGCCGTGGCCCAGCGGGACTGGCTGGCCGCCCCGGCCGGCCGGGAGGCCGTGGCCGCCGTGGTCGCCGCGCTGCGCGACGCGCCGACGGTCCTGGACCTGCCCGCCGCCGCCACGCCGCCCCGCGCGGACCGCTCCCCGGGCGGGGCCGCCCTGCGGACCCGCATCGACGACGACACCGCCGCCATCGTCCGCGACCTCGCCCGCGCCAGCCGCGCCAGCCTGCACATGGTCGGGCTGGCCGCCTTCGCCGCGCTGGTCGCCGCGGAGACCGGCCGCACCGACGTGCTGATCGGTGTCGCCTTCGCCGGCCGGACCAGCGTCGCCGCCGAACAGAGCGTCGGCTGCTTCGTCAACACCATGCCCCTGCGCCTGCGGCCCGATCCGGAGCGGTCCTTCGCCGACCTGGTGGACGAGGCGCGCCAGGTGACCCTCTTCGCCGCCGCCCACCAGGACGTGCCGTTCGACGTCGTCGTCGAGCGGCTCCGCCCGGCCCGGCAACCGGGCCGCAACCCGCTGGTCCAGCTCGCGTTCGGCGTGCAGAACGCCCCGGCGGCCCGGCACGTCGACGCCTCCGGCGGCGAGTTCGTCGGGGTGGAGTTGACCCCCGACACCGCCCGGCTCGACCTGACCCTCTGGCTCGACGAGCGCCGCGACGGGCTGGAGGCGCTCTGGACCTACCGCACCGACCGCTTCGACGGCGAACTGGTCGACACGTGGCACCGCCGCTTCACCGCATTCCTACGCGGCGCGGCCGCCGATCCCCGGCGCAGCCTCGCCCGATGTGCCCACACCCTGGGGGGAACGAGAGATGAGTGAGCAGACCCCGGTCGCGCCGGTGATCCCGCGCCGCGGCCGCGAACGGTCCCTGGTCGACGTACGCCCCGACTGGCCCGGCGGGCCCCTGCCGGCCCTCGTCCAGGCCAACGTGCCCGACGTGGACCTGGCCGCCTGGCTGGCCGGCAACCGGTCCACCGTGGACGAGCTGGCGCACCGCGCCGGTGCCGTGCTGTTCCGTGGCTTCGCGGTGGACGGCGCGGCCGACTTCCGCACCGTCATGGCCGCCCTCTCCGACGACGTGCTCAGCTACGGCGAGCGCTCGTCGCCGCGCAGCGAGGTGACCGAGGGCGTCTACACCTCCACCGAGCACCCGGCCGACCAGCCGATCGTGCTGCACAACGAGCAGTCGTACACGGTGAACTGGCCGCTGCGCATCGTCTTCCACTGCGAGACCGAGCCCGCCGCCGGAGGGCGCACCCCGCTGGCCGACAGCCGCCGGGTGCTCGCCCGGCTGCGCCCGGAGACGGTCGCCGGATTCGAGCGCCGGGGCGTGCTCTACCGGCGCAACTACCTGCCGGGGATCAGCCTGCCGTGGCAGACGGCCTTCCAGACCGACGACCGGGCCGAGGTCGAGGCGTACTGCGCCCGTGCGCTGATCGACGTCGAGTGGGTCGGCGAGCAGCAGCTGCGTACCCGCCAGGTCCGCCCCGCCGTGCGGGAGCACCCGGTGACGGGGGAGCGGACCTGGTTCAACCACGCCCTGTTCTTCCACGTCACCTCGCTGCCGGCGGAGGTCAGCGCGGGGCTGCGCGCGTCGCTGGCCGAGGAGGACCTGCCCTACCAGACCGCGTACGGCGACGGCACGCCCATCGGCGACGACGTGCTGGCCGAGCTGCGCGCCGCGTACGCGGCCGAGACCCGCTCCTTCGCGTGGCGGCGCGGCGACGTGCTGCTGGTGGAGAACATGCTGGCCGCGCACGCCCGGGAGCCGTTCACGCCGCCCCGGCGCATCCTGACCGCGATGTCCGACCCGGTCGCCGCGCCCGAGCTGGCCGCCGCCACCGTGACCGCCACGGGGATGCGGTCGTGACGGGGCCGGCGCCGCGCCGACGGGGCAGCGGCGCGGTCACCTCGCCGGTGTCCCGCCGGGTGCTGGTCGACGACACGTTCGTGCTGATGGTGGAGGCCGCCGTGCCGGACCTCGACCTGGCCGGCTGGCTTGCGGGGCGCCGCGACGAGCTGCTGCGCGACCTCGACGCCCACGGGGCGGTCTTCTTCCGGGGCTTCGAGGTGGCCACGGCGGACGACTTCAGCCGGGCCGCCCGCGCGGTCAGCCCGGACCTGCTCGGCTACCTGGAACGCGCCGCGCCCCGGCACGAGGTCGCGGAGAAGGTCTTCACCTCCACCGAGTTCAACGCCGAGCAGTGGATCCCGCTGCACCACGAGATGTCGTACTCGCACAACTGGCCCACCCACCTCTACTTCTGGTGCGCCCAGCCGGCCACCGGCAGCGGCGGCGCGACCCCGCTGGCCAGCGAGCGGGTGGTGAGCCCGCGCATTCCCGCCGAGGTGCGCCAGCGGTTCCTGCGGCACGGGGTCAGCTACGTGCGCAACTACGGCCCGCACCTGGACCTGCCCTGGCAGGAGGCGTTCCAGACGACCGACCGCGCCGAGGTCGAGAAGTACTGCGCCGACTCGGCCACCGAGTACACCTGGCTCGACGGCGACGGGCTGCGGACCCGCGCCCGCCGGCAGGCGGTGGCGACCCACCCGCGCACCGGCGAGACGGTCTGGTTCAACCACGCGCACCTGTTCCACGTCTCCAACATGCCCGCCGAGGTCTCGGCCGCCCTGCTGCGCGAGTACGGGCCCGAGGGGCTGCCCCGCAACGCCTACTACGGCGACGGCGAGCCGATCCCCGACGAGGTGGTGGCCGGCATCCGGGACCTGTATCGGGAACACGCGGTGTCGGTTCCCTGGCAGCGCGGCGACGTACTGGTGGTGGACAACTTCCTCGCGACCCACGGTCGCGAACCCTTCAGCGGTGACCGGCAGATCCTGGTCGCCATGTCCGACCTCTACCTCAACCGGAGCGTGGTGTGAACGGCTACCGTCTGTCCCCGATCCAGCGGCTGGCCTGGTCCGGGGCGCAGGACCTGGTCCGCGCCCGGGTGCTGCTCGACCGCCCGCTGGACCGGGCCCGGTTGCAGACCGCCCTGGACGCGGTGGTCGCCCGGCACGAGGCGCTGCGCCTGGCCCTGGTGCACCACCCCGGGCTGCGGGTGCCGTTGCAGGACGTCGACGACGCCCGCAGCGTCGTCGTCGGCGCCCAGGGCGAGCTGTCGGTGACCGTCACCGACGACGCCCTGGAGCTGGCCGCCACACCGTTGATCGCCGACCCGGCGAGCCTGCGGCTCGTCCTCGCCGACCTGGCCCGCGCGTACGCCGACGGCCGGCTGGCCGACGACCCCGACGCCCTGCAGTTCCTCGACGTCACCGAGTGGCAGCTGTCGCAGCGGCAGGAGGCCGACCCGTTCGGCGCACCCGCCGCGCCGGCCGCGCGGCTGGTCACCCCGCACGGCGACGACCCGGCCGAGGTCGGCACCGCGACCCTGCCCGCCGCGGCACTGAGCGCCGCCGCGCGCGAGGCCGGCGTCGGCGTCGCGAACCTGCTCTTCGCCGCCTGGGCGCTCGCGCTGTCCCGCCGGACCGAACCGCCCGCCGGGGTCGACGACGCGGACCTGGTGCTGGCCCGGTGGAGCGACGGGCGGCAGGCCACCGGGACGGCCGGTGTCGTCGGCCCGCTGGGCGGCCACGCGCCGGTCCGGCTGGGCCTGCCCCTGCCGGCCGCACCCAAGGCGCTGCTCGACGAGGTACGCGCCGCCGAGTCCGCCGCCGAGGAGGCGTTCCACCTGGTCGAGCCGGTCGGCGAACACTCCGACGCGGTCGCCGGGTTCGCCGTCGTCCCGGCCGGGGACCCGGCGGCCCTGGGTGGCCTGGGCGCCACCGCCGTCGAGGTCTCCGCGCCGCCCGCGACGGCCGGCCCGCAGCTGACCGCCGTGGTCGGCGACGACGAGGTGACCCTGCGGGTCGTCGGGGGCCGCTGGCTGCTGGAGGGCCTGCTGGCGATCCTGGGGTCGCTGCCCCGGGCGCTGGCCGACGGCACGCCGCTGGTGCTGACCGGGGAGGGGGAGGCCCACTGGCTCGCCGACGCGGCCGGCCAGCCGTCCCGCGCCGCGGTGCGCACCCTCGTCGAGCTGCTCGACGACGGGCTGGCCGGCGCCGACCAGGACAGCCCGGCGGTGGTCGCCGCCGACGGCACGTACACCGTCGGCGAGCTGCGCGACGTCGCGGCCCGGGTCGCCGCCGGCCTGGTCGAGCGGGGGCTGCACCGCTCACCTGTGGGCGTGCTCGCCACCCGGTCCCGGGACACCGTCGCCGCGTTCCTCGGCGTGCTGCGGGCCGGCGCGGTGTACGTACCGCTGGATCCGGCGGCGCCGGCCGAGCGGCTCGCCGCGCAGGTCCGCGCGGTCGACGCCGGGCTCGTCGTCGGCGCGGGCGGCCCGGCGGGGCTCGCCGGCGCCACCGTCGCCGAGCTGGCCGCCGGCACCGCGACGGCGGCCGTGCCCCCGGTGGCGCCCACCGATGCGGCCTACGTCATCTTCACCTCCGGTTCCACGGGCACGCCGCGACCGGTCCAGGTCCCGCACGGCGCCGCGGCCCACCTGGCGTACGCGCTCGAGGAGACCGTGTACGCGGGCAGCCGGGCCGGGCTGCGGGTGGCGGTGAACGCCCCGCTCACCTTCGACGCCTCGGTCAAGCAGCTCGTGCAGCTGGCCCACGGCCGCAGCCTGTACCTGGTGCCCGAGGACGCCCGGCGCGACGGCGCCGCGCTGGCGGCGACCCTCGCCGACAACCGGGTCGACGTGCTCGACCTGACCCCCTCCCAGCTGCGCATCCTGCTCGCCGGGGCCGGCGACGCCCGGCTGCCGGAGCTGCTGCTGGTGGGCGGCGAGGCGATCCCGCCGGACCTCTGGGACACCCTTGCCGCGCTGCCCGGCGTCCGGGCGGTCAACCTGTACGGGCCCACCGAGTGCACCGTGGACAGCACCGCCGCCGAGATCCGCCCCGCGACGGCACCGACCATCGGCCGTCCCCTGCCGGGCGTCGGCGTGTGGGTCCTCGACGAGCGGCTGCGGCCGGTGCCGCCCGGCGTGGCCGGCGAGCTCTGCGTCAGCGGGCCGCAGCTGGCCGACGGCTACCTCGGCGACCCGGAGACGACGGGCCGCCGGTTCGTCCGGGCCGCCCTGCCCGGCGGCCGGACGGAGCGGGTCTACCGCACCGGCGACCGGGTGCGCTTCGACGCCGAGGGGCGCCTGAGCTACCTGGGCCGGCTGGACGACCAGGTGAAGATCCACGGCTTCCGGGTGGAGCCGGGCGAGGTGGCCGCGACGCTGCGGGCGCACCCGGAGGTCGCCGACGCGGCGGTCGTGGCCCGCGACGACGACGGGCACGGCGACCGCCTCGTCGGCTACGTCCGCCCGGCCGCGCCGGCCGTCGACGTCGACCTGGACCGGGTCGCCGGGATCAACCCGCACGAGACCCGCTACCTGTACGACGAGATCTTCACGCAGCGGGTCTACCTGCGCGACGGCATCGTGCTGCGCCGGGGCGCGACGGTCTTCGACGTCGGCGCCAACATCGGCATGTTCTCGCTGTTCGTCCACGCGGCCTGCCCGGACGCGACCATCCACGCCTTCGAGCCGGTGCCGTCGGTGGTGGCGGCCCTGCGGCGCAACGTCGAGGAGTTCGGCGTGCCGGCCACCGTGCACCCGGTGGGCCTGTCCACCGCGCCGGCGCAGGTCTCCTTCACCTACTACCCGGGCTATTCGATGATGTCCGGCCAGGCCGCGTACGCCGACCCGGCGGCCGAGGTCGCCGTGATCAAGCGGTTCCTCGCCAACGAGCGCGACCGGGGCGAGTCCGACCGGGAGACCCTGCTGGAGCGGGTCGACGAGCTGCTGGCGGAGCGCTTCGACGGCGCCGAGGTGACAGTCGACGTGCGCCCGCTGTCGGAGGTCATCGACGAGGTCGCGCCGGAGCGCATCGACCTGCTGAAGATCGACGTGCAGCGGGCCGAGGCCGACGTGCTCGCCGGCATCGAGGAGCGGCACTGGCCGCTGATCGCGCAGGTCGCCATGGAGGTGCACGACGCCGTCGGCACCGACACCGAGGGGCGCCTGGACGAGCTGATCGCCCTCTTCGAGGACCGCGGGTTCGACGTGGTCACCCGCCAGGACGACCTGCTCACCGGCACCGACCGGCACACCCTGCACGCCGTGCGCCCCGAGTACGCCGCCGACCCGCGGCCCGCGGTGGCGGTCCCGGACGGCCCGGCCGCCGGCCCGCTGGAGGCCCGGTTGACCGACTGGCTCGCCCAGCGGCTGCCCGCCCACCTGGTCCCCGCGGCCGTGGTGCTCCTCGACGACCTGCCGCTGACCCGCAACGGCAAGCTCGACCGGGCCGCGCTGCCCGCGCCGGAGCTCGACCGGGCCCGGCGGGAGCCGGCCGTGGCGCCGGCCAACCGGGCCGAGGAGATCCTCGTCGAGGCGTGGCGGGAGGTCCTGGGCACGCAGTCGGTCGGGGTGACCGACAGCTTCTTCGCCCTCGGCGGCGACTCGATCCGCAGCATCCAGATGCAGGTCGCGGCCAACCGGCGCGGCCTGTCGTTCCGGCTCGGCGACATCTTCGTGCACCAGTCGATCCGGGAACTGGTCGCGCACGGCGAGATCACCCTCACCGGGCCCGACGCCGATGCCGACGCCACCGACGTGGCCGGGGCGGCGGAGCCGTTCGCCCTGGTCGCCGCCGCCGACCGGGACCTCCTGCCCGCCGGGCTGGCCGACGCCTACCCGATGACCGCGCTGCAACAGGGCATGGTCTACCACTGCGAGCTGACCGGCGACCCGGCGATGTACCACAACGTCACCGCGCACCGCGTCGACGCGCCGCTGGAGGCGGAGGCGCTGCGCGCCGCGCTGGCCGACCTGGTCGCACGCCATCCGGTGCTGCGGACCGGCTTCTCCCTCGGCGCCTTCAGCGAGCCGCTGCAACTGGTGCACGCCGAGGTGCCGGTCGAGGTGCCGGTGACGGAGCTGACCGACGCCGACGGGGCCACCCGCCGGGCCCGCGTCGACGAGCTGGTGGCGGCCGAGCGGGTGCGGCCCTTCGACTGGGACCGGCCGCCGCTGCTGCGGCTGCACGCCGTCCGCGACGACACCGACACCTTCACCCTGATCGTGGCGGAGTGCCACGCGATCCTCGACGGTTGGAGCCTGCACCTCCTCCTCGGCGAACTGCTGGCCGCGTACGACCGGCGCCGCGCCGGGCTGCCCGTGCCGCACCGCCCGACGTTGCCGTTCCGCGCGTACGTGGCGGCGGAACGGGAGGCCGTGGCGGACGCCGGGTCGCGCCGGTTCTGGCTCGAGGGCGCCGGCGGCGTGCCGCCGCTGCTGCTCGGCGGGGCGGAGCCACGGATCACCACCACCCGGCGGGTGCCGCTGGCGGCGTCCACCACCGACACCGTCACCGAGGCCGCCCGGGCCGCCGGCGTACCGGCCAAGTCCTGGCTGCTCGCGGTCCACCTGCGGGTGATGGGGGAGGCCGCCGGCCGGGACGAGGTGGTCACCGGGCTGGTCGTCGGCGCCCGGCCCGAGGCCGAGGGGAGCGACGCCACGCTCGGGCTGTTCCTCAACACCCTGCCGGTGAGCGCCGTGCTGGGCACCCGGTCGCTGGCCGAGCTGGCCGCCGACGCCTGGCAGGCGGAGCGGTCGCTGATGGGCCACCACCGCTTCCCGCTCGCCGAGATCGTCCGGGCGGGCGGGGCCGGGCCCCGGTTCGACCACTTCTTCAACTGGACCCACTTCCACGGCGGCGCCGACGAGGGCGAGGACGGCGGGGGCCGAGGCAGCCGCATCGTCGACAGCCGGGGCATCACTGTCGACGTGGCGTTCAGCCTCGCCGTCGACGTGGAGGTGGACCCGGCGACCGGCCAGCTCGCCCTGACCCTCCAGTACGACGCCCGGCACGTCGACGAGGCGCGGGCCGACCGGCTGGCCGAGGCGTACCGCCGGCTGCTGGCGACCGACCCGACGGCGCCGCTGCCCGCCGTCGGACCGTCGGGTCCCGTCGTCCCCGCCCCGCGTGACGGGGACGCCCGGGACCGCTGGGCGGCCCGGGTGGCGTCGGTCTGGCAGGAGGTCGTCGGCGTGGCGCCGCGCGGCGAGCGGGCGGAGTTCCTGGCCGCGGGCGGCGACTCGCTGCGCGCGCTGCGCCTGGTCACCGCGCTACGGCAGCGCCACGGCAGCACCATCACCCTGCCGGAGTTCGTCGCGCTGGGCAGCTACGGCGCCGTCGTCGAGCGGGTGAGCCGCGATGGCTGAGAACCCGTGGCTGGTGATCCGGGCACCCGTCGCCCGGCCCGCCCTGCGCCTGTTCTGCCTGCCCTACGCGGGCGGCAACGCCGGGGCCTTCGAGACCTGGCGGGCGGGGCTGCCGCGCGCCGTCGAGGTGAACGCGGTGCAGTACCCGGGCCGCCGCGAGCGGGTCGCCGAACCCGCGCCACGGCGGATGACGCCGCTGGTGCAGGCCCTCGAGGCGGCCCTGGCGCCGCACCTGGACCGGCCCTACGCGGTCTACGGCGACTGCCTCGGCGCGTACGTGGCGTTCGAGCTGGTCCGCCGGCTGGAGCGACGCGGGCACCGCCCCGCCGATTTCCTGGTGGTCTCCTCGGCCGTCGCCCCGCACCGCGCCGAGGCCGAACCGGACCACTCCGGCGCCGACGACGCCACGTTCCTCGCCGAACTGGTCGCGCTGGGCACGATGCCGGCTGCCGTCGCCGCGCACCCGGAGCTGGCCGCCGCCGCGCTGCCGGCGGCCCGCGCCGACTTCGAACTCGGCCGCAGCTACCGCTACCGCGACGCCGGCCCGATCGGCGTGCCGGTCACCGCGATCCGCGGCGACGCCGACCCGCACGTCGACGACGTCGGGACGGCGGCGTGGGCCGACCTCACCACCGCCGGCTGCACCACCGTCACCGTCCCGGGCGGGCACGACCTGCTCGCCCGGGCCGACCCCGGACTGCTCGGCGCCGTCCGGTCCGCCCTCCTCGGCAAGGAGCCGTCTTGACCGTCACGTCACTGCTCTGCTTCCCGTACGCCGGCGCGGGCGCCTCGGTGTACCAACCGTGGCAGCGGGTCGCACCGCCCGACCTGGAGATCCTCCCGGTGCAGTTGCCGGGCCGGGAGAAGCGCTTCGTCGAGGAGCCGTACCGCCGGATGGACCAGGCCGTCGACGGGCTCCTCGACGAGGTGCTCGAACTGGTCGCCGGCCGCGACCGGGTGGCGCTGTTCGGCCACAGCATGGGCGCGGTGCTCGCGTACGAGATGGCCGGCCGGCTGGCCCAGGCGGCCGGGGTGCGGCTGGCGCACCTGTTCGTCAGCGGCTCGCCCGACCCGTGGTCGGGCCGCGACCACACGGCCGCCGACCTGCCCGACGACGAGTTCGTGGCGCGGGTGGAGGAGTTCGCCGGCTACACGCACCCGGCGCTGGCCGACCCCGACATGCGGGAGCTGCTGCTGCCGACCCTGCGCGCCGACGTGGAGCTGCACGAGGGCTACCGGCCGGGCGGCGACAAGCGGCTCGACGTGCCGGTGACCGCGCTGCGCGGCGCCGACGACACCCTGGTGGCCGCCTCCGCGCTGGCCGGCTGGGACCGGGTCACCTCCGCCGGGTTCGCCTCCCTCACCGTCGCCGGCGGACACATGTACCTCGCCGACGACCCGGCCGAGCTGCTGGCGCTGGTGCGACGGAGGCTGGCCGGTGCCTGAGCCGACGCCGGGCCGGCTGGCCGGCCGGACCGCGATCATCACGGGCGCCGCGCGGGGACTCGGCCGGGCCTGCGCGACCGCCTTCGCGGCGCAGGGCGCCGACCTGGTCCTGGTGGACGTGGCCCACGACCTGCCCGACGTGCCGTACCCGCTCGGCTCGGCCAGCCAGCTCACGCACACCGCCAAGCTCTGCGCGGAACTGGGGGTGGCCGCGTACCCGGTCGAGGCCGACGTGCGGGACCTCGACGCGGTCCGGGCCGCCGTCGCGCTCTGCCTGGACCGGTTCGGCCGGATCGACGTCCTGGTGAACAACGCCGGCATCGCGGCGCCCTCCGGCAAGCCGGTGCACGAGATCAGCGAGGCCGAGTGGCAGCTCATGCTCGACGTCGACCTCTCCGGCCCGTGGCGGATGGTCAGCGCGGTCGGCGCGGTGATGTGCCGACAGCGCGCCGGGAGCATCGTCAACGTGGCGTCGACCGCCGGCCTGGTCGGCTACCGGCACTTCGCCGGGTACGTCGCCGCCAAGCACGGCCTGGTCGGCCTGACCCGGGCCGCGGCGCTGGACTACGCGCCGCTGAAGGTGCGGGTCAACGCCCTGTGCCCCGGCTCGGTGCGCGACGACCCGTACGTCGAGGGTCGGATGCTGGCCGAGATCGCCCGCTCGCTGGAGGTGCCGGTCGCCGAGCACGAGGAGACGTTCGTCCAGGCCCAGCCGATGAACGCGCTGATCGAGCCCGACTCGGTGGCCCAGGCCGCACTCTGGCTGGCCTCCGACGAGTCGTCGCAGGTCACCGGCTCGGTCATCACCGTCGACGGAGGATTCACGACCCGATGAGCAGCCGTCCACAGCCCACCCGACAGCAGTCCGACCCGGGCCGCTCCTGCCACGCGGCGGCGGTGGCCGTCGCCGGCGGCCCCGACGAGGTCGCCGCCCGGTTCGCCGCCGCGCTGGCGCGGCGGGGCCTCGACGCCGCCCGGCTCTGGGTGGACCGGGTGCCCGCGGCGGCGACCGTCGCGCGCCGCGCCGCCGAACTGGCGCGACCGCTGCCCGCCGACGGTCCGCCGGTGCGGGCGGTGCTGCTGCGCCACGACGCCGGCGCCGACCTGGTGCTCGTCGCCCGGCGTGGCCCGCTCACCGGCCGCGCGCTGGGCGAGCTGGCCCTCGAGGCGGCCGGGACCGCGCCGCCGGCCGGGGCGGAGCCGACCGCCGGCCCGGGGCCCGGGGACCGCCCCGAGGGTGTCGCGCCGGACCCGGCCGGGCAGCCGGGGCCGGCCGGGCAGCCGGAGCCGCCGGGGAGCGCCGCCGGGGAGACGGCCGGGGCCGAGGACGACGGGGAACACGAGGGCGACACCGCCTGGCGGGGCGGGAACCCGCGCGCCGACCGGACCGCGTCGTACGCCTTCGCGGTGCCCGCCGGGACCGACGTGCTGGCGCTGACCGGCGCGGTCGGCGCGGTGCTGGCCCGCTTCGGCGGCGTGCGCCGGGTGCGGGTCGGCACGCTGCGCGACGAGGGGCCGGCGGTCGTGCCCGTGTCGGTGGACGGCACCCTGCGCGCCCTCGCGGCCCGACCCGCCGAGCCGACCCCGTGGCCCGTCCCCTGGCGGTCGCCCGACGCCGGTCCGCCGGAGACCGCGGTCGGCGTGCTGACCGCCGACAGCCCGGCCGACACCTACCTGCCCAGCCTGACGCCGCCGTGGCCGCTCACCCTGACGCTGCGCGGCAGCACCGTCACCTGCGACTTCCACACCGGCGTGTGGTCCCCCGCCGTGGTCGCCACGGTGGCGGGCTACGTCGCCCGCGTCCTCGGCCAGCTCCTCGCCCACGGCGACCGCGCGTTGGCCGACTGCGACCTGTTCGACGACGCCGAGCGGGACCGGGTCGCGGCCCTCGGCGGGGCGGCCGTCGGCCTGCCCGAGCCGACCGGCGGCATCCACGACCTGGTGGCCGCGTGGGCGCGGGACACCCCGGACGCCCCGGCGGTGTCCTACGGCGCCGACCGGCTCACGTACGCCCAGCTCGACGCCCGCGCCGGGCGGATCGCGGCGGCGCTGCGGGCGCGGGGCTGCGGCCCGGGCACCCGCGTCGGCGTCTGCCTGGAACGCTCCGTGGACCTGGTGGCGGCGCTGCTCGGCGTGCTCAAAGCCGGCGCCGCCTACGTGCCGATCGACCCCACCTACCCGGCCGAGCGCATCCGCTACACCGTCGAGGACTCCCGCGTGAGCCTGCTCGTCGGCGCCGACGGCGTGGAGGTCGACGAGCTGCTCGCCGACGACACCGACGACGCGACGGGCGGCGAGGCGGCGACGGCAGGCCCGGACGACCCCGCGTACGTCATCTACACCTCCGGCTCCACCGGCCGGCCGAAGGGGGTCCAGGTCCCGCACCGCAACGTGCTGGCCCTGGTCGCCGCGACCCGGGACGAGTTCGGGCTCGGCCCGGCGGACACCTGGACGATGTTCCACTCCAGCGCGTTCGACTTCTCGGTCTGGGAGATCTGGGGCTGCCTGCTCACCGGCGGGCACCTGGTCGTCGTTCCGCACCTGGTGGTCCGCGACCCGGCCGAGTTCCACGCCCTGCTGCGCGCGGAGCGGGTCACCGTGCTCAACCAGACCCCGTCGGCGTTCGCGCAGCTCGTCGACGCCGACCGGCGGGCCGCGCACCGGCTGGGGCTGCGCCTGGTGGTGTTCGGCGGCGAGCCGCTGGACGCCGGCATGCTGACCGGCTGGTTCGACCGGTACCCGGAGCGCGACTGCCGGATGGTCAACATGTTCGGCATCACCGAGACCACCGTGCACGTCACCGCGCAGACCATCGACCGGGGCCTGGCCCTGGCCGGCACCCGCTCCGTGGGCCGCCCGCTGCCCGGCTGGTACGTCCACGTGCTCGACCCGGCGGGGCGGCTGCTGCCGCCCGGCGCCGCCGGGGAGATCCACGTCGGCGGCGTCGGGGTGGCCGACGGCTACCTGCACCGCGACGAGCTGACCGCCCAGCGCTTCCTGCCCGACCCCTGGCGGGGCGGGCGGATGTACCGCAGCGGCGACCGGGGCCGGCTGCTCCCGGACGGGCGGCTGGAGCACCTGGGCCGGCTCGACGACCAGGTCAAGATCCGTGGCTACCGGATCGAGCTGGACGAGATCCGCCAGGTGCTGCTCGACGACCCGGACGTGCTGGCCGTGGCGGTCACCGTGGACACCGCCGACGCCCGGCTGCACGCGTACGTGGTGCTCGCCGACGGGGCCGACCCGCCCGCCGAGCTGCGCCGCCGGGTGGCCCGGATCCTGCCCGAGTACATGGTGCCGGCCACGGTGACGCCGCTGCCGGCGCTGCCGCTCACCGCCAACGGCAAGCTCGACGCCGCCCGGCTGCCCGCGCCGGCCGCCCGGCCCCTGCCCGCCCCCCGGGAACCCGCCGACCCCGGGGCGGGGCCCGGCCGCGCCGAGCGGATCCGGGCGGTCTGGGAGCGGGTGCTCGGCGCCGAGGTGGGGCCGGAGGACAACTTCTTCGACCTCGGCGGCAACTCCCTGCTCGCGTTGCGGCTGCTGCGTGAACTGCGCGCGCAGGGCCTCGGCGAGTTCACCCCCCGCCACCTGTACGTGCACCCCACGGTGCGCGCCCTGGTCGGCGCGACCGGTGCGGAGCGGTGATGGCCGACGTCGACACGCTGACCCGCCTCTGGCCCCAGGTGCGCGGGGTGGCCGTGAAGGGCGGCTGCGCGTACGTGGTGGCCGAGGACTACCTCGACCCGCTGCACCTGCGCGGCCTGCTCGCCCGGGAACTGCCCGACGCCGAGCTGCCCCGGCACATCGTGCAGGTCGACTCCCTCGACCCCGCGGACCTGGTCGAGCCGGACGACCGGTTCGGGGCGTACCTGCCGCCGCGCGACGACACCGAGCGCGTCCTGGTGCGCATCGCGGAACGCCTGCTCGGCGTGCCGAAGCTGGGCGTGCTCGACGACTTCTACGCCGCCGGCGGCGACTCGCTCGCCGCGACCGGACTGGCCGTCGAGGCACAGCGGGCCCTCGGGGTGGGCGTCTCCCTCGCCGCGGTGCTGCGCCACCCGACGGTGGCCGGGCTCGCCGAGGAGATCGGCCGGGCCCGGGCGGCCGTGCCGCTGCCCCGCGCCGAGGCGGCGGGCGCCTACCCCCTCTCCCCGCAGCAGCGCCGCGTCTTCCTCGCCCAGTCCCGCGACCCCACGTCGGTGACCTACAACCTGCCGCTGCTGGTGCCGCTGCCGGCGGACGTCGACCGCGCCCGCCTGGCGGACGCGTTCCGCGCCGTCATCGCCCGGCACGACATCCTCCGCACCGCCTTCGGCACCGAGGCGGGCCGGCCGGTGCAGCGGGTGCTGCCGGCCGTCGGGTTCGACCTGCCGGAGGTCGAGGGCACGGGGACGCTGCCGGTCGAGCCGTTCGACCTGGCCGCCCCGCCGCTGCTGCGGGCCGGCCTGCGGCGTACCGGCGACGGCCCGGTGCTGGCGTTGGACCTGCACCACATCGTCACCGACGGCCTCTCCCTGGCGTTGCTGCTGCGCGAGGTCGACACCGTCTACGCGGGCGGCGAGCCACCGCCGGTCCCCGCCCAGTACGCCGACTACGCGGTGTGGGCCACCGCCGGGGAGCCGCCCGGGGGCGACTACTGGCGGCGGCGCTTCGCCGAGCCGCCGGCGCCCCTGCGGCTGCCCACCGACGCGGCGCGGCTGACCGGCCGCCCGGCGACGGCGCGGGCCGGCACGGTCGAGTTCGACGTGGGGGCGGAGCGGACCGCCGCGCTGCGGGCGCTGGCCCGGCGCGAGGGGGTGACCCTGTTCCAGGTGCTGCTCGCCTGCTACGCGACCTTCCTCGCCGCGGCCACCGGCGGGACCGACGTCACGGTGGGCACCCCGGTGGCCGGTCGCGGCGCCCCGGGCCTGGACGCGACCATGGGGATGCTGGTCAACACGGTCTGCCTGCGGCACCGGGTGCGGCCGGAGGTTACCTTCCGGGAGTTGCTGACCGAGGTGGCGCACGACGTGGTCGACGCGTTCGCGCACCAGGACTACCCGTTCGACACGCTGGTCGCCGAGGTGCTGCCCGTCCGCGACCAGGACCGGCATCCGCTCTTCGACACCCTGTTCGCGATGCAGCACGCCGAGGTGGCCGCCGCCGACTTCCTGGGGCGGCGGGTCGAGTTGGCCGTCGCGCCCACCGGCCAGGCCATGTTCGACCTGGACATGCAGGTCTACGAGCGCGCGGACTCGCTGCGCGTGCACTGGGCGTACGACGCCGGGCTGTTCCTGCCCGGGACGGTGCGGGCCTTCGCCGACCTCTGGCTGGAGATCGCCGACACCGTCCTGGCCGACCCCGGGGTGCCGGTCGGCGAGCTGACCGGGGCCCGCCGGGTCGCCGCCGGGGCACCCTCCACCATCGACATCGAGTTGTGAGCCGGAGAGATCATGCAGTCGCTGATGACGCGGGGCCAGCTCAAGATCGCCGCGGCGCGCCGCCCGGAGCACGCCCACCACTGGCGTGCCGTGCTCGGCTCCGGCGCCGACCCGGTCGGCTTCCCCGCCGACCGCACGCCGGCGCCCGGTGCCCCGCCCGAGCCGGCGGCCGTCACCGTGCCGCTCGACGAGGCGGTGGTCGAGCGGCTCGCCCGGGCCGGCCGGGGCGGCGAGGACGCCCGCCAGGTCCTGCTGACGGCCGCGGTGGCCGCACTGCTGCGGCGCTACACGGGCGCCGACGACATGCTCGTCGGCCGCCCGGGCGAGCCGGGGCAGCTGGCCGGGATGCTGCCGTTGCGGGTGCGCTGCGCGGCGGAGAGCAGCTACCGCGACCTGGTCGGGCAGTTGCGCACGGCGGTGCCCGAGGCGGCGCGCCACGCCGACTACCCGGTCGAGTTGCTCGCCGAGGAACTGGCGGCGGACGCCGGTCCCGGCCCGCACCCGCTCGTCGACGTGGCGGTGGGGGGCGGCGCCCCGGACGGTGCCGGGGTCGGGGTGTTCTTCGCCCTCGGCGCCGCCGAGGTGACGGTCCACCACGACGCCCGCCGCTACGACGGCGCCACGGCCGAGCGGATCGGCGCCCACCTGGCGCTGTTGCTGGGTCGGGCGCTGGCGGAGCCGGACGCGCCGGTGGCGGACCTGAGCCTGCTGACCGACGGCGACCGGGACGTGCTCCGGGAGGTCAACGACACCGGCGTCGGCCAGGACCCGGCCGGCCGGCCGGACGAGTGGGTCGCCCGGTGGGCCGGCGCCCGCCCGGACGCCGTCGCAGTCCACACCGCGGCCGGCAGTTGGACGTACGCGGAACTGGAGGCCCGGGTGGCCGCGTACGCCGAGCGGCTGCGCGGCGCCGGGGTGGGCGCGGAGTCGATCGTCGGTGTGCTCGCCGAGCGCTCCCGCGAGCAGTTGGTGGCGATCCTGGCCACCCTGCGGGCCGGCGGCGCCTACCTGCCGGTCGATCCCGGTCACCCGGCGGCGCGCGTCGCCTACCTGCTCGACGACAGCGGGGCCGCCGTGGTGCTCGCCGCCGACCCGGCGCGGGTCCCGGACGGCGTGCCGGTGCTCCCGCTGCCGACGGCGGAACCGCTGCCCGCGGCCGTCGGGTCGCCCGGCCCCGACGCGCCGCGCCACGGGCGGGACCTCGCGTACGTCATCTACACCTCCGGCTCGACCGGCGCCCCGAAGGGCGCGATGATCGAGCACCGCTCGCTGGCCAACCGGCTGGCCTGGATGCAGCGGCTGTACCCGATCGGCCCTGCCGACGTGATCCTGCACAAGACCCCCACCACCTTCGACGTGTCGGTGTGGGAGCTGTTCTGGTGGGCCCGCGAGGGCGCCTCCGTCTGCCTGCTTCCCGCCGGCGCGGAGCGCGACCCGGAGGCGATCATCGGGGCGGTCGAGGCGCACGGCGTCACCACCGTGCACTTCGTGCCGTCGATGCTGGGCGCGTTCCTCGACTACCTCGGCACCGCCGACACCGGCCGGCTGGCGAGCCTGCGGCAGGTCTTCGCCAGCGGCGAGGCGCTCGGTCCCCGGCAGGTGGACCGGCTCGCGGAGCTGCTGCCCGGCGCGACGCTTGTCAACCTGTACGGCCCCACCGAGGCCACCGTCGACGTCACCCACCACCGCTGCCGGCCCGGCGGGGAGCGGGTCCCGATCGGCCGGCCGGTGGACAACACCCGCCTGTACGTGCTCGACGAGCGGCTGCGCCCCCAGCCGGTGGGGGTGCCGGGGGAGCTGTGCATCGCCGGGGTGCAGCTGGCCCGGGGCTACCTGAACCGCCCGGAGCTGACCCGGGACCGCTTCGTCGCCGCGCCCGAGGTGGGCGAGGAGCGGGTGTACCGCACGGGCGACCTGGCCCGGCTGCTGCCCGACGGCACGCTCGACTACCTCGGCCGCCTCGACCACCAGGTGAAGGTGCGCGGCTACCGCGTCGAGCTGGGCGAGGTGGAGGAGGCGCTGCGCGGGCACCCGGCCGTCAAGGACGCGGTGGTGGTGGCCCGCGACGGCAACCTGATCGGCTACGTGGTCGCCGACGAGCCGGTGGGCGAGGCCACGCTCACCGCCCACCTCGGCACCCTGCTGCCGGGCTACCTGGTCCCCGCCCGGGTGGTCGAGCTGGCGGAGTTCCCGCTGTCGGGCAGCGGCAAGCTGGACCGGCGGGCGCTGCCCGAGCCGGCCGCGCCCGAGCGGCCGTACGTGGCGCCGCGCACCGGGCCCGAGCGGATCCTCGCCGACATCTGGGCCGAGGTGCTGGGCCTCGACCGGGTCGGCGTGGAGGACAACTTCTTCGCCATCGGCGGCAACTCGATCCACTTCGTCACCGTGCTGGCCCGGGCGCACGCCGCCGGGGTGGACCTCACGTTCCAGCAGCTGTTCCGCCACCCGACGATCGCGGCGCTGCTCGCGGCCGGCCCGCCGGGCGCGGAACGGGCGGTGGCGCACCCGCCGTTCGCCCTGCTCGACGAGGCGGACCGGGCCCTGCTGCCGGCCGGGGTGGTCGACGCGTACCCGCTCGGGCAGCTCCAGGCGGGGCTGATCTACGAGAACGAGCTGTCCCGGGGCGCCGCCCAGTACCACGACATCATCAGCTTCCTGATCAACGCGCCCTTCGACGAGGCGACGTTCACCGAGGCGGTGCGGATCCTCGTCGCGCGGCACCCGATCTTCCGGACCAGCTACCACCTGACCGGCTTCGGCGAGTACCTGCAACTCGTGCACGCCGACGCGCCGAGCCCGCTGTGGGTGGTGGACCTGCGCGACCGCGACCCGGCCGAGCAGGAGCGCTGGCACGCCGACTGGCACGCGCGCGAGCAGTCGTACCGGTTCCGCTGGCAGGAGCCGGGCCTGGTCCGCATCCACGTGCACGTCCTCGGCGACGAGCTGTACCGCTACAGCGTCAGCCAGCACAACTCGGCGCTGGACGGCTGGAGCATCACCCTGCTGCACACCCAGCTCTTCGACACCTACTACCGGCTGCTGGCCGGGGACCGCCCGGACGAGGGGCCGGCCGAGAACCACTTCCGCGACTACATCGGGCTGGAACGCCGGGCGCTGGAGTCGGCGGCGGACCGCGACTTCTGGCGCGGCGTCCTCGCCGCGGGCGGGGTGACCGAGCTGCCCCGGTGGCAGCCGCCGCAGGCGCCGGCCGAGCGGCCCGTCGTCTTCCACGAGGTGGAGATCGACGACGCGCTCTCCGAGCGGCTGCTGCGCGCGGCCGACCGGTTGGCGGTGCCGCTGAAGACCGTGCTGCTGGCCGCGCACGTCAAGGTGGTCGGCGCGCTCGCCGGGGACACCGAGGTCGTCACCGGGTACGAGCAGAGCGGCCGGCCGGAGGCGGAGGGCGCCACCGGGGCGCTGGGGCTGTTCCTCAACACCGTGCCGATGCGGGTGGACCTGGGCGGCGGCTCCTGGGCCGACCTGGTCCGGGCGGTGTACCGCGCGGAGGCGGACCTGCTGCCCCACCGGCGCTACCCGATGGCGCAGATGAAGGCGGACGCCGGCACCACCGACCTGCTCTTCGAGACCGTCTTCAACTACACCCACTTCTACCTGCTCAAGCAGCTGCGCGAGCTGCCCGGCTTCGACCTGCTCGACGTGCAGGTGAGCACGGAGACGGAGTTCGCGCTGCGCGCCGAGTTCATGCGGGACTTCTTCACCGACCGGGTCCGGCTGAGCCTGCACTACCATTCGGCGGCCTTCACGCCGGAGCAGGCGGCGGGCATCGGCGAGGTGTACCGGCGGGTGCTGGCGGAGCTGGCGACCGACCCGGAGCGCGCCCACCACGGGCTGCGGCCGGGCCTGCCCGAGCCCCGGGTCACCCCGACCCGGCGCCGCTTCGACCGGGCCGTCCCGGCGACGCGCCGGCCGGCGGCGCCGGCGGGGCGGACCGCGCCGGGCACGCCCGTCGCCCGGTGGATCGCCGAGGCGTGGGCGGCGGCGCTCGACGTGCCGGTGGCCGGGATCGCCGAGGAGGACAACTTCTTCGACCTGGGCGGCAACTCGCTCGCCGCGATGCGGGTGATCGCCGCGCTGCGGCCCCTGGTCACCCTGCGGCAGCTGATGACCACCTCCACGCTCGGCCCGCTGGCCCGGGCCGTCGAGGCGGACGCCGCGCCGGAGGACCGGCTGCTGCAACCGCTGTCCCCACCGGACGCCGCCCACGACCGGGTCCTGGTCTGCTTCCCGTACGCGGCGGGCAGCCCGCTCGCCTTCCGGCCGCTGGCCGAGGCGCTGGCCCCGCACCGGATCGCGGTGCACGCCGTGGCGCTGCCGGGGCACGACGTCAGCCGGCCCGAGCCGCTGCTGGACCTGCCGGAGCTGACCCGCCGGGTGGCCGCCGAGATCGGGGAGCTGGGCGGCCGGCCGGTGCTCATCTGGGGGCACTGCGTCGGCGCGGCGGCGGCGATCGAGGTCACCCGGCTGCTCGCCGCCGCCGGCCGGCCACCCGAGCGGCTGTTCCTCGGCGGCAAGCTGCTGCGCGGGCCGGAGGAGATCGACGCCAGCATCGCGGAGGTCACCGGGATGGCGCCGGCGGACGTGGTGGGCTGGCTGGTGGACCAGACAGGCTTCACCGAGCTGGACGGCCTGGACGCGGAGCACGTCGACGCCCTGGTCGCCGCCTTCCGGCACGACGCCGTCGGCTCGCACCGCTACCTGCGGGACCGGGTGGGGGAGCCGCTGCCGGTGCCGGTCACCGTGGTCGTGGCCGCCGACGACCCGTTGACGGCCGGCCCGGGCGCGGCGCACGACGCGTGGCGGCGGGTCGCCGCCGACGTGGAGCTGAGGGAGATCGACGGGGGCGGGCACTACTTCTGCCGCACCCGCGCGGCAGACGTTGCCGCTATCGTCGGCGCGACGGGACCGGGCGCGCCGCCGGCGGCCCCCGCCGTACCGTCCGCCCGCCGTCCTGGGGAGAACCATGTCTGACCGTACGCCGACCGCGCGGGACGAGTTCGTCGCCGGCGCCCGCTCGATGGTGCCGTTCCTGCTCTCCGCCTTTCCGCTGGGCGTGATCGGCGGCACCCTCGGCCTGGCCGCCGGCCTGTCCTACCTGGAGACGTTCGGCCTGGCCATGGTGGTCAACTCCGGGACCGCCCAGTTCATCGGCTTCAAGCTGATCTCGGAGGGGGCGGCCTGGCCGGTCATCGTCCTGACCACGCTGATCCTCAGCCTTCGGATGTTGATCTACTCCACGCTGCTCGCGCCGCACGTGCGCGAGTTGCCGCAGCGGTGGCGGCTGCTGCTGGGCTTCGGCCTGATCGACGCGGTGTTCTTCGTGGCCTTCGACCGGATCAAGGGCGACGAGCCGGCCCGGCGCAAGAGCATGTTCTACTTCGGCGCCTCCGCGGTCATGTACGTCAACTGGGCGATCGCCACGGTGGTCGGCATGATCGCCGGGCACCTGCTGCCGGAGCGGCTGCGCTCCGGCCTGGACTTCCCGATGACCGCCGTCTTCCTGGTCGTGCTCGCCTCGGCGCTGGTCGGCTGGAAGGTCTGGACGACGGCGGTCTCCGCCGGGGCGCTGGCCCTGCTCCTGCTCGGGCTGCCCTACAACCTCGGCCTGATCGTGGCAGCCTTCGGCGGCGCGTTCGTCGGCATGGCCTGCGAGCTGGTGGAACGGCGGTGGTTCCCGCCGAAGCCGGCGGAGCCGGGCCAGCCGGGGGAGGAACCCGCGGAGCCGGGTGAGCCGGACGGGCCGGAGCCGCGAACGCCGCAACCGCGGACCGCCGGGGCGGCGGCCGGGGAACGCCGGACCGTCGAGACGGCCCGTGACACGGACGGAAGGTGACCGCAATGTCCATGCTGCTGCTCATCCTCGGGATGGGACTCGCCACCTTCGCACCCCGGTACCTGCCGCTGCTGGTCTTCCGCGACCGGGTGCTCCCCGACGACGTCAAGGTCTTCCTCGGCTACCTCCCGCCGGCGCTGCTGGCGGCCATCGCCGTCCCGTCGGTGATCGCCCCGGTGGACAACCGGATCGAGATCACCGTCGTCACCGTGCCGTACCTGGTGGCGGGCCTGGTCACGCTGGTGACCGGCCTCTTCGTCGAGCGTTTCATGATCGTCTGGACGGTGGGCCTGGTGGTCTTCTTCGGCCTGCGCTGGTGGCTGGGGGCCGCGTGACGGCCGCCCACCCCGCCGGCCGCGCCCCGCTGCGGGTCGCGGCCGCCCAGGTCACCGCCGTCCCCGGCGACCTCGCCGGCAACGCGCGGACCGCGGCGCGGAGCATCGCCGAGGCGGCGGCCCGCGGCGTCCACCTCGTCGTCTTCCCCGAGCTGTCGCTCTGCGGCTACGACGTCGGCCTGCTGCACGACGACATCGCGCGGTGCGCCGTCGAGGCGGGCGGTGCCCCGCTCGACGTCGTCGCCGAGGCCTGCCGCACCCACCGGGTGGTGGCGGTGGTCGGCGGCTGCCGGCGACGCGCCGACGGCTGGGCGATCGGCGCCCTCGTGATCGGCGCGGACGGCCGGCCCGCCGCCGCGTACGACAAGCGCCACCTCGACCGCGACGAGCGCGAGCTGTTCGTGCCCGGCCGGGACGACTGCCTGGTCGAGGTGCGCGGCTGGCGGCTCGGCCTCGGGGTCTGCTACGACGCGAGCTTCCCCGAACACGCCCGCGCGCTGGCCCTCGCCGGCGCCGACGCCTACCTGTGCCCGGGCGCGTTCACGACGGGCGACTCCGACCACCGGCGCGGCGTGTACTTCCCGGCCCGCGCCCTGGAGAACACCTGCTACGTGCTGTTCGCCAACTTCGCGGGATCGCACGGCGGCTGGGAGTTCGCCGGTCGCAGCGCCGTGTACGCTCCCGACGGTCGGGTCCTCGCCGACGCCGGCACGGGGCCCGGGCTCGCCGTCGCCGACCTGGACGACGCCGTGCTGCGCCGGCACCGCGACGCCATGCGGATGCTCACCGACCGGGCCGCGCCCGCGCCGCCCCCGGCGGCCGTGCCCGTCCCGGCCGGGTGACCGCCCGTCCGTCGGGAGCGTCCACGCGGACGAGCCGTCGTCGGGCGCCCGCCGCCCGGATGACGCCCGCACCTGTCCGACCCGCCGTCCCGGCGGGCAGCCCACCACGTGAGGAGAACCTGTGACCGGCACCGGCACGATCGCTGTCCACGGCGACGACGGGTTGAGCCCGGGCGGGGCGGTGTCGCCGCCGATCGTGCAGAGCGCCACCTTCAGCGCCGAGTCCGACGAGCAGTTCGCCGCCGTCGCCACCGAGACCCGGGGCAACGCCTTCTACACGCGCTACGGCAACCCGAACCACGCGCAGGTCGCCGCCGTGGTCGCCCAGCTGGAGGGCGCCGAGGCGGGCCTGGTCACCGCCTCCGGGATGGGCGCGATCAGCACGATCGCCCTGGCCCTGCTCTCCGCCGGGGACCACGTCATCGTGCAGCGCAGCACGTACGGCGGCACGACGTCCCTGGTCACCGGCCTGCTGGCCCGCTTCGGGGTGGCCTTCACCCAGGTGGACCAGACCGACACCGAGGCCTTCGTCCGGGCGCTGCGCCCGCAGACCCGGCTGGTCCTGGTGGAGACCCCGAGCAACCCCCTGCTCGAACTGACCGACCTGGCCGCCGTCGTCGAGCTGGCGCACGCCAACGACGCGCTGGTCGCGGTCGACAACACCTTCGCCACCCCGGTCAACCAGCGGCCGACGGAGTTCGGCGCCGACCTGGTGTGGCACAGCGGGACGAAGTACCTCGGCGGGCACTCCGACGTCTCGGCCGGGGTGGTCGTCGGCTCCGCCGACCTCGTCGACCGGGTCTGGCAGACCGCCATCGTCACCGGCAGCACCCTCGGCCCCATCGACGCCTGGCTGCTGCTGCGCGGCGTCCGCACCCTGTCGCTGCGGGTGGACCGGCACAACGCCAACGCGTTGGCCCTGGCCCGGGCGGTCGAGGGCCACCCGGCGGTGCGGCGGGTCCGCTACCCGGGGCTGCCCACGCATCCCCAGCACGAGCTGGCCGGCCGGCAGATGACCGGCTTCGGCGGGGTGCTCAGCGTCGAGCTGCGCGACGGGCGGGCGGCGGCCGGGCTGCTCGACGGCCTCCGCCTGGCCAAGCGGGCGGCCAGCCTGGGCAGCGTCAGCACCCTCGTGGTGCACCCGCGCTCGATGTGGGCCGGGATCGTCGACGCCGAGCAGTTGGCCGCCACCGGCATCGGCGAGGGCCTCGTCCGGGTCTCCACCGGCATCGAGGACACCGAGGACCTCGTCGCCGACTTCCTGGCGGCCCTCGACGCGGCGGGCCGGGCGGAGTAGCGCCCGGGCCGGCCGCGCGGTCAGCGGTCCGGGCTCCCGGCCGGCGCCATCACGCGCAGCGCGTTGGCGTCCAGGCCGATCCGGATCGGCGTACGGCCGCACAGCTCGCCGTCGACCTCGACGCGCGCCGGCCGGTCGGTCTCCAGCCACAGCTCCCCGACGGCGAGGAACGGCGCGTCGCCGACGGAGCGCCGGTGCCCGGTCGCCGCGTTGCGGGCCGTGTCGCGCAGCAGTCCACGGCGGTTCGCGCCGCCGACCGGGTACGCGACCAGCAGCCGGTCGTCGGCGTCGGCGTCGGCGGCGATCGGGCGCCCGGCGTGGAAGCCGCCATTGGCCACGTACACCTGGTGGGTGCGGAACTCGTGCCGGGCGTCCCCGGCGCGGACGGTGACGCGCAGCGGGCGGTGCCGGGCCAGCAGGGCCAGGGCGGTGAGCGGGTACGCCAGCCGGCCGACGACCCGCTTCAGGCGCGGCGGCGTCCGCAGCATGATGTCGGCGGAGAGGCCGACGCCGACGTGGTTGGTGAACCGCATGTCGCCGGCGAGGCCGAGGTCGACGTCGATCACCGTGCCGCCGGTCAGCACGTCGACGGCCCGGTCGAGGTCGAGCGGGACGCCGACGGTGCGGGCGAAGTTGTTGGTGGTGCCCAGCGGCAGCAGCCCGAGCGCCATGTCGCGGTGGGCGAGCAGCCGCGCGGCGGTGCTGAGGGTGCCGTCGCCGCCGCCGGCCACCAGCAGGTCTGGCCCGAGGTCGACGGCCGCGGCGAGGACGCGTTCGAGCTGGCCGGGCTGCTCGACGGGGTGGTCGCCCAGCAGGTGGAAGCCGGCCGCCGTCAGCCGGGCCCGGGCCTGCTCGTGCAGTTGGCGGCCCCGGCGGGAGTGGGCGTTGACGACGAGGACGGCCCGCCGGTCCCGCCGGATGGTCGCGCCCAGTTCCTGCTTCGTCCGCATGGGCCCCGACCCTATCGGCATCCCGGACGCCGGCACGAGGACGCGGGGGAACGCAGGCATAGAAGGTTTTCGACGTGTTCGTTAGGGTGGCGGGAAGGAAGGTTTCCATCCCGGAGGTGTCGATGCGAACACAGGTGATCCGCGCGGTCGGCGTCCTGGCGGCGGGCGGGGTCCTGGCGACGTTGGGCGCCACCGGCGCACAGGCCGACCCGGTCGTGCCGCGGCACGCCGTGATCGTCTGCCAGAGCGCCAGCTTCTACGCCAACTACGACTCGGCGAGCGGCCCGCACGGGCTCAAGCGCACGCTGGCGTACGGCAACAAGATCGGCCACACGCCCGGCGCGCACCCCGTCTACAACGGCTGGGCCGCCACCTTCGACTTCGGGCCCAACGACTGGGGCTACGTGCGCAGCGAGTGCATCGGGGGCTACGACTCGTGGTGAGCGGGGGAGTGCCGCGCCGGCTCGGCGCGTTGCTGGCGACCGTCTGCGCCGTGCTGGCGCTCACGCCGTCGGCCGGGCACGCCGCGAACGGGACGATCGGGCAGCGGGAGACGGTGTGCGCCGAGGACCTCTTCGTCCGCACCGCCCCGGTCGGGGCGTGGATGGGCACCCTCTACCGGGGCCAGACGTTCCTCGTCGAGGGGCCGCGCAGCGGCGGCTACGTCTACGGCTTCGCCTACGGGCACGTCAACCGGCGCGGCTGGGTGCAGGACGGCTGGTTCTGCTGACCCCGCCCGGCGGGTGACGCACGGAGCCCCGGGTGACGCCCGGGGCCCCGTGCGGCCCGGCGGATCGTCCCCGGCTCACCGGGAGGGCGTCAGCCGCCCGGTCCGCCGCCGGTGGGCGCGGATCAGCTCGGCGTAGCGCAGGCCGCTCGCCTTCAGCGTCCGGCGCTGGGTGGGGTAGTCCACGTGCACCAGGCCGAAGCGCTTGTCGTACCCGTACGACCACTCGAAGTTGTCGAGCAGTGACCAGACGAAGTAACCGGCCAGCGGCACGCCCCGGTCGACCGCCGCCGCGCACGCCGCCAGGTGCCGCTCCAGGTGGTCGGTGCGCTCCCGGTCCTCGACGGTGCCGTCGGCGGTGACCTCGTCCCGCCACGCCGACCCGCTCTCGGTGACGAGCACCCGCGCCGGAGCGTACTCCTCGGTCACCGCGACCAGCAGCTGCTCCAGCCCGGCCGGGTACGCCTCCCAGTCCATCGCCGTGTGCACCGCGCCCGGCACCGGCACCTGCCGGGCGTACGGCGGCGGCCCCGCCGGGTCGTCGGCCACCACCTGACGGAAGTAGTAGTTCAGGCCGAGGTAGTCGGTGGGGGTGGCGATCACCGTCAGGTCGTCGCCCCGCACCGGCGGCTCGACGCCGTACGTGGCGACCATGTCGGCCGGGTAGCCGCGTCCGTGCAGCGGGTCGAGCCACCACCGGTTGACGTGGCCGTCCATCCGCCGGGCGGCGGCCACGTCCTCGGGCCGGTCGCTCGCCGGCTCGCAGGGGCTGGGATTGAGCACGATCCCGACGGAGGCGGGCCGGGCGGCGGCGGCCCGGATCGCCCGGGTGGCCAGCCCGTGCCCGAGCAGGACGTGGTGCGAGGCGCGCACCGCCCTGGCCAGGTCCCGTTCGCCGGGCGCCATCCGGCCCTCCAGGTGCCCGATCCAGGACACGCAGAGCGGCTCGTTAACGGTGGTCCAGTCGGCGACCCGGTCGCCGAGGCGGGCGGCCACGACGCCGGCGTAGTCGGCGAACGTCTCGGCGGTGGCCCGCTCCGGCCAGCCGCCCCGGTCCTGCAACGCCTGCGGCAGGTCCCAGTGGTAGAGCGTCACGAACGGGCGGATCCCCGCCGTCAGCAGGGCGTCGACCAGCCGGTCGTAGAAGTCCAGGCCCTTCGGGTTGACCCGGCCGACGCCGTCGGGCCGCACCCGGGGCCAGGCCACCGAGAACCGGTACGCGTCCACCCCGAGCCGCCGCATCAGCGCCACGTCCTGCGGCCACCGGTGGTAGTGGTCGCAGGCCACCTCGCCGGTGTCGCCGTTGTCGACGGCGCCCGGCACGTCGCAGAAGGTGTCCCAGATGGACGGCGCGCGGCCGTCGGCGCGGACGGCCCCCTCGATCTGGTACGCGGCGGTGGCGACCCCCCAGAGGAAGTCGGGCGGCAGCGTGGACAGGTCCGGCACGGGTGGGCTCTCCTTCGGATGTGCGGCCGACATGGCCTCGTGTGCGGCCGTCACGGCCTCACCTGACCGCGCCGGCGGTGAGGCCGGCGACGAAGTAGCGCTGCAACGCCAGGAAGCCGGCCACCACCGGAACGCTGACCACCAGCGACGCGGCCATCACCTGGTTCCAGTAGACGTTGAACTGGGTGGAGTAGCCCTGGAGGCCGACGGCGAGGGTGCGGCTGCCCTCGTCGGTCATCACCGAGGCGAAGAGCACCTCGCCCCAGGCGGTCATGAAGGCGTAGACGGCGACGGCGACGACGCCCGGCACCGCCGTCGGCAGGATGACCCGGAACAGCGTGCGGAGCGGGCCGGCGCCGTCGACCTGGGCCGCCTCGTCGAGGCCGCGGGGGATCGAGTCGAAGTAGCCGACAAGCATCCAGATCGAGAACGGCAGGGAGAACGTCAGGTACGTGATGATCAGGCCGGTGCGGCTGGCGTACAGCTGGATGCCGGTGGCGGTGCCGAGGTTGACGTAGATGAGGAAGAGCGGCAGCAGGAAGAGGATGCCGGGGAACATCTGGGTGGAGAGCACGGTCACCGAGAACAGCCCCCGGCCCCGGAAGCGGTACCGGCTGACGGCGTACGCCGCGAAGATCGCCACGGTGACCGAGAAGACCGCCGCCACGGTCGAGACGACCAGGCTGTTGACCAGGTAGCGGCCCAGCGGCACGGTCGACCACATGTCGACGAAGGCCTGCGCGGTGGGCCGCCGGGGCCACCAGGTGAAAACGCCCTGCACGTCCTGCAACGGCTTGAGCGCCGAGCTGAGCATGACGTAGAGCGGGACGAGCACGAAGAGCGCGAGCAGGGTCAGCACGATCCGGCGGGCCCAGCGCTCGGCGGCGGTCTCACGCATCGTTCCTCCGACGGTTGGTCAGCAGCAGGTACCCGGCGGTGACCAGCAGCAGGAACAGCAGCAGCGCCACCGACATGGCCGATCCGGCCCCGAAGTCCCAGGTCTTGAAGGAGCTGCGGTAGATGTGCAGGGAGAGCAGGTTCGCCTGCTCCGGCGCGGAGCCGCCGAAGAGCACGTACGGGGTGTTGAAGTCGTTGAAGGTCCAGAGGAAGAGCACCAGCACCAGCATCAGGTTGACCGGGCGCAGCATGGGCAGCGTCACCGAGCGCAGCCGCCGCCAGAAGCCGGCCCCGTCCACGGCGGCGGCCTCGTACAGCTCGCCGGGGATGTTCTGCAGGCCGGCCATGACGCAGAGGAAGGCGAACGGCCAGGACCGCCAGACCGAGACGGTCAGCAGCGCGACGAAGCTGTTCTCCCCGATCAGCCAGAACGGTCGGTCGTCGAGCAGGTGGAGCTGGTCGACCAGCACGTGGTTGACCAGGCCGGTGTCCCGCTGGAACAGGAAGCTCCAGGTGATCACGGCCGTGTAGACGGGCAGCGCGTACGGGGTGAGGAAGAGCGCGCGCAGCACGGCCCGGCCGCGGAAGGGGCGCTGCAGCAGTACGGCGGCGGTGGTGCCGAGCACCCAGGAGAGCCCGACCGAGGCCACCGTGTAGCCGACGGTCACCCCGAACGAGTGCAGCAGCTCGGCCCCGACGGCCGAGTCGACGTCGAGCACCACGCGGTAGTTGTCCCAGCCCACGAAGGGCGCGGTGGACCAGTCGCGGATGTGGAACTGGGTCAGCTCGCGCAGGCTCATCCACGCCCCGACGAGCATCGGCACGACGTGGATCGCCAGCTCCAGCACGACGGCCGGGGCGAGCAGCAGGTACGGCAGCAGCGACCGGCGGCGCCCGGGTGACCGGCGCCGCGCCGGGGCCGCGCGGCGGGCGGGCCGCTCCGGTGCGGCGACGTCCCGGGCGGGCGTGGTGGTGGCCATCGGGGTCCTCTCGCTGGGTGGCCGTGGGAGGGTCGGCGTCCCTCCCACGGCCACCGGTCCGGCGGGTCAGCGCATCTGCTGCTGGGCCCGGGTCAGCTTCTGCCGGACGCTCTCCTCGGTGACCGGTCTGCCGCTGGCGGCGTCGGCGAAGAGTTCCTTGATGGCGGTGCCGACGAGGGTCTCGAAGGTGCTCTCGTCGGGCACCTGGGGCAGCGGCGCCGCCGTGGTGGCGAGGGTCTGCTGGAGCACCTTCTGCTCCGGCGCGGCGAACGCCGGGTCGCCGGCGACGGTGGCGACGGCGGGCAGCGAGCCGTACGTCCTGTTCAGCGCCACCTGCTCGGCGTCGCTGGTCATGAACTTGACGAACTCCAGCGCGGCTTCGCGGTTCCTGGTGTGCTTGAACACCGCGATGTTGATCCCGGCGACCATGCTGTTGACCTTCTTGCCGCCGGCCGGCGGGGCGGCGGGGAAGGGCACCGGGGCGATCCCGTACGCGTCGGGGGCCATGTTCTGCGACTTCAGGTTGGACCCGGCGGCCTGCCAGAGCAGCATGGCCGCCTTGCCGTTGGCGAAGTCGGAGACCGACTGGTTCTGCGCGTACTCGGCGTTGCTCGGGTTGACGATCCTGTCGACGGCCATCAGGTCGACGTACCGCTTGACGGCGGTGACGTTCTGCGGGGTGTCGAAGGTCGGCTTGCCGGCGGAGTCGAACCACTCGCCGCCGTACTGCTGGCTGAAGGTGAAGGCGTGGTGGGCGTTCTCCGACGGGTTGGCGCCCTCGACGGCGAGGCCCCAGCGGTCGCCGCCGGTCAGCTTGCGGCCGACCTCGGCCACCTGCTCCCAGGTGGTGGGCGGGCTGGTGACGCCGGCGTCGGCGAACGCCTGCTTGTTGTAGTAGAGGGCGTAGGCGAGGCTGTAGAGCGGCACCGCGGCCGGCGGCTTGCCGGGCGCGCCCGCGGCGGCCAGCGCGGCGGGCACGAACCGGTCCTTGCCGCCGACCTTGGCGAGGGTGGCGTCGTCGAACTCGACGAGCGCGCCGGTGGCCTGCAACGACGCCGACCAGGTGTTGCCGATGTTGACCACGTCCGGGCCCTGGCCGGAGGTGGCGGCGGTGAGCAGCCGGTTGAGCAGGTCCGACCAGGGCACCACCTCGACATTGACCTTGATGCCGGTCTGCTGTTCGAACTTGTCCAGTTCCGGCTGGAGGGTCTGCTTGTCGGCCTCCAGGCTGGCGCCCTGGTTGCTGGCCCAGTAGGTGAGGGTCTTCCCGGCCGCGCCGGAGGAGTCCCCGGAGTCGCCGCAGGCGGTGAGCGTGGTGGCGGCCAGCACGGCCGCCGTCAGTATCGCGAGGTGTCGTCTCGACACGTTCGGGCCCTTCCGTTGCACGTGGTGGGGGTCGCCGGCGTCGGGTCGGGGAACGGGGGTGAGGGCGCCGGCGGACGGTGGGCGGGGCGCGCCGGCGGAGGCCGACGGCTCGACAGTTCCATCACGACTTAATGAATGTGGTCATTAAAGTGGTTGGCCGAGGGGCCGTCAAGCACGGGGTCGTACAGTCGCTCCCGGGGCCGAGGAGATCGAGGTGGCAGGTGGAGTTGGCGCGCGCGACCAACCGGGGCGTCCGGCTGCGGAACCGGTCCGCCCTGCTGTCGAAGGTCTTCCTGGACGGCCCGCTCACCCGGCAGGCTCTGGTCCGCAGCACGGGGCTGAGCCAGCCGGCGGTCAGCAACGTGGTCGCCGACCTGATCGACGAGGGGCTGATCGCCGAGGCGGGCGCCGCCGAGTCCGACGGCGGTCGGCCCAGCATGATGCTGCGGGTCGCGCCGCGCTTCGCGTTCGTCGTCGGGGTGGACGTCGGGGAGACCCGGGTCCGGGTGGAGCTGTTCGACTTCGCGATGGCCCAACTGGCCAGCGTCGCGTACCCGCTCGATCCCCGGCGCACGGAGCCGGCGGAGGTGGCCGGGCACGTGCTGGCCGGCATCGACGCGGTCACCGCCCGGGCCGGGGTGGCCGTCGACGAGGTGCTCGGCGTCGGCATCGGCGTCTCCGGGGTGGTCGAGCAGGGCCGGGAGGCCGTGGTGCACGCCCAGTCGCTCGGCTGGGACCGGGTGCCGTTGGAGCGGCTGATCGCGGCGGGCACCGACCTCCCGCTGCACGTCGACAACGGCGCGAAGACGCTCGGCCAGGCGGAGATGTGGTTCGGCGCGGGCCGGGGGGCCCGGCACGCCGTCTTCGCGCTCGTCGGTTCGGGGGTCGGCACCGCGGTGGTGACCAACGGGGTGACCTACCGGGGCGCCTCCAGCAGCGCGGGGGAGTGGGGGCACACCACCCTGGTCTACGGCGGGCGGCCCTGCCGCTGCGGGGCCCGCGGCTGCCTGGAGGCGTACGTCGGCGCGGAGGCCGTCATCGACCGCTACCGCGAGGCCCGGGGCGGCCACCCGGTCCCGGGCGACGACGAGGAGTCCCAACTGGCGGCCCTGATCGACGCGGCCGGCGCCTCGGCCGCCGCCCGGCGGGTGCTGGACGAGACGGCCGAGTACCTGGGCGCCGGGGTGGCCAACCTGATCAACCTGTTCAACCCGGAGCGGGTCGTGCTCGGGGGCTGGGCCGGCATGGCGCTGGGCGGCCTGCTGCCGGCCGTGCGGGAGGCCGCCGGCCGCCAGGCGCTGCGCCAGCCGTACGAGCAGGCCTCGATCGAGCTGGGTCTGCTGGGCGTCGACGCGGTGGCGCTCGGCGCGGCGACGCTGCCGATCGCCCGGCTGCTCACGGCCGGCGGGGTGCGGTCGGCGAATCGGCGGGTTACCGAGCAAATCGAACTTCACGGATAAATAACAGCGTTATTTATCGATGTCTTGACGGCTGCGCGACGACGCCGCAACACTCGGACGAGAGCGCTCTCTCCCGTCCCGGCACCGTCCGGCGTCGCCGCCCCGCAGTGCCGCGGCCCCCTTCGTCATCCCGTCACGCCCGAGGTCCCCCACCCTCTATCGACAGGCGAAGTCATGACATCTCGCGCTACATCCGTACGCCCGACGCCGCCGCCAGGACGACCCGCCCGGCGGTTGCTCATCGGCCTCGCGCTGCTCCTCGTCGCGGCGCTCACCCCCGCCGCCGCGACGCTCCCGGCGCAGGCCGCCCCGAGCCTGCTGTCCCAGGGCCGCCCCGCGACCGCCTCGTCGACGGAGAACGCCGGCACCCCGGCGTCCGCCGCGGTCGACGGCGACGCCGGCACCCGCTGGGCCAGCGCCTTCAGCGACCCCCAGTGGATCCAGGTCGACCTCGGCACCCGGGCCACCCTCAGCCAGGTGGTCCTGTCCTGGGAGGGCGCCTACGGCCGGGCCTTTACGATCCAGACCTCCGACGACGGCGCGGCCTGGACCACCGTGCACAGCACCACCGCCGGCACCGGCGGCACCCAGACGGTGAGCGTGACGGGCGCCGGCCGGTACGTCCGGATGCACGGCACCGCGCGCGGCACCGGCTACGGCTACTCCCTCTGGGAGTTCCAGGTCTACGGCGAGGCCGGCGGCACCGCGCCGACCTGCGGCAGCGCCAACGTCGCCCAGGGCCAGCCGGCCACCGCGTCGTCGGTGGAGAACGCCGGGCTCCCCGCCTCGGCGGCGGTCGACGGCAACCCCGGCACCCGCTGGGCCAGCGCCGCCGCCGACCCCCAGTGGCTGCGGGTGGACCTCGGCACCGTCCGGTCGATCTGCCGCGTGGTGCTGACCTGGGAGGCCGCGTACGCGCGGGCGTTCCAGCTCCAGACCTCGACCGACGGCAGCTCCTGGACCACCGTGTACGGCACCACCACCGGCGCCGGCGGCAGCCAGTCGCTCACCGTCGCCGGCAGCGGTCGCTACCTGCGGGTGTACGGCACGACGCGCGCCACCGCCTACGGCTACTCGCTCTGGGAGCTGGCGGTGAACGTGACAGGCGGCGACGCCCCTCCCGTGGAGCCGACCGACCCCCGCAACCCGAACCTCGGGCCGAACACCTTCGTCTTCGACCCGTCCACCCCGACCGCCACCATCCAGAACCGGCTGAACACGCTCTTCGCCCAGCAGGAGCGCAACCAGTTCGGCCCCGAGCGCTACGCGGTGCTGTTCAAGCCCGGCAGCTACACCGCCGACGTCAACCTCGGCTTCTTCACCCAGGTCGCCGGCCTCGGCATGAGCCCCGACGACGTCAACCTCAACGGGCACGTCCGGGTCGAGGCGTTCTGGATGGGCGGCAACGCCACGCAGAACTTCTGGCGGGCCGCCGAGAACCTCTCGGTGACCCTGCCGGCCGGGGTGAGCGTGGAGCGCTGGGCGGTCTCGCAGGCCGCGCCGTACCGGCGGATGCACCTGCGCGGCGCGCAGAACCAGATCCAGCTCTGGAACGGCGGCGACGGCTGGTCCAGCGGCGGCCTGATGGCCGACACCAGGATCGACGGCCTGGTCGTCTCCGGCTCGCAGCAGCAGTGGTACTCGCGCAACAGCGAGTTCGGCAACGGCTGGACCGGCTCGGTGTGGAACATGGTCTTCCAGGGCGTCACCGGCGCCCCGCCGCCGCACTTCCCGAACCCCTCGCACACCGTCGTCCCGCAGACCCCGCAGATCCGAGAGAAGCCCTTCCTCTACGTCGACGGCACCGGCGAGTACCGGGTCTTCGTGCCGGCGCTGCGCACCAACTCCACCGGCACCAGCTGGTACGGCAGGACCCCGGCCGGCTCCTCCCTCTCGCTGAGCCAGTTCTACGTCGTGCGGCCGGGCACCGGTGCGGCGACCATCAACGCGGCGCTCGCCCAGGGCCGGCACCTGCTGTTCACCCCGGGCGTGCACCACGTCACCGAGCCGATCCGGGTGGACCGCCCCGACACGGTGGTCCTCGGCCTCGGCCTGGCGACCATCCAGGCCGACAACGGCACCGTCGCGATGCGGGTCGCCGACGTGGACGGCGTGAAGGTGGCGGGCATCATGTTCGAGGCCGGCCAGGTCAACTCGCCGGTGCTGATGGAGGTCGGGCCGCCCGGCTCGGCGGCCAGCCACGCGGCCAACCCGACCTCGCTGCACGACGTCTTCTTCCGCATCGGCGGGCCGGGCGTCGGCCGGGCCACCAACACGTTGACCGTCAACAGCGACCACGTGATCGGCGACCACATGTGGCTGTGGCGCGCCGACCACGGCGACGGCGTCGGCTGGGCGGTGAACACGGCCGACACCGGCCTGACGGTCAACGGCGACGACGTGACCATGTACGGCCTCTTCGTCGAGCACTACCAGCGGTACCAGACCGTCTGGAACGGCAACGGCGGCCGGACGTACTTCTACCAGAACGAGATGCCGTACGACCCGCCGAACCAGGCCGCCTGGATGAACGGGGCCACCCGTGGCTACGCGGCGTACAAGGTGGCCGACGGGGTGAGCAGCCACCAGGCGTGGGGGATGGGCAGCTACTGCTACTTCAACGTCAACCCCGCGGTCGTCGCGGACCGCGCCATCGAGGCGCCGACCAACCCGAACGTCCGGTTCACCAACATGGTCACCGTCTCCCTCGGTGGCGTGGGCACGATCAACCGGGTGGTCAACGGCGTCGGCGGCACCGCCAACACCGCCAACCAGGTGGTGTACCTGACGAACTACCCGTGACCCGTACGGCGGCGGGCCCGGACGGAGCGTCCCGGCCGGGCCCGCCGCCGCTTCCGGTGCCGCCCGGCGACCCCGGGACCGGCCCCGCGGGATGGCCGGCGTCACTTCACACAATAAAACATTGCAGTACCTGCAAGATCGCTAGTAGTGTCCGGCGCGTGAATCCCGCCGGCACCGAATCCGCTCCCGGGCGGCGCGACCGCAAGAAGCGCCAGACCCGGGCCGCGCTGACCGAGGCGGCCCTGCGCCTGGTCGCCGAGCGCGGCCTGGCCCAGGTGACGGTGGAGGAGATCAGCGAGGCGGCCGACGTCTCCCCGCGTACCTTCTTCAACTACTTCGCCTGCAAGGACGACGCCCTGGTCGGTGACCAGGCGGGCGACGCGGCGCGCCTGGTGGCCCGGCTGGCCGCCGTGCCGCCCGAGGTGCCGGTGCTGACCGCGCTGCGGACGGCCCTCGACGAGGTGATCGACGAGGTACGCGCCGAGCGCGAGCTGTGGTGCCTGCGGATGGACGTCGTGGCGCACAATCCCGCGCTGCTGCCCCGCCTGCTGGCCGGCAACGCCGAGACGGAACGCGCCATCGTCGAGGTCGTCGCGGCGCGGGCGGGCGTCGAACCCGACCACGGCTACCCGGCGCTGGTCACCGCCGTGACGGGCGCAGCGCTGCGCCACGCCATGACCCGGTGGGCCGCCCACCCCGACCGGCCGGACCTGGCCGACCTCGTCGACGAGGCGTTCGCCGCCCTCGCCGCGGGGCTGCCGCAACCCGACCGGCCCTGACCCGCAAGCCCCTTCCGGGAAAGGTGCCCGGGAGGCCGTGAAACCCGTACCCGGTAAGGAAGGTCCATGACCGCCACCGTGCCCGCCGAGCCCCTGAAGGTCGGCGCCGGCCGCATGTCCCGCCGCGAGGTGCTCCAGGCACTCTCCGGCCTGATGGTCGGCATGTTCGTGTCGATCCTCGCCTCCACGGTCGTGGCGAACGCGCTGCCGCGCATCATCGCCGACCTGAACGGCACCCAGACCGTCTATACGTGGATCGTCACCACCGAGCTGCTGGCCATGACGGCGACCGTGCCGCTGTGGGGCAAGATGGCCGACCTCTACAGCAAGAAGCTGCTGATCCAGCTCTCCCTCGGCCTCTTCGTGATCGGCTCGCTGATCGCCGGGCTCACCCCGAACGTCGAGGTGCTCCTGGTCAGCCGGGTCGTGCAGGGCATCGGCGCCGGCGGCATGACCGCCCTGGCCACCATCGTGATGGCGGCCATGATCCCGCCCCGCGAGCTGGGCCGCTACGCCGGCATCTTCGGCGCGGTGTTCGGCGTCGGCACCATCGCCGGGCCGCTGATCGGCGGCGTGCTGGTGGACACCTCCTGGCTCGGCTGGCGCTGGTGCTTCCTGATCGGCGTCCCGTTCTCCCTGCTCTCCATCTTCCTGCTCCAGCGCACCCTGCACCTGCCGGTGGCCCCCCGCCGCAAGGTGAAGATCGACTGGCTGGGCGCGCTGCTCATCACCTCCGGCGTCTCCACCGTGCTGGTCTGGTCGTCGCTGGCCGGCAACAAGTTCGCCTGGGCCTCGGGCTGGACGGCGCTGATGGTCGGCGGCGGTCTCGCCCTGCTGGCGCTGGCCGTCTGGGTGGAGTCCCGCGCGGACGAGCCGATCGTGCCGCTGGACATCTTCCGCAACCGGACGGTTTCGCTGACCACCATCGCCAGCATCCTGGTCGGCGTGGCGATGTTCGGCGGCACCGTGTTCCTTTCCCAGTACTTCCAGCTCTCGCTCGGCAAGTCGCCGACCGTGGCGGGCCTGATGAGCCTGCCGATGATCCTGGGCCTGCTGGTCTCGTCGACGGTCGCCGGCCAGCTGATCACCAAGTACGGCCGCTGGAAGCGTTACCTGGTGGCCGGGGCCGCCGTGATGGTCGCCGGCATGCTGCTGCTGGCCACCATCGACGCCGAGACCAGCATCCTGCTGCTCAGCGTCTACATGGCGGTGCTCGGCATCGGCGTCGGCATGCTCATGCAGAACCTCGTCCTCGCGGCGCAGAACGACGTGCCGGCCCACGAGCTGGGCGCGGCCACCTCCGTGCTGACCTTCTTCCGCAGCATGGGCGGCACGATCGGCGTCAGCGCGCTCGGCGCGGTGCTGGCCAACCGGGTCGCCTCGCTGAGCGCGGAGAAGCTCGGCCCGCTGGCCGGCGGCGCCCCGGGCGGGGAAGGCTCCACCGAGGTGCCCGACCTGTCCGCCCTGCCCGAGCCGGTGCTGAGGATCATCCAGGACGTGTACGGCACCGCGACCGGCGAGCTGTTCCTGGTGGCCACCCCCTTCGCGGTGCTCGCCCTGGTGGTGGTGCTGTTCATCCGGGAGAAGCCGCTGCACACCCTCAGCGGTGAGGAGCGGCGGGCCAAGGAGGAGGCGGCTGCCGTCCTGCCCGGCGCGCACTGAGCCAACCCGTGCGGGGGCGGTCCGGCCTGCGCCGTACCGCCCCCGTTCCACCTCCGGCGGCGTGCGTGCGCCGGTTCGCCGGCCCGCTCCGCGCTACGCCGGCGGAGGCGGCACGGCAACGGCCACCGTGCCGTGCACCGGCGCGGCCAGCGGCACCGGCCGGCGTACGGGCGGCCAGGCGGCCGGGATGCGTTCCAGGACCCCGCCGGCGAAGACGTCCCGCAGGCCGAGCGGCTTGAGGTGGACGTACCCGATGTGGCAGTCGCAGACCGCGTTGCCGCACGGCCGCGGTCGCAGCGCCGAGCGCCACGACCCGTCGTAGAGGTTGCCGATCGGCTCGTCGATGAAGTGGCAGCGGCGCACGGTGCCGTCGCCGCGCACCGAGATCGCCGTCTCGCCCGCGTGGCACGGACGGTCGAGCGACACGTGCGGGCGGGCGCTCCAGCCGAACAGCGGATCCAGCTCCGTCCAGGTCGCCTCCTCGGCCGCGTCGTAGCGCCGGCCCTCGGCGGCGTTCACCCACAGGTAGACCTCGGCGGGCAGGGCGGCGCGCAGCGCCCGCGCCTCGGCGAGGTGCTCCGGCAGGCCGACCACGCCGACGGAGTAGCGCACGCCCAGCTCGGTCAGCCGGGCGCAGCGGCCCAGGAAACGGTCCCGGTCCACCTGGCCGGGGTGGTAGGTGGCCCAGAGGGCGACGGCGCGCGGATCGGCGTCGGCCAGCCAGTCCACCCGGGCGGCCAGGTTGGTCTGGATGACGACCCGCTCGACGTGCGGCAGGTGCGACAGCGACACCATCGCGTCGCGGTACCAGCGGCGGGTCAGCCCCTCGCCCCACGGGGTGAACAGCACCGACAGCCGCACGTCGGAGGTGGCCGCCACCCAGCCGGCGAACCGGTCCAGCGCCGCCCGGTCGGCGCGCAGCAGCTCCGGCGGGTCCCGCCGCTTGGCGAACGGGCAGTACGGGCAGTCGTAGTTGCAGCTCGCCAGGGGACCCCGGTAGAGGATCGCGAGGTTCACCTCGGCACGTACCCGGTCATCGCGTCGCGTACCCGGGCGGAAGTCAGCCACGGGCCGATCGCGTCGGAGCGGGCCAGCCCGGCCGGCGTCAGCCGCAGCCCGCCGTCGCCGGCCCACCCGCGCTCGGCCAGCGTGCCCAGCTCGGGGAAGTCGTCGCCCGGAAGCGCGCCGAAGCGGGCCCGGTAGGCCGCCACGTCGACCCCCTCGGCGCGCAGCAGCGACTTGAGCAGCCACCGGCGGCGCTGCTCGGCGCCATCGAGGGCGAACCCGAACTCGGCGAAGCGGAAGTCGTCGGCCGGGCGGGCCAGGTAGTCGTCGAGCACCGCGCGCACCTGCGACACGCCGACCGCGTAGTCGAACGAGTAGTGCAGGGACGTGGTGTAGGAGCGGGCGCCGCAGCCCAGGCCCACCATGCCGTCGTCCTGGCAGCAGTAGTCCGGCCCGTCCGGGGTGGGCGCGTCGGCGCGGCGGAACTGCCGCATCGACTCCTGCCGGTAGCCGGCCGCGCCCAGCGTCGCCACCGCCTGCTCGTAGAGGGCGAGCCGCTGGGCGTCCCAGTCCGCGCGCCCGTGGGCCCGCCGGCCGAGGCCGGTCAGCGGCCGCACGTACAGCGGGTAGAGGTACAGCTCCTCGGGCCGCCACGCCAGGGCCGCGTCGAGGCTCTCCCGCCAGGTGTCGGCGGTCTGCCCGTCGATGCCGTAGATCAGGTCGATGTTGAGCACGGGGATCCGGGCGTCGCGGATCGCGGCCAGGGCCGCCTCCACCTCCGTGCGGCGCTGCGGCCGGCCGGCGGCGCGGGCCTCGGCGTCGAGGAAGCTCTGCACGCCGATGCTCACCCGGGTGGTGCCGTGCGCGGCCAGCACCGCGAGCCGCTCCGGCGTCGCGGTCGCCGGCGAGGTCTCCACCGACAGCGGTACGCCCGGCAGCCGGGCCCCCATCGCGGTGGCGATGCCGAACAGCTCGGTCAGCTCGTCGGCGGTCAGGTAGGTGGGGGTGCCGCCGCCGAACGCCACGCGGGCGTAGCCGGCGTCGCCGCCCAGCGCGTCGGCGACCCGTCCCGCCTGCCGGCGCAACTGCCGGAGGTAGTCGGTCACCTGCTCGGCGGGCGCGTTGGCGCGGGTGAACAGGTTGCAGAAGCCGCAGCGCATCTCGCAGAACGGCAGGTGCACGTAGAGGAAGAGCGCCTCGCGCGCCTCGGCCCGCCACACGTCCGCCAGCAGCGGGCGCGGTCGCAGCGGCCGGTAGGAGGTCTTGTGCGGGTACGCGTAGAGGTACTGCTGGTACGGCGAGCCGTCGAGGCCCGTGTCGGTGCTGGTCACCATTCCCCCGGTCGCAGGACGAAGTGGGCGTACGGGACCGTCCACACCACGTCGTGGCCGATCCGGTGGCCGGTGTGGCCGTCCTCCCCGTAGGCGGTGCCGTGGTCGGAGCAGACGATCGCGAACACCGGCCGACCCCGGCCGGTGAGCAGGGCGAACAGCCGGTCGATCCGGCCGTCGACGTACTCCAGGGCCGCGGCGTGGCTGGCCAGGTCGTCGACCTGCGCCCCGGGCAGGTGGTGCCGGTTGGGCTGGTGCAGGGCGGCGACGTTGAGGAACGTGAACAGCGGCTGCCGCGCCGGCACCCGCGGCAGCACCTCGGCCAGCCGGTCGAGCTGCGCGTCGAGGCAGGTGGGGGAGGTGACCCCGAACTCCGGCTCCCAGTGCGCCTCGGCGAACAGGCCCGGCAGCACCGCCCCGAGCGGGCTGCGCCGGTTGAAGAAGCCGACCCCGCCCAGGCAGAGCGTGTGGTAGCCGACGTCGGCGAGCGCCGTGGGCAGGTCGGGCGCGTCGAACACCCACGTGTCGGCGCCGGACGTCTCGCTGCCGGGGAACGCCGCCGCGTACAGCCGCTCGTGCCGGCCCGGGGTGACCGGGGTGGGCAGGAAGCCGGCGAAGAACGCGTGGTGCGCGGCGTAGGTGAAGCTGGCGGGGGAGTGCCGTCGCTCCCACCGGCCGCCGGGCAGGGCCCGCGCCAGGTGCGGCGTGCGCCCCCGCGCGGCCAGGTCGGCGGCGACGTCGTGGCGCAGCGTGTCGAGGGTGAGCAGGAGCAGGTCGTGGCTGCCGATCAGACTGCGCACGCGAGCACCTCCCGCCCGACAGTGCCGGCGGGCCGCGCCGCGTCGCCGCCCGGCGGCGTCCGGCCGGCCGCCGACCGCCAGCGGTCCCACCGGCCGTCGGTCAGGGCGCGCACCTGCTCGGCATAGGTGTCCCGGCCGTCGGTGAGGACCCCCGGCAGCAGGTCGCCGAAGGCGTTGACCTCGGCCACCGCGTGGCGCCGCCAGCCGAGCAGGAACATCAGGTCGATGCCGACCTGGAGGGTGCGGGGGAAACACGTGGCCGCCCGCTCGCACGTCTCCATCGCCGCCGCCCACGCCGCCGGCCCGGCCGCCGCGCGCAGCTCGGCGAGGTCCCCGCGCGCGTTGCCCAGGTGCAGGTTGGTCAGCGGCCCCCGGGCGGCGCGCACCACGGCGTGGGTGGGCCGCCCCGCGACCGCGACCACCCGCAGGTCGACCACCCGGTCGCCGAGCCCCGCCTTGGGCAGCCACCGCTCCACGTGCAGGCCGTCGGCGGCGATCCGGTCGACCATGGCGGCGACCTCGGCCTCGTCGGTGTAGCGGCGGGGGCGCAGCGAGTTGAACAACCCGTCCGGGGTCGCCTCGATCGTGGTGACCGCCTGCACCCGCCCTCCGGCCACGGCCAGCGCGACGACCCCGGCGGCCGACGAGCCGTGCGCGGGCTTGACGAACACGCGGCTCCAGCGGGCCGCCGCCATCGCCGCCCGCAGCTCCTGCCACCCGTGCACCGGGGGCAGCGCGGCCGGCACCGGCACCCCGGCGGCCGACAGCCGGGCGTGGCAGCGCCGCTTGTCGCACAGCGCCGCGACGTCCGCCGGGTCGTTGAGCAGCTCCGCGCCGCCGGCGGCGACCCGGTCCAGGCCCCGCAGCAGCCCGGCGTACGTGTCGGCCAGGCCGATCAGCTCGCCGTGCCGCGCCGGCGAGGCGGACCGGCGCAGCAGCCGGTCCACCTCGGCGTCCTCGCCGGGCGAGTCCACCCGCACCAGCGCCCCGGCCGCCGGTGGCGCCGCTCCGGCCAGCACGTCGGCCCAGGGCAGCACCGCCGGCCGGGGCAGGCCGGCATCGAGGACCGCCCGGGTGAACAGGCCGACCCGGCGGTTGCCGGGGTTGCCGACGACGGTCAGGCGCATGTCACTCCGACACCGCCGTGTAGCGGTAGCTCTCGCCGTCGTACTCCTCGGGCTCCTGCGGGTCGGACACGTCCACCGCGACGCCCGGCAGCGCGGCGACCAGCGACGCGGCGGTCTCCTCCGTCAGGTAATGGTGGGACAGGTCCAGCTCCGCCAGGTGGGTCAGCGGCTGCCCGGCCAGCAGGGCCGTCGTCCCCTCGTCGCCGAGCGTGCCCATCGACAGGTCGAGCCGTCGCAGCCGGGGCACCACCGGCGCGGACGCCAGCGCCCGGGCGAGGTCGTCGGCGATCTCCGAGTTGCACAGGCCCAGCCGGCGCAGCTGCGGGAACCGTTCCCCGGCCAGCAGCGGGGCGAGGTCGGCGACCTGCGCGTCGCCGCCGTAGTCGGAGGTACCGAGCCACAGCTCCAGGTCGGTCAGCGCGGGCAGGTCGGAGTCGAGCACCGCGCCGACGAACGCCCGGGACAGCCCGCCGCTCTCCACCGCCAGCTCCCGCAGCCGCGCGTGCCGTACGGGAGAGAACGCGAAGTTCTCGCCGCCGCGCACCCGCAGCACCTCCAGCGCCGGGTACGCCGTCAGCAGCGCGCTGACGTCGCCCACCCTCATCCAGGAGACCTCGCACTCCTCGGAGGTGATGTCACCGAGGAAGAGCGCGCGCAGGGCGGGCAGGCGCGACGCCGCCGCGCAGAGTTGCGCGATCGGGGCGGGATGGAACGCCGCGTAGCCCCAGGAGCCGACGACCAGGGACTCCACGGACGGGCCGGCCTGCGCGACGAACCGGTCGAACGCGTCGCGGAACTCCGCCGAGAGCGAGTTCTCCGTGGTCTCGTCGTCGAAGTGCCAGTGGGCGATCCGCCACGAGACCGGGCCGTCCACCGTGGGCAGCGGCCCGTCGGCGGGGACGTCCACCACCGGACGGCCGGCGAAGTGGCGCGCGTGGGAACCGAAGGCCATCGTCGCTCACTCCCCGACCGCGGTGTAGCGGTAGACGGTGCCGTCGTAGTCCTCGGCGACCTGGGGGTCGGACAGGTCGACCCGTACCCCCGGCAGCGCGGCGACCACCGCGGCGGCCGCCTCCTCGGAGAGGTAGTGGTGGTGCAGGTCGAGGTGCGTCAGGTGGGTCAGCGGCTGCCCGGCCAGCAGCGCCTTCGCGCCCTCGTCGGTCAGGGTGCCCATCGACAGGTCGAGCGCCTCGATCCGGGGCACGACCGGCGCGGTGGCGACCGCCGCCGCGACGGCGTCGGCGATCTCGGCGTTGCACACCGCGAGGTGACGCAGGGCCGGCAGGCCGGCGCCGGCGAAGACCCCCGCCAGGTCCTCGGCGCTCGCGTCGCCGCCGTAGTCCTTCCTGCCGAGCCAGAGGTCCAGCCGGTGCAGGGCCGGCAGCTCGCACGCGCCGACGGCCCGGACCACCTCGGCCGGCAGCCCGCCGGACTCGAAGTGCAGCTCGCGCAGCCCGGTGTGCCGGACCGGCTCCAGCCGCAGGCCCTGCGCCCCGCGCACCCGGAGCACCTCCAGCGACGGGTACGCCGCGAGCAGCGGCGTGATGTCGCCGTGCATGAGCCAGGAGATCTCGCACTGTTCGTAGGTGAGGTCGGCGAGGAAGAGCGCCCGCAGGCCGGTCCACTCCCCGGCGGCCTCGACCAGCGCCTGGACCGGCAGGGGCCGCTCGTACGCCTCGCCCCACTCGCCGATCACCAGTGCGCGCACCGCGTCGGCCGGCACCTGCTCGCGCAGCGCCCGGACGAGACCGAGGAACTCCTCGGGATCCGCGTCGAAGTCCTCGACCTCCAGCCGCCAGGCGACCGCCGCCGGGTCGTCGGGGAGTGTCGTCCCCGGGGTGAAGGGCACTACCGGTAATCCGACGAACGACGACACGTGCGAGCTGATCACGCCTACCTCCGGTCCGACTGGTGCAGCGGCGGCGCGACGGTAACAGGTCCGCCCGACAGGATGATCAGTGCGCCGGCGGCCGGCGGGGGCCAGGGGCCGGGCGGCGGTCGCCGGGGGCCGCCGGGGCTCCGGCGGACCGCCGGTCGGTCACAGCCCGAAGAAGTCGAGGTAGGCGTCGATCTGGTGGGCGAGCATCGGCTCTCCCGGGTGCGCCCGCAGGCCCCGGGCCCGCGCCTGGGCCAGCAGGAGCGTCTCGGCCGGCGTCATGATGATGTCGGCGACCACCGCGTGCGCCGGCAGGTCCGCCACCGCGAACGGCGGCGGATCGTCGGGGCGCAGCCCCAGGGGCGTGGCGTTGACCGCCAGGTCGGCGTCGGCCAGTCGCGGTCGCGCGGTCGCGTCGACCCGGCCGGGGTACGCGGCGGACAGCCGCCGCCGCAGCGTCTCCAGCCGGCCCGGGTCGGTGTCGCTGAGTCGCAGTTCCGCCACGCCGGCGTCGAGCAGCGCCACCGCGATCGCGCTGCCCGCCCCGCCCGCGCCCACCACGCAGGCCCGGCGACCCCGGGGGTGGTGTCCGGCCCCGGCCAGCCCGCGGACGAACCCGTCGCCGTCGAAGGTGTCCGCGGTCCACGTCCCGTCGGGCTCGCGCCGCAGGGCGTTGGCGCTGCGGGCCAGGCGGGCGCGGTCGCTGGCCCGGTCGGCGAGTTCCAGCACGGCCGCCTTGTGCGGCACGGTGACCAGCATCCCGTCCAGGTTCGCCACCCGTTGCAGCCCCCGCACCACCTGGGTGAGGTCGGCCGGCGCCGCGTGGACCGGGACGAGCACCGCGTCGGTGCCGCGCCGGGCCAGCACCGGGTTGAGCAGCCCGGGGGCGCGCACCTGGGCGATCGGGTCGCCGAGCAGCGCGTACACCCTCGTGGCGCCGCCAATCTCGGGCATGGGCGTCTCCGCGGGCAGGGGTCGTCCGGCGCGGCCGGACCGGGGCGGTGCCGACCCTACGCGACGGCGGCACCCGCCCCGGCGCGGGCACGGCGGCGGACGCCCCGCGCGCACCCGCCGGGATCGGTCGGTTGGGCGCGGCAGCGGGTGTACGGGTCGACCGCCTCCGGGTCGATCGGCTAGACGTTGGGTTCGCGCCAGTTGCGGATCTGGCTCTCCAGCGGGATTTTTTTGTGCTCCAACGGGTCGAACACGGCGTCTCCTTCTTCGGCCGCGGAATCGAGTGCCCTGCCCCGACAGTCCGGGCGAAAACGGCGGGCCTGGGTGTTCCTCGGCGGCGGACTGGTGATTTCACCGATGCGGCGCTGGCGGCGCCGTCGAAGACTGATGCATGTCGATATGCCCCGTCCCGTAGGGAGTGCCCGACGTGTCATCACCAACCACCACCGCCCGTCCCCGTCCCGCCGCCCGCCTCGCCGGCCTGGCCGTGGCCGCCGTCCTGGCCGCGGCGGGCGCGCTGGCCGCCCCGCCGGCCGCCCAGGCCGCCGCCAACCCGTACGAGCGCGGTCCCGCCCCGAGCGTCGCGCTGCTGGAGGCCAGCCGAGGCCCCTTCGCCACCGCGTCGCAGAGCGTGTCCTCGCTCAGCGTCACCGGCTTCGGCGGCGGCGTCATCTACTACCCGACCAGCACCGCCGAGGGCACCTTCGGCGCCGTCGCCATCTCGCCCGGCTACACCGCCGCCTGGTCCAGCATCGACTGGCTCGGGCCGCGGATCGCCTCGCACGGCTTCGTGGTGATCGGCATCGAGACCAACACGCGCCTCGACCAGCCGGACAGCCGGGGGCGGCAACTGCTCGCGGCGCTCGACTACCTGACGCAGCGCAGCTCCGTACGCGGCCGGATCGACGCCAGCCGACTCGCCGTCTCCGGCCACTCGATGGGTGGCGGCGGCAGCCTGGAGGCCGCGGTCTCCCGGCCGTCGTTGCAGGCGGCGGTGCCGCTCGCGCCGTGGAACCTGGACAAGTCCTGGTCCGACGTCCGGGTGCCGACGCTGATCATCGGCGGGGAGAGCGACAGCGTCGCGCCGGTCTCGTCGCACTCGGAGCCGTTCTACAACAGCATCCCCGCCTCGTCCGAAAAGGCGTACCTGGAGCTCAACGGGGCCAGCCACTTCTTCCCGCAGACCGTCAACACGCCCACCGCCCGGCAGGCGGTCGCCTGGTTGAAGCGGTTCGTCGACGACGACACCCGCTACGAGCAGTTCCTCTGCCCCGGCCCGAGTGGCTCCGCCATCCAGGAGTACCGCAACACCTGCCCGAGCGCCTGACGCTCCCCGGGGCGGCCGTCACCCCCGGCCGCCCCGCGGCGCATCGCTGCCCGGTCGGTGCAGAAACCGTCGGCCGCCGCCCGGGTCCGGGCGGCGGCCGACGAGCGCGCCCGCGAGCTTCCCAGGTATTGACGGCCCCCGTCAGAAACGTACACTCCCAGTGTAAATACTGGCGGCTGCCGGGGGGACGGGTGATGGAGCAAGGGCTCGCACTGCACCACATCGGGGTCCGCTTCGGCGGCCTCACCGCCCTCGACGACGTCTCGCTGCGGGTGCCGCCCGGCCGGGTGGTCGGCGTGATCGGTCCCAACGGGGCCGGCAAGACCACGCTGTTCAACGTCGTCTGCGGCTTCGTCCCGCCGGACGAGGGCGCGCTGACCCTCGACGGCCGGCCGCTGCGCCCGCGCCCGCACCGGCTCACCCGGCTCGGCATCGCCCGCACGTTGCAGGGCACCGGGCTCTTCGCCGGGCTCAGCGTGGTGGAGAACGTGATGGCCGGGGCCACCCACACGGCCCGCGCCGGCTTCCTCGCCGCCCTGCTCGGCCTGCCCCGCAGCGACCGCGACGAGCGCCGGCTGCGCCGGCACGCCCTCGACGTCCTCGACACCCTGGGCATCGCCGGGCACGCCGACGCCGCGCCGGGCACGCTGCCCTTCGCCGTACGCCAGCGGGTCGCCCTGGCCCGCGCGCTGGCCGCGCGTCCCCGGCTGCTCCTGCTCGACGAACCCGCCGGGGGCCTGGGCGCCGACGACATCGCCGAGCTGGCGGAGCTGATCCGGGGGCTGCCCCGACGCGACACCGACCCCTGCGCGGTGCTGCTGGTGGAGCACCACATGGACCTGGTGATGTCCGTCTGCGACGAGATCGTGGTGCTCGACTTCGGGCGGGTGATCGCCGCCGGCACCCCCGACGAGGTGCGCGACGACCAGGCCGTCGCCGACGCCTACCTCGGCGCGGCGGTCGACGAGGCCGCCGCATGACGGGCGAGGCCCTGCTCGAGGTGCGCGGCCTGGTGGCCGGCTACGGCGGCGCGCCGGTGCTGCACGGGATCGACCTGACCGTGGCGCGGGGCGCCATCGCGGCGGTGGTCGGCGCCAACGGGGCCGGCAAGACCACCCTGCTGCGCGCCCTCTCCGGGATGCTCCGCCCAGCGGCTGGCCGGGTCGTGCTGGCCGGGGAGGACCTGCGCGGCGTCGCGGTCGAGCAGCTCGTGCGTCGCGGCATGGCCCACGTGCCGGAGGGGCGCGGGGTGGTCGGCGAGCTGACGGTCGACGAGAACCTGCGCCTCGGCGGGCTGTGGCGGCGCGACCGGGCCGACGCCGCCCGCGCCCTCGACGAGGTCTACCAGCTCTTCGCGCCGCTGGCCCGGCGGCGGCGACACCCCGGGCACCAGCTCTCCGGCGGCGAGCGGCAGATGCTCGCCCTCGGCCGGGCCCTCGTCGGCCGGCCCCGCCTGCTGCTGCTCGACGAGCCGTCGCTCGGCCTGGCGCCGCGGGTGGTCGCCCAGACCATGGCCCTGCTGCGCCGGCTGCGCGACGACACCGGGCTGACCGTGCTGCTGGTCGAGCAGAACGTGCGCAGCGCCCTCTGGATCGCCGACCAGGGCGTGGTGATGTCCCTGGGCCGGATCGTCACCACCGCCCCGGCCGCCCGGCTGCGCGACGACGCCGACCTGCGGCACGCCTACCTCGGCTTCTGACCCCCTCGTCCCCGCAAGGGAGGACCGTTGGACCGCTTCGTCTTTCTCACCCTCGACGGACTGTCCAGGGGCGCGGTCCTCGCCGCGTTCGCCCTGGCCCTGGTGCTCATCTGGCGGGCGGCCCGGATCGTCAACTTCGCCCAGGGCGCGATGGCCGTCGCCACCGCGTACGTCGCCTACAGCGTCTCCGCCGCGACCGGCTCGTACTGGCTGGGCTTCCTGGCCGCGCTCGGCGCCGGGCTGCTCCTCGGCGCGGCGGTCGACCTGGTCGTCATGCGCTTCGTCGACCACACCTCGCCGCTCAACCCGGTGATCGTCGCGCTCGGGCTGGTGCTGCTGATCCAGGCCGTCCTCGGCATGGCGTACGGCAGCGAGTTCCTGCCCGCCGGGACGCCCTTCTCCCGCAACCCGCTGACCGTGGGCGGCGTCGCCGTCCTGTCGCCGTACGACCTGTTCGTCTTCGCGGCGGTGGCCGTGGTGGTCGTGGGGCTCGCCTGGACCTTCACCCGCACGGCGGTGGGCCTGCGGATGCGCGCGGCGGCCTTCGCCCCCGAGGTGTCCCGGCTGCTCGGGGTGAACGTGGGCGGCATGCTCACCCTCGGCTGGGCGCTGGCCTCCGGGGTCGGCGCGCTGGCCGGCATGCTGGTCATCCCCACCGAGCTGGGCCTGCACCCGCACGCGATGGACCTGGTCTTCGTCTCGGCGTTCACCGCCGCCGTGGTGGGCGGCCTGGACAGTCCACCGGGGGCGGTGGTCGGCGGCCTCGCGGTCGGGCTGCTGCTCTCCTACGTCAGCGGCTACGCCGGCAGCGACGTCACCCCCCTCGCGGTGCTGGTGCTGCTGCTGACCGTGCTGCTGGTCCGTCCCGCCGGGCTGTTCGCCCCGGTCGCGGCGAGGCGGGTGTGAGCGCCACCCGGGCGGTGACCCCGCCGGACACGCAGGCGGGGGTCGGCCGCACCGGCCCCGCCGATCCCCGCCGCGGCTCGACCCTGCTGCGCCACCTCGGCCTCGCGGCCGTCGCCGCGCTGCTGCTGGTGGCCGCCAGCTACGGACTGGAGCCGTTCCGCAACTTCCAGCTCGCCACCGTGGCCGCCTACCTGTGCGCCACCGCCGGGCTGACCGTCCTCACCGGGCTCAACGGTCAGCTCTCGCTGGGGCACGGCGCGCTGATGGCGACCGGCGCGTACACCGTGGCGCTGTGCCAGAACGCGTTCGCCGACGCCGGGATGACCGGTGGCTGGCTGCTCCCGGTCTCGCTGGGCGCGGCCGTCCTGGCCGCCCTCGCGGTGGGCGCCGTGGTCGGGGTGGCCGCCGCCCGGCTGCGCGGGCCCTACCTGGCCGGCGTCACCCTGGCCGTGGCGGTCGTGGTGCCGGCGCTGACCGTCACCTTCGACGGCGTGTTCAACGGCGAGCAGGGGCTGGCGGTGCCGGTCGAGCCCCCGCCGGCGGCCCTCGGCGTCCACTTCCCCTACGAGCGCTGGCAGCTCTGGTTGACCGCGGCGGCCACCCTGCTGGCCCTGCTGCTGCTGGCCAACCTGGTCCGCAGCCGGTACGGCCGCACCTTCCGGGCGGTCCGCGACGACGAGGTCGCCGCCCGCCTCGCCGGCATCCACGTCGCCCGCACCCAGGTCCTCGCCTTCGTGGTCAGCGCGGCCGGCGCCGGGCTCGGCGGCGCCCTGCTCGCGGTCCTCGCGCAGAGCGTCTCGCCCGGGGCCTTCTCGCTGACGCTGTCGCTGTTCCTGCTGATGGCGGTCGTCATCGGCGGGCTGGGCAGCCTCGCCGGCGCGGCCTGGGGCGCCGTCCTGCTGGTGGCCCTGCCCGACCTGACGCACGCCGTCACCGAGCAACTCACCCTGTCGCCGGCGGTCGCGCAGCGGGTCGAGGGCAACCTCCCGCTGGCGATCTTCGGGCTCACCCTGGTCGTCGTCATGATCGCCGCTCCCGGCGGCGTCCAGGGCCTGCTGTCCCGGCTGGCCCGCGCCACCTCCGCGCGCCGGCCGGGTCGACGACGGCCCTGAGCCGTCCCGGCCGGCCGGCACCCGCATCCGTGCCACACCGCCCGCACCTCACCACCACACCGGATCACCATCGCACCCCACCACCACCGCACCCCACCACCACCGCACCCCACCACCAAACCGGACCGAGGAAAGGTCGGTGTCTGACATGACACGAACGGCACGGCGCGGCCTCGCGCTCGCCACCGCCATCGCCCTGCTCGTCACCTCCGTCGCCTGTAGCGAGGACGACGGCGGCGGCCGGGGGGCGGTCCCCGGCGTCACCGACACCGAGATCGTGGTCGGCACGCACATGCCGCTCACCGGTCCGGCCTCCGCCGGCTACTCCAAGATCGCGCCCGCCACGAAGGCGTACTTCGACCACGTCAACGCCAACGGTGGCGTGCACGGCCGGAAGATCACCTACAAGATCATGGACGACGGCTACAACCCGGCGAACACCCAGCAGGTGGTCCGCCAGCTCGTCCTGCAGGACAAGGTCTTCGCCATCCTCAACGGGCTCGGCACGCCGACCCACACCGGCGTGCTCGACTTCCTCAAGAGCAACCGGGTGCCCGACCTCTTCGTCGCCTCCGGCAGCCGCAGCTGGGACCAGCCCGACCGGTATCCGGGCACGTTCGGCTTCAACCCCGACTACACCGTGGAGGGCAAGATCCTGGCCCACCACGTGAAGACCAGCCTGCCGGGGCGCAAGGTCTGCTTCCTCGGCCAGGACGACGACTTCGGCCGGGACAGCCTGGTCGGCGTGGAGAAGGTGCTCGGCGCCGGCGCGGTGGCGGCGAAGCAGACGTACGTCACCAGCAACACCAACGTGGCACCCCAGATCGGCGCGTTCAAGGCCGCCGGCTGCCAGGTGGTCGTCCTCGCCACCGTGCCCGGCTTCACCGCCCTGGCCGTCGGCACCGCCGCCCGGCTGAACTTCACGCCGCAGTGGCTGGTCTCCAACGTCGGCGGCGACCACCCGACGCTGGCCAAGCAGCTCGGCGCCAACGCCGGGCTGCTGGAGGGCATGGTCGGCGCCAACTACCTGCCGATGCAGAACGACGCCGCCAACCCGTGGATCCAGCTCTTCACCAGGGTCAACAAGGAGTACAACGGGGACGCGCCGTTCGACGGCAACACCGTCTACGGCATGGCGGTCGGCTACCTCTTCGTGCAGGTGCTCCTCGCCGCCGGCAAGGACCTCACCCGCGAGGCGGTGACCGAGGCCGTCGCCAAGGGTGGCTACCAGGGGCCGGGCCTGGCCCCGCTGCGCTACTCCGACACCGACCACTCCGGCTACGGCGGGCAGCGGCTGACCCGGGTCAGCGGGGGGACGCAGTCCTACTTCGGGCCGACGTACGAGACGGACGAGGGCGACGGGCCGGTACGCGAGCACACCGCCCCGCCGGTGGCGCCGCCGGCCAACGGGGTGCCGACGGCCTCCTGACCGGTCGCACCGGCACCGGCCGGGCGTGGCGCGTCGGTCTCCCGGCCCGCCTCGCCCGGTCGGCGGTCAGCTCAGCCGCTCGACGACCATCGCCATGCCCTGACCGCCGCCGACGCACATGGTCGCCAGCCCGATCTCCTGGTCGTGCCAGCGCAGCGAGTTGATCAGCGTGGTGGTGATCCGGGCGCCGGTCATGCCGAACGGGTGGCCCACCGCGATCGCGCCCCCGTTGACGTTGAGCCGGTCCCAGTCGACCCCCAGCTCCCGGGCGCTGGGCAGCACCTGGGCGGCGAACGCCTCGTTGATCTCGACGAGGTCGACGTCGTCGACTGCCATGCCGGCGCGCCGCAACGCCTGCCGCGACGCCGCCACCGGCCCGAGCCCCATGATCTCGGGGGAGAGGGCGCTCAGGCCGGTGGAGACGATCCGGGCCAGCGGGGTGATGCCCAGCTCGCGCGCCCGTACGTCCGACATCACGACGAGCGCGGCGGCGCCGTCGTTGAGCGGGCAGCAGTTGCCGGCGGTCACCGTGCCGTCGGGCCGGAACACCGGTGGCAGCGCCGCCACCGCCTCCAGGGTCACCCCGGCGCGCGGCCCGTCGTCGGCGGCCACCACCGCCCCGCCGGGGACGGTGACCGGGGTGATCTCGCGGGCCCAGAAGCCGTCGGCGATCGCCTTCTCGGCCAGCAGTTGCGACCGTACGGCGAACTCGTCCTGGCTCAGCCGGGACACCCCGCGCAGGTGCGCCACGTTCTCGGCGGTCTGTCCCATCGCGACGTAGACGTCCGGCAGCTCGCCGTCCTCGCGCGGGTCGTGCCAGCCCGACAGGTCTCCGGCCGCCCTGGTCGCGGTGCGCTCCAGGGCGCCGGCGTAGGCGGGATTGGTAGTGCCGGGGTGCCCGTCGGCGCGGCCCCGGTCGTAGCGGGAGACGCACTCCACCCCGACCGAGAGGAAGGCGTGGCCCTCGCCCGCGCGGATGGCGTGCAGGGCCATCCGGGTGGTCTGCAACGACGACGAGCAGTACCGGTTGACGGTCGTGCCGGGCAGGTGGTCCAGCCCGAGCAGGGTGCCGACCACCCGGGCGAGGTTGTGGCCCTGCTCGCCCGCCGGCTGCCCGCAGCCGAGCATCAGGTCGTCGATCTCGCGCGGGTCGAGCGCCGGCACCTGATCGAGGGCGGCGCGCACGATGGTGGCGGCCAGGTCGTCGGCGCGCAGGTCGCGCAGGGAGCCCTTGTGCGCGCGCCCGATCGGTGACCTGGCGGCGGCGACGATGACGGCTTCGGGCATGGGAGAGTCCTCTCCGGAGGGCGAACTTTCTGCATCGACAGTGCTGTTATGCCGGGATGCTGTCAATGGAATGTGACCTGTCCATCGACGTTCCTTCGTTGACTGGTGTCGATCGCCCTCCTACTATCTGCATCGTGAATGCAGATTCGGGGCGACTCGCGGGCCGGGTCGCCCTCGTCACGGGCGCCAGTCGCGGCATCGGCCTGGCCGTCGCCCGCCGGCTGGTGTCCGAGGGCGCCCGCGTCGGACTGACCGCGCGGCACCCGGAGGCCCTGGCCGAGGCGGTCGCGGCCCTGGGCGGGCCCGCCCACGCGGTGGCCGTCGCCGGCCGGGCCGACGACGCGGGGCACCGGCGGGCGGCGGTCGACGCCGTGACCGGGGCGTTCGGGCCGGTCGACGTGCTGGTCAACAACGTCGGCATCAACCCGGCGTACGGACCGCTGGTCGATCTGGACCTGGCGGCGGCCCGCAAGATCCTCGACGTCAACCTGGTCGGCACGCTCGGTTGGGTGCAGCAGGTCGCCGCGGGGATGGGCGAGCGCGGCGGCTGCGTCATCAACGTCTCCTCCATCGCCGGGCGTACCCCGTCGCCCGGCATCGCCTTCTACGGGGTGAGCAAGGCCGCCGTCGACCACCTCACCGCGTGCCTGGCCGTCGAACTCGCCCCGAAGGTCCGGGTCAACGCTGTCGCGCCCGCCGTGGTGAAGACCCGCTTCGCGGCGGCGCTGCACGAGGGCCGGGAGGGGGAGGTCGTCCGGGCGTACCCGCTAGGGCGCCTCGGGCTGCCGCGGGACGTGGCCGGCGCGGTCGCCTTCCTCGCCTCCGACGACGCGGCCTGGATCACCGGGCAGACCCTCGTCCTCGACGGCGGGGTCAGCCTCGCCGGCCGGCCCGCCGGATGACCGCGCCGGGCCCGGGCCGGGGCCGGGCGGTCGCCGTGCCGCCCGCGGCTAGACTCGGCGCGGCGGTACGGGGGACGTGACGGCGATGAGGAGGCGGGCGCGGATGGGCGGTGCCGAGGCGCCGGTCCGGGTCGACGGCCGGACCGCCCGGGCCGAACGCACCCGGGCGGCGATCGTCGAGGCGCACCTGGCGCTCATCTCCGAGGGCGACCTGCGGCCGACCGGCGAGCGCATCGCCGAGCGGGCCGGAATCTCGCTGCGGACGCTCTGGACCAACTTCAAGGACATGGAGACGCTGTTCGAGGCCAGCGGCGCGGAGCTGCTCCGGCAGCAGGACGCCGCCCATCGGCCGATCTCGCCGGCGCTGCCGCTGGCCCGGCGGGTCGACGCGTACTGCCGGCAGCGGGCCCGGCTGCTCCAGCTCATCGCCCCGTCGGCGCGCGCCGCCCAGATGCGCGAGCCGGTCTCCGGTCAGCTGCGCCGCAACCGCCTCAAGCACATCGCCCGCGTCCGCGACGAGGTCGAGCACCTCTTCGCCGCCGAGCTCGAACAGGCCGGACCTGACCGCGACCAGCTGGTGCACGCCCTGGTGGCCGCGAGCATGTGGCCGGCCTGGTCGATGCTGCGCGACGGGCTGGGGCTTGGCGTGGACCAGGCCCGCGCGGTGATGACCCGGACGGTCGCCGCCCTGCTGGCCGACGTCGGCCCGCGCTGACGCGCGACGCGGGAAGGCGGTGCCGACGGTCTTTCCATCGGGCTACCGATAGGTGACACTCGATTGCATGGTTACTGCATCGTCAGTGCAATTAACCGTGTTGCGTGGCCGGGCCGACGAGTGCGCCGCGATCCGGCGCCTGCTGGGTGACCTGCCCGCCGTCGGGGGAGCGCTGCTGGTCCAGGGCGAGCCCGGTTCCGGCCGCAGCGCGCTCGTCGACTACGCCCACCGGCACGCCGAGGGCTGCACCGTGCTGGCCGGCACCGGGCTGCCCGAGGAGGCTGGCCTGCCGTACGCGGGACTGCAACGGCTGCTGGACCCGGTGCTCGACCGGGCCGGAGCGCTCCCCGGACCACAGCGGCGGATGCTGCTGCGGGCGCTGACCGGCGCGGGCTGCCCCGCCCACGGGCGCCTGGCGCTGTCCCTGGCCGTGCTCGGCCTGCTCGCCGCCGCCGCGCGGGACCGCCCGCTGCTGTGCACGATGGACGACGTGGACCGGGGCGATCAGCCCACCGCCGACGCGCTGGCGTTCGTCGCCCGCCGCCTGCGCCGGTCGTCGGTGGCCGTCCTGCTCACCACGGCCGCGGACGTCCCCCTCGGCGGGATAGCCCGGCACCGGCTCCGCCCGCTCGACGACCGGGACAGCGCCGCGCTGCTCGCCGACCGGCTGGCCGGCCGGCCACCCGCGCCGCCCGTGGCCGCCGCGCTCGCCGCCGCGGCCGGGGGCAACCCGCAGGCCCTCGTCGACCTGGCCGAGGTGCTCACCCCGAGCCAGTGCCGCGGGGATGAGCCGGTGCCCGAGACGCCCCCGCCCGACGGCGGGTTGGGCCGCGCCTACCGGGCCCGGCTGGACCGGTTGCCGGCCCTCACCCGCCGGGTCCTGCTGCTCGCCGCGCTCGACGAGGACGGGGAGCCGGCCACCCTGGTCCGGGCCGCCCGGGTCGCCGGCGCGGCGGTCGAGGCGCTCGCGCCGGCCGAACTCGCCGGCCTGGTCCGCGTCGAGCCGCGACGGGTCACGTTCCCCCAGCCCCTCGTCCGGACCGTGGTCCGGGCCGCCGCGCCGCTGGCGGAACGGCGCGCGGCGCACCTGCTGCTCGCCGGCGTGCTCGACGGGGCCGGGCACCGGCTGCGCAGGGCGGGGCACCTCGCCGCCGCCGCCCAGGGCCCCGACCCGGCCCTGGCCGCCGAGCTGGAGCAGGCCGTGACCGAGTGCGAGGGCGCGGCAACGGCGGCCTCGGCCGCGCTGCAACGGGCCGCCGAACTCACCGACGACCCGGCGCGCGCCGCCGCCCGGCTGGTGGCCGCCGCCCGGTACGCCTGGTCCGCCGGCCGGGCGCACCGGGCCCGACTGCTGCTGGGCGAGCTGCCCCCGGGGGCGGAAGCCGCGGTGGCGGGCCGGGCCGACCTGCTGCGCGGGGAGCTGGAATTGCGTACCGGCCGGCCCCGGTCCGCGTTCACCACGCTGCTGTCCGCCGCCGGCACCCTGTCCGCCGCCGATCGCGCGGCCACCGGCATGGGTGCCGCCGCCGATCGCGCGGCCACCAGCAGGGGTGGCGCCGACGATCGCGCGCTGGCCCTCGGCGCGCTGGTGCGGGCGGGCGAGGCCGCCTGCTTCACCGGCGACCAGTACCGCTACGCCGACGTGGCCCGGCGGGCGGAGCTGTTGCGCCGCCCCGACGACCCGCCCGCCACCGAGCTGCTGAGCGCCTACGTCGCCGGGACTGCGGCGACCCTGCGCGGCCACCACGAGCAGGCCGGGCCCGCCCTGCGCCGGGCCGTCGTCCTCGGCGGGCAGCTGACCGGGCCGGCGTCGACCCCCGCGGCGCTGACCTGCGCGGCGGCGGCCGGGCTGCTGGTGGCCGTGGACGGCGCGGCGCACCGGCTCGCCGAGCGCGCCGTCGAGCTGGCCCGCGAGCGCGGCGAACTGTCCGCCCTGCCGCGCGCCCTGGAGCTGCGGGCCGCCGCCGAGTACTGGCTGGGCCGGCACGACGCCGCGACGGACACCTCCCGGGAGGGGCTGCGGATCGCCCGGGACGTCGGCCAGGAGAACTGGGCCGGCGTACACCTGGGCATGCTGGCGGTGCTGGCCGCCGTCCGGGCCGACCGCGACACCGCCCTGCGCCGGATCCGGGAGATCGGCGAGGACCCGGGCGCGCACAGCCGGCCCCGCGCCCTCGCGCAGTGGGCCCTGGCGGTGCTCGACCTGGTCGACAACCGGCCGGCCGCCGCCGCCGCGCGACTGGCCGCGCTGGCCTGCCCGGGCACGGGCCGGGGGCAGGTGCTGGTCCTGGTGATGGCCACCCCGTACCTGGTGGAGGCGGCCGCCGCCGTCGCGGACCGGCCGGCGGCCAACGCCGCCCTCGCCGTCTTCGACCGGTGGGCCAGCAGTACGGCGAGCCCGTCGCGCCGGGCCCTCTCCGCGCGCTGCCACGGGCTGCTCGCGCCCCGGGGCAGCGCCGAGGCGGAGCGGGAGCTTCGCACCGCCCTGCGGCTGCACCCGACGGACGCTGGCGCGTTCGAGCGGGCCCGCACCGAGCTTCTCCTGGGCCGGGAACTGCGCCGCAGCCGCCGACCGCGCGCGGCGCGCGAACACCTGCATGCCGCCCGGGAGGCGTTCACCCTGCTCGGGGCGGCCACCTGGGCGGAACAGGCCACCACGGAGCTGCGGGCGGCCGGGGAGTCGGTCGGCCCGCCGGAGGAGTCGGCGGCGCGACTGCTGACCGGCCAGCAGCTCCGGATCGCGCGGCTGGTCGCCGAGGGGGCCACCAATCGGGAGATCGCGGCCCGGATGTTCCTCTCCACCCGTACGGTCGACCATCACCTCCGCAACATCTTCCACCGCCTGAACATCCGCTCCCGCACCCAACTGGCCCGCGCCCTCTCCTAGCCCCGCCCGCCCCCTCCCTCCCCCCGGCCTTCACCGGCGTCGATCATGCAGTTGTGGTGCCCCGCGAAAGCCGCCAATCGGCATCTACCGCCCACCACAAGTCCATGATCGACGCGACGCGACGCGACGCGGCGCGGCGGGGCGGGGCGGGGCGGGGCGGGGTGGGGTGGGGTGGGTCAGGGGGTGGGGAGGACTACGGTGCGGGCGCCCTCGCCGCGGGACATGCGGGCGAATGCCTCGGGGGCGCCGTCGAGGGTGGTCCGGTCGGTGATCAGATAGCCGAGGTCGAGGCTGCCGTCGAGCACGGCCCGGGCGAGCTCGGGCACGTCCCGGTCCGGGTCGGAGGAGCCGTAGACCGAGGAGCGCAGCGTCCGGGCCGAGTGGAAGATGTCCAGCGCGCCCAGCCCGACGATGTCGTCCTTGGCGCCCATGCCGACGACTGTCACCTGACCGCCCCGGCGGGTGGCGCGCCAGGCGGTGCGGATCGTGGCCGACCGCCCGACGCACTCCAGCGCGTGGTCGACGCCCCGACCTGCCGTCCGCTCCCGGACCGCCCGGCTGAGCGTCTCGTCGGCGAGCAGGAAGTCGGTGGCGCCGGCCGCGACGGCCAGCTCCGCCTTGGCGGGGGACACGTCGACGGCGAGCACCTGGTCGGCACCGGCGGCCCGCGCGGCGGCGACCACCGACAGCCCCACCCCGCCGAGGCCGATCACGGCCACCGACTCGCCGGGGGCCACCTTCGCCGTGCGGCGGACTGCGCCGACGCCGGTGAGTACGGCGCAGCCCAGCAGCGCCGCCGCCTCGAAGGGCAGCTCCGCGGGCACTCCGATGACCGCCTCCTGCGGCACCACCACCTCCTCGGCGAGGGCGCCGAGGCCGAGCGTGACGTGCAGCGCTTCGCCGGCCGGCGTGCGTCCCCGGGGGGCCGAGGGCGACCCGGTGCGCTCGCACAGCCACGGCTCGTCCCGCCCGCAGTACCAGCAGCTGCGGCACGGCGGGGCCCAGTTCAGCACCACGTGCGCCCCGGGCGCGACCCGCGTGACGGCGTCGCCGACCGCGAGCACCACCCCGGCCGCCTCGTGCCCCAGCACCAGCGGGTACGGCGGCGCCAGCGTCCCGTCGACCATGGACAGGTCGGAGTGGCAGACCCCGGCGGCCCGGACGCTCACGCGTACCTCGTCCGGGCCGGGGGCGGGCAGTTCGATCTCCTCCACCCGCAGTGGGGCGTCGACGGCCCGTACGACCAGCGCCCTCATCGCTGGATGGCCTTGACCTGGAGGAATTCCTCGAGCCCGAGCCGGCCCAGCTCCCGGCCGAGGCCGGACTGCTTGTAGCCGCCGAACGGGGCGAGCGGGTTGAACGGGGCGCCGTTGACGTCGACGGCGCCCGTACGCAGCCGCCGGGCCACCCGCAGCGCCCGCTCCTCGTCGCCCGACCAGACCGCGCCGGCCAGCCCGTAGCGGGAGTTGTTGGCGATGCGCACGGCCTCGTCCTCGTCGTCGAACGGCATGACCGCGAGCACCGGGCCGAAGACCTCCTCCTGGGCCAGGGCGCTGTCGGGGTCGACGTCGGCGATCACCGTCGGGGCGACGAAGTAGCCCCGCTCGGGCAGCGGGGCGTCCGGCCCGCCGGCGACGAGCCGGCCCCCGTCGGCCAGCCCTCGGGCGACGTGCTCGCGGACCCGTTCCCGCTGCGCGGCGGAGACCAGCGGGCCGAGCCGGGTGGCCGGGTCGAACGGGTCGCCGAGCCGGTAGCCCGCCGCGGCCTTGGCGGCCAGGTCGAGGGCCTCGTCGTAGCGGTCGCGGTGCACGAGCAGGCGGGTCCAGGCGGCGCAGGTCTGGCCGGAGTTGAGGAAGGCGTTGCCGACCCCCACCTTGACGGCCGTGGCCAGGTCGGCGTCGTCGAGGACGACGTTGGCCGACTTGCCGCCGAGTTCCAGGGCGACCCGGGCGATCCGGTCGGCGGCGAGGTGGGAGATCCGCCGGCCGGTGGCCGTCGAGCCGGTGAAGGAGACCATGTCGACGTCCGGGTGCGCGGCGATGGCCTCGCCGACGACCGGGCCGGTGCCGGTGACCAGGTTGACCACGCCCGGCGGGAGGCCGGCCTCGTGGATGGCGTCGAAGAGCAGGTACGCCGTCAGCGGGGTCAGCTCGCTCGGCTTGAGCACCACGGTGCAGCCGGCGGCCAGGGCGGGGGCCAGCTTCGCGACGACCTGGTGCAGCGGGTAGTTCCACGGGGTGATCGCCCCGACCACGCCGACCGGTTCCCGGACCACCAGCGAGTTGCCGATCGTCTCGTCGGCCGGGGGGCGGGCGGCCAGCTCGACGTAGCTGTGCAGGACCGTCAGCGGCAGGCCGGTCTGGACCCGGGTGGCCACCTTCAGCGGGGTGCCGAGTTCCAGGGCGACGGTGCGGGCGATCTCGTCGGCCCGGGCGGAGAGCGCGGCGTGCAGCCGGTCCAGGTGGGCGGCCCGCTCGGCGGGCGCGGCGTCGGCCCAGCCGGGGAAGGCGGCCCAGGCCGCCGCGACGGCGCGGTCGACGTCGGCGGGCGTGCCGGCCGGGACGGCGGCGACGACCTCCTCGGTCGCCGGGTTGCGCACCGCGACGGTCTCCCCGGCGCCGGCGGCGACCCACTCTCCGTCCAGGTAGAAGTCGGTCCGTGCGAGATCCATCGTGCCCCTCACGTACGTCGGCCGAAACTAGCAGCGCAAGTTTTGACTCTAGTACGCGTCGTCGGCCGGCGGGAGGGGCGGCAGCGGCCCGATGTGCTCCTCGTAGGTGCGCGACAGCCCGTGGATCAGCGCGTCGAGGCCCAGCGCGAAGGCGCCCTCGTCCACCCGCTGCTGGTGCTCGGCCAGCCGGTGGGCCTGGGTCAGGTGCGGGTACTGCTCCGCGTACAGCCCGGGGTCCTCGACGAAGCCCCGCGCGAACGAGCCCAGCGCCGAGCCGGCCACGAAGTAGCGCATGAGCGCGCCGACGTGGGTCGCCCGGGCCGGCGGCCACCCGGCGGCGACCAGTCCGCCGTAGACGGCGTCGGCCATGGCCAGCGCCGCCGGCCGGCGCCCCGGCCCCCGGGCCAGGTACGGCACGATGTTCGGGTGCGCGGCCAGCGCCGCCCGGTAGGAGTGCCCCCAGCGGCGCAGCGCCTCGCGCCAGTCGACGCTGCCGAAGAAGGACACGTCCACCTGGCCGGTGACGCTGTCGGCCACCGCGTCGAGGATCTCGTCCTTGGTGGCGAAGTGGTTGTAGAGCGACGGTCCGCGTACCCCGAGTTCGGCGGCGAGCCGGCGGGTGGAGAAGCCCTCCAGCCCTTCGGCGTCGATCAGCGCGGCGGCGGTCTCGACGATCCGCTGCCGGCTGAGCAGCGCCTGCCGCGGCCGGGGCATCCGGTCCTCCTTCGCTCGGGTCCTGCGCCGCAAACTCTGCCACAACCGGGTCTGGACGGAATTAAACTTGCACCGCTAGTTTAAGCCTCATGGATCTGGAACTCTCCGCCGAGCAGGCGGCGGTCCGCCGGCTCGCCGCGGACTTCGTCGACCGTGAGGTGGTGCCGCACGCGGCCACCTGGGACCGCCGCGAGTCCGTGGATCCGGACATCGTCGGCAAGCTCGGCCAGCTCGGTTTCCTCGGGCTGACCATCGGCGAGGACGACGGCGGTTCGGGCGGCGACCACCTCTCCTACTGCCTCGTGCTGGAGGAACTCGGCCGGGGCGACTCCGCCGTGCGCGGCATCGTCTCGGTCTCCCTCGGCCTGGTCGCCAAGTCGATCGCCGCGCACGGCTCGGCCGGGCAGCGGGAGCAGTGGTTGCCCCGGCTCTGCTCCGGCGCGGCGCTCGGCTGCTTCGCGCTGACCGAGCCGGACAGCGGCTCCGACGCCGCCGCGCTGACCACCCGAGCGGTCCGCGACGGCGCCGACTGGCTGATCACCGGCGCGAAGATGTTCATCACCAACGGCACCACGGCCGACGTCGCGCTGGTCTTCGCCCGCACCGGCGGCCCCGGACACCGGGGCATCAGCGCGTTCCTGGTGCCCACCGACGCGCCGGGCCTGACCCGCCGCGAGATCCACGGCAAGCTGGGGCTGCGCGGGCAGGCCACCGGGGAGCTGCGCTTCGACGGCGTACGGGTGCCGGCATCCGCACTCCTCGGCGAGGAGGGCGCCGGCTTCCGGCTCGCCCTCGCCACCCTGGCCAAGGGCCGGATGTCCGTGGCCGCCGGCTGCGTCGGCATCGCCCAGGGCTGCCTGGACGCGGCCGTCGGCTACGCCGGGCAGCGCACCCAGTTCGGCAAGCCCATCGCCGGCCACCAGCTCGTGCAGCAACTGCTCGCCGCCATCGCCGTCGACACCGACGCCGCGCGGCTGCTGGTGTGGCGGGTGGCCGACCTGATCGACCGGGGCGAGCCGTTCGCCACCGAGGCGTCGATGGCCAAGCTCTTCGCCAGCGAGGCCGCCGTGCGCGCGGCCAACAACGCGGTGCAGGTCTTCGGCGGCTACGGCTACATCGACGAGTACCCCGTCGGCAAGTACCTGCGCGACGCCCGCGTCGCCACCCTCTACGAGGGCACCAGCCAGATCCAGCAGCTGCTCATCGGACGGGCGCTCACGGGCGTCAACGCCTTCTAGAGCCAGGAGGAACCGTGACCAGATTCGCCGACCGGGTCGCCGTCGTCACCGGCGCCGCGCAGGGCATCGGCGCGGCCACCGCGCACCGGCTCGCCGCCGAGGGCGCGGCGGTCGCGGTGGTGGACCTCGACGCCGCGCGCGCCGGGGCCGTCGCCGACGAGATCGCCGCCGCCGGTGGCCGGGCCGTCGGCATCGGCTGCGACGTGACCGACGCCGAGGCGGTCACCGCCATGACCGACCAGGTGGTCCAGGCGTACGGCGGGCTGCACGTGCTCGTCAACAACGCCGGGATCACCCGCGACAACCTGCTGTTCAGGATGGCGCTGCCCGAGTGGGAGGCGGTGCTGACCACCAACCTGACGAGCATGTTCCTCTGCTGCCAGGCGGCGCAGCAGCACATGGTGGCGGCCCGCTACGGCCGGATCGTCAACCTCAGCAGCCGCTCCGCGCTGGGCAACCGGGGCCAGGTCAACTACGCGGCGGCCAAGGCCGGCGTGCAGGGCCTCACCGCCACGCTGGCCGTCGAGCTGGGCCCGTTCAACGTCACCGTGAACGCGGTCGCGCCCGGCTACGTGGCCACCGCGATGACCGCGGCCACCGCCGAGCGGGTGGGCAGCAGCCCCGAGGAGCACCAGCGGGCGGTCGCCGAGCACACCCCGCTGCGCCGCGTCGCCCAGCCCGCCGAGATCGCCTCGGTGATCGCCTTCCTGGCCAGCGACGACGCCTCGTACGTCAGCGGCCAGACCCTGTACGTCAACGGCGGCGCGCGCTGAGCCGCGCGTAGCTCCGCACCGACCCCGGAGGGGACATGGACTTCGCGCTCTCGGACACCGAACGGGCCATCCGCGACACGGCCCGCGACTTCATCGCCAGGGAGGTCATGCCGCTGGAGCCGGAGCTGCTGCGGCGCGAACGCGCCCACCGGCCCGGGCTGGAGCCGGACGAGCTGCGCGAGTTGCAGCTCAAGGCGCGGGCGTTCGGCTTCTGGGGGCTGGCCACCCCCGAGGAGTACGGCGGCATGGACCTGCCAGCCGTCACCCAGTCGCTGATCTGGACCGAGCTCGGCCGCTCGTACGTGCCGTTCCGCTTCGGCGGCGAGGCCGACAACATCCTGTTCCGGGCCAACGACGAGCAGAAGCGGGAGTTCCTGCTCCCGACGATCGAGGGGGAGCGGCGCAGCTGCTTCGCGATCACCGAGCCGGGCGCCGGGTCCGACGCCGCCAACATCCGGCTCAGCGCCCGCCGCGACGGCGGCGACTGGGTGCTCAACGGCGAGAAGACCTTCATCACCGGCGGCAACGAGGCCGACTTCGCCATCGTCATCGCGGTGACCGACCGGGAGAAGGGCGCCCGCAACGGCGGCGCCACGGCCTTCCTGGTGGACCGGGCGATGGGCTGGCGCTCGGAGTTCATCCAGACCATGGGCGAGGGCGGCCCGGCCGCGCTGGTCTTCGACGACGTACGGGTGCCGGAGCGCAACATCCTCGGCGAGCCCGGCCAGGGCTTCGCGCTCGCGATGGAGTGGATCGGCAAGGGCCGCTACACCATCCCCTCGCACGCCGTGGGCATCGCCGAGCGGGCGCTGCGGATGGCGATCGACCACGCCACCACCCGGCAGACGTTCGGCCGGCCCATCGGCGACAACCAGGCGATCCAGTGGATGATCGCCGACTCCGAGACCGAGCTGGAGGCGGCCCGCTGGCTCATCCTGCGGGCTGCCTGGACGGTGGACCAGGGTATGGATCCCCGGCACGCCTCGTCGATGGCGAAGCTCTACGGCGCCGGCATGGTCAACCGGGTGGTCGACCGGGTGCTGCAGATCCACGGCGGCATGGGCTACACCCGGGAGCTGCCCGTCGAGCGGTGGTACCGGCAGGTCCGGCTCTACCGGATCTTCGAGGGCACCGACGAGATGCAGCGGCTCATCATCGCCCGGGACCTGCTGCGCGGCTACACCCGACTGGGAGGGCACCTGGCATGAGGACCTTCGACTCCGTCGACGAGCTGGCCGCCGCGGTCGGGGAGACCCTCGGCCCGGGGCCGTGGCAGCGCATCGAGCAGGGGCGCGTCGACCTGTTCGCCGACGCCACCGACGACCACCAGTGGATCCACCTCGACCCGGAGCGGGCCGCCGCCGGCCCGTACGGGGGCACGATCGCGCACGGCTTCCTCACCCTGTCGCTGCTGCCGGCGCTGGTGGGGCGGCTCTACCGGGTGCGGGGCGTGCGGATGGGCGTCAACTACGGGCTGAACCGGGTGCGGTTCCCCGCCCCGCTGCGGGTCGGCACGGCGGTCCGGGCCGTCGCCACCATCGCCGAGGTGTCGCCGGTGGCCGACGGCGTGCAGCTGGTCACCGCCGCGACCGTGGAGTGCGACGCCGGCGGCAAGCCGGTCTGCGTCGCCGAGACGGTGAGCCGGCTCCACGTGGGGCCGGCGGCCTCCTGAGCCACGGCGGCATCAGCTGCGCGTGGCGGGGACCACATGGTTAGCGCCTCGTTCGGGGGTTTGTGTCACTTTTATCCATCGGCCGTTCGGTTGATATGGCGACGGCCGTTGGTCTAGGGTGGTGGCACTGCGGTCGCCGGTACCCGGCGTCGCCGCATCGTAGGACAGGAAGGGCAGCATGATCACCACGACGACCGCGCCGACCACCACCACCGACGCCGCCACCACGGCCCCCGGTGACGAGACCCGCGCGAGTGAGCTGACCGCCGCCCTCGCCGCCCTGCCGGAGGGGCACCCCGACCGGCCGGCGCTGCGGGCGCGGGTGATCGAGGCGTGGCTGCCGCTGGCCCACCACCTCGCCTTCCGCTACAGCGGGCGCGGCGAGCCCAACGGGGACCTGGCCCAGACCGCCGCCCTCGGGCTGATCAAGGCCGTGGACCGGTTCGACGCCTCCCGGGGCGTGGACTTCGCCGGCTTCGCCATCCCGACGATCCTCGGTGAGATCAAGCGTCACTTCCGCGACCGCACCTGGAACATCCGCGTGCCGCGCCGCCTGCAGGAGCTGCGGCTGCGCATCTCCGAGGCCAACGGCACCCTCACCCAGACGCTCAACCGCGCGCCGACGGTCGCCGACATCGCCACCCACCTCGGCGTCACCGAGGAAGAGGTCCTGGAAGGCCTCGAAGGCGCCCGCGCCTACAACGCGGTCTCCCTGTCCACCCCCATCGGCGACGGCGACAGCGCCACCGAGCTGGGCGACACCCTCGGCGCCGAGGACAACGAGTTCGAGCTGGCCGAGCTGCGGGTCGCCCTCGGCCCGGCGCTCGCCACCCTCGACGAGCGGGAGCAGAAGATCCTCACCCTCCGCTTCTACGGCAACCTCACCCAGAGCGAGATCGCCACGCAGGTCGGCGTCTCCCAGATGCACGTCTCCCGCCTGCTCGCCCGCGCGCTCGGCAAGCTGCGCGGCCAGCTCGAGGGCAGCCGCTGACGACACCCCCGCGGCGGGCGGCCACGTAGCCGTCCGGCGCCCGCCTCGACGTACCGTCCTCGTCCGCCCCGCCGTGCCCGGCGGGGCGGACGAGTGCGTTTCCGGCACGGGCGGCCGGCCCGCCTCGTGGCCCTGTCTTCCAGGATGCCGTGTGGGCGCCGCACCCACCGCATCCGTGCGGTGTCGGCGTCACGCCCTGTGGCCGCCACGGGTGGCGATGCCACCATCAGACCATGGTGGATGTCGATGCATTTCGGCGTGGGGCGCAGGCCCGGGCAGCGGTGATGACGGCGCGGTTGAGCCGGTTGGTGACCTGCGAGTCGCCGCCGGGGCGGGGCCGGGAACTGGCCGCCTGCGCCGACCTGCTCGAGGCGTGGGGCGACGCCGCGCTGGGCCGGCGGGGGCGTCGTGTCGTCCTCGACGGACTGCCGCACCTGCTCTGGGCGGCTCCCGACCAACGCGTGCTGCTGCTGGGGCACTACGACACGGTCTGGCCCGCGGGCACCATCCGGGACTGGCCGTTCACGATCACCGGAAGCACCGCCACGGGGCCCGGCGTCTGCGACATGAAGGCCGGGATCGTGCAGATGCTCACCGCGCTGGAACTGCTGCCGGACACCTCGCGGGTGGGGCTGCTGCTCACCTGCGACGAGGAGAGCGGGTCGGCCACCTCCCGGCCGCTGATCGAGGAGCAGGCCCGCCGCTCCGGCGCGGTGCTGGTCGGCGAGCCGAGCACCGAGGGCGGCGACCTCAAGGTCGCGCGCAAGGGCGGCTCCGTCTACCGGATCACGGTGCGGGGTCGGGCGGCGCACGCCGGCGTCGAACCGCACCGGGGCGTCAACGCCGGGGTCGAACTCGCGCACCACGTCCTCGCCGTGCAGGCCTTCGCCGCCGGGGAGACGAGCGTGACCCCGACGGCCCTGACCGCCGGCACGATGACGAACGTGGTGCCGGAGTCCGCGGTCCTCTGCGTCGACGTACGCGCCTGGACCCGCGAGGAGCTGCACCGGGTGGACCGGCTGGTCCGCGAGCTGACCCCCCGACTGCCCGACGCGCGGCTGGCCGTCAGCGGCGGGATCAACCGGTACCCGCTGCCGGCCTCCGTGTCGACGCCGCTGCTGCGGGTCGCGCAGTCGGTGGCGGTGGACCTCGGGCTGCCGGCCGTCCGCGGCGTCGCCGCCCCGGGCGCCTCCGACGCCAACTTCACCGGTGCCCTCGGCGTACCGACCCTGGACGGTCTGGGTGGGGTCGGGGGCCTGCCGCACGCGCGTGGCGAGTACGTCGACGTCGCGCGGATGCCGGAGCGCACCGCGCTGCTGGCCGCCCTGACGGCCCGACTCCTCGCCACGCCCGGCCCGGCCGAAGCCGCCGAGGAGCACCGGCCGCTCGGCGCGGTGCCCGCCGGGCAGGCCTCGTCGACGGACGGGTGAGCCGCCCACCCGCCCGCGCGGCGTCGCGCCCACCCGCCCGCGCGGCGGACGGCGGTCGAAGTTCCGCACGGTTGCGAAAACGCGCCCGGCGCCGTTGGGCGATGCTGGATCCGTCGATCACGCGGGAGGCTTTCATGGCTGGAATGACCGGTGACCCCGGACCCGACTCGCTGCTGGCGGCGGCCGGGGACATGGTGCACAACGCGCGTACCTTCGCCGACCGGATGGCCGCCAGGCGCTCCATCCGGCACTTCTCGCCGCAGCCGGTGCCGATGGAGGTGATCGAGGAGGCGATCCGCGCGGCGGCGACCGCGCCGAGCGGCGCGAACCTGCAACCGTGGCGGTTCGTCGTGGTCACCGACGCGGCCCGCAAGCGGCGGCTGCGGGAGGCGGCCGAGGCCGAGGAGCGCGAGTTCTACGCCCGGCGCGCGTCGGCGCAGTGGCTGGAGGCGATCGCCCCGATCGGTACGGACTGGCACAAGCCCTTCCTGGAGGTGGCGCCGGTCGTGATCGTGGTGTTCGAGGTGCACCAGGGCCCCCGGTCCCCGAAGCCCTACTACGTCAAGGAATCCGTCGGCATCGCGGTCGGCGTGCTGATCACGGCGCTGCACCACGCCGGCCTGGCCACCCTGACGCACACGCCGAGCCCGATGCGCTTCCTCAACGAGGTGTGCGAACGGCCGCCGGAGGAGCGCCCGTACCTGGTCATGCCGGTCGGCTATCCGGCGCCGGACGCGACGGTGCCGGACCTGGTCCGCAAGCCGCTGCCGGAGGTCCTGATCCGGCGGTGACGGCACTTCTCCGCGCCGACGCGGGCCGGCCGAATATCACCGTCTTCGTAAACAATCAATGATCTGCATGTCATGAAGTGCCGCACGTTGGAAGATGCCGTGCAGCGCCGTGGCAACCAAGATTCTTTTCGCAACTCCTGTGACGGACCGATCGGTGATTCGCCGGCCGGCGGTGCGTCCGGGTCTTGGCGGGCTTCGGGGGCCCCGCCCCCGCCCCACCCTGGCCCGGGCTGACGCTCCCGCCGCCGGTCGTGCCCGGCTCGACCAGAAAGGGTGTACATGTCCGTGGATTCGATGGAGGTCGCTGGCCTCCGGGACGCGTGGGTCAGGCTCGGCGACACGGAGCTGACCTCGCGCCTGCTCGTCGGTATCGAGCAGTACACGTCGCCGTCGGTGATCCGCCAGGTGCTCGAGGCGACCGGTTCGCAGGTCTTCATCACCACCGTGGACCCCGACAACAACCGTTCGAGTCTCCTGCTGTCCGACCTGGCCGACGAGATCCCCATCGAGCAGTACCTGTGGATCGGCACGACCTCGTTCGCCCGGTCGGCCGACAGCGCGTGGAAGACCGTCAACATCCTGCACGACGCCTACGGCATCACCGTGTTCAAGCTGGACGTCCGCGGCCGGACCAACGAGCCGGACAACCGGGCCACCGTCGAGGTCGCCGCCCAGCTGCGCGAGCAGGGCTGGGAGGTCATGCCGTTCATCCTGCCCGACCTCGCGACCGCCAAGGAGCTGGCGGCGCTCGGCTGCTCGGCGCTGCGCGTGATGAGCGCCCCCGTGGCCTCCGGCCACGGCATCCCCAACCCCGGCCCGATCCGCCAGATCATCGACACGGTCGACATTCCGGTGGTCGTCGAGGGCGGCCTGGGCAGCGCCCGGCACGCCACCCTGGCGATGGAGCTCGGGGCGGCGGCGGTACTGGTCAACACCGCCCTGGTGAAGGCCCGGGAGCCGATGCTGATGGCGCAGGCGATGAAGCACGCCGTGGACGCCGGTCGGCTGTCGTACCTGGCCGGCGCCATGCCCGGCGACGAGATCCCCTACTGACCGAGGAGCCGACCATGGCCGTCGAGGTGTGCATCCCGACCGTGTTCCGCAACTACACAAGTGGCAGCAAGTACGTGACCGCGGACGGCTCGACCGTCGCCGAGGTGCTGGCCGACCTCGAGGCCCGGCATCCGGGGCTGGGCAGCCGCGTGATGGGGGAGGACGGGCAGCTGCGCCGCTTCGTCAACCTCTACATCAACGACGTCGACGTGCGCACCAGCGGGATGCTCGACTCCCGCCTGCGCGACGGCGACTCGCTGACCATCCTGCCCGCCGTGGCGGGGGGCTGATGGCGTCCGGACCGGTCCCCGTCTTCGCCGGTGTGCTGTTCGACCTGGACGGCGTCCTGATCGACTCGACCGAGGCCATCCTGTCGCTCTGGCGGGGCCTGGCCGCCGAGCACGATCGGGCGCTGTCCGCGTCGGCGATCCGCGACGACGTGCTCGGCTGTTCCCCGGAACACTCGGTCTCTGCGCTCTTCGGCGACCTCGGCCCCGACACGCGGGAGGAGATCCTGCGCCGGGTGCGGGTCGCCGAGACCGACCTCGCGTTCGTCGAGGTGCCGGGCGCCCGGGAGATCCTGGCGACGCTCGGCGGCGCCGGTGTCCGGCTGGCGCTGGTCACCGGCGCCTCCGCGCGCCGGGCCCGGCGGGTGGTGGCGCACCTGGGCGTCGCCGCGGCCTTCGACGCCATGGTCACCTGGGGTGAGACGGCGCGCGGCAAGCCGGCGCCGGACTGCTACCTGCTCGCGGCGCGCCGGCTCGGGCTGGCCCCGGCGGGCTGCCTGGTCGTCGAGGACGCCCCCAGCGGCGTCCGCGCCGCCTCGTCCGCCGGGGCGGTGACCGTCGGCGTCGGCGACGCGCCGGCCCTGCGGGCCGCCGGGGCGACCTGGACCGCGCCGGACCTCGCCGCGCTGAGCGTCGCCCGGACCGCCGGCGCGGTCGAGCTGCGCCTGGCCGGTGCCCCGATCGCGGGCCTGTCCACGGTCGCGGGGCCGGCCACGCTGTCGGGGACGCGGGCGTGAGCGCCGGCCGCCCGCTGCGGGTCTTCTTCGCCACCTCCGAGGTGGCTCCCCTGGTCAAGGTGGGCGGCCTCGGGGACGTCGCCCGGGCCCTGCCCCGGGCGCTGGCCGGCCGGGGGCACGACGTACGGCTGTTCCTGCCCGGCTACGCGGGGCTGCCGGACGGCCGCCGGGTCGGCACGGTGGCCGTCGCGGCGGGCTCGGCGCGCGCCGAGTTCACCGTCGACGACCTGGGCGACCACGACGGCGTCCGGTACCTCACCCTGCGGACGCCGCAGCATCCCGACTGGCAGCGGCCCGAGGGGTACGTGGAGAAGCACCTGTCGTCCTTCGTGCTGTTCTCCCGGGCGGTCGCCGAGCTGGCGGCCCGGTCGGCGAGCCCGCCCGACGCGGTGCACTGCAACGACTGGCACGTCGGGCACGTCCCGGCACACCTGCGTGCCCTCGACGCGTCGCCGCGGACCGTGATGACCATCCACAACCTCGCCTACCAGGGGCTGTTCCCGCACGACAAGGCCGACGAGCTGGACCTGACCCGCTACGGCACCGGCAACCTGCTGGCCCAGGGCATCCGGTACGCCGACGCGGTCACCACCGTCAGCGCCCGCTACCGGGACGAGACCCTCGCCCCCGCGCACGGCGTCGGGCTGCAAGGGCTGCTGCGGGCCCGGGGCGCGGACTACCACGGGATCCGCAACGGGGTCGACTACGACGACTTCGACCCCGCCACGGACCCGCACCTGCCGGCCCGCTTCGACGTGCACGACCTCGCGGGCAAGGCGGCGGCGAAGCGCGCGCTCCAGCAGCGCAGCGGCCTGGCGACGGATCCGGCGGTGCCGCTGTTCGCCTTCGTCGGCCGGTTGGTCGACCAGAAGGGCGTCGACCTGCTGCTGGAGGGCATCGACGAGATCGCCGCCCTCGGCCTGCAACTCGTCGTCGTCGGCGTCGGGGCCGAGTACGAGCGGTCGTTCCGCCGCGCCGCCCGCTACTACCCACACGTCGCCTACCACCCGGACAGCGGTGAGGCGATCGCCCGGCTGGCGTACGCCGGCTCGGACGCCTTCCTGGCGCCCTCCCGGTTCGAGCCGTGCGGGCTGGCGCCGCTGATCGCGCTGCGTTACGGGTCGGTGCCCGTGGTGCGGCGCGTCGGCGGCATGGCGGAGACGGTCGCCGCGACGGGGCTCGGCTTCTCGTTCGACGGCTACCGCGCGCCGGACCTGGTCGACCTGATCGCGCAGGTGGTCGCGCGCTGGGTAGACCGGCAGGCGTGGGCGCGGTTGCGGGAGCGCGGCATGCGGGCCCGGTTCTCGTGGGACGAGGCCGCCGAGCGGTACGAGCAGTTGTACGTGCGCGCGCCGGCGCACGGGACAGGACGGGAGGACGACTCGGGTGCCGGTCAACCGACGTAGCGGGATCCTGCTGCATCCCAGCTCACTACCGGGCCGGTTCGGGGTGGGTGAGTTCGGGCCGGCCGCGATCGAGTGGCTGGACTTCCTCGCGGCCGCCGAGCAGAGCGTGTGGCAGATGCTGCCGCTCAACCCCGTCGGCGCGGACGGCTGCCCGTACCAGGCCAGCTCCACGCTGGCCGGCAGCCCGCTCTACGTGAGCGTCGAGCGGCTGCGCGACGAGGGCCTGCTCACCGCCGCCGACCTGGCGGACGTGCCGGCGCTGCCGCCGGACACCGTGGACTACCCGGCGGCGGGCGCCGTCAAGGCCGACCTGCTGGCCCGGGCGTACGCCGCCTTCACGCCGACCGCCGACAGCGAGGCGTTCGCCCGGGAACAGGCGTGGTGGCTGGACGACTACGCCCGCTACATGACCCTGCGGGAGCGGCACGGCGGGTCGTGGACGAGCTGGCCGGCGCCGCTGGCCCGGCGGGACCCGGACGCGCTGGCCCGGCTCGACGACACCGAGCGGGACCGCCTCGACTACTACCGTTTCGAGCAGTACCTGTTCGCCGCGCACTTCACCGCCGTCCGCGACCACGCCCGCCGGCTCGGCATCGAGCTGATCGGCGACGTGGCCATGTTCGCCGGCACGGACAGCTGCGAGACGTGGGCGGCGCCGGAGCTGTTCCAGCTGGACGCGGCGGGCCACCCGACCGCCGTGGCCGGGTTCCCGCCCGACGAGTTCAGCGCCGACGGCCAGGTCTGGGGCAACGCGCTCTACCGCTGGGAGCTGATGGCGCAGGACCAGTACGCCTGGTGGGTCGACCGGATCCGCCGGATGACCCAGCTGTACGACATGATCCGGCTCGACCACTTCCGGGGCTTCCTGCGCTACTGGGCGGTGCCGGTGGGCCGCCCGGCGAGTGCGGGGCGCTGGCGCGACGGGCCGGGCCCGTCGCTGTTCCAGGCCGTCCGCAAGGAACTCGGCGAGGTGGTGATGCTGGCCGAGGACCTGGGGCCCGCCTCGGCCGAGGTGCAGCAGCTGCGCATCGACGCCGGCATCCCCGGCATGCGGCTGCTCCAGTTCGCCTTCGCCGGCGACGAGAACCAGCATCTGCCGCACCACTACCCGACCGACTGCGTGGCCTACACGGGCACGCACGACAACGACACCACACTGGGCTGGTGGGAGGAGTCGAGCGCCGACCAGCGGCTGCGGGTGGAGCGCTATCTCGGGGGCGTGCCGGACGGCATCTGCTGGTCGATGGCGCGGGCGGTCTTCGCGTCGGTGGCCGAGCTCGCGGTCCTGCCGTTGCAGGACGTGCTGGAGCTGGGCCCGGCGGCCCGGATGAACGTCCCGGGGCAGGCCGAGGGGAGTTGGCGGTGGCGGTTCCGGGCGGAGGCGTTGACCCCGGGCCTGGAGTTCCGGCTGCGCCGCCTGACCGAGACGTACGGCCGGGACCGGCGGGCGTCCACCCGACGGGCCAGGGGGTTCACCGGCTGATGGCGGCACCGACCTCCACGTACCGGCTCCAGTTCGGCCCCCACCTCGGTCTCTCCGACGCCGTCGCGCTGACCGACTACCTGGTCGACCTCGGTGTCGGCGCGCTCTACGCCTCCCCGCTGCTCGCCGCGGCGCCGGGCTCGACGCACGGCTACGACCTGGTCGACCCCACGCGCGCCGACCCGGGCCGGGGCGGCGAGCGGGCGCGGCTCGCGCTCGCCCGCCGGCTCGCCGAGGCCGGGCTCGGCTTCGTGGTCGACGTGGTCTGCAACCACATGGGCGTCGCCGACGCGGCGGCCAACCCGTGGTGGTCCGACGTGCTGCGGCACGGGCCGGAGTCCCGCTACGCCCGGTTCTTCGACGTCGACTGGTCGGCGGGGCCGCTGTTGCTGCCGGTGCTGGGCGACGACGGCGACGGCGGCGCGGCGGCCGAGGGGGAGCTGAAGCTCGCCGACGACTCGCTGGTCTACCACGAGCACCGCTTTCCGCTGGCGCCCGGCACCGGGCACGGCACGGTGGCGCAGGTGCACGGCCGGCAGCACTACCGGCTGGTGTCCTGGCGCCGGGGGGCGGCCGACCTGACGTACCGCCGGTTCTTCAACATCGACACGCTGGCCTGCCTGCGCACGGAGGACCCGGAGGTGTTCGGGGCGCTGCACGCCGAGACGCTGCGCTGGGTGCGGGAGGGGCAGGTCACCGGGCTGCGCGTCGACCATCCGGACGGCCTGGCGGATCCCTCGGGATACCTGCGGCGGCTGCGGGCCGCGGCGCCCGGAGCGTGGATCGTGGTGGAGAAGGTGCTGGGCGCCGGCGAGGAGCTGCCGGCGGGCTGGCCGGTGGACGGCACCACGGGCTACGACGCGCTGGCCGAGATCTCGGGCGTCTTCGTGGCCCCGGCGGGCCGGCAGCGGCTGACCGAGGCGGCCGGCCTGACCGGCACCGCGCTGGCCGACGTCGTGCGCGAGGCGCGCGAGCAGGTCGTCGCGACGATGCTGGTCGCCGAGGCGCGACGGGTGGAGGCGCTCGTCGCGGCGCTGCTGCCCCGCTGCCCGGCGGCCGAGCGCGCGGAGGCCGTCCGGGCCCTGCTGGTGGAGTTTCCCGTCTACCGGTCCTATCTCCCGCAGCATCGCTGGGCGCTGGACGAGGCGGTCGAGCGGGCCGCGCGGCGTCGGCCGGCGCTGCGGGGGATCCTCACCGCCGTCCGGGACGAGATGGTCGCCCGGCCGACCGGGCCGCTCGCGGTACGGGTGCAGCAGGCGACCGGCCCGGTGATGGCCAAGGGCGTCGAGGACACCGCGATCTACCGGCACAACAGCCTGGTCGCGGTCAACGAGGTGGGCGTCGACCCGGGCCGGTTCGGGGTGTCGCCGGGTGAGCTGCACGCGGCGAACGCGGCCCGGGAGGCCGGCTGGCCCGCCACCATGACCACGTTGTCCACCCACGACACCAAGCGCTCGGAGGACGTACGGGCCCGCCTGGCGGTGCTCAGCGAGCTGCCGGAGGCGTACGCCGAGCGCTTCCGCCGCTGGTCGGCCCGGCAGCCGCTGGGCGACCCCCTGCTCGAACCGCTGGCCTGGCAGACCCTGCTCGGCGCCTGGCCGATCGGCCCCGAGCGGCTCTCCGCCTACCTGCTCAAGGTCGCCCGCGAGACGCGGGTGCGCACGAACTGGCACGATCCCGACCTCGACTACGAGGACGGCGTCACGAGCTGGCCCACCCGGGTGCTCGCCGACGCGGCCCTCACGGCGGAGGTCCATGCCTTCGTCGACCGGATCGCCCCGCCCGGCTGGTCGAACTCGCTGGGCCAGAAGCTGCTGCAGCTCGCCGGTCCCGGGGTGCCCGACGTCTACCAGGGCACGGAGCTGTGGGACTACTCGCTTGTCGATCCGGACAACCGCCGTCCGGTCGACTTCGCGGCCCGCCGGCGGCTGCTGGCGGAGATCGACGCGGGGCGGAGGCCGCAGGTCGACGACACGGGGGCGGCCAAGCTGCTGGTCACCTCCCGGGTGCTGCGGCTGCGCCGGGACAGTCCGGGGCTGTTCCGCGGTTACCGCCCGGTCCGTGCGGAGGGTGGCGCGGCGGAGCACCTCATCGGCTTCTCGCGCGGCGGTGACGACGGCGTCGTGGCGCTGGCCACCCGGCTGCCGGTGGGGCTCACCGAAAGGGGCGGCTGGGCCGACACCGTGGTGCCCCTGCCCGGTGACGCCGATGGCTGGATGGACGCGCTCACCGGCGCGCCGGTCCGTTCGTCGGCGCCCCGCGTCGAGGACCTGTTCGGCCGCCTGCCGGTGGCACTGCTCGTCAAGAAAAGAGGATCATGAGCGTCGACGTGGAAACCGCCGGCCGGCGTCGGTCGATGGCGGCCCTGCTCGGTGGGGTGGCCGCCACCAACACCTCCATGGTGGGGGCCAGCACGGCGTCCACGCTGATCGGCGCGGAGGAACTGACCGAGCTCTGGAGCGGCGTGCCGAACGCGGCCGGTGTGCTGGGCACCGCCGCCGGCACGCTCTGGCTGGCCGCGCTGATGGCGCGTCGGGGCACCCGTTCCGCGCTGTCGCTGGGCTACCTGGTCGCGATCGTGGGCGCGGCGGTGGCCGGCGCCGCCGTGGCCTCCGGGCAGGTGCTGCTGCTGATCTTCGGCATGGTGCTGCTCGGGGTGGGCAACGGCGGGGCGCAGCTGTCGCGGTACTGCGCGGCGGACCTGTACCCGCCCCGCCGGCAGGGACTGGCCGTCGGGGTCATCGTCTGGGCGGGCACCGTCGGGGCGGTCTTCGGGCCCAACCTGATGGATCCGAGCGCCGACGTCGCCGACCGGCTGGGTCTGCCGGACCTGGCCGGGCCGTTCCTCGTGGCCCTGCTGGCGGCCGGCATCTGCGTGCTCGCCTCCGCCGCCATGCCCCGGTCGCGGACGGCGGCCCGGCAGGGCGCCAACGATCCGACCCCGGCGCAGGTGTGGCGGCACCCGGTGGTGTCCGTCGCGTTGGTGTCCATGATCGCCGGGCAGCTGGCCATGGTCGCCCTGATGACCATGACGCCGCTGCACATGAGCAGCAACCACCACGGCCTCACGGCGGTGGGCGTGGTGCTCAGCGGCCACATGATCGGCATGTTCGCGCTGGCGCCGCTCTCCGGCTACCTCTCGGACCGTTTCGGCGGTCGGGCCGCGATCCTGATGGGCATCGGCCTGCTGGTCACCTCCGTCGTGGTGGCGTCGTGGCCGGCCGCCCACGGCAGCGGCCTCACCCGCCTGGTGGTCTCGCTCTTCCTGCTCGGCTGGGGCTGGAACCTCACCTTCGTCGGCGGTAGCGCCCTGCTCACCCAGGCGCTGACCCCGGCCGCGCGGCGAGCGGTGCAGGGTCGGGTGGACGCCCTCGTGTGGGCCGCCTCGGCCGTGGCCAGCGTGGTGGCCGGGGTGGTGTTGGCGACCACCAACTACGTGGTGCTGTCGGTCGCCGCCGGGGTCGTCTCGCTGATCCCGGTGCCGATGCTGCGCCGCCGGCCGCCGGCCGAAGCGTCGGCCACCGCCCCCGAGCACGCCGACGCGGTGCGCTGACCTGGCGCGAGGCGGCACGTGCGAAGGTGCGGCCGTCGGGCCCGGCGGACGATGCTGGGTGCGGCGCGGGCCGGCGTACCGCCCGGTACCGGCCGCGCCCCTGGGGCCGCCGGTGCCCGCTGGGTCACGCCGGCGCCGGCCGACCCGCCACCTCCCGCTGGACGCTAGGAGAACCTGATGACAGTCGCGTTGGAACGTGCCGGCGTCACGACGTTCCGGGGTCGCCCGGTCACGCTGCTCGGGCCGGAGGTGCGCGTGGGCGATCCCGCGCCGGCCTTCACCGCGCTGGCCAACGACTTCTCGCCGGTCGACCTGGCCTCGTCGGCCGGTACGGTGCGGATCCTGTCCGTGGTGCCGTCGCTCGACACCGGCGTCTGCGACCAGCAGACGCGGCGGTTCAACGAGGAGGCCGCCGCCCTGCCGGGGGTGAGCGTGCTGACCATCTCCGTGGACCTGCCCTTCGCGCAGGCCAGGTGGTGCGGCAACGCCGGCATCGAGGGGGTCCGGACGGCCTCGGACCACCGCGACCTGTCCTTCGGGCTCGCCTACGGCGTGGTGATCGCGGAGTTCCGGCTGCTCGCCCGGGCGGTCTTCGTGGTCGACGCCGAGGACCGCGTCGTGCACGTCGAGTACGTGCGCGAGGTCGGCGAGCACCCGCGCTACGAGGAGGCGGTCGCCGCGGCGAGGACGGCGTCGTCCCGCTGACCCGCCCCGGGTCGCCACCCGCCAGTACGCGAACGCGGTGACCACGACGTCGATGCGTCGTGGTCACCGCGTGACGCTGTCCGCTACCAGGCCTGCGTGTCGGGTGCCGCCGGTGGCGTGCGGTCCGTGGAGTACAGGCCTGTCGAGTGCCGCCGGTGGCGTCCGGTTCGTGGAGTACGGCCTGTCGAGTGCCGCCGGTGGGGCGCGACCCGTGGAGCTACGGCCCGTCGTGCGCGGCACGACGGGCCGTCAGCTCGTGTGGGGGAGCGACCCCCGCGGGTGCGGACCCGCCTCAGCCGCGGTCGCGCGCCGGGGGACGGGCCACCGGGCCGGACGGCGTGGCGACGGAGCCGGCCGGTTGCCCGCCCGCCCGCAGCACGCGCAGCATCACCGAGGGACGCATGATCGCCTGCGGCGGGTCGATCAGCCCGGCCACCCGCAGGAAGGCGTCCGTGACCCGGCTGTCCCGGGTGGCGGCGGCGTGCACCCGGGCGATGTAGGCGTTGGCCATCCGCACCTTGAACGGGCGCGGACCCTCCACCCGCGGGTGGGCCAGGTCGCCGCCGGCGGCGACCTCCCACGGCGCGTCGAGCTGCCGGGAGATGTCGGCGAAGAAGGCCCGCGGCCGGGGCGTTCCACCACGGGCGAGGTGCCGGCGCAGGATCAGCGCCTCCAGGGCGGCGACGGTCATGCCCTGGCCGTACACCGGGTTGAACGTGCAGACCGCGTCGCCGACCACGAGCAGCCCCTCCGGCAGCCGGGACACCCGCTCGTAGCGGCGCCGGACGCTGGCCGGGAACCGGAACGAGGCCGGCTCGTCGAGGAACTCGGCGTCCCGGACGGCGTCGATGATGTCGGGCACGGGCAGCGAGGCCGCGTACGCCAGGAAGCCCTCGCGGTCGGTCGGCGGCTCGTCGCCGAGGATGCCGGTGAGCGAGAGCAGCCCGGTGTCGCCGCCCAGCGTGGCGAGGAACGCGCCGCGCGGGTGGGCGGGGGTGGCCACCGGGTTGATCGAGACGTCGCCGTGGAACGGGTCGTGGGAGAAGCGGAACCGCGCGCTGGTGTAGGTGAGCCCGATCTTGATCCGCTCCTCCGGCACCGGGCCGTGGCCGAGCTCGGTCAGCCAGGCGGGGGTCCGGGAGCCGCGGCCGGTGGCGTCCACGACCAGGTCGGCGTCGATCACCTCGGCGACGTCGGCGCCGCGGTGGTGGATCCGCACGCCGGTGATCCGGTTGCCGTCGGCGGTGGCGACCGGGGCGACGACGTCGGCGTCCTCGACGAGCCGCACCCCCGACAGGGCCAGCACCCGGCGCCGCACCAGCGCCTCGATGCCCGGCCGGTAGCCCCCGACCACCAGCAGGCCGGTCTCCGCCGGCTTCAGCCGGTGGCCGTTGAAGTACCAGCGGATCCGGGTGCCGAGGTCGCCCGAGCGCAGGCCGGCCGCGGTCGCCTCGTCGGTGAAGCCGGGCAGCAGCTCCTCGATGGCCTGCTGACCCCGGGCGAGCAGGCCGTGCAGGTGCCGCCCCTGCGGTGCACCGCGGCGCACCTCGGTCGCGTCGGCGAGCCGGTCCCGGTCCACCAGGACCACCTCCCGGTACGCCTCGGCGAGCACCTTGGCGGCGAACAGCCCGGCCATGCTCGCGCCGAGGACGACGGCCCGGCCTCTCGCGGTGTCGCTCATCGTGTGGTTCCTCTCGGTTCGCCGCCGGACGGACCTCCCGCCCGGTACAGGGGTTGCCGGTCTGCGGTCGCTCTCACTCGGCCGCTACTGCGGGGGCGGCCGGCTCGGTGCTGTGCGGCTCCCACTGCGCCGCCTCGCGGCCGGCCGGGAGCTGCTCGCGTACCGTGCTCGGCGCCTGGGCCCCCGGGTCCACGGGCGCCCGGCCCAACCACGGCCGCAGCCCCATCACCGGGCGCTCCAACAGGTAGAAGCTCAGCGTCGCCGTCACCACGCTGGCACCGGCCACCGCCGCGGTGACGAGCCAGAAGTTCCCGGTGCCCAGCGGCGTGCCGGTCGTTCCGAAGTAGATCCACAGGTAGAAGACGTGCCAGAGGAAGACCCCGTAGGAGATCCGGCCGAGGAAGCGCAGCACGGGGTTGGACAGGGCCGCCCGCATGTAGCCGGGACGGCCCGCCGGCAGGGTCAGCGGCGCCACCAGCAGCAGGGAGATGGCCAGGTAGAGGATGTGGTCGACCATCGCCGATCCCAGCGGCGGGTAGTTCATCTCGTTCGGGCCGCCCAGGGGGGAGCAGGCCGCCGCGTACGCCAGCGCCGCGCCGATCCACGCGGCGCCCGGGTGCCGGATGAGGAACCGGTACGCGGCCGGCGTCCGCTCGGGCGCCACCTCGGCGACGGCGGAGAGGATCGCCAGGATCATGCCGACCGCCAGGTAGCCCATGTACTCGGTCGGCCAGAGGTGCTGAATCGGGAAGGCGCCCATCGAGGGCAGGTGGTGGTACGCGGCGAAGCCGGCGCCGGTCAGCACCAGGGCGCCCAGCGGCAGCAGCAGCCGCCTCGCGCGGGCCCCCGGGTCGGCGGCGCGTGCCGCCCAGCGGCGCAACGCCCAGGCCAGCAGCGGCAGGGTGACGTAGAACGCGACCTCGGTCGCGAGGCTCCACGTCTGCTCCATGCCCGTGGGCATCGCGTCCGGCTGGTAGACGTGCAGCACGAGCAGCGAGCGCAGCACGTGCCACAGCCCGGTGACGGCGTCGGCGTTGAGCACGAGCAGCGCCGTCACGGTCAGCACCCAGTACGCCGGCAGGATCCGCAGGGCCCGCCGCCAGAAGTACGGCTTCAGCGCCATCGGCGGCCGGTCGGTGAGGGTGGCCAGCGCGAAGGGCCGGTACAGCACCAGTCCGGAGAGGACGAAGAAGATCGGCACGCTGACGTCCATGGTGTTGAAGATCGGTCCGGCGATCGGGTTGCCGGCCGCGCCGTACATGTCGGAGGCGATCATGCCCGTGGTCAGCGCGATGTGGGTCAGCATGACCATCACGGCCGCCACCCCGCGCATGCCCTCCAGTTCCGGAAAGAAGATCCTCGGTCGGACACTCCCGCCGGTGGCGGTTGTGGCCCCCGGCGCATCCCCTCGCACTGATGTCATCGTCCGCTCCTCACGCACCCGAACTGTCCGAAAAGGATCTGTTGAGCCTTGCCTCGGCAGAACCGGGCGCCCCGGCGCGTCCGTCCGCTCCACTGTCGGATCGTCCTGCTCGGCCGGACCCGGTGCACCTTCCACCGTGCGCAACCCCGCGCCCGGCGACGGGATGAGCGCACGACGGGAGATGCGGGGCCCGGAGGGGCCGGACGACGATCCCTGATGACCAGACACCGATGACCGCCGCACGTGCGGCGGACCGAAGCGGCGGAGGGGACACAGGGTGGGCGAGAAACGTGCGGCAACCGGTAGCGGAGGGCGCGGCCGAAGGGCCGTCGCGGTCGGGGGCGTGGCGGCCCTGGCGGCAGTACTGGTGATCACCGGGCAGCAGACCCCTGCGGTCGCGGGCGGAGACGCGGACCCCGCGCCGGCGCCCGCCAGCCAGTCCGACCATCGGGTCACCCTGATCACCGGTGACCGGGTCACCGTCTCCCCGGACGGCGCACGGGTCACCGTGACCGCCGCCCCGGGCCGTGCCGGCACCCGTTTCACCAGCCACCGTGCCGGCGGGCACCGCACGGTCCTCCCGGAGGACGCCCGCCCGCTGGTCGCCGCCGGGCTGCTGGACCGGCGCCTGTTCGACGTCACGGCGCTGGTCCGGGCCGGCTACGACGACGCCCGCAGCCCCGGGCTGCCGCTGATCGTGTCGCGACGCGGCGCCGATCCCGCGGCCGGTCTGACCGGGCCGGGGCTGCGCACGACCGGCCGGTTCGCCGTAGCCGGGATGAGCGCGGTGACCGTGGCCAAGACGGACGCCGCCTCAGCCTGGTCGGCGATTCACGAGCAGCGGGCAGGCATCGAGAGGATCTGGCTGGACAGGCCGTTGACCCCGGCGCCCGTGCCGGCGTCGCCCACCGACCTGCCCCCGGCTCTGCCGGCGGGTGGCGCCGCGCCGACCGTGGCCGTGCTGAGCACCGGCGTCGACGTCGGGCGGGCCAGGCCGGCCGCCAGGGTGGCGCACCGGCAGGTCTTCGCCGGCGCGAGCACCGGTGACCGGCACGGACACGGCACCCGCACCGCCGCCGCCGTGCCCGGCGCGACGCTGCTCGACGGCAAGGTCTGCGACGACGACGGCCGGTGCCCGGAGTCGGCGATCCTGGCCGGCCTGGAGTGGGCCGCCGGCCGGGCCGACGTCGTCGACCTCGGCGTCGGTGGCGCGGAGCAGCTCGGCACCGGCCCGCTCGGCCGGGCGATCGAACGGATCGGCGACCGCACCGGGGCCCTCGTGCTGGCCCCCGCTGCGGTCGGGACTGCCGGAGCGACCGCCACCCGCGACAGGGCCGACGGGCGTGCGACCGGGCTGCCGGCCGGCACGGTGACGGGCGCGGCACTGCTCGCCCAGCGTCACCCGGACTGGTCCGTGGACCGGCTCCGCGCCGCCCTCGCCGCCTCCGCGGTGGACGGTGCGCTCGACGCGGCGGCGCTGGCCCGGCGGAACGTGCTCCCGGCCACGGCCTCGCTCGCCTTCGGGGTGCAGCAGTGGCCGCACGCCGACGACCGCCCGCAACAGCGGACGCTCACCTGGCACAACCACGGCGACCGGCCCGTCGAGCTGCGGCTCGACGTCGCGCTGACCGGCCCCGACGGCACGCCCGCCCCCGCCGGGGCGCTGCGGCTCGACGCGACCACGGTGACCGTGCCGGCGGGCGGGTCGGCCGGCGTCACCGTCACCGCCGACACCCGCCACGACGGGCCCGACGGCCGCTACACGGGCACCGTCACCGCCACCCCGGCGGGCGCGCCCGACCTGGCCGTGCGCTCGCGCGTCGAGGTGGAGAAGGAGGTCGAGAGCCACACGCTCACCGTCCGGCACCTCGGGCCGGACGGGCGGTCCACCGGCCGGGCCGAGACGATGGTGCTGGACCTCACCGGCGAGCTGAGGGCGTTGCTGTACGGCGAGGACGGCACCGCCACCGCCCGGCTGCCGAAGGGCAGCTACGTCCTCGTCGGCGACGTGGTCGACTTCGGCGACACCGACTCGACCTGGCACCGCCTGGTCCAGCCGGAGCTGGCCCTCGACGCCGACGCCACGGTGACCATGGACGCCCGACGGACCGCCCCGGTACGCACCACCGTGCCCCGCCCGGACGCGCGGACCGCCATCGTCGACCTCGGCTTCAACCGGCGCGCCGAGGACAGCACCGGGTTCGGCATCGCCCTGGCCCTCGACGGCTTCGAGGGTCTGCGCTCCGGGCAGCTCGGCCCCGACCTGCCCGCCGAGAAGATGACCGGTTATCTCCACTCCACCTGGGCGGTGCCCGGCCCGGCTGGCGACTTCCGCGACACCCCCTACACCTACGGGCTGCTCGACACCCGCCCGGGCGGCTTCTTCACCGGCTTCGACCGGAAGGTGGCCGATCGGGACCTGGCGACGGTGGACAGCCGGCTGGTCGCCCAGGTGACCGGGCGCGCGGCGACCAAGGCCATGTTCCCCAACGCGCCCGGCGTCCTCGGCACGCTGACTCCGCTGCTGCCGTTCAGACTGCCGGCGCGCACGACGCACCTGCTGGAGGGCGGTGCCACCCTGTGGAGCGCCGCCTTCGGCGAGAACGTCCCGGGCGGGGACGGGCTACCGGTCGAGATCACGGCTTTCGGCCAGGCGAACCAGTCGTACCAGGCCGGGCAGCGGTACACCGACCGGTGGAACGCGTCGGTGCTCGGGCCGATGTTCGACTTCGCCGGTCACGCCGGCCGGCGCGGCGACACCGTCTGGTTCGGCGTCCCCATGTACTCCGACCAGGACGGGCACCGAGCCGGCTCCCTCACCGACGCGGCGACGACCCGGATGTACCGCGACGGCCGGCTGGTGGCCGCCTCCGGCGCCGGGAACCTGGAGGGCGAGGTGCCGCCGGGGCCCGCGACGTTCCGCGTGGAGAAGCGGACCAGCCGACCGTCGTACTCCCCCCTGTCGACGCGGGTGGACGCGACGTGGACGTTCCGGTCGGACACCGCCAGCGCGGCCGACCAGATCTTCCCGATCTGGGTCGTCCGGTACGCGCCGACGGTCGACGACCACAACGTCGCCCGCTGGGCGCCGGTGACCCTGCTGCCGGTGTCGGTGATGTCCCAGCCGGAGGCCCGCGTGGGTCGAATCCGGCAGCTGGCCGTGCGGGTCTCCGTCGACGGGGGCCGCACCTGGCGCAAGGCCCCGGTGGTGCCGGCGGGCGACGGCGGCTACCGCGCGGTGGTGCACGCGCCGAAGGGAACCCGGACGGTGTCGCTGCGCGCCACCCTGGTCGACTCGCACGGCAACCGGCTGGACCAGACCATCGTCAACGCGTACCGGTTCGCGAAGTGATCCGGTACGACACGGGCAGGCCGGCCGCCGCTCTCGCGCCCCGGTGCGGGAGCCGGCCGGCCGGCCGGACAGGAGGAAACATGGCAACGGTATCGAGATGGCTGTCGCTGACGCTGACGCTGGCCGTCGTCCTCGCCGTCGGCGCGGTCGGCTCGGGCCCGGCCGCCGCCGCGACGACGGCCGGGGAGCCGCCGCGGAGCTGCATAAGCGCGCCGAGCACCCCGGAGAAGAGCCCCACCGGCGTGATGGTCCGTAGCGTCGCGACCAACAGCTGCCTCGTCCTCGCGGTCATCTGGCTGATGCGCTACGAAACCACCGACACCGGCTGGCGGACGGTGCTGGATCGCTACATGGACCCCGGGTCGACGACCCGGCTCGACTTCCCGTGCCGGGCCAGCGGCACCCGGATCTACCGGTCCGTCGTCTGGGACCCGAACATGATGGCCTACCTGACCTCTCCCGAGGTCCGCATCACCTGCTGACCCGCCCACGCGGCCCGCACGTCCGGACGCCCGCGGCGTACCGGTGACACGAGGAGGAGGAACGACATGTCCGCAGGCAATGCCGCTGTCGTGAGCGACGAGACGGCCGTACGGGACGTCGCGCGGCGCATCGTGACGGCCTGGGCGGCCAACGACGCCGACGCGTTCGCGGCGATCTTCGTCGAGGACGGCACGCTCATCGGTGACGCCTACATGAAGGGCCGGGAGGAGATCCGCTCCTACATGGCCGCCGGGTTCGCCGGGCCGTACGGGGGGACCCACGTCCTCGTGGAGCCGCTCGACGTCCGCTTCCTGACCGACGACATCGCGCTGCTGGTGACCCAGGGCAGCGTGCTCCTGGAGGGGGAGACCGAGTTCGTCGCCGAGCGCGCCTTCCTCGCCACCTCCACGGTGGTCCGGGTGGACGGGGGGTGGAGCATCGCCGCCTACCAGAACTCCAAGGGCACGGCCAACCGCTGACGACGCGTACGCGGCGGCGGGTCGCCCGGCGTCCGACCGCACCCCGCACCGCCCCGGGCGGTGCGGGGTGCGTCGGTGCGTCCAGGCGACCCGCCGCCCGGGCCGAGCCCTGCCCGCTCAGGCGGGGCGGGGGAGGCCGGCCACCAGCGAGCGGTAGGCCTCGGCGGGGGTCAGCGCGGTGCCCCGGTCGAACTCCTCCGTGAACGCGGTCGGGCCGAGCGCGTCGCGCGCGGCCTGAGTGATCCGGTCGACGTCGCCCCGTTCCCCGGCCGGCAGCGGCGCGCCCACCGAGGCCCGCGCCATGGCCGCCGCGCCGAGCAGCCGGGCGGCGTCGCCGTGCCGGCCGTCGAGCGTCGCCGTGCCGGCGAGCCCTTCCAGCGCGAGCGCCTGCGCCCGGGGATCGCCGATGGCGGTGGCGACCTCGAACGCCTCGGCGTGCAAATCGTGCGCGTCGCGGGCGGCGCCGCGCTGCTCCGCGACGAAGCCCAGCTCGGCCAGGAGCAGCGCCCGCACCACGTCGGCGTCCAGGCCCGGCTGGCGGGTCCATGCCAGGACGCCGCGCAGCAGCTCCTCGGCGGCGTCCAGCCGGCCCTCGCGGCGGGCCCCGAGCCCGAGGCCGATCTGCGCGTACAGCTCCCCGGGCTTGAAGTTCTGTTCGGCGGCCAGCCGCAGCGCCCGCTCGTGGAACTCCCGGGCCCGGTCGTAGTCGCCGCTGAGCAGCGCGATGCGGCCCAGGCCCGAGAGCCGGTCGGAGGCCTCCAGCCACAGCCCGAGTTCCTCGGCCATCCGCAGGCCCTCCCGGTGCAGCCTGGCCGCCTCCGGGTAGTCGCCGGTCGCCTCCGCCCGCGTGGTCAGCGCGAAGGACGCCTGGAGCTGGCCCCACCGGTCGCCCAGCTCGCGGAAGAGCGCCACGCTGCGCGCGCTGTCCCGGCTGGCCGCCTCCAGGTCGCCCCGGGACTGCGCGTGCCCGGCCCGCAGGCTCAGCGCCGTCGCCACCCCCCACCGGTCGCCGAGCGTCTCGAACTGCGCCAGCGCGTCGTCGACCAGCTCCTGGCTGATCGTGACGTCCCCCGTGTTGAGCAGCGCGAGGCCGAGGAAGCAGGTGGCCCGGGCCCGCCCCGCGGGGTCCTCGTCCGGCGGCCAGCTGGCCAACGCCGGGGCCACCAGCGGGGCGTGGTCGCCACCGGCCTCCAGCAGGGCGAGCCCGGCCCGCCAGCAGGTGGCCGCCGCCCGTACGGAGGCCGGCACCGAACCGGGCACGGCGAGCGCCGCCTCGATCGACCGGCGCGCCTCGCGCAGCCGGCCGCGCAGGTACCGGTACCAGGCCAGCGCGGTCGCCAGCTCCAGCGCGCCGGCCGCGTCCTCGTCGGCCAGCGCGCCGTCCAGCGCGCGGCGCAGGTTGGCCGTCTCCTGGTCCAGCCGCGCCAGCCAGCGCCGCTGCGCCGACCCACGCAGCTCCTCGTCGGCCCGCCGCGCCAGCTCGACGTAGTGGCGCCGGTGGCGTCGGCGCACCACCGCCACCTCGTCTGCCTCGCGCAGCCGCGCCAGGCAGTACTCGGCGACCGACTCGAGCAGCCGGTAGCGCGGCTCACCGGCGCCCTCGGTCATCACCACCAGCGAGCGGTCCACCAACCGGACGAGCAGCCCGAGCACCTCGTCGGCGGGCAGGTCCGGGTCGGCGCAGACCGCCTCCGCGGCCTCCAGGGTGCAGCCGTCGGCGTGCGCGGCGAGGCGCCGCAGCACCACCCGCTCCGGGTCGGAGAGCAGCTCCCAGCTCCAGTCGATCATCGCGCGCAGGGTCTGCTGGCGCGGCGGGGCGCCCCGGTGGCCGCCGGAGAGCAGCCGGAACCGGTCGTCCAGCCGGGTGACCAGCCCGTGCACGCCCAGCGCGCGCACCCGGGTGGCGGCCAGCTCCAGCGCGAGCGGCACCGCGTCGAGGCGGCGGCACAGCTCGGCGACGTCGCGGGCGTTGGTCGCGTCCAGGGCGAATCCGGGGGCGGCGGCGGTGGCCCGGGCGACGAAGAGCTGCACCGCGCTGGAACGGGCGAGCACCTCGGGCTCGGTGACCTCCGGGTCGGGCAGCTCCAACGGGGGGACCGGCCAGACCCGCTCACCCGCCACGCCGAGCGGATCCTGGCTGGTGGCCAGCAGGCGTACGCCCGGGGCGTGCGGCAGCATCCGCTGGGCCAGCTCGGCGACCGGCTCCACGACGTGCTCGCAGTTGTCCAGGACCAGCAGCAGGGACCGGCCGCGCAGCACGTCGACGAGGCGGTCGGCGGGAGTGGCCGGGGCACCCGTCGGCCCACGGTCGGCCCCGGTGGCCTCGCGGATGCCGAGCACCGCCAGCAGCGACCCGGCCAGCGCGGCGGGGTCGTCCGGGCGCAGCGAGGCCAGCTCGACCAGCCACACCCCGTCCGGGTACGCCTCGACGAGCTGGTGGGCCGCCTCGACCGCCAGCCGGGTCTTGCCCACTCCGCCCGGCCCGACGAGGGTGAGCAGCCGTTCGACGCGCAGCAGTTCGTGGACGTGCCGCACGGCCTCCGCGCGCCCGACCAGCGGGGTCAGCGGGGCGGGCATGTTGGTCCTCGGCATCACCCGTCCCGCACCCGCCGGGCGCGGCGCGGCCAGCGGATCGTCCGCGCCGCTCGGCTCGGCGCCGTGCGGATCCCTCGCGCCGTTCCCGCCGCTCGGGCCGCTCGGGCCGCTCGGGCCGCTCCGGTCGCTCGGGTCGCTCCGGTTGCTTGCGCCGCTCGGGCTGCTCCGGTCGCTCGGGCCGCTCCGGTTGCTTGCGCCGCTCGGGTCGCTCCGGTCGCCCGAGCCGAGCTGGTCGGCGAGCAGCGCCGGGTCGTGCGCCAGGATCGCCCGGTGCAGCGCCACCAGCTCCGGGCCCGGGTCCAGGCCCAGCTCCTCGGCGAGCTGCCGGCGGAAGCGGGCGTAGCTCTCCAGCGCCTCGCCCTGTCGCCCGGCCCGGTAGAGGGCCCGCAGTTGGAGGGCGCGGGCCCGTTCCCGGAACGGGTGCCGCGCCACCAGGTCGGCGAGCTCCCCGACCAGCAGCTGGTGCTCGCCCAGGACCAGCCGGGCCTCGGCCCGCTCCTCGACGGCCACCAGGCGCTGCTCCTCCAGCCGGGCGGCCAGCGGGCGGGTGAACGGCTCGTCGGCGAAGTCGGCCAGCACCGGGCCACGCCACAGGGCCAGGGCCTCGTCCAGCAGCGCGACCCGGGCGGGTGGGGCGGCCGTGCCGGTGGCCCGCTCGACCAGCGCGCCGAACCGGTCGGCGTCGGTCTGCCCGGGTGCGGTGCGCAGCAGATATCCGGGCGGGCGGGACACCACCGCGTCCCTGCCGCCGGCTTCCGCCTCGTTCAACGCCCGCCGCAGCTGCCAGACCTTGGTCTGCAGCGCACCGCTGGGATTGGCCGGCCGGCGCTCGCCCCACAGGTCCTCGACCAGCCGGTCGACGGGCACGGGGCGGCCCTGGTGCGCCAGCAGGTCGGCGAGCAGGACACGAACCTTGAGATCGGGCACGGTGACCGGTGCGCCGTCCGTCGTCCAGACCGCCAACGGACCGAGGAGCCCGAAACGCATGGCGTCACCGTAGCGCAGCGCACCGACGACGGGCGGTCACGGCGCGGCGCGGCGGCGCGGCGACCGGGAGTGCACCGGGAGAAGACCGGGAGAAGACCGGGAGCCGTGGGCGGCAGAGTGGGACCGGCGACGGATCCGGCCCGGCGAGGCGAGGGAGACACACCGGGTGTCGCGGCGCGACGGCGTACGCGCCCCGGCCGGCCGGTCCCGGTCGACGCCGTGAGGCGGCCGGAAGGGCTGGCGACGCGGGCGCGGGAGCGTGCCCAGGGCGCCGGTCGGCGTCCGTGCCGTACGACGGCCCGCGCCACCTCGGTACGCCGGAGAGCCCGCGCCGTCGCCGCCGCTCCCGGACAGGGGGCGTCCGTGACCACGAATGGAGAGACAGCATGAACCTGCCGACGATCGTGTCGCAGTCGGAATGGGAGACCGCCCGCGAGCGGCTGCTCGCCAAGGAGAAGGAGGCGACCCGGGCCCGGGACGCGCTGGCCGCGGAGCGCCGCAGGCAGCCCATGACACGGATCCACAAGGAATACGTCTTCGAGGGCCCGGGCGGCAAGGCCAACCTGGCCGACATCTTCGACGGCCGGCGTCAGCTGATCGTCTACCACTTCATGCTCAGGCCGGGCGAGTCGCACTACTGCGAGGGGTGCTCGATGTTCGTCGACAACCTCGGCCACCCCGCCCACCTGAACGCCCGGGACACCACCCTGGCGCTCATTTCCCGGGCGCCGCTGGCGGAGATCACCCCGCTCAAGGAGCGGATGGGCTGGACGCTGCCCTGGTACTCGTCCCACGGCACCGACTTCAACACCGACCTCGGCCTCACCACGAAGGCGGGGGAGGCGTTCGGGCTGAGCGTCTTCCTGCGCGACGGCGACGAGGTGTACCGCACCTACTTCACCTCGGAGCGGGGCGTCGAGGCGCTCGGCAGCAACTGGTCGCTGCTCGACCTCACCCCGCTCGGCCGCCAGGAGACCTGGGAGGACACCCCGGACGGACGCCCGCAGGAGGAGCCGTACGGCTGGTGGCGGCTGCACGACGAGTACGACAACTAGGCGCCGCACCGACACGGAGGAAGGACCACGATGGATGTGAACGCGAGCGAGGCGGAACCGAGAGCGGGCCGGCGCGAGTGGATCGGCCTGGCCGTGCTCACGCTGCCCACCCTGCTGCTGTCGCTGGATCTCAACGTGCTCTACCTGGCGCTACCGCAGCTCAGCGCCGACCTGGCGCCGGACGCCGCCCAGCTGCTCTGGATCATGGACATCTACGGCTTCATGATCGCCGGATTCCTGGTGACCATGGGGACCCTCGGTGACCGGATCGGCCGCCGCCGGCTGCTCATGATCGGCGCGGCGGCCTTCGGCGTGGCGTCGGTGATCGCCGCCTACTCGAGCAGCGCCGAGATGTTGATCGCCACCCGGGCGCTGCTGGGCGTGGCCGGGGCGACCCTGATGCCCTCCACGCTGTCGCTGATCAGCAACATGTTCCGCAACCCGCAGCAGCGCACCATGGCCATCGGCCTCTGGATGAGCTGCTTCATGATCGGCGCGATCATCGGACCGCTGGTCGGCGGCGTGCTGCTCGAGTCGTTCTGGTGGGGCGGGGTCTTCCTGCTGGGCGTACCGGTGATGGTCGTCCTGCTGGTGGCCGCGCCGCTGCTGCTGCCCGAGTACCGCAACCCGGAGGCCGGGCGGCTCGACCTGTTCAGCGTGGTGCTGTCGCTGGCCACCATCCTGCCCTTCGTCTACGGCCTCAAGGAGCTGGCGAAGGACGGCTTCGGCGTCCGGCCGGTCCTGGCGATGGTCGCCGGTGTGGTGATCGGCGTGATCTTCGTGGCGCGGCAGCGCCGCCTCACCAGCCCGCTGCTCGAGGTGCGGCTGTTCGCCAACCGGACCTTCAGCGCGGCCCTGGGCATCATGCTGCTCGGTGGGTCGACCATCGGTGGCATCGCGCTGCTCTTCGCCCAGTACGCCCAGCTGGTCGAGGGTCTCTCCCCGCTGCGGGCCGGGCTCTGGATGCTGCCGTACGCGGTGTCCATGCTGGTCGGTTCGATGCTCGCGCCGATGATCGCGCAGAAGTTCGCACCGGGCTACGTGGTCGCCGGCGGCATGGCGATCGCCGCGGTCGGCTTCGCGCTGCTGAGCCAGGTGGGCACCGCCGGTGGGCTCGGCCTCGCGGTGACCGGTCTGGTGATCGTCTATCTCGGCTTCGGTCCCGGTGCCGTGCTGGGCACGGACCTGATCATCGGGGCGGCGCCGCCCGAACGGGCCGGCTCGGCGTCGTCGATGTCGGAGACGAGCACCGAGCTGGGGGTGGCGCTCGGCGTCGCCGTCCTGGGCAGCGTCGGCACCGCCGTCTACCGCAGCGAGATCGCCCCGGCCCTCCCCGCCGACCTGCCCGCGCAGGTCAGGGAGGCGGCCGGCGATTCGCTGGCCGGCGCGAGCGCGGTGACCGGGCAGCTCTCGGAGCAGACCGGCAGCGCCCTGCTGGAGGCCGCCAGGGCGGCGTTCACCAGCGGGTTCAACATGGCCGGGTTGGTCAGCGCGGTGATCGCGGTGATCCTGGCCGTGGCCTCGGCGCTGCTGCTGCGCCGAGTGCGCCCGGCGGCCGAGGAACCGGTCGTCGATGCCCCGGCGGTCCCGGCCGGTGGCACCGACGAGACGCCCGCGTCGGCCCGGCGCTGACGGGTCGGTCGCGGCGCGACCGTGCGGCCGGGGTGGAGCGCTCCACCCCGGCCGCACGCCGTTCGCGTACGTCCGGGCGGCACCCGGAGCTGTCGCGGGTCGCCCGGCGGGACCCGCGTCCCCCGTCGGCGGCGCCGGCGGACCGGGTGCACGCACGACGGCGCCGCCCGACCCCGGTGGGTCGGGCGGCGCCTCGGTGTCGGTACGTCAGTTCGCGCCGGTGTCGGGCAGGGCCAACCACCACGGGTTCTCCCGGGCCCAGTGCACCGTCCGCTCCAGGCCGGTACGCAACGGCACCTCGCACTTCCAGCCCAGCACCGTGCGCGCCTTCGTGGTGTCCGGGATCCGCCGGGCCAGGTCCTCGTAGGCGCTGCCCAGCGCCCGGCTGGTGTCCACGTCGGTCACCGCGGCGGTGCCGGTGAGCGTGCCGATCAGCTCCGCCACCTCGCCGATGGTGTTTTCCACCATGCTGCCGATGTTGAACGACTCACCGAGCGCCGCCGGGCTGGTGGCGGCGGCGAGCGTACCGGCGACGGCGTCGTCGACGAAGGTGAAGCAGCGGGTCTGCCGCCCCTGGTCGTAGACCACCACCGGGCGCCCGTTCAACGCCCGGTGCACCGAGCGGCTGACCAGGTACGCCGGGCGCTGCCGGGGGCCGTAGACGTTGAAGTAGCGGACGATGGTGGCCGCCAGCCCGTGCTGCCGGGCGAAGGCGTACGTCAGGTGCTCGGTGAGGGCCTTGCTCGACGAGTACGTCCAGCGGTCGGCGGACGTCGCGCCGAGCACCCGGTCGTCCTCCTCCGCCCACGGCACCGCCGGGTTCTTGCCGAAGACCTCGCTGGTGCTGGCCAGCACGACGCGGGCGCCGGCCCGGCAGGCCAGGTCCAGCACGTTGCGGGTACCGGTGAAGTTGATGTCGACGACGTCCAGCGGGCGGGACAGGTACTGGTCGACGCCCACCACGGCGGCCAGGTGGTAGACGACGTCGACGCCGGAGGTGATGGCCTCGGCCAACCCCTCCGGGTCGCGCACGTCGCCCTCCACCAGCCGGGCGTGCGCCGCGGCCGGCGAACGTCCCACCGGCGGCGCCGGGCCGTCGAAGACGGTGACGTCGTCACCGCGCTCCAGCAGCCGGTCCACCAGGTGACCGCCGATGAAGCCGTGCCCGCCGGTCACCACCACCCGCGCGCTCACCGGCCGATCCCCCGGTAGTGGTACCCGGCGGCCCGCAGCCCGGCGATCCTGTCCTTCGGGAAGTACGCGCGCCCGTCGAGCACCAGGCACGGCCGGGCCACCGGCAGCGCGGCGTAGTCGATCTGGGTGAACCGCCGGTGGTGGGCCAGGACGGCCAGGCAGTCCGCGCCCCGCACCGCCTCGTCGAGGTCGGCGACCGGCCGCAGGCCGAAGAGCTTCTCCGCCTCGTCCGGGTCGACCAGCGGATCGTGCAGGCGGACCTCGCAGCCGGCCTCGCGCAGGGCCGCGACGGCCGGCAGCGTCGGGGTGGCCCGCAGGTCGCCGGTGTCGTTCTTGAACGCCAGCCCCAGCACGGTCACCGTCGCCGTCTCCGCCGGCCTGCCGAGAGCGGCCAGCTCGTCCAGGACCAGGCGCGCCGTGTAGCCCGGCATCCCCGCGTTCACCTGCCGGCCGGCCGGCGCGGTGAGGATCTCCAGTCCCCGCTCCCGCGCCGAGTGCCAGACCATCCAGGGGTCCTTGGTCAGGCAGGAGCCGCCCACCCCGACGCTGGGCAGCAGGATGTTGATGTTGCTCTTGCCCTTCGGGATGCTGTTGGCGGCGGCGATCACGTCCAGCACGTCGACGTCGAACAGCGCGCTGAACTTGGCCAGCTCGTTGGCGAGCGCGATGTTGAGGTCGATCCACCAGTTGTCGGCGAGCTTGACGATCTCCGCCGCCTCCAGCGAGTCCACCGGGATCACGTCCACCCCCAGCGCCCGCTGCCAGAAGTCGCCGGCCGCCCGGGTGCTGTCGGCGTCCAGGCCGCCGGCGACGATGGGGAAGGTCCGCAGCTCCCGTAGCGCGGTGCCCTCGGCGAGCCGCTCCGGGGTGAAGGCGATCCCGAAGTCCTTCCCGCCGCTGAGCCCGCCGCGCTCCAGCAGCGGCAGGACGAAGTCCCGGGTGGTGCCCGGCGGCACCGTGCTCTTGATCACGACCAGTTGACCGGGTCGCAGGTGGCGGGCCAGCTCGACGCAGGCGCCGCGGAGCTGCTCGTCGGCGAGCGAGCCGTCGCGGCGCACCGGCGTGCCGACGGTGACGAGGACGACGTCGGTCTCCGCCAGCGCCGCGTAGTCGGTGGTCACCCGCAACCGGCCGCCCTCGATGCCGGCGCGGACCAGCTCCGGCAGGCCTGGCTCCTCGAACCGGCAGTGCCCGGCGCGCAGCTCGTCGACCAGGTGCGGGTCGACGTCCACGCCCACCACGTCCAGGCCCCGTTCGGCCAGGACCGCGGCGATGCAGGACCCGACGTAGCCGAGCCCGACGACCGCCACCCGAGGATCTCGTCGGTCGGACAGAACGCCCATCTGTGCTCCAATCAGGGAAGCTGACGGGTCCCAGGCCGGGATCCCGCCGGTCAGCCGTAGGTCTTGACGAACTCCCGGATGGACGAGACGACGTAGTCGATCATCTCGTCGGTGAGCCCGGGGAAGACCCCGACGTGGAAGGTCTGGCTGGTCACGATGTCGCTGTTGGTCAGCTCGCCGACCACCCGGTACTCCTGGTCGGCGTACGCGGGGTGGCGGGTCAGGTTGCCCGCGAACAGCCGCCGCGTGCCGATCTTGCGGTCCTCCAGGAAGCCCACCAGCTCGGGCACGTCGAACGGCGCCCCCGGCTCCACGGTGATCACGAAGCCGTACCAGCTCGGGTCGCTGCGCGGCGTGGCGTGCGGCAGCAGCAGGTGCGGCACCCCGTCCAGGCCCTCGCGCAGCTGCCGCCAGTTGTGCCGCCGGGCGGCGCAGAACTCGTCGACCCGGGCCAGCTGGGCCAGCCCCAGGGCGGCCTGCAGGTCGGTGGTCTTCAGGTTGTACCCGACGTGCGAGTAGATGTACTTGTGGTCGTAGCCCTCCGGGAGGGTGCCCAGCTGGTGCTCGAACCGCTTCATGCAGGTGTTGCTCTTGCCCGGGTCGCACCAGCAGTCCCGGCCCCAGTCGCGCAGCGACTCCACGATCCGGGCCAGGGCCAGGTTGTTGGTGACCACGCAGCCCCCCTCGCCCATCGTCATGTGGTGGGCCGGGTAGAAGCTCGCCGAGGCCAGGTCGCCGAAGCTGCCGGTGGGCCGGCCGTCGTAGAAGGAACCGACCGCGTCGCAGTTGTCCTCGATGAGGAACAGGTCGTGCTCCTTGGCGAGCTGCGCCATCTCGGCCACCGCGAACGGGTTGCCCACCGCGTGGGCCAGGATGATGGCCCGGGTCTTCGGGCCGATCGCGGCGGCCACCCGCTCGACGGTGGCGTTGTAGGTGCCCAGCTCGATGTCGACGAAGACCGGCACCAGCCCGTTCTGCAGGATCGGGTTGACCGTGGTGGGGAACCCGGCCGCCACCGTGATCACCTCGTCACCCCGGCGCAGCCGCCGGTCGCCGAGCTGGGCGGAGGTGAGCGCCGAGACCGCCAGCAGGTTGGCCGAGGAGCCGGAGTTGCACAGGTGCGCCTTGCGCACCCGCAGCTTGCGGGCGAAGGCCGACTCGAACCGGCGGGCGTTCTGCCCGGACGCGATGCGCAGGTCCAGCGCGGCCTCGACCAGCGCCACCCGCTCCTCGGCGCCCAGCACCGCGCCCGAGGGCCAGATCTCGGTCTCGCCCGGGACGAACGGCCGCTCCTGTTGGACCTCCTGGTGGTACTTGCGGACGCTGTCCAGCAGCAGTGCCTTGGGGTCGCTCATCCCATCTTCCTCTCGGATCGTGCCCGGCAGTGGGCGTATGTCGGCGGCCGTACGGGCGTCATGCGGCGAACTCGATCCGGCTGTGGTCGCCGATGACCAGCCGGGTCCCGGCCGCCGGGCTGAGGCTGACCGTGGCGGAGCGGCCGATCAGGCAGCCGCGCAGCCCACGGACAGCGGTGATCGAGGCGTCCGCCAGCACGATCGAGTCGGCCACCTCGGCGTCGACGAGCCGGCAGCCGGGCCCGATCGCGGTGTGCGGGCCGATCCGGCAGCCCTCGACCACGGCGCCCGCGCCGATGACCACCGGCCCCTCGACGCGGCTGGCGACGATGCGGGCGCCCGGCTCCACGACCACGGCGCCGGTCAGCTCGCTGGCCGGATCGACGCTGCCGGCGACCGCACGCGGCTGGCCGTCGAGCAGGTGCCGGTTGCAGGCCAGCAGGTCCGCCACCTGGCCGGTGTCGCGCCAGTACCCGTCGTACTCGCTGGCGCGCACCTCGGCGCCGCTGGTGACCAGCCACTGCACCGCGTCGGTGATCTCCAGCTCGCCGCGCGCGCTGGGCGTGATGGCGTCGACGCCGGCGTGGATGGCCGGGGTGAAGAAGTAGACGCCGACCAGGGCGAGGTCCCCGCGCGGCTGCCGGGGCTTCTCCACCAGGCGGCGTACCGTGCCGTCGGAGTCGAGCTCGACGATGCCGAAGGCCCGCGGATCGTCCACCTTGTGCACGAGCACCTGGGCCGCCGGTCGGTGGCGGCGGAACTGGTCGGCGTACCGGGCCACGCCGTCGGGCAGCATGACGTCGCCGAGGTACATGACGAAGTCGTCGTCGCCGAGGAACGGCCGGGCCAGCCGGACGCAGTCGGCCAGCCCGCGGGGCCGGTCCTGACGCAGGTAGGTCAGCCGCACCCCGAGGCGGGAGCCGTCGGAGAGGACCTCGCGGATCTGGTCGGCCCAGGCGCCCACGATCACGCCGATCTCGGTCACGCCGGCGTCGCGGACGTTCTCCAGCACGTGCTCCAGGACCGGCTTGTTGGCCACCGGTACGAGCTGCTTGGGCATCGAGTGGCTCAGCGGGCGCAGCCGGGTGCCGGCGCCCCCGGAGAGCACCAGGGCCTTCACGGCGTCCTCCGCATGCCGGGACGGCGCCGGGAGCTGACCGGCCGGGACGTGTGGTCGGTCACCGGTCGGCCCCCCGCCGCTGCTCGACGGACTTGCGCAGGGTGTCGGCGACCGTCCGGACGTCGGCGTCGTCGAGTCCCTGGTGCAGGGGGAGCAGAAGGGTGGTCCCGGCCGCCTCGTCGGCGCCGGGCAGGTGCCGGCCGCTGCCGTACGCCGGCACCTTGTGCAGCGGCGCGTAGCGGAACGTCGTGTAGATCCCGGCGTCGAGCAGGTCGGCGGCCACCTGGTCGCGGATCTCCGGGTCCAGCTGCACCCAGTAGAAGTAGTGCGAGCTGCGCTGCCCGGCGGGCAACGGCGGGGGGAGCCGGACGCCCTCGACGTCGGCGAGCAGGCGGTCGTACTCCGCGGCTATCTCGCGCCGGCGCGCGACGAAGCCGGGCAGGCGGCGGAGCTGGACCAGGCCGATCGCCGCGGTGAGGTCGTTGCCGACCACCCGGCGGCCGAACTCGCGCACGTCCAGCTCCCACCAGCGGTGCGGCACCCCCTTGCCGGCGGCGGAGAAGCCGCTGGCGTGCTCCAGGCCGTGGTACGCCAGGCGGTGGGCCCGCCGGGCCAGTTCCGCGTCGCGTACGTGCAGCATCCCGCCGTCGCCGGTGACCAGGATCTTCATCGCGTCGAAGCTCCACATGGCGATGTCGCCGAAGCTGCCGCAGGGGCGCCCGTCGACGGTCGACGCGACGGCGCACGCCGCGTCCTCCACCAGGGCGACGCCGCGCCGGCGGCACAGCTCGGCGATCTCGGCGACCTCGCCGGGAACGCCGCCGTAGTGCAGCAGGATGACCGCCTTCGTGGTGGGGGTCAGGGCCCGTTCCACGTCGGCGACGGAGGGGTTGAGCGTGCGCGGGTCGACGTCGCAGAAGACCGGCCGGGCGCCGGCCGAGGCGATGGCGTTGGCGGCGCCGACGAAGCTGATCGAGGGCAGCACCACCTCGTCACCGGGCCCGAGCGCCAGCAGCTCCACGGCGAGGAAGAGCCCGGCCGTGGCCGAGTTGATGAAGATGGTCCGCTCGGGCACCAGCCCGGCGTGCGCCGCGAACTCCTGCTCGAACTCCCTGGTACGCGGCCCGTGCCCCAGCCAGCTGCTGTCGAAGACGGCGCGCACGGCGTCGAGCTCCTCGGCGCCGAGGGTCGGCTGGAAGACGTTGATCATCGCTTCTCCTGTCGTCGAGGACGCCCGTGCACCGGCGGCGACGCGGGGGCGGCGGCGGGCAGCCGGCAGCGGGGCGGCGCGGGGCGCCACCCGGTGGGCCGCGGGCGGTGCGGGAGCGGACGGTGCCGGCGGGCGCGCGCGGGGGCCCGCCCGCCGGCGGTGACGGCGGTGCCGGGTCAGGCCCGGTACCGCCGGGTGAGCTTCTCCAGCACCGGGACGGTCTCGGTCGGGCTGGGCGTGGCGAGCAGGTCGTCGTAGAGGGAGTCGGCCCCCTGCCGGAACGCCGGCTCGTCCAGCACGCGGACGAGCTGCTTGCGCATCGCGTCCACGGAGAGGTTCTTGATGTCCAGGACCAGTCCCGCGCCGCGCCCGGCGACGCAGCGGGCGGTCACCGACGACTCGATGTGCTTCGTGGCCATCGACCACTCCAGGCCGTCTGCCTCGATCGTGATCATGCCGTTGTCGTCGTCGGAATCGGTGATCAGCTGCGGCACCCGCAGCGCCACCGCGCTGGCGAAGGTGCCCATGCCGCCGTGGTGCACCATCGCCGAACAGGACGGCAGCAGCTGGGTCAGGGGCAGGTAGTCCACCGCGCGGACGTTCTTCGGCAGGGTCGGCATGCCGGCCAGCTGGTCGGCGTTGAGCGTCGCCACCACCTCGACGTCCAGGTCGGAGACCATCTCCAGCAGGCCGGGCACGTGGTCCCAGCCGCCCTTGAAGTACATCCGCTGGGACAGCCCGAGGGAGAGCGCGACGCGGGGCCGCTCCGGCCGGTGGTGCAGCCACCGGGGGAGCACCGTCTGCCCCGAGTAGGGCACCCAGCGCGTCGGCACGGTCCGGACGCTGGTGGGCAGGCGTACGCCCGGGGGAGTGGGGTCGACGGTCCACTGGCCCAGCAGCAGCTCGTCGTCGATCTCCAGCCCGTACCGCGCGGCGGCCGGCCGCATGGTCTCGACCAGCGGGTTCTCCTCCGGGCCCGGGCCCGGTCGGGCGGCGGCCTCGGCGAAGCGGTCCATGGTCGAGGCGAAGTAGTCCAGCCCCCAGAGCAGCCGCGCCTGCGCCGCACCGGCGACGCGCGCCGCCACCGCGCCGGCCGGGAAGCACGGGTCCCAGAGCACCAGGTCGGGCTGCCATTCGCGGGCGAAGGCGACCAGGTCGTCGAGGACCGGGTGCGGGTCGCGGGCGGTGGATCCGACCGGGTGGAAGTCCCACATGGACGGCAGCATGAACTGGTAGAAGACGTCCCAGACCTCCTTGTCCGCCGGGGTCAGCTCCAGCGCCTCGGTGATCCGGTCGAGCCGCTGCTTGACGCTGCGCGGCTGCGGCCGACCGGGACCCATCGGCATGATCTCCGGGTCGCCGACCGCGACCGGGGTCAGCCCGACCGCCAGCGTGCTCTCCGCCAGGACGGGATGGGACGCGACGCGGACCTCGTGGCCGGCGCTCTGCAACGCCCACGCGAGCGGAACCAGCGGGTACAGGTGGGCCGGGTTGGGCCACAGGGCGAACACGACGCGCATGTCTCTCCTCGGTTGTGCGGTCCTGGTGGGTGCGGTGCGGCGGTCGGCGGAACGGGTCAGAGCTTGCGGGCCACCCCGGCGTACATCCGGTCGGTGGAGGTGGCGTCGGGGTCGTCCTGCCGCCAGCGGCCGGTCGGCACGAGCCCGGGCGCGACGAGCTCGAAGCCCGCGAAGAGGTCGGCGATCTGCGCGGCGGTCCGGTAGACCATCGGCGCGGTGGCGTTGCGGTAGCTGTCCTCCATCATCCGGCGCTCCTCGTCCGGCCCGCCCTCCACGCAGAGGTGGGACAGGGCCAGGTACGAGCCGGGCGCCATCCGGTCGCGGAAGGCCCGGATGATGCCCTTCGGGTCCTCGCTGTCCCGGATGAAGTGGAAGACCGCGATGAACAGCACCCCGACGGGCTGGGAGAAGTCGATGAGGGACTTGGTGTCCGGGTGGTCGAGGATCGAGCCGGGGTCGCGCAGGTCGGCGGTGAAGATCCCGGTGTTGGCCCGCTCGTCCTCGGTGAGCAGGCGCTTGCCGTGCTCGGCGACCGCCGGGTCGTTGTCCACGTAGATCACCCGGGGCTGGGCGACGGCCCGCCGCGCCACGTGGTGGGTGTTCTCCTGGCTCGGCAGGCCCGCCCCGACGTCGATGAACTGCCGGATCCCGCACTCCTCGGCGAGGTGCCGGACGGCGCGGCCCAGGAACCGGCGGTTCTCCCACACCACGTCGCGGGTGAGCGTCTGTCCGACCCGCCCGATCACGGCCTCCGCCGCGGCCCGGTCCACCGGGTAGTTGTTCGTGCCGTGGAGGAAGTAGTCGTACATCCGCGCCGGCGACGGCCGCTCCACGGACTGGGCAGGTTCTGTCGACATCGGTCTCTCTCCTCGTACGTCGTTGGTGGGGAGTGCGGGTGGGGGCCGGCCCCGTCGGGGCCGGCCCCCGGGGTCAGCCGGTGACGGGGCTGCTCTGGTGCGAGAGCAGCAGCGGGCGGCCGTCGTCCTGGCGGACGATGATCCAGGTGGCCCGGATGTGCCGCTCGGGGGCGACCTCGCTCTCGCCGGCGAGGATGATGCCGCCGCCGGTGACCACCATGGCGACGTCGGGGTGCAGGAAGTTCACCGACACCGGGTAGCCCTTGACGTAGGCGCCCCGGTACGGGCCCGCGAACCCCTTGGTCATGAAGGACCGGATCTCGTCGCGGCTGGTCAGCTGCTCGTCGCCCATGAGCAGGCTGCCGTTCTCCGCGAAGAGGTCGGCGAAGAAGTCCGGGTCGTTGGCCTTCCACGCGGCCTGGATCAGCTGCGGTACGGCCAGGACGGCCTTCTCGTCGTCGCTGACGAATTCCCGGTAGTAGGAGTGGTCCTCCGCGACGCGGGCGGCCTCGAGGATCTCCGTCGCGTCGCCCCACCGCGACGCTGCCTTGGTGGTCATGGGTGCTCCTTGCCGATCGTCACGGGGGGATGGACGGTCACCAGCGCAGCGTCGCGCCGGCGCCGCGCGGGCTGTTCTGGTAGCCGGCGAGCTTCCACTCGCCGTCGCGCTTGACGACGACCCACGTGGAGCGGACGGCGAGCTCCGGGGCGATCTCGGTCTCGCCCGGGGCGAGGATGCCGCCGTGGGTGCGCAGCAGGGCGACCTCGTCGTTGACGAACCGCACGTCGACGGGGTTGCCGGTGACGCCGGTGCCCTTGAACGGGCCGGCGTACGCGGCGGCCATGAACGAGTAGATCTCGTCGCGGCCCTTCTTGTAGACGTCGCCGGGGAGGATGAGGATGCCGTCCTCGGTGAAGCTGTCGGCGACGCCGGCGGCGTCGTTGCGGCTCCAGGCGGCGACCAGCCGCAGCGGAACGCCGAGGGCCTCCTTCTCCTTCTCACTGGTGAAGGGGCCGTAGTAGGCGTCGAGGTCGGGTCGGTTGGCCTGGGTGGTCGTGGTCATGGGGGTGCTCCTTCGTCGGTTCGGGCGGCGGGATGCGCCGACGCCGGGTACCGGTCGTGATCGCTACCCCGAATCGTTGCCGGGGCCCGTCACCGACTGCATCTCTCTGATTGCGCTGCCGGGCAGGCCGGGGCGGGCCGTCGCGCCGGCCGGGGTACGCCGCCGCGCCGGGCGGTCGGGCGGGAGCGGGAGCGGGCGGCGGCGAATCCCGCGACACCGCACTTGCGGAGATGCGTCGACCTCCGGCGGAAGCAGACGATGCCAGGGCCACCCCAGGCGGGGCGCGCCCCGAGCGACCGCGCCGCCCGCCGCCGGTGACGGCTGGCCGGACCGGACGCGACCGGGGCGGATGCCCCCGCCGGCCCGGTCCCGCGCCGTGCGCCCGGCGGTCACGCGGCGGTGGTGTAACCGCCGAACCGACGATTATCGAGGAGGTCAGGGTGGACGTCACCCAGACGGTGCCCGGCACGGAACTGGTGCGTCGCGCGACGGAGCTGGTGCCCCTGTTGCAGAAGCACGCGAGCTGGTCCGAGGAGAACCGCCGCATGCACGACGAGGTGGTCGAGGCGATGGCCGACGCCGGCCTGTTCCGGATGCGGATCCCCAAGCGGTACGGGGGGTACGAGTCGGACACCCGGACGCTGACCGACGTGACGGCCCAGCTGGCCCGGGGTGACGGCTCCGTCGCCTGGACCGCCTCGGTGTGGTGCATCCCGGGCTGGATGGTCGGGATGTTCCCCGACGAGGTGCAGGACGAGGTCTTCGGCACACCCGACGTGCGGGTCTGCGGCACGCTGAGCCCGACCGGCAACGCGCAGCCCCGGCCGGGGGGTGTGCTGCTCAACGGCCAGTGGGGCTTCATCAGCGGTGCCCTGCACAGCCAGTGGCAGGAGATCATCGCGATGGGGGCGGCGCCGGACGGCACCCCGATGCCCCTCATGATGCTGGTGCCCATGTCGGACCTGGAGGTCGTCGACGACTGGCACACCGCGGGGATGCGGGGCTCGGGCAGCGTCACCACCGTCGCCCGGGACGTATTCGTGCCGCAGGAGCGGGTGCTGCCGCTGCCGGCCGTGCTCCAGGGCCAGTACGCCTCGAAGCTCAACGCCGAGTCGCCGATGTACCGGGCGCCCCTGCTCGGCGTCGCCGCCGCGTCCTCGGTCGGCACCGTGATCGGGCTGGCCCGGGCCGCCCGGGAGGTGTTCTTCGAGCGGCTGCCCGGCCGGAAGATCACCTACACCGACTACGGCAGCCAGGCCGAGGCGCCGGTGACCCACCTCCAGGTGGCCGAGGCGACGCTGAAGGCCGACCAGGCCGAGTTCCACGGCTACCGGGTCGCGGACCTGACCGACAGCAAGGGCCGCTCGGGCGAGCCGTGGACGCTCGAGGAGCGGGTCCGCTCCCGCGCCGACGTGGGCGCGGTCTGCCAGCTCGGCCGCGAGGCGGTGGAGGTGCTGGCCCTGGCCAGCGGCGGTTCCTCGGTCTACAGCTCGGTGCCGATCCAGCGGATCGCCCGGGACGTGCACACGGTCAACCTGCACGCCCTGATGACCCCGCAGACCAACTTCGAGCTCTACGGCCGGGTGCTCTGCGGCCTGGAGCCGAACAGCTTCTACATCTGACACCGGCCCGGGCGGCGGCACCCGGCGACCGCCGGGTGCCGCCCCGGATCCGTACCAGCTGCGCTGATGTCACGCCTGCGGGCGGGCACGCGACGAGGAGGGGTGGATGTACGACTATGTAATCGTCGGGGCGGGATCGGCGGGCTGCGTGCTGGCCGCGCGACTGAGCGAGGATCCCGACGTCCGGGTCTGCCTCGTCGAGGCCGGCCCGGCGGACACGGCGCAGAACGTGCACGTTCCGGTGGCGTTCGGCCAGCTGTTCCGCACCCAGCTCGACTGGGACTACGACACGCACGACGAGCCGCACCTGGACCGCCGCCGGATCTACCTGCCCCGCGGCCGGGTGCTGGGCGGCACCAGCTCGATCAACACGATGATCTACGTCCGGGGCCACCGGTCGGACTTCGACGGGTGGAACCAGCCCGGCTGGAGCTTCGACGAGCTGCTGCCGTACTTCCGGCGCTCGGAGGACAACGAGCGGGGCGAGTCGGCCTACCACGGCGTCGGCGGCCCGCTGCGGGTCTCCGACGGGCGGGCCCGCAACCCGATGGCCGCCGCGTTCGTCGAGGCGGGACGGCAGGCCGGCTACGGCGCCAACGACGACTTCAACGGCGCCGAGCAGGACGGCTTCGGGCTGTTCCAGCTCACCCAGCGCGACGGCCGGCGGGCCAGCACCGCCACCGCCTTCCTGCACCCCGTGGCCGACCGGCCCAACCTGACCGTCGAGGTGAACCTCCAGGTGCACCGGGTGCTCATCGAGAACGGCCGGGCGGTGGGCGTCGTGGGCCAGCGGCTCGGCGAGGACATCGAGATCCGGGCCGAGCGGGAGGTGGTGCTCTCCGGCGGGGCGTACAACAGCCCGCAGCTGCTCATGCTCTCCGGCATCGGGCCGGCGCCGCTGCTCGGCGCGCTCGGGGTGCCGGTCGTGCTGGACCAGCCGCAGGTCGGGCAGAACCTCCAGGACCACCTCCTGGTGCCGCTGATCTATGCCCACTCGCACCCGATCAGCCTGCTCGCCGCCGGCACGCCGGAGAACCTGGAGCTGTTCATGTCCGAGGGGCGCGGGCCGATGACCGCGAACGGCCCCGAGGCCGGCGGGTTCGTCCGGACCAGCGACGCCCTGGCCGCGCCCGACGTGGAGTTCCTGGCCGCGCCGGTGATGTTCGCCGACAACGGCCTCGGGACGCCCACCGACCACGCGCTGTCCTACGGGCCGTCCATGTTGGCGCCCCGCAGCCGGGGTTCGGTGCAGCTCGCCCTGGCCGACCCCACGGCCAAGCCGAAGATCGTGCACAACTACCTCGCCGAGGAGTCCGACCTGGACGACGCGGTGGCGGCCCTGCGGATCGGGCTGGACATCGCCCGGCAGCCGGCCCTCACGCCGTACGTGGAGCGGCCGTACCGGCCGCCGGCGTCGGAGTCCGACGCCGACCTGCGCGACTACGTCCGCCAGTACGCGCACTCCATCTACCACCCGGCCGGCACCTGCGCGATGGGCGCCGTGGTCGACGCGGAGCTGCGCGTCCTCGGCGTCGACGGGCTGCGGGTCGCGGACGCGTCCGTGATGCCCCGCCTGGTCAGCGGCAACCCGAACGCCGCGACCATCGCCATCGGCGAGAAGGCCGCGGACCTGATCAAGGGGGTGGCCGCGGCCACCGAGCCCGCGCTGGCCGCCGGCGCGGCGGGCCCGGCGCGGTAGCGCGTCGGGCGGGGCCGCGGCCGGCGACGCGACCGGCCGTGGCCCGAGGCGGCGACCACCAGCGGTACGCGCCGACGCGACCGGAGCGCCGGCGACCACTCACATCCGACACCCGGCAGAGGAGCACACCATGACCAACAAGGCAGCGTCGCTCGTCGAGCAGTCCAAGCAGTGGGCGAAGCACTACGGGGCGTACAGCAACGGGGAGGAGGGCCACGCCTTCACCGCGCCGCTGCGCGTACGGGCCAACTGGGACGCCAACGACGCCGACGCCATCGCCGAGATGTTCACCGACAACGGCAGCATGCTGATGGGCGACGACCAGCTGCAGAGCCGGGACGAGATCCGCGCCTGGCTGACCGACGCGTTCGCCGGCCCGTACAAGGGGGCCCGGATGACCTTCGAGCCCGTCGAGATCAGCATGCTGCACCGGGACTCCGCCCTGATCGTCGCCGAGGGCGGCATCCTGCTGGCCGGCGAGACCGAGGTCGCCCCCGAGCGCAGCAGCCGCATCGTCTTCGTCACCGTCCGCGTCGACGACGACTGGCGGGTCCTGTCCTACCAGTCGAGCCCGGTCAAGGGCTGACCCGCCCCACCCCGTCGACCCGGGCCCGGGCGCGGAAGGCGACGACCGGCTCCGGCCGGCCGCGTCCCGCTACCGGGCCCGGGTCGCGTCGTACCCCCGCGTCCGCCGCCGGCCCGCCGGCGGCGGTTCGTCGTACGTCCGGCGGCCCGGCCGCCCTCCGTCGCCTGCCGGGACGAGGCCCGCCGGGCCCGGTGGTCGGCGTGCTCGCGGCGTTCCGGCCTCGGCGCTGGCCCCGGCCCTGGTCCGCCGTCGCGCCGGGCCCTGGTGCGGACCCCGGTCGGCCGCAGGCGGTACGCGAAGGGTGGGGGCCGGGCACACGGAAGCGACCACGGCGCTCGGCCGTGGTCGCGGGGTGTCCCGTGCGCCCCGGCGGCCCGGCCGGGGCGCACGGGACGTCAGGAGGTGGCGAACTGTCCCGGCCGCCGCCCCGGGCCGGCCGGGCCCCGGTACGCCTGGGCGATGTCCAGCCAGTGGTGGGCCTCGGCGCCGATGGCCTTGAGCGACAGGTCGTCGCGGTGCCGGCGCCGGGTCACCAGGAGGCAGAAGTCCTCGGCGGTGCCGTGGACGATCTGCTCGGCGTCCGGCGGCCCGAAGTGCCAGACCGCGCCCGACGGGGCGGTGATGACGAAACGGAACGTGCTGCTCGGCACCTCCAGCCCCCGTGCCAGGTAGCCGAAGTCCCAGGTGCGGACCGCGAACTCGACGAGCGGCCGGAGCCGGTCGGTGCGGCGGCGGCGTACGCCGAGGGCGTCGGCGATGTCCTGGCCGTGCCCGAACAGCTCCATCATCCCCGCCGCGGCGAGCACCGGCGCCGGGAGCGGCCGGACGAGCCAGGGCACCGGCTGTCCCACCGGGACGGCGGCGAGGGCCTTCTCGGCGAGGGTCCGCTCCTCGCGCCACCGGGCCAGCAGCGCCGGCGGCGCCTCGGCCAGGTACGGAGCCATCGCCGCGTTCACGTTCGCGTCGAAGTCGCCGCTCATGCGCGACATGAGGGCCTGGAAGCCGTCCGGGTCGGCGGCGGCCAGGCCGGCCATCCGGAAGGTGGCGGTCAGGTGGGCGATCTGGTGCGCGATCGTCCAGCCCTCGGCGGGGGTGGCGGTCCGCCACCCGGCGTCGTCCAGCTCGGCGACCATGCGGTCGACGTCGTCGCCCTCGGCCTCCAGGGCGGCGAACACGTCCTGTTCTGCCACGCGCTCTTCCTCTCGCTGCGGTGCCGCCCCACCCGGACGGACGATGCGGACCCCGGGCGTCGTCGCGGGGGGTGACCTCGACCGGTGCGGTGGCGCACGTCGCCGGCGCCGTACGGCCGGCGGTTGACAGGGGAGCCGGCCGATCGGGTCGGTGCCGGCGCATCAATCATCGGCGGGTGGCGTGGCGGGAGTCTTCTCCCACTGTGCGGAGCGCGACCGGCGGCCACGTCCCGGTCCGACCGTCTCCGTGGCCCCGTGGCCCGGGCCGCCGTCGGGCGGCGGGGTGCCGTCGACCGGCGGACCCGTCTCGTCGCCGGCCGGGCGCCCGCGCAGCCGGAGCGCGAACAGAGCGCCGAGCAGCAGGACGCCCACCACCACCCCCAGGGCCGGCCGGACGGCGGGCAGGAACGCGTCGGCGAACGCGCCGGCGGCCACGTCGCGGTACCGGTCGGCGAGCTCCGGTGGGGTACCGGGCGGCACGACGAAACCGCCGGCCTGGCCGGCACCCAGCTTGACGCCCTCCCCGGCGGCCGCGCCGAAGCCGTGCAGGAAGTCCGCCCGGGCCTCGGGCGGCAGCTGCGCGGCCCCCGCGCGGGCGGCCTCGGGCAGGGTGTCGGCGAGCCGGTGTTGCAGGACGGCGCCGACGACGGCCGCGCCGAGCGCGCCGCCGACCTGCCGTGCGGTGTTGAGCACACCCGCGGCGGCGCCGGCCAGTTGGGCGGGGACGTGGCGCATCGCCTCGGTGGTGGTCGGCGCGATGGACGCCCCCATGCCGATACCGACGGCGACCAGCGGCAGGACGAAGGTGCCGGCCGTGGAGTGCGGCGTGACCAGTAGCGCCATGCCCAGCACGCCGAGCGCGTACACGGTGAGCCCGCCCGCGAGCAGGCGCCGGCCGCCGAGCCGGTCGGTGAGCCGCCCGGCGACCGGCGCGACGGCGCTGAGCACCACCGTCCAGGGCAGCGCGGCGAGGCCCGACTCCAGCGGGCTCATGCCGAGCAGCGCCTGCGTCTCGATCACGAAGACCAGCAGGAAGCCGTACAGCCCGAAGGAGCTGACGAGCGTGATCAGGGTCGCCGGGCCGAAGTTGCCGAGGCGGAACAGCCCGGGCGGGACTAGCGGCTCCCGCTGCCGGTGCTGGCGCAGCGTGAAGCCCAACCCGCACAGCGCCGCGGCGGCCAGGATCGCCGGGATGCTGACGGGCCCGCGTACCGTGCCCCAGTCGTGCCGTTCGCCCTCGATGAGGGCGTACATGAGGCCCACCAGCGCGGCGGTGGCCAGGAGCACGCCGACCACGTCGAGGTGGCGCGGCCGGCGGGTGCGCAGGTCGGGGACGAGCCACCAGGCGAGGGCGACGCCGGCCACGCTGAGCGGCACGTTCAGGTAGAAGATCCACTCCCAGCCGAGCCGGGTGATCACGAGACCGCCGAGGGTGGGGCCGCTGACGGCGGCCACGCCCGCGACGGCGGTGAAGATCCCGAAGGCGGCGCCCCGCCGCGCGGCCGGGAAGATGCCGGAGATGAGGACCAGCGCCTGCGGCAGCAGCGCCGCGGCGCCCACGCCCTGCACCACCCGCGCGGCGATGAGCTGTCCCGGGGACTGCGCCGCCCCGCAGAGCACCGAGGCCACCGCGAACACCGCCATGCCGGCCATGAAGACGGTACGCGGGCCGAACAGGTCGCCGAGGCGCCCGGCGACGATCAGCAGCGACGCCAGCGCCAGCAGGTAACCGTTCAGCACCCAGAGCATGCTGTCGATCCCGGTGTCCAGGGACCGCATCATGTCCGGCACGGCGGTGTTGACGATGCTCGTGTCGAGCAGGATGAGGAAGTTGCCGAGGCACAGCACCAGCAGGGCCGCCCACGGGTTGACCGGTCGCGGCGGGGTCGTCACCGCCTCGGCGCCCCGCTGCGGGTCACGGTTGCTCCGCACGCGACGCCCCCTGCTCGGCGTCGGCGTCGGTCACGCCGAGCGGGGCGGACCGCAGACCGTCCTCGTACAGGGTCGCGCCGATCCGACGGGCCGTGGCGAGGCTCGCCCAGGCCGTGACCGTGACCAGCGCGGCGTCGTCGGTGCCGCCGTCGCGGCAGGCGGCGACGTCGGCGTCGGTCACCCGGTACGGCGCGAGCGCGGTCAGCAGCGCCAGCCGGGCGACGGGTCGCTCGGCCGGCGCCAGTTCGGCGACGGCGGCGTCGAACCACCGGCCGCCGCCCGGCTCCGGGGGCGGCGGGCCGGCCAGGCAGGTCAGGATCCGCTGCCGGACGTGCTCCGGCAGGGCGGCCTGCCCGGCGTGCTGGACCGCCTGGCCGGCCCGGGCGAAGGCGGCGACCACGTGCGGCTGGCCGACGGCCCAGGCCAGGTCGGCCCCCGGCGGCGCGGGCGGCAGCAGCTCCAGGGAACGGCCGGGCGGCCGTCCGGCGCGCGCCAGCGCCCCCATGATGCGGGCGGCGGTCCGCCGGACCCCTGCGCGGATCCCGGCCGGCGCCGGCGGCAACGGGGAGTCCTGGAGGAAGACGCTCACCATCCGGTTCAGGTAGTGGAAGGCCACCGCCACGCCGATCAGTTCCGGCCCGTGCGCGGCGGGGAACGGCGGGGGACGGCGGCGCGCCGCGCTGGCGTCCCCGCTGTGCCGGGCCCACTCGGCCAGGGCCCGCAGCCGGGGGTCGCCGATCCCGCCGACCCCGGCGCCCGGCCACCCGCCCGGGTCGCCCAGCAGCCCGGCGGCCGTGGCGCCGTGCACCTCCACGCAGTACGGGCACCGGTTGCTCTCGGAGACGGCGGCGGCGACGACCTCCTTCGCCTCGCGGCCCACCAGCCCTTCGGCGAGCAGCGTCTCGCGCAGCATCAGCCAGCAGGCCCGCAGCACGTCGGGGGCGGGGGAGTGCAGCAGCACCGGGGGCGCGAGGACGCCGAAGTCGTCGGCCATCTGCCGGTAGACCCGCGCGACGGGCCCGTTGGCGGCCTCCGGGGCGACCGGCGTCACGTGCCGGACGTGGGTCAGCATGGTGCGGCTCGTCACCCGAGCCAGTCGCCTGCCCATCGGTTTCCTTCCTGGTCGGGCGGGCCGGGGCCGGGGGCGGGGCGCGCCCCCGGCCCGTCGTGGTCCTAGCTGGGCACGACCTGGGGCACCGCGGTGACCGTGCCGTCGGGCAGCGAGCCGTGGTAGGTGACGTCGATGCCCCGCTGCTGTGCCGCGCGGACGATGCCGGGCACGGCGCGTTCGGCCAGTGCGGCGATGGTGAGGGCCGGGTTGACGGTGAGCGCGCCCGGCACCGCCGAGCCGTCGGTGACGAAGATGCCGGGGTGCTGCCGCAGCTCGTGCCGGTCGTCGAGGGCCGACGTCGCCGGGTCGTCGCCGATCCGGCAGGACGACAGCGGGTGCACCGTGTACGCGCCGACCACGTCGTTGGTCCACGGCATCACCCGGGCCAGCCCGTCGCGCTCCAGGATGTCCCGGGCGTCCGCGTCGGCGGCGGCCCAGCCCCGCAGCGTGTTGGCGGTGGGCCGGTAGCGCAACGGGCCCCGGCCGAGCATCTGCTGGGAGATGCGGTCGGCGTTGCCGGTCGCCGGCGGCGGCCCGAAGACGCCCTCGTTGTCGTCCTCCGACATCGTGAAGAGCGTCAGCCACGACTGCCAGCGGCGCAGCATCTCCTTCTTCTCCAGGCCGAACCAGCTCGGGCCCTGCGCGTCGGGCACCTGGGCGAGGATCGTGCCCAGGCCCAGCGGGAAGAAGAGCTGCTCCAGCGAGTACCGCTCGTACTCGGGCAGGTCGGGGTCGAGCCGGTCCCAGGTCGCCACCGTCGGCCCGCGGCCGATCTGGTTGGCGTCGTAGCCCTTGCCGTTGGGGCGGCTGAGGCCGAGCACCTCCCGGACCCGGTCGTCGTCGAAGACGGCCGTGTTGAGCCGCTCGCCGTTGCCGGAGAAGTACCGGCCGACGGCGGGGGGCATGGTGCCCAGGGTGGGCTCCGAGCGTTGCAGGATCACCGGGGTGGCCCCGGCCCCGGCCGCCACGATGACGATCTTGGCATCGATCGTCCCGCTGTCGTGCAGGATCCGGTAGTCCTCCGCGTCGACGATGCGGTAGTGCACCCGGTACCCGCCGTCCTCGGTGCGGGAGAGGTGCTGCACCTCGTGCAACGGCCGGATCTCGGCGCCGTGCGCCAGGGCGGCCGGCAGGTAGTTGAGCAGCAGGGAGCGCTTCGCGTCGAAGCGGCACCCGGCCATCATCCAGTTGCAGTTGGTGCACTTGTCGACGTCCACGGCCGACGGCACGGGGTTGGCGGTGCGCCCGGCGTGCGCGCAGGCCGCCGCGAAGAGGCCGCCTGCGTACGGCACCTTGTCCCAGCTCTGCATCGTCACCGGCAGCGACTCGCAGACCCGGTCGTACCAGGGGTCGAGCGTGGCGCGGGTGATGGCCGCCGGCCACATCCGGCGGCCGATGCTGCCCTGCCGCTCGAAGACGAACTGCGGCGCGCGCGGCATGGTGGCGAAGTAGACGACGCTGCCGCCGCCGACGCAGTTGCCGCCGAGCACGCTCATCCCGTCGCCGACGGTGAAGTCGAAGATCCGGGTGTACGACGAGCCGAGCTTGAAGTCGTGGTCGAACTCCTCGCTGGACAGCCACGGTCCGCGCTCCAGGACCACCACCCGCGCCCCGCCCGCGGCCAGGTGGTACGCCGGGATCGCGCCGCCGAAGCCGCTGCCGATCACCACGACGTCGGTGCTTGCGCTACTGGTCATGCCGGGCTCCCTGTGGGGGTGGTGTGTGGGTGCAGTCGCGACAGCGGGCGTCCGTACGAGTACTCGGGGAACCGCCACAGCCCGTCGTCGTCGGGCTTGGTGATGCCGATCGCCAGCAGCCCCGGGTGCCCGGCGGCGAGCGCGTCGAGCGTGTTCATGTGTGCGGCGCTGTCGTAGGCCATGTTGCTGAACAGGGCCAGCCCCACCCACATCTCCTTCTCCGGGTTGTCCGGGGCGAGCAGGTGGCTCAGCAGCGCGGTGCGGTGGTCGAATGCGAGCGCGACGAAGGGCGGCACCGCCGGGTCGAGGGTCAGGCCGTTCGCCTCGGCGTACCCGGTCGCGTGCGCGTTGAGGGCCTCACTGAGCGTCCCCAGCATCAGCGACAACCCGCCGGCCGGGTCCTCCATCAGGGCCAGCGCCCCGCACTCGACGGCGCCGCCGTCGGTCGAGACGCCGGCGATCGCCCGGTCGTCGGCGGACCGCTTCGCCCCGGGGACGATGGTGTCGGCGAACGCTTCCAGCGTCAGCACGCGTGCCTGCTGCTCCTCGGGTGTTTCCGGTTGCACGGCGGCTACCTCCTTCTGGGGCGGGCGCGTCGGTTACCGGTCCCGCCGGGACTTTTTCGGGCAGGCTTGACCACCGCCCGCTAGGGCGGCGGAAGCAAGTGATGAATTGGTGGTCGCCCGGAATGCTTTCCGTGCGACGTGGACGGTGCGTGAAGTTCTGCATCATCGTGGCTACCCACGCAGGTGGGACGCATCTTCTGTTTTGCTGAGGCCGACGTCCCGACGGCCGGGACGATTGGCGCGGAAACTGCGGACGGCGGCGGGCGCGCAATTTCCACGCCACGTTCCACAAGGGCGGAGGTGGGCGCTCCGCGCGGCGGGCACGGCAGGCCGTCCCGCGCGGCGGCCCGCGCGGGGCGCAGTCCGGCCGGGCCAGGGCGGGGGTCAGGCCGGTTCGGTGGCGCGGCGCGGCGCGGCGGTCGCCGGGAGCGCGGCGCGCCCGGCCTGCCGGCGGCTCAGCCGCCCGGTCCGGTGCAGCCAGCGCACGGTGTCGGCCAGGGTCTCGTCCAGCGACCGGCTCGCCGGCCCGAGCAGCTCCTCGGTGGGGGTGCCGTCCATCGGGCGGGCCGTGGCACACAGGTAGATGGCGCCGTGCTCGGCGGGCAGGTGCACGGGCGAGAGCCGCTGCGCCGCGCTGACCAGGTGGCCCATCGGCAGCAGGGCCGGGGCCGGCAGCCGGAGGGTGGGCAGGGCCCGCCCGGTGACCCGGCGCAGCGCGTCGACGAACTCCCGGGTCGTGACGTACCGGCCGAGGGCCGGGAAGCGTCGGGGGCCGCGCCCCGGTTCGAGGACCGCCGCGTGCAGCCGCGCCACGTCCCGCACGTCGCCGACGGGGAAGCCGCCGGTCGGCCACATGGGCATCAGCCCGCGCAGCACGTTGCGTACCCGGGTCGTCTGGTCGCCCAGGTGCGGGTCGTCGGGCCCGAGCGAGGCCAGCGGATAGGTGATGACCACCGGCGCCCCGTCGTCCTGGTGCCGGCGCGCCACGTGCTCGGCGGCGGCCTTGCTGCTCAGGTACGCCTCCCGGGGCGCGCCCACCGGGGAGTCGACGGTCAGCGGCGACCCCGTGGCCGGCAGCAGCGCGCCGAAGGTGGAGACGTGCACGATCGGGTCGAGGCCCGCCGCCCGCGCCGCCCCGAGCACCACCTCGGTGCCGCGGAGGTTGACCGCCCGCATCCGCGCCCGGTCCCGCGAGTCGAAGCTGTACACGCCGGCGGCGTGCAGCGCGGCGGCGCAGCCGTCGGCGGCCCGGGCCACGTCGGCGGGGTCGGTGACGTCGCCGGTGACCAGCTCCACGCGTCCGGCGTCGGCGCCCAGCGCCGCCAGCACGCGCCGGGCGCGGGCCGGGTCGCGTACGAGCAGCCGGACCCGGTGCCCGGCGTCGAGGACGGCCGCCGTCGAGTGGGAGCCGATGAATCCGGTGCCACCGGTTACCAGGACCAGCATCGCGACTCCCGCGGGTGGGGGACTGGGTCGTCGCCCATCATGGGCGGGCGCCGCCGGGCCCTCCTTCTCCCAGGGTGCTCAACCGGCGTCGATGGCGTTGCCTGCGCCCCCGGACTCCCAATACTGGCATTGCCGCAGTCGTGGGAGCCGTCGTCGTGACCGTCCGGCGGGGCGGCGCAGAGCAGGAGGCAGATCATGATCGCTCGTCGGGTGGCATCGTCGGTGGTCCAGCGCCAGGTCAACTACGTCACGCCGGTGCCGCAGGGGTCCGCAGAGGGCCTGGTGGACGCCGTCTACCGGCAGGTCGCGCAGGAGATGCAACTGGTGGTGCCGCCGGCGCAGCTGCACTCCCCGTCGCCGGAGGTGCTGGCGGCGTACTGGATGGTGATGCGGGAGCCGCTGCTGCCGACGGAGAACGTGGACCGGGCGACCAAGGAGGCGGTGGCCGCCGCGGTGTCCGTGGCGAACATCTGCCCGTACTGCGTGGACATGCACAGCGTCGGGCTCTACGAGCTCTCCACGGAGCACGACGCGGAGGCGATCGTGGCCGACCGGCTCACCGAGATCGCCGACCGGCGCATCCGCGTGGCGGCGGAGTGGGGCCGTACGGCACACCAGCCGCAGACGTCGCGGCCGGTCCTGCCGTTTCCGGAGCGGGACCGCCCGGAGCTGGTCGGCGTGGTGGTGGGCTTCCACTACATCGCCCGCGTGGTCAACGTGTTCCTCTCCAACTTCCTGCTTCCGCCGGGGCTGTCGCCGCGGGCGCGCCGGCGCCTGAAGCGGGGCATCGGCTGGGTGTTGCAGGGGACGCTGCGCGACGCCCGCGAGCCGGGCCGCTCGGTGGAGCTGTTGCCGCCGGCGCCGCTGCCGGCGGAGGCCGCCTGGGCGGCGGGCAGCCCGCACGTGGCCGGGGCGATGGCCCGCGCCTACGCGGCGTTCGAGGCGGCCGGCGAGCGGGCGGTCCCGGCGGCGGTCCGGGAGCTGGTCGCGGAACGCCTCGACGCCTGGCGGGGGGAGGAGACCGGCCTGAGTCGACAGTGGTGCGAGCGGCTGATCGCGCCGCTGCCCGAGGCGGAGCGGGCCGCCGGCCGCCTGGCCCTGCTGACCGTGTTCGCCTCCTACCAGGTCGACGAGGAGGTGGTCACGGAGTTCCGCCGCCACCAGCCGGGCGACGCGGCCCTGGTCGACGCGGTGGCCTGGGCCAGCTTCGCGGCGGCCCGCCGGGTCGGCACCTGGTACGCCCCCGCCGGCTCGCCCGAGCCGGTCTGACGGGTTCCCGACTTGAACTGCGCAACATTGGAGACGTGTCGGCGTGTCGTAGCCGACACGCTGGGTGATGGGCGTGGTGTCTCTCGCGCCCGTGACCCTTCCAAGGAGGAAACGTGACCAGCTACCAGGCGACCCTGCCCGGAGCGTCCGGGCGTTGGGCGACACTCAACGGCGCGCACCACCGGGCGGCCCTGAACGCCTTTCTCGTGATCGTGCTGGCGCACTGGGCCGAGCACCTGGTGCAGGCGTACCAGATCTGGGGCCTGGGCTGGTCGCGGCCCGAGGCCCGCGGGGTGCTCGGCATGCCGTTCCCGTGGCTGGTCAGCTCGGAGTGGCTGCACTACGGCTACGCCATCGTGATGCTCGTCGGGCTGTGGATGCTGCGTCCCGGCTTCGTCGGGCGCAGCCGGAGCTGGTGGACCGCCGCCCTGGCGATCCAGTTCTGGCACCACATCGAGCACCTGCTGCTGCTGTTGCAGGCGCAGACCGGCCGGCACCTGTTCGACAGCCCCGTGCCCACCAGCCTGCTCCAGGTCGTGATCCCCCGCGTCGAGCTGCACCTGTTCTACAACACGGTCGTCTTCGTGCCGATGGTGATCGCGATGTACCTGCACCTGCGGCCCTCGCCGGCGGAGGCGGAGCTGATGTCGTGCAGCTGCCGGCAGCCCGAGGTCGCGGCCCAGCCGTCATGACCACCGTGGACGGCACCCGTCCGCCGGCACCGCCCACGTCCGTCGGGGCGGTGCAGCGGGCGGCCATCGCCGTCGCGGTCGGCATCGTGCTGTCGATCGTGGCGCTGCTGGCCTTCGGCACTCCGGCCGAGAGCCGGAGGTTCATGCTGAACCCGGGCGACGGGTCGGTCGTCGGCGTCGCGCCCGCCGAGATGACGCTCACGCTCGGCGGCGCCGAGTCGGCCGAGAACGTGCACCTCGCCGTCACCGGACCGACCGGGGCGGTCGTCTCGATCGGGAAGGCGGCCGTCCGCGACGGCCGCCTGGCCGTGCGGGTACGCGACGCCGGGCCGGGCGCCTACCGCGTGGCCTACCGGGCCCTGTTGCCCGACGGTCGGCAGGTCGCCGGCCTGGCCGGCTTCACGGTGACCCCCGGCGCCGTCCCGGCCGGGCCCGTCGCCGCACCGATCGGGGACGAGGCCGCGAACGCCGGCCACGACCACGCCCGGATCGACGGCATCAACGGCGTGCTCCTCCTGCTCGACCTGGGCCTCGTCGCGGTGGCCCTGCTGCTGATGTTCCTGCGTCCGCAGCGGGGAAGGGGGCCCGTCACCGGCCCGTGACCCGTCCGCCGGGCGGCCCCGCCCGTGGCGGCGGATGGAGCGCACAGCAGAAGACGCGGCCCCGGCCGACGCGAGGTGACGATGAAGTCACCCGCCGGCCGGGGCCGGCGTCGTCGTAACGACAGGGGGATCTGCCATGCCGACGGTACTGGGCTCCATGCGTCGACTGCTGATGGCGCCGACGCTCGCGGAGGTGACCTTCGCGCGTCGGGGTTTCCCCGGCCCCGCCACGGAGGTCACCCGCCGGCTGGAGGCGGTTCCGCAGTCGGTCGTGTGCGGATTCGAGTGGGGCATCGACACCCGCGACCCGTGGGAGCTGGAGCGCCGGCTCGCGCTGGTCGACCGGGAACTGCTCGGCTTCGCCTACGAGGGCGCCACGATGGCCTGCACCATCCTCGACGTGATGGGGCCCCGGCGCGGCACCCGCACCCGGGACCTGCTGCGGGGCCCCGGCGCGCCGCACCTCTTCCTCGCCTACATCGGCATCGGGTTCGCGATGGCACGCCTGCCGCGACCCCTCTGGCGCCACGTCGTGCCGGACCTCACCGGTTCCCCGTACCACCCGACGATGACCTGGCTGGCCGTGGACGGCTACGGGTTCGACCGCGCCTACTTCGACCTCGACCGGTGGGTGACCCGGCAGGGGCGGCTGGCGGCGTACCCGTGGCAGGGCCACGGGGACTACTTCCTCCGGGCCACGGACCAGGGCCTCGGCCGGGCGCTGTGGTTCATCCACGGCGCCCGCACCGCCGACGTGGCCGGGGCCGTGCGGGCCTTCGCCGCCGACCGGCACGGCGACCTGTGGAGCGGGGTGGGGCTCGCCGCCACCTTCGCCGGCGGCGCCGACGCCGAGGCGCTCACCGCGCTGCGCGCCGACGCCGGCCCGTGCGCGCCGGACCTGGCCCAGGGCGCGGTCTTCGCCGCCAAGGCCCGCAGCCACGCCGGGCACGTGCCGGCGCACAGCGAGGCGGCGATGCACGCGCTCGGCGGCCGGTCCGTGGCCGCCGCCGCGGCGCTCGCCGACGACGTGGCGGTCCGCGCGGAGCCGGCCGGGCCGGTGCCCGCGTACGAGGTGTGGCGGCGCAACGTCCGCGCGCACTTCGAGCCGGCCGGCGTCAACCACGGTCGCTGAGAACCGCCCGCGTCGTCCCCCGGACGGTCGCCGTGCCGTCGCGTGTCGGCGGTGCACGTGAACGTTCCGGATAGTTGCGACGAGTGCGCAAGGTTGAAGAAATCAATCCTTCCCGCGCTTGCCATCATCGAATTGGATGTCCATCCCCGGTAAACGGAAACACCGACCCTTTGGGGGAACGTGCGATGCAGAGCCTGCGTGATCTGCGGCGCAGAATCCTGACGCCAAATATCTCCGAGACGAAAATGGACGTGCGCGGATTCCACGTGAAGAACGAGGAATCGAAGGCGCTGCTCGAAACCGTCGGCGCCTCATTCCTCGCCGGTTACGGATACGCCGCAGAGGCGCCGACGACCGAGGCGGCCGAACGCCGCCTGGAAACGGTGCCGACGCGTTTTCGTGGGTTCGCGTACGAGGGCGCCGCGATGGGCTTCGCCGTCCGGGACGCGCTGCGGCCGGGCCGTCCCCGGCACGTGGCGGGTCTGCTCGCCGGCCGGGGCGACGCGCACGTCTACATGGCGTACGTCGGCGTGGGCTGGGCGATGGCCCGGGTGCCCCGGATCCGCTGGGGCCAGCTGTACGCCCCGGACCCGCTGCTGCGGTGGCTGGTGCTCGACGGCTACGGCTTCCACCAGGCGTACTTCCACACCGACCGGTACGTGTACGGGCAGTACCGCCACCCGCGGTTCCCGTGGCCGGCCGAGGGCCCGCGCGAGTACGCCGACCGGGTCATCGACCAGGGCATCGGGCGGGCCACCTGGTTCGTCGGCGGCACCGACGTGGACCGGGTGACGGAGATCTTCGCCGCGTTCCCCGCGCACCGGCGGGCCGACCTGTACGCCGGGGCGGGCCTCGCCGCGACCTACGCCGGGGGAGCCACCGAGGCGGACCTGCACCGGTTCCGCGACCGCGCCGGCGACTACCGGGTGGACCTCGCCCAGGGCAGCGCCTTCGCGGCCGGGGCCCGGGTACGCGCCGGCCTGGTCGTTCCGCACAACGAGGTGGCCACGCAGGTGTTCTGCGGCATGTCCACCGCCGAGGCGTCGAAGGTGACCGACGTGACCCTGCCCCGCGGGCAGGACGGCGGCACGCCCGCCTACGAGCGGTGGCGCCAGGCCATCGCCGCCGAGTTCGAGGGGCGGTGCTGACCGTGGCGCCCCACCCCGCGCCCCGTCCCGCGCCCCGGCGGTCCACCACCGCACGCAACGAAGGAGAGACCTCGTGACAAGGATCGCTGTCGTGGGGATGGCGTGCCGCTACCCGGACGCCACGTCGCCCCGTGAACTGTGGGAGAACGCCCTCGCCGGGCGGCGGGCCTTCCGCCGGCTGCCCGACGTGCGGATGAGTCTGGACGACTACTGGGATCCGGACCCGGCCACGCCCGACCGCTTCTACGCCCGCAACGCGGCGGTCATCGAGGGCTACGAGTTCGACCGCATCGCCTACAAGATCGCCGGGAGCACCTACCGCTCGACCGACCTCACCCACTGGCTCGCCCTCGACATGGCGGCCATGGCGTTGGCCGACGCCGGGTTCCCGATGGCGGAGGGACTGCCCCGCGAGCGCACCGGCGTGGTGGTCGGCAACACGCTGACCGGCGAGTTCTCCCGGGCCAACCAGCTGCGGCTGCGCTGGCCCTACGTGCGCCGCATGGTCGCCGCCGCGCTCAAGGAGCAGGACTGGGACGACGACCAGCTCACCACGTTCCTCGACGACTTCGAGGCGACCTTCAAGGGCCCGTTCCCGGAGGTCGACGAGGACACCCTCGCCGGTGGGCTGTCGAACACCATCGCCGGGCGCATCTGCAACCACTTCGACTTCAAGGGCGGCGGCTACACCGTCGACGGCGCCTGCTCCTCGTCGCTGCTCTCCGTCGCCACCGCGTGCAAGACCCTCTCCGACGGCGAGGTCGACGTGGCGGTCGCCGGCGGGGTCGACCTCTCCATCGACCCCTTCGAGATCATCGGCTTCGCCAAGACCGGCGCGTTGGCGCGCGGCGAGATGCGGGTCTACGACCGCGGCTCGAACGGCTTCTGGCCCGGCGAGGGCTGCGGCATGGTGGTCCTGATGCGCGAGGCCGAGGCCCGCCAGGCGGGGCACCGCATCTACGCCACCATCGCCGGCTGGGGCATCTCCTCCGACGGCAAGGGCGGCATCACCCGGCCCGAGGTCGCCGGCTACCAGCTCGCCCTGCGCCGGGCGTACGACCGGGCCGGGTTCGGCATCGAGACCGTCGGGCTCTTCGAGGGGCACGGCACCGGCACGCAGGTGGGTGACGCCACCGAGCTCCAGGCCCTGTCCCTGGCCCGGCGCACCGCCGACGAGAACGCCGCCCAGGCCGCGATCAGCTCGATCAAGGGAATGATCGGGCACACCAAGGCGGCGGCCGGCATCGCCGGTCTGATCAAGGCCGCGATGGCCGTCCACCACGAGGTGCTGCCGCCCACCATCGGCTGCGTCGACCCGCACGAGATCCTCACCGCCGAGCAGTCCGCGCTGCGGGCCCTGCGCAAGGCCGAGGCGTGGCCGCGCGACGTGCCGGTGCGCGCCGGCATCACGGCGATGGGCTTCGGCGGCATCAACACCCACATCGTGCTGGAGAACGGGCAGCCGCGTCGGTCGTCCCGGCTGGACAGCCGCTTCCGCAACCTCGCCGCCTCGATGCAGGACGTGGAGCTCCTGCTCGTCGACGGGGGCAGCCCCCAGGAGCTGCGCGAGCGGTTGCAGCGTCTCGTCGAGTTCGTGCCCACGGTGTCGTACGCCCAGCTGGGCGACCTCGCCGCCACCCTGCACCGGGAGTTGCGTGACCTGCCGTACCGGGCGGGCGTGGTGGTCTCCTCGCCGGAGGACGGCGAGCGGCAGCTGCGCCGGATCTGCGACGCCCTCGACGCCGGCGAGGTACGCCTCTTCTCCTCCGACGGCCGCTGCTTCCTGGGCCACGTGAGCGGCCCGGGCCGCATCGGCTTCCTCTTCCCCGGGCAGGGGTCCGGCAAGGGCACCTCGGGTGGCGCGCTGCGCCGCCGCTTCGCCGACGTGGAGGAGGTGTACCAGCGGGCGGCGCTGCCGAGCAGCGGCGACATGGTCGCCACCGCGGTGGCCCAGCCGCGGATCGTCACCGGCTCGCTCGCCGGCCTGCGGGCGCTGTCGCTGCTCAACCTCGACGCGACGGTCGCCGTCGGGCACAGCCTCGGCGAGATCGCCGCCCTGCACTGGGCCGGCGTGCTCGACGAGGAGGCCCTGCTGCGGGTCGCCGGCGTGCGTGGCCGGACGATGGGGGAGCACAGCGCCTCCGGCACGATGGCCAACATCGGCGCCCCGCCCGAGCGGGTGGCCGGGCTGATCGCCGGCCTGTCCGTGGTGATCGCCGCGTACAACGGGCCGGAGCAGACCGTGATCGCCGGCTCGGAGGCCGCGGTGGAGGACGCCTGCGAGCGGGCCCGTTCCGCCGGCCTGCGGACCACGCGGCTGTCCGTGTCGCACGCGTTCCACTCCCCGCTGGTCGAGCCGGCCGCCGACGCCTTCCTCGACGCGCTGGCGGGGGAGCGGTTCGGATCCGTCACCCGGCGGGTCGTCTCCACCGTCACCGGCGAACCGCTCGCCCACGACACCGACGTCTCCGCCCTCCTGCACCGCCAGATCACCGACCCGGTGCTGTTCAGCCAGGCCGTGGCCCTCGCCGCCAAGGAGGTCGACCTCTTCGTCGAGGTGGGTCCGGGGCAGGTGCTCTCCGGCCTCGCGGCGGCCAGCACCGACCTGCCGGCGGTGGCGCTCAACACCGACGACGAGTCGCTGGCGGGCCTGCTGCGGGTCGCGGCGGCCGCGTACGTCGTCGGCGCCGGCGGCGTGGAGGGCACCCTCTTCCACGACCGGCTGGTCCGGCCGCTCGAGGTGGGCCAGAACTTCCGCTTCTTCGCCAGCCCCTGCGAGTCCGCCCCGGTGGTGAGCCTGCCCCAGGGCGCCGGCGTCCGGACGGCCGGTCCGTCCCGGGTGGACGAGGCCCCGCCGGCACCGGAGCAGCCTGCCGGCGAGTCGAGCCTGCAACTGCTGCGCCGGCTGGCCGCCGAGCGGGCCGAGCTGCCGCTGGAGATGGTGCACGACGGCAGCCAGCTCCTCGACGACCTCCACCTCAGCTCGATCACCGTCGGCCAGCTGGTCAACCAGGCCGCCCAGCAGCTCGGCGTGCCGGCCGCGCAGACCCCCACCAACTTCGCGACGGCCACCGTCGGGCAGCTCGCCGAGGCCCTGGAGCAGCTCGCCCGGACCGGCCGGGACACCGACGCGGCCGGCCCGAGCATCGTGCACGGCGTCGCCGACTGGTGCCGGGCCTGGTCGGTGGACCTCGACGAGGCGCCGGCCCCGGTCGCCGCACGGGCCGAGGCCGACGGAGCCTGGCAGCTGTTCGCCCCCGCCGGCCACCCGCTCGCCGAGCCGCTGCGCGCGGCCCTGCAGACCGCCGGCCTCGGCGCGGGCGTGCTGGTGTGCCTGCCGGAGCCGTGCGCGGAGGCCGATCTCGAACTGGCCCTGCGCGGCGCGCAGGCGGCGACCGCCGCCGCCCCCGGCACCCGCTTCGTCCTCGTCCAGCAGGGACCGGGCGCGGCCGGGCTGGCCAAGACGCTACGGCTGGAGGCGCCGCAGCTGCGCACCACCATCGTGCACACCCCGCCGGTGCCGGAGGCCGTGGCCCGGGTGACGGCGGAGGTCGCCGCCACCGACGGGTTCGCCGAGGTCCGCTACGACGCCGCCGGGCGGCGCCGGGTGCCGACCCTGCGCGGGCTGCCGGTGCGGCCCGCCGAGACGCGGCAGCCGCTGGGCGCCGAGGACCTGCTGCTGGTCACCGGCGGCGGCAAGGGCATCACCGCGGAGTGCGCCCTGGCGATGGCCGTCGACAGCGGCGCCGGCCTCGCCGTGCTGGGCCGCTCCGATCCCGCCCAGGACGACGAGCTGGCCGCGAACCTCAAGCGCATGGCGGACGCCGGCGTACGGGTGCGCTACGCCCGGGCCGACGTCTCCGACCCGGAGCAGGTGCGCCAGGCCGTCGACGGGCTCGTCGCCGAGCTGGGACCGGTCACGGCAGTGCTGCACGGCGCGGGCCGCAACGAGCCGGCGGCGTTGACCGGACTCACCATGGACGCGTTCCGCCGCACGTTCGCGCCGAAGGTCGACGGCCTGCGCGCCGTGCTCGACGCGGTCGACGCCGACCGGCTGCGCCTGCTGGTGACGTTCGGCAGCATCATCGGCCGGGCGGGCCTGCGCGGCGAGGCCCACTACGCCACGGCCAACGACTGGCTGGCCGAGCTGACCGTCGACTTCGGCCGGCGCCACCCGAACTGCCGCAGCCTCTGCCTGGAGTGGTCGGTCTGGTCCGGCGTCGGCATGGGTGAGCGGCTGTCCGTGGTCGAGGCGCTGACCCGCGACGGCATCACCCCGGTCACCCCCGACCAGGGCGTGCAGATGCTCCGGCGCCTGCTCGCCGACCCGCAGGCACCGTCGGTGGTGGTGGTCAGCGGGCGTACGGAGGGCATCGACACGGTCCGGATGGACCGTCCGGAGCTGCCGCTGCTGCGGTTCGTGGACCGCCCGCTCGTGCGCTACCACGGCGTCGAGCTGGTCGCCGAGGCCGAGCTCAAGCCGGTCACCGACCTCTACCTGGACCACCATCGGCTGGACGGCAACCTGCTGTTCCCGGCGGTGTTCGGCATGGAGGCGATGGCCCAGGTCGCCGCCGCGGTGACCGGACGGACCGACACGCCGGTGGTCGAGCGGGCCGAGTTCCTGCGGCCCATCGTGGTGCCGCCGGAGGGCAGCACCACCATCCGGATCGCCACCCTCGTGGTCGACGACGACGTCGTGGACGCGGTCATCTACAGCGCGGAGACGGAGTTCAGCGCGGCGCACTTCCGGGCGCGGCTGCACTTCACCGGCACGCGACCGCCGGCGGGCCCGCCCGAGCAGGTGCCCGCCGGGCTGCCGGCGGTGCCGCTGGAGCCCGCCACCGACCTGTACGGCGACATCCTGTTCCAGGGTGGACGGTTCCAGCGGCTGCGCCGCTACCACCGGTCGGCCGCCCGGCACGTCGACGCCGACGTCGTCACGGCTCCGCAGACGCGCTGGTTCGCCGACTACCTGCCGGACGCCCTGCTCCTCGGCGACCCCGGCGTGCGGGACGCCCTCATGCACGGCAACCAGGTCTGCGTTCCCGACGCGACGCTGCTGCCGGCCGGGATCGAGCGGCTGCACCCGGCGGGGGCCCGCCTGACCGGGGCGGAGGAGCTGCGCTACTGCGCCGAGGAGCGCAGCCGCGACGGCGACACCTACGTCTACGACATCGCGCTGCGCTCCGCCGACGGTGCGGTCGTGGAGCGGTGGGAGGGCCTGCGGCTGCGGGCGGTACGCAAGAAGGACGGCCGTGGCCCGTGGGTGGCGCCGCTGCTCGGCTCGTACCTGGAGCGGGCGGTCGGCGACCTGGTCGGCGGCGACGTCGCCGTCGCGGTGGAGCCGACCCCGACGGAGCAGGGCGGGCGCGGCGAGCCGTCCGGGCAGGGCACGCCGGACGAGACCCGTCGGCGGCGGGCCCGGACCGCGGTGGCCGCCGGCCGGGCCGCGGGCGGGCCGGTCGAGGTCGCGTACCGGCCGGACGGCCGCCCCGAGCTGGCCGACGGGCGGTCCCTCTCCGCCGCGCACGCCGAGGACCTGACGCTCTGCGTGGTGGGAACCGGGCCGCTGGCCTGCGACGTCGAGGCGGTACGCGCCCGGGAGGAGTCGGTCTGGCAGGGCCTGCTCGGCGCGCACGTCGACCTCGCCCGGCTCTGCGCCACCGACGGCGGGGAGTCCCTGGACGCGGCGGCCACGCGGGTGTGGGCGGCGATCGAGTGCCTGCGCAAGGCGGGGCTCTCGCACCGGGCGCCGCTGGCCGCGGTGCCCTCGGAGCGGGCCGGCTGGCTGGTCTTCGCCTCCGGCGACCTGCGGATCGCCACGCTCGTCACGACCGTGCGGGACCTGCCCCACCCGATGGCGTTCGCGATCCTCACGGAAGGACGGGCCTAGGCGATGGACAAGTACTTCGAGTACCTGCACACGGTGGGCTTCGAGGAGACCAACCTCGTCGGCAACGTGTACTACGTCAACTATCTGCGCTGGCAGGGGCGCTGCCGGGAGATGTTCCTGAAGGAACGGGCGCCGGACGTGCTGGCGGACGTACGCGACGACCTGAAGCTGTTCACCCTCCGGGTCGACTGCGAGTTCTTCGCCGAGATCACCGCGTTCGACGAGCTGTCCATCCGGATGCGCCTGGTGGAGCTGGCGCAGACCCAGCTGGAGTTCAGCTTCGACTACGTCAAGCTCGACCGGGACGGCGGCGAGACGCTGGTGGCCCGGGGCCGGCAGCGCATCGCCTGCATGCGCGGCCCGAACACCCGCACCGCGCCGGCGAGGGTGCCGGAGGCACTGGTGACGGCGCTCGCGCCGTACACCTCGGCGCGGCGCACCTGACGGCGCGAGGAGGAGACGTCGTGGACGTACAGCGAACACTCACCGTCGGGACGCCCGACGTGACGGCACTGCGGCGGGCGTACGGCGCGTTCGCGACCGGCGTCACGGTGGTGACCGTCGGCGGTGCCACCCCGCACGGGATGACCGCCAACTCGTTCACCTCGGTGTCGCTCGACCCGCCGTTGGTGCTGGTGTGCGTCGACCGGAACGCGGTGATGCACGCCTGTCTCTCCGAGACCCGGGAGTTCGGGGTCTCGGTGCTGACCGACGACCAGGAGAAGGTGGCCCGGTACTTCGCCGACGGGCGGCGACCGCTCGGCGGCGAGCAGTTCGACCAGGTGGACTGGCGGCCCGGCGCGACGACGGGGGCGCCGCTGATCAGCGGCGCCCTCGCCCACTTCGAGTGCGAGGTGTGGCGTTCCTACGACGGCGGTGACCACACCATCTTCCTCGGCCGGCTGCTCTCCCTGGAGCGCCGGTCGGACGGGGAGGCCCTGCTCTTCCTCTCCGGACGGTTCCGTCAGGTCGAGCGCGAGCGGAGTGAGGCGGCATGACGACGATCGAGGGAGCGGCCCGGCGCACGCCGCCGGGCCCGCCCCGCTCCGCCGGCCTGCAGATGCTGGTCCTGATGGGCCGGGACCGGCTGCGGATGATGACCCTGGCCGCGGAGCGGTACGGCGACGCCGCCCGGCTGCCGGTCGGCCCCAAGCAGCTCTACTTCTTCAACCACCCCGACCACGCCAAGCACGTCCTGTCCGACAACAGCGCCAACTTCCAGAAGGGCATCGGCCTGGTGCACGCCCGCCGGGCGCTCGGCGACGGCCTGCTCACCAGCGAGGGTGAGCTGTGGCGCAAGCAGCGCAAGGTGATCCAGCCGGCGTTCCAGAAGGGACGGCTCGCCCAGTACGCGGGGGTGATCGGCGAGGAGGCCGCGCTGCTGGTCGAGCGGCTGGTGGCGCGGGCCGGCGGCCCTCCGGTGGACGTGCTGGAGGAGATGACCACGCTGACCCTCGGGGTGCTCGGGCGGACCCTGCTCGACGCCGAGCTGAGCGGCTTCCACGGCGTCGGCGGATCGTTCGCGGCCGTGCAGGACCAGGCGATGTTCGAGCTGGAGACGCTCAGCGCGGTGCCACCGTGGATCCCGCTGCCCCGGCAGTTGCGTTTCCGGCGCGCCCGCCGCCACCTCCAGCAGGTCGTCGACGAACTCGTCGCCGGCCGGGGCCGGGACGTGGACGGTCGCGACGACGTGCTCTCCCGCCTGATCATCTCGACCCGGCTGGAGAAGGACCCGCGGGTGGCCCGGCAGCGGCTGCGCGACGAGCTGGTCACGCTGCTGCTGGCCGGGCACGAGACGACCGCCAGCACGCTGGGCTGGAGCCTGCACCTGCTCGACCGGCATCCGGAGATCCGGCAGCGGGTCCGCGAGGAGGCCGTGACGGTGCTGGGCGACCGGCTGCCCGGGTACGAGGACCTGCACCAACTGCGGTTCACGGCGATGGTGGTGGAGGAGGCCATCCGGCTCTATCCGCCGGTCTGGCTCCTGCCCCGCAAGGCCCAGCAGGACGACGAGATCGGCGGGTACCACGTGCCGGCGGGGGCGGACATCCTCATCTCTCCGTACACCCTGCACCGGCATCCCCGGTTCTGGGACGAGCCGGACCGGTTCGACCCGGACCGCTTCGACCCGTCGCGCAGCACGGAGCGCCCCCGGTACGCGTACATCCCGTTCGGCGCCGGCCCACGGTTCTGCGTGGGCAACAACCTGGGCATGATGGAGGCCACCCTCGTCCTGGCCATGCTGCTGCGCGACGTGCGCCTGGCGGGGGTGCCGGGCCGTCCGGTGGTGCCCGAGCCGATGCTGTCGCTGCGGGTGCGCGGCGGGCTGCCGATGACGGTGCACAAGGTCGACTGATCCCCGCGCAGCGGTCCCGCGGGCGCCACGGCGTCCGCGGGACCGTCGCGTGTCCGGCCCGAGCGTCCGCACCGCCCCGGGCGCCGGCTCCGCGCCGGCGTGACGCGGGGGCGTGGAGCTGGGCGTGACGCGGGGACGGCGCGAACGGGGGCGTGATGCGGTGGACGGCAGGAACGGGGGCGTGACGCGGGGGTGCGTCGCGAGCGAGGGCGTGACGCGGGGGTGCGTCGCGAACGGGGCGTGGCGCGGCGGCGTGCACGGGGGTGGCCCGGCGGTGGACATGGTGGTACCCCGGCCGCCGACGCCGTTGCGGGCGCCGGCGGCCGGGGTACCTCGTGGCCGACCGCGGGTGACGCGGCGGTGGGGAGCACCGCCCGAGGGGTACGCGGTGCTCCGCCGGGGCGGGTCAGGCCGCGTACACCTCGGCCCGGTTCTCCCCCTGGGCCTGGCGTTCGCTCGCCGCCTTCCGGCTGTCGAGCAGGGCCAGGAGCACCGGTGGGTCTATCTTGGACACCTGCTTGAGGTGGGCGTCCGCGGTCAGGGTCTGCCGGCCGCGGACGACCAGTGGACCCACCGCGGACACCATCACGCTGTCCTGCTGGAGCCGGAGCACGTCGCCCGAGACGGAGTGGCACAGCAGGTACCAGGTGCCGTCGGGCACGTTCACGAAGCGGTAGACGCCCGGCGACTCCATGATGGCGCAGCGTGCCGGCGGGCCCTCGGGGATACGGTGCTGGAACAGCCCCATGAAGATGGGCCCGGGCACCGGCCCGCGGGCGGGGGCGGTGACCCGCCCGGTGATGGTGCCCTGCGTCTGGCCCGACGGGCGTTGGATGGGGATGCGCGGGGCGAAACCGCCCATCCGCCGGTACGTGGTGGGTGGCAGGCCGACGCTCTTGGTGAACCTGGTGCTGAACGTGCCGACGCTGTTGTAGCCCACCCGGAGGCTGATGTCCGTGACGTTGAGCCTGGTCGTGGTGAGCAGCCGCTTGGCCTCCTGCAGGCGGATCGCGGACAGGAACCGACCGGGCGAGATGCCGGTGACCCGCTGGAAGATCCGCGTGAAGTGGAACTTGCTGAACATGGCTGCGCGTGCCATGTCGTCCACCGTCAACTGCTCCGATAAATTGCTGCGCATCGTGTCGATCGCTCGTTCCACTGCCTGCTCTGCGCTGTCGTGCATTTGTCTCCCCCGGATTGCGGACAATCCCAATGTGTGGATGTGGCGAATTGGGCCGAGTCATTTGGGAGCATCGACCGCCACTATTCCCCGCTAACCGCAGTCGATGCTAGCCCAGGCCGGACGGCCGGTCAACACGTTCTGCGTTCGGAGCGTAGCGCGGAGTGACGAGGGGGGGCTTATCAATTCTTGCCCAGAATTGGCACGTGCCACTGTACGTTCCGGACGAAGATCGCTAAGATTGCGCTTCGTATTGTGGAACTCGCCAGTATCCGCGCCGCCTTCTATCAATCCTTAGCGTAATTTTTCGGACATCGGCGGCGCGTTCCGATGCGTGGCGATCAAGCGGCCCGGCGCCCTCGTCGCCGGCGTGTCCGATCCGCCGTGGATGAGCATCGATCAATGGCTAGCGATCGATCTCTATGGCAAGATTGCCCAAACGTTCGCCAGGGCGGAGGACGCGTGCGTATCTCGGAGCTCAGTCGACAGAGTGGCGTGTCGGTCCCGACGATCAAGTTCTATCTGCGTGAGGGATTGCTTCCGGCGGGCCTGCCCACCGGTCGCAACCAGGCGGACTACAGCGAGCGGCACCTGCGCCGCATCCGGCTGATCCGGACCCTGAGCGGGATCGCCGGTCTCGACCTCTCCTCGGTCCGGGAGATCCTGGCGGCCATCGACGACGACGCGGTCAGTCTGCGCGACGCGTACCAGGTGCTGGACCGCGCCCTCTACCTCGACGGATCGGAGACGCTGGGCAGGGCCGCCGTGGACTGCGCACGCACGGAGGTGGCCGAGTTCGCCGACGCGCTCGGCTGGTCCCGCGAGACCAGTGCCTCCGGCGGCGAGGTGCTGGCGCAGGTGCTGGCCGGGCTGCGCAGCCTCGGCTGCGAGGCCGACGCCCCCTTCTTCCTCTCCTACGCCCGCGCCGCCGAGCAGCTCGTCGTCGCGGAACTCGACCTGCTCGCCGGCGACGGGGGGGCCGAGAAGGGTCCCGCGATCGTGCGCAGCGTCCTGTTCGGGGTCGCCCTGTCCGCCCTGCGCCGCATGGCGCACGAGCACCACGCCGCCCTGCGATTCCCGCTGAATGCGGTTGAGTGCGGGCCTGTAACGGGTGAGATGCCGGATCCAACCGGCCGGTAAGGTGTGCGCCCTCGTCGGTCACTGAGCAACTTTTGAGAAGAACTCAAGCCGTGCTCCCGCGACCATAAGTGGGCCGGCGGCGACTTTCGCGGCCGGTTCACCAGGCATCGTGAAGGGACCGCACGCCATGCCTCGATCGGCTGAGAATGGGCAGCGCCGGCCACGTACGCCGTAGCGCCCCACGTGAGTGAATGCCCCGTTCCTGCGGCAATGAACTGCCGATGGATGACAGCGAAAAAATTGTCGCCGGGACAATTCGCTCCATTTCTCGGTCGGTGACACTGCCCGTCGCCAGACCCGGCCGCACGGCGAGATCAGCCGCTGCACGGCACGGGTGGTGGCCCAATCTGGAGGGGAACCCCTTGCCATCCCAACCCGTCGGCGCCATCCGCCGAATCATTCCCGCTGTCTTCGTGCTGGTCCTCGTGGCCGCGTTCTTCGCCGTCGCCCGGCTGCCCAGCGCGTCGGCCGAGGAGCGTCAGACGCTGGCGTCGCGGTTCGGCTTCACCGAGCTGCCGATCGCGCTGCCGCCCGGCCTGCCCGAGCGGTCCGTGCGACCGGTCAACCCCGAGTACGAGCACATCCGCGCCTGGGTGTCGTCGGTCGGCGCCGCCGTCGCGGCCAACGACCTCGACGGCGACATGATCGCCAACGACCTCTGCCTGGTCGACACCCGCAGCGACAGCGTCATCGTCACGCCGTCGCCCGACGGGCCCGCCCGGTACGCGCCCTTCGTGCTGGACCCCGCGCCCCTGCCCACCCACAAGTCGATGGCGCCGATGGGCTGCGTGCCCGGCGACTTCAACGGCGACGGGCGCACCGATCTGCTGGCCTACTACTGGGGCCGCACGCCGGTGCTGTTCCTGCACCGCGCCTCCGCCGCGGGACCGCTGGCCCTGGGGACCTACCACCCGACCGAACTGATCGGTCAGCCGTCCTCCTCCAGCGGCGAGTACCAGGGCAAGTTCTGGAACACCAACGCGGTCGCCGTCGCGGACTTCGACGGCGACGGCCGGCCGGACATCGGCGTCTTCAACTACTTCCCCGACAGCCAGGTGCTCGACCCGGTCGGCCAGCCGAACGTCGAGATGAACCACTCGCTGTCCCGCGCGCAGAACGCCGGCGGGGCGCACGTGCTGCGCTGGACCGCCGCCACCAGCGGCGACAAGCCGACCGCCACGTACGTCGAGCAGTCCGCCATCCCGCCGCAGTACGCCACCGGCTGGACCCTCGGCGCCGGTTCCGCCGACATCGACGGCGACCTGCTGCCCGAGCTGTACCTCGCCAACGACTTCGGCCGGGACCGCTTCTTCCACAACGTCTCCACGCCGGGACAGATCCGCTTCGCGGTGGCGGAGGGCCGCCGCGGCGCGCTCACCCCGAAGTCCATGGTGGTCGGCCACGACTCGTTCAAGGGCATGTCCATCGAGTTCGGCGACCTCGGCGGCACCGGCAAGTTCGACATGTTCGTCAGCAACATCACCACCTCCTGGGGCCTGGAGGAGAGCAACTTCGTCTGGCGCAACAACTCGTCGAGCCTGGCCGACGCCCGCAAGCGGTTGAGCGAGGGCAAGGCCGTCTTCGACAACAAGGCCGCCGAGCTCAACATGGCCTGGGTCGGCTGGGGCTGGGACGCCAAGATCGCGGACTTCGACAACAGCGGCGAGATGTCGGTGGTCCAGACCGCCGGGTTCGTCAAGGGCAAGATCAATCGTTGGTCCTGGTTGCAGGAACTGGCCATGAGCAACGACCTCATGCTCCGCAACCCGGCCATGTGGCCGAAGGCCGAGCCGGGCGACGACATCGCCGGCTCCGAGCCGTTCGCGTTCTGGGTGCGGGAGAAGAACGGGCGCTACGCGAACATCAGCGCCGAGCTCGGCATGACCGACAGCACCCCGAGCCGCGGCGTGGCCGTCGCCGACACCAACGGCGACGGGGGCCAGGACTTCGCGGTGGCCCGCCAGTGGGGCGCCCCGTCCTACTACCGCAACGACAAGCCCGGCAGCGGCAACTTCCTCGGCCTGCGCCTGTGCCGCCCCGGTGAGGACGGCCGCGGCACGCCCGCGTACGGGGCCCAGGTCCGGGTGAAGACCGCGGACGGTCGTACCCGCGTCGCCCAGCTCGACGGCGGCAGCGGTCACTCGGGCAAGCGCAGCTTCGACGTCTTCTTCGGTCTCGGCGACGCCGGCGCCAAGCCGGTCTCGGCGGAGATCGCCTGGCGCGACCTCAACGGTGCCGTGCACAAGCAGACCCTCGACCTCGCCGCGGGCTGGCACACGATCATGCTCACGGACAAAGCCCAGGAGATGCCGAAATGACCGACGTCCGAGACAGCGCCCGTACCGGCAGTGACGTGCGGGGGGTGGGGGGCACCGCGGTCGCCGACGCCCCGGTCGGCCCGGCGCCGACCGTCACCTTCGACCGCAACGCCTCGGTGGCGGCCACGACCGGGGCGCCCCCGCGCATCGACCGGCGCGACCCCCGCTACCTGGCCCTGCGCAACTTCGCCCTCTCCATGAGCATCTTCAACATCCTCGGCTACACGGTGCTCGGCTTCGAACAGCCCTGGACCTGGCCCTTCTTCGCCCTGGCCATCGGCTACGCCACCGAGATCGTGGTCGAGCTGGTCACCGCACGGGCGAACAAGCGCCGCCCCGCCTTCCTCGGCAACGGCGCCTGGGGGATGTACACGTTCCTGCTGCCCACCCACATCACCGCGCTCGCCGCGAACATGCTGCTCTACGCCAACGACAACTTCTGGCCCATCGCCTTCGCGGTGGTCGTCTCCATCGGTCAGAAGGCGATCTTCCTGGCGCCGATCAGGGGCCGCATGCGGCACTTCATGAACCCGTCGAACTTCGGCATCACGGTGACCCTGGTGGCGTTCTCGTGGGTCAACATCGCCCCGCCGTACCACTTCACCGAGGACGTGCCGGACATGATCCGGATCCTCGTGCCGCTGGTCATCCTGACGGCCGGCACCGTGCTCAACGGGGTGCTCACCAAGAAGATCCCGCTGATCGTGGGCTGGGTCGGCGGCTTCGTCATCCAGGCGCTCGTGCGGCACTTCATCTGGGACGTCGCGCTCTGGGCGGCCCTGCTGCCGATCACCGGCGTCGCGTTCGTGCTGTTCACCAACTACATGATCACCGACCCGGGCACGACGCCCACCTCGGGCCGGGCCCAGTTCATGTTCGGCGCGAGCGTCGCCGGCGTGTACGGCGTACTGATCGCCTTCAACGTCGTCTACACGCTCTTCTTCGCCGTGACGATCGTCTGTCTCGCCCGGGGCCTGCTCTGGTGGGGCATCTGGCTGCGTGACCGCTCCCGGCGTGCGAGCACGCCGGAGGTGCGGCCCGCCGTCACCTGACGCACGGGCGGTCCGTCGCCGGCGCGGCCCCGGGTGGGCGCGCCGGCGACGGACCACGTTCCGACCGACCCGCATGGCAGAGAGGAGAGCGTGGCGATGAGCGTGCACCACAGCCCGCAGGCCCCACCGCGAGGTGCGTCGCCGGAATCCGTGCCCCGGCCGGTGGCCCGCCCCGGACGGACGGCGGTGATCAGCGCCGCGGCGGGCGTGCTGCTCGCCGTGCTCTGGTCGTTCGAGCTGGTGGACTCGGTGATCGGCGACACCGTCGCCGACACCCTGCTGGGCCACGACGCGAAGGGCACCGCCATCACCGGCACCGCGGCGGGGCTGCTGTTCGCCTTCGTGTCCGGCTTCGCGGGGACCTTCACCGCCTGCAACATCGCGATGGCGGCCTCGGTCGGCCCGATGAGCCAGGCCGGCGCGGCTGGGCACCGCCACGGCGTACGGTCGCTGCTGCGGCCCGTCGCCTGGTTGACGGTCGGCATGCTGGCGGTGTCGGCGACCTACGGCGCGCTCGGGGTGCTCCTCGGCGAACGGCTGCCGCAGCTGTCCACCGACACCGTGGGCGGGATGCCCGTACGCCTGATCCAGTCGTCGGTGGTCTTCGGCCTGATCGGTCTCGCGCTGACCTACCTCGGGCTCGCGGCCCTCGGCCTGCTGCCCGACGTCTTCGCGCGGCGGCCGGTGGCGCGGGTCGTGGTCATGGGCGCCCTGGTCGGGGGGTTCCTGGTCGGCCGGCCGTACCCGCTGTTCAACAAGCTGTTCCACTGGGCGGTCGACACCGGCAACCCGGCGTACGGCGCACTCGCCTTCGCCCTCCAGTCGCTGGGCAACGTGCTGATCGTCGCGGCGCTCTTCGCGGTCCTCATCCTGGCCAGCCGGGGCCGGTTCCTCGCCTGGATGGCGTCGCCGCGGCGCGCCGCGACCGTGACCGGCGCGCTGCTGGTCGCGCTGGGCGTCTTCACCGTCGTGTACTGGGACCTGCGCGTGCCCGCGATCTTCGGGGTGGGCTGGTTCCCGACGATGCCGTACAACTGACCGTGGTGGTGGCGGGCCCGGCCGGTCGGCCGGGCCCGCCACCGGGTCAGCCCTTCGTGATCACCTCGTTCGTGGCGAGGGACGAGGTGCGCTCCCGGATCAGCGTACGCAGCCGCTCCGCATCGGTGGCGAGGCTCTGCGCGTCGTGCCCGTCGATGGTGGCGACCACCCCGGCGAGGTCGTCCAGCGCCGTGAGCGCTGTCCCGTCGGCGTAGAACTCGCCGTACAGCTCGCAGTACGCCTTCTCGTAGGCGGCCCTGAAGGCGGCGCTGGCGAGGAAGCGTTCCTTGAGCCGGTGGCCGCCGCCGGGCCCGCCGCCGGCCCGTTCTCCGTCACCCTGGCCGGGCGTGCGACCCGTCGTCCGCGCGCCCTGCGGTGCCTGGCCGGCTTCTGGGTCTCGACCGGATTCCGGGGCTTGGCCGCCCTGCGGGACCTGGCCGCCCTGCGGGACCTGGCCGCCCTGCGGGACCTGGCCGCCGGGCGGCCGGAACTGGCCGCCCGGGAAACCGCCGCCCATCCGGCCCGTGTCGTGCGGCCCCTGCTCGGCGCTGCCGCTGAAGGTCAGGTTGTAGTCCCAACCGACGACCGTGAACTTCTTCGTCGTCAGGTCGTACCAGAGGTAGTAGTTGCGGCCCGGCCCCGCCATGTCGTCGAAGTTGAGCAGCAGGTTCTGCGCCGCGACGTAACGCGCGAAGGAGTCCACCTCGACGTGGTCGGCCAGATGCGCGTCGAACTCCGCGTCACTGCTGTCGGCGACCCAACGCACCAGGTCGATGACGGGCTGGAGGTCCTGCTCGCCCTTGCCGGTGACCTGGCTGAAGTCGTCCAGGTAGTCCGTGGGGTCGTCGCCCCGGTAGGTGAAGCTCCCGGTGGCCAGGGACTTGTAGAGCACGCCGTCGCCGTCGAGGTCGCCGGCGAAGGGGCCGCCCGGGTGTTCCACCACGAGGCGGGCCGTGGCCGGCCGGTCGTTGACGACGAACCGCGAGTACGCGTACGCCGGGGAGGCCTCGCCGGCCTCGGCGAGCACGCTCAGGGACACGGCCTCGTTGAGCACCGTCGACCCGCCGCCCATGCCGCCGACGCGTACGGCGATCTCCCGGTGCCCCTGGTAGCGGCGGCCCTCGACGAACTCGTCGAAGCGGATGAGCCAGGGCAGGGTCTCGGGCTCCTCGGTCTTCAGGGAGGTCCGCCCGCCGCCGGGCCCGAAACCGCCGCCGGGTTGGGCAGCGCCGCCGGGTTGGGCAGCGCCGCCGGGTGGGGTGGCGCCCTGCCGCTGCCCACCGGGGCGTGCGCCGTCGGGTCCGCCCCCGGCGGGCTCGCCGTTCCCGGCCGGACCGGCCTGTCCGCCGGGTCGTCCGCCGGCCCTGCCGATGTTCTCCCCGTCACGGGTCAGCCCGGCCAGCGTCGAGTTGCCCTTGAGCCGGATCCCCACGCTCGGGACCGTGGTGCCGTCGATCGTGAGGTCGGCCTCCACGTACTCCTTCTCGCCCTCCTTGGCGAAGGCGTCGACCATCCGCTCGTAGTCCGCCTCGCGGAACGTCAGGGCGATGCGGTGCGCGACGGTCGGGTCGAACAGGTCCCGGGTGCCGGCGAGGTCCTGGGTGACCTCGTCGCCGGCCCGGCCGCCGCCGCTGGTGACGTACGGGTGCACCCGCACCGCGCTGAACCCGACCGTCAGGACGGCGACGAACGCGACGCAGCCGGCCAGCAGCCGCCAGTACTGCCGGACGCGGACGGGGATCCGGCGCCGCAGTCTCCGAAGCGGGCCGGCGGAGGGCGCCGGCATCACAGATCCGTCTGGTCGTAGCCGGTCAGCACCGTGACCCGCTGGCCGGACGTACGCTCGCTGAGCGCCGCGATCAGCTGGCCCGGCTCGTGGCCCTTGCGCAGCCGCACGGTGTACATGATCTCCGTCAGCGCGCCGCCGCGGATCGTCTCCATGCTGACGAGCTCGAACTCGCTGGTGAGCCGGATCAGGACGTCCTGGATGGACCCGGTGTGGTCGCCGTCCGGCGGAACCTGCACCTTGACGACCTGCCGCTGGACCTGCGAGGCGAACCAGTTGAAGCGGTACATCACCAGGATGACCAGGCCGATGGCGACGGCGGCGACGACGGCGAGCGTGTAGAAGCGGGTGCCGCAGGCCATGCCGACGCCCATCACCAGGAAGATGAAGCCGACGTCACGGGTCTCCTTGATGGCGTTGCGGAAACGCACCACGGACAACGCGCCGACCAACGCGAACGCCCGGGCGATGTTCGACCCCACCACCAGCATGATCAGTGAGATGAGCATGCCGAGGACCACCAGCGTCTGCACGTAGGACTGGCTGTAGGAGATGTTGCGGTGGGTGAACCGGTAGACCCAGCCGATGGCCGTGCTGAGCAGGAAGGACAGCGACAACGCGATCGCGACGTCCGCGATGCTGAACGTGCCGGACAGGTCCTGGAAGGTGAAGTCCATGGTGTTCTCAGGCCTCGCTCGTGACGGTGGTGGTCAGGGACAGGTCGGCGGCGGGATCGTCGTCGACGACGTGGAACACCGATCGGGGGGCACGGCCGAAGGCCTCGACGCTCTGGCAGTACTTGGACATCCGGACGACCGACATGCTCGACCGGGCCGCCAGGTCGGTGAGCCAGTACGGCACCCGCTCGTTGGCCTTGATCTCCACCACCGACAGCTTCGCCGGCACGATGAGCCGGTTCTCCGCGTCGGCGCCCAGGTGGAAGTCCCGGTCGCGGCCCCGGACGCGGTGGTCCATGGTGACCCGTAGGCCCGTGTCGGCGTCCCGGCCGACGAAGGCCTCCCGCTGGTAGCCGGTCATCGCGACCGGCCGCAGGTCCAGCCCGCCGACCAGTTCGAGGATCTCCTCGACGAAGGCGCGCTGGGACTCGTCGTGGTCGACCGGCACGCGGCGGTCGCACAGGTCGCGGGCGAGCCGGTACGGCAGGGCGATGCGACGCTTCTGGGTGACCCGGTTCACCCGCTGCTTGATCTCGACGTACACGATGGTGTCGTCGGTGACGGCGAAGCGGTCACCGTAGTGCCGGATCCGCAGCTTGCGACGGAACCGCAGGCCCTCGATCTTCTCCCAGTAGAAGCGCAGCCGGGGCGTGTCGTAGTACACGCTCCACACGCCGTACCCGCTGGCGTCCCCGTGGCTGTCGAGGTCCATCCGGCCCGCGAACTCGTCGCGCAGGGCCCGTGCCGCACCGCTGTCGACGAGATACTTGATCTCGTACCGGTTGAAGGCGTGCTGCCGGCTCGGCGCCCGCAGGCCGTGCCCGGCCCGGTCGGCGTCGCGGTCCGTGGCCGGCGCGGCCCGGCGACCGCCCGGTCCCTGCGGTTCGGTCCCGGCGGTGCCGGGCGGTGCCGGTCGGGTACGGAAGGGATTGCGCATGAGGCGACCGATCTCGTAGGTGGACGAGGCCAGGCGCCAGCCAAGCCCGCCAACCTGTGAGCGGCGTGTGGATGCCTTGTGAATCCCGGGTGAACGGGGGATGCCGGCTCCGGCCACCACCGGCCGATCGCCGCCCCCGTGCCGCAGGGCGTGCTCCGGCCCCGGGCGTCCGGACAGGCGCCCGTCGGGCCGGCGGGGGACCGACGAGCGCCGTGGCGGCGGCTACCGTACGCCGTCGGGCACCGGTCCCGGGCTGGGCGCCGGGTCGCCGGCCGTGGGTCGGCTGCCCGCGGCGGTGGCCGCCAGCCAGCCGGTCGTGATCAGCAGCAGGGCCGCGATGTAGGTGGTCATCACGGCCAGGCCGTGCCCGGGGATCCGGGAGCCGGCGGCGTCCATCCCGATCAGCAGGTCGGAGACCAGGAACAGCCCACCGCCCAGGGCCACCCGCCGGGAGACGCCGGCCGCGGCGGCGGCCATCAGGCTGAGCGCGAGGCTGTAGCCGAGCACCGGCAGCCGCAGCGGGCCGAGGGAGTTCCACAGCACCAGGTTGGCCGCCACCCAGCAGGCGACGTAGGCGGCGACCGCGACGACCGGCGGGCGGCGGTGGCGCAGGAAGGCGGTCAGGAAGGCCACCTGGGTGCCGAGGAAGCAGCCCATGCCGACGAGGAACGTCGTGTCGCCGGAGAGCAGCAGCGCGATGTCGCCGCCGGTCGCGAAGACCAGCCCGACGGCCACGGGGTCGACGCGTCGGCGTGCCCGCAGCAGGTGGAGCAGCAGCACCGGCGCGAGCAGGGGCTTGGCCAGCCACTGCAGGAGGGTCGAGTCGGTCGCCACGCCGATCAGCTCGACGGCGGCCACCACGCCGAACAGCCAGAGGATCGTCATCGGGCCACCGCCGGCTGCGCCTGCGGGGTGGGCTGCCAGCCCGGCCGGCCGAACACGTGGCCGAGGCGGTGCCGCCAGGACGAGGCGGCCCGGGCGTCGGCCCAGATCGCCCGGTACTCGTGCGTCGCCACCCGCAGCGGGTTGTACGTGCCGACGTTCTTGGTCAGGCCGTAGCGGACGGTGGCCCGCTCGGGCTCGAAGGTGCCGAACAGCCGGTCCCAGACGATCAGGATGCCGCCGTAGTTGCGGTCGAGGTACTCGGCGTTGGCGCCGTGGTGGACCCGGTGGTGCGAGGGCGTGTTGAAGAACCACTCGACGGGTCGAGGCAGCCGGCCGACCCGCTCGGTGTGCAGGAAGAACTGGTACAGCAGGCTGACCGACTGCTGGAGGAAGATCATCCAGGGCGGGATGCCGAGCAGGGCCAGGCCCAGCCAGAACGGTACGGACGTCATCGGGGTCCAGCTCTGTCGCAGCGCCGTGGAGAGGTTGAAGAAGACGCTGGAGTGGTGCACCACGTGCCCGGCCCAGAGCAGCCGCACCTCGTGGTGGGAGCGGTGGAACCAGTAGTAGGCGAGGTCGTCGGCGAAGAAGAGCAGCACCCACGTCCAGACGCTGGTGGGGGAGAGCTGGATCGGCGTGAGGGTGTACGCGGCGGCGTAGAGGCCGACCGTCGCCAGCTTCCACGGCACGCCGATGACCTGGCTGCCGGCGCCCATGGTCAGGCTGGTGGCGGTGTCGCGCAGCTCGTATCCGCGTTCGCCGTCGTCGGGGGCGAACCGGTAGGAGAGCGCCTCGACGACGATGAGGAGCAGGAACGCCGGTACGGCGTAGAGCACGGCGGGGATCATGCCCGGGCTTCCCTTCTCGGTGCTGCGGCGGGGGTGGTGAGGGGGGCGGTGAGCAGGGCCCGTGCCTCGCGTGCGGCGTCGGCGGCCCGGCCGGTGACGACGGCGTCGGCGAGCCGGCGGTGGCCCGCGACGTCGAGCAGTTCCGCGGCGCGCCGCTGCGGCGGCACCTCGCCGACGGCGAGCGCGCCGGCCACGAGACTGTTGAAGGCCAACAGGTAGGCGGTGTTGCCGGAGCCGGCGACGATGTGCCGCCACAGCACGATGGTGGCCTCGCCCATCCCGGTGAGGTCCGGCGCCAGGCCCGCGTACTCCTCGACGGCCCGCAGGATCGCGGCCCGCACCGCCGGGTCGCCGCGCTCGGCGCAGAGCCGGGCCGCGTCGACGCCGATGCAGGCCCGCATCTCCAGCATGTCGCGGACCAGGGTGCCCACCGGCAGGGTGTCGTGGAAGCGGGTGAGCGACAGGGCGAGGTCGAGCCCGGCGTGCACCCGCCAGTCCAGCACCCGGGTGGCGCCGCCCTGGCTGACCCGCACCAGGCCGAGCTGCTGGAGGCGGCGCAGGGCCTCCCGCACGGCGTGCCGGTTGACCCCGAAGGTGGCGGCCAGCTCCCGCTCGCCGGGCAGTGCCTCGTCGGGGCGGTAGACGCCGCTGACGATCGCGTCGCGGATCTGGCCGAAGACGTGGTCGGAGACCGAGGAGCGGGGGACGGGAGCGAACGCCATGCCGTGGAGTGTGGGGCAGACCACATCAACCCGTCAACTGGTTGGACCAGCCATTTGCCGCCATCCCGCCACTCCGGTCAGCCCGGCAGGTGCGGTCGGGAGAGGGTCGCCTCGATCGTCACGAAGGCCAGGCAGGTGACGGTCAGCACGACCAGCGCCACGAAGAGCGGCAGCCCGGCGGTGGCCGGCGCCAGCGCCACCAGTGAGATCGTCCAGATCAGCCGGAGGGGCCGGAGTCGCCCTCCGGTCCGCCACCGGAACGCCTTCACGGCGAGGAGGAAGCAGACCACGCCGCCGTACAGGGTCAGGTGCGGCAGATTCCCCATGGAATCGGCCTGGGACCCGCCCACCGTGTTGAGGGTCTCCCGCAGCCCGAACGAGACCAGCACCGCCCCAGCCACCATCGGTAGGTGCAGGTAGGTGTAGCCGTCCCGGGCCATTGCGGTCTGCCGGTCACCCGTCGTCTCGTCGACCTGCTGTTCCGCCATGGTCGCGTCCACCCGGAAGTACGCCCACCAGAGCGTGGCCAGCAGGGCGACCCCGAGCAGCAGTGCGACCAGCAGCAGCACGGAGAGCCGACGGTCGTCCACCGCGAGGCCCATCGAGATGATCGCCTCGCCCAGGGCGATCAGGATGATCAGGGCGTGCCGGTCCGCCCAGTGTCCGACCGACCGGATCCGCCAGCCACGCAGGCCGAGCAGGTAGGAACCGAACAGGTCGACCGCGATGGCGGCCGCCCACAGCCAGAGCCGCACGGGATTCAGCTCCTCCGGGTCCCCGCTCCGCAGCCAGGCGGCCACGGCGACGGCCAGCAGGGCCAGGGCGATCCCCGTCGGCGCCACCAGCCGGTAGACCTGCCGACGCAGATCCGGTGTCCGTCTGGCCAACAACCAGGCGGAGAGGAGGTGCAACCCCCGGATGACCGCATAACACCAGACGAAGATCACCGGGCCGGGTAGGCCGTCCCTGGTGCCGAAGAACGCCTGAGGGATGACGAACGCGATGACCAGGGTGTTGACCGTGACCACCATCAGCACCAGGCGCACCGGACCGGCCTCGGAGCGCACCGAGTTGGACAACCAGGCATAGGAGGACCAGGCCCACCACAGCACGGTCAGCACCAGCATTCCGCGCAGCAGACCCCGCCAGCCCGGATCGCCGACCATCAGCGCGGTGACCTGGAGGAAGGCGTACACGAAGACGAGGTCGAAGAAGAACTCCTTGGGGGTGACCCCGCCCGACTCCCGCTTCGTCGGCCCGACCTGCCGGTGCAGTTCGCGGTGCCGGCTGTGGAAGACAGTGTGGTCGGCGAGCATGAGCAGCATCCCGACTCCGGCCAGCACGGCCATCGCCCCGAGGGGCGGCAGTCCGGCGGCGACCGGGACCAACAGGGCCACCAGGGCCGTGCCGAGCAGCGGCGAGCGCGCCCACCTGCGGTCGTTCCGGCGCTCGAAACCGGTCAGGCCGAGCAGGTAGACCGCCACCCCGCCGTAGAGCACCGCGACAGGCCCGAGCCCGAGCCGATCGGTGCCGTGCCCCAGTTCGGCGAGGGCCACCTTGAAACCGAACGCGATCAGGATCAGGCCGAGGATCATCGGCAGGTGCAGGAAGGTGTACGCCTGTAGGCCCATCAGCGTCCGCTGCGTGCCGGTCGCCCGTTCCATGGCCTGTTCGCCGGAATACCGGGCGATGTCGAAGTAGAGCGCCCAGAGCACCCCGACGGTCGCCACGCCCAGCACGATCCCGCCGATCAGTGCCCAGGTGATGGGAATGACGACGGCCAGTCCCTGACTCACCCCGATCGAGATGATCGTCTCGCCGATCGCCACCAGGACGATCAGCGCGTGCCGTTCCGCCCAGTACGTCGCCGAGACGATCGTCCATGGTCCGGCCCGGACCACGTACACGCCCCTGTAGTCGACCAGGACGGCGAGCAGGACCAGCCCGAACCGGAGCAGGTCGGCCGCCGGCCCAGGCGCAAGGAACCCGGGCAGCAGCGCCGCGGTCAGCAGGCTCAGCACCGCGACGCAGGTGAACGGAATGGTGACGACGAACTGCTGGCGGAGCGGGGGGTTCCGCCATCGGGCCACTACCATGATCAGCATCGGACTCAGGCGCGTGACGGCGTACCCGACGACGAAGACCATCCGCCCGAGCAGCCCGCCCGGACTATCGGCCGGTAGTTCCTGGAGACTCGCCCCGACCAGGAACATGGCCGCAGCCAGCCCGTAGACCAGCAGCGGAAGGAGCCCTCTGTCGAGCCGGAGGAAGTTGCCCAGCCAGGGATAGGGTGCCCAGCACCACCAGAGCAGCGCGATCAGCAGCACGCCCCGGGTGAGTCCTTCGACGCTCAGGTCCGCCGCAGTCAACCCGGTCACGTTGAGGAAGGCGTAGACGAAGACCAGGTCGAGAAAGATCTCCAGCCGGGTGACCCCGGTCCCCGCGCCCACCAGGTGGATACGTTCGGTCAGCCACGACGTCCCGGCCATGTCCCCACTCTGTCAGGCACCCGACCCGCCGGTGATGAACTCCGGAACTGCACCCGACAGCCGGGCCGCCAGGCCGTGCCCGACCCCCTAGGCGAGCGCACCGGAGATCGGCCGCCAGCGCGGCGGCAGGGAGTGACGCCATACCAGGGGGCGCACCCAGCCGATGCGCGGACCACCATCAGTACGGCTTACTCATCGCGGCAGTCGGATCAGCCGGCGGTCACCACCTGGCTCACCGGGGACAGGGCTGGGGTGCCGGCCGGGACCGGAGCGTCGCTGCCCGAACTGACCGCCGTCTCACTTCTGCCGTCCGCCGGTGCCGTGTCGTCGGCAACGGCGGCTACCGGCGCCGCCACCGGTCGGGCGGTGCGCGGCCGGGCCGCGACCTGCGGGTACTCGGCGGTCTCCGCGCCGCCCGTGGCGGCCGCCATCACCGCCGCCGCGGCCAGGTCGGCCACCCGCTTCGCCTCCCGCTTCACCCGGGCGCGGACCTCCTTGGCGTGCTGCTCGGCGGAGTCCGCGGCCCGGCGCGCCTCGTCGAGGCGGCGCAGCTCGTCGGTCAGCTCCTGCCGGGTCTCGGCGAGGCGCTGCTGCACCTCGGCGAACTCGTGCTCGACGCCCGCGCTCTCCTGCCGCGCCTGTGCCAGCTGCTGCTGGGCGGCGTCCAGCTCGGACTGCATCCGCGCCAGCGCCTCCCGCCGGTCCCGGATGCCCTGCTGCGTCGCGGCGAGCTGCTGCTGGTGGGTCGCGGCCTGCTCGTCCACGTGCTGGCGCACCTTGGCCGCGTACTGCTGGGCCTCCGCGATCAACGTCGCGATCTCCTGCTCGGCCGCCGTACGCTGGGCACCGAGCTCCCGCTCGGCGGACGCGAGCTGCTCGGCGATCTCCTGCTCGGCGGCGGCCCGCCGGTCGTTGATCTCCCGCTCCACGCCGGCCTGCCACTGGCCCAGCTCCTGCTGGGTCTTCGCGCGCGCCGCCTGTACCTCCTGCTGGATCTGGGCGCGGGCCGAGGCCAGGAACGCCTCGGACTCGACGCGGGCCTGCTCGACCTGCTGGGCGGTCTGCTCGTCGATCCGCTTCGCCTCCTGCACCGCGTGGTCGTGGGCCGCCTCGCCCGCCGCCCGCAGCCGTTCCGCCGCCTCCCGGATCCTGGCCAGCTCGGCCTGGGCGTTGGCGCGGCGTTCCTCGTGTTCCCGGTCGTGCTCCTCGCGCCGCGCGGCCGCCTCCTCCGTCAGCTCCCGCAGCGTCGTGGCGGCCTGCTCGCGGGCCTCGGCGAGCACCCGCTCCGCCTCGGCCTCGAGTTCGGCGGCCCGCTGCCCGGCGGCGTCGGTGATGGCCCCGGCCTGCTTCTCGGCCAGGGCCAGGATCTGGTCGACCATCGGACCGAGGTCGCGGAAGGACGCCCGGTCCGGCTGCGCCGGCCGGTCCCGCAGCTCGGTCGCCTCCGCGCGCAGCCGGTGCACCTCGACGGTCAGCTCCCGCAGCTGGGCCGAGACCCGGTCCCGCTCCGCGGCCCGCGCCGACCGTTCGCCGTCGACCTGCTCGACGTAGCGGTCCACCTGCCGCTTGTCGTAGCCGCGTAGCGCGAGGTCGAAGCTCGGCCGCGAGGCCGCGTCCTCGCGTGCCGCGAACGGGTCGTCGCCGTGGGACATGCATCCTCCTCCGTACGATCGCGAGCGCCGCGCCGGCGGGAGAGCCGCCCCACGGGCCGTGCTGAGGCGCCACGCTACCGTCGCGGCCGTACGCTCCCGCGAAAAGGGTGACCACATGCGACGGCCCCGCGGGACCGGCTGGTCCGCGGGGCCGCCGCCGCCCTGGTGGGGGCTGTCGCCAGGTGATGTCCGACGACGAGTGGAGGCAGGGCGACGGTCGGCCCGACCCGCCACCCCCGGGTCCGGCTCAGGGGTTGATCCGACCACGCCCGGCGGTCCGCGGCGGGGCGGTCAGTAGAGGAGCCTGCCGGTGCCGGCGCCGGCCGTGACGACGGACTTCACGGTGACCGGATCGGTCAGGGTGTACGGGTAGAACGTGCGCGGCTCCTGGACGGTGCCGCCCGCGTCGCCGGGCTCGCTGGTGCCGGCGAGCACGTTGTCGCGGGCGATCATGCGGCCCCGGTCCCCGGAGTAGCTGATCGACCAGGGCACCTCGACGTCCTCGAAGTAGTTGCCCTCGACGACGCAGCCGGAGTCGAGCTGGCAGGCCACCCCTACGTCGGTGTTGTAGACGAAGTAGTTGTTGAACACGTGCACGGGGTCGCCGTAGCGGACCCGGGGGTTGCGCTGCGGCGTGCGGTCGAACCAGTTGTGGTGGTACGTGACCTTCAGGTTGCCGACGTCCTGGGCGGCGTTGCGGTCGTCGTGGCCGAGCAGCATGTTCTTCGTGTGGTGGTGGGTGTGGTTCCAGGACACGGTGACGTAGCTGGACCCGCGCTTGACGTCGATCAGCCCGTCGTAGCCGTACGCCAGGTCGTTGTGGTCGATCCACACGTGGTGCGAGAACATCTGCACGTTGATCGCGTCGTCGACGGTGTTGCGGAAGTTCAGGTTCCGCACGATCACGTTGTGTACGGCGTTCGCCGGCGGGCTGGTCGCGTCGCTGACCGGCAGGCCGATGTTCAGCCCGCCCCCGGTGATGCCGGAGTTCGCGCCGACGCCGACGATCGTCTTGTCCGAGGTGACGTCGTGCATCGGGCCCGGCAGCGCGATCATCCCGTCCACCCGCACGGTCAGCGGGCCGGCTGTGCCGATCGCGGTGAGCAGTTCGGCGGCCGTGTCCACCGTGACGGTCGGGCCGCCGGCCCCGCCGGTGGTGCCGTTCTGGCCGAGCGCGTGCACCGAGGCGAAGCCGACCGGCGGGGCGCCCGGGTCGATCGGCGGCCCGGTCGGCGGGAGGGTGGGCCCGCCGGTCGGCGTGCCGGTGGGCGGGGCGCCGGTGGCCGTGTCCACCTGGACGTCGTCGAAGGTGGCGCTCGCGTACGAGGTGGCCAGGCCGACCCGCCCCGCGGCGAACGCCCCGTCGGTGGCCTGCACGCGCAGCGTGCCGTCGACGTAGCCGCGCAGCGAGTTGCCGACCGCCTCCAGCCGCAGCGTCGCCCAGCCGCCGACGGTGATCCCGGCGGGGGCGGAGCCCAGCGACACGGGGTCGCCGCCGGCGCGGCGGATCAGCTGCACGCCGCCGCTCGCGGTCACCACCAGCGCGTAGTAGCTGCTGCTGCTCTGCGCCCGGGCGATCACCCCGGCGTGCCGGTTCGCCCCGCCGAAGCCCGTCGGCCGGACCCGGGCCTGCACCCCGTAGTCGGTCCAGGTGCCCGCGCCGGCCAGGGCGCGGGCGTCGCTGCTGGTGCCGGACTGCCGGTAGGCGTACGAGCCGTCGGTCACCACCGACCAGGTCCCGCCGGAGCGGGACCACCCGTCGGCCGCGCCGTCGGAGAACGTGTCGCTGAACAGGGTGTCGGCGTGCGCCGACGAGGTGGTCGCGAGCACCGTGCCGACGGCCAGGGCGCCGGCGGTGAGCGCCGCGCCGAGCAGCCTCGGCGTGCGCGTCCGGGAGCGGGGTGTCCGGTTCATGGTGCACCTCCTGGTGGTGGGGGTGGGTACCGGTGGGCCGCCGCGCTGAGCGCCGGACGCGGCGACCCACCGGCCGTCCGGCCGCCGCGCGGGACGGTGCGGCGGCCGGCGTCCTAGAGGAGCAGCCGGTCCGCGCCGGCCAGCGCCCCGACGACCGCCGGCACCGCGGGTGCCGGCAGCACCGGACCGCGGCGCAGGGTCGGCGTCCAGCCGGCGTCCGGGGCCAGGTCCGGCTCGTGCGCCGCGTTGTACGCGCCCACCAGGTCGACCGGGCGGGGGCGGTCCCCGGCGGCGCGGACCCAGTTGCCCCGGGTGGTGACGGCGGTGCCGCCCCAGTCGTAGAGCAGGGTGTCGGCCGTGACGCCGGCGCCGAGGGTGAAGAAGTTGTTCTCGGCGACCACGGCGGACTGCACCCCGACGCCGATCGCGTACTCGAAGCCGTCGCCGGCCAGCCGGTAGTGGTTGTTCCACACGTCGACCTGGCCGAAGCGCACCCGGGGCAGCCGCTGGAGCACCCCGTCGAAGAGGTTGTGGTGCAGGCTCACCTTCAGCCGCCCGACGTCCGGGCCGACGGTGTTGGACGAGCCGATCAGCATGACCTTGTCCCGCCCGACGAACCGGTTGTACGACACGGTCACCAGGCTCGCGGTGTGCGTGACGTCCACCGACCCGTCGTGCACCTGGTACGGCCGGCCGAGGTGCACCGGCTGGCCGCTGTCCGGGTTGTCGCCGTCGGTGAAGGTGTTGTGGTCGATCCAGACGTGCTCGCTGCGGCGCACCGAGATCTGGTCGTACTGGGAGTTCCAGTTGCCGGCGGCGCCGTCGGTGGGGGACCAGGCGGGGAAGCAGTCCCGGGCGTCGTCGAACGTCAGGTTCCGCACGATCGTGTTGTGCGCGCCGTCGAGCATCAGCGTCAGGCCGGTCAGCCGGGCGCCGCGCAGGCCGACGATCGTGGTGTTCGGGCCGACGTTGATCTGGGTCTGCCGGGTCTGGTTCGTCACCGAGCGCACCCGCGCCGCCTCCAGCGGTCCGCTCGGCGCGACCCGGCCCCAGACCGCGGGATCGTACGCCGCGAGGTACGCGGCCAGCGAGTACTCCGGGTCGGCGAGGTCGGCGCAGTCGAGCAGGGCCCCGTCGGGCCCCTCGAAGCCGTCGACCTCGCCGCTGACGTAGATGATCTTCGGGGTGGCGTTGCCCCGGTTGGTGGCGTTGTCGCCGCCGAGGGCCGCGACCAGCTCGGCCCGGCCGGAGACCACGTGCACCTGCTCCGGGGCCGCCGCCGCGCCGCCGGTCGTGCCGGTGCCCTCAGCCGCCCAGCCGTCGCCTGCCGGCAGCGCCTGCCGGCCGAGGTGCCGGGCGAACCAGGAGAGCCCGCCGTCGGCCGTGTCGACCGCGCCGTTGCGCGCCGGAACGGCCCCGCCGTCCGGGGCCGCCGTCACGCTCCCGGGTGTCGCCGCGAGCGTCACGGCGACCATCGCCGCGCCCACTGCCTTCTTCCACATCTATCGGACCACCTGTTCGTTGCCGGTCGGGTATCAGGCAACGGTAGGTTTCGCGTTTTATACGCGTCAATGACGAACGTGTGCAGAAGTGTTGCAACTGATCAAATCGGCCGGTATCGCCCCGGCCGCCCTCGGTCGGGTTGACGCCCCTATATCCGATATGGACCCACCTCAGGCGGGCGGCTCAGTTGCAGTGGGTTGCGGTTCCTCCTGTCCCGTCAGCTCCCTGCGGTGCGGCGCCACCGCCCACGGCACCCCCAGCTCCGACAGCAGCGCCCCCTCGTCGGCCGCCCGGCGCAGCAGCCGGTTCACCCCGCGCACGGTGAGCACCCGCTGCGGGCCGTCGCCCGTGGCGGTGACGAGGTCGCCGCCGAGCAGCGTCGGCTCGGGCGCGGTCGTGACCGCCTCCAGGACCGCGGTGAACGGGGCGGTCCGCGCCAGGGGCGCGATCAGCGGCACCGCCGGGTCGGCCCGGTGGGCGAGGAGGTTCTCCAGCAGCCCGCGCCGGCCCGGCACCTCGCGTGCGCCGGCGTCGCCGGGCAGCAGCAACCGGTCGGTCGGGTACTCCAGCACGGCCCGGCCGGCGGTGCCCGTCACGATCACCTCCCCGGCGACGAAGTCCTCCCCGGCCAGGGTCACCGCCGCGACGACCGGCGGTCCCGAACGGGACGACACCCGCAGGGTCGCGGTGTCGTCCACCTCGATCGGCCGGACCCGGTAGCGCTCCACCTCGATCCGCGCGGGGACCACCGGCCCGTTCCCGGCGGCGGCCTCGGCGACCGCCAGGCACTGCATGACCGCGTGTGCCAGCGGGTTGGCCAGGGCGCCGTCCAGCACCGGCCGGCCGTGCAGCGTCCGCCGCCCGGCCCACGGCGCCCGCGCGTAGTAGGCGTCGGAGCGCTGCCAGGACGCCACCGTCGCGATGCCGGTGACGGTACCGAGCCGCCCGGCCCGGACCGCGTCGGTCAGCTCCGTCAGCGCCGCCGAGCCGAGCGCCTGGAAACCGACCTGGCAGGCGCGGCCCGAGGCCGCCACGGCGTCGGCCAGCTCCCGGTGCTCGGCGGTGGACAGCACCGGCGGCTTCTCCAGTAGCAGGTCGGCGCCCGCGGCGAGCACGTCCAGGGCGATCGGTAGGTGGGTGTGCGGTGGAGTGCAGACCACCACCACGTCCGGCCGGGCCGCCCGCAGCATCTCCCGGTGGTCGGCGTAGACCAGGGTGCCGTCGGGCACCGGCGCCGCCGGCTCGTCCTCGATCGGACGTACGTCGACCAGGGCGACCAGCCGCAGCCGCCCGGCGGCGTGCAGTGGGGCGACGACCCGCCGGTGCCAGCGTCCGTGTCCGTTGGCCCCGACGATCGCGACCCTCGGCACGGCGCCGGCCCGTCCCGGTGACGCCCCCGCGGCGGCGGCCGTCACCGGGCGCCCGCCAGCGTCGCGGCCACCCCGTGCCGTTGCAGGGCGGTCAGCCACCCGGTCACCTCGGCGCGTACGTCGTCGTCCTCGGCCACCTCGGCGGGGAAGACCTCGCGCAGCGCGAACACCGCGTCGACGGCCCCCGCCGGGGTCTTCGCTCCGGCGGCGAGCGCGGCGCGGATCTCCTCGGCGAGCGGGTCGGCCAGCGGCAGGGGACTGCCGTCGTCGGCGTGGCCCTGCGCGAAGCGCAGCCAGGCGGCCACCACCAGCGTGGCCCAGTGCGCCGACCGGCCCGCGGCCCGCAGATCGGCGACGGTGTGCAGGATCCGCTGCGGCAGCTTCTGCGAGCCGTCCAGGGCCACCTGGAGGGTGCGGTGGTGGATCGCCGGGTTGGCGAACCGGGTCAGCACCTCCTCGCCGTACGCGACGACCGAGACGCCCTCGGGCGGCTCGAAGCTGGCCGCCACGTCCTCGGCGACCAACTGCCGCAGCACGGTCGTCAGGTGCGGCAGGGCCAGCGCGTCCGCGATCGTCTCCCGGCCGGCCAGCGCACCCAGGTAGGCGGCGGCCGAGTGCACGCCGTTGAGAGCGCGCAGCTTCAGCCGCTCCCAGGACCCCGCGTCGGCGGTGAGCACCGCGCCGGCCCGCTCCCAGGCCGGCCGGCCGCCCGGGAAGTCGTCCTCGATCACCCACTGCCGGTACGGCTCGGCGACCACCGCCGCCAGGTCGGCCACCCCCAGGGCCCGCTCGGCGTCGGCGAGGGTCTGCGCCGTGCTGGCCGGCACGATCCGGTCGACCATGGTGCCGGGGAAGCTGACGTGCTCCCGCACCCAGCCGGCCAGCGGCTCCGGCACCCCCGCGTACGCCACCGACTGCTCGACCAGGCCGCGCAGCCGACGGCCGTTGGCGGGCAGGTTGTCGCAGCTGACCAGGGCCAACGGCGGGCCCTGCGCGGCGGCGCGGGCGAGCAGCCCGCGCAGCAGCAGGCCCGGGACGGTGAGCGGCGCCCGGTCGGTGCGCAGGTCGGCGGCGACCTCCGGGTCGGGCCGCAGCCGGCCGGTCACCGGGTCGAGCTGGTACGCCTTCTCCGTGACGGTGAGGGTGACCACCCGGATCGCCGGGTCGGCCAGCAGCGCCACCACGGCGGCGGGGTCGCCGGCGGCGTGCCGGGTGCCCGCCAGCGCGCCGATGACCCGGGTGTGGCACTCCTCGGCGCTGGTGGTGGTGACGCTGAACAGGTTGTCCTGCGCGGCCAGCGTCGTCACCACGTCGGGGTTGCGTGGCGCCACGCCGACGATGCCCCAGTCGCCCCCGGCGTGCGCCATCGCCTCCTCGGTGTAGACCGCCTGGTGGGCGCGGTGGAACGCGCCCAGCCCGAGGTGCACGATCCCCGCCGGCGCGCTGCCCGGGCGGATCAGCGGTCGGCTCCCGGTCGGCAGCCGGCGTAGCGTCCCGAGACCGAGCCGGGCGGCGCCGGTCATCGCCACACCGGTCCGTCGGGGAAGCGGAACTCGGCGATCGACTCCGGCTTCATCGTGGAGCTGTAGCCGGGCGCCTCCGGCAGCAGGTAGCGACCCTCGCGGGTGCGTACCGGGTCGACGAAGTGCTCGTGCAGGTGGTCGACGTACTCGACCATCCGGCCGTCGAGGCTGGTGCCGACCCGCAGGTAGTCGAAGACGGCCAGGTGCTGGACGTACTCGCACAGGCCCACGCCGCCGGAGTGCGGGCAGATCGGCACGCCGAACTTCGCCGCCATCAGGATCTCGGCGAGGACCTCGTTGACGCCGCCGACCCGGCAGGCGTCGATCTGCATCACGCCGATCGCCTCGGCCTGGAGCAGTTGCTTGAAGATGACCCGGTTGGCGGCCACCTCACCGGTGGCGACCCGGCACCGGCCGTCGGTCAAATCGGTGACCGCCCGCGCGATCCGGGCGTGCCCGAGGATGTCGTCGGCGTGCGTCGGCTCCTCGATCCAGTACGGGTCCACCTCCGCCAGGGCGGTCATGTTGGTGATCGCCTCGTCGACGTCCCAGACCTGGTTGGCGTCCATCATCAGCAGCGCGTCCGGCCCGATCTCCTCCCGGATGATCCGCGCCCGCCGCAGGTCGTCGGCCGGCAGCCCGCCGACCTTCATCTTCATCGCCCGCCACCCCTCGGCGTACGCCTGCCGGGTCAGCGCCCGCACCTTGTCGTCGGGGTAGCCCAGCCAGCCCACCGAGGTGGTGTACGACGGGAACCCGTCGCGTTCCAGCCCGGCCCGGCGTTCGTCCAGCCCGACCAGTCCCTTGTCGAGGATGGCCGCCGCCTCGTCCGGGGTGAGGGCGTCGGTGATGTGGTGGAAGTCGATGCTGGCCACCAGCTCCTCGGTGGGCAGCTCGGCGAGCAGTTGCCACATCGGCTTGCCGGCCAGCTTGGCCCGCAGGTCCCAGACCGCGTTGACCAGGGCGCCGGTGGCCATGTGGATGACCCCCTTCTCCGGGCCCAGCCAGCGCAGCTGCACGTCGGCGCTGAGCGAGCGCCAGAACGCCACCGGGTCGGCGAAGATCTCCTCGACGGTGCGGCCCCGCACGTGGTGGGCGAGGGCCTCGATCGCGGCGCAGGTCAGCTCGTTGCCGCGACCGTTGGTGAAGGTGAACCCGGCTCCGGTGACGCCGGCGTCGGTGCGCAGCTCGACGTAGCTGGCCGAGTAGTCGCCCCGGTTGATCGCGTCCGAGCCGTCGCCCGCGGCGGCGGTCGGGAACCGCACGTCGTGCACGTCGACGGCGGTGACGGTGACACTCACAGGACATTCTCTCCGATCTTGAAGACCTTCTTCGGCAGCCGGTACGCCAGGTCGACGATGGTCTCGGCGGCCTCGTCCTCGCCGAGGCGGTGCTCGGTGACCAGCCGGGCCAGGTAGGCGGCGTCGACCCGGCGGGCCACGTCGTGGCGTACCGGGATGGAGCAGAACGCGCGGGTGTCGTCGACGAACCCGGCGGTGTTGTAGAAGCCCGCGGACTCGGTGACCGACTCGCGGAACCGGCGCAGCACCTCAGGCGAGTCCAGGAACCACCACGGCGCACCGAGGTACAGGGCGGCGTACCCGCCCGCCAGGGGGGCGAGTTCCCGGGAGAAGGTGTACTCGTCGAGGGTGTAGAGCACCACCCGCAGCCGCGGGTCGTTGCCGTACGCGTCCAGCAGCGGGGTCAGCGCGTGCAGGTACTCGGTGGCCTGCGGCAGGTCGCCGCCGACGTCGCGGCCGTGCCGCGCGTACAGCCAGCGGTTGTGGTTGCGCACCGAGCCGGGGTGCAGCTGCATGACGAGGCCGTCGTCCAGCGACATCCGGGCGAACTCCAGCAGCATGTGCGCCCGGAACGTCTCCGCGTCGGCCGCGTCGGCGACCCCGCGCAGGCCCTTGTCGTAGAGCCGGGCGGCCTCGTCCGCGCCCAGCGCCAGGGTGCGCGCGGTGGGGTGGCCGTGGTCGGTGCAGGTGGCGCCGGCCGCGATGAAGGCCGCCCGGCGTTGGCGCAGCGCCGCCAGGTAGCCGGCGTACGTGCCGGTGTCCTCGCCGGTGATCTCGCCGAGGCGCGCGACGTTGCCGGCCCAGTTGTCGAACTCCATGTCGGCCACGTTGTCCGGCCGGAACGTGGTGATCACCCGGCCGCCCGGCCCGCCCCAGCCGTCGGCGGCGAGCTTGGCGTGCTGCCCGAGGTCGTCCAGCGGCGACTCGGTGGTGGCGAGCACCTCGATGCCGAACCGCTCGAACAGCGCCCGGGGCCGGAACTCCGGCTCGGCGAGCCGGGCCGCGAGCTCGTCGTAGACGGCGTCGGCGGTGGCCGGGGAGAGCGGGGTGCGCACCCCGAACACGTCGGTGAAGGTCTGCTCCAGCCAGAGCCGGGAGGGGGTGCCCCGGAACAGGTGCCAGTGCGCGGCGAAGCGCCGCCAGATGGTGCGCCCGTCGGGCTCCGTGGGGCTGCCGTCGACGGTGGGCACGCCCAGGTCGGCCGGCGGGACGCCCTGGCTGAGCAGCATCCGGGTGAGGTAGTGGTCGGGCACGATGAGCAGCCGCGCCGGATCCGGGAACGGGCGGTCCTCGGCGAGGATCGCCGGGTCGACGTGCCCGTGCGGGGAGATGATCGGCTGGGGCGCGGCCAGCGCGTAGAGCCGGCGGGCCACCGCGCGCTGCGCGGGGTCGGCGGGGAAGAGCAGGTCGGTCGTGGGCACGGGTGGGGCTCCTCGGAGGGTGTTCGTGGCTCAGGAGAGGTCGAGCAGGTCGGCGACCCGGACCGGGGCGCCGGTGCTGAAGGAGCGGTTCGCGGCCAGCCCGGTGAGCAGGGCGAGGGCGCCGTCGCGGGCGGTCGCCGCCCGCCCCATCGGGTCCGGCTCGCCGGCGATCAGGACCCGGGCCATCCGGGCGTCGGCGCCGCCGTGCCCGGAGCGGGTGTGCCCGGCCACGGGTACGACCTGCGGCGGCGCCCAGAACGGCCGCAGGGTAAGCGTGGCGGAGCCGGCCTCGGCGGCGGCCTCGTCACCGTGCAGCGCCGCGCCCTTCAGCGCACCGGCGGACGCCGGGCTGACGTGGTCGCTCTCCACGACCTCCAGCTCCAGGCGGCCCCGGCTGCCGTTGACCATCACCCGGTAGCCCTCGTAGGGGGCGTACGCGGTGAGGTGGTAGGTCATCGTCGCGCCGGTGGAGTAGCGGGCGAGCACCGCCATGTCGTCCTCGATGTCCACTCCCGGGGCGAAGACGTTGCGGTCGCGCTGGTAGCCGTCCTCGGCCTCGGCGTCGAGGTAGAGCTCGCGCAGTTTCGGGTGCGCGTCGAGCCGCAGCGCGAACGGGTCGTCGTCGGCGGCGGGGGAGCCGTGCGCCCGCTCGTAGTCGCGGGCGTAGCCGTGCCGGCGGCCGGCCTCGCCGTAGAAGAACAGCCGGCCGGTGGCGTACACCTCGACGGGGGTGGCGTCGAGCCACCAGTTGACCAGGTCGAAGTGGTGGCCGGCCTTGTGCACCATCAGGCCGCCGGAGTGCGCCTTGTCGCGGTGCCAGCGGCGGAAGTAGTCGGCGCCGTGCCGCACGTCGAGCAGCCACTCGAAGTGCACCGAGCCCACCTCGCCGATCGCGCCGTCGGCGAGCAGCTCGCGCAGCTTCTCGTGCAGGGGGTTGTAGCGGTAGTTGAATGCCACCCGCACCTGCCGCCCGGTGTCGGCGACCGCGTCGAGGATCTGCCGGCAGCCGGCCGCGTCCACGGTCATCGGCTTCTCGGTGATGACGTCGCAGCCGGCCCGCAAGGCCGTGTCGACGTGCGCGGCGTGGGTGTCGTCCACGCTCGTCACCACCAGCACGTCGACGCGCTCCTTGGCGAGCATGGCGGCCAGGTCCTCGGCCCGGTACGTCGGCACCGGCGGGTGGCCCAGCTCGCCGAGCCACCGGTTGTGGGCGTCCATCCGGGCCTGGTTGACGTCGGCGAACGCGACGAGTTCGGCGGTGTCGGCGTGGTCGCGCACCAGCGCCCGGACGAACATCTCGGCCCGGGACCCGGTGCCCACCAGGGCGTGTCGGACCCGCTGACCGGTGCTGGACGACATGTCGACCGCCTCCCGTGTTGCTGCAAAGGTTTGCAGCGAAATAACCACGCGCCGCGCGGCGGCGTCAACGATCGATGCCAAACCGGCGGCATAGATCCGATTTGATCCACATTTCGGCGCATGGTGGGAGCGTGGCCGAAACGCATCTGTAACCATCGGCCGTTGACACCGGCACAACCGTTTGCATTAATTGGCGGCACCTGACGTGACCCCAGCCACACTGGACGAAGGGCCCCGCCGTGCCAGCCACCATCCGAGACGTCGCCCGGGCCTCCGGCGTGCACATCTCCACGGTCTCCCGCACGTTCTCGGCCCCGCACCTGGTCAACCCGGAGACCCGGGGCCGGGTGCTGGCCTGCGCCGAGGAGCTCGGCTACCGGCCCAACCGCGCCGCCCGCGCCCTGATCACCGGCCGTACGCACAACGTCGGCCTGATCATCGCGGACATCGCCAACCCGTTCTTCCCGCCGCTGATCAAGGCGGCGGAGAGCCAGGCCCGCCAACGCGACTACCACGTGTTCGTGGCCGACACCAACGAGGACCCGATCGCCGAGGAGGAGCTGGTCCACGCCCTCGCGAAGCAGGTGGACGGGGTGCTGCTGTGCAGTCCGCGGATGAGCAACAGCATGATCGAGCAGCTCAGCCGCGAGGTGCCGCTGGTGGTGATAAACCGGCAGGTCGCCGGCCTGCCGTGCGTCACCATGGACGTCGGGCAGGGCGCCCGGTCGGCCATCGAGCACCTGCTCGGCCTCGGCCACCGGCGGATCGCGCTGCTCAGCGGGCCGCGCGGCTCGTGGACCAGCCGGGAGATCCGCCGGGCGGCCGGCGTCGCGGCGCGGGCCGGTGGCGCCGAGTTCACCGTCCTCGGGCCCAACCAGCCCACCGAGACCGGCGGCGCGGCCCTCGCCGAGCAGGTCCGCCGCAGCGAGGCCACGGCGGTCCTCGCCTACAACGACCTGATGGCGATCGGCCTGATCGAAGGGCTCGACGCCGTCGGGATGCGCGTCCCGCAGGACGTGAGCGTCGTCGGCATCGACGACATCGCCCTGAGCCGGCTCACCCGGCCCAAGTTGACGACGGTGGCCACGCCCAACGCGGCCGCCGGCCGGACGGCCGTCGACATGCTCCTGCAACACGACACCGTCGCCGCCCGTGGCTCACGCGGCGGTCGGGGTGTCACGAGCGACGACCGTCGTACCACCGCACAGGTAATGCTCCAGACCGAACTGGTCATCCGCGACTCGACCGCCGCCGCGCCGGCAGACGGTCGGAACCGCCCCGACGCCGAGTTGGTCGTCCCGGGCCCGCATCGCCTTGCGGGCCCGGGTCGCCCGACCGCGGCCACCGGTGGCGTCGTCGCCTCCTAACGCCAAGGAGTGAGCGCACATGCACCCCGCAACGCCCCCCACCACTGGCACGCAGGCCGTGCCCGTTCACCGTACCCCCGTCCGCCGACGGCGGTTGATCCGCGGCCTGCTCGCCACGGTCGTCGCCCTGCCCCTGGTCCTCGGTGCCGCCGCCTGCGGCGGCGACGACGAGGCCAGCACCGACCCGAACGCCCCGGTCAAGCTCTCGGTCTTCTGGTGGGGCGGTGAGGCCCGGGCGAAACTGACCGAGGCGGCCCTCGCCCTCTACACCAAGAAGCACCCGAACGTCACGTTCGAGAAGACCTGGCAGGCCAACCAGGGCTACTTCGACAAGCTGGCCACCCTCACCGCCGGCGGCAACCCGCCGGACCTCTTCCAGATCGACGACAACTACCTGGCCGAGTACGCCTCGCGCAGCACCACCCTCGACCTGACGTCGTATAAGGACTCCGGCGACCTCGACGTGTCGAAGTTCCCCAAGAGCCTCTGGCAGTACGGCGTGGTCGACGGCAAGCTCGCCGGCGTGGCCTCGGGGGAGAACACCCAGGGCCTGGTCTACAACAAGACCCTGCTGACCAAGAACGGCCTGCCCGAGCCGACCACCGGCATGACCTGGGAGGAGCACATCGCCTGGGCCGAGCAGGTGGCGAAGAAGACCAAGGTGCCCGGCACCCAGGACCCGAGCGCCGACTACAAGGCGTTCTGGGTGTGGCTGCGCCAGCAGGGCAAGGACCTCTACAAGGGCAAGGAGCTCGGCTTCACCGCCGAGGACGTGACGAAGTGGTTCGACCTGTGGAAGGGCGCCCGGGACCGGGGCGCCACCCCGACCCCCGACGTCATCCACGAGGGCAACGCCACCGACATCACCAAGCAGCTCGTGGTCACCGGCAAGGCCGGCACCAGCTGGGTCTGGGTCAACCAGATGCCGGAGCTGAAGAAGAACACCAAGGACGAGCTGGGCGTCATCGCCTACCCCGGTGACCCGAGCGCCCAGTGGGCCCGCGCCTCCATGTACTGGTCGGTGTTCAAGGGCAGCAAGCACAAGGACGTCGCGGTCGACGTGATCAACTTCCTGGCGAACGACCCCGAGGCCGTCAAGATCCTCGGCACCGACCGGGGCCTGCCGTCGAACCTGGACCTGCGCCGGGTGGTCAGCGACGACGTCACCGACCCGGCGATGAAGCAGTCGATCCAGGTCGAGTCCGACCTGGCGGAGAAGTTCGGCGAGGCGCCGCAGGTCCCGCTCAAGGGGCACAGCAAGGTCCGCGCCGAGCTGATCAAGGCCGCCGAGAACGCCCAGTACGGCCGGATCAGCTCCGCCCAGGCGGCGGAGCAGTTCATCGCCGCCTGCAAGTCCGCCATCGCCTGACCTGACGCCACACGGAGAGGAATCGGTTCGTGGCTCTGACCACGGCGCCCGACCCGACCCGACGTACCGGACCCGTCCCGACCCCCGCCGGCAGGCGCGGGGTCGGGCGGGCCCGGCACGGGGACGGTCTGGCCGGCTACGTCTTCCTGTCGCCCTGGCTGCTCGGCCTGATGGCCGTCACGGCGATACCCATGCTCCTGTCGCTCTACCTGAGCTTCACGAACTACGACATCCTCACCCCCTTCTCCGAGGTGGAGTGGGTCGGATTCGCCAACTACGAGCGCATGTTCACCGCCGACCCGTCGTACTGGCACTCGGTGCGGGTGACGCTCACCTTCGCCCTGATCGCCGTGCCGCTCAAGCTGGCGGCCGCGCTCGGGGTGGCCCTGCTGCTCAACCGCGCCTGGCGCGGCGTCGGGCTGTTCCGCGGCCTGTTCTACCTGCCGTCACTGCTCGGCGGCAGCGTCGCGCTGGCCATCGTCTGGGTGAACATGTTCAACCGCGAGGGCGCGTTCAACTCGCTGCTGAGCGTCTTCGGCATCGAGGGCAAGCCGTGGGTCAACGACCCCGACTGGGCCCTGGAGACCCTCATGGTGCTCGCCATCTGGCAGTTCGGCGCGCCCATGGTGATCTTCCTGGCCGGCCTCAAGCAGGTGCCCACCGAGCTCTACGAGGCGGCCTCCGTCGACGGCGCCGGCAAGTGGCGGCAGTTCGTCGCCGTCACCCTGCCGATGCTCTCGCCGGTGATCTTCTTCAACCTGGTGCTGGAGACCATCAACGGCTTCCAGGGCTTCACCGCCGCGTTCGTGCTCAGCAACGGCACCGGCGGCCCGGTCGACTCCACCCTGATGTACACGCTGAACCTCTACATCACGGGCTTCACCAACCTCGAGATGGGCTACGCCTCCGCGATGGCCTGGGTCTTCCTGCTCGCCATCGCGATCATCACCGCGATCTTCTTCAGCACCGGGCGGTTCTGGGTGCACTACTCGGACGGGGAGGACCGGTGACGGCGACGGCGACCCCGACGGCAACCCCGGCGACGACCGGCCCGCGCGGCCCGCGCCGCCCGGGTGGCGGCGGCGGGCAGGCCGTGCGCCTGCTCATCCTGATCGCGATCGTCGCGGTCGTGCTCTACCCGCTCTTCTGGATGATCGGTACGTCCCTGAAGAGCCAGGAGGAGATCGTCAACAACATCGGCCTGCTGCCGAACGAGTTCACCCCCGGCAACTACGCCGACGGCTGGACCAACTTCGACTTCAGCTTCGGCCGGTTCTTCCTCAACAGCGCGATGGTCAGCCTGCTGACCGTGGTCGGCAACGGCGTCTCCTGCCTGCTCGCCGCGTACGCCTTCGCGCGGCTGCGGTTCCGGCTGCGGGGCGTCTGGTTCGCCGTGATGATCGGGACGCTCCTGCTGCCCGGGCACGTGCTGATCGTGCCGCAGTACATCCTGTTCCGCAGCCTGGGCCTGGTGGGCGGCGAGTGGCCGTACCTGCCGCTGCTGATCCCGCAGTTCCTGGCCACCGAGGCGTTCTTCGTCTTCCTGATGGTGCAGTTCATGCGGGGCATCCCGCGTGAACTCGACGAGGCCGCCAAGATCGACGGTGCGAACGCCTTCGGCATCTTCCGGCACGTGATCCTGCCGCTGAGCCGCCCGGCGCTGGTCACCACGGCGATCTTCTCGTTCATCTGGACCTGGAACGACTTCTTCCGGCAGCTCGTCTTCCTCTCCGACCTCGAGGACTACACCGTGCCGGTGGCGCTGACCCTGTTCATCGACTCGACGAGCCAGAGCGCCGTCGGCCCGATGTTCGCCATGTCGGTGCTGTCGCTGCTGCCGGTGTTCCTGTTCTTCGTGGCCTTCCAGCGGATGCTGGTGGAGGGCATCAACACGAGCGGACTCAAGGGATGAGGCCGCACCCGGACGACGGGCCGGACCGGGAGGACGGGCCGGCCCGCCGCGACTGGCGGGACGTGCTGACCGACGCCACGGACCTGGCGGTGCTCGGCATCGTCCTGATCCTGGCGGCGCTGCCGGTGCTCACCGCGGCGGCGGCCGTCGCCGCCGCGAGCGCGGCGGTGCACGACCGGTACACCGTCGGTTCCTGGCCCTCCGCGCGGGAGAACCTGACCCGCTACGGCCGCGCCCTGCTGCCCGGCGTCGGGGTGAGCGTGCTGACGGTCGCCACCTTCGGGCTGCTCGCCGTGAACGTCGCCGCGCTGGCCGGCGGCCGGGTCCCCGGCGGGGCACCGCTGCTCCTGGTCACCGTCGTGCTGGCCGCCGCCCTGGCCGGGTACACCGCGCTGGTGGTGGTGGAGATCGGCCGCCGCGGTGGCCGCGGCTGGCGGGAGGCCGCCGGTGCCGCCGCCGGCGCCTGCCGCACCCGCCCGGGCACCTGGGCCGCCGCCGGCGGGGTCAGCGCCGTCGCCGCGCTGCTCGCCGTCCTGGTCATCCCGGTCGCGTTGCCCATCCTCGCCGGGTACGTGGTCGCCGCCCTGCACGCCGTCGCGCGGCGGACCGTGCCCGTCCCGGTGGGACAGTCGTGACGGGCGACGACCGGCGGGCCGCCGTGACCGAGAACGATCGGCAGCTCAGCGTCGACGACGTGCCGGTGGCCCGGTACGTCGTCGACCCGGCGATCGATCCCCGGCACGGCCCCCGCCCGTACCTGCATCCCGTGCGGACCCTCGGCGGGACCGTGGTCACCGACGCGTTCCCGGCCGACCACGTCTGGCACCTCGGCGCGTCCCTGGCCGTGCAGGACGTCGACGGCACCAACCTGTGGGGCGGGCGCACGTACGTCCGCGACACCGGCTACACGTGGCGCGACGACCACGGCCGCATCGCGCACACCCGCTGGGAGA
>NZ_JBMHMH010000001.1:0-1677500 GCF_049179055.1 Micromonospora sp. WMMD737 | reverse complement strand
CGCGCGGGTGGAGCGTTGTATGGCCGCAGAGAGCAGGGGGAAGCGACTGTTTACTAAAAACACAGGTCCATGCGAAGAAGTAATTCGATGTATATGGACTGACGCCTGCCCGGTGCTGGAACGTTAAGGGGACCTGTTAGCTCTTCGGGGCGAAGCGGAGAACTTAAGCGCCAGTAAACGGCGGTGGTAACTATAACCATCCTAAGGTAGCGAAATTCCTTGTCGGGTAAGTTCCGACCTGCACGAATGGCGTAACGACTTCCCCACTGTCTCAACCACAGGCCCGGCGAAATTGCATTACGAGTAAAGATGCTCGTTACGCGCGGCAGGACGGAAAGACCCCGGGACCTTTACTATAGCTTGACATTGGTATCCGAATTAGCTTGTGTAGGATAGGTGGGAGCCGGTGAAACCTGTACGCCAGTATGGGTGGAGGCAATCTTGAAATACCACTCTGGTTGATTTGGGTATCTAACTTCGGACCGTTATCCGGTTCAGGGACAGTGTCTGGTGGGTAGTTTAACTGGGGCGGTTGCCTCCTAAAGGGTAACGGAGGCGCCCAAAGGTTCCCTCAGCCTGGTTGGCAATCAGGTGTTGAGTGCAAGTACACAAGGGAGCTTGACTGTGAGACTGACAGGTCGAGCAGGGACGAAAGTCGGGACTAGTGATCCGGCACTTGCGAGTGGAAGCGGTGTCGCTCAACGGATAAAAGGTACCCCGGGGATAACAGGCTGATCTTCCCCAAGAGTCCATATCGACGGGATGGTTTGGCACCTCGATGTCGGCTCGTCGCATCCTGGGGCTGTAGCAGGTCCCAAGGGTTGGGCTGTTCGCCCATTAAAGCGGTACGCGAGCTGGGTTTAGAACGTCGTGAGACAGTTCGGTCCCTATCCGCCGTGCGCGTAGGATACTTGAGAAGGGCTGTCCCTAGTACGAGAGGACCGGGACGGACGAACCTCTGGTGTGCCAGTTGTCCCGCCAGGGGCACGGCTGGTTAGCTACGTTCGGAAGGGATAACCGCTGAAAGCATCTAAGCGGGAAGCTCGCTTCAAGATGAGGTATCCCACCCACCTTTGGTGGGGTAAGGCCCCCAGCTAGACGACTGGGTTGATAGGCCGGAAATGTAAGCCCGGTAACGGGTTCAGTTGACCGGTACTAATAGGCCGAGGACTTGACTACCAAGCTGCTACGCGTCCACTGTGCAACTCACAGCAAACGAACAACAGACCACGAGTGGTGTGGTGTTGTTTGATATGTTGATAGAGTTACGGCGGTCATGGCGGAGGGGAAACGCCCGGTTACATTCCGAACCCGGAAGCTAAGCCCTCCAGCGCCGATGGTACTGCACTCGGGAGGGTGTGGGAGAGTAGGACACCGCCGGACAATCTTTCAGTTCAGGGTCACCCTTGTCGGGGTGGCCCTGAACTGCGTTTCGGAGCCCGTCAAAAGGCGTAGCGGACCCGGCAGTACGGCGCCTTCGCGGCGATCAGGTCCGTCAATGCCGCCACGTAGGCGCCCTTGCTGCCGGTGCGGTACCGCACGTTCCAGCCGCCGGTCTGCGACCGCTTCGGCTGCTGGAGATCCGGCCGCCAGAGGATCTCCTCGGCCTTCGGGTGCCAGCCGAGGTTCACCTCGTGCAGCCGGTCGTTGTGGGTCAGGAAGATGACCTCGGCGGCGAGCTGCGCCTTGGCGGCGGGCCCGAGCGCGTCGTCGAGCTGGTCGAGCAGCTCGGCCCAGTCGTCCAGCCACCCGTCGCGGACCACCACCGGGCTGAGGTTGACGTGCACCTCGTAGCCGGCCGCGACGAAGTCGTCGACGGCGGCCAACCGCTCCGCGACCGGGGACGTCCGGATGTCGAGCAGCTTGGCGTCGCGGGCCGGCATCAGCGAGAACCGGACGCGGGTCCGGCCCCGGGGATCCCAGTCGAGCAGGTCACGGTTGACGTGCTTCGTGGCGAACGTGGCCTTCGCCGTGGGCAGGCCCCGGAACAGGGTCACCAGGTCCCGGACGTTGTCGGAGATGCGGGCGTCCAGCGAGCAGTCGGAGTTCTCGCCGATGTCGTAGACCCAGGCGGCGGGGTCGCACTGGTTCGGCTCACCCTTGACGCCCTGCCGGCCCACGTGCCGGCCCAGGTAGCCGGTGATCCGGTCGATGTTGGCGAAGACCGTCACCGGGTTGCTGTAGCCCTTGCGGCGCGGCACGTAGCAGTAGGCGCACGCCATCGCGCAGCCGTTCGCCGTGGACGGGGCGATGAAGTCGGCCGAGCGGCCGTTCGGGCGGGCGGTGAGGGACTTCTTGACCCCCAGCACCAGGGCCTCCGTCTTGATCCGCACCCACCGGGCCACGTTCGTCTCGTCGCCGTACAGCTCCGGGATGCGGGAGTGGCTCTCGACCTCGACGCGCTCCGCGTCGGGAAAGCGCTCCAGCACGGCCCGCCCACGGGGCAGCGCGGCGGCCTCCGGCTCCACGTAGATCCGCCGGATGTCGAACAGCCGCGGGTGCGGGGCAACGTCGGTCACGAAAGGGACAACTGCGGACCGATCGGTGTTGTTCCCGCGCCCCGGTCGCGCCGTTTTCGCGCCCGTGCCGCGGGTACCCGGGCCGCATGCCCGAGGGCCACCTCGTCCACCGGTACGCGCGCGACCAGCACGCCGCCCTCGCCGGGCAGGTCCTCGCCGTGTCCAGCCCGCAGGGTCGCCTCGACGCCGGCCCGTACGACGGGCGGCGGTTGCGCGCGGTGGAGGCGTACGGCAAGCACCTGCTCTACCACGTCGACGACGCGCCAGCCCTGCACGTGCACCTCGGCATGCGCGGGCTGTTCCTGCGCCACGACGACCCGGCCGTCCCGCCCCGCAAGGGTGTCCGGCTGCGCCTGGCCCGCGCCGGCGTCGCGTACGACCTGATCGCGCCCATCCGCTGCGAACCGCTCCCGGACGACGGCGAGCGCGCGCTGCGGGCCTCGCTCGGCCCGGATCCGCTGCGTGCCGACGCCGACGGCGAGGACGCCGTACGCCGGCTCGGCGCCGCCGGGGGCGCGGTCGGCGCTGCGCTGCTCGACCAGGCGGTGTGGGCGGGCCTCGGCAACGCCTGGCGGGCGGAGCTGCTCTTCCTCGCCGGCCTCGACCCGGACGCCCGGGCGGTCGGGCCGGCCCCGGCCCGCCGGCTGTGGGAGCTCGCCGTCGGATACCTGACGCTGGGCCGCGACGCCGGCCAGGTGGTCAGCGACCCGGCGGCGCCCGACGAGCGGTGGGTCTACAAGCGGCCGACCTGCCGGCGCTGCGGCGCCCGGGTACGCACGTGGCAGCTGGGCGGTCGCACGGCGTACGCCTGCCCGGTCGACCAGCCCGCGGCCTGACCCGTCCCCGGGACGCCGGTCCGCCGGGATCGCCCTCGGCCGGGAGGACCGGTCCACCCGGCCGGACGCCGCGGCGGTCGTCGGGAGCGGGCGTCCGGTGAAGGGGCGGGCGTCCGGTGAAGGGGCGGGCGGTCAGTGGCGGGGCCGGCGCGAGGCGGCGAGCCGCAGGGCGTTGCAGACGTCGGCGACGCCCCGGACGTCCCAGGCGATCTCGCCGGCCACCCGCCGGGTCTCCGGGCCGGTCACGATGCCCGCGAGGATGACGACGCGGTTCTGCACGGTCACCACGATCTGCTGGCGTCGGGTGGTCCAGTCGCTGCTCAGCCGCTGGGCGACCAGCGCCGCCAAGCGGCCGTCCTCGTCGTCCGGCGAGGGGACCGGCGGCTCGGGGCGGAACGCGCCCTCGTCCGGGTACGGCCAGGGGATGAGCATGACGTGCTTCCTCTCGATGGTCTGCGGCCGGGCCGTCCGGGCCCGGCGATCGGGTCAGCGGGACGACGCGTCGGTCACCGCCGCCGCACGGGGACCGCGCGGATCCGGCCCGGCGGCGACGGCCGCCAGCCCGGCGGTGTCACCTGCCCCGCCCGGGGAGAGCCGCCGGAACGCCTCCTGCGGGTTCGCGAAGACCGGGAACAGCCCGTCGAGCCGCATGGTGTGCAGCACGGTGCGGATGAAACGGGACGGAGCGGCCAGGCAGAGCACGGCGCCACGCTCCCGGGCGTCGCGGTGGGCCCGGACGAGCAGCGCGAGCCCGCCGGCGTCGATGAGGTGCACCCGGGTCAGGTCGACCACCACGTGCCCGCCGACGTCGACCGCATGCCGCAGGGCGGCCCGCAGCTCGTCGGCGGTGTCGACGTCGACGTTCCCGGCGGCCGTGGCCGCCGCGACGTCGTCGAGGTGGTCCACGCCCGGCACCCCGCCGCCCGGCGGGCTGCCCTGACCGGTGGCGTCGCCCGCGAGACCCGGCAGGCTGCACCGGGGACAGCGGTGCGGGCCCGTGGCGAACGGCGAGCCGCTCCAGCCGTGTTCGGCCACCAGGGTCCAGACGACCTCGGCGTCGGGCAGGACGCAGGCGGTGCCCGTGGTGGTGTCCCCGCAGCTGTCGCAGATCAACGTCATCAGGTGCTCGTCCGGTACGACGGTCATCGTGTCTTCCTCCACGGGAGGTCGGGCCGTGCCACGCGCCGGCCCGCGACCGGCGGCGTCTGGGCGGTGTCGAGGTCCGGCCCCGTCCCGCGCGGCGGGGCGGTGGCGCGCCGGGGACCGGCCGTGGCCGCCACGAGGGCGACGCCGACGACGGCCGAGGCGGCCGGCACGCCGACGCGCCACGCGCCCGACCGGTCGGTGTCGAGGCCGACGATGCGGGCCAGGATGACGCCGAGCAGCGCGGTGACGATCCCCGCCACCAGGGCCAGCCAGGCCGGCACCTCCCGCCGGCGCGGGGTCACCCACCAGCCCGCCCCGGCGACGAGGAGGCCGACGGCGAGCGCGGTGAGGAGACCGGCGACGGTCATCTGGTCCCTCCTGCCGGGCCGGCCGGCCGACGGCAGCCGGCCCACGGATGTTCCCCACCACCCTCGGCGCCGCCCGTGGCGCGGGTCACGCGGTTGTATGACAGTTGCGTGACAAAATCGCCGAACGCCGGACACGGTTGGGCGCCCGTCGCCGCCTTGGGGATGATGCCGGTATGACGGACGTGCTGGTGATCGAGGACGACGACCGGATCCGTCTGGCGTTGCTGCTCGCGCTCGAGGACGAGGGCTACCGCGTCCGGGGCGTGGCCACCGCCGAGGAGGGACTGCTGCGGCAGCGCCTGGAGCCGGCCGACACCGTACTGGTCGACCTGATGCTGCCGGGCCTCGACGGCTTCGAGTGCATCCGGCGGCTGCGCCGCGACGACGACGTGCCGATCGTGGTGGTCAGCGCCCGCGACGACACCCACGACATCGTCGCGGCACTGGAGGCGGGGGCCGACGACTACGTGGTCAAGCCGGTAGCGATCAAGGAACTGTCGGCGCGGCTGCGCGCCCTGCGGCGCCGGGCCCGGGCGGCGCCCGAGCCGGTGCCGGTGCTCACCTTCGGGCAGCTGGAGATCAGCCCGGACGCCGGGGAGGTACGCCTGGCGGGGCAGCCGGTGCCGGTCACCCGCACCGAGTTCCGGCTGCTGTGCGAGCTGGCCGAGCACGCCGGCCGGGTGCTGTCGCGCCACCAGCTGCTGCAACGGGTCTGGGGCTACGACACCGGTGACGAGCGGCTCGTCGACGTGCACGTGGGTCGGCTGCGGCAGAAGATCGAGGATGATCCGGGCAACCCCCGGCACCTGGTCACCCTGCGCGGCCTCGGCTACAAGCTGACCCGGTGAGGCGCCTCGGACTGCGGGCCCGGGTGTCCGCCGGGTTCGCGGTCGGCGCGCTGCTGCTGTCGGCCTCGATGGCGCTGGTCTCCTACGAGCTGACCAGGCGATCCCTGCTGGACGAGCGGGAGCGCACCGCCGTGCGGGCGGCGTACTTCGACGCGGCGGTGGTGCGTACCGGCCTGGACACGGAGGCCCCCGACGTGGTGGAGGTGCTGCGGTCCCTCGACACCGGCGGCAACCGCCGGCCGCTGCTGCACCGCGGCGACGACTGGTACGCCCGTACGGCCGACGCCGGCCTGACCGCCGCCATCCCGGTCGACCTGCAACAGCTCGTCCACGCCGGGGAACCGGCCGTGCAGCGGGTCCGGGTCAACGGCCAGCCCACCCTGCTCGTCGGCCTGCCGTTGGCCCCGTCCACCAGCTACTACGAGCTGACGTCGCTGCGCGAGCTGGACCAGACCCTGCGGGTCCTGGCGCTGGCACTGACCGCCGTGGCCATCGTGGTCGCCGGGTCCGGCGCCGCCCTGGGCTGGTACGCCACCCGGCACAGCCTGCGGCCGCTGACGGCGGTGGCCGACGCCGCACAGGAGATCGCGGCGGGCAACTTCTCCGCCCGGCTCGCCGCGACCACCGACCCCGACCTCACCCGGCTCTCCACCTCCTTCAACCACATGGTCGACCAGCTCTCCCGGCGTATCGAGCGGGACCGGCGCTTCGCCGCCGACGTCAGCCACGAGCTGCGCTCGCCGTTGCAGACCCTCTCGGCCGCGGCCAGCGTCCTGGCCCGTCGCCGGGCCCACCTCGACGAGCGCACCGCCACCGCCGCCGGCCTCGTGGCCGACGAGATCACCCGGTTCCAGCAGCTGGTCGACGACCTCATCCAACTCGCCCGCAGCGACCAGCCGGTCGACCGGACGCCGGTCGACGTGGCGGCGCTGGCCCGGCGCGTCTGTCAGGTCCGTGGGCTGCCGGCCACGCTCGTCCGGGTCGGCGCGGGTGTCCCGCCCACCTGGCTGGTCGACGAGCGTCGGGTCGAGCAGATCCTGGCCAACCTGGTCGACAACGCGCTGCGCCACGGCGGCGGGCCGGTGGCCGTACAGCTGTCGCAGCGGGACGGGACGGGGATCGTCGAGGTCGACGACGAGGGGCCGGGCGTGCCGCCGGAGGACCGTGACCCCATCTTCGACCGCTTCGTCCGGGGCCGGGCCGCGCACTCGCGGGCCGACGGCGACGGCACCGGGCTCGGCCTGGCCATCGTCGCGCAGCACGCCGCCGCGCACCGGGGGCGGGCCGGCGCGGGCGACCGCCCCGGCGGGGGCGCCCGCTTCCGGGTCGAGCTGCCCGGGGTGCTGCCGTGACCCGCCGCGCGCCCGTGCAGCCGTCGCCCGCCGCGACCGGCCGCATCCCCGCTCGCGTCCCGCCCGCGTCCCGCTGGCGCGCGGGCCGATGGCGGGCCGTCGGCGGCGCGCTCGTCGTCCTGGGGCTGCTGGGCGGCTGCGGCGTCCCGACCGAGCGCGCCCCGCGCGCCGTGGCACCCCCGCCCGGGCCGTTCCCCTCGCCGGGGGCGGTCGTGGCGACACCGACCCCCACCCTGACGGCGGGGCGGACGACGGAGGTCCTCTGCTTCGTCAGCGACGACCGGCTGGTCCGCGTCGAGCGTCGGGTCGACGGCACGCCCACCGTCGACGCCCAGCTCCAACATTTGTTGGCCGGCCCGACCACCGCCGAGCGCGACCGGGGCCTCACGACGGCGCTGCCCGGGGCCGTGCCGGTCGCCGCCGCCCGGCCGCGGGGCAACGAGGTCGACGTGGACCTCGGCGGGGCCGGCGACGAGACGGGCCGCAGCGACGAGGTCCTCGCCTTCGGGCAGATCGTCTGCACCCTGACCGCCCGCTCCGACGTCGACACCGTGGCCTTCTTCCGGGCCGGAGCCCCGCTGGGGGTACCGCGCGCCGACGGGTCGCTGTCCCGGCGGCCCCTGACCGCCGACGACTACGCCGGCCTCGTGGCACCCCGCTGACGGGACCGGCCCGTGCTGCGGACGCCCCGACGGGCCCGCGCCCGACGGCGCCCCGACCGGTGTCCCGGGGTGGCCCGCTCGGTGACCCCGACGCGGTCTCCGTCCGGTGCCCCGACGGTGACCCTCGCCCGGTGCCGCGGAGGCGGGCCGTCGGGCGCTCCGGGGCGGGCCGCCCACGGTGTCGCGCGGGCGGGGTCAGCCGCCGAAGGCGGTGAGGAACCGGTCGCGGAAGGCGTCCATCGGCCAGACCGGCGCGCGCGGCCCGGGCCGGAGTCCGTCGTCCCAGCCCCATCCCGCGATCCGGTCGAGCACGGCCGGGTCCCGGGCCACGACGGTGACCGGCACGTCCCGGCTCGCCCCGGCGCCGGTGACGACCGGGGCAGGCTGGTGGTCGCCGAGGAAGACCAGCACGAGGTCGTCGTCGCCGTGGGTCTCCAGGTAGGACACGAGGGTGCCCAGGGAGTACTCGACGGAGCGGCGGTAGCCGGCGCGGGGCTGCGACGACGGGTTGCCGGTGGTCTCGCCGTGGAAGACCGTCCCGTCGCCGACCCGCGACCAGTCGACGAGGCGCGGGATCTTCGTCCAGGGGGAGTGGCTGGACACGAGCGCGATCTCGGCCATCACCGGAGCGCGATCCGTCCGGGAGCGCTCCAGGCGTTCGAAGGTCGCCAGGGTGTACTGGTCGGGCATCGGGGCGTAGCCGAACTTCGGCCCCCGGTAGCCGAGGCTGCGGGCGTCGTAGAAGCGTTCGTAGCCGAAGAAGGCCCCCTCCGGCCAGGGTCGGGTGGCGGCCGGCATCACCCCCACCGTGCGCCAGCCGGCCCGCCGGAAGGCGCCGCCCAGCGTCAACCGGTCGCTGGCCAGCAGGCTGCGGTGCCGCTGGTCGTCGTCCACCCACAAGCCGGACAGCAGCGTGGCGTGGGCCAGCCAGCTGCCGCCGCCGGTGGTCGGCGAGGTGAGGAACCCGCTGCGCGAGGCGAAGCCGGCGGCCCGCAGCCGGCGCTCCCCGTCGGCCAGCACGGCGCCCACGCCCGGGGCGTACTCCGGGTTCTCCACCGCGTCGCGCCCGTAGCTCTCCACGAAGGCGACCACCACGTCCTTGCCGCGCAGCGCGGTCAGCAGGCGGTCGCCGGGGGCGTCCCGGAACGCGTCGACGCCGACCTGGGCCGCGAAGACCTCCCGGTCGCGCAGCCGGGCGCGTACCTGGCGGGCGTGGTCGCCGACCAGGTCGGTCGCGGCGGCGTCGGCCACCGGCACGCCGGGGGACACCCGCACGCCGAACGTGGCGCAGGCCAGCCAGACCACCACCAGCGCGGCGACCGTGCGCCGGGTGGCGGCGCGGTGCCGCACCAGCAGGGGGGTCAGCCGCAGCACGGACCGCGTCGTCGCGAGGAGCACGGCGGCGAGCAGCAGCACGGCCGCGACGACCGCCCCGGCGGCGCCCACCCGCCCGGCCGAATCGGTGAGGAACCCGATCGCGTCGTCGAGCAGGGCCCAGTCGAGCACCAGGTCGAAGGGGCGGCCGAGCGTCGCGAGGAAGCCCAGGTCAGCGACCTTCAGCAGGGCCAGCAACCCGAGCAGCGCGCCGGTGAGCGCTGCCACCGGCCGTCGCGCGCGGGTCGGCAGGGCGAGCAGCACGGCGACCGCGAGCAGGCCTTCGAGGGGCACCCGCACGAACGCGCCGGGCGTGAGCCGGGCGGGCTGGTGCGGCGCGGTCAGGGCGACCAGCACGAGCAGGGCGGCCAGCGCGGTCGTCACCCGCGCCGCGCCCCGCCGCCTCCCGCCCGATCCTTCGGGGGTACGGCCGCGCGCCCCGACAGCCGACCGTCCGGCCCCGGGCGGCGACGAGGTCGGCTCGGTCGCCTGCCGCGACGGTGGCCGGTCCTTCGTGCGCGACGACGAGGCCGACTCGGTCGCGGGCGGCGACGGGGGCCGGTCGGTCGCGGGCGGCGACGGGGGCCGGTCGGTCGCGGGCGGCGACGGGGGCCGGTCAGTCACGGGCGGCGACGGGGGCCGGTCAGTCACGGGCGGCGACGAGGTCGGGGCGTACCGCCGCGGGCCGGATCCGGCGGCGCGGGGCGCCCGGCGGCACCGTCCGGGCCGAGCGGCGCCGCCACAGCCACCCGACGTCGCGGCCGAACGACTCGACGAGCAGGGCCAGCGCGACCGCCAGCACCAGCGCGTCGCCCGGCCCGGGCAGCACCCCGGCGGCCGCGACCAGCAGCAGCACGCCCTGCGCCGCCGCGACGACCTTGCGCCAGTACCTCGGGGGCAGCGGCCGGCGCAGCCAGGGCAGCACCCACCCGGCGGCGACGAACGCGTACCGCATGGCGCCGAGGGCGAGCACCCAGGCGCCCACGGCGGGCGCGACGGCCGCCCCGAGGACGAGGATGAGGAACGCGTCGACCTCCATGTCGAAGCGGGCGCCCAGCGCGCTGGCGGTGCCGGTGCGCCGGGCCACGTACCCGTCGACGGCGTCGAGGGCCAGCGCCACGGCGGTGAGGGCGACCAGCACCCCGACCGACGCGGCCCGGTCGACGGCGGTCGGGGCGAGCGCGTCCCCCGTCAGCGCCGTCACGCCGCCGACGAGGAGCGCCCGGGCCAGCGTCACCCGGTCGGCCGGCCCGAGGGCGTACGCGCCCGACCGGCGCAGCCCCCGGTCGAGGATCAGGCACAGCGCCGTCCCGTACGCGGCCCCGGCGAGCCAGCCCGCCGGGCCGAGACCGACCGTCGCGGCCAGCCCCGCCAGCAGGACAATCTGGACGATCAGCCCGATCGCCGGGTCTCTTCGAACCGTGGGCACCGTGCCTCCGTGTCTATTGTCGACGACATCCGACAGGAACTACGGGAAATACCGTCGTTCGGTTCGCCCCGGATGCGGGTGAGGAGGAGCCGGTGACCGGTGAGGCGCGCGCCTTCTGGCTGCGTACGCCCGGCGAGGGTGAGATCCGGTCGGTCCCGCTCGCCGACCCCGGCCCGGACGAGGTGCTCGTCCGCAGCCGGTACTCGGGCGTCAGCCGGGGCACGGAGACGCTGGTCTTCGCCGGCCGCGTCCCCGTCGACCAGCACGCGGCGATGCGCGCCCCGTTCCAGGAGGGGGACTTCCCGGCGCCGGTGAAGTACGGCTACCTCAACGTGGGGGTGGTCGAGCAGGGCCCGGACGAGCTGCGCGGCCGGACCGTGTTCTGCCTGCACCCGCACCAGACCGCGTACGTGGTCCCGGCCGGCGCGGTGGTGCCCGTGCCGGACGCGGTGCCGCCCGCCCGCGCGGTGCTCGCCGGGACGGTGGAGACGGCGGTGAACGCGCTCTGGGACGCCGCGCCCCTGGTCGGCGACCGGGTGAGCGTGGTCGGGGGCGGCATGGTCGGCTGCTGCGTGGCGGCGCTGCTCGCCCGCTTCCCGGGCGTGCGGGTGGAGCTGGTCGACACCGATCCGGCCCGGGCGACCGTCGCCGCGGCGCTCGGCGTCGGCTTCGCGCCGCCGACGGAGGCCGCCGGCGGGCGGGACCTCGTGGTGCACGCCAGCGCCACCGCCGCCGGCCTGCAACGCTCGCTGGAGCTGCTCCGGCCGGAGGGCACCGTCGTCGAGCTGAGCTGGTACGGCGACCGCACCGTCGCGCTGGCGCTGGGCGGGGCGTTCCACTCCGGACGGCTGAGTGTGCGCGGCAGCCAGGTGGGCGCCGTCGCGCCGGCCCGACGGGGCAGCCGCAGCTTCGCCGACCGGCTGGGGCTCGCCCTGGAGCTGCTCGCCGATCCCGCCTTCGACGCGCTGCTCACCGGCGAGTCCCGCTTCGCGGAGCTGCCCGACGTGCTGGCCCGGCTGACCGCCGGCAGTCTGCCCGCACTGTGCCACCTCATCACCTACGACGGAGAGTGACCCGTGTTCAGCGTGACCGTCCGAGACCACATGATGATCGCCCACAGCTTCCGGGGGGAGGTGTTCGGCCCGGCGCAGCGCCTGCACGGGGCGACCTTCGTCGTGGACGCCACCTTCCGCCGCGCCGACCTCGACGCCGACGGCGTGGTGGTCGACATCGGGCTGGCCACCGACCAGCTCAAGGCGGTGCTCGGCGAACTGACCTACCGCAACCTCGACGACGACCCGGCCTTCGCCGGGATGAACACGACGACCGAGGTGCTGGCCCGCGCGGTCGCCGACCGCCTCGCCGAGCGGGTACGCGCCGGCGACCTCGGCGCGGGCGCGCGCGCCCTGGCCGGCATCACCGTCACGCTGCACGAGTCGCACATCGCCTGGGCCAGCTACGAACGGTCGCTCTGAATGGCGACGGTGCACGTCGTGCTGCCGAACGACATCGACGACCCGGCCGAGCCGAGCGGCGGCAACGGCTACGACCGCCGGCTCTGCCGGGGCCTCGCGGCGGCCGGCTGGACGGTCCGCGAACACGCCGTGCCCGGCGACTGGCCCCGCCCCGACCGGGCCGCGCGCGCCGGACTCGCCTCGGTGCTCGCGGCGCTGCCCGACCGGGCGCCGGTCCTGCTCGACGGGCTGGTCGCCTCCTGCGTGCCGGAGGTGCTCGCCCCGCACGCCCGGCGGCTGCGCCTCGTCGTCGTCGTGCACCTGCCGCTGGAGCACGACGACGAGGCCGCCGCCCTGGCCGCCGCCGGCGCGATCGTCACCACCAGCGAGTGGACCCGGCGGCGGCTGCTCGACCGGTACGCGCTGCCGGCCGACCGGGTGCACGTCGCCCGGCCCGGCGTGGACCCGGCTTCGTCCGCGCCCGGGTCACCGGCCGGCGGGAACCTGCTCTGCGTCGCCGCCCTCGCCCCGCACAAGGGGCACGACGTGCTGGTGGAGGCCCTGGCGGCGGTCGCCGACCTGCCCTGGAGCTGCGTCTGCGTGGGGCCGCTGACCCGGGACCCGGGGTTCGTGGCGGCCCTGCGGCGGCGGCTGACCGGGCACGGTCTCGCCGACCGGGTGCGCCTGGTCGGCCCGCGCACCGGAGCGGCCCTGCACGCCGCGTACGCCGCCGCCGACCTGCTGGTGCTGGCCTCGCGCCGGGAGACGTACGGGATGGTGGTCACCGAGGCCCTCGCGCGGGGTGTGCCGGTGCTCGCCACGGCGGCCGGCGGGCTGCCCGAGGCCCTGGGCCGCGCGCCCGACGGCGCGGCGCCGGGACTGCTCGTGCCGCCCGACGACCCGGCGGCCCTGGCCGGTGCGCTGCGGCGCTGGCTCGGCGAGCCCGACCTGCGCCGGGCGCTGCGGCGGGCGGCGCGCGGGCGGCGGCGCACGCTCGACGACTGGACGGCCCCCGCGACCGTCGCGGGCGCGGCGCTGGCCGGGACGGCCGCAGCATGACCGGGCACCTGCCGCCGCGCTTCGCGCACTGGCTGGCGCTGCGGGAGCCCGCCGACGCGGCGGCCCGTGCCGAGGACCTGGTGGACCTGATCCGCCCCCGGCTGGCCGGCGCCGGACCGCTCGTGGTGCACGACCTCGGCGCCGGCACCGGCGCGATGGGCCGCTGGCTCGCGCCGCGGCTGCCCGGCCCGCAGCACTGGATCCTGCACGACGCCGATGCCGACCTGCTCGCCCGCGCGGCCGCCGGGATGCCCGCCGCCGCCGGCGACGGCGGCCCGGTCACCGTCGAGGTCCGCCGCGGCGACCTCACCCGGCTGGCGGCCGCCGACCTGGCCGACACGTCGCTGGTCACGGCGTCCGCGCTGCTGGACATGCTCACCGCGGCGGAAATCGAGCGGCTCGTCGCGGCCTGCGCAGGGGCGGGCCGCCCGGCCCTGCTGGCCCTGTCGGTGACCGGCCGGGTGCGGCTCACCCCGGCGGATGCGTGGGACGGGCGGATCGCCGCCGCGTTCAACGACCACCAGCGACGCACGGTCGACGGGCGCGCCCTGCTCGGGCCGGACGCCGTGCACGCCTGCGCGGCGGCGTTCGCCCGGCACGGCGTCGACGTGGTGCTGCGGCCCAGCCCGTGGCGGCTCGGCCCGCAGCGGGCGGAGCTGGCCGGCGAGTGGTTCACCGGCTGGCTCGACGCCGCCTGCGAGCAGCGGCCCGAGCTGACCGGCCCGACCCGGGCGTACGCCCGCCGGCGCCGCGCCGAGATCGCCGCCGGCCGGCTCGACGTGCTGGTCGAGCACCTCGACCTGCTGGCCGGCTGTGGCTGAACCGGGCGGCCCGCCGGTGCGCGCCCACCGGCGGGGCGGGCGTCCGGGACGGGCCCGGCCGGTGGCGCGCCGGTGCTGGCCGTGGGTGCGGACGCTCGGCGGCGGGGGCGTGCTGGCCGTGCTGCTGGGCTGGCTGGGCGCCGGCCCGTTCCTCGCCGGGCTCCGCCTGGTCGACGGCCCGGCACTGGCCGCCGCCGTCGCCATCGGGGCGCTGACGACGGGCTGCTGCGCCTGGCGGTGGAGCCTCGTGGCCAACGGGCTGGGGGTGCGGCTGCCGCTGCCGACGGCGCTCGCGCACTGCTACCGGGCGGTGTTTCTGAACTCGACTCTCCCCGGCGGTGTGCTCGGCGACGTGCACCGGGCGGTGCGGCACGGCCGCGACGTCGGCGACGTCGGCCGGGGGGTGCGCGCGGTGGTGTGGGAACGCGTCGCCGGGCAGGTCGTGCTGGTTGCCGTGGCGGTGGTCGTGCTCGCCGCGTTCCCGTCGCCGGTGCGGCCCCACCTGCCGGCGGTGGCGGCGCTGCTGGCCGCCGCCGGGCTGGGCGTCGTCCTGCTGGCCCGCGCCCTGCCCGCCGCCGGGCCGTCGCGGTGGGCGCGGGCGGCGCGTGCGGCGGTGGCCGACGTGCGCGCCGGGCTGCTCGGCCGCCGCGCCTGGCTGGGCGTGCTCGTGGCCTCCACCGTGGCCGTCGCCGGCCACCTCGCGACGTTCGTGCTGGCCGCGCGCACCGCCGGCTCCACCGCGCCGCTGACCCTGCTGGTGCCGCTGACCCTGCTGGCGCTGCTGGCCATGGGGGTGCCGGTGAACGTCGCCGGCTTCGGCCCCCGCGAGGGCGTGGCCGCGTGGGCGTTCGGCGCCGCCGGCCTGAGCGCCGCCGAGGGCGTCGCCACCGCCACGGTGTACGGGGTCCTGGTGCTCGCCGCCAGCCTGCCCGGCGCCGCCGTCCTGCTGGTCCGCCGTGCCCGCGTGCCCGCCGGCACCCTCTGACGAGGAGCCCGATGTCCGAATCTCCGCCCGCCGCCACGGTCCGTACGCAGGTCACCGTGCCGCTGCGGTTCCCCGACGGATACCTCACCACCGCCCGGGTGTTCTCCTTCGACGGTCTCGTCGACGGCCGGGAGCACCTCGCGTTCGGCCTGGGCGACCGGGTCGGCCCCGTCGACGGGGCCGACCCGCGCCCGTCGCCGCCGCTGGTCCGCCCGCACAGCGAGTGCCTGACCGGGGACGTGTTCGGCAGCCGGCGCTGCGACTGCGGCCCCCAACTGCGCGAGGCGGTCGAACGCATCGCCGACGCCGGCGGCTACCTGCTCTACCTGCGGCAGGAGGGACGCGGCATCGGCCTGTACGCGAAGCTCGACGCGTACGCGTTGCAGGACGCCGGGCTGGACACCTACGAGGCGAACCTGGCGCTGGGCCACGAGCCGGACGAGCGGGACTACACCGTGGCCGCGCAGATGCTCGCGGCCCTGCGCGTGGACCGGGCCGCCCTGCTGAGCAACAACCCGGACAAGGCCGCACAGCTTCAACGGCTCGGGGTGACGGTCACCGCGCGCGTACCCACCGGAGTGCACCTGTCCCCGGCGAACGCCGGCTACCTGGCGGCGAAGGCCGGGCGTGGCGGGCACGCCCTCGACCTGCCCCTCGTCCGTGACTGACCGCCCGTACGTCCTGCTCAGCTGCGCCACGTCGATGGACGGCTACCTCGACGACGCGAGCGGGCAGCGGCTGCTGCTGTCCAACGAGGCCGACCTGGACCGGGTCGACGCGGTCCGGGCGGGCTGCGACGCGATCCTGGTCGGCGCGGGCACGGTCCGCCGCGACGACCCGCGGCTGGTGGTCCGTTCCGCCCGGCGGCGCGCCGAGCGCGTCGCGCGGGGCCTGCCCGCCTCGCCGACCAAGGTGACGGTGACCGGCTGCGGCGACCTGGACCCGACGGCTCGATTCTTCACCACCGGCGACGCCGACCGGATCGTCTACTGTGCCACCCCGGCCGTGGCGAAGACGGGGGAGCGGCTGGCGGGCCGGGCCACCGTCGTGGACGCGGGCGAGCCGGTGGAGCCGGCGTGGCTGCTGGCGGACCTGGCCGGCCGAGGGGTGGACCGGCTGATGGTGGAGGGCGGGGCGAGCGTGCTCGGGCAGTTCCTCACCGCCGGCCTCGCCGACGAGCTGCACCTGGTCCTGGCCCCGTTCTTCGTCGGGGACGGGCGGGCGCCCCGGTTCGTCGGCGACGGGAGATTCCCCTGGCATCCCGGCCGCCGGGCGCGGGTGGCGGAGACCCGCCAGATCGGCGACGTCGTGCTGGTCCGCTACGCGCTCTCGGAGCGCTGCGACGCCACCTGAGCGGGCACCACCCCGAGCGCCTCGTCGACCCGCTCCAGCACGGCGACGTCGTCGTGGCCGACCCCGCGCAGCAGGTCGATGGCGGTCGCCCGGATCTGGCCGACGATCATCGTGACGGGCAGCGCCGGGTCGGACGCGAGCAGCCGGCCGGCGACCCGGACCGCGGTCATGGCCGCCTCGTCGGCCCGGGCGGCGTGCCGGGCGGCGTCCTCGCCGGTCAGGTCGGTCGCGACGGACTCGCCAGCGGCGCGTACGGCGGCGGCCAGGGCGGGGATCGCGTCGCCCAGCTCCGGCGGCGTGTCGGCGCACAGCCGCGTCAGCGTCACTCCGGCGCGGGCCAGGACCCGGACGTTGCGCACGGCGTAGTCCAGCTGCCGGGCGGTCGCCTCCACCTCCCGTACCTGCCCGACGTGCCGCCGCCGGCGGACCCGGAACCGCAGCGTCTCCCCGGTGGCCCGGACCGCCGTGCGCAGCCGGTCCACGCAGTCGTCCAGCTCCCGGGCCCGGTCCAGCGCCGTCCGGGCGGCGCTCTCGTCGCAGCGGGCGAGCGCGTCGTCGAGCGCGTCGAGCACCTCGGCGAGGTCGGCGAAGCTCTGCCGGGCCTCCCGCACCAGCGGGGCGAGGGGGTCGCGGGCCGCCAGGAGCTGGCTCGCGGCCAGCGCGACCGCGCCGCCGATCAGCGCGTCGACGAACCGGAAGGGCATCAGCGTGCCGCTGGGCGCGGCGACCGCCACCAGGTACATCGCGGAGACCGCGGCCTGCACCACGAGGGTGGTGCGCGCCCCGATCGCCACCATCAGGCCGGTGGTCAGCAGCAGCACCAGGAAGACGGTGCCGGTGCCGGGGCCGAGCGCGTACACCAGCAGTTCGGCGACGAGCACCCCGGCCGCGACCCCGAGCAGGATCTCCACCGTCTGCCGGACCCGCCGCCCCCGTGCCTCGCCCAGGACGACCAGCGCGGCCGTGGGCGCGAAGAACGGGTCCGGGTGGCCGATCACCCTCGCGGCCAGCATCCAGGCGACGGTCGCGGCGAGGGTCAGCTCGACCACGGTCATGCCGTCGTCGCGGATCCGCCCGCGCGCGCCCCGCCACCACTGTCGCACCGTCGGCACCCCTCTTCCGGTCGGGGCGCGCTCCACACCGGACCCGCTCGCCGGGCCGGCGTCGAGGACCGCCCCGGCGAGTCCCCCGTTCCGGTCGGACCGGTTCGCGCGTCGCCTCTACCCGCGCCGCGCCCCTGGTAACCGTGCCGGTGCGCAGCCGCCGGACGGCCGGCGGCGCCGCGTGCCGGCCGGCGCGCGTGCGGCGAGCGGGCTGTGCATACTTGCGCGGTCGATGTTGTGCCGGCGGGCGGGCCCCCGGCTGCTGCGCGAGGTGGTTGTGGTGGTCGAGAAGACGGCGTCGCGGCGCAACCCGGCGACCGGAGGGGCCGCGGCGATGGCAGACCCGGGGCTCCGGCAGCTGCTGGCCGGCCTGACGGCGGTACGCGACGGTGACTTCGGCACGCGGCTGCCGGAGGACGCCGACGGCCTGCTCGGGGAGATCGCCACGGTCTTCAACGGCATGGTCGACCAGTTGTCGCTGTTCACCTCCGAGGTGACCCGGGTGGCCCGGGAGGTCGGCACCGAGGGGCAGCTGGGCGGCCAGGCCGAGGTGCCCGGGGTGTCGGGCACCTGGAAGGACCTCACCGACTCCGTCAACGCCATGGCGGGCAACCTGACCGACCAGGTCCGCGACATCGCCGAGGTGGCCACGGCGGTGGCCCGGGGCGACCTGTCGCAGAAGATCACCGTGGACGTGCGCGGCGAGATCCTGGAGCTGAAGATCACCATCAACACGATGGTGGACCAGTTGTCGTCGTTCGCCGACGAGGTGACGCGGGTGGCCCGGGAGGTCGGCAGCGAGGGCCGCCTCGGCGGCCAGGCCGAGGTGCCCGGCGTAGCCGGCACCTGGCGCGACCTCACCGACTCGGTGAACTTCATGGCCGGCAACCTGACCAGCCAGGTCCGCAACATCGCCCAGGTCACCACGGCCGTGGCCCGGGGCGACCTGTCGCAGAAGATCACCGTCGACGCCCGGGGCGAGATCCTGGAGCTCAAGAGCACCATCAACACGATGGTGGACCAGCTGTCGTCGTTCGCCGACGAGGTGACCCGGGTGGCCCGCGAGGTCGGCACCGACGGGCGGCTCGGCGGTCAGGCCCAGGTCAGCGGCGTGGCCGGCACCTGGCGCGACCTCACCGACTCGGTCAACTCGATGGCGGTCAACCTGACCGACCAGGTGCGCAGCATCGCGCAGGTGGCCACGGCGGTGGCCCGGGGCGACCTGTCGCAGAAGATCACCGTCACCGCGCACGGCGAGATCCTGGAGCTGAAGAACACCATCAACACGATGGTGGACCAGCTGTCGTCGTTCGCCGACGAGGTGACGCGGGTGGCCCGCGAGGTGGGCACCGAGGGGCGCCTCGGCGGCCAGGCGGACGTCAAGGGCGTCTCCGGCACCTGGAAGGACCTCACCGAGTCGGTCAACGTGATGGCGGACAACCTCACCGCCCAGGTGCGCAGCATCGCCGAGGTGACCACCGCCGTGGCGAAGGGCGACCTGACCCAGAAGATCCGGGTCGACGCGCGCGGCGAGATCCTGGCGCTGAAGGAGACCATCAACACGATGGTCGACCAGCTCTCCGCGTTCGCCGACGAGGTGACCCGGGTGGCCCGCGAGGTGGGCACCGAGGGCCGCCTCGGCGGCCAGGCCCGGGTGTCCAACGTGGCCGGCACCTGGAAGGACCTCACCGACAACGTCAACGAGATGGCCAACAACCTCACCAACCAGGTGCGTTCGATCGCGCTGGTCGCCACCGCCGTCGCCCAGGGCGACCTGAGCCGGCAGATCACCGTGGAGGCCAAGGGCGAGGTGGCCGTGCTCGCCCAGACCATCAACACGATGGTCGGCACGCTCGGCGCGTTCGCCGACGAGGTGACCCGGGTGGCCCGCGAGGTGGGCACCGAGGGCCGCCTCGGCGGCCAGGCGCGGGTGCCGAACGTGGCCGGCACGTGGAAGGACCTCACCGACAACGTCAACTCGATGGCGAACAACCTCACCGGCCAGGTCCGCAACATCGCCCAGGTCACCACCGCCGTGGCCCAGGGCGACCTGACCAAGAAGATCGACGTCGACGCGCGCGGCGAGATCCTGGAGCTGAAGACCACCATCAACACGATGGTGGACCAGCTGTCGTCGTTCGCGGCCGAGGTGACCCGGGTGGCCCGGGAGGTCGGCAGCGAGGGCCGCCTCGGCGGCCAAGCCGAGGTCGAGGGCGTCTCCGGCACCTGGAAGCGGCTCACCGAGAACGTCAACGAGCTGGCCGGGAACCTCACCCGCCAGGTGCGCGCCATCGCCGAGGTGACCAGCGCCGTGGCCACCGGCGACCTGACCCGCTCCATCACCGTGGACGCCCCCGGCGAGGTCGGCGAGCTGAAGGACAACATCAACTCGATGGTGGAGTCGCTGCGCGAGACCACCCGCACCAACCAGGAACAGGACTGGCTCAAGACCAACCTGGCCCGCATCGCCGGCCTGATGCAGGGCCACCGCGACCTGGACGTGGTCGCCGGTCTGGTGATGAACGAGCTGGCCCCGCTGGTCTCCGCGCAGCTCGGCACGTTCCTGCTGGTGGACGACGACCCCGGCGGGACGGGCCTGCGGGTCGTCGGCGGGTACGGGCACGACACCTCCAACCGCCGGTACGCCCTCGGCGACTCGCTCGTCGGGCAGGCTGCGGTGAGCAAGCGGGCCATCGTGGTGGACACCGTGCCGGCCGACTACGTCACCGTCTCCTCCAGCCTCGGCGCCGCCGCCCCGCTGCACCTGGTGGTGCTGCCGATCCTCTTCGAGGACCAGGTGCTCGGCGTCATCGAGCTGGCCAGCATGAGCCGCTTCACGGAGGTGCAGCGCGACTTCCTCGACCAGCTGACCGAGACCATCGGCGTCAACGTCAACACCATCGTCGCCAACGCCCGTACCGACGTGCTGCTCACCGAGTCGCAGCGCCTCGCCGCGGAGTTGCAGGCCCGCTCGGAGGAGTTGCAGGCCCGCTCCGAGGAGCTCCAGCGCTCCAACGCCGAGCTGGAGGACAAGGCGGCCCTGCTGGCCCGGCAGAACCACGACATCGAGACGAAGAACTCCGAGATCGAGCAGGCCCGGCAGGAGCTGGAGGCCCGCGCCCAGCAGCTCGCCCTCGCCTCCAAGTACAAGTCGGAGTTCCTCGCGAACATGAGCCACGAGCTGCGTACGCCGCTGAACTCGCTGCTCATCCTCGCCCAGCTGCTCGCGCAGAACCCGAACCGCAACCTGACCGCCAAGCAGGTGGAGTACGCGACGGTCATCCACTCGGCCGGCACGGACCTGCTCCAGCTCATCAACGACATCCTCGACCTGTCCAAGGTGGAGGCCGGGAAGATGGACATCAACCCGGAGACGTTCGAGCTGGCCGCGCTGCGCGACTACGTCGACGCCACCTTCCGTCCGCTGACCACGCCCCGGGGCCTGGAGCTGGAGATCAGCACCGGGCCGGGCGTGCCGACCGAGCTGCACACCGACGAGCAGCGGCTGCGGCAGGTGCTGCGCAACCTGGTCTCCAACGCGGTCAAGTTCACCGAGAAGGGGCGGGTACGGCTGCGCATCGAGCGGGCCGCGCCGGACGAGCTGCCCGAGGGGCTCGCCCACACGGACGTCGTCCTCGCGTTCCGGGTGATCGACACCGGCATCGGCATCGCCGAGCAGCACCTGACCGCGATCTTCGACGCCTTCCAGCAGGCCGACGGCACGACCAGCCGGCGGTACGGGGGCACGGGCCTCGGGCTGTCCATCAGCCGGGAGATCGCCCACCTGCTCGGCGGCCGGATCCAGGCGCGCAGCGTGCTCGGCCGGGGCAGCACGTTCACCCTCTACCTGCCCGTCGGGCCGGTGCCCGCCGGGACCGGCGACGCGGCCGTCACGGACGACCGCCCGAGCGGCGCGCTGCCGGCCGCGGACCGTACGGGCGCGCTGCCCTGGACGTCGCCGGCCACCCTGCCGTGGATGCCGCCGGCCACCCTGCCGCCGGCCGTGACCCTCCAGTCCGGCGAGGTCCGCCGGATGCTGGTGCTGGAGCGCCACGACAAGGGGCTGCTGACGCTGCTCGCCCAGGGCGTCGCGGCGGACCTGGGCGACGCCCACCCGCCGGTGGAGATCTCCACCGCGGTGGACGTGGCATCGGCGGTCGAGGCGCTCGCCACCGGGCGGCACCACGTCCTGGTGCTCCAGCTCGACCTGCCCGACGACGGCGGTACGAACCTGCTGAAGACGCTGCACGACGATCCGGCGCTGCGCGGGGTGCCCGTGCTGGCGTACCACGGACAGCCGCTGCCGGCCGGCTCGCAGGCACTGTTGCAGGCGTTGGCCCACGAGCGGCCGCTGGAGGTCCTGCGCAGCCTGGACGACCTGCGCGAGCGGATCGCCCTGCACCTCACGGCGGTGACGCCGGAGCGGGTGCTGCCGTTCGCCCCGGTGCTGCCCGACGTCCGTCCCGTCGTCGACGCCCTGCCCGGCGACCTGGCCGGGCGCAAGGTGCTGGTGGTGGACGACGACGCGCGCAACGTCTTCGCGCTGACCAACATCCTGGAGCTGCACGGGCTCGACGTGGTGTACGCGGAGAACGGCCGGCAGGGCATCGAGACGCTGATGCGCCACGACGACATCGACCTCGTGCTGATGGACGTGATGATGCCGGAGATGGACGGCTACGCCGCGACGGCGGCCATCCGCGCCATGCCCCGCTACGCCGACCTGCCGATCATCGCGGTGACCGCGAAGGCCATGCACGGCGACCGGGAGAAGAGCATCTCCTCCGGCGCCAGCGACTACGTCACGAAGCCGGTCGACGCCGCCGACCTGTTGCAGTGCATCCACCGCTGGCTGCACGGCTGAGGCGTCCCGCCGCACCCCGGGCAGCTCCGCCCCCGCCGCCGACCCCGGCGGCGGGGGCGAGTCGGATTTCGGCCCGTCGCCAATGCGACTTGCCGCATCCGTGCGGTCACGCCGGGTGCTCCCATGTGTCCCACTGGTCCGCACCGGGCGGGCCGACGGAAACGGAGAGTGCGAGTGGGACCCAACCTGCTGCGCCGCGTCGCCACGGCGACCGTGGCGCTCAGCTGCGCCGTCATCGGGACGGTGGTGGCGACGACGGGACCGGCGGCGGCCAGCCCGATCCGCAACAACACCCCCTGGTCGGTGCTGCTCTGCAAGTTCAGCGACAAGCCGGCCGAGCCGAAGACCCCGTCGTTCTTCGCCAACTTCCTCACCGACGCCGGTCTCGGCACCTCCGGGGTGGCGGACTACCTGGCCGACCAGTCCGGTGGCCGGGTCTCGCTGGCCGGCTCGGCGGTCCGGGGCTGGTACACGATGCCGTACACCCTGGCGCAGTTCCAGTCGATCGACCGCGGCACCCGCATCCAGCGCTGCGTCGACACCGCCGCGGCCAACGGCTACACGGTCCCCGCCGGGCACCGCACCGCCGTCATGCTCAACGACTGGGTCGACTCCGGGGCCGCCGGCGGGCGGGTGCTGCTCGACCCGGGCGCCTGGAACGTCGGCTTCGCCGCCCACGAGATGCTGCACGGCTACAACCTGGGGCACTCGTTCTCCAACGACACCACCTACCAGAACGCGCCGTGGTCCCAGCCGGGCGAGTACGACGACCCGTGGGACGAGATGAGCGCGATGCACATCTACGCCTTCGCCACGGCGAACTACGGCACGAGCGCGGTCGGGCTCAACGCGTTCCACCGCGACGAGCTGGGCTGGCTGCCGAAGAACCGGGTGTTCACCATGGCCGCCGACGGGGTGGGCTCGCGGAGCATCACGTTGGCGCCGCTGGAGGTGCCCTCGGCGAGCGGCCCGCAACTGGTCCGGATCCCGTTCGACCCCGCCGACACGTTCCACTACTACACGGTGGAGTTCCGCCGGAAGACCGGCTGGAGCGCCGGCATCCCGGCCGACACGGTCCTGCTGCACGAGGTCCGCAACGGCACGCCCACGCTGCTGCGTACCGGGCCCGGCGGCGGTCCGGCCCAGTCGCTCAACGCCAACGGGGTGCAGATCGGCGTGAACTGGATCTCGGGCAACTCCGCCTCGGTCACCGTCACCACGGACGTGGTGAACCGCTGCCTGCAGGGGTACGTCTGGCGGGAGGCCCGGCCGGGCGACATGGTCTGCGTGACCGGGGCCACCCGCAGCCAGGTGTGGGCGGACAACGCGGCGGCCCCGAGCCGCTGGACCAACGGCGCGTACGGCCCGCACACCTGCATCTCCGGCTACGTGTGGCGGGAGGCGTACTCCGGTGACGACGTCTGCGTGACCGGCGCCCAGCGCACCCAGGCGGCCTCGGACAACGCCGCCGCAGCGAGCCGCCGCAACCCGGCGCGCCTGGTCGCCGGGCCGAACACCTGCGTCAGCGGGTACGTCTGGCGCGACGCCGACCAGTCCGACTACGTCTGCGTCACCGGGACGACCCGCTCCCAGGTGCTCGCGGACAACGCCGTCGCCACGAGCCGCTGGGTCAACGGCCCGTACGGCCCGCACACCTGCGTCGCCGGCTACGTGTGGCGCGAGGCGTTCCTCGGTGACGACGTCTGCGTCACCGGCACCCAGCGCAGCCAGGCCGCGGCGGACAACGTCGCCGGCCCGGGCCGGGTGCTGCGACCGGGCGGCTGAGCCCCCGACGCTCCCCGGGCGGGCGACCGCCCGGGGAGCGTCACGCGTCTCAGGGCCGGCCGGCCTCGAACGTCTCCCGGTCGAGGAAGAGCAGCCGGGCCCGCTTGCCGTTGACGTCGACCAGCGGGCCGGCGACGAAGCCGGTGCGCAGGAGCCGCTCGACCGCCTTGTCGTTGCGCGCGTCCGGCTCCATCACGACGCGCAGGTGTCGCGGGTCGGCGAAGACGAAGTCGAGGAACACGCGCAACAGGGTGCCGGTGAAGCCCCGCTCGACCGCGCCGGGCGGGCCGATCAGCAGGTGGGCCCCATGGTCGCCGGGCTGGACCGGGTAGCACTCGCCGACCGGGTCGGCGGTCGGCTCGTAGGTCTGGAACAGCGCCACCGGTGTGCCGTCGCGGTGGGTCAGCCAGGCGTGGTGGGTGGGGAGCGAGTCCAGGTAGCGGTAGATTTCCTCGACCCGGTCCCGGCCGGCGTCGCGCATGCCCCAGAACCGGGCGCGTTCCTGGCTGACCCAGCCGTGGATCAGGTCGATGTCGGTGTCGGGGTCGACGGGTCGGATCGTCACCCGGCCGAAGCCGTCGACGTCCTGTCGGTAGGTGCTGGCGAGATCACGCATCGTGTGCCACCGTACGGTGATTCCGGTCGATGCGCGAGTAGGTCGATCCGCGGCGCGGCGCGGGCCGGCCGGCGGCCCGGGCCGCCGGCGCGAACGCCCGTCACCCGCCCACCTTCCCGCCGGCGGCGGTGACCGCCGGGGCGCTCGCGGCGGCCCGGCGGCGGGCGGCGGGGACCACCAGCGGGGTGCCGGTCTCCGGGTCGTCGATCACGCGGCAGGGCAGCCCGAAGACCTCCTCGACCAGTTCGGCGGTGACCACCTCCCGGGGCGCGCCGGCGGCGACCACCTCTCCCTCACGCATCGCGATCAGGTGCGTCGCGTAGCGGGCGGCGTGGTTGAGGTCGTGCAGCACCGCCACCAGCGTGCGGCCCTGCTCCTCGTGCAGCCGGGCGCAGAGGTCCAGGATCTCGATCTGGTGGGCGATGTCCAGGTAGGTGGTCGGCTCGTCGAGCAGCAGCAGGGGGGTCTGCTGGGCCAGCGCCATCGCGATCCACACCCGCTGCCGCTGCCCGCCGGAGAGCTCGTCGACGGCCCGGTCGGCCAGGTCGGCGACCCCGGTGGCGGCCATCGACTCGGTGACCACCCGCTCGTCCTCGCGCGACCACTGTCGCAGCAGCCCCTGGTGCGGGTACCGGCCGCGGGCGACGAGTTCGGCCACGCCGATGCCGTCCGGCGCGATGGACGTCTGCGGCAGCAGGCCGAGGGTGCGTGCCACGCTGCGGGCCGGCTGCCGGTGGATGTCCTCGCCGTCGAGCAGGACCGCCCCGGCGGCCGGCTTCAGCAGCCGGGACAGGGCCCGCAGCAGGGTGGACTTGCCGCAGGCGTTGGGACCGATGATGACCGTGAAGGACCGGTCGGGCACGGCGACGCTCAGGTCCTGCGCGATGGTCCGCCGCTCGTAGGCGAGGGTCATCGCGGTGCCGCTCAGCCGGGACTGCATGCTCGGTGCTCCGTTCTCGTCGTGGGTGGCCCGCCGGCCGCGCCCGGTCACAGTCGGCCGGCCCGGCGCTCGGTGGCCAGCAGCCAGACCAGGTAGGCGCCGCCGAGCACGCCGGTGACCACGCCGACCGGCAGCTGGTGCCCGGGGAAGGCCCGTAGCGCGACCTGGTCGGCGGCGACCAGGAGGACCGCGCCGACGGCCGCCGAGGGCAGCAGGTTCGGCCCGGGGGCCCGGGTCAGCCGCCGCGCGAGGTGTGGCGCGGTGAGGGCCACGAAGTTCACCGGCCCGGCGGCGGCCGCCGCGAGGGAGACCAGCAGCACCGCCGCCGCGAGCACGACGAGGCGCAGCCGCTCCACGCGTACGCCGAGGGCGGCGGCGGTGTCGTCGCCCATCTCGACCAGCCGCATCGCCGGCCCGTAGCCGGCCAGCATGAGGGGCACCAGCACGCCCAGCGCGATCAGCAGCGGCAGCGCGTTCGACCAGCCGCGACCGTCGAGGCTGCCGGTGAGCCAGAGCACGGCGCGGGCGGCGTCCATCAGCGGGGCCCGGGTGAGCAGCCAGCCGTTGACGCCGGTGAGGATCGCCATGGTGCCGATGCCGACCAGGATCAGCCGGTACCCGTGCACGCCGCGTCGCCAGGACAGCGCGTAGACCAGCGCGCCGGTGACCAGCCCGCCGACCACCGCCGACGAGGCCAGCGCCGCGCTGCTGCCGCCGAGCACCACCACGACGAGCGCCCCGGTGGCCGCGCCCTGGGTGAAGCCGAGCATGTCGGGGCTGCCGAGCGGGTTGCGTACCAGGGACTGGAAGACCGCGCCGGCCAACGCCAGCGCGGCGCCGACGCAGAGGGCGGTGACCACCCGGGGCAGCCGCAGCTCGGTGACGATGAACTCCTCGGCCGGGGTGCCCCGGCCGGTGAGGGCGCGCAGCACGTCGGCGGGGCTCATCGGGTAGTCGCCGCTGCCGATGGCGAGCACGCCCAGCGCCAGGGCCAGCAGCACGCAGGTGACGCCGACGGCGACGGCGCGGGGACGCAGCCGCAGGGACAGGCCGCGGGTACGCAGGGTGATCACGGGTGGGCCACCCGTCCGCGCTGCACCAGCCAGAGGAAGAGCGGCCCGCCCGCCACGGCGGTCACGAGCCCGACCTGGAGCTCGCCGGGGCGGCTCAGCACCCGCCCGAGCACGTCGGCGCCGAGCAGCAGCACCGGTGCCAGCACCGCGCAGTACGGCAGCAGCCAGCGTAGGTCCGGCCCGGTGAGCGCGCGCACCAGGTGCGGCACCAGCAGCCCGACGAAGACGATCGGCCCGCAGGCGGCGGTGGCGGCGCCGCAGAGCAGCGTGATCGCCAGGATGACCGCGCCCCGGACCAGGGCCGGGCGGGCGCCGAGCGCGCGCGCCGCGTCGTCGCCGAGGGCGAGGGCGTTGAGCGGGCGGGCGACGGCGAGGGCGACCAGCAGGCCCGCCGCCATGAAGGGCGCGACCGTGCGGACGGTCGACGGTTCGGCGCTGGCCAGCGAGCCGACCGTCCAGAACCGCAGCCGCTCCAGCGAGGCCGTGTCCACCAGCATCACCGCGCTGACGTACGAGTAGAGGGTGGCGTTGAGCGCCGCGCCGGCCAGCGCCAGCCGGGCGGGGGTGGCCCCGCGCCCGCCGCCGACGGCGTACACGGCGGCGGTGACGGCGGCCGCGCCGAGCAGCGCGAACCACACCTGCCCGCCGACGCCGCCGATGCCGAACAGCAGCGCCCCGGTGGCCACCGCCGCCGCCGCGCCGGCGTTGATGCCGAGCAGGCCGGGGTCGGCGAGCGGGTTGCGGGTCAGCGCCTGCATGACCGCGCCGGCGACGCCGAGCGCCGCCCCGGCGAGCAGACCGAGCAGCGTACGCGGCAGCCGCATGCGGTGCACGACGGCGTACTCGGCGGCGTCGCGGTCCAGCAGGCCCTGCCACACGTCGGTGAGGGGGAGCTGTTTGGCGCCCACGGCGATGCTGAGCACCGCGACGGCCGCGAGCAGCAGCACCGACGCCGCGAGCCCGGCGGCCCGCAGGGCGGACCGGCCGGGCCGGCGTACGGCCGGCGGTGCCGGCGGCGCGCCGACGCGGGGGGAGAGGGTGGCGGACAGTGTGGGCTCCGATTGGTGCGGAATTCCGAACGGGACTTGACAGCCGTTTAGGTTAGGTTAACCTAACCCCGCTGTCCATGGTCATTCGCCCGACCCTGATCGAAAGACACCGCCATGCCGCATCCCGTGTCCGCCCGCCGCCTCTCCCGCCGGGGCCTGCTCGCCGCCGGTGGCGCCGCCACCCTGGCAGCCCTGCTCGCCGGCTGTGGCGGGGACGAGGACTCCGCCACCCCCGCCGCCAAGGACTCCGGCGGGCCGTGGTCGTTCACGGACGACCGCAACGAGAAGGTCAGCGCCCCCGCCCGGCCGACCCGGGTGGTCGCCTTCACGGGGGTCGCCGCCGCGCTCGTCGACTTCGGGCTCGACAAGCAGATCGTCGGGGTGTTCGGCGAGACCAAGCGCTCCGACGGCAGCAAGGACCCGCAGGCCGGCGACCTCGACGTCGAGTCCGTGGAGATCCTCGGCAACGTCTGGGGCGAGTTCAACCTGGAGAAGTACGCCGCCCTGCGGCCCGAACTGCTCGTCACCCACATGTACGACCCGGGCGCCTTCTGGTACGTGCCGGACGAGAGCAAGAGCAAGATCCTCCCGCTCGCCCCCACCGTCACCGTGACCACCGCGCGGGTGCCGATGACCAAGCCGATCGAGCGGTACGCGCAGCTCGCCGAGTCCCTCGGCGCCGACCTGTCCGCCAAGAAGGTCACCGACGCCAAGGCCCGCTTCGAGGCCGCCGCCGAGTTGGTCCGCCAGGCGGTCAAGGACAACCCGGGCATCAAGGTGCTCGCCTGCTCCGGCAGTCCCGACCTGTTCTACGCCTCCAACCCCAAGGTCAGCACCGACCTGATGTACTTCGCCGAACTGGGCGTCGACATCGTCGTCCCCACCAAGCTGGAGGCCGGCGACTACTTCGAGGCGCTGAGCTGGGAGAACGCGGGCAAGTTCCCGGCCGACCTGCTCCTGCTCGACAACCGCAGCACCGCCCTGCAGCCCAAGGACCTGGCCGCGAAGCCGACCTGGCAGCAGCTGCCGGCGGTCAAGGCCAACCAGGTCGCCGCCTGGGACGCCGTGCCCCGCTTCTCGTACGCGGGCGCCGCGCCGCTGCTGGAGAACCTGGCCACCGCCATCAAGGGCGCGAAGAAGGTCACGTCGTGACCACCGCCGTCGCCGTGCAGTACCGCCTCTTCGCCGCGCAGGTCGTCGGCGCCCGCCGCGTCGGCGCCTCCCTGGTCCGGGTCACCTTCGGCGGGCCGGAGCTGGCCGACTTCGCCGGTGGCGGCAGGGACCAGAGCGTCTCGCTGTTCCTGCCGCACCCCGGTCAGCCCGAGCCGGTGCTCCCCGTCGGGGCGGGGGAGGACTGGTTCGGCGCCTACCGGGCCATGGACCCCGACGTGCGCGCCGTGATGCGCTCGTACACCATCCGGGAGCAGCGCCCCGAGGTGGCCGAGGTGGACATCGACTTCGTCAGCCACGGCGACACCGGCCCCGCCTCCCGCTGGGCCCGGCACGCCCTGCCCGGCGACCGGGTGGTGCTGCTCGGCCCGGCCGTGCACGACAACCGCAGTGTCTGCTTCCGGCCCCCGGTCGGCACGGACTCCGTCCTGCTGGTGGCCGACGAGACCGGGCTGCCGGCCGCCGCCGGGATCCTGGCCTGGCTGCCGCCGGGCACCCCGGTGCGGGCCTGGATCGAGGTCCCCGACGCGGGAGACATCCAGGAACTGCCCACCGAGGCGCGGGCCGAGGTGCGCTGGATCGTGCGCGGCAACACCGCCCCCGGCAGCACCCTGCTGGCGGACGCGGTGCGCGCCGCCCGGCTGCCGGCCGGCAGCCCGTACGCCTGGATCGCCGGCGAGTCCTCGATGGTGCGCTCGGTGCGCCGGCACCTCGTCGGCGAGCGCGGCCTGGACCGCCGCCACGTCACCTTCTCCGGCTACTGGCGCCGGGGCGCCTCCGAGGACAACCTGCGCGCCGAGGCCGTCGCCTCGGCCACCGCCTGACGATGCCCACCACGCGCCGCGTCCCGCCCCGATGGGACGCGGCGCGCGGCGTCCGGCCGGCTGCTCAGAACTCCCGGTACATCACGTGCAGGCCCACCCGTCCGAGGGTGGGATGCCGGAACGCCCCGGGCACCGTGCCCACCACGTCGAACCCCTCCCGCCGGTACAGCTCCACGGCGGTGACGTTGCTCGCCACCACGGCGTTGAACTGCATGCCGGCGTACCCCCGCCCGCGGGCCCAGTCGACCGCGTGCCGGCACAGCGCGGTGCCGACGCCCCGCCCGCGCGCCGCGCGGGCCACCATGAAGCTCGCGGTGGCGACGTGCGCGCCCGGCCCGGGGCGGTTGGTGCCCATCTTCGCGGTGCCCAGCACCGCGTCGCCGTCGACCGCGACCACCGTCCGGCCGGGCGCGGCCTCCACCCACATGTCGTACGCCTGCTCGGCGGTCAGCTCCGGGTCGTAGGGGAAGGTCTCCCACGCCCGGACCACCTCCTGGACGATCGGCCACACCTGGGCCCAGTCGGACTCGTGGAACTCGCGGATCCGCATCCGGCGGATGCTAGGGACGGCCCGGGCGCGGTGGCAAGGCGTTTACCGGCGGGGAGGGGGCGCCCGGCGGCCCGGGGACGGCGGGGCGGACGTCCGCGCACTACCCGTCGACGAGCTGCTCCCGGAGGATGTCGGCGTGCCCGCAGTGCTGGGCGAGCTCGCGCAGCACGTGCAGATACACCCACCGCAGCGGAAGCGGGCCGCGCCGGTTCCCGGGCAGGACGTCGTCCAGGCCCAGGGACGCCGTCGCGCGGCGTGACGCCTCGCAGGCCTCGCGGTGTGCGCGCCGGACGGTGGCGATCGTGTCGTCGTCAGTGAGGATGAACGACTCGTCCGGCGTCGCGGGGATCCCGATCTCCGCGCGCGACCGGCACGTGACGGCCTCGTCGAACCAGACCTTCTCGACGAAGGTCACGTGCTTCACGAGACCCAGCAGCGTGGTCCGGGAGGCCACCAGCGAGCGGCGCGCCTGTTGCTCCGTCAGCCCGTCCAGGCAGCCGTTGAGCGCGTCGCGGTGCTCGTCGAGGAACGCCTCGAACTGGTCCCGGGCCGGCTGGGCGACGACCTGGTCGGCGAAGGTGGGCGGGTAGGAAGGCATGGATGAAGCATCCCAGAGCGCCGCCAGCAACGGCTGACGGACCTCGGCGGAGTCGGTCCGGAGGCCGGGTCGTGGCCGGATCGTCGCCGGCCGGCGGCTGGCAGGCTAGTTTGCTCGGATGAGTTCCCTCGATGACGTCGCGAGGCGTGACGGCTGGCGGTGCTGGGTCTGCGACGAGCCGGTCGACGCCGACATGTCGGTGAACGACCCGCGCGGTCCCAGCGTCGACAGCCGCACCGCCGACAAGAAGGCCAAGGTCGCCGAGCGACTCGCGCACCGGGCCTGCAACACCCGCAAGGGCGCGGTCAAGGTGGTCATCGCCTGGCCGGACCACCTGCACGTGGTGGAGCCCGCGCCACTGATCACCGTCGCCGAGCGACTCGAACGCAAGGGCGGTCGCGAGCTGGTCGCCCGCTGTCCGAGCAGGAAGGACGCCCAGGAGGCGGCGGACTGGCTGGTCGACCGGTTCTCCCGGCTGGTGCCCGGACTGCCGGTGACCGCGAGCGTCGACGCGGGCGGCGGGCAGTACCTCGTCGCCCTGGCCGCCGGCCGCCGCTGACCGGTGGCCCGGGTCGGCGCGCCGCGGTCCCGGGCCCGCGCGATTTCCGGGATGGTGTCGTATCGGGGCGCAGCCGTTCGTGGAACCGGTGTGCGGCGGCCGGCCGGGCCGTCGGACACGAGGAGCCGGGCAGGGCCCTCGTCCGGGACCGGGAGGAGACGACCATGACGGAGTACCTGATCACCTTCAACGACGAGTGGGTGCCACCACACACGGCGGAGGAGATCCGCGAGAAGAGCAAGGCCAGCTGGGCCGTGATGGGGGAGATGCAGGCCGCGGGCGTCCTGCTCTTCAGCAACGGGGGGCTCGACCGGTCCACCGCGGTGTGCAGCGTCGAATCGGTCGACGGCAGGCCCGTCTTCACCGACGGCCCGTACGTCGAGACCAAGGAGCACCTCGGCGGCTTCGCCGTCGTGGACGTGCCCGACGACGAGGCGGCGCGATACTGGGCCGGCAGGCTCGCGACCGCGCTCGACTGGCCACAGGAGGTGCACCGGTTCCGAGGCCCCGGGGCGCGCCCGGCGTAACGGCTCCGGGGAGAAGTGAGCGTGGTGCCCGGATACCTGCTGTCCGTCCACGCGACGCGGCCCTGGCCCTCGCCGTCGAGGGATCGAGAGCGTGTCGCGGTACGGTCGAGGTGCGTCCCTTCCGAACCGGGGAATCCGTCCGAGCGCTGCCGGAGTCATGACCGTTCTCACCGTCCAGCAGGCGATCACCCGTGCCCACCACGAGGAGTGGGCGCGGGTGGTCGCCGGCCTCGCGCGCCGTTTCGGCGATCTCGACGTCGCCGAGGAGGCGACGGCCGAGGCGTTCGTGACGGCCGCGGAGCGGTGGCCGCGCGAGGGCGTACCGTCCAATCCCGGCGGTTGGCTCGCCACCACCGCGACCCGCAAGGCGATCGACCGGCTCCGTCGCGAGTCACAGCGCGACGCCAAGCACCAGGCGGCCCGGCTCATGTACGACGACACGCCCGCTGAGCCGACCGGCCCGGTCGAGGACGACCGGCTGAGACTGATCTTCACCTGCTGCCACCCCGCGCTCGCGTCGGAGGCCCGGGTGGCGCTCACCCTGCGCCTGCTCGGCGGCCTCACCGTGCCCGAGATCGCCCGCGCCTTCCTGGTGCGGGAGACCACCATGGCGCAACGGATCACCCGCGCCAAGGCGAAGATCAAGGCGGCGCGCATCCCCTACCGGGTGCCCTCGGCCGACGACATCCGCGAACGGCTCGCCGGCGTGCTCGCGGTCGTCTACCTCGTCTTCAACGAGGGCTATCTGGCCAGCGAGGGGAACGACCCGGTGCGCGTCGACCTCACCGAGGAGGCGATCCGTCTCGGCCGCCTGCTCCGGGCCCTCCTCCCGGACGACGGCGAGGTGACCGGCCTGCTCGCCCTGATGCTCCTCACCGACGCCCGGCGGCCGGCGCGCGTGTCCCGCACCGGGGAGCTGGTGACCCTCGCCGAGCAGGACCGCGGCGCCTGGGACCCCACCCTCATCGCCGAGGGCAACGCCCTCCTCCGCGAGCGCATCGAGGCGGTGGCGGCCGGCGGCGACCCACCCGGGCGCTACCAGCTGCAGGCCGCGATCAACGCGGTCCACACCGACGCCGCGTCCACCCGGGACACCGACTGGTCCACCATCGTCGCCCTCTACGGGCGCATGTCGCTGCTCGACCCCTCACCGATCGTGCGGCTCAACCGGGCGGTCGCGGTCGCCGAGGTCGACGGCCCCGGCGTCGGGCTCGCCGAGATCGACCGGCTCGCCGAGGCCCTCGACGGCTACCACGCCTTCCACGCCGCGCGCGCCGACCTGCTGCGGCGGCTCGGGCGCGGCGGCGAGTCGCGGACCGCGTACGACCGGGCCATCGGTCTCGCCGGCAACCCCGCGGAGCGGGCCTACCTCACCCGCCGCCGCGACCAGCTCGCCGGCTGACCGCCACGCGGAGCCTGCGTCACTTCGGCGGCTCAGCCGAGGCGCACGTGGGCCGGCCGGTCCAACCGGGCGGTGCCGCCGCCAGTACCGGCACCGGCACCGCCGCCGGCACCGTCGAGCGTCGTGCCGACCGGGACGGCGGGCCGGGCCGGTACGACGGGCGCGTCCCGGCCGGTGCCCCGGTGGCCGTCCCCGTCGTGGCTCGACTCCTCGTGGTAGTCCTGCTCCACGTTGACCGACCACACGTCGTGGCGGGTGCCGCAGGCGATGTTCTCGGCGGTGAGCATCGCCGTCAGCATCGAGTGGTCCTGGTTGTTGTAGCGGTGCATGCCGTTGCGGCCCACCGGGTGGACGTTGGGCACCTCGCGCGCCAGCCAGTCCCGGATCACGTCGACGTTGTGCTGGTAGCGCTCGTCGTAGACCGGGTACGCCTTCGGCATCCGCACCACGTACCCGGCCTCGACCACCCCCGGCCGGACCAGGCCGAGCCGCTCCAACTCGGCCGTCGCGGCGGCGACCAGTTCGGCGTCCGGCGTACGCCAGGTCTCGTCGTCCTCGAACACGAAGTACTCCAGCCCGAGGCAGGTGCGGCCGTCCTTGACCAGGTGCGGCGACCAGGAGCCGAAGTTCTGGATCCGGCCGACCCGCACCGCCGGGTCGTGCACGTAGATCCAGTTGTCCGGGAACGAGAACTCCTCCGGCACCACCAGCGCGACGGTCAGGAAGTCCCGGTACCGCAGGTCGGCCGCGGCGGCCAGCACCTCCGGCGGGGCCGCCGGGCGCAGCGCGGCGACCAGCTCGGAGATCGGCATCGAGGAGACGACGTGCTCCGCCGGCTCGGTACGCTGCCCGCCTGCCCCGTTGACGGTCACGGCGACGGCGCGGCGGCGCTCCGGGTCCCGGTGCACGGCGGTCACCCAGGTGCCGGTGTCCACCCGGCCCCCGCGCCGGCGCACCTCCTCGGCGCAGCGTTCCCACATCATGCCCGGGCCGAGCTTCGGGTACTGGAACTCCTCGATCAGGCTGGTCACGTCCTTGCGGTTGCGTCGGGGCAGCACCGCGTTGCGGACCGCCTTGGCCAGCGACAGGTTCTTGATCCGCTGGGCGGCCCAGTCGGCCTGCAACCGGTCGGCCGGCATCCCCCAGACCTTCTCGGTGTACGTCTTGAAGAACATCGAGTAGAGCCGCCAGCCGAACCGGGCCGAGACCCAGCCCTCGAAGTGCGACTGGTCCTTGGGCGGGCGCAGCCGGGCCCGCGCGTACGAACCCATGCACAGCGCGGCCTCCCGCACGCCGAGGTTACGAAGGGCGTTCGCCGCGCTCAGCGGGTAGTCGAACAGGGCGCCCCGGTAGTAGATCCGGCTCATCCGGGGCCGCAGCAGGAAGTCCTCGTCGGGCAGGATCTCGTGCCAGAACTCCTCGACCCGGGCCACCTTCGTGAAGAACCGGTGCCCGCCGATGTCGAAGCGCCACCCGTCCCGCTCGACGGTACGGCTGATCCCGCCCACCACCTCGTCGGCCTCGAACACCCGGACCGCGCTGTCGCGCCGGAGCAACTCGTACGCCGCCGTCAGGCCCGCCGGCCCAGCGCCGATGACCACCGTGCCGTGCTCTTCGCCCATGCCCGTCGCCCCCTGCTTCCGCCTCCCGGAGGCGGCCCGCTTACCCGGCGCCGGCCCGAACTCACCCCGGATTCCCGTCCGCTCCCGGCACAACCCGACGGGCGGAGCGCCCGGGACGCGCCGCGACGCGCCCGGCGCCCGGTTCCGGGCCGGGATCGCGCCGACGTGTCAACGGTCCCGGAACGGGGATGTGGCTCCGGTCGGGCCGCCGGACCGGGAGACGCGTGATGGACAGTGGGCGGGCCGTCTCGGACCGGCGGTGGCGCGCGCTGCCCGCCCGGCTGGCCGGGCGCGGGCACGACCTGCGGCGGGCGGCGTCGCGGGCCGCCGGCCGGATGCCGGCGCCGTGGCTGTTCGTCCTCGCGGTCTTCTTCGGTACGAAGATCGTGCTCAGCGCCCTCGGGGTGCTCGCGCTGAGCGCCTTCGACGACGTGCCCTGGGCCCCGCCGCCGGACGAGACGACGATGCGCGAGCAGCAGCGGGCGGTCTCCGGGCACCGCGCGCTCGCGCTCTGGTTCGCCTGGGACTCCTTCCTCTACGACCGCCTGGCGCAGCTCCCGCTCGACGAGCCGTGGCCCGACTTCGGTTTTCCCCTGCTCTATCCGTTCCTGGCCCGTCCGCTGGCCCCGCTGCTGGGCGGGGACACCGCGCTGGCGTTGCTGCTCGTCGCGAACGTCGCGTTCCTGCTGATGCTCTTCTACGCCCACCGGCTGGGCGAGCGGCTGCTCGGCGACGACGCCTCCGCCCGCCGGTTCGTCCGCTACCTCGTGCTGCTGCCGGCCGGGTTCCTGTTCCAGGCGGCGCTGACCGAGTCGCTGTTCCTCTGCCTCGCGCTCGCCGCCTTCCACTACGCCGAGCGGCGGCGCTGGCTGCTCGTGGGCGTCGTCGGCTTCTTCCTGGCGACGAGCCGCTCGGTCGGGTTCCTCGTCGTGCTCCCGCTGGCCCTGGTGCTGCTACGGCAGCACGGCTACCGGCTGGGCCCGCGCGCGTGGTGGGCGTACGTGCGCGTCGGCTGGCCGCTGGCGCTGGTGCCCGCCGGCTGGCTGGCGTTCATGGCGTTCTGCCGGTGGCAGAGCGGCGACTGGTTCGCCTACAAGCACGCCCAGGAGACGGGTTGGGGCATCCGGGTGCAGAACCCGTTGGCGGTGCTGTGGCACGGCCTGACCGGCAGCCCGCCGCGCGACGCCCTGCGGGTGTGGGTCGCCGTGCTGGTGCTGGCGGTGCTGCTCGCGGGCGCCCGCCGACTCGGGCTGCCCTATCTCGTGTACGGGCTGACCATGGTCCTGGTGCCGCTGTCGATGGGCCCGCCGGTGTACAAGAGCCTGCTGCGCTATCTGCTGGCCGTCTTCCCGGTCGCCCTCGTGCTGGCCCGCTGGGCCCGGCACGCGGGCGCCGACGCCTGGCTGACCGCCGCCCTGGCCCTGCTGCAGGGCGCGCTCTTCGTCACCTGGCTCGCCTACTGGACCCACTTCATCATCTGAGCCCGTGCACGCCGCGCCGCCGGGGGCGGCCGGCAGAATGTGGACCGTGCACGACGTCATCGACCGCCCCGACCGCCGTACCGGCAGGCGGCTCGCCCGCGCCGCCACCGAGGTCTTCGCCCCGGCGCTGCTGGCCGCGCTGATGCCCGTCGTCGTGGGCCTGCACGCCGCGTCGCCCGTCGAGGTGGGCCTCGCCTGGGCCCTGGTCGGCTCCCTGTTCTGCTCGATCATCCCCAACAGCCTGATCTGGTGGGGCGTCCGCCGGGGCCGGCTGACCGACCACCACATCAGGCGACGGGAACAGCGCCGGCGGCCACTGGCGTACGGGCTGCTGTCCGTGCTGGTGGGCCTCGCCGTGATGATCGGGTTCGGCGCCCCGCGCCCCGTCCTGGCGATGGTCGTCGTCATGTTCGCCCTCGGCCTCGCCGTGACCGTGGTCAACCTGGCGTGGAAGCTCAGCATCCACGCGGCCGTGGCGGCGGGCGCGGCGGCCGTGCTCGTGATCGAGTTCGGACCGGCGCTGCTCGCCTCGGCGCCCGTGGTGGCGCTGGTCGGCTGGTCGCGGGTGCGCCTGCGCGACCACACCGTCGGTCAGGTGGCCGCCGGCACCGTCGTGGGGACGCTCATCGCCGCCCCCACGTTCCTGCTGCTGCGGTGAACGGCGGCGGGAACACGCCCTACGTCCGGCCGCGCCCCGTGGTCCTGTCGCGTGCCTCCCCGCGCCGCGACCTGCTTCACGTCGGCGCGTAGGCCCGCCCTGGGCGCCTCCGGCGGCGGCCGGTCGGCGAAGACGTGGGTCGTCAGCCGGCTGACGCGCCGGATCCCCCCGCCCGTGGGCGGACCGGGGCCGACGGGGCCGGCCCGGTGCTGTCCCGGCGCACCACCTCGGCGGGCAGCACCTCGACGCGGGGCGCCGCGGCCCCCGGGTCGAGCGCCAGCGACATCGCGCGGGCCCCCATCTCGACCAGGGGCAGCCGGACGGTGGTCAGTGCCGGGGTGACGTCCCGGGCGATCGGCATGTCGTCGAAGCCGATGACCGACACCTGCCGGGGCACCGCCACCGACCGGGAGCGCAGCAGCGCCAGCGCGCCGATCGCCATCGAGTCGTTGAGGGCCACGACGGCGGTCAGCTCGGGGTCGGCGTCGAGCAGCGCGGCCGTGGCGGCGACGCCGCCGTCGCGGTCGAACTCGGCGTGCCGGACGCGGTGCTCGGGCAGGCTCAGCCCGTGTGCGGCGAGGGACTCCCGCAGGCCGGTGAGCCGGTCGGTGGTGGTGGTGAGCACCGCCGGCCCGGCCACCACCCCGATCGCCCGGTGACCGAGTTCGTACAGCTCCTCGCCGATCAACCGGCCGCCGGCGCGGTTGTCCGGCATCACCGCGTCGCCGGAGTGCTCGTGCCGGCCGATGACCGCGACCCGTCCGCCGGTCGCCTCGTACGCGGCGAGCTTCTCGTTGAGCAGCCGCGTGAAGGTGGCGTCGTGGTAGCCCGAGCCGGCCAGGATGATCGCGGCGACCTGCTGGCCGCGCAGCAGCTCGACGTACTCCAGCTCGCGGTCCGGGTCGCGGTAGCTGTTGCAGATCATCAGCAGCCGGCCCTGGTCGGTGGCGACCCGTTGCAGGCCCCGGGTGATCTCGGCGAAGTACGGGTCGGAGACGTCGTGCACGATGACGCCCACCGCCACGCGGTGCGAGCGGGCCAGCAGCTGGGCGTGCGCGTTCGGCACGTACTGGAGTTCGGCGACGGCGCGCAGCACGCGCTCGCGGAGCTCCTCGGTGACGGGCTTGCTGCTGCCGTTGATCACCCGGGAGGCGGTCGCGGGCGAGACCCCCGCCCGCCGGGCCACGTCGGACAGGGTCGCCACTGCCGCCCCCTCGGTCGTTTCTCGACGGCCGCGCCCCGGTGCCGGCCATCGTCACCGTACCGCAGCGAAAGCGCTTCCCCGCCCCGGCGCCCGCCCGCGTGGCCCGGCGGGCCGCACCGGCCGCGAGACGGGTCGGACAGCCCCTTGCCTGAGGAGGGAGGCGTTCCCTACGCTGCCCAGGAAAGCGCTTGCCTGAAAATCGTCGCCGGGGGCCTCCCGGCGGCGGCGCAGGCGTGGAACAGGTCGCCGCCCGCCGCCGTCCCGGTCGGAGGCGCCCGCGGAGGGAAGGAACACCATGACCCGCAGGTCGATAGGCATCATCGTCAACGGCGTCACCGGCCGGATGGGCTACCGGCAGCACCTGGTGCGCTCCCTGCTCGCCATCCGCGAGCAGGGCGGCGTGCCCCTGGCCGACGGCACGTCGATCTGGCCCGAGCCCGTCCTGGTCGGGCGCAGCGAGACCAAGCTCCGCGAGATCGCCGAGCGGCACGGGCTGACCGACTGGACCACCGACCTGAGCGCGGCGCTGGCCCGCGACGACGTCGAGATCTACTTCGACGCCCAGGTCACCCAGCAGCGGGAGAAGGCGATCCGCCGGGCGCTGGACGCCGGTAAGCACATCTACACCGAGAAGCCGCTGGCCGAGGACACCGAGGGCGCCCTCGACCTGGCCCGGGCGGCGCGCGCCGCCGGCGTGCGTACCGGGGTGGTGCAGGACAAGCTCTTCCTGCCCGGGCTGCGCAAGCTCAAGCGGCTCATCGACGGCGGCTTCTTCGGCCGGATCCTGTCGGTGCGCGGGGAGTTCGGCTACTGGGTGTTCGAGGGCGACTGGCAGCCGGCCCAGCGCCCGTCCTGGAACTACCGCAGCGAGGACGGCGGCGGCATCGTCGTGGACATGTTCCCGCACTGGCAGTACGTGCTGGAGGAGCTCTTCGGCCGGGTGCGTACGGTCTCCTGCCTCACCGCCACGCACGTGCCGCAGCGGGTCGACGAGGCGGGCCGCACCTACCCGGCGACCGCCGACGACGCCGCGTACGGCATCTTCGAGCTCGACGGTGGCGTGGTCGCGCAGCTCAACTCCTCGTGGTGCGTCCGGGTGCACCGCGACGAGCTGGTCGAGTTCCAGGTCGACGGCACCGAGGGCAGCGCCGTGGCCGGGCTGCGCAGCTGCCGGGTGCAGCACCGGGCGGTCACCCCGAAGCCGGTGTGGAACCCCGACCTGCCGGTCACCGAGCCCTTCCGGTCACAGTGGATGGAGGTGCCGGACAACGAGGAGTTCGACAACGGCTTCAAGGTGCAGTGGGAGGCGTTCCTGCGGCACGTCGTCGCCAACGAGCCGTTCCCGTGGGACTTCCTGGCCGGCGCGCGCGGCGTGCAGCTCGCCGAGCTGGGCCTGCGCTCGGCGCGCGAGGGCGCCCGCCTCGACATCCCGGAGCTGAACCTGTGAGCGCGAGGAGTGAGCCGGGTTTGCGAGCCCCGCAGTCGCGAACGGAGGTGGCGCTGTGAGCGCGAGCAATGAGGTGGTGCTGCCGGGTGGGCGGCGGTACCGGTTGGCCGGGGGCGTCGGCTTCCCACGCCCCGCCGGGCCGCCGAGCAGCCGGATCGCGTACGCCGCCGCGCACGTGGTGGCCGATCCGACGGCCGAGAACGTCCCCGGCGCCCCGGCGGTGCTGGACTGGGACCGGACCCTGGCCTTCCGGCACCACCTGTGGTCGTACGGCTTCGGGGTGGCCGAGGCGATGGACACCGCGCAGCGCGGCATGGGCCTGGACTACCCGGCCACCCGCGAGCTGATCCGGCGCAGCGCGGCCGAGGCCCGCGCGGTCGGCGGGCGGATCGTCGCCGGGGTCGGCACGGACCAGCTCCCGCCCGGCCCGGCCACCCTGGCCGAGGTCGCCCGCGCCTACCGCGAGCAGCTCGACGACGTGCGGGCCGCAGGGGCCCGCCCGGTGCTGATGTGCAGCCGCCACCTGGCCGCCGCCGCCCGCGACCCGGAGGACTACCTGCGGGTGTACGACGAGCTGCTGAGCGCCGCCGACGAGCCGGTGGTGCTGCACTGGCTCGGTCCGATGTTCGACCCGGCGCTGACGGGCTACTGGGGGTCGGCCGACCTCGACGAGGCCGCCGACGCCGTCGTCGAGCTGATCAAGGCCCACGACAGCCGGGTGGACGGCATCAAGGTCTCCCTGCTGGACGCCGGCCGCGAGGTGGCGTTGCGCCGCCGGCTGCCCGCCGGGGTGCGCCTCTACACCGGCGACGACTTCCACTACCCGGAGCTGATCCGGGGCGACGCGAGCGGCCACTCCGACGCGCTGCTCGGGGTGTTCGCCGCGATCGCGCCGGCCGCCGCCGCCGCGCTCGCCGCGCTGGACTCGGGGGACCTGGCGGCGTACGACCGGATCTTCGGCCCGACCGTGCCCCTGGCCCGGCACATCTTCGCGGCGCCCACCTGGCACTACAAGACGGGCATCGTCTTCCTGGCCTGGCTGACCGGGCACCAGGACCACTTCACGATGGTCGGGGGCGCGCAGTCCGGCCGCTCGCCGGCGCACCTGGCGACCCTGCTCACCCTCGCCGACGCCGCCGGGCTGCTGCCCGACGCGGACCTGGCCGCCGCCCGCGCGCGGGCGCTGTTCACGGTGGCGGGGGTCGACCAGTGAGCGCGAGGAGTGAGCCGGGTCTGCGAGCCCCGCAGTCGCGAACGGAAGGCGGACCAGTGAGTGGGCTGGAACGGTTCTCGTTCAACCAGGCCACGTCGCAGCACTGGCCGCTGCCCGAGGTGGTCGCCGGCTGCGTCGCCGCCGGCGTGCCGGGGATCGGGCTCTGGCGGGAGCCGGTGGCCGAGTACGGGCTGGCCCGCGCCGCGAAGCTGGTCCGCGACGCGGGCCTGGAGGTCACGTCGCTCTGCCGGGGCGGCTTCTTCACCGCCGACGGCTGGCGGGAGGAGAACCTGCGCGCCATCGAGGAGGCCGCCACCCTCGGCACCCCGGTCCTGGTGCTGGTCTCCGGCGGGCTGCCCTCGGGCAGCCGGGACATCGACGGCGCCCGCCGGCAGGTCGCCGACGCCGTCGCCGAGCTGGCCCCGCACGCGGCGGCGGCGGGGGTGACGCTGGCGATCGAGCCGCTGCACCCGATGTTCAGCGCCGACCGCTGCGTGGTGTCCACCCTCGGCCAGGCGCTCGACATCGCCGAGCGGTTCGACCCGGGCGTGGTCGGGGTCGTCGTCGACGCGTACCACGTGTGGTGGGACGACACGGTGTACGCGCAGATCGCCCGGGCGGGAGCGCGGATCGCCGCGTTCCAGGTGTGCGACTGGGTCACCCCGCTGCCCGAGGGGGTGCTGCTCGGCCGGGCCCTGCCCGGTGACGGCTGCATCGAGCTGCGCCGGCTGCGGGAGGCCGTCGACGCGGCCGGCTACGCCGGGCCGGTGGAGGTGGAGGTCTTCTCGGCCGAGGTGTGGGCCCGGCCCGGCCGCGAGGTCCTGGACGCGTCGGTCGCGGGCTACCTGCGCCACGTCGCCTGACGACGGGTCCCGGCCGGTCGGGCGGCCGGCCGGGATCCGGGCGAGGATGAGGGGGTGACCGACCGACGGGTGCACCTCGACGACCTCGGCGCGTGGCTGATCAAGGGCAACGCGGACCGGGTCGACCTGGCCGGCCGCTTCGCCCGTGACCCGCGGGTGACCGGCTGGTGCGTACGCCCCGGCTACCGGGCCCGGCTGATGCGCCCAGGTCAGCCGGTGGTCCTCTGGGCCAGTGGCAGCCGCGGCCGGCTCGCGTACGGCGTCTGGGGCGTGGGGCTGGTGGCCGCCGCCGCGGTGCCGGGGGAGCCGGGCGCGGCCTGGACGGTGCCGTTGGACCTGACGGTCCTCGACGAGGCGCACCGGGTGCCCCGGGAGTCCTTCCGGGGCGACGCGCGGCTGGCCGGCGCGGAGGTGCTCCGGCAGCCGCAGGGGGCCAATCCGTCCTTCCTCACGGTGGCCGAGTTCGCCGCGCTGCACGAGCACCTGCCGCCGCGCTGACGACCGACCCGATCCGGACCGTCGGCGCCGGGTCCGCAGCGGGCCGTGAGCGCGGTGACCCGGACGTGGGCCGGGCGGCCCGCCGTCTTCACCCAGCCCCGCCGGCTCTCTATGATCGGTGAAAACTGTCGCCAGGCAGCCGGTCGCGAGCCGGCAAAAAGCTACAGGGAAGGGTGGGCATGGCGCTGTCCGCGACCGTCCTCGCCGAGCTGCGCGGGATCGTCGGTCCGTCGCACGTGCACGACGCGGCCGGCGACCTCGTGGCGTACGCGCGCGACGCGACGCCGCTGTTCTCGCACCGCCCGGACGCGGTGGTCTTCCCGGCCGACACCGCCGAGGTCGCCGCGGTGCTGGCACTCGCCACCCGGCACCGGGTGCCCGTGGTGCCCCGCGGCGCGGGCTCCAACCTGTGCGCCGCCACGGTGCCGCTGCGCGGCGGGATCGTGCTGGTGCTGACCCGGCTCAACGCCATCCTCGAGGTCAGCGGGGACGAACTGCTCGCCCGGACGCAACCGGGCGTGACCAGCGCCGCCCTCGCCGACGCCGCCGCCGCGCAGGGCCTGCTCTGGGCGCCCGACCCCGGCAGCCGGACCGTCGCCACGGTCGGCGGCACCATCGCCACCTGCGCGGGCGGGCTGCGCGGCCTGAAGTACGGCGTGACCCGCAACTACGTGCTGGGCCTGGAGGCGGTGCTGCCCACCGGCGAGGTGATCCGCACCGGCGGCCGGCTGTGGAAGGACGTCGCCGGCTACGACCTGACCCGGCTGCTCACCGGCTCCGAGGGCACCCTCGCCGTGATCACCGAGGCGACCGTGGCCCTGCTGCCCGCTCCGGCGTCGGCGAACACCGGGGTCGCGTACTTCCCGACGCTGGCCGACGCGGGGGAGGCGGTCGCCCGGGTGATCCGGGCCGGGGTGGTGCCGGCGACACTGGAGTTCCTCGACCGGGCCTGCATCGACGCCGTGGAGGACTTCGCCCACCTGGGGCTGCGTACCGACGCCGGTGCCCTGCTGCTCTTCGGCGACGACGGCCCGCCCGACCTCGTCGCCGCCCACCTGGACCGGATCGGCGCGGCCTGCGTCGAGGCCGGCGCGGTGGAGGTCACCACGGCCCGCGAGGTCGCCCAGGCCGAGGCGCTGCTGGCCGCCCGGCGCTGCGCGCTGCCGGCGCTGTCCCGCCGGGGCGGGGTGACCATCCTGGAGGACGCGACCGTGCCCCGGCCGCGCATCGCCGAGATGGTCGACCGGATCGACGCCATCGCCGCCCGGCACGGCGTCGCCATCGCCACCTTCGGCCACGCCGGCGACGGCAACCTGCACCCCACCTGCGTGCTCGACTCGGCCGAGGACCACCACGCGGTACGCCGGGCCGAGGCGGCCTTCGCCGACGTCTTCGCCGCCGCCATCGACCTCGGCGGCACGATCACCGGCGAGCACGGGGTGGGGGCGGCGAAACTGCCGTTCCTCGCCACCCGCCTCGGCGAGGACCAGCTCGCCCTGCTGCGCCGGATCAAGAGCGCCTTCGACCCGGCGGGCATCCTCAACCCCGGAAAGCTGGGCTCATGACCGGCGACGTGTTCGACCCGGAGCAGCTGTCCCGCTGCATCTCCTGCGGGTTCTGCCTGCCGGCCTGCCCGACGTACGCGATGACCGGCGACGAGGCGTCCTCGCCGCGCGGCCGGATCACGCTGATGCGGGCGTTGCAGGACGGCACCCTGCCCCCGGACGACGGCACCCTCGCCGAGCAGGCCTCGTTCTGCCTGGGCTGCCGGGCCTGCGAGCCGGTCTGCCCGGCCGGGGTGGAGTACGGCAGCCTGCTGGAGCAGTGGCGGGTGCACCAGTGGCGGGGCTGGCGGCGACCGCTGGTGGCCCGGGCGCTGATGCTCTTCGTCGAGCAACGCTGGCTGCTGCGGCTGTCCGGCCTCGTCCGCCGCGCCGCCCGCGGCCGCGCCGCCACCCCGACCCCGACCGCGCCGGCCTCGGGTGCGGCACCCGCGCTGGTGGCAGCCCCCGGATCCGCCGCCGCAGGCGGGGCGGGTGCGCAGCTCATGCTGGGCTGCGTCGAGCGGGGGCTCTATCCGGCGGTCAGTAGGGCGGCGCACGCGCTCGCCCCCGAGTTGGCCGTCCCCACCGTCCAGGGCTGCTGCGGCGCGCTGCACGCGCACAACGGCGACCTGGCCGGGGGCGAGCGGCTGGCCGAGCGCCTCGGCGCGGACCTGCCGGGCCCCATCGTCACCACCTCCGGTGGCTGCGCCGCGCACCTCGCCTCCGTGCTCGGCCGGGACCGGGTGCGCGAGCTGTCCACCTGGCTCGCCGGCCGGCCCGCAGGAGCCGAGCTGCGGGTGGGCGGGCGGCGGGCCCGGGTCACTCTCCAGGACTCCTGCCACCTGCGCAACGGCCTCGGCGTCTTCGCGGAGCCCCGGGCGTTGCTGCGCCAGGTCGCCGACTACGTCGAGCTGCCCTCGGCGGCCACCTGCTGCGGCGCCGCCGGCACGTACTCGCTGCTGCGGCCGAAGGACTCGCGGCGGATCCTGGACGCGAAGCTCGACGAGATCGAGGCCGGCGGGGTGGACCTGGTGGTGGCGGTCAATCCGGGCTGCCTGCGGCAGTTGCGCACGGGGCTGCGCCGGCGCCGGTCGGCCGTGCGGGCCGTGCACCTCGCCGAGCTGCTCGCCCGCGTCGAGTCACCCTCGTGACACTCCGGTCAGGTAGGTTGCCGGCCAGCCGGTACGCCTTCACCCGCTCCCGGGCCCACCTCAGCGCCGCGCACCCCTCGTCCCGGCACTGCCGGGCACGGTCCGTCCGTCCAGTGCTGCGATAACCGCTGCAGCGGCACGAACCTCAGCAGTCAGCGTCCCAGCCGCTCGCGGGTTGCCCTGATCGCGGCAGAAGCGTGCATCTGACCATGGCCGAGGTGCGACTAATGGCGAAGCCGAAGCCGGGTACGGGTTGGCAGGGAATTCCCTGCAGTCGCTAATGTCGTCATCGTGAGCGATCATCACGGCGGCGCTTGGACGCTGCACTGGCGCGACGACGGCGGGGTACTTGCTGATCTCGTGGTGACCGGCGGCGACTTCCCGTGGCTGAACGCTCGTGTCGACCCGAGGGAGGGGCTCGCTGAGGTCCGGCCGCTCTTCGCCGAGGAACTGCGGCTGCTCGATGGTATCGATGAGGATGTCGAGTCCTGGGAGCGCGCGTACGAGGCAGTCCGAAACGCCGTGACGCTTCGGTACCCGGAGGGCCAGGAGGTTCCAGAGTTCCTTCTTCACATCGATGGCAACGAGGCGTGGTGGCGGTGGAGTGACGAGCCGTTTGACGAGGAGGACGCCTAGCCAGCGCGTTCGCTCGGCGGCGATAGCGGATGGGCGTCGATCACGGGGTGAGGAATGCGATCAGGGTCCTGAGGTACTCGTCTGAAACGGTCTCGTGCACCAGATGGCCGGCCGCGATCGTCGTCAGCCGGGCGTCGGCCAAACGATCGGATAGTTCGGCAACGTGCTCCTGGGGGACATGGCTCGCTGCTCCGCCGCCGATGAGCAGAGTGGGTGCCGTGATCCGGGCGACGATGTCGGCCCATCCTGGATCCGGATCGTCGATCTCGGGCCGGACCTGCTCCACCATGTGCCAGTCGAAGGGCAGATCCCCTGCGGGACGGTCGGGAAGCCCCGGCGGTCTAGGATGCGGGTAACCGATGTCCTCAAGCACGAGTTTGTGGACGTGTCCCTGCCATTCGGCGGCCACCCGGCAGGCCACCAGACCGCCGAGGGAATGGCCGACCAGGTCCACCGCGCCGATGTCCAGCTGGTCCAGGACGCCGATGACGTCTTGCGCGAACAGTTTCAGGCTGTACGTACCGGGCCAGTCACTGGCGCCGTGGCCGCGCAGGTCGACGGCGTACACGGTCCGCTCCGTACACAGGCCCGAGGCGATCACGTCCCAGTCGCTTGCGGTCTTTCCGGTGGCATGAAGCAGCACGGCGGGCGTCTTGTACTTGTCGACGGCTTGCCATACCCGCAACGAGAAGTGCAGGTCACCGACCGTGATGTCTATCAGCTCAGGCACGCCCTGAGCCTCTCCGACCGTCACCTCCAGATTCAAGACATTCCGCCGTGGGCAGAGCCACGCGCTGCATTCGGTAGGTCTGGGCACCGGCCGCCGCGCTCGCTGTTACTCGGCGCAACGAGCTGATCGCGGCAAAGTAGTGCGTGTGCATTCGTCTCGCCGAGCCTGCCGCCGGTCAGGGAAGCCCTTACGCGATCGGCTCAGGCTGGGTGGTCGGGTGGCCGGTCCAAGGTTCTCCGCGGCGGGCGCGTTGTGCGCTACTTCCCGGCGGCAGGTCGAGAACGTCGATCAAGGTCGGATCTTCGTCCACGACGTGGTGGAGGTGGCCGATCCTGCCGGTGCTGCTGTCCGCGTCCGTAGCGCCGATAAGTTGCCAGAGCCCGTCGTCAACCTCGTTGCTCACCAGCAGAACAGGTTCGCGACGCTCGAAGACCTCGATGGTCTGGATGCACGCGGTGCCCACCAGCCAGTGCCGCATCCACCATGCGCGTCGATCATGCCGCATGACGTGGTCCGCAACCCACCACACGAACGGCAGATCCTCATGGGATCGAGCCTGCTCTGCGGTCAAATCCGGGCCGCCCTGTGGTACCCGCTCGAACGGCTCATCGATGAGTGAGAACGCATGAGCGTCTTGGTGCTGGAACAGGACGGCGTGGAACGTCCCGCCACCTGGATTGCCGGCACCGATCCCGATCGACAGTCGGGCGACGTGGGGCTGCGACCGCGTGGTCCAGCCGAACGCGTACGAGGCCAACTCGCCGCGAGGCCCGACGAACTCGCCGAATGCGCGGCGGTCCATTCCCGCGCCCTCGCCCTCGGCAGTCGGCACCTCGACGAACGAACCTTCCAGTACCTGGACATCCACGTGGCCAACCTAGCCGAACTGCTAACCAGCTGCAGATGCGACAAGACGTCCAACGCGCCCTGGGCCTGGAACAGACTGCGGCACCGTCAGCGGCATGAGCGTGCGTCTACCGCTGGAGTGCGTACGAGGGCCACGATCGTCACGAGGCGGCGCCGTAGCCCGCATCACCCGTCGTTGGTGCATGATGGTGTCTCATGTTCGTGGACCAACGGCAGTTTCCCTTCCTGGCCGATCTTCGGGCACGGTGGGAGGCCATCCGGGATGAGTGCCTTGCTCTGCCGCGGGAGACCTATCAGCCGTGGGTGCAACGCGAGATGTACGGCCTGGGCTGGAGCGTGTACGGGCTTGTCGCCTTCGGGGAACGGATTGAGGAGGCGCTCGAAGCTTGTCCGACCACTGCCTCCGCGTTGACGAAGATTCCTTACCTGACGACCGCTGGGTTTTCTCGGATGGCTCCTGGCACCCAGATCAAGCCACATCAGGGGTGGGTGACGACCGTTTACCGTGCGCATCTCGGGCTGGTCGTGCCTGAGGACTGCGCACTGCGAGTGGGCGACGAGACCCGGCAGTGGCGCGAAGGCAAGACCTTTGTCTTCGACGACACCGTCACGCATGAGGCCTGGAACTACGGCTCCAGCGACCGCATCGTGCTTTTGTTTGACTTCGCCCGTCCTGGCTACGAGGACATGCCGCAGGACGAACTGCCGGCCTCGGTGGCAGGCTTCGTACGACGCGGTGGATGAGCAAGACACCCCCAGCGCATCTTCACGGCCCTGTCTTATCCCGCCGCTCCGAGACAAGAACCTGGCCGAACGCCGGGTGAGCACTGCAGCATCCGAGGGCATCACGCTCCGCGCAGCGCCGTACGCAGCATGAGCGGACGTCCGGCGCGGTCGCCACCTACTGTTCGACGGGCCCGGTCGTTCACCTCATAGGATCCCACTGTGACTTCTGTGTTCGGAGACCTCTCTTCGCAGCAGCGGGCACTGGTGGACCAGTGGCTTCCGGGCGCGACCGTCGAGCGGGACCACAGCTGGGGCTTGGTGGAGACCACTGTCCTCGAGATGACCCATGCCGGGTCACGATTCATCGTCAAAGCTGGCGGCGACGACGACCATCACATCGAGCGGGAGCTCCACGCCCATCTCAACTGGTTGCGTCCGTGGACCAGCAGGGGCCGCGCGCCGACTCTAGTGCATGGCAGCGCGGACGCGAAGCTCCTCGTCACCCGGTACCTGCCCGGCGAGTTGGTGCTCGGCAGCAAGCACGCCGACGATCCCTCCATCTATCGGCAGGCAGGCGAGCTGCTGGCCCTGTTGCACGCCCAGACTGTCGTCACGGACGACGATTACGAGAGGCGCGAGAACGAAAAGTCACTGGCGTGGCTCTGCAAGCCACACCGGATCGCGGCGACCACCGTGGAGCGACTACGAGCCGGGATCGCCGCCTGGCCGACGCCGCCCGCGATCCTCGTACCCACCCACGGGGACTGGCAGCCCCGGAACTGGCTAGTCCATGACGACGTGATGGGCGTCATCGACTTCGGTCGTGCGGCGATGCGTCCGGCATTCACGGACTTCGCCCGGCTGGCCGTCCAGGACTTCCGCCGCGCCCCGAACCTCGAGGCAGCCTTTCTCGACGGGTACGGGAGCGATCCCCGCGAGGCGGACGGGTGGCACCGCAACCGAGTCCGCGAGGCGATTGGCACCGCAGCCTGGGCTTACCAAGTAGGCGACGAGCCGTTCGAAGCCCAAGGCCACCGAATGATCGCCGAGGCGCTCTCGACCTCCCCGGTCTGACGGAGCGAGGGAGCGAGGCGGTGAGCCCGTCCGACACCCGCAACTCGGCACGACCGCGCACCGCCATCCGTGGACAAGGGCTCCGCTGGGTGACGCACGGTCGGCGGCAGATCAGTACACCGGCTTGGACCTGATGGCTTACTTCCCGGTACTGACCACGATTGCCTGCAGATTGGCAGCGAGCTCCTCAACCGATGCGGACTGCTGCAGTACATGAAATGCGTCAGAGGCGTGATAAAACGCCCTTACTGGAGCCGCGTGCAGCCGGTGGTCGGCGAGAATCTGCGGGAACTGTTCGCGTCTTGCGGCCAGCCGCCAGTGTTGGTCGATGCGGTCCTCGTCGAGCATCACCTGGATGACGATGTCTGGTGCATGGCCGTGTTCGGCCAGCAGTTCGGCGTGACGAATGGTCCGTGGGTAGCCGAACAGCACCCAGCAGCCTGGCGACCGTGCCAGCGTGTCCGCGACGAACTCGGCCAGCACCTCGTCTGGTACCAACTCGCCGGCCTGCATGTGACCCGCGAACCGCTGGCCCCATTCCGAGCCGCCCTGCACTGCCGCTCGGCAGAGGTTCCCGACGTTATACGCCTGCAGCCCCATGGCCTCGCCGAACAGCATTGCGGCGCCCCAGGCATCGAGCACGCCGGGCTCCGCGATGACAGCTATCTTCCGCCGCACGCTCTCACTCTCCAACACCCAGAGAGCTCAGCTTATCGACGACTCGCCTACGTGCTCCAGCGCAGACGCGCTGGTCCGATCCAGGCTAGAGGCAGAAGCCATCCCTGCATCCCATCGAGAAGACCGCACGTCCGTCGCTCACCACGACGCCCGATCGGCGGCATGAGCGGATGCACCATCGGTTCAGAATCCGATCGAGTTGAAAGGCTCGGGATCGGTGCGGAAGAGTCGTGAAAGGGTGGCCAGGGCATCCGCTTCTTGTGGGCGGATCTTGCCGGCGCGAGCCAGGGCGGCGGCGGACGTCCCCCCGAGGTAGAGCGATCCGAGTGCCTGTATGTCTAGGGTCAGGTCCGTGGCGCCATCAACGCGCCGACATTCGGCTTCACCTTTGCTGATCTCAAGTTCCCACGTACCGATGTTGTGGGGGCACTCTGGGTCTTTCTCGACGGTGATCCTGAGGTGGCCGTCGGTGTCGTAGCCGCGGCTGGTCAGGGCTTTGGGAAGGTCGAGGACTCGTACCCAGAGGTTGTCCGACTGCCGCGTGACGCGCATGGCTCGCGGGTTGCGTAGCATCCAGCGCAGAGGCTCGTCGGCTGGTCGTGTCGGGGCGACGACTTTGCGCGTGAGGTCGAAGTCAAGCAGCAGGGACCACATGGCTCGGTAGGCCTCATCGGTGAGCGCCTCCAGCGCTTCGACCACCAGCACGCCGACCCCATCGGGGTTTGTCGACCACGGCAGGCGGTAGTTCGCGATGCCATCCACCTGCCCTGCCGCGTCGCGGTGGATAAGGAATCGCAGCGGCCCGTCGGTGCCATTGGCCTCATCGGACAGGCCCGCCCAGCGGCCCTTGGGTGCCGTGATCTCGCCGACCCGTGCCCGTCGCACCCAGTCAAAGATCCCGGGCCACACCTCCCGCGCTGTCGCTGCATCGACCAACTCCAGGCTGCCCAGGTCAGGATCGGCGTCGACAAGCCGGGCGTCCGAGCGTTCGATCTCCCATCGGGTGCGCAGCGTCGCTGGGGAGAACCCGAACCGCCCATAGATGCTGCCCTCGCTCGCGCTGAGCTCGGCGATCGCCTCACCACGCTCAAGGGCATCGGTGAACATCGCCTGCATCATGCTCCGCAGCAGGCCCTGCCGCCGATGAGTGGCGATGACGCCGGTGCCGGTGACGCCACCCATGGGCACCACGCGCAGCCCTGGAGCGGTCACCTCGAGCGACAGCATCGCCGTGGCCCCCACCACCTTGCCGTCCACGATCGCCGCTTGTGGTCGGAAGGTGTCGTCCTCCATCAACTCATCGGCCCACGACTCCAGCTGCTCCCGAGTCGCTGGCGGCCGCGGGCACGGCCAAGCCTCCGCGCCGCCGTGCCACGCTGCGGGGTACGGCTCCCAGCTCGGTAGCCCGTTTGCGAACGGCAGCGCCCGCAAATACTCGACAACCTCGTGACGCTCGACAGGACGAATCTCAGTCACCACACGGCCCATCCCTCCATGGAGGGGGCCAAGCACGCAACCGAGTTACGGAAAAGCAACCTCACCAACGTCCCCTCATCGGCATGAGCGGACTTCTGATCATCTGATTCGAGCGAGGAGTTTGGTGAAGCGCTTTACCTGCTCACGCAGGCGGTCGGCGATGTCCAGCCCGTCGGCTTCGCGCAGGTAGCGAGACGAGCCGGAAGGCGCCACCACCGCACCATGGGTGGCAGCGCCTTCCGCCCGCCGGACGCGTGTGTCCCGTTGCGCCACTTCTTGCCAGTGCGGGAGTCGGATCTCAGAATCCATCGCATCCCTCTGACCTGGGATGCTGCGACGATCCCTGGAGCTGGAGTGAAAGAGCCCGGGCCGTTCGCTGCGTGAGGACTGTACCTCCGCGATCCGCGCCCGCCAGCCGTCGAACCACCGCACGTGGAGACCGCGCTACTCCGTGCGGATGCCGTCCGGGCGGGTGAGCCGCCACAGCACCGGCAGGCTGAGCCCGGTGACCAGCAGCACGACCGCCGCCCCGAGGCCGGTGGAGATGCCCAGCGCCGGCCAGGCGACCGTCACCGGCGTCTGCACCATGCGCAGCAGCACCGCGCCGAGGCCGAGGCCGAACACCACCGCCAGGGCGAGCCCGATCGTCACCGGCACGGCGCTCTGCCACAGCACCGACCAGCTCAGCGTGGAGCGCCGGGTGCCCACCGCGACCAGCATCGCCAGCAGCCGGCGGCGCTCCCGCAGCTGCTCCAGCACGCCGACCAGCATGCTGGCCCCGATCAGCAGCAGGGTGACCACCGCGCCGACGTAGAGGCCGCGCTGGACGTTGACGAACTGGCTGGCCTGGCGGTTCTCGGTCAGCGTGAGCACCGAGGCGTACGGGTCGACGCCGGCGGCGGCGTTGCGGACGTGCTCCACCGCGTCCGGCCGGTCGGGCGCGAGCCGCAGGTACGCCTCGGCGCGCAGCGGTCCCAGCCGGGCGGTGTCGACCGCGCCGGGGGTGGCCAGCACCCCGCCCTGCCGGTAGCCGGACGGGTCGCTGCGCCCCGGGACCTCCCGGGCGGTGTGGGGGACCCGCCAGGTCGCTCCCGGAGCCTCAAGAACCGAGACGGCGGTGCCCGGACCGATCCCGGCCGGCCGACCCTCCTCGTCCGGGACCAGGAACACGTCGCCGTCGGCGCACCGGTCGAGCCGGGCGAACTCGGCCAGCGCCGCGCAGTCGCCGATCCGCAGGCCGGCGAACGTGTCGGCTTCCGGGATTTCGAGCACGGTCCGCAGAGTGGCGTTGCTCGCGGTCACCCCGGGGGCACCGGCCAACCGGGCCAGCCCCGCCGCCGCGTCCGACCGCGGGGAGAACTGCACCTGCACCTGGGCCCGGGAGGTGTCCTGGCCGGTGTCGAAGGTGAACCGGCCGGCGACCCCGGCGAAGAGCATCTGCAACCCGATGGTGCCCGCCACGGCGACCGCGATGCCGTTGACCAGCCGCGCGGAGGCGGCGCTGTCGAGCTGGAGGCGGCGCACCGCGAGCTGCCACGCGACCGGGCCGCCGCGCAGCCGGCGTACGAGCAGATCGGTGAGCCAGGGGAGCAGGGTGACCACGCCGACCAGCAGGAGCACCGCGCCGGCCGCGGTCTGCCGCTCGCCGCCCAGCGGCGCGACCCCGGCCGCGCCGGCCAGCAGCAGCCCGAGCCCGGCGGCCGGCAGCAGCAGCCGCCACACCAGCCGCCGGCGCACCGGCGTCGCCCGCCGGGTCACCCCGAGCGGCTCGACCAGCACGGCGCGCATCGACACCAGCGTCACCACGACGGCGAGCGCCGGCACCGCCAGCGCGACGGCGGCCACCAGCGGCAGCGGCGGGCGCACGTCGGCGGCGTACACGCTGAGGTCCATGAGGGTGACCAGCGGCACCACCTGCCGGCCGAGCGCGAAGAGCACGCCGCCGGCCGCGACGCCGAGCAGGGCGCCGGCGGCGGCCTCCCCGGCGGCGATCCGGCGGACCATCGCGGCGTCGGCGCCGACCAGGCGCAGCGCGGCCAGCCGCCGGTCGCGCCGCTCGCCGCCGAAGCGCACGGCCGCGCCGAGGAACACGGCGATGGGCAGCAGCAGGACCACGAAGATGACGACCACCAGCACCACCAGCACCGGGTCGAAGGCCTCGCCGGGCAGCCCGCCGCCGAACGCGTCCAGCCGGGTCGCGTCGTCGGCGGCGAGGGTGTCGCTGCCCAGGTAGTAGGCCAGCTCGCGGGGGCCGGCCAGCCCTTCGTCGGCGATGACGCCGGTGACCGTGGCCCCGCCGAGGCGGGGGGCGAACAGCGCGCCGTCGGCGGAGCCGAGCAGGTCGCGCAGGGCGGGGGAGACCAGCACCTCGCCGGCGCGGGGCAGCGCGGCCACCCCGGGCGGCGCCGGCGCGGCCGGCCCCTCGGGCCGCAGCACCCGGCCGCGCACCGGCTGCCCCCGGAACTCGGTGTCGGTCTGGCGGATCAGCAGGGTGTTCGCGGCGGCCGGGATCTTCTCGCCCATCCGCAGGTCGTCGCGGGCGTCGCCGCGCGCCTGCCGGGCGTCCAGCGCGCCGGGCACCGCGGCGGCGAGCAGCAGCATCGCCACCCCCACCCCGACGCCGACCGCCGTGAGCACCGCCCGCAGCCAGCCGTCCCGGCCGCCCGTGAACGCCATCCGGGCGCCCATGACCAGGTCGGCCGCGCGGTCGCGCAGCCGCGTCACGCCGCGACCTCCAGGTCCCGGGTGCGGCCGTCGCGGACCACGACCTCCCGATCGGAGTACGCGGCGACGCGCGCCTCGTGGGTCACCAGCACCACGGCCGCCCCGGTGTCCCGGGCGGCGGCGGTGAGCAGCCGCATGACCCGCTCGCCGTTCAGCGAATCGAGCGCGCCGGTCGGCTCGTCGGCGAAGACCACCCGTGGCCGGGTGACCAGTGCCCGGGCGACCGCCACCCGCTGCCCCTGCCCGCCCGAGACCTCGCCGGGCCGCTTGCCGGCCACCTCGGCGACCTCCAGGCGGTCCAGCCACTCGGCGGCCCGCCGCTCCGCCTCGCGCCGACCGACCCGGCCCAGCCGCAGCGGCAGCGCGACGTTCTCCAGGCAGGTCAGCTCCGGTACGAGCTGGCCGAACTGGAAGACGAAGCCGAACTCCTCGCGGCGCAGCGCGCTGCGCTCGGCGTCGCTCAGGGCGGCGAGGTCACGGCCGGCGTAGCGGACCCGGCCGGAGTCGGGCCGGGTGATGCCGGCGAGGCAGTGCAGCAGCGTGGACTTGCCGGAGCCCGACGAGCCCATCACGGCCAGCACCTCGCCCGGGTGCACGCGCATGCTCGCCCCGGCGAGCGCCCGGGTCGGGCCGAACGAGCGGTGCAGGTCCTCGGCGAGGAGCAGCGGGGCGCTCACGACCGGACCGTCGCGGCCAGCTCGTCGAGGCGGGCGGCGGTCAGCTCCAGCCAGCGCAGGTCGGCCTCCAGGTGGAACAACGCGTGGTCGCAGACCAGCTGCTCGGCGAGGTCGCCGTCGCGCTTGCGGCGGGTCAGCTCGCGCATCATCCGCAGGTGCTCGGCGCGCTGCACGTCGAGCACGTCGGCGGCGGGGCGGCCGGTCAGCAGGGCCAGCACCACCTTCGTGTAGAGGGTGCTCTGCAGGTACGGCTCGGGTTTCTCGGCCCGGGCCAGCCACTGCGCCACGTCGGTGACGCCCGCCTCGGTGATCGCGTACCGCTTGCGTTCCGGGCCCTCGCCGGGCTCCACCGCCTCCACCTCGACCAGGCCGCCGCGCAGCAGCCGGGACAGGGTGGCGTAGACCTGCCCGTACGCGAGCGGTCGGGCGTGACCGAAGCGCTCGTCGTAGAGGCGTTTGATGTCGTAGCCGTGGCGGGGGGTGGCCTCGAGGAGGCCCAGGAAGGTCTGTCCGATCGACATGCCGGCGACTATACACACCGCGTATACCCGGAGCGTATAGCGGTACATTGCCCGCTCAACCGTCTGCATCGGAGGTCACCGTGTTCGCCCTGTCCCTGACCGAGGACGCGGAACTGCGTCCCCTGGAGCCCTGGCGGGCCGAGGAGTTCCTCGCCCACCTCGAGCGGGCCCGTACGCACATCGCGCCCTGGGTGTCGCCCTCGTTCCTGGTCGACGACCTGGCCGGTGCCCGGGCCGTCCTCCAGCGCTACGCGGACCTGTGGGCGCGTGACGCCGGCGGCATCTGGGGCATCTGGCGGCGGGACACCCTGGTCGGCGGGGTCATGCTGGTCTCGTTCGACGCCGCCAGGGGCGTCTGCGAGGCGGGCTGCTGGCTGGAGCCGGCCGGGGAGGGGCACGGGCTGGTCAGCCGGGCGGTCGGCCGGCTCGTCGACTGGGCGGTACGGGAACGCGGCATCCACCGCGTCGAGTGGCGCACCAAACCGGACAACACCCGCAGCATCGCCACCGCCCGACGGCTGGGCATGCGCCTCGACGGGACGCTGCGCCAGGTCTATCCCGGCCCGTCCGGACGGGTCGACATCGAGGTGTGGTCGGTGCTGGCGTCCGAGTGGCGCGGCGTGCGCTCAGACGCCGGCGAGCACCGCGTCGAGTGAGCGGGGCGCCCGGTCCGGCTCCAGCGCCGCCACGAGCAGCCGCGCGTACGCGCTCTTGCGGCCGGACCGGGTGCCGAGGAACCGGCGCAACTGCGCCTCGACGGCCCGGCCCCGCTGCGCCGGCTGCCGCTGGAACAGGTCGAACGAGCGCAGCTCACCCTCGGCGGCAAGCACCGCCCGCACCCCGGCGACGCCGACCGCCCGGATCAGCTCGTCCTCCAGGTCGACCACGCAGACGTGGAACCCGAGGGCCGCCATGCCGGCCCGGGACAGGTCGACGCCGAGGCCGCAGCGCTCCAGCCCGCGCCGGAAGTAGCCCTCCTCGGCCTCGTCGTAGAGGCCCGCCAGCCGCAGGCCGCGCCCCGCCGGGCCGAGCTGGTCGAGGAAGTGGCCGATGTTCGTCGCGCCGCCCATGGCCACCACCCGTACGCCCTCGGCGTCGAGGTTCCGGCCGCGGCGCGCGGCGAGGGTCTCCAGGGCGACCCGGTCGCTCGGCCCCTCGACGAGCACGACCGTCCGCGCGTCGATCCCGGCTGCCACCTCGCAGATGGTCCGCACGGTCGCCTCCCGCCCCGGACGTCGCGTCGTCCGATCACGCGGCCGGGCGTCTGTCCGGCGACGGCCCCGAGCCCGCCAGGGGATCGTGGGCCGGACCCGCTCGGTGGCGCAACCGGGTTCCGGCGTGGCCGGCCCCGGAGAGCCACCCGGGTCGGGCCCGTGCCGTCGTCCGGGCCGGGTGAGCGGCCCGGACGACGGCGCCGGGCTCAGGGCAGCGCCCGCAGGAACGGGCCGTGGCTCAGGCGGAACTCCCAGGCGTAGAACCGGTCCCAGTTGATCGACCAGGTCATCAGGCCCCGGAAGTTGGGGTTGGTGCCGCTGCGCGGGGTGTACGGGCCGCAGCCCTGCCCCTTCACCAGGCAGGTCACCGCGGCCTGCACCCCGGCCGGGGCGAGGTAGCCGTTGCCGGCGCTGGGGGAGGAGGGGGCGCCGAAGGCCACCTGGTCCTCACGCAGCGGCGGGAAGACCCGGTCGGCGTTGCCGGCGACGGGGAAGCCGGCGAGCAGCATGTCGGTCATCGCGACGTGGAAGTCCGCGCTGCCCATGGTGTGGTACTGGTTGTCGAGCCCCATGATCGGCCCCGAGTTGTAGTCCTGCACGTGCAGCACGGTGATGTCGTTGCGCAGCGCGTGGATCACCGGCAGGTACGACCCGGCGCGTGGGTCCTGCCCGCCCCACGGGCCCGAACCGTAGTACTGGTAGCCGAGCTGGACGAAGAACGTCTCCGGCGCCATGGTGAGCACGAAGCCCGCCCCGTACCGCTGCTTGAGGGTGCGGATCGCGGAGATCAGGTTGACGATCACCGGCGTGGTCGGGTTGCGGAAGTCGGTGTCCCCGGTGTTCAGGTAGAGCGAGTGGCCCTCGAAGTCGATGTCGAGCCCGTTGAGGCCGTACCGGTCGATGATGGCCGCCACCGACCGGACGAAGGTGTCCCGGGCGGCGGTCGTGGTGAGCTGGACCTGGCCGTTCTGCCCGCCGATGGAGAGCAGCACCTTCTTGCCCTGCGCCTGCTTGGCGCGGATCGCGGCGATGAACTCGGCCTCGTTCTCGACGCCCGGGCACTCGGCCGCCGGGCAGAGCTGGAACCGGATGTCGCCCGAGGTGACCGTGGTGGGTTCGCCGAAGGCGAGGTTGATGATGTCCCAGTCGGCGGGCACGTCGGCCATCCGCAGGTAGCCCGAGCCGTTGGCGAAGCTGGCGTGCAGGTAGCCGATCAGCGCGTGCCGGGGCAGCCCACCCGTCGGCGGCGGCGTGGTGGGCGGCGGCGTGGTCGGCGGCGGCGTGGTGGGCGGTGGGGTGCTCGGTGGCGGGGTGGTGGGCGGGGCGGTCGTCGGCGGTGCCGTGGTCGGCGGGGTGGTGGGCGTGCCGCCCGAGCAGGGCGCGCCGTTGAGCGTGCAGTTGGTGGGGGAACCGGAGCCGGTGGCCAGGAAGCCGAACGACACCGAGGCGCCGGGGGCCACGGTGCCGTTCCAGGAGCGGTTGGTGAAGGTGTGCCGCTGGCCGACGCTGCTGACCGTGGCGTCCCAGTAGGAGCCGAGCGTGGTGCCCGTGGGCAGGGTGAAGGCCACCTGCCAGCCGGTGATGGTGCTCGGGCCGCCGTTGGTGACGGTGTAGCGGCCCTCCCATCCGGTGCCCCAGTCGGCGGTCTTGACGAAGGTGGCGGTCGGGCCGGCGGCGCGGGCCGGCGCGGCGAGGGTCAGCGTGGTGGCGGTGACGGTGGCGAGGGCCGCGACGGCGGCCAGCAGCAGGTTTCGGGCAGGGCGACGCATCCGGACCTCCCGGGTACGAGGGCCGTCGATCGACGGATGCACAATTATTAGGATTGTTAACTGTAATTGTCCAGGCGTTCGGGCCGGACTTCCCACCGCGCCTCGACGGCCGCCCGGCGCGGATCCCGCTCCAGCACCCATTCGTCACCGACAGCGGCGACGAGCAGGTCGGTGCCGCCGAGCCGCAGCAGCAGACCCCCACATCCGCCGGTGACCACGTCGACCAGCACCGCTGCGCCTGTCAGCCGCTCACCCACCACGCTGGCGAGCAGATCGGGTGGGCGTGCCGGACCGACCCGGACGTCGCCGTGCTCGGCCATGTCGTACGGCCCGTACGGGTCTTCGGTGGAGAGCAGCAGTGCCTCACCCCGTCCGTGCAACAGGGCCGGTGGGCATGAGGTGAAGTGCAGCCAGGCGTGCAGCAGGCTCGCCGTGTCGCCGTCGCGCCGCCCGTCGTACCAGTGACGGGCTTCGGTGACCCCGTCCAGCCGGAGGCCGAGCCGGTCCCGTAGCCAGGCGGCCACCAGTCCGGGATCGGCGAGGCCGTCGTACCCCCGCCGGGCCGGTCCGCCACCCGCCGCCCGCCACACCGCGCGTGCGCTGGCCTCGTGAACGTCACCCACCCCGGTGTCCGTCTCCGTGGCCCGGATCTCCGTCACGGTCACCTGCCACCGGCGGCCCTCGTCGCCCAGCGCCCGCAGCGCGCTGTGCGCGCCCAGTTCCGCCTCCCGGCGTTCGACGCGCGTGCCGCCGGCGGTGCGTGCCACTTGCACCGCGGTGCTCGCCGCCGGCACCACCTCCACGGTCACCACCGCGAACCGGCACCACCGGGCCGTCTGCCGGGCCAGCCGGTACGTTGCCGTCGTCATTCGCCGCCTTCCGGACCGCCGTCGCCCCGCCCTGCTGTTCCCTGATCCCTCGAACGCCGGCCCCGCTCCGGGACCCTCGGCGGGCGCGCCTCCGAGGGCGCGCCCGCCGGCCGGGTCAGCGCCTGGCCTCGCGACGCTTCAGGGTGCGCTCGTAGTCCTGGAACCGTGCCTTGGCGATGGCCGAGCGGTCCGCCGCGCGGAGCACCAGCCCCTCGGACCGGCCGGCCGGCCCGTCCAGGGCCACCAGGGTCCGGGGCAGGTGACCGGTCAGGAACGCGTGCATGCCCTCGATGTCACGGGGCAGCTCCTCGGCGGGGACGGTGGCCAGCCGGGGCACCGCCGGCAGGCCCAGCGCGTCGGCCCGCCCGACGAGGTCCGCCTCGCCGAGGAAACGCTGGCCGCCGCCGTCGCGCCAGGCCGAGATCCGCTGCGCCGGCCAGTCGAGCATCGGCGCGGGGTCGTCCAGCACGGCCACGTCGAAGAGCCGGTGCCCGACCCGGCGCTCGGCCGTGTAGTGCCGGGAGGCGGCGGTGACCTTGCCGCCGTACACCTCCAGGTAGAAGACCGTGATCCGGTCGTCCGCCGCCGCGACCGTCAGCCGCTCGGCCACGTCGCGCAGGGCGTCGACGATGCCGAGCGCCGGGTTGCCGATCAGGTCGCCGCGCGCGTACAGCAGCTCCTCGCGGCTGCCGATCAGGTACGCGCCGCCGGGCAGCACGACGATCCGGGCGTTCGTCCCGTCGACCTTCTCGGTGAGGGTTACCGGCCCGGTGAACGCCACGCACTCCGCCAGCAGCCGGCCGTTGCCCGGGTCGAGGGCGTGGTAGGTGGGGATCGACGGGTACTTGGTCAGCGAGTTGATCCTCCGCAGGTCGACCGTCCGGACGTCGAGGCGGGACACGGCAGCTCCTTCATAGGTAGGGTGCGCCGCGCCGGTTCGCGGTGCGGCGCCGGGCCGGCAGCGTATCCGCCGCGAGGGCCCCGGCTCGCGCCAGTTTCCGGTCCGCGCGTCCACCCTGGACCGTCGGCGTGCGTAAATGTCGTACCCGGGGGCGACCATCCATCCATGGCTGTCCCCGCTCTCACCCCGCACACCGACCAGCCGCGCTCGGTGCCGCTTCGCGAGGCGCGCACCCGGCTCACCCAGCTCGTCGCGCTGGCCGAGTTGACCGACACCGTCACCGTCGTCACCCGCGACGGCGATCCCCGCCCGGTGGCCGCGATCGTCCCGGCGGCCGCCGCCCGCAGCGCCGCCCAGGCGCGTGCCGACACCGACCGCCTCGCCGCCGTCACCGCCGGCTGGGCCCGGCGCCTCGACGAGGCGCACCGGCGCAGCGCCCACCGGCACGCCGCCGAGCTGCGCGCGGTCACCGCCGCCCTCGCCGAGGTCTGGGCCGAGCTCGACCGTCGGGTCACCCCGGGCAGCGACCCCGGCCTCGCCCGACTCCGGGCCGCCCACGCGGACCTGCTGGCCGCCGACCCCGCCGCCTGACCTGCCCGGGGTCCGCGCCGCTCGCGCGTGCCGCCCGCCCCGGGGCCGCCGGGGTTCAGCCGGCGGGGTACGCGTGGGTCTGCGCCGCCTTCACCGCGGCCCAGACCGGCTGGCCGGGGGCCAGTCGCAGCTGCGCGGCGGCGGCCGGCGTGACGTCCGCCGACACCCCGATCGGCCCGTCGAGCTGCACCCGCAGGTCGTCGCCGTGCCGCTGGACGCCGGCCACCGTCGCCGCCCAGGTGTTGCGCGGGCTGCCCTCGGGGCGCGACGGGTGCAGGGCCACCGCCGAGGGCCGGAAGGCGACGAAGACCTCCCCGTCGAGCCGGTCGGCGACGGTGAGGGTCAGCCCGTCGGCGACCCGGACCCGGTGCCCGTCGGCGTGGCCCCGGTGCAGGTTCAGCCCGACGAGCCGGGCCACGTAGTCGGTGCGCGGCCGCGCCGTGACGGTAGCGGCGTCCCCCTCCTGCACCACCCGGCCCTCCTCGACGACCACGAGCCGGTCGGCCAGCACCAACGCGTCCAGCGGATCGTGGGTGACCAGCAGGGTGGCCCCCGGGTGCGCGGCGAGGTGCCGGTGCAGCTCGGCCCGGGTGTCCAGCCGGGTGCGGGCGTCGAGCGCGGCGAGCGGCTCGTCCAGCAGCAGCAGCGCCGGCTCGACGGCGAGCGCGCGGGCCAACGCGACCCGCTGCGCCTGCCCGCCGGAGAGGTGCCGGGGCCGCCGGTGGGCGTGCTCGGCCAGGCCGACCCGGTCCAGCCAGTCGTGGGCGGTCCGCCGGGCGGTACGCCGGTCGGCGCCGTGCCGCCGGGGCCCGAACGCCACGTTCTCCAGCGCGCTCAGGTGCGGGAAGAGCAGGTAGTCCTGGAAGACCACGCCGATCGGCCGGCGCTCGGTCGGCGTCCAGGCTCGGCGCCGCGGCCGGTCCAGGTCGACGCCGTCGAGGGTGAGGTGCCCGCCGGTCAGCGGCAGCAGGCCGGCGAGCGCGCGCAGCGCGGTGGTCTTGCCCGCCCCGTTGGGGCCGAGCAGCGCGACCACCTCGCCGGCGGCGACCCGCAGCGCGACGTCGAGGCGGAAGCCGTCCCGCTGCACCACGAGGTGCGCGTCGAGCAGGGGCGCGCTCACGGGCTGGTGATCCAGCGGTCGCGCAGCCCGGCGAGGATGGCCACCGAGACGGTGAGCAGCACGAGGCTGAGCACCACGGCGGCCTGCACGTCCGTCTCCAGCGCCAGGTAGACCGCCAGTGGCATGGTCTGCGTACGCCCCGGATAGTTGCCGGCGAAGGTGATGGTGGCGCCGAACTCGCCGAGCGCCCGGGCCCAGCACAGCACCGCACCGGCCGCCAGACCGGGCGCCACCAGGGGCAGGGTGACGTGGGTGAACGTCGTCCAACGGCCGGCGCCGAGGGTCGCCGCCGCCTCCTCGTACCGGCCGTCGGCCCCGCGCAGCGCCCCCTCCACGGCGATCACCAGGAACGGCATCGCCACGAACGCCTCCGCCAGCACCACACCGGCGGTGGTGAACGGCAGGGTGATCCCGAAGGTCGCGTCGAGCCAGCCGCCGAGCAGGCCGCGCCGGCCGAAGACCAGCAGCAGCGCCACCCCGCCGACGACGGGCGGCAGCACCAGTGGCACGGTGACGAGGGCACGTACCAGGCGTCGGCCGGGAAACTCGACGCGGGCCAGCAGCCAGGCCAGCGGCACCCCGAGCAGCAGGCAGAGCAGCGTGGCCAGCGTGGCGGACAGCAGGGACAGCCGCAGCGCGGTGAGCACGCCCGGCGCGGCGAGCCGCTGCGGCAGGTCGGCCCACGGCGTACGGGCCACCAGCCCGACCAGCGGCAGGACGAGGAAGACCAGGCCCAGCACGGCCGGCAGCAGCAGCGCGACGGGCACCCCGGGGCCCCGTCGGCGCAGGCGACCGCCGTGGGTACGCGTCACGGCGCCTGGAACCCGGCCGCGGTGAGCACCGCGCGCCCCCGCTCCGAGCGGACGTACGCGACGAAGGCCCGCGCGCCGTCGGGGTTGGGCGCGTCCCGCAGCGCGACGATCGGGTAGTCGTTGACGGCGCGGGCGGACTCGCCGAACTCGACGGCCGTCACGTCGGCCGCGGCGGCCAGGGCGTCCGTGCGGTAGACGAGGGCCGCGTCGACCTCGCCGAGCCGCACCTTGGACAGCGCGCCCCGCACGTCCTGCTCCAGGGTGACCGGGGTGAGCGCGACCGAGGCGGCGTCGAGCGCCGTCCGCGCCGCCGCCCCGCAGGGCACCTGCTCCGCGCAGAGCGCCACCTTCACGCCCGGCCGGGCCAGGTCGGCCAGCCCGGCGACGCCCCGCGGGTTGCCCTTCGGCACGGCGACGACGAGCTGGTTGCGGACGAAGATCACCGGGTCGCCGTCGGCGTTGCCGGCCTCGGTGACGGTGGCCATGTTGCGCGTCGCCGCCGAGGCGAACACGTCGGCCGGGGCACCCTGGTTGATCTGGGCGGCCAGCGCGGCGCTGCCGGCGAAGTTGAGGACCACGGTCGTGCCCCGGTGGGCCGCCTCGAAGTCTTGGCCGATCCGGGTGAACGACTCGGTCAGCGAGGCCGCGGCGAACACGGTCACCGTGCCGTCCGTGGGCCCGCCCCCGGCGGCGGTGCCCGCGCCGCACCCGGCCAGGGCCACCAGGGCGGTGATCGCCATCGCCGCGACCGTCCGCGCCCGCCCCGCCGCTCTCACGGCCCCTGCCTCCCCCGGGAGGCCCCGGACGGGGAGGCACGTTCCACCACCACCGTGGTCGACTTGATCACCGCGACGGCCAGCGAACCGACGCGCAGGTCCAGCTCGTCGACCGCCTCCCGGCTCATCAGCGAGACGATCCGGAACGGCCCGGCCTGGATGTCGACCTGCGCCATCACGGTGTCCTTGACGACGTTGACCACGATGCCGCGCAGCCGGTTGCGGGCCGAGGAGGCGTCCGACCGGTCGTCGGGCTCGACGGCCTGCCCCCGGGCGAACGCGGCCAGCTCGACCCCGTCGATGACCCGGTGCCCGTGCTGGTCGCGGCCGGCGGCGAGCCGCCCGGCGTCGACCCACCTGCGCACGGTGTCGGCGCTGACGCCGAGCAGCTCGGCGGCCTCCCCGATGCGGAACGTCGTCACCGGCCCAGCCTATCGCCCGGCAGATGCGAGGATAAGAGCGGGCCAGCCATCGCGGATGCGGTCCGGAAAAGCCCCTGCTCCTCGTGTTCGCCGCAAGCGCCGCCGCGACACGACCGGCCGTCCGGATGCTGTCGTGACCTGGCGGCATGGACCACAATGGAGGGCTCGGGCGGGGGACGGCGACCGGGAGGGCCGAGTTGGGTCAGGACGACGAGGGCAGCGGCAACCCACCGGCGCCGGAATCCGTGGCGGCCGCCACCGCCCGCCGGTCGAGGTCCCGGCAGGTGCGCCTGGCGGCCCTGCTGCTCCTGCTGGCGGTGATCGTGGCGGCCACGGTGCGGGTGATCGTGGCGACCGGCCCGCCCACCTGGGACGAGCTGCGTGAGCGCGCGGGGCTGACCAACCGGGACAGGCTGGTCATCGGGGTCAAGGACGACCAGCCGGGCGTGGCGCAGAAGCTGGAGAACGGCGCGTTCGAGGGCTTCGACATCGAGATCGCGTACATGATCGCCGAGGACCTGGGGTTCGACGCGCCGGAGGTGACGCTGCTGGCGATCGAGAGCGAGGACCGGGCCCGCCGGCAGGCGCGCGACGCCGGCGGCAGCTTCGTCACCGTCGACCTGGTGGTCGCCTCCTACAGCATCACCGAGCAGCGCCAGGAGCAGGGCGTGGTCTTCTCCTTCCCCTACCTGGAGACCGAGCAGTCGGTGGTGACGCGCGCGTCCGACAACCGCAAGGTCGCCAGCCTGCGCGACCTCGACCGGGCGAAGGTCTGCACGCTGGGCACGTCCACCTCGGAGCGGCGCCTGCGGGAAGCCGGCGCGAGCCCGATCGGCCGCAACCGGATCAGCGAGTGCATCCAGGCGCTCTACGACAGGCAGGTCGACGCGGTCACCACCGACGCGGCGATCCTGGCCGGCTTCGTGGGCCCCCGCCCGCCGGGCGAGCTGCCGCCGGCAGTGAAGCTGCGGGGGCGCCAGGAGTTGCAGCACTGGGACATCGGCGAGGAGGCGGCGGAGAAGTGGGGCGTGAACACCGGCCCCAATCCGGCGATGCGGGACCTGGTCAACCTCTCCCTGCAGCAGTCGGCGGAGGGGCCCGACGGCTACCGGTGGAAGGCGGCGTTCGACCGGTACCTGGCCTCGGAGCAGCAGTACAGCAACCTGCAGCAGGTGGCGGTCGGCCGGCAGCCGGAGCCCGAGGAGAAGGTGGAGGTGCGGCAGTGGCCGTGGGAGAGATGGGCCCTGCCGTCTCCGAGCCGGCCGCGCTCGGGCGCGCCGACCGTCGCCCGGGCACCAAGCAGGCGCAACAGGCGCAGCAGTGGCTGCTGACGCTGCTGCCCGCGTTCCCGGTGCTGCTGCTGGTGCTGCGGCTCTGGCGGCTCAGCCGGCAGGACATGCCGACGATGCTGCTGCTGGTGCAGTACGTCAGCCCGCTCGGGCTGCTCAGCGCCCTGCTGATCGCGCTGGTGTGGGCGTTGCCGCTGGTGGTGCTGGTGCTGACCGTCCTCGGCCGGCTGCTCCAGGTCAGCGCGCCTGACCGGTTCGACCCGGATCGCTCGCTGCTCGCCTACGGCACCGTGCGTACCCCCGGTTGGGTGCTGGTGGCGGCGATCGCGCTGGCGGCGCTCACCTGGCAGCTGCGGTTCCTGCCGCTGCTGATGATGCTCGCCCTCTGGCTGCTGGCGCTGCGGACCCGGCTCCGGTACCCGGACCGGCCCCGCCTGCTGCTGGTCACCACCCTGGTGCTGCCGGTCGTGGCGGCGACCGCGAGCTACGCCTGGCTGGCGCCCGCCGTGCCGGCCGCGATCGGCGACGGCGAACTGGCCACGGCCCTGCTGCTGGTCGTGCCCCCGCTGGGAGCCGTGGTGCTCACCGGCCCGGTGCCGCGCCCGGTCGCCCCGGCGCTGACCCACAGCCTCGCCTACGCGGTGGCGGCGGTGGTGCCGCTGGTGACGGGGGTGGTCTTCCTGCGGGTGCCGCTGCTGCCCGCGGTCGCCGTCGAGGTCGGCCCGGAGGCGGGCCCCGTGCGGGAGGTGGTACGGGGCCAGGCGGTCACGGTGACCGACCGGATGACGATCGTGCTCGACGGGCGGGGTGAGGTGCGCTTCCTGCCCAACGACAGGTACGCGGGCAGCTCCTCTGCCCCGACCCGGGACGGATCCCGGTCACCCGCGTGGACGTCTACGGCTGGCACGTGGAGGAGACGGCGCTGGACTGGATGATCCCCCGGCAACCGGTGGGGCGGGCGAACCCGCGCTGCCTCGGTCGGGTGCCCGCCGGGGACCCCGCCGCGCCGCCGTCGCCCGGGTCCGGCGGATCGTCCGCGCCGCCGTCGCCCGGGCCCGCCGGTTCGTCCGCGCCGCCGTCCGCCGGCCCCCGCTGACGGCCGGCCGGCGGGCGGGGGAGGCACCGGGTGCGGTCAGCCCCGGCGTGCGGGGCGCGGGGGAGCGGTCAGCCCCGCCGTGTCGTGCGGCCCTTGAGGTGGCGGCCCAGCTCCCGGGCGATCTCCCGCTCGGCGTCACGCTCGGCGAGCGCCTGCCGCTTGTCGTACGACTTCCTGCCCTTGGCCAGGGCCAGCTCGACCTTCGCCCAGCCGCCCGAGAAGTACATCGACAGGGGCACCAGCGTCAGGCCGCCCTCGCGGGTCCGCTCCAGGATCCGGGCGATCTCCACCCGACGCAGCAGCAGCTTGCGGGTGCGCCGGGGGGCGTGGTTGGTCCAGCTGCCGAAGCCGTACTCGGCGATGTGCAGCCCGTAGAGCATCAGCTCGCCGTCGCGCTCCTGGGCGAAGGCGTCGACCAGCGACGCCCGACCCTCGCGCAGCGACTTGACCTCGGTGCCGGCCAGCACGATGCCCGCCTCGTAGGTCTTCAGGACCGTGTAGTCGTGCCGCGCCTTCTTGTTGGAGGCGATCAGCCTGCGCTCGTTCTGTCGGGCCGCGTTCACCCGGCCGAGGATATCGGCTGCCGGCCGGGGCTGGCCGGCCCGGCGTCGATGCGGTGGCCGGGTCCGGCCGAATCCGATGGCGCCGCCGGCGCCCGGCGGGGGAGACTCCGCCAATGGATCACCGGGCGATGGTGCGGCTGAGCAAGCGGATGTCCCTGGCGTTGCGGCACGAGCCCGCCCGGTTCGGCCTCGCGCCCGACCGGGCCGGCTGGGTGTCGGTCGACGACCTGCTCGCCGCGCTCGGGATCGACCGCGCCGACCTGGACGCCGTGGTGGCCGGCAACGACAAGCAGCGCTTCGCCGTGGAACGCGGTGCCGGCGGCGTCGAGCGGATCCGGGCCAACCAGGGGCACTCGATCCCGGTCGACCTGGAGCTGACGCCCAGCCCGCCGCCGGCGCGGCTCTACCACGGCACCAGCCGCGTCGCGCTCGACTCGATCCGGGCCACCGGCCTGCACCGGGCCGGGCGGCACCACGTCCACCTGTCGCCGGACCCGGCGACCGCCCGACGGGTCGGTGCCCGCCGGCCGGGCGAGCTGGTGGTGCTGACCGTGGACGCGGCGGCGATGGCCCGCGACGGGCACGCCTTCTATCGCAGCGCCAACGGCGTCTGGCTCACCGACGCGGTGCCCGCCCGGTACCTGGCCGACTGAGCCGTCCGGCTCAGCCCGCGCGCCGGGCGAGGAATTCGGCGAGCACCCGGGTGTGGGTGGAGAAGGCCAGCTCCGTCGGCTCGGTGAGCACCAGCCACTCGGTGGCCTCCTCGGTCGGCGCCGACGGCGGCAGCGCCTCGGCCCGCCGCTCGGGCAGCTCGCCGAAGACCATGATCGTGCCGCCGGCCGGGGCGCCGTGCACCGCGAGGAGCCGGGCGTCGGCGGCGTCGGCGCGCAGGCCGGTCTCCTCCCACAGCTCCCGGACCAGCGCCTCCTGCCACTCCTCGCCGTACTCGATGAAGCCACCCGGCAGCGCGAGCTGGCCGCGGGCGGGCTCGATGTCGCGGCGGACGACCACCACCCCGAGGCCGCGGGCCGTGCGGACCGGCAGCACCGCCACCGCGACGGGCAGCGGGTTGCGCCAGACCGTCGCGCCGCAGGCCGCGCAGGCCCGCGGCCAACCGGCCCCCGCCGGATAGGCGGCGCCGCAGAAGGAGCAGTGGGAGTACGCCACGGCGGTCATGCCGCAGCACGTTACCCGGCGCGCCAGGGGCCGCCGCGAGCCGCCGCCCGGGGCGTGCGGCGGCGGCTCCCGGCGGTCAGGGTCGGCCCGCGCGAAGTGCGTCCCGGGCCGCCATGAGGGCGAAGCCGAGCAGGTTCGCACCCTGCCAGCGCGCCGGATCGTCCGCGCGCGGGTCGTCGGCGGCCAGGCCGATGCCCCAGACGCGGTCGAGCGGGCTGGCCTCCACGAGCACCCGTTCGCCGGTGCCGAGCAGGTACGCCCGCAGGTCGTCGTGCTGGTCGAACTTCGCGACGCTGCCCGCCACCACGATGTCGAAGCGCCGGGCCTCCCAGGTCGCCTGGTCGAACCCCCGCACCTCGCGGCCGAGCGACTTGGCGCGTTGGGGGTGCCCGGCCGCCAGGATCCGCTCGGCGACCGCCGCGTCGCCGAACAGCATCGCCTTGTGCCACATCATCCAGTGCTCGGCGGTGGCGTACGTCCGCTCGCCGTCGGTGAACGGGGCCGGCCACCACTGGCTCAGGCAGCCGGGCCCGACGCTGCCGTCACGCTGCGGTCGGTGACCCCAGAAATGCAGGTAGCGGATCTTCTCGCCGGCGTGGACGGCGGCGACGAGCTCGGTGACGGATCGCGGCGACATGGCGGCGAGTCTGCCCGAGGGGTCCGACGGAACGCGCGTGCTTTTCCGGCCGGCCGCCGGCGCGGGCGTCGGAGCCGCGCCGCGCGGTCGGGTGCGCGGGGCGGTCGGTGTCCGCCGCGCCGGCCGGGCGGGGCGGTCAGGCCGGCGGCGCCCCGGTGTAGAAGGCCGTGGTGCGCTCCGCGGCGCCCCGGGCGGCCTCGGCGTCGGTGCCGCCGGCGACGCTCGCCTCGCCCCACCGCTCGCTGCTCGCCGTCACGAACTGCCGGCCCTGCTCGGACACCGACCAGGCCTCGCCCTCCTCCGGCGTGACCCCGCTGCCGTCGGCGGCCAGGTACGACGCCAGGCCGAGCAGCGCCAGGTCCCAGCCGACCCCGACCGCGCCCGGGCCGAACTGGTCCCAGCGCTCCTGGTCGACGTGCGCGACGTGCTCCAGCTCGAACCGGGTCCGGTCGTCCCCGACCGGCGTCAGCCGCACCTCGATCCAGCTCACCTCGCCGCCGAACTCCCAGGTGGCGGTGAAGCCCTTCGGCGGGTCGCAGCGCTCGATCGTGCCGCCGGCGTTGCCCTCCAGTTGGTAGCGGCCGTCCAGCCGCAGGTCACCGGAGATCGGCATGAACCAGCGGGGGATCCGTTCCGCGTTGGTGCAGGCGTCCCAGAGGTCCTCCAGCGACGCGTCGTACGTCTGGCTGATGGTCATCACCCGGGCCTCGCCGGCCTCCAGCACCCGCCGGCCGAGCTGGCGGCGTACGGCGTTGATCTGCTCGGTCGCGTCGATCATCGGTCTCTCCCGTGGTCGGTCGTGTCGTCTGTCGCGGGCGGCTGCTCGCGCAGCCGCCGTTCGCGCTTGCCTCGGGCCAGCTCGGTGGCGAGGGCGTGCAGGGGCGGCGTCCAGAACCGGCGGAAGTTGTCGAGCCAGCGGTCGACCTCCCGCAGCGGCCGGGGATCGACGGCGTAGAGACGTCGGGTCCCCTCCGCCCGCACGGTGGCGAAGCCGTTGTCCCGCAGCACCTTGAGGTGCTGGGAGACGGCCGGTTGGGAGATCCCGAACTCCCGCCGGATCACGTCGCACAGCCCGCCGGCGGTCGTCTCGCCGTCGGTGAGCAGTTCGAGGATGCGGCGCCGCACCGGGTCACCGAGTACGTCGAAGGCGTGCACGGAACCCTTTATATCAGTCACCCCTTATTTAAGTGACCCATGATGGGTCGGTGTGTCGCCGACGCATGCGCGCAAGCGTCGGGGATGCGACTCTCCACGGGTCGGTGCGAAGATCCGCACGACGCTACCCTGGCATCGACGGACATATACTTTCCGTACGATCGTGGAACCCGTGAGCGGAGGCGGGCGTGCCACTCTTCATCCTGAGCTACGCCCATGAGGACAACCGCAACGGCCAGGTGCAGGAGTTCTTCGGCGATCTCAGCGAGGCGGTGGCCCGGCTGGCCGGTGTGGGCTGGGACCAGGCGGGATTCGTCGACGGACAGCTGCCGCTCGGCGCGACCTGGTCGCAGGAGCTGGCCGACGCCCTCGCCACCAGCTCCTGCCTGGTGGCCCTGACCTCCCCCCGCTACGTGGTCAGTGACTACTGCGGGCGCGAGTTCCGGGTCTTCGCCGACCGGGTCGACGCGCACGAGCGGGAGTTCCGTCGCCGTCCCCCCGCCGTGCTGCCGATCCGCTGGATCCCCTGCGACCGCGTGCCCGAGGCGCTGACCGGCTTCCAGCACAAGAACTTCCCGGCCGGCGCCGTGTACGCCCAGGACGGGCTGCTCACCCTCAAGCAGCGCCGCCGGCACCACGACGAGTACCAGGACTTCGTCGACGCGCTGGCCAAGCACATCGTGCAGACCGACCGCGAGCACCGCCTGCTCCGGCCCGCCCGACGGCCGGTGCTCGCCCAGGTCACCAGCGCCTTCGAGACCACCCGCCGGCGGCCGGCACCCGGCTCGTCCGCCGCCCGGTCGCCCCGCTCGACAAGCGCCCGGCACGTCTGGTTCGTCCTGGCCGCCGGCAGCGCGGCGGAGCTGGCCGGCACCCGGAGCGGGGCGGAGGAGCGCTACGGCGCGCTGGCCCGGGACTGGCGGCCGTACCGCCCCGAGCTGGAGGCGCCGATCGGCAGCTACGCCGGGGCGGTCGCCACCACCAAGAGCTACGGCTGGACGGTCGAGGACGCCGTCGACCTCGCCGAGGTGCGGGAGTGGGCCCGGGCGCACAACCAGATCGTCGTGCTCGTCGTGGACGTCTGGTCGGCCGGCCTGCCGCGCTACGAGCTGAGCCTCGTCGGCTACGACCGCGACCCCGACACCACCACCCCCGTGTTGGTGCCCTGGACTGCCGCCGACGACGCGGCGGCCGACGGCAACCAGCGGCTGTGGGAGACCCTGGCGCGCGTGCTGTCGCACCACGTGGTGCGCAACGATCCCGCGATGTGGCGACCGGAGATCGCCACCGCCGGCCGCTTCCACGCCGAGCTGGAGGACGCGCTGGTCGTGGCCCAGAGCCGCATCTACCGTACGGGCACGGTCTACCAGGAGCCGCCGTCGGACGGCCCGGTGCACCGCCCGATCCTCGAAGGTCCCTGATGGAGGCGGTCAGCCGATGGCGGTGAACGACGCGGCACGCGGGCAGATCGTCACGTTCTACTCGTACAAGGGCGGCACGGGACGCACGATGGCGCTGGCCAACGTGGCCTGGATCCTGGCCAGCCAGGGCCTCCAGGTGCTCGTGGTGGACTGGGACCTGGAGTCGCCCGGCCTGCACCGCTACTTCCATCCGTTCCTGCGCGACTCCGAGCTGCGCGCCACCCCCGGGGTCATCGAGATGATCTGGGATTACTCGATGGCCACGATGCAGCGCAACCCCGGCGACGACCCGCAGGAGCTGCTTGCCGGGCACGCCAAGATCCAGCGGCGGGCGGTCTCGCTGAACTGGGAGTTCCCGCACGGCGGCGTGATCGACTTCGTGGCGGCCGGCCAGCAGGACTCGGCGTACTCGCGGCTGGTGAGCACCTTCGACTGGTCGAACTTCTACGAACGCCAGGGCGGGGCGGCCTTCTTCGACGCGGTCCGCGCGCAGATGCGCGCCGAGTACGACATCGTGCTCATCGACAGCCGTACGGGCCTGAGCGACGTCGCCGGCATCTGCACCGTGCAACTGCCCGACACCGTCGTCAACTGCTTCACCATGTCGACGCAGAGCATCCGCGGCGCGTCGGCCGTGGCCCGCTCGATCCGCGCCCAGCGCCCGGACGACCCGCCGCTGCTGGTGCCCGTGCCGACCCGGGTGGAGGACGCCGAGCTGCGCAAGCTGGAGACCGGCCGGGACCTCGTCCGGGCCGAGTTCGCGTCGTTCCTCGACCACCTCTCCGACGCCGCGCGGGCCCGCTACTGGAACACCATCGAGGTGCCCTACCGCGCGTTCTACGCCTACGAGGAGATCCTCGCCGCGTTCGGCGACCGTCCGGAGCAGGCGGGCACCCTGCTGGCGGCGTACGAGCAGCTCGCGTCGGTGGTGACCGGTGGCCGGGTCACCCGGCTGGAGCCGATGCCGGAGGAGGAACGGCGCCGCTCGCTGACCGCGTTCGAGCGGTCCCGGCTCACCGCCGAGCAGACCGTGCTGGTCGGCTACGCCTCGATGGACCGGCTCTGGGCGGAGTGGATCAGCGACCAGCTCGAGGAGGCCGGGCTGCGGGTGGACCGCCGCGCGGTCGACGTGCCGGTGCGCGCGGGTGGCCGCACCGAGTTCGACCGGGCACTCGCCGCCGCCAGCCGGGTGCTGGTCGTGCTGACCCGGCACTTCGCGGCCACGCCGCTGGCGGGGGAGGCGTGGAGGGCCGCCGCCAGCCGGGACCAGGTCGCCGGCACCGGCGTGCTGGTGCCGCTGCGGGTCGACGAGTCCCGGCTCGCCCTGCCCTACACCGACCGCACCCCGGTCGATCTCAGCGACGTCGACGCCGGCACCGCCCGGACCCTGCTGCTCGAGGAGGTGGGCGCACCCGCGCACGCGGTGACCGGGCGGGCGGTCGGCCGGTTCCCCGGATCGTTCCCGGCGGTGTGGAACGTGCGCCAGCACGGCACCACCTTCGTCGGCCGGGCGGCGCAGCTGGAGGCGCTGCGCGACCGGTTGACCGCCTCGCCCGCCTCCGGCGTGCAGGTGGTCCACGGTCTCGGCGGGGTCGGCAAGACCCAGCTCGCCGCCGAGTACGCGCTCCGCTTCGCCCGCGACTACGACGTGGTCTGGTGGATCCCCGCCGACAGCGAGGAACGGATCCGGGGCGGCCTGGCCGACCTCGCCGAGGCGATGGGGCTCGGCGCCGGCGGCGGGGGCGAGGCGGTCCGGCGGGTGCTCGACGCGCTGCGCCGGGGCGGCCCCGGCCGGCGCTGGCTGATCATCATGGACAATGCCGACGAGCCGTCGCGGGCCACCCGGGCGCTGCTGCCGCAGGGCCCCGGGCACGTCCTGCTCACCACGCGCGACCAGACCTGGAGCGAGTACGCGGGCGCCACCGAGCTGACCGTCTTCGACCGGATGGAGAGCGTCCAGCTGCTGCGCGACCGCGTCCGCGGCCTCACCGAGGAGGAGGCGACCCAGGTCGCGGAGAAGCTCGGCGACCTGCCGCTGGCGGTGGAACAGGGCGCCGCCTACCTGCGGGCCACGGCGCTGCCGGTGCAGCAGTACCTCGCCTCGCTGGACACCCCCGGCCTGCTGCGCATCCTGGAGGGCCGGCAGTCGGCCGGCTACTCCAAGACGCTCGCCGCGACCTGGCTGGTGACCCTGCGCCAGCTGCGGCAGGAGAAGCCCGCCGCCGCGCGCCTGCTGGAGCTGTGCTCGTACTACGCGCCGGAGCCGATCCCGGTCGCGATGCTCACCGGCGAGCGGTTCGCCGTCTTCATGGCCCCGTTCGACCCCACCCTCACCGACCCGATCCTGCAGGGGCTGGTCACCGCCGAGCTGGGCCGCTACGGCCTCGCCCAGGTCGACGCGGAGAACAACACCGTGCGCATCCACCGGCTGGTGCAGCTCGTCATCAAGGACCAGCTCGACGACCCCGCCGAGACCCGCCGCCAGGCCCAGTCGCTGCTCGCCGCCGCCAGCCCCCGCGATCCGGACAAGCCGGCCAACTGGCCGCGCTACGCCGAGCTGTGGCCGCACGTACGTCCCTCGGCGCTGCACGAGTCGACGGCCGAGGAGGCCCGCCAGCTCGTCGCCGACACGGTGCGCTACCTCTACCGGCGCGGGGACTACGAGTCCGCGCGCTCGCTGGCCGAGGACGCGTTGGAACGCTGGCACGACACCGACGACGACGACCCCACCACGCTGCGGATGCGGTTCCACCTGGCCAACGTGCTGCGCGCGCAGAGCCTCTTCGACCGGGCCTTCGAGATCGACCAGGACGTCTACGACCGGCAGCGGCGGATCTTCGGCGAGCACCACCTCTACACCCTGATGACCGCCCGTAGCCTCGGTGCCGACCTGCGCGCCCAGGGCCGCTACCACGACGCCGAGCAGCGCGACCGGCGCACCCTGGAGCTGAGCGTCCGCAGCTTCGGCGAGGACAGCGGCCGCACGCTGACCGCCGAGAACAACCTCGCCGTCTCGCTGCGGCTCGTCGGCCACTTCCGCGAGGCGGCCCAGCTCGACCAGCACATCTACGAGCGGCGCCGGGAACGCTTCGGCGACGAGGACCCGTCCACCCTCGCCTCCGCCAGCAACTACGGCCGGGGGCTGCGCGACACCGGGGAGCTGTGGCGCTCGCACAGCGTCCTGCAACGCACCTCCGCCAACCAGCAGAAGATCATCGGCCCCGACCACCCGGAGACCCTGCGTACCGCCAAGGAGCTGGCGCTGACCCTGCGCCAGCTCGGCCGCTTCGCCGACGCGCACCGGGTGCTGGAACGCACGGTGGTGCGCTACCAGCGCACCCTCGGCGGCGAGCACGCCGACACCCTCTCCTGCGAGATGGCGCTGGCGACCACCTGGTCGGCGGTGGGCGACAACCCGACCGCGCTGCGGATGGCGCGGCGGCTGCGCGACGCGTACACCGACGTCCTCGGCGCCGACCACGCCATCACCCTGGCCTGCCTCAACAACCTCGGGGTGTTCCTGCGCAAGGGCGGCGACCACCCCCAGGCGCTCGACCTCGCCCAGCGGGTCCGCGACCAGCTTCTCGCCAGCCTCGGCGAGCGGCACCCGCACACCCTGCTCGCCACGCTCAACCTCGCCAACGACCTGTTCGCGCTCGGCGAGCGCGACGCCGCCCTGCTGCTGGACACCACCGCCTACGTCGAGCTGATCCGGGCCCTCGGCGCCGAGCACCCGGACAGCGTCTCGGCGGCGCTCAACCTCGCGGTCAGCAGGATCGCCACCGAGAGCGAGGCCGACGCCGGCCGCGCCCTCTACGACGACGCGTTCGGCCAGCTCGTGCAGCTGTTCGGCGGCGACAACCCGCGGGTGGTCCAGGCCCGCCAGCGCGACCGGTTCAACGGCTACATCGAGCCCGCCCTGCTCTGAGCGCCCGCCCTGCGCCGAGCGCCGGTCTGGCCCGAGCGCCCGCCCTGCGCCGAGCGCCGGTCTGGCCCGAGCGCCCGCCCTGCGCTGGGCCCGCCCTGCGCTGGGCCCGCCCTGCGCCGGGAGCGGCCGGGGGGTGCGTCTAGTCGGGGCCGCCGGCCAGCCAGGTCGCGACCGCCAGCGGGTCGGCGCCGGGCAGCCGCCGGCACAGCGCCCGGACCAGGTCGGGACGGGTGGTCAGCACCCGTGCGGCGGCGGTACGCCCCAGCCGACCGGCGGCCAGCGCGACGCCGACCAGCGCGTCGGCGTCCCCGGGGTCGTCAGCGAGCCGGCGGCGGTATCCGGCCAGGGCGCCGCCGACGTCCCCCGCCGCGTACGCCCGGTCGGCGCGGTCCACCCGCCCCGTCACGTCCGCCTCGCCGCTGCCCGTACCGCCGCGCTCCGTCGTCGCCAGCAGCCGCCGCCGCACCGCCGCCTCCGCGCCGGTGTCGCCGGCCGACGCGGGCCGGGCCGGGCCGGGCACGACGGCGGGTGCGGCGATCGGCGGCGGCGGCCGACCCCGCCGCCACGCGTGCGCCACCTCCGCCACGCCGTCGTCGTCGGGGACCAGGTTGGCCAGCGCCCAGCGCACCGCCCCGCCGTCCGCGACGTCGCGTGCCGCCGCCTCGACCCGCGCGTCGCCGGTGGGCTGCCAGCCGCGCAGGGTGCCGGCCATGCCCGCCACGAAGACCCGCCCGTCGTCGGTCAGCTCCGCGCTGCCGGCGAGCTGCGCGACGGCCCGCGCGGTCTGCACCCGCCAGTACGCGTACTCGAACGCGCAGCGGACGTCCTCGTGCCGTCGGCAGCGCCACACCTCGGCCACCCCGAGGTGGGCGTACGCGCCCTGCAACAGCGCGCCGACGGGGCGGGGGTCCGACCGCCACGGCGCCCGGTGGCGGGCCGGGCCGCCCGGCTCGTGCAGCGGCAGCAGGTCCAGCAGCGCGCCCAGCTTGGTGTGCTGCAACTCGTGTACCAGCAGCAGCGCGAGCGTCTGCGGGTCGGCCGGCACGGAGAGCGCGATGGCACCCAGTGCGGCCCGGCTGGTGGCGCTGACCGGGTGCCCGGACGGCGGCGGCGTGAGCGGCACCAGCGTACGCAGCAGCGTGGCCAGCCCCCGGGCGTGCGCCGGCAGCCGGTCGGTCAGCCAGTGCCACGCCTGCCCGGTCAGCCGGTCGAGCCGCTCCGCCGTGGCGTCGTCCAGGCGGCTCGCCGGCGGCCGGTGGTAGCGGCTCCGATGCGGATCCTGGTCGTCGACGAGCACCCCGGTCGGGGGCGCGTCGGAGCCCGGGGTGAGCCGGCGGCTCGGCAGCCACCCGCCTGCCGGGGCGTGCCCGTCGCCCGACCCGTCGGTGGCGTGGACGGCGGCGGCCGGCCCGTGCACCGACAACCCCGGCGGCGGTCGCCCGTCGCCGGCCGACCGGGGGTCGTAGCGCAGTCCGGTGCCACGAACGAGCGCGGTGCCGGCACCGAGCCCGACCGCGCCGCCCACCGTGGGCAGCAGCAGCGCACCCCGTGGGCAGGGCACCTCGAGCGTGAAGGCAAGGCCCGCGCGCAGGGCGGCGGCCCCCGCCAGCCCGGCCAGGTAGGCCGCGTCGGGGCGGCCGTGCAGGGCGTCCGTGGCCCAGCCGGTGACCGGCGGGTGGGCCAGGACGTGGGCGACGGCCGCCGGATCCGCCCGCTCGGCGAGAGTGAGCAGGGCGAGGCACTGCGCGGCCGGCGAACCGGTCCCGCCCGCGCGGGCGGCGGCGACGGTCAGCAGCCGCCGTCGTCCGAGCTGACCGGTGCGCAGCACCTCGAGCGTGGCGTCGTCGCCGTGGCCCGCGGCGAGGCTGGCGAGCTGTGCGGGGGAGAGCACCACGACTCACCGCCGCCGGGCCGGGGCGGCGCCGGGCGCAGCGGCCAGGGCGCGGCGGCGCAGGGCGTCGACGTCCGCGGCCACCACCCGCCGTACGTGGTCGATCAGCCGGTAGAGGTCGGGGCAGTAGACCGACGGGTGCGCGAATCCGGCGCCGGCGCGGAAGCGGTGCGCATAAAGGCCGCCACCGCAGGCGCTGAGCACGGGGCAGGCCCGGCAGGCGGCGGCCAGGGCGGCCGGACCCGTCGGCCGGCCCGCCAGCGACGGGTGCCGCAGCGCCTCGTCGAAGGAGTGGCGGAAGACGTCGAGGCCGGTACGCATCGACGCGTCGTCTGTCGTCTTCAGGGTGTCGGTGCCCTCGATGGTGCCGTCGGTCTCGATCGTCATGACGTCCGGCTCGGCGAAGCCCACCGCCCGGGTGCCGCTGCGGCCGCCGAGCACCAGCGCGATCAGCGACTCGAACAACCGGATCCCGGTGCGGCGGGGCGTCGTGGCGTACCAGCGGTCGAAGACGGCCACCAGCCAGTCGCCGTACGGGGTGTCGGTGCCGCCCGGCCGGCGCCCGGGCGGGGGAGTGCTCCAGTTGCCGTGCGGCAGCAGCAGGTCCAGGCGGGGCGGGTCGAACGCGAGCAGCGACTCGTAGACGTCCACCGGGTCGTTGGCCAGGTCGACCGTGCAGAGCAGTCCCGCCCAGCGGGACCGGTGCCGTGGGCGGCCGAGCAGCCGCAGCGCGGCGGCCACGTCGGCGAAACTGCCCCGTCCGTCGGGGTAGCGGCGGTGCAGGTCGTTGGCGGCCCGGCCGCCGTCGAGGCTCACCCCGACGTCGATGTCGTGGCGGTGGCACAGCGCCAGGAACTCCTCGTCCAGCAGCACGCCGTTGGTCTGCACGCCGACGTCGAGCGCCGTGCCGGGGGGCAGTGCCGCCCGCAGGTTGCGTACGGTCCGGTCGAGGGTCGCCGGACCGGCCAGCAGCGGCTCGCCGCCGTGCAGCACGACGCGTACCCGGTCGGGGCCGTGCCGTGCCAGGTGCTCGCCGAGGCGCCGCGCGACCTGGGCCACGGTGCCCGGCGCGATTACCCGGGGCCGCTCCCGCCACCGCTGGTCGGCGCTGCGGTAGACGTAGCAGTGGTCGCACGCCAGGTTGCAGCGGCTGTGCACCTTGAGCACGAGTTGCCGGACCCGGGCCGGCGGCGCCGGTCCGGGCCCGCAGGACCCCGCCGCCGGCGCCAAATGGTCGTGCCGGGCCGGCGGACGGGCGTGGTCAGGGTGGGGCGGGGCGGCCGACGTCGGGGCGTCGGCGGACACGTCAGAAGCTCGACTCGAACGCCGACACGTCGAGCTGCCGGCCCGGCTCGTCGCCGGCCACGAGCGTGCCGAGCACGTGGGCCAGGACGCCGTCGCCGGCGCCGGCGAGCAGGTCGGCCAGCGGTACGTCCCCCAGCCGCACCAGGGCGGCCCCCGCGTTCACCGACGGTGGCGGCAGCTCGGTCTCAGCCACGGTGGACCGTCCGGCGACCGTGTGTCCTGCCGCGCGTCATCGCTGCGCTCACCCCGCCTTTTCTACACCATCGGGTGCCTGCCCCGACGGCCCGACACCGCACCCCGGGGTGGGCGTCGGCGGCACCCCGACGGCCAGGGCCGAGCGACCCGCCGCCGGTGTGTCCGGCGACCCGGACGCGTCCGGCGGCGCGCGGTGGCAGGTGGTGGACCCGGGTGGCACCGGCACTGCCCGGGACCGCGATGACCGGTGACATCCCGCCTCCCGTCGGCGTCGGTGTCGGTGTCCGAAGCATAGGGGCGTGGCGGCCTCCGCAGCGACCACCGTCCGTAAACCCGACTCAGGGTCTGTCGTACCCGTGGTCCATGATCCTTGTCGTCACAGCGACGCCGGCGACCCCTCCGGCGTGCGGATGGTCATGGGCGGCGCCGGGAGCGGCGGACGGGAGGTCGGACAGTGGCTGACGCGGAACGGACCGCGTGGCGACGGCGCAGCACGGTGCGGGTGGTGCCGCCCGCGCGGCCCCGCAAGCTGGCCAAGGTGCCCTTCCTGGAGTTGGCCGACGGGCGGTTGCAGGGCGTGGTCTCCAGCGGGTCGGACGTCGACCGGGTCTACGTCTCGTCGATCGCCTCCGGCACCCACGCCTACCACTGCAGCACCAACAACAACCGCCCCTGCGGCGGGCTGCGCGGCGCGCCGTGCAAGCACCTGCACGCCCTGGCCGACGAGGCACTGCTCCAGTACGGCGCCGACCGCGTCGCCCGCTACCTGCGGGTCGACGTCGGCGCGGGGGTGGACACCGCCCGGGAGCTGCTGGCCGCCCTCGCCGGGCGGCACGAGCCGACCCCCGCCGCCGTCGTGTTCAGTCGCTTCCTGCGCCACCTGTCCTACCTGGAACTGCCCGGCAGCGCGGTCCCCCTGCCCGAGCTGCACTGGTTCCCGGCCACCGGGGCGGGGCGCTGATGCTCGGCACGCAGCTCACCGTCCTGCGCGACGGCACCCCGACCGGCCTGACCGACGCCCTCGACCTGGTCGCCGGCCTCGACGACGCCCTGCTGCGCGGCCTCGCCCGGGTGGGTGAGGACGACGCCGCCGCGCTGGCCGCCCTGGCCGGCGCGCTGAGCGCCACCCCGCTCGGCGACCGGCTCGCCGAGGCGGTGGCCAAGGTGACCGCCGGCTCGGTGGCCGAGGAGCACCTGCTCGCCCTCGCCGGCGCCCGGTGCGCGCTGCTCGGCGCCGCCCACGACGCGCTGCTCGGGCAGCTCGACACCGCGCTGGGCCGGGCCCGCGCCCCCTGGGCTGCCGGCCCGGCCGAGTCCCCGGGCACCGGGTCCGGGGCCCGCGCCGGCGCCCGCGCCTGGCTGCACGAGGTGGCGGTGACCGGGTGGGGCGGCGTCGACCACGAGCTGGTGGCCGCCGCGGGGGCACCGGTCGAGGCCGCCCTCGCCGAGCCCGGCCTGCGCCGGCTGGCGGTGCTGCTCGACGGGCTCGCCGCCGAGCTGCGCGCCAACGTGCCGGTCGCCACGATGGCGCAGCCGCCGCTGCGGCGCTGGGCCGACCTCTGGGCCCGGGGCGTGCTGCTCGCCCAGGACGCCGCGGCCGGGTCCGCCCCGACCGTCGTCGAGGAGGTCTCCGGGCGGCTGCTCGTGCTCGGCGTCGACGTGCACGAGCACGACACCGCCGTGCAGGCGCAGGTGCACGCGATCCTCGAACCGGCCGACGGCGGGCCGCCGCGGCTGGTCCGCTGCGCGGTCGGCGCGGTCAAGGTGGAGACGATCGTCGGGCCCGCGCTGTGGCGGCTGCTGGACGCCCATCCCGTGCTGCTGGCCGCGCTGGCCGAGCGGCGCAGCCTCACGGTCACCGGGCTGCCACTGCACGGGGCGGACCTGCTCTGGCACGACGACCGGGTGCGACCCGGCGAGCCGGCCGACCCGTTCGCCACCGCCCGGGTCCTGTTGCCGACAGCCGTCGCGGCGGCGTCGGCGCCCCTGGAGCGGCACCCCGTCGGGATCGCCGAGCCCGTGCTGGTGGAGGGCTACACCGTACGCGACGACGACGGCACGACGACCTTCGACATCGGCGGCCAGCCGATCGCCGTCGAGGTCGACCGGCTGCCGTCCTGCGGCCCGCTCACCCCCGGACTGGTGGCCGCCTCGTCCGCGTGCCTCGGCCTGATCCGGTGGGACGACGGGCGGTGGTCGCTGCAACCCCTGGCGGTGCGGGCCACCGTCAAGCGCCAGCCGGTCGAGGCGCACACCGGCGACTGGGCGGGCGGGGTCACCGACCCGAAGATCGCCAAGGCCGAGGCCAAGGCGGGCGACGCCGTGGCGGTGCTGCGCGAGCGCGCGGGACGGTTGCTGCGCCGATGAACGACGACTCCCCGACCCCCGTGGACCTCGCCGACGCCAACCGGCGCCAGGTGCTCTACTGGCGGCTGCTGGCCCGGCTCTTCGACCCCGACGAGCAGCCCACCCTGGAGTCGGCCAGCATGGCGGTCGTCGAGGACCTCGGGCTGCCGGCCGCACTGCTGGACCCGGCGGTGTCGGTGGACACCGTCGTCCAGCGCTTCCCGGCCGTCGCCGACGAGCTGCGCGGCCTGCTCAGCCCGACGCCCGACGTCCCCGCGGCCGCCGAGGCGGGTGGCGACGGGCCGTCGGGTGCGCCCGGCGCCGCCGAGGTACGCCGCGCCGCGCTGGTGTCGAAGCTGCTGCTCAACGTGTTCGCCACCGGCCACGGGGCGGTCGACGCCGGCCAGTTGGCCCGGTGGCAGTCCGACGCCGGCTGGTTCGAGCAGGCCCTCGGGATGGAGCCCGGCGGGCTGCGCCGGCAGGGCGGCGGCGACGGTCTCGGCGGGGTGCTGGCCGGCATCGAGGGCGACCTGGTCCGCCGGATGCACCTGCGGGAGGTGCTGGCCGACCCGGTGCTGGCCAGCCGGCTGACGCCCAGCATGTCGCTGATCGAGCAGCTGCTGCGGGACAAGGCCAACCTCTCCGGGGTGGCCCTGGCCAACGCCAAGGCGCTCATCCGCCGGTTCGTCGACGAGGTCGCCGAGGTGCTGCGTACCCAGGTCGCGCAGACCAGCGTCGGCGTCGTCGACCGGTCCGTGCCGCCGAAGCGGGTCTACCGCAACCTCGACCTCGACCGCACCATCTGGCAGAACCTGACCAACTGGAGCCCGGAGGACGAGCGCCTCTACGTCGACCGGCTCTACTACCGGCAGACCGCCCGCCGGGTCACGCCGGCCCGGCTGATCGTGGTGGTGGACCAGTCGGGCTCGATGGTCGACTCCATGGTCAACTGCACGATCCTCGCGTCGATCTTCGCCGGCCTGCCCAAGGTGGACGTGCACCTGATCGCGTACGACACGCGGGCGCTGGACCTCACGCCGTGGGTGCACGACCCGTTCGAGGTGCTGCTGCGTACCAAGCTGGGCGGCGGCAACGACGGCCCGGTCGCGATGGCGCTGGCCCGCCCCAAGATCGTCGAGCCGAAGAACACGGTCATGGTGTGGATCTCGGACTTCTACGAGTTCGACCGCTCCCAGCCGCTGTTCGACGGCATCGAGGCGGTACACCGCTCCGGGGTGCGGTTCATCCCGGTCGGCTCGGTCAACAGCTCGGGCCAGCAGAGCGTCAACCCCTGGTTCCGGCAACGCTTCAAGGACCTGGGCACGCCGGTCATCTCCGGTCACATCCGCAAACTCGTCTTCGAGCTCAAGAGCTTCCTCACCTAGGAGAACAACCCCTCATGTCCGAGATGCTCCGTGCCCCCGCCGAGGTCAAGTACGCCGAGGAACTCGACTTCCTGGAGTCGGTCGACACCGATCCGAAGCCGTTCTCGTGGCGGCTGAGCCCGCGGATGGTCCGCCTGTTCATCCTCGGCTCGGAACGGGCCGACGGGCTCGACCGGGAGATCCCGCAGAAGTGGTTCGGCGACCGCACCTTCGTCGAACGCAGCATCGTGACCCTGGCGTCGGACCGGGGCCTGCTGCTGATCGGCGACCCGGGCACCGGCAAGAGCTGGCTGGCCGAGCTGCTGGCCGCCGCCGTCTGCCGCAACTCGACCCTGGTGGTCCAGGGCACCGCCGGCACCACCGAGGACCACATCAAGTACTCGTGGAACGTCTCCATGGTCATCGCGCGGGGCCAGTCCCGGGAGTCGATGATCCCCTCGCCCATCATGACGGCGATGGAGCAGGGCACCGTCGGCCGGTTCGAGGAGCTGACCCGCTCCACCAGCGACGTGCAGGACGCGCTGATCTCGATCCTGTCGGAGAAGTACGTCTCCATTCCGGAGCTGGACCACGACAACATCGTCTTCGCCAAGCCCGGCTTCTCGATCATCGCCACCGCGAACAGCCGGGACCGGGGCGTGAACGACCTCTCCTCCGCGCTCAAGCGGCGGTTCAACTTCGTCCGGATCCCCGTGGTGACCAACAAGCGCAGCGAGGCCGAGATCGTCCGCTTCCGCACCGAGGAACTGCTGCGCCGCCACCAGATCACGCTGGACGTCCCGCCCACCCTGCTCGACATCCTGTTGCAGAGCTTCGCCGACCTGCGCGCCGCCGCCACCTCGGCGACCAGCGACGACGAGAAGCTGGAGTCGGCGCTGTCCACCGCCGAACAGATCGGCGTCCTGGAGGACGCCATCCTGCACAGCCAGTTCTTCGGCGACCGCACCCTGCGCGCCGCGACGCTGGCCGGGTCGCTGGTCGGCTCGCTGGCCCGCCGCAGCCCCGAGGACCTGGCGATCCTCAACAAGTACCTGCACGGGGTGGTCGAGCCGCGCGCCAAGCAGGACGACGGCTGGGAGGGCTTCCTCGACGGTGGCCGCCAGGCGATCGCCGCCCTGTCGTGACCGCCCTCACCACCGGGCCGTTCGGCGCGCTGCGCGAGCAGCTCACGGCCGCCGCCGGCGCCTTCGCCGGCAACTCGGGCGCCGTCGCGGAGATCCTCGCCGGCATCGTCGACGACGTTGACCGGGCCCTCGGCGAGGAACTGGAGATCTTCCCGGTCTGCCACCACTCCCCGGCGTCCGCGCTGGCCATGGTCCGCAGGCTGCGCGCGAAGCAGCCGAAGGTGATCTACCTGGAGCTCTGCGAGGACCTCCAACCGCTGCTGGGCGAGCTGCGCAACTGCAGCCTCCCGGTGGCCGTGCAGGCCTTCGCCTCGGAGCTGGACGGCTTCCCGGCCGACTGGGGGCCGCTCAGCGTGGTCGCGCCGATCACCGAGGCCAGCGCCGAATACCAGGCCATCGCGTACGCGCTGAAGACGCCGGGCGTCGAGCTGGTGCTGGTGGACCGCTCCACCGACCACGTCTTCCAGTGGTCGCCGCGCCGCCCGGCCGACGCCGGCGACGAGGCCCCGGTCGGCGGGGACGTCGAGGCCGCCGCGCCGGCGGGGGAGGAGGCTGCCCTGCACGGCGACGCGGTCGGGGTCGAGATCGGCGACCTGCGGCCCCGCTTCGCGGAGCTGGAGGCATACCTCCTGCACCACGGCAAGGTCCGGCACTGGTCGGAGTGGTGGGACCAGTACGTCGAGCAGCCGCTGGTCGACGCCGACCACGACACCTACCGGCAGGTGATGGTGCTGATCGGCAGCCTGTTCCGGCGGCTGCGCCCGGCCGGGGCGGAGCGGCAGGACCGCGACGAGGACCGCGAGCGCTACATGTGGACCCGGATGCGGCAGCACCTCGCCGCCTCCGGGGCCGACCCCGCCGACTGCCTCTACGTCTGCGGCGCGTTCCACGCCGCCAGCCGGGTGGAGCAGTTCGGGCTGCGGTCCGACGCCCCCTTCGAGATCGGCCCGCGCACCGGCACCCGGTGGCACTACGGGCTCATCCCGTCCAGCCACTCCGCCATCGAGGCGCAGTTCGGCCTCGCGCCCGGCTCGGTGTCGATCGCCTCCGCCACCTGGACGAAGGCGGTCGCCCGCACCAAGCTGAGCCCGTTCCGGCTGGAGGGGCAGCGGGGCGGCCGGACCCGCACCGGCGGCCGCCGCCGCGCCACCCCGGCGCCCGTGCCCGCCGCCGGGGTCGCCGACCGGCTCTCCGGCTACCTGGCGCAGCCGCCGGCGACGCAGGGCCTGGACGAGGCGGAGCTGCGCGGCTGGTGCGTCGACATCGTCCGGCTGGCCCGGCGCAACGGCTACCTGGCCAGCACCGCCGACGCGATCGCCGTCTTCGAGACCTCGATCCTCCTCGCCGGCCTGCGCAACCGCGCGCGCCCCACGCCGTACGACTTCGCCGACGCGGCGGTCACCTGCATCGAGAAGGACGTCGTCCCGGGCCGCCGGGACGTGCGCCGGCTCTGCGAGATCCTGTTCGGCGGCGACCGGGTCGGCCAGGTGGGCTACGAGGCCCTTCCGCCGCTCGCCCGCGACGTCCACGACCGGCTCGCCCCGCTCGGGCTGGACCTGGAGAAGCGCACGATCCAGCGGGCCCTGGTGGACCTGCGGGCCAACCCCGAGCTGGTGCCCTGCTCGGATCTGCTGTGGCGGCTGCGGCACCTGCTGCCCCGCGACGCGGTCCGGCCCATCATGGGCGAGCGCCGGCTGGGGCAGCGCTCGATCCAGGAGAGCTGGGACCTGGCCCTCGGCCGCAGCCAGCGGGCGCTGATCGAGCTGGGCTACGAGGGGGTAACCGTCGAGCAGGTGCTGGAGCAGCGCCTGCGCCGCGCCGTACGGGGCCCGGAGGCGACGGCCTCGGTCGCGCTGAAGGCCGTGGAGGACGCCATCCGGCTGCTCGACAGCCCGCGCCTGGTCGACGAGCTCGGCGCCCGGGCGGTGGAGCTGCTCGCCGCCGAACGCACCGTCGACGACGCCCCCGAGGTGCTGCGCCGGATCCGGCGGCTGCTGGCCCACCACCGCGCCACCGGGCCGCTGCCGGCCTGGTGCGAGGCGTTCGTGACCACCGGGTACGCGCACTACTGCACCCTGCTGCCCACCGCCTTCCTCGACGAGGAGAGCGGCGTGCGGCAGGTCGGCGCCATGCTGGGCTTCCTGTTCGGCATGGAGAGCCTGGCGCTCTCCCTGGGCTGCGACCGGTCCCAGCTCGAACTCGCCGTCGCGCAGTCGCATCCGGAGACGCCGGCCAAGGTGGCGCTGCTCTGGGCCGCCCGGCACCAGTTGGGCCTGCTGCCCCTGGCCGAGTTGCGCGAGCGCTGCGCCGCGCTGCTCGCCAACCCGCTGGTGGTGCCGGCCTTCCCGCAGTACCTCAGCGGCTTCGTGCAGGCCCTGGAGCCGGTGCCGGGGCTCGCGCCGTTCGTCGTGGAGGTGATGTCGTCCGCGTTCGCCCGGCTGCCCGACCCGGTCCTGCTGCCGTGGCTGCCCACCCTGATCACCACGCTGCGCGAGCACGGCGCGGAGCTGGTGCCGCTGCTGGTGCGGGAGGCGGGGCGCACCTTCCCCGGCTCGCTGGCCGCGCTGGACGCCTGGGTGCCGCCGTGGTCGGCCTCGCCGCCGCCGTCGACGCCGGCGCTCCCCGCCGCCGTCTCCGGGCCGGTCGCTGCCCTGCTGGCGGCCAACCCGCAGAGCGTGGACGCCGTCGCCGCGCTGCTCGGTTGCGACGGCGGCTGGCACGAGGTGGACGCTGCCACCACCGCCGTTCCCGCCAACCTGACCGCGCTGCTGGCGGCGCATCCGGAGACCGTCGACGCCGTGGCCGACCTGCTGGCGGCCACCCCGCGCTGACCGGCGCCGGCCGTCGTCGGAGCAATCTTCCGGCGGGTTGTCGATCCTGGCCCGCTCCGTTCGTGTGGAGGATGAGAGGCCGGTGGCGCCGCCGGCCGCCGACGCGAGGAGGGGCCATGAAGCAGTACCTGCTCAGCATCCACCAGCCCGACGGTGACGGGCTGCCGGACCCGGAGTTCCTAACCGGGGTGATGCGCGAGCTGGGCGCCATCCGGGAGGAGCTGGAGGCGTCCGGCTGCTGGGTGTTCGGCCAGGGGCTGCACGCGCCCGACACGGCGACCGTGCTGCGGCCGTCCGGCGGCGAGGTGCTGGTCACCGACGGGCCGTTCGTCGAGGGCAAGGAACACCTCGGCGGGATCACCATCCTCCGGGCGCCCGACCTCGACGCCGCGCTGGCGTGGGGCCGCCGGTACGCGCTGGCCACCACCCTGCCGATCGAGGTGCGCCCCTTCCAGGGCGGGAGCTGACCATGCCCGACGTGGAGGCGGTGTTCCGCGCGGAGTACGGCCGCGCGGTCGCCGTCCTCGTCCGTCTCCTCGGCGACATCGACCTTGCCGAGGAGGCGGTGCAGGAGGCGTTCACGGTGGCGGTGGCGCGGTGGCCCGAGACCGGGCCGCCGCCCAGCCCGGCCGGCTGGATCATCACCACCGCCCGGAACCGGGCCGTCGACCGGCTGCGGCGGGAGGCCTCCCGCGCCGACCGGCACGCCCAGGCCGCCCTGCTGCACGTCCGCGACGTACCGCCCGAGGAGGGACCCGTGCGCGACGACCGGCTCCGCCTCATCTTCACCTGCTGCCATCCGGCGCTCGGCCCCGCCGCCCGGGTCGCGCTGACCCTGCGGCTGCTGGGCGGGCTGGGCACCGCCGAGATCGCCCGGGCCTTCCTGGTGCCGGAGGCGACCATGGCCCAGCGGATCGTCCGGGCCAAGGCCAAGATCCGCGATGCCGGGATCCCGTACCGGGTGCCCGGCGACGCCGACCTGCCGGACCGGCTCCCCGCCGTGCTGGCCGTGCTCTACCTGATCTTCACCGAGGGGCACACCGCCAGCTCCGGCGACCGGCTGGTCCGCGACGACCTGTGCGCCGAGGCGATCCGGCTCGGCCGGCTGCTGGTGCGGCTCATGCCGGACGAGCCCGAGGCGCTGGGGCTGCTGGCGCTGATGCTGCTCACCGAGGCGCGCCGCCCCGCCCGCACCACGGCCGACGGCGCGCTGGTGCCGCTGCCCGAGCAGGACCGCCGCCGGTGGGATGCCGGCCTCGTCGGCGAGGGGCAGGCCCTGGTCCGCCGCTGCCTGCGCCGCGACCGGCCGGGGCCGTACCAGATCCAGGCCGCGATCGCCGCGGTGCACAGCGACGCGCCCGACGCCGCCGGCACCGACTGGGCGCAGATTCTCCGGCTGTACGACCAGCTCACCGCGTACGTCCCGGGGCCGGTGGTGGCGCTGAACCGGGCCGTCGCGCTCGCCGAGGTGGCCGGGCCGGCAGCGGGGCTGGCCGCCGTCGAGCGGCTCGACCTGGCCGGGTACCACGTGTTCCACGCCGTCCGGGCGGACCTGCTGCGGCGGCTCGGCCGGGCGGGGGAGGCGGCGCGGGCGTACCGGACGGCCGCCGAGCTGACGGACAACGCGGCCGAACGCGCCTTCCTGGACAGCCGGGCGACCTCGGTGCTGACGGGCGGTTGACGCCCGCGACCCGCGCGTTTGTCCAGCCGGTGGGCCGGGAACTCGGGTCGTCCGGCAGCGCGGCGCCCGGCGCGCCGCCCGACGAACGGACGCGAGCGCCCATGACGTACCGTCCGGCACTTGCCACCGCCTCCGACCAGACCACGCTGACGCTCGGGGTCGAGGAGGAGTACCTCCTGCTCGACCCGCGGACCGGGGAGAGCCTGCCGGTCGCCGACCGGGTGCTCACCGCCCTGTCGGGCAGCGCGCGGGACCAGAGCCGGCAGGAGTTCCGGCACAGCATGGTGGAGATGGTCACGCCGGTCACCGCCGACCTGGCCGAGCTGCGCGCGCACCTGGTGGCGCTGCGCCGCTCCGTCGGCGACGCGGCCGAGGCCGCCGGGGCCCGGCTCGTCGCGGTCGGTGCCACGCCCGTGCACGAGCCGCACCGGACGGTGCCGGACAAACCGCGCTACCACGCCATGTCCCGGCGGTTCGGGCCGGTGGCGCACGACCCCGCCGTCTGCGGCTGCCACGTGCACGTCGGGATGCCCGACCGCGAACTGGCCATCCAGGTCTGCAACCACCTGCGCTCCTGGCTGCCGGTGGTGCAGGCGATCACCGCCAACTCGCCGCTGCACGACGGACGCGACACCGGGCACGCCAGTTGGCGCTCCATGCAGCTGGAACGCTGGCCCAGTATCGGGCCGACCCCGCACTTCGAGTCGGTCGCCGACTACGACGCGACGGTGGCGGAGCTGATCGACGCCGGGATCATGCTCGACGCGGCGATGGTCTACTGGTACGCGCGCCCGTCGGCCGCGTACCCCACCGTGGAGGTGCGGGTGGGCGACGTCTGCCCGGCGGTGGACGACACCGTGCTGGTCGCCGGGCTGGTCCGCGCGCTCGTCGCGACGATGGCCGACGACGCCCGCGCCGGGGTCCCCGCCCGACGGATCCGGGACTGCCTGGTCTCCGCCGCGCACTGGCGGGCCGCCCACGACGGGCTGGAGGGCGACCTGATCGACCTGCGCGCCGGCGTCGCCCGTCCCGCCTGGGACCTGGTCGGCGAGCTCGTCGACACGGTCGCGCCGGCGCTGGCCCGGCACGGCGACCTCGATTACGTACGCGACCAGCTGGTCCGGCTGCGGCGCGACGGCAACGGGGCCACCCGGCAGCGCCGGGTCATGGCCCGCACCGGCGACGACGTGCGCGCCGTCCTGGACCACCTGGCCGCCGAGACCCGCGCCGCCTGACCCGCCCCGGTCAGCGGATGTCGTGGGACTGGAGCCAGAGTTCCAGCAGGCCGAGCTGCCACAGCTTGTTGCTGCCGGCGGCGGCCTGCGCCCGGTCCGGCTCGGCGAGCAGCTCGGCGACGTACTCGCGGCGGAACAGGCCGCGCTCGCGGGCGGCGGGCGCGGCGAGGGCCTCGGCGACGAGCTGCCGCACCGGCCCGTCGACGTTGCGCAGCGCCGGCACCGGGAAGTAGCCCTTCGGCCGGTCGACCACCTCGACGGGCAGCACCTGGCGGGCCACCTCCTTGAGCACGCCCTTGCCGCCGTCGGCGACCTTGTGCTCGGGTGGGCAGGCCGCCGCCAGGGCGACCAGGTCCTGGTCCAGGAACGGGGTGCGCACCTCCAGCCCCCACGCCATGCTCATGCTGTCCACCCGCTTGACCGGGTCGTCGGGGAGCATCAGGTGGGTGTCCAGGCGCAGCACCGCGTCCAGCGCCGTCTGCGCGCCCGGCGCGGCCAGGTCCGCCGCGAGCAGCTCGCGGCTGGCGTCGCGGTCGCAGGCGTACGCCGGGTCCACCACCCGGCTCAGCTCGGCGTGGTCCCGGTCGAAGAACGCGTCGGCGAAGGTGGCCGCCGCGTCGTCGCGGGGCACCCGCATGAGGGGCTGGTGGTAGCCGTAGCCGGCGAAGACCTCGTCGGCGCCCTGGCCGGACTGGGCCACCTTGACGTGCCGGGCCACCTGCTCGGAGAGCAGGTGGAAGGCGACCACGTCGTGGCTGCCCATCGGCTCGGTCATGGCGTGCACGGTCCGCCGTACCGCCGGGACCAGGTCCTCGTCGGCGAGCCGGATGCGGTGGTGGTCGGTACCGAACGTGCGGGCGACCAGGTCGGAGTAGTGGAACTCGTCGCCGGCCTCGCCGCCGCGGCTGTCGAAGCCGATGCTGAAGGTCTGCAGGTCCCGCTGCCCGGCCTCGGCCAGCAGCGCCACGATCATGCTGGAGTCCAGGCCGCCGGAGAGCAACACGCCGACGGGTACGTCGGCGACGAGCCGCCGCCGTACCGCTTCGCGCAGCGCCTCCCCGACGGCGGCCCGCCAGTCCCCGGCGTCCATGTCGGCGTGGGCGGGGTCGCGGGCGTAGTCGGGCCGCCAGTAGACGTGCTGGCGGCTGCGCCCATCGGCCTCGACGACGCGCACGGTGGCCGGGGGGAGCTTGCGGATGCCGCGCAGGACGGTCCGGGGCGCCGGCACGATGGAGTGCCAGGAGAGGTAGTGGTGCAGCGCCACCGGGTCGATCGAGGTGTCCACGTCGCCGGCGCGCAGCAGCGCCGGCAGGGTGGAGGCGAACCGCAGCCGGCCGGGTGATTCGGCGAGGTAGAGCGGCTTGATGCCGAGCCGGTCGCGGGCCAGCACGAGCCGGCGCCGCCGGCGGTCCACCAGCACGACGGCGAACATGCCGACCAGGTGGTCGACGAACTGCTCGCCCCACTGCGCGTACGCCACCAGGACGACCTCGGTGTCGCTGGTGGAGTGGAACGTGTGCCCGGCGCCGCGCAGCTCCTCGCGCAGCTGGGGATAGTTGTAGACGCAGCCGTTGAAGACCAGCGCCAGGCCCAGGTCGTCGCGGACCATCGGCTGGGAGCCGGCCTCGGTGAGGTCGATGATGGTGAGCCGGCGGTGCCCGAGGACCACCCAGCCGTCGTCGAAGAGGCCCTCCCCGTCGGGGCCCCGGGAGCGCATCGCCTCGGTCATCCGGGTCACCGCGCCGGCGTCCGGCGTCGATCCGTCGAACCTCGCCTCGCCACTGATGCCGCACATCGTCAGCGGTCACCGGGCTTCCGGGGCATCCGACCCACCGTGATCACTCCTGTCGGCGTCGCAGGTGTGCCGGGCCGCCCGCTCGGGGGACCCGGTCCCGTCGGCAGGACGGGTGGCTGGGCTACCCGCCGCCGGGGGCGGCAAACCCCGCGCCACGCGCGTCGGGCGGACGCCGGGCGGTCAGTCGCGCAGCGTACGCAGGATGCGGGCGAGCTGTTCCCGGTCGGCGGGTGCGAGGCGGCCGAACAGCTCCTCGGCGGCGGCCCGCCGGGCGGCGTGGATGGCGGCGCCGACGCGCGTGCCCTCCCCGGTCGGCGCGACCAGGGTGGCGCGCCGGTCCGCCGGATCGGGCCGGCGCCGCACGAGCCCGCGCGCCTCGAGGTCGTCCACGACCTCGGTGGCCGAGCGCGGGGCGATGCGCAGGTGCTCGGCGAGCACGCTGAGCCGCAGCGCGCCGTGCCGCATCAGCACGCCGAGCGCCCGGGACTGCCCGGGCGTGACGTCCCAGGGCGCGAGCGCCTCGCGGGTGCGGTGGCGCAGCCGCCGGGTCACCGCCCAGAACGCCTCGGCGAGGCCGTCCCCGGCGTCGTCCGTGTCTGCCGTCACGGGAATACGGTAGCAGCAGGAGCTGTTGTTCCCTCATGTTGAGGCAACCTCAGCATTCCCGACGTGAGGAAGTACCCCTTGGAACCCCTCCCCTCCGGCCGCGACCGCGGCCCCCGCAAGGTCAGCGCCGCCGAGAAGGCGCAGGCCCGCCAGGTGTCCCTGCGGCGCATCGGCGCGCTCTTCGCCCGGCACCGGGCGGCGCTCGCCACCGTCACCGCGATCATCGTGGTCTCCTCGGTGCTCGCCATGGCCTCGCCCTTCCTGCTGCGCGCCGTGATCGACCGGGCCCTGCCCGAGCGCGACCTGCCGCTGCTCGTCTGGCTGGTGGCCGGCATGGTTGCCGTCGCCGCCGTGACCTCGGTGCTCGGCGTGCTCCAGACCTGGATCTCCACCCGGGTCGGCCAGCAGGTCATGCACCGGCTGCGCACCGACGTCTTCACCCACCTGCAACGGCAGTCCCTGGCTTTCTTCACCCGCACCCGCACCGGCGAGGTGCAGTCGCGCATCACCAACGACATCGGCGGCATGCAGAGCGTGGTCACCTCGACCGCCACCTCGATCGCGGCCAACCTGACCACCGTCGTCGCCACGGCGGCGGCGATGGTCGCGCTCTCCTGGCGGCTCTCGCTGGTCTCGCTCGTCGTGCTGCCGCCGGCCATCTGGCTGACCCGACGCGTCGCCCACCTGCGCCGCGAGATCACCGCGCAGCGCCAGCGCGAACTCGCCGACCTCAACGTCACCGTCGAGGAGGGGCTGTCCGTCAGCGGCGTGCACCTGGCCAAGACGCTGGGCACCGGTCCCGCCCTGGCCGCCCGCTTCGCCGCCTCGTCGGACCGCCTGGTCGACCTGGAACTGCGCTCCGAACTCGCCGGCCGCTGGCGGATGGCCACCATGAGCGTCGTCTTCGCCGCCATTCCGGCGGTCATCTACCTCAGCGCCGGGCTGCCCGGTGCCGCCGGCACGCTCAGCATCGGCACCCTGGTCGCCTTCACCGCGTTGCAGGGCGGGCTGTTCCGCCCCCTGATGGGTCTGCTCAACGTGGGCGTCTCCGTGACCGCCTCGCTCGCGCTGTTCGCCCGGATCTTCGAGTACCTGGACCTGCCGGTCGAGGTGGACGACCCCGCCGAGCCGGTCGACGTCGACCCGCGCCGGATCCGGGGCGAGCTGCGCCTGAGCGACGTCACCTTCCACTACCCGGGCAGCGACACCGCCGCCGTCGCCGGGATCACCCTCGACGTGCCGGCCGGCAGCGGCTTGGCGCTGGTCGGCGAGACCGGCTCCGGCAAGAGCACCCTGGCCGCGCTGATCAGCCGCCTGCACGACCCGACGAGCGGCCGGATCACCGTCGACGGCGTCGACCTGCGCAACCTGCGCCTGGCCGATCTGGCCGCGATCGTCGGCGTGGTCAGCCAGGAGACGTACCTGCTGCACACCACCGTGCGGGAGAACCTGCGCTACGCCCGCCCGGACGCCACCGACGCCGAGATCGAGACCGCCGCCCGCGCCGCCCAGATCCACGACCTGATCGCGGGGCTGCCCGACGGCTACGACACCATGGTCGGCTCGCGGGGACACCGCTTCTCCGGCGGCGAGAAGCAGCGCCTCGCGATCGCCCGTACGCTGCTGCGCGACCCGCGCATCCTGATCCTCGACGAGGCCACCAGCGCGCTGGACACCGAGACCGAGCGCGCCGTGCAGCGGGCGTTCGACGAGGTGGCCCGGGGGCGTACCACCATCACCATCGCACACCGGCTCTCCACGGTGCGGGGCGCGGACCGGATCGCCGTGCTCGACCACGGCCGGATCGTCGAGTCCGGCAGCCACGACGGCCTGCTGGAGCGGGCCGGCCGCTACGCCACCCTGGCCGCCTGACGTGTCGGAGTCCGAACTCCTGTGCGGGCCGCCCACGTGGGGCCGCTCGGCCGCCTGCCACCGGTGCGCTACCGCCGGGCGACAGCGGCCCGCTGGCGTGCCGTTTCGTACAGCACGACGGTCGCGGCGGTCGCGGCGTTCAGGGAGCTGGCGGATCCGGACATGGGGATCCGGACGAGTTGGTCGCATGCCTCGCGCCAGCCGGAGCTGAGGCCGGTGGTCTCGTTGCCGATCAACGTCAGGGTGGGTTGTGTGAAGTCGTACTCGGCGGCGTCCAGACTGCCGTGCTCGTCGGTTCCCACGATGCTCATGCCGATGCCGTCGGCGCGGACGTCGGCGACCCAGGACAGCACGGCCTGGTGGGAGGGCACCCGGACCACGGGCAGGGCGAACAGCGAGCCGGTGCTCGCCCGGACCGCCTTCGGGTCGTACGCGTCGGCGGCGTGGCCGGTGACGATGACGCCGCCGGCGCCGAAGGCGTCCGCCGACCGGACGAGGGTCCCGATGTTGCCGGGGCTGGTGGGCCGATCGAACACGACGGTGAGCATGGTCGGGCCGACCGGGATGCGGCGTAGGTTGTCCTCAGGCAGCGCGACCACGGCCAGCAGCTCTGGAACCGTGTCGGCCTTACCTCCCAGTTCGTGGATCAGTTCACGCGAGACGGCGAACTTCTCGGCCCGGACCGTGTCCAGGGCCTCGCGTGCCCAGCCGGACAGTTGAGCGCTGGTGTCGTAGAGCAGTTCCCGGATCTGCCAGCCGTGTTCGACGGCCATGGTGATCGGGCGCACGCCCTGCACGAGGAACTCGCCGCGTCGCTGCCGCTTGGTCCGATTGTCGAGGAGAGCTTTCCACTGCTGGAACCGCGCATTGCGGCCACTCACCCGCAGAACCACTGCCACCCCCGCCTCCGTCGCACGTAGCCCGCTGATGCCCTGTCCCTGCCACACACCGGCAACCCCTTCGGCCAGGCGCTCAGCAACGGACGGGGCACGTCGCCCGGGCGTCGTGGTCGGTGCCGTCCCCGTCCGGACCGGGGGCGTCCCGTCCGAGACCGCGACGGATCGCGATCTCCACGGGTGAGTAGGCGCCGTCGGCCCGCTTTAGTTCGTACGGTGCGGCTGGCATCAGCGGCGGTTGGGCCATGAAGCGAGGCCGCGCTCCGTGGTGCGGTTGCGCCGCGTGCACCAGGAACGGGTGGCACAGGAAGACGTCGCCCGGAGATCCGGTGGCGAGGGCGAGCGGCCGGTGCGCGGACGCCGCCACCAGGTCGGGCGCGAGGGCCAGCCCGCTCGCGCCGTTCTCCCCGTACTTCTCCAGCACCTTCGGCACGTCGAGGTGGGAACCGACCCGGATCCGGGTCGGGGCGTCCTTCTCCCCGACCTCGCTGAACAGGAACAGCATCAGCAGCGCCCGGCCGCGGGAGCGCACATTGGTGAAGTACCAGCTCTCGCCCTGCGGCAGATAGCTGCCCTCGATGTGCCAGCCCGCGTCGTCCGGCTCCTGCTCGTGCGGGAAGCGCAGCGGGAACGTGCCCAGCGAGTAGCGCGGCTCCCAGCGTCCCGCGCCGACGAGCAGGTCGTACGCGCGATGGAGGAACCGGGAGTTGGGAGCGGCGGCGAACGGCCCCTGCGCCAGGCCGGGCACCCAGTGCACGGGCTGCGTCCACGTCGCTGGATCGTCCGGGTCGCAGCCCGTCTCCCGCCACAGCAGCCGCGCGCAGTCCGCTGCCACGCGCGGCGCGACGGCGCCCTCCAGCTTCACGAAGCCGTCGCGAAGAAAGCGGGACACCAAGGTCGTGTCATCCATACCCCCATCGTGCGGCGGCCCCGGTCCCGATCACCCGACATCTTCCGCGCGGCTTCTATCGGGTGCCTCGGACGTTCACTCCGAGCGGTTTCGATCCACTGTGGACATAAGCTACGCTCTCCGCCGGGCCTGCGGGCTCGATCGGTAGGTGCGGCAGAGACAGCCACCGGCAACGGTGGCCGACGCCGCACGCAACCCGGGTGACCTGCGCGATCCGCGGACCCCGGGGCCGCTCCTGGGTGGGTCTTCCGCCGCCGCCACCTGCGCCGCCACCGCCACATCAACGAAGGATCATTCAGTTGTACGACGCGATCGTCATCGGCGCCCGCTGTTCGGGTGCGTCCACCGCCCTGTTGCTCGCCAAGCGTGGACACCGGGTGCTCGTGGTGGACCGCTCCTCGTTTCCCAGCGACGTCATCTCGACGCACTTCCTCTGGCCGCACGGGATGTCCTACCTGAACCGGTGGGGACTGCTGGACGAGGTCCTGGCGGTCACTCCGGCGCACACCACGGTCGAGGTGGTCAACGACGGCATCTCGTTGACCGGCTCGGTGCCGCCCGAACTGCTGCGCGAGTACTTCCGGGACCTGCACGGCGACGACTCGGGCGTGGTGCAGAGCTACGCGTCCGTACGGCGCCGGGTGCTCGACGAGATCCTGGTCGGCGCGGCCGCCAAGGCCGGCGCCGAGGTGCGGACCAACTTCACCGTTCGCGAGCTGATCGTCGAGGAGGGGCAGGTCACCGGCATCCGGGGGCGTGCGGCCGACGGAGAGCTGGTCGAGGAGCGGGCCCGGATCGTGGTCGGTGCCGACGGCCGGAACTCGTTCGTCGCCCGCACCCTCGCGTTGCCGAAGTACGACGAGCGGCCCCGCTGCACGTTCGCCTACTGGAGCTACTGGTCCGGCTTCGACCTTGGGCCCGCACAACTGCACCGGCGCGGCCGGTTGGCCTGCGCGGTGGCGCCGACCAACTTCGACCAGAACATGGTCCTGGTCTGGGGGCCGAGCGAGTGGTCGCGGGAGTTCCGCGGTGACGTGCCGGGCAATTACCAGAAGGCGCTGGACTTCGTCAGCCCGGAGCTGGGCGACGTGGTGCGCAGCAAGGGGACCAGGGAGGAACGCATCTACGGCACCCTGGACCAGTCGGCCTTCCTCCGGCCACTGCACGGGCCCGGGTGGGTGCTCGTCGGTGACGCCGAGTCGGCCAAGGACCAGTGCACCGCGATCGGCATCACCCACGCCTTCCGCGACGCCGAGCTGGTCAGCGCCGCACTCGACCGGTGGCTCCGCGGTGACGCGTCGATCGACGAGGCGATGACCGCCTACGGGGACCGTCGCCGGAGCCAGAACGCCGCCGCCTACCACGACTACGTCTGCACCCTCGCCGAGATGCGGCCGTACCGGCACGACGAGTTGCAACTGTTCGTCGCGTTGCGGGGCAACCAGCAGGAGACCGACCGGTTCATCGCCACCCACGCCGACGTCGCGCCGGTGTCGGAGTTCTTCCAGGCCTCCAACCTCTTCCTGCTCAACGACGCCGCGAAGGAGTCCTCCGCGGACCACGCGGTCTTCGAGGACTTCGCGGAGACCTCCCGCAGCTACCAGCAGAACCTCTTCGCCTGATGATCCACCAGGGAGATGACACCGTGACCACCGAGCTGGACCAGCGTGAAGACGGCGAACTGATCGGGATCATCCTCAAGGCGGCACACTGCCGGGACTTCGAGACCATGACGCGTACCGCGGCCGAGGTCTCCGAGATGACCCGCAACTGGGCCACCCACATCCCGTGGGACGACCTCGCGTCGCTCGACTGCGCCGACGACGAGCTGGCCCAGGTCATCGCCGACCTCACCGAGATGTGGGAGCCGGCTCACCTGCGCAACCCCGTCGACCCCGACGAGGAGTACGCCCTGGACAAGAACGCGTACGACTTCTACCGGCCCGCCGGCCGCAACCTGCTGACCCGCACCGAAGACTTCTACGGCTGGGTGCAGGCCCGTCGACGCACCCAGACGTGGCAGTACTCCCGGGTGCTGGAGGCGGCACCGGACAGCGTCGCCCAGATCACCAACGACCTGGGCCGGCGCGCCCGCGGCATCAACTTCAATTCGCAGGACTACCTGTCGTTCAACACCCACCCGGCGATCCGGGAGGCGGCGGCCAGGGCGATGCACGACTACGGGCCGCACAGCGCCGGCTCGCCGATGGTGCTCGGCAACACCCGCATCTCCGACGAGCTGGAGGCTGCCCTCGGCGACCTGCTCGGGCTCGACCACGTGACGCTCTTTGCGACCGGCTGGGCGGCCGGCTTCGGCGCGGTCGTCGGTCTGGTCCGGCAGTCCGACCACATCCTGATCGACCGGCTGGCCCACTCCTGCCTCCAGCAGGGGGCACGGGCGGCCACCCGGAACGTGGTCCGCTACGAGCACCTCAACGTCGAGGCGGTACGCCGGCACCTGACCGAGATCCGGGCCACCGACACCCGCAACGGCATCCTCGTGGTCACCGACGGGCTCTTCTCGGTGGACGCGGACTGGCCGGACCTCGTCACCCTGCAACGCGTCTGCCGGGAACACGACGCCACGCTGCTGGTCGACGTGGCCCACGACCTCGGCTCGATGGGGCCCGGCGGCACGGGCGTGCTGGGGATGCAGGACCTGCTCGGCAGCGTCGACATCGTGATGGGCGCCTTCTCCAAGACGTTCTGCTCCAACGGTGGCTTCGTCGCATCCAACTCACCGGCGTTGAAGCAGTACATCAAGATGTTCGGCGGCTCGCACTTCTTCTCCAACGCGCTGTCGCCGGTGCAGACCGCGGTGGTGCGGGAGGCCACCAGGATCATCCGGTCGGCCGAGGGGGACGCGCTGCGGGCCCGGCTCTTCACCGCGATCCACGCCCTGCGCGACGAGCTGACCGGCCGGGGCCTGACCTGCATGGGCGAGCCGTCACCGATCGTGCCGCTACTGATCGGCAACGAGAAGCTGGCGCGGACGGCGAACCGCCTGCTCTTCGACCGGGGGGTGCTGGCATTCATGGTCGAGTTCCCGGTGACCCCGACCGGCTCGTCCCGGTTCCGGCTTCAGGTGCAGGCCGGGCACCGGCCCGAGGAGGCCCGCGAGGCGGCCCGGATCATCGAGGGTGCCATCGCCGACTCCCGGGCGTACCTCTCCAGCGCCTTCGGCAGCGCTCCCCGCTGAGAGGCGTCCCGTAACTCGATGAGGGCGGGATGCCCGGCGCCCGGACTGGACCGTCCGCCCACCATCGGATCAACGCAGCAGGAGGCACCCTCGGATGAGGGTGCCTCCTGCTGATCGGGTCGGCTCTCGTTCTCAAAACTGTCGCAGAATCAGTCTCATTATTCCGTGACGGCCAGGTCGAGGTGGCGGTAGACGGTGGCCCGCGAGACCCCGAGCGCGGCGGCGATCTCGTCCGCCGAGTGGTCGCCCCGGGCGTGCATCCGCCGGGCGGCCTCGACCTGCTCCGCGCTCATCGCCCGAGGCCGCCCGGGCCGGCGCCGGCCCTTCGTCACCCCACCGGCCGCCGGGGTGCCCGCACCGCCACCGCCGTCGGCCGCCGTGCCCGCGCCGCCGCTGGTCGCCGCCGTGCGGGTGTACGCGCCGCCGGCCGCGCTCTCGCCGCCCGCCGTGCCTGCGCCGCCGGCTCGGTCGGAGCCGCCCGCCGTGCCCGCGCCGCCGGCCTGGTCGGAGCCGCCAGCGGGGTCGGTCGGGTCGCCGAGCAGGCGGCGCACGCCGTCCAGCATGTCCGCCCGCAGCACCGCGTCCGGCACGTCGACGAAGAAGACGACCGGGTCGCTGCACGCGGCGACCGCCTGCACCGCCCGGACCCGCTCCCGGCGCCCCGCGTCGGGCCCGGCGATCAGGTCGTTGGCACGCATCGCGATCCGGATCAGGCGGTGGTAGGTGTCGTCCCGGCCGACGAGCGCGATGTCGTGGAAGAGCATGCCGAGCGGTCGGCGGTGGCCCAGGACGATGTCCACCCAGCCTTCCAGCACCGTCCACCGGGCCCGCTCGGCCGGCCCCTGCTCGGCCGCGTCGAGCAGCGCCTCGAAATCGGCGACCATCGGCTCGACCAGGGCGGTGAGCAGGTGCTCCTTGGTGGGGAAGTGGTAGAGGATCGCGGCCTTGGTCAGCCGCAGCCGCTCGGCGATCTGGCGCAGCGGGGTGCGCTGGTAGCCGTGCTCGGCGAACAGGTCGAGCGCGGCGCGCAGGATCCGGGTACGCGTGTCGTCGGGCGCCTCGGCGGTCATGGCGGCAAGCCTAGCGGCGTCTGACCGATGGCAGGCAGCCCTGTTGATTCGACTGACCGTCGGTCAGTACAGTGTGGTCGTCGGCACCGCCAGCGACAGGAGGGCCCATGCCCGTCATCTCCATCGGCAACCTGGTCAAGACGTTCGGCAGCGTCCGCGCGCTCGACGGGCTCGACCTGACGGTCGCGGCGGGGGAGGTGCACGGCTTCCTCGGGCCCAACGGCTCCGGCAAGTCCACCACCATCCGCGTCCTGCTCGGCCTGCTGCGCCGCGACGCGGGCGACGTGCGGGTCTTCGACGCCGACCCGTGGCGCGACGCGGTCGCCCTGCACCGGCGGCTCGCGTACGTGCCCGGCGACGTGAACCTGTGGCCGAACCTCTCCGGCGGCGAGGCGATCGACCTCTTCGGCCAGCTGCGCGGCGGCCTCGACCGGCGCCGCCGCGACGAGCTGCTGGAGCGCTTCGACCTCGATCCCACGCGCAAGTGCCGCACCTACTCCAAGGGCAACCGGCAGAAGGTCGCCATCGTCGCCGCCTTCGCCTCCGCCGTCGAGCTCTACGTGCTCGACGAGCCGACCTCCGGGCTCGACCCGCTCATGGAGGCCGTGTTCCAGGACGAGGTCCGCCAACTCAAGCGCGACGGCGCCACCGTGCTGCTCTCCAGCCACGTGCTGGCCGAGGTCGAGGCGCTCTGCGACCGGGTCAGCATCATCCGCGAGGGCCGCACGGTCGAGTCCGGCACCCTCACCGAGCTGCGCCACCTCACCCGTACGGCCGTGACGGTCGAGACCGCGCGGCCGGCGACCGGCCTGGCAGCCCTGCCCGGCGTGCACGACGTGCGCGAGGTCGACGGTCGCACCCATCTGGAGGTCGAGCCCGCCCACCTCGACGAGCTGCTCGGGCACCTGGTGCGCTTCGGCGTGCGCGCGCTGACCAGCGCCCCGCCCACCCTGGAGGAGCTGTTCCTGCGCCACTACGGCGACGAGCGCGCCGCCGTCCCCGCCGGCGCGTCCGCCCCGGCGGCGGGCCCGACCGACGGTGACCGCCCCGACGCCGACCGGCCGGCGGGTGCCCGGTGAGCGCGTTCACCGGCACCGGGCGGCTCGCGCGCCTCGTGCTGCGCCGCGACCGGCTGCGGCTGGCGATCTGGGTGCTCGGCACGCCCCTGCTCGGCTACGCCCTCGCCGGCAGCGTCAAGGAGTTCTACCCGGACGAGGCGTCCCGGGTCGGCTACGCCAGCACGTCGGCGTCCAGCCTGGTCGCCCGCGCGTTCAACGGGCCGATCGCCGGCACCGACCTCGGCGCGGTGGTGACCGCCGAGACGTACGTGACGCTGGCCCTGCTCGCCGCGCTGCTGAGCACCTTCGCGGTCATCCGGCACACCCGGCAGAACGAGGAGACCGGCCGGGCGGAACTGCTGGGCGCCTCCGTCGTCGGCCGGTACGCGCTGCTCACCGCCGCGCTGCTGGTGGTCGTCGCCGCGAACGTGGCCGCCACCGCCCTGCTCGCCGCCGCGCTGGCCGGCGCCGGACTGCCGCTCGCCGGGTCGGTCGCCGCGGCCGCCGCCATCGGCGGCGTCGGCCTGGCGTTCACCGGCGTCGCCGCCGTCGCCGCCCAACTGTCCGTCACCTCCCGGGGCGCCAACGCGCTCGCCGCCGCCGCCGTCGGGATCTCCTTCCTGCTCCGCGCCGCCGGTGACGTGCTGGGCGAGCAGGCCGACGGCGGGCTGCGGGTGGTCAGCGCCTGGCCGTCCTGGCTCTCGCCGCTCGGCTGGGGCAACCAGGTCCGCGCCTTCGGCGGCGAACGCTGGTGGACGCTGGCGCTGCCCGTCGCGCTGCTGGTCGCCGGGGTGGCGGCGGCCTACGCCCTCGCCGAGCGGCGGGACATCGGCGCCGGGCTCGTCGCGCCCCGGCGCGGGCCGGCCACGGCCGCACCCGGGCTGCTCAGCCCCGCCGGGCTGGCCTGGCGGTTGCAGCGCGGCGCGCTGCTCGGCTGGGCGGTCGGCGTGGCGGTGCTCGGGTTCTCGATGGGCATCGCCGGCGACGAGTTCAACGCCATGATCGAGGAGAACCCGGCCGCCGCCGAGGCCATCAGCGCGATGGGCGGCGGCGCGAAGCTCATCGACGCGTACCTGGCGGCGATGCTGGGGCTGTTCGCGCTGACCATCGGGGCGTACGTCGTGCAGGCGCTGCTGCGCACGCGCAACGACGAGGCCGACGGGCTGCTGGAGGCGGTGCTCGCCACGGCGGTCAGCCGTACCCGCTGGCTGACCACCCAGGTGGTCGCGGCGACGCTCGGCGCGCTCGCCCTGGTGCTGCTGGGCGGGCTCACCACCGGCCTCGGCTACGGTCTGGTCGCCGGCGACCCCCTCGGCCGGGCCGTCGGGCTGGGCGGGGCGGCGCTGGTACGACTGCCGGCCCTGCTGGTGGTCGCCGGGGTGGTGACGGCGCTGTTCGGCCTGCTGCCCCGCTGGTCGGTGGCGCTGTCCTGGGCGGCGCTGATCGTGTTCCTGCTGCTCGGGCAGCTCGGCGCGGTGCTCGACCTGCCGCAGGCGGCGCTGAACCTGTCGCCGTACACCCACGTGCCGTCGGCCCCGGCGGTCGACCCGGCGGCGCTGCCGCTGGTCGTGCTGACGGGGGTGGCGGCGCTCCTGCTGGCGGCCGGGACGGCCGGCTTCCGCCGCCGCGACGTCCCGAGCTGACGGGGGCGCGCCGACGTGTTCTCGGCCGCTTGAACGGGCACCACTTGGCCAGCTTCCCTCGGCAGCACCTGCGGGACGCAGGCTCCGGTGCGGGGTCTGAAGGGGCCGGCTCTGTGCGGTGATGAGACGCGGCGGCGTCGGGACGAATTGTCCCGACGCCGCTGTTCGTCGTGAGGGGCCTGGGAGCGGCAGGCCAGGGGTGCCCGGTCGAAGTACGGCGGTCAGGACTTCTTCGGTAGTTCCTCGGGCCACCGCTGGCGAGCGACGCTGTCCTGCCACTCGGCCACCGGGCCCGACCCCCCGGCACGGGCCGCGGCCCGGTCGACGACCGGGAAGTCCGCCCCGCCCACCAGTTGATGTGTCTCGCGCCCCCGCTCCGTCTTCGCCGCCAGCACGTAGGTCGTGCCGGGCCGCAGCAGCGGCTCGCCTTCCACCCGCCAGGTGTCCTTGCCGAGGGTTCCACCAAGCTGGACCACCCGCAGCGTCTTGACCGGCTCGCCCTTGAGGGACTTGTCCACGGTCACCTCGAAGACGGTGTAGGGCGTGTCGTCGCGCTCCTGCACCTCGACGACACGGTCCACCGTCGCGACGACGACGTAGTCGGCGAAACCGGCCACCTTCGTCTCATCCTTGACGTCGAACGCGTAGGACGAGTGCACCGAGTGCGTTTCGCCCGGGCGCAGCGAGTCATAGGCCAACCACCCGCCAGAAGCCACCACGACCATGGCGGCGCCTGCGACCAGCGGTCGAACAAGGCGGTTCATTGTCAGCACCCCCTACGCGGTGGTACGAGCTGATGCGACCCCCGGTGGCAACCAGCGTCGAGGCCACCACAAGGGCAGCCAATCGCGCCGATCGAGGCCTGTCACCTGACGTCCATTCTCCACGTGACCGATGCTTGTCAAGCTGCCGGACTGGAGCCCGTTCAAGGTGCCGAACTCACGCCGGCGGGTGTCACGGTGCGGCGAGAGGTTCCCGGGACCCGGCGTCGAGCAGCGCGCCCACCCGTGCGATCGCCTCGCGGATCATCGTGCCGTACCCGTCGTCCGGCAACTCGGCGGCCAGCGGTGCCGCCACCGTCACGTGGCTGCTCTGCCCGATGGAGGATCCCGCTCTGCTGCCCAAACTGGATGGCGGGGTCGTGCGGGTGGGTGACAACGATTGGATCGCCCTACCGGACGCCCGGGTCGTCAACGCTCACCGCAGCGCAGTCACCGCGTGGCGCACGAGCGTCCGCCATGGCCTCGGCGGCTCGGACCGCGTCGTTGCCCGGAGCCTGGAACGTGAGGCCCGCGTACGCGGGAGCCTCGTGCGCGAGGGCTGCCATGTCTTCCGGCTCGCGGGCCACGGCGAGAGCCGGTGAGCCCCGCAGGTCCCACAGGCCGGCCTCGACCCAGCAGAGCTGGCGGTACTTCTCCGGTGCCATGGCCTGCGAGCCGAAGTCCCACCCGACGGCCGAGACGGGCTTGCCGGCGAACTGCCGTCGGGCCCGCTCGCGGTAGGCGTCCCTGGTGATCGTCGCGGGGTGCAGGAAGGACAGGTCGAACCCGTTCTCGGCGAGCCCGAACGCGGCCAGGCCGAAGAGCATGGTGCACTCGATCCCGCTGCCGGCGCAGTAGTCGGCAACGCGGGCCGCACCGTGCAGGGCACCGGCGTACGACAGCACGTACAGGCGGCGGACCGGGTGGAATCGCCGGTACTCCCGCAGCGCCGCCACGATCGTCGCGCCGGAGGCGACGGTGTCGCCGATCAGCAGCGTCGAGCCGCCGGCGTCGAACCGCGCGTAGGACACCTCGACCGTGGCGTCGTCGGAGGCGACGGCTACCCTGCTCGTGGAGACCAGGTTCGCCGGCAGGTTCCGGCCCGCCTCGGCGGCGACCGCCTCCGCGAGTTGGTAGACCAGGCCCTTGCTCAGGATGATCAGCTCGGCGAGATCGGCGCCGTCGAGTTCGTCCCGGATGTGCCGGAGAAACTCGCGGCTGCTGGCGAGGCACGCGCGCCGGAACGGCAGGTCCGTCAGGTTGCGGTTGAACAGCAGCGTTTCCAGGTGGCGGTTGTGCACCAGGTGGAGTCCCGTCACCCCCGTCCTGCCACCGATCGGCTCGACGGTACTGGACCCCGTGTCGGCGATCATGCCGTCGTGCTGCGCACTCGCGCGGCGCCGGCCCTGATCCTTCGGAGCGCGTCGAGCATCGGTGCGTCGATGCCGAGCACGTTGTTCTCGTACTCGTCCAGTGCGGCGGACAACCAGGCAGGGCGCGGTTGGGCCGCCCTGGGTCGGTCGGCCAACGCCACGAGGGCACGACCGGCGGCGGCGAAGTCGTCGACCACCTTGGTGGCGAGCGCCGCCACGTGCGGGTGCACGTAGTCGGTCACCCGCACCCCGCGATATTCCAGGACGTCACTGCGGTACTGCGAATTGCGGGGAGCAACCACGATCACGGGCGTTCCCAGCGTGACCGCTGCCGCCATCTCGACGCCGATGCCGATGCCGCGGCGTACCCGCGCGTCGACGACGACCGCCGTCGCCACCATCACCTGGTACATGTCCCGGCCGAACTGGCCCAACGTGTTGCCCGCGTCCGGAATGGGGTCGTCCGGATTGAGGAAGACGACGCCGCAGGGAGCCGCCCCGCCCGCGACCTCCCCCCGCTCCACATCCGTCCAGCAGAGACGCTGCTGATCACCAGCGCCCTTGACGATCGATCCGGAACAGTAGACGGAGATCAGCATCATCGTGCCCTTCGGTCGGGATCTGTGTGGTTCAACGTGACATCGAGCCTGTTGGCGACGACGGCCACCACGGTCAACGCCTCCTGGACGGTCGCCGCGTTCTGGAACCTGATGCGCTTCCGCCCCCGGATCACCGCCTCGCGGAGCCGGGCGCGGAGCACCGGATGCTGTGTGGCGGTGGCGACCGTGCCGAATTCGGGAGTCGAGCGCAGGGAGAGCAGATCGGGCCAGCGGGCGCTGCGGTGGACGAAGCCGTGGATGCCGAGCCATCGCAGGCCGAGGTCGAACGAGCGGGCGGACAGCACGCGGTCCGCGAGCGACGTCCGCATCTGGCGGACCCCGCAGGAGAAGTCGCCGAAGTCGAAGTCGGCGACGATGGCGGCGTCGAGGTCGCACAGGTAGCTGGCGAGGTATTCGCGGGACAGGAACATGTCGATCCTGGTCCGTTCCTCGGCCCCCAGTGTCACCGGCACCGTGGCCCGGACGAACCGGCTGATGAAGGCCTGCCCGTCGAGTCGATCGGGCACCTCATGCAGGTGCGTCTCGACGTCACCGGCCAACGGGGGCCAGCGCCCGGCGATGCTGGCGAGCGTCGTGGCCAACTCGCCGTCCGGCTGTAGGGCGGTGCCCCAGCTCTGGCCGATGTCGGTGGCGGTGTTCTGCGCGTAGCGGGGCCGCCAGACGAGGCCGTCGGTGAGACTGCGGTGCGGGGTCAGCTCGTAGGGATTGCGGGCGTCGCGGCGGTATTCGACGGCCTTGTGCTCCACGTAGGAGTCGAGGTCGGCGATGTGCGAGGAGTAGTGGACCACGCCCCGAACCACGAGTGGCCTGATCCGGGTGAGGAAGACCGACAGGCTCGGCACCTCGAACAGGTACGACGCGGGAAGGATCAGTTCCTCGTCGGTGGCGAGCACGGCCAGCCGCGTCGCGTGCAGCGCCTGGGACAGATCCGCCTCGGTGAAACGGGCCGTCGGTGGGCGGCCGTAACAGGACCGGATCTCCGGATTCAGGTACTGCAGGAAGATCGGCCGTTCGCGATCATAGGTCAGCGGCGCGGCAAAGCGTTCCTCCGGATAGAGGCTGAGCTGCTGCCCCGTCACGTGCAGGTGCAGGTCCCGGCCTGCGACATAGCCGTCGCGCCGTGCGCTGACATCCTGCTGGGGCACGGTCACGCGTCACTCATGGCGCCCGGTCGGGGCGGCCCACGGTGAGATCGCGGCCTGCGGTGTACGAATCCCGGCCGGCGGTCACATTCTGCTGCACGGCGGTCGACAGGTCGACGCCTCCGCCGGCCGCCCGAACTGCGGCGACCAGGTCCCGTACCGCGACGGCGAAGCCCGGATCCTCCTCCAGCCGGGCTTGCAATCGGCCCTCCCACCGGGCGGCCTCCAGGGCGGACGCCGTATCCCTGCGGTCCGGTGATGCGGCCAACATCCGTTCGCGCGAATCCTCCAGGACCCGGTCCGCGCGGGCCACCGACTCCGTCCCGTCGCGACCGAGAATGCGTGCCGCGTGTTCCTTCACATTGAGCCACACGTCCGAGGCCATGGCCTGGATCAGAGCCGCGCTCGCTGCGGCGGCCAGGCCTGCTGCCGACAGGTCGTCCATGGATCACCGCATCTGTCGTGATGGCGCACACCGGGAAACGGGCAACGCCCAGTATGCCAACGAGAATATGCTTGTCAAGGACAGGCTACGCCTTCCCGATATTGGTCCACTACTTCTGGAAGCCGTCGTTTCCAATGGGAAGCCGTCTATTGCTTGTGTAGGGGGTGTGTCGAAGCTGATCTCGTTGCGACCCGCGTTGTCGGCATCACGACAGTCCGCTCCGGTCGCCACGATCTCTTACCGGCGCAGCCTGTGGCCGTCCGGCCGAAGAGCGGTGGCAGCGGGCAGAAAGGCCTACGTGAACAGCGACAACAGCGCGGTCTGCTCTGGCGTGAGGCGTATCGGGGCGTCTGCCCCCGACGTGGGAAAGACCTGGGCCACCTGAAGGTCGCCTCTGCGGATGCTCGTCGCGATCCCGATCTTCACACCCCTGGCCTTGAGTGTCTCGAGCAGGCGGCGACTGTCGAGAAGGTACGCCGCAGAGATTCGCCACCTGTGGTGTCGGACTGCGCCAGGGGGTCGGGCCGGGCCGCTGAGCCAATTGGCGCAAGGGTTCGGTCACGAGGTTGATTCTTCGCGTTGCGTGCTGGTCTGACCAGTCACGCGTCGCTCACTTTTGTCTTACGACCTTCGCGCGGCAGCGCGTCGCGGCCTTATGGGATTCTCACATCGAATCCTGGTTGAATGGCGAAGATCGAATGTCGCTCACCGCGATCGTGGGCCGTCGTCATATCGCACCGCACCCTGAGTGGGGGAGAATCGCCGGCGTCGACACGCTCGTCGCCTTCTTCAACCCACCCCTCCTCCTGCGGTTGACCTACCACCGGGGGCGGCTGACCAGCGTTCCCTACCTGCACGCAACGGTCGTGCCGACGATCAAAACCGGGCCGGCGATGGGTCGGAGGCCGTCGAGTTGGACGTATATCTCACGCTTGTCGGTCGCCTCGCCGCGCCGGTTCAGGACGTAGCCGGTCAGCCAGATCCAGCCGGCGTACGTCGGTTGGTCGCAGACCGAGACGACGCGGAAGGTCAGGGTGCGGTCCCCGGCGAACTGCACCGAGGCCCGGCCATCGACGATCAGCAGGTCGCCGGGGGAGGGCCGCGCGGTCACCAGTGACCGGAGTTGCGGTGGTGCTCCTCCGGCGGCCGGCACTCCCGCGCGTGCATGGTCTGCCAGTCGCGCAGCGCCCGCCTGATCCGGTCGTTCTCCTGGGTGAGCAGCCGTACCGTCTCGTTGAGCATGGCCAGCTCGTCGGCGACCCGGGCCTGGAACTCGCGTACCTCCACCTGGTCGACGCCGCGTCGGCGCGCGGCGAACTCGCGGGTCCGCACCTCGTGGGGCGTCAACCGGCCCGGGTAGCCGGCGGGATGAGGCTGAGCGCCTCGGTACACCTGAGCCACGACGATCCTCTCCAGGGCAGGCGGGAGCGCGGAGGCTCCGCGCGGTGGGTCTGGAAGGGCGGGCCGTCCGCGTGGGGGCTGCGGACGACCCGCCCGCTCGGCCGCCGCAGCCCGATTCGGCGGTACGACAGCAGAGCAGCCGGTCAGGGCCGGAACGGGCACGGACACCGGCCCCGACCAGGGGGGATGAGCCGAACTCGTTGCCACGCGAGGAGCGGCCCGTCGCCAACACTAACGACTTACTCGTGTATGTCAACCACTGGTTGTTGTCGCGCGTGGGCGGTTCGTGATCGAATTGGCGAGCCACGCAAGGAGCGCCATGCCTACCACACCCGATTACATCCGCATCGCCGACGACATCGTCGCCGGTGTCAGGGCCAAGAGGCTCAAGCCGGAGGACAAGCTGCCGCCGATCGCGCAGATGGCGACGGACTACCGGGTCGGCACGTCCACCATCCAGATGGTCTACGTGCGGCTTGAAGCGCTGCGCGTCATTCGCCGGCATCAGGGCAAGGGCATCTTCATCACCGACCCGAAGACCTGGATGCGGGAGCCGTAGGTAGCGGGCCGACGAGTCCGCTTGCCGCTGACTGGCAGGCTCCAGCCATGGGAAGCATCGTCACGCAGTTGCCCGCCCTCATCGGCGTGCTGGTCGGTACCATCGGCACGATCGTCGCCACCTCGCTCGCCGATCGCAGCCGGTGGAAGCGGAACCAATCCGTTCGCTGGGACGACCGGCGGTTCGACGCGTACGTCGAGTTCGCGCGGGTGATCAAGGAAATCCACGCCGTCGCCGGGCGCATGCTCGTGGATGAGCGACCTCACTCGCGCGGGCACCGGATGGACCGGGAGGAAGGCCTCACCCGCCTGGCCGACGCGGACGTCCGGCACACGTTGGCCTGGGAGAGCGTCCTGCTGCTCGGGGACGCCTCGACCGTGTCGGCGGCACGTGAGTGGCGGAACGCCGTGTGGGAGATCGAGCGGGTGGCCCGCGGGCTCACTCGGGGGAACGACAATGACCTCGACGACCTGCTGCACCGGGCCAACGAGGCGCGGGACGCCTTCTACCGGGTGGCCCGTGGCGGCCTCAGCGTCCGTGGCGGCTCGGTCGCCCAGGCCGAGGTGCTCGGAGCGAGGCTGGACGAGATCCGGGCGAGCAGGGCGTCACGGCAGACGCCGTAGACAGATGGGCTGTGCCACTTGTGGAGGCGTCGGCTGTTCGGGGGGTGGCGCGGAGATCGACGTGACGGCACGCTTGTCGGCGTGAAGGCCTTCGTGGGGGTCACGGACGAGAAGTGGTACCGCTTCCTGGCCGCCCGTCCCGAGTTGAACGAGGTCAACTTCTGGCGGCCTTCGGGCGGCGGTTTCCGCGCGCTCACCGCAGGCGAGCCGTTCTTCTTCAAAGCACACCATCCTCTGAACCGCGTCATCGGTGGTGGCTTCTTCAGCGGCTTCACTCAGCTGCGAATCTCGGAGGCATGGGAGCTTTTCGGGGAGGCCAACGGCGCGGCGAGCATCGACGAGATGCGCCGCAGCGTCGGCCGCTACCGCAGGCAGCCGATCGCACCCGACGAGGATCCCGTCATCGGCTGCATCTTCGTGCGTGACGCCAACTTCTTTCCGAACGAATCCACCGTCGGCCCGCCGCCGGAGTTCAAGTCGAACGTGGTGCAGGGCAAGACGTACGACCTTGCGGACGCCGCCTGGGGCGACTACTTCGAACTGCTGATCCATCGCCTGATCGGCACGACTGTCGAACTCGACCTGAGTGAACCCTGGCATCGGCCCGGCCCGGTCTACGGAGATCCACGGCTGATGCCACAGCGGCTGGGCCAGCAGTCGTTCAAGGCCGTGGTGCTCGGCGCGTACGGCCGACGCTGCGCAATCACCGGCAACAGGGTCCAGCCGGTGTTGCAGGCTGCGCACATCCGACCGTTGCCGAAGGGCGGTGAGCATCGCCTGGACAACGGCCTGCTCCTGAAGTCGGACGTGCACATCCTCTTCGACAAGGGCTACCTGGGCGTGGATCCCAAGTATCGGCTCGTGGTCAGCCCTCGACTTCGTAGCGAGTTCGGCAACGGCGACCAGTTCTATGCCAAGGCGGGCGAGCAGATAGCTGTTCCAGATCGCCGGGCCGACCGACCGAATTCGGAGTTCCTGGAATGGCACCTCGACACCGTCTACAAGGCGGCCTGATCCATATCCGGGGTTGAGCGTCAGTCGACCAGGCCGACGGGCGTCAGTTCGGGTGGGGTGGTTCGTCGAGGATGGCGCTGAAGCGCTCCTCGGCGAGGTCGAGTTGGCCGAGGATGTGCTCCTTGACCGGCGCCGACAGGGGAGTGTCCGGCCGGGTGACGAGGTCCCGGTAGACCGGCACGAGCGGCCGGTACTTGCGGGCCGACGAGGTCACCTTCGGGCCGACGGTGTGGATGACGCCCACCCCGTTGTCCGTGAAGTCGGAGATCTTGATGACCCGCGCCCACGGCTCCCGGTCGAGGCTGGCCGCCACGTGCTCCCGGTACTGGACGTGCTTGTCGCGCCCCGGGTCGTACGCCGGATTGGTGACCGCGCCGACCAGGCGGGCCACCCGCGGCCCGAACCGCGCCGCGAGCACCGCCAGGGCGGCGGCGGTGGCGTCCTCGCCGTCGTGCGCCCCGGCCAGCTCGGCGGGGTGGTCCTCCACCGCGTCGTGCAGCAGGCCGGCGACGATCACGTCGACGTCGCGGACCTGGTAGTGGTGCATCATCCGGATCGCCACCCGCAGCAGGTGGTTCAGGTAGGGCTCGCGTACCCGCCGGTCGTCGCGGTGCAACTCGGCGGCCAGGTCCAGGGCCTCGGTGAGTCGTTCCCGGGCGGCCTCGTCGAACGCGCGCAGCTCCAGCCGGAACCGGGCCAGCAGGCCGGGCTCGCCGTGGATCTCGGTGATCGCGTGCATCGGCATGGTGGCCAGGTAGGCGGGAAACTCCATCCGCCACTTATAGCCGATCTTCACCCTGCCGGGGGTCCCTGCCGTCGGCCACCCGACGCCGGCACCCCCGGCCGAACGCCACCGCGGCGTCCGGCCAGGGGCAGCCCGTCAGGTGCCGGAGACGCGCTTGACCAGGCGTACGGTGGTGCCGTCGGCGCTGCCGGCGACGGTGGCCTCGTCCATCAACCGGGTCATGATCAGCCGGCCACGGCCGCGCTCGCTGTCGTCGGGGCCCGCGTCCCGCCACCCGCCGGTGTCGCTGACCACCATCTCCAGCCGGTCGGCGCGCAGCCGCCCCCGGACGGTGACCGACGCGTCCGGGGCGAAGCGGTAGCCGTGCTCGATCGCGTTGGCGCACGCCTCGCCGGCCGCGATCAGCACCGCGTCGACGTCGGCCTGGCCGATGCCGAGGCCGGTGAGCCACTCGCGCAGCGCCTCCCGCGTCGGCGCGAGCTGCCCGGCGTCGGCGGTCAGCGCCGCAGCGAAGACCGCCGGCTCACGATGCCGGTAGACCAGCACCGCCACGTCGTCGTTGCGGGTGTCGGGCAGCAGGTCCCGGACCATCCGGTCGGCCAGCGCGCCCTCGGGCAGCTCGCGGCCCTGGGTGAGCGCGGCGACCGCCCGGGAGATGCCGGCGTCGATCAGTTCGCGGCGCCGCTCGATCAGCCCGTCCGTGTAGAGCAGCAGCGTCGAACCGGCTTGCAGCCGCGCCCCGGCCTCCGGCCGGCGGGGCACCGTGACGCTGGCCAGCGGCACCGAACCGGCGCGGGTCAGCAGTTCGGCGGAGCCGTCCGGATGCACCAGGATGCCCGGCGGGTGGCCCGCCGAGGAGTAGCGGAGCACGCCCAGCGAGCGGTCGATGATGGCGCAGAAGACGGTGGTGCAGGCGCCGCCGGGCACCATCCGGGCGAAGTCGTCAAGCGCGGACAGCACCTCGGCGGGGCTCTTGGCCTGCAGGAGCAGGGCGCGCGAGGCGCTGCGCAGCTGCCCCATCACGGTGGCGGCGGGCAGGCCCCGCCCCACCACGTCGCCCACCACCACGCCGACGAGGTCGCCGGGAAGCTGGACCACGTCGTACCAGTCGCCGCCCACCTCGAGCGGCGCCACCGCCGGCTGGTAGCGGGTCGCGAACCCGGCCGGCAGATCGACCGGGCCGAGCATCGCCCGCTGCATGGCCAGGGCCACCGTCCGCTGCGTCTCGAAGGCCCGCGCGCGGACCAGCGCCTGGGCCAGCGCCGCGCAGAGCTGTCGTACGAGCGGCCGGTCCACCGTCTGCACCGACCGGGGCGGGTCCAGCTCCAGCCACACCCCGCCGGGCGCCCCTCCCGGCTCGACGCGTGCCCCGAGCGCGGTCGCCCGACCCGCGTCGTCGACGACCAGCAGCGGCTCGCCCTCGGTGGGCAGCCCGTCGAGCGCCCGCTGCACCTGCCCGGTCAGCGTCAGGCCCTGGCTCACCGCGAACGGCGTGCCGGCGGCGTCGGCGCAGACCGCCAGGCCGCGGGCGCCGTCCAGCAGGGTGCGCAGCTCGGACAGGCCGGCGTCGAGCACCTCGGCCACGTCGGTGGCACGGGCGAGCCGGCCGGAGAGAGCGGCCAGGGCGGACTGCCGGGCGGCGGCGCGGACGTCGGCGGTCACGTCGCGCAGGGTGGCGACCCAGAGGCGGCGGCCGGTACGCGGCTCCCGCAGCGAGTTGTAGACCGCCTCGGCCCAGATCCGGTGCCCGTCGGCGTGCCGCAGCGGCAGGGTGACCCGGCCCCGGCCGGAGCCCCGCGCGCTGCGCAGCACGTCGATCAGCAGGCGCCGGTCGGCGGGCGCGGCGTCGGCCTCCGGCCACCACGGGTGCGGCGGCGCGACCGGCGCCGCCAGCTGGGTGGCGCCGACCAGACGGCAGAACGCCTCGTTCGCCTCGACCAGAGCGCCGTCGGCGTCGACCACGGCGAACGCGTCCTGCAACGACTCGATCAGGGCCGCCCGCCAGGTCGCCTCCTCGTTGCGCAACCGGGCCAGCTCCAGGTGCGCGCCCACCCGGGCCAGCAGCTCCTCCGAGGAGAAGGGCTTGGCCAGGTAGTCGTCGGCCCCGGTCCGCAACCCCTCCACCGCGGCCTCCTCACCGGCGCGCGCGGAGAGCACGATGATCGGCAGCCCGGCGGTACGCCGGTCGGCGCGCAGCGCCCGGACCAGTCCGAAGCCGTCCAGGCGGGGCATCATCACGTCGGTCAGCACCAGATCGGGCACCCGCTCGGCGATCCGGTCGAGGGCCTCCCGGCCGTCGGCCGCGACGACCACCCGGTGGTGGGGTGCGAGCAGGCTCGCGAGGAACGCGCGCAGGTCGGCGTTGTCGTCCACCACCAGCACCGTCGCGGCGTCCCGGGCGTCGTCGTCGGTGGCGTCCGCCTGGGCGGGCGCGGCCTCCGGCAGCCAGTGCAGGGCCTCGGCGACGTACGTCTCGTGGGCCCGCTCGCGGGCAGTGGCCGAGGCGGTGGGCCGGCCGTACGGCAGGCGGACGGTGAACGTCGAGCCCTCGCCCTCGACCGAGCGCACGCTGACCTCGCCGCCGTGCAGGTGGACCATCTCCTGCACCAGCGCCAACCCGATGCCGGTGCCCTCGTGCGACCGGCCGCCGGCGCCGCGTACGCGGTGGAAGCGGTGGAACAGCAGCGGCTGCTGGTCGGCGGGGACGCCGACGCCGGTGTCGTCGACGGTCAGCGTGACGTGCGCGTCGTCGCCCCGCAGCCGCAGCCGCACCGCGCCGGCCAGGGTGTACTTCAGGGCGTTGGAGAGCAGGTTGACGACCACCTTCTCCCACATGTCGCGGTCCACGTACGCGGTGCGCGGCAGCGCCTCGACCTCGACGCGGTAGGTCAGCTCGGCCTGGCGCATCGCGTACGCGAACGACTCGGCGACCCCGGCGGTGAGCGCCGGCAGGTCGGTCTCCACCCGCTCGGGATCCAGCCGGCCGCCCTCCAGGCGGGCGAAGTCGAGCATGTCGTCGACCAGCTTGCGCAGCCGGCCGGTGTTGCGGTGCACCAGCTCCAGGCGTTCACGCTGGCCGGCGGGGAGCGGCTCGCGCCGGTCGGCGAGGCTCTCCCGGACCGGCCCGGCGATCAGCGTCAGCGGGGTGCGCAGCTCGTGGCTGACGTCGGTGAAGAACTCCGTCTTCGCCGCGTCCAGCTCGGCCAGCGCGGCGGCGCGACGCCGCTGTGCCTCGTACGCCAGCACGTCGCCCAGCGCCGTCGAGACCCGGCTGGCCACCAGGTCGAGGAAGCCGCGGTACGCCTCGTCCAACTCGCGGAAGGGGCTGATGCCGACGACCAGCACGCCGACCGGGTGGGTCTGCCCGGTGGCCAGCAGGGGCAGCACCACCACCTCGTCCACCGGCACGCCGACGACCGCCCCCGCCCCGGCGCGGGGGTCGCCGGGCAGGGCCACTCCGCGGACCCGCGCGGGGCGGCCGGTGCGGGCCACCTCGCCGATCTGCGGCAGCCACCCGGGAGCTGCGGCGGCGTCGTCCTCGGGCACGCCGACCGAGGCGGCCAGGACCAGTTCGTCGTCGGACTCCCGGTTGCCGCCCGACCCGGGGCCGGTGCGGTGGCTGCCGTCGTCCGGCGTCACGCCCCCGGGACGTAGGTAGATCATCGCGGCGGGCAGGTCGGCCGGGCTGCCGGTGAGGACGCGGGCCGCCGCCCGGACGGCGTCGCGGGTGGTGTCCGCCGCCGCGATGGAGATCGAACCCAGCTCGCGCAGCGTCTCCAGCCGCCGGTCACCGAGCACCCGGGCCGTGACGTCCGTGGTGGCCACGAAGACGCCGGGAACCCGGCCGTGCCCGGCGCGTACGGGGCTGTAGGAGAAGGTCCAGTACGTCTCCTCGAGGTAGCCGTGCCGGTTGAGCAGGAGCAGTTGGTTCTGCGCGTAGGTGGCGCCGCGGCCGGCGAGCACGTGGTCGGTGAGTGGGCCCAGCTCGTCCCAGACCTCCGCCCAGCACTGCGCGCCCGGCTGGCCGATGGCGGCCGGGTACTTGTCGCCGAGCACCGGCGTGTACGCGTGGTTGAAGATCTGCACCAGCTCGGTGCCCCACCACAGCAGCATCGGGATCTTCGACGGCAACACCGTGCGCACCGCCGCGTACAGCTCCGGCGGCCAGGTCTCCACCGGGCCCAGGGCGGTGGCGGCCCAGTCGGTGGCCCGGTGCGCGGCGCTGGTCGGGTCGTCGTCGGCGAAGAGGTCGTCGGCGGACGCCCCGGCGCCCGCCGGTCCTGCGGCGCCCCGGTCGTCCCGGTCGCCCAGTGGGGCTGCCACGCGCTGCTTGGAATCCACGTCCCGGCCCCCTGTCCCCGCGTCGGTCTCCGGGTCGCAAGCAGCCGCCGTGTCCTGCCCCTCATCGTCCCGCCGGAGTCACTTTCCCCAACCGGTCACGCCCGAACCGTCGATCGACGTGACCCGACCCGCACCCCGACCACCACCTCGCCGAGCGACTCACGCCCGATCCACGTCCGTCCCCACCGCTCCCCGGGGTCGCCCCGTCGCCCGCCGTCGCCTCATCGTCGATCATGCAGTCGTGGTGCCTCGCGAATGCCGCAAAACACTCCACACCGCCCGCCAGAACTGCATGATCGGCAGCGCCAGCGGGCAGCGCCAGCGGGAGCGGCAGCGGCAGTGCGGGCGGGGGCGGGGATGGGGTCAGGTGGTCAGCCAGGTGGTGGCGCGGGTGCGGATGGGGGCGGGGATCTCGTGGGGGCCCGGGAACTCGTCGTAGGTGACGTCGTAGCCGAGCGAGCGCAGGCGGGGGACCAGCCGACGGCTGCACACGTCCACCGGCAGGACGGGGTCCCGCGTGCCGTGCGAGACGTAGACCCGGGGTCGGCCGTGGGTCACCAGCGGCGCGGCGAAGCCGGGGGAGAAGGCCAGCACCGCGTCGACCAGGTCGCCGTTGGTCAGGCCCAGGGAGAGGGCGTACGAGGCGCCGTCGGAGAACCCGCCGAACGCCACCCGCGCCACGGGGTAGCCGGCGAAGGCTGTGGCCAGCAGGCCGTCGATGCGCCGTACGTCCGTCCCGAAGCCCTCGCCGCCGATCAGGTCCCAGCTGCTCGCCACCGCCTGCGGGGCGACCAGCAGCAGCCGGTGCGCGTCGGCTTCCGGAAGCAGCAGGTCCAGCCCCTGCCGGGCCGAGCCGCCGGCCCCGTGCAGGAGCAGCACCAGCCGGTACGGCGGCCCGTCGACCGGCTCGGGGGCGTACACCGTCGCCAGCGGGGCACCCCGCGGGTCGGTCAGCGACGCCAGCCCGGCGGCGGCCAGGGCGGTCGGCGGCGCCGGACGCGCGGCGAGCCGGCCGTGCCGGGGGTTCTCCTCCGGCTGCCGGTGCGGTGGCGCGGGCTCGGTCACCGGATCACCGCTCCTCGTCCTGGGCGGGCATGCGCCGGCGGTTACCCGTCAGCCAGACGCCCAATCCCACCGGCGCGTCCCGCCACGGGCGTGATCTGCGAGCGACGCACCCGCTACGGCGCGGTCGGCGAGCGACGCGATCGTGCACCGGCGCGACCCGCCGGCGCGGTTGCGGCCGGGGGCCCGCTCATCCGCTGACGCGGCGGACCAGCCGGGACGGGAACATCGTCGCCGACGGCACCGGTCGCCCGTCCAGCACGGCCGTCGCCGCCGCCGTGGCGATCTGCGTCACCGGATGCGTCGCCGTGGTCAGCGCGGGGGTGGTCATCGCGGCGAGCGGGATGTCGTCGAAGCCGGTGACCGCGACGTCCCCGGGCACCTGGACGCCGTCGCCGCGCAGCCGGTCGATCACCCCGAGCGCGGTCGCGTCGCTGCTGCCGACGATCGCGTCGGTGTCCGGCCAGCGCTCCAGCACCTCCCGGGCCGCCGCCCGGCCGCGGTCCGCGCTGAAGTCCCCCGGCACCAGCCGCTCCGGCAGAGCGGCGTCGCGCACGATCCGCCGGTACGCGCCGACCGACCGGCCGGCGCAGGACAGCCAGCGCGGCCCGGTCACCATGGCGATGCGGCGGCGCCCGGTGGCGTACAGGTGCCGGACCACGGCCTCGGTGCCGCCGCCGTTGTCCACGTCGAAGGCCGGGACGAGGGCGGAGCCGATGCCGATCGAGGCCACCCGACCGCGCAGCCGCGCCGGGATCGCGTCCAGCACCCCCTCGGTGGTGTTGATCAGGACGACCCCGCCGACGCTACGGTCCCCGGCCAGTCTGCGCACCTCGCCCGGCGACCGGGTGGGCAGCCAGTGCAGCGCCACCCCCAGCCCGTGCGGCGCGCAGACCCGGGCGCACGCGCCGAGCACCCGGTGGACGTACGGGTCGTCGAGGACCGTCGCGGCGGTGCCGGTCACCGCCACCACCAGCCGGAACCCGGTGCCCTGGACGAGCGCGCGGGCGGCCGGGTTCGGCGCGTAGCCGAGCCGGTCGGCGGCGACGTTCACCCGCTCGCGGGCGGCGGGGGAGGCGTAGCCGGTGCCGGCGAGCACCCTTGAGGCGGTGGCCCGGGAGACGCCCGCCGCCTGGGCGACGTCCTCCAGGGTCGGTGGTCGGTGTGTCGTCGCCATTCCGGTCCTCCCCGTCGTCGGCCGTCGCGGCGTGGACGGTCGACCGAATCATCCCCCTCCGGCGCGTCCACGGTAAGGGGTGGGACCGGGTTGTCCTGAGAGCGCTCCCAGGTGTGGGATCGGGCGGTAGACCACCCGAGGCGAGAGGACCGCCACCGTGAGCCGCACCATTGCCCCGCCCGCCGCGCCGCGCCCGGCCGTGCCCCGGGCGGTGCTGGCTGCCCGTACCGGCGTGGCCGTGGTCTTCGCGCTCAACGGCCTGGCCGTGGCCACCTGGTTCTCCCGGGTGCCCGCCGCCCGGGACGCGCTCGGGCTCAGCGCGGGCCGGCTCGGGCTGCTGCTACTGGCCATGTCCGTCGGGGCGCTGCTCGCGATGCCCACCGCCGGCCTGGTGGCCCAGCGGCTCGGGGCGGCCCGCACGGTCGCGCTCTCCACCCTGCTCCTCGCGGCCGGGCTGACGGTGACCGGGGTCGCCGCCGTGGCCGGCTCCCTGGTTGGGGTCGCGGTGGGGCTGTGCGCCGTCGGCTACGGCTCCGGCCTCTGCGACGTGGCGATGAACGTCGAGGGCGCGGCGGTCGAGCGACGGCTGGGGCGGACGATCATGCCCCGCTTCCACGCGGCGTGGAGCCTCGGGTCCGTGGCCGGTGCCGGGCTCGGCGCCGGGGCGGCCCGCCTCGACGTGCCGGTCGCCGCGCACCTCGCCGCGCTGGCCGCGGTGGTGCTGCTCGGCACGCTGCTGGCCGTCCGGTCGTTCCTGCCGGTGGCCGAGAGCGGCACCGCCTCCGCGTCGGCCGCTCCGGCCGAGCGTCGCCGTGAACTGCTCGCCGCCTGGCGGGAGCCCCGCACCCTGCTCGTCGGCCTGCTGGTGCTGGTGTCGGCGTTCGCCGAGGGCAGCGCCAGCGACTGGCTGGCGGTCGCCTTCATCGACGGCCACGGCCTCAGCGAGGCGGCCGGGGCCGCGGTCTTCGGCGTCTTCGTCGTCGGCATGACCCTGGGCCGCACGGCAGGCACCGTCGCGCTGGACCGGTGGGGCCGGGTGCCCGTCCTGTCCACCACGATCCTGCTCGCCACGCTCGGCGCGGGCGTCGCGGTGCTCGCCGACTCCGGGCCGGTGGCGATCGCCGGCGTCGCGCTCTGGGGGCTCGGCGCGTCGCTGGGTTTCCCGGTGGGGATGAGCGCGGCGGCCGACGACGAGCGGCGGGCGCCGGCCCGGGTCAGCGTGGTCGCCGTGATCGGCTACACGGCGTTCCTCGCCGGCCCCCCGCTGCTCGGCCTGCTCGGCGACCGGGTCGGCACCCTGCGGGCCCTGCTCGTGGTGCCACTGTTGCTGCTGCCCACCCTCGCCCTGGTGCCGGCCACCCGCCCGCCGGCCCGCTGAGCGGTCACCTGGGGCCGTGCCCGTCCGCCGCCCCGCCGGGGACTGGCCCGCGCGGCGACGACCGGCCCGCGCGGCGACGACCACCCGCGCGGCGGCGACCGGCGTGCGCAGAGGGCTCCCAGGCGCTGCGCAGGGGATTGCCAGGTGGCGGTGCTGCACTGGGGGGACGCCGAGGAGAGGAGCCGGGCATGGGCTGGTTCAACCGGCGGCCGCGCGCCGCCGACGCGACCCCGACGAAGCTCGACCGCGAGGCGACCCGGGAGGACCTGGCCGCGCTGGAGGCGTTCGTGGCCAGCCGCCGGGGCGTGGAGTTCTACCTGGAACCGGAGACCACGGCGACCGACACCACCGTGGTCGCCATCGCCCACGACGGCGAGTGGATCCGCCGTCGTACCGGCTCGCCGCGCGCCGCCGGCTCCATCGCCCGCAAGCACGCGGTGCCGCTGTACGAGGCTGCCCGCACCGGCTACCCGGAGCGGATGCGGGTGTGGAACCGGGCCCACCCGGAGCGCCACGCCCGCTGAACCGCCTGCTGGAGCCGCCCGTTCAGCCGGCGACGGCCCGGGCCAGGGCGAAGCCGACGGTGGCGGCGCCGAGGCCGGCGGCCACGCTGGACAGCACGTTGACCAGCGCGAGGAACCGCCGGCCCCGGCGCGCCAGCCGCAGCGTCTCGTACCCGAACGTGGAGTACGTGGTCAGCGCGCCGCAGAAGCCGGTGCCGAGCAGGGCGCCGGCGGTCGGGCCGACGGGCAGCCCGGCCAGGAGGCCGAGCAGCAGCGACCCGGTCACGTTGACGGTCAGCGTGCCCCACGGGTAGGCGCTGCCGAGCCGGGCCTGCACCGCCCGGTCGGTGAGGTAGCGCAGGGGCGCGCCGACGGCCGCGCCGAGCGCGATCAGCAGGACGGTCACCGGCCGGCCCCGCGCTGCGGCCGGCCGTGGCGGCCGGCGTCGAGCAACCGGCCGGCGACGGCGTCGCCGAGCCAGACCGCGACCAGCGCCCCGAGCAGGGTGGCGGCCAGGTAGCCCAGGGCGACCTCCGGCGCGCCGGCGTCGAGCGCCAGGCGGACGTCCACGGCGTACGTGGCGAAGGTGGTGTAGCCGCCGAGGACACCCACGCCGAGGAACGGACGCAGCAGCGGTCGGCGACCACCGGAGCGCTCCAGCGCCGCCATCAGGACGCCGATCAGCAGGCACCCGGTCAGGTTGACGGCGAAGGTCGCCCACGGGAAGCCCGTCGGGCCGTGCGGGACGGCGTGCTGGAGACCGGCCCTGGCCAGTGCGCCGAGCGCGCCGCCGGCCGCGACGGACCCGAGCACCGCGCCGGGACGGGTGGTCAGCTCGCCCCGGTCGGCGGGTACGCGCAGGTCGACGTCGGGGTCGACCCGCGGATCCGGTCCGGTCACCTCGCCCTCCCCGCCGGTGCCACGGAGGTGACCTCGGCGCGCCCGCCAGCCTAACGTCCGGGTGCGTCGGTCCCGGGCGCGCGGGCCGGCGTACGGTACCGGGACCGGCGGTCGAGGGGGCCGCCCCGGGCGGGCGTGGAGCGGTCGATGGGCGGGACGGGGCGGTCGTCGGGCGACGGCGGGACGGCTGAGGTGGCCGGGCGCGACGCCGCGTACGCCATGTTCGCCGCCGACGTCGCCAGCCGGGGGCTCGGCATCGAGCTGGTGGAGGCCGCCGGCGGCGCGGCGGTGGCCCGGATGCGGGTGACCGGCGCGATGGTCAACGGCCACGCCATCGCCCACGGCGGGTACGTGTTCCTGCTCGCCGACACCGCCTTCGCGCTGGCCTGCAACAGCCACGGCCCGGCCACCGTCGCCGCCGGCGGCGAGATCAGCTTCGTGCGTCCCGCCCGCGAGGGCGACCTGCTGACGGCGCACGCCACCGAGCGCACCCGGTACGGCCGCAGCGGCATCTACGACGTCACCGTCACCCGGGACGACGGCGCGGTGGTGGCCGAGTTCCGGGGCCGCAGCCGCACCCTGCCCCCGACCGCCGGCTGAACCCGCCGCCGCCCGGGCCGCGTCTCCCGGCGCCCCCACCACGGGCTCCGGCGCGGCTAGCATCGGCGCGGTGCGAGTACTGGTGGTCTCCGCGCCGTTGATCGGGCACGTCGCTCCGCTGCTGCCGCTGGCCGCCGCACTGCGCGACGCAGGGCACGAGGTGCTCGTCGCCACCGCCGCCGACGGGCTGCGGGCGGTGCGCCCCGGGCTGCCGGTGCGCGACGTCGCGCCCGCGTTCGACTTCGGCCGCATCGCCCGTCGCGTGCTGCTGCGCCACCCGCTGACCGCGCGGGCCGAACTGGCCGGCACCGCCGGCACCCGGGGTGCCGGGCTGCTCTTCGGCGCCGTCAACGACCAGCTCGCCGATCCGGTGGTCGCCCTCGCCGGGCAGTGGCGACCCGACCTGGTGGTGCACGAGCCGTTCGCGGTGGCCGGCGCCCTCGCCGCCGCCACGCTCGGCGTGCCCGCCGTACGCCAGGAGAACGCCCTCTTCGACGGCCGCGAGTTGGCCCGGGCGACCCTGGCGCGGCTGGGCCCGGCGCTGCGCCGGCACGGCCTGACCGAGCTGCCGCCGCCGGCCGCCGCGATCGCCGTCGCCCCGCCCAGCGTGCTGCGTCAGGACGGCTGGCCGATGCGCTACGCCACCGAGGCGGGCGGCGAGCTGCCGGACTGGCTGCGCGAGCCGGGGGAACGCCCCCGGGTGCTGGTCAGCCGCAGCACCGTCGCCGGCCCCGGCAGCGCCGGACCGATGCCGGCCGTCGTCGCCGTCGCCGACCGGGTCGACGCCGAGTTCGTGCTGGTCCGCCCGGAGGCGCGGCTGGCCCGCCGGGCGCTGCCCGGCAACGTGCGTACGGTCGACTGGATCCCGGTCCCCGCGGCCCTGCCGGCGAGCGCGGCGCTGGTCCACCACGGCGGCGCGGGCAGCGTCCTGAGCGCGCTGATCGCCGGGGTGCCGCAGCTGGCCACCGTCGGGGCGGGCGACCGGCGGCACAACGCCGAGCTGGTGGCCGCGCGCGGGGCCGGCATCGCCGCCCGCACCCGCGACATCACCGCCGACACCCTGACCCGGCTCGTCGCCGACACCACGCTGCGCGACGCGGCGCGGCAGGTCAGCGCCGAGATCGCCGCCATGCCGGCGCCGAGCGAGCTGGTGCGGCGACTGGAATCGCTGGGCTGACCGGGCGCAGGCGTCGGCGGCGGGTCAGCGCGGCGGCCCGGCCCTGTCGCATTCGTCAGACAGAATGTCCCGATGGGACACGTCGTGCTGTTTCATTCCGTCTACGGGCTGCGACCCGCCGTGCTGGCCGCCGCCGACCGGCTGCGCGCCGCCGGCCACCACGTCGTCACCCCCGACCTCTACGGCGAGCCGGCCGTCGCCACCATCGAGGAGGGCTTCGCCCTGCTCGAGCGGATCGGCGAGCCGGCGGTGATGGGGCGGGCCCGGGCCGCGCTGCTCGAGGCGCCGCCCGACGCGGTGCTGGCCGGGTTCTCCATGGGTGCCGCGGTGGCCGGCGCGTTGCTCAGCGAGCGGCGCGAAGCCGCCGCGTTGCTGCTGTTGCACAGCGCCGGAGGAGTACCGGAGGCGGTCCGCCCGGGCCTGCCGGTGCAGCTGCACATGGCAGACCCGGACGAATACCCCCCGGAGCCCGAGCTGAGCCGGTGGCAGCGGGCGATGTCCGGGGCGGGCGCGGACCTGAGCGTCCACCGCTATCCCGGCGTCGGGCACCTCTACACCGACCCCGACCTGCCCGAACACGACTCGGCCGCCAGCACCCAGACGTGGGAACGGGCGCTCGCCTTCCTCCACGGTCGCTGACCGGTCACCACGCCGTGCGGGCGGGGCGCCCGCGGTCAGCCGAGGCGGGCCAGGTCCTCGGGGGTGAGCCGGATCGCCCCGGCCGCCACGTTCTGCGCCAGGTGCGCCGGGTCGCCGGTGCCGGGGATGGCCAGCACGTGCGGCCCCTGGTGCAGCGTCCAGGCCAGGCGGATCTGGTGCGGGGTCGCGCCGTGCGCCCGCGCCACCGCCCGTACGGCCTCGTCGTGGTCGCCGCCCGCGCCCGCCTCCCGCCCGGCGCCCGCGATCGCGAAGAACGGCACGAAGGCGATTCCCCGCTCGCCGCAGACCCGCAGCAGCTCGTCGGCCCACCGGTTCACGTCGAGGGCGTACGCGTTCTGCACGCACACCACGGGCGCGATGTCCCGCACCTCGTCCAGGTGGTCCACCCGCACGTTGGACAGGCCGAGATGCCGGATCAGCCCGGCGTCGCGCAGCTCGGCCAGGGCGGCGAACCGCTCCGCCACCGAGTCGTGCCCGGGTCGCCGGACGATCCGCAGGTTCACCACGTCCAGGTGGTCCCGGCCGAGCCGGCGCAGGTTCTCCTCCACCTCCCGGCGCAGCTCCGCCGGGCCCAGTTCCCGGTGCCGGGTCGCCTCGTCGAAGGACGGCCCGACCTTGGTGGTGACGACCAGGTCGTCCGGGTACGGCGCGAGGGCCTCGCGGATCAGGTCGGTCGCGTACCGGGGCGGGCCGGTGCCGACGCCGAGCGGTCCGCCCGGCGAGACGTAGAAGGCGGCGGTGTCGATGTGGTCGACGCCCAGCTCGACGGCCCGGCGCAGGACGCGGACGGCACGTGCCCGGTCCGGGTCGACGGTGAGCCGCATGGAGCCGAACCCCATCCGGTGCACGGTGCGGTCGCCGAGCGTCCAGGTGCCGGCGGCGGAGGCGGTGGTCTCTTCGACAGGCATCGGGCGAACCTAGCCAGTCGGCCCCGAGGCGCGCACTCGGTCGGCCGCCCGATACCGCCCGGATCGGGTATCGGCTAGCTTGGATCGTGGGGAGATCCCCCGGCCGCCCCTCCTCCCGCCGCGACCGGCACACCGCCCGCTCACGCCGCGACGGGCGTGCCGCGCGGCAGGGCCCGCCTCGGCCGCTGCCCGCGCCCCTGCCGCCGCGCCGAACCCTGCGCCCCGAGGGCTTCCGGCGCAGCGGGGCCGGCCGGAGGCGCGGCGAGGCCGTTGGGCGTGACGGCGGTGGGCCTGCCGGTCTCCAGGTCGATGACGACGCGGTCGCGCGCGGTCGTCGGAGCGGGGCCGGCCGAGGGGCGGCGATCGCGGGCCGCGACCCAGCCGCGCAGCTCCACCACCCGGCCGCTTCCGGCACGTGCCGCGGGGACGGCGACCAGCGGACCGGGCGCGGAACGCGCCGCCGGCAGCGCCGCGATCCGGGGCACGTCGGCGACCTGGACCGCCCGGGCGACCCGGGGCGCGGCGGCGGGACGGGGCGCGGCGGCGGACCGCCGCAGTGCTGCCGGGTGTGACCCGCGGGCGTTCCGGGCCGCCGGGCGGTCGTCGTCGACGCGCGCCGGCCGCACGTCAGCGCTGGGGGCGTGCACGACCACGAGCGCCGAAGGGGCGTCCGACTCCGCCGGCCGCCCGGCCTGGCGGGCGAACGCGGCACGCGCCGCCCTCGGCAGCCGGGCGTACGCGACCTCGCGGACCACCGGGTCGGCGACGGCGTACCGGCCGTCGGGGCGGGTGACCAGCAGACCCGTCGCGGCCAGGTCGCGCAGCACCGGGGCGGCCCGCCCGGGGGCCCAGTCGAGCAGGCGCGCCACCGTCGCGGCGGTGATCCCCGTGCCGACGGTCGCGACGGCCATCAGCACGGCCCGCCGCGCCCCGTCCAGGCGGTCCAGCCGGGCGTCGACCTCCCGGCGTACCGCCTCCGGCACGGACCGCCCCGCGTCCGGCGACGCCACGTACGCGACGGCCCGCCCCGGATTGCCGCCGACCAGCGGCAGCAGCCGGGCGACACCCGCCGTCGGCCGGCCGGCCCGGCCGAGCAGGTGGCGCAGCAGCCGTCCGGTCTCCACCGGGCGCAGCGGCGGCACCGCCAACCGGTGCCGCCGGTCCCGCGGGCCGGGCAACGCGTCCGTCCACTCGGAGCGGTGCAGGGTCACCAGCACCAGCGGCAGCGACCGCGCGGTGGCCGCCGCGAAGAGCCGGTGCAGGAAGCGGTGCAGCGTCGCGGTGGCCCGGTCGAGGTCGTCCACCGCCACCGTCACCGGCTGCCGGGCGGCGAGCCCCAGCAGCGCCTCCCGCGCCACCTCGGCGCCCCGCGCCGCGTCGCCGGAGCCGTCCCGCGTGCCCAGCAGCGCCTCCAGCGCGTACACCGCCTCGGACAGGCCGGCGGGCGGCACCAGGTCGGTGAGGGCGGCGGTGAGCCGTCGCCGTACCGTCGCGGGCGGCTCACCGGCGCGGAGGCCGGCGAGCCCGCGCACCAGGTCCGCGACGGGCGCCAGGGGCTCCGGGTACGGCGGGCAGTGCGCGACGCACCAGCGCACCGGCACCCCGTCCACGGTCCGTACCGCCCGGGTCAGCTCGTGCAGCAGCCGGCTGCGCCCGCTGCCGGCGGGACCGACCAGCGACAGCCAGCGCGGGTCGCGGCCCCGCACGGCCCGGACGATGAGGTCCCGGGCGGCGGCCAGTTCCCGTCGCCGCCCGACCAGCGGCCCCTCGTGCCGGGTCGGGGCCGGTCGGGTCGTGCCGGTGGCGTGCCACACGTCGACCGGCAGCGCCTTGCCGGCCAGGGCCACCGGCGGTACGCGGCGCTGGTCGACCAGCCCCACGGTGGCGCGGTGGGTGGCCGCGCAGAGCGCCACCCCGCCCGGCGGGGCGTACTCCTGCAACCGCGCGGCGGTGGTGATCACCGCGCCGCTGGCCACGCCGTGCCCGCCGTCGCGCGCCGCGGCCAGGTCCACCAGCGCCTCACCGGTGGCCACCCCGGCCCGGACCCGGAGGCGCGGCGCGCCGGGCGGCGGTCGCCGGTCGAGGGCCCCCTGGATCTCCAGCGCCGCCCGCACCGCCCGGTACGCGTCGAACCCGTCGGACCGGCGGGCCCCGAACAGGGCCATCACCGCGTCGCCGACGTACTTCTCGACCACCCCGTGCCACCGGCGCAGCACCCCGCCCACGGTGTCGAAGTACGCCCGTTGCAGGATCCGCACGTCCTCGGGGTCGAGCCGCTCGACGAGCGCGGTCGAGCCGACGATGTCGACGAACAGCACGGTGACGAGGCGTTTCTCCTCCGGTACCGGCCAGCCTGCCGAGGTGGACCGCTGCGAACCGGCGACGATGGTGGCCATGGGCATCGCACCCGCCTTCCCCACGGTGCTGACGACGCCTCGGACACTGTCACCGATGGGCCGACGGGGGATCTGCCGAACGACGTATGTCCACCCTGCGCAACCGTCGGTCGCGATGTCGACGCGAGGAGTACCACAGGCGCGAAAGACCCGTAGAACGGTGCGGGGGCACTTGACTAGGCTGCGTGCCATGGCCAGCGACGTGGACACCGCACCACTCGTCGGCCGGGCCGACCTGGTGACGACAGTACGGTCCGTGCTGCTCGACGACGTCACGCAGGGGAGCACCGCCGCCGTCTTCCTCACCGGCGAGAGCGGCGTCGGCAAGACCCGGCTGCTGCGCGAGGTGGGCACCCGGCTGCGCGACGCCGGGGCCCTGGTGCTCACCGGCTCCTGTCTGGACATCGGCGACGCGTCGCCCCTGCACCCGCTGCTCCAGGCGCTGCGCCGCCTCGACGCCGATCTGACCGGCTCCCAGGCCCGGACGTCCTCGGCCGTCCGTGACCTCCTGGGCGTGTTCGCCGAGGAGACCGCCGGCCCGGACGGCGCCGGCGCGCTGCTGGAGCGGGTCTCGCGGGGGCTGCACCTGATCGCCGAGGGGCGGCCGCTGGTGCTCGTCCTGGACGACCTCCAGTGGGTCGACCGCAGCACCCGCCAGCTGCTGCTCTACCTGCTGGCCGGGTTGGGCGACCTCCAGCTGTCGGTGCTCGCGGCCGTACGGGCGGAGTCGTTGCAGGGCGCGCACCCGCTGCGCCGGGTGCTCACCGAGCTGCGCCGGCTGCGTACGGTGCGGGTGCTCGACCTGGCCCCGCTGGACCGGGCCGGCACCGACCGGCTCGCCGCCGCAGTGGTCGGCCGGGCGCTCACCGGCGAGGCGGCGGAGCTGGTGTGGCGGCGCAGCGGCGGCAACCCGTTCGTGGTGGAGGAGCTGGCCCGCGATCTGCGCGACGGCCGCGACGGGCTCTCCGACACGCTGCGCGAGATCTTCCTGGCCCGGGTGGACGCGCTGCCGCAGCACGCGCACGCCGTGGTGCACGCGGTGGCGGCCGGCGTCGAGCCGGTGGCGCACTGGCTGCTGGCCCGGGTGGTGCGGCTGCCCGAGGACGAGCTGATCGAGGCGGCCCGGGCGGCGGTCGCCCACCGGCTGCTGGTGAGCGCGGACGACGGCTACCGGCTGCGGCACCGGCTGGTCGCCGAGGTGCTGGAGCACGAGCTGCTGCCGGCCGAGCGGGCCGCCCTGCACCGCCGCTACGCCGAGGCGCTCACGGCGGCCCCGGCGGAGCTGCACCAGGCGCGCCTGGCGCACCACTGGCGGCTGGCCGGCGAGCCGGCGCGGGCGTTGCCGGCGGCGATGGCCGCGGCCCGGGAGGCCGAGCGGCTGCACGGCTGGGCCGAGGCGCACCGGCACTGGTCGGTCGCGTTGCAGCTGGCCGCCGCGCCGGGCGTCGCACCGCCGGACGTGGACCGGGTCACGCTGCTCAGGCACGCCGCCGAGGCCGCCCACCACTGCGGCGAGCACGCCCGGGCGCTGACCCTGATCGAGGAGCTGGCCGCCGCCGACGCCGATCCGTCGGCCTGCGCGCTGCGCATCCGCCGGGCCCGCTACCTGGCCGCCGCCGGCCGCTCGGCGCCGGCCGAGGCCGAGTACCAGCTGGCCCTGGAGGCCGCCGACTGCACGCCCCGGGAGCGGGCCACGGCCGCCGCCCACCTGGCCGAGCTGCTGCTGCACCTCGGCCGGTACGCCGACGCGGGCCGGCGGGCCCGGGAGGCGCTGGAGCTGGCCGCCGAGGTGCCGGGCTCCACGTCGGAGGTGGTGCTGGCCAGCGCCGCGCTCGGCTTCTCGGAGGCGTACCTGGAGGACCCGGACGCCGGGCTGGCGGTGATGCGCCGCGCGCTGGAGACCGCGGAGCGTTCCGGTCGCCCGGAGGACGTGGCGTGCGCGTACCTGCACCTGGCCGAGCTGCTGACCGGCCCGCTGAACGTGCTGGAGGAGGGCGTCGTGGTGGCCCGCCGGGGCGCCGAGCGGATGGCCGAGCTCGGCCTGGGCCGCACGTACGAGACCCGGCTGCTGGCCATCGCCACGAACGGGCTGTTCCGGGTCGGGCAGTGGGCCGAGGCGGAGAAGGTCGTCGCGGCGGCGTTGCGGCACCGCCCCTCCGGCGCGGACGCGGTGGAGCTGCTGCTGGCGCGCTGCCGGCTGTCGGTGGGCTACGGCGACGTCGAGGCCGCCGACCGCGACCTGGACGCGGTGGCCACGATGCTCGCCGGCGGCGGGGCGCGGCACGTGATCCCGCTGCTGACCCTGCGGGCGGGGCTGGCCATGTGGCAGGGCCGGCACGACCTGGCCCGGCAGGCGGTGCAGCGCGGCCTGACCGAGAGCCGCTCCGACGACGTGGGCATCCTCGCGGCGCTGGTGTGGCACGGGCTGCGGGCCGAGGCCGAGGCGCACGCCGGCCGCACGGTGGCCGTCGATCCGACGGCGGTGCGGCGGCTGCGGGAGGTGGCCGACCGGGTCGCCCGCAAGAGCGGGCACGCCGCCCGCCCGGTGCGCGACGTGGTGGACGGCTTCCTGGCGCTCTGCGCCGCCGAGGTGAGCCGCCTCGACAGCAGCGACCCGGAGCTGTGGGCCCGCTCGGTGGCGCAGTGGGACCGCCGCCACCACCCCTACCCGGCGGCCTACTCGCGGCTGCGGCAGGCCGAGGCGCTGCTGGCCCGGCGCAGCCGCAGCGCCACGGCGGCCAAGCTGCTGCGCCAGGCGTACGAAATGGCGCAGGGGCTCGGCGCGGTGCCGCTGACCTCGGAGATCCGTACCCTCGCCGGCCGGGCGCGGGTGTCGCTGGAGGAACGCCCGGCCACCGGCGTTCCGGCCGCCGGGGCGGACGGCGACGAGCTGGCGGCGCTGACGGCCCGGGAGCGGGAGGTCCTCGCCGCCGTCGCCGAGGGGCTCACCAACCGGGAGATCGGCCAGCGGCTGTTCATCAGCGAGCGCACCATCGGCGTGCACGTCTCGCACATCTTCGACAAGCTCCAGGTCCGCACCCGGGTGCAGGCCAGCGCGATCTTCCTACGCAACCGGCCCGGCTGACGCGCGGCGCGGATACGTCGTTCTACTGATCCGGTCGGCCGTCGCCGGCTGGCAGGCTGTGCTGCGTCGCCGACGGCACGGGGGTGCCGGGGGAACCACTGTGGAGGAGAGATGACGGAACCGGTGTGGGGGCCCGTGCATCGGGACATCGTCGATCTGCTCGCCGACCATCCGGCCGACGTGCCGGCGGTGGTCGACCACCTCACCAAGCTCCAGGACATGCTGGTCCGGCTGCCTCCGCTGGAGGCGAGCTGCCCGCTGGCCGACTTCAACCGGCTGTACCTGACGATCACCGAGAGCGTGCTGAACGGGCTCTACGACGACCGGTTCGCCGACCCGGTGTTCCTGTCCCGGCTCGACGTGGAGTTCGCGGCCCGCTACTTCGACGCGATGCGGCTGTGGACCGACTCCAGCCCGGGTACGCCGAAGGCCTGGGCCTGCCTGTTCCAGCGGATGCGCGGGCCGGACGCCCGCCCGCTGCCGTCGGCGGCCGCCGGGGTGAACGCGCACATCAACTTCGACCTGCCGTTCGCGCTGGTGACCACGTTCGACAGCCTGGAGTCGGAGCCGGTGGACGGCACCGACCAGCACCGCGACTACCTGGAGATCAACAAGATCTTCGCGGACAAGATCCCCGGTCTGCGGCGCGGCTACCTGGAGCGGTGGCAGCTGCTCATCGACATGCTCAACGGCGACATCGACGACTGGTACCAGGGGGAACTGGTCGAGTACACCCGCGACGTCGCCTGGCGCAACGCGCAGAAGATCTGGCGGTGCCGGCACGACCCGGCCGCCCACGAGTGCGAGCGCGCGCGGCTGGACGACACCGCTGCGGCGCTCGGTCGGTTGCTGCTTTCGCCCCTCGGGGCGTTCCTGCAGTAGCCGTGACGGGGGGTCCCCGCGCTCCGCACCCGGCACCCGGCGGAGCGCGGGGACGCGTCCCCGCCGGACCAGGGCTCGTTCGTCGGGGGGCGACGGGCCCGGGTCGGGCAACGGTCCGCGCGGCCCGGGGGGTCCGCGCGGCCCGGGACGGGACGAGGGGTTCGCGGGTCGGCCGGCCCGGGGGGTGTCGGCCGGCCCGCACCGGGTACGCCCGCGCCATGAGTCACCCGGCCCGTCGGCCCGCCGCCCGACCCCGACCCCGTCCCGTCGCCCCGGCCCGTCCCGCCCGACCGGGCGACGCCCGACCCACCGCCCGGGGCGGCGCGCGATGACCGGCGAGGCGCACCGGTTCGCGTTCCGCTTCGACCCGGTCTTCCGGCCGGCGCTCGCGCTGGTGGGCGTCCGGCCGGCGACCGCCTGGGTCGGCGTCGACCGGGCCGAGTTGGTGGTCCGGTTCGGCCCGTGGCAGCTGCGCACCGCCCGGGGCAACATCGTCGACGTCGCGCCCACCGGGCCGTACCGCTGGTGGCGGGGGATCGGCGTGCGCCTCTCGCTGGCCGACGCCGGCGTCACCTTCGCCAGCAGCACCGCCGCCGGTCTCTGCCTGCGCTTCGCCGAGCCGGTGCCCGCCCTGCTGCCCGGCGGGTGGCTGCGGCACCCCGGGGCGACGGTCACCGTGGCCGATCCCGACGGCCTGGCCCGGGTGCTGGCCGCCCGCGACGGCGACTGAGCCGTCCCGGCTTCACCGTTCGGGCGGGCGACCGGCCGGCGACCGCCTACGGTCGGGTCAGGACGGCTGAGGGTGGGGAGGGGCATGCGTGACGAGCACGGGCCGAGGTCGCGGCGCACGCGTGGTCGTCGGCCGCCGCCCGCCGGCCCCCCAGGGGACCTGCGCGCCGCCCGGGACCCGACCCGTCCCGGCGACCGCGCCGGACGCCCGGTCGCCGTCCCGGAGGCGCAGGCCAGCCCCGCCCGGCCCGCCGCGCCGCTGAGCCCGCTGCGCCGGTGGCTGTTCGCGCACCAGGTGCAGCCGGTCGGGCCCGAGGCGGCGGAGGGGCAGGCCCGCTCGCACCCGTGGTGGCAGGTCATGTGCCTGACCGGGGTGGACTACTTCTCCACCCTGTCGTACCTGCCCGGGATCGCGGCGGTGGCCGCCGGGGCGCTCTCCCCGCTGGCCACCCTGCTCATCGTCGCGCTGACGCTGTTCGGCATGCTGCCCATGTACCGCAGGGTGGCCCGGGAGAGCCCGCACGGGCAGGGCTCGGTGGCGATGCTGGAGCGGCTGCTGCCGTTCTGGCGCGGGAAGATCTTCGTGCTGGTGCTGCTCGGCTTCGTGGCCACCTCCTGGATCATCACGATCACCCTCTCCTCGGCCGACGCCACCGTGCACCTGCTGGAGAACCCGTACGTGCCCGAGGGGGTCGGCGGCACGGGCGTCGCCGTCGGGGTCACCGTCGTGCTGCTGCTCGTCCTCGGCGGGGTGTTCCTGCTCGGCTTCCGGGAGGCGGTCGCGGTGGCCGTCCCGCTGGTGGCGGTCTTCCTGGCCCTGAACGCGCTGATCGTGGCGGACGGGCTGGCCGGGATCGCGGCGGACCCGCGGCCGCTGTCGGACTGGACCGCGGCGCTGACGGCCGGTGGTGGCCCCGGGGAGGTGGCGGTGACCGCCGTGCTGGCGTTCCCGCTGCTGGTGCTGGGGCTCTCCGGCTTCGAGACGGGGGTGAGCATGATGCCGCTGGTGGCGGGCGGGGGCGCGGACCGCGAGGCGCGGCTGGCGGCGCGGATCCGCAACACCCGCCGGCTGCTCACCACCGCCGCGCTGGTCATGTCGGTGTACCTGGTCTCGACCACCCTCGTGACCACCGTGCTGATCCCCGCCCGGGAGTTCGAGCCGGGCGGGGCCGCGAACGGCCGGGCGCTGGCGTACCTCGCCCACGAGCGCCTCGGCGAGACCTTCGGCACCGTCTACGACGTCAGCAGCGCGCTGATCCTCTGGTTCGCCGGCGCCTCCGCGATGGCCGGACTGATCAACATCGTGCCCCGCTACCTGCCCACCTACGGCATGGCGCCGGAGTGGGCCCGGGCCGTGCGGCCAGTCGTGATCGTCTACACGCTGGTCAGCGTCGCGATCACGGTGGTGTTCCGGGCCGACGTCAACGACCAGGCGGGGGCGTACGCCACCGGCATCCTCGCCATGATGGTCTCCGCCGCGGTGGCGGTCACGATCGCGGCGGCCCGCCGCCGGGAGCGCGTCGCGGCCGGCGGCTTCGCCGTGCTCACCGTGGTCCTGCTGTACGCCCTCGTCGAGAACGTCATCGCGAAGCCGGACGGCATCGCCATCTCCGCGCTGTTCGTCCTCGGCATCGTGGCCGTCTCGCTGGTCTCGCGGGTGACCCGCACCACCGAGCTGCGTACGGAGCGGATCGAGTTCGACGAGCCGGCCCGCCGGTTCATCGCCGAGTCGCTGGCGCACGACGGCCGGCTGCACCTCATCGCCCACAAGCGGGCCGGCGGCGCGGTCAAGGAGTACACGGTCAAGGAGCGGGCGCAGCGGGGGATGAACCCGGTGCCCGGCGAGGGCGACATTCTCTTCCTGGAGATCGAGGTGGTCGACCCGTCGGAGTTCAGCCAGGTGCTGCGGGTGCACGGCGTCCAGGTGGGCGGCTTCCGGGTGCTGCGCGCCGCCAGCCCGGCGGTTCCCAACGCCATCGCGGCGATCCTGTTGGCGCTGCGCGACGCCACCGGCGTACGCCCGCACGCCCACTTCGAGTGGTCGGAGGGGAACCCGCTCGCGCACCTGCTGCGCTACCTCATCCTCGGCCGCGGCGACACCCCGCCCGTCGTGCGGGAGATCATCCGCAAGTCCGAGCCGGACCCCGCCCGTCGGCCCGGCATCCACGTCGGCGGCTGACCGCGCTGCGCTCCCTCGCCCCCGTCGAGGTGAATAGTTTGCTTATTCACGTTTGACGGACTTGCCCGGTTCTCGTCCGTATCGTGACCTCCGGTGGCTGTCGCGACGTCAGCCGCCCCGCGTCCCGTTCGACGCGGCCGTGTCACGCACGCACGAGAGGCAGGGAAGCCTGATGACGACGTATCAAGGGGGCCGGCGGGCGGCACCACTCAGGCGGCGGTCGAGGTGGTTCTTAGCCGGCGGCTTCGTGGCGGGCAGCCTGGTGGCGGGGGCGGCCGGGCTCACGGACGGCGCCGCCTTCGCCGCCGACCGGGACCTGCCGACCGCCGCACCGACCGCCTCGCCGTCGCCGTCGCAGTGGGCCGGCGACCACTCCGGTGGCCCCCGCGGCGACGCTGTCGAGGACCGTGACCAGGCGCGCGAGGAGCGGCGCGGCGGGCAGCGGGAAGAGCGCCCCGGACGGCCGGGCCAGGGGAACCGCGCGGAGGTCACGGTGCCGTGTGACTCGACGAAGCTGATCTCGGCGCTGGTCCGGGCCAACGCCGAGGGCGGCGCCGACCTACGGTTGGCGCCGAAGTGCACGTACGAGCTGACGCACGCCTTCCAGCAGCCCGACGAGTACGACGGCGGTATCCGCGACGCCCGGGAGACCGCCGACAGCGCCGAGAACCCCGGCGACGCCGAGGCGCCCCCGCGCAACCCGCAGCACGACCGGGCCGGGCTGCCCGTCATCTACCACCCGATCTCCGTCCGGGGCGAGGGGGCCGCCATCGTCCGGAACGGGCACGCCGAGGCGTTCCGGTTCTTCACCGTCCGCGACGGCGGGGAACTCACGCTTTCCGACGTCGTGCTCCGCAACGGCCTCTCCGCCGCCGAGGGTGGCAGCATCCACGTCGTGCACGGCGCGTCCGCGAAGGTCGAGCGCACCACGATCGTCGACAGCACCTCCCTCTCGGCGGAGGGGGGCGGCGGCGGGATCTTCAACGACGGGCACCTGGTGGTCACCGGGAGCACGTTCGTCGACAACCACGCCGCCGGCACCACGGGCAAGGGCGGGGGCCTGCTCAACGGTGGCGTGCTGAGCCTGGAGAACTCGCAGTTCCGGGGCAACAGCGCCGTCGCGTACGGCGGCGGCTTCGCCAACTACCGGGGCGCGGCAGAGGTGCACTCGAGCACCTTCGCGCGCAACAACGCGGCGCAGGGCGGCGGCCTCGCCAGCTTCTCGGCCCGTACCCGGGTCGCCGACACGAAGGTGGTGGGCAACACCGCCCAGACCGGCGGCGGCATCGCCAACTCGGACGCGCTGATCTTCCTGCGCGGCCTGGAGGTACGCGACAACACCGCCACGGGCAACGGCGGCGGCATCTCCACCGTCCAGGGCCTGCTCCCGCTCGACGACAGCGTCGTCTCGGGCAACACGGCGCGCGGCTCCGGCGGCGGCATCCACGCCCAGAAGTCGAACGTCCTGCTGCGCCAGAGCGAGATCCACCGCAACCACGCCGTCGGTGCGAAGTCCACGGGCGGCGGCGTCTTCGCGTCGCAGGGCCGGCTCTCCCTGTACTCCAGCAGGGTGACCGGCAACGTCGCCACCGTGAAGCCGAGCGGGCTCCTCGTCGACAAGGCGCAGGTCAAGGTCGACGACGAGACCGACATCGTCGACAACGAGCCGACCAACTGCGAGGGCAGCCGGGTGCCGGTCGCGAACTGCTTCCGGTGACCCGCCGTGGGCCGTCCCGGCCGGGACGGCCCGCCCCGCCCGGGGCGCGTCCGGCACCGCCGGCGATCATCGCGATCGCAACGGAGGGTGCCGGACGCGCCCCGGGTGGCGGACGGCTCAGCCGAGGGCGCGCAGCCGGGCGGCGAGGTCGCCGGCGAAGAAGTCGAGGAAGCCGTCCGGGTCGGGGCCGGCGTTCTGCAGCACGACGTGGTCGTAGCCGGCCTCGACGTACGGGCGGACGGCCGCCACGTGCGCCTCCGGGTCCGGCCCGACGGAGAACAGTTCCCGGACGTGCCGCTCCTCGACGTACGCGCTGGCGGCGTCGAAGTTGACCGGGTTCGGCAGTTCGCTCATCACCTTCCAGCCGGTCACCATCCACCGGCTGGTCTCCAACACCGCCCGTACGGCCTGCTGGTCGTCGGTGGCCCAGGCCATCGGCACCTCGGCGTAGCGGGGACCGTCGCCACCGGCCTGCCGGTAGTGCTCGACGATCGACGCCTTCGGCTCGGTGACGAACAGACCGTCGCCGAGTTCCGCCGCCATCGTGGCCGAGGACCGGCCGCTCGCGGCGACCGCGATCACCGGTGGGGTCTCCGGCAGGTCGAAGATCCGGGCGTCCTCCAGGTGCAGGTGCTTGCCCTCGAACGAGTGGTAGCCGCCCTGCCAGAGCAGCCGGATGATCTCCAGCGCCTCGCGGAGCCGCTCGTGTCGGCCCCGTACGCTGGGAAAACCCTGCCCCACGACGTGCTCGTTGAGTCGTTCCCCGGCCCCGACGCCGAGAGTGAACCGGCCGTCGGAGATCAGCGCCAGGGTTGCCGCGGCCTGCGCGATGATCGCCGGGTGGTACCGGACGGTCGGGCAGGTCACCCCGGTGGCGAGGCCTATCCGTTCGGTCTTCGCCGCGACCGCCCCGAGCACGCTCCAGGTGAACGATGAGTGCCCCTGCGTGTCGAGCCACGGGTGGAAGTGGTCGCTCATCTCGACGAAGTCGAAACCAGCCTCCTCGGCCCGGATGGCCTGGCGGATGATCTCCTGCGGTCCGTGCCCCTCCGAGGCGAGCTTGTAGCCGATCCTCATGCCGGTGCTCCCGTCCCGTGCGGCGCTGTTGGCGCAACGCCGGTTCCCGTGGCGGGGGTCGACAAACGTCGGCCGCGCGGACGGCCCCGGGACGCCACCCCCGATGACCCAGCCTCCTAGGATGCCCTACGCGGTGTGGCCAGGGTGGACAGGAGGGGCGGAGCGGGGGAGCCGGCGTGGCGTACCCCGGACACGGCTCGGCCCGCGCCCCGAGTGGGCGCGGGCCGGAGGAGTGCGTCCTACTTGGACGGCTGGGGCAGTTCGCAGTCGACCTTCGGGTTGGCCCCGATGTAGTTCAGCGGCCCGGCCACGATGGTCACCAGGATCGTGCCGGCCTCGGCGCAGTTCGTGTCGTCGCCGCTGTAGTAGCCGCGCTGCCCGGCGGCGACCGCGCCGATGATCAGCCAGATGACGACCAGGACTCCGAATATCGACGTGCCGCGCATCGCTGCCTCCGCAAAGGTGTGGTGGATCGAGGTGCTGGGCGTTGTACCCAATCGCGATGAACGGCTAACGGTGCCGCCGCCGAGGAACCGGCGCGACGGACGGCCGACAGCCGGCGGACGGGCCGCGGGGGCGGTGGTGGCGTACGTGCGGGGCCGGGCGGTTGGCCGGCTCCGGCGGGGGCCGATGCGCCGTCATCTCCTCGCGTTTCGGCCCCGAACGCCGACATCGCGGCGCCCCGTGGTCGGGCGCCGCGATGTCGGCGACGGCGGATCGGTCGTGCGGCGGTACCCGATCCAACCGGTACGGCCGTCCGGCGCCGACGCGGAGCGCGGCAGCCGGGGCGGCCCGGTCAGGCGTCCGCGCCGCCCACCGGGGTCGGCAGGGCGACGGCCGCCTCCTGCGGGGCGCCGGCGAGCACCTTCGCCTGCTGCGGCCAGGTCGCCAGGCTCGGCGCGGCCCGCAGCCCGGCCGCCCGGATCGTCTCCCGCAGGGCGGTCTCGTCGAGCTCCGCCAGCTGCCGGTACGTCCGGATGCCGGCCGCCTGCAACGCCGCGGCCATCTTCGGGCCCACGCCCTGGATCCGGCGGAAGTCGTCGGCGTCGTCGGAGTCGGTCGCGGCCGGGGCGTCCACCTCGCCGCGCGGCGAGGGCACGACCACCGGCGCGGCCGGCGTCGACTCGGGCTCGACGGATGCGCCGGCGGCCGTGGCCGGCTCGACCAGGGTGGCGGCGGCCGTGGCCGGCTCGATCGTGTCGGCGGCGACCGGGGTGGGCTCGACCGCGGTGGTGACGGCCGGGGTGGGCTCGACCGGGGTGGCGGCCGTGGCCGGCTCGACCGGCGTGGCGCGGGTCGGCTCCGGCTCGGCGGGTGCGTCGGCCGGCTCCGGCTCGACGGCGGAGGCGGGCTCGGCAACGGGCTCGGCAACGGGCTCGGCCGGCTCGGCGGCGGTGGGGACGGGCGCGGTCTCCGGCTCAGCCGGGGTCACGCTCGTCGGCGCCGAGGTGGCGGCGGCCGGAACGGGCGCCGCGTCGGCGGCCGTCGGTGCCGAGGTGGCGGTGGGAAGGGCTTCCGTCGCGGCGGCCGGGACGGGCTGCGCGTCGGCGCTCGGGGCGGGCTCCTCCGCCGGGCGGCGGTCGACGGGGCCGGTCACCTCGGCGGCCACCGGCAGCACGATCTCGTGCTCCGGCCGTACGTCGGCGGTGGTGGCGGCGGACGGCACGGGATCGGCGTCGGGCGCCGGCACCGGATCGCCGGTCAGCGCCATGTCGGCCGGGTCGACGCCGTCGGCCCGGGACGCGTCGGCCGCGACGACAGTGGCCTTCGGGGCGTCGGTGCTGCCCGGATCGGCGTCAGTCGGGGCGTCGACCCCGGGCGCGGCGGGGACGCGGTCGGCGACCGCCTCCGGCGCGGGGTCCACGATCACCTCGGGGCGTGCTTCGTCCAGGGTGGCGACGGGCGGCGGGTCGACCACCACGGCGGTCATGCCGGCGACCGGGTCACCGTCCACCATGGGGGAGCCGTGGGTGGCGGCCGCGGCGTCCCGCCGGCCGCGCCCGAACCAGCCGCCCGCCAGACCCACCAACAGAGCCACGAGCAGTATCAGCCAGTGCCCGAAAGACCACGCCACGGCAAACCTCCCTATCGTTCACGTCCGGAAACCCGCGAGAAAAACTCGCCGCAGCTTCGCACACGCCCGACGACGCCGACAGGCAGGACCGGGTGCCCACCGTGGCGGCGGGACGGGTCGCGACGGGCGGTGTCCGCCGGGGCGACGGAGGGTCGCCGCGTCCGTGTTCGCGTCCGTGTTCGCGGTCGGTGGGCGGACAGGCGCGGACCCCGGCGCCCACTGGCGGCGCCGGGGTCCCGGTCGGACGGTCAGTCCTCCTCGCCCCGGTAGCTGTAGAAGTCGTCGACGAACCGCCGCGCCAGGCGGGGTACCCGGCTGGTGACGCCGAAGTAGCCCCGCGCGCCGAGCAGCGCGAGCCGGCCGACGACCGGCTTGTACATCCGGTCGTCCCCGCTGGTGCCGCTGCGGTTGAGTGAGTCGGCGACCCGGGCGAACCCGTACGGCACCATCGCGGCCTCGTAGTCGGCCACCGCCTGTAGCAGCGTCTTGTCTCCGGTGGCGGCCAGCCGCAGCTGGCGGCAGAGCAGGGCGGCGTCGCGCAGGGCCGTGTTGGCGCCCACCCCGCGTCCCGGGGTCATCGTGTGGATGGCGTCGCCGAGCAGGGTGACGGTGCTGCTCTTCCAGGGCGGCACCGGCTCGCTGGTGGACACCCTGATGGGCAGGGCGCTGCCCGGGTCGCTGCGGGCGAGCAGTTCGCGCAGGTGGGGGTGCCAGTTCCGGGTGAGTCGCAGGGCGAGCAGGACCAGGTCCTCGCCGCGCAACTGCATGACGTCGCTCGGGAAGCGGCGGGCCGTGCTCCAGACTACGAGGTTGATGTTGTCGCGGGTGTTGTCGTGGCGCAGCCCCGGCCAGCCGCGCAGCAGCTCGGCGTCGGCGGGATCGACGCCGGGCTTGAGCGCGCCGTCGCGGTCCCACTTGAACTCCATCACGTGCAGCACGCCCATCATCCCGCCGGTGCCGAAGATCAGCGAGATGCCCTGTTCGATCCGCTCGGGCAGCAGCCCCCGGGTGTGCGGGGTCAGGGGGATGCGGGTGGCGATGTTGATGGTGCCGGCGTCGCGGGTGACCGCGTGCGGCAGGTACTGGCGGCGTACCGCCGAGTGCGTGCCGTCCGCGGCGACCAGCAGGTCGCCGGTGGCGGTGCTGCCGTCGGCGAAGTGCGCGGTCACGGTCCCGTCGTCGCGTTGGTCGTACCGGGTGAAGACCTTGTCGAAGTGGACGACGTCCTCCATGCCCGTGAGCAGGACCTGGCGCAGGGTCATCCGGGCGACGGACCGTTCGGTGTTCACCGGGTCGGTGTCCGGCCGGAGCGTGAACGAGGCCGTGCGCCGCATGCCCTGGGTGATGACGTTGAAGTAGCGGGGGGAGCGGGCGCAGGTGGCGAGGTAGACGTCGAACAGGGCCGGCGGCAGGCACTCGCGCAGCGCGCGGCTACCGGTCGGCCCGATGCCGACCCGGTAGCCGAGCAGCCCTTCGCCGCGGGTGCGGTACCGCTCGTAGACGGCCACGCTGATGCCGGCACGGCGCAGGCCGTGCGCCAGGCACAGCCCGCCCGTACCGGCCCCGATGATCAGGACGTGGGGTGGTCTGGACGACATGGCGACCGCCCCCGTTCAGCCGGCCGGGTGCGCCGCCGCGTCCGCGGCGTCCCACCGGTAGAAGCAGCCCGCGATCGCGTCGCGCGGCGAGCGCCAGGTCGGCAGGTACGGCGTGGTGTGCGCGGAGAGCCGCTCGTTGACCTGGCGGTACAGCGGGTGGTTGCGGGCCTCGGCCAGCGCGTCGGGGGCCACGTCGGCGGTCTCCATCAGGTGTACGCACAGGTCGTGCAGGCAGTACAGGGACCGGTGACGGACCCCGGTGAGGGCGGGTAGTTCGGTCGCGTCGGACTCGGCGAAGATCTGCGCCACCCGACCCTCCGCGCCCGGGATGATCCTGCTGACGATCAGTAGACGGCTCATGGGACCCCTCTCGCCGGTGGCGCTCCGCGACCATGTCGCAGACCACGGACTGTTGTGCGGCCCACCGTGCCCCGGCGACTGTCACCTGTCCGTCACTCGCCCCGCCGCGCCGGTGACGCCGCCTCAGCGGGCGCGGGGCGCGATCCGGTTGGACGGCGGCCGGCGGGGCCCGGCCGGGGCGGTGCGGGTGGCCTCGCGGATCGGCGCGAGGGTGTCGTCGAGCAGGGCGGTCATCGCCGCCGAGGGCTCCAGCCGCAGTTCGCGCAGCAGCAGGTCGCGGTAGACGTAGAAGGCGTGCACGGCCTCGAAGGCGTTGCCCTCGGCGAGGTGGATGCGGACCACCAGCCGGTGCGGCGTCTCGCGCAGGGGTTCGGCGGCCATCGCCTCCAACGCGGCCTCCAGCGCCGCGCCGTGGCGGCCCGCCGACAGGTGCTGGCCGGCCAGATCCTCCAGCATGTGCAGGCGCAGCTGGCGCAGCCGCTCCCGGTCGGCCAGCACCCAGTCGTCGTACCAGCCGGGGAGCAGGTCGTGTCGGCCGGCGGCGAGCGCGGCGGCGGCGCAGGGGTCGTCGCCGTCGCGTACCCGCGCGGCCGTGCCGACGAGCGCGTCGACGTCGACCCGGACGGCCGGGCCGAGGGCGACCGTGTCGCCGGAGGTGGTGATCGGGCAGCAGGGATCCTGGCGCAGCCGCCACAGCGCGGTCCGCAGGGACGACAGCGCGCGGTCCTCGGGGGCGTCCGGCCAGAGCAGGCCGGCCAGGTTGCTGCGGGTGGCGCCGGGGCGCAGCCCGATCAGCGCGATGACGCGTTGCAGGCCGCGCGGCACCACGACCGGGGCGTCGCCGTGCAGCAGCCGGAACCCGCCGAGCAGGTGCAGGGTGATCTCGGCGTCGGCACGGCAAACGGTGGTCGGCGTCGATCGATCAGCGGCCACGGCGGCACCCCCTGCGGAACGCTCGTCCCGACTCGTCTGCTGTCCCCGGCGCGGCTGCCCATGACCCCACTGTCGGATCGCTCCGCCGCGGCACGGCGACGCACGCCGCGGCCGCCGGGCTGACCGTGACGAAGATTATCAATTGTGGTCACTCTCGGTCAATGTCTTGTCCGGGATGGCGCTTGCCTGCCGGCGTCCACGAGGACCTTTCCGAACTGCGGATAGTCCACACCGGATGATCGGTGCCGCACAGCGGGTACACAGCTGGCGTCAACGCAGCGTCACGGAAGCTGCGTCGCCGCCCGGCGGTTGCCGGTGACGCCGCCGTGACGCCGGGGGCCGGATCGTGTCGCCAGTCGTCCGGCTAGGCCGGTGCCGTCGTCACCGACGCCCGATGCCGTGGAGGGAGGCCCGTCCATGGACCGTTCGCTGATCGTCGCGAAGGTGGTGCCGAGCGCCGAGGCGCGTGTCGCCGAGATCTTCGCCGACTCCGACGCGACCGAACTGCCGCGCCTGGTCGGGGTCCGGCACCGGTCGCTCTACCGACTCGGTGACCTGTACGTGCACCTGCTGGAGACGGAGTCGCCGGGCGGGGCAGCGGTCGAGGCGGCCCGGGGACACCCCGAGTTCGCCAGGGTCAGTGCCCGGTTGCAGCCGTACGTGTCGCCGTACCTGCCGACGTGGCGGGAGCCGCGCGACGCGATGGCCCGCTGCTTCTACCGCTTCGACGCCGCGCCCGTCGGGCGGTCGTCGTGACCGCCACCGCGCCCCGTGAGGGGCAGCTCTGGTCCCGCTGCGGTGGCTGCGCCACCCTGCTCTACCGCAAGCGGCTGCGGCGCAACCTCGACGTCTGCCCCGAGTGCGGGGCGCACGCCCGGGTCGACGCGCCCGAGCGGCTGCTCCAGCTCGTCGACCCGGGGTCGTTCACCGCCCTGCCGGAGCGGCCGGCCGAGGTCGACCCGATCGGCTTCGTCGACCTGCTGCCGTACCCGCACCGGCTCACCGCCGCCCGCGCGGGCACCGGGTTGGCCGAGGCGGTCGTCTGCGGCACCGCCACCGTCGGGCGGCAGCCGTGCGTGCTCGCCGTGATGGACTTCCGGTTCCTCGGCGGCAGCCTGGGCTGCGTCGTGGGCGAGCTGATCACCCTGGCCGCCGAGCGGGCCCTGACCGACGGGGTCCCGCTGGTCCTCGTCACCGCCTCCGGTGGGGCCCGGATGCAGGAGGGTGCCCTGTCGCTGATGCAGATGGCCACGGTCAGCCAGGCGATCGCCGCGCTGCGGGAGGCCGGCCTGCTCACGGTCAGCGTGCTCACCGACCCGACGTACGGGGGCGTGGCCGCCTCGTTCGCCACCAACACGGACGTGGTGCTCGCCGAGAGCGGCGCGCGGATGGGCTTCGCCGGCCCCCGGGTGATCCGGCAGGTCACCGGCCGGGACCTGCCGGAGGGCTTCCAGACCGCCGACTTCCTGCTGCGGCACGGCCAGGTCGACATGGTGGTGCCCCGGCACGCCCTACGGGGACGGCTGGTGGCGCTGCTCGCCGCCGCGCGGGCCGGGCGGCGGCCGGCGTCGCGTCCCGGCGTACCCCGGCAGGAGCCGTCGCCGCTGGTGGCGCGCCCGGCCGGCGGCGCCGCCGCGACGACGGCGCCGGGCCCGGGCGGCGACGCCTGGGAGACGGTACGGCTGGCCCGGCACCCGGGTCGTCCGACCACGCTGGACTACCTGGAGACGGCGTTCGACGGCTTCGTCGAGCTGCACGGCGACCGGCTCGGCGCGGACTGCCCCGCCGTGGTGGGCGGGCTGGCCCGGCTCGACGGGCGGCCCGTCATGGTCATCGGCCACCAGAAGGGACACACCACGGCCGAGCTGGTCGGGCGCAACTTCGGCATGGCCAGCCCGGCGGGGCACCGCAAGGCGCTGCGGCTGATGCGTCTCGCCGCCCGCCTCGGCCTGCCGGTGGTCACCCTCGTCGACACCCCCGGGGCGGATCCCGGCGTGCGGGCCGAGGAACAGGGCCAGGCGGCGGCCATCGCGGAGAACATCCTCGCCCTGACCGTGCTGCCCACCCCCGTCGTCGCCGTGATCACCGGCGAGGGCGGCAGCGGCGGTGCGCTGGCGCTCGCGGTGGCCGACCGGGTGCTCATGCTCCAGCACGCCGTCTACTCCGTGATCAGCCCGGAGGGCTGCGCGGCGATCCTCTGGCCGGACCGGGGCGCCGCGCCGCAGGCGGCCCGCGCGCTGCGGCTGACCGCCCCCGACCTGTGCCGGCTCGGGATCGTCGACGACCTCGTCCCCGAGCCGGCCCCGGCCGCCCACCACGACCCGCAGGCCGCCGCCCGAGCGCTGCGCGAGGCGGTGCTGGCGCACCTGCTGCCGCTGCTCGACGTGCCGCCCGCGACGCTGGTCCGCCGTCGGCGGCAGCGCTTCCGGCGCTTCGGCGCCGCCCGCCTCGGCGCCCGGGCGGGTGCCCGGTGAGCGCCGGCGTGATCCGGGCCGCCGTGCCGCCGGCATCCGGGCCGGCGGCGGTCGTCGCGGTGCCGGCACCTCCTCCGCAGCCGTCGCCCGGAGTCGGGCGGGCGTCCGGCGCAGAGGCGGCGTCCGGGGTGGAGGCGGCGTCGGGCGCGGAGGTGGGGCAGCGGGTGGACAGCGTGCTCGCCGGGCTGCGGCGGCACGCCCGGCACCTCGTGGCCGAGCTGCCCGGCCCGCTGCGGCGGATCAGGCTGCGCGGCGGCGACACGGTGCTGGAGGTGGAGTGGCACGCCGCCCCGACCGGGACCGCCCCCGCCGCCACGGCGAGCCCGGCACCCCCGCCGACCGCCGCGCCGCCGCAGGGGTACGCCGTGCGGTCGCCCATCGTCGGCACGTTCTACCGCGCGCCGGAGCCGGGCGCCGCGCCCTTCGTCGCCGTCGGCGACCTGGTCCGTCCCGGGCAGGTCGTCGGCATCGTCGAGGCGATGAAGCTGATGAACGAGGTGACCGCCGACCGGGGTGGCCGGGTCGTCGAGGTCCTCGCGGCCGACGGCCACCCGGTCGAGTACGACCAGCCGCTGGTCGCGCTGGACCCGGCGTGAGGGGCGGGTCGCGATGTTCGAGAAGGTCCTGATCGCCAACCGGGGGGAGATCGCCCTGCGGGTCCTGCGCGCCTGTCGCGAGCTGGGCGTGCGTACGGCGGTGGTCTACTCCACCGCGGACGCCGACTCCGCCGCCGTGCGCCTGGCCGACGAGGCCGTGCGGATCGGGCCGGCGGCCAGCCGGCGCAGCTACCTCAACGCCGCCGCGATCGTGGAGGCGGCCCGGCAGGTGGGCGCGCAGGCGGTGCACCCCGGCTACGGCTTCCTCTCCGAGGACGCCGACTTCGCCGAGATCTGCGCCGACAACGGCCTGGTCTTCATCGGCCCGCCGCCGGAGGTGATGTCCGTGCTGGCCGACAAGTCCTCGGCGCGGGCGCTGATGCGCCGGGCCGGGCTGCCCCTGCCGCCGGGCAGCGTCGCGCCGGTGCCCACCGCCGCCGCGGCGGCGGAGGTGGCCGCCGAGGTCGGCTACCCGGTGATCGTCAAGGCGGCGGCCGGCGGTGGGGGCCGGGGCATGACGGTGGTCGCCACCCCGGCCGAACTGCCCCGGGCGTACGCGCGGACCCGCGCCGCCGCCCAGGCCGCCTTCGGCGACGACCGGGTGTACGTGGAGCGGTACCTGACGGGTGCCCGGCACGTCGAGGTGCAGCTGCTGTGCGACTCCCACGGCAACGGCGTGCACCTGGGCACCCGGGACTGTTCGGTGCAGCGCCGCCACCAGAAGCTGGTGGAGGAGGCGCCCGCCCCGGCGCTGTCGGCCGGCACCTCGGAGGCCATCGCGGAGTGCGCCCTGCGCGGCGCCCTGCACGCCGGCTTCACCGGCGCCGGCACCGTGGAGTTCCTCGTCGACCCCGACGAGCGGTTCCACTTCCTGGAGATCAACTGCCGGATCCAGGTCGAACATCCCGTCACCGAGATGATCACCGGGATCGACCTGGTGCACGAGCAGCTGCACATCGCCGCGGGGGTGCCGCTGCGCTGGCGGCAGGAGGACGTCCGGTTCCACGGGGTCGCCATCGAGTGCCGGGTCAACGTGGAGGACCCGGACCGTGGCTTCGCGCCGACGCCCGGCCGGCTGGAGCGCTTCGTACCGCCCGGCGGCCCGTTCACCCGGGTCGACACGCACGGCCACGCCGGCTACCTGTTCGGCCCGCACTACGACTCCCTGCTGGCCAAGGTGGCGGTCTGGGCACCGGACCGGGAGCTCGCGCTCAACCGGCTGGAACGCGCCCTCGACGAGTTCGACATCGCCGGCCCCGGGGTCCGCACCACCATCCCGTTCGCCCGGCGGGTGCTCGACGACGCCGGATTCCGCAAGGGCCGCTACTCCACCGGCCTGGTCGAGCAGTTGCTCGCCGGCCCGCCCGACGCACACCACAGGAGGCTCCGATGACAGTCACCCATGGCCGTCCGCTGACCGCCGAGATCACCGACATCCTGGTGGCCAACTGCGGGCTGGACGCCGACGCCGCCGCCCGCGCCCCGGCCGCGTCCCTGGAGGAACTCGGCATGGACTCGCTGGCGCTGCTCGAACTCTCCGCCGTGGTCGCCGACCGCTGGCAGGTGCAGATCCCCGAACAGGCCGGGCAGCTCAGCATCGCGGGCGTAGCCGAGCTGGTCGCCCGCCACGCCGACCAGCCCGGGCACACGGAGAACAGCGTGCTCATCGCCGCGCCGCTGCCGCTGGTGTGGGACGTCACCAACGACGTCGCCAACTGGCCGCAGCTGTTCACCGAGTACGCCCGCGCGGACATCCTGCACCGCGACGGCGACACGGTGCGGTTCCGGCTCACCATGCACCCCGACGAGAACGGCACGGTGTGGAGCTGGGTCAGCGAACGTACCGCCGACCCGGTCACCCGGCAGGTCGACGCCCGGCGGGTGGAGGCGGGGCCGTTCGAGTACATGCGCATCCACTGGCGCTACACCGAGGAGCCCGGCGGAACCCGGATGACCTGGGTGCAGGACTTCGCGATGAAGCCCACCGCGCCGGTCGACGACGCGGGCATGACCGACCGGATCAACGCCAACAGCGCGGTGCAGCTCGCCGTCATCAAGGAGAAGATCGAGCGGCTCGCCGACGCCGACCGGGCGACGGGAGCCGGCGATGAGTGAGCGGACCCTGCGGCTGGTCGCCGCCGCCGACGTCGCGCCCGACGGCCGCCGCGGCGGCGAGTTGCGGGTGCTGCTCGGTCCCAAGACCGTCGGCAGCACCTCGGGTTTCATGGGGGTGGCGACGCTGCGCCCGGGGGAGCGGATCGCCGAGCACTACCACCCGTACAGCGAGGAGTTCCTCTACGTCGCCCGGGGCACGATCACCGTCGACCTGGACGACGAGCCGGTGCCGCTGGCCGCCGGAGAGGCGCTGTTCGTGCCGCGCAACGTCCGGCACCGGCTGCGCAACACCGGGGACGAGCCGGCCGAGGTGGTCTTCCACCTCGGACCGCTGGCGCCCCGCCCCGAACTCGGTCACGTCGACACCGAGCTGGTCGAACAGCGAGGCGGATCGTGAGTGGGCGCCGCACGGTGGTGACCGGCGTCGGGGTGGTCGCCCCCGGCGGCGCCAGCCGGGACCGGTTCTGGAAGACCATCACCGAGGGGCGTACGGCGACCCGGCGGATCACCTTCTTCGACCCGTCGGCCTTCCGCTCCCAGATCGCCGCCGAGTGCGACTTCGATCCGGTCGCCGCCGGCCTCACCGCAGACGAGCTGCGGCGCGCCGACCGGTACGTGCAGTTCGCCCTCGCCTGCGCCGCCGAGGCCCTCGCCGACGCCGGTCTGGAGCTCACCGACGCCGAGCGGGACCGCACCGGCGTGGTGCTCGGCACCGCCGTCGGCGGCACCACCGCCCTGGAGCAGGAGTACGTCACGGTCAGCGACACCGGCCGCCGGTGGCTGGTCGACGCCGGGCGCGGCGGCCCGTACCTCTATCAGGCGCTCGTGCCCAGCAGCCTCGCCGCGGACGTGGCGTGCCGGCACGGGCTGCACGGCCCCGCGCAGGTGGTCTCCACCGGTTGCACCTCCGGCATCGACGCGATCGGGTACGCCCACCAGCTCATCGCCGACGGCGAGGCCGACGTCGTGCTGGCCGGGGCCGCCGACTCGCCGATCTCCCCGGTCACCGTCGCCTCGTTCGACGCGATCAAGGCGACCAGCCCGGACAACGACGACCCGGCGCACGCCTCCCGCCCGTTCGACGCCGACCGGCACGGCTTCGTCCTCGCCGAGGGGGCGGCGGTGCTGGTGCTGGAGGAGGCCGGGCACGCCGCGCGCCGCGGCGCGCACGTCTACTGCGAGGTGGCCGGCTACGCCAGCCGCAGCAACGGCTACCACATGACGGGGCTGCGGCCCGACGGGCTGGAGATGGGGCTGGCCATCTCGGCCGCCCTGAAGCAGGGCCGCATCGCCCCCGAGCAGGTCTCCTACATCAGCGCCCACGGCTCGGGCACCCGGCAGAACGACCGGCACGAGACCGCCGCGTTCAAGCGGGCGCTGGGTCAGGCCGCGTACCGGGTGCCGATCAGCTCGATCAAGTCGATGGTCGGGCACTCGCTCGGCGCGATCGGCTCGATCGAGATGGCCGCGTGCGCGCTGGCCGTGGAGTACGGCGTGGTGCCGCCGACGGCCAACTGGAGCACCCGCGACCCGGAGTGCGACCTGGACTACGTCCCGAACGAGGCGCGGGAGCTGCCGGTCGACGTGGCGCTCTCGGTGGGCAGCGGGTTCGGCGGCTTCCAGTCGGCGATGGTGTTCCGCCGGCTGCCCGGGCGGGTGCTGCCGTGACCGCGCGGGCCGTGGTGACCGGCATCGGCGTCGTCGCGCCCAGCGGGATCGGCGTGGACGCGCACTGGCGTACCGTGCTCGCCGGCACCCGCCGCACCGGGCCGATCACGCTGTTCGACTCCGCCGGCTACCCCACCCGCCACGGCGGGGAGGTGCCCGGCTTCGACGCCGCCGCGTACGCCGACAACCGCCGGCTGGTGCAGACCGACCGGTGGACGCACCTCGGCTTCGCCGCCACCCGGCTGGCACTGGCCGACGCCGGCCTGCCCGAGCGGGCCCCCGACCCGTACGGCTACGCCGTGACCCTGGCCAGCTCGTCGGGTGGGAACCTGTTCGGGCAGCGGGAGCTGCAACGGCTCTGGGGCGGGCCGTCGCGCACCGTCGGGGCGTACCAGTCGATCGCCTGGTTCTACGCGGCCAGCGTCGGGCAGCTCTCCATCCATCACCAGTTCAAGGGGCCGTCCGGGGTGCTGGTCGCCGAGACCGCCGGCGGGCTGGACAGCCTGGCGCACGCCGCGCGGGCCGTACGCCGGGGCACGCCCGTGGTGATCGCCGGGGCGACCGAGTGCCCGCTGAGCCCGTACGCCCTGGCCTGCCAGCTGCGCTCCGGCCTGCTCAGCGACGTGGCCGACCCGGAGCGGGCCTACCGGCCGTTCGACGCCGCCGCCAGCGGCTACCTGCCCGCCGAGGGCGGCGCGGTGTTCGTGGTGGAGGAGCTGGGCCACGCGCTGTCGCGGGGGGCCCGCGTGTACGGCGAGGTGACCGGCTGGGGCGCCACCCACGACGCCGTCCACACCGGACCCGACACCGCCGGCGACCCGATCCAGTACGCCCGCGCCATGCGGCTGGCCCTGGACCGGGCCGGCGTCGGGGCGGAGACGGTCGACGTGGTGCTGCCCGACGCGCTCGGCGTGCCCCGCTACGACCGCAGCGAGGCCGTGGCGCTCCGCGCCGTCTTCGGCGACCGGCCGCCCCCGGTCAGCACCCAGAAGCCGCTGACCGGCCGCGCACACCAGGGCGGCTCGGCGCTGGACGTGGCCACCGCGCTGCTCGCGTTCGGCCACGACACGCTGCCGGCCTCCGCCGGCCCGGACGAGGTGGCCGAGGGCTGTGAGCTGGACTTCCTGCGGGAACACCGGCGACCGCGCAGCCGACTCGCGCTGGTCTGCGCCCGCGGCTTCGACGGTTTCAACAGCGCGCTGGTCCTGCGTGGGGCCGCGCCGCAGAGGGGAGTGACGCCGTGAGCGAGCAGGCCACCGGTACGACGCCCGTCGGGTCCCGGGTCGGGGCGCAGCGGACAGCCGACGCGAACGCCCAGCGGGCCCGGGTGGTGTTCCTGGTACGGGTGCCGCAGGAGCGTACGGAGGCGTTCCTGGCCGCGTACGAGGCGGTCCGGCACCTGGTGGCCGGGGGCGTTGCCGGCCACCTCGTCGACCAGGTCTGCCGGTCGTCGGCCGACCCGGAGCAGTGGCTGATCACCAGCGAGTGGGTGAGCCTGGCCGACTTCGAGGCGTGGGAACGCAGCCCGGAGCACCGGGACCTGGTCCGGCCGATGCGGGAGTGCTTCACCGACGCCCGGTCGCTGCGCTTCCTCATCCACGCCCAGACCCCCGCCACGTCCCGACCCTGATCTCCGTCTCGGCTGTTCTGCCCCCTCACCGGCTGCCTCGCCCGCCGGTGCGGGGTCGCGGGCTGTTCACCCGCTGGCCGCGAGGCGCGAGTGGAACACCATGGGTGTCAACGACAGCCGGTGACACCCGTGGTGTTCCACTCGTGCGGTGGCACGCCGGCATGTCGCCCCGGCACATGTCGCTTGTGGCGCGGCCCGTCGCACAGCACGCGCGGGGCCTGCCGCCGTGACGCCGCCCGCGGTGCACGCCAGGCCTGACGTGTCCGCCACCCGGGCGCTCGCCGACAGGCGCCGATCGCCGACCGACGTGCCGGCCGGGCCTGGCGTCGCCCGCCGCGCCCCGCCCGCGCGGCAGTCCCACCCGGCCCGTACGGCAGCACCGTTCAGGCTCGCCCCGGGGGGCCGTACCGACGCGCCTGAAGAGCACCATCGGCCGTCCGGTGGGCGTGCCGCGCCGTACGCACGACGGGTCATCCGGCGGATACCCTCAGTCGACGTACACGCCCGATACTGCCCGCCGAACCGGTCGTGGGCAATCCGGCCGGCCGCCCTTTCTGATCTAGCCATTTGCATCTAGCTATGCATCCGGACGGCGTCGTAAGGTTCCCCGCAGCACCCCGACAGGCACACCTTATGGGCGGTTCCGCCCTAATTGAGGCTGGGCGGTGAACGGTAGTGGCGACGGGAAATCCTGCGGCGACAGACCCGCTCTGGGTTGATGAAATTCTGCTCGAAGGCCGTTCGACCGACATTTGTCTCCGACTTCCCGAACCGGTCGACCGGGGCGCCCTGCGGCGGCTGGTGGCCGACGCGCAGGCCCGCCTCGGCGCCGCCGGACTACGCCCCGGGGGCGCCGTCGCGCTGCGGCTGCCGCCCTCGCTGGCGTACGTGGTGAACCTGCTGGCGACCTGGCGCAGCGGGGCCCAGGCGATCCTGCTCGACCACCGCCTCACCGACCACGAGGTCGACCGGGCACTCGCGCGGCTCACCCCGCAGGTGGTGGTGGCCCCGGTCCGCACCGGCGGCGGCGGGCTGCGGATCTTCGTCGACGTCACGGAGGGCGTCACCGCCTACGCCGACCGCCCGGCGGTCAGCGGGCACGCGGTGATCCAGCTCAGCTCCGGCTCCACCGGACCGTCCAAGGTGATCGGTCGTACCGCCGACGACCTGGTCGCCGAGGTACGCCGCTACACCCGCATCGACGGGGTGGCGCTGCCCGGCGAGCGGATCGTCCTGCTGCCCTCGATGGTGCACGTGCTCGGCCTCGTCGGCGGCCTGCTCTACGGCCTGCACGCCGGGGTCGAGCTGGTGCCGCCGGAGCGGCTCGCCGGTGACGCGGTGCTGGCCGCGATCGCGTCCGACGACTCGCCGGCCACGGTGCTCGGCGTGCCGTTCCACATCGGACTGCTCGCCTCCACCCGTCCCACCGGGCCGCTGCCGCAGTTCAAGCGGATGACCACCGGCGGCGAGCTGGTGCCGGCCGCCGTGGCCCGCGCCTTCACCGACCGGTACGGCGTGCCGCTGGGCAACATGTACGGGATGACCGAGGTCGGCGTCATCGGCACCGACCTGCACGGCCGGCACCGCCCGTCCATCGCTCCGGCGCCCGGCGTCGAGGTCCGCGAGGTCGACGGTGAGCTGTGGGTGAGCTGCCCCGCGTCGCCGTACGTCGGGCCGAGCGACCCCACCCGCTGGGCCGACGGCTGGCTGCGCACCCGCGACGCCGGCGTCGTGCACCCGGACACCGGCCTGGTCACCGTTCGCGGGCGGCTCGACTCGCAGGTCTCCGTCGGCGGTCTGAAGGTCGACCTGACGGAGGTGGAGGCGACCGTCGCCGAGTTGGCCGGCGTCGCCGCCGCCGTGGTCGTCTTCGACGGCGGCATCACCGCCTACGTGCAGCCGGACGGGCCGCTGTCGGAGGAGGTGCTCGACAAGCTGATCGCCGAGCGGCTGGCCGGCTACAAGCGCCCACGCACCCTGCGCCTGGTGGATCAGCTGCCGCGTACCACCACCGGCAAGCTGGTCCGCTCGACCGACGCGCTGCGGGCGGCCGCCACGTGAGCGCGGCACCGCGCGGCCCCGACGGCCCCGTCCGATCCGACCGACACCGCCTGGACCAGCAGCGCCCCGACCGACACCACGTGGACCGGCACCGCCTCGTCGGCGACCACCGCGACCGCCAGGACCAGGCCCCCACCAACGCGGGGATGCCCGACGCGCAGGCGCCTGCCGCCGGGCGCCGGCCCCAGCGCCCCGCCGAGGCCCTCGGGCACCGGCCGCCACGCGCCGTCGAAGGTGCCGGGCGCCGGCCGCTGCGCCCCGTCGGGGGCAGCGGTCCCCGGTCGCAGCGCGCCGTCGAGGGCGTCGGTCTCCGGCCGCAGCGCCCCGTCGGGGTCGTCCGGCACCGGCATGAGCCGCCGCAGGCCGCCGCCGCGCAGCCCCGTCCCGAGCGCCTTGCCCACGGCCTCCTTCGCCGTCCACAGCCGCAGGAAGTCGCGGGCCCGCCCATCGGCGTCGCGCCCCGCCAGCCACGCCGCCTCGGCCGGCGCGAACCATCGCCCGGCCAGCGCCAGGGCGGGCAGCGGACGGCACCACTCCACGTCGATCCCCACCGGGCCGGCCGCCCGGGCGGCGACCGCGACCACCCCGTCGGCCCGGCTGACGCTGACCGGCAGCTCCACCCGGGCCCCCGCGCCGGGCACCGTGACCAGCGGACGCCCGTCGCGGCCGTGCTCCACCACGAACTCCGCCTCCGCACGGCCGAGCAGCGCGGCACCCGCGCGCCGCAACAGCCGCCCGGCCGGGACCGGCCGAGCGCCGACACCCCGGCCGATCCACACGTACGCGGTGTCCCGACCGGGCACCGGTAACTGGCTCACGGAAAGAGGTTAACCATGCGACCCGAGATCCGCGCCTTCGTCGTCGAGCAGCTCGAGGACATGAACTACGACGTCGAGGGCCTCGACGACGAGACGACCCTCGGCCCGTCCGGGGTGGACCTGGAGTCGTTGGCCCTCGCCGACCTCGCCGTACGCGTCGAGGACCGCTACGGCCTGAAGTTCGCCGACGACGAGTCCGAGAAGCTGGCCCTGATGACGGTCGGCGAGTTCACCACGATGGTCGCCGACCGGGTCGCCGGGGCGACGAGCGACGACTCCTGATGGCCGGTCAGCCCGACCTGGAACGGGCCGACCTGGTGACCATGCTCGCCGACCTGGCCGGCAAGCCGGCCGCCGAGGTCGGCGACCGGATCGGCTCCATGGAGCTGGCCTGGCTGGTGCACCTCGTCGAGCAGCGCCTCGACCGGCGCCTCGACCTCACCGACGACCAGCTCGCCGGGATCCGTACCGTCGACGACGCCCTGGCGGTCTTCCGGGCGTGCCTGGCGGCTGCGACCCCGCCGCACACCTCGCCCGATCCGATGACCGCCGCCGCCGATGGCTGAACCGGCGACCGTCCAGCTCACCGGCGTCCACGCGACCAGCGCGCTCGGCAGGGGAGCCGACGCGCAGCTCGCCGGCGTGCTGGCAGGCGTACCGCCGTTCCGGCCGGTGGACCGCTTCGACACCGCACCCCGCCGGGTGGACGCCGCCGCCGTCCTGTCCGACGCCGGTGACCTGGCCGACGAGCTCGCCGAGGCGGTCGACGCGGCCTGCCGGGGCGCCGGGCTCGACGCCGGTCGCCGGGCCGGCACGGCCCTGCTGCTGGCCGTGCACGGCGGCGCGCACGTGCCGGCGCTCACCACCGCGCTGGCCGCCCGGACGGGGCTCACCGGCCCGGCCCGGGCGTACACCACCGCCTGCGTCTCGGCCAGCAGCGCGGTCGCCGACGCCGCCGCCCTGATCCGCCGGGGCGACGTCACCCGGGCGGTGGTGGCCGCCGGCTACCTGGTCGAGCCGGACCAGTACGCGCTCTTCGACGCCGGTCGCGCCCTCGCCACCGACGGCGGGGTGCGCCCGTTCAGCGCCGGCCGCACCGGGCTGCTGCTCGGCGACGGCATCGCCGCGGTGGTGCTGGAGTCGCGGGCCGCCGCCCGCCGCCCGGTCGCCGACCTGCTCGGCTGGGGCCGGGCCGGGGACGCGTTCCACCCGTGCCAGCCGGAGCCGGGCGGGCGGGGTCTGGCCCGGGCGGTCACCGCGGCGCTGCGCCGGGCCGGACTCCCGGCGGAGGCGATCGGGTACGTCAACGCCAACGCCACCGGCACCGGCCACAGCGATGCCGCCGAGGCGGCGGCCCTGCGCACCGCGCTCGGCGCGGCGGCGGCACGCGTTCCGGTCAGCTCCACCAAGGCGCTGCACGGGCACGCCCTGGAGGCCTCCGGCCTGCTGGAACTGGTGGTGACCGTGCTCGCCCTGCGGCACGGGAAGCTGCCCGTCAACGCCGGCTGGCTCGGCCCCGATCCGGCCTGCCCGCTGGACGTCGTCCGCGACGCGCCACGACCCGCCGCCACCGGGTACGCGCTGAGCCTCAACGCCGCCTTCGGTGGCGCCAACACGGCGCTGCTGGTGGGTGCGGCATGAGCGGGACCGCGCAGCACCCCGCCGGCCGACTGACCGTGCTGGCCGAGGCGGCCTGGCCCGAGCCGGGCGACGGGGCGCCGCCGCCGGTGCCCGGGTACGTGCACTCCCGCTTCCCGCCCCTCGTCGCGGCCGTGGCCGAGCGCTGCCTGACCCGGGCGTACGGCCGGCGGCCGGCCCCCGACGGCGAACGGACCGCGGTCGTGCTGGTCAGCGCGGCCGGGGACCGGGCCAGCGCGGCGCACGTGCGCGCCACGGTCGCCGCCGGCGGCCGGCCCGGGCCGCTGTTCTTCTTCCAGTCGGTGCCCAACAGCGTGGCCGGACACGTGGCCGCCCGGTGGGGCCTCGGCGGGCCGGTGCTCTGCCTCGCGCCGATCGGTGATCCGCGCGCCGAGGGGATCGCGGAGGCCGAGCTGCTGCTGCACGACGGCGACGCCGACCGGGCGTTGCTGGTCCTGATCGAACAGGCATCCGTCGACGGCGGTGCGCGGGACGCGGGCGGACAGCCCGGAGCCCGAGCCGTCGCGGTGCTGCTGGGGGGAGGAGACGCACCATGAGGAAGAGGGGACTGCGCGGGGCGCTGGCCGCCGACGAGCGGATCGGCGCCGGCAACGTACTGGCCCGGGTGCTGGCGCACGGCGCCGACCCGGACGGGCCGGGCCTCACCTTCGACACCGCCGTGGACGGCCACCCGGCCGGGCGGGCGCTCACGCTGGGCGGGCTCGACGAGCGGGTCGCCGCCCGCGCCGCCTGGCTGCACGAGCGGGGGATCAAGCCCCGCGACCCGGTCGCCGTGTGGGCCACCGCCGCCGCCGACATGGTGCTCAGCTACCTCGCGCTGACCCGGCTCGGCGCGATCCCGGCGCTGATGAACGGCGGGCTGCGCCCCGAGATCGCCGCCGAGTACATCCGCCGGCTGCGCGGCGTCGGGGTGCTCGCCGACGACGCGCACCGCGCCCTGCTGGCCGACCACGACCTCGGGGTACCGGTGCTCGGCACCCCGGCCGAGGCGGGCGCGGGCGACCCGGCCGCCGCGCCGCAGCACTACCGGCACCACGGCGACGACCCGGTCGTCATCACCCACACCTCGGGCACCACCGGGATACCCAAGGCGGTGCTGCACTCGCACGCCAGCCTCTTCGCCGCCACCCGGCACCTGCTCGCCATGCCGCAGGCGCAGGGCACCGGCCGCATCCTCAACGCGCTGCCCGCACCGCACACCGCCACCGTGCTCATGGTCAACCAGGCCCTCGGCAACCGCGCCGAGATGCTCCTGCTCTCCGACCAGGGCGGGGAGCGGGTGCTGGAGGCGATCCAGCGCTGGCGTCCCGACGGGGTGTTCGGGTTCTCCGTGACGTGGGCGGAGCTGGCCCGCTTCGACCTGTCCGCGTACGACCTGGACTCGGTGTCGCTGTGGTTCAACACCGGCGACTGCTCGCACGAGCCGCACGTGCGCCGGCTCGTCGCGGTCGGCTCCCGCGACGTGGTGACCCGCGAGGGGGTCACCCGGGTGCCCGGCTCGGTCTTCATCGACGGGCTCGGCTCCAGCGAGATGGGCCACTCGATGTTCCACATCACCCACCGCGTCGACACCGACCGGTACGGCCGCTGCGTCGGCCGGCCCTACCGGTTCGCGAAGGTCGCCGTGCTCACCGCCGACGGGGACCCGGCACCGGTTGGCGAGGTGGGCTGGCTCGGCGTCGACTCGCCGTCGCTGTTCCGGGGCTACTGGAACGACTCGGCCACCACGTACCGGTCCCGGCAACGCGGCTGGTACCTGACCGGCGACCTGGTGTACGCCGACGACGAGGGCCGCTACCACCACCTCGACCGGGCCGTCGACGCGGTCGACGCGGGGGACGGGCGGTGGTTCTACACGGCGCTCTCCGAGGAGCGCGTCCTCGCCGCCTGCCCGGACGTCACCGACTGCACGGTGGTGATCACCTCGGGGGTCGACGGGGTGGTCACCGACGTGCTGCTGGAACTCGCCGCCGGCGCCGACCCCGCCGAGGACCGCACCGGGCGGGTCCGGGCCGCGCTCGGCCCGGACGTCGGCGCGACCCTGCGCCGGGTGGTGCTGGTCCGCTCCGCCGACATCCCGGTCACCGTCACCGGCAAGGTGCGCAAGGTGGTCCTGCGGGAGCGCTACCTCAGCGAGGCGCCGTCATGACGGCCGTCATCACCGGGATGGGGCTGTTCACCCCCGCCGGGCGGGGCGTCGACGCCACCTTCGACGCGCTCTGCTCCGGCCGCTCCGGACTGACCCGGCCGCCGGCCGGGCACCCCGCCGCCGGGTCGCTGGAGGTCGCCGGCGTGCTGCCGGACGTCGACCCGCGTACGGTCGCCTCCGGGCCGGAGACCAGGGTCCTGGACCGGGTCGTGGTGCTCGCCCTGCTCGCCGCCGCCGACGCGCTCGCCGACGCCGGCATCGAGGTGGGCCGGGACGTGGACCCGGGCCGGATCGGGGTGATCGTCGGCGGCGTCGGCGGGATGGCCACCCTGGAGGCGCAGGTGCTCACCCGCGCCGCGCGCGGCCGGTCGGCGGTCAGTCCCTACCTGCTGACCGGGATCCTGCCGAACATGCCGTCGGCCCGCATCGCCATCCGCCACGGCATCCGCGGCTACACCTCGTCGGTCGGCACCGCCTGCGCCTCCGGCGCCCAGTCGATCGCCGACGCGCTGCGGCTGATCCGCGCCGGGGAGGCCGACGTGGTGCTCTGCGGCGCCAGCGAGGCGCCCCTCTTCCCGACCTTCGCCGACACCTTCGGCAACGCGCGGGCGCTCGCCCGGGGCTGGGCCGACCCGACCGCCGCGAGCCGGCCGTTCGACGCCCGCCGCAACGGGTTCGTCCTCGCCGAGGGCGCGGCCCTGCTGGTGCTGGAACGCGCCGCGCACGCCGCCGCCCGGGGCGTCACCGGCTACGCCGAGGTCGCCGGGTACGGGGCCACCACCGACGCGTACCACCCGACCGCCCCGAGGCCCGACGGCGCGGGCGCGGCGGAGTGCATGCGGCGGGCGCTGGCCAGCGGCGGCGTGCCCGCCGCGCGGGTCGGCTACGTCAACGCGCACGGCACCGGCACGAAGCTCGGCGACATCGCCGAGACCACCGCGCTGGCTGACGTGTTCGGCGCCGACGGGGTGCCGGTCAGCTCCACCAAGGCGCTCACCGGCCACCTGCTCGGCGCGTCCGGCGTGCTGGAGGCGGCGGCCACCGCGCTGGCGCTCGGCCGGGGCCTGCTGCCGCCCACGCACAACCTCGACGACCCCGACCCGGCCTGCCCGGCGGACCACATCCGCGCCGAGCCGCGCAGGACGGACACCGGATACGCGCTGACCAACTCCTTCGGCTTCGGCGGGCAGAACGTGAGCCTGCTGCTCGCGCGGGCCGCCCGGCCGAGGGACTGACCCCGCACCATCCCGGGCGGACCGCGCCCGGACGGCAACCACGGCGGAGACCGTGGAAAGGGCTGAGGACATTGGACATCCGAGCAATCGACCACATCGAACTCTTCGTGGGGGACGCCCGGCAGGCGGCCTTCTACTTCGACCGGGCGGTCGGCTTCCAGCTGCGCGGCCAGGGCGGTCCCGAGACCGGGCTGGCCGACCAGCGGTCGCTGCTGCTGAGCCAGGGCGACGTCCGGATGGTGCTCACCACCGGGCTCACCGCCGAGCACCCGGCGTCGCGGTACGTGCAGCGCCACGGCGACGGCGTGGCCGTGGTCGCGTTGGAGGTCGACGACGCCGCGGGCGCGTACGCCGAACTGGTGCGCCGGGGAGCGGTGGGGGTGACGCCGCCGACCACCTTCACCGGCGCGGACGCCGAGGTGGTGACCGCCGAGGTGGGCGGCTTCGGCGACGTGCTGCACCGCCTCGTGTCCCGCCACGGCGACCGGGGCGAGTTCCTGCCCGGGGCGGTCGAGATGACGCCCCCCGACGACGGCGGCGGCAAGCTGCTCGCCGAGATCGACCACCTGGCGGTCTGCGTGCCGCCCGGGCAGCTCGACGAGACGGTCCGGCACTACCGGGACGTGTTCGGGTTCGCGGAGGTCTTCGCCGAGCACGTGGAGGTCGCCGGGCAGGCGATGAACTCGACGGTGGTGCAGAGCCCGTCGGGACGGGTGACCCTGGTGCTGCTGGAACCCGACCGTTCGCGCAGGCCCGGGCAGCTGGACGCCTTCCTCGACCAGCACGCCGGCGCCGGGGTGCAGCACCTGGGGCTGCGCACCGACGACATCGTCACCGCGGTGGCCGTCCTCGCCGAGCGGGGCGTGCGCTTCGCCGGCACCCCGGCCAGCTACTACGACGCGCTGGAGGCGCGGGTCGGCCCGGTGGACGCGCCGCTGGACCGGCTGCGCGACCTCGGCGTGCTCGTCGACCGCGACCACGGCGGCCAGCTGCTGCAGATCTTCACGGAGTCCATGCACGTGCGCCGCACGCTCTTCCTGGAGCTGATCGAGCGGCGCGGGGCGCGGACCTTCGGCAGCGGCAACATCAAGGCGCTCTACGAGGCCAAGGAACGGGAACTGGCCGCGGCGGGCACCGCCGTCGCGGCCCCGACACCGCAGGAGGTGCGGACGTGACCGCGACCGAGTTCGAGCCGGCACTGACCGCCGAGGAGGAGGCGCTGCTGCCCTCCGCCGACGACGTGGCGTTCTACGCCGCGCACGGCTGGTACCTGTCGAAGAAGCTGCTCACCGACGACGAGGTGGACGCCCTCACGGCCGCCGCCGACCGCTACTACGCCGGCGAGCGGGACCGCCGCCTGCCGGTGCGCCCGGCGCGGCTCGCCTACTGGGAGCCGTCGAAGGGCCCGGTGCAGCGGCACAACGACTACGTCCACCACGAGCACGACGTGCTCGGGGCGATCCTGCGCAAGCCGCTGATCGGCGCGGTCGCCGCCCGCCTCGCGGGCGCCACCGAGATCCGCGTCTTCCAGTCCACGCTGATCCAGAAGCCGCCGGTCTCGGGCGAGCCGTCGAACATCGTGCCCTGGCACTTCGACAAGCACTACTGGGCGTCCTCGTCGTCGGAGGACATGCTCACCGCGTTCATCCCGTTCCACGACTGCGGTGAGGAGATGGGCACCATCACGATGGTCGACGGCTCGCACCGCTGGGCGGAGATCGGCGCCGACGACACGGTGGTGCGCCACTTCGCCGACCGCGACCGCGGCCAGCTGGAGGAGATGCTCGCCGAGAACGCGGCCCACAACGGCGTGGAGATCCGCAAGGTGCCCATGGTGATCCCCAGGGGACACATGAGCTTCCACCACTGCCGCACCTACCACGGCAGCGGCGCCAACGTCAGCGGCCGCCCGCGCCGGGCGATCTCGCTGCACCTGCAGGACGGCGAGAACGCCTGGCGGGAGTATCGGCTCTCCGACGGCACCCTCGCCGCGTACAACCACGACGTGCTGGTCCGCCGCACCGACGACGGGCGGCCGGACTACGCGGACCCCGAGTACTGCCCGGTCATCTGGCGCGACCGCGCCCCGCAGGGAGGCTGACATGTCACGGTACGACTGGGGTAGGACGCACCCGGGGATCGAACGGCTGGAGAAGGCGGTGGGCGAGCGCCGCGAGGCGGTCGTGCGGCACCCGCTCTACGCCGCTCTCGACACCCACGAGGCGCTGGTCACCTTCATGGAGCACCACGTCTTCGCCGTCTGGGACTTCATGTCCCTGCTGACCTCGTTGCAGCGGCAGCTCACCTGCGTCACCGTGCCGTGGATCCCGACCGGGCCGACCGGCAGCCGCCGCCTCATCAACGACATCGTGATGGTGGAGGAGAGCGACGAGCTGGGCGACGGCCACATCAGCCACTTCGAGCTGTACGTGCGGGGCATGCGCGAGGCCGGCGCCGACACCACCGCCGTGGACACGCTGATCGACCTGCTGCGGGCCGGCCGGCCGGTGGCCGAGGCGCTGGTGGCGGCCCGGGTGCCCGCGCCGTCGGCGGCGTTCGCCGCGACCACCTGGCGGATCATCGAGTCCACCCCGGTGCACTGCCAGGCCGCCGCCTTCGCCTTCGGCCGGGAGGACCTCATCCCCGACATGTTCACCCAGGTCGTCGCGGTCAACGAGCGCAGCCGGCGGCTGCACACGTTCGTCGACTACCTGGAGCGGCACATCGAGGTCGACGGCGAGCAGCACACCCCGATGGCCATGCAGATGCTCGCCGACCTGTGCGGCGACGACGACGCCAGGTGGCAGGAGTGCGCGGACACCGTCAACACCGCGCTCGCCGCCCGCGCCCGGCTCTGGGACGACATCCTCGCCGCCGTCAAGCAGGGGCGCGAGCGGTGACCGACGCCGACCCCGTCCGGCTCTACCGGACGGTCCGGCTGATCCGCCGCTTCGAGGAGCGGGCGATCGGGCTGGTCCGCTCCGGGCACGTCGTCGGCGGCATCCACCCGTACCTCGGGCAGGAGGGGATCGCCGCCGGGGTGTGCGCGGCGCTGCGGGCCGACGACGTGGTCGCCGGCACCCACCGGGGGCACGGGCACGTGCTCGCCAAGGGCGCGGACCCGGCCCGGATGATGGCCGAGCTGTGCGGCCGGGTCACCGGCCTCAACGCCGGCCGGGGCGGCTCGATGCACGCCGCCGACTTCGCGGTCGGCGTGCTCGGCGCCAACGCCATCGTCGGCGCGTCCGGGGCGATCGTCACCGGGGCGGTCTGGGCGCGCCGCCGGCGCGGCGACGACGTCGTCGGGGTCAGCTTCTTCGGCGACGGCGCGGTCAACGAGGGGATGCTGTTGGAGGCGTTCAACCTGGCCGCGCTGTGGCGGGTGCCGGTGCTGTTCGTCTGCGAGAACAACGGCTACGCCACCACGATGCCCGTCGCGGGCGCGGTCGCCGGCAGCATCCCGGGCCGCGCCGCCGCGTTCGGCATCCCGGCCGCCGTCGTCGACGGCCAGGACCCCGAGGCGGTACGCGACGCCGCGAGCGCCGCCGCCGACCGGATGCGCGCCGGCGGCGGCCCCGAGCTGATCGAGGCCCGCACCTACCGCTTCGACGCCCACCACACCTTCGAACACGCGGTACGCCTCGACTACCGCCCGCCGGACGAGGTGGCCCGGGGCCGCTCCCGCGACCCGGTGGACATCCAGGGCGCGCGGCTGCCCGCCGCCGTACGGTCCGGGGTGGACGCCGAGGTGGAGGAGGTGCTGACGCGGGCCGTCGAGTTCGCGCTCGCCAGCGCGGAACCGGACCCGGCCGACGCCCTCGCCCACCTGTACGCCAGCGGCCTGACCGCGCGCACCGGAGGTGGCTAGCGATGCCCAGGCTCTCCTACCGCAAAGCGCTCACCCGGGCGCTCGCCGACGAGTTGGCCCGCGACGAGTCGGTGTTCCTGCTCGGCGAGGACATCCGGGTGGCCGCCTCGAACGTCACCGCCGGGCTGTTCAAGCGGTTCGGCCCGGACCGGGTGCGCGACACCCCGCTGTCGGAGCAGGCTTTCACCAGCTTCGCCACCGGGGCGGCCCTGGCCGGGATGCGACCGGTGGTGGAGTTCCAGATCCCGTCGCTGCTGTTCCTGGTCTTCGAGCAGATCGTCAACCACGCGCACAAGTTCCCGCTGATGACCGGCGGGCAGTGCGCGGTGCCGGTCACGTACCTGGTGCCGGGCTCCGGCTCCCGGACGGGCTGGGCGGGGCAGCACTCCGACCACCCGTACAGCCTCTTCGCCCACGTCGGGGTGACCACCGTCGTGCCGGCCACCCCGACCGACGCGTACGGGCTGCTGGTGTCGGCGGTGCGGTGCGACGACCCGGTGGTGGTCTTCGCCCCCGCCGGGGCGCTGGACGTCCGCGCCGACGTGGACCTCGCCGCGCTCGCCCCGGTGCCGCTGGGGCGCGCCCGGGTGCACCGGCCCGGCGACGACGTGACCGTGGTGGCGGTCGGGCACCTGGTGCACGACGCCCTCGCGGTCGCCGAGGAACTCACCGACCAGGTGTCGGTGGAGGTGTTCGACCCACGCACGCTGTACCCGTTCGACTGGGACGCCCTCGCCGAGTCGCTGCGACGCACCGGGCGGCTGGTGGTGGTGGACGACGCCAACCGCTCCTGCGGCATCGCCGGGGAGATCATCGCGACGATGGTCGAGCGGGTGCGGCTGGTGGCGCCGCCGCGCCGCGTCACCCGCCCCGACGGCGCGGTGCTGCCGTTCGCCCCGGCGCTGGACCGGGCCGTGCAGCCCACCCGCGAGCAGCTCCGGACCGCCATCGGACACGTCATGAAGGAGGGATGAATGGACGACGTCGACTACCGCTGGCCCTCCGCCGCGCGGGCGTGGCTCGACCTGCCCGCGCCGGTGCGCGCCGAGATGGTGGCCGCCGGGGCGGACTCCTGGCGGGAGGTCTTCGACGGCCGGGCCACGTACAACGAGCAGTGGCGGCTGGCCCGGCCGCCGGTGATGGACGAGACGTCGCTCGGCGTGCTCAACGCCGTCGCCGACCGGATCGCCCAGCTCATCTTCGAGGCGTGCCGGCGGCGGGCCGGCACTGCCGGGGAGCTGCGCCGGCTGCTGGACGTGCCCGACGGCGAGACCCGGCTGCTCGACGACGACGAGCCGCTGACCGAGGCGCTGCTCGACGCGTTCCGGCCGGACGTGCTGCTCAGCGACGGGGTGCCCCGGTTCGTCGAGTACAACATCGACAGCAGCCTCGGCGGGGCGTTCGACGCGGACACCACCGTGCGCCGCTTCGTCGAGGTCTACCGGCGCCGCGGCCTGACCGACCGGGTCCGCCTCGCGGCGGCCCCCTCGGCCGTCGACCGGCGGTTCGCCGCGATCCGCGCCGGCCTCGGCCTGCCCGAGGGGGCCCGCGTCGCCATGCTGATCGACTTCGACGCCGAGTACCCGGGACTCGACGACCCGCAGCGGTTCATCCGGCTGCTGTCGCCGGTCGTCGAGCGGGCCGCCGCGTGCGGCATGGACCTGGTCGTCGCGCCGGTCTCCCAGGTCACGCTGGACGACCGGAAGCGGCTCGTCGCCGGCGGCGCCCCGGTCGACGGGGTGTTCCGGCTCTTCGTGCCCAACCGGGTCACCCCGAGCGCCGGGGTCGACGCCCTGGCGGCGGCGCTGGCCGCGGGCACCGTGCCGATGTGGGTGTCGACGGCGGCGTGGCTGGTCGCCAACAAGCGGGCCTTCGCCTGGCTGTGGGAGGACGCCGGCGCGCTGCCGGCCGCCGACCGGGACCTGGTGCACCGGTACGTGCCGCGTACCTGGTCGCTGACGGCGGACCTGCTCGACCGGGCGGTCGCCGACCGGGCCGGCCTGGTGGCGAAGCCGGCCGACGGCTCCGCCGGGGTGGACGTGCTGATCGGCCGGGAGACCGACGCCGGCGCGTGGCGCGACGGGCTGACCCGCGCCGTCGACCGGGGCGGCTTCATCCTCCAGGAGTACGTGAGGGCCGACGACGTCGGGCTGGACTTCGTGCACATCGGGACCGGCGATACGGTCGCAGCCGAGGTGCCGTACAGCATCGCCCCGTACCTGTTCGGCCGCCGGGCCGCCGGCGCCTGCATCCGTACCGGCTTCCCCGGCTGCGACGGCGTGCTCAACCTGGCCCGAGGCGTCCTCCTCTCCGGCCTGCTGGTGGTCGACTGACGCCGCGCGGCGCGGCGGCTCGCCCCCACCCCGGTGACCGGGTGCGGAGTTCCGGCGGATCCCGCACGCCGCGCCGCGCAGACGTTTGCAAGAGTCGATGTGAGCGGTTTGACTGGGGGTCGTCGACGACGATCGCCGCCTGCCTGAAGGAGCCCGCCATGGGTCTTGGTCATCGATGGTTGTCGCGCACGGCGGCGGTGACGCTGCTCGTCCTCGCCGGGCTGGCCGTCCCCGGCGGTCCCGTGGCGGCGGCGAACGCGGATCCGAAGTTCACGGTCGACGTGACCGGTACGACGGTCCCGTCGGGGGTCGGGAAGAAGCGGCTCCACCTCAGGCTCACCAATCTGACCGACAGCACGCCGAGAGAGGCGATCTTCCACGTCCGCCCGGGCGAGCAGGACTGGCCGGACGGGATCTCCCTGATGTGGCCGGAGGGCGGTGGCTCCGGCGAGTGCGACGGCGACGCCGCGGGTTGGTACTGCCGGATCGGTCCGAACGCGCTCCCGGAGCTGCTGCCGGCAGCCGGCGAGACGGTGGATCTTCCCTTCGACGTCAACGTGCAGGAAAACCAGCAGCCCTACGAAGGCAGGTTCTCCGTCGAGGCCGGCATGGCCTGGGGCGACGAGCCGATGCGGACCGCTGCCCCCAAGTGGTTCACGCTCAGGTTGGTCGACGATCCCGAGGCCGATCTGTCGGTGGTGGCGCCGGACGTCAAGCAGTCGGTACGCATCGGCGCGGGCGGCCGGCTCGAACCCGCCGGGACGTTGCAGCCGGGTGAGACGGGCGCGGTGCGGTATCGCATCGTCAACCAGGGCCGCAAGGCGGTCGGTGGCGTCAAGGTCACACTGCGCCTGCCCGAGGCGGTGACGTTCACCCGACCGCCGAAGGAGTGCGTCGTCGCTCGCGACCGGCGGTCGGCCGTCTGCACCTACGCCACGCTCGCGCTGATCCCGGCCGGCCAGGACACCGACCCGACCGACGGCAGTCACTCCGCCGTCGAGCTGCACGATCTGGTGACGGTGGCGGCCGCCACGAAGGCACCCGCCACGTTGGCGGGCGGGACGGTGCAGGTCGAGGGCCTGGCCGCGCGGACGGACGGCCGCTCCGGCCTGCCGCGCACCGGGCTGCCGGCGAACGCCGTCGCCGTGCCGGCGGCCGACGTGGACGACAGCGACAACCGGGACGGGTTCGCGGTCCTGGTCGCGGCGAAGGGCGGTGCCGGGGACGACGACGGTGGCGACGATGGCGATGGCGGCGACGGCGGTGGCGGTGGCGACCTGCCGATCACCGGGCCGCGGGCCGGACTGGTCGCGGGAACCGGTCTCGCCCTGGTGGCGGGCGGCGGAGTCCTGTTGCTCCTCGCCCGGCGCCGCCGCGTGGTCGCGGTGCCCGGCGGGGGCGGGACGCCTGCCGCCTGATCTTTCGCCACGGGAGCCCGCCGGGCAGGATGGCCGGGTGGGTGGCGCGCGGGTGGGGCTGACGGTCGACGAGCTGCTGCCGGTGGCGCGGGCGGCGTTCGGGCGGGGGCGGGCGCTGGTCTCGGTACGGCGGCTGACCGGCGGCACGAAGAAGGGCGTCTACCGGCTGAAAGACAGAGATGGGGCCTCTAGCCAGGCTCCCAAGAAGTCACTACGCCACGTCCAGTGAGTGCACGAGCACCTCCCGATCGAGACCGACAGATCCCGTTCAAGACCCGAAGTCAGTCAGGCGTTGGGTCAGACCCCGGCGGGAGGTGCTCATCAACATCATCTCTGTCAGGCGTCGTTGAGGTAGGCGAGGACGGCGAGGACGCGGCGGTTGTCGTCGGAGGACGGGGGGAGACGCAGCTTGCCGAAGATGCTCGCGGTGTGCTTGCCCACGGCGCTCTCGCTCAGGAACAGCCGCTGCGAGATGGCGGCGTTGGAGCGGCCCTGGGCCATGAGTTCGAGGACGTCCCGCTCGCGCGGCGTGAGGCGGGCCAGGGGCGAGGCGGTGCCGCCGGCCGTCAGCAGCTTGGCGATCACCTCGGGATCCATCGCGGTGCCGCCCGCCGCGACGCGCCGCACGGCGTCGATGAACTGGTCGGCGTTCAGGACGCGGTCCTTGAGCAGGTAGCCGACCGCGCCGGCCCCGTCGGCCAGCAGTTCCCGGGCGTAGAGCTGCTCGACGTGCTGCGACAGCACCAGGACCGGCAGGCCGGGGACGTCCCGCCGGGCGGCCAGCGCCGCCTGGAGTCCCTCGTCGGTGAAGGTCGGCGGCAGCCGTACGTCGACGATGGCCACGTCGGGCCGGTGCCGGGCCAGGGCGGTACGCAGGGACGGCCCGTCGCCGACGGCCTCGGCGATGGTGAAGCCGTGGCTCTCGAGGAGCAGGACCAGACCGTCCCTCAGGATGTGGAGGTCTTCGGCGAGGACGACGCGCACGGGATCTCCATGGTGACGACGGTGGGTCCGCCGGGCGGACTGTGCAGGTTCAGGGTTCCGTCGAATGTAGCGAGGCGGCGTTGGACGCCGCGCAGCCCGGTCCCCGCAGCCGGGTCGGCCCCGCCGGGACCGTCGTCGGCCACCACCATCCGGAGCACCCCGTCGCGGTGCGACAGCGAGACGGAGATGTGGGCCGCGCAGCGTGCCGCGTTGGTGAGGGCCTCGCAGGTGACGAAGTAGGCGGCCGACTCGACCGGCGCGTCGAGCCGGTGGGGCAGGTCGACGTCCACGTCCACCGGCAACGGGGTGTCGAGCGCGATCGCCCGGATCGCGTCGCCGAGTCCGCGCTCGGCCAGCACCGGCGGATGGATGCCGCGTACCAGGTCGCGCAGCTCGGCCAGCGCGGCGGCGGACGTCTCCTGCGCCTGCGCCAGCACCAGCCGCGCCCGCGCCGGGTCGGTCTCCATGAGCCGCGCGACGGCGGCCAGGCCGAGCCCGACGGCGATGAGCCGGGCCTGGGCGCCGTCGTGCAGGTCGCGTTCGATGCGGCGCAGCTCGGCCGCCTGCACGTCGACGGCGTCGGCCCGGGTGGTGGCGAGGTGCGCGACCCGCGAGGCGAGCACGGTGGCCGCCGTGGGGGTGAGCAGGAGCCGGTCCCACGCCAGCCGCAGCCGCATCAGCGGGCCGGCCAGGCCGAGCCCGAGCAGCGCCACGGCCAGCCCGAGGGGCATGCTCGCCCAGTCCGGGAACGACGGCGCGACGAGGCCGACGTGCGCGAAGCCGAACCAGAGGTAGAACGGGGTGATCCAGTAGCCGGTGGACAGGCCGATCGGCACCGCCCAGCTCACCCAGGTCAGCGGCTGGCAGAACAGGCCGTAGAAGCCGAAGCCGACCAGGACCGCCGGGACGAACGAGAGCGGGGCCAGGGCGAGCGAGCCCAGCGCCCACAGCTGGTCCCGCCAGGTGGCCGGGTCGCCGAACAGCCAACCCGCCCGTTGACCCTGCACGGCCGCCACGAGATCGGTGTAGAGGACCCGCCCGACCCGGTAGTTGCCGTCCTCGCCGGGGCGGGGCGGCGGCGGGTACGGCCGGTACGGCGCGGGCAGGTCGGCATCCGTCCAGCGGCGGACGTGGCGCCGGTAGAACTCCACCACCGACCGCGTGGCCGGCAGGGTGTACGGCAGCAGCCCGCCCCACGACACGACGGCGGTGAGCAGGTTGAGCAGCAGGCCGCCGAACGCGGCGAGGGACAGCCCGGCCAGTCCGGCGCCCCGCCACGTCGCGGCCGACGTCCGGGTCACCCACCGGCCGACCGCCGTCTGCGGCGGCTTCCCGGTGCCCAGCAGCATGCCGGTCCACCGCCCGTACGCCCGCAACGCGGCCGGCGCGAGCAGGAACGCGGCCACGATCGCCGCGACGGCCACCGGCACCGACCACGCGAGCGGCCAGGGGGGCGACGCGAGCAGGGGCACGCCGGCCGTGATCAGCGCGGGCGGCACCAGGAGCGGGATCGCGCCGGTGACCGGGGTGAGCATCAGCCACGCCCATTCCCGGCCGAGGGTCGGGTCCTTCGCGTGGTGGTCCAGCCTGAGCAGGAACGCCGGCACCCGGTGCGACCTGAACAACGTGTCCCCGTGGACGTACCAGCCGTCCGCACGCCGGTGCGGTGCGGGCGGCCTCGACCGGACGGGCTCGGGGGTGTCCGCTCCGGCCCAGGCGCGGGCGAGCCGGCGGGCCAGCGCGGTCAGCCGGAACTGGCCGGAGACGACGAGCGGATAGGGGACGACCAGGGAGGCGGCGATCACGAGGAGGTACCCGTAGGCGAACCCGACCGCGACCAGGACGACCAGGGCGACGCAGCGCGGTACGGCGAGCACGAAGCGGGTCACGGGTCGAGTCTTCGCCGCACCGACCGCCACCGCATCGGGGCAGGCTACCGACCAGGGGTGGGGCTGGGTACACCCCCACCGGGCGGCTGGACCCATTCTGCGCGCCCACCGCGATTCCTAGCGTTGCCGGCATGTCAGTCATCGAGGTGCGCAACCTCCGCAAGCAGTACGGCGACCAGGTGGCCGTCGCCGACGTGTCGTTGAGCGTGGAAGAGGGCGAGATCTTCGGGCTCGTCGGCCCGAACGGCGCCGGCAAGACCACCACCGTGGAGTGCGTCGAGGGGCTCCGGACCCCGGATTCGGGCACGGTACGGGTGCTGGGGCTGGACCCGTACCGGGACCGCGCGGCGGTGCGGCGGAAGCTGGGCATCCAGCTCCAGGAGAGCCAGCTGCCGGACCGGATCAAGGTGTGGGAGGCGCTCGACCTCTACAGCTCGTTCTATCCGCACCCGGCCGACTGGCGGGAGCTGATGGACGAGCTGGGCCTGGCAGCCAAACGGAACACGGTGTTCGCGAAGCTCTCCGGCGGCCAGAAGCAGCGGCTGTCGATCGCGCTCGCCCTGGTCGGCAACCCGTCGGTGGCGATCCTGGACGAGTTGACCACCGGCCTGGACCCGCAGGCGCGGCGGGACACGTGGGAGCTGGTCCGGCAGGTCCGGGACCGTGGCGTCACGGTCGTGCTGGTGACCCACTTCATGGACGAGGCGGAGCGCCTCTGTGACCGGTTGGCGGTCGTCGTGGCCGGCCGGGTCGTCGCCGTTGACACTCCCCGCAACCTGATCGCCGGCGCCCAGGTGCCCGGCGTCGAACGGCCCACCCTGGAGGACGCGATCCTCTCCCTCACCTCTGCCAGGAGCCTCCGATGACCGCCCTTGCCAGGATCGTCCGCGTCGAGGCGAAGCTGTTCCTCCGGGATCCGGTCGGCACGTTCTTCGCCATCGCGTTCCCGGCCCTGCTGATCCTGGTGCTCGGCCTGGCCCTGCCGGGGACCCGCGACCCGTCGGAGGAGATGGGCGGCCGGCGTCCCGTGGAGGTCTACCTGCCGATCACCATGACGCTGGCCATCGCGACGGTGACGATGGTGACGCTGGTGGCCGTGGTGGCCAGCTACCGCGAGCGGGGCGTCCTGCGCCGACTGTCGACCACCCCGGCCTCGCCGACGGCGTTGCTCGTCGCGCAGGTGGTCGTGAACGTCGCCGCACTGCTGGTCGCCTGCGGCCTGGCCTGGCTGGTGGCGGCGACCGTCTTCGACGTCTCCCCGCCCGGCAACGCGGTCGGCTTCGTGCTGGCGTTCACGCTCGGGTCGAGCGCGATGTGCGCCGTCGCGCTGCTCGTGGCGGCGGTCACGCCGAGCGCCCGGGCCTCGTCGGGGGTCGGCCAGCTGATCTACTTCCCGATGATGTTCTTCGCCGGGGTGTGGACGCCGGGGCCGCAGATGCCGGACCTGGTGCGGAAGATCGCCGACTTCACTCCGCTGGGGGCCGCGTCCCTGGCCGTGCAGGACGCCTGGGCGGGCTCGTGGCCCACGCTGCTGCACCTGACCGTGATGGCGGCGTTCACCGTGGTGCTGGGCGGGTTCGCGGCCCGCTACTTCCGCTGGGAGTGATCCGCCGCCGCGAGCGGCACGGCCGCCGACGACGTCGACGCGACGGGGGACGGCGTCGTCGGAAGGTCCCGGTCGGCGCGGTCACCGGGTCAGGCCGACCAGGCCGGCCAGGTGCGCCACGCCGGCCGGCGCCGCGCCGCTGCCCGCCGCGGCGGAGCCGCCGCCCTGGCCCGGTCGGCGGCCAGCCGCGCCCGCCTCGGCGAGTCTCACCAGCACCGACGCGGTGATCCGGTACGCCCGCACCAGCCGGACGGTTCGTCGTTCCGGTCTTCTCCCTGGTAGAACTGTACCGTCGGGACGGTTTAGTTCTAGGGAGATGTGGATGAGTGCGGCGTTGAGCCCCACACGTCGCTGGGCGTCGCTGGCCGTGCTGGTGGGTGCCGTGTCGTTGTTGGCGATCGACGCGACGGTGCTCTATCTGGCGGTGCCCTCGCTGACCGCGGAGTTGTCGCCGACGGCGACGCAGGTCCTGTGGATCGGGGACATCTACTCCCTGGCCCTGGCCGGTCTGCTGGTGACGATGGGCAACCTGGCCGACCGGATCGGGCGGAAGCGGTTGTTGCTGATCGGCTCGGCCGCGTTCGGGTTGGCCTCGGCGCTGGCGGCGTTCGCCCCCTCGGCGGAGGCGCTGATCGCGGCCCGTCTGCTGTTGGGCGTGGCGGGTGCGACGATCATGCCGTCGACGCTGTCACTGATCCGGAACATCTTCACCGATCAGATCGAGCGGACGCGGGCGATCGCGATCTGGTCGGCCGCGGCGGCGAGTGGCATCGCGCTCGGCCCGCTGGTGGGCGGGGCGCTGCTGGAGCACTTCTGGTGGGGCTCGGTGTTCCTGATCAACCTCCCGGTGATGCTGCTCGTGCTGATCGTCGGCGGGTGGCTCCTGCCCGAGTCCCGCAACCCCGCCCCCGGCCGGTTCGACCTGGTCTCCAGCGCGTTGTCGATGCTGACGATCATCCCGTTCGTGTACACGATCAAGAAGCTCACCGGGGGCGCGTTCGGCGTCACCGCCGCCGTCGCGATCGTGGCGAGCGTGGTCGGCGGGGTGCTGTTCGTGCGTCGTCAGCGGCGGGTCGACTCGCCGATGATCGAGGTGGACCTGTTCCGCAATCCCGCGTTCAGCGGGGCGGTGCTGGTGAACTTCATCTCCGTGTTCGCCCTCAGCGGCGTCCTGTTCTTCTTCTCCCAGTACCTCCAGCTCGCCCGCGAGCTCAGCCCCCTGCGGGCGGGACTGGCGCAGCTGCCCGCGGCGGTAGCGGCGATGGCCGCGGTCGCGGCCGTCGGTTTCCTGCTCACCAGGCTCGGGCGGGGACGAGCCATCGCCGTCGCCCTGCTGACCGGGGCCGTTGGACTGGCGATCCTGGCCGCGCTCGAAGGCAGTGAGCAACTGGGCTGGGTGCTGCTCGCCATGGTCCCGCTGGGCCTGGGGATCGGCGTGGCCGAGACCCTCAGCGTCGACGCCGTGGTCTCCGCGGTCCGCCCGGCCAAGGCCGGCGCGGCGGCGTCGGTCGCGGAGACCGCGTACGAGCTCGGCGTCGCCCTCGGCATCGCGATCCTGGGCTCCGTCATCACCGTGCTCTACCGCTTCCACCTCGCCCTCCCCGCGGATGTCGCCGGCAGGGCTGCGACCCGGGCCGAGGACTCCCTGCCGGCGGCCAGCACGGTCCTGGCGCCCGGCAGCCGGGCGCTGGAGGCCGCGCAGGAGGCGTTCGTGTCCGCCATGCAGGCAACTACCCTGATCGCGAGCGCGGTCATGGTGATCGCCGCGATCGTGGCCTTCACGCTCATCCCGAACCACAAGGACGCTGCGCCAGCGGAGCACTGACCTCCCGGTGTTCTCGTGACCGGGGGAGAAAGGACGTCGACATGGCACGGACCGCTGGGCGCAGCGCAGCCGAGACGAGACGGCTCATCCTGGACGCTGCCGCGCGCCTCATCAGCAGGCATGGCACCGCGGTGCCCGTCTCGGACATCGCCGAGGCGGCCGGCGTGTCCAAGGGCGGTCTGCTCTACCACTTCCCCAACAAGGAGGAACTCCTCAGTGGTCTGGCCAACCATCTGATGGGCCAGTTCCGCCACGACGTCGAACAGGTCGCGGCCGAGGAGGAGGAAGGAACGCCGGGCAGGCTCACGAGGGCGTACATCCGGGTGAGCTTCGCCCACGCCGGCGACCTCACCGGGTTACGTGACTACATCGCCCTCGCCGCGCATCTCATGTTCGAACCCGGCCTGGAGGCGCTCGCACAGCAGGACGCGCAACAGTGGCGGGAGGCTCTCCTCGACGACGGCCTCGAACCCACGATCGTCCGCATGGTCATCGCCGCCGCGGACGGCAGCAACAGCGCACCCCTGTGGGGCGCCATCCTCGACGACGCCGACCGCGACCACCTGGAAGCGGACCTGATCGCCCTCACCTACCGCGACCGCGTCCAGGTCGGTTCGCGGAAGACCGACGTCTGACGGCCCGCCGACGGTTCCGCGTCGATGCGGGCGGCGTCGGGCTGCCGATCGGCGGGCCGACCAATTGACGTGGTGCGGCCGGTGACCGTCCTGGTAGGAAGGCGTCCATGCGTACCGTCGTGGAGCCGCTGCGGGCACGGCCGCGGCCGGCTGACCAGATGGACCGGCTGTTCGCGGGCGGCTGGCCGGCGTTCATCAAGGCCGACCGGCAGGTCGGCCGGTACCTCGGCCGGGTCCGGGAGGTGTTCGCCGACCTGGAACTCGTGCTGCTCGACGGCGACGGCGACCTCGTCGCGGCGGGGTGGGCGGTGCCGATCCGCTGGGACGGCGACCCGGCGCACCTGCCCGAGGGCTACACCGACTCCCTGCGCCGCGCGGTCACCGGCCACGACCGCGACGAGACCCCCGACACCCTCGTGGTGATGGCCGCCCAGGTGCGTGCCGACCTGCGTGGCCGGGGCCTGGCCGGCGACCTGCTCACGGCGCTGCGGTCGGTGGCCGAGGAGCGCGGCTGGTCGCGGGTGGTCGCCCCGGTGCGACCCACCCTCAAGGCGCGTTACCCGCTGACCCCGATCGAGCGGTTCGCCGCCTGGACCCGGGAGGACGGCTCCCCGCTCGATCCCTGGCTGCGCACCCACTGGCGGCTGGGTGCCCGGCCGATCGCCGTGGCGCCCCGGTCGCAGACGATGACCGGCACCGTCGCCGAGTGGCAGCAGTGGACCGGCATGGCCTTTCCCGACAGCGGCGACTACGTCATCCCCGACGGCCTCAGCCTGTTGCGCGTGGACCTCGGTCTCGACCAGGGCACCTACGTCGAGCCGAACGTGTGGGTCCAGCACCGCTGAGTCGCGTCACGGCCGGGTCAGGGCGCGAGGTGGGCGCCGAGGCGGCGGACGGTCTCGGCGGCGGCGACCGCGTCGCTGCGGGCGCTGCCGTGCCGGCCGTCGCTGCTGTACATCGTCGCCTCGGCGGTGAGCGGGTGGTCGGTGAGCCGCACGTGCAGGGTGCCGAGCCGTTCCGCGAGGGCCCCGGTGCGCGCGGAGAGCTGCCGCATCCGCTCGCCGAGGCCGGCGCGGTGCCGCTCGGGCACGGCGGGGCTGAGCGACACGTCGAACATGCCGACGGTGATCACGTCCGCCCCGGCCGCCTGCAGGGCCTCGATGATCGCGGCCAGCTCCGCGTCGACGGCGTCCGCGTCGTAGCCCCGCCCGAAGGCGTCGTTGCCACCGCAGACCACCAGCGCCAGGTCGGGGCGGAAGGCCAGCGCCGGGGCGAGCTGGGCGGCGCGCACCTCGTGCGCCCGCAGCCCCCGCAGGCCCAGATTGAGGTACGCCAGCTCCGGCCGGACGGCCCGCAGCTCGGCGGCGATGCGGTCGGCCCACTGCACGTCGGGATAGCCGTCGACGGGCTCGCAGAGCCCCTCGGCCACGCTGTCGCCCAGCACCGCGAAGCGCCGCCACGGGTGGTCGCGCAGCAGCGTCGCGCTCTCCCCGTCGCGCAGGCACCACGGATCCGTCGCCTCGGTCAACGTCGATGGCATGCCGGCACGCTAGCCGACGTCCGGGGGCCGGAGAAGGGCCTGGGGGACTGACGCGACGCTACGGCCGGTCGGCTTCCGGTGCCCGGCTGCCACGGACGACGCGCGGTTGGCGTGTCAATGTCGCGCTGGCGATCCCGCTCGGCTCCGGCGCTTCCGCCGCCGTCGACCCTGGCCGCAGGCCGGGCAGCAGCGGCAGCAGGGTGACCACGAGGGAGAACGCCGCCATGACCAGCAGGGCGGGGGCGAGGCCGAGCGCGGTGGCCGACCAGCCGCCCAGCAGCGCGCCCAGCGGCAGGCCCGCGAACGCCAGCGACCCGGCCAGCCCGATCACCCGGGTCTGCAGGCCGGCCGGCACCCGCTCGTAGATCGCCACCCCGAGCAGCGGGTTCACCGCCGCGATGCCGATGCCGGAGGCGAACGTCACCGCCAGCACCACCGCCAGCTCCTCGCTCAGCGCCAGGACCAGCAGGCGCGGGGCGCCGCCGAGCGCCGCGCCGACCACGAAGGTCAGGTACCGGGGCAGCCGGGGACCGTACGCCGTGAACAGCAGGTTGCCCAGCAGCGCGCCGGCCGAGAACGCCCCGAGCAGCAGGCCCAGCCCGGCGGGACCGCGCAGCACGTCGGCCACCCAGAGCGGGATGTAGACCGCGACGCTCGCGTTGACCCCCATGTTCAGCGCCGAGATCACCAGCAGCATGGTCAGCAGCATCCGGTCGCGGCCCAGGTGGCGGAACCCGCCCGCGAGCGCGCGCAGGTAGCCCTCCGGCGCCGCCGGTCCCGTCGCGGCGGCCGGCGGCCGGACCAGCAGGCCGACCAGCAGGGCGCAGGCGGCGAAGCTGGCGGCGTCGATGAGCAGCGCCTGCGTCACCCCGAACCACCAGACGAGCAGCCCGCCCATCCCCGCGCCGAGCAGGGTGACCAGCCGGCCCAGCCCGTCGTAGACGGAGGTCAGCCGGATCAGTCGCACCCCGGCGGCCTCGGCGGCCGGGCGGAACATCGCCTGCTTGACCCGGTCGCCGACGCCCCGCAGCGCGCCCACCAGGGCGACCAGGGCGAGCAGCGCGCCGAAGCCGAGCCACGGGGTGAGAGCCACCGCCACCATCAGCCCCGCGCTGCCGGCGTCGGCCAGGATGGAGGTGCGGCGCAGGCCGATCCGGTCCGCCCAGGGCGTGCCGAGGGCGCTGGAGAGCAGGTAGGGCAGCGTCTCGGCGGCGGCCACCGCGCCCATCTTCGCCGGGCTGCCGGTGGTCTCCAGCACCAACCAGGGCAGGGCCACCACCGAGATCCGGCTGCCCAGGTTGGAGATCAGGTCGGCGGCGACCAGGACGGTCAGTTCCCGCCGGGGGGTCACGCCAGGCTGCCGATCGACGCCTCCGGGTGCTCGACCGACGACGGATGGTCCGCGGCGTACCGGGCCCGCAGCGCGCGCTTGTCCACCTTGGCCGAGCGGTTGAGCGGCAGCCGGTCCAGGAACTCCACCCCGCCCGGCGCCCAGGTGTCGCTGAGCTCGGCGGTCACCAGGTCGATCAGCTCCCCGGCGGTCACCGTCGCGCCGGGCGCCGGCACCACGTAGGCGTACGGCAGCTCGCCGGCCGCCTCGTCGGGCACGCCGATCACCGCCGCCGCCCGTACCTGCGGGTGCCCCGCCAGGACGTCCTCGATCGGGCGGGAGTGGATCGGCCAGCTGCGCCGCCGGGTGAGGATCCGGTCCTGCAACCGGTCGACGAGGTAGAGGTAGCCGTCGTCGTCGAGGTGCCCGACGTCGCGGGTGCGCACCCAGCCGTCGACAAGCGTCTCGGCGGTCAGCTCGGGCTGGCCGTGGTAGCCGGCGAAGCGCAGGCCGGTGTGCACCCACACCTCGCCGTTCTCACCGGGCGGCAGGACCGTGCCGTCCTCGGCGCGGATCTCGACGCGCACGTCGCCGTAGGGTCGCCCGCAGGAGCGCAGCCGCTGCGGGTGCGCCGGGTCGTCGGTCAGCCCCGGCAGGGCGGTGACGACGACGGCCTCGCTGAGGCCGTACACGATCCGCAGCACCGGGCCGAAGCGCGCGATCGCCTGGCGCAGCCGGGCGGGCGCGGCGGGCCCGGCGCCCACGTTGAACATGAACATGGCGGAGAAGTCCGCGCCGTCGAGGGCCGGGTGGTCGAGCACCTCGTAGAGCATCGGCGGCGTGACGAATGTCGAGTTGATCCGCTCCCGGTCGACGGTCCTGATGAACCGCGCCGGGTCCCAGCCGTCGCGCGGGAACAGCACCCCGCCGGTGAAGAGGTTGAACAGCGTGGTGATCTGGCCGCTGGCCAGCCACATCGGCGAGTGCGACAGGTGCCGCAGCGGCGGGTGCCCGGCGGCGCGGAAGTCGGCGGCCAGGGCGAGGATCTGGGCGTAGAAGCTCTCCCGGTGGTGCACCAGCTTCGGGGTGCCGGTGGTGCCGCTGGTCTGCAGGAACGACTCCGGCGCCGGCAGGTCGGCCGGCAGCTCGACCGCCCCGGCGCGCTCCGCCGCGGCGAGCAGGTCCGGGCCCGCGCCGCCCGGGCCGAGGCAGAACACGGGTACGCCGGACAGCCCGGCGGCCAGCTCCGGGCCCAGCCCGGCCGGGTCCCGGGCGTCGAAGACGAACGCGTCGGGACGGGCCAGCCGGGCGAACTCGTCGACCTCCCGGCGGGACGTCACCGGGGCCACCCACATCGTGCGGCAGCCCAGCAGGTGCAGGGCGAGTTGCACCAGCGGCCCCTCCACGGGGTTGCCGAGCGCGAGCAGCACCGACTGCCCCGGCCGTACGCCGTGCCCGAGCAGCGTCGCAGCCAGCCCGCGCACCCGCGCGGCGGCCTCGGCGTAGCTGAGCCGGTGTCCGTTTCCGACCAGCGCCTCCCGGTCGCCGAAGCCCGCGAAGAGCTCCAGCGCCCGGTGCACGTAGCCGGCCGGTCGTACCGCTCGGTCGGTCATCCGACAGCCCCCTCGCCGCAGAAGTGTGGCCGTGTGCCGGGCGGCCCGGCACGGCGCGGCGGCCGGGCGGGCGCACCGCCGCCGTCCGTGAGCGTAGGGACCACCGACTGTCACCGGACAGAGCCTGAACGGCGCTCCGGACGGACCGGAGGACATTTGATCGCGTCGATCAGGTTGATTGACGGTCGTGAAACGGGACGGCTAGGTTTCTGGACCATCGTCCAGGCGGTGCCGTCAGCGGACGGCCCTGGGCTGCCAACGATGGAGGTTCAATGTCGACTCCGAAGAGATGGCATGTCATCACGGCCGCGGCCACCCTGCTCGTCGCCGGCGCCCCGGCGATGGTGGCCAGCGCCGGTCCGGCGGACACCGAGGCGTCCCGCCAGCGCACGGTCTGGGCGGGCAGCTGGGCCGCCGCGGTCACCAGGGGAAACGCGACAGGCCTGACCAACAACGGCCTCAACGACCAGAGCGTACGGATGGTCGTGCACACCACCGTCGGCGGAGAGCGCTTCCGGGTCCGACTCAGCAACTCCTACGGCGAGCAGGCCGTCCAGGTCGGCCGCGCCACCGTCGCGAAGCCGAACACCGCGACCCCCGACGACCTGTCCGACATCGACCCCTCGACCCTGCGGACGCTGACCTTCGGCGGCGCCACCTCGGCCACCATGAACCGGGGCGCCGAGCTGGTCAGCGACCCCGTCGCGCTGCCCGTCGGCGACCAGCAGGACCTCGTGCTGACCGTGCACTTCCCGACCCCCACCGGGCCGGTGACCTTCCACGGCCAGTCCCGGCAGACCAACTTCATCGGCGCCAGCGACCTGACCTCCGCCACCGGCGGGGCCGGGTTCACGATCCGACCGAACTGCTGCTGGTTCTTCCTGTCGGGCATCGACGTGCAGCGCCGGCACAGCCCCGGTTCGGTGGTGGTCCTCGGCGACTCCATCGCCGACGGCAACGGCAGCACCGTCAACGCCAACAAGCGCTGGCCCGACCTGCTCGCCGACCGGCTCATCGACGCCCGCCCGGACGTCCGCACCCCGGGGGTGCTCAACCTCAGCCTCGCCGGCAACCGGCTCAACCACGAGGGCCCCGAGCCCGGGGCCGGCGGCTTCCCCGGCTACCACGAACTCGGCCCCAACGCCCTGGCCCGGCTCGACGAGGACGTCTTCGCGCAAACCGACACCCGGACCGTGATCACCGGACTCGGCATCAACGACATCTGGATGTCGGGCGACTCCGCCGAGCAGATCATCGCCTCGCTGCGGCAGATCAACCAGCAGGTGCAGGCGCGCGGGCTGCGCAGCCTGGTGACGACGCTCAGCCCGTACGAGGGGCACGGCAACCCGGGGGTGTGGACGCCGGAGAAGGAGGCCACCCGGCAGGCGGTGAACGCGTGGCTGCGCGGCAGCGACGAGTTCGACGGGCTGCTCGACTTCGACCGGGTGCTGCGCGATCCGGCGCAGCCGAGCCGGCTGCTGCCCGCGTACGACTCGGGCGACCACATCCACCCGAACGACGCCGGCAACCAGGCGCTGGCGGACGCCGTACCGCTGCGACTGCTCGGCCTGTGACACCGGCGCGGGCGGCGGGCGACTCCCGCCGCCCGCGCCGCCGTACCCGAGGAGGGCCCACGTGAGCGTCCATCCGCAGGTGGCGGCGTACCGGGCCGCCCGCGCGGCGGCCGGCACCCCGCCGCTGTACAGCCAGACCCTGGCCGAGGCCCGCGCCGCCGACCTCGCCGCGATCCGCGCGGGCGGCGGCGCGGTCGAGCCGGTGCACGAGGTACGCGACACGCGCGTGCCCGGCCCGGCCGGCGACCTGCCGGTGCGCATCCACCGGCCGGCGGGGGAGGGGCCGCTGCCCACCCTGGTCTACTTCTTCGGCGGCGGCTGGACGCTGGGCAGCGTCGACACCGCCGACGGCATCTGCCGGCGTCTCGCCAACGCGGTGCCCTGCCAGGTGGTCACCGTCGGCTACCGGCTGGCCCCGGAGCATCCCTTCCCCGCCGCCGTGCACGACTGCCACGCGGCCACCGCGTGGCTCGCCACGCACCCGGAGGAGTTCGGCGTCGACCCGGAGCGCGTGGCGGTCGGCGGGGACAGCGCCGGCGGCAACCTCGCCGCCGCCGTCACCCTGCTGGCCCGGGAGCGCGGCGGGCCCCGCCTCGCCGCGCAACTGCTGGTGTACCCGAACACCGACCAGAGCGCCGTACCCGACGGCGACGGCGAGGACCCGCTGCTGTTCAACCGCCGCTCGGTCGCCTGGTACCGGGGCCACTACCTCACCGACCCGGCCGACGCGCGGCACCCGCTGGCGTCGCCGCTGCTCGCCGCGGACCTGACCGGTCTGCCGCCGGCGCTGGTGGTCACCGCCGAGCACGACCCGCTGCGCGCCGAGGGGGAGCGGTACGCGCACCGGCTGCGCGACGCCGGGGTGCCCACCACCCTCACCCGGTACGCCGGCATGGTCCACGGCTTCTTCGCCATGCCCGCAGCGTTCGACGACGGCCGCCGCGCCCAGGACCAGGCCGCCGCGTTCCTGCGCGGCCGGCTCGGCACGCCGGGCGGCGACGCGGCGGGCGGTGGCGTGCCGGGCGGCGACGCGGCGGGTAGCTGCGCGACAGGCGGTGGCGCGGCGAGTGGTGGATCGCCCGGCGCGACGACCGCCGAGGCGGCGATCGGCGGCGCGGCTTCCGGCGGCGTGGCGGGCGGTGCATCGGCCGGTAGTGCGGCGACCGTCAGTGGGGGCGGCGCCGGGGTGAGGGGAGACCGGTGATGGTGGAGGGCGTACTGCCGAAGTCGGACCTGCCGGTGGCGCAGCCGTCGCCGGCCAGTCTGGCCGACTTCGCGGGGCTGGCCCGCTCGGTGCTGCCACCCGACGTGTGGGACTACGTCGACGGTGGCAGCGGCGCCGAGACGACGCTCGCCGCGAACCGCCGCGCGTTGGACCGGGTGGCCGTGTTGCCCCGGGTGCTGCGCGGCGTGCACACCCCCCGCACCGGGGCGCGGCTGCTCGGCGCGTCGTACGCCATGCCGGTGGCCGTGGCACCCATGGCGTACCAGCGGCTCGTGCACCCCGAGGGGGAGTTGGCGCTGGCCGCCGCCGCCCGCGCTGCCGACGTGCCGTACGTGGCCAGCACCCTGAGCAGCGTGCCGATCGAGCAGATCGCGGAGACCGGCGCGAGGGTCTGGTTCCAGCTCTACTGGCTGCGCGACCGGGGCCTGGTCGCCGACCTGCTGGACCGGGCGCACGCGGCGGGCTGCACGGCGCTGACGGTCACCGTGGACGTGCCGATCCTCGGCCCTCGCCGACGCGACGTGCGCAACGCGTTCGCCATCCCGCCGCACGTGGTGGCGGCCAACCTGCCGGCCGGCCGGGACGATCTCGCGCACACCGCCACCCCCGGGGTCTCCGCCATCGCCGCGCACACCGGCGAGGTCTTCGCGCCCGCGCTGACCTGGGCCGACCTGGAGTGGCTGCGCGGCCGTACGGCCCTGCCGCTGGTGGTGAAGGGCGTGCTGGACCCGCGCGACGCGGAATTGGCGGTGGCCGCCGGCGCGGACGCCGTGGTGGTCTCCAACCACGGCGGCCGGCAGCTCGACGGGGCCCCGGCCACCGCCACAGTGCTGCCGGAGGTGGTGGCGGCGGTGGCGGACCGGTGCGAGGTGCTGCTGGACAGCGGCGTGCGCGACGGCGTCGACGTGCTGCGCGCGCTCGCCCTCGGCGCGCGGGGGGTGCTGGTCGGCCGGCCCATGCTGTGGGCGCTCGCCGCCGGCGGCGAGGCCGGGGCGCGGACGGCGCTGGCGCTGCTGGCCGGCGAGTTCCGCGACGCCCTTGCGCTGGCCGGCTGCGCCGACCCGGCGGCGGCCCGCGAGCTGCGCGTGATCAGGGAGGGCTGACCGGTGCCGGAGACGGTGGACCTGCGCGTCGCCGACCTGCACCCGGCGGTCGACGACCCGGCGCTGAACTCGATGAACTTCCTCAACGAGGTGGCCCAGCACTACCCCGACGCGGTGTCGCTCGCGGCCGGCCGGCCGTACGAGGAGTTCTTCGACGTCGCGGCGCTGCACCGGCACCTGGAGAGGTTCCGCCGGCACCTGGCCGACGACCTGGGGCAGAGCCCCGCGCAGGTGCACCGGACGCTGTTGCAGTACGGCCGCACCAAGGGCATCGTGCACCACCTCGTCGCCCGCAACCTCGCCGTCGACGAGCAGCTGACGGTCGACCCGGAGGCGATCGTGGTGACCGTCGGCTGCCAGGAGGCGATGTTCCTGGTGCTGCGGGCGCTGCGGGCCGACCCGCGCGACGTGCTGCTCGCCGTCGCCCCGACGTACGTGGGGCTGACCGGCGCCGCCCGGCTGCTGGACCTGCCGGTGCGGCCGGTGGCCGGCGGCCCCGCCGGGATCGACCTGACCGACCTGCGCGAGCAGGTGCGCCTCGCCCGGGCGGCGGGGCTGCGCCCGCGCGCCTGCTACGTGATGCCGGACTTCGCCAACCCGTCCGGGACCAGCATCGGCCTGGCCGACCGGCGGCGGCTGCTCGACCTGGCCGCCGAGGAGGACCTGCTGCTGCTGGAGGACAACCCGTACGGTCTCTTCCCCGCCTCGGAGTCGGGTCGGCCGCCGGCGCGGTCCGGTCGGCCGCCGACACTCAAGGCGCTGGACACCGCGCGGCGGGTGGTCTACCTGGGCTCGTTCGCCAAGACGGTGCTGCCCGGCGCGCGCGTGGGCTACGTGGTCGCCGACCAGCGCGTCGCCGGCGCCGACGGCACGGTGGGGCTGCTCGCCGACCAGCTCGCCAAGATCAAGAGCATGGTCACGGTGAACACCTCGCCGATCGCCCAGGCGGTCGTCGGCGGGGCGCTGCTGGAGCACGGGTGCAGCCTCGTGGCGGCCACCGTCCGGGAACGGGCCGCGTACGGACGCAACCTGCGCCATCTCGTCGACGGCCTGGCCCGGCGCTTCCCGGCGGGCACCTCGCCGGTGCGGTGGAACGTCCCGGCCGGCGGGTTCTTCGTCGTGGTCACCGTGCCGTTCGGGGTCGACGACGCGCTGCTGCACCGCTCCGCCCGTGGGTACGGCCTGCTCTGGACGCCGATGGCGCACTTCTACGACGACGGCGCCCCGGTCGACGCGCTGCGGCTGTCGGTCAGCGCCGTGACCCCGGAGCAGATCGACCTCGGGCTGGACCGGCTGGTCGCGCTGGTCGCCGACGAGACGGCCCGCCGGGCGACGAACGCCGAGGTGGGATGACACAACGCGTTCACCGCATGGCAAAGCGCGACTGCCCGTGTTTCGCCGTCCTGGGTGGACACTCATAATGGACGCCATGGTCGCCTGGGAGTACGCGTTGCTGGTCCGCCGTTATCAGGGGCAGGGCCGCGCCTTTCACGTCAGCTTCACCTGGTACGGCCCGGACGGGTCGCGCCGGGACATCACCGCGTACGGCGACACGGCGATCGCGCACCTCAACCGGGCCGGCCGGGAGGGCTGGGAGCTGGTCTCCGCCGCCGAGGACGTGAACAACGTCCAGGGCAGCACCGAGGTGCACCGCTACCACCTCAAGCGGCCGGTGGCCTGACGCCCCGGCCCGCCCCTGCCTCCCCGCCGCTCCGGCCCAGGGCGGGCCGCCGGCTGTCGGTCACGTGCCGCAGGCGCGGCGGTGTTGCTACCGTTTCCTCCCGCCGCCGCCGACCGGTCGCCCGCCCGGGTGCCGGCGCGCCGCGGCGGGAGGGAGCAGCCGTGGCGGCAGGAGAAGGCGCGGCGGCAGGAGAAGGCGCGGCGCGGCCGGCGGCCGGGCCGGCCCGGTTCGTCGTCGGCGTCGACTTCGGCACCCTCTCCGGCCGGGCGGTCGTGGTCGACGTCGCCGACGGCGCCGTGCGGGGCGAGGCCGTCCACCCGTACCGGCACGGGGTGATCAGCGAGCGGCTGCCCGACGGCACGCCGCTGCCACCGGACTGGGCGTTGCAGCACCCCGACGACCACCGCGAGGTGCTCCGCGTCGCGGTGCCCGCCGCGCTGCGCGCCGCCGGGATCCGGCCCGGGGACGTGTGCGGCATCGGCGTCGACGCCACCTCCTGCACGATGCTGCCCGCCCTTGCCGACGGCACCCCGCTCTGCGAGCTGCCCGACCTGGGCGGCCGGCCGCACGCGTACCCGAAGCTGTGGAAGCACCACGCGGCCCAGCGGCAGGCCGCCCGGATCAACGACGTCGCCGCCGCGCGCGGTGAGCGCTGGCTGCCCCGCTACGGCGGCCGGGTCTCCGCCGAGTGGCAGCTCGCCAAGGCGCTGGAGGTGCTGGAGGAGGACCCGGCGGTCTTCGACCGGGCGGAGCGCTTCATCGAGACCACGGACTGGCTGGTCTGGCAGCTCTGCGGCCGGGAGACCCGCAACGTCTCCGCCGCCGGCTACAAGGGGCTGCGGCAGGACGGGCGGTACCCGTCGGCGGAGTTCCTGCGCGCCCTGCACCCCCGCCTCGACGGCCTGCTGCCGCGCGTCGACGGTCCGCTCGTGCCCGTGGGCGCCCGGGCCGGCGGGCTCACCGCCGCGGCCGCCGCGTGGACCGGGCTGCCGGTCGGGACCGCCGTCGCGGCGGGCGCCATCGACGCGCACGTCACCGCCGCGGCGGCCCGCGCCGTCGAGCCCGGCCGGATGCTCGCGGTGCTCGGCACCTCCACCTGCCTGATCATGAACGCGACGGCGTACCGCGAGGTGCCCGGCGTCTGCGGCGTGGTCGACGGGGGCGTCACCACCGGCGCCTGGGGCTACGAGGCGGGACAGAGCGGGGTCGGCGACATCTTCGCCTGGTACGCCCGCACCGCCCTGCCGGCCGGCTACGCCGACGAGGCGCGCCGCCGGGGGATCAGCCCGTACGAGCTGCTGGACACCCTGGCCGCCGACCAGCCGGTGGGCGGGCACGGGCTGCTGGCCCTGGACTGGCACAGCGGCAACCGCTCGGTGCTGATGGACCACGAGCTGAGCGGCGTGCTGGTCGGGCTGACCCTCGCCACCCGCCCCGAGGAGATCTGGCGGGCGCTGCTGGAGGCCACCGCCTTCGGCGCCCGGACCGTCGTCGACGCGTTCACCGCCGCCGGGGTGGCCGTCGACGAGTTGACCGTGGCCGGCGGGCTGACCGGCAACCGGCTGCTGCTGCGGATCTACGCCGACGTGCTCAACCGGCCGTTGCACGTGCTCGACTCCGCCCACCCGGCGGCGCTGGGCGCGGCCATCCACGCGGCGGTCGCCGCCGGGGCGTACCCGGACGTGCCGGCCGCCTCGGCGGCGATGGGCGCCGGCCGACGCGAGACCTGGCACCCCGATCCGGCCCGCGCGGCGGCCTACGACGACCTGTACGCCGAGTACCGCGCCCTGCACGACCACTTCGGCCGGGGCGGCACCGACGTCCTGCACCGCCTCCGCACCCTCCGCCCCCACCCCCACCCCCACCCCCACCCCCACTAACCCCCACCCCCTTCGCCCCCCCGCCCCACCCCACCAGCGTCGATCATGCAGTTGTGGCGGGTCACAATGGGGCATCAAGGCGGGTGAAACGGGCGCCAAAACTGCATGATCGACGCGGCACAGGGCGATGCCACGACGGGGACGGGGACGGGGGCGGGGACGGGCGGGGGCGACGGCGCCCCCGCTCGGCGGGGCCGGGCGGGGGCGTCGGGTGGTGCGGGTCAGCCTAGGTCGACGGCCGGGTAGAGCGGGAAGCCGGTCAGCAGGTCGCTGGCCTGCTTGCTGATCCGGTCGGCGACGGCGGGGTCGAGGACGTACTTGGCCTTGGACGGGGTGCCGTCCGGGTTGGCGCCCGGCGTGGTCTGGCTGAGCACGGTGTGGATCAGCTCGGCCGTCTCGTCCATCTGCGCGGTGCCGAGGCCCCGGCTGGTCAGCGCCGGGGTGCCGATCCGGATGCCGGAGGTGTACCAGGCGCCGTTCGGGTCCTGCGGGACGGAGTTGCGGTTGGTGACGATGCCCGAGTCGAGCAGCGCCTGCTCGGCCTGCCGGCCCGTGAGCCCGTAGCCGGAGACGTCGATCAGCACCAGGTGGTTGTCGGTGCCGCCGGTGACCAGCTTGCCGCCGCGCCGCAGCAGCCCCTCGGCGAGGGCCTGGGCGTTGTCGACGATCCGCTGCGCGTAGTCGGCGAAGTCGGGGCGGCGGGCCTCGGCGAGGGCGACGGCCTTGGCGGCCATCACGTGCGGCAGCGGGCCGCCGAGCACCATCGGGCAGCCCCGGTCGACCTGGTCGGCCAGCTCGGGCTGGCAGAGCACCATGCCGCCGCGTGGGCCGCGCAGCGACTTGTGGGTGGTGGTGGTGACGATGTGCGCGTGCGGCACCGGGTCGAAGTCGCCGGTGAAGACCTTTCCGGCGACCAGGCCGGCGAAGTGCGCCATGTCGACCATGAAGGTGGCGCCGACCGAGTCGGCGATCTCCCGCATGATCCGGAAGTTGACCTTCCGCGGGTACGCCGAGTAGCCCGCGACCAGGATCAGCGGCTTGAACTCGCGGGCCGCCTCGGCGACCTTGTCGTAGTCCACGAGGCCGGTGACCGGGTCGGTGCCGTAGCTGCGCTGGTCGAACATCTTGCCGGAGATGTTCGGCCGGAACCCGTGGGTGAGGTGGCCGCCGGCGTCCAGCGACATGCCGAGCATCCGCTGGTTGCCCAGCTCCCGGCGCAGCGCGAACCAGTCCGCCTCGGTGAGGTCGTTGACCTGCCGGACCTGGGCCTTCTTCAGCGCCGGCGACTCCACCCGGTCGGCCAGGATCGCCCAGAACGCCACCAGGTTGGCGTCGATGCCGGAGTGCGGCTGCACGTACGCGTGGGCGGCGCCGAACAGCTCCCGGGCGTGCTCGGCGGCGAGCGCCTCGACGGTGTCGACGTTCTGGCAGCCCGCGTAGAAGCGGCGCCCGACGGTGCCCTCGGCGTACTTGTCGCTGAACCAGTTGCCCATGGTCAGCAGGGTCGCGGGGGAGGCGTAGTTCTCGCTGGCGATGAGCTTGAGCGACTCGCGCTGGTCGGCGAGCTCGGCGCCGATGGCGTCGGCCACCCGGGGCTCGACGGCGCGGATCACCTCGAGGGCGCTGCGGAAGGCGGTGGATTCGGCGTTCAGCGACGACATGCGACCTCCAGTGACGTGCGGAAGGCCCAGGCGCTCGGCATGCGTCCTCATGACGGGACCGCTTCCCGATGGTGCCCCATCCCTACGCGCCAGTCACGGCCCGCGCCGATCCTACCGGGTCGACCCCGGCGGTTCCCGGCCCACCTCGCCCCGGCGACGGACCCCCGGCGAGGTGGTCGGGTGTCGATGTGGGGATTAACCGGCCCGGACCGGGGCACAGCACACACCGGGGCACAGCACACCTGGACGGCCTCGGATGCGCGGGCCGCCAGCCGACGAGGGGAGTGACGAGGAGATGACCACATCGGGCACGGACCGACCGTTCGCCGTGGTGACCGGCGCGTCCAGCGGCATCGGGTACGAACTGGCGGTCCAGTTCGTCGAGCACGGGTACGACCTGCTGATCGCCGCCGAGGACGACGGGATCGGCACGGTGGCGGAGCGGCTGCGGCGCGACGGTGGACCCCGGGTGGATCCCGTCCGGACCGATCTGACCCGTGCCGAGGGAGTCGAGGAGCTGGCGGCGGCGGTGGCCGGCCGCCCGGTCGACGCGCTGGCGCTCAACGCCGGGCGGGGCGCCGGTGGGGAGTTCGTCGGGGGCACCACGCTCGCGGACGAGCTGGCCGTCGTCGACCTGAACGTGCGCTCGACGGTGCACCTGGCCAAGCTGCTGCTGCCCGACATGGTGCGGCGCGGCGCCGGCCGGGTCCTGTTCACCTCGTCGATCTCCGCCACCCTGCCGGGCCCCTTCCAGGCCGTCTACGACGCCTCGAAGTCGTTCGTGCAGTCCTTCGCGGAGGCACTGCGCGACGAGCTGAAGGACACCGGGGTGACGGTGACCTCGCTGATGCCGGGGCCGACAGACACGGAGTTCTTCGACCGTGCCGAGATGGCGGATACCCGGGTCGCCTCGGGACGCAAGGACGACCCGCGGACCGTGGCCGAGCAGGGCTTCGCGGCGATGCTGCGGGGCGACCAGACGGTGACTGCGGGTTCGCTGCTCACCAAGGTGCAGACCGCCGCCGGCAAGATCCTCCCGGACAAGCTCAATGCGGCGCAGCACCGCAGAATGGCCGAGCCGGGCTCCGGCAACTGACCCTTCCGGGGCCCGGCGACGGGTCGCGGGGGCCCGGCGCCGGTGCGGGGAACTCGCGGCCGGGCGCGCCGCTGCCTAGGATCAGCGGCATGGCGGGGGAGGACGGCGAGGGCGGCAGCCTGCTCGCCATCAGTGACCTGCACGTCGGGCACCGGGACAACCGGGCGGTCGTCGAGGGGCTGCGCCCCGGTTCGCCGCGGGACTGGCTGCTGGTCGCCGGGGACGTGGGCGACACCGTGGCCGACGTGGAGTGGGCCCTCGGCCTGCTCAGCCGCCGCTTCGCGAAGGTCGTCTGGGCGCCGGGCAACCACGAGCTGTGGACACCGCCCGCCGACCCGGTGGCGCTGCGGGGGGCCGCGCGCTACGCGTACCTGGTGGACGCCTGCCGGCGGCTGGGCGTGCTGACCCCGGAGGACCCGTACCCGGTGTGGCGGGGTGAGGGCGGCCCGGTGCAGGTCGTGCCGCTGTTCCTGCTCTACGACCACAGCTGGCGCCCGGACGGGTTCGACACCCCCGAGGCGGCGCTGGAGGAGGCGTACCGGGTGGGGGTCGTCTGCACCGACGAGTTCCTGCTGCATCCCGATCCGTACCCGAGCCGGTCGGCGTGGTGCGCGGCCCGCGTCGCCGAGGCCGCGCGTCGGCTCGCCGATCGGGAGCCGGGGCTGCCGACGGTGCTGGTCAACCACTGGCCGCTGCTGCGCGAGCCGACCCGGGTGCTGCGCTACCCGATCTTCGCCCAGTGGTGCGGCACCGAGTCGACCGCCGACTGGCACCTGCGCTTCGACGCCGCCGCGGTGGTCTACGGCCACCTGCACATCCCTCGTACCACCTGGCACGACGGGGTGCGCTTCGAGGAGGTCTCGGTGGGCTACCCGCGGGAGTGGCGGCCCCGGACCGCGCCCCCGGCGCTGCGGCGGATCCTGCCCGCACCCCCGGCGTGACGACGGGCCCCGGCGCACCGGGGCCCGTGGAGGTTCCGTCCGCTCAGGCCGTTACGGCGTCCAGCGACTTCTTGATCGCCTTCGGGTCGGTCGGCTTGCGCGGCGCGTCCGCGCGCAGCGCGATCATCCGCTCGCCGATCTCCTGGAGCTGCTTACGGCCGAGGGCCTCGCGCACCTTCGGGAACCACTCCTGCTCCTCCTCCTCGACGTGGTGCAGGACGTTCTCGATCAGCACCGTGGTCTTGGCGTTGAAGCGCTCGTCGCCGGCGTCCATGGTGAACAGCTCGGCGCAGAGCACGTCGGCGACGTGGTGCTCCTCGTACGACTCGAGGATGTCGTCCTCCAGGTCGGGCAGGAGCTTGCGGACCTCGGGGTACATCACCTCGTTCTCAAGGTAGGTGTGGACCGTGAGGGCTTCCAGGATCTCGTTCACCAGCTTCTGCCGGCGCGCCGCCGGACCCTCCTCGGCATCCTGGAACGCCTTGAACAGGCGGCGCATCTCCTTGTGGTCCTCTTTCAACAGGACGATGGCATCGGTGGACACCGTTGACCTCCTCGCTCGGCTGACGACTTCTCCCGTACCCCCGGGGTGAGCAGCCAAAACGGGCAGGGCCCGGCGGTGAACCGCCGGGCCCTGTCGCTGTCGTGCCGTGGTGTCAGCGCACCACGTTGTACGCGTTGACCATGCCGGAGCCGTAGAAGCCGTTGCGCTTGCCGCCGGAGCAGGTCGCGTCGTAGGCGTTCGGACCGGCCGCGATCAGCGGCACCGGGTTGTAGACGCCACCGGGGCAGGCGATCGCCTCGGCGGTGTTGCCCAGGAAGGCCGACAGCTGACCGGGCGCCATGCCCGGGTGCGCCGAGACGGCCAGCGCCGCCACGCCGGCGGCGTGCGGCGAGGACATCGAGGTGCCCTGCTTGAAGCCCCAGCCGTTGGTCTTCGTGGCGGTGTTGTAGGTGGTGGACAGGATGCCGTCGGTGGAGGTCGAGCTGGCACCCCGGGTGCGGAAGCGGGTGTCGCCACCCGGCGCCGTCACCTCGACCACACCCTGGCCGTAGGAGGAGTAGTAGCTCTTCTGCCCGGTCGGGCCGACCGCCGACACGGTCACCACGCCCGGCGCCTCACCCGGCAGGATGAGGCAGGAGTTGGTGAGGTTCTCGCGCTCCTCGGGCGTCCCGTTGTTCGGGCTGCCCGTGTCGGTGATCTTGTGGGCGAGGTCCCAGTTGCTGTTACCCGCGGACGCCACGTGCAGCACGCCCTTGCCCTGCGAGTAACGCAGGGCCCGCTGGATGGCCTTCCACACCGGACGCTGGCGCGCGTCGTTGCGGCAGTTGAGCTGCCACGGGTCGATGTAGTAGCTGTTGTTGGTCACCTGCATGCCCTGCTCGGCGGCCCACATGAACCCGCAGACCGCGGCCTCCGGGTAGATGTAGCCGTCGTCGTTGACCACCTTGACGGCGGCCACCTTGACGCCCGGGGCGACCCCGGTCACGCCGACGCCGTTGACGGCGGCGGCGATGGTGCCGGCCACGTGGGTGCCGTGGTCGGAGGTGGTCGGGTTCCAGGCGGCCTCGGTGGTGTCGGTGACGCCACCGATGCAGGACGTGCTCTTGTTCTTCGCGATCTGGGTGGCCAGGTCGGGGTGGCTGGACGAGATGCCGCTGTCCAGCACGCCCACCACCACGTCGGCGCGGCCGGCGTTGACGGCGTGGGCCTGCGGGACGTCGATCATCGGCATGTCCCACTGCTGACCGAAGAGGGGCTCCTTGGTCGGGTCGGCGGTCGTGTTGGCCGCCTCGGCCGCGGAGACCTCCAGGGTCTCGCCCTCGTCGAGGGCGGTGCCCAGGCCGGCCGTGGACGCCACCGAGTCGACGCCCGCGCCCGCCACGTCCGTGACGAAGTCGGGGTTGGTCGACCGGACGACGAGCACGCCGATCTGGTCGTAGCTGGCCACCACGGTGCCGTTGGCGGCGGCCACGCGGGCGGCCGCCTTGTCGGTCTTGGCGCCCTGCGGGGCGAGGACCAGGAACGTGGTGTCCGGGCCGGCGGCCGACGCCGCCGGGGCCACCCCGCCGGCGACGGCGAGGCCGACGCCGAGCGTCACGGCGGACGCGGCAGCCAGTGTCTTGCGACGGAGGTTCTTCACACAGACTCCCAGGAGCTGTCTCCAGCCGGGGTACGCCCCCTGGCGGGGAGCGGCCGGCGGGAGGCGGGCGGGATGCACGCCTCCGCAACCACCAGCGCCGCGTGGTGAGCTGGCGTTACACGCCTGTGTGGGTCCGGACGAAAGGTGTCAGACGGTCGCCAGGGTGTGCGGAATCTCGTCGAGCAGCTCCCGGGCGAGGAACCCGATCCGGCCGTACCGGGGGACCAGCCGCTGACCGCTGACCGCGTGCGCGAACGCCGCCCAGCACGCGGCCTGCGCCGGCTCCGCGCCCCGCGACAACAGCCCGGCCAGCAGCCCGGCGCGGACGTCCCCGCTGCCGGAGGTGCCCAGTCCGGCGTCGCCGCTCTCCTCCCGCCAGCTCCGGCCGTCGGGGGTGGCGATGTGGCCGTAGAGCGACACCACCGCGTCGTACCGCCGGGCCAGCTCCGTCGCCTCGGCGTCCAGGTCGTCGCCGGGCTCCCGGTCGAGCAGGTGCCGGGCCTCGGTGAGGTTGGGAGTGAGCACCACCGGCCGCCCGGACCCGACCAGCAGGTCCGGGGCGTGGCTGAGGGCCCCCAGGGCGTACGCGTCGAGCACCAGCGATGTCTGCGGACCGGCCGCGTCGAGCACCAGGCGCAGCAGGCGGCCGGTCTCGTCGATGTCCTTGAGGCCGGGGCCGACGGCCACCACGTCCGCCTCCGCCACCAGTTCGCCCAGCAGCTCGCCGGGCTGCCCCGCGACCGCCCCGTCGGCGGTCTCCGGCAGCCCCACCACCAGCGCCTCGGGCACCTGGATGCTCAGCGCGGCGGCGGTGGACTCGGCGGCGGCGAGCTGGAGCACCCCGGCTCCGGCCCGCAGCGCGGCCACCCCGGCGAGCAGCACCGCGCCGGGGGTGAAGCGCGAGCCGCCGACCACCAGCACCGTGCCCCGGGCCTCCTTGCCGCCGGTCGGCACGGGCAGCGCCCAGTCCCGCAGCAGGCCCGGGGTGATCACCCGGGTGTCAGACCGGTTCGGCATGGACCTCGTCCTCCCTGGTCGGCCGGGCACCCTGCTCGTGCAGGTGACCGACGTCGTTGAACACGTCGGGGGTCAGCCGGCCGTCGGCGTCGGCGGACCACCCGGTGATCGAACAGTTGGCGATCACGTGTTCGCGGGTCAACGCCATCAGCTCCGTCTCGGTGAGCCCCTCCACCAGGTAACGGGTCAGGAAGACCAGGGCGTCGTGGCCGAACAGCAGCACGCGCCGGTCCTCGTGGTCGCGGCGCAGGTCGCCGAGGAGGGCACGCAGGCGCAGCGCCACGTCGGTCCAGGACTCCCCGCCCGGCGGCCGGTAGTAGAACTTGCCGAGCCGGTCGCGGCGCGCGGCCTCCTCCGGGTGCCGCCGGCGCACCCCCTGCCCGGTCAGGCCGTCCAGGATGCCCAACTCCCGGTCGCGCAGCCGTTCGTCGCGGGTGAGCGGGATGCCGGTGCCGGCCAGCGCCAGCTCGGCGGTCCGCACCGCCCGCAGGTACGGCGACACCACCGCCACGTCGGGCCGGTGGGCCTCGGGCAGCCCGGCCAGCCACCGCGCGGTGGCCCGCGCCTGCTCCTCCCCGGTGGGGCTCAGCGGCACGTCCGCGTCCCGGTGGGTCAGGTCGATCAGCTCGGCGCCGGACGCCTCGGCCGCCGTGGCCGCCACGTTCGCCGTGCTCTCGCCGTGCCGGACGATCCAGAGCGTCGCCAGTTCCGCCATGCGGCAACCCCTACCCGGGGCACGCGCCGGATAACCGCACCGGCTGGCCGACCGTGTCCGCTCCCGCCGGGGCCGGCCGATCCCGCCGCCGGTCCCGTCCGCACCGGGCTTCGTGGGGCGGGTCGGTGCGGTTCGAGATGCCGGATGACACGGTGCGCCGGGCGGCCGGCCCCGAACCCGGCCGCCCGGCGCGGCCGGTCACCGCCGGCGGGTCGGCGTGGCGCGGGCGACGCCGACGACCTCCCGCCGGATCTCCTCCAGCCGGTCGGCCAGCTCACGCGGCCGGCTGAGGGCCACCGGATGCCCGCCGTCCATCTCGTCGGGCGTGACGCCCAGCCGGTCGGACACCAGCCGGCGCAGGAAGTCGATCGGGAAGAAACGGTCCCCCCGGCAGAGCAGCGCCCGGGTCGGCACCTCGGGCCAGGCACCGAGCGGCCAGGGCTTCTCGAACGGCGTGCCCGACTGGTCCCGGGCATGCGCCTTGGCCTCCTCGACCAGCGGCGGCGGCAGCTCGTGGAAGAAGATGACGCCGGGGTCCCCGTCCTGCTCCGGCGTCCAGCCCTCGCGCTCGGCCTGGACCTGCCTGGCGTGTGCGTAGCCCGTGTTCTCCCACCACTCGCCCGGCGACTCACCGGGCGAGGGCACCATCGGGGTCAACAACACGAGCAGCTCGGCGCCGACGCGGTCGCACACCAACGGGCCGGTGAACGCGCCGAACGACTGGGCCACGACGACCAGGTCCGTACGGTCTCCGATGGCCCGGACGGCGGCGTCGGCGTACTCCGTCAGCCCCGCCGAGTCGTCGGCGCACGGCAGGTCGACCGCCACCACGTCGTGCCCCCGGTCCCGCAACTGGCCCGCCAGGAGGTGCCAGTACCAGGGCCCGCTGCCCGCCGGGGGAATCAACACGTAGGTCGCCATGGTCAGTGCTGCTCCAGTTCCGTCGGGTGGCCGACGACCCGCGCGGGCATCCGGTCACGATGCCCGGTCCCGTGGTGTCGATCGTCGCACCGGTCGTGGTGCCGCCACCACTGCTGCGGGTATTCCAGCTCCTCCTCCTGCCGGCCCAGCGCCGTCAGGTCGAGGTAGTGCCGGACGATGAGCTGACGGCGGCCGCCGAACAGGCCCGGAAGGTCCACCGGGCCGTCCGGAGACTCGAAGGCGTACTCCTTGTCGATCCGGACCATCGGCAGCCGGCGCCGCCGGGCGCTCAACGCGTCGCGTGCCCGCGTCAGCTCCTTCTCCTTGACGAGCAGGTCCGCACCGGCCGTTTCCCACTCGTCCCGGCTGACGACTCTCCGCTGGGTCATGCGGGTTCGCTCCTGCCTCTGTCTTCCGGTGCGTCAGCGGCGCGCCGCTGACGCCGGCCGCCCCGGTGGAGACGGTCGGGGCACGAAGAACTCATCGCCGCGGCCGTGGTCACCGGGTCAGCGGCAGCCCGAAGGCCGCAAGGACGCGGGGCGGGAACGCGGTCACCTCCACGATCTCGCCACCCTCGATGCGGAGCACGTCGAGGCCCAGCGCCCGGTAGCGGGACCGGCCCGGCTCACGCACGTAGCCGGCGACGGCGGGCTGGCGGTTGGCCGGGTGGGCACGTGACACCAGTCCTTGCCGCCGGCGGGTCCGACCAGCGCGGGGGCCCAGCACTCCACGATCGCGGCCCGTCCCTCGTACCACGTCGGTTCGGGTGGCATGGTGAAGCGGGCGTCCTCACTCAGCAGCGCCGCCAGCGCCGTCAGGTCCCCGCGTTCGGTGGCCTCCACGTACCGCTGGAGCACCGCCCGTTCCTCATGGCTCGGGTCGGTCGCCGTCGACCACTCCATCCGTCGTTGCGGCAGGTGCTGCCGGAGGGTGGCGCGCGCCCGCTGAAGGGCGCTGTTGACCGCGGCGACCGTGCCGTCGAGCAGCGCGGCGGTGTCGGCCGCCGGCCAGCCGAGCACGTCGCGCAGGATGAGCACCGCCCGCTGCCGGGACGGCAGGTGCTGGATCGCGGCGAGGAACGCCAGCTCGATGGTCTCCTTCGCCACCAGTGCGGTGTCCGGCTCGCCGTCGGACGGCGCGGCCGGGTCGAGCAACCGGTCCGGGTACGGCTGGAGCCAGGGGACCTCCACCTGCGGCAACGAGGTCCGGCCGGGCCTGGCGGCGCGGGACACCGTCGGCACGACGAGCGGACGTGGCTGCCGGTGGCGGCGGTCGAGGAAGTCGAGGCAGGCGTTGGTCGCGATCCGGTAGAGCCAGGCCCGCACCGTGGACCGGCCCTGGAAGGTCTCCCGCCTCCGCCAGGCCCGCAGGAACGTCTCCTGCACGAGGTCCTCGGCGTCGTCGAACGAGCCGAGCATCCGGTAGCAGTGCACCTGCAACTCCCGCCGGTGCCGGTCGGTCAGCTCCGCGAACGCCTGCGCGTCGCCCTCCCGGACGGCGTCACCCACCGTCCTCTCACCGACCCCGCCCGATCCCGTGCCACCTTGACCCACGAACCGTCCTCCGTCCTGGTCCACCCGATCATCACGTGCCGCCGTCCAGAGATATGACGACCGACGGACGACGGAGTCATCGCCCCGGGGGGTCCGATTTCGGACGACGCCGTCGACCGGGTCCGGCGGAAGGCGCCGGGACCGCCGCCGGGCGTGATCGGTGCCGGGTCGGGTAAGCGCTGCCTCCACCGATCACCGAGACGGGGAGGTGCGCCGTGGCCACCATGGTCAGGGAGCCGGCGAGCCCGGTGAAGGACCAGAACTACGACCTGATCCACGCGCTGCAGATGTCGTTGCAGCACATCTGGCAACTGGAGAACTACGTCGCCGACGCCGACGCGCGGGGCGACACGGAACTGGCCACCTGGTTCCGGAAGATCCAGGAGAACAACCGCAAGGCGGGCGAACAGGGCAAGAAGATGCTCCTGGTGCGCCTCCAGGAGGAGATGAGCTGAGTCCGCGCGGACCTGTGAGGAAGGGCCCCTTGCCAACGTCTTGGGTTCTAGGGATCGTTGCAACGCCTGACCTGATCAGGGGTTGCAGTGTTCGAGATCCGTGGGGATCGCCGGCCGCAGGGAGCGAAGAAGCTTCGCGCGGAGCGTCAGGCATATTTGGATCTTGTGGCGCGGGGTGTAAGTACGAGTGAAGCGTGCCGGCTGGTCGGGATCAATCGCAAGACTGGTCACCGCTGGCGGTACGGCCGCACGATCCAGACGAAGGCCGGGCAGCAGGGAGTACCTCCCGCTGCCCGGTCTTTGGCCGTGGCAGACCGGTTTCTGTCTCAGGCCGAGCGGATCGTGATCGCTGATCGGCTGCGGGAGGGTGCCTCGCAGGCGGCGATCGCCGCTGAGCTGCGGCGTTCGCCAGGCACGATCAGCCGGGAGATCCGCCGCAATCGGCACCCGGACAGCGGTGACTACCGGCCCTACGCAGCCCAGCAACGCGCCGACAGCAGGCGGCCTCGTCCGAAGATCGGCAAAATCACCGCGTGCCCGGCGCTGCGGGAACACGTCCAGGCCATGCTGGATTGCAAGCACAGCCCGGAACAGATCAGCCGTCGGCTGCGCCGTGACTTTCCCGAGCGGAACGAGCTGCACGTGTCACACGAGACGATCTACCAGGCGCTCTACGTCCAGGGCCGTGGCGAACTGCGCCGAGAACTGACCGCCGCGCTGCGCACCGGCCGTGCGGTGCGACGTCCCCGCCGTCAGCCTGGCCAGCGCCAGCCCCGCTTCACCCATCCGATGGTGATGATCAGCGAACGGCCCGCCGAGGCCGACGACCGTGCCGTGCCCGGACATTGGGAAGGCGACCTAATCATCGGCAAGGACAACGGCTCCGCCATCGGCACACTTGTCGAACGCTCCGCCCGCTACGTCCTGCTCGTGCACCTGGGCGCCGGCCGCAGCGCCGACCGGGTCCGCGACGGCCTGCTCACCGCCATGGCCACCCTGCCGCACCATCTGAAACGGTCTCTGACCTGGGACCAAGGCATCGAGATGGCGATGCACCATCAGTTCAGCATCACCGCGCAGATGCCGGTCTACTTCTGCGACCCGCACTCACCCTGGCAACGCGGCTCCAACGAGAACACCAACGGACTGCTGCGCCAGTACTTCCCCAAAGGCACCGACCTAGCCGTCCACAGCCCCGACCACCTCGCCACCGTCGCCGCCGAACTCAACGGCCGCCCACGCAAAACGCTCGGCTGGGACACCCCAGCCGAGCGCCTCGTTAAGCTCCTAGCCGTCACCGACTAGCCAACGCGTTGCAACGACCCCTTGAAACCGCCCAACAAGGGGCCCTTCCTTACACCCCGGGGCGCGCGGCCCGTGCCGGGCGGGCGGGCGGGTTACGGTGTCAGGCGTGGCGACGCCGGCCGAGGAGATCCAGGTGGGGGAGCGGCTGGTGCGCGTCTCCAGCCCCGACAAGCCGTACTTCCCGGAACTCGGGCTGACCAAGCGGGACGTGGTGTCCTACTTCCTCGCCGTCGGCGACGGCGTCCTGCGCGCCCTGCGGAACCGCCCGACCATGCTGGAGCGGTGGCCGCGCGGCGTGTTCGAGGGGGCGAAGATCGGCACCCGGCAGGACAACCGGGGCGACGCCTTCTACCAGAAGCGGCTGCCGGCGGGGGCGCCCGAGTGGGTGCGCACCGCCCACATCACCTTCCCGAGCGGGCGTACGGCCGACGAGGTCGCGCCGAGCGAGCTGGCGGTGGTGATCTGGGCGGCCAACCTCGGCACGCTGCGGTTCCATCCGTGGCCGGTCTCCGCCGCCGACGTGGAGCGACCCGACCAGCTGCGCATCGACCTGGACCCGATGCCGGGGGTGGGCTTCGACCAGGTGGTGCCGGTGGCCCACGAGGTGCGCGCGTTCCTGACCGAGCTGGGCCTGACGGGTTACCCGAAGACCACCGGCGGGCGGGGCCTGCACGTCTACCTCTCCATCGAGCCCCGGTGGAGCTTCGGCGACTGCCGGCGGGCGGTGCTGGCGCTGGGCCGGGAGATGCAACGCCGGCTGCCGGAGCTGGTCACCACCACGTGGTGGCGGGAGCAGCGGGACCGGCCGGTCTTCGTCGACTACAACCAGATGTCCCGGGACCACACGATGGCCTCGGCGTACTCGATCCGTCCCACCCCCCAGGCGTTGGTCTCCGCGCCGCTGGACTGGTCGGAGCTGGACGACGCCCGGCCGGAGGACTTCGCCGTGGCCACGATGCCCGCCCGGTTCGCCGAGCGCGGCGACCCGCACGCCGGCCTCGACGACCGGCGGTTCTCCCTGGAGCCGCTGCTAGAGCTGGCCGACCGGGAGGGGCTGGAGGCCCCACCGGAGCGCTGAGCGGGCAGACCGCCGCGCCGGTTCACTCCCACGGGCTGCGTTCGCCGTCGAACTCCTCGAAGACCAGCCAGGTGCGGGTGGAGAGCACGCCGGCGATGCTCTGCACCCGGCCCAGCACCACGTCGCGCAGGGTGGCGTTGTCCGGCGCCCGGACCAGGGCCAGCACGTCGTGGTCGCCGCCGAGCAGGGCGGCGTGCTCGATGTAGCGCACCCGGGCCAGCTCCGCCGACACCTCCCGCCAGGTGTTCTGCTCGATCTTCAACGCGATGTACGCCGAGGTGCCCAGCCCCGCCGCCTCGGGCGCGACCTGGGCCCGGAACCCGGTGATCACCCCGTCGCGCAGCAGCCGCTCCACCCGGGCGTACGCGTTGGTGCGGGAGATGTGGATCCGCTCGGCGAGCGTACGCACCGACGTGCGGCCGTCGCGGACCAGCTCGTCGAGGATCCGCCGGTCCACGTCGTCCAACGGTCGCGCCGAACGTCCCGTTCCGGCCACCGGCTCCGCTGCGCCCCCGGACTCCTGGCTCATCTCGCCGCCTGTCCCATGCCATCCGTCCCGCGTTTGTCCTGGATCTTGAGTCAATCATCCGACAGCAGGAGCATAGGCCCACCACACGTCCAGGAGGTCCCGCCGTGACGACCACACCCGAGGCGGTCCGCAGGGCATCCCCGCGCAGCCGTCGGAAGGCCACCCCGCCCGACCCGGCCACGCCGCTGCTCCCGGCCACCGAGCCCGTCCGCCTGCTCGATCCCACCGGCACGCCACTGCGCGCCCCCGCCGACTATCCCGAGCCGCCCGTCGAGGCGCTCGTCGAGATGCACCGGCGGATGGTCGTCGGCCGCCGCTTCGACGTCCAGGCCACCGCCCTGACCAAGCAGGGCCGGCTGGCCGTCTACCCGTCCTCGCGCGGGCAGGAGGCCTGCCAGGTCGGCGCCGTCCTCGCCCTGCGCGACACGGACTGGGTCTTCCCGACCTACCGCGAGTCGATGGCCCTGGTCTCCCGGGGCATCGATCCGGTCGAGGTGCTGACCCTGCTGCGCGGGGACTGGCACTGCGGCTACGATCCCGCCGAGCGGCACACCGCCCCGCAGTGCACCCCGCTGGCGACCCAGTGCGTGCACGCCGCCGGGCTGGCCTACGGCGAGGCGTACCAGGGACGCGACACGGTCGCGCTGGCGTTCATCGGCGACGGGGCGACCAGCGAGGGCGACTTCCACGAGGGCGTCAACTTCGCCGCCGTGTTCAAGGCCCCCGTCGTCTACTTCGTGCAGAACAACCGGTACGCCATCAGCGTCCCGCTGTCGCGGCAGACCGCCGCGCCGTCGCTGGCGTACAAGGGCGTGGGGTACGGGGTGCCCAGCGAACAGGTCGACGGCAACGACCCGGTCGCCGTGCTCGCGGTGCTCACCCGCGCGGTGGCGCACGCCCGTTCCGGCAAGGGCCCGTTCCTGGTCGAGGCGCACACCTACCGGATGGAGGCGCACACCAACGCCGACGACGCGAGCCGCTACCGCGACGGCGCCGAGGTCGAGGCCTGGCGGGACCGGGACCCGGTGGCCCGGCTGGAGGCGTACCTGCGGGCCCGGGGCGCGCTCGACGACGCCGCCGTCGCCGCGGTCGCCGAGGAGGCCGAGGCGTACGCCGCCGACCTGCGCGTCCGCATGAACGCGCAGCCGACGGTCGACCCGATGAGCCTCTTCGAGCACGTCTACGCCGAGCCCACCCCGCAGCTGGTCGAGCAGCGTGAGCAGGTCCGCGCCGAGCTGGCCGCCGCCCAGGACGAGGAGGGTGAGCGCTGATGGCCGCCCTGACCATGGCGAAGGCGCTCAACGCCGCGCTCGCCGACGCGATGCTCGACGACGACCGGGTGGTCGTCTTCGGCGAGGACGTCGGGGCGCTCGGCGGCGTCTTCCGGATCACCGACGGCCTCCAGGCCCGCTTCGGCGACAAGCGCTGCTTCGACACGCCGCTCGCCGAGGCCGGCATCGTCGGCTTCGCCGTCGGCATGGCCATGTCCGGGCTGCGCCCGGTGGTCGAGATGCAGTTCGACGCGTTCGCGTACCCGGCGTTCGAGCAGATCGCCTCGCACGTGGCGAAGGTGCGCAACCGCACCCGGGGCGCGCTCAGCGTGCCGATCGTCATCCGGGTGCCGTACGCCGGCGGCATCGGCGGCGTCGAGCACCACTGCGACTCCAGCGAGGCCTACTACGCGCACACCCCCGGCCTGAAGGTCGTCACCCCGGCGACGGTCGAGGACGCGTACTCCCTGCTGCGCCAGGCGATCGACGATCCCGACCCGGTCGTGTTCATGGAGCCGAAGAAGCTCTACTTCTCCAGCGCCGAGGCGGAACTGCCGGCCGCCACCGCGCCGATCGGCCGGGCGGTCGTGCGTCGCCCCGGCCGCGACGGCACCCTCGTCGCGTACGGGCCGGCGGTGCCGGTCGCGCTGGAGGCCGCCGAGGCCGCCCGCGAGGAGGGCTGGGACCTGGAGGTCGTGGACGTACGCAGCATCGTGCCGTTCGACGACGAGACCGTCACCGCCTCGGTCCGGCGTACCGGCCGGTGCGTGGTGATCCAGGAGGCCCAGGGCTTCGCCGGGGTGGGCGCCGAGATCGCCGCCCGGGTGCAGGAGCGCTGCTTCCACGCCCTGCACGCCCCGGTGCTGCGGGTGTCCGGGCTGGACATCCCGTACCCGGCGCCGATGCTGGAGCACACCCACCTGCCGTCGGTGGACCGGATCCTCGACACGGTGGCCCGGCTCCAGTGGGACGACCAGCCCGACGGGCGCTGGCTGAGCCGGGGGAGCGCGGCGTGACCACCGTGGACGGGGCGCAGGTCTTCCTCCTGCCCGACCTGGGCGAGGGGCTGAGCGAGGCCGAGATCGTCGAGTGGCGGGTCGCCGTGGGCGACGTGGTCACGGTGGACCAGAGCGTCGTGGAGGTGGAGACCGCCAAGGCCGTCGTCGACGTGCCCTGCCCGTACGCCGGGCGGGTCGTGGCGCTGCACGGCGCGGCGGGTGAGACCCGCCCGGTCGGCCAGCCGCTGATCACCATCGCGCCCCTGGACGGCGGCGGCGGGGCCGGCGACGAGCCCGCCGCGCACGCCACCTACCGCGAGGAGGAGCGGGCCGGCTCCGGCAACGTCCTCATCGGGTACGGCACCGGCCATGGCGGCGCGGGGCGGCGGCGTCGCCGGCCCCGTCTCGTGGCCGCACCCGATCCCACCCCGGCGGCTCCCGCCCACGCCGCACCGCCGGCGGCTCCCGCCCCGGCGGCGACTGCGGCCGGCGCGGCCGACCGTCCGGACGGCGCGGCGGCGCCCCTGGTCATCTCGCCGATCGTGCGCCGGCTGGCCCGCGAGCACGGGCTCGACCTGGCGGCCCTGCGCGGCACCGGCCCCGGCGGCGTGGTGCGCCGGGCGGACGTGGAGGCCGCCGTCGCCGGGGCGGCGACGCCGGCCGCCCGGCTGGCCGCGGTGCCGGACGAGCCCGTCGGGTCGGCGGCCTCCGGCGCCGAGGACCTGGTCGTCCCGCTGACCGGCATCCGCAAGGTGATCGCCGACAAGCTCTCCCGCAGCCGGCGAGAGATCCCCGAGGTGACCATCTGGGTGGACGTGGACGCCACCGGGCTGCTGGAGACCCGCGCGGCGATCAACGCGGCGACCCCGGACGCGCCGGTGAGCATCCTGGCCCTGCTGGCCCGGATCTGCCTGTCCGGGCTGCGCCGGTACCCGCAGCTCAACGCCCGGGTCGACACCGAGGGCCAGCGGATCGTCCAGTCCGCCGGGGTGCACCTGGGCATCGCCGCCCAGACCGACCGGGGGCTGGTCGTGCCGGTGCTGCGGGACGCGCAGCGGCTGACCACCGCCGAGCTGGCCGCCGAGCTGACCGCGACCACCACGGCCGCCCGGGCCGGCACGCTGCCCCCGGCCCGGCTGACCGGCGGCACGTTCACGCTCAACAACTACGGCGTCTTCGGCGTCGACGGCTCCACCCCGATCATCAACCACCCGGAGGCGGCGCTGCTCGGGGTGGGACGGATCGTGGACAAGCCCTGGGTGGTCGACGGGCAGCTCGCCGTGCGGAAGGTGACGCAGCTCAGCCTGACCTTCGACCACCGGGTCTGCGACGGCGGGGTGGCCGGCGGCTTCCTGCGGCACGTCGCCGACTGCGTCGAGCGGCCGGCGGTCCTGATCGCCAACGTCTGACCCGCGTCCGCGACGGCCCCGGCTCTCCGCCTCCCGGCGGGCCGGGGCCGTCGTCGTCGCGGCAGGCGTTTCCCCCGAGACGGGCCGGGAATGCGGGCCGGGCAGTCCCGCCGAGGGGAGGACGAGTGGCGTACCCGGACATGGCCTCCGCCGCAGGCGTGCGTCGCCACGCGGTGGCCGGTGCCCCGCTGCTCTGCGACGCCCGGGAGCACGGCCTGGCCGGCGACGGGACGGCCAACGACCAGCCGGCGCTCGCCGCGCTGGTGGACCGGCTCGGCGACGCGTACGCCGCCGACGGCCGGGCGAGGATCATCTACTGCCCGCCCGGGGTCTACTCGATGCGCGACTCGGGCACCGTGTGGCGTACCGGGGTGTCGCTCGTCGGCGCCGGCCCGGGGGCGACCCGCTTCGTGCTCAGCAACGCCGGCAACCGGGCCGACCCGGCGCCGCTGGCGTTCTACACCACCCTCCAGCACGGCGCCGACCGGGACCGGCACCTGGCCGACTGCACCTTCGCCGACTTCGAGATCGACGGCTCGGGCGTGGCGTCGGCGGACTACAACCCCCTGGCCAAGGGGCTCGGGTTGCAGTACGTCGTCCGCGGTGTCTTCCGCAACCTGTACATCCACCACACCGCCGCCACCGGCCTGGGCTGCGACTTCCTCCAGGACTGCCTGATCGACGGGGTGCTGGTCACCGGGTGTGGGCGGCTGGACAACGGCACCGAGATGGGCGGCGCGGGCATCGGCATCGGCATCGGCGGCTGGGGCAGCATCGAGCGGTTCAACATCGTCAACTGCAGCGCGGTGGCCAACGCCACCAACGGCATCTTCCTCGAGTTGCAGGAGGCGGACCACCTGCGCCCACGGGGCGTACGGATCATCGGCTGCCACGCCCAGGGCAACCGCTTCGGCATCTCCGACTGGGGCGCGAACGGCCTGATCGTCTCCGCGTGCACCATGACCGGCAACCTGGAGGCGGGCTTCCACGTCTCGGCGAAGGGCACCACGCACACCGCCGGTCGGGGCGGCATCCTCACCGACTGCGTCATCGACGGCAACCTGCGCGACGGGGTGAGCATCGGCAACACCCCCGGTCCGTACACGATCCGCGGCAACCGGATCAGCGGCAACGGCCGGTACGGCTACCACCAGCGCAACCTCGGCGGGTCCGAGGGGCACGTCGCCGAGGAGATCGTCATCGAGAGCAACGACTTCTACGGCAACAGCGCCGACGCCATCCGCTTCGACCGTCCGGTCCGCGACGTCTTCCTGGTCGCCAACCGGATCCGGAACAACGGGCGGCAGTGGGCGCCCGCGACGAGCGCACACGGCGACTCGGTGCGCTACACCGGGAAGTCGGTGGTGGACCGGCGGGCGAACTGGCCGAACGACGGGCACCGGGGCAAGGTGGTGCGGGTCGGCGAGCGCATCGCCGTGGTGGCGGCCAACGACGACACCGAGCTCACCCTCGCGCCGATCCGGCCGGACTCCCCGAGCGGGTGGAGCGGGGGCACTCCGCCGCCGGGCACGCCGTACGAGCTGCCCGCCGGGCCGCCGGTGCGGGCCGGCATCGCGATCAACGCGGCCGTCGAGTCGGCCACCATCCGGGGGAACCGGATCTGGGACAACCGGGAGCCGAGCACCCAGAACCACGGACTGTGGGTCACCGAGCAGGGCAGCTGCGTGGACTGCCGGGTCGAGGACAACGACTTCGCCGGCAACGCGGACTCCGCCGTCCGGCTGGACACCCCACCGGTCGGCGGCCGGTGGGAACGCAACCACGACTGACGACGACCGGCCGGCCCGTCGGCGGCGGCGCTCCCGGTCGCGTCGTGCCGCGCGCGTCGCCTCGCCCGCCGGATCGCGGGTGCGGGACGGCTGTGCGCCGACACCGACGACGCGGTGGCCCGAACCGGGACGCGGCGGGCGTCAGGGGGCGGCCGGTGGGCGGGCCGGACGATTCCGGACGGACCCGGAAACCGGCGCGTGCGGCCCTTTTCCGTGCAGTGCGGGAAATGCTTCCCATAATTGCTTTCGCAATTCCCTGGAAATTGCGCGTCCACCCGGCGCGGCGTGGAGAGAATGTGGCTGAGGACACCAGACAACGGGGGGACGCATCATGGAGTTGAGGCGGCGACTGACGGTGCTGGCCGTGACCATCGCGGCCACGCCGTTGGCCCTCGGCGGGTGCACCGCCGACCGCAAGCCGGGTGCCCGGCCGGCCGAGGGGCAGGCGGCGGCGCCGGAGCTGACCGTGACGCCCACCGACCGCGCCCGCGAGGTGCCGATCACCGCCGAGGTGGGGACCGCGGTCAGGAACGGAAAGGTCACCGCCGTGCGGATCACCGACGACAAGGGCGCGCGGGTCGCGGCGGAGCCCCGGGAGGACGGCTCGGGCTGGGTGCCGAAGGCGCCCCTGCAGCCGCGGCGCACCTACACCGCGGAGGTGACAGCCACGGGCGACTCGGGCACGACGACGACCCGGAAGACCACCTTCACCACGATGCCGAAATCGACGAAACCGGAAATCACCAGCACGTTGTACTTCGCCGGTGATCGGACGTACGGGACCGCGATGCCGGTGACCGTGGCGTTCGACCCACCCATTCCGAAAGAGGCCAGGGACGACGTGCAGCGCCGATTGTTCGTGAAGACGGATCCGCCGCAGCCGGGCGCCTGGTCGTGGGTGTCCGACGGCAGTCAGGCCTATTACCGGGCCCCCGATTTCTGGCGCCCGGGGACCCGTATCAGCGTCCGGGCCGGGCTGGAGGGCCTGCCGATCGGCAAGGACCGGGTCGGCGACTCCGACCGCACCGCCACGTCGAAGATCGGCCGGCAGGTGGCCCTGGAGATCGACAACGCGACCAAGCAGATGTCCGTGCTGCGCGACGGCAAGGTGGTCCGCAAGATCCCGGTCAGCATGGGCAAGCCGAGCACGCCGACCTCCAGCGGCAAGATGGTGATCATGGAGAAGCACGATTTCACGACGTTCGACACCCGGGGCTCGGCCGACCCCTACGTGGTCGACGTCGAGGACGCCCAACGGCTCACCTGGGGCGGCGAGTTCATCCACGCGGCGCCGTGGTCGGTGGGGGATCAGGGCAACACCAACGTCTCGCACGGCTGCACCAACGTCTCCAACGAGGCCGCGGACTGGCTGATGGGCGTCACGCAGGTCGGCGACCTGGTCACCATCAAGGGCACCGAGGTCCAGCTGACCGAGGGCAACGGCTGGACGGCCTGGAACGTCAGCTGGGACGAGTTCGTCAAGGGCAGCGCGCTGCCCGTGCCGGCCGGGCTGCGGCCATCCCCGTCGGCCGTGCCGCACCCCGGCGCGGTGGCCGGGGGCTCGCCGGCGCCGGCGCCGTCCGTCCGCGGCGGCTGATCCGACCGTACGCACACCCGGGGGACCGGTCCGCCACCACGCGGGCCGGTCCCCGGCGCGTCGATCGGACCGGGGCGTTCCCCGCCGACCCGTCATGCGGGCCGGTTCCCCTGGCGCGGCGGTCGCACCGGCGTTTCCCGCCGGCCCCGTCCGGCGTCGGGGCTCAGCCCAGCGGCACCCGGGCCACGCCGGGGCCCGTGAGGCTGCCCAGCCACAGGTGGTCGCCGTGCTGGCGGACGCCGGTGACCATGTCGTAGGTGCCGTGCGGGCCGTGCAGGGTCCGCAGCACCCGCCCCTCGCCGTCGACGAGGGCGACCAGGCCGTAGCGCAGCGGCTTCGGCTGCACCGCCGCCGGCAGCACCGCCACCAGCTGCCGCAGCCGGGGGTGGGGCAGCAGCCGCTCGACCACCGGCACGCGGGGGCTGGGCAACGCGATCCAGTACGTCCCGTCGCCCACCGCGGTCAGGTTGTCCGGGTACGCCGGCAGGTCGGCCAGCACGGTGACCGTGCCGTCGGCCAGCGCGACCCGCACCAGTCGATGGGCGGCGGTCTCGACCAGCATGAGCGCCGACTCGTCCGGGGTGAGCGCGAGCCCGTTGGGGAAGTGGAACCCGGCGCGGACGACGTCGGTGCGCCCGCTGCGCGGGTCGTACGCCAGCACCCGCCCGTTGGGCCGGTGCTCCAGCAGGTCCCGCTTCCAGTGCGAGAGCGGGAAGCGGTCGGACGAGTCGGTGAAGTAGACCGTGCCGTCGCGGGCGACGGTGGCGTTGTCGGCCAGGTTCGCCCTCGCCCCGAGGCCGCCCAGCTCGCGCACCGCACCGTCGCCGGTCACCCGCAGCAGCCCCCGGTACGCGTCGCAGACCACGAGGCTGCCGTCGAGCGGGTCGACCTCCACGCCCAGCGGCCGGCCCCCGGTGTCGGCGAGCGGCCGGGGCCGGGTGCCGGGGGGCGCCTCGACCGGCCACCACCAGAGCCGGCCGTCCTCCGTCCCGCTGACCACCCGGCCGGACGGATCGACGACCACGTCCTCCGGACCGGACACCCCGTCGGGCAGCGGCAGCAGCTCCACCGAGTCGAGCCGCCGGTCGGTGGGCGTCCACGGCCCGTCGAGCGGCGGCGGGACCGTGGCGGGCTCGCGGACGGGGCGGATCAGCCGGGGCGCGCGGCGGCGGGGAGCGACCATCGGCTCATTCTCGCCCGCCGATGTGCAGCCCGCAGGCCCTCGTCGCATCATCCCTGAGGGGGATCCGGGAGTCTCGGGGTATGACCCTGGGCGTACCCGGATCCGGTCCCTCAGCAGGGCGGAATTGTCGGTGGCGGGGGATAGGTTCGTCGCATGGGACAGCGCGACGACCGGCTCCACGTGGACATCACCGTGGCCGACCACGAGGTGGAGGTGCGGGCGACCGGCGAGGTCGACATCGCCACGGTCGCCGCGTTCCGCTCCGCGCTCTGGGCCGCCCCGGCCCGGCCCGTGCTCCGGCTGGATCTCTCCGGCGTCCGCCTGCTCTCCGCGGCCGGGGTGCGGGCGCTGGTCGCCGCGCACCTGCGCGTGCGCGCCCGGGGCGGTGAGCTGGTGCTGGTCCGTCCCGACCCGGTGGTCGAGCGGGTGCTGCGGGCCACCGGCCTGCACCGGGTCATCCCGATCGTGGACCCGTGCGCCGACCGGGAGCTGGTGCCCTGCTGACCTCCGGCGCCCGAGGCCCAGGGGCACCGTGGCGTGCAGCGCCTCGACCGGGAGCCCGCCCAGCCAGTCCATTGACGTTGGCAGCGGGCCGGTGCCGACGGCGTCGTCCACCGTCCGCACCGGCCCGTGGCCCGGCGGTTCGCCGTTGACCCGAGCGGTGCACCGTCCGTTCGGAGGGATCATCCTCCGCCCGGCGGTGCGTGCCCGCCCAGCGGGTCATCCTCCGCTCAGCGGACGCCGAGCAGGTCGACGACGAAGACCAGGGTCTCGCCCGGCTTGATGACGCCGGCGGCGCCCCGGTCGCCGTAGCCCAGGTGCGGAGGGATGGTCAGGCGGCGCCGGCCGCCGACCCGCATGCCCACGACGCCCCGGTCCCAGCCGGAGATGACGTGACCGGCGCCGAGCTGGAACTCGAACGCCTCACCCCGGTTCCACGAGGAGTCGAACTCGCGACCGTTGGAGTGTGCGACCCCCACGTAGTGGACGCTGGCCAGCTGCCCCGGCTGGGCCTCCGGCCCCTCGCCGACGGTGATGTCCTCGATGACGAGGTCGGCGGGCGGCGCGCCCTCGATCGGACCCACCTCGGGCTTGCCCGAGCGGGCGCCTGCTGCCTGGTTCATTCGGGAGTCTCCTACCGTTTCGGTCCTGATGTCCGTCACCCGAGATCCTGCCCGATGGCGTCCGGCCGATGCATGGCGGTCCCGACACACACGTCGCGGCCGGCCCTCGGAGCGACGGCGTGACGCGGTGGGCACGCCGAAGCGGGCGTCACCGGGTGGTGACGCCCGCCGAGCGGGAGATGCCGCGCCGGGTCACCGCAGCCAGGGGAACCGCTGCACGATCGCGAGCTTCGCCCACGTCGCGCCCAGGCCGAGGGTCGCGCCGGCGTTGACCAGTGCGAGACCGACCAGCAGCGCCGCGTTGATCAGGTGCTCGTCCATGAAGGGGTTGTTCTCGGGGGGTAGTACGACCGTCCACATCATCACGTAGAGCACCGCTCCCGCGACGGCGGCGATCCGCATCCCGATGCCGAGCAGCAGCGCGACGCCGATCGCGGCCAGGCCGGCCATGAAGAGCACGTCCGCCCAGGCGGCCCCGGCGATGCCCTGGTAGAAGTCCGCGAACGGGCCGGCCGCGCCGAAGGTCAGGAAGCCCTTGGTGGGGCTGCCGCCGTTGATCCAGGCGTTCTTCGCCTCGGTGGCGAACCCCAGACCGAAGACCTTGTCCAGGAACGCCCAGAGGAAGGTCCACCCGAGGGCGATCCGGATGCCGGCGAAGACGTACCGCGCGGCCCGTTCCCTGGGGGTCTCGCCGACGTGCCGGGTATCCGCCACCGCAGCGTCGGTCCCGACGGTGGTGCGCTCGATCGTCGCGGCCATTGTCTCCACGTCCCTTCGTGTGCCTCGCACCGCGCTTTCCGGTGGCATCTCCATTGGACGCCCGCCGCCGCCGGGTGGGCAGGGCCGACCGGGCCCCACCGGACCGGGACCTTGGACCCCTCCCGCACCGGTCCGTACGGCCGTGCCGGTCCGGTCCGGCGGCCCTGACCCGGCGGCCCGCCGCGGCCGTAGCGTCGCGGTGGGGAACGACAGGGAGGTCGTGATGAGGACGTGGCAGGTGGGCGACGTGATGACCCGAAAGGTGACGACGGTGGGGGAGCAGACCCCCTACCGGGAGATCGTCGACGCGTTGGTCCGGCGGGGCATCAGCGGGGTGCCCGTCGTGGACGGCTCCCGCCGGGTCCTCGGCGTGGTCTCCGAGTCGGACCTGCTGCACAAGGTCGAGCGGGCCGGCCACCCGGACGAGCGGCGGGTCTTCGAGGGGCGACGACGCCGCACCGCCCGGGAGAAGGCCGACGCGCTGCTGGCGCGTGACCTGATGACCGCCCCGGCGGTGGCGACCTGGCCGGAGGCGACGATCTCCGCCGCCGCCCGGCAGATGGACCGGGAGTCGGTCAAGCGGCTGCCGGTGCTCGACGACCTGGGCCGGCTCGTCGGCATCGTCACGCGCGGCGACCTGCTGCGGGTGCACCTGCGCACCGACGCGGAGATCCGCGAGGACGTCGTGCAGGAGGTGCTGCGCCGGGTGCTTGCGGTGCGGGACGGGCTGGTCACCGTCCGGGTGCGCGGGGGTGAGGTGACGCTCGACGGCCGGTTGGACCGGCGCAGCGCCGTCGAGCTGGCGGTCCGGCTCGCGGGGCAGGTCAGCGGCGTGGTCCGGGTGACCAGCACCCTCGCCTACGACGTCGACGACACCGCGCTCGCCGAACTGGACCCGGCCCGGATCGCTCCGGTGGCCTGACGTCCTGGCCCGCCCGGCCCGCCTGACGTCCGGGCGGGCCGGGCGGCCGGGGGCCGGGCGGGCCTGAAACCCGGGGCGGACCGGGCCTTCCGGCGGCGCGAACTGTCCGGCCCGCCGGGGCGTCGAACCGTCCCGTCGACGGCTCCGACTTGCCCGGACCGCCGCCGGCCGCTGGGCGGCTCGCCTAGGCTCGGGATCGGGACGCGCTCCGGGCCCGCCGCCGGGCCGCCGAGGGCGCACCGCTCGCCGCCGGCCGTTGGGGGCGTGTCCGCGCCGCAGGCCGTCGGGGACCGCGCGAGCCGGACCGGGCCGCGCGGCGGGAGCGGAGCCGCCGTCGGGGATGCGGAGGACGCCGGGTGGACGAGGCGACGTTCGCGGCTCCCCTGTGGGCCTGGGCGGCGGTGGGCGCGGTCATCGCCGTCATGCTCGCCGTGGACCTGCTATCCCACCGCGACAACCACGTCATCGAGCTGCGCGAGGCGCTGCTGTGGAGCGCCGTCTGGATCACCGCGGGGCTCGCCTTCGGCCTGGTCGTCTGGCTGTGGCGGGGCGGCGAGCCGGCCGCGGCGTACTTCTCCGGCTACCTGCTGGAGAAGGCGCTCTCCGTCGACAACGTCTTCGTCTTCGCGCTGCTGTTCGGGTACTTCCGGGTGCCGGCCGCGTACCAACACAAGGTGCTCTTCTGGGGGGTCCTCGGCGCGCTCGCGTTCCGGCTGGCCTTCATCTTCGCCGGCGCCGAACTGCTGGAGCGGCTCACCTGGGCCGGCGTCGTGCTCGGTGCCTTCCTCATCTGGACGGGGTGGCGACTCGCGGTACGCGGCGAGCCGGACGTCGACCCCGACCGCAACGTCGTGGTGCGGGCGTTCCGGCGGCTGGTGCCCACGGAGCCGGGCTACCACGGCGGCCGGTTCACCGTCCGGGTCGACGGCCGGCGCAGGGCCACCCTGCTGCTGGTGGCGCTGGTCGCGATCGAGGCCACCGACGTGGTCTTCGCGATCGACTCGGTGGCGGCGATCCTGGCCATCACCACCGACACGTTCCTCGTCTGGACGGCGACCGCGTTCGCCGTGCTCGGCCTGCGCAGCCTCTACTTCTGCCTGGCGGGGCTGCTGCGGCACTTCGGCTACCTGCGGTACGGGCTGGCCTTCCTGCTGGCCTTCGCCGGGGCGAAGCTGATCCTGGCCGAGACCCCGGTCGGGAAGCTGCCCGTCTGGTCGACCCTCGCGGTGGTGGTGCTGACGCTGTCGGTCGCGATCGGGTGGAGCATGGTCGACGCCCGTCGGGAACGGCGCCGGCGCGCGGGCGGGTGACCGGTCGCGGTGGGGCGGCGGCGGTCAGCCCGGGTGCACGACCGAATCGGCGAGCTGGGCGGAGAGCACGGCGGGCGCTTCGGCGAGCGACGGGCCGTACCAGGTCAGGTGCCTGCCGGAGAGCAGGGCGCAGGGGACGCCGGGGAACGCCTCCGGCCCGTCGTCGGCGGTGAAGCGGTACGGCTCGTCGGGCAGCACCACCAGCTCCGGCGCGCGGGCGCGCAGCGCGTCGAGGCTCGGCCGGGGATAGCGCTCGACGTCGTCGGCGTACGCGTTGGCGACGCCGAGCCGGCGTAGCACGTCACCGGCGAAGGTGTCGGCGCCCAGCACTACCCACGGTCGCCGCCAGACCGGCACCACCGCCCGGCGGGACGGTCGGGCGGTGGGCAGCCCGGCCCACGCCCCGCGGGCCCCGGCGAGCCACTCCGGTTCGGCCGGGGCGCCCAGGTCGCGGAGCAGGTCACCCAGCTCGGTCAGCGCCTCGTCGACGGTACGCGGATAGGTCACCCGCACCGGCACGCCGGCGGCGGTCAGCGCGTCGGCGTCCTCGCGGCGGTTCTCCTCGACGTTGAGCAGGACCAGGTCGGGGCGCAGCGCAAGTACCCGGTCCAGGTCCGGGTACTTGCTCCCGCCGACCCGCGCCACGTCCAGCCCGGCCGGGTGGGTGCACCAGTCGGTGGCGCCGACCAGCAGACCCGGCAGGGTCAGGGCGACGGCCTCGGTCAGCGACGGCACCAGCGACACGACCCGCATCCCGCGTACCTCCCCGGTCCCGTGCGCCGACCACCGGCGTACCGGTCGATCATGCCCCGACCCGTGGCGGGGGTGGCGACCCGGGCGTCCCTTGCGGCGCCCCGGGCACCCAGTGGGACGACGGGCGCGACTTCGAGCACCAGATGTTCCCAGCGGGCCGTCCGCACGTATCCGCGGCGCGGCGACATCTCCGCCCGGTCCGCGCTGACCATCCACCGCGGCACGCCGAACGTCTCCACCCTGTCCCGCCCGGTGCTGGTGCTCGGCGTCGACGCGCCGGGAGCGGGCAACGCCGCGCACCACGACATGGCGGTCACCCGGGGGTACTGGGCGGGCCTGCCCGAGCAGGTGCGCGCCCACCTGCCCTGCCCGGTGGTCGACGCCCTGACGCCGATCCGGCAGAAACACACCATCGAGGGCCTGGTGATGGGCGCGGAGTGACAGCCGGCTCCCGCCGCGCCTAGCCGGCGTCGCGGCGCAGCCACCGCTGCCGGGTCAGCGCGTACTCCACCTCGCCGTGCTCCGCGCCGTCGATCAGCTCCGGCCAGTCCCCGACGTACGTCCGCACGAGCCGTAGCCCGGACTTCTCCATCACCCGACGCGACGCGGCGTTGACGGACATGGTGTTCGCGGTGACCCGCTGCACGCCGAGCGCGGTGAAGCCCTCGTCGATGAGCGCCCGGCAGCCCTCGGTGGCGAGGCCGACGCCCCAGGCGGACCGGCGCAGCCGGTAGCCCAGCTCCACCTCGCGGGCGTCGCCGTCGCGGGTCGGGCGGAACTCGAACCAGCCCAGGAAATCGCCCGAGCCCCGACCCAGCGCCGCCCACCACCCGAGTCCCGGCGGTCGCCGGTAGTGGGCCAGGATCCGGGGCAGGACGCGCTCCCGGACCGCCTCCGGCGGGGTGGGGCGCCCGCCGGTGAGGTACCGCATCACCTCGGGGTCGCCGTCCAGCTCGACGAGCAGGTCGGCGTCGTCGGCGGTGAACTCGCGCAGCACCAGCCGCTCGGTGCCCAGGAAGACGCTCACCCACCCATCCCACCGGCGCGGGCGGGCGAGCTCAAGCGAATTGCGGGCCGACGGCCCGGGGGCACCACCGGCGCGCCGGTCATGATCGACGGCCTAGACTCGCCCCGGCCGACGCGTCGGCCTCGATCGGCGGCGGGACGGACGGATCAGGCGGATGACGAGCACCGGTGGTGGGGGCGGCTCCTGGTTGCGCGCGGTTGCCGGGGACGGTGGGCGCGGCCCGCTGCTCGCCCGGGGCGGCCAGCTCGTGCACGGTCCCTGCCGGCTCGGCGAGCTGGTGCAGGGGCGTCCGCCGGGCGTCACCGGCAACCAGTGGAGCACGGCCAGCCGGGAGGGCTACGACCTCGTCGTCTGCGCCGCCGACACGGCCCGGCCGGTCTTCGCCGTCGAGGTCGGCCCCGTCGCGGCCCCCGGCTCCGCCGCGCAGCGGGTCGAGCGGCTGAAGAACGCGGTCGCCGAGGCGGTCGGCCTGGCGGTGCTGCGGATCGGGTCGCCGACGCTGCGGGCCGGGGAGCACGGGCGCCGGATCGTGGCGTACGTGATCGACGCGCGCGCGTACGCGGCCCTCGGCGCGGGGGAGCCCGACGACACGGGGGTGCCCCCGGTCGGCTTCCGCGACATCCTCGGTCGGCTGCCCGACGGGCGGACCGGGCACGTCAACGACCTCGGCGCCCTGGCCCGGGCCGCCGCCGTCGAGGCGTACGTGTCGCGGCGGCTGGCCGACCCGATCGTGCGGGGGCTGCACGTGCACTGGACGGGCGGGCCCGCCGAGGGGTGGAGCTGGGTACGTGCGCGCCCCGACGCCTGCCTGGTGGAGCGGGTCACGGTGCACCCGCAGCGCGTCTCCGCCGGGGTGGATCCGGGGCGCCTGGCCGAGGACCTGGCGGCGGTGGCCGTCGGGGAGCGGCTGCGCGCGCTGGACGCCGCCGAGGCGGTCCTGACGCCCTGGGACGAGTTGCTCGCCGAGATCCGGGGGCTGGAGTCCCGGCACGACGAGATGACGGGCGGCTTCGCGTTCGCCCACCTCTGCGCGGACTGACCCACCCTTATCCGGCGCACCACCGGCCGCCGGCCCGGCGCACGTCACGGCTCGCCGGCCCGGCGCGCGTCACCGGTCGACGCCCGGACCCCGTCCGGATTCCCGGAATCGCGTTGAACCTTCGCAGCGGCCGTCCCGTACTCCTGCGGGAACGGACAGGATCTCCCCCACCCGCGCCGCGCGGCGCGGCGCGGAAGACGGTGCGGAAAGGGCATCGTCGGTCATCGACGTGCCACCGGCTCGCCGCGACGGCCCCCGTCGGGCGCGCCCCTCAATTCCGTCGGTCCGCCGAGGTCTCAGATCAACTACCGGATCGCGAAGGAGAGCAATTCGATGCGCAGGTCCACACGGGCGCGCCGGTCATCCGGTAGCGCGCGGAGCAAGCGACTGCTGGCCGTCGTCGGCACGCTCGCGGTCTTCGGCGGGATCGTCGCCGTGACCCAGATCTCGTCGGCCGAGGACCGGCGGCCGACCAGCACCCGACCGGCCTCCGCCGCCTGCGTGGAGCCGAGCCCGGGCGCGACCGCGCCGAGCGGACGGGGCACCAGCCGGACCTGGCAGGACGGCCGGTGGGTGCGCAACCACTGGGGGGACGGGCAGCAGTCGGTCGCCGAGTGCGAGCAGACGCGGGGCGGCGGCGCCGACAACGGCGGCTCGGCCGTGGCCTGCCCGGACGTGGCCGGCAGGCTGCCGCGGGTGCCCGAGCGCGCCCGCGCCGAGGTCGACCGGAACCTGAGCCTGCTGCAGACCCAGATCGCCGAGGCGGACCGGCGGCTGGCCGCCGAGGGCCGGCGGGGCGAGGAGTTCGTCCGCACCTCGATCCTCCAGCCGCTGGCCGGCAAGCGCCGGGCGACGCTGGAGCGGATCACCATCGCGATCGACCGGGTGGGCCCCCGGCCGCAGGGCCTGGCCCGGCTCGCCGAGTGCAAGGTGGTGCCGACCGGCGGGAACAACGGTGGCGGGAACAACGGTGGCGGCAACAATGGCGGTGGCAACAACGGTGGGCCCGGGGCCGGGCTGGGAGTCATCGCGAACGACTGCGACGACAGCCGGTTGCAGCCGCACGACGGTTTCCAGAACGGCAACCGCTGCGTCAGCACCGCGTTCGGCGAGGTGGGTCCCGCGGCGAACAATCCGTCGCTGCTGATCACCGACTTCCCCGACCGGGTCGGGTCGAACCAGCCGTTCACCCTCCGGGTCTCCACCCGCAACCTCGTACGGGACCGCTTCCTGGCCGCCGGGCAGGGCGGGTACTACGTGGAGAGCTCGCTGCTCAACGAGCAGGGCCTGGTGCGGGGCCACTTTCACACCGCCTGCCGGATGCTGGGCAGCCTCCGGCAGCCGCCGCAGCCGCAGGAGGTGCCGGCGTTCTTCGTCGCCACCGAGGACAGCCGTGGTGGCGCCGAGCCCGACGACGTGACCATCCAGATTCCCGGGCTGCCCGGATCCGGCACCGCCCAGTGCGCGGTCTGGGCCGGCGACGGCTCGCACCGGGTGCCGATGATGGAGCGGGCCAACCAGACGCCGGCCTTCGACGTGGTGCGCATCCAGGTCGGCTGACGACCGCTGCGGGGCCGTCCGGGCGCACCCCGGCGGCCCCGCCAGCGGCGCGGCCCCGCCAGCGGCGCGGCCCCGCCAGCGGCGCGGCCCCGCCAGCGGCGCGGCCCCGCCAGCGGCGCGGCCCCGCCAGCGCCGCGGCTTCGCGCGGGGCGGCGGGCGCCGCGGCGGCCCGCAGGGCGGTGATCCGTCGGGCCCGGGGTCGCACCGCCAGGAGGTTGCCGGCGGCCACCATCAGGGACAGCCCGAACAGCCCCAGCCAGAGGACGTCGGTGGAGAACCGGGCGGCGACCAGGCCGCCCAGCGTCGGCCCGGCGAAGCTGGCGAAGGCGTGACCGAGCGAGTAGACGCCCTGGTAGCGGCCGCGCTGGGCGGCCGGCGCCAGGTCGGCGGTCAGCGCCGAGTTCGACGGGGTCATCAGCATCTCGCCGAGCGTCCAGACGCCCACCGTGAGCGCGTAGAACCAGACAGCGTCGGCCAGTGCGGTCAGGGCGAAGCCGGCGCCGATCACCACGACGGCCACGGCGACGGTGCGGGACCGGTCGAAGCGGCCGATCAGCCGGGGCACGAAGAGCTGCCCCAGCACGATCATCAGGCCGTTGACCGCGATGACCGGCCCGAACGCCGACGCCGGAAGCCCGTCGGCCTGCAACGCCACCGGCAGCATCGCGCTGCTCTCGATGCAGAGCCAGGCCAGTCCGGTGAGGGCCGTGAAGGTCAGGAAGACCCGGTCCCGCAGCACGGTGCCGAGCCCGCCGGAGTCGACGCGGGCGACCTGCGCGACGGCCACCGGGGCGGGGCGCGACTCGGGCACGGTCAGGCCGATCAGCGCGGCGGTGCCGAGCAGCACCGCCGCGTTGATCGCGAACAGCAGCAGCGGCTCGACCCGGACCAACAGGCCGGCCACGGTCGCGGCGACGGCGAACCCGATGTTGATCGCCCAGTAGTTCAGCGTGAGCGCGCGCAGACGGTCCCGTTCGCCCACCACGTCGATGACGGTCGCCGTGAAGGCCGGCCGGGCGAGGCCCAGGCAGAGCCCGAGCAGCAGGGTGAGGGCCGCGATCGCCACGGGGTGCCCGCTCAGGCCCAGCGCCAGCGCCGCCGCCGCGGCGGTCACGTTTCCGGTCAGCATGGCGGGCCGCCGTCCCCACCGGTCCGCGACGATCCCGCCGAGCACGCCACCGGCCGCGCTGCCGGCTCCGTGCAACCCGATCACGATCCCGGCGTACGCGGGACTGAGGCCGCGTACCGACACCAGGTAGACGCCGAGGTAGATGGCGACGAAGCTGCCCAGCCGGTTGATCAGCGTGGCGGACCAGAGGTACCAGAAGACGCGGGGCAACCCCCCGGCCGTCTGGCTCCACCATCGCGTCATCCGCCACCCCCGAGATCCGCACCGGTAATGCTCGACAAAGCTGTCGCTCATTACACCCGGGAAGTGCGGCGTCCCGGCCGCGTGCCGGGGTGATCGTGGCGATGATCACGCTCGCCGGGCCGGTGAACGGGCCGTTGTCGGCCGATCCGAAGCGACCCGGCGACCCGCCGATGGTCGAAGTGCAATCGTGGCGGGCCGGGAATGGGCCTGCCGGTGGGCGTGGGTCGTGCGAATGGATCGCCGTGGGAAAAGACCGGCGGGGCCGCGCTGATTCCTCAGCGTGACCCCGCACCAGCCCGAGCGTGAGCCCGGCGCCGGTCAGCGGTTCTTGTACGCCTCCACGACCTCGACCGGGATGCGGCCGCGCTCGGAAATCTTGTAGCCGTTCTTGGTGGCCCATTCCCGGATGGCCCGGTTCTGCTCGCGGTCCATTCCCGAGCCGCCCGGCGTGCCTGCCCGCCGAGGTGCCCGCCCGGTGTCGGCGGTTCCGCGACCGATCCGCCGGCCAGCGTTGATGTACGGGTCGAGGGCCTTGCGCAGCACGCCCGCGTTCTCGTCGGAGACGTCGATGGTGTATGCCACGCCGTCCAGACTGAACTCGACGGTCCGGTCGGCCTTTCCACCGTCGAGGTCGTCGGTCAGGACCGTGATTACTTTTCTCGCCATCGTCAATTACTCCCTGTGTGGGGCGGGGTGTGGTCAAAGTTTGACGTATCCCACGGCTAATCCGCAACAATGCGCGTCGTCCTCATTTCGGCGCGTCGCGTTATCGCGGGAAAACGGCTCGGCGCAAAGCCCGGGGTCAGTCGCCGAGCAGACCGGCGTGACCGGCGAGCGCCGCCGCCTCGGCCCGGGTGGAGACCCGCAACTTTCGCAGCAGCGCGGCCGTCATCCGCTTCACGGTGCGTTCCGAGACGTGCATCCGTTCGGCGATCTCGACGGTGCTGCGACCCGCCGCGATGGCCCGCAGCATCGCCCGTTCCTCGTCGTCCAGATCGACCGGGGCCGCCCGGCCGGGACGCAGCAACGCACGGAGCAGATGCCCCGGCAGCACCGCCCAGCCGTCGAGGACGGCCAGCAGCGGGGGCAGCAGCTCCTCCGGCTCGGCGGTCTTGGGCAGGAAGGCCTCGGCGCCGGCGCGCAGCGCCTCCAGGGCGGGATCCGGATCCTCCGCGCCCGACATGGCCACCACCCGCACCCGGGGCGTGGTGCGCCGGATCGCCGCCACGGCCCGGATCCCGCCCGGGGGCGGCATGTGCAGGTCGACCAGCGCCAGGTCGGGCAGGCAGCGACTGACCAGCGAGGCGGCGGCCGAGGCGTCGCCGGTGGAGCCCACCACCTCCGCCCGCCCGTCGGTCGTGGCCGGCAGCAGCAGTTCCAGCCCGCGGACGAACAGCGGGTGGTCGTCCACGACGGCCAACCGGACGACGGGGGGAGCGGGCATGCCTGGTCCGTTCCCGAGCGGGTACCGATCATGCGGCCGAACGAGGGAGGTCGGGCGGATGCGCGGACGGCACGGGGGGCGGGGACCGTTGCGGCTGCTCCGGTGGACGGGGCCCGAACCCGGTCCGGCCGACCCGGCGGCCCTGGACACCGACCCGGAACTGCTGCTGCGCGTGCTCTGCCATGAGTTCCGCACCCCGGTCAGCGCCCTCACCTCGCTCACCCGGGCGCTCGCCGACGAGCGGCTCCCCCTCACCGGCGACGACCGGCGCGCCATCACGGCACTGGCCCACGAGCAGGCCGTACACCTGCAGGGCCTGCTGCGGGACGCCGCCGCCGGCACCGCAGCCCTCGCCCCGGCGGCGGACCCGGCGGCGCCGTTGGCGCAGGTCCTGCACGGGGCGGCGGCCCTCGTCCCCCCGCACCGGCGGCTGACCGGGGTGACGCGGCGGGCCGAGGGCTGCCCGGTGCCGCAGCGGCGGACCCGGCAGGTGGTGACCAACCTGGTGGAGAACGCGCTGCGGCACGGTCCGGCCGAGGGCCGCGTCGGCATCCACGCCGCGCTCGGCCGCTGCGGTCTGCGCATCGTCGTCACCGACGAGGGACGGGTCGACCCGCCCCTCGTCGAGGCGCTGCGCCGGCCCGCTCCCGCCGCCGGAGCCTCCGGGCTGGGGCTGTGGATCGTCCGGCGGCTGCTCGCCGCCGACGGCGGACGACTGCGCCTGCACCGGCTGCGACCGCGCGGGGTGGCCCTCGAGGTGGTGCTGCCCGCGTTCCCCGCGACAGGTTGACCCCGCCGGGCCGCCGGTTGGCCCGATAGGGCCGGCCGTCGCGGGAACCGCCTCGGTGACAGCCCGACCGGCACCGAGGAGGACACGTGTTCAGCCACATCAAGGATCTGCAGTTCGAGGCCAAGCCGGACGGCCCGGACGCCGCGTTCGCCCGCCGGCTCCAGGAGATCCTGGGCGGCAAGTGGGGCGAGATGACCGTCGCCAACCAGTACCTCTACCAGGGCTGGAACTGCCGCCTGCCCGGCAAGTACAAGGACCTCTTCCTCGATGTCGGCACCGAGGAGATGGGCCACGTCGAGATGATCGCCACGATGATCACCCGACTGCTGGAGAACGCGCCGCTGTCGTTGCAGGAGGCCGCCGCCGACAACCCGATGGTGGGCGCGATCTACGGCGGGTCGAACCCGGCGCACTTCATCCACGGCGGCGGCGGAGCGCTGCCGGCCGACAGCAATGGCGTGCCCTGGAACGGAGCCTTCATCACCGCCAGCGGCAACCTGATGGCGGACTTCCAGCTCAACGTCACCGCCGAGGCGCAGGGCCGGCTCCAGGTGGCCCGGCTGTTCAACATGACCGACGACCCCGGGGTCAAGAACATGCTCCGTTTCCTGCTGGCCCGCGACACCATGCACCAGAACATGTGGATGGCCGCCATCGAGCAGCTCAAGGAGGACGGCCTGGAGGAGATGCCGGTGCCCGACGCGTTCCCGGACTCCAAGGAGTTCACCGAGCAGTTCAGCTACACGTACCTGGACTTCTCGCCGGGCACCGACGCGTCGGAGGGGCGCTGGGCGTCCGGGCCGGCGCCCGACGGCAAGGGCGAGTTCCGCTACGACCACAGCCCGCGCGCGCACGCGCCCGAACCGGTCCTGCCGCCCGGCGACCCGCGGCTCTACGGCACGAACCCGGGCCTCGCCAAGGGCGCCGTCAACAAGGTCAAGAGCAAGCTCACCTGACGCCGTCGCGCCGGGTCGTCCGCGAGCGGCGGACGGCCCGGCGGCACCGTACCGGAGGAGGTGTGCCGTGACCGAACTCGTGCTCCGCCCGCTCGCGGACGCGTTCATGCAGGTGGGTGTCTACGTCGCCGTCATGGTGGCGCTCTTCGGCTGGCTGCGCTGGCGCCACGGCGACCGGATCACCGACGGGCTCACCAGCCGACCCCGGCTCGGTCCGCTGGTCGGCGCCCTGCTGGGCGTCAGTCCCGGCTGCGGCGGGGCGATCATCCTGATGCCCCTGTACGCCCGGGGAAAGGTCTCCTTCGGCACCGTGGTCGCCGCCCTGGCGGCCACCATGGGGGACTCGTCGTGGGTGGTGCTCGCCTGGAACCCCGTGTTCGCCCTCAAGATCCACGCGCTGCTCTTCGCGGTCGGCCTGGTGACCGGGTACGTCGTCGACGCGCTCGGCATCGACCCGGCCCGCGCGGTCAACCACCGGGTCGTCGCCGCGCCCGCGCCGGTCGGCCTGGCCGCCGTGGGCGGGCCGGACCTCGCCGGCTCGCGGCGGCTGCTCGGCGGGCTGCTGCCCCGCGTGCCGGCGTCCACGGCGTTCTGGGGGCTGACCACGCCGGCGTTCGCGGTGTCGGTGCCGGTGGTCTTCCAACTGGTCGACCCGGGCGCGCTGACCCGCTCCTTCGGGGGCGTCGACCCGTACCTGGCGCTGGGGGTGCTCGGCACGCTCACCGCGGCCCTGATCTTCGCCGGAGGGCGGGGGAAGCTGGCCGACGACAGCCTGGAGACCGCGCAGCCCCGCTCGCTGCGCGAGACGCTGCGGCACAGCGCGCACGAGGCGTCCTTCGTCACCGTCTGGGTGGCCGTGGCGTACCTGGGCTGGCAGGTGGTGACCACCACGACGGGCTTCGACGGCTCCCAGCTCGCCCTCACCGGGCTCGTCGGCGTGCTGGTCGGCGCCGGCATCGGCCTCATCCCCGGGTGCGCGGTGCAGATCGTCTTCACCGGCCTGTACGTCAGCGGCGGCCTGCCGCTGCCCACCCTGGTCGCCAACGCGATCAGCCAGGACGGCGACGCGCTGATCCCGCTCGCCGCGCTGCGCCGGCACTCGGCGGCGCTCGCCACCGTCGTCACCACCGTGCCGGCGGCAGCCGTCGGCGCCGCCCTGCTCGTCCTGCTCTGATCCCGTACGGAGGGGAGATCCCGATGTCCGTCGCGATCCCGATCACCCGCACCCGTCGCAAGCTCCTCGTCTTCGCCGTGCTGACCGGCGTCGCCGCGGTGGCCGGCCTGCCGGGCTGGACCGTCGCCGCACTGGCGCTGACCTGCCTGGCGATCCCGCTCGCCGTGGCGGCTGCCGGGGGCGCCGGCCTGGCGCGCGAGCTGCTGCGCCCGCAGCGCCGTCCCACGGGCGAAGGTGGCCTGGGTCACAGCCCGGAACAAGGGGAACGATTTGTTACTTGAGTTGGACACGCTCAACTCAACGCGATAGCAGGTGTTCGATGGCAACTCTCCCGGTACTTCCCCTGACCGACGCCGTGCTCCTGCCCGGCATGGTCATCCCGGTGACCCTCGACCCGACCACCCAGGCCGCCGTCGACGCGGCCCGCGCCACCGGCGAGGGCAAGCTGCTCGCCGTGCCCCGCCTCGACGGCGAGTACGGCCCCGTCGGCGCGGTCGCCACCATCGAGAAGGTCGGCCGGCTGCCCAGCGGCGAACCGGCCGCCGTCATCCGCGGCCTGTCCCGCGCCCGGATCGGCTCCGGCGTACCCGGGCCCGGCGCCGCCCTCTGGGTCGAGGCGACCGAACTCGACGAACCCGCCCCCGCCGGCCGCGCCCGCGAACTAGCCCGCGAGTACCGCGCCCTCATGACGTCTGTGCTCCAGCAGCGCGGCGCCTGGCAGGTCATCGACGCCATCGAGCGGATGACCGACCTCTCCGAGCTGGCCGACTCGGCCGGCTACGTGTCCTGGCTCAGCCTCGCCCAGAAGACCGAGCTGCTCGCCGCGCCGGACGTCACCGCCCGGCTGGAACTGCTCGTCGGCTGGGTGAAGGACCACCTGGCCGAGCAGGAGATCGCCGAGCAGATCAGCACCGACGTCCGCGAGGGGCTGGAGAAGTCCCAGCGGGAGTTCCTGCTGCGCCAGCAACTCTCCGCCATCCGCAAGGAACTCGGCGAGGACGAGCCGGACGGCTCCGCCGACTACCGGGCCCGCGTCGAGACCGCCGAGCTGCCCGACAAGGTCCGCGAGGCGGCGCTGCGCGAGGTCGGCAAGCTGGAACGCGCCAGCGACGCCTCCCCGGAGGCCGGCTGGATCCGGACCTGGCTCGACACGGTGCTGGAGATGCCGTGGGGCACCCGAACCGAGGACGACACCGACCTGGCCGCGGCCCGCGCCGTGCTCGACGCCGACCACGCCGGCCTGGCCGACGTGAAGGACCGCGTCCTGGAGTACCTCGCCGTGCGCAACCGGCGGGCCGAGCGCAACCTCGGCGTCGTCGGCGGCCGGGGCTCCGGCGCGGTGCTCGCCCTCGCCGGCCCGCCCGGAGTCGGCAAGACCAGCCTCGGCGAGTCGATCGCCCGCGCGCTCGGCCGCAACTTCGTCCGCGTGTCCCTCGGCGGTGTCCGCGACGAGGCCGAGATCCGCGGCCACCGGCGCACCTACGTCGGCGCGCTGCCCGGCCGCATCGTGCGCGCCCTGCGCGAGGCCGGCTCGATGAACCCGGTCGTGCTCCTCGACGAGGTCGACAAGCTCGCCGCCGGCTACTCCGGCGACCCGGCCGCCGCCCTGCTCGAGGTGCTCGACCCGGCGCAGAACCACACCTTCCGCGACCACTACCTCGAGGTCGACCTCGACCTGTCCGACGTGCTCTTCCTGGCCACCGCCAACGTGGTGGAGGCCATCCCCGGCCCGCTGCTGGACCGGATGGAGCTGGTCACCCTCGACGGCTACACGGAGGAGGAGAAGGTCGCCATCGCCCGCGACCACCTGCTGCCCCGGCAGCGGGAACGGGCCGGGCTCACCGCCGAGGAGATCACCGTCGCCGACGACGCCCTCGCCCGAATCGCGGGCGAGTACACCCGCGAGGCAGGCGTACGGCAGCTCGAACGGGCGCTGGCGAAGATCCTCCGCAAGGTGGCGGTGGCCCTGGCGACCGACCCGGCGCCGGTCCGCGTCGACACCAGCAACCTCGCCACCTACCTCGGGCGGCCGAAGTTCACCCCGGAATCGGCGGAGCGGACGGCGGTGCCCGGCGTGGCCACCGGCCTGGCCGTCACCGGCGCGGGCGGCGACGTGCTCTTCATCGAGGCCACCAGCATGGAGGGCGAGCCGGGGCTGACCCTGACCGGCCAGCTCGGCGACGTCATGAAGGAGTCGGCGCACATCGCGCTGTCGTACCTGCGCTCCAACGGGCGCCGGCTCGGACTCGACCCGAACGCCCTCGCCGGACGGCGGATCCACCTGCACGTGCCGGCGGGCGCGGTGCCCAAGGACGGCCCCAGCGCCGGCATCACCATGGTCACCGCCCTCGCGTCGCTGGCCAGCGGCCGGCCGGTGCGCCCCGAGTTCGGGATGACCGGCGAGGTGACCCTCTCCGGCCGGGTGCTGCCCATCGGCGGGGTGAAGCAGAAGCTGCTCGCCGCCCACCGGGCCGGCCTGACCGAGGTGATCATCCCGGCCCGCAACGAGCCGGACCTCGACGACCTGCCCGCCGAGGTCCGGGAGGCGCTGACCGTGCACACCCTGGCCGACGTCGCCGACGTGCTCGCCCTGGCGCTGCGCCCGGCCGACGCCGACACCCGCCCCGACCCGGCGCTCGCCGCCGCCTGAGGTGCAAGGAAGGGCCCCCTGCCAAGGCCTGGTGCATGGCAGGGGGCCCTTCCTGACGCGCGGGTCAGCGGCGGTCGCGCCGGTCGAAGTCCCGGTCGCGGCGCTCGCGCCGGTCGGCCCCGTCGAAGCGGCGCTCGCCGCCGCCGTCGCCGTCACGGTCCCGGCGTACGGTCGCCTTGCGGCCCTTGATGGTGCTGCCTCGCAGCCCGGCGATCACCTCGTCGGCGACGCTCTGGGGCACCTCCACCAGCGAGAACCGGTCGGCGATCTCGATCGAGCCGATGTCCCGGCCGCTGACCCCCGTCTCGCCGGTGATCGCGCCCACCAGGTCCTGCGGGCGGACCCCGGCGCGCCGGCCCAGCCCGATGAAGACCTGGGTGGTGCCGCCGGTACGGGGCCGGGCACCGCCCCGACGCTCGCCCCGGCCACCGGCCTCCGGCCGCCCCTCACGCGGGCCCCGGACGGGGACCTGGGGGATCTCCTCCTCGTCGTCCGAGCCCGGCGACGTCGCCTCGTGGGCCAGCTTCACCGCGGCGAGGGCCACCTCCACCAGGTCGAACTCGTCGGTCAACGACTCGACGATCGCCCGGTACGGGTCGAGGTCGTCCTCCAGCAGGCTCTCCCGCAGCGCGCCCTGGGTCAGCTCCAGCCGCCGGGTGCGCATGTCCGCCACCGTCGGGATCTTGTCGATGGCGATGCGCTGGCCGGTGACCCGCTCGATGGTCTTGAGCATCCGGTGCTCGCGCGGCTCGGCGAGAGTGATCGCCACGCCCTCCCGCCCGGCCCGGCCGACCCGGCCGATGCGGTGCACGTACGACTCGGGGGCCGACGGGACGTCGTAGTTGACCACGTGGGTGAGCTGCTCGACGTCGAGGCCGCGGGCGGCCACGTCGGTGGCCACCAGCAGGTCGGCGGTGCCCGTGCGCAGCCGGCCCATCACCCGGTCGCGCTGCTCCTGGCTCATCCCGCCGTGCAGCGCCTCGGCCCGGTAGCCCCGGCCGTTCATGGTCTCGGTGAGCCGGTCGACCTCCTCGCGGCTGCGGCAGAAGACGATCGCCGCCGTGGGGGACTCGACGTCCAGCACCCGGCCCAGCGCCGCCGGCTTGTGCGCCCGGGCGACGATGTACGCGCTCTGCCGCACCCGGGGCGCCTCGCCGGCCACCGGCTGCTCGCGGGCGATGAGGATGCGTACCGGGTCGGTGAGGTGCTTGCGGGCCAGCCCGTCGATGCGCGCCGGCATCGTCGCCGAGAAGAGCACCGTCTGGCGCTGCTCCGGCGCGTGCTCCAGGATCGCCTCGATGTCCTCGGCGAAGCCCATGTCGAGCATCTCGTCGGCCTCGTCGAGCACCACCGTGGCCAGCGAGCCCAGGTCGAGCGTGCCCCGGGCGATGTGGTCCAGCGCCCGGCCGGGGGTGGCGACCACGACGTCGACGCCGAGGTCCAGGGCGCGCAACTGCCGGCCGATCGGCTGCCCGCCGTAGATCGGCAGCACCCGCGCGCCCAGGTCCTTGCCGTAGCGGTGGAACGCCTCGGAGACCTGCACCGCGAGCTCGCGGGTGGGCACCAGCACGAGCGCCACCGGGGCGCCGCCGGGCCGGTCGTCGGGCATCCGCTGCAACAGCGGCAGCGCGAAGGCGGCCGTCTTGCCCGTACCCGTTGCGGCCTGGCCCAGCAGGTCCCGACCGGCCAGCAGGGGTGGGATGGCCTCCCGCTGGATCGGAGTGGGCTCCTCGTAGCCCAGGGCGGTCAGCGCGCCCAGCAGCTCGGCGCGTAGTCCGAGGTCCGCGAAGGGGCTCGTGTCGTCGAGGGTGTCGGGGCCGGGCTCGGTGGGCGGGTCGTGCCGTACGGGTGCGGAACTCATGCCGTCAAGCTTTTCATCACCGCCGCGACGCCGTTTCGCCGACCGGCACAACGAGCGCCCACGCCGGGTCCGGCGGGCGCCCGTCGCCGTGCTGCGGCGGGCTAGCCTGGCGGCGTGCGTACGGTCGAACTGGTCTGCTCGCCCGACCTGGAGGCCGCCGTGCGCGGCGCCTGGGAGCGGCTGGCCGCGGTGGGGCTGCCCAGCCTGGCCCGCAACGCCCACCCGACGAACCGGCCGCACCTGACCCTCGCCGCGGTCGACGAGTTCCCGCCCGGCGCGCAGCGGCGGCTGGCCGACCTGTTCGACGCGGGGTTGCCCCTGCCCGTGCGGCTGGACCGGATCGCGGTGCTCGACGGCAGCGCCCCGCTGGTGTGGCTGGTGCACCCGTCGCCGGAGCTGACCGCCCTGCACGCGTCGGTCTGGGACGTCCTCGCCGGGGCCCCGGGACAGCGTCCCTGGCACGCGCCGGGGCACTGGCGCCCGCACCTGAGCCTGGCGCTGCGCTTCCGCGACGCCGATCGCCGGCTGGCGCGCGCCGTGGCGGGCGTCGGCCGCCCCGACGGGGCCTTCGTCGCCGGGCGCAGCTACGACGGACAGAGCCGGACGGTCAGCCCGCTCGGCAGCGCCGGCCGCCGCAGGTGACCACCGGGGGAGCCACGTCGGCAGCGCCGGCCGCCGCACGTGACGCCAGGGTGCCCCGCCGCCGGGTGCCTGGAACGGGATCGGGCCCCCACCGGACGGTGAGGGCCCGATCGTGTTCGGGTCAGCGGTGGAAGCGCAGGTAGTCGAAGTGCGCGGTGACCGCCGGGTCGGCGCCGCCGTGCGCGACCAGCCCGATCCGGGGAGTGGTGTCGGCCGGGAAGGTCCACACCCCGCCCCACGTCCAGTTCCGCCCGTCGCGGCTGGAGCCGGCCCGGAACTCGTGCTCGCCGGTGCCCGGGTCGACCCGGTGCGCCAGCCGCAGCCAGGTGGTGCTCGCCGGGGTGCCGACGATGTTGCCGCCGTAGACCGGCTGGCCGGCGAAGGGCAGCTCGTAGCCGTACTCCACCTGCCTGGTGTTCCAGATCGCGACCTGCGCCAGCCGGGCGAAGCGGTCGTCGTCGACGTAGGCGACCAGCCCGGCCTGCTGGTAGTTGCGGACGGTCTCCTCGCCGAGGTCCAGGGTCACCTTCGTCTCCACGACGTAGTCGCCGCCCGGCGCGTCGCGCAGCAGCACGCCGGCGGTGTTGCCGGTGCCGGTCAGGTCGGCGCCCTGCACCGGCCAGCGCAGCGCCCCGCCGGACACGGTGGCCGCCGGGTCCGGCCGGACCCACCGCCACGCCGGGTCCAGCCCGCCGGTGAACTCGTCGGAGAACGCCGGCAGCAGGCGGCCCGCCCGCGGCTCGGCGACGGCGTGGCGCACCGGCCGGTGCAGGCGGGCGACGCTGACGTTGTCGAACCCGGCGGCCCCGCCGGTCGCGGTGAGCGTGAGCCGCCCGGCCACCGGCCGCGCCAGCCGAAGCGACACCACCGCCAGCTGGTCGCCGAGCCGGGCCGGGCTCAACTCGGCCACCAGGTCCCGGCCGCGTACCTCGACGGCGAGGTGGTGCCCGGCCGCGGCGTCGAAGCCGGCAGGCAGCGGCGCGCTCGCGGTGCGCCCGCCGTCGGCGACGACCAGCCGGCCGGCGGCGGCGTCCACCCGCACCGAGACCCGGTCGCCGAGCGTGAGCCCGGCCGCCCCGGCGGCCGGAAGCCGCAGGTCGGCCTCCGCCCGCAGGTCCCCGCCCACGGTCGTACGGTTGGTCAGCGCGCCGCTGCCGGTGAGCCGGCCGTCGGCGACCCGCCAGTCCCCGGAGCCGCGTCGCCAGCCGGCCAGCCCGGCGTCGAAGCGCTCGTCCACCCGCCCGGTGGTGACCGGCGCGGGCCGTGGGCCGTCGGAGGGGCCGGCACCGGCGTTCACCGTCGGCCAGCCGTCGATCCAGTCGAGGCGGTCCAGCAGCATCGGCCGCTCGTTGATGCCGAACGGCTCGTCCAGGTACGGGTCGGCGCGGTCGATCGCGTGGTAGACGATCCAGTCCTGGCCGGAGAGGTCGGTGAGGAAGCCGTTGTGGCCGGTGCCGATCCACCGGTTGCCGTTCTGGGCGAGCACCGGCGTGCCGCCGGCCCGGGAGGCGGTCAGCGAGATGCCGTCACGGTCGACGAACGGCCCGCGCGGTTCGCGGGACCGGCCGACGTGCACGGAGTAGCCGGTGGCCGGGCCGGCGCAGCAGTTGGCCGTGGAGGCGAACAGGTAGTACCAGCCGTCGTGGCGTACCACGTGGCTGCCCTCGAACTTGTTGTCGACGGCGACCAGGGTGGGTGAGCCGACCGCGCGCAGCCCGTCGGCGGAGAGCTCGGTCACCGAGATGCCGCCGTAGTAGCTGCCGTGGTAGAGGTAGTGCCTGCCGTCGATGTCGGTGAACTGGCTCGGGTCGATCGTCCACAGCCAGCCCCCGCCACCGCCGGGGCGGGGCGCGACCACGGGCTCGTCGGCGAAGGTCCACGGGCCGGTCGGGGTGGGCGCGGTGGCCGCCCCGATGGCGAAGTCGCCCCCGTCGGGGGACACGGTCGTGTCGGTGACGGTCACGTACATGACCCAGCGGTCGCCGATCCGGCGCACGTCGGGGGCCCAGAAGCCGGCGCCGGGAGCCGCGTACGCCGGGCGTTGGCCGGCGCCGAAGGCGTCTCCGACGTACGTCCAGCCGACCAGGTCGGTCGAGCGGGCGATGGGGACCCCGTGGAACGTCCCCTCGCCCTCGCGCAGCGGGTCGGTGGTGCCGTACGCGTACCAGAAACCGTCCTCACCACGGACGATCACGGGGTCGGCGAAGGTGTCGGCGAACCCGGCCGAGACGGGGTTGCGGTAGCGGGGCTCGGGTGCGGCGGCGGCCGGCGCGGACGCCGTCGCGGCCAGGACCAGACCGACGACGGCGGCGAGCGCCCCGGCGCGGCGGAGATGTCGCATCAGACCTGCCTCGGGTGCGGGAGTTCGATCAGGATCGGTGCGAGTCCGTTTGTACAACGTTGGATACAACGTTGTAAAGGCTCGACGAACGTTCGGCGGGCGCCGAAGGGTGCCCGTGTCAACATGGGGCGGTGACCACCGCCACCACGCGGGGCCGGGCCCTTGCCCGGCTCGCCACCCTGCTCGCCGACGACACCCGGGCCACCATCTGCCTGGCCCTGCTCGACGGCCGGGCGTGGACGGCCGGGGAGTTGGCCCGGCTCGCCGGCGTGGCACCCTCCACGGCCAGTGACCACCTCACTCGCCTGGTCCGGGGCGGCCTGCTGGTCGAGGAGCGGCAGGGCAGGCACCGCTACCTCCGGCTCGCCGGTCCCTCGGTCGCCCAACTCGTCGAGGACCTGGCCGGCCACGCCCCCGGTCGGCCGGAGCCGGCCCGCTCGCTGCGCGCCGCCCGCGCCGGCGCCGCCCTGGCGTACGCCCGCACCTGCTACGACCACCTGGCCGGACGCCTCGGGGTGCTGCTGCGCGACCGGCTGCTGGCGCGCGGGCTGCTCGACGACGCCGGCGGGCTGGCGCTGACCCCGGCCGGGCTGGGCTGGCTGGACGGGTTGGGGGTGCCCCTCGACCCGCTGCGGTCCGCGCGCCGCCCCCTCGTGCGCGACTGCCTGGACTGGACCGAGCGCCGCCCGCACCTGGCCGGTGCGCTCGGCGCGGCGCTGTGCGGCCGGTTCCTCGACGCGGGCTGGCTGGTCCGGGGCGGCGACCGGTCGCTCCGGCTGACCCCGGCCGGCGGCCCGGCGCTCGCTGCCGCGTTCGGCCTCGCCCCGGCCGACCTCGCGCCGGACGCGGCGCCGGACACCGGCGGCGGCCGCGCCTGACTGCCGCGATGGGCCCGAAGCGCGAGCCGCGCGACACGCCTGTTGCCGTCGGTCGGTGCGTCACGTGCGGGGCCTGTTCGGACGGCACGTCGAGGCCGGCCTTCGGGAGACCCGGCAGTCTCGCGCCTCTCGCGCCTCTCGCGCCTCTCGCGCCTCTCGCGCCTCTCGCGCCTCTCGCGCCTCTCGCGCCTCTCGCGCCTCTCGCGCCTCTCGCGCCTCTCGCGCCTCTCGCGCCTCTCGCGCCTCTCGCGCCTCTCGCGCCTCTCGCGCCTCTCGCGCCTCTCGCGCCTCTCGCGCCTCTCGCGCCTCTCGCGCCTCTCGCGCCTCTCGCGCCTCTCGCGCCTCTCGCGCCTCTCGCGCCTCTCGCGCCTCTCGCGCCTCTCGCGCCTCTCGCGCCTCTCGCGCCTCTCGCGCCTCTCGCGCCTCTCGCGCCTCTCGCGCCTCTCGCGCCTCTCGCGCCTCTCGCGCCTCTCGCGCCTCTCGCGCCTCTCGCGCCTCTCGCGCCTCTCGCGCCTCTCGCGCCTCTCGCGCCTCTCGCGTCGCATAACTGACGGTAATGATTGGGGATTGTTGCTGACCGTAGCGGTCGACGCTCCGGCCGCGTGGGTCCGTCGACCCCCTTTGCTCTGCACCCATCGACGCACCATGCCCCTGAGCTGGCCTTTCCTGGCACGTGCGCTCTGGAGATGCACGCCTTCGCTTACATTCCGTAGCTGGTGCGTCCGAGCATGCAAAGCGAAGGGGTCGAGAGCTGCGGCATCCGCCCGGCGCGTCCGGGATCTTGGCACGCAACGGCCGCCCCAGGGGCCCTCCCTTACCAAGATCCCCCGCCTCCCCGGGCAGCCCGGGTCGATCATGCAATTGTGGCGTCCCGATAGGGTGCGATCCGGACACGACGCCCACCATAACTGCATGATCGAAGCCGGCCTGCAGCGCCGAGTATCCGTCGGCAGTGTCAGCCCAGCGCTCCGACGCGGCGGCCGGTGGCGCGGCCGACGCGCCCTGGTGTCCACCGTGCTCGTCTGGTGCGAAGGCGCGGGTTCCGGTCCGCTCGGCCCGCGGGTCGTGGCGCCGCTCGTGCTCGGTGGCGGACATTTCGGGGGCGGCCGAAGTGTCGCGGCCCTACCGTCGCCCGGTGACCGTCGACGACCTCGTGATCGCGCCCGCGCCCGACACCCCACCGTGCGGACCGCCCACCCGTCACCCTGACACCGGTTGGACGGTGACCCGCCACGCCGACGTGCGGGCGGTGCTCGCCGACCCGGCCTGTCAGGTGCCCGTCGCCCCGGGTGGGGCGCCCGGCACGCTGGCCTGGCTGCGCGGCACCGTCAGCCGGTTCAGCGCCCCGCACCGGCACCCGGCCCGCCGGGCCGCCGGGGTCGCCGCGCTGGCCGCGGTCGATCACGACGAACTGCGTGCTGCCGCGGCCCGGCTCACCGGGGAGGTGCTCGACCGTGCCGGCGACCGGCTGGAGGTGATGTCCCGGCTCGCGCGCCACGTACCGCTGCGGGTGCTGGCGGCGTGGCTCGGGCTCGCCGATCCGGTGGCGGCCGTGCCGGCGGTGACCGCCGTGGCGGCGGCCTACCACCCCGGCGCCGACGCGGCGCGGGTCGCCGCAGCCGACCGGGCTGTCTCGGCGCTGCTCGGCATGACGCCGCCGGGCCCGCCCGAGGCGGTGGCGAACCGGATCGGGCTGCTGGTGCAGGCATGCGACGCGACCGCCGGGCTGATCGGCGCCGCGACCGGCCACGGCCTGGCACTGCCCGCGACCGTGTCGACCGGCGACCTGGTCGCCGAGGTGCTCCGGCTCGACCCGCCGGTGCGGGGGACCCGGCGGGTCGCGGTCGCGCCGGCACGGCTGGCCGGCCGCGACCTGGCGGCGGGCGAGGAGGTGCTGCTGCGCTTCGACGCCGCCAACCGGGATCCCGCCGCGCACGCCGACCCGGACCGGTTCACGCCCGGCCGGCCCGGCGCGGCACTGACCTTCGGCGCGGGACCGCGCGGCTGCCCCGGCGAGCGGCACGCCGTGGCCCTGGCCACGGGGGTGGTGCGGGTGCTGCGCCACCGCTGCCGGACCGTGCCCGCCCCGCTGACCCACGAACCACACGCGCTGCTGCGCGTCCCGACGACGATCGACTTGGAGATCCGATGAACGAGCGCTGTGCCGCCTTCCACGCCCTGCACCACGCCGATCGGCCGCTGCTGCTGCCCAACGCCTGGGATTACGCCAGCGCCGCCGCGTTCGTCGCGCGCGGACATGAGGCGGTCGGCACCACGAGCCTCGGCGTCGCGGCGGCCGCGGGCCTGCCGGACGCGGCGGCGGCCACCCGGACCGAGAACGTCCGGCTGGCCCGGGCGTTGCGCAGGCTTCCGGTGCTGCTCAGCGTCGACGTGGAGGCGGGCTGCGACGACGACCCGGCGGCCGTCGCCGACCTGGCGGCCGAACTGGCCGCCCTGGGCGTCGTCGGGATCAACATCGAGGACGGCCGCGCCGACGGCACCCTCGACCCGACGGAGCTGACGGCGGCCAAGGTGGCCGCCGTCAAGGCCGCGGTGCCGGACCTGTTCGTCAACGCCCGCACCGACACGTGGTGGCTCGGCACCCCCGACCCGCTGCCGCAGGCCCTCGCCCGGGCCCGTACCTACGCGGCCGCCGGCGCGGACGGCATCTTCGTGCCCGCGGCGCCGGACGCCGGGACGATCGGCGCGCTCGTCGCCGGCATCGACCTGCCCCTGAATGTGCTGCACCGGCCGGGCGGACCCACCCTCGCCGAACTGGGGGCGCTCGGCGTGGCCCGGGTCAGCACGGGCTCGCTGCTGTTCCGGGCCGCGCTCGGCGCCGCCCTGGACACCCTGGACGCCGTCCGGGCCGGCGGCGGGTCGCACCCGGAACCGCCCTCGTACGCCGAGGTGCAGGGGTTGAGCGCGGCGTCCCGGCCGTAGCGGTTCGTGCCCGGCCGCACCCCATGGCCATTCCATAGGAGTAGATAGGAGGATTGTTCGGACTTCTCCCGTCCGGCCCGATTACGGTGTGTGCAGGGCGATGCACAGTGATGTCGTGACGGGAGAGAGGACCCGACCATGCGAGTGCCCAGCCGAAGCCCGGGACAGCAGCCCGGCTCCTCCGTCACACCCGCTGCCCCGGCCCGGCGGCGCGCGTTCTCCACCCCGGCGCGGCCCGCCGCCGTGCCGGACCTCGACGCCTACCGGGCGGCCGTGGCCGAGCTGCTGGTCGAGGTCGGCGCCCTGGCCGGCGCGTCCTGCACCGCCGCGCGGCAGGTGCTGATCGACGACCGACTGCGCGAGCCCGCGATCGCCGCAGTGCTCGACGCCACCCCGCAGGGGCTCGTCGGCGCCCGCGAGACGCTGCTGCTGGAGATGGCGCGCTACCAGCCCAACGCGCGCAGCTCCGCCGCCGACCTCACCGCGCTGGTCCGGATCTACCTGCTCTCCCGCGTCGACGTGATGTGGTGGCGCGATGCCCCGACCTACCTCACCGACGCCCAGGTCGACGCCAGCCCCGAGCTGGTGGACCTGGAGTGGCTGCGCCGCCGGGACCTGCTGCGCTTCCGCTACACCGAGCAGCCACGGACGTTGCTCCGCCGCGGGCTGCGGGCGGCACGGCGCCGGCTGCGGCCCGACGCCACGCCGCGCACCGCCGGACTGCGGTTCCGGCGGGCCCGCCGCGAGATGGTGGCGCTGCTCAACGACGTCGCCCGGCAGTTCGCCGCCAGCACCCCGCCCGCCACGCCGCCGCTGTGGGTGACCAGCCTGGTCCGCAGCGCCGAGCACCAGCACCGGCTGCGCCGACTCGGGTACGCGGCCATGATGCCCAGCGGGCACTGCCTCGGCTGGGCGGTCGACGTCGAGATGGAGTGGTTCGGTCGCTTCGGCGCGCGGGACACCCTGGCCGAGCTGCTGCTGGCCCGGCAGCGGGCCGGCGAGGTCAACGTGGTCGACGAGGGCCAGGCCTGGCACGTCTGCCTCGCGCCGGCGGCGCGGCGGCGGCTGCGCCGGGCGTACGAAGCCGAGATGGGGGTCTGAGCCGATGTGCGGCATCGCGTTGAGCCTCGGCCCCGAGGCCGATCCGACGATCTTCCGGCGGATGCTCGCCACCCTCGCCCCACGCGGCGAGGTCACCGAGACCCGCTACGAGAACGGCCTGCTCACCGGCACCCGCCGGCTGCCGATCGTGGACCGCGAACGCGCCGTGCAGCCGTGGGCCTCCGCCGACGAGCGGTGGCTGCTCTGCTATAACGGCGAGGTCTTCAACCATCCTGAGCTGCGCGCGGAACTGGTCCGGCTGGGACACCGCTTCCGCGGCACCGGCGACACCGAGGTGGTGCTCGCCGCGTTCCTGCAGTGGGGCGAGGGCATGGTGACCCGGCTGCGCGGCGAGTACGCCTTCGCCGTCGTGGAACGGGCCACCGGCCGGGCCTACCTGGTCCGGGACCCGCTCGGCGTCAAGCCGTTGTACTGGGCCCGGACGCCCGGCTGCCTGCACGTCGCCAGCGAGGTCAAGGCGCTGGTCGGGCACCGCGTGCCGATCGTCGAGGTGCCGCCCGGGCACCACGGCTGGGTCGAGCCCGACGGGCCGGTCCGGCTGCGCGCGTACGTCGACCTGCTCACCCTCGGCGACGGGCTGCCGGTGGTGGACGACCCGGACGAGGCCGCCCTGCTCGTCCGTGCCGCCCTCACCGACAGCATCCGGATGCGGGTGGACACCGACCTCACCGTCGGGGTGGTGCTCTCCGGCGGGCTGGACAGCTCGCTGGCCCTGCTGCACGTGCGCGAGATGCACCCCGACTGCGTCGCCGTCACGGTCGGTGTGCCCGACAGCCCCGACGTCGCGTACGCGCGGCGGCTCGCGAAGGACCTGGGGGTGCCGCACGAGGTGGTCGAGCTGCGCCCGCGCGACATCCGGCTGGCCGACATCCGGGAGGCCATCCGGATGTCCGAGCTGACCGAGTACGGCGACATCATCAACGCGGTGGTCACCGTGCCGCTGTTCCGCCGGCTGCGGGAGCTGGGCGTGAAGGTGGTGCTCACCGGCGACGGCTCCGACGAGCTGTTCGGCGGCTACCCGATGTACCACGAGGTCGGCCCCGAGGCGTCCCGCCGGCTCTTCCTGCACAAGATCCGCAACCTCTGCCGTACGGAGTTGCAGCGCGTCGACCGGGCCAGCATGGGGCACGGGGTGGAGGCCCGCGTGCCGTTTCTCGACCTGAGCCTGGTCGAGCTGGCGATGCGGCTGCCGATCGGGCTGAAGATGCGCGACGGGCAGGAGAAGTGGATCGTCCGCCGGGCCTTCGCCGACCTGCTGCCCGACTACGTCCGGCGCCGGCCGAAGAACCCGATGTCGTACTCCTCGGGGCTGCACGAGCGGGCCCGGCTCTACAAGCCGCTCTTCGCCCGGCTGCACCGCTCGTTCGGCTACCACCTGCTCGAACCGGTGCGCCGCGACTTCGACAGCGTGCTGACCCGGTGCGGCAACGACCTGGACCGGGCCATCGCCGACGGCCGGGCCCGGCCCGACTACACCGTCCTGGAGCACGCCCGCGACCTGGTGGGCGCGGCGAAGTGGAACGCCGCCCCGATGGTGCGCCGGCTGGTCGGGCCGCGCCGCACGCGCGGCGACGAGGCGCCGCTGCCCGGTTGACCGCGCGCCACCCACCCCTCGCGTCGTCGGCCGGGGCGCGCCACGCGACCGGCGACGCCTACCGCCCGGTGCGGATCAACCCGGGCGCCCGCGGGTAGTGGTCCGGGCATGGCGGGACTGGACGTGATGGTGGTCGGGCAGGTGGCGCGGGACCTCGTGCTGCGGGTGGACGAGGTGCCGGAGGCCGGCGGGACCGCACCGGTACGGCGGCGGCGCGAGCTGCTCGGCGGCAAGGGGGCCAACCAGGCCGTCGGGCTGGCGCAGCTCGGCGCCGCCGTCGGCCTGCTCGGGGTGGTCGGCGACGACGAGGTGGGGGAGCGCCTGCTGGCGCTGGCGCGGGCCGACGGCATCGACGTCCAGTGGGTACGGCGCCGGCCCGGCACGCCGACCGCGCTCATCGTCGACGTGGTGGACGCCGACGCCGACTGGCGCTACCTCGAGGACGTTGCCGAGGCCACCCTGCTCACCTGCGACGACGTCGCCGGGGCGGCATCCGCGCTGCGGGCCGCGCGGGCCGTACTGGTGCAGCTCCAGCAGCCGGCGCGGGCCGCCCTGGCCGCGGCCCGGACCGCCCGGGAGGCCGGCCGGCTGGTCGTGCTCGACGGCGCGCCGACCGACGCGGCCGACGCCGACGCGCTGCTCGCCCTCGCCGACGTGCTGCGGGCCGACGCGCAGGAGGTCGAGCTGATCACCGGCCACGCGCCGCGCGACGTCGAGGCGGGGCTCGCCGCCGGGCGTGAGCTGCTGCGCCGCGGCCCGTCGCTGCTGGCCGTCGAGGTGGCCGGGAAGGGCAACGCGTTCGTCTGGCCGGACGGCGAGCTGTTCGTGCCGCTGAGCGAGACGCCCACCGTGGACGACACCGGTGCCGGGGACGCGTTCGTCGCCGCGCTGACCCTCGGCGTGCTGCGCGGCGAGCCCCGGGAGCGGGTCGCCCGGCACGCGGTCGCGGCGGCCGGCGCCACCGTCGGGCACCCGGGCGGCCGGCCCGCGCTGACGCCGGAGGCGATCCGCGCGCAGCTCGACCGGATCCCGGCCACGTAACGGGTGGTCAGCACCCTCCGGGCGGCGGCGACGGACGGTTTGTCCACGGAGGAGGGTTTTCCACCTCCGGGGCCCGGGTATCCCGGTGGCCTGACCGAGAGGCGGGTGACTGACATGAAGCGCAACCAGTACCACGTCGTACCGAACGACGGCGGCTGGAAGGTCGAGCAGGGCAACCAGGTCGTCGGCACGTTCGACACCAAGCAGCTCGCCGTCGAGGCGGGGCGCCGGGCGGCGCACGGCAACGAGCCGAGCCAGCTCGTCGTGCACACGTCCGACGGCAAGATCGAGACGGAGTACACCTACCAGGACGACCCGTTTCCGCCGGCCGGCTGACCGGCGCGTCCACGAGGGACACGAACGGGCCCGACCCCCGTGGGGTCGGGCCCGTCGGCGCGCTGCGACTACCAGCTCAGGTAGCTGGGCTGGGTCTGCACGTTCAGCTCGCGGTAGCGGACGAGGTTCGCCGTCCAGGTCCGCCAGTCGGTCAGCTTGAGGACGTCGAGGCCCTTGGCCATGTCGTTGGAGTAGATGTAGCCGTTGTAGTGGTACGCCGACCAGGAGCCGCCGCCGACGAGCCGGTCGATCGAGATCGGACCCCGCTCCCAGAACGCGATCTCCTGCGGGTCGGCCGAGTCGGTGAAGTCCCAGACGGAGATGCCGCCCTGGTACCACGCCTGGACCATGATGTCGCGCCCGAGCACCGGGATCAGCGAGCCGTTGTGCGCCACGCAGTTCTCGGTGTCGGCGTTCATCCGGGGGATCTTGTAGTAGCTGCGGAAGACCATCGTCCGGGCGTCGCCGCGACCGGTGATGTCGTAGATGGCGTTGGCGCCCCGCTCCGGTCCGACGGCCTCGTTGCAGGTGGCCGCGCTGCCGCCGCCCAGCTCGTCGGTGAAGACCACCTTGGTGCCGGCGTTGTTGAACGTGGCCGAGTGCCAGAACGCGAAGTTGACGGTGTCCCGGACCCGGTTGATCAGCCGGGGGGCCTCCCGGTCCGAGATGTCCATCAGCACGCCGTCGCCCATGCACGCGCCCGCGGCGAGGTTCTTCTCCGGGTACGCCGTGATGTCGTGGCAGCCGGTGGTCGCCGAACCGCCGGGCCGGCCCTCGTAGCCGCCGTCCGGGAAGAGGTTCGGGGTGGCCACCACCGCCGCGTCCGTGGGCGACTTCACCGGCACCTTCACGATCGAGATGGAGTCGTGCGGGGGCTGGCAGTCGGGGAACTCCGCCCGCGGGCTGTAGGAGGAGACGTACAGGTAGACGGCCTTGCGGTCCTTGCCCGGCACCAGCGTGTGGGTGTGCGACCCGCAGGCCGTCTCCACCGCCTTGACGTAGCGGGGGTTGGCCTTGTCGCTGATGTCGAAGACCTTGATGCCCTCCCAGGACGCCTTCTCCGTCGCCGGCGCGCTGGTGCTGTTGCAGGAGTCGTCGCTGCGGGAGGAGTCGGTGGAGAGGAACAGCAGGTCACCGTGGACGGAGATGTCGTTCTGCGATCCGGGGCAGTAGACCTGCGACACCACCGTCGGCGCGGTCGGCCGGGAGATGTCGTAGACGACGAAGCCGTTGTAGTTGCCGGCGAAGGCGTAGCGGCCCTGGAAGGCGAGGTCGCTGTTGGTGGCGTTCAGCGGAGCCTGCTTCGGCAGGTTGGCGACCTGCCGGAGGTTGGGGCTGCTGACGATCTCGTCGACGCCCGGGATGGTGTTGGTGGTGTCCGCCGTGCCCGAGGGGGCGGACTGTGCCGCCACGCCGGCAGTTCCCGGCGTGGCGGTGGCGACGCTGGCGAGGAGTAGACCGGCCGCGGCCAGGCTCACGGTGGTGAGCCGCCTGGCCCGCAAGGTGCGGAAACTGGTCATCGGCGACGTCCTTCGCAAGGGGATGACGATGGTGCACACCTTACAACCCAAAGAGTTCCATCGATGTGATGTGAGTCACATCTTAGCCCGTTCATCGATGGATAGCATCGCCATGACCTCTACCGGGGGGAGTGGCCCATGACCAACCCGCGCGCGCGGATCCTCGCCGTCGTCACAGCCGCGTGTCTGCTGACGGTGGCGGTCGTCCTCCTGTCCCGTTCCGCCGGCGGCCCGACCGCGGTGCCGGCGGGACAGGCCGCCGCCCCGACGTCCGCCCCGGCCGGTCCGAGCCGACCCGCGGTGATCGTTCCCGGTCGGCCCGGCGAGACCGCCGCGGTCCGGCCCGCCGAGGAGCTGCCCGACGCGACCGCGGCCCGGCACAACTCGATGGACGTCTGGTTCGTCCGGATGATGATCCCGCACCACGCCCAGGCGCTGGAGATGGCGGAGATGGCCGGTGACCGCGCCGGCAACCCGGCCCTGCGCGCCCTCGCCGAGCGGATCCGGGCCAGCCAGGGCCCCGAGATCGGCCTGATGCGGGGCTGGCTACAGGCGCGCGGGCTCTCCACCGAGGTGGCCGGGCACGACCACGACGGCATGCGGGGCATGCAGACGCCCGAGGCCATCCGGCAGCTCGCGGCCGCGCGGGGCGCCGAGTTCGACCGGCTCTTCGTGCGGATGATGACGGAGCACCACCAGGGCGCGGTCCAGATGGCCACGGACCTGCTCAAGGTCGGCGCCGACCTCACCCTGGCGGAGTTCGCCAACTCCGTCGCCACCGAGCAGACCGTCGAGATCGACCGGATGCGCGAACTGCTGGCCTGACCCGGTCGGGCGGCCGGCCCGGCCTCGGGGCGGAGTGACCCCCTGACCTGCGGCACGTACGCTGGGTGACCGTGAACCGCGCGATCCTCGGCCGCCCCCTGCGCGGCGTCGCCTTCGACGCCTTCGTCTCCGCCACGGTGGCGCTCCTCGGCCTCGCCGGCATGGCGAACCAGCCCGGCGGTGGCAGGGCCACCCTGGTCGGAGCCGCGATGGCGGTGGCGCTGCTGTTCCGCCGGGTCCACCCGTCGGCGGTCGCCGCCGTGGTGGCCGCCCTCGCGATGGTGCAGGTCGTCGCCGGGTGGGGGCCGCTGCCCTTCGACATCGCGGTGCTGATCGCCCTCTACAGCGTCGTCAAGTACGCCGACCGGCTCCGCGACGGGGTCCTCGCCGGGATCGGCGCCGCCGTCGGGGTGGTGCTCGCCGGCCTCCAGACCTCGGGAGCCATCGCCTGGTGGGCGGCGGCCATCTACTACGGGCTGGTCACCGGGGCGGTCTGGCTGGTCGGGCTGAACGTGCGCACCCGCCGGCTCTACGTGTTCAGCCTGGAGGAGCGGGCCGCCACCCTGGAGCGGGAACGCGAGGCGGAGGCGCGCGCCGCGGTCGCGGAGGAACGCACCCGCATCGCCCGGGAACTGCACGACGTGGTGGCGCACAGCATGGCGGTGATGATCGTGCAGGCCGACGGGGCGCGGTTCACGCTCGACCGGGACCCGGAGACCGCCCGCCAGGCGGTGAAGGTGGTCGCCGACACCGGCCGGCAGGCGCTGGAGGAGATGCGCCGGCTGGTCGGCGTACTGCGGGAGCCCGACGCGCCGGACGCGCAGGCCGGGCCCGGCGCGGCGGGTGCGCCCGGCGACGCCGGGACGACCGCCGACCCGGCGCACCGCCGGTTGGCGCTGGCGGAACTGCCCGCCCTGCTCGACCGGTTCCGCGCCGCCGGCCTCCGAACCCGGCACGCGGTCACCGGGGAACCGGCGCCGATGCCGCCCGGGCTGGAACTGACCGTCTACCGGGTGGTACAGGAGGGACTGACCAACGCCCTGAAGCACGCCGGGGTCGGCGCCGACGTCGAGGTCACCGTCGCGCACGCCGGCGACGCCGTGGTGGTCCGGGTGGTCGACGACGGGCGCGGCGCGCCGCCGGTCAGTCCCGCGCCGTCCGGCGGGCACGGCCTGGTGGGCATGCGCGAGCGGGTCGGCGTGTACGACGGCAGCCTCACCGCGGGCCCCCGGCTCGCCGGGGGCTGGCAGGTCGAGGCGCGGCTACCGCTACCGTCGACGTCCCCGACGACGGAGGTGACGGCGGCATGACGGTCCGCGTGGTGATCGTGGACGACCAGGCCCTGGTCCGCGCCGGCTTCCGGATGGTGCTGGGCTCCCAGCCGGACCTGGAGGTCGTCGGCGAGGCGATCGACGGGGCCGACGCCCTGCGGCTGCTGGCCCGCGTGGAGGCCGACGTCGTGGTGATGGACGTCCGGATGCCGACCATGGACGGGGTGGAGGCGACCCGCCGGATCTGCCAGGAGCGTCCCGCCGGAGGGCCGCGGGTGCTGGTGCTCACCACCTTCGACACCGAGGCCGACGCCTTCGCCGCGCTCCAGGCGGGCGCCAGCGGCTTCCTGCTCAAGAACGTCCCGCCCGAGGAGCTGCTGGCGGCCATCCGGGTGGTTGCCCGGGGCGACTCGGTGGTCGCCCCGTCCATCACCCGGCGGCTGCTCGACCGGTTCGCCGGCCGGCTCGGCCCCGGGCCCGCCGAGGACCCCCGGATCGACCAGCTCACCGAACGCGAGCGGGAGATCCTCCTGCTGGTGGCGCAGGGCCTCTCCAACGCGGAGATCGCCGCCCGGGTGCACGTCGCCGAGGCCACCGTGAAGACGCACGTCGGGCGGATCCTCGCCAAGCTCCAGCTTCGCGACCGGGTGCAGGCCGTGGTGCTGGCGTACGAGACGGGGCTGGTCACCCCCGGCGGCTGAGCCGGCCTACGACCCAGGTCGTACGGGCCCACCCCGTCAGGGGCTCCCCAGGTCGCAGCGGGATCACCACGCGCGGGTGGACGCGGCCGGACCGGCGGCGCCCATAGCGTCGGAGACGTCCCAGCCACGATCTCCACGGGGAGCTCCACGTGTCCGTCGCACCTCCCGCGCACGCCACCGCCGGCGTCGCGGTCACCGCCCGCGGCCTGTCCAAGCGGTACGGCGCCGGCCCGGCCGCCGTCGTCGCCCTCGACGGTGTCGACGTCGAGTTCGCCGCCGGCCGGTTCACCGCCATCATGGGCCCCTCCGGCTCCGGCAAGTCCACCCTCATGCACTGCCTCGCCGGCCTGGACCGGCCCACCTCCGGCAGCGTGCGCATCGGCGACGCCGACCTCGCCGGCCTTGACGACAAGCGGCTCACCCTGCTGCGCCGCGACCGGGTCGGCTTCGTGTTCCAGAAGTTCAACCTGCTGCCGGCGCTGACCGCCGAGGAGAACATCGTGCTGCCCCTGGCGATCGCCGGCCGGCGGCCGGAGCGGGCCTGGCTGCGCCAGGTCGTCGCCGCGGTAGGGCTCGCCGACCGACTGCGCCACCGTCCCGCCGAGCTCTCCGGCGGCCAGCAGCAGCGGGTGGCGGTCGCCCGCGCCCTGATCACCAAGCCGTGGGTGATCTTCGCCGACGAGCCGACCGGCAACCTGGACTCCCACTCCGGCGCCGAGGTGCTGCGCCTGCTCCGCGAGGCCGTCGACACCCTCGGCCAGACGGTGATCATGGTGACCCACGACCCGTCGGCCGCCGGGCACGCCGACCGGGTGGTCTTCCTCGCCGACGGGCGGCCGGTGCGCGACCTCACCGCGCCGACCGCCGAGCGCGTGCTCGACGCGCTCGCCGGCCTCGACCCGGCGCGCGTGCCGGCCGCCGGCCGCGAGGCGGTGACCCGGTGATCAGGACGACCCTGCGCCAGCTCCGCGCCGAGGCACTGCGCCTGATGCTCTCCTCGCTGGCCATCGTGCTCGGCGTCGCGTTCATCGCCGGCACGCTGATCTTCGTCGACGGGATGCGCACCGGCGCGTACGAGCGGGCCGGGGCGTTCGACAGGCACACCGACCTCGCCGTCCACTCCACCACCGACGACCCGTTGCCGGTCGCGCTGGTCGAGAAGGTGCGCTCCGTCGACGGGGTCGCCGCCGCCGAGGGGGAACTGCTCGGCTCCGGCGGCGTCGTCGGCGCCGACGGCCGCCCCGTGCTCGGCTACGCCGTCCTCGCCGCCATCCCCGTCGACGAGGCGCTGCGCTCGTACGACGTGGTGGCCGGCCGGCTGCCCGACCGCCCCGGCGAGGTGGTGCTGGACGCCGCGACCGCCGAGGAGGAGGGCTTCGCCCTCGGCGCGCCCGTACGCGTCGGCGGCGGCGGGGGAGCGGCCCGCCCGTACACGCTGGTCGGCACGGTCGACGTGGCCGGCACCGCCCGCGACGTCGGCGGTCCGTTCATCGGCCTGGTCGGCGCGGACGCCCTCGCGGTGACCGGCCAACGCGGCTACGACCGGATCATGGTGGCCGCCCGGCCGGGCACGGCCGACGAGGCGCTGGCCGGACGGGCCGCCGAGGCCGTCGGAGCCGGCGCGACCGTCAAGACCCGGCAGCGGATCCTCGACGACGCCGTGACCGACGCGGTCCGCGACCTCCAGCAGTTCAACATGGCGCTGCTGACCTTCGCCGGGGTCGCGGTCGTGGTCGCCGGCTTCGTCATCGCCAACACCTTCGCGATCGTGCTGGCGCAGCGGACCCGGCGGACCGCGCTGCTGCGGCTGGTCGGCGCGACCCGGGGCCAGCTGTTCCGCGCCGCGCTGCTGGAGGCCGCGCTGCTCGGGCTGGTCGCCTCCGCGGCCGGCGTGCTGATCGGCGTGGCCCTGGCCGGCGGCATGAACCAGGTGATGGCGCGCCTCGACGCGCCGGCCCCCGGCGGGCTCACGGTCACCGCCTCGACCGTGCTGGTCAGCCTGCTCCTCGGCACGGCGATCACGATGGGCGCCGCCCTGCTGCCCGCGTGGCGGGGCACCCGGATCGCCCCGGTCGCCGCGCTCACCGACGCGGCGGTCCAGCCCGCCCGGGGCGCCGGCCGGCTCCGGCTGACCGTCGGGGCGCTGGTCTTCGCCGCCGGGATCGCCGCGCTGGTCGGCGCCGCGTACGCCGTCCAGGTGGTGCTCGTGGCCGCCGGTGGCGTGCTCACCTTCTTCGGCATCGTGCTCTTCGGCCCGGTGCTCGTGCCGGCGCTGGTCCGGGTGCTGGGGTGGCCGGCCCGCCGGCTGTTCGGCGCCACCGCCGGCCTGGCCGTGGCGAACGCCGTACGCAATCCGCGCCGGATCGCCGCGACCGCCACGGCCCTGGTGATCGGGATCGGTCTGGTGTCGGCCTTCGTGGTCGGCGCCCGCAGCACCAAGGACGGCATCGAGCGCAGCGTGGACGCCGAGATCGGGGTCGACTGGCTGGTCACCGGGATCGGCGGGAGCCTGCCGGCGCCACTCGTGGCCGAGCTGCGCGCCCGGCCCGAACTGGCGGTGGTGCACGAGCGGCGTGGCGCCGTCGCCGCCGGCGTGCAGATCCAGGCCGCGCACCCCGCCCTGGTGGCCCGGACGCTGACGGGCGTCGTGGCGGGGGACGTCGACCGGTTGGGGCCCGGGTGGGTGCTGGTGCACCGGGAGCTGGCCGAGGCCCGGGGCTGGACGACCGGCTCCACCGTCACCGTGCGCGGCCGGTCGTTGCGGGTGGCCGCGGTCGTCACCGCCGACGGACCGGCACTCGCCGGCAGCCCCGTCCCCGACGGTCACGTGATCGACGTGGTGGACGCCGACTTCGCCGCGCTCTTCCCCGACGAGCGGGGCTTCCTGGCCGAGATCGAGCCCGCCGACGGGGTCTCCGGCGATCAGGCGCGGGCCGCCGTCGAGGCGGTGGTCGCCCGGTATCCGACGGCCAACCTGATGGACCAGGGCGCGTACAAGAAGATGCTCACGGCCACGGTCGACATGCTGCTCGCCCTCGTCACCGCGCTGCTGGGCCTGGCCGTGGTGATCGCGCTGGTCGGGGTCGCCAACACGCTGAGCCTGTCGGTGGTGGAACGGACCCGGGAGAACGCCGTGCTGCGGGCGGTCGGCCTGACCCGGGGACGGATGCGCGCCATGCTGGCCGTCGAGGCGGTGCTGACGGCGCTGGTCGGCGCGCTGCTCGGGGTGGGCCTCGGCACCGGCGTCAGCGCCGCCGCGATGGCCCTGCTGGCCCGGATCAGCGGCGACTTCGCGGTGGTGCTGCCGGTGGGGCAGCTCGGTCTGATCCTCGGGGTCGCGGTGCTGGCCGCCCTGGTCGCCTCGGTGCTGCCGGCGCGCCGGGCGCTGTCCCGGCCGGTGGTCGAGGCGCTCGGCGACCAGTGACAGCCGCCGGCCGGTCCCGTCGCCCCGTCCGGGTGCCGGGACCGGCCAGCGGTGCCGGGCCTACAGGCGTTCCACCACCGGGCCGGCACACCGGTTGCGGGTGTCGAAGACGTACCGGGCGTGCCGGGTCACCAGGTCGTAGTCGAAGTCGTCGTGGTCGGTGACCACCACCACCGCGTCCGCCGCGCGCACCTCCCGCTCGGTCAGCTCCACCACGAGCACGCCGCCCGGGATCTGGTGCGGCTCCGCGTACGGCTCCACCGCCCGGACGTCCGCGCCCAGGGCCTGCAGGCGCTGGGCCACGTCGACGGCGGGGGAGTCCCGCATGTCACCGGTGTTCTTCTTGTACGCCAGCCCGAGCAGCAGCAGCCGGGCCCCGCTGACGGCGCGACCGGCCCGGTTCAGCCCGTTCATGATCCGTCGGGCCACGTGCTCGGGCATCTCGTGGTTGACGTCGTTGGCCAGCTCGATGAACCGGAACTGCCGCCCGAGGCGCCGCTTGACCTGCCAGGACAGGTAGCACGGGTCGATCGGCAGGCAGTGCCCGCCGACCCCCGGGCCAGGCCGGAACGGCATGAAGCCGAACGGCTTGCTCTCCGCCGCCTCGATCGCCTGCCAGACGTCGATGTCGAGGTGGTGGGAGAGCATCGTCAGCTCGTTGATGAGGGCGATGTTCACCTGGCGGAACGTGTTCTCGATCAGCTTGGTCAGCTCCGCCACCCGGGTGGAGTCCACCGGCACGGTCCGTTCCACGAGCCGGCGGTAGAACCCGTCCACCCGGGCGAGGGCGACCGCGTCCATCCCGGAGACCACCTTCGGGGTGTTCTCCAGGCGCCAGGTCGGGTTGCCCGGGTCGATCCGCTCGGGGCTGTAGCCCAGGTGGAAGTCGCCCGGGCTGAGCAGCCCGCTGGCCGACTCCAGCAGGGGGCGCAGCAGCTCCTCCGTGGTGCCGGGATAGGTGGTGGACTCCAGGATCACCGTGCAGCCCGGCCGCACGTACGGGCCGATGCCGCGGCCGGCCTGCTCCACGAAGCTGAGGTCGGGCGTGCCGTCGCGCAGCGGCGTGGGCACCGTGATCACGCAGATGTCGAAGCCCTCCGCGTCGGTGTACGCCGTGCTCGGCCGGTACCGGCCGCTGCCCAGCGCGCGGCCGAGCCGGTCGGCGGGGATGTCCTCGACGAACGACTCGCCCGACGCGAGCCGCTTGACCCGGTCGGAGTCGACGTCGAGGCCGACCACGTCCAGGCCGACCTCGACGGCTCGCATGGCCAGCGGTAGGCCGACGTATCCCTGGCCGATGACGACCAACTTCTCAACGCTCACCCGGGCTCCTGAGGCAGAGGGCGGAAAGTGCCTGCTGGGGAGCCTAGAGTGATTTCTGTGCCCGTACGTCCGGTTTGGGGTTATCGGTGCCAGCGGGATCGACGTGGCGTCACCACGGGATCACGCGGCCGGGCGCCGGCGCTCAGACCACCGGCGGATTGGCCGGCTCGACCGGGGTGGTCTGGGTCGGGGTCGGCTCCGTCGGCGGCGTGGTCTGCGTCGGGGCGGTGCTGGTGCTGGGCGTCGCCACCGGCGGATCGTCGGTCTTCGTGGGATCCGGCGACTCCGGAGCCGCCGACCCGCTCGGCTGGGGCGAGACCGGCGGCGCGGTGGCCGACGGCGAGGGGCTGGCGGTGGAGCCGGTGGGCCGGAACGGCCGCCCGGGGTCGACGGGGGCGTCCTCCTCCTTCACCGGCGCCTCGGCGCCGCCGCTCGGCTCCGCTGCCGGGGTGGTCGCCTGCGGGACCTTGACCGCCGGTGCGTCGGCCTCGCTGGTCATGCCGAGCGCCGCGCCGAGGCCGGCCAGCGCCACCAGCACCGCCGCCGCCGCGCCGACCAGGGTGCCGCGTCGCCTCCGGCGGGCCACGGTCGCGGCGACCGGCACGTCGGTGCGGGTGCCCGGATCGACGCCTCCCGCCGCTGCGGCGGCGGGCACCATGGCGGTCGGCGCGGAGGGGTCGGACACGGCGGCGCGCGCGGCCTCGGCCATCGCCGCCGCGCTGCTGAACCGGTCGGCCGGATCCTTGGCCAGGGCGCGGGAAACCAGCGCGCGGACCGCCTCCGGAACGTCGTGCGGCAGCTCCGGCGGCTCGTCGTCGAGGTGGCGCACGGCGACCTGCAGCGGGTTGTCGCCGGTGAACGGCGGGCTGCCGCTCAGGCAGCAGTAGGTCACCGCGCCGAGGGCGTAGATGTCGGTCGCGCCGGACACCGGCCGGCCGGCGGCCTGCTCCGGCGCCATGTAGAGCGCGGTGCCCGGCACGGCGTTCGTGCTGGTGATGCTGGTGATGTTGGTCGACCGGGCGACACCGAAGTCGACCAGCACGACACTGCCGTCCTCCTGCACCAGCAGGTTGCTCGGCTTGACGTCGCGGTGCACGATCCCGCCGAGGTGCGCGGCGTGCAGCGCCTGCGCGACCTGCGCGACGATCGCCATCGTCTCGGCCACGTCGAGACGCCCGACGGCCTCGATCCGCTTGGACAGCGGCTGGCCGGTCACGAACTCCATGACCAGGTAGTCGGCCCGCCCGCCGTCGGGCAGGTCGTCCTCGCCGCTGTCGAAGACCTGGACGATGCCCGGGTGGCGCAGGGCGGCCATGATCCGGGCCTCGGCACGGAAGCGGGCGATGAAGTCGGGGTCGGAGACCAGCGCCGGCAGCAGGACCTTGACCGCGACCTGCCGGCCGAGGACGAGGTCCTTGCCCCGCCAGACGTCGCCCATGCCGCCCGTGGCGACACGCTCGTCCAGGCGGTAGCGACCGCTGAGTACGACCTCCGATGACAACACAGCATTACCGTACCCAGGCCGGCGGGGATCGGCGCGCCGCGTGTCGTCGGGTCGAACCGCGCCGCCCGCGCGGCGGGGGCGGCGGGACCGGACCGGCCTCGGATAGGCTGTGAGCGCCCGTGGACGGTGTGTGACGACATTCCCCTCATGTCCGTCGTGGGCTGGTCGAATGCGCCGACGCCTCCGCCCGTCGACGGGGTGCAGCGTCCCGGGCTGCCGCGCCGTTACGGCGACGTGCCGGCCGAACGGCTAGATAATTCTCACTCTTCTGCCCACCGGGGCGGGCTTGCCCCGATCGACCCGGCGCTCCTAGCGTTAGCCCGACTCGGGCCCGCCCCACGGCGTCGCCGCGGCACCTGCGCCATCGGCCGTGCCGCCACGGCAGGAGTCCAGACGTACGGTCCGGGCGACGCGGTCCCGGGCGTGATCAGGTCAGCGGGGGGCTGAAGGGTGCGGGATCAGGTCCGTTTGCCGGACCGTGCTTGCCTCGCGCACGCCCCCGTGGGCGTGCGCCGCCTGCGCGTGTCCACGGGACGGAAGCGGCGACCACATGGCCGGTGAGCTGAACGAGGCCGTCGTGGCGGCGCAGGCCGGCGACGAGGACGCCTTCCGCTTCCTCTACCGCAGCCTCCAGCCCGGCCTGCTCCGGTACCTGACCGCCCTGGTCGGCGCGGACGCCGAGGACGTCGCCTCGGAGACCTGGTTGCAGGTCTCCCGCGACCTGCCCGGCTTCACCGGCGGCGAGTTCCGGGCCTGGACCGTCACCATCGCCCGCAACCGGGCCATGGACCACCTGCGCCGGCAGCGCCGTCGTCCGTCGCTGCCCGTGCCGGTGCAGGCGCTCGCCGAACTGGCCGGCGACGCCGACACGGCCGAACGGGCCGGCGAGACGATCGGCACCGAGGCGGCGCTCGCGCTGATCGCCACCCTGCCGCCCCGCGAGGCCGAGGCCGTCCTGCTGCGCGCCGTCGTCGGGCTGGACGCCGAGACCGCCGGGCGGGTACTCGGCCGCCGGGCCGGTGCCGTGCGCACCGCCGCCCACCGGGGGCTGCGCCGGCTCGCCGTCCTGATGGAACGCCACGACCCGAGCCGGTCGCCGGCCGCCCCCGAGGCCGCCGCGGCGCCCCGACCGCGCACCGGCCGGCGGCAGGCGTCGCACGCCGAACCGGCGGACGGTTGACGTGAGGGGATCCTGGATGTTCTTTCGCCGGACCGAGCGGCCCGCCGACCGCGGCGCGTCCGACCGGCTCCTCGACGCCGCCCGCGCGGATGCCTCCCGTACGCCGGACGCCGAGCCGCTCGCCCGGCTGCTCTCCGCCGCCGCCGCCCCCGCCCGCCCCGGCGAACTGGCCGGGGAGCAGGACGCCCTGGCGGCCTTCCGGGCGGCGCGTGCGGCCGGCCCCGCCGCCGGAGCCGTCCCGTCGCCACGCCGGCGCCGGTTCACCGCCGGCGCCGTGGCCTGGGGCGCGGGGATCGCGGTCACCGCGACCGCGGGCGCCGCCTTCGCCGCCGTCACGCTGGACCGGGCCGACGACCCGGCCCCGCCGCCCCGCCCCGCCACCCCGACCCCGGCGCCGGCCACCACCAGGCCGCACCGGGACGGATCGACCGGCGACCCCGGTGGCCGCCCCACCGGGACCCCGCCCCGCCCCTCCGCCGCCCCGACCTCGGGCGCACCCGCCCCCGGCAGCACCGCCGGCGACGCACCGGGAGCGCCCCGGGAGCAGACCGGACAACTGCGCGGACTCTGTAACGCGTACCTGGCGAAGAAGCCGGCGCAGCGGGAGAAGGCCCTGGACAGGCCCTCGTTCGCGCGCCTGGTGGCCGCGGCGGGCGGCCGGGAGCGGGTCGAAGGCTTCTGCGGGCGACTGCTGCCCGACGTGGCGGCGAAGAAGTCGCCCGACAAGCCGCCGAAGAAGGGGGCGAGCCCGACCCCGACTGCGACCCCGACCGACTGACGCCCCTCGCGGTCGGTCCCGGCCGCTGATTCTCCCGGCCGTCGCGACGGGCCGGGAGAGGCCGTTTGCGCTGCACGTTCCGGCCGGCCGCGCGGAATTCGTCTGCTAGACAGGAGTGCGTGGGGCCACCGACGCCCGCGCCGATGACGGTGGGTGGCGTTACGGTGACACCGAACGGAAGTCGGCCGGGAAGGGGGCCCATGCCGTGGTGACGTCGCCGGAGCTCGACCGGACCACCGTGCTGCGGGAGTCCGCCGCCGCCGAGGGTCACCTCGCGCGCATCTGCTTCAAGACCGGCCCACCGACCCACACCGGCGTCGAACTCGAATGGACCGTGCACGACGCCGCCGACCCCGCCCGCCCGGTCGACGGCGAGCGGCTCCGGGCGGCACTGGGGCGGCACAGCCCCCGCACCCTCGACCGCGCGAGCCCCGCCGAGCCGCTCCCGCACGGTGGCACCGTGACCGTGGAGCCCGGCGGGCAGCTGGAGATCTCCACCGCGCCACGCTCCTCGCTCGCCACCCTGATCCACGCCACCGACGGCGACATCGCCGTGCTGACCGGCCTGCTCGACGCCGCCGGGCTGGTCCTCGGGCGCAGCGGCATAGACCCGCACCGGCCGCCCCGCCCGGTGGTCGAGGGCCCCCGCTACCGGGCCATGCGCCACGTCTTCGACCGGCGCGGCCCGGCCGGCCGGACGATGATGTACAGCACGGCCGGTCTCCAGGTCTGCCTGGACGCCGGGGAGCCGGAACACCTGCCGGAGCGCTGGGCGGCGGTGCACGCGCTCGGGCCGCCCCTGCTGGCCGCGTTCGCCACGGCCGACCGGCACGCCGGGCGCAGCACCGGCTGGGCGTCCGCCCGGATGGCCGCCTGGTACGGCATCGACCCGGCCCGCACCCGTCCGGTGTGGACACCGGAGACCGACACCGACCCGGTCACGGCCTGGACCAGCTACGTCCTCGCCGCGCCACTGCTCTGCGTGCGCGGCGACGGCCCGGACTGGACGCCGCCGCCGGGGATCACGTTCGCCGACTGGGTCGACGGGGCGCTGCCCCGGCCGCCCACCACCGACGACCTCGACTATCACGTGAGCACCCTCTTCCCGCCGGTGCGACCCCGGGGCTATCTGGAGCTGCGCTACCTCGACACGCAGCCCGGCCGGGGCTGGCTGCTCCCGCTCGCGGTGCTGGCCGTCCTGCTGGCCGACCCGGGCACGGTCCGTGCGGCCCGCGCCGTCGCCGGGCCGGTGGCGCACCGCTGGCACGCCGCCGCCCGCCACGGCCTGCGCGACCCGGCGCTTGCCGCCGCGGCGGCGGACCTGTTCGACCTGGCCCTCGCGGCCCTGCCCCGGCTCGACCTGCCGGCGGCCCTGCACGACGACATCGACCGAGGCGTACGGCGGCGACGCGACGTCGCGGGGAGGAGTCACCGGTGACCGGAACGTCCACGCGCCCGGCGGGCCCGGAGCAGTTGCGCAGCCGGATCGCGGCGGAACTCGAACGCACCCGCGCCCGCACCGCCCTGCTGACCGAGGCGGTCGACGAGGCCGACCTGACGCGACAGCACTCGCCGCTGATGTCCCCGCTGGTCTGGGACCTCGCCCACGTGGGCAACCAGGAGGAGCTCTGGCTGGTCCGGGACGTGGGCGGGCGCGAACCCGTCCGGCGGGACATCGACGACCTGTACGACGCGTTCAAGCAGCCCCGCCGGGACCGCCCGGCGCTGCCGCTGCTGCCCCCGCAGGAGGCCCGCGCCTACCTGCTCACCGTCCGGGACAAGGTGCTCGACCTGCTGGACCGGGTCGCGTTCACCGAGCGGCCGCTGGTCGCCGACGGCTTCGCCTTCGGCATGATCGTGCAGCACGAGCAGCAGCACGACGAGACGATGCTCGCCACCCACCAGCTGCGCGCCGGCCCGGCGGTGTTGCACGCCCCGCCGCCGCCGGAACCGACGACCAGGGTCGACGGCGAGGTGCTGGTGCCGGCCGGCGAGTTCACCATGGGCACCGACGCCGACCCGTGGGCGCTGGACAACGAGCGACCCGCCCACCGGGTCCACCTGCCGGCGTACGCCATCGACGCCGCGCCGGTGACCAACGGGCGCTACCGCGAGTTCATCGCCGACGGCGGCTACGACGACCCGCGCTGGTGGAGCCCGGCCGGCTGGCGGCACCGCCGGGAGGCGGAGCTGGTCGCGCCGATGCACTGGCGACGCGACGGCGACGGCTGGGCCTACCGGCGGTTCGGGCGGTGGGCGCCGGTCCGCGACGACGAGCCCGTGGTGCATGTCTGCTACCACGAGGCGCGGGCCTACGCGGCCTGGGCCGGCAAGCGGCTGCCGACCGAGGCGGAGTGGGAGAAGGCGGCCCGCTGGGACCCGGCCTCCGGCCGCTCCCGCCGCTACCCGTGGGGCGACGACGACCCCACCGCCGAGCACGCCAACCTGGGCCAGCGGCACCTGTGGCCCGCCCCGGTGGGCGCCTACCCGGCCGGCGCCTCGCCGCTGGGCGTGCACCAGCTCATCGGCGACGTGTGGGAGTGGACCTCCACGCCGTTCCGGGGGCACCCGGGCTTCACCGCGTTCCCCTACCGCGAATACTCGGAGGTCTTCTTCGGCGACGACCACCGGGTGCTGCGCGGCGGGTCGTTCGGCACCGACCGGGCCGCCTGCCGGGGCACCTTCCGCAACTGGGACTTCCCGATCCGGCGGCAGATCTTCAGCGGTTTCCGCTGCGCGCGGGACGCCCGGCCGGAGGAGTCGCAGCCGTGAGGACGGGGCGGCCGGACGGTTGGGCCGGACCAGGCACCCTGCTCCGGGACCGCCCCCCGGGGCGGGGCGACGTCGGCGACCGGCGCCCGGGGCCGGGCGACACCAGAGGTTGGCGCCCGGACCGTCCCGCCGGTCGGGGCGGTGCCGCCTGATGTGCCGCCACCTGGCCTACCTGGGGCCGCCGGTCACCCTGCGGGAGCTGCTGTTCGACCCGCCGTACTCGCTCGTGCGGCAGTCCTGGGCGCCCCGCGACATGCGCGGCGGCGGGACGATCAACGCCGACGGCTTCGGCGTCGGCTGGTACCCGGGCGACGGTGAGCCGGTGCGCTACCGGCGGTCGCAGCCGATCTGGAGCGACCCGACCATCGCCCAGCTCGCGCAGGTCACCTCGGCCGGCGCGGTGCTGGCCGCCGTCCGCTCCGCCACGGTGGGCATGGCGGTCCTCGACGGGGCCGCCGCCCCGTTCGCCGAGGGGCGGTGGCTGTTCAGCCACAACGGGGTCGTGCGGGGCTGGCCCGACTCGATGGTCCCGCTCGCCGCCACCCTGCCCGTACGCGACCTGCTCACCCTCGACGCGGCCACCGACTCGGCGCTGGTGTGGGCGCTGGTGCGGCACCGGCTGCGGGCCGGGGTGAAGCCGGCGCGGGCGGTCGCCGAGACCGTGACGGCGGTGGCCGGGGCCGCGCCCGGGTCCCGGCTCAACCTGCTGCTCACCGACGGGCGCACCGTGGTGGCCAGCGTGGCCGGGCACGCGCTGTCGATCCGCGCGACGCCGGCCTCGGTGCTGCTGGCGTCCGAGCCGCACGACGACGACCCCGGCTGGCAGGCGGTGCCGGAGGGGCAACTGGTGGAGGCCACCGCGACGGGGGTACGCGTCCGCGCCCTCGCCGAGGTCTGACCGCCGGCCGACAGGGACGTTCCACCCGACGACGAAGGGGATGACATGAGCGCGGAGCCGCTGGAGATCCACCTGGAGGAGCAGGACCTGGGCCGCAGCCTGCGGGAGGACGTCCGCACCGGCCTGACGGCCGAGGAGAAGTGGCTGCCCCCCAAGTGGTTCTACGACGCCCGCGGCAGCGAGCTGTTCGAGCAGATCACCCGCCTGCCGGAGTACTACCCGACCCGCGCCGAGCGCGCGGTGCTGGCCGAACGGGCGGCCACGATCGCCGAGACGACCGGGGCGAAGACGCTGATCGAGCTCGGTTCGGGCTCGTCGGAGAAGACCCGGCTGCTGCTGGACGCGTTCACCCGCCGGGGCGGGCTCGGCACGTTCGTGCCACTGGACGTGTCGGTCAGCGCGCTGCGGCAGTCCACCGCCGAGATCGCCGCCGACTACCCCGGGCTGCGGGTGCGCGGCATCGTGGGGGACTTCACCCGCCACCTGGACCGCCTGCCGACCGGTGGGCGCCGGCTGGTGCTCTTCCTGGGCGGCACGATCGGCAACCTCCTGCCGGTCGAGCGGGCGCGGTTCCTCGCCGCGATGCGGGCCGCGCTGGAGCCGGGGGACTGGCTGCTCATCGGGACCGACCTGGTCAAGGACCCGGCGGTGGTCGTGCCGGCGTACGACGACGCGGCCGGGGTCACCGCCGAGTTCAACCGCAACGTGCTGCGGGTCGTCAACCGGGAGCTGGGCGCCGACTTCGACCCGGCGGGGTTCGCCCACGTAGCGCTCTGGGACGCCGAGCGGGAGTGGATCGAGATGCGGCTGCGGGCGCGGCGGCCGATGCGCGTACGGGTGCTGGACCTGACGGTCACCTTCGCCGAGGGCGAGGAGCTGCGCACGGAGGTGTCGGCGAAGTTCCGGCCCGAGGGGATCGCCGCCGAGCTGGGCTCGGCCCGCTTCGCCGCCCACGACTTCTGGACCGATCCGGCCGGCCTCTTCGGCGTCACCCTGGCCCGCGCCGAGTGACCGGTGCGGCCGCGCAGGTGACCGGCGGGTGAGCGTCTTCACCCGCCGGAGCCGGCCCGACCGGTGATCGGCTAGGCTGGGCGACGCGAAGGGGAGTAGCCCCCAATGTCGTGGTCGACACACTGGTGCGTTCCGCATCCGGCCACGCGGCCTCGTCATCCGAGGCGGGCGAGACCTTCGACCCAGGCTGTTGCAGCCGGGTCGAGGGCGCCCCCGTACCTCCTCCCGGCATGATCCGGAAGGATGTCATGGAAGGTTTTCTCGTCGCGCTGGTCGTCAGCTTCGGCGTCATCTTCGTCGCCGAGCTGGGGGACAAGTCCCAGCTGATGGCCCTGACCTTCGCCACCCGCTTCAGGACCGTGCCGGTCCTGATCGGGATCACCGTCGCCACCGCCGTGGTGCACCTGGCCTCGGTGGCGATCGGCTACGGGCTCGGCGCCGCGCTGCCGACGGAGTGGATCTCGCTCGTCGCGGGCCTGGCGTTCCTCGGTTTCGGCGCGTGGACCCTGCGCGGTGACTCGCTCACCGAGGAGGAGAAGCGCAAGGCCGAGAAGAGCAGCAAGTCCGCCATCGTCGCGGTGTCGGTCGCGTTCTTCCTGGCCGAGCTGGGCGACAAGACCATGCTCGCCACCATCACCCTCGCCACCCAGTACGGCTGGTTCGGCACCTGGCTCGGCTCGACGATCGGCATGGTGGCGGCGGACGCGCTCGCCATCCTCGTCGGGCGGATGCTCGGCCGGCGGCTGCCCGAGAAGACCATCAAGTACGGTGCCGCGGTGCTCTTCGCGATCTGCGGGCTCTGGCTGATCCTGGAGGCCGTCACGCAGCTCACCTGACGCCGACTACCGCCGTGCTGGCCGGGTAACGGCAGCGGATGGGCGTCGAGGAGATCCTGCGCCACGGCTACCAGGGCCTGGTCACGGCGGTGGAGGTCGCCGGGGCGGTGGTCATCTTCGTCGGGGCGGCGTGGGCGGCGCTGCGGTTCGTGGTCGAGGGACTGCGGCACCGCAGCGCCGCCGTGTTCACCCCGATCCGGCTCTCCCTGGGGCGGTTCCTCACCCTCGGGCTGGAGTTCCAGCTCGCGGCGGACATCCTGCGTACGGCGGTCTCGCCGACCTTCACCCAGATCGGCCAGTTGGCGGCCATCGCCACGATCCGGACCGCGCTGAACTACTTCCTGGGCCGGGAGATCCGCCAGGAGCAGCAGCAGGTCCGGGAGTCGGAGCGCGTCCGGTGATCCCTGCCCTGGTCACCGCCACCACCGCCCTCGCCACCCTGGCCGGGCTGGCGGTGCTGCTCGGCACGGGCTCCTGGCGGTGCGCCATGCGGGTGCTGCTGGACCTGCTGACCGCCGCCGGGCTGCTGCGGCTGGCCGGCGGCCAGGGCTGGACGGCCCTGGCCGCGGCGGCGGCGATCGTCCTGCTGCGCCGGCTGCTCTGGGCCGCGCTCACCGCCGGCGGGCCGACCGGACCGCCGGGGCGGGTCCGACGTCCGCCGGCGCCGGACGCGGCCGGATGACCGACGCCGGGCCGGCACCGCCAGCGGTGACGGCAGGCCGGGCGACCGGCCCGGCGTGGCGGCCTCGGCCCGACCCGGCGGCCCGGCCGGGCGACCGCCCCGGCCCGGCGCGGCGAGCGGCCCGGCGGCCCGGTGCGGCGAGCGGCCGGCGGCCCGGCGCGGCGAGCGGCCCGGTGCGGTGCCTCGTCCGGGGGCGCGGCGGCCGGTTCAGCCCTGCTCGCGCTGGTAGACGTCCGGCACGCCGTCGCGGTCGGCGTCCACCCGCTCCGCCTCGGCGATCCGCCGGTAGGCGGCGTTGCGCCGCATCAGCACGACCGTGGCGAGCAGCGCGGAGATCACCGAGCCGGCCAGCACGGCCGCCTTGACGTTGCCGGCGGCGGCGCTGCCGGGGCCGAACGCGAGTTCGCCGATCAGCAGGGAGACGGTGAACCCGATGCCGGCGAGCAGCGCGACGCCGAGCAGGTCCGTCCAGGTGATGTCCTCGTCGAGCTGGGCGCGGGTGAACCGGGCGAGCAGGAACGTCGAGCCGAAGATCCCGACGACCTTGCCGAGCACCAGACCGGCGACGACGCCGATCACGATCGGGTCGGTGACGATGGCTCCCAGGTCGGCGCCCCGTAGCGACACCCCGGCCGCGAAGAACGCGAAGATCGGCACGGCGAAACCGGCCGAGACGGGGCGCCAGCGGTGCTCCAGGTGCTCGGCGAGCCCGTGCGCGTCGCCGGCTTTGCCCCGCAGGACGGGCACGGTGAAGCCCAGCAGGACGCCCGCCACGGTGGCGTGCACCCCGGAGGCGTGCATGAGGGTCCAGGCGGTCGCGGCGAGCGGGATCAGCGCCCACCACCACGTCTTGCGCCGCTGCACGAGCAGGCCGAAGAGGGCGATGGGGACTAGGGCGCCGAGCAGCGGCAGCGGGCTGAAGTCGGCGGTGTAGAAGATCGCGATGATGGTGATGGCGAGCAGGTCGTCGACCACGGCCAGGGTGAGCAGGAAGGCGCGCAGACCCTGCGGCAGGTGCGAGCCGATGACCGCGAGGACGGCGAGGGCGAAGGCGATGTCCGTCGCGGTGGGGATGGCCCACCCCCGCAGCCCGTCGCCGCCGAGGTTGACCGCGACATAGATGAGCGCGGGCACCACCATGCCGCCGACCGCCGCGACCACGGGCAGCGCCGCCCTGCGGGGGTCGCGCAGTTCGCCCGCGACGAACTCCCGCTTGAGTTCCAGCCCGACGACGAAGAAGAAGATCGCCAGGAGGCCGTCGGCGGCCCAGGCGGCCAGGTCCAGATCCAGGTGCAGGGCCGCGCCGCCCGGCCAGGGCACCCAGGCGCCGAGGGCGGCGTAGGAGGATTCCCAGGGCGAGTTCGCCCAGGTGAGCGCGATCATCGCGCCGAACAGCAGGAGCCCGCCGCCGACGGTCTCGGTCCGCAGCACGTCGGCCAGGAACCGGGCCTCCGGCCAGGACGTACGCGAGAAGAAGCGCCGGTTCGGGCGGGGGCGGTCGGCGGGCGGGGTGCGGTCGGTCATACGCGGTTCCACCTCGGTCTTGGGCAGCGTCAGACGACGCCGACCAGGCTTCCCGGCACACCGTTGCCGACCCTATCCAGCATCGGCGTGACTGGCGAGTCGGGGCGGCTCATTGCCGCCGAGGTCACGCCCGCCCGGTTTTCGCCGCCACCCGGGACGCCGTCCGCCCGTTTGTCCGGTGGTGGGTCGGGCGCCGATGTCAAGGGATGAAAGTACGTAACTCGGGACATAAGGCGTATGAGTCGCTTTAATGGTTTCACGAGATTAAGTCGACCTTGGGGGTTTTCGTGAAGTTCTTTGGCGTTACCGGCCTGGTACGGAGGCGCGCCTGATGGACCTGTACCGCCAACTCCGCCTCGTGCGCCGGCACTGGTGGATCGTGCTCCTCACCGTCATGGTCGCGCTCGGCGTCACCGCCCTCGTCACCGTCCGGGCGCAGCCCCGCTACGTCGCCTCGGTGACCTTCTTCGTCACCACGCCCAGCCAGGGCGTCACCGACGCCTACCAGGGCGGCCTCTTCCTCCAGCAGCGGGTCAAGTCCTACGCGGAACTGCTGACCAGCGACCGCCTCGCGCAGAGCGTGGTCGCCGAGGCTCCCGTCGGGCTCACCGCCGAGGAGGTCCAGCGCCGGGTCAGCACCTCCACCGAGACCGGCACCGTGCTGCTGCGCGCGTCGGTGACCGACACGGACCAGAGCCGGGCCCTGAAGGTCACCGAGGTGCTCTCCGCGCAGTTCGTCCAGCTGGTGCAGAAGGTGGAGACGACCCAGGACGGCAAGGCCGGCCCGATCAGGATCGAGGTGGTCAGCGGGCCCCGGGTCACCCCGACGCCCGTCTCGCCGCAGCCGGTCCGCAACTTCGCCGTCGGTACGCTGCTCGGCCTGCTCGCCGGCGTGGGCCTGGCGATCCTGCGCGGGGTCGCCGACGTCCGCCTGCGCGACGCCGCCGGTCTGCGGCGCACGACCGGCAGCCCGCTGCTCGGCGAGATCCCCTTCGAGAGCACCGCGAAGTCGGAGCCGTTGATCGTCGGCGCGGCGGCCAACTCCGCCCGGGCCGAGGCGGTGCGCAAGCTACGCACCAACCTGCGCTTCGTCGACGTGCACGAGCCCGCCCGCGTCATCGCGGTCACCAGCGCCCTGCAGGGCGAGGGCAAGACCACGCTCTCCTGCAACCTGGCGATCGCCCTGGCCGAGGCCGGCTGGCGGGTGCTGCTGGTCGACGCCGACCTGCGCCGCCCGAAGGTCGCCGACTACCTGGGGCTCGACGCGGGCATCGGGCTGACCGACGTGCTGGTCGGCGACGTCCAGGTCGGCGACGTGGTGCAGCGCTGGGGCGACAAGTCCCTGCTGGTGCTCCCGAGCGGTTCGGCGCCGCCCAACCCCAGCGAGCTGCTCGGCTCCAAGGCGATGGCGGACCTGCTGCTCGCTCTGCGGGAGTCCGCCGACATCGTCATTATCGACACCGCCCCGCTGCTGGCCGTGACGGACGGCGTGGTGGTGGCCGTGCAGGCCGACGGCGCGCTCCTGGTCTCCCAGCAGGGCCGCACCTCCCGCAGCCAGGTGGCGCAGGCCGCCCGCGCCCTGAACTCGGTCTCCGTCCGGCTGCTCGGCTGCGTGCTGAACATGGCGAAGGTGGCCAAGGCGGAGGCGTACCAGTACGAGGCCTACCGGGTGGTCGCCGCCGCCGCGACTGCGGAGGTGCCGGCCGACGCGACCCCGTCCGCCCGGCACGCGGAGCGGGCCGACGGCGTCGTCAGCGACCGTACGCAGGAACTCACCCGGCTGTCGCGATGAGCGCCGCGAGGGGTCGCATCGACCGTTCGATCTCCTCCGCGCAGCGTCGGAAGTCGGCGGCGGTGCCGCCGATCGGGTCCCGCAGGTCGTCCGCGTCCCCGGTGGCGGGTTGCAGCCGCCCCCGGGCGCGGGCGGCCGCCTCGACCGCCGCCCGCAGGGGACCGTCGGCCGGATCCGTCGTCGGGTCGGCGGCCGAGGCCAGCCGGCCGAACTGGCGGAGGGTGAACGTCCGGTGCAGCGCGGCCGGCGCGAGGGCGGTGCACACCGAGCGCTGGCGGCGCGTGGCCGTGAGCACCAGCGTCGCCCCGGCCAGGTGCTCCGGGCGCAGCCGCCGGCTGCGGAAGTCGGTGGGATCCCCGCCGGTCTCGGCCGCCAGGTCCGCCGCGTGCGGGTGCATCGGCAGGTCGTCGACGGCGTCCGTGCCGGCGCTGGCGACCGTCACCGCGCGCCCGGCCAGCAGGCGACGGGCGATGTACTCGGCCATCGGTGACCGGCACAGGTTGGCGTGGCAGACGAACAACACCCGGTCGACCATGCGGACCCCTCTCGTCGGTGCCGTCGCGGACGGTGGCGCCGCGCCGGTCGCCGGCCGTCGGAGCCGGCCGGACGTGGAGGGGATGTCGGCATCGTACGCGGGCCGCACGACTCCACGGCACGGTGCCGCGCCGAGGAGTCCCGGCCGGACGGAGGCGGGTCGGTGAGGATCGGGATCCTGTCGTACCACTTCCCGCCCGAGCCGGCGTTCATCCCGGGCAGTCTCGCCGAGGAACTCGCCGTCCGGGGGCACGAGGTGAAGGTGCTGACCGGCTTCCCCGACTATCCCGGCGGCCACGTCTACCCGGGCTGGCGGCAGCGCTGGCGGTACGAGACCCGCAGCGAGCGGCTGACGGTCCGGCGGGTCCCGCGCTACTCGGCCGGGGACGGGTCGCTGCGCGGCCGGATGGCCGGCCACCTGTCGTTCGCCGGCAGCGCGACGGTGACCGGGCGGTGGTTCCTGGCCGACGTCGACGCCCTCTACGTCCACCTGCCGCCGGCGAACGCCTTCGCCGCGGCGGGCCTGCTCCGCCTGCTGGGCCGGGTGCCGACCGTCGTGCACGTGCAGGACGTCTGGGCGGAGGACGAGCCGGTCGGGGCCGAGAACGGGCGGTGGGCCGGGCGGATCGCCGCCGCGATGGCGCGGGTCTACCGGGCCGCGGACGGGATCGCGGTCGCCGCGCCGTCGCTGCGCGACCGGGTCGTCGAGGCGGGTGTGGACCCGGCCCGGGTGCGGGTGGTGCTCAACTGGACCGACGAGCGGATCTTCCACCCCGCCCGGCCCAGCCGCGCCGCTCACCGGCTGGTCCGGCGCGACGAGCGGTGCGTGGTGATGCACGCCGGCACCATCGGCGCCCGGCAGGGCCTGGAGACCGCGGTACGGGCGGCGGCGGCGCTGGACCACACCGTGGACCTCGTCCTGGTGGGCTCGGGCGCGGACGAGCGGCGGGTGCGGGGGCTCGCCGCCGACCTGCGGGCCGAGAACGTGCGCTTCGTCGAGCGGCGGTCTCCGCCGGACATGCCGGACCTGTACGCGGCCGCCGACTACCAGCTCGTCATGCTGCGGGACCTGCCCGAGCTGCGCAGCACCCTGCCGGCGAAGCTCCAGGCGGCGTTCTCCTGCGCCGTGCCCGTGGTGGCCTCCGCCGGCGGCGACACCGCGGACCTGGTGGAACGGGCCCGGGCGGGGCTCTCCTGCCCGCCGGGGGACTGGGCGAGCCTCGCCGACCGGTTCTGGCTGGCCGCCACCATCCCGCCGCCCGCCCGGGCGGACATGGGCCGGCGCGGCCGGGAGGCGTACCTGCGGGAGATGTCGATGTCGGCGGGTGTGGACCGGATCGAACGGCTGCTGTACGAGGCGGCCGCCGGGCGCCCCGGCCGCCGGTGAAAGGGCGAGCGGGGCTCGCATATCGGTCAACCGCGTCATCTTAGGGCGAAAACGATCGTTAGCAGTGTGGAGCGGCAGCGGACCGGGGTCCGCCCGCCGCTCCCCAGGAAGGACGTGTGGTGTGACGGAGAGCGCGAGACCGCGTCGACGGCGTGGTCGTTCCCGCCGGCGGCGGCAGCTGCGCCGGGCCCTGCTCGCCGCCCTCGTGGTGGGTTCGCTGCTGCTGCTGACCGGTGGCTGGGTGGGCTTCCGGGGCTGGCAGGCCCGCGCCCACCTGCTCAACGCCGCCGGCCTGGCCCGGGAGCTCAGCGCCCAGGTGGTCGGCGGTGACACCGCCCGGGCGCAGCGTACCCTCGCGGCGCTCCAGGAGCAGTCCGGCAGTGCCCGGGCGGCGACCGGCGACCCCGGCTGGTGGGTCGGTCGGCACACCCCGTACGCGGGGGACAACCTGGTGGCCGTCCGGCAGATCTCGGTGGCCATCGACGACCTGGCCCGGCAGGCGTTCCCGCCGTTGCTGCGCGCCGACCTGACCGGCCTGGTGCCGACGGGCGGGCGGCTGGACGTGGGTCGGCTGCGGGCCCTGTCGGCCGAGCTGGCCAGGGTCGACGCCACGGTGCAGGGCGCCCGGGACAGCCTCGCGACGGTGCCCACCGAGGGCCTGGTCGGTCAGGTCCGCCAGGCGCTCGGCGACCTGCGGGGCGAGATCGACCGGCTGGCCGGCCTGACCGCCGCCGCGAGCGAGGCCAGCCGGCTGCTGCCGGCGCTGCTGGGCGCCGACGGATCCCGCACCTACCTGGTGGTCTCCCAGAACCCCGCCGAGCTGCGCGCCACCGGCGGGATGATCGGCGCGTACGCGGTCATCCACGCGGCCGACGGGCGGGTCCGGATGGGGCGGCAGGGCAGCAGCAGCACGCTGGGCCGGTTCCAGCCGCCGCTGAAGGTGCCCGCCGAGGTGCGCAGCCTCTGGGCCGACCTGCCCGGGATCTATCCGGCCAACGTCAACCTCACCCCGCACTTCCCGACCGCCGCCGCCCTCTACCGGGAGATGTTCCGCCGGCGTACGGGCACCACCGTGGACGGGGTGCTCGCCGTCGACCCGGTGGTGCTGTCGTATCTACTGAAGGCCACCGGGCCGGTGATGGTGCCGGGGGGTGTGCCGCTGGCCGCCGAGAAGGTCGTGCGGACGGTGCTCAGCGACAGCTACCAGCGGATGGAGAACGAGGAACAGGACGCCTTCTTCGCCGCCTCCGCCGCCGCCGTGTTCGACGCGCTGGTCACGAAGAATGTAGACCCGAAGGCGTTATTGTCCTCATTTGACCGTGCTGTCACTGAACGCCGGATATTGTTCTGGAGTGCCCGACCCGAAGAGCAACGGAAGATCGGCGACAGCCGGTTGGCCGGGGCGCTTCCGGAGAAGGACACCGTGCCCACTGTCGGCGTGTTCCTCAACGACGGCAGTGGCGCGAAGCTCGGCTACTACCTCCGGCCGTCGGCGACCCTGGCGGTCGGCGACTGCCGGCCCGACGGCCGCCGGGAGCTCCGACTCCGGGTCACCCTGCGCTCGTCGGCGCCGAAGTCGGGCCTCAGCCAGTCGGTCCTCGGCCTCGGTCTGGCCGGTGACCCGTACACCGTCCGCACGTTGGTGTCGGTGCACAGCCCCGCTGGCGGGGCGGTGCTCGCCGCCCGTCTGGACGGCGTCGACACGGCGGTGGGCAGCGGCACCGAACGGCGCCGCCAGGTGAGCACCGCCAACGTCGAGGTCGGCCCGGGGGCCTCCCGCACGTTGGAGGTCACCGTCCTGACGGCGACCACCGGCGTCGGTGCCGCCGAGCTGTGGCTGACCCCCACCGTCACCCCATGGACCACCCAAGTTGTTTCCGCACCAAGCTGTGATCAGTAGGAGGGAACCAATCATGCGGCTATCCCGCATCATCATGGCGCTCACGGTCGGTCTGGCCGTGCTGGCCGTGCCGACCGCAGCGGGGGCGGCGCAGCCGCAGCCGACGCCGGGCACCGGAACGCCACAACCACCGATCTACCCGCCGGGCGGTACCCCGACGCCGACACTCACGGTGACCCCGACGACCGTCGTCGTCGGCCAGACCGCCACCCTGATCGGCAGGGGCTGGGGGCCGGGCGAGAGGGTGATCATCACCGTCAGCACGTCGCCGCTCGCCGCCGCCGTGCCGGGCGCCGACCAGGCGCGCCGCAGCGACGGCGAGATCGTCGCCATGGCGCCGGTCTCGTTCCAGCAGGCACCCCAGCCGAACCCCAGGACCCTGGAGGTCACGGCTGACGACGACGGCTACTTCCGCACCACCTACACGCCGCGTCACCCCGGCACGTACACGTTCCGGGCCGAAGGCCAGACGTACAACCGGGTGGCGACCGCGACGCTGACCGTGCTCAAGAAGCACGCGCCGCCGCTGCCCGTCACGGGCGACAGCCTGAGCACCCCGATGAAGTTCGGCGGCGGCCTGGTCGGCGCCGGCGCGGTGCTCCTGCTGCTGTCGCTGGTCTGGCGCAAGCGCCACCGCTTCGGCATGGGAGCCGCGCGCTGACGGTGAAGCTCCCCTTCGGGCAGTGCCCGGACACCGCGAAACGGCTGGCGCCCGTCGGAGACCCTCCGACGGGCGCCAGCCCGTCCCGTACCGCCTCGATCGCGCTTCCGCGCCGGCCCACCCGATCCGCCGGGGCCCGCCCGTGGAGGCCGGCCTTACGTCCCGGGCACCCTCGGCCAGCAGGCGGGGGCATGGCACCATGACCGTGTCCTCCGCTGCCGGGTGGCCGGGGACACGACAGCGATGGAGTCGGGATGACAGGAGTGGCCGGCGCGCCGGTGCCGGGGCTGGCGCCTCTGTGGACGCACGACCCGGTGACCGCCGGCCCCTACCGGCTGCTCGGTCGGCTGGGCGCGGGCGGCCAGGGCGTGGTCTACCTCGGCGAGGACGACCAGGGCCACCAGGTGGCCGTCAAGATGATCAACATCGACCTGAGTGACCTGCGGGCGCGCTCGCAGTTCATGAAGGAGATCGCCGCGGCGCGCCGCGTCGTGCCGTTCTGCACCGCGCAGGTGCTCTTCGCCGAGGTCGACGGCGAACGCCCCTACGTGGTCAGCGAGTTCATCGAGGGCCCGACCCTCTACCGGCACGTCCGCGAGCAGGGCCCGGTCGCCGGCAACGCGCTGCACCGCCTCGCCGTCGGTACGGCCACCGCGCTCGCCGCGATCCACCGCTGCGACGTCGTGCACTGCGACCTGAAGCCCGACAACGTGGTGCTCGGCCGCGACGGCCCCCGCGTGATCGACTTCGGCATCGCCCGCGCCGTGGGCGTCACCGAGACGGTGACCAGCCGGGTGCTGGGGACCACCGCGTACATGGCCCCGGAGCGGTTCCGCAACGACTCGGTCGGGCCACCCTGCGACGTCTTCGCCTGGGCCGCCACCATCGCCTTCGCCGCCGGGGGCCGGCCGCCGTTCGGCACCGACTCGCTCTTCGCGGTGATGCACCGGGTGCTCAACGAGCCGCCCGACCTGCCCGCGCTGCCACCGGGCCTCGACGAGCTGATCAGGCAGTGCCTGGCCAAGGACCCGGCGGAGCGGCCGGAGGCCGAAGAGGTGCTGATGCGGCTGCTCGGGCAGGACGTCCGGGACGCGGGCCCGCTGCGCCGGGAGACCGTGCTCCAATTCGGCAACGAGATTGCCGGCGCGCCGACGCCGGACCAGCCGCTGCCGTTGCCCCGTACCGCGTCGGACGGGCCGACGACGTCGCCGGAACCGACTGCGCCGACCCGAGTCGGTACGGCACCGGCGGCCCGGCCGGAACCGGCGCGACATCAGCAGAGCCCGTCCACGGCTTCCGTGCCCGCCGACCAGGCGGGCGGCGGCTGGGGGCGGCGGCTCCGCCGGGAGTCGACCGACGCCTGGGGCATCTCGACCGCGATCTTCCTCGGCTCGGTCGGCGCCGCGGCCGGCTACGTCGCGGCGAGCGCGGTGGAGGTGGCCGCGGCGACCGGGGCGGCCACCTTCGTCGTGGTCTACGCGGTTCGGCTGCTGGTCGCGACGGCGCTCGGCGACCGCCCCTGACCGAGGGGCGCGGATGGGCGCGGGGAGGTTCGTCCCGGACGCCGGGTCGGGCGCTGCCGGTGGCACCGCACCGATAGGTTGACTGCCATCAGTTGACCGCCGAGGAGGACGTCCCCATGGCCCCAGCCCCGCCGCGCGCACGACAGTGGTTGCCGTACACCGCGGCCGTCACCGCCGGGCTGCTGGTCATCGTCGGGGCGTTCGTGCTCGTCCGGCAGCGGGACGCGGGCACCGACCGGCCCCGGGCCGACTGTGCCGTCCGCCTGGACGTGAACTCCTCGACCGAGAAGGCGGCGCTGCTGGTCGAGCTGGCGAAGCGGTACAACGACAGCGACCGGTCGCTCGACGACGGCGGCTGCGCCCAGGTGCACGTCAGCGCCCTGAACTCGGGCAAGGCCACCGAGGTCCTGGCCGCCGGCTGGCGCGGCACCGCCCTGCCGCAGCCGCAGGTCTGGCTGCCGACGTCGAGCCTCTGGACGGGCCAGCTGCGGCTGCTCGACGAGGCCGCCGGGCGGGCGCCGCAGACCCCGGGCCGCTACCCGTCGATCGCCAACAGCCCGCTGGTCATCGCGATGCCGCAGCCCAAGGGCGAGCTGGTACGCCAGCGCGGGCCGCTGGGCTGGGGGGAGATCCTCGGCCTCTCCGGGCGGCAGGGCTGGGCGGGCTTCGGCAAACCGGAGTGGGGCCGGTTCACCTTCGGCAAGGACAACCCGAACCTCTCGACCTCGGGGCTGGCGGCGACCATCGCCACCTACTACGCCGCCGCGCAGCGCTCCAGCGACCTCACCACGTCGGACCTGGCGGATCCGAAGGTGACCCGGTTCGTCCGGCAGATCGAGGCCAACGTGTCGCACTACAGCGACGACTCGGTGGAGCTGCTGCGCGACCTCGCCGAGGCCGACCTGGCCGGCACGGGCGCCGGCGCCGGCGACATGAGCGCCATCGTCATGCAGGAGGAACTGGTCCACCTCTACAACGAGGGCGGGTTGAGCCCGCGGCAGGAGGGCCAGGAGCGGGGCCCCCGGCCGAAGGTGCCGCTGGTCGCCGTACACCCGAAGGAGGGCACCTTCAACCTGGACCACCCGTTCGTGGTGCTCCCCTCCGCCGACGAACGGCAGCGCGCGGCGGCGGACGACTTCCTGACGTTCCTGACCGCGGACGACCAGCAGGAGAGCTTCGTCCGCCTCGGCTTCCGCGACCACGAGCGCCGGGCCTCGGCGGGGCTGCTCGCCAGCGTCGGCGCCGAGCCCACCGGCGGGCTGACCTACTTCGCGCCGCCGAACCCGGGAGTGGTCGAGGCGATGCTGACCGGCTGGAGCACGCTGCGCAAGAAGGCCAACATCCTGATCGCCCTGGACACCTCCGGGTCGATGCAGGAACGGGTCGGCGACCGCACCCGCTTCCAGGTCGCGTCGGCGGCGGCGGCCAAGGGTCTCGCGCTGCTCAACTCCGAGGACCGGGTCGGGCTCTGGTCGTTCTCCTCGGAGACCCCGAAGCGGCCCGACGGCCCCTACCGGGAGGAGGTCCGGCTCGGCGACTTCGACCAGAAGCGCATCAACAGCCGGATCGCCGGCCTGCACGTCGCGGGGGACACAGCGCTCTACGCGACGGTCCGGGCCGCCCACGAGCAGGTGCTCGACCGGTACGACCCGGACCGGATCAACGCCGTCGTCGTGCTGACCGACGGCAAGAACGAGTACGCCCGGGACAACGACCTGAACCGGCTGCTCGCCGACGTCGCCCTGGACCCGCGGCGCCCGGTGAAGGTCTTCTGCATCGCCTTCGACGGGGATTCGGACTTCGCCACGCTGGACCGGATCGCCAAGGCGTCGTCGGGCAAGGCGTTCGACGCCACCGACCCTGCCATGATCGACGAGGCGTTCGTGAAGCTGGTCAGCAGCTTCTGAGCCGCCGGCGTCGCCGGGGCGGGAGGACGCGCGTCGGCCGCGGCGGCGCTGGCGCGGCGGACCGGCCGCCCCGTCAGATCAGGCCGTGGGCCAGCATCGCCTCCGCCACCCGGCGGAACCCGTCGATGTTGGCCCCGGCCACGTAGTCGCCGGGCAGCCCGTACTCCTCGGCGGTGTTCCAGCAGCGGTCGTGGATGTTGCGCATGATGTCGCGCAGCCGCTGCTCCGACTCGGCGAACGTCCACGAGTCCCGGCTGGCGTTCTGCTGCATCTCCAGCGCGCTGACCGCCACCCCGCCGGCGTTGGCCGCCTTGCCCGGCGCGAAGCGCACCCCGGCCCGGCCGAGGATGCGTACCGCCTCCGGTGTGGTGGGCATGTTCGCGCCCTCCACCACCGCGACGCAGCCGCCGGCCACGAGCGCCGCGGCCTCCGCGCCGCCGATCTCGTTCTGCGTCGCGCACGGCAGCGCCAACTCGCATGGCACCTCCCAGACGGTACGGCCGGAGACCGCCACCGCGTGCGGCACGTGCCGGGCGTAGTCGTCGAGCCGGGCCCGGCGCTGCTCCTTCAGCTCCCGCAGCAGCTCCAGGTCGATGCCCTTGTCGTCGAGGACGTAGCCGGACGAGTCGGAGCAGGCGACCACCCGCCCGCCGAGCTGGTGCACCTTCTCGATCGCGTAGATCGCCACGTTGCCGGAGCCGGAGACCACGACCCGCTTGCCCTCCAGGCTGTCGCCGGACTGCCGGAGCATCTCGTCGGCGAAGAAGACCGCCCCGTAGCCGGTCGCCTCGCGGCGCACCTGCGCGCCCCCGTACGCCAGGCCCTTGCCGGTGAGCACCCCGGACTCGTACCGGTTGGTGATCCGCTTGTACTGGCCGAACAGGTAGCCGATCTCCCGGCCGCCCACGCCGATGTCCCCGGCCGGCACGTCGGTGTCCGCGCCGATGTGCCGGTACAGCTCGGTCATGAAGCTCTGGCAGAACCGCATCACCTCCCGGTCCGAGCGACCCTTCGGGTCGAAGTCCGCGCCGCCCTTGCCGCCACCGATCGACAGCCCGGTCAACGCGTTCTTGAAGATCTGCTCGAAGCCCAGGAACTTCACGATCCCGAGGTAGACCGACGGGTGGAAGCGCAGCCCGCCCTTGTACGGGCCGAGCGCGCTGTTGAACTCCACCCGGAAGCCCCGGTTGACCTGGATCCGGCCGCGGTCGTCCTCCCACGGCACCCGGAAGATGACCTGCCGCTCCGGCTCGCAGATCCGCTCGATGATCCGCGCCTCGGCGTACTCGGGGTGTCTGGCCAGCGCCGGGCCGATGCTCTCCAGCACCTCGCGTACCGCTTGGTGGAATTCCGGCTCGCCCGGATTGCGGGCGACCACGCTGGTGAACACCGTCTCCACGGTCTCCGGCATACGACACGTCCCTTCACTTGCGCTGGTAGACCCTGTTGCTACCACCCGGACCCGGTTACCCGCGAACCGTCCCGCGATACGGACCGTGACCTCCGTCCGGTTCACTGGTCGCGTGGACGAGTCGCTCTGGGACGCGGTCCGGGCCTCGCGCGGCTGGTTGGACGCCGCCAACGGCACCGGACAGACCGAAATGACCTGCCGGATCCTCAAGCTGACCGAGGAGGCGGGGGAGGCGGCGAGCGCCTGGATCGGTCTGCTCGGCCAGAACCCGCGCAAGGGCGTCACGCACAGCCGCGAGGACGTGGCGGCGGAACTGGCGGACGCGGCGTTCACCGCGCTGGTCGCCATCGAGAGCCTCGGGCTGGACTCCCGTCTCGTGCTCGACGCGTGCGCCAGGAAGGCCCGCGCCCGCGTCGGTCCGCCTCCCGCCTGAGCCGCCGCGCCAGGGCTTCCCGGGCTGGGCCGCCGCGCCGGCGTCATGCCGACCTCCGGCCGGGGCGCCGTACGCCCCCAAGCCGCCGCGTTCCGGCGCGGCGGCCCATCGGCGCCTGTCGGGACGTCAGAGGCCGTGGCGACGGTCGCCCACCACCTGCTCGCAGAGTGCCGCCTCCGACTTCGCGGAGAAGGGGGCGCGACGGGCGGCGACGGCCCGTCGGGTCTCCTCGGCGACGAGATCGGCGTTGATCTGGGCCCCGACGGCCACGCCGGCCGCCGCGGCGGCACCGACCTGGGCCGCCGGATCCGTGACGTTGCCGGCGACCCACAGCCCGGGCACGTCGGTGCGACCCGTCGCGTCGGAGGGGAGGTGCTCGCCGACCCCCGCCGGGTGTGCCGCGGGCCGCAGCCCGAGCGCCGCGAGGAAGCCGGCGCGCGCCACCATCCGCGACGAGACGGCCAGCGCCTCCCGGCGCACGAGAGTGCCGTCGCCCAGCCGTACGCCCACGAGGCGGTCGTCGACGACCTCCAGGGACGCGACCTCGCCGCCCACCACGCCGATGTCGCGGGCCGCCAGCTGCTCCGCCTGCTCGTCGGTGAGCGGCGGCATGGTGTGGCAGAAGTACGTGACGTCGGCGCTCAACTGCCGGAACAGCAGCGCCTGGTGCACCGAGAACGGCCCGCTGGCCAGCACGCCGATGGCCCGGTCGCGGACCTCCCAGCCGTGGCAGTACGGGCAGTGCAGCACGTCCCTGCCCCAGCGCTCCCGCAGCCCCGGGACGTCCGGCAGCACGTCCACCAGCCCGGTGGCCACCAGCAGCCGGCGCGCGCGGACAGTTCGACCGTCGGCCAGCGTCACCGTGAAGCCGTCGTCGTCGCGGTTCGCGGCGGCGACCTCGCCGGTGACCACCCGGCCGCCGTAGCCGCGTACCTCCGCCCGGCCACGTTCCAGCAGCTCGGCCGGCCGGATCCCCTCGCGGGCCAGCAGCCCGTGCACGCCCTCGGCCGGGGCGTTGCGGGGAGCGCCCGAGTCGAGCACCACCACCGACCGTCGCGCCCGGGCCAGCGTCAGCGCCCCGCTCAACCCCGCGGCGCCGCCTCCGATCACCACCACGTCGTAGCTGCCATCCAACCGATCGGTCACCGTGACCACCTCCCGCGACCCACGATGCGGTCGCCGCCGCCAAGGTGGCAAACATTGTTGCCATAGTGGCAAGATGGCGGCATGGACGACGACCTGGACCAGGCGCTCGGCGCGGTCGGTCCCCGGCTGCGCGCGCTGCGCCGGCAGCGGGAGACCACCCTGGCCGACCTGTCGGCGGCGACCGGCATCTCGGTGAGCACGCTCTCCCGGCTGGAGTCCGGTTCCCGCCGGCCCACCCTCGAACTGCTCCTCCCGCTGGCCAGGGCGCACGGCGTCACGCTCGACGAACTCGTCGACGCCCCGTCCACCGGCGACCCGCGCGTCCACCTGCGCCCGATCACCCGCCACGGGATGACCATGCTGCCCCTGACCCGCCGGCCTGGCGGCATCCAGGCGTACAAGCTGGTGATCCCGGGCGGCGGTCGCAGGGCGGAGCCCGATCCGCAGACCCACGAGGGCTACGAGTGGCTCTACGTCCTCAACGGGCGGCTGCGGGTCGTCCTCGGCGACCAGGACCTCGTGCTCACGCCGGGGGAGGCGGCGGAGTTCGACACCCGCGTACCGCACTGGTTCGGGTCGGCCGACGCCGAGCCGGTCGAGTTCCTCAGCCTCTTCGGCAGACAGGGCGAACGCGCCCACCTCCGCGCCCGCCCCCGAACCCAACCCCCACCCACCCCCTCCACCCACGGCTGACCCGCCCTCGCCCTCCTGCCCCTCCCGCCCGTTCCTCCACCCGGTGATCATGAGGTTGGCGGCACCAGCGGAGATCGACTTCGCCGCTAACCCCATGATCGATGCGGGCGGGCGGGCGGGCGGGCGAGTGGGCGCGGCGGGGCAGCGGGGGAGCGGGGCGGGCGTGAGGATGGGGGGATGAGTGATGTACGGGTGTGGGGCGAGCAGGTGGGGGTCGTCGTACTGCCGAGTGGGGCGCGGGTGCGGGGACGACGGGTCGCGGACGAGGCGTCGCCCGCCGACTTCGCCCTGCTGCTGGCCCCCGGACCGACGCCCGCCTGGCCGCACCGGCGGATCCGGTGGCCCGACTTCTGGGTGCCGGTCGACCGGGCGGACGCGATCGACGCGCTGACCGAGGCACTGCGTCGCGCCCACGACGGCGAACGCGTCGAGGTGGCCTGCCGGGGCGGCACCGGGCGTACGGGCACCGCGCTGGCGGCGCTGGCGATCCTCGACGGGCTGCCGCCCGAGCAGGCGGTGGACTGGGTGCGCGCCACCTATCGCCCGCGGGCCGTGGAGACGCCCTGGCAGCGTCGCTGGCTGCGCCGCCTCACCTGACGCACCGCGCCCGGCCGGCATTGCACCGCGCCCGAGCCGCGCGCCGCACCGGCGTCGCGCGCCCGGGGCACCGCAGCGGCGACTCCCTGCGCCGGGGCAGGCGGGCGCGGCGGGTTGTGGCGCTTGCCATCGGGCGTGTTTGGGCAGGTCACAGGGGGTAGGAGTGGCGCCGCACCCCGATCTCCGAGGCAGGTACCAGGCACCATGGCTCCACCCCGCATTCCCGTCCGCCACCACGGCGCCCACCGGGCACCGGCCCGCCCGGCGTCGGTGACCGCCCGCACCGTGGCGTCGCTGGCCGTTCTCGTCGTCCTCGCCACGCTCTTCCTCGACGCCCTGCTGATCATCGTCGTGCTGCTCACTCCGGTCGCGGCGTCGGTGTCGCCGTTACGCCGTTGGGTGCGCCGGCTGGCGGCGCCGTCCGCCCGGGCGGTCCCCGTGCCCGGACGCTGACCGCCCGGCGGGCGACCCCGGGCACATCCCCCGGGCCAGGCAGCCGGGGGGTGTGGACCGGGCGGCCGGGGGCGATGCGATCCGGGCCGGAGGGCGATGCGATCCGGGGCCGGGCGTGACCGGCCCCGGTGTGGCGTCCGGACGGTCGCCGCCGTTCGGCCAGGGGCTCAGCGGCCCACGTACTCGCGCAGGTGACGGGCGGTCAGCGTGTCGCCGTGGGCGACCAGTTCGGCCGGCGTACCGGTGAAGACGATCCGGCCACCGTCGTGTCCCGCCCCCGGGCCGAGGTCGATCAGCCAGTCGGCGTGCGCCATGACCGCCTGGTGGTGCTCGATGACGACGACGGTGTTGCCGGCGTCGACCAGCCGGTCCAGCAGGGCGAGCAGTTGGTCCACGTCGGCCAGGTGCAGGCCGGTGGTCGGCTCGTCCAGGACGTACGTGCTCCCGCTGTCGGCCATGCGGATGGCCAGCTTGAGCCGCTGCCGCTCGCCGCCGGAGAGCGTGTTGAGCGGCTGGCCCAGGGTGAGGTAGCCGAGCCCGACGTCGACCAGCCGGTCGAGGATCGCCCGGGCGGGGCCGCCGGGGAAGAAGTCCCGGGCCTGGATGGCCGGCATCGCGAGCACCTCGCTGATGTTCTTGCCGCGCAGGCGGTAGGTGAGCACCTCGTCGGTGAAGCGCCGGCCCTCGCACCGCTCGCAGACCGAGGCGACGCCGGCCATCATCGCCAGGTCGGTGTAGACCAGGCCGATGCCCTTGCAGGTGGGGCAGGCGCCTTCGGAGTTGGCGCTGAACAGCGCGGCCTTGACCCCGTTGGCCTTGGCGAAGGCGGCGCGGATCGGGTCCAGCAGGCCCGTGTAGGTGGCCGGGTTGCTGCGCCGGGAGCCCCGGATCGGCGACTGGTCGACGACCACCACGCCGTCGCGGCGGTGCAGCGAGCCGTGGATCAGCGAGCTCTTGCCGGAGCCGGCCACCCCGGTCACCACGGTCAGCACCCCGAGCGGGATGTCGACGTCGACGTCGCGCAGGTTGTGCAGGTCGGCGTTGCGGATCGACAGCTGGCCGGCCGGCCGGCGTACGTGCTCGCGCAGGCGTACCCGGTGGTCGAGGTGCCGGCCGGTGAGGGTGTCGGAGCGGCGCAGGCCGGCGACGTCGCCGGTGAAGCAGATCCGACCGCCGGCCGTGCCGGCCCCGGGCCCGAGGTCGACCACGTGGTCGGCGATGGCGATCGTCTCGGGCTTGTGCTCGACGACCAGCACCGTGTTGCCCTTGTCGCGCAGGCGCAGCAGCAGGTCGTTCATCCGGGCGATGTCGTGCGGGTGCAGGCCGACCGTCGGTTCGTCGAAGACGTACGTGACGTCGGAGAGGCTGGAGCCGAGGTGCCGGACCATCTTCACCCGCTGCGCCTCGCCGCCGGAGAGGGTGGCGGATTCGCGGTCCAGGCTGAGGTAGCCCAGGCCGATCTCGACCAGCGAGTCGAGCAGGTCGCGCAGGTTGCCGGTCAGCGGGGCGACCGACGGGTCGTCGATGGCGCGGACGAACCCGGCCAGGTCGCTGATCTGCATCGCCGAACACTCCGCGATGTTCCTCCCGTCGATCCGGGAGGAGAGTGCCGCCGCGTTGAGCCGGGTCCCGCCGCAGTCGGCGCAGGTGGTGAAGGTGACCGCCCGGTCGACGAAGGCGCGGATGTGCGCCTGCATCGACTCGCGGTCCTTGGCCAGGTAGAGCCGGCGCACCTTGACCGCCAGGCCCTCGTACGTCCAGTTGTTGCTGCCTACCTTGATCTTCGTGGACGGCTTGTGGAGGAAGTCCTGCCACTGCTGCGGCGTGTAGTCCTGGAGCTTCGTGTCGGGGTCGAACAGCCCGGAGTGGACGATGGTCTGCCAGTACCACGAGTCGACGGCGAAGTTGGGCACCTTGATCGCGCCGTCGTTGAGCGAGCGTTCCACGTCGACTAGTTCGTCGACGTCGAGGTCGGAGACCCGCCCCAGGCCCTCGCAGGTCGGGCACATGCCCTCGGCCAGGTTGAAGCTGAACGCGCAGGCCCCGCCCACGTGCGGGGTGCCGAGCCGGCTGAAGACGATGCGCAGCATCGCGTACGCGTCGGTGGCGGTGCCGACGGTGGAGCGCGAGTTCGCGCCCATCCGCTCCTGGTCCACGACGATGGCCGCGCTGAGGTTGCGCAGCGAGTCGACGTCGGGGCGGCTCACGTTCGGCATGAACGACTGGAGGAAGGCGCTGTAGGTCTCGTTGATCAGGCGCTGCGACTCGGCGGCGATGGTCCCGAAGACCAGGGACGACTTCCCGGAGCCGGAGACCCCGGTGAAGACGGTCAGCCGGCGCTTGGGGATGTCCACCGAGACGGAGGCGAGGTTGTTCTCCCGGGCGCCGCGCACCTCGATCATGTCGTGACTGTCGGCGGCGGACCGTGCTGGCTGCTGCATGCGAACCCTTCGCGAGATCGTGGGCGGAGTCCCGCCCGGGGTACATCTACGGGGGCCAGGCCGCCTTCAATCGTCTCATTCAACCGCCCATGGAGGGTTTCGCCTCCTTCAACAGCCGTGGCAGCCCGGAGTGGGAGGGAAAGCCTCAAACGACGTGGAGACCGGTAGGGTGGCCCGGTGGTGGATGCGGGACGACGGGCCGGACGGTGGCGGGGGGCGGAGGTCGCGGCGACCGTAGGCATCTCCGTCCAGCAGGTGCGCAACTACGTCGACCTCGGCGTGCTGCCGCCGGTCGAGCGCACGCCCGCCGGCTACCGCGTCTTCACCGGCGACCACGTGCGGGCGCTGGCGGTGGTCCGGCGGATGGCCGAGGGGCACGGCTGGGCGCGGACCCGGGAGGTCATGGCCGCGGTGCACCGGGGCGACCTGGCGGCGGCGCTGGCGGCGCTCGACGCCGGCCACGCCGAGCTGGACCGGGAGCGGGCCGACATCCGGCGGGTGCTCGGCGCGTTCGAGACCGTGGTGACCAGCCCGGCCGCCGTCCTGCCGGCGCCCCGGCGCGGGGCCCGCATCGGCGAGGTCGCCGACCTGGTCGGCGTCCGCACCTCGCAGCTACGGCTGTGGGAGCAGCGCGGCCTGCTCCGGCCGGTCCGCGAGCGCGGCACCGGCTACCGGGTGTACGACGCGGCCGAGCTGCGCGCCGCGCAGGTCGTGGCGCTGCTGCGCCGGGGCGCGTACCCGTTCGACATCGTCGCGGCGGTGCTCGGCGAGATGCGTACCACCGGCAGTGCCCAGCGGGTCCACGCGGAGCTGGCCAAGCGGGAGCAGGAGCTGCACCGGCGCAGCCTGCGGCGGCTGCACGCCTCGGCCGCGCTGTACGACTACCTGCGCCACCGCGACCCGGCCCTGCCCGGGTGACTCAGCGCAGCACCAGCAGGTCGAGGTGGTCGACGACCGGGCCGCTCGCCCCGTCGGCGGCGGCCCGCAGCCGGGCCAGGCCGTCGGCGTACTCCTCGTCGGTGATCGACTGGAGCGGGGTGTGGGCCCGGCGGTCGAGGCGCTCGGCGAATTCGGCCAGCGATGCCGCCGTGGTCTGCGCGACGGGCTCGACGGTGCTGACGGTGAACCCGGCCGTGGCGAACGCCGCGCGCACCCGCGCCAGGTCCGGATAGGTCTCGAGGACGCGTACCGCCTCCGGGAACCAGCGGAACAGCGTGATCCGCTGGTGCCGGCCGGGAAACGGCGAGCGGATCAGCACGGGCGCGCCCGGGCGGAGCACCCGGCGCAGCTCCCGCGCCGCCGCGTCGAGGTCGGGGATGTGGTGCACCATCGTGGACAGCCACGCGGCGTCCGCCACGGAGTCGCGCAGCGGCAGCGCGACGGCGTCGCCGGCGAGCAGTGGCCGGTGGTTGGCGCGGGAGCGCATCGCCCCGGCGGGCTCCACCCCCACCACCCGGGCGCCGAACCACTCGGTGAAGGCGGTGGCCCAGGCGCCGGTGCCGGCCCCGAGGTCGAGCAGCGTGGTGCCGGTACGCGGCCGAAGGTGTTGCTGCACCGCGTGCCGCCACCGGTCCAGGCCGCTGCGCGGCAGCTCCCGGGTGGCGGCGAAGGCCGCCGCGTCGGCGTCGTCGTAGGAGATCAGAGCCACGGCCATCACCTCGCCACCGTCGCCGGGCGGTCCGGGCGATCGTTCCCCGGTTCTAGTCGGTGAGCGCTGCCGGAGGCAACGGCTTGTGAGCCAACCGACGCGGTGCGTCCCGCCCCGTGGGAGTCCTCCCGTCGACGCGGGCCGACGGGGCCCGGCCCGCCGGGGTCAGAGCGCCACCGCCGCCAGCACCAGCAGGGCGCACGCCGTCTCGACCAGCCCCACCCGCACCGGCGCGACCGGGCGCCCGGCGAGCAGCACCGCCCGGGCCAGCAGCACCGCGAAGACCACGGCGACCGGCACCGGCGCCCAGAGCGCGGCGGCGACCGCGACGACGGCGTGGTACGTCCACGACACCCACCGGTACCGGACGCTGTCCCGCTCCCGGATCATCGTCTTGACGTGCACGACGGTGCCGACCAGGTAGCCCAGCGCCACGACCGTCACCCCGGCCACGCCGGTCCACGACACCCCGGCGACCGTGGCGACGACGAGACCGAGCAGCCCGCACTGCGTCACGAAGGCGAGGTCGTTGACGAACGCCCGGTCGCGCCGCCGGCGCGCGTAGCCGGCGTTGACGGCGGCGAGGGCCACGAAGAACGGGGCGTAGGCGAGCGACGCGGGCCGGGCCACCAGCACCGGCGTGCCGAGCGCGACGGTGGCGAGCCCGTACCCGACGAGGTGCGGGCGCACCCGGCGGATCCGTCCGGTCTTGACCGCCTGCAACCCGAAGTAGGACAGCGGGTATCCGGCGAGCGCGGCCCCGAGCAGGGGAAGGTGCAGCGGGTGCGGACCGGTGACGGTCAGTGCCGCCAGGAAGGGCAGCAGCAGCATCGCCCAGGCGCCGTGCTGCGGCGGCACCCAGCCCGGCGACCGGCCCCGGCCCGGAGCGTGGCCGGGGGCGCCCACGACGGGGCGTCCGGCCGGACGGTGACGACGGGCCGGGACGGTGCTCACGGCCGCGGCGTCACGGTGAGCAGGACGGCGGCGTCCGTGACGGCGTGCAGCGCGTGCCGCAGCGGCGGAATGACCACGAGGTCGCCGGCGTCGCCCTCCCAGGACTCGTCCCCGGCCACCAGGCGCACCCGCCCCACGAGCACCTGTAGCGTCGCCTCGCCCGGGCTGTCGTGCTCGTCGAGGGACCGGCCGCCGCGCAGGGCGAGCAGGGTCTGCCGCAGGCGGCGGTCCCGGCCCGCGTGCAGGGAACGTGCGCTGCGTCCGCTGTCGGCCTCCCGCGCGGCGGCGAGCTGCTCGTCGGCGAGGCGGGTCAGCGAGAGGGCTTCCATGGTCGTCCCTTCGTCGGTGTCGGGCGGCCCGCGGGGCGGGGATGCCGCCTGCGGCGGCGCGCGGCACGTAAACCGGAAGATCGGGTACCGATTTCGGTCTCCAGCTTCCGTCCCGGCCGGGCCCCGCGGCAGGGCCGATGGTCCCGGAACCGGTGAGTCCGCGCCGCGGAAACGGTCGGGCGGGAGGTGAGCCGGCCACGCCTTCGACCCGTCCCGGGCCCCCCGGGCCTGGAGAACCCGGCCCGCGCCCCGAACTCCGCCGACTAGGGTGCGGTGCATGAAGGTTCGGCTGCTGGCGGCCACGGCGACCGCCGTCCTCCTCGGCACCGGCGCTCCCGTCCCCGCGGCGGCCGGCCCGGCCGGTCCCGTCGCCCCCGTGACTTCGCCCGGCGTCGTCGCGCCCGCGACCTCCGCGTCCGGCGTCGTCGCGTCCCCGCCCGGCGTGGCGCCGTCCGCGCCCGGCGTCGTCGGCTCCGCGCCCTGCCCTAAGGCGCCCGCGCCCAGGGTGTCCCGGCCGCCGCGTCCGTCACCGCCGCCGGCCGTGCCGGAGGAGCGGGCCGTGGGCGGCCAGGCGCTCGACACCGCCGGTCTGATCGTCCCGGCGGGGGCCGCGCGCCCGCCGGCGGTCACCGCGACCTCGTGGCTGGTCGCCGACCTGGACACCGGCCAGGTGCTGGGCGGCTGCGGCCCGCACGAGTACGGCACGCCGGCCAGCGTGCAGAAGCTGCTGCTGGCGGCCACCATGCTGCCCCGCCTCGACCCGCAGCAGGTCGTCACCGTCACCGACGGGGACATGGACATCGAACCCGGCTCCTCGGCCGTCGGGCTGGTCGCCGGCGGACGGTACCGGATCGAGACCGTCTGGCTCGGGCTGCTGCTCCAGTCCGGCAACGAGGCGGCCAACGTGCTTGCCCGCCTCGGCGGCGGGCCGGACGGGACGGCCGGCGGCGTGCGGGCGATGAACGAGGAGGCGCACCGCCTCGGCGCCCTCCAGACCCACGCGGTGACCCCCTCCGGTCTCGACGGACGGGGCCAGTTCACCAGCGCGTACGACCTGGCGCTGGTCGCCCGGGCCTGCTTCGCCGACCCGACGTTCCGCCGGTACGCGCTGACCGAGACGCACCGCATCCCCGCCCAGCCCGCACAGCGGACCAAGGGTTTCGAGATCCAGAACGAGAACCAGCTCATCTACCGCTACCCGGGCGCGCTCGGCGGCAAGACCGGCTTCACGGACCTGGCCCGGCACACCTACGTCGGGGCGGCCCAGCGCAACGGGCGGCGGCTGGTGGTCACGCTGCTCGGTGCCGAGCCGCAGCCCGCGCGGGGCTGGGAGCAGGGCGCCGCCCTGCTCGACTGGGGCTTCACGCTGCCGCGGGGCTCCGCCGTCGGCCGGCTGGTCGAACCCGGGGAGCTGACCGCCTCGGCGACCCCCTCGCCACCCGCGCTCGCCGCCACCGTCGACCCGCGCCCGGCCGCGGCCAGCGGCCCGCTCGAGGACGGGCTGATCGCCCGGTGGCCCGTGGCCGCGCTCGCGGCGGGGGCGGTCGCGCTGCTGGGGGCGGCGCTGCTCTGGCGCCGCCGGGCGGCCCGACGCCGCTACGGCAGGGCCCCCTCCTGACCTGTACGCGGGCGGGGCGGATCGACAAGCGACGACGGGATCCATAGACTCCGGTCTTTCCAGCGTCACGAGTCCAGGAGGATCCCCGTGTCGAGCGAACCCCGACCGCACCCCGTCCCGCCGTCGATCGAGGCACCCCGCCGGCCGGCCCGTACGCTGTCCCGCTTCGCCGGGGTAGCCCTGGTCGCGGGCGCGCTGGTCACCGGGGGCGGCGCCGCAGCGGTCGCCGCGCCCGGCGGAGCCCCGGCCGACGCCGCCGTTTCCCGGGTCACGCCCGGCCCGTGCGCCTACACGGAGACGCCCGAGGACCCCGCCGCCCGGCCGGTCCCGCTGCCGCCCGACCCGAGGCGCACCCCCGACCGGGGCACCGTGCGCGTCACGCTGCGCACCAACCAGGGGCCGATCGGGCTGACCCTCGACCGGGAGGCGGCCCCCTGCACCGTGCAGAGCTTCGTGCACCTGGTGCGCCACCGCTTCTACGACCGGACCTCCTGCCACCGGCTCACCGCGTACCCGACGCTGAAGGTCCTCCAGTGCGGTGACCCGTCCGGCACCGGCTCCGGCGGCCCCGGCTACCGCTACGCCGACGAGCTGCCCACCGACCTGCCGCCCGCGCCGACCGACCCGACCGGCGTACGCCGGCTCTACGCCCGGGGCACCCTCGCCATGGCCAACGCGGGCCCGGACACCAACGGCAGCCAGTTCTTCCTGGTCCAGTCGGACTCGGCGCTGCGCCCCAACTACACGGTGTTCGGCTCGATCGACGCCGCCGGCCTGGCCACCCTGGACCGGATCGCCGCCGGCGGCATCGCCCCCACCGTCGAGGACCCCGCGCCGGTCGACGGCGCGCCCGCCCTGCCGGTGGACATCCGGCGCGCGGTCCGGCACCACCACCCGCACCACTGAACCCGAAGGCCCGATGGTCCCCGCCGGCCGCGGCGCCGTTCCGGAGCATCCGCCGGCCCGCGCGGTGACTGCCGGGGGTCAGGCCGGTGGCGATCCCCCGGAACTTCCGGAACGCTGTCGGGAGCGCCGCGGCCGGACGGCGAGCCGCGCGGCGGCGCTCACGGCCGGCGCGGCGGCGCCGTGCTGTCCCGGACGACCAGGTTGGTGGCGAGTTCCACCCGGGGGGAGTCGATGCCCTCGCCCTGCGCCAGCCGCAGCACGGTCCGGGCGGCCAGGCGACCCATCTCCACCAGCGGTTGCCGGACGGTGGTCAGCGGCGGTGACGCCCAGCGGGCCTCGGGCAGGTCGTCGAAGCCCACGACGCTGACGTCGTCGGGGATCCGCAGCCCGCGGCGGCGGACGGCCTCGTAGACGCCGAAGGCCATCTGGTCGCTGGCCGCGAAGATGGCCGTCGGCGGGTCGTCGAGGTCGAGCAGCGCCGTCCCGGCGGCGAAGCCCGAGGCGTGGTAGAAGTCGCCGGGGTGCACCAGGCGGTCCTCCACCGGCACCCCGGCCGCCTCCAGCCCGGCCCGGTGGCCGTCCAGGCGGGCCCGGCTGCACAGCAGGTGCGTCGGCCCGGCGACGAAGCCGATCCGCCGGTGCCCGAGCGACAGCAGGTGCTCGGTCGCGGCGAGCCCGCCGGCCCAGTTGGTGGCGCCGACGGTGGGCACGTCGGTGGCGGGCACGCCGGCCGGGTCGACGACGACCACGGGCACGTTGAGGCGGCGCAGCTGCGCGTGCAGCGGCGGGCTCAGGTGCGAGGTCACGAAGATGACGCCGTCGGTGGCGCGGGCCCGCAGGTTCTGCAACCACTGCCGGGCTGCGGTCGACTGGCGGTGGATCGCGGAGACCACCGTGCCGACGCCCGCGCCGTGCCCGACGTCCTCGACCCCCCGGATGATCTCGACCGCCCAGGGGCTGTCCAGGTCGTTGAAGACCAGGTCGACCAGGCCGACGCGGCTGACCGTGCGGCTGCCCCGGCGCTGGTAGCCGTGCTGGCGCAGCAGCTCCTCCACCCGCTCGCGGGTGCCGGGTGCCACGTCCGAGCGCCCGTTGAGCACCCGCGACACGGTCGGCACCGAGACCCCGGCCTCCCGCGCGATGGCGGTGATGGTGATCCTGCGCCCGTCGTCGCCGTCCACCCGCGTCTCCTTCACCGGTCGGAAGACCGACCGTACCCGTGACCACCGAAAAACGTCCGGAACGGCGGGGCCGCTCCACCGGCCCATCTTGCCCCACGATCGGGGGTTGACGACACGGCAGGTCGGTTCTAGCGTTCGGACGAGTTACGGAAGTATTCCGGAAACTTGTCGGACACCTTTCGGTCGTCGCGCCGGCGGCGACGTCCCCCACCACACCCCCACCACGAGAGGTCGATCATGACTGTACGTACGCGGCTCGGCCGCGTCGTCGCGCTCGGCGCCGCCCTGGCGCTGGCACTGCCACTGGCCGCCTGCGGCGACGGTGACTCGGCCGCGGGCCAGGACGAGATCCGCATCCTGGTGTACGGCGACGCCACCAACAAGGTCGAGAAGCAGCTCGTCGACACGTTCAACAAGACGTCGAAGGTCAAGGCGGTGCTGGACACCATCCCCGGCGCCGACTACCAGACCAAGCTCCAGACCATCATCAACACCAAGCAGGCGCCGGACGTCTTCTTCAACTGGGGCGGGGGCAGCATCACCCCGTTCGTCAAGGCCGACCTGTTGCTGCCGCTGGACGACATGATCGCCAAGGACCCGGGGCTGAAGGCGAACTTCCTGCCGTCGGTCTTCAACACCGCGATGGTCGACGGCAAGGCGTACGGGGTGCCGATGCGCGGCACCCAGCCGGTGCTGCTGTTCCACAACAAGAAGGTCCTCGCCGACGCCGGCATCACCCCGCCGAAGACGTGGGACGACCTGCTGGCGGCCGTGCGGACGCTCAAGGGCAAGGGCATCACGCCGATCGCCCTCGGCGGCGGCGACCAGTGGCCGACCCAGATGTGGTACCAGTACCTCTACGACCGGGTGGCCGGCCCCGAGCTGTTCGCCAAGGCGCTCGGCGGCGACAAGAGCGCCTGGGAGAGCCCGGAGAGCCGCCGCGCCCTGGAGCTGCTGCGGCAGCTGACCGACGCGGGCGCGTTCGGCACCAACTTCGACTCGGTCAAGTTCACCGACGGCGGCTCTCCGGCACTGCTGTCCAGCGGCAAGGCCGGCTTCGAGCTGATGGGCTCGTGGAACTACTCGACCCATCACGACGCCAACCCGACCTTCGCCGCCGAAAGCCTCGGCTGGAGCGCCTTCCCGAGCGTCCCGGGCGGCAAGGGCGACCCGCGCAACGTGGTCGGCAACACCAACAACTTCTACTCCGTGCTGAAGAAGACCCGGCACCCGGAGGCGGTGGCCGAGTTCCTCAAGCTCCAGTACTCCGACGAGTTCGTCCAGGCGCAGCTCGCCATCGGCAACCTGCCCACCACCACCAACACCGAGAAGTTCCTCGACGGCGCCACCAACCCGGACTACCTGAAGTACCAGTTCACCCTGGTCAAGGAGGCCCCGAACTTCCAGCTCTCCTGGGACCAGGCGTACCCGCCGGCCGCCACGACGACCATCCACCAGGCCGTGCAGCAGTACTGCAACGGCCGGCTGGACGCCGCCGGCTTCATCAAGGCGATGCAGTCCCTCCAGGCGGGCTGAGCGCGACCATGTCCACCACCACCCTCGCCGCCCCCAGCGTGACGGAGCAGCGACGGGCCCGACGACGCCCGGGCGGCCCCACCCTCAGCCGCCCGGGCTTCGCCTGGGCGCTGCCCGCCACCCTGTTCTTCGGGCTCTTCGCGCTCGCCCCGCTGGTCCTCGTGGTCGTGCTCAGCTTCACCAGCTGGGCGGGCCTCGGCTCGCCCGAGTACGTCGGGCTGGACAACTGGCAGCGGCTCGCCCGCGACCCGGTGATGATCAACAGCCTGTGGCTGAGCGTCCTGCTCACCGCCCTCGGCGTGCTGGTGCAGACGCCGCTGAGCCTGCTGATCGGCGTGTGGGCGGCCGGGCCGCAGCGCAACCGGGCCGTGCTGTCCGCCATCTTCTTCCTGCCGCTGCTGCTGTCGGCGACCGCCGTGTCGGTGCTGTGGCGGGCGCTGCTCGACCCGAACTTCGGCGTACCCGGCCAGGCCCCGTGGCTGTTCGGCGACGGCAACCTCTTCGGCAGCCGGACGGGCGCGATCGCCGTGCTGGTCTTCGTCGGCAGCTGGCAGTTCATCCCGTTCCACGCGCTGATCTACCAGGGCGCGGCCCGCGCCGTGCCGGCGGTGCTCTACCAGGCCGCCGAGGTCGACGGCGCCGGCCGGTGGGAGCAGTTCCGGCACGTGACCCTGCCGCAGCTGCGCAACGCCATGATCACCTCCGTGGTCCTCATGGTCGTCGGCGGGCTGACCACGTTCGACACCGTGCTGATCCTCACCCAGGGCGGACCGGGCACCGACACCACCATCACCGCCTACCACATGTACGAGCAGGCGTTCCGCAGCTTCGACTTCGGTGCCGGCGCGGCCATCGCCCTGCTCCTCGTCGTCGTCGCCACCGTCATCTCGCTGATCGTGGTCCGGGTCTCCGGCTACGACAGGATGCGCTCCACGATGGAGGGCCTGTGAAGCGGCACCGCCCCAACTGGCTCGCCGGGATCGGCGCGCTGGCCTGGCTCCTCGTGGTCGGCCTGCCGATCTACGTCATGCTGGCGACCACCGTGCAGACCCGGGACGGCTACGGCCGCAACGGCCCGCTCGCCCCGCCCGACACCTTCACCCTCGACAACTACACCGGCGCCTTCGACGAGGGCTTCGGCCGCTACCTGTTCAACACCCTCGTGGTGACGGTGAGCGTGGTGGCCATCGTGCTGCTGCTCGTGCCGCCGCTGGCGTACGCCATCGTGCGCAGCCGCAGCCGGCTCACCTCCGGCGTGTTCCGGCTGTTCCTGCTGGGCCTGGCCATCCCGGCGCAGGCGGTCATCGTGCCGATCTTCTACCTGATCAGCAAGGCGGGGCTCTACGACAACCTCGCCGGCGTCATCCTGCCCACCGCCGCGTTCTCGCTGCCGGTGTGCGCGCTGATCCTCAGCGGCGTCATGCGGGACATCACCGGAGACCTGTACGAGGCGATGGCCATCGACGGCGCCAGCCCGGCGCGGGTCTTCGCCCAGCTGGTGCTGCCGCTGTCGCGCGGCGGGATAGCCACGATCGCGGTCTTCTCCGCCCTGCAGGCGTGGAACGGCTTCCTGTTTCCGCTGATCCTCACCCAGTCCGACTCCACCAAGGTGATCACCCTCGGCCTCTACAACTTCCAGACGCAGTACGGGGTCAACATTCCCGGCCTGCTCGCCGCGGTCGTGCTGTCGATGGTGCCCGTCCTGCTCGTCTATCTGTTCGCCCGGCGGGCCCTGGTGCAGGGGCTGATGGGCGTCGGAGGAAAGTGACCGACAACGTGACCCTCGACATCGCTCCCGGCACCGCGATCTGGACCGACCCGACCCTCGACCCCGCGACCCGGGTGGACGCCCTGGTCGCCGCGATGACCCTGCCGGAGAAGGTGGCCCAGCTCTACGGCGTCTGGGTCGGCGCCGCCGCCGACGGGGGAGAGGTCGCGCCGTACCAGCACGACATGGAGGAACCGGTCGACCTGGACGACCTGCTGGACACGGGTCTCGGCCAGCTCACCCGGCCGTTCGGGACCGCGCCCGTCGACCCCGCGCTCGGCGCGCTGTCGCTGCTGCGGACCCAGCAGCGCGTCGCCGCCGCCAACCGGTTCGGCATTCCGGCGATGGCGCACGAGGAGTGCCTGGCCGGCTTCGCCGCCTGGGGCGCCACCGCGTACCCCGTGCCGCTGTCCTGGGGCGCCACCTTCGATCCGGAGCTGGTCGGGCGGATGGCCGCCGCCATCGGCGCCGACCTGCGCCGCGTCGGGGTGCACCAGGGGCTGGCCCCGGTGCTCGACGTGGTGCGCGACGCGCGCTGGGGGCGGGTGGAGGAGACGATCGGCGAGGATCCCTACCTGGTGGGCACCATCGCCACCGCGTACGTGCGGGGCCTGGAGTCCGCCGGCGTGGTGGCGACGCTGAAGCACTTCGCCGGCTACTCGGCCTCCCGGGGCGGGCGCAACCTGGCGCCGGTGGCGATGGGCCCCCGCGAGCGCGCCGACGTGATCCTCCCGCCGTTCGAGATGGCGGTACGCGAGGGCGGCGCACGGTCGGTGATGCACGCCTACACCGACACCGACGGGATGCCCTCGGCGGCCGACGAGGAGCTGCTGACCGGCCTGCTCCGCGACGCCTGGGGTTTCCCGGGCACCGTGGTGGCCGACTACTTCGGCATCGCCTTCCTGCACACCCTGCACGGGGTGGCCGGCAGCTGGGCCGAGGCGGCGGCCGAGGCCCTGGCCGCCGGCGTGGACGTCGAGCTGCCGACGGTGAAGACGTTCGGCGAGCCGCTGCGCGAGGCGCTCGCGGCCGGCGCGGTGCCGGAGGCGCTGATCGACCGGGCGGTGCGTCGGGTGCTGACGCAGAAGGCGCAGCTCGGTCTCCTCGACGCCGACTGGAGCCCGGTGCCGGCCGCGCTGGCCGGCGCCGACCTGTCCGACCCGGAGGCGCTGCGCGGCACCGTCGACCTGGACCCACCCGCCAACCGGGCGCTGGCCCGCGAGGTGGCCGAGCGCTCCGTGGTGCTGCTGGCCAACGACGGCACCCTGCCCCTGCACCGGCCGGCCCGCATCGCGCTGGTCGGCCCACAGGCGGAGAGCCCCACGGCGGTGCTGGGCTGCTACTCGTTCCCCGCCCACGTCGGTTCCCGGCATCCCGAGGTGCCCGTCGGCATCGCGCTGCCCACCCTGGCGGCGGCGCTACGCGCCGAGTTCCCCGGCAGCGTCGTGGTCACCGTGGCCGGCGTCTCCGTCGACGGCGACGACACCGCCGGGGTGCCGGCGGCCGTCGCGGCGGCGCGGGACGCGGACGTGGTCGTCGCCGCGCTCGGCGACCGGGCGGGACTGTTCGGGCGGGGCACCAGCGGCGAGGGCTGCGACGCCGAGTCGCTGGCCCTGCCCGGGGCGCAGCAGCACCTGCTCGACGCGCTGCTGGACACCGGTACGCCCGTGGTGGTGACGCTGCTCGCCGGGCGACCCTACGCGCTGGGCCGGGCGGTGACCGACGCGGCGGCGATCGTGCAGTCGTTCTTCCCCGGCGAGGAGGGCACCCCGGCCATCGCCGGCGTGCTCAGCGGCCGGGTCGCACCGCAGGGGCGGCTGCCGGTCAGCGTGCCCCGGGGGCCGGGCGCGCAGCCGACCACCTACCTGTCGGCCCGGCTGGGTCAGGCCAGCGACGTGTCCAACGTCGACCCGACGCCGGCGTTCGGCTTCGGGCACGGCCTGGGCTACACCACGTTCGACTGGTCGGATCTGGTCGTCGACGAGCCCTTCGCGGCGACCGACGGTGAGCTGCGGCTGCACTTCACGGTGCGCAACACCGGCTCCCGGTGGGGCAGCGAGGTGGTGCAGGTGTACGCCCACGACCCGGTGGCCTCGGTGGTCCAGCCGGTGCAGCGGCTGGTCGGTTACCTGCGGGTGCCGCTGGAGGCGGGCGCGGCCTGCCGGGTCGACCTGGCCGTGCCGGCCGACCTGTTCGCCTTCACGGGGCGCGACGGGCGGCGCGTCGTGGAGCCGGGGGAGTTGGAGCTGCGGCTGGCGGCGTCCAGCACGGACCACCGGCTCGTGGCGGCGGTCGTGCTGCGTGGTCCGGCCCGGCACGTCGACCACACCCGGCGGCTGCACCCCCGCTTCGCCGTCACGCCGTCGGCCGGCTGAGCGGTGGTCCTCACCGACCTGCCCGAGGAGCAGCTGCGGGCGTACCGGGGCGGGGTGCGGGAGCCGGCGGACTTCGACCGGTTCTGGGCGGACACGCTCGCCGAGTCGCGCGAGTGCGGCTGGCCGGTGCGCGCCGAGGCGGTGCCCACCGGGCTGGCCACGATCGACGTGCACGACGTGACCTTTCCCGGGTTCGCCGGGCAGCCGGTGCGGGCCTGGCTGCGGCTGCCGCGCGGTGCTGAGTCGCCCCTGCCCACCGTCGTGCAGTACGCCGGCTACGGCGGCGGCCGGGGCCACCCGCTGGAGAACCTGCTGTGGGCCTCGGCCGGCTTCGCGCAACTGCAGATGGACACCCGGGGGCAGGGGGCGGGCTGGACCCGGGGGGACACCCCGGATCCGGCCGCCGCCGGCCCCGAGGCGCCCGGGGTGGCCACCCGTGGCGTGACGGACCCCCGCACGTACTACTACCGGCGGTTCCTCACCGACGCGGTGCGGGCGGTGGACGCCGTCCGGACCCTGCCGGCGGTCGATCCGGCGCGGGTAGCGGTCCTCGGGCACAGCCAGGGCGGCGGGGCGGCGCTCGCCGTCGCCGCGTTGACGCCCGACCTGCGGGCCGTCGTGGCCGGCGTGCCCTTCCTGTGCGACATCCCGCGCGCGATCGTGCTCACCGACGCGCAGCCGTACCGGGAGATCCGCGACTATCTGGCCGTGCACCGGCACGCCGAGGAGCGGGTGCTGGACACCCTGGCCTACGTCGACGGGGTGAACTTCGCCCGCCGGTGCCGCCTGCCGGCGCGCTTCTCCGTCGCGCTGATGGACGAGATCGTGCCGCCGTCGACGGTCTTCGCCGCCGTCAACGCCTGCCGGGGGCCGACGGAGCTGTCGGTCTGGCGCTACAACGGTCACGAGGCAGGCGGGATCGACGACGACGAGGCGGCGGTGCGCTTCCTGCGCGTACACCTCTCGCCGGACCGGGCGCCCGACGGCCCGTAGCCTGATAGACAGGGGTGTGGCCAGGCCAGTCCGGATCCGCCGGCGAGCCCCGCGCGCCGCGACCGCCCGTCGGCGGGCGGTGGCCGTGGCCGTCGTGATCGTGGCGCTCGCGCCCGGCTGCACCCGACCCGCGCCGTCACCGTCACCCCCGGCCGCGCCGCCACCGGCGCCCGCGTCCTCAGCGCCGCCGCCGGCGCCGACGTCCGCGGCGTCCGCCCCCGCCGCGATGTCGCCCGGGCCGGGCCTCGTCGTCCTCACCGACGTCGACCCGCGCATCCGGACCGACATCCGGTACGCCACCGCCCACAACTTCGTCGGGCGACCGGTCGCCGGCTACCCCGAACCGCTCTGCCTGCTCACCCGCCGGGCCGCCGAGGCGCTGCGCCGGGTGCAGGACGCCGCCCTCGCCCGGGCCCGCAGCCTGAAGGTGTACGACTGCTACCGCCCCCAACGGGCCGCCGACGACTTCGTCGAGTGGGCCCGGCAGCCCGGCGAGCAGCGGATGAAGGCGGAGTTCTATCCCCGGGTGGCGAAGTCCGAGCTGTTCGACGAGGGGTACGTCGGTGCGCCCACCGCCCACAGCCGGGGCAGCACGCTCGACCTGACCCTGGTCGACGTGCCGACCCCCACCCAGCCCCCGTACGCTCCGGGCCAGCCCCTGGTCTCCTGCACCGCTGCGAAGGGGCAGCGGTTCCCGGACAACGGCGTCGACATGGGCACCGGCTTCGACTGCTTCGACCCGCTCGCGCACACCGACTCGCCCCAGGTCACCGGCGTGGCCCGGGAGAACCGGCGGCTGCTGCGGCAGCTGATGACCGACGGCGGCTTCGTCAACTACGACCGCGAGTGGTGGCACTACCGCTACCGCGACGAACCCTGGCCGGACACGTACTTCGACCTGCCGGTGGCCCGCTCCTCGGCCGAGCCCGTGGGCGGCCAGCGCAGCAGACCCGGCTAGCGCAGCCGACCCGGCTGACGCACCCGACCCGGCGTCGCGCTCACTTGAAGGCGGCGTGGCCGGTCAGCACCTGCCCGATGATCAGCTGATGCACCTCGGACGTGCCCTCGTAGGTGAGCACGGATTCGAGGTTGGCCGAGTGCCGGATGACCGGGTAGTCGAGGGTGATCCCGGCCGCGCCCAGGATGGCGCGGCACTCGCGGGCGATGGCGATGGCCTCCCGCACGCTGTTGAGCTTGCCCAGGCTGATCTGCCGGTGGTCGAGGGTGCCGGCGTCCTTCAGCGCGCCGATCTGCAACGCCAGCAGCATCCCCTTGCCCAGTTCCAGCCCCATGTCGGCGAGCTTGAGCTGGGTGGCCTGGTACGCGGCGAGCGGCTTGTCGAAGATCTGCCGGCTGCGGGCGTACGCGATCGTCGTCTCCAGGCAGTCGTGGGCGGCGCCCAGCGCCCCGAAGACGATGCCGAAGCGGGCCTCGTTGAGACACGTCAGCGGCCCGGACAGGCCGGCGGCCTCCGGCAGCATCGCGTCGGCGGGCAGCCGCACCTCGTCGAGGACGAGTTCCGAGGTCACCGAGGCGCGCAGGGAGAGCTTGCGGGTGATCTCCGGGGCGGTGAAGCCGGGGGTGCCGGCGGGGACGAGGAAGCCGCGTACGCCCTCGTCGGTGCGGGCCCACACCACTGCGACATCCGCGACGGAGCCGTTGGTGATCCACATCTTGGTGCCGTCGAGCACCCAGTCGTCCCCGTCGCGGCGGGCCCGGGTCCGCATGCCGGCCGGGTCGGAGCCGAAGTCCGGTTCGGTCAGGCCGAAGCAGCCGATGGCCTCGCCGGCCGCCATCCGGGGCAGCCACTGCTGCTTCTGCTCCTCGGAGCCGAAGCGCCAGATGGCGTACATGGCGAGCGATCCCTGCACCGACACCAGGGAGCGCAGCCCCGAGTCGCCCGCCTCCAGCTCGAAGCAGGCCAGCCCGTACGCGACGGCGGAGGTGCCGGCGCAGCCGTAGCCCCGCAGGTGCATGCCGAGCACGCCGAGTTCACCGAGTTCGCGGGCGAGTTCCCGCACGGGCAGGCGGCCCTGCTCGTACCAGGTGGCGATCTCCGGGCGGATCCGTCGGTCGACGAAGCCGCGCACGGCGGCCTGGAGGTCCCGGGTGTCGTCGTCGATCAGGGCGTCGACGCCGAAGTACGCGAGCGCGGTCGCGGGGGTGGACAGGGTCACGGTCGGTTTCCTCCCGGGGCGTGCGGGGTGCGTGCCCACGCTACGCGTGCCGGCGACGTCGGGCATGATCGGACGTTCCGGCTCGGAGACGAGCGACCGTCGGGGCCTGAGCGCCGGGCCGCCCCGACCACCGGCACCGCTCAGCCGGCCGCCGGGTCAGGCGCCGGTGCGCAGCGGCAACCAGGCCAGCACGTCCTGGATCTTCGCGTCCCAGTACGCCCAGTCGTGCGCGCCGGGGGAGAAGTCCACGGTGAGCGGCACGCCGCGCTCGCGGGCCGCCGCCACGAAGGTCAGGTTGTCCTCGTACAGGAAGTCCTCGGTGCCGCAGGCGACGCGCAGCGCGGGCAGGTCGTCGCCCGTGGTCCTGCCGAGCAGGGCGAGGAGATCGTCGTCGCTGCCCGCGACGGTGCGCCCGCCGAAGGCGGTGTGCCAGACGCCGGGGTCGAGGGGCGTGGTCGGATGGTGGCGGCGGGCGGCCACGTCGAGCGCCCCGGAGAGGCTCGCCGCCGCCGCGAACCGGCCCGGGTCGCGCAGCGCCCACTTCAGCGCCCCGTAGCCGCCCATCGAGAGCCCGGCGACGAAGGTGTCCTCCCGACGCGCCGAGAGCCGGAGGAAGCCGTGGCACAGCCGGGGCAGCTCGTCGGTGAGGAAGGTCCAGTACCGGTTGCCGTGCTCCTCGTCGCTGTAGAAGCTGCGCCCGACCTGGGGCATCACCACGGCCAGGCCGAGCGGCGCCACGTACCGCTCGACCGAGGTGCGGCGCAGCCAGATCGTGTCGTCGTCGGACAACCCGTGCAGCAGGTAGAGCACCGGCGGATCGCCCTGCGGGGCGGCACCGGACATGCCGACCTGCGAGGAGGTGTGCTGCGGCAGGATCACGGTCATCGAGGTGGCGAGACCGAGCACCTCGGAGTGGAAGTCGACACGCATCAGGGCCACGGTCGTCGACCGTAGCCGATCCTCAGGTCCAGTAGAGGACCCGGCAGGCCGGCAGCCGGGCGGCCAGCTCGCGGTCGAACCAGGTGCGCAGCTCGGCCATCGTGTCGCGCGGGTAGACGTACTTCACCGCGCCGAACCTGCCGTACCTGCGGCTGCGGGCCGACTCGTCCATCTCCAGCCTCGTACGCGGGTACCAGCCGAGCAGCACCTCCTTGCTGCCCGGGGTGAACCGGTGGGTGATCAGCTCGGCGGTCAGGTCGAGCCCCGGCACCCCGGCGACCGCGCCCGCGACCGCGTCGAGTAGCTCGCCGTAGTGCTCCCGCCAGCCGGGCAGCGGCATGATCGGCGCGACGGTCAACCCCACCGGGTAGCCGTCGAGGGCGAGCCGGCGCAGCGCCGCCAGCCGGTGTGGCACCGACGCCGTGCCGCCCTCCATCCGCTCGCTGACCGGACGGCAGTTCACGCTGAACCGGACCCGGGTGCGCCCGGCGTGCGGCAGCCCCACGAACGTGTCCACGTCGGCGTACTTGGTGGTCCAGCGCAGCTGCACCGGGGCGTCCCAGGCGGCGAAGTGCTCCACCGCCCGGCGCCAGCTGCCGGTGAGGTGCTCCAGGGCCAGCGGGTCGGTGTAGCAGGACGCCTCGAAGGTGGTGCCCTCGGCGGCCCGCCCGGTGCTGCGGCTGGTCACGGTGCCCCGCCCGGCGTAGTCGGCCAGGCCGGCGAGGATGTCGTCCAGGTCGGCGTACACCCGCGTCACCGGTGGCCCCGACAGCGAGCCGGCGAGGTAGCAGTACTGGCAGTGGGCCGGGCAGCCCTCCGCCAGGTCGACGCGCCAGTCCGCGCTGGGCGCGATGGGTTGCAGCTTCCGTCGCGACGGCGGGCTCACCACGAGCGCCATGGTCGCCTTCGCCCGCGCGTACGTCTCCCGCTCGGTGGCCCCGCGGATGCCGGTGAGCCGGTTGGCGCGCAGCCGCTCGACCTCGATGCCCAGGGCCTCGACGCGCCGGGCCACGCGCTGGCCGTGCGGGTGGTCCAGGGCGGCCGGCGTGGCGACCACCCGGCGCGGCAGCCACCGCCGCGCCGGGCGCGCCGGCGGCGCCAGCCCGGCCAGGTCGCGGGTAGGCACGCGCTCGCCGCTGGCGTCGTGCGGCGCGGGCGGTACGTCGACGGCCAGCGGCTCGTCGACGTACACCGGCTCGGCCTCCGGCCTCATCCGCGCCGGTTACCCGTCCCGCGCGCCGGCAACCCCGGGGCGGTCAGCCGCGCGTCGGCGCCCCGCCCGGCCCGACGGCCCCACCGGGTCCCGACGGCGGCGCCAGGCGGGCGTCGAGGGCGTCGAGGTCGGGGACGAACCACACGTGGCCGGAACGGTTCGACTCGTGCACGAGGGCGCGCAGGGCCGAACTGGCCGCGAGGTGCGGGCCGATGTCGCCCACGACGGCCAGGCGCAGCCGGTAGTTGACGAACTTCTGCATGACCTCGCCGGCGAAGCGGGTGCCGAGGGAGAAGAAGGAGGCGTCGAGGCGGCTCACCGGCACGGCCACCACCTGGGCACCGAGGAAGGCCGAACCGATCAGGTCCAGCGCGTCCTGCTCGGTGGCCACCGGCGGGCCGTCCGGGTCGCACACCAGCACCGGCACCCCGGCCCGCTCCTGGATGACGTCAGGCACCGTCGGCCTCCCCGGTGAGCAGGCCGTTGTCGCCGTCGAGCACGGCGTCGACCAGGTGCAGCAATTCGGCGGTGGCCGAGGCGCCGCCCAGGATCACGATCTTCATGCGGTTCCGCTCCTCGTCGTGGACGGTCTGGATGCGCAGCGGGTGCGCGGGGTGGTGGGTGGTGTTCGCCGCGGCCAGGACGAGCGTGGCCAGCCGGTCGGCCGCGGCGCGGTCGACGCCGTCGATCTGCAGGATGCTCGACACCTCCACCGCCGTGCCGCCGACGGGACGGGCGGGCGCCGGCCGACCGGTCAGCGCGTCGAGGTCGGCGCGGGCGATCCGGTACTGCTTGCCGATCCGCACCGCCCTGAGCCGCCCGGCGCGGATGTAGCCCCGCACGGTGCGCACGTGCAGGCCCAGCCGCTCGGCCACCTGCTCCACCGAGTACATTTCCTCACTCATCGTTCCCTAATCTAGTCGCAACAGGGAAGGATGGGGAAGTCGATGTGATGCTTACGTCGGTTCCCGCCCGGGCCGATGACTGCCGCGGCCGCCGTCAGGGGCGCTCACGCAGGCGGGCCCGCACCGCGTCGACGTAGGTGTCCCGGGAGGTCGGGCCGCCGAAGCGCAGCCGGTCGTACGCGGTGAACGCCGGCGCCAGCGCGTCCAGTTCGTCGACCAGCGCGGACAGCCGCAGCGCCGTCGCGTCGTCGGTCGGGTCGGCGTCGAGGTCCGCCTGCGCCGCCCGGATGGCCGCCACCAGCTCGTCCTTGCGCCGGATCGTGACCGGACCGACCGACCGCAGGCAGACGTACCGGCCGCTGAGATAGGCGTCCCACTCCGCGGCGCCGGCGTCCTCCTCGGCCCAGTGACCGGTGAACCACGCCTCCAGCGCGTCCGTCCCGCCGGCCTGCTCGGTGAGCGCGAACAGGTCCACGGGTACCATCTCCGCGCCGTCGGAGCGCAGGTATCCCGGTAGCGGAAGCCGCCGGTCGAGCATCAGCCGGCGTACGTCGTCCGCGTCGCACCCGCGTGCGGCGCACAGCTCGTCGAGCACCGCGAACTGCGCGCTGACGTACGCGTCGTCCGCCTCCGTCATCGGGTGGTCGCCGTTGACCTGCCGGTACCTTTCGGCCACCCGCCGCTTGAGTTGCATCCGAACCCCTTCTGCCGCGTCGTCGGGGCGCAACGGTAGTGGCCGGACGGTTCGGTGCCGGCCGAAACGGGACGTGAATATCCGTTGCGGTCACCGTTCCGGCCCACCTACCGTCATCGGCGCAAGGTCAACCGGACGACCCAGGGGAGTACGCCGTGTCGCAGCGCGCCCGCACCGACGCCGTGTGGCCGACGCCGCACGGTGGTGCCGCGCTGGCAACGGGCACACGAACCTGTGGGCGGCGACGTCCCGGACAGGGGCGGCAACGGGGGTGGCGGCGCGTCTAGCGCCGGCGCGCGTACGCGCAGCCGCCCACCCCACCGGGGCCGGGCGGCTTTTTCGTCCCCCCGATCGCCGTCCACCTCCGTCCCCGGCCGCGCCCCGGCGACGTCACACGATCCCTTCCGGTCCCGCCGCGGCGGCGGCGACCAGCCCTCCGACACGAGGAGACGACGATGAGCTACACCCCGCTCGCGGGCACCCGCGCGCCGGTCCGGGTCTGGACCGACCCGTACGGCATCGAGCCGCAGGCCGCCCAGCAACTGCGCAACATCGGCGCCCTGCCGTGGGTGGAGGGCGTCGCGGTCATGCCCGACGTGCACTTCGGCAAGGGCGCCACGGTCGGCTCGGTCATCGCGATGCGGCAGGCCGTCTCGCCGGCGGCGGTCGGCGTCGACATCGGCTGCGGCATGTCCGCGGTGCGCACCTCGCTGACCGCCGCCGACCTGCCGGACGACCTGGCCGGGCTGCGTTCGGCGATCGAGGCCACGATCCCGGTCGGGTTCAACCAGCGGGAGCAGCCGGTCGACCCGCGCCGGGTCCGGGGCCTGGAGCAGGCCGGCTGGGACGACTTCTGGCGCCGGTTCGCCGGCCTCGACCGGCGGGTGGCGCAGTTGGAGACGCGGGCGCAGCGGCAGCTGGGCACGCTCGGCGGCGGCAACCACTTCATCGAGGTCTGCCTGGAGCAGGGCGGCGCCGACGAGGGACGGGTGTGGCTCATGCTGCACTCCGGCTCGCGCAACATCGGCAAGGAGCTGGCGGAGCGGCACATCGCGGTCGCCCGGCGGCTGCCGCACAACACCGACCTGCCCGACCGCGACCTCGCGGTGTTCCTCGCCGGCACGCCGGAGATGGACGCCTACCGCCGGGACCTGTGGTGGGCGCAGGAGTACGCGCGGCGCAACCGGGCGGTCATGCTCGCTCTGCTCTGCGGGGTGGTGCGGGAGCAGTTCCCGCACGTCGGCTACGACGAGCCGATCAGCTGCCACCACAACTACGTGGCGGAGGAGAGCTACGACGGCGTCGACGTGCTGGTCACCCGCAAGGGGGCGATCCGGGCCGGTCGGGGGGACCTGGGCATCATCCCGGGATCGATGGGCACCGGCTCGTACGTCGTGCGGGGCAAGGGGAACCCGGACGCGTACTGCTCCGCCTCGCACGGGGCGGGGCGGCGGATGTCGCGGGCGCAGGCGAAGCGCACGTACAGCACCGAGGACCTGGTCGCGCAGACCGCCGGCGTGGAGTGCCGCAAGGACGCCGGCGTGGTCGACGAGATCCCCGGGGCGTACAAGGACATCACGCAGGTGATGGCGCAGCAGGAGGACCTGGTCGAGGTGGTGGCGCACCTCAAGCAGGTGGTCTGCGTGAAGGGATGACCGTCGGCCGGCGCCCCGGAGGGGTGGGCGCCGGTCGCACGCCCCCGGCGGCCCGCGCGGCGCACCGTGGGGATCCCCCCGTCCGGGGCGGGCCGCGATCGATACCCGTAGAGTCGCGCCGTGATCGAGATCGACGTGCAGGTGGACCTTTTCCACCCGGCGGACCGGGTGTGGCACGCATTGACGGATCGCGCTCTGCTCGCCCGCTGGTTCACCGAGGTCGAGCCGATGGCCGGGTCGCGCGGCCGGTTGCTGCTGTTCACCGCCGGCCTGCCCGGGTTCGACGCCGCCGTCGACGCGGAGGTGACCGACCGGCGGGAGCCTGGGCTGATCGCGTTGCGGTGCCTCGAGGGCGGCCGGCGGAGCCGGCTGGCCTGTGCCGTCGCCCCCACCGCCGAGGGGTGCCGGCTGTCGGTCCGCGAGGTGCTGGAGCACGGCAGCTGGAACGACGAGCAGCGCGAGCGCCGCGAGGAGTCCTACCGGCAGGCGTTGACGGGGCGCCTGCCGGCGATCCTCGACTGGCTGGCCTTCCGGCAGGTCGACCTGAGTCGGGGCGAGCCCGGGATGACCGCCGAGATGCCGGTGACCGAGGTGGTCGGCGACGAGCCGGCACCGGCCGCCTGGCGCCGTCGCTGGCCGCTGCTGGTCGCGGGGCTGGCCGGCGTCGTGCTGGCCGCCGGGGCGGCGGTGTGGGCGGTCCTGCCCGCCGAGCCGGACCCGGTCGCCGGCCCGGTCGCGACGCCGTCGCCCACCGGCACGGCCACCCCGAGCCGTACGCCGCGGGCGACCCCCTCCGCCCGTCCCACGCGCAGCGCCACGCCGACCCCGTCCCGCCCGAGCCGGACGCCGTCGGCGACCCCCACGGCGACGCCCTCGCGTACGCCCACCTCGATCGCGCCGTCGGCCCCCGCCATGACCGCCCGCTACCGGACCGTGTCGACGAGGCTGCTCGGCTTCACGGGCGAGGTGGTCGTCGACAACCCCGGCAGCACGGCGGTGGACGACTGGACGGTGGTCGTCACGCTGGCCGAGGGCGGCTCCCTGACCGACGTCAGCGGGGCGGAGCACCGGCGCGACGGGCAGGTCGTCACCTTCACCGGGCCGCCCGTGCCGCCCGGCCGCTCACGGACCTTCACGTTCGCCGTGCGCGACGTCGACCAGCTCACCAGGGCGCCCGAGGACTGCTCGCTGGGCGAGGACCCCTGCGCGGGCCTCTGACGCCGTCGCGCGTACCCCGGGGCGCCGGGCCGCGCTGTTAGGATGGGCGCGAGTGATCGAGACAGGGAGACCAGACGTGGCGGGTGACGACGACATCTCCGGGTGACACCGGAAGTGCCCGGCCAGCGGCAGGCGTTCGACCGCCGTCGTGGCCGTGGCCCGTCGTCTTCGAATCCCGTCTTCCGGGCGCCCGGCGCGCCCACGTCACCCCGAGGGTCCCCGCATGTCCGACGCGTTCATCATCTGTTCCCGCCTCTCCTTCTCCTGGCCGGACGACACCCCGGTCTTCGAGGGGCTGTCCTGCACGGTGGGTGCCGGCCGCACCGGCCTCGTCGCGCCGAACGGCGCCGGCAAGACCACGCTGCTCAAGCTGATCGCCGGCGAATACCAGCCGACCGGGGGCTCCGTGACCGTCGACGGGGTGCTCGGCTACCTGCCGCAGAGCCTTCCGCTGGCCGGCGACCTGACCGTCGCCGAGGTCATGGGGATCGCGCCGGTGCTCGGGGCGCTGCACGCCATCGAGGCCGGGGACGCCGACGAGGAGCACTTCACCACGATCGGCAACGACTGGGACATCGAGGAGCGCACCCGCGCCCAACTGGACCGGCTCGGCCTCGACGACGTGTCCCTCGACCGGCCCCTGCACACCCTCAGCGGCGGTCAGGTCGTCTCCCTCGGCCTGGCGGCGCAACTGCTGCGGCGGCCCGACGTCCTGCTCCTCGACGAGCCCACCAACAACCTGGACCTCGACGCCCGCCGCAAGCTGCACGCCGTGCTGGAGGACTGGAACGGGTGCCTGCTGCTGGTCAGCCACGACCGGGCGCTGCTGGACCGGATGGACCGCATCCTCGAACTCGACCGGAGCGAGGTCCGCTCCTACGGCGGCAACTTCACCGCGTACGAGGAGGCGGTGCGCGCCGAGCGGGAGGTCGCGGAGAAGAACGTCCGCCACGCCGAGCAGGAGGTCAAGCGGGAGAAGCGGGAGATGCAGCAGGCGCGCGAACGGGCCGAACGCCGGGCCGGCAACGCCGCCCGCAACCTGAAGAGCGCCGGCCTGCCGAAGATCTTCGCCGGCACCATGAAGCGGGGCGCCCAGGAGTCGGCGGGCCGGTCGAACGAGACGCACGCCGCGCGGGTCGGCGACGCCAAGGCCCGGCTCGACGAGGCGGGTCGTGCCCTGCGCGAGGAGCAGCGGATCACGCTGGAGCTGCCCGGCACCAGCCTTCCGGCCGGTCGCACGGTCTTCCACGGCGAGGGGATTCAGGTCCGCTACGGCGGGCGCGCCCTGTTCGCCGGTGACGGCGTGGACCTCACGATCCGGGGACCCGAACGGATCGCGCTCACCGGTCCGAACGGCGCGGGCAAGTCCACCCTGCTGCGCGTGGTCAGCGGCGACGTGCAGCCGGAGGGCGGCCGGACCAGGCGGGCCGACGGCCGGATCGCCTACCTGTCCCAGCGGCTGGACCTGCTGGACCTCGACCGCACGGTCGCGGAGAGCCTGGCCGCGTACGCGCCCGCGATGCCGGAGGCGCAGCGGATGACCCTGCTCGCCCGCTTCCTGTTCCGGGGCTCCCGCGCCCACCTTCCGGTCGGGGCGCTCTCCGGCGGCGAGCGGCTCCGCGCCACCCTGGCCTGCGTGCTGTTCGCCGAACCGGCGCCGCAGCTGCTCCTGCTCGACGAGCCGACCAACAACCTGGACCTGGTCAGCGTCGGCCAGCTGGAGAGCGCGCTCGACGCGTACGAGGGTGCGTTCGTGGTGATCAGCCACGACGAACGGTTCCTCGCGGCGATCGGCGTGGACCGCTGGCTGCGGCTCGCCGACGGCCGGTTGCGGGAGACCGGCGCCCCCGCCGGCCTCGCGCCGGAGTCGTGACCGGGGCCGTGTCACGTGGCACGATGCGGGGTGGACCCGAGCGGGGGAGGCGGCAGTGTCGATGCCCGTTGCCGAGCTGAGTGAGCTGCGACGTCGCCTGTCGCGGGTGATCCTCGTCCATGTCGCGCTCTCGGTCGGGTTCGCGCTGCTCGCGGCGGGCGGCGTGTCGTCGCCCGCCCGGCGGGCGGGGGCGTTCGCCGTGCCGTGGCTGGTGATCGGGGCCGCCGGCGCGCTCGGTGCGTTGCTCATCGCCGCCGCCGCGTGGCGGCTGCGCGCGGGCCTCGCGGCGGGACGGTCGTCGGGGAGCCGGTGGGCAGTGCGGTGGGAGGCGTCGGCCCGCCTGGGCATGGCGCTCGCGGCGGCGGTGGCGCTCGCCGCCGGTGTCGCCGTGGCGCCGGCCGGGTCGGAGCGGGGATTCGTGATCGGGGTGGACGTGGCCCTCGCCGGCGCGCTCGCGCTGTTCGCGCTGGCGGCCGGCGACGTTCGCCGGGCCGTCCGTTCGGCGGAGCGGGCCGCCGCGACGCCGGCCGGATGAACGGCTGGGCTCACCGCCGGAGGGTGGGGGTGAGCGTGACGGGCACCGTGACGACGTGGGTGCGCGTCCCGTCGTCCGCCGAGACCTCGTACACCTCGATTGCGCCGGCCTGCTCCCGGGGCACCCGGTAGGTCACGGCGACCCGGTAACCGCCCCGGCAGCCCGTGCCGCAGGTGGCCGTGGTGAAGGTGGTCGCCACCGCACGGCCGGCGGCGTCGAGCACCCGCACCGTGACGGTCGCCTCGAAGACCTGGGCGGTGCCGGTGACGGTCACGGGGCTGATGACGCGTTCGCCGATGGTCGGACCGGCCACCACGATCGGCGGCAGCAGGTCCGCGTAGTCGCTCCGGCCCACCGGAGGACCGGCGGAGAGGCGCACCCGCCGTACGGTGGGGAACTGGGTGAGCGTGTAGACCACCTGCGCCTCGCGCAGCCGCCGCCCCACGGAGTCGCCGCCGGCCGGGGCGGGCGCGACCGTCGCCACGCCGTCGGCGATGCCGGTGACCTCGCCGCCGGTCAGCAGGGTGGTCAGCCCGGTGGCGGCCTCCACCGGCGTCGGGCCGGCGGCCAGCTCGGTCAGTGCCAGGCGGGACGTCGCCACGGTGGCCGGCCGGGTGCGCCGGGTGGGCGTGATCCGCCCGTCCCGGACGTACCACAGCTCGACGGTGACCGTCCGGGGGCGTGCCGGCGCGACGGTGGTCGGCGCGGGCGCTGCGGCTCGGCTCGGCTCGGCCGGCGGTCGCGGCGGCGCGGTGGTGGGCGGCGGCTCCGGTGCGACGGCGGTGGTGGCCGGCGGCGGCGCGGTGGGCGCGGGGCCGAGCGAGCCGGACCGCGGTGCGGCGCACCCGGCCGGCAGGACCGCCGCGGCGAGCAGGGCGGCGACCGCCGTGTGCCGTCTCATCCCGCGCCATCCGGTGCCGGCGGCCGTGGCACGGCCGGCAGGTCCAGGCGGAAACGGGTGAGCACCGCCGGTTCGCTGTGCACGCCGAGCCGCCCGCCGAGCAGGTGGGCGTTGTCCCGGGCGATGGCCAGGCCCAGGCCGTTGCCCCGCCCGGAGCGGGCCGGGTCGACCTTGTGGAAGCGGTCGAACAGGCGCGGCAGGTGCTCGGCCGGGATGCCCGGGCCCTGGTCGGTGACCTCGAAGACGACAAGCGGTCCGTCGCCGGCCACGGTGGCCCGGATCTCGCCGGCGCCGTGCTCGACCGCGTTGGCGATCAGGTTCGCCAGCACCCGCTCCAGCCGACGCGGGTCGGTGCGCAGTGGGACCGGAGCGCCGGCGACCACCACCCGGTCCGACCAGCCGCGCGCCGCGACGATCGCCCGCAGCAGCGCGACCGGGTCGACGGCGGTGACGGCGAGCCGTTCCCTCCCGGCGTCCAGCCGAGAGATCTCCATCAGGTCCTCGACCAGCCGGCGTAGCCGGACCACGTCGGTGACCAGCAGCTCCGCCGCGCGCCGCGCGTCGGCCGGCAACTCGTCGAGGTGCTCGCGCAGCAACGACGCCGCGGCCACCAGGGCGGTCACGGGGGTACGCAGTTCGTGCGCCACGTCGGCGGTGAACCGCCGCTCCCGGAGCTGGGCCGCCGACAACGCCTCGATCTTCGACTTCAGCGCCTCCGCCATCTCGTTGAACGCTGCGGACCAGGCGCTGAACTCGTCGCGTCCCCGTACCGGCAGACGGGTGTGGAGCAGCCCTTCCGTGAGGGCGCGCGCGGCCAGGCTGGCCCGGCCGACCGGCTCCAGCGTGCGACGGGCGAGCGTGTGCCCCACCCCGGCGGCGAGCAGCACCACCAGCACCCAGCCGGCCAGCAGAGCCGTCCGCAGCTGGTCCAGGTCGGCGGCGAGGCCGTCCTCGAGGGTGACGACGTACAGCTCGGCCGTCGAGCCCGGAACACGGCCGCCGACCACGAGCAGCCGGGGCCGAGCCCCCGGCGACGACCGTTCGTAGCCGAGCTGTCCGGCCGCGACAGTGGCCCGCAGCCCGGCGCCCAGCGGCGGCGCGTACGCCCGGTGGGAGGGCAGCTCCTCGCCGTCGACCAGCACCACGTGCCGGCCGCTGCCCTCGAAGCTGGCCAGCAGCTCGCCGCGCCGTTCGTCGGTCAGGGGCAGGAACTGTCCGGCCAGGACGAGCCGGTAGCGGGCGTCGGCTGCGGCCTGATGCAGGGAGGCGTCGTAGCGGGCCTGGCGCAGCAGCAGCCAGGACCCGCCGGCCAGCAGCCCGGCGGAGACACCGGCGACGAGCACGAAGGCGATGGTCAGCCGGCGTCGCAGGCGACCCGGCGGGACGGCGCGGCCGGCCATCGCGTACGCCCCCTCAGCCCGGGGACAGCTTGTAGCCGGCCCCGCGCACGGTCCGTACGAGCCGGGGGTGGGCGGGGTCGTCCTCGACCTTGGCGCGCAGCCGCTGCACCGCCACGTCGACCAGCCGCGAGTCGCCGAGGAAGCCGTGCTGCCACACCCGGTCCAGCAGCAGCTCGCGGGTGAAGACCTGACCGGGGCGGCGGGCGAGTTCCAGCAGCAGGCGGAACTCGGTGGCGGTCAGCGCGAGTTCGCGTCCGTCCTTGCGGACGAGGAAGCTGCCCGGGTCTATCTCCAGCCCGCCGACCTCGATGACGGTCGTGACGACGGGGTCGCTCGCCCGGCGCAGCACGGACCGGACCCGGGCCACCAGCTCGGGTAGGTCGAACGGCTTGCGCAGGTAGTCGTCGGCGCCGCACTCGAGACCGACGACGACATCGACGGTGTCGGTGCGGGCGGTCAGCATCAGGATCGGCACGCCGCTGCTCCGGCGGATCTCCCGGCAGACCTCGAAGCCGTCGAGGCCGGGAAGCATGACGTCGAGGACGATCAGGTCGGGCGGCCGGGCGCGCCAGGCGGCGAGCCCCTCCCGCCCGTCGCGCGCGGTGTCGACCCGGAAGCCGGCGCGGCGCAGCCCGAGGGCGGTGACCTCCCGGATGGAGGCATCGTCCTCGACGACCAGCACGCGGCCCTCCACCATTCGAGGGTAGCCCCGGGACGATCCGCGTCGACCTGGCGAAACGGACGGTGTCGGGGGTCCGGCCGGCGCCGGTACCCCCGACACCGTGTCGGTCACTGCTGCCACTGGTGCGCCACGTCGAGCACGATCCGGCTGTGCGTGCCCGGTCCGGCCAGCACGGTCAGCCGGAACGGCAGGCGGGCCCGCACACCGATCGCAAAGGTCGTGTAGCCCTCGAAGCTGCCGCCGAAGACCACGTCCCGCAGGGTCGGGTGGCGCAGCAGGTTCGCGACGTGCTCGCCGACCCGGTACGGCACGGTGCCGACGTGCGTGTCGTCGTACGCCGGGGCGCGCAGGGAGACCCGCAGCAGCTCGTCGCCGGCGGTGTACGGGGACAGCGCCAGGCCCTCGCCCTCGGTCCAGGTCTCGCCGTAGCCGACGGTGTAGCCGCTGATCGGACCGGCGAACTCGAACACCACCCGGTCGAAGCAGTCGTGCCGTCCGACGCGTACGTCGACCAGCGGGGCGTCGCTCGGCGTGCCGGCCGACTTCGACGCGCTGCCCCAGGTGATCCCGCAGTACGGCGCCCCGGTCGCCGCCGCGGTGGTGGTCGCCGCGGTGCCGGTGCCGGCGCCGGCCACCAGTCCGGCGAGCACCACGACCAGGGCCGTGAGTCCATTTCTGATCCGCATGGTCTTCTCCCGTGATCTCGTTCCTCCGTGGTGTCCGGCCTCGTGGCCGGGCCGTGGGATCCACGGTGGAACCGCTCGACGGCAGCAGCTTCGCCGTGCGGTAACGCAGGCGTAACAGACGCGGCGGACGGGAATCGCGGGCAGGCGGGCCGGGCGGGAGCGCCGGTATGACGATTCCGTTATGCCGCATATCGGCGACCCTGGCTCTAGCATTCACGTACATCGATGACCGGCGGTGGCACGCCGCCGGACAACCCAGGGAGTGCGTGTATGTTCCGACGACAACTGCTGCACGCGGCGACCGCCGCGCTGGCGGCGGTGCTGGCCGCAACCGGAATGCAGGTTGCCACCGGCGCGAGCGCGTCCGCCGACACGGGCGCGTCCGCCGCCCGGACCGTCTACTACGACGCGAGCCGGGCCGGCGAGTTCCGCACCAACTTCGACCAGGCCGCGGCCATCTGGAACAGCCAGGTCAGCAACGTCCAGCTGGTCGCCCGTACGCCGGGCAACGTCACCATCTACGTCGACAGCGGCTGGCCGCGCGCGCAGGTCACCAGCCTCGGCGCCGGCCGGGTCTGGATGGGCTGGACCGCCGTCAACCAGGGCTACAACCGCACCCGCATCGCCACTCACGAGCTCGGCCACATCCTCGGCCTGCCCGACCGGCGTACCGGGCTCTGCTCCGACCTGATGTCCGGCAGCAGCGCGCCGGTCTCCTGCACCAACGCCTACCCGAGCGCCGCCGAGGCGTCCCGGGTGAACCAGCTCTTCGCCGGCGGTCTCGCCGCGGCGGAGGCGCCGACCGGCACGTTCACGTGGAACGACGGCGACGACATCTCGCCGCAGGTGGTCAACGGCCGCCCGGCGAGTGAGAACTACCCGTGGATGGTGTACGTCTCCGGCTGCACCGGCACCCTGATCAAGGCCAACTGGGCGGTCACCGCCAAGCACTGCGGGACCCCCTCCTCGGTGCGGGTCGGCAGCATCAACCGCACCAGCGGGGGCACCGTCGTCTCCGTGATCCGGGCGGTCAACCACCCGAGCGTCGATGTGAAGCTGCTCCAGCTGGGCAGCTCGGTCAGCTACGCCCCGGCGCCGATCCCGACCACCTCCGGCGCGGTCGGCACCGCCACCCGCATCATCGGCTGGGGCCAGACCTGTGCTCCCCGGGGCTGCGGCAGCGCCCCGACCATCGCGAACGAGCTGGACACCTCGATCGTGGCGGACAGCCGCTGCCTCGGCATCAACGGCCCGTACGAGATCTGCACCAACAACACCAACGGCAACGCGGGCGCCTGCTACGGCGACTCGGGCGGCCCGCAGGTGCGCCGGATCAACGGTGCGTGGGCCCTGATCGGCGCCACCAGCCGGGCCGGCAACAACAACTCCACCTGCGCCACCGGCCCGTCCATCTACGTGGATCTGCCGTCCATCCGCTCCTGGATCAACACCCAGGTCGGCGGCCTGCCGGCCTGACCCACCACGGTACGGGGGACGCCGCCTGCGGCGTCCCCCGTAGCGTCGTCGCCCGGGTCGTACGGCCGGGGCGTCACGCGGCGACCACCCGGAGTGCGGTACGGTGCCTGGCACATCGACCCCCCTTTCGAGGTGAACCATGCATGTCGTGGCCGCGCTCGCCCTGACCCTGGCGCTCGCTCCCGCGCCGACGCCGACGGCCTCCGGCGGGCCGGTCGGTGACCTGCTCGGCGGCGTCGGGCGGGTCGTCGACGACCTGCTCCAGGGAGGCGGCCGGGCCACCCCGGGGACCTCCCCGACTCCCGTGCCGTCCCGCTCTGCGCCGCCCGCCCCGTCCCCGGCCGGCCCGTCGGCCGCGCCGGCTGTCCCGGCGGCGCCGGGCCGGTCGACGCCCGCGTCCAGCCCCGGGGGCGCGTCCGCGCCCGCACCCGCCGGCGACCGGCCTGCCGGGCGACCGGCCGAGCGGGAGGCCGAGGCGCCGGGTCCGCCCGGGCAGGGTGCCGCCTCCGACGCCCCCTCGACGGTCGCTTCCCCGCCACGCGAGGGCGAGGGGGGAGCGGACCGGTGGCTGGTCCACGGACTGGTGCTGGGCGTCCTGGCAGTGCCCGTGCTGTTCGTCCTGCACCGACGGCGGCGGCCCGCCGCCGCGGCCACCGGCCCGGCTGGCCCGGCCAACCCGGCTGGCCCGGCCAACCCGGCCAACCCGCCGACCCCGGCCCTCGCCCCCGAGCCGGACGACGAGCCCGTGGCCGACAACGTGACCCACCTGCCGACGGAACTGAACGCGATCTACGAACTCGGCCGGCTCGACGAGCGGCTCAGCCAGGAGCGCAACCGTCGGTCCTGAGCCGGGTACGGGTGGCGACGGTGGACACCACGCTGGGCGGGACCGGGCAGGGGCGGGTGGCTCGGGTCTGTCCGCCGCCGGCGCCGCGCGAGCCCTCGGCATGGCATGACGAAAGGGCCGGCCCCTTGTGGGGCCGGCCCTTGTCGTTGGGTGTTGCCGGGTGCGTGTCGCTGGGTGGTGCGTGTCGCTGGTGAGGGTCAGGCGGTGTAGCCGCGGGTGGCGATCCAGTCGGCGAGGTTGTCGACGCTCATCCGGTAGGAGGCCTGGTTGGGGTCCGCGGAATCAGCAATCGTCACGGTGTTGCCGTTGTCGCGGTAGCCGACGACGCTGATGTAGTGCCCGCCTTCGAAGGAGTGGGTGGTGCCGTCGGTGTCGGTGGCGGTGCCGGCGATGTTGGCGACGATGGCGTGGCCTTCGTCGATGGCGGTGACGATGTCGGCGCGTAGCTTGTCGGTCTGCTTGTCGTCGGCCTTCGGCTCACGGATCTCGACGGACTGGTAGGCGTCCTTGCCGGTCTCCTTGTTGAGGACGGGGGTGATGTCGTTGATGGAGTTGGTGCCGGCTTCGGTGGTGCCCATGCGCTGGGCCATGCCGTCGACGTCGATGTTCTTGCCCTGCACGCTCAGGGCGTTGCGGGCGGCGGCGGGGCCGCAGTAGTAGAAGTTGGGCTGTGCTTCGTAGCGCACGCCGAGTTCGCGCTCGCTGCCCTTGCGGTCCTGGGCGGCGGTGGTGGGCTTGGCCTCGGCGGGGGCGGCGAGGGCGGTGGTGACGGGGCCGGCGATGGCGCCGCCGGTGAAGGCGAGCCCGGCAGCGGTCAGGGCGGTCTTACGCAGGATGTCGGTACGCATGGTGGCAGCACCTTTCGATCGGGGGTACGCGACACACACCACGGGGGGACCGGTGGCATCGCGGGCTGAGGGAAAGGTCGAGATGTTCGGGGGCCTGCGGCCGGCGGGGGCCGGCCGGGCTCGTCCCGGGGGATGCAACCGGTCGGGCCGGCCACACATTCCACCGTCTCGCGGGCCCGTCCGGTGCGGCGGTCGCCTGCTCGGTGGTCCGGGGATGTAACCACCGTGGGCGGCCGGTCATTCCGGCGGCCCGGCGCCCGGGGTGAGGCGGAGGTACTCGGTGGTCCGGGGATGTAACCACGCCGGCCCGGCCCGCATTCCGCCGACCACCGGCCGGCGAACGGGCCTGGTCACGCGGCCGCGATGGTGACAACGACCCGGCACCCCGGCCCATGCCCACCCGACCCGTGACGCCCACCACCGCCGCCGTCCGGGGCGACGGGTGGAACACCATGGGTGTCACCGGGGCCGGGAGACACCCATGGTGTTCCACTGGTGGCCGGGTCGCCGGCGTCCCTGCTCTCGGATCCGTGCGCTGCGCCTCCGGCCGGCCACCCTGCCGTCACCATGTCGGCCACATGTGGCATATGTCCCATTTTGGGCACCCCTGCGACGGAGCCCCATCCGGACGCGGGGCGTGAACCGGACGACCCGCGCGGACGTTTCATCGGCGGCTGCGGAGACCTTGGCAGAGTCGGGCCCCTGGCGGGGCCCGTTCCTTCCAAGATCGGTCAGTGGCCGGCGGCGGGCGGCAGGCGGCGTTCGATGGTGACGGTCGTGCCTTCGGCGGTGGAGACCAGTCGCACGTCGCCGTACGCGTTCATCAGCGTGGCACCACGCCCCCGGTCCATGGCCGGACGACGGTCCCGCCACGTGCCGAAGTCACGCACCGAGATCCGTACCGTGCCATCGGCCACCCGCAGTCGCACCCGCACCTCGGGGCGGGTGGGGCGTTGGGCGTGCTCGACGGCGTTGTTGACCGCCTCGGAGGCGGCCAGCAGGAGGTCGGCCACGGTGTCCGGATCGACGTCCAGGTCCTCCAGTGAGGCCCGCACGTCCCGGCGCATCGCGGCGGCGGAGGTGGGTTGTGCGGGGTACGTCCAGCCCGTTTCCAGCGCGGCCGGCTGCTCGGGAGCCGGCCGCCGGTCCCCGTCATGGGCGTACTCTCCGTCCCCGCCGACCGACGGTTCGGGGCCCGGCGCGGCAGGCGGGCCGCTCACCGGAGGGCCACCCGCGTCCACGGGACCGTCATCCGAGGCCGGTGACCTGGCCGGGACGGGGCCGTCCGCCCCGCGTGCCGTGTCGCCGGGGCCGTCCGCGTCGTCCCGGTGGTGCCGCCGGGTGCCGTGCAGGGCGGAGCGGACCCGGGCGATCAACTCGGCGGCGGCGAAGGGCTTGACGACGTAGTCGTCCGCGCCCAGGTCGAGTCCCTCCACGCTGGCGTCGCCGCCGGCGCGCGCCGAGAGCACCACCACCGGCAACGTGCGGGTGCCGGCCTGCCCACGCAGCCGACGGACCAGCTCGAAGCCGTCGATCCCGGGCATCATCACGTCGGTGAGCAGCAGGTCGGGCTGTTCCCGGCGGATCGCCTCCAGGGCCTGCCGGCCGTCGCCGACCGTCTCCACCCGCCAGCCCTGCTCGCCCAGCAACCGGGCCAGGTACGCGCGCATGTCGGCGTTGTCGTCGGCGACGAGGATCCGCGCGCGCCGCAGCGCGTCCGTGGCACCGTACGCCGGCACCGGCGGCCCGGCCGGCGCGGACGCCCCCGCCTGCGTCGGATCGGCCAGCCAGCCGACCGCCTCCTGGACGGCGGCCCGGGCCGCGTCCCCGGCCCCGGCCAGGTCCGCGGCCGGACCGGCGCGCCGCCCGGCGGCGGACCAGGGCAGCGCCACGGTGAACGTCGTTCCCGTCCCGATCCGGCTCTCCACCCGCACGTCGCCGCCTTCGAGGCGGGCCAGCTCGCGGACCAGGGCGAGCCCGATGCCGGTGCCCTCGTGGCTGCGCGACCGGGTGCCCTGCACCCGGTGGAAGCGTTCGAAGAGCCGGGGCAGATCCTCCTCGGCGATACCGATGCCCGTGTCGGCGACGGTCAGCCGTACCTCGTCGTCGTCGGCGGTCAGCCCGACCCGGATCCGGCCGACGAAGGTGTACTTCAGCGCGTTCGACAGCAGGTTGGTGACGATGCGTTCCCAGTTGACCGGGTCGACGGAGACCGCGCGGGGCAGGGGCGGGCAGTCGACCTCCAGGCGCAACCCGGCGCGTTCGACGGCTGCCCGGAAGACGCTCGCCAGCTCGGTGGTGAGCCCGGCCAGGTCGACCTCGCGCGCCTGGCTGTGTGCCTGCCCGGCCTCGAGGCTGGAGAAGGTGAGCAGGCTGTTGACGAGGGTGAGCAGTCGGGTGGCGTTGCGCCAGGCGGTGTCGACCCGTTCCCGCTGCGTCGCGGACAGGGGATGCTCGTTGTCGTTGAGGGCGTCGGCCAGCGGGCCGAGCATCAGCGTCAGCGGGGTCCGGAACTCGTGGCTGACGTTGGTGAAGAAGCCGGTCTTGACCCGGTCCAGCTCGGCGAGCGCCTCGGCCCGCCGGCGCTCCTCCTCGTACGCCTGCGCGTTGCGTACGGCGACGGCCACCTGCTGGGCCAGCAGCGCGTGGAACGACCGGTACGCCTCGTCCAGCCCCCGGCTCGGGCTGACCCCGAGCAGCAGCACCCCGAGGGGCTGGCCCGCCTCGGCGGACGGCAGTGGCAGGGCGCGGGCGGTGCCGACCGGGTCGCCCCACGGCCCGCCGGGCAGGGCAAGTCGCCGCTCGACGCCGGCCACGTCGGTCGTCGTGCCGCCGGCGGCGGCCGCCAGCCCCCACTCGTGCTCCTCGCCCGCCGGCAGCGTGGCGGGCAGGGCCGCGGCCACCGGCTCCCCGCCGACGTGGGCGGCGCGGCGCAGCAGCGCGCCCTCGCGCAGGTAGATCGCGGCGAAGGGGACGTCCAGCGGGTGCCCGCCGATGGCCTCCGCGAGCCGGGCGCAGGTGCTCCGCACGTCGACGGTCCGCCCGTCGCCGCCGACGGACAGGTCGCGCAGCAGGCGCAGCCGGCGCTCACCGACGACCTGCTCGGTGACCTCGCTGCACACGGTGAGCACCCCCACCGTGCGTCCCTCGTCGTCGCGGGCGGGGGCGTGCGAGACGCTGAAGTACGCCTCCTCGCGGTATCCGGCGCGGTCGAGCAGCAGTCGCAGGGCCGGCACCCAGCTGGCGACCCCGGTCGCCATCGCCTCGTCGATCAGCGGGCCCAGCACGTCCCAGCCCTCGGCCAGGGTGACCCGCACGTCGCCGCCGAGCGCGTCGGGGTGTTTGTCGCCGATCAGGGCGGAGTACGCGTCGTTGTACAGCTGGGTGAAGCGGTCCCCCCACAGCAGCAGCATCGGGTAGCGGGAGGAGAGGACCATCCGGACGGCGGCGCGCAGGCTCTGCGGCCAGCCGTCGACCGGGCCGAGCGGGGTGGCGGCCCAGTCGAGGCGCGCCATCAGCCGCCCGGTCCCACCGCCGTCGGCGAACGGGTCCCCCGTGGGCCGTGTCACCCTCGGTCGCACCTCATCGCAGCCCTCACTTCCGGGCCCGACGACCCTTGCTGGTGTTACCCCGCACATCCTGGCACCCAGCTTCAGCTGCACGTCCGCCGGCACCCCAGCGCGTGTCTGTACCCAGGCCTGCGCATCTCCACACCTCCACCCACCAGATCGGGTGGGCGGCGTCAGCCCTCGGCCGCCCGGCGGCGCAGCAGCTCGACCGCCTCGTCGACCAGGCCGCCTTCGGTGAGCAGCGTCAGCAGCAGCGGCAGGTGCCGCCAGTCGCCGCCGTCCACCGCCTGCCGCAGCAGGCCGACCGCCTCGGCGTGCCGGCCCCGGGCGGCCAGCAGCGCGGCCAGCTCGTCGCGGGCGCGCGGATCGCCCTGCTCGGCGGCGATCCGCCAGTACCGTTCGGCCTCGTCGGTGCGGCCCTCCCCGGCGAGCAGCGCGGCGAGCCGGGCGGCGGCGTGCCAGTCGCCGTGCTCGGCACGGATCCGCAGCTCCTCCGTCCGCCCCCGGTCCGCCAGCAGGTCGACCAGGACGCTGCCCGCCCCGTTCGCGCCGGCCCGGTCGAGATCGCGCAGGTAGCCGGTCGGGTCGGGCACCGCCACCAGCCCGGCGGACTCCGGGCCGAAGAAGCGGCTGCCGCCGAACTCGCGCCGGAGCTGGTCGTCGAGGTCGTCGGCGAGCGCGATCATGGCCCGCAGGGCCAGCAGCAGGTGGGTGGGCGCGAAGTCCTGCCCGAAGACGGGGATGGACGCCCAGACCGTGTCGCCGGTGCAGTAGACGCGCCCGACCACGAGCCCGTTGGTGAGGTCGGAGAGCCGCCGGTACAGGGACTCGGTCGGGTTGACGCCGGTGAGCAGCGGAGAGAACACGTCGACCAGCGGCGGGTCGTCCTGCGCCCGTACGAAGATCATGGCCGAGCCGGCGCGGATGCCGACGTCGCCGTCGGCGTCGACGCGCAACTGGTCCGTGGTGACGCCGAGGAGGTCGGCGAGCACGGCCCTGACCCGGTGGGTCAGCTTCCCGCCGTCGTCGTCCTCGGCGCCGGGATCAGGGAGCGGGCCGGTGCTGCGGGCGGCGACCGGCCGTGCGGCCAGCGCGGCGGCGAGCCGCGTCCGGGCCGGCACGGGAACGGCCGTGGCGGTGGTGGCCGGGCGGGCGGCCAGCGCGGCGACGAACCTGCCCAGCAGGTTCTCACGCGGCGTCATCGTGCTCGCCGCTCGTGCCGTCCCGGCCGCTGCCGGCCGGTGGTTCCGTCACCCGGACCTGGTCGAACATCTTGGCGATCACCAGTGGCGCCGCGACCCCGAAGGTGAAGCTGGCGAAGGCCGTGGTGGCCAGGCCACCCGCCCCGGCCGCGGCGGCGAGGCCGGTGCCGGCCACGGTCCTGAGCAGCACCGCGAACACGACGATCGGGGCGTCCCGCCGGTCCCGCCACGGCCACTGCCACCGGCCCCCGGACTCGCTGGTCGGGCGCATCATCCCGGAGAGGTTCAGCGCCTCGGCCACCGCGCTGCCGACCAGTCCCCACATCGCGGCCATCCATAGAGACACATCCCTACCGTACTGACCGCCCGCCGCGGCGGTCGCACCAGCCCTCGGCTTCTCCGGCGACCACGTCGACGCCATCTGCGACGGTAGGGCGCGGGGGCAACGCGACGCCAGCCGACGTTGCGCGGTCCCGTCGTCTCGCCGTCGGCGACGGCTCGTATCCTTTCCGCGAACCTTCGGTGGGCTTTCGAGGATGAAAGGACACGGTGTGAGCAACCGGGCCGAGACGTTGGAGTTCCAGGCCGAGGCGCGTCAGCTGCTCCAGCTGATGGTCCACTCGATCTATTCGAACAAGGACGTCTTCCTGCGTGAACTGATCTCGAACGCCTCGGACGCGCTGGACAAGCTGCGCCTGGCGTCGATGGTCGACAAGGAGCTGGAGGCCGACACCTCCGACCTGCACATCGAGATCGAGGTCGACAAGGCGGCGCGCACGCTGACCGTCCGGGACAACGGCATCGGCATGTCCCGCGACGAGGTGGTCCAGGTGATCGGCACGATCGCCAAGTCCGGGACCGCCGAGCTGCTGCGCAAGCTGCGCGAGTCCTCCGACGCCGGGGCGCGGCAGGAGCTGATCGGCCAGTTCGGCGTGGGCTTCTACGCGGCGTTCATGGTCGCCGACCGGGTGGAGCTGGTGACCCGCCGGGCGGGGGAGAGCGGCGGCACCCGGTGGGAGTCGGCCGGTGAGGGCACGTACTCCGTCGAGTCGGTCGAGGAGGCGCCGCAGGGCACGTCGGTGACCCTGCACCTCAAGCCGGCCGACGACGAGGACAACCTGCACGACTACACCGCCGACTGGACGGTCCGGGAGATCGTCAAGCGCTACTCGGACTTCATCGCCTGGCCGATCCGGATGACCGTCGAGCGCCCCGGCGAGGGCGACGAGACGAGCACCGAGACCCAGACGCTCAACTCGATGAAGGCGCTCTGGGCCCGCTCCCGCGACGAGGTCGACGAGGCCGAGTACAAGGAGTTCTACAAGCACGTCAGCCACGACTGGGCCGACCCGCTGGACATCGTGCACATGCGGGGCGAGGGCACCTTCGAGTACGAGGCCCTGCTGTTCATCCCGTCGCACGCGCCGCTGGACCTGTTCGCTCCGCAGGGCCGCCGCGGCGTGCAGCTCTACGTCAAGCGCGTCTTCATCATGGACGACTGCGAAGCGCTCATGCCGAACTACCTGCGCTTCGTCAAGGGCGTCGTGGACGCGCACGACCTGTCGCTGAACATCTCCCGGGAGATCCTCCAGCAGGACCGGCAGATCCAGGTCGTCCGCCGTCGGCTGGTCAAGAAGATCCTGTCCACCGTCAAGGACATGAAGGCCAACCACGCCGAGCGTTACCGGACCTTCTGGACGGAGTTCGGGGCCGCCGTCAAGGAGGGCCTGATCGACGACACGGAGAACCGGGACACGCTCCTGGAGATCCTGTCGGTCGCCTCCACCCACGATCCGGCCGAGCCCACCGACCTCGCCGGCTATGTCGGCCGGATGAAGGACGGGCAGAGCGACATCTACTACGCCACCGGCGACTCGCGCACGATGATCGAGAACTCGCCGCACATGGAGGCGTTCCGCGCCAAGGGCTACGAGGTGCTGCTGCTCACCGACCCGGTCGACGAGGTGTGGATCGAGCGCGTCGGCCAGTACGACGGCCGGACGCTGCGCTCCATCGCCAAGGGCCAGGTGGACCTGGACACCGAGGAGGAGAAGAAGGAGGCCGAGGCCGAGCGCGAGCAGCAGCGCAAGGACTTCGCCGACCTGCTCACCTGGATGGGCGCCACGCTCGCCGACTCCGTCAAGGAGGTCCGCCTCTCCTCCCGGCTGACCACCTCGCCCGCCTGCGTCGTCGGCGACGCCCACGACATCACCCCCACGCTGGAGAAGATGTACCGGGCGATGGGGCACGAGGTGCCGACGGTCAAGCGGATCCTGGAACTCAACCCCGGCCACCCGCTGGTCACCGGCCTGCGCAAGGCGCACGAGCAGGGCGGCACGGAGGAGTCGCTGAAGGAGACCGCCGAGCTGCTCCACGGCCTGGCGCTGCTCGCCGAGGGTGGGGAACTTGCCGACCCGTCCCGGTTCACCCGCATGCTCGCCGACCGGCTCGCCCGTACCCTCTAGCCGCACGCACGGGTCGGCCGGCGGGGCGCCGCCGGCCGACCCGTGACCGGTCGGCTCGCACACCGGGCCGTCCCCCGGTTCGTCGGGGACCCATCGCGGGGTCGTCCTCGGCCAGGTGTCGTCGACCACCGGCCATGCCGGCGTGGGGGCGGGCCGACCCGAGCGTCCTTCTGCTCGAAGACCCCACCCGCCGCCTGCGTCGCGTCCCCCGCATGGACCCGAGCCGTCCGCCGGAACCCGCCGCGCCCCTGCCCGGAAAACTCCTGCGGGTAATCGGTCGTCCGTTCACGGAACGGGTCGTGATTCGTGTTTCTGGTGCGCGTACGAGAGTCGGTCTTTCACGGCCCGATCCTCGGCCGATCCACACCGCCTTTCCGCCCGGCCGCCCGGGACACGCGGGGCCGTGGTCGCAAGGGAGTGCGGGTCGCCGGCCGCTGCGTCGTCTACCGTGGTCAACGTCGTGACCAGCGGGCAAGGAACATCCCGCAACTTGCAGGGTGACGTGGTGCGCGCGCGGCCGAAGACGTGGAAATTGCGCGGCAGCGCATTGAAGAACGCCGATATTGACTTGCTCCCGAAATGGGCGCACCGTGAAGCGTGCGGCGGTAACCGGAGTCCCGGGAGTCGTTCGGCGATTCCGTTCGTTGCCATGGCGATCGAGGAGGCGGTCATGCGATTGGATCCGTTCGCAGGGACGTATCTCACGGATCCGGCGCAGGTGTGGCGGCGGCTCCTCGACGAGCCCGAGGGGGTGCGCCACGACCCGGACCTGGGGCTGTGGCTGATCACCCGGCACGCCGACGTGCGCCGCGCGCTGGGTGACGCGGAGGCATTCGGCAACGCCCTCACCCTCGCCCCGATCTACGACGTCTGCCCCGAGGCGATGGAGTTCATCGCCCGCATCGACGCGCCGCCCACCACCGCCGCCGCCGACCCCCCGGTGCACCCCCGAACCCGCCGGGCACTGCGGGCGACCTTCGCCAACACCGCCGAACGCGTCGAGCGCCGGTACGGTGCGATCGTCGAGCGCCGGGTCGACGAACTGGTGTCCCGGCTGGTCGACCGCGCCGACGGGCGGGCGGACCTCGTCGGCGAGTTCACCACCGAACTGCCCCTGCTGGTCCTGCTCGACATCCTCGGCGTGCCGGAGGGGGACGTCGGGCGGGTCAGGGCCTGGGGGGACGGCCAGATCGCGTTGCTCTGGGGGCAGCCGGACCCGGCCGAGCAGGTCCGGCTGGCCCGGGACCTGTGGGAGTTCTGGCGCTACTGCGAGCGGTTGGTCGGCGCCCGACTCGACGGTGGCCGGCACGGCGACGACTACGTCAGCCAACTGCTGGCGTACCGCGACGGCGACGACGAGGTGCTCACGGTGGCCGAGGTGTCGAGCATCGTGTTCAACCTCCTGGTCGCCGGGCACGAGACCACGGCCGGGCTGCTCGCCCACGCGCTCGACCAGGCGCTGTCGGGCCCGGGCCGGTGGCGGCAGCTCGGCGAGGACCCGCGCCGGATACCCGCGTTCCTGACCGAGACGCTGCGTTTCGCGCCCGCCATCGACGGTTGGCTGCGGGTGACCCGCCGACCCGTCACCCTGGGCGGCGTCACCATTCCGGCGGGTGTGCGCTGCCTGCTGCTGATCGGCGCCGCCAACCGGGACCCGGCGGTGTTCGCCCGGCCGGAGCAATTCGATCCGCACCGGTCCGACGCGGACGGGCACCTCTCGTTCGGGCACGGGCCGCACTTCTGCATCGGCGCGGCGCTGGCGCGGCTGGAGGCGGAAATGGCGCTGACCCGGCTCTGCCGAGCGGTTCCCGGACTGCGTCTGGCCCCCGGCCATCGCCGCTCGTACAAGGTCAACATCGCCTTCCGCGCGCACCGGAGCCTGCCGGTGGTCCTCGACACGACGGTGCCGTCCGGTGCTCCGGCGGCGCCCGTCGCCGGGTGACCAGCCGTCCCGTGGCGGCGCCGGTCCTGTTCTGCGGGCGGGTGCGTCGGCGGCGCCAGACCGGCTGCGCGCGGACCCGTGGGGTCGCCGCGGCCGGGCCGGCGCACCCCGACGGGCGACTACGCTCCGAAGTCACGTCTTCACACCCGTCGACCGATGGGTTAAGAATTGTCCCCTGCGAATGCCCATTCATCGCCCAATGTCTATTGATGCCGACGCCGATGCCGGCCGGTCGGCGTCACGAAGGTGAACACATGGATCGCACGCCCCCGTCGAGCGCCCAGCGCTCCGGTGCCATCCACCGGTTCCGCTCCGAACTGCGCACCTGGCGCACCCGCCAGGGGCTGACCCAGCGGGCGCTCGCGGAGCGGGTGCGGTTCAGCCGCGAGACGGTCGCCGCGGTCGAGTCCGGTCGCCGGTACGGCAGTCACGAGTTCGCCGTCCGCTGCGACGAGGTGCTCGGCACCGGCGGTTGCCTGGCGGCGTTGTGGCCGCAGGTCGCGGCGGAGCAGTTGGCGGCGGACGGCCGCCGCGGCCCCCGGTTCGGAACGGTGGCAGGGCTCGACCCGGCCCCCGCGCCGCCGGCCGCGCGGCGGGACGCGCGCGACCCGGAGGCGGTCGTGGCGGCGATCGACGAGCTGCGGGAGCTGATCGGCCAGGTGCTCGGCGGGCCGCCGGAGGCGGACCTCCCCCCGCACCCGTCAGGCGGCCGGCCCGGGCGCTCCTGACCTGCGCGGGATCGGAGTCGCGAGGCGGGACGGGCGCTGCTGACGCTGGGTACAGATGCCGGTACGGGCCGTTTGTACCACCGTCAGGTCTTCTCTGCGGGCGCTGGGTCCGGCGGAATGAGACGTGCAAACGGCAAGGTGCGCATTGGCCGTCTTGGATGAGTCGCGGGAGTCAGTCTTGGCGTCGAGCACGAGGTCCCACGCGGCCCGACCCTACCCGACCGGCCGCCGTGGCTGGAAGATCGGCACCCGGATGCGCCTCATCGTGGCGGCTCCGCTGGTCGCCGTGATGGGGTTCGCCGGCCTCGCCCTGACCGAGAGCGTCCGCCAGACGACCCGCGCGAGCGATCTCGGACTCCTGGCGCACCTCGGCGCCGACGCGGGCGACCTGGCCCACCGGCTGCAACGCGAGCGCGTCGTCGCCGCCGACCTGCTCAGCCGGGGCGCGGCCGAGCAGCAGGAGGCCTTCGCGGACGCTACCGGGAGCACCGACGACGCCGTCGCCCGCTACCGCCGGCAGCGGGCCCTCGTGCCTCCCGGACCCGCCGCCGGGCAGAGCGCGCTCCAACGGATCGACCTGGCGCTGGAGGGCCTGGCGCCGCTGCGCGCGCAGGTGCGTACGGCGGCGCACGCCTCGGTGTCGGCGATGACCTTCAGCTACCGGATCGTGATCGCCGACCTGCTCAGCCTCCGGGAGAGCGTCACCCTCGGCGCGGTCAACGCCCGGATCACGGACGGCATGCGGGCCTCGGCGGCGCTGTCCAAGGCGGCCGAGGCGGCCGGCCAGCAGCAGGTCGCCGTCCTGCGCGCGGTCGCGGCCGACCAGTTGACCCCCGCCATGCAGCAGGACATCACCGCCGCCCGGTCCGGCTTCACCGAATCCAGCCTGTCCTTCCTGGCCCTCGCCCGACCCGCCTGGCGGGGCTGGTGGGAGCAGGCGGGCAGCGGCCAGGACGCCCTGCTGCTGCAACGGCTGCAGGACGAGGTGTCGAGGACCCGGGCGGGGAGCCGGTTGCGGCTGGACCCCGGCGCCTGGGTCGCCGCGACCCAGCAGTGGTCCGCCCGCCTGGCCGAGCTGCGGCAACGGGTCGACGCGGCGGTGCTCGACGACATCCGGTCCGCCCACGCCGACCAGCGGCGGCGCACGGCGTTCGAGGCGGCCGCCGTGGCGGTGGCCCTGCTGCTCACCGCGCTGGTCACCTGGGCGGTGGCCCGGCAGATCACGCGGCGCCTGCGCCGGCTGCGCGACGCCGCGAACGCCGTCGCCTTCGAACGGCTGCCGCAGGTGGTGGCCCGGCTCCAGCACCCGGACAGCTCGTCGGTGGACCCGGACGAGCTGGCCCGCCAGCAGTCCGCGGAGGCCCTGGAGCCGTCGCACGGCGACGAGATCGGCGAGTTGGGTGAGGCGTTCGCGGCCGTGCACCGGGCGGCCGTGCGTACGGCGGCCGAGCAGGCGGTCATGCGGGCCAACACGGCCGACATCTTCATCCACCTCAGTCGCCGGGAGCAGCGGCTGGTCGACGCGGTGCTGGCACAGGTCGACAAGGTCGAGCGGGACGAGACCGACCCCGAACGGCTGGACCAGCTCTACACGCTGGACAACCTGGCCACCCGGATGGGACGGATCAACGCCAGCCTGCTGGTGCTGGGCGGGGTGGGGGTCGGGCGGGTACGCCAGCACGACGTACCCCTGCAACAGGTGCTCCAGGCCGCGCAGAGCCAGATCGAGCACTACGCCAGGATCCGCCTCGGCATGGTCGACGGGGACGTCGCCGTCGCGGCCGACGCCGTCGACGAGGTCGTGCACCTGCTGGCCGAGCTGATGGACAACGCCACCGGCTACTCCGCGCCGGGTACCGAGGCGTGGGTGACCGGCCGCAGCCTCGGCGACCGGGTGATCGTCCAGGTCAGCGACGAGGGCGTCGGGTTGTCCCCGCAGCGTCGGCAACAGCTCAACGACCTGCTGGCCCACCCGCCCGCCATCGACGTCGCGGCCGTACGGGCGATGGGGCTGGTCGTCGTGGGACAGCTCGCCGCCCGGCTGGGCGCGGCCGTCCAGCTCCGTCCGGGCCCCCGACGCGGCACCATCGCCGAGGCGGCCTTCCCGGGGGCGATCATCCGACCGCTGCCCCCGCAGGAGTTCCTGCTCACGCCCGGCAGGCCGTCGCGGCGCGCGGCGCGGACCACCCTCGCGCCGCCGGCGTACGCCACGGCCCCGCAGCCGTGGGCCGGGAGCCCGGTGCAGCCGTGGACGGGCGGGCCGGCGCCCGAGCGGGCACTGCCGGTGGCGCCGGTGTTCCGGCCCGCACCGGCGCCGGCCGGTGCAGGTGACGAGCCCACCCAGGAACTCGTCATCTTCGAGGAGGTCAACCACTGGTTCCAGGCCGGCCACGACGACGCCACGAACGCGGGGCCGTGGTCCAGCCCCGCCGACGAGGCCTGGCGGACCGCCGCCCGGGCCGACGCGCCCGAGGTCGCCGCCACCACCACGTCCGGCCTGCCGAGGCGTCAGCCGCGACAGCACCTCGTCCCGGGCGGCGTCACCGTGCCGCAGCAGCGCTCCGCGCACCGCGACCCGACCCAGGTGGCCACCGCGATGGCCGCGTACGCGCGGGGCGTCGCGGGCCGCCGGACCAACCTGATCACCAACTGACCCGACAGGGAGAGCACGTGACCGACCAACAGGATCTCGGCTGGCTGCTGGACGCCTTCGCCGAGCGCGCCACCGAGGTCAGCCATGCGATCGCGATCTCCAGCGACGGCCTGATGGTCGCCGCCACGAGGGGCCTCCCGCCGGACCGGGCGGACCAGCTCGCGGCGACCGGCAGCGGGCTGGTGAGCCTGCTCCGCGGCGCGGCGGCCTTCTTCGACGCCGGCGCGGTGATCTCCAACGTGACCCAGCTCGAGGGCGGCTTCATGTTCTCGATGGCCTTCAACGACGGCGCGTCCCTGCTCGTGCTCGCCGACCCGCAGTGCGACGTCGGCAAGGTCTCCTACGAGATGACCGAGCTGGCGAACCGCATCGGCGACGCGCTGACCCCGGCGGCGCGGGCGGCACTGAGCCGCAGCCGCTGACACCCCGGCACCCCACGCCGGAACCCCCATCCCTCCTGGAGAAGACATGCCTCTGACCATGCCCCGGCGCAGCCGTGCCCGCACCGCGGCCCTGCTCGCCCTCGTCCTGTTCGCCGCGACCGCCTGTGCCGACGGCGGGCGGGGCGGCGGCGCCGCCGGATCGATCAAGATCGGCCTGCTGGCGTCGCTGTCCGGCACCTACCAGTCGGTCGGCAAGGAGATCCGCGCCGGCTTCGAGCTCTACCTGGCCACCCACGACGGCAGGCTCGGCGGGCGACAGGTGGAACTCGTCGTCGCCGACGAGGGCAACGGCGCCGCGACCGCGGTGCCCGCCGCGACGAAGCTGCTCAAGCAGGACCGGGTGGCCGCGCTCACCGGGATCGTCGGTGGTGGCTCGGTGGCCGCCGTCTATCCGTTGCTCAACGAGACGAAGGTGCCGTTCGTCGGCTCGAACGGTCGCCCGGAGCTGAAGGACGTGTCCCGGATCTGGCACACCTCGTACCTCTCCGACGAGCCGGGGGAGGCGATCGCCCGCCACGTGCGCGACAACGTCGAGGGCAGCGTCTACGCCATCGGCCCGGACTACCAGGGTGGCTGGGACGAGCTGCGCGGCTTCACCGACGCCTTCGTCAAAGAGGGCGGCAGGCTCGCCAACGCCGACGGCAAGACCACCTTCACCCCGTTCCCGACGACCACCAACTTCACCCCGTACTTCGCCCGGATCAAGGCCTCCGGCGCGGACGCCGTCTACACGTTCTACGCCGGCAGCGCGGCCGTCGACTTCGTCAAGCAGTACGCGCAGTCGGAGATCAGCGACCTGCCGCTCTACGCCGCCGGGTTCCTCACCGAGGGCGGGGTGCTCGACGCCCAGGGCGAGGCGGCCCGCGACGTCTACTCGGTGCTGAACTACTCGCCGGACCTGGACAACGCCGAGAACCGCGCCTTCGTGGCCGCCTGGAAGGCGAAGAACGACGGCTCCCCGACCACGTACGCCATGGCCTCCTACGACGCCGCGGCCGTCCTGGACCGGGCCATCGAGGCGGCCGGGGACGACCCGAGCCCGGAGAGCATCAACGCGGCCATCGGCCAGCTGGGCCAGATCGCCAGCCCGCGCGGCACCTGGCAGTTCTCGCCGAGCACGCACGCGCCGGTGCAGAAGTGGTACCTACGCCAGGTGCGCCAGGACGGCCGGGCGCTGTCCAACACCGTCGTGGGTGACCTCGCCACCGTCGGCGGGTGAACGGCGTGCCGGTCGACATCCGGATCGACCCGTACCTGGTCCCGGCCCTGGACGGGGTGGCCTACGGGCTGCTGGTCTTCGTCGCCGCGGCGGGGCTGGTGTTCTGCTTCGGCGTCGCCGGCATCCTGAACCTGGCGCACGGCACCCTGTACGCCATCGGCGGGTACACCGCCGCCGCGCTGCTGGACGGCGGCTGGCCGAGCCTGGTGCTGGCGCTGGCCGTCGGGACCGTCGCCGCCACCGCCGCCGGCGCGCTGGTCGCCGGGCTGCTCACCCGCGTCGCCGCGCGCAGCCATCTCACCCAGGCGCTGCTGACCTTCGGGGTGGCGCTGGCCGGGGGCAGCCTGCTCGCGGGCGCGTTCGGGCCGGACGACCCGCCGGTACGCGTGCCGGCGGCGCTGGACGGGTCGGTGGTCGTGGCAGGGCACCGCTACGCGGCGTACCGGCTGGTCTTCATCGTCGTCGCCGCCGTGCTCGCCGGCCTGCTCCACGTCGCGGTGCGCCGCACCCGGGCCGGGATGCTGGTCCGCGCGGCCGTCGACGACGCCGAGATGGTGGCCGTCCTCGGCGTGAACCCGGCGTGGATCCGCGTCGGCGTGCTCGCCGCCGCCGGGGCGCTGGCCGGCGCCGCGGGCGTGCTCGGCGCGCCGATCATCGGCCCGGGGCCGGACACCGCCGACGCGGTGCTGCTGCTGTCGCTGGTGGTCGTCGTCCTCGGCGGGCTCGGGTCGATGACCGGCACGCTGCTCGCGGCCCTGGCGGTCGGGCAGATCCAGACCCTCGGGGTGGCGCTCGCCCCGTCGGCCGCCCCGTTCCTGCTCTTCGCCGCCATGGCCGCCGTGCTCGCGGTGCGGGCGCGGGGCCTGGCCACGACCCGGAGGACGTCGTGAGGGACGAGGCGGTACGCGCGCTGCGACGCGGCGTCGCCGTGCTCGTCCTCGCCGGCCTGGTGCTGGCGCCGTGGGCGGTAGACGACTACACCGTGGCGCTGCTGGCCCGTACCCTCGCGCTGGGCCTGGTGGGGGTGAGCGTCGCCCTGCTCACCGGCGTCGCGGGGCTGCCCACCCTGGGGCAGACCGCGCCCTACGCGGCGGGCGCGTACGCCAGCGCGGTGGTCGGCAGCCGGCTCTCCGACGTGGCGGTGGTGCACCTGGTCGTCGCGGCGGCGGCCGGGGCGGCGCTGGCCGCGGCGACCGTCCCGCTCGTGGTGTACGCGCGCGGCGTGATCGTCCTGATGATCACCCTGGCGATCGGCGAGCTCGTGGTGACGGTCGTCGGGCGTTGGCGGTCGGTGACCGGCGGCACCGACGGGCTCGCCGGGGTGCCGCCGGTGCGTCCCCTGTGGGGGCTGCCGGTGCTGGCCACCGACCGGGCGCGCTACCTGTACGCCCTGGTGGTCGTCGCCGTGCTGGTCGGCGCGGTGCTGCTGGTGCTGCGCACCCGGGCCGGCCTGCTGCTGCGGGCCGGCCGGGACGACGAGGCGCGGCTGCGGGCCAGCGGCCACCGGGTGACGGCCCACGTGGCGGCCGTGCACGTGGCCGCGGGGGCGGTCGCGGGTGCCGCGGGATCCCTGCTGGTGGTCGCCCAGCAGTTCATCTCGCCGGCCGACTTCGGCTTCGACACCTCCGCCCTGCTGCTGCTCGGGGTGGTGGTCGGCGGCGTCGCGTCCGTGGGCGGCGCACTGGTGGGCGCCGCGATCGTGATCGCCGGCCGGGACTGGCTGTTCGGCGTGCTCCCCGGGCACGCGCCCCTGGTGCTGGGGGTGGCGTTCGTCGTCACCGTCCACCTGCTGCCCGGCGACGGGCGCCGGCCGGCGGGCGTGCGGGGCCGGCTCCTGCCGGGACTGCCGGCGGGCCCCGCGGCCGAGGAACGACCGGCGCCGACGGGGGCACGCGCATGACGCCGCTGCTCTCCGCCCGGGGCGTCACGGTCCGCTACGGCTCGCTGGCCGCGCTGGACGGGGTCGACCTGCGGATCGACCACGGTCAGCGGCACGCCCTGATCGGGCCCAACGGCGCCGGCAAGAGCACGCTGCTCGACGTGCTCGGCGGGGCGACCCCGGCGGGCGGCGGCCGGGTGCTCCTCGCCGGTCGTGACGTCACCCGGCTCGGCCCCGCCGCCCGGGCCCGGCGGGGCATCGGCCGGATCCACCAGCGTCCCGCCGTGTGGTCGAGCCTGACCGCCGCCGAGAACGTGCTGGTCGCCGCGCTGCCCCACGCGGTGGGGCCCGGCCGGTGGCGGCCCGGCGCGAGGCGGTGCGCCGCCGAGCGTACGGCGGGTGCGTGGCTGGACCGGCTGGGCCTGCGCGACGTCGGCGCGACTCCCGCCGGTCAGCTCGCCCACGGGCAGCGGCGGCAACTCGAGATCGCCATGGCCCTGGCCGGTCGCCCGCGGCTGCTGCTGCTCGACGAGCCGGCCGCCGGCCTGTCCGCCGTCGAGGTCGGTCGGCTGGTGGAGTTCCTGCGGGCCCTGCCGCGCGCCGTGGCGGTGCTGCTGGTCGAGCACCGGCTGGACCTGGTGTACGCGATCTGCGACCAGGTGACCGTGCTCCGGGACGGCCGGACGGTCGCCACCGGGACGCCGGCCGAGATCCGCGCCTCCGGCCCGGTCCGGCAGGCCTACGCGGAGGGGGTGTCGTGATGCTGCGGACGGAGCGGCTCTGCGCCGGCTACGGCGGCGGAATCGTGCTGCACGAGGTCACCCTCGACGTGGCGGCCGGCGCCGTGCAGGCGGTGGTGGGCCGCAACGGCGCCGGCAAGAGCACCCTCGTGCACGCCGTCGCCGGGCTGGTGCGGCCCTGCGGGGGGCGGATCGAGGTCGACGGCGTGCCGGTCGCCGGCCGGCAGCCGCACCGGATCGCCCGGTGCGGGGTGGGCCTCGTCCCGCAGGGCCGGCGGGTCTTCTCCCGGTTGACCGTGGCCGAGCACCTCGCCCTGGCGGCGGTGCCGTGGCGCGCCGCGACGCCGGGGGGCGAGGGGTGGACCGTCGCGCGGGTGCTGGAGCTGCTGCCCCGGCTGGCGGCCCGGCTGCGCCATCGCGGCGACCAGCTCTCCGGCGGCGAGCAGCAGATGCTGGCGATCGCCCGGGCCCTGCTCGGCCAGCCCCGGGTGCTGCTGCTCGACGAGCCGTGCGAAGGGCTGGCGCCCGGCCTGGCCGCCCGGGTACGCGACCTCGTCGGCACCCTGGCCAGGACCGGGCTGGCCGTGCTCCTCGTCGAGCAGCAGCTCCAGCACGCCGTCGAGATCGCGGACCGGATCGCGGTGCTCGAGTACGGCCGGGTGGTCTACGACCGCCCGGCGGACGAGGCCCGGGCCGAGCCGGGCCGCCTAGCGGCGATGCTCAGCGTCGCCGCCGTCGCGGAGCTGCCGGCTCCCCGACCGGTGCCCGGTGCCGGGCCGGTCCCGCGCACCTGACCCGACCGCCTACGACAGGAACGAGCCACGATGCCGACAGACACCGAGTACACCTTCGACAACGGATCCCCCGAGGCGGTGCCCCAGCTGCGGGCGCTGGAGTCCTTCCTGGACCCGATCACCGCGGCCCGGATCGGCGCCCCGGTGCTCACCCCGGGCGGCGTGTGCTGGGAGGTCGGCGCCGGCGGGGGCTCGGTCGCCCGGAGCATGGCCGGGGCGGTCGGCCCGGCGGGACGGGTGCTGGCGACCGACATCGACGTCGCCCACCTCGCCCCCGCGGGCAACCTCGACGTCCGTCGGCACGACGTGCGCAGCGAGCCGCCGCCCGGCGACGCCTTCGACCTCGTCCACGCCCGGCTGGTGCTGCTCCACCTGCCGGAGCGGCGGCGCGTGCTGGCCTCGCTGGCCGGCGCGCTGGCCCCGGGCGGGTGGTTGGTGGTCGAGGAGTTCGACTGCACGGCCCCGCTGCGCGTGCTGACCGCGCCGAGCGACGACGCGGCGAAGCTCTTCACCCACGTGACGGACGCGATGCTCGGCGTCCTGCAGAGCCACGGCGCGGACCTGGCCTGGGCGCAGGACGTGCACGCCCACCTCGCGTCGGCGGGACTCATCGAGGTCGACACGGTCACCCACTCCGAGAGCTGGCCCGGTGGCTCGCTCGGCGCGTCGCTGTACGCGACGAACTCCCGGCAGTTGGCGCCGGAGCTGATCGAGGCGGGTGTGTCGCCCGGCCAGCTGGAGGCGTTCCGTCGGCTCCTGCGCGACCCCGGGTTCGTCGTGATGTCGTACCAGTTCGTGTCGACGCGGGGGCGGCGTCCGGCCCGGCGGTGAGGCGGTTCCCCCCGCCCCTACCGCCGCCGCGCCGGTCGGGCGTGGAGACCGCGCCGGCCGGGTACCACGGCGGTCATGGGCACGAGCAGCACGGTCGGCGACGAGCCGGCGACCGCCGTCCGGGTGGGCACGGTCGCGGTCGTCGCCCACCGGAAGAAGACCCTCGGCGGCGGCCTCGACGAGCTGCGCGCGGAGCTGGCGGGTGCGGGCGTCGAGGACCTCGTCTGGTACGAGGTGCCGAAGAGCCGCAAGGCGCCGAAGAAGGTCCGCAAGGCGCTGAAGAAGGGCGCCGAGCTGGTCTTCGTGTGGGGCGGCGACGGCATGGTGCAGCGCTGCGCCGACACCCTCGCCGGCTCCGGCGTCCCGATGGCGATCGTGCCCGCCGGCACCGCCAACCTCTTCGCCGCCAACCTGGGCATCCCGGAGGACCTCCCCGCGGCCGTCCGCATCGGCCTGCACGGCCGGCGCCGCTGTCTCGACCTGGGCCGGCTCAACGGCGAGCACTTCGCCGTGATGGCCGGTGCCGGCTTCGACGGCGACCTGATCCGCGAGGCGGACCGTACGCTGAAGGGCAAGTTCGGTCGCCTCGCCTACATGTGGACGGGGCTGCGGCACGTCCGGGGCGAACTGGTCGGCACGCGGATCACCGTCGACGGCACGGAGTGGTTCGACGGCGACGCGAGCTGCGTGCTGTTCGGCAACGTCGGCACGATCACCGGCGGCATCCCGGCGTTCGACGACGCCCGCCCCGACGACGGCTGCCTGGAGGTCGGGGTGTCGACCGCCGACGGCGCGGTCGACTGGGCGCGCACCCTCGGCCGGATGGCCGCCGGCCGCTCGGAGGAGTCGCCGTTCGTGCGGATCACCCGGGGCCGCAGGATCAAGGTCCGGCTCGCCGCGCCCCGCACGTACGAGCTGGACGGCGGCGCCCGGGGGGAGGTCACCAAGCTCAAGGTGCGGGTGGTGCCCGGGGCGCTGACGGTCTGCTGCCCCGGGCCCGTTCCCTGATCACGGTGCGGGTCGTCAGAGGCGGGCGCCGTCCGGGCTGCCAGCGCGCACTCCGGACGGCAGGACGGTGTGCTACCCCGTGAAGTAGGCGGCGCTCTCCGGGTCCGCCGGGTAGTAGGACTCGATCGCGATCTCGTCGATCGTGATGTCCATCGGGGTGCCGAAGGTGGTGATGGTCGAGAACAGTCGCAGCTCTCGTCCGCCGATCTGGAGGATCATCGGGATCACCACGTCGCCGTCGACCCGTTGGCCCGTCGGTTCTTCGGGCAGAGGGTTCAGCAGTTCGTCGTAGAGTGCGGTGAGTTCCGCGTCGGGAGCGGTGGCGAGCTGGCGCGAGATCCGGTTGCGGAACACCGCACGCACGTCTGCCAGGTTGACGACCAGGGGAGCGAGCCCGCGCGGGTCCAGGCCCAGGCGAACGAGGTTCACCGGTGGCCGCAACAGGTCGGGCGCGACTTGCGCGAAGAACGGATCGACCCCGCGGTTGGTCATCACGATGTTCCACCGGCGGTCGAAGACCAGCGCCGGATACGGCTCGTGCGCCTGGAGCACCCTGCGGACCGCTTCGAGGGCAGCCGACAGAGCGGTGCCGTCGAGCGGACGCTCCGCGTACCGGGGGGCGAAGCCGGCGGCGAGCAGCAGCCGATTGCGATCACGCAGTGGCACATGGAGCTGATCGGCAAGCCGGAGGATCATGTCCGCGCTCGGCCTGGACTTGCCAGTCTCAACCAGGCTGACGTGACGAGCCGAGACATCCGCGGCGATCGCCAGGTGCAGTTGGCTGAGCCCTCGGCGTTGCCGCCACTGCCGCAGGAGTTCCCCGACCGTAGACACGATCATGAGCGTACTCATCGTCGCGGCGGGCGCCATGAAGTGCGAGTTCATCGACAACCGAACGGGCCGGGGAAACACTCGGGCCCATGACCAAGAAGAACAAAAGCATCGTCCAACGAGCGCTGGCGGGGCTGATCGAGACGGGCGACGTCGACACGCTCGCCTCGTTCCTCAGCGAGGAGTTCGTCCACCACCGGCCGGATTCGACAACCGCGACCAGGACGCAATGGCTCGCCGCCGTCCGCGCTGCGCTGGGCCCGACCGCCGGCATGCGGGTCGAAGTCCTACACCTGCTGGCCGACGGTGACCACGTCGTGGTGCACTCGCGACGCAGGCTACCCGACGCGGGACCGGAGATCGTGGCCGTCGACGTCCTGCGTGTCGCCGACGGGCTCATCGCAGAGGTATGGGAGATCATCGAACCGGTGGCCCACGCCGCGGCCAATGCGTCGTGGTGGGAACCTGCTCATCATTGACCGGGCGGTCTGGTCACGACGACTCCTGATCAGGTCAGGTGGTGCGACGACCGCTGGAACCCGGGCCCGCTCCGGCGGCGTCAGGTGAGTCGGGCGCCCGCCGGGGTGGCCGGCACCAGGCGACGGGTGAGCCACAGCGGCGAGGTGACCGCGTTGCCCATCACCACCGAGTGGGCGCCCGCCGCGAACGCCTGCCCGATCTGCTCGGCGCTGCGGTAGCGGCCCTCGGCGATCACCGGCACCGCCAGCAGGTCGGCGAGCCGGGCCACCAGCGTCAGGTCCGGCCCGTCGGTCGGCGGGCTGGCCGGGGTGTAGCCGGAGAGGGTGGTCGCGACGGCGTCCGCACCGGCCCGCACGGCGGCCACGCCCTCCTCGACGGTGGAGACGTCGGCGAGGACCAGCGCGTCGGTCCGCTCGTGGACCGCCCGGACGGTGTCGGCGAAGCTGCGCCCGTCCGGACGGGGACGGTCGGTGGCGTCGACGGCGACGATGTGCGCCCCGGCGGCGGCCACGTCGAGCGCGTGCGCCGCCGTCGGGGTGATGAAGACCCCCTCGACGCCCTGCTTGTGCAGTCCGATGACCGGCACGTCGACGGCGGCGCGGATGGCCCGGACGTCGGCGGTGCCGTTGGCCCGGACGGCGACCGCGCCGCCCCGTACCACCGCCGCGGCCACGCGGGCCTGCACGTACGGGTCGCGCATCGGGTCGTCCGGGTCGTCGAGCACCGGCTGGCAGGAGACCACGAGGCCGCCGGCCAGCGCGTCGAACACACTCACGTTCTCGTCCTCTCGTCGGTGACCACGGCGGCGCTGCCGGCCGCCTGCGGGCCGGGGCTTGGGAGGCCCGCCAGCCGGGCGGCGCCCACGACGACCGCGTCCGCGCCGAGCGCCGCCGGGAGCAGGGACACGTCCGCCCAGGCCGCGGGCAGTTCGGCGGTGAAGGCGGCGCGGGCGCCGGGGAACAGGGCGTCGGCCGCCCCGCCCGCGAGCACCACCGCCTGCGGATCGAGCAGGGCGACCAGCCCCGCGAGCGCCCGGCCGAGGGCCGTGGCGGCGCGGTCCACGACCCCCCGGGCGACAGGTTCACCGGCCGCCGCCCGCTCGGCCACGGCCCGCCCGGTGATCCGCTCACCGGTCTCGAGGGCGTACGCGCCGGACAGTCCCGTGCCCGAGGCGATGCCCTCCAGGTGCCCGTACCGGCCGCACCCGCAGCGCAGCCGCTCGGCGCCGGGAGCCGGGAGGTGCCCCACCTCGCCGGCGCCGCCCCGGGCACCGGTGGAGATCCGGCCGTGCTGGAGCATCGCGCCGCCCAGGCCCGTGCCGACCGCGACCAGCACCAGGTCCCGCCGGTCCCGGCCCGCGCCGACCCAGCTCTCGCCGAGCGCGGCGGCGTTCACGTCGTTGGTGACCCGGACCGGTCGGGACAGTCGCGCGGCCAACTCGTCGGCGACCGGCGTGCCGGCCCAGCCGGGCAGGCTGTCGGTGGCGTACCGGATGGTGCCGGTGGTCGGATCGACCGTGCCCGCGGTGCCCACGCCGACCGGGCCGGCGCCGCCCGCGTCGAGCAGTTCCCGGACGAGCCCCGCGGCGGTGTCCAGCACCGCCGTCGGCCCCGACCCGGCGGGGGTGGGCGCCAGGCGACGCCCGAGCACCCGCCCGTCTCCTCCGACCAGCGCCGCCGCCGTCTTGGTGCCGCCGATGTCGAGGCCCACCAGGGCCGCCGGCACCGTCATCCCTTGAGCCCGGTGTGCGCCAGGCCCTCGACGAACTGCTTCTGCGCGATGACGAAGACCACCAGGACCGGCAGCGCGGTCATCGACGCCGCGGCGAGCTGGACGTTCCACATCGGGCCGCCGTAGGCGTCGACGAACTGGGTGAGCGCCTGCGGCAGGGTGAACTTCTCCGGCGAGGAGAGGAACACGATCGGTTCCAGGTAGAGGTTCCAGCTGTGCAGGAAGGTGAAGATGGCGACCGCGCCCAGCGCGGGCCGGGACAGCGGCAGGGCGATCTTCCAGAAGGTGGCGAACCGCCCCAGCCCGTCCACCCGGGCCGCCTCCTCCAACTCGCCGGGGAGGCTGATGAAGAACTGCCGCATGATGAAGGTCGCCAGCACGCTCGGCGCGCCGAGGATCGGCACCAGGATCAGCGGCCAGTGGGTGTCGACCAGGCCCAGCTTGAAGAACATCTGGAACAGCGGCACGATCGTCACCTCGCTCGGGATGAGCAGGCCGGCGAGGATCACCAGGAAGAGCACGTTCTGGCCACGGAAGCGGATCCGGGCGAAGGCGTACCCGGCCAGCGCCGCCACCGCCAGGGTGCCGACGGTGACCACCAGCGCGATGTAGAGGCTGTTCAGGTACTGCTGACCGAACGGCTGCAACTCGAACACCCGCCGGTACGCGTCCAGCTCCGCGTCGACCGGCAGCAGTTTCGGCGGGAAGGCGAAGATGTCCGCCACCGGCTTCAGCGACGAGGTGACCATCCACCAGGTCGGGAAGACGAACGGGACCGCCAGGACCATGAGCACCCCGTAGAGCACCAGCTTGGTCCGGCGCGACAGCTCACGACTCATGGTGGACCCACCTCTTACGCATCTGCCACTGGAGCACGGTGAGCGCGAGCACGATGACGAACAGGACGATCGACAGGGTGGCGCCGTAACCGAAGTGGTGGAACTGGAACGCCTGCTGGTACAGGTAGTAGACGAGCACCGTGGTCGAGGTGCCGGGGCCGCCCTGGGTGAGCACCGCGATCTGCGCGAAGACCTGCAACGAGCCGACCACCGTGATGATCGACGTGAGCAGGATGGTCGGGCTGATCATCGGTACGGTGATCCGCCAGAACTGACGCAGCCGGCTGGCCCCGTCCACCTCGGCGGCCTCGTACAGCTCGGCCGGCACGCCCTGGAGGGCGGCCAGGAAGAGCACCATGTTCAGGCCGACGTTCTTGAACACCTGCACCACGACGACCGAGAGCATGGCGGTGCCCTCACCGCGCAGCCAGTTCGGCCCGTCCACGCCGACCGTGTCGAGCAGGCCGTTCACGCCGCCGTTGTCCTGCAGCAGGAACCCCCACACGATGGTCCAGGCGACCAGCGAGACGACCACGGGGGAGAAGAACAGGGTGCGGAACACGATCGTCCCGCGCAGCTTCTGGTTGAGCAGTACGGCGAGCAGCAGGGCCAGGCCGAGGTTGAACACCACCAGCCCGACCGAGAAGAGGCCGGTGGCCCGCAGCACCGAGCCGAGGTTGGTGTCGTCGGCGAGGTTCGCGTAGTTCTCGGTGCCGACGAACTCGAACGTGCCGGCCAGCACGTTCCACTCGTGCAGGCTGTACCAGACCACCAGGATCAGCGGCAGGATCACGAAGACGACGCTGCCGAGCAGTTGGGGAGCGATGAACAGGTAACCGGTGAGCTGGTCGCGGCGGCGGCTGGTCCAGTACGGCCGCGACCGGTCCCGGGTGGGCGGGGCCTCGACCCCGCCCACCGTCGTGTCCGTCTGGGACATGGTCAGGCTGCCCTACTTCGCCAGCAACGGCTGGATCTTGGTGCAGACACCCTCGAGGACGGCCTTGACGTCCGCGTCGGCCTTCCAGAGCGGGTCGAGCCCGGCGCGCACCTGCTGGCTCAGTTCGGCCTGCCCGGCGTGACTGGGCTTGACCACGCCGTTGGTGATGCCGTCGATGACGACCTTCTGCAACTGCTCGGGCTTGAGCGTCGGGTTCGTCTTGGCCAGCGTCTCCGCGGTGAGCTGCGACTGGCGCGGCGGCGGGAAGAACTGGGCCAGCTTGGCCGAGTTGGTGGGGTTCGTCAGGAAGGCGAGGAAGTCCGCCGCCGCGTCCGCGTGCTTGCTCTTCTTCATCACGCCGACGCCGGCCTGGCCGACCACCGAGTAGCTGCCCTTCGGCCCGGCCGGCAGCGGCACCAGGTCCCAGCCGAAGCCGTCCGGCTTCAGCAGCGAGGCGCGGGAGATCTGGGTGACCGTCATGGCGGCGTCACCGGCGAAGAAGTCGGCGGTCGTACCCGGGCCGGGCAGCGCCTTGCCGGTGAAGATCGCCTTGTGCAGGGTGGTCATCGCCTCGACCATCTCCGGGGCGGCGAAGCCGCAGGACTTGCCGTCCTCGCTCCACGCCTGGGCGCCCCAACCCGTCCAGAGGGTCGACAGGTTGTCCCAGCCCTTGTAGTCGAAGTCGCGGATCACCAGGCCGGCCTTGCCGCTCGACGCGGCGGTGGCGCCGGCGACGGTCAGCGCGGTGTCCCAGTTCCACTGCCCGGCGGCGATCAGCTCGGCCGGGGTCTTCTGCCCGGCCTTCTTGAGCATGTCGGTGTTGACGAAGACGCCGAACGGCGAGGTGGAGAACGGGTACGCGTACAGCTTGCCCCCGTCCTGCCAGAGCTTGAGGGTGGCGGGGGAGATGTCGTCGTACTGGTAGCCCTCGGTCTTCTTGAGCTTCTCGTCCAGCGGCAGCAGCGCGCCGGAGGCGACGAAGTCGGGGGCCGAGTTCTCGAACACCCAGGCCAGGTCGGGCGCGTTGCCGCCGGCGATCTGGGTGGTCAGCGTCGTGGTGTAGTTCTCGAACGGCAGTGGGTCGAACGTGATGGACGCGACGTCCGGGTGGCTCTTGCGGTACTCGTCGGCGATCTCGTTGAACAGCTTGAGGTGCGCCTCGTTGGCCGACCAGACGGTCATCCGCAGGTTGGCCGGACCCTTGTCCGCGGCGTCGTCACCGCCGCCGCAGGCGGACAGCGCGAGGACGCCGGCCAGTGTCGCCGCGACACCGCGCACAGCCTTTCCCAATCTCATGATCTTCTCCTTCTCGGGGGTGTTCAGTAGCCCGCGACCTGGGGCCAGCGCAGTTCCACGCCGGCCGCCGAGAGGCGGTCCTGGAAGTCGGCCAGCAGGCGGGGGGTGCCGCGGACCGCGCGCGGGGACTCGCCCCGGGTCAGACAGAAGTCGGCGAGCAGGCCGGCGACCTCGCCGACGTTCCACTCGACCGGGTGCAGCCGGTAGCTGCCGTTGGTGATGTGGGTGGTGCCGATGTTCTTGCCGGCCGGGAGCAGGTTCTCGACCCGCTGCGGGATCAGCGCGCCCAACGGGATCTCGAACGGGCACGACCCGACGTCGATGTAGTTGTCGCCGCCGGTGGAGGGGTGCAGGTCGATGCGGTACATCCCGACGCCGATCGAGTCCGGGTAGGCGACCGCGCCGTGCTCGCCGCGCACGGCCAGCGACAGGTCCTGCTCCACGACCGTGTACTCGGCCCGGATGCGGCGTGACTCCCGGATGTAGGGCGCCTGCGCCAGGCCGTCGCGGCTGCCGGTCACGTCGCCGCGCAGGCGCAGGCCGGGGAAGCCGGTCCCGCCGTCCGGCCGGGGCGCCTCGGTCTGCATCCAGTAGAGCACCGAGTACGACAGCTCGCGGGCCTTGCTCAGGTGCCACGACGCGTTCGGCACGTCGATGACCGGACCCTCGAAGTAGTCGATCATCGGCCAGTTCACCAGCGTGATGTCGCTGTCGTACGCGCCGTCGGTGAAGTTGCGCCGGGCGGCGATGCGCCGGAACGTCCAGAGGTTGCCGTCGCCGGGGTTGAGCCGCTGGTCGGCGTTGACGGCCAGCGGGTCGTCGTCCGGGTTGGGCGTGAAGCTGCGCTCGACGATCTCCAGGGTGCGCGGGTGCGGCGACCGCCAGGACAGCAGCCGGTCACCCCAGAAGTCGGGCTTGTAGTCGCGCCAGAAGTCGTAGTTCGCCGGCCGCTCGATGGTGTGGTCGCCGTCGACGTGGTCGAGGGCGAAGCAGACGGAGACGGCCTGCATGTTCATCGGCTGCGCCTCGGCCGGCGCGCTGGGCTCGCCGGTGTCGGCCTGCGACTCGAAGCCGGTGACGTACTCGGTGCCGGTCAGCGGCAGCAGCTCGCCGGTCTCCGTCGCGTCCAGGATGTACGGCGCGACGAGGTCGATCCGCTCGTCCCGGTCGCGGTGCGCGACGGTCACCCCGACCACCCGGTCCCCGTCGGTCTCCGCGGCGACCGGCCGGTACGGCTGGAGCACGGTCAGCCGGCCGGAGCCGAGGAAGGGCGCCAGCATCTGCTCGATGACGGCGACGGCCACCCGGGGCTCGTGGCAGACCCGGCTCACCCAGCCGGCTCCCGGGTTGAGGTCGGTCCAGGCCCGCGACCGCTCGGTGAGCGGGTAGTGCCGGCGGTAGTAGTCGCGGATCCCGGTGCGCAGGGCCCGGTAGCTCGCGGTGGCGCCGAACTGTTCGATCCAGGAGTGCTCGTCCGGCGGGACGGCCTGGCTGGTGAGCTGCCCGCCGAGCCAGTCGAACTCCTCGGTCAGGATGACCGACCGGCCGGCCCGGGCCGCGGCGAGCGCTGCCGCCACCCCGCCCAGCCCGCCCCCGACGACGAGGACGTCCGCACGCATCTGTACCACTTGCTTCCTTCCGGTTGCACGGTCACCGCGAAGCCGCGGTCGACCGCCGATCAGGGGGCGCCGAGGGTGTCGCCCTCGACGAGTTCGCAGGGGAGCAGCCGTTGCTGCACGCCGTCGGCGCTGCCGTCGATGACGCCGGCCAGCACCTCGACGGACTGCCGGCCCATCTCCTCGCGCGGAATCAGGAACCCGGTGAACGCGAGGTCGGTGGGGACCGGGACCGTCGGGTCGCCGAGGGTCAGGATCGACAGGGCGCCGGGCACGCTCAGCCCGCGTCGGCGGGTGGCCAGCTCCAGCGCCACGGCGAAGGCGAAGTCCTCCACGAAGGCGACGGTGGTGCCGTCGGCCAGCAGGTCGTCGAGGATCGCGTCGGCGTCCTGGGCGACCGTGCTCAGGTGGCGGGCGTTCTCCGCCGCCGTCGTGGCCTCGGCGAACCCGCGCCGCCGGTCGGCCGAGGACTCCGCGGTGATGTCGGTGCGCAGGTAGGCCAGGCGCCGATGGCCCCGGGCGAGGGCCAGGCCGACCAGCTCGCGCACCGCCGCGGCGTAGTCGGCGCCGACGTACGGCACCGGGCCGCCGGCGTCGTCGCGACGGCCGACGGCGACGTACGGGAAGCCGTCGCGGTTGAGCCGGTGCAGCTCCGCGGCGTCGATCTCCTGCCCGAGCAGGATGCAGCCGTCGGCGAGGCGGAGCCGGTTGTCCTGGTGGAAGATGCGGCGCCGACCGTCGACCACCGGGGCGCTGGTGAACAGCAGCAGGTCGCAGCCGGCCCGCTCCGCGTACTCCTCGATGCCCAGCAGGAAGGGGTGGAAGAAGTCGCGGCTGCCGCTGGGGAAGGCGGGCTCGTAGGTGAAGACGCCGATGATCCGGTTGAACCGTGCGGCGAGCCGGCGGGCGACGGGATCGGCGGCGTACCCGGTCTCCGCGATGGTCCGCAGCACGCGGTCACGGGTCTCGGGCGCGATGCGGACGTCGGCGTCGGCCCGGTTGTTGAGCACCAGCGACACGGTCGCCTGACTGACGCCAGCCAGCCGCGCGATATCACGCTGCGTGACGCGTCGGGGTGTAGAGGGCACCACAGGTCCTTCCGGTGCGGCTAATGCGTATTAGCGCTCGGCGTTGGGGAGGAGCCTGGCGGGCCGACCGGGTTTGTGTCAAGAGGGGGGCGGAGAGATTTCTTGGAGATGAAGTCCCTGGAGTAATGCGGATTAGCTCCGGGCGGGCCGCGCCGCCCCTCGTGACCGGTGGGCTCCCGCCGAGGCCGGCGGCCGTCCCCTTGACAAGACCCGCCCGGGTCGAGCAGCATTCGAGAAGGATTGATGGTAATACGTATTAGCACCTGGCTCGGGCGGCCTGCTCACCCTCGCGGTGGCCGACCGTCTCACGCAGCGTGACTCCGTGCCGCCCTGCGGCGTGCTGCGCGGCGTCCACAGTCGTCACCGGCGTACCCGTCCCCACCTCCTGGCTCCTCCGTCGGCGGCCCCGTACGTCGACGGCCCGCCCGGGATGGTGGGGGAGCCCCACCATCCCCCGACAGAGCAGGAACAGCGATGACGAAAGCACCCGTCCGAGTGCCCGGTCGCGCCGCCGTGGCGGCAGCCGGCGCGGGCATGCTGGTGACCGCGCTGGCCGGTACGGCTCCGGCCGCCGCCGATCCGGCCTTCGACTTCCCGCGCTTCACCTACGCGGGCACCGCGTTCGACAAGAGCGCCCTGACCTACAACCCGACGAACGAGTTCATCTTCCCGAGCGTCATCCGGGCCGCCGACTACTTCCCCAACCCGCTGGGCACCTACTACCTGTACTACGCACCCCACGAGCGGCCCGGCGGGATCGCCCTGGCGTACGCGGACTCGATCAACGGCCCGTGGACCGAGTACCGGGCCAACCCGCTGATCGGCAACACCTGGCTGCCCCACTACTCCACGGTCAGCCACATCTCCTCCCCGCACGCCGTCTGGGTGGAGGGCGAGCGCAAGCTGTTCCTCTACTTCCACGGCGAGAACTCGATCACCCGGTACGCCACCTCCGAGGACGGCATCCACTTCGACTACGGCGGGACGGCGATCAGCCGCGACGACAGCACCGGCGGGGAGACCTCCTACGCCCGGGTGTTCGAGCACGCCGTGCCGCGGCTGGGCAGCCTTTACCTGATGCTCTTCATGGACAACCCGACCGCCGCGCCGCCCGGGCCGACCGGGCCGGTGTCCCGGCGGATCCGCTGGGCGGTCTCCCCGGACGCGCGCACCTGGACGATCCAGCCCGAACCGATCGTGACCCCGCAGGGCATCCAGGGCCCGAACGCCTCCGGCCCGTTCTTCCTGCGCTGGAACGGCCGCAACCTGGTGATCTTCCACGCGGCCGACGGCAACATGCACGCCGTGGACGTCGGCGAGAACTTCGACCGGGAGGTCCACCTCGGCGTCGTGCACGACTCGATGGTCGCCGCGCCCGACCTGGGGCGCTCGGCCGCGCCGACGTTCTACTTCGAGGGGCGCACCGCGCACATGTACTACGAGGCCGGCGGACGGCTCACCGCGACGATCGGCCATGCCGTCGCCACCCTGGACCGGCCGGTGCCCACCCGTGAGGTGGACTGCGTGGTGGACCGGCCGGTGCTGTGGCCGCCGAACCACCAGATGGTCGACGTCACCGTGACGGCGGACCTGCGCGACGGGGTGCTCGGCCCGTACGCGCTCAACCTGACGGCGGTGACCGGCGGCGACGCCGCGGACGTCAGCGGCTTCACCGTCGGCACCCCGGACACCAGCGGCCGGCTGCGGGCCGAACGCGACGGCGCCGGTGGGGACAGGGTCTACTCCCTGACGTACGCGGGGCACGACGAGATCGGCCGCCCGGTCGGCTGCACCGTGACGGTCACCGTGCCGCACGACCAGGGCCGCGACTGACGGAGCAGGGACCGCTGGGCGCCGGCCGTACCGCACGGGCACGGCCGGCGCCCGCGCCTGGGCTCGCCGCCGCCGGCGCGGCCGGATACCGTACCCGCGGCGCGGGTCACCCCGCGTCGGGCCGTCGAGCGGTGGGAGGATCCGATGCGCCTGCACGTGGGGTGCGCGATGTGGACGCACAAGTCGTGGCAGGGGCGCTTCCTGGCGCATCCGCTGCCGGCCCACGAGCGGCTGCGCGCGTACGCCGGCTGGTGTACGGCGGTCGAGGGGAACACCACCTTCTACGCCACCCCGGCCCGGGAGACGGTCGACTCCTGGGCGGAGCAGACCGACCCCGACTTCCGGTTCCTGCCCAAGCTGCCGAAGGTCGTCACGCACGAGCGCCGGCTCACCGGCGCCGACGAGGAACTCCGCGCCTTCCTGCACGCCGTCGAACCCCTCGGCCCACGGGCCCACGCCCTCTGGATCCAGCTGCCGGGCTCGTTCGGCCCGCCCGACGTGCCCGCGCTGGCCCGCTTCCTGCGCGGGCTGCCCACCGCCCACCGGTACGCCGTGGAGGTCCGGCACCCCGCGTTCTTCGACGACCCCCGGGCGGCACGGACGCTGGAGGAGGCGCTCGCCACCGTCGGCGCCGAGTGGGTGCCCTTCGACACGACCGCGTTCTTCCGCACCCCGCCGACCAGCGACGCGGAACGCGAGGCGTGGACCAGGAAGCCGCGCACCCCGCTGCGCACCCGCGCGCTGACCGACCGGCCGATCGTCCGCTACCTCGGCCGCGACGACCCCGCACGTACGGTCGAGGGCTGGCAGCCGTGGCTCGACGTGGTGACCGGGTGGCTGCGCGAGGGCCGGTCGCCGACGATCTTCGTGCACACCCCCGACAACGCCGACGCGCCCGAGCTGGCCCGCCGGTTCCACGACGAGGTGCGGACGCGCCTGCCCGGGGTCGAGCCGCTGCCCGAGCCGGAGCCGGTCGGACCGTCGACGCTGTTCTGACCGGAACCGCCCTGCCGACCGGCCCCGCGCCGAAACATACCTTCATTGCCGGCGGGTCAACATGTAGACAATCTTCCTCATTCTGTCTATCGTCAGCACAACTTAGCGATGTCCTTCGATTTGAAAGAGGTCGTCAATGGTGCAAGTCAGACGATGGGTCGGCATCGCCACAGCCCTGCTGGCGACGGAGGTCCTGGTCGCGGGCACCGCCGCGCACGCCGCCGCGCCAACCCCCGACCCGGTCCGGGTGAGCGTCGAGGACGTGGTCACCGCCAAGCTGCGCGGGCAGGCCCAGGCTGCGGCGGCGGAGCACGCCGACAGCCCCGCGGCGGAGCACGCCGAGAGCTCCGAGACCCGCGTGACCGTCACCCGCCGCAACGGCCAGTGGGCCTTCGGCACCGCGGTGGCCGTCACCTCCCACGAGAAGGACGTCCACCCGACCGGGGCGATCTTCATCGCCCGTGCCGAGGCCGGCACCTGGCGGGTGAACTTCGACGGCGAAGCCGGCTTCGGCGAGCTGGCCGCCGCGTCGCCCCTGGTGAACAAGCAGGAGAAGGCGGTCTTCACGCGCACCCCGAGCACCATGCTGGCGGGCGGCGACTACCGGACCGGGATGGCCCTGCCCTTCGCGGTCGGCCAGACCTGGACGCTGACCGGCGGCCCGCACGGCTGGGGCGGCTCCGAGACGCCGTACAGCTCGATCGACCTGGCCGGCGGCGACCAGGTGGTCCGCGCGGCGCGGGCCGGCACGGCGTACACGATGTGCACGGGGTGGATCCGGGTGATCCACGACCGGGGCTACTCCACCGACTACTACCACCTGTGGAGCAGCATCTCGGTCAACGGCGCCGCCGTCGGCCAGGGCGCGTACCTGGGCTACACGGGCACCGACGTCACCTGCGGCGGGGCGGCCTCCGGCCGGCACGTCCACTTCGGGCTGCGGCAGAACAGCGCGTACGTCTCCATCGGCGGGCACGGCCTCGGCAAGTGGACGTTCGAGAACGGCGCCGGCCCCTACCAGGGCGGCGCGCGGCACGGCTCGACCTGGCGGGGTGCCGGCGGCGCCCTCTACAACTACGGGGCGCTGGGCTTCAACCAGGCGGTGGTCGACGCCAACGGCGGGGGCACGGTGAACAAGCGGGGTGGTCCCGGCACCGGGTACGCCCTGCGGGGGTCGGTGGGCGACGGCGCGACCGTCACCGTCTCCTGCTCCGCCAACGGCACCTCCCACGCCGGCCGGTACGGCACCACGGCGCTGTGGAACCGGTTGAGCGACGGCACCTGGGTGTCCGACGCCTACCTGTGGACCGGAGTGAACGGCCCGATCAACGGCTGGTGCTGACCGGCACCCGACCGAGGGTCGGCGCAGGGGCCCCGCCACTTCGGCGGGCCCCTGCGCCTCGTGGGCCGCCGGGGGCGTGCCGGGCGGGTCAGCCCGGGGCGCCGACGAGGAGGGACCCGTGGCGGCTCCACAGCCACCGGAGGTACTGCTGGAGTTCCCCGAGGGTGGCGACCTGGTCCTCGTCCATGTAGGTGAGGATCCGTTTCACCTCCCCCGGCACGAGGTCGTAGGCGGTGGCCCCGGTCTCCGGGACCGGCGTGTCCGGGGAGACGGCCACGGGGACGGGAATGACGGGCAGGCGGAGGTCCTTCCTGTCCAGCGCCTTGAGGACCGTGAGGTAGGCGCGGGTCAGGTGGTAGGGGGAGACGACGAGCGCGAGGCTCGCGACGCCGAGGCCCCGCACCCGGTCGGCGATCCAGGCGGCCTGCCGGCCGGTGTGCGGGGCGGGTCCGGCCTGGAGGCAGACCCCCTCGACGCGCCGGAGGCCGAGGCCGCGCAGGTGGTCGAGCGTGAGGTCGACGTACGTCTCCTCGGCCGGGTTCCCGTTCGCCACCAGGAGGTGACGCAGCCCCGGGTTCGCCTCCCAACTGCGGATGGCGTGGCGGAGTCGCCACTCCTCGCCCTGGCCGGTGACCACGACGAGGGCGTCGACGTGCTCGGCGGCCGACCGGGGCAGCGTGAGGATCGCCGTGAGGGCCTTCAGCACGTCCAGGAACTGGCCGGCGGTGAAGCCGGCGAGGTCCGCCTCCCTGACGATCCGAGGGGTTCCTCCGTGGGGGTTCACCGCGTGTTCCGCCTCGTCCGCATCGGGCGACGATACTGCGGGGTCCCGGCGTGACCCCGCAGAGCTCCGACGCGGCGGCCCACCGCGACTGAGCCTGCCGGGTGCCCGCGCGGCAGACCGCACGGCGGAAGGTGCGCGTCCCCGCGTACGCCGTCAAGGATGTGAATCTCGCGCGAGCCGTGACCCTGGAGGGCGCTGGGATGAAGCCGTTCCGCATCGAGATACCGCAGGCCGACATCGACGACCTGCGCCGACGACTGGCCGACACCCGCTGGCCGCACGAGCCGGGCGCGGACGGCTGGGAACGCGGCGTGCCGCAGTCCTACCTGCGGGAGCTGGCCGACTACTGGGGCAGCGGGTACGACTGGCGGGCGGCCGAGGCGCGGCTGAACGAGTACCCCCAGTTCGTCACGGAGATCGACGGCGCCACGGTGCACTTCCTGCACGTACGGTCCCCGGAGCCGGACGCGACGCCGCTCGTCCTCACCCACGGCTGGCCGGGCAGCTTCCTGGAGTACGTCGACCTCGTCGGGCCGCTGACCGATCCGCGCGCCCACGGGGGCGACCCCGCGGACGCCTTCCACGTGGTGGTCCCGTCCCTGCCCGGGTACGGCTTCTCCGGCCCGCTCACCGGGACCGGCTGGGGCGTGCCGCGCATCGCCGGGGCGTGGGCCGAGCTGATGGACCGGCTCGGTTACGACCGCTACCTGGCGCAGGGCACCGACTTCGGCTCCTGGGTGACGGTCGCGCTCGCGGCGGCGGACGCCGGGCACGCGATCGGGGCGCACGTCAACTTCCTCATCACGCCGCCCCCCGGCGACCCGCGCGAGCTGGGCGCGCTCGACGAGGACACCGGCCGGCGGCTCGCCCGGCTGGCCCGCTTCGTCGACGACGAGTCCGGCTACATGAAGATCCAGGCCACCCGCCCGGTGACGCTCTCGTACGCCCTGACCGACTCCCCGGTCGGGCAGCTCGCGTGGATCGTGGAGAAGTTCAAGGAGTGGACCGACTCCGGCAAGAGCCCCGAGGACGCCGTGGACCGGGACCGCCTGCTCACCAACGTGTCGCTCTACTGGTTCACCCGGACCGCGGGCTCCTCCGCCCAGCTCTACCACGAGACGGCCGACATGCTCCCGGTCAGCGCCGCGCCGCGACAGCAGCCCCCGGTGCCGGTGCCGCTCGGGGTGTCGGTCTTCCCGCACGACCCCTCGCAGCCCGTCCGGGCCTGGGCCGACCAGGCCTTCCCGAACATCGTGCAGTGGACCGAACACGACCGCGGGGGGCACTTCCCGGGGCTGGAGCAGCCCGGGCTCCTGGTCGACGACATCCGCCGGTTCGCCCGGACCCTCGGCGGGGCCTGAGCCCAGGGCCGCCGGGCCGGGAAGGGCGTCCAGTGGTCCGGGGCGGGGGTCGAACCGCCCCTACCGGCAGCAATGGGAAGTATCGACCGGCGCCAGTTTCCTCCTCGACCGGCCGGTGGTTGTACGAGGCGTGACGGCAGCCTCGTACTCCATCATGGCGATCCCGGCGTCCGCGCAGCCCGCCTGGCGGATCAGGTGGGCCGAACGCGAGAACGACCGGCGGCGGCGCGCGTACGACGCGCGGTTCGCGGCCTGGCAGCGGCACCACGACCACCTGGTCCGGCTGCGGATCGAGGCGGCCGGGTTCCTCGGCTGCACGCAGCCGCGTGCCGGCCTGCCGGTGGCCCTCGACGACGACGAGGTCGTCTACCGCGTGCTGCCGGTCGCGGACCTGGTCGAGGTGGACGCGCGGCACGGCGCCGGGCTGCCCGCCCCGGGCCTGACCGTCGCCACGGACGCCGTCGCCGGGCGCGCGCTGCCGAGGGGCGTGCGGGCCCTCGACACGGGGATGGCCGTCGTGACCAGCCGCCGCGTCGCCTTCTCCTCGCGGCGCGGGCGGCGGCACGAGTGGAGGTACGCGGACCTGGTGGGGCCCGCGCACCATCCGGCGCTCCCGCTGACCCTGCTGCACGCCACCGACGGGCGGCGGCTCGCCGGGCTGCGGGTGCCCGCCGCCGCGACCGTGAACTTCCGCTTCTACCTCACCCTCGCCTGCGCCGCCGCCACCGGCGAACGGGCCGCCGTCGCCGCGCAGCTCGAGGCGGTCCTGGCCGCCCACCGGCGGGCGCGGCCGGTGCCACCGCTGCCGGTCCAACCCGATCAGGCCCCGTCGAGCGGGCTGCGTGCCGGCCCTCGCGCGGCCCTCGCCGCCGCCGTCGTCGCGGTGGCGTTCGTGACGCTGACCGCCGTCGGCACGGCCGCGCCGGAGCGGGGCGGCCCGCCGTACCGGGCGGACGAGGGCGCACGCAGCGGCCTCCCCGCCGCCGCGCCGCCGACCCCCACCGGCGCTACCGCCCCGGCCGTCCCCGGCGGGCCGGTGGCGCGCGGGACGGGCGCGGCGACGTCGGGGGCCGCAGCGCTGGTGCCACCGGTGCCGTGGCTCGCCTGCCCACGCGGCGAGCCGCGCCCGCGACCGGGTGACGCGTGCGTGCACGTCTCCCCGGGCGGCCCGCGTCCGGCCCGCGCCCGGACGCCGCGCGACCCGCCTAGAGGCGGTGCCTGACCCAGACGTTGGGCTCGACGTAGACGGCGTGGTCGTGCGCCACGTCGCAGTGCACCGGCACGAGGGCCCCCGGCACGTGGACCGGCCCGCTGGTGTCGAACGGCAGGCCCGTCCAGCGACGCCAGTCGGCGAGGGTCCCGGCGATCGTCATCGACCGGGTGGCGACGCGCTCGACGCGTCCGCCCGCGCGGACGTGCACGCGCAGCCAGGGGTCGACCGGCAGGCCGTCCTCGCGGACCTGCGCCGCGTACTGCGCCATCGGCAGCTCGGGCCGGGTGTGCTTGCCGCTCGGCCGGACCGGCGCGACGAGCGTGTCGTAGCCCAGGTCCGCGACGGCCTTCCGCATGGCGGCCAGCATCACGGCGGACAGCCCGGTGCCGCGCCGGTCGGGCCGGATGCAGATCTCCAACGCCGAGACCATGTTCGTGTCGGCGCCGGTCAGGCGGTTGACGGTGGCCCGCTGGATCACCCGGTCCCAGCCGCCGTCGGGAAGCTCGGACTCGGTCCAGCGCAACGGCACCGCGTACGCCCGGGCGACCGCGCGGGCGGGGTCGGCGGGGTCGACCGCGGCGAACACGAACTCGGGATACAGGTCGTGGGCGACGCCGTAGTACACCGTGCCCATCGGGTCCCACAGCATGAACGGCGGCCACGCCCCGTCGAAGTCCTCGTCGAGCGAACGGCCGAGGTCGGGGCGGTCCGCCAGGCGCACGATGTCGAGGGTCACGGCGGAAACCTAGAGCGCCGGATCGTCACGCGCACGTCGATTTCGGGGCCTGTGCGGCGGGTCACGGCCGCCGCGACCGATCCGGCAACCCCACGTCGGGGCCCCGGGGCGCCGGACGCTGGCCGGTACGCGGGCGTTCGGTCTATGGTGGCGCCGTGACCGCCCCCGGCCCCTCCCGGCAGCCCCGCACCGCGGCGTACCAGGAGCTTTCCGTCCCGTCGCGGACGACCGCGACCACCGGGCCGCGGGTCCACCTCGTCGCGGGTGCGATCACCCGTCGCCTCGTCGTGCCGTCGGTCGCCATCGTCCGGCGGGGCGCCGTCGCGCCGCCGACCCGGCGGGCGCCTCGTCAGCGCCGCCCGCCGCCACCCGTCCGAGATCCACAGGACCGGCACCGGCGGGCGGAGCGCATCAGCGCTCCGCCCTTTCTTTTCGTTCCGAGCAGGGAGAAGGACCGATCGTGTACGTCGTGAACAGGCAGGCCGAGCTGGGGGTGCTCCGGATCGTCCTGGAGGAGCAGTACGAGCGGCACAGCATCCAGTTGGCGCTGCTGGACCGGCAGGCCCGACGGATGCGCTCCGACGGCGCCGATCTCGAGGCGGCCGCCGCGTTGACCGCCGCCACGCGAGGGGCCCTGGGTGACATCGCCCGCGCACTGCACTACCTGGAACAGGGCCGCTACGGCACCTGTGGAGGGTGCGACCGCGACATCCCGATCGAGGAATTGGCGCATCGCCCGTCGACCCGGCTCTGCGCCACCTGCCAGCCGGAGCCTCGTCGGGGTGCGGACAGCGGCCGCAGCGGTTGCGACTGTCGCCGGTAGGGCCGCCACCTGTCGTCGGCGCTCCGTCGAGGGACACGGGCGGCGCGGCGGGTTCGGCGGCACCTCGGCGGACAGGACGGCGCCGGCCCGCCGCGAGGGCGGGCCGGCGCCGTGGGACGTGCAGGTCAGCGGATGCGTCGGCGACCGTAGGCGCCGGCGGCGATGGCGACGCCGATCGCGGCGAAGACGACCTGGAGGGCCAGCTCGATCCAGTCGATCCCTCGGGTGTCGTCGACGCCGAGGGCCCCGGCGACGAGGGTGCCGAGGATCGCCGCCACCACACCGATGAGCAGTGTGAGCCAGATCGGGATGTTCTGTTTGCCCGGCACGACCAGGCGGCCCAACGCCCCGATGATCAGGCCGATGATGATGGCAGTGAAGAAACCGGTGACTTCCACGTGGAGCCGTCCTTCCGGAGAGTTGTCGTCGCGCTGGGTGTTGCCCCCGCCGGAAGGGCGGCGAAACCAGTCCCGGGCACTTCCACAGCTTCTTCATACAACTGTCATGGGGCCGGGTACGAAACGTCATGGGGCGTCATCCGCCGCACGCCGCGCCGGCCGCTCCTCGACCCCGGGCGGACGCCCGTCAGCGCAGCGGGTCGAACGGGCGCAGCTCGACGGGCTGCCCACCGCCCGTGATCTGCTCGGCGAGCAGCTCGCCGGTGAGCGGGCCGAGGGTGATGCCCCACATGCCGTGGCCGCCGGCGGCGAAGACGCGCGGCGACCTGGTCCGACCGATCAGGGGCAGGCCGTCCGGGGTGCAGGGCCGCGAGCCGACCCACTCGTCGGTGCGGGTGTCCAGGTCGGCGCCCCGCAGCAGCGGTCGGGCGGCCTCGGCGATGGCCGAGACGCGACGCCGGTCCAGCGGCGCCTCGGCGCTGCGGAACTCCATCATGCCGGCGACGCGCAGCCGGTCGCCCAGCGGCGTGCAGGCCACGCGCTGCGCGGGGAAGTAGACCGGGCCGGCCGGCAGGTGCTCGATGGCGACGCTGAAGCTGTAGCCGCGGCCGGCCTGCACGACGGTGCGGACGCCGAAGCGTCGGGCCAACTGGCCGAGCCAGGTGCCGGTCGCCAGCACCACCGCGTCGTAGCGCTCGTCGGTGCCGGCGGAGGTCACCACCCGGACACCGGTCGCCTCGTCGCGGACGTCCAGGACGTCCACGCCGGCCCTGACCGCGCCGCCCCGCGCGCGGACCGAGTCGGCCAGGGCGTGCACGTACTGGCCCGGGTTGACGTAGCGCTGGTCGTGCAGGCGGATGGCGGCGCCGATCGTGTCCGACAGCGAGGGCTCCACCTCCCGGGCCTCGGCCCCGGTGAGGACGTCGAACTCGATCCCCTGGCCCGCGGAGTGGATGTGCGCCAGTTCGTCGAGCAGGACCGACCGCTCGGCCTCGGTCCGGTACGCGGCGAGGAACGACTTCGCCTCGTGCGTCGGCGCCGCGACCCCACCGGCGGTCAGCGCGTCGAACGCCTCCAACGCCCGCCGGTTCATCGGGATGAGGGCCCGCATCGCGCTCTGCCACTTCGACGCCGTGCTGTGCCGCGCGAAGCCGGCCAGGAACCGCAGCAACCGGGCGTCCGCGCGCGGCGGCACGTAGACCGGCGAGGAGGGGCTCAGCACGGCGCGTACCCCGTACCGCAGCACCGCCGGCTCCGGCAGGGGAGTGGTGATGCCGGGGGTGAGCCAGCCCGCGTTGCCCCACGACGCGCCCGCCGCGACCCCCGTACGGTCGAGCACGGTGACCCGGACCCCCCGCTCCTGCAGGAACCAGGCGGTGGCCAGCCCGACCATCCCCGCGCCGACGACGGCGACGTGCTGGGGGGCGGGCACTGACTCGACGGGGGACATGGCGTCTTCTCCTTCGGGCGCGACAGGGACCGCGGCCAATCCTGTCCCCACCGGGCCGGCAGGTCATTGTCCGTTCCGGCCAAGGATCGCCCAGGTCATTGGCCCTGCCGGACAAGATCAGGGCACAATCGCGGCATGCTCACCGTGGCTGGCGTGGTGGACGCGGCCGGCGCCGCGTTGCTCAAGGTCGTCGTCCCCGCCGACGAGGCGGAGGTACGCGACGTGACCCTCGCCGACGACGCCACGACCGGCCAGAGCGGTGACCTCGTCCTCGGCGCGGGCGTCGCGACCCCGGAACAGGCCCTCGCCGTCGTCGCGCGCTGCCAGGAGGCCGGGGCGGCCGGCCTGGTGCTCAAGCCTCCGCTGGCCGCGCACCCCGACGTGACGTCGGCCGCCGCCGAACGGCGCCTCACCCTGGTCGAGCTTCAACGTCACGGCTCCTGGGCCCAGCTCGTCTGGCTGCTCCGCGGGATGATCGACCGGGCCGTCGCGCCCGGCTCGCCGGAGACCGGGGAGCCCGGCGTCTACGACGAGCTGTTCGCCCTCGCCGACGCGACCGCCGCCGTCGTCGACGCGCCGGTGACGATCGAGGACGCCCAGTCCCGGATGCTGGCCTACTCGTCGCGCCAGGACCGCACCGACCCGGCGCGCGTGTCGACGATCGTGGGCCGTCGCGCCCCCGGCAACGTCATCGCCCACTTCCGTTCCCGTGGCGTCTTCCGCAAGCTCGCGACGGGCAGCGAGCTGATCTTCGTACCGCAGGGCCCGGACGGGACGTTGCCCCGCCTCGTCGTCCCGATCCGCGCCGGCGGCGAGCTGCTCGGCTCGATCTGGGCCGTCGTCGAGGGCCCGGTGCCGGAGGGGCGGCTGCGCGACCTCCAGGGCACGGCGTCCGTGCTGGCCCTGCACCTGCTCCGCCTGCGCGTGCAGGCCGACGTCGCGCGCCGGGTGTCGGCCGACCGCCTGCGGGCGGCCCTGCGGGCCACCGGGGGGACGGGCCGGGAGGAGCTGGCCCTGCCCGAGGGACCGTGGCGGGTCGTCGCCCTCGGCGGGACGGGGGAGATGGTCGACAACCTCGCGCTGTGGGAGTCGATCACCCGCCGGCACGGCTGGCGTCAGCCGCTGCTCGCGGACGTCGGGGACGTCCTGTTCGCCGTCCTGGTGGACGAGGGCGCCGCGCCCGGTTCGCGGCGGTGGATGGAGAAGCTGATCCACGACGTCGCCGTGCAGGACCCGGGCCTGTACGCCGCGTCCGGCGGCGTCGCCCGGACTCTGGCGGACCTGCCGCGCTCGCGCGCCGAGGCGGCGGAGCTGCTCGCGTTGCGCGGCCCGACCGGGCAGCGGGGCCCGGTGCTGCGGTTCGAGGACCACTGGGCGGAGCTGGTCGTGCACCGGGTGGTCGGCGCCGTGCCGGGCGTCGACCTGCTGGTGGGCGGCCCCCTGCCCGGTCTCGTGGCCCACGACCGGGAGCACGGCACCGACTACGTCGCCACCGTCGCCGCCTGGCTCGACCAGCAGGGCGACCCGCAGCGGGCCGCCCGGCAGCTGCACGTGCACCCCAACACGCTCCGGTACCGGTTGCGTCGCCTCACCGAGGTCGTCGCCGTGGATCTCGACTCGCCGCGTACGCGGCTGGCGTTGCAGATCCAGCTCGCGGCGCTGCGCCCCGCACCGACCGCGCCCCGTCCGGTGGCGTAGGGGTCCGCCCGGCGGGGACCGGCGGCCCCGGCGTGCGGCGGCCGCGAGGCGTTCAGGCGAGGCGGTGGTCGAGGGCGGTGTGGCGGCGCCCGGCCCCGACGGTACGGACGGCGGCGGCGAGGGCGCGGCGGGAACCGACCAGGACGACGAGCTTCTTGGCGCGGGTGACGGCGGTGTAGAGCAGGTTGCGTTGCAGCATCATCCAGGCGCTGGTGGTCAGCGGGATGACCACGGCGGGATACTCGGATCCCTGCGAGCGGTGGATCGTCATGGCGTACGCGTGGGCCAGCTCGTCGAGTTCGTCGAAGTCGTAGTCGATGCTCTCGTCCTCGTCGGTGCGTACCGTCAGGGTCTGCTCGTCGGTGCTGAGAGCGGTGACGATGCCGACGGTGCCGTTGAAGACGCCGGCCTGGCCCTTGTCGTAGTTGTTGCGGATCTGGGTGACCTTGTCGCCGACGCGGAACACCCGTCCGCCCAGTCGGCGCTCGGGTTGCCCCTCGCGTGCCGGGGTGAGCCGCTGCTGGAGCAGCGTGTTCAGGGCCGCCGCGCCGGCCGGGCCGCGGTGCATGGGGGTGAGGACCTGGACGTCGCGGCGCGGGTCGAGGCCGAAGCGGGCGGGGATCCGGGTGCAGGCGACGTCGACGGTCAGGGCGGCGGTGGCGTCGGTGTCGTCGCTGGCGAACAGGAAGAAGTCGCTGAGGCCCTGGAGCAGGGGCGGCTTGCCGGCGTTGATGCGGTGGGCGTTGGTGACGACCCCGGACTCCGCGGCCTGGCGGAAGACCTGCGTCAGCCGGACCCGGGGGATGGCCGGGGCGGCGAGCAGGTCCCGCAGGACCTCGCCGGCGCCGACGGAGGGGAGCTGGTCGACGTCGCCGACGAGCAGCAGGTGCGCGCCGGGCGGGACGGCCTTGACGAGCTTGTTGGCCAGGATCAGGTCGAGCATGGAGGCCTCGTCGACGACGAGCAGGTCGACGTCGAGGGGATTGTCCCGGTCGTGGCTGGCCTCCCCGCCGGGGCGCAGCTGCAACAGCCGGTGCACGGTGGCCGCCGGGTGCCCGGTCAGCTCCGACAGCCGCTTGGCGGCGCGGCCCGTCGGCGCGACGAGGGTGACCTTGGCCTGCTTCGCCGCGGCGAGTTCGACGATCGAGCGTACGGTGAAGCTCTTGCCGCAGCCGGGGCCACCGGTCAGCACGGCGACCCTGGAGGTGAGGGCGAGGCGGACGGCCTGTTCCTGTTCGGGGGCGAGGTCGGTGCCGGTGCGGGCCTTCAGCCAGGCCAGCGCCCGGCCCCAGTCGACGCCGGTGAAGTGGGGCAGCCGGTCGGCGCGGTCGCGCAGCAGCCGCAGCAGGGATCCGGCGAGGGACTGCTCGGCGCGGTGGAACGGCACCAGGTAGACCGCCGCCGTCGGCTCGCCGTCCGGGCCGGGCAGCGTCTCGCGGACCACCCCCTCCTCGCCGACGAGCCCGTCCAGGCAGGTGGTGACGAGGTCGGCGGGCACGTCGAGGATCCTGGTGGCGTCGGCGACCAACTGACCGTCGGGCAGGTAGCAGTGCCCGTTGTCGGTGGCCTCGGAGAGCGTGTACTGCAGGCCGGCCTTGACCCGCTGGGGGCTGTCGTGGGGGATCCCGACGGCCTGGGCGATGGTGTCGGCGGTCCTGAAGCCGATGCCCCACACGTCGGCCGCCAGCCGGTACGGCTCGTTCCTGACCACCGTGATGGAGGCGTCGCCGTACTGCTTGAAGATCCGCACGGCCAGGGAGGTGGACACGCCGACGCCCTGGAGGAAGACCATCACCTCCTTGATGGCCTTCTGCTCCTCCCACGCCGCGGTGATCTTCGCGGTGCGCTTCGGCCCCAGGCCGGGCACCTCGACCAGGCGGGCGGGCTCCTCCTCGATCACGTGGAGGGTGTCGAGGCCGAAGTGGGCGACGATCCGCTCGGCGAACACCGGACCGATGCCCTTGACCAACCCGGAGCCGAGGTATCGGCGGATGCCCTGGATCGTGGCCGGCAGGACGGTCGTGTACGAGTGCACCTCGAACTGCCGGCCGTACTGCGGGTGCGACGACCACCGACCGGACAGGCGCAGGCTTTCCCCCGGCTGGGCCCCCAGCAGCGCGCCGACCACCGTGAGCAGGTCGCTGCCGTGGTCGGTGGCCACCCGGGCGACGGTGTAGCCGGTCTCCTCGTTGACGTAGGTCAACCGTTCGAGCACCGCGTCCAGGACGGCCGACGGCGGGCGGGTGGGGGCAGTCACCCGCCCATCCTGCCTCCCGCCGACGCGACGGCGCCCTCGGCCCGGCCGTGTGCCCGGCCCGACCGGGATGCGGGCGGCGGTGCCCGGATCCACCGCCACCCGGGCGGCGGTGCGCCGGCTCGCGGTCCGGTCCTCACGGCGCCCAGGGCGCGGCGACGTTCCAGGTGCTGTCCGCGCTCCAGAGGATGGGCGTGTCGTACGCCGCGCCGCCGGCGCCGTTGCTGAGCCACACCTCCGAGTTGAAGTGGCGCAGGAACGAGCCCCGGAAGTTGTACGACTCCAGGGAGACCCCGCCGCCGGTCAGCCCGGTGCGGGCGCACCAGGTGGCGTCGGCGCGCATCAGCGCCGAGCCGTCGTTCGGCGAGTTGCGGACCCGGGACGCGGCGTGCCGGAGGTACTGCCCCGGGAAGTTGACCGACTCGAAGGAGTAGCAGGTGGCGTCGGCCAGCCCCGCGCGGATCGTGTAGGTGGCGTCGTTCTTGAGCAGCGCCGTGCTGCCCGAGTCGACGACCTCGGTGTAGGCGAGGCTGTCCTGGTGCCGCAGGTACCGCTGCGTGTGTCCGGGCGTGGTCACCTGCAACGACCGGCGCGTGTTCAGCGGCAGTGCGACCGGCTGGTTGTCGCCGAGCGACCTGGACGCGTCGACGAGCGCCTGGTTGGCCGCCCGGACCCGGGCCTCGACCATCTTGACGATCCGGCGGTCGTAGGTGAGGAAGCCGTTCAGCTCGCCTTCGACGTCGGTGATCTCCGTGTAGACCGAGGCGCTGAGGCCCTTGCCGAGCATCAGGTTCCGGGTGCCCTGCACCAGCCCCACGTACCGGTCGGTGAGGGCGGTGGAGTTCGGCTGCCACTCGTAGGCGAAGAAGCTGCCGTTGGGGCTGTACTCGTGCCCCGGCGTCCGCAGGCCCAGGCCGCCGAACTCACCGAGTACGGCGACCCGGGAGGCCGACGGGCTCGGCGAGGCGGGGCCGAGGTACATGTGCCAGTCGTCGATGTCCCCGTTGCCCGGGTCGCCGAGGGACTGGCAGCAGTTGTGGCCGCTGTGCACGTTCACCAGCCGGGTCGGGTCCTGGTTCTTCACGTTCTGGCCGACCCGCCGGGTGTCGGCGAGCGCGCGTTCGCCCCACCCCTCGTTGTAGACGGTGTAGGCGACCACCGAGGGGGAGCTGCGGTGTTCGTCGACGATCTCCCTCGCCTCGGCCTCGAACTGTGCCTGCTGGGCGTTGTCGGCGTTGATGTCCTGCGCGGTCATCGAGGGGACGTCCTGCCACACCAGCAGGCCGAGGCGGTCGGCGTGGTAGAACCACCGCTGCGGTTCGACCTTGATGTGCTTGCGGACCATGTTGAACCCGAGGTCCTTGTGTTTCTGCAGGTCGAAGGCGAGTGCCGCGTCGGTGGGGGCGGTGTGCAGCCCGTCCGGCCAGTACCCCTGGTCGAGGGTGCCGACCTGGAACACGAACTGGCCGTTGAGCTTCGGGCGCAGCACCCCGCCGACCATCCCGGTGGTGATCTCCCGCATGCCGAAGTAGTGCGTCGTCCGGTCCGCCTGGGCGCCGCCCGGGTCGCGCAGCGTCACCCGTAGGCCGTAGAGGAACGGATCGTCCGGGGACCACCGGCGGGCGTTCGGCACCGGCACGCTGAAGTCGGTGAAGCCACCGGTGGCCGAGCCGACCAGCGTGCTCCCGTTCAGCGCCTCGGCCAGCACGCTGTGACCGGTGACGTTGCCCCTGGTGGACACCCGCACCCGTAGCGTGTTGGTGGACAGGTTCGGATGGACGTCGACGCCGCTGATCGACGCGGTCGGCACCGGCTCCAACCAGACGGTCTGCCAGATGCCGGAGCTGGGGGTGTAGAAGATCCCACCCGGGGTCCTGGTCTGCTTGCCGATCGGCGGGAGGCTGCCGTTCTGCCGGCTGTCCGTCGGATCCCACACCTTCACCACGATCTCGTTCGTGCCGCCGTTGAGATGAGGCGTGACGTCGAACGTGAAGGCGTCGTAGCCCCCGGTGTGCCCGCCGACCTGCGCGCCGTTGACCCACACGGTGCTCTGCCAGTCGACCGCCCCGAAGTGCAGCAGGGTCCGGCGGCCGGACCAGTCGGCCGGCACGGTGAAGGTGCGTCGGTAGAACAGGTAGTGGCGGTTGTCGTTCGCGGCGCGCCCCACGCCGGACAGGGCGCTCTCCACCGGGAAGGGCACGTTCACCCGCTCGGGGAGGTTCGTGCCGAACTGCGGGGCGTCGTCGGTGGCGGACTGGCGCAACTGCCACTCGCCGTTGAGGTTGAGCCAGTCGGGCCGGGTCATCTGCGGTCGGGGGTACTCCGGCAGGGGCGTGCCCGTGAGGGCCTGACTGGTCCACGGCGTGGTCAGCGGGGGCGTCTTCGCGGGCGCCGCCCGGGCCGGGGACACCGGCGTGAGCAGGGCGGCCAGCAGGGTGAGGGCGGCCGCCAGCGGCAGGGTGCGGATGCGGGCGCGACGTGTCATGCCGTCTCCGATGTGGACGGGTCGGCGCGGGCGCGGGGCCCGTGCGACGGACGGGGGTTCTTCAGGCCTGCGCGGGGTGAGGGCCGGGGCGGGGCGACCCGCGCGGGTCGCCCCGCCCCGGGCGTACGGTCAGCTCGTCGGCTCGACCCAGATGTTGCGGTAGTGGACGTTGAGGCCCGGGTCGCCGTGGTCCTGCAGCCGGATCGGCCCCACCGAGGGTCCCTCCGGGGCGCCGTTGCCGGTGGGCCCGTTGATCACCGCGTTGTCGTGGACGGTGACGCCGTTCCACACGACCGTGACCCGGGCGTTCTCCGTCTTGACCCCGGCGCTGTCGAAGCGGGCCGCCCGGAAGGTGACGTCGTAGGTCTGCCACGTCTCCGGCGCGCTGGCCGCGTTGACCGATGGCGCGATCTTTCCGTAGATGGCGCCGCCCTCGTCGTTGGCCGGGGTGGTGTCGCCGTAGGAGTCCAGGACCTGGAGCTCGTAGCGGTCCTGGAGGTAGATCCCGCTGTTGGCGCGGGCCTGGCCGGTGACGTCCGGCGGGAGGTTGGGCAGCCAGAACTCGACGTGCAGCCGGAAGTCACCGAACGCGCGCCGGCTGCGGATGTCGCCGCCGAGGACCTCCACGCCACCCATGGCCAGCGGCCACGTGGCCGGGGTGCCGTTGGTGCTCTCGAAGTTGTCGAGGTGGGACCCGTCGAGGAGCGTGACGCGGCCGGTGTCGCCTGCGGGGCCGTGGGCCTCGAACTCGTAGATCCGGGCCGCGTTGTCGGCGGTGCTGGTGGCCTTGGTGACGTTGAGCCGGACGTATCTGGCCTGGGCGGGGGAGATGTCGTGGGTGGTGGTGTTGGCCGTGTTGGCGGCGACGTTCGTCGTGGTCGTCCAGGAGGTGCCGTTGGTGCTGGTCTGGATGGTGAAGTCGCGGGTGTTCCAGGCGGTGTTCTCGCCGCCGGCGCCGGCGTGGCGTACGACGAAGCGGTTCACGCTGCGGGTGGTGCCCAGGTCGACCTGCAGCCACTTGGTGGTGCCCGTCGAACACCACTTGTCACTGTTCCCGCCGGACACGCTGCCGTTCACGGCCCTGGCCGGGCCCTCGGTGGCCGAGCAGGAACTGTCGGCCGTCGCCGCCCTGCCCAGCGCGAGGTTCCCGGTCGCGGGCTGCCCGCCGTAGGCCTCGAACTCGTAGATCCGGGCCGCGTTGTCGGCGGTGCTGGTGGCCTTGGTGACGTTCAGTCGGACGTATCTGGCCTGGGTGGGCGAGATGTCGTGGGTGGTGGTGTTGGCCGTGTTGGCGGTGACGTTCGTCGTGGTCGTCCAGGAGGTGCCGTTGGTGCTGGTCTGGATAGTGAAGTCGCGGGTGTTCCAGGCGGTGTTCTCGCCGCCGGCGCCGGCGTGGCGTACGACGAAGCGGTTCAGGCTCTGGGTGGCACCCAGGTCGACCTGCAACCACTTGGTCGCGCCCGTCGAACACCACTTGTCGAGGTTGCCGCTGGTGGTCGTCCCGTTGACGGCCCTGGCCGGGCCCTCGGTGGGCGAGCACGAGCTGTCGGCGGTCGCCGCCCTGCCGAGCGCGAGGTTGACGGGCGGCTGCTGACCGGGGATGGCGTTGAGCGTGTACCAGACCTCGGTGCTCCAGAGGGACTGGCCGTTGCTGGCCGAGAACGGCCGGGGCGAGCGGACGTGCACGACCCGGCCGGGCTTGAGGCCGTTGATCGCCAACGTGACGGTCTTCCCGTCGGCCGACAGGGTGGCCGAGGTGACCGACAGCGTCTCCTCGTCGACCTTCGGCCCGCCGTACGCGGCCGTCGCCACGTAGCGCCACTGCTTGACCCGGTACTTGCTGGCCAGCGCGGTGGCGGTCGTCGCCGACAGGGGCTGGGTGTACTCGATCTGGAAGCCGTTGGGGGTGGCCCGCATCGCCAGCATGTCGAAGTTGTTGCCGCCGTTGGGGCTGATCTTCTGCAGTCCGTAGCTGAGCTTGCCCTCCTGTCCCCAGTTGCCGCCGCCGTGCAGGCCGCCGGTGTAGATGGCGCCGTCGGGCCCGACGGACACCTCGGACACCCCCGCCTCCAGGCCCTGGGTCATCCGGAACAGCGCGCCCTGGTACTCGCCGTTGACCTTCTCCAGGTACGCGCGCTGGAGCCCGCCGTAGGTGACGTCGCCGATGACCATCTGCCCGGCGAACGGGCCCTGGTTGAGCATGACCGGGGTGCTCGGCGAGTTGCCGATCTCGTTCTGCGGCAGCCAGAGGACCGGCGGGGTGACCGGGTTGTTGTCGAACGGGCCGGCCGGGTTCATGTAGTGGTTGAAGAAGCGCCCCTGCTTGACGTGCACGAGCTTCGACGACGGCAGCCAGCCGCCCTGGTTGTCGGTGACGAAGATGTCGCCCTCCGGGCCCCAGCCGATGCCGTGCGGGGTGCGCAGGCCGCCGGCCACGTAGTCGATCGCGCCGGTGCTCCGGTTCACCCGGATGGTGGTGCCCCGGTTCGGGGCCGGCTGCGGGTCGGTCGTGGCGCCGCCGTAGTTGATCGAGACCGAGAGGTTCAGGTAGAAGTAGCCGTCCCGGTACAGCAGGCCGAACCCGAACTCGTGGAAGTTGCTGCCGAACGGCCAGGTGGCGACCGTACGGTACTGGTCGGTCACCCCGTCGCCGTTGGTGTCGTTGAGCTCGGTGAGCTTCGCCTTCTCCGAGACGTAGATCTTCCCGTCGACGATCTTGAGCCCCATCGGCTCCTGGAGCCCGGTCGCGACCCGCTGCCGGGTCACCTGGCCGGGGCTGGTGCTGCCGGTGACGTTGCCGAGGATCCACACCTCGCCCACGGTGGTCAGTGAGCCGCCCCAGGTGGCCACGGCCAGCCGGCCGTCGGGGAACCAGTCGAACCCGGTGACCTGCGGCTGGAAGCCGCTCGGGCGCAGGTTGGTCAGGGTGTAGTTCGGGTGCACCGAGGTCAGCGGCAGCCCGTCGCCGGGGGAGTCGCCGCTGGCCTCGCACTCCTTGCGGCCGGGCGCGGTCACCCGGACGACGCCGGCGTCGGTGCTCAGCGCCGAGGTGGGGACGGTCACGAACGTGCTGGAGCCCGGCGTACGCCACTGCAACGTGAGCTGCTGGCCGCCCGTACGCTCGAAGTGCTCGATGCGCAGGGAGTGGTATCCGGTGGTCAGGTCGACGGCGCCGTCCTTCGGTTCCGGGCCGTGCGCGCCGTCGTGGTCGACGATCAGCGTGTCGTCGATCAGCAGGCGGGAGCCGTCGTCGCTGATGAGCCGGAAGGTGTAGCTGCCGGCCTGGGTGATGTTGACGTTGCCGAGGACGTGGACCAGGAAGTGGTCCTCGATGCCGAAGTCGGCCGCGCTCGTCCAGTCGACCGTCGGCATGAGCTTGTCGACGTTCGGTGTCTGGCCGGCCTTCAGGGTGCAGAGGTTGTTGAGCGGCACCTGCAGGTCGAAGACGCGCAGGGTGACACCGGGCTCCTGCGGCGGAGGAGCCGCACCCGCGCTCGGCGGGGACAGCCACAGGCCGGCGAGGGTGACGACAGCGGTGAGGGCGCTTGCGAGGGGCACGCGTGCTCGTCGGGACGATCCGAGCATTCTCTCCTCCAGGGGAGCGGGACAACGACGTACGTCGTCGCGCGGCGCTCGGGCTCAGCGGCGGGCCCGGACATCGAACGGACATCGTTGTCATGTCCTGATGGTTGGCCTGGCACGCCGCTGCCTGGTGAGGGCAACACTATGATTCTTAAATCTAAATGTCTAGATGTTTGTGCGAGATCGTCTGAACTTTTGTCCGGACGGTCAAAAGTCGACACGACGTACCCGCGCGGTGATCTACCGTGCCAGCATGCTGCTCACTCTCCGGCCGCTCAGGCTCGACGACACCGCAGCCGTCCACGACTGGGCGCGCCTGCCGGAGTCGTGTCGCTACCAGGCATGGGGACCCAACACCCCCGAGCAGACACAGGCGTACGTGCGGGCCGCCGTGGCGGCACCCCCGGACCGGCTGGTCTTCGGGGTGCTCCTCGACGGCGAGGTCGTGGGCAGCGCCGAGCTGAAACTGCACGGTTCGAGCACCGCCGAGATCGCGTACGCGATCCATCCACGGCGGTGGGGGCAGGGCATCGCCACGGCCGCGGCGCAGGAGCTGCTGCGACGGGGCTTCAGCGAACACGGGCGCCACCGCATCTTCGGCACGTGCGATCCCCGCAACCTGGCCTCGGCGGCGGTGCTGCGCAGGATCGGCATGCGGTACGAGGGCCGGATGCGTGGCACCGCCCACATCCGCGACGGCTGGCGCGACTCGGACCTGTACGCCGTCCTCGCCGATGACTGAGACCCGGTCCGCCCCGACCGCACCGCCCGTGCGGGGCGTACGTGGCAGTAGGCTGTCCGAAGCGGGTATGCGACGGCCCATGACGCGCCCCGACCACCCGCGTTCCCGCCCGGCTCGCAGCTGCCACCGAAGACGTTGCGCGCCGCCCTGTGAAATCTTGGAGTACGTCTTGGCAGATCTGACGCCGCCCACCCTGAATCCCTTCGAGTCAGAGGGAGACAGGGACACCGACCGCGAACGCGGGCGAGCGGTGGACGTGAGCGCGGCCGCGATGACCCGCATGCGCACCCCGTTCGTCCCGGCGGACGGCGATCACGGCACCGCCGACGAGAGGCAGGCGTCGCGTTCCTGACGCGCCGCTGCGGAGCATTCGAGTGCGACGACCCGGCCTGATCCGCCACGGCCTCGGCGTCCGGCCCTCGGCCGACCGTCCGCTCACGGTCCAACCGGGTCGCCAGGTGGGGCCGGACTGGGCAGACTGGGGCGATGCCCGCCGCTGAGTCGCCCGCCCGCCGCCGTCGTACCCAGGCATCCGTCGCGGTGGTCGCCGCGCTCGCCGTGGCGGCCGCGCTCGGCGCCTGGTCGCTGCGGGACCGGGTCGACGGCGGACGCGCGGTGCCGGAGCAGGGCGCCGTGACCCCCTTCGGGGCCGCCCCGGCGGATCGCACCCCCGCCTGCGCCGGCCGACCGACCGAGGCACCCCGCGAGTTGCGGGGCATGTGGATCACGACGGTCAACAACATCGACTGGCCGAGCCGGCGGGGGCTGTCGGCCGAGGCGGCGCGGGCGGAGTTCCGGGGCTGGCTGGACCTGGCGGTGCGCCACCACCACAACGCGGTCTTCGTGCACGTGCGCCCGAGCGGGGACGCGCTCTGGCCGTCGGCGTACGCGCCGTGGTCGGAGTGGCTGACCGGGCGCCGCGACGGCCGCGATCCGGGCTGGGACCCGATGGAGTTCATGGTCGCCGAGGCGCACGCCCGCAACCTGGAGTTCCACGCCTGGTTCAACCCGTACCGGGGCGGGCAGCCGGCCACGGTGGGCGGGCCCGGCCCGAGGCTGGACCGGCTCGCGCCGACGCACCCGCTGCGGCGGCACCGCGACTGGGTGGTGACCTACCCCAGCGCCGACCGGCCCGGCAGCCGCCTCTACTTCAACCCCGGCATCCCCGAGGCGCGCGCGTTCGTCGAGGACTCGATGCTGGAGGCGGTCCAGCGGTACGACGTCGACGGGGTGCACTTCGACGACTTCTTCTACCCGTACCCGGAGGCCGGACAGGACTTCCCGGACGACGCGACGTTCGCCCGCTACGGCCGGGGGTTCGCCGACAAGCACGCCTGGCGCCGGGACAACGTGAACACGCTGGTCCGCGAGATGAGCGAGCGGATCAAGGCGATCAAGCCCTGGGTCAAGTTCGGCATCAGCCCGTTCGGCATCTGGCGCAACGAGCGCACCGACCCGGCCGGCTCGGCGACCGCGGGGTTGCAGAGCTACGACGACATCTACGCCGACACCCGACTCTGGGTACGGCGGCAGTGGCTGGACTACGTCGTGCCGCAGCTGTACTGGCACATCGGTTTCGGCAAGGCCGACTACGCCACGCTGCTGCCGTGGTGGGCGGCCACGGTGCGGGGCACCCGGGTGCAGCTCTACATCGGCCAGGCCGACTACCGGGTGGGCGAGCGCGGCGCCTGGCGCGACCCGGCCGAGCTGGACCGCCAGCTCGCCCTCAACCGCCGGCACGGCGCGAGCGGAAGCGTGCACTTCAGCGCCAGGCAGGTACGCGCCGACAAGCTCGGCGCGGTCAGCCGGTACCGCGCGGCCCACTACGCCGGGCCGGCGCTGGTGCCCGCGATGGCACAGCTACCGGCGACGCCGCCGCCCGCCCCCACGGTCACCGACGCGCGGCGGGCGGGCGGCGGCGGGGTGACGCTGACCTGGCGCGGGGACGGCGCCACGAGCTTCGCCGTCTACCGCGTCGACGGCGACACGGCCCGGCTCGTCGGCACCGCCCGGGGCACCGGCTGGGTCGATCGCGCCGCCCCGGCCGGCCGTCCGCTGTCCTACTGCGTCTCCGGCCTGGACCGCAGCGGCAACGAGGGCCGCCTGAGCGCGCCGGTGGCCGTCGCGGCGCCGTAGGAGGGGGGTTGCCGGAACGTCCGGTGGCGCCGGTTACCCTGCGGCGGTGGTGGTCGGCGAGGACGGGGAGCGGCTGGCGACGTCGCTGGCCGACCGGCTCGACGCGGTCACCTTCACCGACCTGACCACGGACCAGGTCACCGCCCGGCTGATCGACGCGGTGGTCGGCTGGGCGGGGGAGCGGGGCTGGCGGGTCTACCGGCGGGCGTCCAGCGTGTTGCCGCTGCCGCCGCCGATGTCCGCGCAGCAGTCGGTGCTCGACGTGGCCTGTGCCCGCCCGCACGGACCGCCGGTCGTCGTCGAGGTCGATCACGGTACGCGCCGCCGCACCTGGGAGAAGCTGCTCGCCGAGGCCGACGCGGGGCGCATCCCGCTCTGGGTGCGCTGGGGTGCCGGCCGGTTCACCGCGCCGCCGGCGCCGATCCTGATGGTGGCCTGCGAGGTGAGCGGGCGGCCGGATCCGACCGGCCGGGGCCGGGTGCACAGTCGTTCGCCGCGGGCCGACAAGCTGCCGCCGGCGCATTCGGCCGTGCGGGTCGCGACGGTGGACGCCGTCGAGTTGCCGCTGCCGCCGCCCGGGTCGCCCGACACCGGGGCCTGAGCCGTACGGCGACGGCCGCCGCCCGCCTCGCGAGGGACCGCCCCGGCGCGTGGGTGCCGGCGGGCGGTCGACGGTGCGCCGCCCGGCAGGGGCACCACAGAGTGGCCGAGCCGTGCCAGACTGCGATCATGGACGAGACGCCGAGCTTCCTCCGCCCCTTCGTGCTGACGCCGACGGCACGTCAGCCCGAGCGGGAGGCGAACCTCGACTGGTACGTGCCGGACGGCGCCGGCCCGCACCCCGCCGTGGTCCTCGTCCACGGTGGACCGCTACCACCTGACCTGCCATCGGGGCCCCGCGACTGGCCGGTCTTCCGCGGCTACGGCTGCCTTCTCGCCGACCTCGGTCTCCTGGCCGTCACCGTCGAGCACCGGATGGGCGTCGTCGTCGGTCCGCAGGGCCCCGCCACCGACTGCGCGACGGCCGCCCTCGACGTCGCCTCGGCCGTGGAGCGGGTCCGCGCCGACCCGCGCGTCGACGGCGGGCGGATCGCCCTCTGGTTCTTCTCCGGCGGGGGACTGCTGAGCACGGACTGGCTGCGGGACCGGCCTTCCTGGTTGCGGGCGGTGGCGCTGACGTATCCGCTCCTCGCGCCGCTGCCGGGTTGGGGTGTCGACCCGCGCTTCGCGCCGGGCGCGGCGATCGGCGAGGCGGGTGGGCCCGTACCGCCGCTGCTGCTCACCCGGGTCGGCCGGGAACGGGAGGAGATCGCCGGGACGGTCGCGGCGTTCCTCGACGCGGCGGGCGACGCCGGCGCACGGGTGGAGGTGATCGACGTACCGGGCGGGCAGCACGGGTTCGACATGCTGGACCACACCGACGAGTCCCGGCGGGCGGTCGAGCAGGCGGCCGACTGGGTCTCGCAGCGACTGGCCCCGTGACCGGGTAGGGGCCGGCGCCCGGATCGGGCTGGGTGCGGGTACTCAGCGCCGGCCGGTGCGACAGCTCAGGCCTCCTCGGCCGGCGGCGCCGAGGATTCTGACATGGCCGAGACGCTGCATCGATACGCTGATCCGTCCTTTCTCACGGCACCACGTCTGACGGCCGGCGAGCGCTGGCGACGGGCACGTCTGACGATCTCCTGTCGGTTGATCGGGGCGGCGGTGCGGCTCGCCGGCAGCCATCCCGCCGCGTGGCGGTGGTCGGCCCGGCGGCACCACCGGGCACTGGACCTGCTCGCGGCGGCGAACGCGCGCGCCGGTTGCGCGCTCGCCGCGCTGGACGTCCCGGCGTACCGCGCCTTCCTGCGCGCCCGGCCGGCCGGGGTCCGCCGCCGGCTGCGGGACTTCCCGGAGACCGACAAGGTGAGCTACGTCGTCCCCTTCGACGCGGCCCGGCGCTGCCGGGGCGGACGACTGCCGGAGCGGGGCGTGGTGGTCGACGAATCGGCCGGCTCGTCGGGCCGGCCCTTCAACTGGCCCCGGGGCGAGCGCGAGCTGCGCGCGGTGCACCGCGACATCGTCGGCTACACCAGCCTGGTCTTCCCCATGCGTCGCCCCTTCGTCATCAACGCCTACTCGATGGGCGCGTGGGCTACCGGGACGACGACCGGCGCCGCGATGGCCCGGATCGCGGTGGTCAAGAACACCGGCCCGGACCTCGGCAAGATCGTCGACACGCTTCGCGAGTTCGGCCCGGACTTCGACTACCTGGTGACCGCGTACCCGCCGTTCCTCAAGCACCTGCGCGACCGGCTCGACGCCGAGGGCTTCGACTGGTCGCGCCACCGCCTCTTCGCCAGCTGCGGGGGAGAGGCGATGACGGAGGCGCTGCGCGCCTATCTGGAGGAGCGTTTCCTGCGGGTCCGGTCGGCGTACGGCGCCTCGGACCTCACCATCGGCATCGGCGCGGAGACCCGGTTCACCGTGTGGCTGCGGCGACGCCTGCGTGACGACCCCGAGCTGCGGGCGGCACTGCTCGGCGCCGACGAGCAGCGGTTGCCGATGGCGTTCCAGTACAACCCGCTGGCCACCTACCTGGAGACCAACGAGCGCCGGGAACTGCTCTGCACGATCACCGGTCCCGACGTCCTGCAACCGCGGCTGCGGTACAACGTCGGCGACGAGGCGCTGCTCGTCGGGTACCGACGGATCCTCGACCTCATCCGCGGCGACCCGCGGCGCTGGGCCGAGTGCCGCGCGGCGCTGGCCAGCGAGCGGATGACCCTGCCGGTGCTGCTGCTGTTCGGCCGGCGTGACTCGACGGTGTCGTACCTGGGCGCCAACCTCTATCCCCAGGACGTGGAGTACGGCCTCTACGCCGACAACCCGTACGCGGCCGAGATCAGCCGGTTCTGCCTGTCGCTGGCCGAGGACGCCGCGCTGGAGACCCGACCCGTGGTCCACCTGGAACTGCGCCGCCCACTGTCCGGCTCGGACCGCGAGGCTCTCGCCGCCGCCTGCCGCAGCGGGGTACTCCGGCATTTGGCGGCCGTCTCCCGCGACTTCGCGCAGTCGCTGACCGAGGACCCGACCGCCGGCGACCTCCGCATCGCGCTGCACGAACCGGGCGCCGGCCCCTTCGCCGGACAGCAGAAGATCAAGAACGTCTACCTGAAGGGCTGAGCGATGCGTACCCGTGACTTCTCCCGTGCCCCCGCGCGGGCCCAGGCCGGCGCCATGTTCTTCGGCGCCACGCGCTACCGGGGGCCGCTGGCGATCCTGCGGCTCTTCCCGGCCTGGCGCCGGATGGTCCGCGACATGCGCCGCATGTCCGGATACCGCTGGCACCGGGTGTACTGGGAGTTCCCGTTCACCCTCGGCACCGTCGCGTTCTTCACCGACCGCGAGGCACTGATGCGCTTCGCCCGCTCCCGTCACCACCGCAAGCTGATGGTCTGGCTCACCGACGGTGACCGCAACGCCACCGCGGGCTTCATCCGGCTCTTCACCGCCGAACCCGACGGCTACTCCAACGGCCTGTGGCGGGCCGAGTCCACCGAGTTGGGGCACATCGAGACGTTCACTCCGCTGGGCTCGGAGACGGTGGGACCGGCGGTGCGGCGATGACCGCCCCGGGCGGCCTGGAGCGGGTCGTCGACCGGCGCGGCCTGCGCGAGTTCCTGGCGCTCACCGACCGGGTGTACGCCGGCGAGCCGCGCTTCGTGCCGCCGACGCGCCAGCAGGTGCGGCGGTGGTGGCGCGACGGCGTGCCGATGTACGTGCTGCGCGACGGCGGAACCGGTGCCGTCGTCGCGCGCACCACCCTGCACACCGACGCCGCCCTCGACGCCAAGCTCGGCCGCCGGTGTCAGCTCTTCGGGCTCACCGAGTTCACCGAGGCGGCGGCGCGACCGCTGTTCGAGGCGATCGTCGCCGCCGCCCGCGCCGCCGGCGACCGGGACGCACTCTTCGGGCCGGTGGCGTTGCTGCCCAACCAGGCGGGCGGCGTCATCACCTCCGGCTACGCCGACCGGGGCTTCATCGACAGCGCCTGGAACCCGCCCCGGTACGTGGCCGCCTACGAGTCGTACGGGTTCCGCCGGCGGTTCGAGTCGGACACCTGGATCTGCCCGGTCCCCGCCGCCCCTCGCGGCATCGACGAGCCCGGCGCCGACCAGCCCGGCACCGACGCCGACGGCGCGGAGCTGCGGGTGCACCGGGGCGACGTCCGGCGCCTCGCCGAGCAGCTCGAACTGCTGCGCGGGATGCTCAACGCGTCCTTCGCCCAGCTCGGCTACTACACCGAGATCTCCGCCGCGCAGCTGCGCCGGCAGACCGACGGTCTCGCGTACCTGCTGGACGAGTCGCTGCTGCTCTACCTGACCAGGGCGGGGCAACCGGTGGCGTTCGTGCTCTGCGTGCCGGACATCAGCGAGTTCGTCGTCCGCGTCCGGGGCGACCTCAACCTGTTCCACCAGCTCCGGCTGCTGGCGGTCCGCCGCCGGTACCGGCGGGAGGCGGTGCTGATCGTCAAGGGCGTGCTGCCCGAGTACCAGGGGCGCGGATACCAGCGGCTGCTCTCCGGCGCGCTGCGCCGCAACCTGCACGCCGGCGGGTACACCACGCTGCGCAGCACCTACGTCGGCCGGGACAACCCGGCCTCGGCCGCGCAGTACCGGGCGTCGGGCGGCCGGCCGCTGCACGGGTACACCTTCTACGAGAAGGCGCTGTAGCCATGGACCTCGCGGCGTTCCGTGCCCTGGCGCCGCTCTGCTGGCGGGCGCCGAGCGCGCACAACACCCAGCCGTGGCGCCTCGACCATCAGCCCGATGCGGTCCGGGTCGGCTGGGAGCCGGCGCACACCCTGCCGGCGGCCGATCCGTCCGGCCGGGACCTGCGACTGTCCCTGGGCGCCTTCGTCGAGACCTGCCTGGTCGTCGCCGCCGACGCCGGGCTCAGGCTGCGCTTCGTCGCCGACCACTGTGCCGCCGACCGCCGGGCGGGCTGGCTGCGGGCGTCCCCGCACCGCTACGACACCCCGTTCGACGCGGCGCAGGTGCTCACCCGTCGCACCCACCGGGGCCGGTTCTCAGCCGGCCCGGACGCCGAGGTGCTGGCCGCCGCCGACGCCGTCGCGCGGGCGTCGGGCGGGACCGTCCGGGCCGTCCCGGACGCCGGCCGGCTGGCCCGCCTGCTGAGGGCCGCCGACCGGCAGACGTACGCGGATCCCGCCGTGGTCGCCGAGCTGCGGTCGTGGCTGCGGCTCACGCCGGCGCACCCGGACTACCACGCCGACGGGCTCACCGACCGGTGCCTGGGCCTGTCCGGGCACGAGGCGACCGCGTTGCGGGCGGCGCTGGCGGCGTACCCGGTCCTGCGCCCGCTGGGCCTGCCCCGGCTCCTCGCGGCGGCGTCCGGCAACCCGCTCGCACGCGGTGGCGCCGTGATCGTCCTGATCAGACCGTCCGGTACGGACGACGCGACACATGTCGAATTCGGTCGGGTGCTCGCGCGCGTGTGGTTGACCCTGCACGCGGCCGGGCTGGCGGCGCACCCGCTGAGCCAGTTGATCGACACGGCCGCCACCCGAGACGCCCTCGGCTCGCTGCTGGGCGTGGCGCCGGAGCGCCTGCTGCACGTGGCCCGGGTCGGCCGGCCGGTGGGCCCGGCGGCACCCTCGGCGCGCCGGCTCGGCGGCTCCGGGCAGGGCTTGCGTTGACCCCCGGCGATGGTGGCGGCACGTGCGGGGCGGGGCCCCCGGCGTGCGGGTGGCACGTGCCAGGGTCACGACGCCTGGCTGGTCGCGGGCCGCTGGAGCACCGCCGGGCGGGCCGCCGGCTCCGAGCCGGCGCGGCGGATCGGGGTGAACAGCCCGCCGACCGCGACCAGGAGACACCCCGCTCCGGCGACGACAGTGACCGCGGTGACGCCGTAGCGGCCCGCCGCCCAGGTCAGCACGGCGGCGCCGGCCGGGCCGAGCGCGTAGTGCGTGCTCCAGAACGCCGAGGTGACCCGCCCGAGCAGGTGGTCCGGCGTGATCTCCTGGCGCAGCGACATCGAGCAGATCCCGCCCACGCTGACGCCGCACAGGTACACCGCGGTCAGCAGGGTGACGCCGCGTACGCTCCCGACGACGCCGATGCCCACGATGGCGAGACCGCACACCGCGTGCGCCCCGATCCAGGTGATGCCGAAGCCACGCCTGCGGCGCAGCGGCGCCACCAGCAGCGCCCCGACGACCGTGCCGAGGGCCGCCAACCCCAGCACCGTGCCGACCGTGCCGTCGGAGCCGCCGAGGTCGTGCTTGACGTGGTAGACGAGGACGTCGGTGAAGCCGTACGTCAGGAAGATGAAGACCGACAGCAGGACGGTCAGCGAGCGGAGCACGGGCTGCCGCCAGAGGAACCGCGCACCGGCGAGGAACTCGGCCAGCCGGCCCTCGCGCGCCGCCGCGCCGCCGGCCGTCGCACCCTCGTCGGACCGCCGCAGCCGCACCAGCCAGAGACCGAAGGCCGACAGGGCGAAGCTGGCCGCGTTGATGGCGATGGCCGCCGTGGGGCCGAAGCGGGCCGACACCACGCCGGCGAGCAGCGGCCCGAGCACGGCCGCCGCCGCGTACGTCGCCTGTAGGCGACCGTTGGCCTCGGTGATCCTGGGCCGGTCGACGAGGTTGCGCACCGCCGTCACCGCGGCGACCTGGAACACCATGCCCGCGGCCTCGCAGATCGGCAGCACGACGAAGAGCAGCCAGACCTGCGGACCACCGAGCCAGGCCAGGGGGATGAGGCCGTAGAGCACCAGCCGGGCCAGGTCGGCGGTGATCATCAGTTTGCGTCTGTCGTACCGGTCGACCAGGACGCCGCCGAAGATCCCCGCGCCGACGGACGCGGCACCGGCCGCGGCCGTGAGCAGACCCATCTGGGCGACCGACCCGGTCGCGTGGAGCACGAGCAGCGGCACCGCGATGTAGGCGAACGAGTCGCCGGCGGCGGAAAGCGACTGCGCAGCCCAGTAGGCGCCGAAGTGGCGATCGCGCCACAGGGGACGCCGAACCGGATCGGTGCGTCGGCTCATACCGGCGAGGGTAATCCGATCCATCCTGCGAGCGTTGTCCCTGGCAAGCCGGACGGGCGTCGGCCGGCCGGGAATCAGGGTGAGGATGGCCGTGGCCGCGCCGTATGATCCTTCCCGCGGTGGGCGGCTCCCCGCGGTGCTTCCTTCTCACCCTGTCCTGGCAACTAGCGTCGCGACTCTCCGCCCACCGCTTCGCACGGGGAGGGCGCGAGCATGGATCCGCTGGCGGTGGTGCTGCTGCGACGCGCCGGCCGGGTCGCGGTGGTGGGCACGGGCGCCGCCCCTGCGGACGGTGTCGCCTGGGTGGCCGCGCTCGAGGCCGACCTGGCCGGTCGTGGCTGGCTGCTCCAGGCGGACCTGCGCGCGGCGGCGGTGCGGGTCCGGTGGGCCGACTGGCTGCTGGCGACCATCGACGAGATGGTCGGCGCGGACCGCCCGATGCTGCCGCTCTACCGTTCGTTCCCCGACACCCCGCGCGACGTCGAGGCGGTCTACGTACGGCGGCTGCTGACCCACCTGTTCGCCGTGCCCGGCGCGCCCTGCGTGCTGTGCGGACGCGAGGACGGTGGCGCGCCGCTGGACCCGTGCGGCCATTCCGTCTGCCCGACGTGCTTCCCGCCGGAGCAGGTCACCGCCTGCCCGATCTGTGGTCGCCGGCTGGCGGCGGGCGACACCTACCTCCCCATCGTCGCGCCCTCGGCCCCGGTGCGCCGCCCGCCGCGGCGAGCCGGTGCGTCGGCCGGGGACGCCGACGGGCACCCCGTCCCGGTCGCGCCGCCGCTGCCGGTGCGCCTCGCGGGCTCGAGGCCGACCCGGTCGGCGCCGCGGTCCGGCTCCGGGACGAGCTGGTCGCCCGGCCCGCCGCGCTCAGCGAGTCCGACCGGGCCGACCTCGCGGTGCTGGTGGACGCCACCGCGCCGGGCCGCCTCGACTGGTTGCCCGAGGTGGTGCCCGCCCGGGAGACCCTCGCGCTGGTCGTCGCCCGGGCGCTGCACGCCGCGACGGGCACCCCCGGCCACCGCGACGTGGTCGCCGCGGCCCGGCGGCGGTGGTCGACCGCGACGGACGTGGCGCGGACCCTGTGGGCGTACTCGGGTGGGGACCCGGGGCTGGTCCTGCCGCGGCGCGACGACGAGTCCCCGGCTCCGGGCGTGGCCTGGCGTCCGTCCCACAAGCCCGCCGCCGTCGTGCCGGTCACCCGGGTGCGGGCCCTGCCCCGGCCGCTGCGGCGCGCGGCTCTCGCGCAGCTCGATTCCTGCGGTGCCGCGGGCGCGGCCGAGGATCTGCGCCGGCACCCGACCGTCTGGAAGCGCCTCGGCGAGCGGCTGCACCCGTACGAGAACGTGGCCGCGCACCCGGCGGCGGCCGTCGCCTTCGCCGCGCTGCGCGGCACCCGCACGGTCCGCGCCGGTGTCCTCGGCGCGGCCATCGTGGCGGCCTGCGCCCGCGAGCCCCGGCGGCTCGTGCCGACCTGGCACCCCGACGGCACGCTCACGGTCCGCGTGCGGACCCACGCGTCCCTGGTGGAGGAGGCCCTGACCGGCGACGACGCGGCGGAGGCCGCCCGCCTGCTCACCGAACGTCCGGGCGAGCTGTGGCGCCGGCTCGACCACCTGCTGCGGGTCGCCGGGGACGATCCGGCGGCGTACGCGGCCGTCGAGGCTGCCATGCGCCGGACCGTGGCCCGGGTGGCGCCCGGCGTGCTCGCCGCGGCGGCGGCTCAACTGACCGGCCGCGACCGGACGGTACGGGCGACGGCCGCCGAGCTGGCGGCGACCGCGCGGGCGCGGGCGGCGGCGCGGGCCCGCCGCTGCGAGCAGGTTGGTGCCGCCCCGGCGCTCACCGTCGGCCTGGGCGACGTCCTGCGCGCCGTCGCGCGGGGCGTGCGCGGCGCCGGCCCCGCCTCCCTGCGGGGGGTGCTCCGGCCGGCCGGCGAGGCAATCCCTCCCGCCGAGGCGCCGCCCGGAGGCGGCACCGTCGAGGAGCCCGGCACCGTCGGAGGGTCCGGGATCGTCGGTGGCCGTCCCGGCCCCGGTATGCCCCGGCGGGTGTTCCATCCCCGCGGCAGCGTCGTGACCACCTGGACCGAGCCCGAGCGCCGTCCGCCGGTGCCCGCGCCGGCGATCACCGCGGTACGCGGACTGGTCGACGCCGAGTTGACCGCCCGCGCCGCCCGGCTCGGCCGGTTCGACGTGGCCGTCCTCGACGCCGCCCTGGCCGAGGTGCCCGCGCCGACGCGGGAGCGGGCCGCCTCGGCGCAGCTGGCGGGGTGGCCGCGGGGCAGTGTGCGGGCCCTGCCCGGCGCGCAGGTGTTGCGGTTCTTCCTGCACTGGGAGGACCCGGGCGCCACGCGGGTCGACCTCGACCTGTCCTGCGTGTTCTTCGACCGGGACTGGCAGCGGGTGGGCCACTGCGACTTCACCCGGTTGCGTTTCGCCGGCGACGGCGCGATCCACTCCGGCGACCTCACCTCCGCCCCGGCTCCGCTCGGGGCCACCGAGTTCCTCGACCTCCACCTGGCCCGTCTCGCCGAGCGCGGCGCGCACTACGCGGTGCCGACCGTCCTCAGCTACAACGCCGTGCCGTTCGAGGCCCTCACGGAGGCGCTCGCCGGCGTCATGCTGCCCCTGCCCAGGGGCGGGCAGTTCGACGGGGCCCGCGTCGCGCAGCGGTTCGACCTGCGCGGCAACGCCCGGATGCTGCTGCCGATGGTCGTGGACCTGCGTTCCCGGCGGCTGCTCTGGACCGACCTGACCCTGACCGGCCGTGGCTACGGCCACAGCGTCGACCGCCACGGTGACCAGCTCGCCCGGGCGGCCGCCGACCAGTGGGAGCACTTCCTGGGCGGCCACCACGCCACGGTCCTCGACCTGTTGGCGTGGCACGCGGTCGGGCGTGCCGACCGGATCCTGGTCGGCCACGCGGACCGCACCTACACCGAGGTGCCGGCCGACGTGGCCGCCGTCCGCGCGGCGGCGTCGACGGACACCGGCGGGATCCGCGTACCGCCCGACCTGGCCGGCCGCACGGTCCTGGCCGGCGCCGCCGACCCCGATGCCCTCGACCGCCTGGTTCCCGCGCCCGCCCCGGTCGCGCCGGGCTCGACGGTGGTGACGGTGACCGGCACGCCCGGTCGCCCGTGGACGGTGCTGCGCGCCGGCGACGTGCTCGCCGGGCTGGGCACCGGCTGAGTCGACCGATCCGCGCGGTGCGTGGGGCGGGTATGTAGGCTCGCTTCGATCTTCGCGGGAGGCCAGTCAGTGATCGAACTTCACGTCGAGCCGGAGTTGCTGGAGAAGGCGTCGCGGGTGTGCGGCGACCTGCGCGACGACCTGCGGCGCGGTGTGTCCGACGTCGGAGACGAGACGCGGGCCGCGGTCGCCGGTCTGCCCGGCTGGCGGACCCGGGCGGCGCTGGAGCAGCTGCGCTGGTCGTGGTCGGACGACCTGGCGGGGTTGGACCGCTATCTGTCCCAGGTCGGCGACGCTCTGCAGGGCTGCGCGATGGACTACCGCTACAGCGACGAGGCCAGCGCGGCCCGTTTCGACATCCCCGAGCGGTGACCGCGCGGTGGTGACGTACGCGGACCTGCGCGAGGCGCGCGTCGCCCCGCTGCGGGACGCCGCGCAGGCCTGGACGGACCTGTCGCGGGCCTGCGCGGAGCTGGAGGCGCGGTGCGGGGCCGAGCTGACCGGGCCGCTGCGCTCCTCGGGCTGGCAGGGGCCGGCCGCCGACGCCGCGATGGGTCGGCTCGGCGCGCTCGACGACGAGTTCGAGGTCGCGAGCCTGCAGACGCGGACCGCCGCGAGCGTGTTGCGGGAAGCGGCGGAGGAGTTCGGCGACCTGCAGCGGCGGTTGGAGTCGGCCGTCGGCGCCGCCCGATCCCTCGGACTGACCGTGGACGAGGCCGGGCGGGTGTCCGCGCCGGCGACGGCGGCGGGGGACAGACACGACCCGGACGCGGAGGCGCTGCACCGTAGACATGTCCGGAACGCCGCGATCCACACCGACCTCATCACGCGGATCGTCGCCGAGGCCACCGAGGCCGACAGCCGGATCGCCCGCGCCCTGACCCAGTTGACGGCCGGCGCGCCGGGGCAGTTCGCCTGGGAGTACGACAGGGCCAACGACGGCGCCCTCGCCGCCGCCGCGGCGCTCCAGCTCAGCGAGGACGGCATTCCGGCGCCGGGCAGCAGCCCCGCCGACGCGCACGCCTGGTGGAGCGGCCTGTCCGACGACGAGCGACAGGTCTACCTCACCGCCTACCCGGAGCGGATCGGCGCACTCGACGGGCTGCCCGCCACGGACCGCGACGCGGCGAACCGACTGGCGCTGCGTACGTTCGTCGGTGACGACGTGGGCCGGCACCGCGACCGGGACGACCCACGGCACGCCGCCGCGCTCATGCTGCTGGACAAGCTGGAGGGCGCGGAGAACGCGGCTCCGCACGAACGGCTCTACCTGCTCTCGTTCGATCCGGCGGGTGACGGGAAGGCGGCGGTCGCGATCGGCAACCCGGACACCGCCGCCCACACCGCGGTCCTCGTTCCCGGCGTCGGCACCGAACTCGACGACATCCGTGGCCTGATCGGTCGGGCCGACGACCTGCGGGAGGCCTCGGTCGAGCTTGCTCCCGCCGGCAGCGACGTCTCCGTCGTGGCCTGGCTCGGCTACGACACCCCGTCGGTGGACCTCGACATCGTCAGCGCCGTGTTCGGCGCCAAATCCGAGGCCGGCGCCCGCGCGCTCGACGGCTTCGTCGACGGGCTCCGCGCCTCCCACGACGACGGCCCGTCCCACCTCACCGCCATCGGGCACAGCTACGGGTCGACCGTCCTCGGCGAGGCCGCCAGCAACGGCGACGGCCTCGCCGTCGACGACATGATCGCCGTCGGCAGTCCCGGCATGCGCGTCGAGCACGCCAGCGAGTTCACCATCGACCCGAGACACGTGTGGGCCGGTGCCGCGGCCGACGACACCGTCGTCGCGCGACCGGAGGAGACGATCGGCTGGCTCGACGGCGTACCCGTCGTCGGGGAATGGTTGGTCGACGGCCTCGTCGGCATCCACGGCCCCGCCCCGCACGACCCGGAGTTCGGCGGCAACGTCCTGCACGTCGACACGTCCGGCCACAGCGGATACTGGGCGCAGAACAGTCAGATGCTGCGCTCCCAGGCGGCCGTCATCGTCGGCGACTACGAGGCGGCCGCCCTCGACCACGGCACGGCCCCATGACCCCGCGTCACCGCCCGCCCCGGTGGCGCGCCGTGGCGGTGGCGGCCGTGCTGGTGCCCGCCACCGCCTGCGCGGGCGGGGGACCCGGCCCCTCGTCAGGAAAGGACGATTCGTTGCAGACCAAGGCAGCCGCCGAGGTGAGCACCCTGGCCGAGGCTCGCGCCCGGGCCGTCGCCACCACCGCCGGCGTCACGCTCGACGCCTGGCGGACCAACACCTCGCCCTGCCAGGGCCAGCGGGGCGAGATCGCCGACGACGGACGGTGGACGTTGAGCGGCTTCGCCGGACTCCCGGTCCCGCCCGCCGACCAGATCGCCACGCTGCGGCGCATCCGGGACATGTGGCGGCAGCAGGGCTACGAGATCACCGAGGACCGCACCTTCGCCGACGGCACCCGGGGCGCCGTGTCGATGCGTGACCCCGGCACCGGGATCACGATCAGCCTCACGACGACCGCGAGCCGGGACCGCGTCGCCCTGATCCTGGCGACTGGCTGCTACCGGCCCGCGGCAGGGGAGGACCCGGCCAACGCCTAGGCCGGCTCCCGGCGCCCTCCGCGGGCCGCCCGGGCACGCACGACCACTGGAGCTCAGTGCGCGGTGACCTTCCAGTAGCCGCCGAAGTACACGCGCTCCTTGGCGATGCCGCGCTCGGCGCACAGGTGCCGCCGGACGGTCGTGACCATGGCGGACTCGCCCGCGACGAAGGCGTACGGCGTGCCGGCCGGCAACGCCAGGTCCCGCAGCGTGCGGATCACCACGTCACTGCCGCCCGCCGGTGCGCCGCCCCGGTGCAGCCAGGTCAGCGTGACGCCGGGCGGCGTGCGTACCGCGATCTCGTGGTCTGCCGAACCCACCTCGATCAGCGCGATCGCCCGCGCCTGCGGCGGCAGCGCCTCGACGGCCGCGGTGATCGCCGGCATGGCGGTCTCGTCGCCGACGAACAGCTGCCAGTCGGTGTCGGCGGGCGGGGCGTACGCGGCGCCGTCGCTGAGCACGCCGATCCGGTCGCCCGGGGCGGCCCTGAGCGCCCAGGCGGAGGCCGGTCCGCCGTCGCCGTGGAGCACGAAGTCGATGTCCAGCTCGCGTCGGCCGGCGTCCAGGCGCCGGACCGTGTAGTTGCGGACCAACGGCCGTCGCTCCGCCGGCATGGCCTGCAGTGCGGGCCACCACTGCGCGGAGTCCGGCAGGTGCAGGTCGGCGTCGGGCGTGGGGGCGAGGAAGATGCGCGCCAGGTGGTCCGGCCCGTCGTAGCCGAAGCGGTCGATCTCGGCGCCAGTCAGGGTGATGCGCCGCAGATGAGGCGTGAGTGGCCGGTTCGCGACGACCTCGGCGAGCATCGGGCGCCTGATCACCTCGGTCTCGACCAGTGTGCTGCCGACGGTCATGGTGTCGCTCCTTGGAGGATCGTGAGCTGCTCCTGGCTGCGGAGTTAGGTTAGCCTGACCTTAGCCCGGCCGATCTCCTGCCCCTAACGATCGAAGGCGGAGAATCGAGCCGGGTGTGGAGGCCCGCCCCTTGGTCCGGAGGTCGTCCCGCGCCCCGTCCGGCCGTCGTCGATCCGGTTCGTGTTCCGGCTGCGCCCGTCCGCCCGGTGCCCGTCGCGCTCGCTGGACAGCGGGGGGCGCGCTCCTCGGCGCGGACCGCGTCGCCCCGGTAACCCCAGGTGAGGTGGCCTGCGGGTGCGGTGTCTGGCGGGCTGCGGTAGATCAAGACCGCCCCGGAACGTGTGTTAGGTTAGCCTCCCCTTACCTGCATTGAGGTGTACTTTCATGCGCTCAAACCGCTTCCTGACCGGGATCGTCGCCCTGGCGGCCACGGTGGTGCTCACCGCGTGTGGCGGCACGTCGAAGGCCGACGACGCCTCGGCCGACGGCAGCTCCGCGACGTTCCCCGTCACGATCACGCACGCGCTCGGTACGACGACGATCAAGGAGAAGCCGAAGCGGGTCGCGACCGTCGCCTGGGCGAACCACGAGGTTCCGCTGGCCCTCGGCATCGTCCCCGTGGGCATGGCGAAGGCCAACTTCGGCGACGACGACAACGACGGCGTCCTGCCGTGGGTCACCGAGAAGCTCAAGACACTCGGCGGGACAGCGCCGGTGCTGTTCGACGAGAACGACGGCATCAACTTCGAGGCGGTCGCGGACACCAGGCCCGACGTCATCCTCGCCGCGTACTCGGGCCTGACCCGGCAGGACTACGACACCCTCAGCAAGATCGCCCCGGTGGTCGCCTACCCCAAGGCGCCCTGGGCCACGGCCTGGCGCGACACGATCAAGCTGGAGAGTCAGGCCCTCGGCCTCGCGAAGGAGGGCGACGCGCTGATCGCCGACATCGAGAAGCGGATGGCCGACGCCGCCGGGAAGCACCCGCAACTGGCAGGGAAGTCGGCCATGTTCATGACGCACGTCGACCCGACCGACCTGAGCAAGATCGGCTTCTACACGACGCACGACACCCGGGCCCAGTTCTTCACGGACCTCGGGATGAAGGCTCCGGCAAGCATCGCCGGGCTCTCCGCCGGCACCGACAAGTTCACGCTCGACCAGAGTGCCGAGCAGATCCAGGTCTTCGACGACGTGGACGTCATCGTCGCGTACGGAGACGAGAAGCTGCTCGCCGCCGCGCAGGCCGACCCGCTGCTGTCGAAGATCCCCGCCGTCAAGCGCGGTTCGGTCGTCATGCTCTCCGGCAGCACGCCGCTGGGCACCGCGGCGAACCCGACCCCGCTGGCCATCCCGTTCGTGCTGGACGACTACGTCGCGATGCTCGCCAAGGCCGCCGACAAGGTGTCATGACCACGCTCGACTCGCGCGCCCTGCCGGACGTCGCCGTGGCGCGGCGTCCGGCCCGGGTGCGGCTGCTGTGGTTCCTCGTCGCGGTCGCGGCGCTGCTGACGGTCATGGTGGCGTCGGTCGCGCTGGGCTCCCGCACCGTCGGATGGTCCGACATCCTCGCCGCGTTGCAGGGCGCGGACGGCACCATGGAGCAGGCCGCCGTCACCAAGCGGATCCCGCGGACCCTGCTCGCCGTGGTCGTCGGCGCGGCCCTCGGCCTGTCCGGGGCGGTCATGCAGGGCGTGACCCGCAACCCGCTGGCCGACCCCGGCATCCTGGGCGTGAACATGGGGGCGTCGCTCGCCGTGGTCACCGCGATGGTCACCTTCGGCCTCTCCTCGGCGACCGGCTACCTCTGGGCGGCGATCCTCGGGGCCGGCCTCGCGGCCGTCTTCGTGTACGCCGTCGGCTCCCTGGGGCGCGGTGGCCCGACGCCACTCAAGCTCGCCCTCGCCGGTGCCGCCACGTCCGCCGCGCTCGCGTCGCTGATCAGCGCCTTCGTGCTGCCCCGCAACGACGTGGCCGGTGGCTTCCGCTCGTGGCAGATCGGCGGGGTCGGCGGTGCGACCTACGACAGCATCCGGCAGGCACTGCCGTTCCTCGCCGTGGGTTTCGCGATCTGCCTCCTGTCGGCCCGGGCCCTGAACTCGCTCGCTCTCGGCGACGAACTCGCGGCGGGGCTCGGCGAACGGGTGGCCGTCGTGCGGGCCGTCGCGGCGATCGGTGCCGTGCTGCTCTGCGGCGCCGCCACGGCGGTCGCCGGACCCATCGGGTTCGTCGGCCTGGTCGTCCCGCACGTGTGCCGCCTGCTGGTCGGGCTCGACCACCGGTGGCTGCTGCCGTACTCCGCGCTCCTCGGCGCGTCGTTGCTGACCGCCGCGGACGTCGTCGGCCGGGTGGTGGCGCGCCCGACGGAGATCGACGTGGGTATCGTGACGGCGCTGATCGGCGCCCCCTTCTTTATCTACATCGTCCGCCGGCAGAAAGTGCGCGAGCTGTGAGCGCCACGACTCTCGAGGCCGTCACCCACGGCCGGGTCCGCCGTACGCTCCGGCGCCGCGGCGTGCTCGTCGTGCTGTCCGCCCTCGCCGTCGCCGCGTTCGCCGTCTCGCTGATGGCGGGGCGCACCTTCTACCCGCCGGCGGACGTGCTGGCGGTGATCGCCGGCGAGGACGTCCCCGGGGCCTCCTTCACGGTGGGCACGCTCCGCCTGCCCCGGGCGGTCCTCGCGATCCTGGCCGGGGCTTGCTTCGGGCTCGGCGGCGTCACCTTCCAGACGATGCTGCGCAACCCGCTGGCCAGCCCCGACATCATCGGCATCAGCTCCGGAGCGAGCGCCGCGGCCGCCTTCGCGATCGTGACGCTGCACCTCGGGGAGGCCGGGGTGTCCGCCTTCGCGATCGTCGTCGGGTTGGCCGTGGCGCTGGTCGTCTACACGCTGTCGTTCAAGGACGGCGTCGCGGGCACCCGCCTCGTCCTGATCGGCATCGGCATCGCCGCGATGCTCGACAGCATCACCGCGTACGTCCTGACCCAGGCCGCCGAATGGGACCTGCAGGAGGCGATGCGCTGGCTGACCGGCAGTCTCAACGGCGCCACCTGGGCGGAGACCGTCCCGGTGGCGGTCGCCGTGGCCGTCCTGGCGCCGGTGCTGCTGGGCCAGGCCCGCAACCTCTCCATGATGCAGCTGGGCGACGACACCGCGGCGGCGCTCGGCGTACGCCTGGAGCGCACCCGGATCCTGGTCATCGTCGCGGCCGTCGGTCTCATCGCCTTCGCCACGGCGGCGACCGGGCCGATCGCCTTCGTCGCCTTCCTCTCCGGGCCGATCGCCGCCCGGATCGTCGGCCCGGCCGGCTCGCTGCTGCTGCCCTCCGCCCTCGTCGGCGCCCTGCTGGTGCTCGTCGCGGACTTCGCCGGTCAGTTCGCCTTCGACACGCGCTTCCCCGTGGGTGTCGTCACCGGCGTGCTCGGCGCCCCCTACCTCATCTACCTGCTCATCCGTACGAACCGCGCGGGAGGCTCGCTGTGACCACCACCCACACCTCGTGGTCGAGAGCCTGACGCTCGGCTACGCCGACCGCGTCGTCATCGACTCGCTCGACCTCCTCGTGCCGCCCGGAAAGATCACGGCGATCGTCGGCGCGAACGCGTGCGGCAAGTCGACCCTGCTGCGGTCGATGTCGCGCCTGCTGGCGCCCCGCGCCGGCCACGTCCTGCTCGACGGCGAGCAGGTGCACCGGCTGCCGGCCAGGCAACTGGCCCGTACCCTCGGCCTGCTTCCCCAGTCGCCGACGGCGCCCGAGGGGATCACCGTGGCCGACCTCGTCGGTCGTGGCCGCAACCCGCACCAGCGTGTGTTCTCGCGCTGGAGCCGCGAGGACGACGCCGCCGTGGCGGCGGCCCTGGACGCGACGCAGACGGCGGACCTCGCCGACCGTCCGGTCGACGAGCTCTCCGGCGGCCAGCGGCAACGGGTCTGGATCGCGATGGCCCTGGCCCAGCAGACGGACCTGTTGCTGCTCGACGAACCGACGACGTTCCTGGACGTCAGCCATCAGGTCGAGGTCCTCGACCTGCTCACGGACCTCAACCTGACGCGCGGCACGACGATCGTCATGGTGCTGCACGACCTCAACCTCGCCGCCCGGTACGCGGACCACCTCATCGCGCTGGCCGCCGGCAGGCTGCACGCCGCGGGGGAGCCGGCGCGGGTCCTGACGCGGGAGTGCGTCCGCGCGGTGTTCGGCCTCGAAAGTCAGGTGATCGTCGATCCGACGTCGCAGAAGCCGCTGATGCTGCCGGTCGGCCGCCACCACGTGGCGACCAGCCGGGCCCCCGGCGCGCCGGACGGTCGCCGAGCCCCCGTTCACCGGAGCCATTAGGTGAGGCTAACCTGGCCCTCGATCGCTGGGAGGGCGCAGCTCGTGCACACATCGTCGTTTCTCGTCGGGGCCTGACGCCCCGTGGCAGCCGAGAAGACCAGTGGCGGGACGGTCCTGCGCCGCGCCCTGCGCCGCCAGCGCGGCCGCGTGGTGGCCGGCACCGCACTGCTCTGCACCCACCAGGCCACCGAGGCCCTCGTCCCGGTCGCGATCGGCGTGATCATCGACCGCGCGGTCGCCACCGGGGACGTACGGGCGCTGCTGCTCTCCCTCGCCGGTCTCGCCGTCCTGTTCACCGTCCTCGCCTTCGCCTACCGCACCGGCGCCCGCCTGGGGTACGCCGCCCTGGAACAGGAGGCCCACCTCCTGCGCGTCGAGATCGCCCGCAGCGCCCTCGACCCGCGCGGGAACCGCTCCGGCATGCGCGACGGCGAGCTGCTGTCCGTCACCGCCTCCGACGCCGAGTTGACCGCGCTCGTCGTACGGGTCGCGGGGCTCTGCGCCGCCGCGCTCACCGCCATCGCGGTCTCCGCCGTCGCGCTGCTCGTCATCGACGTCCCCCTCGGGCTGGGCGTGCTCGTCGGCGTGCCGCTGGTGGTCGTCGCCCTGCAACGGATGGCGCCGCTGCTCAGCCGGCGCAGCGCCGCGCAGCAGGAGGCCCTCGCCGCCACGACCTCACTCGCCGTCGACCTCGTCACCGGCCTGCGCGTGCTGCGCGGCATCGGCGCGCAGGACCACGCCGCCCGCCGGTACGCGGCCGCCAGCCGCCACGCCCTCGACGTCACCCTGCGCGCCGCCACCACCAAGGGCCTGCACCTCGGGCTCACCACCACCGTCAACGGCCTCTTCCTCGCGGTGGTCGCCGGGGTCGCCGGCTGGCTCGCGATCCAGGGCCGGCTCACCGTCGGCGAACTCGTCGCCGTCGTCGGGCTGGCCCAGTTCGTCGCGGAGCCCGTGCAGACGCTGGGCTGGTCCGTGCAGCTGTTCGCCATGGCCCGCGCCAGCGCCGGGCGGGTCGCCCGGGTCCTCGGCGCGGAGCCGCTCACCCGGCCGGGTACCGCCGGAGCACCCGCCCCGGCCCCGGCGCGGCTCACCCTCGACACGGTCGGGTACGCCGGACTCGACGGGCTGTGCCTGCGGGTCGGCGCCGGTGAGGTCCTGGGTGTGCTCGCCCACGACCCGAGCGAGGCCGAGGCGCTGGTGACGCTGCTGTCCGGCCGCGTGCCCCGGGAGGACTACCGGGGCACGCTGTACGTCGACGGCGTGCCCGCCGAGGAGCTGCACGTCGACGCCGCACGCGGCATCCTCCTGGTCGAGCAGCACGACGTGGCGTTGTTCGAGGGGACGCTGCGCGCCAACCTCGCCGCCGGCGCCGACGCCGACGAGGCGGTCCTGCGCGCCGCCGTACGCGCCGCGGCGGCCGAGGACGTGCTCGCCGCGCACCCGCACGGCCTCGACCGGCTGCTCACCGAGCGGGGCGCCAACCTCTCCGGCGGGCAGCGGCAGCGGATCGGGCTGGCCAGGGCGCTCGTCGCCGACCCGCCGGTGCTGGTGCTGCACAACCCCACCACGGCGGTCGACGCGGTGACCGAGGCGCTGCTCGCCGAGGGGTTGACCTCGGCCCGCGCGGCGGCGGCCCGCGGCACGGTGCTGATCACCAACAGCCCGGTCCTGCTGCGCAGCACCCACCGGGTGGTCGTGATCGACCGCGGGCGGGTCGTCGCCGAGGGGCCGCACGAGGACCTGCTCGCCAGCGACGCCCGCTACCGGGAGGAGGTCCTGCGATGACCGACGAGTCCGCAGTCGGCGCGGCGCCGAGGCAGCTGCTGCCCACGGCCACCGCCGGGCAGACCTGGGCGGCTCTGCGCGCCGAGTTCGCCCGGCTGCCCGCGCTCAGCGCCGCCGCCATCGTTCTGCTGGTCGCCGCCGCCGCGACCGGGCTGGTCGCCCCCTGGGTGCTCGGCCGCCTGGTCGACGACGTCGTCGCCGGTACCGACACACCCCGCATCGTGGCCTGGGCAGGGGTGATCGCGGTCGCCGCGGTGCTCGCTGGCGTGCTCACCGCGATCGGCGCCGCGCTCACCGCACGCCTCGGCGAGACCGTGCTGGCGCGGCTGCGGGAGCGGGTCCTCGACCGCGCCCTGCACCTGCCGTCGGCCACGCTGGAGCGGACCGGCACCGGGGACCTGGTGGCCCGCGCCGGCGACGACGTGGCCGTGGTGACGAACGTGATCGCCACCAGCGGCCCCGCCTTCCTCGGCGCGCTGCTGTCCATCGTGCTGACCGCGTTGGGGCTCTTCGCGCTGGACTGGCGCCTCGGCCTCGCCGGGCTGGCAGCGGCCCCCGCGTACGCGTTGGCGCTGCGCTGGTACCTGAGGCGCTCGGTGCCGTACTACGCGCGCGAGCGGGTCGCGACGGGCGAGCGGACGCAGGCGATGGCCGGGGCGCTGCGCGGCGCGGCGACCGTGCGCGCCTACCGGCTGGAGGACGCGCACGTCGGCGGGATCGCCGACCGCTCCGCCGCCGCCCGCGACCTGTCGTTGGAGATCTTCAACCTGCACACCCGGTTCGGGCTGCGGATGAACCGGTCGGAGTTCGTCGGCCTCGCCGCCGTCCTGCTCGCCGGGTTCCTGCTGGTGCGCGACGACCTGGCCACCGTGGGCGCGGCGACGACTGCGGCCCTCTACTTCCACCGGCTGTTCAACCCGATCGGCCTGCTGCTCTTCCAGGTCGACGCGGTGCTGCAGGCCGGGGCGAGCCTCGCCCGGCTCGTCGGCGTCACCGCGCTGCCCGCCGCCGTGCCCGCCGGCTCCGCGCCCGCCGCCGCGTCGTCGGGCGGCTCAGCGTCCGTCGCCCCCGCGCCCGACGTCGCGTCGCCCGGCGGGTCCGGGGCTGGGCGGTCCCGCCGGTCCGCAGGCCGGGCCGATACGGCACCCGCTGCGCTGAAGGTGGTCGTCGACCGGCACCGCTACGACGACGGGCCCGTCGTGCTGAGGGACGTCGCCCTCAGCCTGGCGCCGGGCGAACGCGTCGCACTCGTCGGCGCGAGCGGGGCAGGCAAGAGCACGCTCGCCGGTGTCGCCGCCGGAATCATCGCACCGACCCGGGGCGCGGTCAGCCTGCGCGGCGTGCCGCTGGGTGACCTGAACGAGCACCGCGTCCGCCGCGAGATCGCCCTGATCAGCCAGGAGGTGCACGTCTTCGCCGGGACGCTCGGCGACGACCTGCGCCTGGCCGACCCGGAGGCCACCGACGCCGAGGTGAACGCCGCCCTCGACCTCGTCGGCGTCACCGACTGGCTGCGTACTCTGCCGGACGGGTTGGACACGTGCGTGGGGGAGGGCGGGCGGCAGCTCACCGCCGCCCAGGCCCAGCAGCTCGCCCTGGCCCGCCTCGTCCTCGCCGACCCCGCCGTCGCGATCCTCGACGAGGCCACCGCGGAGGCCGGCAGCGCCGGCGCGCGCGACCTCGAGCGCGCCGCCGCGGCGGCCACCGAGGGCCGCACCACGCTGATCGTCGCGCACCGCCTCAGCCAGGCGGCCACCGCGGACCGCATCGTCGTCCTGGAGCGCGGGCGCATCGTCGAACACGGTACGCACGAGCAGCTGCTGGCGGCCGGAGGCGGCTACAGCCGGCTGTGGCGGTCGTGGCGCACGCCCGTTCCCGTACTGCCGTAGGAGCGCGCCGGCGAAGAGGGCGGCTGGCGCGGCTGGACTCGGCGCCGCACCGGGGCGTCGGCGCTACCCACGCCCCGGCGTGAGCCGGGCGAAGTGAGCGTCGATCTCCCTACGGGCGTCGGCGGGATCCAGGCCCGTGGTGAGGACCCGTACGGTGATGCCGTCCAACAGGCTGGTCAGCGCGGCGGCCTCGGCGCGCGCGTCCACGTGCGCGCCGATCCCGCCCTGCGCCCTGCCGAGCGTGAGCAGCCGTTCGAGGTTGCCCCGAAGAACGGTCTCGCTCTCGGTGAGGATCGCCGCGATTCCCTCGTCGACCAGGGCCTCCGCCGTGAGGACCAGCCACACCCGCGCCTCGAAGGCGCGCTCGGCGTCCAGCGGTACGAGTTGCCACGCCGCCTGGCGGATGACGTCCAGGGTGATCGAGCCGGCGGGGATCGTGCGTGCCCGCCGCACCACGCGGGCCGTCAGGTGGTCGATGGCCGCCCGGACCATGAGTTCGCGGGTCGGCAGGTAGTGCTGGGCGGTCGCCAGGGCCATCCCGGCCTCGCTGGCGACGGCCCGGACCGTCATCCCGACGGAACCCGCGCGTCCCAGTACGACGCAGGCGGCTGCGCCGAGATGCCGGCGTCGCTCCTCGTGATCCACAAGCTTGGGCACAGGCCGATCATAGATGATCGGTCATTTGACCGATATAGGTCGGGCGACCTAATCTCGACGGCATGAGCGACCTCCACCCGGATCCCGCCCTCAGGGTCGACACCCCCCGGTTCAGCTACGTCGACATGGCCCTCGTGTTCGCCGTCGGCATCGGGCTGGCCAACTCGGCGGTGGCGGACTTCCTGGCCCAAGGGCCGGCCCGGCTGGGCATGTCGGAGATGACCGCGTCGAGCATCGCCTGGATCCTGATCAACGGTACGCAGTTGGCGGTCGGCCTCGCCGTCGTCCGCCACCGCTTCGGCGCCGTCGCCCGGCCTCTCCGGCTCCTGCGCCCCGAGCGCCGTCAGGTCGGCGCCGCGATCGGCTGGGGCCTGGCCAAGGCCGCCCTCACCCTCGGTCTCGTGCTGGCCCTGCCCGCGGCGCTCGTCGAGGGTGGCGGCGGCGAGGGCGGGTATCCCGTCGGCAGCCTGCTGGCGCAGTTCACCTTCGCGCTGGCCTTCGGCGCCGTCGCCTCCCCGCTGTACGAGGAAATCCTCTACCGGGGCGTCTTCTACCAGGGGCTCGCCGGTCGGCTGCCCGCCGTGGCCGCCATCGTCCTGTCGGCGTTCTTATTCGCCGCGGTCCACCTGCCCCGCGTCTTCAACACCATCAGCGCGCTGCTAGCCGGCCTGCTCTTCGCCTGGCTCCTGCACCGTCACCGCAACCTCTGGGTGCCGATCCTCGCCCACGCCGTAAGCAACGGAACCCTGGTCGCCCTGGCCTTCGCCGCCGAGGCCGCCTGAGCGGCCGCCGCCCGCGTGACGCCGCCCGCCGACGTGGGGGCAGGATGGGGTACGTGCACATCGAGCCGGTCGACGCCGCGCCCGAGCAGGCGTTCCGGCGGGGGATCCTGCGGCAGCGCTGGGAAGACCTGACGTTCCTGCACTGGGCGGTCGCGCCGGAACTCGTCGCGCCGCTGCTGCCCGAGGGCACCCGCCCCGACACCCTCGACGGGGTCAGCCACGTCGGTCTGATCGGCTTCCGGATGGTGGGGCTGGGCCTCGGGAGGGGGCCGGGGATCCCGTACTTCGGCAGCTTCTGGGAGACCAACGTCCGGCTCTACTCGGTGGACGACACCGGCCGGCGCGCCGTGGTGTTCCGTTCGCTCGACGCGTCGCGGCTGGTCCCGGTGCTGGTCGCCCGGGTGACCCTGGGACTGCCGTACATGTGGTCGGCGATGCGGCTGGACCGGGACGGCGACCGCTACACCTACCGGTGCCGGCGCCGCTGGCCCGGCCCGGTGGGCGCGACGAGCCGCATGGTGGTGCGGGTGGGGGAGCCGGTCGCCGAGCCGACCCCGCTGGAGCACTTCGTCACCGCCCGCTGGGGGCTGCACACCCGGGCGTACGGGCGGACGCTGCACCTGCCGAACTGGCATCCGCGCTGGCCGCTGCACCGGGCGGAGCTGCTGCACCTGGACGACGACCTGGTCGCCGCCGCCGGGCTGCCGCCGCCCGCCGGGGCGCCGGTGAGCGTGCTGTATTCCCCCGGCGTACCGGTCCGGTTCGGCCCCCCGGTCGCGCGGGGCCGGGCCCGGACTGCCCAAGTCAGGCAGTCATCCTGAACCGCTGACCTTCGGCTGCTGATGGTCGGTCAGCCGGAACCCGACGCCGCGCACCGCGTCGATGGCCACCCCGGTGCCGAGTTCGTGGAGCTTGCGGCGCAGCCGCTTGACCAGGGACTGCACGTCCGCCCTGCGTTCCCGGCCCTCGTCACGCCAGACCGAGCGGTGCAGCTCGGCGTAGCTCCACACCCGGATCGGCTCGGTGGTCAGGCAGGCCAGCAGGTCGTGCTCGAGGCGCGTCAGGCCGATCTCGCGGCCCCGGCTGCGGGCCGTCGACCGGGCCGAGTCGATCAGCAGCGCGTCGTCGTCGGCGCCCGGCGGGCGCGCGGACGGCGTCGGGGCGGGCCCCGGCGGAACCGCGATCAGTCGGCGCAGCTCGTCGAGGTCGGCGACCAGCAGCAGCGGCGCGACCCCGTCCAGCCGTTCCGCGAGTCGTATCCGCTCGGCCGCCGACGGCGTCACCGCGATCACCAGCGGAAATGGTTCGTCGGCCGGATCTGGTCCGCCCGACGCAGTGCTTTCGTCGCGTGCCCCCACAGCACCCACCCGGAAACTATGGACAGCCTCTGCCCATCTTCGTCAGGACCGTGACAATCGTTGGCAAGCTCCCCATTCGCCGGCCAACGGCTAGTGACAAATTGCTTACGGCAAGTCCTTGATCGTCCATTCTTGTCGATCATAGTGTCCAGACGGGCAGCCGGCGTGACCCGCGCGGTGCCTTGGGGGGCATGGAGGGGCCGGATCCCGCTCATCCGAACGGAGACGAGCCCCTGCACCCTCCATCATGGCTCGTTCCACTCTGGGTCGTTCTGGAGGAGGCACCACCGAATGTTCACACGTCCACCCACGAGGCGCTGGGCCAGATCACTGGTCAGCGCCGGCGCGGCGATGATCCTCGCCGCGACAGGCCTGGCCGCGACAGGGTCAGGCGCACAGGCCTCCCCGTCCGACAAGATCCGGCCGGAGCTCACGAAGGCTCTCCAGGGCAAGACGGAGGGCGACTTCTGGATCCGCTTCAAGGACAAGGCGGACCTCAGCCAGGCCGCCGCCATCAAGGACTGGGCCAAGCGCGGCACCGCCGTCGCGGACGCCCTGAAGAAGACCGCCGCCGGCAGCCAGTCCAAGATCCGGGCCGAGCTCGACGGTACGGGCACGAAGTACGAGACCTTCTGGGCGACCAACGCGATCAAGGTCAGCGGCGGCTCCCTGACGATGGCGCAGAGCTTCGCCGCGCACGCCGAGGTCGAGGGCCTGTACGCCCCGGTCGCCTACAAGGTGCCCGAGGTCTCCGAGGGCACCGACGAGAAGACGGTGAACGCCCTCGAGTGGGGCATCGCGAACATCAACGCCGACGACGTCTGGTCCCAGTACGGTGCCAAGGGCGCCGGCATCACGGTGGCGAACATCGACACCGGGGTCCAGTTCGACCACCCCGCGCTGGTGAACTCCTACCGGGGCAACAACGGCGACGGCACGTTCGACCACAACTACAACTGGTACCGCGCCACCGGCTCCTGCGCCGCGCCCTGTGACACCAACGGCCACGGCACGCACACCATGGGCACGATGGCCGGCTCCGCCGGCGCGAACCAGATCGGCGTCGCACCCGACGTGAAGTGGATCGCGGCCAACGGCTGCTGCCCGAGCGACGCGGCGCTGGTCACCTCCGGCCAGTGGATGCTCGAGCCGACTGACCTCAACGGCCAGAACCCGGACGCGAGCAAGCGCCCGAACATCATCAACAACTCGTGGGGAACCACGCTGCCCTCCAACGACCCGTTCATGGAGGACGTCACGCTGGCCTGGACCGCGTCGGGCATCTTCGGCGTCTGGTCCAACGGCAACAGCGGATCGGCCTGCCAGACCAGCGGCTCACCGGGCAGCCTGGTCAGCAACTACTCCGCCGGCGCCTACGACGTCAACAACAACATCGCCAGCTTCTCCGCCCGCGGCGCCGGCCAGAACGGCGAGATCAAGCCCAACATCGCGGCGCCCGGCGTGAACGTCCGGTCGAGCATTCCGGGCGGCGGCTACGCCAGCTACAACGGCACCTCGATGGCCGCCCCGCACCTCGCGGGCGCGATCGCGCTGCTGTGGTCCGCCGCACCGGCGCTCGTCGGCGACGTCAACGCCACCCGCGCGCTGCTGGACAACTCGGCGATCGACAAGGCCGACACCCAGTGCGGCGGCACCACCGACGACAACAACGTGTTCGGCGAGGGCCGCCTGGACGCGCTCGCGCTGCTCGGCGCCGCCCCGATCGGCGACACCGGCACCCTGGCCGGCAAGGTCACGGACGCGACCACCGGCGCCCCGATCGCCGGCGCCACGGTGACCCTGACCGGCGCGGCTGACCGCGAGCTGACCACCGGGGCCGACGGGACGTACTCGTCCCTGCTCCCGGCCGGCGACTACCAGGTCGCCGTGGCGGCGTTCGGCTACCAGGCGAAGACCACGCCGGCCACGGTCGCCCGCAACGCGACCACGACCGTCGACGTGGCGCTGACGGCGGTGCCGAGCGTCACCGTCAGCGGAACCGTCACCGACGGCTCCGGGCACGGCTGGCCGCTCTACGCGAAGGTGACCGTGCAGGGTCCGTCGGGCGTGTCCGACTACACCACCCCCGTCAACGGCCGCTACAGCCTCAAGCTGCCGGCCGGCGCCACCTACGACCTGAAGGTCGAGTCGCAGTACCCGGGCTACCAGACGGTGACCAAGCAGGTCGTGGTCGGCACGGGTAACGCCACGGCCAACGTGGCGGTGCCGGTGCAGACCAACGCCTGCACGACCGCACCCGGCTACCGCTTCGGCTCCGACGGCGAGTACGAGACCTTCGACGGCAGCACCGTGCCGGCCGGCTGGTCCGTGGTGGACCACGCCGCCAGCGGCCAGGTCTGGAAGTTCACGGACGACGGCGCCCGGGGCAACCTGACCGGCGGCACCGGCAACTTCGCGATCGTCGACAGCGACGAGTACGGCTCCGGCGGCAAGCAGGACACCTCGCTCGTCAGCCCGGTCGTCGACCTGACCGGCGTCACCGCACCGGTCATCCGGTTCAACCAGGACTACAACTGGCTGGGCAGCGACCGCGCCGACGTCGACCTCAGCCTCGACGGCGGGACCACGTGGACCAACGTGCTCCGGCAGGCGGCCGACGTCCGTGGCCCGAAGGTGACCGAGATCGCCATCCCGCAGGCTGCGGGCCAGGCCCAGGCGCGGGTGCGGTTCCGCTACTACGACGCCTCGTACGAGTGGTGGTGGTCGATCGACAACGTCCTGATCGGCAGCCAGCTCACCTGCACGCCGATCGACGGCGGCCTGGTGCTCGGCCACGTCCGCGACAAGAACGACAACGGCTACGTCAACGGCGCCACCGTCACCAGCGACGACCGGCCGGCGGAGAAGGCCACCACCGTGGCGACCCCGGGCGACCCGGGGCTGGCGGACGGCTTCTACTGGCTGTTCTCGACGCTGACGGACACCCACACGTTCACCGCCCGGGCCGGCAACTACGTCAGCCAGAGCAAGCAGGTCGACGTCCAGGCCGACTGGGCCACGGCGGCGAACTTCCAGCTCGCGGCCGGCCGCCTGTCGGTCAAGCCGGCCCAGGTCACCGGTACGGCCCGGATGCCCAGTGGCAAGGTCACCAAGGCGTTCACGGTGACGAACACCGGCGGGGCCCCGGTCTCCGTCGAGTTCAGTGAGCGCCCCGGCGGGTTCGAGCTGCTGCGGGCCGACGGGTCCCGGATGAGCGAGCAGGAGGTGCTCGGCTCCCAGGGCGCGCCGGTGCAGCGGCTCGAGGTCCCGACCTCGTTCGCGGCGAAGACGTCCGGCAAGTCGACGGCGGCGGCGTCGCCCGAGGCCGGCCCGCAGGCCGCGCCCTGGACCGACATCGCCAACTACCCGGCCGTGGTGATGGACAACCGGGTGGTCAACCTGGGCGGCAAGGTGTACTCCATCGCCGGCGGCACCGGCTCGGCGTCCTCGGCGAAGAACTACGCCTACGACCCGGTCGCGCAGACCTGGACCGCGATCGCCGATCTGCCCGGCGCGCGTACCGCCATGACGGTGGGTGTCCTGGACGGCAAGATCATCGCGACCGGCGGCTGGGCGGCGGCCGGCCCGGACGGCACCACCTGGTCGTACGACCCGGCGGCCAACACCTGGACGGAGAAGGCCGACAACCCGGCGCCGCGCTCCGCCGCGGGTCAGGCGGTCGCGGGCGGCAAGCTGTACGCCGTCGGTGGCTGCACCACGGCGTCCTGCACGCCGATGTCGAACGACGTCGTGCGGTACGACCCGGCCAGCGACAGCTGGGAGACCCTGGCGGACTACCCGAAGTCGGTGGCCTTCCTCTCCTGCGGCGGGATCGACGGCATCGTCTACTGCACCGGAGGCAACGACGGCTCCGCGGCGCAGAAGGCGAGCTACGCCTTCGACCCGGGCGCCAACACCTGGACGGCCATCGCCGACGCGCCGGCCGACAACTGGGCCAGCTCGTTCGCCGTGGCCAACGGGAAGTTCCTGGTCGTCGGCGGCTCGCAGGGTGGCGCCATCACCAACGTGGGCTTCGCCTACGACCCGGCCACCTCCTCGTGGTCGAGCCTGCCGAACGCCAACACGGCGCGCTACCGCGGCGGCGCGGCGTGCGGCTTCTACAAGGTCGGCGGCTCCTCCGGCGGCTTCACCGCGACGCGGGACAGCGAGGCGCTGCCCGGCTTCGAGGAGTGCGCCGTCAGCACCGCCGACGTCAGCTGGATGACGATCGACAAGACGGCGGCCACCCTGGCGCCGGGCGAGGCCGTCACGGTCAACGTCGGCATGACGGCGAACGTGGACCAGCCCGGCACCTACACCGCCTCGGTCGCCATCAAGGAGAACACCCCGTACACGGTGGAGCCGGTCGCGGTCACGATGAACGTGCTGCAGCCGACCACCTGGGGCAAGCTGACGGGCACGGTCACCGGGACGAGCTGCCAGGGTGCCAGCTCGCCGCTCCCCGGTGCCACCGTCCAGGTCGACTCGTGGGCGATGTCCTGGAGGTTCTCCACGGACGCCGAGGGCAAGTACGCCTACTGGCTGGACCGGCGGAACAACCCGTTGACGATGATCGTCGCCAAGGACGGCTGGAAGCCCCAGACCCGGCAGACGAGGATCAACACCACCACCCCCACGGTGGAGGACTTCGCGTTGTCTCCCGTGCGCTGCTGACGCCGACCGTCAGCTGACAGATCCGGCCCGCCTGGTTGCGACCAGGCGGGCCGGACCGCGTCGGAGGGCCTCGATGAGGCGGGACTGGTCAGATCGACGCGAGCCGGAAGCCGACCCCGCGGACCGCGTGGATCGACGCCGAGGCGCCCAGCCGGGCGAGCTTGCGCCGCACCCGGCGCACCACCGAGTGCATGTCGGAGCCCCGCCCGAGGTGCACGTTGCCCCAGACCTCGAGGTGCAGCCGCTCGTAGGTCCAGACCTGACCGGGCGCGCCGACCAGGCACCGCAGGAAGTCGTGCTCCAGGCGGGTCAGCTCGACCTCGCGGTCCAGCCAGCGCAGCACCCGGCGGTCGGAGTCGACGCTCAGGTCGGCCGGCGGCGTCCCGACACGCTGCCCGGCCCCGGCCGTCACGACAGGTCCGACTGCCACTGGTCCGGCCGTCACGACCGGTCCGGCCGTCACGACAGGTCCGGCTGCCACTGGTCCGGCCGTCACGACCGATTCGGTCGTCACGACGCGTGGGGTCGTCACGACGGGCACGGGCGGCAGCGCCGGTGTGCCGGGCACGCCCAGGAACGTGCGCGCCTGGTCGACGCTCGAGACGATCAGGAACGCCTCGGTCCCACCGAGCAGACGCGCGAGCTGCCTGCGTTCGGCCGGCGAGGAGGCGATGCCGATGACCAGCGGAGCCACCCCCCTCATTCCCACCCCTTCCGGTTCCCCACCCACCCGGGGACAGATTCAGCCACGACGCTGATCAATAGGTTCACTGACCCTAGTGGTGGCTCGTCTCGCTCCGGTTAAGAACGGTGACGCGTAGGCGTCGATAAATTGACTGCATTCGGCGGGCCGAGTCGGGTCGTGGCCCTTCATGGTGGCTTGACCCTGTTCGGCGCGATGTGTTCTCCGCATGCGCGGGTTTCGGCGACCGACAATGGCCCGGCAGGTGCGGTCGGAAACCCCGCGTCGGTCCGGCGAATCGGCACGCCTCGGCCGGTGCCGCCGGCGATTTCGAGACTCCGGCCGACGCCGCGGCACCGGGCCGGGCGGTGAGCTTCTGGTGCCGGCGCTGGTGGCCCGGTCGACGCGGGCCGGGGCGCGCGCCGTGGCCCGGTCAGGCGCGGGCAGGCGACCAGCCGACGGGGACGAGCCGGGCGGCGTCGGCGCCCTCGCCCTGGAAGAGCAACCCGTCGCGGTCCGCCGCCACGATCCGGTCGACGTAGACGCCCCGACCCTGGCTGGAGGCGTCGGTGGTGCTGCTGAAGCGCAGGTGGGTCGCCCGGTCGGGCAACTCGACCGAGACCTGCCACCAGACCCGGCCGCCGTGGCCGGTGACCGTGCCGTCGCTGCTCCACCGCCGGTCGGCGTGGCGCAGCAGCAGGCGTCCCGGAGCCCACGTCGCTCCGCCGTCGGTGGAGACCTCGAAGCGGGCGCTGTCGAAGCGGGGCTCGGTGTCGTACCAGAGCAGGAAGCTCGCCGTGCCGCCCTGCGCCGGCCGGCGCAGCGGGGCCGTGAGGGTGGCGGTCGCGAGGTCGCGCGGGTCGGCCCGCCACGCCTCGCGGGACCGGGGTCGCACCGGCATCGCCTCGGCGAGATCCCGCGCGACGGCGCGCCGGGCGACATTGTTGCTGCCCCAGCCGCGATCGGGGTGTACCCGGTTGCTGAGCAGGATGACGAACGAGTGCGCGAGCGGGTCGACGACGATCGACGTTCCGGTGAAGCCGGTGTGCCCGAACGCCACCGGGGAGGAGAGCCCCATCATGTACCAGTGCTTGTCGAGCTCGAAGCCCAGCCCGCGATCGCTCTCGGGGTAGGCCTGCTCCAGCGGGGCGTTGTAGTTGACCAGCATCGCGCGCACCGTGTCCGCCCGCAGGATGCGGCGCCCCCGGTACTCGCCGCCGTTGAGCAGGGACTGGCAGAGCACGGCCAGGTCCGCCGCCGTGGAGAACACCCCCGCGTGCCCGGCGACGCCGCCGAGCGACCACGCGTTCTCGTCGTGCACCTCACCCCAGACCATGCCCCGTCCGGCGTACGGCTGGTACTCGGTGGCGGCGATCCGCGACCGTCGCTGCGGTCCCGGGTTGTAGCCGGTGTCGGTCATGCCCAGCGGGGCGGTGACGCCGTCGGCGACGAGCGCGTCCAGTGGGCGGCCGGTCACCCGTTGCACCAGCACGCCCAGCGCGATCAGCCCGAGGTCGGAGTACACGTACCGGGTACCGGGCTCCGCGCCGGGCGTGAGCGGCGTGGCGAGCGCGGCGGCGAACCGCTCCGCCGGCGTCGGGTACCTGCTCCACAGGGGGACGAAGGCGGGCAGACCCGAGGTGTGGGTGAGCAGCATCCGTACGGTGACCGCCGCCTTGCCGCCGGCGGCGAACTCCGGGACGTAGCGGGCGACCGGCGCGTCGAGGTCCACCCGTCCCCGCTCGACCTGCTGCATGACCACGATGGTCGTGAACAGCTTCGACACCGACGCCAGGTCGAAGATGGTGTCGGGCCGCATCGGGAGCTGCTCGTCGGCGGGGAGTTCCACCCCTGCCAGCCCGGGCGGCGGGCCGACGGCGGCGTACTTCACCGCGGCACCCACCGCGGCGTGCTGCACGACCACGCCGTCCTTGGCCGCCAGGACCACGGCGCCCGCGTACGCGGGATGGCCGGGGTGGTCCGGCGTCGGCGCGAGATACGTCGCCAGGTCGGCGGGCATGCGGTCCACGTGCTCGGGGAGCAGGCCGACCTGGCGGGCGTGGCCGGGCCGCAGCGTGTCGTCCCGGAAGTGGATGTCGGCGGGCGTGACGACAGGCGGCGCCGAGCCGGCCGGCGGCGGCGTGGCCCCGGCCGCCGTGGCCGGCAGCGCCGCGCCCAGGACGGCCACGGTCAGGCCGATCGCGAGTGGTCGGAGCGCGGGTGGGCGGAGCGACGACATGGTGGGTTGCCTCCTACCAGCTCATGCCGTGGCCGTAGGGATAGAGCACGGTGCCCGCGCCCTCGGCCGTGGGGATCGTGACGGGAAGCCGCCCACGGGGGGACAACTCGCCGTGCAGCGCGCGGACGAGGGCGTCCATCGCCGCCCGCGTGTACGAGTAGGTCGCCAGGTAGGTGGTCACGCCCGGCAGGTAGGCGACGTCGTAGGGGTCCCGCACCGCGACCACCACCACGGGCTTCCCCGTGCCGAGCAGCGCGGCGACGAGCCGCCGCTGGGTGCCGCGCGGATCGGTGACGGTCGTGTCCCACGCCTTGTTGGTCAGCACGACGGTGAGGTCGTGCCCGGCCGCCAGCGCGGCCGTCGCGGCGATCGTCTGATCCGAGGGCAGGGTCGCGGGCCGGGCGGTGGCCCGGGCGCCACGGGCGGTGAACCCGTCGGCGACGGTCTCGACCGGCGCGAAGGCGGCGCTGTTCCAGCCGGTGACCAGCACCGAGCGCTGTGCGGGGTCCAGCGGCAGCAGCCCCGCGTCGTTGCGGACGGCGGTGAGGGTCGGGTCGGTGACCCGCGCGACGGCGGCGAGGTGCTCGGACGCCCCGACCGTGCGTACGGCCTGCTCGACGTCGACCAGCGGCGACCGGGCGAGGCCCTGCCGGTACTTCATGGCGAGGATGCGCCGGACCGACTCGTCGACCCGCCGCTCGGTCAGCTCGCCGGTGGCGACGGCCCGCAGCACCGCGTCCCGGGCCAGCCGCAGGTCCGGCGGCATCAGGAGCTGGTCGGCGCCGGCCTTGAGCGCCAGCACGGGCACCCGGTCGTCGCCGTACTTGCGCCGCACGGCGGCCATGTTCAGCGCGTCGGTGACGATGACGCCCCGGAAGCCGAGCTCGCCGCGCAGCACGCCGGTGAGGATCGACGGCGACAGCGTGGCCGGGTCGCCGGAGGGGTCGAGCGCGGGTACCACGATGTGCGCCGTCATGATCGATTCGACGCCGGCGCTGATCGCCCGCCGGAAGGGCGGCGCGTCGATCCGGTCCCACTCCTGTCGGGTGTGGTCGATGACCGGCAGGTCGGTGTGGCTGTCCGTGGCCGTGTCGCCGTGGCCGGGGAAGTGCTTCGCCACCGCGGTCACGCCGGCGCCGTCCTGGAACCCGGCGACCTGGGCGGCGGTCAGCTCGGACACCAGGTGGGGGTCGGCGCCGAAGGACCGTACGCCGATCACCGGGTTGCCGGGGTCGACGTTGACGTCGGCGATCGGCGCGTACGGCTGGTGGATGCCGACCGCGCGCAGCTCGCGTCCGGTGATCTTCGCCGCCTCGTGGGCGGCCCGGGGCGACCGCCCGGCGCCCAGGGCCATCGACCCGGGGAACTGCGCGGCGGGGGCGGGCATGCGCAGCACCACGCCCTGCTCCTGGTCGGTGGAGACGAGCAGGGGCACCCGCCCCTTCGCGCCGTCGCCGACGGCGGCTCGCTGCAACCCGTTGGAGAGGGTGGCGATCTGGCGCGGGCTGTCCAGGTTGTGCGACCACGAGAAGTAGCAGACGCCGCCGAGGTGGAACTCGTCGACGACCTCGGCGGGCGTCTCGACGCCGAAGGCCGCGCGGTTGGCGGCGCGGTCGGCGGCCGAGGGTGCGGTGGCGTCGGCGCCGTAGACGTAGGTGGCGAAGAGCTGGCCGACCTTCTGCACCAGGCTCATGTGCCGCAGCGTCGAGGTGACCCAGCCGTGTTCGCCGCCAGGCGGGCGCGCGGGTGTGGCGGAGGCCTGGACGGGCAGCGGTGCGAGGGTGGTCGACAGGGTGACCACCAGGACGGTCGCGGTAACGAGTCGGGCCTTCATCGACGACGACCTCTCAGTCCGGATGGCTGAAACTTAGCTACGCATCGATGAATCGTCAAGAAGGATTGCTACAGACCGGGCCGGACTCCGGCGCGGCCGGCGGCACGGCGAAGGACGCGACCGGACACCTTTTTCGCGACGCGGCGGAACCCGCAGGGCGCCGGTGGTGTCATCAACGTGTCCCCATCGGAGGTACCCCTGAACGACGAAGACCTGGTCACCCGCGCCCGGGCGGGCGACCTGGAGGCGTACGAACTCCTGGTCGCCCGGCACACCGCGTCCGCGTACCGGACGGCGGTGCTGCTCGGCGCGGGTCCGGACGCGGAGGACGTCATCCAGGAGGCGTTCGTGAAGGGCCATCGCAAGATCTCCCGCTACCGGGGAGAGGCGTCGTTCCGGTCGTGGCTGCTGGCGATCGTGGCCAACGAGACCCGCAACCTGCACCGGTCGCGCGGCCGGCGCGACGGGCTCGCCCTGCGCGCGGCCGTCGCGAACCCGCCCGCGGAGATCGGCGAGGACGCCGCCGTCGAGGCCGTCCTCGCCGGGGAGCGCCGGGCCACCCTGGTGCGGGCCCTGCGCTCGCTGCCGGTGAAGGACCGTGAGGTGATCGTGTGCCGGTTCTTCCTCGACCTCAGCGAGGACGAGACCGTGACCATGCTGGGCTGGCCGCGCGGCACGGTGAAGTCGCGGACCTCCCGGGCACTGGCGAAGCTCCGCGCCCTGCTCGACGTCGCGGAGGTGCGCCGTGGATGACCTCGAACGCGAACTGCGCGACCTCGCCGCCTGGCTGGAGACGCCCGACCCGCCCGACGTGACCGCCCGGGTACGCGCACGCCTCGCCGCGCCCCCGCCGAGGCGACGGCGGTGGCGCCACCTCGTCGCCGCGGCACTCGCCGCCCTGGTCGTGGCGGCGCTGCCGCCGGGGCGCGCCGCCCTCGCCGACGCCGCCGCCGGGCTGCTGCGCTTCGCCGGGATCACGATCGCCACGACGCCCGACCCGGCGCGTCCCACCGGCGCGGCCTCGCCACTGCCGACGCAGCGGCCCGCCACCGTGGCCGAGGCGCAGCGGAAGGTGCGCTTCCCCGTCCGCACCCCGACGAGGCTGGGCCCGCCCGAGCAGGTGCTGGTCGCCGACCCCGACGGCGCGGGCTACTGCCGGGTGGCGACGCTGCTCTACCGCGGGGGAGCGCTGCGCATCGACGCCTTCGACGGCCGCCTCGACCTGGCCTTCCACAAGGAGAGCAGCGCGGCGGGTGCCAGCTGGGTCCAGGTCGACGGCGGCTTCGCCGTCTGGATCGGCGCCCCGCACCCCGTCTCCTACGTGGATCGCACCGGCGTCGTCCGGGTGGAGACCGCGCGGCTCGCCGCCGCCACCCTGATCTGGCAGGGGCGCGACGTCAGCTACCGCATCGAGGGCGACCTCACCCGCTCCGAGGCGATCGAGATCGCCAGGTCGCTGGGTTAGGGCGGTCGTGCCGACCCGGGCCCACCACCCGGGGGCCGGGGTCGGGAACCCGGGGGCGCCGGCCGGTGTCCCGACAGTGGGAAAGCACGAGCAGGTCGTCGGGAGGGCGTGAGATGGGTTCAGCGCGCAGGGTGTTGCTGGGGGCAGTGCTCCTGGTGGCCGGGTGTACGACAGCGGGACGGCCCGCCCCGCAGGCCGCCTCCCCGGCTGGTCCGCAGGCCACCTCTACGGCCGCCCCGCAGGCCGCCTCACCGGCCGTGACGGCGTCGGCCGGCGCGGTCGCGGGCGCCACCACCGGCTGCGGTTCCCGGGTCGAGACGGGGCCGCTGCCCGACTGGGCGGACGCCGGGTTCAGTGGGAGCACCCGGACGCCGCACGTCCTCGGCGCGCGCGGCGAGATCGTCGCGGTGCTGTTCGGACACCCGCTGAGCCGGTCCAGGAAGCACGGGACGAACAACAAGATCCTCTGGGTCGCCCGTCCCGCCGCGACGCCCCCCGCCGCGACCACCCCGGACGCCCTGCGGATCACCGCGACCCTGGACGGCGCCGGAACCCGGGTGACCCGGGAGGTCGCCGGCGGTCCGGGGCCGTCGATCGTCGACCTGCCGCAGGCGGGCTGCTGGCACCTCGAACTGCGCTGGTCCGGGCGCACCGACGTGCTGGACCTCGTCTACGCGGACAGCTAGGCCGACGTGCCGGGGGCGTCGGCCGCGGCCGCTCCCGCTCCTCCGCGATCGCCAGTTCCACGGTCGGGCCGGCGACGTACGCCGACGCCACGGCGAGGGCGGCCGGGTCGACCGGAGGGGGCGGTGGCGTCGCCACCACCGGCCCGGGTCGACGCAGGTCGCCCTCGCCGTGGCGCGGTACGTGCGGGAGGGGCTCAGGTCAGGGGGCGCAGCCGGTCAGCTCGGGGCTGGACGGGGTGCCGGTGGAGGGTCCGAAGAAGAGCAACGCGCAGGCGCTGAAGAAGGTCGGGTTCTCCTCGGCGATCCAGTGGCCGGTGTCGGGGGCCACGACGGTGCGGACGTCGTCGGCCACCTGCTGGTAGGAGGCGGCCACGGCGGGTCCGAACACGGACTGGGCGCCCATGGCCATCACGGGAATGGTCAGGCGCTTCGACTGCGCGTGGGCCTGGTTGTCGGCGGCGTCGGCCTTGAACGCCCGGTAGTACTCGTATCCCGCCGTGCGCTTCGCCGGGTCGGAATACGCGCGGTAGTAGACGTTGCGGTCGATCGCCGCCGGATGTTGCGCGCGGTCGAAGAGCATTCCCAGATAGGTGGGGACGTCCTCGTTGTCCATGATGCGCTCGGGGATGGGCGCGGGTGAGGCGTTGAAGAGGAAGTGCCAGCTGATTCCGTAGAAGTTCTCCAGTCCGAATCCCGACAGCGGGCTCTCGACGACGCCGATCCGGGTGACCTCGGTGGGGAAGTCGCGGGCGTAGTTGTAGGCGACCATGGCGCCGAGGTCGTGACCGATCAGGGCCACCTGGGTGAAGCCGAGCTGGTTGACCGCCTGCCGGATCCGGCGCGCCGTGGTGGCCTTGTCGTAGCCGCCGGCCGGGGCGGTGGAGGCGCCCAGGCCGGGCAGGTCGAACGTGATCACGGTGTGCTGCTGGGCGAGGCTGGGCAGCACCTTGTGCCACACCCACGACGTCTGCGGCCAGCCGTGCAGCAGCACCAGCGGCGAGCCGCTTCCGCTTGTGGTGTAACGCAGGGTCGCGCCGTCGACCGTGACGTTGCCCTGGCGTACGCCGTGGCCGCCGACGGGCGCCGTGGCCGGCTCCGGCGGCGGCGCGGGGGCCACGGCCGCGGCACCCGCGCCCGCCCCGCCCACGAGCGCCACCCCGAGCGCGGCCGCGACGGCGATCCGCCTGCCCCGACGACGCGAATCACTGCCGAAAGCTGTCTTCACCGCAGAACTCAACGCAGACAATTGCATGGACACTTCGCTTTCCGTGAGTTGGCGACCGCATCGGGCGGTCGGATCAAACAAAGCGGAAACGGCGGCGTTCACAAGCGCGCCACGGATGCCGATCGAGCGGCTTCGGAAATGTTACAACGGATGTCAAGACGTCGATCGATTGTGGCGTTTCGGCAAAACTCTCCGGCGGGTGCCGTGGACACAAACGTCGATACCCGCTTGCGCGCCGGACGCCCGGCGGTGACGACCGCGACCACGCCTGCCGCCGGGGCGCTCCACGGGCCACAGTCGAGGGTCGCGGCAGCTTTGCCGTGGCTCCGCGGCGCGTGGCAGGATATCGGCCATGACAAGCGACGAGCAGGTGAAAGCCAGCCACCGTAACACCCCGACGAGCGACGCGTTCCGCGCATTCATCGCCTCCGGCTGGGCCAGTACGGATGCGGCACCTGTCCCGCGCGCGGAGGTCGCCGAGCACGCGGCCCGCCGCCGGGCGGCCTTGTCACGCCGGTTCCCGGGCGAGCGCCTCATCATCCCCGCCGGCGGCCTCAAGGTGCGCAGCAACGACACCGACTACACGTTCCGCCCGCACACGGCCTTCGCCTGGCTGACCGGTCTCGGGTTCGACACCGAGCCCGACAGCGTCCTGGTGCTGGACCCCAGGCCCGACGGCCACGAGGCGATCCTGTTCTTCCGGCCGCTCGCGCCGCGCGACAGCGAGGAGTTCTTCGCGGACTCCCGGTTCGGCGAGTTCTGGGTCGGACCCCGCCCGACGATGCGCGAGATCGAGCAGCGGCTGGGCATCGGCACCCGGCACATCGACTCGCTCCCGGACGTCCTGGCCAAGGACGCCGGCGCGACCGTGGTGCGCGTGGTGCGGGGGGCCGACGGCGAGCTCGCCCGGCTCGTCGACGAGACCCGGGCCCAGGCGGAGACGCCCGCGTCGGTCACCCAGCAGCACGAGGCGGACGAGGAGCTGGCCCGCCACCTGTCGGGGATGCGACTGTGCAAGGACGAGTGGGAGGTGGGCGAGATGCGCAAGGCGATCGCCGCCACCCACCGGGGCTTCGAGGCCATCATCGCCGGGCTGCCCGAGGCCGTCGGCAAGGAGCGCGGCGAGCGGTGGGTCGAGGGTCTCTTCGGCCTGTACGCCCGCCACGACGGCAACGGCATCGGCTACGAGACCATCTGCGCCTCCGGCGACCACGCCAACACCATCCACTGGACGAAGAACACCGGTCCGGTCCGCGAGGGCGACCTCATCCTGGTGGACGCCGGCGTCGAGGTCGACTCCCTCTACACCGCCGACATCACGCGCACCCTCCCGGTGACCGGCCGCTTCACCGACGTGCAGCGCAAGATCTACGAGGCGGTCCTGGAGGCGCAGGAGGCCGGCCTGGCGGCGGTCAAGCCGGGCAACAAGTTCAGCGACATCCACGCCGCCGCTAACGTGGTCATCGCCCGGCGGCTGCACGAGTGGGGGCTGCTGCCCGAGGGCGTGACCCTCGAGCAGACGCTGGACCGGGAGAGCGGCGGCTGGCACCGGCGGTGGATGGTCCACGGCACCTCCCACCACCTCGGCATGGACGTGCACGACTGCCAGATGCTGCTGCGTCAGGAGTACAACGACGGCGAGCTGAAGCCCGGGATGATCCTGACCGTCGAGCCCGGCCTGTACTTCAAGGCCGACGACCTGCTGGCGCCGGCGGAGTTCCGCGGCATCGGCGTCCGGATCGAGGACAACGTGCTGGTCACCGAGGACGGTCACGAGAACCTGTCGTCGGCCATGCCGCGTACCGCCGACGACGTCGAGGCCTGGATCGACCGGGTGCGCTCCGGCGCGGGTGCCTGAGCACCCCGCGACCGACCGACCGAGCGACCGGCACGTGCGGGCGCGCAGCGCCCGGTCGTGCCGGCCCCACCGGCCGTCGCGCACCGCTGAGCCCGCCGGGCACCGCGATCCGGTGCCCGGCGGGCGGCGGTACGCGCGCGCCGGCCGCACCCGGCCGGCGACGGGCGCTCAGCCGCCGTGGAAGGTGCAGCCGATCTTCGCGCCGCCGGCCATGCTGACCACCCCGACACCCGGGTCGGTGCTGCCACGGACGAGGCAGCCGGCGTAGCCGTCCTCGCCCACGACGTCGCGGTCGGCCAGGTAGACCCCCCAGTTGAGATAGAGGTCCCGCACGCCGCCCGCGCCGTCGGCGAACGGCTCGGCGGCGGGTCGGACCCGGCGTTGCAGCACGTACGGGCCGTCCAGCGCGGCGTCGAGCCGGGCCTGCCACTCGTCGCCGCCCACCGTCCACCCGGCCAGTACGCCGTTGCCCCCGTGCAGCAGCGTCGGCTTCAGGATCAGCTCGTCCTGCCGGGCCCGGGCGTAGGCGAGCAGGTCGACCTCGGCCCCCTCGGGATCGGTGCCGCGCGGGCGTACGTGCCGGGTCCACGGCAGGAGCCGGTCGAGGCAGGCCAGCTCGTCGGCGTCGAACAGGTGCCGGTGCCGGTCGTCGGAGAGCATGGCCAGGGTGCCCTTGTTGCCGTACAGCTCGGCGTCCAGGCGGCTGAACAGGCCGACCTTCTCCTGCTCCGCGGCGACCAGCAGCGGCTCCACCTGGGCGGCCGCCGCCGGGTCGGCCAGGTCCTCGGGCAGGAAGTAGCGCACGACGACGTCGACGGCGCGGCCCGCCACGGTCGGCCGGCCCTGCGGGTACGTGAACTCGCCGAGGTGGCAGCCGATCCCCTCGATCCCGTACCCGGCGAGCAGCTCGGCGAACACCTCGAGCCGGCCGCCCACGACGGCATAGTTCTCCGTCGTGTCCACCACGGCGACGACGGGCGGCCGGTCCGTGGGGATCATCGGGGCGCACTCGGCGTACATCATCCGCACGATGCAGCCCAGCGTGTCCGGGTAGCGGAGCCCGTGCCGGTCCACGAACTCCCGCAGCGGCGGGTACGCCAGCATCGCCCGGTTGATGTCGGCGGACTCGAAGCCGCCGAGGGCGCTGGTGAGGTTGAACTCGAGCAGCCGGAACCCCGCGCCGTCGTGGTAGAGGTCGGCGCGGCCCAGCGGGACGAGCGACCCGACGCGGGCGCCGCGCGTGATCAGCGCCGTCTGCCGGGGATCCATGCCGACGGCCTCGGCCAGTGCGGTGAGGTCCCCGTCGAACACCCGCTCCGGCAGGGCGCGCAGCAGGTCGTAGACGGTGCGCAGGTCCCGGGCGACGGCCCGGCACTCGCTCTCCGCCAGGAAGGCGGGGGCGCTCATGAACCGCTCCCGGTACGGCTCGAGGATGACCGAGTCCAGGGCGGCGGCCGTCGGGTCGTCCGTCGACGCGCTCCGGGCGACGTGCTCGGCGTACGCGCGGCCCAGTGGCGACCTGCTCACTGCGGGCGGCCGGGTGGTCGTCATGGTGTGTCCTCTCGGGGCGGGTGGCGCGTCCGGTTCGGGGCGGGCGGGACCGGCAGTGGGCGCGGCGGCGATGGTCGTCCGGCGCCGGTCGAGCTTCGTCGGCGGGTGGGCGGACGTGCCATTCCCTCCCCCTTTCGATCTGCCGATACACCGCCGTCGACAATTCGGCCGGACCGTCCGAAATTGCCGGCACGGTGGAGCTGACGAGGATAGTCGCAAATGGTCGTGGCGGCGTCGAGGGCGAAGTGCCGTCGGCGCCGCGCGACGATCGGTGACCCGCCGGGCGACCGCGCGGGCAGCTCTGGCGTACGACCTGCCCGGAGGCCCTCCGAAGTGCCGCGGGTGAATCGGGTGGCTGCCGCCGCACGTGGCCCGTTCGCGGGCTCTGTGACGGTTCACACTCCAGCCTGGACTGTCGCGAGAGTGACGTAACAGCCGGGTCCACTCGGCGTGGCCATCTGATAGCTTCGATGCCGACGGAACGCTGCGGCTGACTGAGCGCAACGGCCGCATTGGTTGTCGTGCAGGTAAACGGGGGCTTCTTCGGTTGATACGTCGAGACTTCTGAGATCAAGGTATATGTCCGATTGTTGTTCGACTCGGCAATTCCGGCCGAACGGATTCCGCCGAACGACTCCCGGTCACGACGTGTTCCGACATCCGCCCGGCGCACCCGTATCCCGACCATCCACCGACCGCGACGCCCCGAGGGCGGCCGCGCCGCCGTGGACGTCGCGCGGGTCGTCCGGGCACCCGCATCCCATCCCTCGCCCGGCGGTCGTGGACCGGCCGGCTCCGGCGCCCTGGAGGCACGCCTTGAGTCTCACCGCGGACGTGACCGACGCCGAGGTCCGCGTCGTCGAACCCGCCACCGTCGCCGTCATCGGCACCGGGGCGATCGGCCAGGACCTGATCAGCAAGGTCCACCGATCCGCCCTGCTGGACTGCCGCCTGGTGGCCGGGCGTAATCCGGACTCGGCGGGCCTGCGGCACGCCGAGCGGTTCGGCTACCCCGTCAGCGCCGCCGGGATCGACGCCGTGCTGGCGGCGGGGGACGCGTTCGACGTCGTCTTCGACGCCACCAACGCGGCGTCGCACCTGCGCCACTGGTCGCTGCTGGAGCCGCTCGGCACGCTTGTGGTCGACATGACGCCCAGCAGGGTGGGCCGGATGGTGGTGCCGACCGTGACCGGAGTGGAGGCGACGACCGGGCGCAACATCAACCTGATCAGCTGCGGCGGTCAGGCGTCCATCCCGGTCGCGCACGCGCTCGCCGCCCGCTTCCCGGTGAGCTACATCGAGGTCGTCTCGACGGTGGCCAGTGACGTCGCGGGCCGCGGCACCCGGCTCAACCTCGACGAGTACGTGGCGACGACCCGGCACGCCGTCACGACGTTCTCCGGCGTACGCGACGTCAAGGCCATCCTCAACATCAGCCCGGCGGTGCCGCCGGCGACGTTCCGGACGGCCGTGCACGCGCGGATCCCCGGCGCCGACGTCGCCGCGGTGCGCGCGGCGGTCGACCCGGTGGCCGAGCAGGTGCGGTCGTTCGCCCCCGGCTACGCGGTGACCGCCTGCACCGTGGTCGACGACCGGGTGACGGTCGCCCTCCAGGTCACCGCCCACAGCGACGTGCTGCCCCGGTACGCGGGCAACCTCGACATCATCAACTCGGCCGCCATCCTGGTCGCCGAGCAGCACGCGGCCCGGCTGGGCCGCAGCGCCCGGACGGAGGCGGCCCGATGAGGAACGTCGTGATCCACGACCCGACGCTGCGCGACGGCCAGCACGCGGTCCGCCACCAGCTCGGGGCCGTCGCCCTGCGCCGGTACGCGGAGGCCGCGGACGCGGCGCGGATCCCGGTGGTCGAGGTCGGCCACGGCAACGGTCTCGGCGCGTCGTCCCTACAGGTCGGTCAGGCCGCGGTCAGCGACGACGAGATGCTGTCGACGGTCCGGGAGGCGCTGCGGCACAGCCGGATGGGCGTGTTCATGCTGCCGGGCTGGGGCACCTCCGACGACCTGCGGCGCGCGATCGGCCACGGCGCCGACGTCGTCCGCATCGGCGTGCACGCCACCGAGACGTCGCTGGCCGAGCGCCACCTCGACGTCCTGCGCGAGGCCGGCGCCGAGGCGCACTGCGTGCTGATGATGAGCCACATGGCGTCCCCCGCCGAGCTGGCCGAGCACGCCGCGCAGGCCGTCGCGTACGGCGCGCAGGCGGTCGGGATCATGGACTCGGCGGGGCACTTCCTGCCCGACGACGTCACCGCGCGGATCGGCGCGATCGCCGCGGCGGTCGACACGCCGGTGATCTTCCACGGCCACGACAACCTCGGCATGGCCGTCGCCAACTCGGTGGCCGCGGCGCGGGCCGGCGCCCTGATCATCGACGGTTGCGCGCGGGGCTTCGGCGCCGGGGCGGGCAACACCCAGCTCGAAGTGCTCGTCCCCGTGCTGGAGCGCAGCGGCTTCGCGACCGGCATCGACCTGTACGCGCTCCTCGACGCCGCCGACCTCGCGGAACGCGAGCTCATGCCCGCACCTCCGGTCACCGCCTCGATGTCCATCGTGAGCGGCCTGGCCGGGGTGTTCTCCGGGTTCAAGCACCGGGTGGTCGAGCTGTCCGGCCGCGCCGGCGTCGACGCGCGCGACGTGTTCTTCGAGCTCGGCAGGCGGCAGGCCATCGCCGGCCAGGAGGACCTGATCGTGGACGTGGTGGCGGAGTTGAGCGCCCGCAGGGCCAACGCGTGACCGGCCGCGCACCGCGGCCCTCAGCAGTGAGGAAAGGCGACATGGGAGTTCCGGACGCAGTGTCCAACGCGAACGGGTCGGCGGGTGTCCCCGTGGCCCGCATGACCTTCGACGAGTTCATGGCCGTCGGCCCCGGCGGCCTGTTCAAGGCCGACGTGCCCGTGGTGATCGCGCTGCCGCCCGACGTGCAGGGGCTCGGCCGCGACGGCGTGGCGAGCCGGCTGGCCGACATGACCGTCACCCTGTTCACCGAGCCGGGCGACAAGAACCACCCGGGGCGCTGGGAGACCCGCGACATCAAGCTGCGCGACTTCTTCGCCGACGAGCGGCACCTGAAGACCCCGGGCACGTGGCACCGGGTGGTGTCGAACATCCGCAACAGCCCGGCCGACGTGAACGCCGTCATCGGCTTCGACGCGGACAAGTTCTTCGGCTACGGCGACTCGCTGTACGCGGCGAACCTGTGGATCAGCCACCGCGGCGTGTTCACCAAGAACCACTTCGACGAGTTCGAGAACTTCAACATCGCGCTGGAGGGCCGCAAGCGGTTCATCATCGCCCCGCCCGGTTCCCGCGAGTACTATCCGCGTTCGGTGCTGCGCGGCTTCGGGGACAAGTCCCAGGTCTTCGACCTGGACAACGTCGACCTGGCGCGCTTCCCGAGGGTGGCGCCCAAGTTGGCCCAGCGCCGTGACTTCGTCCTCGAACCGGGCCACATGCTCTACCTGCCGCTCGGCTGGTGGCACCAGGCCGAGTCGCTGGACGAGATGAACATCAACGTCAATTTCTGGCTGAAGTCGAAGAAGATCCTCCGCAGGCCGCACGCGCTCGGCGTCGCGCTGTACACGTACGCCTACCGGAGGGTCAAGGGTGTCTACAGCTACAAGCCCACCGAGGTGAACTCCTGATGAGCGAGCGCAAGTCCATCACCCCCACCCACCGCTACCGCAACAACGACAAGCTCATCGGTGTGGGGAACACCTTCTGGAACATGTCCGAGGAGCACGGGGTCGCGGGCATCGTCGGCGACCTCTCCGACGGCGTGTTCCGGATGGCCGACGGCCACGAGTTCGTCAACTTCACCGTCTGCTCCTACCTGGACCTCGACACCCATCCCAAGGTGATCGACGGGGCGGTCGCCGCGCTGCGCCGCTTCGGCGTGCTGGACCACTGCATCCCGCGCACCCGCGTGCAGACGACGGTGCTGCTGGAGCTGGAGGAGTCGCTGGGCGAGCTGTTCGACGCCATGGTGATCAGCGCGATCTCCACGGCGGCGGCCAGCACCGGCCTGCTGCCGCTGATCGCGTCGGGGCACCTCGGCAACGGCACCCGGCCGCTGATGGTCTTCGACAAGAACGCGCACGTGTCGATGGCCAACGCCAAGCCGAACTGCGCCGACGAGTCCGAGGTCGTCACCTGCCGCCACCACGACCTCGACTACCTCGAGGACATGTGCCGCACCTACGAACGCGTCTGCTACGTCGTGGACGGCTCGGACAGCCTCGGCGGCTACGCGCCCGTCGAGGAACTGGCCGTGCTGCAGGACAAGTACAACATGATGGTCTTCTACGACGACTCGCACTCGCTGTCGGCGTACGGCGAGCGCGGCATCGGCTACGTCCGGTCGCACTGCCCGGTGCGCGACGACCGCACCATCACCGTCGCGACCCTGAGCAAGGGCTTCGGGGCGGGCGGCACGGCGATCCTGCTCGACGGCTTCCCCAAGGAGACGCGGCGGATCGTCGAACGCTTCGCGGGACCCCTGGGCTACTCGCAGAAGATGAACGCCGCCGCCGTGGGCGCCGCGCTCGCCTCGGCGGAGATCCACCGCACCGAGGAGCTCACCCGGTTGCAGGGGCGGCTGCGGGCCAACATCGCGCTGTTCGATTCCCTGCTGGCCACCGAGCAGTCCGGCAGCACGTACCCGATCCGGGTCGTGCCGATGAGCGACGAGACCGTCGTCGAGGCGGCCCAGCGGGTCTTCGCGGCCGGGTTCTACACCTCGCCGGTGTTCTTCCCGATCGTCGCCCGCGGCACCGCCGGGCTGCGGGTCATGCTGCGCGCGGGCCAGACCGAGGAGCAGATCACCCGGCTGTGCTCCGTGCTCGTCGAGGCGGGCGCCCGCCCGGCCGACGCGCGACCCGAGCCGGTGACCCGGTGACCGGGGCCGCGCGGGCGATCCCGCGCAGCATCCTCTACACCCCGGCGCTGTCGCTGGACCGGGTCGTCAAGGCGTGGTCCTACGACGCGGACGTGCACCTGATCGACCTGGAGGACTCCGTACCGGCGGCCGAGAAGCCGGCCGCGCGCACCGTGTGCCGGGCCGCCCTGGAGAAGGCGCCCCGGCCGGAGAACGTCGCGGTGCGCATCAACCAGCTGGGCAGCGTCGCGGCGGTGCAGGACCTGGTGGCCCTCACGGAGTGTTCGGTGCGGCCCGGCATCGTCATGATGACGATGGTGACGTCGGCGGCCGAGGTGGCCCTGCTGCGGCAGATCCTGGCCAGCGCGGACGCCCACCCGGAGATCTACGTGACGGTGGAGACCGTGGAGGCGGTCACGGAGATCGACGCGATCGCCGGGGCGAGTGACGGGCTGGTCCTCGGCTCGGCCGATCTGGCCGCCACGCTCGGGGTCGAGATCACCTGGGAGGCCATGCTCGCCGCCCGGCAGGCGATGGCGCTGGCCTGCGCCCGCCACGGCACCGCCTGCATCGACACCGCCAACTTCCGGCTCGCCGAGCCGGCCGTCCTGGCGCAGGAGACCGCCCGCGTGCGGGCGCTCGGCTTTCACGGCAAGGCGACGGTGCACCCGGGCGAGCTCGACGAGATCAACCGGGTGCTGCGCCCCCAGGCCGACGACCTGCGCCTGGCGCGCAGGGTGGCCGACGCCGTACGGGCGGCCAACGGCGGGATCGCCGTGCTGGACGGCAACATGGTCGGCCCGCCGTTCGCCCGGATGGCCCGCGCCACCGTGTCGCGCGAGGACGCCTGGGCCGCCCGCTTCGGCACCGAGGGAGCTGCCGGATGACCGGGCCGGTGACGGTCGACGCCGCACAGATGGCGGGCACGCCCCAGCTCGTGCGGGTGATCGACGCGCTGGGCGAGATGTTCGCGGACCTGGTCGCCGGCCGGACCGACTCCCCGGCGCGCACCGTCATCGAGCACGGCCCCCAGCGGGTCCTGCTGGTCAGCCCCGCGGTCTGGGAGCGGCGCGGGGTGGGCAGTGTCAAGATCACCACGCTCACCCCCGACAACCCCGGCCGGGGCCTGCCGCTGATCCACGGGGTCGTCGCGCTGACGGACCTGGCCACCGGGCAGATCACGGCCCTGCTCGACGGCGCGGAGCTGACCGCCGTGCGCACCGGTGCGGTCGCCGCCCTGGCGGCCCGCTGGTGCGCCGCCGAGGACGCCGAGGACCTCGCGGTCATCGGGGCCGGGGTGCAGGCGCGGTCGCTGGTGCGCGCCGTGTCGGCGGTGCGCCGGATCCGCAGCGTACGGGTGTTCTCGCGGACCCGGGACCGGGCGGAGCAGTTCGCCGACTGGGTGCGCGACGCCGTGCCCCACCCGGTGCACGCGAGCGTCTGCGACAGCGCCAAGGCCGCCGTCGCCGACGCGGCGATCATCTGCACGGCGACCTCCACCAGCGACAACACGCCGCTGGTGGAGGCGGACTGGGTGGCGCCCGGGGCGCACGTCAACGTCATCGGCGGCACCCACCCGGACGCGATCGAACTCGACCCCGCCCTGCTGGCCGACGCCGTGGCGGTCGTCGAGGAGCGCACCGCCGCGCTGGACGGCGCCGGTGAGGTGCGCGCCGCCCTGGCCGCCGGCCTGATCGGCGTGGACGACCTGCACGAGCTGGGCACGCTGGTCACCGGCGGGGTGCGCGTCGGCGGGCGGACATCGGTCCTGCGTACGGTCGGGATGGCCATCGAGGACACCGCCGCCGCCGTGGCGCTGCACGAGGGGGCGGCGTCCGTGGCGTAGGTCAGGAGGCGCTCTCCCGGCAGCGGACCATGAAGGAGCGCTCGAAGACGATGACCGTCTCGCCGGTGGACTTCGTGCCCGTCGTCTCCACCGTGACGATGCCCTGGCCGGGCCGGGACCGGCTCAGGCGCTTGTCGAGGATGCGGCTGGTGGCGTACAACGTGTCCCCTACGAACACCGGCTCCCGCAGGCGGACCTTGTCCCAGCCGAGGTTCGCCACCGCCCGCGCGGACAGGGCCTGCACGGTCATGCCGCCGATCAGGCACAGGGTGATCCCGCTGTTGACGAGCACCCGCCCGTACTCGCTGCCCGCGCCGTAGTGCTCGTCGAAGTGCAGCGGGTGCTGGTTCATGGTGAGCAGGGTCAGCCAGGTGTTGTCGGTCTCGGAGATGGTGCGGCCGGGCCAGTGCCGGATCACCATGCCGGGCTCGAAGTCCTCGTAGTCCCCGCCGTGCTCTTCGCGGTACTCGTTGCCCTGAACGTGACGCAAGGTCATCGGCGGTTCTCCCGTGTCGGAGGTGGACGAACCGACGCGGTCCCCGTCGGACGTGAATGTTAGTCTATGTCGATCATCGTTTCGGAGATACCGGCCCCGCGGCGAGCACGCACCGGCGCCGGCCCGACGTGCGATTCCGGGGAGCGTCAGATGACCGTGCGCGAGCATGTCGGCAGTGCGGGGCCGGCCGGGCATCCGTGGTTCGGCACCCACCGCGTGGCGCCGGCCGCGCCGGCGGAGACGATCCGCGGGATGCTCCGCCACGAGCTGCGGGACACGGGCTGGCCCTACCAGCGGCTGCTGCCGGCGGCACCGATCGCCATCCCGCGCGCGTCCTACGCCGAGATCTTCCGGGCGGCCGCCGCGCTGGTCGACCTGCTCCGCCGCACCGCCCTCGAGACGGCCCCCACCACGCAGGGCCGGCTGGCGGCCTACCGCATGCCGCAGAGCGAGGACCAGCTGTTCGTGCGGGACCCGTTCGTCGAGGAGCGCTATCCGGACTGCGTCGTGCGGCCGGACGTGGTCATCGGGCCGGACGGGCCCCAGTTCCTGGAGTTCAACGTCAGCGGCGCGCTCGGCGGCGTGGTGGAGACGCGCAGCCGCCTCGAGGTGTGGCGCAGGCTGCACGCCGACGCGGAGGGCAGGACCCCGTTCAGCTCCCCGGACCCGTTCGCCGTACGCGCCGAGATGTACCGCTCGCTCTGCGCCGAGCTGGGGCTGGCGCCCCGGGTGGCCATCGTCGGCAGCGCCCGGGTCTACGGCGTGCAGAGCCGTTACTTCCAGCTGGAGGCCGACTACCTCAACAACCACGGCCTCACCGCCCGCTTCTTCGAGCCCGAGGAGCTGCCGGAGGCGTGGGACTGCCCGCCCCACCTGCGCTACCCGATCGGGCTGCGCAACTTCACCATCCCGGACTGGCTCGACGCCGGTCTCGACACCAGCTACGTGCAGGACGCGCTCGACAACGGCTGCCTGCTCGTGGGCACCCAGACGTCGACCTTCATGCACAGCAAGCTGACCATGGGCCTGCTCTCGGAGGGCCGGCCGTGGATGAGCGCGGCCGACCGGAGCCTCGTCGACAGGTACGTGCCGTGGACGCGGATCCTCGCGGACCGCCGCACCAGCCGCGCGGGTCGGGAGGTCGAGCTGCTCCCGTTCGTCGTGGCGAACCGGGACCTGCTGGTGCTCAAGGCGGGCCTGGGGGAGAGCGGCAAGCAGGTGGTCATCGGCGGCGAGGTCGACCAGGCGACGTGGGAGTCCGCCGTCGCCGAGGCCGCCGCCGACGGCACCAGCGTGGTGCAGGACTTCGTGGCGCCACGCACGTGCCGGGTCTCGCTCGTCGCCGACGGCGCCGACGAGCCCCACGACGTCGAGGTCGCCCCGGTGATCGGGCCGCTGCTGTTCGGCGGCCGCGCGGCGGGCCTGTTCTGCCGCTACTACGGCGACGGCTCCGCCGGGATCGTCAGCGCCCGGGGGCGCGACAGCGGCTCCGACAACTGCATGGTGGCCGTCTGACCACACCGGACGCGTCGTCGTCCGCCGCGCGGCCCCGACGATAGGGGGTCCGCGGCACGAATGAGGTGTTGTCGCGGTGCGGCCCCCGTGTCACGATCGCTGCCACCGCAAGCCCGTGCCGCGCGGCCCCACGGTCGACCGGCGACCTGTCGGCCCGCCGCCGTCGAACCGAAGGGACCTGCCATGCCCGCCGATCCCGAGGTGCCCGGACCGCCGACCGGGTGGCACCCCGACCGGGCGGTGCCCGCGCTGATCTGGGCGGCCGCGCAACGGCACGGTCACCGTACGGCCGTCGTCGGCGCGGACGCGACGCTGAGCTACGCCGAGCTGCGCCACGCCGTCGCGGGTCTCGCCGACGTGTTGCGGCGCCACGGTGCGACAGCCGCCCCCGTGGCCGTCCTGGCCGACCGGGGCGCCGCCCAGCTGGTGGCGTGCCTGGCCGCGCTGCACGCCGGGGCCGGCTACGCCTGCGTGGACGTCAACCAGCCCCGGGCCCGCGTCGAGAGCCAGCTGCGCGGCTGCGGGGCCGCCGTCGTGGTGACGGATCGCGACGACCCGCCGGTGTCCGGGCAGGTGGTGCTCGCCGTCGACCTGGCCGGCTGGACCGGCGCGGGGGCGGCGGCGGAGCGCGCCGGGGCGCTGGGCGGACCGCCGCCGGTCGCGGGGGACCAGCTCGCCTACACCGTGTTCACGTCCGGCTCCACCGGCGTACCCAAGGTCGTCGAGATCCCGCACGCGGCCCTGGCCAACTACGCGGCCTTCGTCGCCCGGCTGGTCGAGCCGGAACGGGCCGACGGCGAACGGCTGCGCTTCGCGTCGGTGACCAGCCTCGCCACGGACCTCGGGCACACCGCGGTCTTCCCGGCGCTCACCGGGGGAGACACGGTCCACCTGGTGCCCACCGAGACCGCGACGGACCCGGACGACTTCGCCGACTACCAGGACGAGCACCGCGTCGACGTCCTGAAGATCACCCCGTCCCACCTGGCGGCGCTGCTCGACGAGGCGGCGGAGCGGGCCCTGCCCCGCCGCCTGCTCATCTTCGGTGGTGAGGTGTGCCGGTGGGAGCTGGTGGACCAGGTCCGCGAGCTGTCGGACGTGCGGATGGTCAACCACTACGGCCCGACCGAGACCACCGTCGGCGCGCTCACCTTCGAGGTGCCGACCGACCCGGCGGCACGCCCGGGCACCGCCACCGTGCCGATCGGCCGCCCGATCGACAACGCGCGGGTCGCCGTCGTCGACGCCGACCTGCGCCCGGTCGCGGCGGGCGTCGAGGGGGAGCTGGTGATCTTCGGCGCGGGGCTCGCCCGCGGCTACCGCGACGACCCCGCGACGACCGGCGAGATGTTCCCGACCGACCATCCCGAAGGCCGGTGCTACCGCACGGGCGACCTGGTGACCCGCCACCCCGACGGGCTGGTGGAGTTCCACGGCCGCCGCGACGGCCAGGTCAAGATCCGGGGCCACCGCGTCGAGCTGGGCGAGGTGGAACAGGCGGTACGCCGGTGCGCCGGGGTGCGCCGGGCGGCGGTGGTGCCGGTCGCCGGGGCCGGCTCCGTCCCGCGCCTCGTCGCGTACGTCGTGCCGAGCGAGCCGCCCGGGCCGACCGCCCGCGAGCTGCGCGACCAGCTCCGCGAGACGCTGCCCGACTACCTGCTGCCCGGTGCCGTGGTGTGCCTCGACGAGCTGCCCCGGACGCCGAGCGGGAAGCTGGACGTGCGCGCGTTGCCGGCACCCGGCAGGCCCGCCGCGCGACGGTAGCTCCCGACCCGGCCGCCCCGGCTCGGCAGGACGGGTCGGTGGCACCCGCCACGGCGACCGGGTGTCCGTCGGCCTCAGTCGGCGTGCGGGTCGAGTCCGAGCGCGACCCGCCCGATGTACGGGTAGCCGTCGAGCGCTCCGAACGGCTGCATGAAGCCGCCCGCGCGGGCGTCGCGGTACAGCCGGGACAGGGGGTGCCGGCTGCTGAAGGACGCCCCGCCGCAGATCGTCATGGCCCGGTCGACAGTGCTCACCGCCGTCCGGTTCGCCAGCAGCTTCGCGGTCTGCCACCCCCGTACGACGTCGCGGACGGCGGCCTCGGACCGCTGCGCCGGGCCCTCGGCGGCGAACAGGGCGTCCACCAGACGCCCGGAGCGCTCCAGCACCCCCCGGGTGGCCGCCAGGTCGAGTTCCATGGTGGCGATCTCCCGCTGCACGGACGGGTGGTGTGCCGGCGCCGCCCGTCCGGGCTGCCGGGGCACGCGGGTGGCGTGTTCCACGGCGATCTGGAAGGCCGCCTCGGCGATCCCCAGTGAGGCGCCCAGGAGGGGGAAGTTGATCGCGCAGGAACGCGCCAGGTCCTCCGGCGTCGGCGGGCCGAACGGCTCCCCGACGGTGACCCGGTCGGCGGGCACGACGCAGTCCTCCAGCAGGAGCCCGTGGCTGCCGGAGCCCCGCATGCCCAGCGCGTCCCAGTCGCCGAGCACGGTCAGCCCGGGCGTGCCGGCCAGGACGACGGCCTCGGCGTGCCGCCACCCGCCGTCGGGATCGGCGACCCGGACCGCGACGTTGAACGAGTCCGCGACCGCCGAGTTGGTGACGAAGGTCTTGCGGCCGGTGATGACGTACTCGTCGTCCTTGCGGACGGCCTCGGTGAGCGCGCCGTTCCACGTCGCGCCCGGTTCGGTGGAGGCCCCGGCCATGATCAGGTCGGAGCCGCCCAACGCCTCCAGGATCGCGTCGAGCTGCGCCGCCCGGACCCGGTCGCCGTCCGCCTCGGCCCGCTCCCACCGGCGGACCTGCCCCCACACCGAGGCCATGTGCATGTTCGCGCAGATGGCCGTCGACCCGCAGCCCCGGGCCAGCCGGGAGACGGCCACCAGCACGTCGTGCAGGGAGCGGACCCCCAGCCCGCCGTGCCGGGTCGGGGCGCACGCGGCGAGCACCCCGCTGTCGCGCAGGTCGGCGAAGTTGTCGGCGACGAACGTGTTGTCCCGGTCGTGCCGGCCGGCCCGTTCGGCGAGGGTGCCGACGTGGCCCTCGGCGAGGGAGACCAGCTCCCGGCCGGCGGCGGTCGTGGCGGTGAGTTCTCCGAACACCTACAGCATCCTCAGGATGGTGAGGAACTCCTCCGCCCGCTCGGCGTGGGGTTGCTGCGGGCCGTCGAAGCGGGCGCCGGTCTCCGTCGGCACCGGCGTCGGCAGCACCCTCGGGAACAGCGGACCCCCGATGGGGTCACCGGGCCGCAGGCCGTGTTCCCACAGCAGCGGCAGGACGGCGTGCTGCGGCTGGAAGGTGACGCCGTCGCCCACCCACCGGGAGACGAACGCCCGACGCTGCCGCTCGGGGCCGGTGCCGGTGGCGCCGTGCAACGCGGCCGGGTGGAACAGCACGATGTCGCCGGGCGTGAGGTCCCAACTCAGGATCTCGTGGTCGGACACGTCCGGCACCGCCTCGAGTTCCTCGCGCCGGCCGAGGTGGGTGGCCCCCGGGGTGATCGGCACGTAGCGCCGGCCCCAGCGGTGCGAGCCGCGCACCACCTGGAGCGCGGCGGTGTCGGGGGTGCACGGGTCGAGGGGGATCCACATCGCGCACACCTGCTCGCCCGCGATCGGCCAGGAGCTGACGTCCTCGTGGAACGGCGTCGGGGCACCCGATCCGGCCGGCTTGGCGAAGATCTGGTCGTAGAAGGCGGTGATCGTGGCGGAGCCGAACAGCTGCTGGGCGATGCGCGCGGCGGGGGAGAAGAACATGAAGTCGCGGAAGCCGTCGTGGGTCTTCCACATGAAGGCGTCCCCGGCGAACCCGCCGCCACCCAGCAACGCGGTCGCCTGCGCCAGCACGGTCGGGTTGGCGAGCAGGTACTCGACGCCTTCGGCGATCCGGCCGAGCCACCTGTCGTCGATCATGCCGGTGAGCCGGACCACGCCGTCGGTGTGGAACGCGTCGATCTCGGCCTGGGTCAGGTCGCGCGGTGGCGCCTCGGGAGGGCTGATGTCCATGTGCGGGGTCTCCGTCAGGGAAGGCGTCGCCAGTGGGCGCCGAAGAGGGTCTCCTCGTCCGGCAGGCTGACCGGCAGGGGATGTGAGACGTAGGTGTAGTTGAGGAAGTCGCGCCAGGTCACGTTCTCCGACCGGGAGCAACCGCCCCAGCTGCCGCTGGCGATGACCTGGGTGAACGGCATCCCGTTGTCGAAGCTGCCGCTGTTGCCCACGGCGGTCGACTGGTTGACCATCACCCGTCCGGCGCGGGCCCGCTCGGCCAGCCTGACCACCCGGTCGGGCCGGTCGGTGTGGATGCCGCAGCTGTGGCCCTGCCCGATCCGGCCCAGCAGCGTCTCCACCGCGGCCAGCGCGTCGTCGAAGGCGCGGTACGTCGACACGGTGAAGACCGGCGCCAGCTTCTCGCCGAGCATCGGATCGTCGAGCGCCGGGACACCGCCGGGCGCCAGGGGCGGCAGCGGGGCCACCAGGGCGGTGGTCTTGGTCGGCTCGGCCAGGTCGATCCCGGCGGCGGCGGCGAGCGCCGCGGCGGGTCGACCGACCGCGTCGCGGTTGAGCCCCCGCCCGTCCGGCCAGAGCAGCGTACGCAGTCGTGCCGTCTCGGCCGGGTCGCACAGGTGGGCGCCCTGCCGGGCCAACTGGTCGAGGAAGGCGGCCGCGATCCCGGCGTCCACCAGCACGTTGCTCTCCGACGAGCAGGAGGTGCCGTTGTTGAAGCTGCCGCCCAGCACGATCAGCTCGGCCGCGGCGGCCACGTCGGCCGAGTCGTCCACGATCACCGCCGGGTTGCCGACGCCCGCGCTGATCGCCGGGGTGCCGCTGCGGTACGCCCGGCGTACCGTGCCGGGCCCGCCGGCCGCGATCACCAGGTCGGCGGCGGACATCAGGGCCTCGGTGGTCTGCCGGTCGGTGACCGGCAGGCACTGGACGAGGTCCGGCGGGGCGCCGACCGTCTCCAGGGCCCGACGCAGCAGCTCGACGGTGCGGGCCGCGGAGTGCCGGGCCCGGGGGTTGGGGGTGATGACCACCGCGTTGCGGGTCTTCAGCATGGGCAGGGCGTTGCCGACCACCCCGGAGCAGGGCGCGGTGGCGGGGCTGGCCACCGCGATCACCCCGATGGGCTTGGCCAGCTTGCGCAGGCCACGCTCCGGCAGCTCCTCGATGATCCCGCTGGTGACGACGCCGTGCAGGTCACGCAGCGTGCCGAGGACCCGGCGCCGGTAGAGCGTGAACAGGTGCTCCGGGTCACCGAGGCCGGTCTCCCGGTAGGCGAGGTCGGCCAGCGACCGGGCGGTGTCCTCCTGGTAGGCCGCCCAGCCGAGGGCCGCGACCAGGTCGTCGACGCGCTCCTGTGGCCAGAACTCGACCTCCGCCTGGGCGCGCCGGGCGCGGGCCATGGTGGCCCCGACGTCGGGCCGGGCCTCCTCTGTGGACACCGTCGCGTTCCGGCCGCCCGGGGCCGGCGCGCCCGGCGCCGCGGTGAGCGTCGCGGCCGCGTGGGCCTCGCGGAGGTCACCGCTGGACACTGGCGTGCTCCCGGGTCGAGGGCCGCGCCGAGCGCAGCCGGCCGATGGTCTCCTCCAGCATGTCGTCGGTGACGGTGAGGGAGAGCCGCAGGTAGCCCGGCGCGCCCATCACCGAGGCCGGCAGCACCAGCAGGCCGCGCTGCTCGAGCAGGGCCGCGTGTGCCCAGTCGTCCGCGTCCGGCACCCGGGCCAGCAGGTAGAACGTTCCCTCGCTCGGCTGGACCTCGTATCCGGCCTCGCGCAGGGCGTCGACCAGCAGGTCGCGGCGCTGCTCGATCGGCTTGACCTGGAGCGCGTGCTGTTCCAGCTCGGGCAGGGCGAACAGCAGCGAGTTGTTGGGGAACGCCCAGCCGGTGGTGAGGCGGGCCACGGTCAGGGCCCGGCGGAGCACCGCCGGGTCGGGCATGGTCGGCGGGATCGCCACGTAGCCGACGCGCTCGCCGGGCAGCAGCAGCGTCTTGGTGTAGGTGTGCACCAGGAACGTGAACGGGTAGTGCGTCGCCGGGCTGGGACACGACCGGCCGTCGAACACGATGCGCCGGTACGCCTCGTCGGACAGCAGGTAGATCGGCCGGCCGTTGCGGGCCGACGCCTCCCGCAGCACCTCGGCGAGGGCGGCGAACTCCTCGTCGGTGTAGACCGCGCCGGTCGGGTTGTTCGGGCTGTTGACGATGACGGCACTGGTCCGGGGCGTGATCGCCGCCGCGACGAGTTCCGCGTCGGGTCGCCAGGAACCGGGGGTCAACGCCACCGGCCGGGGGACCGCGCCGACCGAGGCGATGATCGGCTCGTAGTAGAACCAGGCGGGGTCGAGGTAGATCACCTCGTCGCCCGGGTCGCAGACGCTGCGCAGGCAGATGGTCAGCCCCGCGAACGCCCCGTTGGTCAGGGCGACGTCGTCGGCGGTGAACGGCAGGGCGAGTTCCCGGCCGAGGGTGGCCGCCACCGACTCCTGGGCCGGCGGGTGGTCGCGGGTGTAGGCGAACCAGTCGGTGTGCTGCGGGCTCAGGTGCCGTTGCAGGACCTCGACCAGGGCCGGCGCGGGAAACTCGTGCGGATCGCCGAAGGCGAGGTCGATCACGCCCGGGCCGCCGCGCAGCCGCGAGTAGGAGGACTGCTCGAGGTAGGCCCCCAAGCGCCGCCCGTACGCGTCGGTCGCGTCGGTCATCTGCCGACTTATCCGGTGCTCCATCCTGCTCCGATCTCCACCCTGATCCGTGGCCGGCGAGGTCGCCGGATTCACACCTTGGCGGGTTGTGCGGCGGGGACTTTTGCGGGCAGCTGACGCACCGACCGCGCGGAGAAGGTCGCGACGGTCACCAGACCGAGCACCCCGCCCGCGATGAGCAGCGTCTGGGCGACGCCGATCCGCTCGGCGACCGGGCCGACGACGGCCAGGCAGAGCGGGCCGAGCACGAACGAGCCCATGGCGTCGTACGAGCTGATCCGCGACAGCGCCTCGTTGGGCACGTGGTTCTGCAGGGCGGTGTCCCACAGGACCTCGAAGATGTCGACGCAGACGCCGTTGACGAGCATCGAGGCCGCGATCAGCCAGACCGGCGCGCCGGCCGCGATCAGCGCGAACGGCGGAAGGAAACCGAAGGTCGCCAGCACCGCCACCCGCATCGGTCGGCGGGGGCGGATCCGCATCGCCACCAGGCTGCCGCCGACCAGGCCCACGGCCTGCGCGGTGACGATCACCGACCAGGCGGTGACGCCGCCCAGCTGCTCCTTCGCGGTCAGCGGGCCGAGCACGTAGATCGCCGAGAAGCAGCCGTTGACGAACGCGAACTGCACGACCACCAGCCAGACCCAGGACCGGGAGCTGAACTCCCGCCAGCCCTCCCGCAGGTCGGCGAGGATGGTGCTGGCGGCGGCCCGGGCGGGGTGCGACACCCGGACACCGGCCAGCAGCAGCGCCGAGCCGAGGAAGGTGGCGGCGGGGACCGCCAGCGCCCAGCCGGCGCCGAGGGCGGCCACGAGCACTCCGGCCAGGGCCGCGCCGCCGATGGTGGTGCTGTTGCGCGACAGCCGCAGCAGCGCGTTGGCCGACTGGAGCTGCTCCTGGGCCACCACCTGCGGCACGACGCCGCGGGAGGCCGGCAGGAAGAGCGCGGCGGCGGCGCCGTTGACGGCGGACAGGGCGATCACGACCGGCAGCGAGGGCCGGCCGCTGACGAACACCACGGTCAGGGTCGCCTGCGCGGCGAAGGCCAGCAGGTCGGAGCCCACCATCAGGCGGAAGCGGTTCATCCGGTCGGCGAGGACACCGCCGAACAGCAGCAGCGCGACCTGCGCCAGCGACCGGGCGGCGAGCACGAGGCCCAGGTCGGTGGCGGAGCCGCCCGGCGCGTCGAGGACGGCGAAGGCGAGCGCCACCGGGATCACGGCGCTGCCCAGCAGCGACAGCGTGCGGGCCAGGAACAGCATCCGGTACGACCGGTCGGCCAGGATCCGGAGGTCGTCGCGCACCTGGCATCACCTCCGGTCGGCCGGTCGGACGGGCTGCGTGCTGGCGCGCCGGTGGCGTCACAAGCGTGCCCATCATGTGGCAGGGAAACGGGTTGCCCAACCCCTAGGAGTCGGAACAGATGTCGTGAATTGTGAGGTCAAACCCCTATAACCGCTCCTCGTGCTGACTAAGCGCTCAGCCGGCCTGGTAGAGATCGAGGATCGGCACCCGCATCGGTGTGACGCTCGCATCCGGTGGAGGCCCCGGACCGCGGCCGGATCACCGACGGACAACGGAGGACCAGTGGGACGGCAGGAGCATCCGGTCGCGAGTGACGTCACGCAACGCGTCGCGCGGCTGTCCAGTTCGGCGCGGGCGCTGCTCGACGAGCGGCTGCGCGCCAGCCGCTCCGATCCGGCACCCGCCAGCGCCACCATCCCCCGCCTGGACGCCGCCGAGGCCCCCCTGTCCTTCGCGCAGGAGCGGCTCTGGTTCATCGAGCACCTGGAGGACGACGCCGTCCACCACAACGACGCCACCCTGCTGATCCTGACCGGCGTGCTGGACCAGGACGCGCTGCGCCGTGGCATCGAGGAGGTCGTCCGCCGGCACGAGATCCTCCGTACCGCCTTCCGCAAGGTCGGCGACCGGGTCGTGCAGACCGTCACGCCGCCCGCCCCGCTGACCATCGACGTGGTCGACCTGCCCGGCGCCGCCGCGCACCCCGACGACCCGGTCCTGCGGGCCGCCGTGCTGCAGGAGATGCGGGTCCCGCTCGACCTCGCCGCGGGGCAGAGCCTGCGGACCGTGCTCTACCGGATCGCCCCCGAGCTGCACGTGCTCGGGGTCACCGTGCACCACCTCGTCTGCGACCTCTGGTCGTTCGCCATCTTCTGCCGCGAGTTGGCCGTCACGTACGCCGCGTTCGTCACCGGCGACGCGACGCCGGACCTGCCCGACCTGCCCGTCCAGTACGCCGACTACGCCGCCTGGCAGCGCACCGCGGTCAGCGAGCAGCGGATGGCCGCGCACCTGCGCGAGCGGGTCGCCGAACTCGCCGGGGTGCCACCCCTGCTCAGCCTGCCCACCCGGGGCGCGCGGCCGGCGGTCCAGCAGTTCGTCGGCGCCTCCGAGTGGTTCCGGATCGGCGCGGCCGACGCGGAACGGATCCGCTCCCTCGGCCAGCGCCAGGGCGCCACCACCTACATGACCCTGCTCGCCGCCTTCACCGTCCTGCTGGCACGGCACAGCGGCCAGCGGGACATGGTCGTCGCCAGCCCCATCGCCACCCGTGAGCAGCACGAGCTGGAACACCTGATCGGCTGCTTCCTGAACATGATCGTGGTGCGGGCCGACCTCTCCGGCGAGCCGACCTTCGCCGAGCTGGTGACCCGGGTCAAGGCCGCCTCCCTGGACGCGTTCCGCCACCGCGACGTGCAGTTCGAGCGGCTCGTCGCCGAGTTGCAGCCGGAGCGCAGCCGCAGCCACCAGCCCCTCGCGCAGGTCGCCTTCGTGCTCCAGAACGTGCCGCCGGGGCGGCTCGACCTGCCCGGGCTGCGGGTCGACGTGCACCAGATGGACACCGGCCGGTCCCGGATGGACCTGACGATGAAGGTCACCGAGACGGCCGACGGGCTGACCGGCGAGATCGAGTACGACACCAGCCTGTTCACGGCCGAGGCGATGCGCGCCCTGGCCCGGCAGTTCGAGCTGCTGCTGGTGGCGGCGGCGCGGGAGCCCGACACGAGCGTGTGGCGGCTGCCGCTGCTCGACGACGCGCAGCGGCACCGGATCCTGCACGAGTGGAACGACACCGCCGCCGACCTCGGCCCCGAGGCGCTCGTCCACCGCCTCGTGGAGGCGCAGGCGCGGCGTACGCCGGACGCGGTGGCGGTCGTCGAGGGCAACGTCCGCACGACGTACCGCGAACTCGACGAACGGGCCAACCGCCTGGCGCACCACCTGCGCGACCTCGGCGTCGGCGTGGAGGACCCGGTGGCGGTGTGCCTGCCCCGCAGCGCCGCCGAGGTGGTGGCGATCCTGGCGGTGCTGAAGGCCGGCGGCTACCACCTGCCGGTCAACCCGCGCGACCCGCAGGCCCGCCGGGACGCGCTGCTCGGGCAGGTCCGCCCGGCGGTCGCGATCTCCGCCGGGGACCTGTGCGACGAGGTGTGGAGCCCGGGCCGGCGGATCATCGACCTGGACGGCGAGTCGTCGCTGACCGCCACGTGTCCCGCCACCGACCCCGCCGTGCCGCTGCACCCGGACAACCTGGCCTACACCCTGTTCACCTCCGGCTCGACCGGGCAGCCCAAGGGCGTGCAGGTGACCCACCGCGGGTTCACCAACCGGATGCTGTGGGCACAGCGCAACTTCCCGCTCGGCGCGCACGACCGGGTGCTGCGCAAGGCGGCCTGCACCTTCGACGTCTCCCTGGACGAGCTGTTCCGGGCCCTGTTCAACGGCGCGGCCAGCGTGCTGATGCCCGAGACGGCGACCTTCGACCCGCGCCGACTGGCGGCGGTGATCGCCCAGCACGGGGTGACCGACGCCGACTTCGCGCCGACCGCCCTGCGCGAGGTGCTGCTCACCGCCGACGCCGCGGACCTGAAGTCGCTGCGGCGGATCGTCTCGGGCGTGGAGGAACTCACCCCCGAGACGCAACGGCTGGTCTTCGACCGGCTCGACGTCACCATGTTCAACCTGTACGGCCCGACCGAGGTGTCGGTCTCCTGCACCGCCTGGCCGTGCGACCCCGACGACGAGCGGTCCTTCGTCCCGATCGGCCGGCCGATGGCCAACGTCCGGGTGTACGTGCTGGACGACGCGATGCAGCCCGTGCCGCCGGGCGTGGCCGGGGAGGTGTACGTCGGCGGGGCCGGGCTGGCCCGGGGCTACCTCGGCAACGCGGCCCTGACCGCGGAGCGGTTCCTGCCCGACCCGTTCGCCGACGCGCCCGGCGCCCGCGTCTACCGCACCGGCGACCTGGCCCGCTTCGGGCCGGACGGCGTCCTGGAGTTCCTCGGCCGGGGCGACGGGCAGCTGAACCTGCGCGGCTACCGCATCGAGCCGGGCGAGGTGGAGTCCGCGCTGCGCCGCCACCCGGCGGTGCGCGAGGCCGCCGTCGTCGTACGCCGGGACCCGCCCGGCGGGGACGCCCGGCTGGTCGGCTACGTCGTCGGCGACGACCTGCCGGGCACCGCGGACCTGCGCGCGCACCTGCGCCGGCGGCTGCCGGACTACCTGGTGCCGGCGGCCTTCGTCAGCCTGCCCCGGCTGCCGCTGACCAACCACGGGAAGCTCGACGTCGCGGCGCTGCCGCCGCCGGGCCAGGACGAGCCCGGCGCCGCCGGGGCCGACGGGCCGCGTGACGAGCGTGAGCGGGTGCTCCTGGACATCTGGTGCGACGTGCTCGGACGCGAGGGCATCGGCATCCACGACGACTTCTTCGACCTCGGCGGGGACTCCCTCACGGCCACCCGGATCGTGGCCATGGCCGGCGCGAAGCTGGGGGTGGACGTCGAGGTGGCGGTCATCTTCGACGCGCCGACGGTCGCGGAGCTGGCCGCCCGGCTCGCGCCCGGGCAGCCGTGACCCCCGGTCCGACCCCTGTGCAGCGAGTGGAGAGCCAGATGACCGAGCACCCCGGCGCCCTGATCCACGAGGCGACCGACGTCGTCAACCTGGGCGCCGCCCTGGCGCACCAGGCGCGGGTCCAGCCCGACAGCCCCGCCCTGCACCTGGTGGCCGAGGACGGCTCCGCCGACACGGTGGACTACGCCACCCTCGACGCCCGGGCCCGCCGGGTCGGCGCGGCCCTGGCCGGGCACTGCCGTCCCGGTGACCGGGTGCTGATGCTCGTCGGGGCGGGTGTCGACTTCCTCGCCGGCTTCTTCGGCTGCCTCTACGCCGGCACCGTGCCGGTGCCGCTGGCCGCCCGGCTCAACCGGGCCAGTGCCCCGGTCGTCGGGCGGATCCTCGACGACGCGCAGGCCACCGCGGTGCTGGCCGCCCGCTCGGTCACGAGCGCCGTCGACCTGACCACGCTCATGCCCGGTCGCCGGCTGCCGGTCCTGGAGCTGGAGTCGCTCGACGCCGCGCCCGCCGGCTGGCAGCCGGCGGTGGCCGAGGGCGGACTGGCGTTCCTCCAGTACACCTCGGGCACCACCAGCACCCCCAAGGGCGTGATGGTCAGCCACGCGAACCTGCTGGAGAACCTGCGGGCCATCCGCCGCTCCTTCGCCTTCGACGACGCGACGGTGATGGCCTCCTGGCTGCCCCCGCACCACGACATGGGGCTGATCGGCACCCTGCTCACCCCCGTCTACCTCGGCGTGCCGACGGTGCTGATGGACCCGGCGACGTTCATCCGCACCCCGGTGCGGTGGCTCCAGGCGATCAGCCGGTACCGGGCCACCATCAGCGGCGGGCCCAACTTCGCCTACGACCTGTGCGTGCGCAAGGTCGCCGAGGCCGACCGTGCCGCCCTGGACCTCAGCTCCTGGCGGGTGGCGTTCAACGGCGCCGAGCCCGTACGCGCGGCGACCCTGCGCGCGTTCGCCGAGGCGTTCGCCCCGCACGGTTTCGACGAGCGGGCCTTCCTGCCCTGCTACGGGCTGGCCGAGGCGACGCTGCTGGTCGCCGGGCGGGCGCGGGCGCAGCGGCCCGTCGTGACCACGGTGGCCGACCCGGACCCCGCCGGACCCGCCCACCGCCCCGGCACGGAGGTGGTCGGCTGCGAGATCCTGCCCGAGGCGGAGGTCCGGATCGTCGACCCGACCGGCCACCCCGTCCCCGACGGCTCCGCCGGCGAGATCTGGGTCCGGGGCGGCAGCGTCGTCGACGGGTACTGGAACCGGCCGGAGGAGTCCGCGCGGACCCTGCACGCCACCCTCGGCGGCGACCCCGACGACGGCCCCTGGCTGCGCACCGGCGACCTCGGCTTCCGCCAGGACGGCCACCTGTACGTGCGCGGCCGGATCAAGGAGACGGTGGTCATCCGCGGCCAGAACCACTACCCGGACGACATCGAGCAGACCGTCCGCGCCGCCTGCCCCCGCCTCGGCGGGCGGATCGCCGCGTTCGGCGTGGACGTCGCCGACGACGGCCACGGCGTGGGCGAGGCCGTGGTCCTGTGGTACGAGACCCGCTCCGACACCGCGTCGGACGACGCGCCGGCCATCGCCGAGGCGGCCCGCCGGGCCGTGGTGACCGTCCACGGCCTGGACCTGCACCGGGTGCTGGCCGTACCGCCCGGCACCATCCCCGTCACCACCAGCGGCAAGACCCGTCGCGGCGACTGCGCGCGGGCGTACGCGGCGGGCAGCGCCACGATCGTCGCGGACGACCCCCTGCGCCCGGCGGCGCGCCCCGCCCCGGCCGCCGCGCCGGCGCAGGCGCAGCGGCTGCGCGCCCTGGCCGGCGGGCTGCTCGACGTCGACCCGGAGCGGATCGACCCGGACCGTTCCCTGCCGGAACTCGGGTTCGACTCGCTGCGGGCCGTGGAGCTGCAACACCTCATCGAGGGGGAGTGGGGCGTCCGCCCCGCCCTGACCGACCTGCTGGGCGACAGCACGGTGGCCGAACTGGCCGCCGCGCTGCCGTCCGCGCCCGCGCCGGCCGACCCGCCGGCCACCCCGGCCGCCGCCGACGGGCCCTACCCGCTGTCGTACGGCCAGCGGGCGATCTGGTTCCAGGGCGCCCTCGCCGAGGACCCGGCCAACCTCAACCTGTGCCGCGCGGTCACCGTCGACGGCGAGCTGGACGCCGCGGCGCTGGCCCGCGCCGTGCGCGACCTCGGCGTGCGGCACCCGGCCCTGCTCACCCGCTACGACGACGCCGGCGCCGAGGTGACCCAGCGGGTGGCCGACGACGCCGAGGTCACGCTGGAGGTGCGCGACGCGGCGGGCTGGCCGGCGGGCCGGCTCGACGAGGAGATCGAGGCGGAACTCGGGGTCGCCTTCGCCGGCCCGCCCCTGCTGCGCGCCGTGCTGTTCCGGCACGCGACGGACCGCCACACGCTGCTGCTCTGCACCCACCACAGCGTCATGGACGTGTGGTCGCTGGCGGTGCTGGTCGAGGACCTGGCGACCGGCTACGGCCGGCACGCCGCCGGGGACGACGCGGTGCCGCCCGCACCCGCCGCCCACCCGGCCGAGTTCGTGGCCTGGCAGCGGTCCTTCCTGGACGGCCCCGCCGGCCGGGAGCTGACCGCGACGTGCCAGGCCCAGGTCGCTGACCTCGTGCCGTTGGACCTGCCGACCGACCGGCCCCGCCCGTCGGTGCGCACCTTCCGGGGCGCCGCCCACGCGTTCCGGCTCGACGCCGACCTGCGCGCCGGGATCGACGCGCTCGCCGCCGCGCAGGGGGTCAGCCGCACCGCCGTGCTGTTCGCCGGCTACGCGGCGGTGCTGTCGCGCTACGCCGGCCAGGCGACGTTCCCGCTCGGCTTCGTGCACGCCGGCCGGGTCCGCGGCCGCTTCGCCGACCTGGTCGCCTACCTGGTCAACCCGCTGCCGGTGCCGGTGGACCTGTCCGCCGACCCGGAGTTCGGCGCCCTGGCCCGGGCGGCCCACGACGCGGTGCTGGCCGCCTCCGACCGCGCCGAGGTGCCGTTCGGGCGGATCGTCGAGGGGCTCGGGCAGGCCGCCGACGCCAGCCGCGGCGCGCTGCTCAGCGCGGCCTTCGCCTACCAGCACGGGCGCGGCACCGACCGGCTCGGCCTCACGCCGATGGTGCTCAACCACGAGGGGGCGCTGGGGGACTGGGCCGGGCTGCGGGTACGGAGCCGGCCGGTGCGGCAGCGGGCCACCTACTACGACCTCTCCCTCTACCTGGGCGAGCACGACGGCGAACTGCTGGGCACCTTCGACTACAGCACCGACCTGTTCGACGCCGACACCATGGGCGTGCTGGCCGAGGCGCTGACCGCGCTGCTGTCCGCGGCCGTCGCGGCGCCGGCGACCCCCGTCGGCGCCCTGCCCCTGCTCGGCGCCGAGCGGCACCGGCAGGTGCTGGTGGAGTGGAACGACACCACGGCCGACTACGACACCGACCGGTGCGCGCCGGAGATCGTCGCCGAGCAGGCCCGCCGGACCCCGGACGCGCCGGCCGCCGTCGACGGCACCACCCGGCTCACCTACGCCGAACTCAACGCGGCGGCGAACCGGCTGGCCCACCGGCTGATCGGGCTGGGCGCCGGCCGGGGCACCCGGGTCGGCCTGCTGGTGCCCCGCTCCACGGTCAGCCTCACGGCCGTGCTGGCGATCCTCAAGACCGGCGCCGCCTACGTGCCGCTCGACCCGTCGTACCCGGTGGAGCGGCTGCGGTTCATGCTCGCCGACTCCGGGGCCCGGCTGCTCGTCGCCGCCCCCGGCGCGGCCGTCGGCCTCCCGGACGTCGAGGTGGTCGACCCGGCCGAGGCGTCCCTCGCGACCGAGGACGACCGCGATCCGCGGCCGACGGCCCACCCCGACGACGTGGCCTACGTCGTCTACACCTCCGGCTCCACCGGCACCCCGCAGGGCGTACTCGGCCTGCACCGGGGCATCGTCAACCGACAACGCTGGATCATGGACCGCTTCCCGGTGGGGCCGGACGAGGTGGGCAGCCACAAGACCTCGCTGAGCTTCTTCGACTCCGGCGGCGAGATGTTCCTGCCGCTCTTCGCCGGCGCCCCGGTCGTCGTGGTGCCCGAGGACGTCGGACGCGACCCGGTACGCCTGGTCGACCTGCTCGCCCGGCACCGGGTCACCCGCCTGGTGGCCGTACCGTCGTTGCTGCGGGCCATCCTCGACGGCGTCGCCGACGTCGGCGGACGCCTGGCGGCGCTGCGCTACTGCCACTCCAGCGGGGAGGCGCTCACCCCCGACCTGGCCGCGCGCTGGCTGGCGGCCCTGCCCGGCTGCGTCCTGGTCGACCTCTACGGCTCGTCGGAGATCTCCGCCGACGTGACCCTGGACGTGGTCACCGGACCGGAGCGGGTCGGCAGCGTCGGGCGGCCCATCGGCAACACCCGGATCTACGTCCTGGACGAGGCCATGCGGCCGGTGCCGCCCCGCTTCGCCGGCGAGGTGTACGTCGGCGGGGCCGGCCTGGCCCGTGGCTACCTCGACCAGCCGGCGTTGACGGCGACGCGGTTCGTCCCCGACCCGTACGGCGACGGCGGGCGGCTGTTCCGCACCGGCGACCGGGGCCGGTTCAGCCACGACGGGCGGCTGGAGTTCCTGGGCCGGGCCGACCACCAGGTGAAGGTCCGCGGGTTCCGGATCGAGCTGGGCGAGATCGAGGCGACGCTGCGGGCCCACCCCGGGGTGGCCGCCGCCGTGGCCGCGCTCGCCCAGGCGCCGGGCGGCGGCGAGCAGCGGATCGTGGCGGCGGTCGTGCCCCGGCAGCGCGGCGGATCGTCGGCGCCGGCCGGAGCCGATCGGGGCGGGGCGCCGGCCACCACCCGGGTGTCGGACTGGCGGCTGCTCTACGACCGGATGTACACCGAGGCCGGTCCCGCCGAGGAGGCCCAGCAGGCGATCTGGACCAGCAGCTACACGGGCGCGCCGTTCACCGACGTCGAGATGGGCGAGTGGATCGACCAGGCGGTCCGGCGGATCCGGGAGCTGCGCCCCCGCCGGCTGCTGGAACTCGGCTGCGGCACGGGCAACCTGACGCTGGCGCTGGCGCCGGACTGCGAGGCGTACGTCGGCACCGACTTCTCCGCCGCCGGCCTGAAGGTGCTCGAACAGCGGCTCGACGCCGAGGGCGTGGACCGGGACTCGGTCACGCTGCTGCTGCGGGAGGCCGACGACATCACCGGCATCGAGGCCGGCAGCTTCGACACCGTGGTGCTGCACTCGGTGACCCAGTACTTCCCGCACCACGACTACCTGCGCGGGGTGCTGCGCGCGGCCGTCACCGCGGCCTCGCCCGGCGGGCGGATCTACCTCGGCGACGTCCGCGACCTCGACCTGCTGGAGGTGTTCCACGCCTCGGTGGAGCTGGGCGCCGAGCCGGAAGCCGGGCTGACCGTCGCCGAGCTGCGCCGCCGCGTCGCCGCCCGGGTGCTCGCCGACGACGAGCTGGTGCTGGCCCCCGACCTGTTCCTCACCGCGCCGGACTGGCTGCCGGGGGTGACCGGGGTGGAGCTGCACCTCAAGCGCGGCCGGCAGGCCAACGAGCTGAGCGCGTTCCGCTACGACGTCGTCCTGCACGTGGGCACCGCCCCCGACGGCGACGCCGCCGGGCCGGTCGAGCCGGTGCGGCTGGACTGGACGCGCGACGGGCTGGACGTCGCCCGGCTGCGGAGCCTGCTGCGCGGCAACCGCAACCGCCCGGTGGAGGTACGCGACGTGCCCAACGCGCGGCTGGTCACGGTCGCCGGCCCCGTACGCCGGCTGGCCGGTCTCGCCGACGCCGACCCGGTGACCCGCCCGACCGGAGAGCTGCCGCCCGGGGTCGACCCGGAGGACTGCTGGAGCATCGGCGAGGCGCTGGGCCGACGGACCGCCGTGGTGCCGTCGACCGCGCGCGACCCGTACACGATGGACCTGCGGTTCTGGCCCGCGTCCCGCCCGGACGACACGGTCGGCTGGACCCCGCCGCGGGCCCGACGCGCCGACTGGCCGGAGCTGGCCAACGACCCGCTGGGCGCCACCGCGCGGCGGGACCTGCTGCACGACCTGCGCACCCACCTGCGGCAGCGGCTGCCGGAGTTCATGGTGCCGCTGCTGCACCTGGTCGACGAGCTGCCCACCACGGCGACCGGCAAGGTGAGCCGGCGCGCCGTCGCGGCCGAGGCCACCGAGGCGCTGGCCCGGCTGGGCGCGGGCGCCACGGCCCGGCCGCTCGCCCCGGCGGCCGGCGGGCTCCAGGCCCAGGTCACCGAGATCTGGCTGGACGTCCTCGGCGCCGGCGCCGTCGGGCTCGACGACAACTTCTTCGACGTCGGCGGCAACTCGCTGAGCCTGGTCCAGGTGCACATCCGGCTCCAGGAACTCCTCGGCCGGCAGTTCCCGCTCGTCGACCTGTACGAGCACACCACCGTGCGCAAGCTCGCCGAGCACCTCGGCGAGCCCGCGCGCCCGGCGACGGACCCGTCCGTCGACCCGGGGCCCGACCGCAACGAGCAGGTGGCGAACCGCCGCCGGTTGATGCGCCAGCGTATTCAGGAAGTGGGAAGTCGATGAGCAGCGAGATGGACATCGCCGTCGTGGGGATGAGCGGACGGTTTCCGGGCGCGGCGAACGTCGCCGAGTTCTGGGAGCTCCTCCGCAACGGCGTCGACGCCGGCCGCGAGCTGACCGCCGCCGAGCTGGACGCCGTCCCGGCCGAGGAACGCGCCGACCCGGCGTACGTGCCGGTGTGGTCGGGCATCGAGGGCGCCGACCGGTTCGACGCCCAGTTCTTCGGCTACTCGCCGACGGACGCGACGCTTATCGACCCGCAGCACCGGATCCTGCTGGAGTGCGCCTGGGAGGCGTTGGAGGACGCCGGCTACGACAGCCGCCGCTTCCCCGGCGACATCGCCGTGTACGCCGGCTGCGGCCTGAACCAGTACCTGCTCTACCACCTGCTGCCCCAGCAGGAGCTCGTCGACTCCGCCGGCCGGCTGGGCATGGCCGTCGCCAGCGACAAGGACAACCTGGCCACCCGCATCTCGTACAAGCTCGACCTGACCGGGCCCAGCATGACGGTGCAGACCAACTGCTCCTCGGCCCTGGTCGGGCTGCACCACGCCATCAGCAGCCTGCTCGACTACCAGTGCGACATGGCCATCGTGGGCGCGGTCAGCGTCAAGAACCCGGTCCCGCGCGGCTACCGGCACGAGGCCGACGGCATCAACTCGCCCGACGGCCGCTGCCGGGCCTTCGACGCCGAGGCCGCCGGCTACCACCTGGGCGACGGCGCCGGCGTGGTGGTGCTGCGCCGCCGGGAGGACGCCGAGGACGCCGGCGACCGGATCTACGCCCTGGTCAAGGGCTCGGCGGTGAACAACGACGGCGCCGGCAAGGTCAGCTTCGTGGCCCCCGGCCGGTCGGGCCAGGTGCGGGTGATCCGCCGGGCGCTGCGGGTCGCCGACGTCGAGGCGGGCTCCATCCAGTACGTCGAGGCCAACGGCAGCGGCACCCTGATGGGCGACTCGATCGAGGTGTCCGCCCTGGAGGAGGCGTACGGCGCGGCCGGCGCGTCGGGCGCCGGATGGGTGATCGGCTCGGTCAAGCCGAACGTCGGCAACCTCGACACGGCCTCCGGCGTGACCTCGCTGATCAAGGCGGTCCTCGCCATCCACCACGGCGAACTGCCGCCGTCGATCCACTTCCGCAAGCCCAACCCGCAGACCTCCCTCGACCGGGGGCCGTTCCGCGTCAACGACATGCTGCGGGACTGGCCCGAGGCCACCGGGCCGCGCCGGGCGGCGGTCAGCTCGTTCGGCGTCGGCGGCACCAACGCGCACGTCATCCTCGAACAGGCGCCGCCGCCCGCGCCGCCGGGGCCGAATCCGCCGGCCGTGCTGCTCGCCGTCTCCGCGGCCGGCGGCGAGGCGCTGGCCGCCGCCGCCGGCCGGCTCGCCGAGCACCTCGGGCGCCACCCCGAGCAGGCCCTCGCCGACGTCGCGTACACCAGCCAGGTCGGCCGTCGCGCGCTGCGCCACCGGGCCTTCGTGGTGGCGACCGACGCCGGCGAGGCGGCCCGCGCGCTGTCCGCCGTCGGCGCGGGCGGGGCGTCGCCGGAGACCGCCACGGTGGCGTACGCGTTCCCCGCCACCTGCCCCGACCTGGCCGCACTGTGCGACGCCCTGCCCCGGCTGCGGGCGGAGGTCGACCGGGTGGCCGGTGAGCTGGGCGTCGACCCGGCCGCCGGCGGGGCGGGCTCCGACGCGGCCACGGTCACCGGGCAGCTCGCGCTCGCCCGGCTGCTGGGCGCCTGCGGCGTGTCCCCGGTCGCCGCCCACGGCGAGGGTCCGGGCGCCGTGACGGCCGCCGTCGTCGACGGCCGCTGGACGGTGGCGGAGGCCGGGCGCGCCCTGCGCGCCGGCGGCCACCCGCCCGCGCCGCCCGCGCCGGCCGAGGCCGACCTGACGCTGGCCGTCGGCCCGGCCGAGGCGTCGACGCTGGCCCTGACCGACGACGCCGGGAGCCTCCGTGGGCTGCTCGGCGCGCTCGGCGAGCTGTGGTGCCGGGGCGTCGAGGTGGACTGGGCCGCCCTGCACGAGGGCGCGTCGCGGCGTCGCGTCGGCCTGCCGACGTACCCGTTCCAGCGGTCGCGGCACTGGGTCGACCCGGTGGCCGTGGCGCCCGTGACCGGCCCGACGCCGGCGGCCCCGGCCGCCGACGCCCAGCCGGCCGCCGGCTCGGTCCTGGAGGAGGCGGTGGCCGCCGTGTGGCGCCGCCGGCTCGGGGTGGACCGGATCGGGTTGCACGACTCGCTGCTGATGCTCGGCGCGGACTCGCTCAGCGCCGCCCGGACGCTGCGGGACCTCGCCCAGGCCTTTCACGTCGACCTGCAACTCGGCGTCTTCCTGCAGACCCCCACCGTCGCCGCGCTCGTCGAGGTGATCGACGGCAAGCTGCGCGAGGCGCAGGAGATCCGGGCCGCGCTCGCCGCGGTCACCGAAGAGGGAGCGTGAGGCCGTGCCCGACGTCAGCTTCATCACCGTGGTGCCCCGGGTCCGGGACCTGACCGCGTACGCGGACACGGCGATGTCCGTCATCCGCCGCACCGACGCGGCGGACCTCGACGGGGTGCTCATCTTCACCGGCAGCGGCGCGGTGCTCGACCCCTGGGTCCTGGCGACCGCCGCGGCGGCCGGCACCACCCGGCTCAGCCCGCTGGTCGCGGTGAACCCCGTCTACCAGCACCCGTTCACCGCGGCCCGGATGGTCGCCTCGCTCGGCCTGCTCTACCAGCGGCGCATCGACCTCAACCTGATCACCGGCACCGCCGTGAGCGACCTGGACGCGCTCGGCGACCGGCTGGACCACGACGACCGGTACGCGCGCCTCGCCGAGTACGTCGAGATCATGATGGGGGTGCTGGGCAGCCGCCGCCCGTTCAGCTTCGACGGGCGGTTCTACCAGGTGTCCCGGTTGCAGCTCACCCCCGGCCTCCCCGCGCACCTGCTGCCCCGGCTGTTCGTCGCGGGGCAGTCCCCGGCCGCCCGGGAGGTGGCCGAGCGGGTGGGCGCCACCGGCATCCAGATGCTCACGGCGGCCCGGCCCGACGCCGACGGGGCGCCGGGCGCGCTGAACTTCGGGCTGCTGACCCGGGAGACGGCGGAGGAGACCGAGCGGGTCGCCGAGGCCCGCTTCCCGGAGGACCCGGACGGCGCGAAGATCACTGCGGTCACCATGGCCAACACCGACTCCGTCTGGAAGCAGCGGCTCTTCGCCGAGGCGGAGGCCGGCCACGGCGCCGTCACCGTCGACCCGGCGTACCGGCTCGCGCCGTTCCGCTCCGGCCAGGCGGACGGGCCGTACCTGGTGGCCGACCACGCCGGTGCCGTCGAGCGGCTGCTGGCGATGGTCCGGGCCGGGGTGCACACCTTCGTGCTGGACACCCCCACCGACGACGAAGACTTCCACCACCTCGCAGCGGTCGTCCGGAGCGTCCGTGACCGCCTGCGGGTCGACCCGACCGGGGGAGAACGATGAACCAGCCCTTCGCCAGCCACGACCTGGTGCACGCCCGGCCCAACCTGGCGCTGGAACCGCTGATCCACCGCTACTACGCCTGGCTGAACCTGGTGTCGCCGGTGCCGGCGGCGATGAACTTCGCCAAGCTGCACGTGCCGCTGCTGCGCTCGTTCCTCGACGCGCCGGCGCTGCACCGCCGCTCGGCCCGCGACCCGAAGCTGCGCGGCGGCATGTTCGTCGACCTCGAGGACGACCAGCTCGACGGGGTGTCCGACCTGGCGACCCGGCTCGCCGACGGGCCGATGCCGGAGCTGTCGGCGGCGATGGACGAGCTGACGGTCAACCTGGAGAAGCTCGCCGACGGCTTCGACCTGACGCCCCGCTACGGCGAGATCCCGCCGGCCCTGCGCGGCTACGTCGAGCTGGTCTACGACCTCAACGACCACGCCCGGATCCGGCTCGCCGAGCGGATGCTCTACCGCTCGCGGCACTTCGACGAGACCGCCCACTCGGTGGACCTGTCGCTGGCCACCGGCGACGAGCGGCCCTTCGCGATGACCACCCCGCGGTTCCCCGGCAACGGGCACGTGCAGGCCACCATGCCGCTGCGGGACCCCCGCATCGACCTGCTCTTCTCCACCATGACCACGGCCCGGCCCTTCGGCGAGCTGCGGGAGGCGTTCGACGTCTCCGACGCCGACCTGGCGACCTTCAGCGGGTTGTTCTCCGCCGAGCCCGGCGGCAGCCCGGACCGCAACCTGGACGGCCCGGGGCTGCGGGTGCGCTACTTCGGGCACGCCTGCGTGGTCGTGCAGTCCGGCCCGGTCACCGTGATGACCGACCCGTTCCTGTCCGACGCCCTCGGCGACGGCGACCGGTACGCCTACGCCGACCTGCCCGACGTCATCGACTACGTGCTGATCACGCACGGGCACCAGGACCACCTCGAACTGGCCAGCCTGCTGAAGCTGCGGCACCGCATCGGCACGGTGGTGGTGCCGAAGACCGCCGCCGGGGCGTTGCAGGACCCGTCGCTGCGGCTGTGCCTGGAGGCGCTCGGCTTCCCCAACGTGGTCGACGTGGAGCCGGGCGAGACCATCGAGCTGCCCGACGGGCAGATCGTGGTGTGCCCGTTCGTCGGCGAGCACTGCGACCTCGACATCGCCGCGAAGGTCACCTACTCGGTGCGTACCGGCGGGAAGAACCTCTACTTCGGCGCGGACAACCGCTGCGTCGACCCGGCCCTGTTCGGCCACATCCACGACATGATCGGCGACGTCGACATGGCGTTCCTCGGCATGGAGTGCGACGGCGCCCCGCTGTCCTGGATGTACGGTCCGCTCTTCTCCCGCCGCATCGACCAGAAGATGAGCCGCAGCCGCAAGCTCAACGGCTCCGACGCCGTCGAGGCGATGGGCATCGTGCGGCGGCTGCGGGCCCGGCAGGCGTACGTGTACGCGATGGGCCGCGAGCCGTGGCTGGTGTTCGTCATGGCGACGAACTACACCGACGAGTCGTACCAGCTCAAGCAGATGGCGGAGTTCTTCCAGCGCTGCGCCGACGTCGGGGTGCCGGCGCGGGAACTCTACGGACGGGCCGACCTGGCATGAGCCGCACCTGGACCTGCCGTTCGCAGTACGTGGCCACCCGCGACGGGACCCGGCTGGCGGCGTACGTCTTCCGGCCGGTCGGCCAGCGTGACCCCGCGCCCGCCGTCTGGGCCCACGACCGCTACCACCAGGTGTCGCCGCGCCCCGGGCGCGACGACTTCCTGGCGGTGGTCCGCGCCGAACTGGCGGACGTCGACCTCACCGACATCGACGACCTCGGCGTGGCCGAGGTGGCCCCCGGGGAGGTGACGCTGCGGGCCTTCCCGGTCGCGCAGCGCCTGCTGGCCCGCGGCTACGTCGTGGTGGTGGTGGACAGCCGGGGCAGCGGCGCGTCGTTCGGCACCAGCGACGGCCCGTTCGCCACGGCCGAGGCGACCGACACGTACGACGTCACCGAGTGGATCGCCGCCCAGCCCTGGTGCGACGGCCGCGTCGGCATGTTCGGCCGCTCCTACCTCGGGGTCTCGCAGTACCTGGCGGCGAGCACCGCCCCGCCGCACCTGGCGGCGATCTTCCCGCAGATGGCGCTGTTCGACCTGCACCGATTCGCCTGGGACGGCGGGGTGTTCCGGGACGACTTCGCCCGCGCCTGGGGCGAGGACGTGCGCGAACTCGATCTGCGTGGTCCGGTCGCGCCCCTCGACGACGACCCCGACGGCCTCCTGCTGGCCGCCGCCCGCGAGCAGCACGTGGCGAACCGGGACGTCCGGACGATGTTCGCCGGCCTGCCCGGGCGCGAGTCGCGGCTGGTCGACACCGGCGAGGCGGCGTACCTGACCCGCAGCCCGTCGGCGCTGCTGGAGGCGATCAACGCCTCCGGGGTCGCCGTCTACCACCTGGGCGGCTGGCACGACGTCTGGGCGCGCGACGCGACCGAGTGGGCCCGCCGGCTGACCGTGCCGCACCGGGTGGTCATCGGCCCCTGGCCGCACACCGGCGGGGTGCTGGGCGGCGCCGGCTACAACCTGGCCGACGAGCACGTGCGCTGGTTCGACCACTGGCTGCGGGGCCGCGACACCGGGATCATGGACGGCCCGGCCGTCCGGTACCACGTGCTGGGCGCCGACGCGTGGCGTACCGCCCGGTCCTGGCCGCCGGAGCCGGCGACGACCGGCACCTGGCACCTCGGCCCGGCCGGCGAGCTGGGACCGGAACCCCGGGCCGGCGAGGCCCGGCGGTACGAGGTCGACTACGCCACCACGTCCGGCAAGACCAGCCGGTGGGCCAGCGGCTACGGCTCGCCCTTCCAGCGGCCGGACCTGACGGACAACGACACCCGGGCGCTGTGCTGGACCTCCGACCCGCTGACCGAGGCGGTCGAGCTGGTCGGCGCCCCGGTGCTGCGCCTGGCGGCCCGGGTCACCGACGGCCCGGCGGACGTCTTCGCCTACCTGGAGTCGGTCGCCCCCGACGGCACCTCCCTCTACGTCACCGAGGGCTGCGGCCAGGTCGACGGCGCTCCCGGCGACTCCCGCCTGGAGATCGAGCTGCACCCGATCGCGTACCGGTTCGCGGCGGGCGACCGGATCCGTCTGGCGGTCACCGGGGCGGACGCGGACAACGCGCTGACCGTGCCCCGGGACGTCGCGCCGGTGCTGACGGTGCGCCACGACGCCGAGGCCGCCCCGACGCTGGAACTGCCCCGCGCGGCAACCCTCGAACGGCGCGACGACGCCGGGGCGGACGACGTGACGGCTCCGCTCTCCGTGGCGCAGCGGGCGATCTGGCTGGCCGAGCAGGCCGGCACGAGCGGAGCGGCGTACCACCTCGACGCGGCGGTCGAGCTGACCGGGCCGGTGGAGGCCGGCGCGCTGCACGCGGCGGTCGACGAGATCGTCCGGCGGCACGAGGCGCTGCGGACCACCATCGTCGAGGTCGACGAGGAACCGGTCCAGCGCATCCACCCGGCGGCGCCGCTCACCATCGCGCGGCTCGACCTCACCGACGCGCCGGCCGACGGCTGGGCGGGCGACGAGCGGGTGACCGGATTCCGCGACCGCCGGTGGGACCTCGCCCGGGAGTGGCCGATCCGGGTGGCGACCGTGCTGCTGCCCGCCGGCCGGACGGCGTTGCTGCTGGTGGTGCACCACGTCGCCGCCGACCCGACCGCGGCGGAGATCTTCTTCGCGGAGCTGGCCCAGCTCTACCCCTCGTACGCGCGGGGGGAGCCGCTCCGGCTGCCGGACGTGCCGTGCCGGTACGCGGACGTGGCCCGCCGCCAGCAGGCCGAACTCGCCGGGCCGGGCGCGGCCGACCAGCTCGCCCGGTGGCGGCGCTACCTGGACGGCGCCCCGCAGGTGATCGCCCTGCCGACGGACCGGCCCCGGCCGCCGGTCCTGGACCACCGGGGCGGGTCGGTGCGCTTCACCGTCGACGACGACCTCGCCGCCCGGCTGGTGGCGGCGGCCGCCGCCGCGCGGACCAGCCCGTTCACCCTGCTGACCGCCGCGTTCGCCCGCACCCTGAACGCGTACGGCGCGGGCGACGACCTGCTGATCGGCACGCCGAGCCTGCAACGCGACGACGAGTCGACCCGCGACCTGATCGGCTGCCTGGTCAACCTGCTGCCGCTGCGGATCCGGGTCGACTCCGACGCCACCGTGGCCCAGTTCCTGCACGACGTACGCGGCAGCGTGCTGACCGCGCTGGAGCTGCGCCGGGTGCCCTTCGACACGCTGGTCGGCGAGCTGCGCCCGCGCCGGGACCCGGCGGTCTCCGCGCTGGTGCAGGTCTGCGTCCGGTACGGCCGGGCGGTGCCGGACCGGTTCCGGCTGGGCGCGGTCGAGGCGCTGCGGCTGGAACCGCCGGAGTGGACCTCGGCGAAGTACGACCTGGCGCTGGCCGTGAACCAGGTCGGCGAGGACCGGATGGTGGGCAGCCTCGACTTCCGCCTCGCCCTGTTCGACCGGGCCACCGTCCAGCGGATCCTCGACTCGATGCTGACCGTGCTCGACCAGCTCGTCGCCGACCAGGAGCGGCCGGTGGGGGAGCTGTCCGCCATGCCCCGCCGGGAGCTGCGGGCCGTGCTCGACGGCTGGAACCCGGCGCGGTTGCCGGACGCGCTGGTCGGCCAGGACGACCTGCCGGCCGTGGCCCGCTGCTACGTCCTCGACGACCGCGCGCGGCCCGTGCCGGTGAACACCCCGGGGCGGCTGTGGGTCAGCGGCGTCGGCGAGGTCGACGACCCGTACGCCGGGACGCCGGGGGCGCGGATGCGGGACACCGGGGCCACCGTGCGGTGGACCACGGCGGGACGGCTGGAACTGGTGCCCGCCGCCCCCGGGCGGCCGACCGCCGCGCCGGAGGCCGCCCCGGACACGGCGCAGCCGACCGCCGCGCCGTCCGGCCCGGCGACCGACGACGGCCGCTCCGAGGTGCTGGACCAGCTCGGGCAGATCTGGGCCGCCCTGCTCAAGGTCGACGGCGTCGAGCCCGGGGACGACTTCTTCGACCTGGGCGGCGACTCGCTCTTCGCGATCCGCCTGATCAGTCGGATCCGCAAGGCGTACCAGGTCCGGCTCTCTTTGCAGGACGTGTTCGCGGCGCCGACGCTGGCCGAGCAGGTCGACCTGGTCCGCGAACGGCAGGCGTCGTGACCGGGCCGGTCTTCTATCCCTGGTCCGCGCAGGAGGAGATCGATCCGGTGCGCGTGGCCGGCGGCGCGGGCAGCTGGTTCTGGGACGAGCAGGGCAACCGGTGGCTCGACCTGCACGCCCAGATGGGCAACCTGCACCTGGGTCACCAGCATCCGGCCCTGGTGGCGGCGCTGCGCGAGCAGGCCGGACGGATGTGCACGATCGCGCCGTCGTTCGCCGTCGACGTCCGCGACGAGGCGGCCCGGGCGATCGTCGAGGTGGCACCGGGGGACCTGGAGACGGTCCTGTTCACCACCGGCGGCGCGGAGGCCGTGGAGCACGCGGTGCGGATGGCGCGGGTGGTCACGGGGCGGCCGAAGGTGCTCGCCGCCTACCGGTCCTACCACGGGGCGACGGCGGGGGCGCTGGCGTTGACCGGTGACCCCCGCCGCTGGCCGGTGGACACGGCCAGCGGCGGCGCCGTGCACTTCACGGGCCCGTACCCGTACCGCAGCGAGTTCCACGCCGAGAACGCCGCGCAGGAGGGCGAACGGGCGCTGGAGCACCTGCGCCGGCTCGTCGGGTACGAGGGCCCGGAGACGATCGCCGCGATCCTCGTCGAGCCGGTGGTCGGCAGCAACGGCGTGCTGGTGCCGCCGGACGGCTACCTGGCCGGCGTCCGCCGGCTCTGCGACGAGCACGGCATCCTGCTGATCGCCGACGAGGTGATGACCGGCTTCGGCCGCTGCGGCAGGTGGTTCGCCGGCGACCTCTGGGACGTGGTGCCCGACCTGATGACCTTCGCCAAGGGGGTCAACTCCGGCTACGTGCCGGTGGGCGGGGTGCTGCTGTCCCGGGCGGTGGCGGCCCACTTCGCACACCGCCGCTACCCCGGCGGGCTCACCTACTCGGGGCACCCGCTGGCCTGCGCCTCCATCGTGGCGGCGCTGCGGGTGCTGCGGGAGGAGAACCTGGTCGACCGGGCGGCCGCACTCGGCCGCGACGTGGTGGGCCCGGCGCTGGCCGAGCTGGCCGGGCGGCACCCGATCGTCGGCGACGTCCGCGGCGTCGGCCTGGCCTGGGCCGTCGAGCTGGTCCGGGACCGCGCGACCCGCGAGCCGCTGGCACCGTACGCGGCCCCCGGGACGCTGGCGCCCGAGATGGCCGCCGTCATGGCGGCGTGCAAGCGGCAGGGCGTCTGGCCGCTGGCGGCGGGCAACCGGCTGCACCTGTTCCCTCCGTTGACCATCACGGCGGAGGAGTTGACCGCCGGGATCGCCGGGATCGACCGGGCCCTGACCGAGGTGTCCGAGCTGTGAGGAGAAGAAGATGACGGTGGAGCAGACGGAGACGGCCGACATCTGCCGGGTCGTGGTCAACGACGAGGAGCAGTACTCGATCTGGCCGGACGGGCGGGAGATCCCGGCGGGCTGGCGGGAGGAGGGCTTCGTCGGGCCGCGCGCCCGGTGCCTGGAGCACATCGACTCGGTGTGGACGGACATGCGCCCGCTCAGCCTGCGCCGGGCGATGGCGGGCGAGGCGCGGTAGGCGACGTCAGGGTCCCGGCCGCGCGGCGCGCGTCGTCCGGTCGGGCCCGCCTCCCGTCCGCGCCACGATTACTTCCCGCGAGCGCAAAGCGGCGGGCGGTAATTGTGCGCGTGGGTACCGCCTATCGCAGGAAGAACTTCGGGTTGCGGAGCCGGGATCGAGACATTAACGTCTATCCACAGTGGACCCCGGCGGTTCCGGATGGGAGTCAGGATGCGTGCTCACTGCTACACGGCAACGACTCTGGTGGACATCGACCTCGTGGTTCGGCCCCGCAAGAGCCGGCTCGCCTGACAGCTGGAAAACAGGGGACCACGGTCTCCGAGGCAATTCTGGTACGACCCTCTGAAATGCGTCTTCCGGAACGTCGGTAGGCGATCTCGTCAGTTCGCAGATCAGTTGATATTTGGTCCGCCGGGGCCATCTATTCTTCCGGGGGATTCAGGGTGCGGGACCATTTCGAGACGAGCGAACACCAGGAATACCTGTGCCGTCTCGACGGCCGGGTCGGTCCCGCGACCCTGATGACCCAGGTGTGCCACCGCCTGGACGGCGACGTCGACGTCGAGGCGTTGCGACGGGCCGTCGGGCGGCTGGCCGAGGCGCATCCGTTGCTGCGCCGGGCGTTCGCCGAGCGCGACGGCTACGTGGTCCTGTGCGACGGCCGAGATCGGGCCGACCTGGAGGTCGTCGAGGTGCCCGACGACCGGGCCGCCGTCGGCTGGTGCCAGGCCGCCCTGCGGCGGCCGGTGGACCTGTGGACCGGGCCGTGCTGGGCGGTCTCGCTGGCCCGGACCGCCACGGGCAGCTCCTACCTGCTGCTGCGCGCGCACATGGCGCTTCTCGACCACCACTCCCTCGACCTGCTGGTCGACGACCTGGCCGTCCTCTACGGAGCCGAGCTGGGCGCCGGCACGGGCCAGCCACCCGCCGCCGAGCCGATCGACGACGTCCTCGACCGGCTCTTCGAGCTGGGCGAGGAGCAGGCGGAGGAGGACCTCGACTGGTGGCTCGACACGTTCGGCCGGCTCGGCCCGGTGGAGACCGGGGCCGACCTGACCGACCCGTTCGACGCGGCACCGGACGGGCCACCCCCGGCCCCCGGTGGCCACCTTGCGCAGGCGCACGTCCCCTCCGGCGGGATCGTGCCGGCCGTGCGCCGCCTGCGGGTCTCCCCGTTCGCCGCGTACACCGCGGCCCTGCTGGGCGCGCTGGGCGGGCCCGCGGCCACCCGGTCGTTCCGGGTGGCGTTCGTCGTCGACATGCGGTCGTTCCTCGACTGCGAACGCGTCGTCGGCCAGCTGAGCCAGGCCGCGGTCCTGCGGGTCGACGTGCCGCCGGGGATCGGCTTCGCCGACCTCAGCCGCCGGGTCGCCCACCAGGCCGCCGAGTCGCTCGGCCACCAGGCCGTCCCCTTCGAGCGGGTCGTCGTGGAACTGAAGCGGCGCGGGGTGCCGGTGCACCTGCTGGCCCCGGTCTCGGTCAACTACTCCCTGCTGCGGGCGATCGACTGGCCCGGCGCCACCGCCGAGGCGATCGAGCTGGACAGCACCTCGGCGCTGGACGACACCGCCGGTCTGGGCGGCTACTTCGACCAGCTCGACGGCCAGGAGCAGCTACGCATCAAGCTGTACGCCGCTGCCTCCTCCTACAGCGCCGGACGCACCGACGAGCTGCTGGCGGAGACCCGGCGGTGCCTGGAGACCGGGCTGGCCTCGCCGGACCAGCCCCTCGCGGCCGGCGCCCCCACCGCCTGACGGCACCCGCCCTCCGCGGGGCCGCCCGGAACTCCCGCCGAGGGCCGGGCGCCGGGCGCCGTCGCTCACCGGTCGTCCAGCGCCCGGGCCAGCCAACCGGCGATCCGTTGCACAGTGGGCCGGCGCAGCAAGGAGTAGTGGTCGCCCTCGTACTCGTGGACGGTGGTCCGGGCGCCGACGTAGCGCTCCCAGCGCGGCTGCCAGCGCGGCGACGCGGAGGCCTGCACGACGGTCAGCGGCAGCTCCGCGCCCTCCGGCCGGTACCCGGCCACGGCGGTGACGTGCCGGGCGAAGGTCTCCACCCGGCGGCGCACCTCGCGCACCGGCAGCGCCACCGGGGTCACCCCGGCGTCCACCAGCCACTGGCGCAGCAGCATCGTCTGCTCCTCGACCGGCAGCGCGGCGAGCGTCGCCGCCGCCGGCGCCGGGTGGCCCCGGCCGAGGGACGCGGCGAGGTCCGCGGCGAACCGGGCCGCCGTCGCGGCGTCGTCGGTCCCCTCGCCGGCCGGGCGCGCCTGCCCGGGCGCGGTGTCCAGGACCACCAGCAGGTCGACGGAGCGTCCGGTCCGCACCAGCCGGCGGGCCATCTCGTACGCGAGCAGGCCCCCCATCGACCAGCCGCACAGCCGGTACGGGCCGGCCGGCCAGCGGGCGAGGACCTCGTCCAGGTACGCCTCGGCGAGCGCGTCGATGGAGTCGCCGGTGGCGTCGGCGGCCGACTCGATGCCGACCAGGTGGTACGCGGGCAGCAGCCGGGCGAGTTCGGCGTATGCGCCGACCGTGCCGCTGACGGGGTGCGGCAGGATCAGCGGCGGCCGGTCGGTCGGCCCGCCGAGGTGCACCAGCGTGCCGGAGCCCGTCCCGCCCGGCCGGGCACGCGCCGCGGGCGGCGGGGTCGCCGCCCGGACGCCCGGCGCGGGCCGGCGCACCGGCAGCGCGTCGACGGTGGCGTGCGGGTCGGCGACGACCGCGTCCAGCAGCGCCACGAAGTCGTCGGCGACGGCGGCCATGTCCGCCGGGTCGAACAGCCCGTCGCGCCAGGTCCAGGCCGCCACGAGCCCGCCCGAGTCGTCGGTCAGGACGTCCAACTGCACGTCGAACTTCGCCGTGCCGGTGTCGACGTCGACCCAGGCGGTGCTCAGGCCGGCGAGCCGGGGCGGGGGCGCGGGCCGGCCCTCCACGCTGAACGCGAACTGCGAGAACGGCATCCGGCCCGGCACCCGCGCCGGGCGCACCTCGTCCACGATCCGTTCGAACGGCACCGCCATGTGGGCGTACGCCCCGAGGGTCAGCTCCCGGACCCGGTCCACCACCTCGGCGAAGGTCGGGTTGCCCGCCAGGTCGCCGCGTAGCACCACGGTGTTGACGAAGTACCCGATCCGGCTCTCGTCCGCCTCGCTCGTCCTGCCCGTCGTCGGCGACAGCACGGCGACGTCGCTGCTGCCGGTGCGCACGGACAGCAGCACCAGGTACGCCGCCAGCAGCGTCATGAACGAGGTGGCCCGCCGGGACCGACCCAGCCGGGTGAGGGCGGTCGTCACGCCGCGGTCCAGCGGCACGTCCAGCCGCCGCCCGGCGGCCAACGCCCCGGGCACCCGGTCGCGGACGCCGGGCAGGTCCAGGTCGGGCAGGCCGGCCAGCCGCTCGCGCCAGTAGGCCAGTGCCGCGTCCGGGTCCTCCGGGTCGTCGGCGAAGTCGTCCTCGTCGTCCTCGTCGTCGGGCACCGGCGGATCGAGGTCCGGCGTCCTCCCCGCCCGCAGCGCGCCGTACGCCGTGGCGAGGTGGTTCCAGAAGACCGGGCGGGACCCACCGTCGAAGACGATGTGGTGCACGGTGACCGCGAGCAGGTGCTCGTCGGCCCCGCACCGGATCAGCACCGCCCGCAGCAGCGGGCCGTCGGCCAGGTCGAACAGCTCGTCGTGGGCCCTCTCCAGCTCCTGCCGGACCCGCTGCTCGCGGGTCGCGGCGTCCGTCGTACCGAGGTCGACGACCGGCACCGGCACCGGCGCGCAGGGACCGATCCGCACGACCACCTCGTCGTCGACCATCGCGAAGGTGGCCCGGAGCAGGTCGTGCCGGTCCGTGACGGCGGCGAGCGCGCCGCGCAGTGCCGGCAGGTCCAGCTCGCCGGTCATCCGCACCACGGTCAGGATGTGGTACGCGGTGCTTGTCGGCTCCAGCTGTTGCAGGAACCAGAGCTGCCGCTGGGCCACGGTGGCGGGACCGGCCGGCGTGGTGTCCAGCCGCTCGCGCAGCAGCCGTACCAGCAGCTGCCGGTGCTCCTCCGCCGGCCAGCCGGGCGGCGGTCGAAGCAGCGTGGCTACCGGGTCGGGCGACGGGCCGCTCATCGGGGCGCTCCTGTCTCGTCGTACGGTGGGCCGGGCCGGGTGGCGGCGGCCAGCGCTCGTCGGGCCTGGTCCTCGGTGAGCGCGGCGACGGCCTCGCGCAGGCCGGCCACGGTGTCCACCCAGCCGGGCCGGCGCTCGACGCGGCGCAGCTCGTCGGCCAGCCCCGCGATCGTCGGGTCCCGGAACAGCGCCGCGACCGGCAGGTCGACCTCGAACGCGGCGCCGGCCTGCGCGGTGACCTGGGTGGCCAGCAGGGAGTGCCCGCCGACGGCGAAGAAGTCGTCGCGGACTCCGATGCCCGCGACGGGGGTGCCCAGCACCGTCGCCCAGATCCCGGCGAGCTGCCGCTGCACGGCGTCGCCGGGCGGCGCGGAGCGGACGGTGGCGGAATCCGGTGCGGGGAGTGCGTTGCGGTCGATCTTGCCGTTGCGGGTGAGGGGGAAGTGGGGCAGGGCGATGATGGCGTGGGGTACGAGGTGGCGGGGGAGGGTGTGGTGGAGGGTGTCGCGGAGTTGGTGGGTGTCGATGGTGCTGGTGCTGGTGACGTAGGCGATGAGGTGGCGGCCGGTGGGGAGGGTGCGGGTGGTGACGAGGGCGGCTTCGATGTGGGGTTGGGTGCGTAGGGCGGTTTCGATTTCGCCGGGTTCGATGCGGTAGCCGTTGATGGCGATTTGTTCGTCGGTGCGGCCGAGGAATTCGAGGGTGCCGTCGGTGCGGAGTCGGCAGAGGTCGCCGGTGCGGTAGAGGCGGCTGCCGGGTGGTCCGTAGGGGTCGGGCAGGAACCGCTCCGCCGTCTGCCCCGGACGGCCGAGGTATCCCCGGGCCAGCCCGTCGCCGGCGATGCAGAGTTCGCCGGGCGCCCCGGGCGGCACCAGCTGCAGCTCGGCGTCGAGGAGGTGGACGCGGGCGCCGTCGATCGGGGTGCCGAGGTCCGGCCGGTGGGTCCCGTCCGGGCGCACCGGCCCGGCGGTGGCGACGACCGCGGCCTCCGTGGGCCCGTAGTGGTTGACCAGGGCGTAGGGGGTGCGCGCGGAGGGCCGGGTGGTCAGGGCGTCCCCACCCGTGAGCAGCGTGCGCAGCGTGGAGGTGGGCGGCGTCGGCAGCCGCAGGACGGCCTCGGCGATCGGGGTGGGCACGAAGGCCTCGGTGAGACCCTGCCGGTGCATCCAGTCGTGCAGCGCGGCGGGGTCGAGGCGGTGGGCCGGGTCGGCGATGTGCAGGGTGGCGCCGCTGACCAGCGCCGGCCAGATCTCCCACACCGCCGCGTCGAAGCCGAGGCTGGCGATCTGCCCGTGGTGCTCGCCGGGCCCGCTGGGGTAGGTGTCGAGGTGCCACCGGACGAGGTTGGCCAGGGCGTGGTGGGCGACCATGACGCCCTTGGGTATGCCCGTCGAGCCGGAGGTGTGGATCACGTACGCCAGCTGCTCGGGGTGGATGTCGACCCGGGGCGCCGCCGGGGAGGCCGAGCGGGACGGGGCGAGGGCGACGACGCCGGGTGGTGTGTCGGTGTCGTGGGGGTCTTCGGTGATGAGGATGGTGGCGGCGGAGTTGGTGATGAGGTGGTGTCGGCGTGCGGGTGGGGCGGTGGGGTCGATGGGGAGGTAGGCGGCGCCGGCTTTGAGGACGGCGAGCATGGCGGTGATGGCGGGTGTGCCGGGTGGGAGGCTGACGGCGATGGGGTGGTCGGGTCGGGCGCCGTGGTGCAGGAGTTGGTGGGCGAGGTGGTTGGACCGCTCGTCGAGTTGGCGGTAGGTGATCGCGCCGGTCCCGTCGACGACGGCGAGCGCGTCGGGTTGGCGTCGGGCCGTCTCCGTCACCAGCAGGGGCACGCACCCGCGAGCGCCGCCCGACCCGCGCCGCCGCCCCGTGGACACCGCCGCGAGCCGCCGGCGCTGGTCGTCGGTGACGGCCTCCACGGTGGACAGGCGCCGGTCGGGATCGGCCAGCACGGCGGCGACGAGGGCGCGGTAGCTGTCGGCCAGGTCGGCCATCGTGCCGGGCTCGTACAGGTCGCGGGCGTAGCTGAAGTACACGTCGACGGAGTCGGTCCCCACCTCCGCGTGGACCGTCAGGTCGAACTTCGCGGTTCCCGGCTCGATCGACACCGGCCGCATCGTGGCGGTGTGCAACGGCATGGGTTCGTCGGCGATGCCCGTGGCGTTCCCGCCGGTGAAGACGGTCTGGATGAGGGGTGGGGTGTGGCGGTCGCGGGTGGGTCGGGTGTGTTCGACGAGTTTGTCGAAGGGGATGTCCTGGTGGGTGACGGCGTGCATGAGGACGGTGCGGGAGTGGTGCAGGAGTTGGCGAAAGGTGTGGTGGGGGTTGATGTCGAGGGCGAGGGGGAGGGTGTTGACGAAGAAGCCGATGAGTTTTTCGGCGTCGGGGTCGGTGCGTCCGGTGAGTGGGGTGCCGATGACGATGGGGTTCTGGTGGGTGTGGCGGTGGATGAGGAGTTGGAAGGCGGCGAGCAGGACGCCGAAGGGGGTGGAACCGGTCTGGGCGGCGAGGGCGGTCAGGGTGCCGGCGGGTAGCTGGGTGTGATGGACGGCCGTGGGCCCGGATTCGGTGTCGGGACGGGGCCGGTCGGTGGGCGGGTGGCACACGGGTGGGGCGTCGCGTAGTCGTGCGGCGAATTCGTGGAGATGCTGTTGGGCGTCGTCGCTCTGCCAGTGGTGACGTTGGCGTTCGGCGATGTCGGCGTACTGGGTGGTGAGCGGCGGCAGCGAGGGGGCGCGACCGTGGGTGAGGTCGGTGTAGAGGTGGTCGAGTTCGGTGTGGAACACGCCGACGGACCAGCCGTCGAGGACGATGTGGTGCCAGGTGAGGCAGAGCACGTGGGCGGTGTCGGAGAGTCGCAGGGTCCGGCAGCGTAGGAGTGGGCCGGTGGTGAGGTCGAACGGTGTGTCGAGTTCGGCGCGCAGGATGTCGCGGACGTGGCGGTCGTGGTGCTCCGGCTGGATCTGGGTGAGGTCGTGGCGGGTGCGGTGATGCGTGGGCTCGGGGTGGATGAGCTGGACGGGGACGCCGTCGTGCTCGGCGAAGGTGGTGCGCAGGATCTCGTGCCGGCGGGCGATCTCGTCGATGGCGGTGTCGAGGTGGTCGAGGTCGAGTTGGCCGTCGATGTGCCAGGCGGTCTGGGTGTTGTAGGCGGTGGACTTCGGGTCGAGGGTGTGCAGGAACCACAGGCGTTGCTGCGCGAACGACAGGACCCGACCCGCCGACGAGGCCTCGCCGCCCGGCGAGGCGAGGGCCGGCTCGCGCGGTTCCCGGGTGCCGGTCACGACCGGGTCGTCCTCGCCGCCGGCGGTCGACGGATCGGTTGGCACCTCGTCCCGCAGCCGGTCGGCCATCGCGGCCACGGTCTGCGCCTCGAACACGATCGCCGCCGGCACCGCCACGCCGAGGCTCTCGCGTAGCCGGGCGGCGATCATGGTGGCCTGCATGGAGTGCCCACCGAAGGCGAAGAAGTTGTCGTCGCGGCCCGGCCTCCGGCCGATCACGTCGGCCCACACCTGCGCCACCCGCCGCTCCAGGCCGTCGCGGGGCGGCTCGCCCCGCGCGGACAGGTCCGGTGCGGGGAGTGCGTTGCGGTCGATCTTGCCGTTGCGGGTGAGGGGGAAGTGGGGCAGGGCGATGATGGCGTGGGGTACGAGGTGGCGGGGGAGGGTGTGGTGGAGGGTGTCGCGGAGTTGGTGGGTGTCGATGGTGCTGGTGCTGGTGACGTAGGCGATGAGGTGGCGGCCGGTGGGGAGGGTGCGGGTGGTGACGAGGGCGGCTTCGATGTGGGGTTGGGTGCGTAGGGCGGTTTCGATTTCGCCGGGTTCGATGCGGTAGCCGTTGATGGCGATTTGTTCGTCGGTGCGGCCGAGGAATTCGAGGGTGCCGTCGGTGCGGAGTCGGCAGAGGTCGCCGGTGCGGTAGAGGCGGCTGCCGGGTGGTCCGTAGGGGTCGGGCAGGAACCGCTCCGCCGTCTGCCCGGGCTTGTTCAGGTAGCCGCGGCTGACCACGTCGCCGGCGACGCAGACCTCGCCGGGCGCCCCGGGCGGGACCAGTTGGAGGTCGGCGTCCAGCAGGTATATGCGGGCGCCGGCGATCGGCGTGCCGAGGTCCGGCCGGTGGACCCCGTCCGGGCGGACGGGCCCGACGGTGACGGCGACGGTGGTCTCGGTCGGCCCGTAGATGTTGAACAGGGTGTACGGCGCCTGCGCGGACGGCCGGGTGGTGAGGGCGTCCCCGCCGGTGAAGATCGTCCGCAGGCGGCTGGTGGACGGGGTCGGCAACCGGAGGACGGCCTCCGCGATCGGCGTCGGCAGGAACGTCCTCGTGACGTCCTCCCGGACCAGCCAGTCGTGCAGCGCGGTGGGGTCGAGGCGGTCGGCGGGGTCGGCGATGTGCAGGGTGGCGCCGCTGACCAGCGCGGGCCAGATCTCCCAGATCGCGGCGTCGAAGCCGAGGCTGGCCACCTGGCCGTGGCGTTGGCCGGGACCGGTGGGGTGCGCGTCCAGGTGCCAGTGGACCAGGTTGCTCAGCGCCCGGTGGGGGACCATGACGCCCTTGGGCGTGCCGGTGGACCCGGAGGTGTGGATGACGTACGCCACCTGCTCCGGGTGCACGTCGAGCGGGGGCGGCGCGGACGCGGCCGTGGCGGTGTCCGGGTGCGGGGCGAGGGCGACGACGCCGGGTGGTGTGTCGGTGTCGTGGGGGTCTTCGGTGATGAGGATGGTGGCGGCGGAGTTGGTGATGAGGTGGTGTCGGCGTGCGGGTGGGGCGGTGGGGTCGATGGGGAGGTAGGCGGCGCCGGCTTTGAGGACGGCGAGCATGGCGGTGATGGCGGGTGTGCCGGGTGGGAGGCTGACGGCGATGGGGTGGTCGGGTCGGGCGCCGTGGTGCAGGAGTTGGTGGGCGAGGTGGTTGGACCGCTCGTCGAGTTGGCGGTAGGTGATCGCGCCGGTCCCGTCGACGACGGCGAGCGCGTCGGGTTGGCGTCGGGCCGTCTCCGTCACCAGCAGGGGCACGCACCCCAGGTCACCGGGCGGGACCGGAACCGGGCTGGCGATCAACGCGTCCGCGAGCCGCTCCCGCTGGGCGGCCGTGACCGCCACCACGGTGGACAGCGGCCGGTCCGGCTCGGCCAGTACGGCGGCCACCAGGGCCCGGTAGCTGTCGGCCAGCTCGGCCATCGTCGCGGGCTCGTACAGATCGCAGGCGTAGTCGAAGAGCACCCGGACGGCGTCCGGCTCCACCTGCACCTGGACGGTCAGGTCGAACTTCGCGACCCCCTCGTCGATCGGCAGCGGCCGCATCGTGGCGGTGTGCAGCGGTGCCGGACCGGTGCCTTCCATGGTGGTGAAGACGGTCTGGATGAGGGGTGGGGTGTGGCGGTCGCGGGTGGGTCGGGTGTGTTCGACGAGTTTGTCGAAGGGGATGTCCTGGTGGGTGACGGCGTGCATGAGGACGGTGCGGGAGTGGTGCAGGAGTTGGCGAAAGGTGTGGTGGGGGTTGATGTCGAGGGCGAGGGGGAGGGTGTTGACGAAGAAGCCGATGAGTTTTTCGGCGTCGGGGTCGGTGCGTCCGGTGAGTGGGGTGCCGATGACGATGGGGTTCTGGTGGGTGTGGCGGTGGATGAGGAGTTGGAAGGCGGCGAGCAGGACGCCGAAGGGGGTGGAACCCGTCTGGGCGGCGAGGGCGGTCAGGGGGGCCAGGCTGCCGGGGGCCAGTTGGCTGTGGTGGACGGCGGTGGGGCCGGGTGCGGTGTCAGGGCGGGGCCGGTCGGTGGGCGGGTGACAGACGGGCGGGGCGTCGCGTAGCCGTGCGGCGAGTTGTTCGAGCTGTCGTTGGGCGTCGGCGCTCTGCCAGTGGTGGCGTTGGCGTTCGGCGATGTCGGCGTACTGGGTGGTGAGCGGCGGCAGCGAGGGGGCGCGACCGTGGGTGAGGTCGGTGTAGAGGTGGTCGAGTTCGGTGTGGAACACGCCGACGGACCAGCCGTCGAGGACGATGTGGTGCCAGGTGAGGCAGAGCACGTGCGCGGTGGGGGTGAGTTGGAGGACGTGGCTGCGCAGTAACGGGCCGGTGGCGAGGTCGAACGGTGTGTCGAGCTCGGCGCGCAGGATGTCACGGACGTGGCGGTCGTGGTGCTCCGGGTCGATGTGGGTGAGGTCGTGGCGGGTGCTGTGGTGGGTGCTCGGCGGGTGGACGATCTGGACGGGGACGCCGTCGTGCTCGGCGAAGGTGGTGCGCAGGACTTCGTGCCGGCGGACGATCTCGTCGATGGCGGTGTCGAGGTGGTCGAGGTCGAGTTCGCCGTCGATGTGCCAGGCGGTCTGGGTGTTGTAGGCGGTGGACTTCGGGTCGAGGGTGTGCAGGAACCACAGGCGTTGCTGCGCGAACGACAGGACCCGACCCGCCGACGAGGCCTCGCCGCCCGGCGAGGCGAGGGCCGGATCGTTCGGTTGCCCGGTGCCGGTCACGACCGAATCGCCGCCGCCGACGACGGCCGGCACCTCGTCCCGCAGCCGGTCGGCCATCGCGGCCACGGTCTGCGCCTCGAACACGATCGCCGCCGAGATCGGCAGCCCGAACCGCTCGCGCAGGCGGACGGCGACCATCGTGGCCCGCAGCGAGTGCCCGCCCAGGGAGAAGAAGTTGTCGTCGCGGCCCGGCGACCTGCCGAGCACCTCCGCCCACACCTGCGCTACCCGTCGCTCCAGGTCGTCGCGGGGCGCCTCGCCGACCCGCTCCGCCGGCGCGGGCAGCGCGGCCCGGTCCAGCTTGCCGTGCGGCGTGAGCGGCAGGGCGGCGAGCCGGACCCACGCGGCGGGAACCATGGTCGCCGGCAGGTACCGGGCCGCGTGCTCGGCCAGCGCCACGTCGTCCGGGCCGGCCTCGGGCACGACGTAGCCGACGAGCCGGGGGCCGGCCGTGCCCTGGTGCAGCCCGACGGCGGCGGCCCGTACGTCCGGATGACGCAGCAGCACGCTCTCGATCTCGCCCAGCTCGATCCGGTGGCCGTGCAGCTTCACCTGGTCGTCGACCCGGCCGGCGAAGTGGTAGGTGCCGTCCGGAAGCTGACGGGCCAGGTCACCGGTGCGGTAGAGGCGGCTGCCCGGCGGCCCGTACGGGTCGGGCGGGAAGCGCTCGGCGGTCAGGGCGGGCCGGTCGTGGTACCCCCGGGCCACGCCCGGCCCACCGATGAACACCTCGCCCAGGCTGCCGGCGGGCACCGGGCGCAGGTCGTCGGTGAGCAGCCGGATGGCGGCGCCCGCGGCCGGATGCCCGAGCGACGGCGGGCCGTCGCCCTCGACCGCCACCTCCCCGGCCATCGCCAGCACGGTGGCCTCGGTGGGCCCGTACAGGTTGACGGTGGTGAACGTGTGCTCGGGGCGGGGGCGGGCCAGCAGCTGCTGGCCCCCCGCGCCGAGGATGCGCAGTGCCCCGTGGGGCGGCGCCGGCCGGGTCAGCACGGCCTCGGCGAGCGGGGTGGGCAGCGTCGCCGAGGTGATCACGTGCGTGGCGAGCCAGTCCACCAGCCGGTCGGGGTCGACCCGGGTCGCGTCGTCGGGCATCCAGAGGCTGGCGCCCGCCACCAGCGGTGCCCAGATGTCCCACACCGAGGCGTCGAAGCCGGGGGAGAACAGGTGCAGGCAGCGGTCGTCGGGACCGAGACGCTCCGCGTCGGCCCGCCACCGGGCCAGCCCGCGCAGCGAGCCGTGCTCGACCATGACCCCCTTCGGCAGGCCGGTGGATCCGGAGGTGTAGATCACGTACGCCAGGTCACCCGGGCCGACCGGCACGGCCGGCGGGCGGTCGGGGTACGCGGCGAGCGTGGCCCGGTCGTCGTCGAGCAGGACGACCGGGGTGCCCGGAACCACCAGGTCGGGCCGGACCAGCGACCGTACGGTGACGAGCACCCGCGCCCGGGAGTCGGTGAGCATGTGCCGGACCCGCTGCGGCGGGTAGCCGGCGTCGACGGGCAGGTACGCGGCGCCGGCGGTGAGCGCCGCCAGCACGCTGACGATCCCGTCGACACCGCGGGGCAGCAGGACGGCGACGAGGTCGCCTCGGCGTACCCCGGTGGCCCGCAGGTGCCGGGCCAGCCGGTTGCTGCGTGCGCGCAACTCCCCGTAGGTGACGAGGGCGTCGTCCGTGCCGAGCGCCAACGCGTCGGCGGGATGCCGGACGATCGCCTCATGGACGAGGTCCGCGTGGTGTGGCTCGCCCCCGGCGGGCTGGCCGGACGGCCGGGCGGGGACGGGGGGCGCTGACCAACCGCTTTCCTTGATCATGATGCGCCGGATGCTGCCAGCGCGGCACGCCCGTCGTCAATGGAAACGGGCCGGGCTAGGGGCTGTGCGGGCAGTTGTCGGGGCTGGCCGGCCGCCCGCCGGAGCGGCCCGGCCGGGTGACGGGCCGCCCGGCCCGACGGCTCACCTCGACAGGCGCTCGACGGCCTCGGCGGTGGTGACCACCTCGCCGAGTTGCCCCAGCGTCTCCAGGCTGGCCCGGTGCGCCTCGTCGGTCGCGGCGGTGCACGCGTCGGAGACCACCACCGGCCGGTAGCCGAGGTTGACCGCCTCGAACACGGTGCCGGTGACGGAGAGGTTGGTGGCGACCCCGGTGAACAGGACGCTGTCCACGCCCCGGCGCCGCAGCACGGTGTCGAGTTCGCTGCCGAAGAAGCCGGTGAGCCGGACGTTGGTGATGACGACGTCGCCGGCCTCCGGCGCGAGTTCGTCGACGATCCGGGTCTTGGGCGCGCCCTCGAGGTAGGCCTGCCGCTCCCGCACCAGGGCGAAGCTGGGCGTGTTGGGGATGAGGTCCGGGTATCCGGGTCGGTACGCGACCCGCGTGTAGACGACGAGGCCGCCACCGGCGCGTACCGCCGCGGTGACCTGCGCCGCGTACGAGGCGACGCGGTGCCGGGAGACCTGCGCGGCGAAGAACGGACCGAACACCCCGTCGGGGCTGACGACCTCGTGCTGCCAGTGGACGCCGACGACGGCGGTCCGCATCGGGTCGAGTTCTCGCATCGTCCTCCCGTCACGGGGCGGAGAGCTGCTGCGGCGCAGGCTGGTGGCCGCGTCCGCCCGCGCCGGCCGGCCCTCTGCCGTACGCGTCGAGTCGCCCCCACCGCCCGGGAATGTCGAGCAGCGCCACGAAGTCGAGACTAGCGGGCAGAGCGGGCCTGATCACGAGGTCTTCGCCGACCGGTTGCAGCCCGAGCATCGTGCGCAACAGCAGCAGGGTGGCCCCGGCGGACCACGCCTGCGGGCTGCACGCGGTGGGATAGTTGACCGGATAGTTGGTCTCGGCCCGGCGGTAGCCGGCGAACGCCTCGGGCAGCCGGCCGTCGTAGAAGACCGCCGCGTCCAGGATCCCGGCGGCGATCCGCGCCGCCTCGTCGGCGTAGCCGTAGCGGCGCAGGCCCCAGGCGATGAACGAGTTGTCGAACGGCCAGATCGTCCCGACGTGATACCCGATCGGGTTGTAGCGGCTCGCGCTCTCGGCCAGCGTGCGCACCCCCCAGCCGCTGAACAGCGCGGGCGACATCAGGTGTCGCGCCAGGGCGGCGGCCTTCGGCTCGTCGACGATGCCGCTCCACAGCAGGTGGCCGATGTTGGACGACAGGGCGTCCACCTGCCGGCCGTCACCGTCGAGCGCGAGGGCCATGTACTCGCCGTCGGCGACCCAGAAGTCGCGGTTGAAGCGCTGCCTGAGCTCGGCGGCGTCCCGTTCCAGCCGGTCCGCGTACGCCGGGTCGTCCCAGATCGTCCGGGCGAGCCGGGCGGTGCGCATCTTCGCGTCGTACGCGTACCCCTGCAACTCGCAGGTAGCTCTGGGGAAGCCGGGCAGCCGCCCGTCCTGGTACGAGATGCCGTCCCAGGAGTCCTTCCAGCACTGGTTCTCCAGGCCGTTGCGGGTGTTGCGCCGCTCGTAGGAGATGTAGCCGCTGCCCGTCAGGTCGGCGTAGTGGTCGATCCAGTCGATCGCCGCCCGCGCCTCCTGTTCGACCGAGTGGACGAGCGCGGTGTCGCCGGTCCAGCGTTCGTACTCGTCGAGCAGCACCAGGAACAGGGGAGTGGCGTCGGCGCTGCCGAAGTAGGGCGTGTGCGGCGTCTCCTCGAACACGCTCATCTCCCCGTACCGCATCTCGTGCAGGATCCGGCCGGGCTCCTCCTCCCGGAAGTCGTCGACCCGGCTGCCCTGCCGCAGCGCGAGCACCCTGAGCGTGGTGGCGGCGAGATCGGGCGCGAACGGCAGCGCCTGGAGGCTGGTGAGGATGCTGTCCCGGCCGAACAGGCTCATGAACCAGGGCAGGCCGGCGGCCGGCACGCTCCGGTCCTCGGCGAGGAACGGGCTGAACCGCAGCGCGGCCAGGTCGATGAGGCTGCGCCGGTACGCGCCGTGCAGGGGCTCGAAGCCGGATTCCAGCCGGGGCGCCTCCGCCAGCCAGTCCTTGAGTCGGCGCTCCTTGTCCCGGCTGCGCGCCCGTCCCGGAATCGTGAGCCGTTCCAGCCCTCGCGGCATCGGCAGGTCCGGCTCCGCGGTCAGCCTGGTCCGCCACCTGCCGTGCGGTTCGAGGTGGACCGCGAACGTCAGCCCGTTCTCGTCCAGTTCTGCCGGCGTCGTCGCGGAGACGATCGTCTCCCGCCGGAACCGTTCCCGCGCGTAGCCTAGGACGAGGCGCCCGTCGTCGACGCGCCGGTAGTGCCGCCCCTTCTTCCGCGCCGTCGCGTCCTTGACCTCGAAGACGTCCGCGAAGTCGGCGTCCACCTCGACCCGGACGGTCAAATCGACCGGCTGGCCGGCGTGGTTGGTGATGCTCAGCTCCTCGTGCAGGCCGGCGTCGAGCGTGTGCACCCGTCGCACGGAGAGCGTGCTGTTGACGTAGACGTCCTGGTGGCCGGGGACCAGGTAGAACCGGTTCTCGAAGTAGTGGATGTCGTCGATGGCGAGGGTGCTCAACCGCTCCCCGTCGATCGTGAGCACCCACTTCGACAGCAGGCGCGTGTCGTGGGCGAACAGGCCGAGCGGGGTGTCGGGCGACGGGAAGATGTCGCCGGCCCGGTCGCAGACCAGGAAGGTGGTGCCGTCCAGGATGCCCACCTGGTCGTCACTCATGGCCGCCTCCCCGGCGGCGCGTCGCCCGGGACGTGGGCGGCGGCGGAAAGAGCTTACGGACGGTCGCGAAGAGCCGTGGGCTGCCCGCCACGGCCGCCTCGCCACGCAGCACCGTGGTCAGGAAGTACGCCTCCCCGCTGGCGATGCGGTCGAACACCGCCCGGTCCGCCTCGACGACCGCGTCCCCGCCGGTCTCCTCCTCCGAGACCCTGACGTCGCCCTTCTCGATGGAGACCAGCCAGTGGTCGGTCCGGCCGTCGCGGCTGATGTCGAAGCGCACGCTGCCCTCGTCGATCGCCCTCAGCCGGCGGTCGTGCCCACGGCGCGCGAGGCCGTGGAAGAAATCCTCGGTGGCATCCGCCATCGCGACCCTCCTCACCGGCCACCATTCCCCGCAAACGCCGCCACCGCCTCACCCGGAGAAGGTGAACTTCGCGCGGCCCCGCCGGGGGTCGCGCCCACCGCCGGCCGGCCCCGAGCCGTCCCGCGCCCGGCGGGCCGGGCCGCCCGGCGGGCCGGGCGGCCCGGCCGACACCCGCCCCGCCGCCGGGCATCGCCACTAGCCTGGGACCCGATGGATCCCATCCAGGCGACGCTGCTCGTCGCCGCCGGTGTCGCCACGGGCGCCTTCAACGCGGTCGCGGGCGGCGGTTCCCTGATCGCCTTCTCGGCGCTGATCGCTGCCGGCATCCCGCCGCTCACCGCCAAGCTGACCAGCACCGTAGCCGTCTTCCCGGGCAACGTGGCGAGCGTCGCCGGAGGATACCGGGACCTGCCGCCCCGCGGCGACGTGCGACGCGTCCTGCCCGCGGCGGTCGTCGGCGGCGTCGCCGGGTCGGTGCTGCTGCTGGTGACGCCCACCCGCGTCTTCGACATGATCGTGCCGTTCCTGGTGCTCGCCGCGTCGGGCGTCCTCGGTCTGCGGGGCTGGTTGGACGGCCTGGTCCGGCGCTCCGCGCCGCGGGACCGGCGGGCACACCCGGCGGCCCTGCAACTCTCCATCGCCCTGGGCGGCCTCTACGGCGGTTACGTCGGCGCCGGGTTCGGCATCGTCCTGGTCGCCAGCCTGGCGCTCCTCCAGCACGAGCCGCTCACCAGGACGATCGCCCTGAAGAACCTGCTGTCGGCCGTCATCTCGTTCACGGCGGTGGTGCTCTACGTCCTCTTCGGCACCGTCAACTGGGCGGGGGTGGCAGTCGTCGCCCCGGCGACCGTCGTCGGCGGCTACGTGGGCGCCCGACTGCTCCGCAGACTCCCCGAGGGCCCGCTCAGGGCGGTGGTCGTCGCGTTCGGGGTGCTCTTCGGGCTGTTCCTGCTGCGGCGCAACGTCCTGTAGACCGCGCTGCCGCCGCGGAGTCCCGGCCCCGACGACGGGACGGGCCCCTGCCGTCCGCTCGGATGGCAGGGGCCCGTCGCGCGCCGGTCAGGCCAGCGGGACCTGGCGGGCGAGCGCGGCGCCGCCGGCCTCGAAGGCCGCCAGGACCGAGGTGGGCGTGCCACCGGTCGCCGGGACCACGACGGTCACCGGGCGGCCGGAGGGCACCTGCACCGAACGCTCACCGAGCGACCGGTCGCCGTCGGCGGTGTGCAGGTACACCGTGCCGGCGCGGTCGGCCCGGACGGTCACCCGCACGCCGCCGGCCACCTGCCGCTGGTCGGTCAGCCGCAGCGCCCGCTCGGGCAGCCGGGTGACGGCGGCCGGAGCGACGCCGTCCACCGCCGACTGCGCGATGGTCTGCGGGCTGTGCACGCTACGGGCGGCGGTGTCCGGGAAGACCGGGGCGCTGGGCTGCCGCGCGGCCGGGGTGAGGCCGGGCAGGGTGACCAGGCCGTAGCGGTACGGGTCGGCCCGCACGCCGGTGAAGGTGGACCAGCCCAGCCGGGACTGGGAGCTGAGGTCCTGGGTGTCCGAGTCGTACACCAGCACGTTGAAGCCCATCCGCGTCGGGTCGATGGCGTCGGGCAGCACCGCGAACGGGATGCGCGCCTCGATGGTGTAGCCGGTGTACGGCGCGGTGACCTTGCTGACCACGGTCATCCCCGGGGCGGTCGTGGCGCCCGGTCCCTGCCGGTTGTCGGCGTCGCGCTGCCAGCACGGCGGGTCGCCGTTGGCGGGGTCGTCGGTGACCGGGAAGATGCCCGCCTTGAACACGGTGGAGGTGTCCGTCGAGTTCCCCTTCGGGTCGACGATGATCTCCACGCTGTCGGTGCGCCGCTGCCGCTTGCAGTCCTGCGGCACCACCTTCTTGCCGAGCACGTCGTCGGTGACCTGTACGAACACGACGAGCGCGTCCTCGGTGAAGGCGATCCGGCCGGTGGCCGAGGCGTCCTGTGGCGTGGTGGCCTGCCCCTCCCAGATGCGGGACAGGTCCAGCTCCTCGCCGGGGTACTCGCCCGGGGAGGCCACCCCGTCGACGGCGTGGTCTCCCCCGGCGTGCGGCACCTCGCTGGTCGGCACGATCTCCAGGGCGCCGGTCTCCACGGTGCTGCCGGCGGCGCTGGTGGTGGTGATGGTGATGCCGTAGTCGCCGCCGTCGCCGCCCTCGTTGGCGGTCGGCAGGCTGGCGTCGCTGTTGGTGACGGTGAAGGTGACCGCCCCGGTCGCGCCCGGCGCCAGGGAGGCGTAGCTCTTGGTCGGCGCGTCGGCGGTGAAGCCGGTCGGCAGGCCGAGGGCGACGGTGCCGCTCTGGGCGGTCTCGCCGTGGTTGCGCAGGTCGACCCGGACCGTCCGGCTCTTGCCGGAGCCGAGGGTGAGCACCGGCTTGATCAGGGTGTCCAGCTGCGGGTAGCCGCTGTCGCCGGCCCAGGTGCGGAACAGCCCGACCTCGGGCAGCGGCTCCAGGGTGCCGCGCACGTCGGCGACCACCCGGACCGCGCGGTCCGTACGGCCGGTGCCCTGCCTGGTGGTGAGGGACGCGCCGACGAGGTGCTGCTCGTTGGTGTCGGCGCCGGCGGGGACGGTCACGGTGAAGGTGACGGTCCGCTCCTTGCCGGCAGGTACGGCGCCGCGCACCGCGCCGGAGCCGCTGGCGGTCCAGCCCTGCGGCAGCCGCAGTGAGACCCGGGGCGAGGTGAGGGCCCGGTTGCCGGGCGCCCGCACGTGTGCGGTGACCTCGACGCTCTGCCCGGGGGCGAGGTCGAACCGGTCGGCGGTCAGGTAGAGCTCGGTGCCCCTGGGCAGCCCGCCGGCGGCCGGGGGCAGGACCGAGCCGCGCAGGATCGCCTCGGGGGAGGTGTCCGCCGGGTCGTACGGGACGCGGCTGTCGACCAGGGTGTAGAAGTCGCAGCGGATCTTCGCGGGGTCGGTGGGGGCGGCGGCGGTGTTGGCCCAGCCCTGGGTCACGTAGTCCCGGCGGGCGTCGACCTCCACCTCGGCCCAGGTCTTGCCGCCGGCGCTGCGGGCGCCCTCCCAGACGCCGAACACCTGGTCGGTCGGGACGGCCGGCACGAAGCCGGTGGCGCACTGCGGCCCGGTCGTCGAGCTGCCGCTGCCGCCCGTACGCAGGAACTTCGCCGCCCGGAACGGCTTGAGCCCCTCCTTGGTGACCTGCTCCGGGAACGCCTTCGGGTCGGCGGCGGCGTGGAACGCCTCGGCGGCGAAGCGGGCGGCCTGCTGGTGGTTGCCGTGGTTGCCGGGCGTGGGCGACGGGTTCATCGTCATGACGATCTCGGGCCGGGTCTGCCGGATCACCCGGACGATCTGGGCGAGGGTGTCGTCGTGCCCCCAGATCTGCTCGGACAGGGGCGCGGACGCGGTGTACCAGAAGTCGACCCGGTCGAGGTTGTAGAGGTTCTCCACCCCGGCGCGGCCGATCGCGGTGCGTTCCTCGCGCTCGCGGATGATGCCCAGCGGCGGGCCCTCCTCCAGGCCGACGGCGTTGCCGCCGCCCTCGCCGCGGGTGATGGTGACGACGCCGGCCTTGGCGCCGTGCTTCTCCTTCCACTGGCCGAGGGTGGCGAGGCTGCCGGCCTCGTCGTCGGGGTGCGCGCTGACGAAGAGGACGTCCAGGTCGACGGCGTCGGTCGGCCGGGCGTCGGGGGGTGCGGCGAGGGCCACGGCCGGTGTCCCGGACAGGGCCAGGGCGAGCGCCGTGGGTAGCAGAAACGCCTTGAGACGCATGCGGATCCTTTCGCGTGACGCGAGGTCCGGGCAGCGGCCGGCGACGTCGGACGCGGGGCGTCGACGTGGGGTCGCGGTCGGACGGTGAGAGGGCGGGCAGGGGCGCCGGGGCACGAGGGAGCGCCGGCGTCACCTCAGGTACGCAGCGGCACGGGGGTCCGTACACACTGGAAGGCCTTCGCCCGGTGACGCTAGGGACCGGCGCGGCGGCCCGTCAATGCTTTGCAAGGTCTTTCTTTATTTGCGAAAGAAACTAACCCCTCGCCGTTTGAGACGTTGCGGGTGGTGAGTGCGCCCGCCCGACGGCCTCCCCGGGGCCCAAGGAAGGGCGTTTCTGCTGCTCACAAAGGATGCCGCAAGGTAACGAGACGGTTTCGTTACTTGACTCGATAGTTCGTTCGCCGTAGGAAGGAAGTGTGACTGACGTGGTGACGCCACCAACGAGCCCGGTGAGCCGGGAGCGGTCGAAGGAGATCAAGCGGTTGTCCGTGATCTCCACCGCCCGCCAGGTGCGGGTGCTCTCCCGCGCCGAGCTGACCGAGCTCACCGGGCTGAGCCCCGCCACGCTCACCCCGCTCGTACGCGAGCTGATCGCCGAGGGGTACCTCATCGAGCGCGGTCCGGGGACCTCCCGCACCGGCCGGCCGCGGGCGATGCTGGAGTTCAACCCGCGGGCCGAACTGGTCGCCGCCGTCTCCCTGGAGCCGTCCCGGATCAGCTGCGAGATCGCCGACAGCGACGGCGCCGTCATCGCCCACCGGGCGGTCCGGCTCGCCGGCGACATCGTCGACACCATCTGCCGCTCGATCCCCGAACTCGCCGGCGACGGGCTGCCGGCGCTGCGCGGGGTGGCCATCGCGGCGCCCGGCATCTCCACCGGCGGCGCCGTGCGCCTGGCCCCCTCGGTCGGCCTCGTCGAGGGCCGGCCGGTGGGGGAGTCGGTGCAGCGGCGGCTCGGGGTGCCGGTGGTGGTGGACAACGACGTGAACCTGATGGCGGCCGGCGAGCACGCCGCCGGCGCGGGCAGCGACGTCGCCGACCTGCTGCTGCTGCACGTGGCCGACGGCATCGGCGCCGGCCTGGTGCTCGACGGGCAGGTCCGCCGGGGCGCCGGCGGAGCCGCCGGCGAGGTCGGCTTCCTGCCCCTCGACCCGACCGACCGGGGCCACGACGGGATCGGTCCGTTCGAGGCCCGCTGGTCGGAGAACGCCATCGCCGAGCGGATGGTGGCGCTGGCCCCCGGGCGGCGGCCGGACTCGCCCGTGGCCGACCTGGTGGCGCTGGCGGCCATCGACGACCGGGCCGCCGCCTACCTGGACGACGTGCTCGCGGCCTGGTCGCGGCTCATCGTCTCCTGCGTCTGCGTCGTCGACCCCGGGCGGGTGCTGCTCAGCGGGGCCGCCGCCCACCTCGACGACGCCGCCGTCGACCGGCTCCAGACGCTGGTCACCGCCGCCGCGCCGAGCAGCACCGAGGTGCGCCGGGCCGTGCTCGGCGACCGGGCGGTGCTGCACGGGGCGGTCAGCTACGCCCTCTCCGCGGCTGCCGCCGGCATGCCGACCCTGCTGCCGACCCCTTGACCACACACCACGCACACCGCAGTCCCCCCACACCCCTCGGAGGTACCCCATGAGACGTCGACTTCTCCTCGCCGGTGCGCTCGCCACCGTGCTCGCCGCCGGCACCGCCTGCGGCGGCGGTGGTGGTGACGACGCGGCCGGCGGCGCGAGCGCCGAGAAGCTGACCATCTACACGGCCCGCGACAAGAAGGTCTCCACCTACGTGGTGGACCAGTTCACCGCCAAGTACCCCGAGTACAAGGGCAAGGTCGAGATCCTCAACCTGGGCGCCCAGGAGATCCTGGAGCGGGTCCGGGCCGAGAAGGCCAACCCGCAGGCCGACGTCTGGTGGGGCGGCACCCAGCAGGGGCTCTCGGCCGGCGCCGGCGAGGACCTGCTGACCTCCTGGCAGCCGGCGTTCGCCGAGAAGATGGACCCGAAGTACAAGGACGCCGAGGGCCGCTGGTTCGGGGAGATCCTGCTCCCCGAGGTCATCATGTACAACAACAAGGCGCTCACCCCGGAGCAGGCCCCGAAGGACTGGGACGACCTGCTGAAGCCGGAGTGGAAGGACAAGATCATCATCCGGGACGTGGCCGCGTCCGGCACGATGCGGTCGATCTACGCCGCCATGATCATGCGGCAGTCCCCGGACGGCAGCAACCCGCAGCCCGGCTACGACTGGCTCAAGAAGCTCGACGCCAACACCGGCGCGTACGCGGCCAACCCGACCGACCTCTACCTGAAGCTCTCCCGCCAGCAGGGCGTGCTCAGCGCCTGGAACCTCCAGGACGTCCTGCTCCAGGCCAACCAGTCGAACATGCCGTTCGGCTACGTGATGCCCGCCTCCGGCGCCCCGGTGCTGGTCGACGGCATCGCCGCGGTCAAGGGCGGCAACACCACCGGCGCCCAGAAGTTCATGGAGTTCCTCTTCGACGACAAGCTCCGCGCCGACCTGGCCAAGGACTACTACCAGATCCCGGCCGTGGACATCGCCGAGAAGCCGGAGTGGCTGGCCCAGCTCGGCCTCAAGCCGCTGGACGTCGACTGGGACGTCATCGGCAAGAACGAGACCGAGTGGATCAACCACTGGAACGGCCAGATCAAGAACAAGGGCTGACCGCCCGGGCGTCCCGGGGGCGGGCCCGTCCCGCCCCCGCGCCCCCACCTGACGACCGTCCAGGTCCGGTACCGCACGAAGGAGAGGACCTCATGATCGATGTCACGCTCGAGTCGGTGAGCAAGCGCTTCGCGCGCGGCGGCGACACCGCGGCCGTGGACGACGTCGACATCACCATCGCCGCCGGGGAGTTCTTCACGCTGCTCGGCCCGAGCGGCTGCGGCAAGACCACCACCCTGCGCATGGTGGCCGGGTTCTACTTCCCCACCTCCGGCCGGATCCGGTTCGGCACCGAGGACGTCACCCGCCGGCCGCCCAACAAGCGCGACACCGGCATGGTGTTCCAGAACTACGCCCTCTTCCCGCACATGAGCGTCGCGCAGAACGTCGCGTACGGCCTGAAGATCCGCAAGGTCGGGCGGGTCGAGGCGCGGCGGCGGGTCGAGGAGGCGCTCGGCCAGGTGCACCTCGCCGGCTACGGCGACCGGCGCATCGACGAGCTCTCCGGCGGCCAGCAGCAGCGCGTCGCCCTGGCCCGGGCGCTGGTGATCCGGCCCCGCACCCTGCTGCTCGACGAGCCGCTGTCGAACCTCGACGCCAAGCTGCGCGAGGAGACCCGGGTCGAGATCCGCCGCATCCAGCGCGAGGCCGGCACCACCTCCATCTACGTCACCCACGACCAGGCCGAGGCGATGGCCATGTCGGACCGGATCGCGGTCATGCAGTCCGGCCGGGTGCAGCAGATCGGCGCTCCGCAGGAGATCTACCACCGCCCGGCGACCAGCTTCGTGGCCCGCTTCATCGGCCGCAGCAACGTGCTCACCCTGCCGGTGGTCGCCGCCGACGCGCAGAGCGTCACCGTGGGGCTGCCCGCCGGCGGCGAGATCGCCGCGCCCGCCCCGGCCGACCACGGCCTGCGCCAGGGCGACACCGCGTCGGTCTCCGTCCGGCCCGAGCACATCGGGCTGACCTCGGCCACCGAGGCGGGCGCGCTGCCCGGCCGGGTCACCGAGGTGGAGTTCACCGGCATGGCGACCAACCTCGTGGTCGACGTGGCCGGCGAGCCCGTGCAGGTCGCCGCGATCGACGTGCCGGCCGGGATCGCCGCCGGCGACCAGGTCGGGCTGCGGCTGAACCGGGAGCGGATGTGGGTGGTGCGCCCGTGAGCACCCTCCCCGCCACCCCCAGCCCGGCGACCGTCGCCCCGGCCACCCGGGAGCCCGCCCCGCCGTCCGGCCCGCGCCGCCGGTTCGCCGACCGGTTCGCCGGCGGCACCGGCTCGCGCTGGTTCCCGTACGTCCTGGTCTTCCCGCTCGCCCTGATCCTCTTCGGGTACGTGGTGCAGCCGATGTTCGCCACCTTCGCCGAGAGCGTCGGCGTGGACGGCGTGGAGAACTACGGCAGCTTCGTCACCGGCGGCGGGGTCGCCCGGTCCTCCCTGGTCACCTCGCTGATCATCTCCGCGGCCAGCGTGCTGCTCTGCGGCGTCGTCGGCGTGGCGATGGCCTTCCTGCTCAAGCGCTTCTCGTTCCCCGGCCGCAAGCTGATCGAGGCGATCATCCTGGTGCCGGCGGCGCTGCCGCCGCTGATCGGGGCGATCTCGTTCCAGCTGCTCTACAGCGAGACCGGCATCCTGCCGCGCGGCCTCCAGCAGCTCTTCGGCGCCGAGAACCCGGTGCTGCCGTTCAGCGGCATCGCCGGCGTGCTGGTCGTGCACACGTTCACCATGTACCCGTACTTCTACCTGTCCGCCTCGGCCGCGCTGTCGGGCATGGACCCGTCGGTGGAGGAGGCGGCGTACAACCTCGGCGCCGGCCGGGTCCGCGTGTGGCGCACGGTGCTGCTGCCGATGCTCACCCCGGCGCTGGTCTCCGCCTCGCTGCTGGTCTTCATGACCTCGCTGGCGTCGTACACCGCCCCGCTGCTGTTCGGGGTGGACCAGACGATGACCATGCAGATCTACATCAACCGCACCAACGGCGACCTGCCGATGGCCTCCACGTACGCCTCGGTGCTCGGCGTGGTCTCGGTGCTGTTCCTGCTCGGCATGCGCTGGTACGAGGGGCGGCGCAGCTACCGCTCCCAGTCCAAGGGCGTCGCCGCGCACCGCCGCGAGATCACCAACCCGCTGGGCAAGTGGCTCGCCCTGGTCGCCTCGGTCCTGGCCACCGCGGTCCTGCTCGCGCCGGTGGCGACCATCGCCCTGGTCGCGTTCTCCGAGGACGGCTCCTGGACCACCGAGGTCATCCCGGCGGCGTACACCACGCAGAACTTCGTCACGATCTTCTCCGACCCGGCGGCGTTCCAGCCGATCCTCAACTCGTTGCAGATGAGCCTCATCGCCACCGTCGCCTGCGTCGTCGTCGGCGTGCTCATCGCGTACGCGGTGCGCCGGCTGGACTTCCGCGGCCGGGGACTGCTGGACGTGGCGGTCATGCTGGCCTGGGCGCTGCCCGGCACGGTGGTCGCGATCAACCTGATCTCGGCGTTCAGCACGGGCAACGCGTTCAGCTTCGGACAAGTGCTGATCGGCACCTTCTGGATCATGCCGCTGGCGTACTTCGTGCGGTTCCTGCCGCTGGTGTTCCGGTCCAGCTCGGCCACCCTGGCGCAGATCGACCCGTCGCTGGAGGAGGCCGCGCGCAACCTGGGCGCGTCCTGGTGGCGGGCGTTCGGCACGGTCACCCTGCGGCTGATGCTGCCCGGTGTGGTGGCCGGCGCGCTGCTCGCCTTCGTGCACGGCGTCGGCGAGTTCGTCGCCTCCGTGCTGATCTACACCTCCGAGACCGCGCCGATCTCCGTCGAGATCAACAACCGGATGTACTCGTTCGAGGTCGGCACCGCCGCCGCGTACGGCATGCTCCAGGTTGTCCTGATCTTCGTGGTGATGGTGGTCTCCGGCCGGCTTGAAGGCGGCCGGCGCTCCAGTCGGGAGGCGGCCCGGTGGACGGCGTGAGCGCGGCCTGGCCGACGGGCGGCGGGCTGGTCCCCGCCGCCCGGATCCCCGGCGGGGAACTGGCGGCGGTCGCCGGGGCGGCGGACTTCGCGGTGCTCCCGGTCGGCGCGGTCGAGTGGCACGGCCCGCACCTGCCGCTCGGCACCGACCTGATCCTCGCCGAGGGCTTCGCCGCCGAGAGCGCCCTCAGCGGCGACGAGGCGGCGGCGCCCGGCGACGACGGCGCGACTCCGGCCGGCGACCGGGCGACGGCGGCGGGCCCGCGCGGGGTGCTCTTTCCCGCCGTGCCGTACGCCGCCTGCCCCGGCCAGACCCGGCCGTGGCCCGGCACGGTGTCGATCCGGCCCGAGATCGCGGTCGGCTACCTCGCCGACGTGATCGAGGGGATCGTGGCCGCCGGCTTCCCCCGCCTGCTGATCGTCAACGGACACGACGCCAACATGTCGACCGTCCGCGCCGCCATGGAGTGGGTCTCCGGGCGGCGCACGGCGAGCCTGCTGCTGGTCAACTGGTTCCAGCTGGTCACCCCGGCCGAGACCACCGAGCTGTACGGGCCGCTGCCGGCGCGGGGGCACGGCGGCGCGTACGAGACCTCCGGGGTGCTCGGCTTCGACCCCGGCGCGGTCCGCCTCGACGCGGTCGCCGACCTGCCGCCGAAGCCGAAGCTGCCGGTGACCCACCCGTACGTGCTGGTGGAGTCCCGGCCCGACCCGTGGCAAGGCTGGTCCGGGCACATCTCGCTGGCCGGCGAGGAGGTGGGCCGCCGCGTCCGGCAGCTGGCCGGCGCCCGGCTGCGCGAGGTGATCGCCGCCTGGGTGGCCGCCCCGCCGCCCGCCCCGCCCACCGACGCCCCGCTGCCCACCGACGCCCCGTCGGCCGCCGACGCGCCACCGACCGCGCCGGCCGGCGGGCCCGAGCCCGAGGAGGCGCCGTGACCGTCGACCGTGGACTGGACGTCGTCGACTTCCACCTGCACTTCCGCATCGGCGCCGACGAGACGATCCGGGCCTGCGAGCACGCCGCCGACATGCACCCCGGCGGCGAGCACGAGCGGGCGGTCCGCGCCGCCGGCTCCGCCCCGTACGCGCGGCAGTGGCGGCAGGCGTGGGGCTTCCCCGACCCGGAGCCGCCCGCCGAGCGCTGGCAGGACGAGGCGGACCGCTGGGCCGAGGAGCTGCGCGCGGTGAACGTGCGCCGGGCGGTCTTCGTCACCGGCGGCGGCAACGACACCGTCGCCGACGTGGTGGACCGCCACCCCGACCTGCTGCTCGGCTTCGCCCACCACGACCCGTACGCACCGGACGCCGCCGCCGAGCTGGAACGCGCCGTCACCGAGCGCGGCCTGCGCGGGCTGAAGCTCTTCGCCCCGCTGCTGCGCGGCCCGCTCGACGACGAGGCCCTCGACCCGCTCTGGGGCGCCGCCCAGCGCCTCGGCGTCCCGGTGCTGATCCACATCGGACACTACGGCAGCGCCGGCGGCCTGTCCCACGGCCGGTACGGCGGCCCGGACGAGCTGGCCCGGATGGCCCGCCGCTTCCCCGAGCTGGCCGTGGTGGTGCCGCACTTCGGCGTCCAGCACGTGCAGGACCTGCTCTTCGCCGCGTGGGGCTGCCCGAACATCCACGTCGACACCTCCGGGTCGAACCAGTGGGTGCGCTGGATGCCGTACAAGCTGACGCTGGACGAGCTGTTCCGGCGCTGCTACGAGACCATCGGCCCGCACCGGATCGTGTTCGGCAGCGACTCGTCGTGGTTCCCGCGCGGGTACGTCACCCGCTACCTCGACGACCAGCTGCGGATCTGCCGCGAGCTGGGGCTGCCCGACGACCACCTACGCGCGATCTTCGCCGGGAACGCCGAGCGCCTGCTCGGCCTGGACGACTGATCGGCTGACGCCCGGGCGCGGCGCACGACGCCGAGCCCGGCACGGAAGGAAGTAGAGACCGTCATGAGCACACCCGCGCTGACCACCTATCAGCGGCACCACCTCCGGCCGACCTACGACCACCACGTCGGGTACCTCTTCCCGGCGATGGTGCGGGCCAGCCAGGCCCACGTGGTGATGCTGGTCGAGCAGGGGCTGGTGCCCGCCGAGCGGGGCGCCCGGCTGCTGCGCGGGCTGGCCGAACTGCGCGCCGACACCGCCGGCGCGCCCGAGTTCGACGGCACCTTCGAGGACACCTACTACCTGATGGAGAAGCGGCTGGCGCAGGCGTGCGGCATCCCCACCTCCGAGCTCGACGTGCAGATGGCCCGCAGCCGCAACGACCTCGACGCCGGGGTGTTCCGGATGCTGCTGCGCGAGCAGCTCCTCGGCGTCCTCGACCGGGTGCTCGCCGCCGGCGCGACCGCCCTGGACGCCGCGCACCGGTACGCCGACGTGGTGATCACCGGCTACACCCACCGCCGGCCGGCGCAGCCCACCACCATCGGGCACGCCCTCGCCGGCTACGCCGAGGCACTCGCCGGGGAGGCCGTCGCCTACGCCGAGCTGATCGACCAGCTCAACGTGTCGCCGCTGGGCTCCTGCGCCTTCGCGGGTACCGACCTCGACATCGCCCCCGCCCGGGTGGCCGAGCTGCTCGGCTTCGACGGCCTGGTCACCAACTCGTACGAGGCGGTGGCCGGCGCCGACCACCTCGTGCGGGTCGGCACCCTCAACGCCCAGGCCCTCGCGACCGGCGCCCGGCTGGCCCGCACCCTCATGGACTGGCTGAGCTGGCGCTGGGTGAGCACGCCCGGGGACTTCACCCAGGGCAGCAGCATCATGCCGCAGAAGCGCAACCCGGTGGTGCTGGAGCACCTCGTCTCGATGGCCGGCGCCACCGCCGCCGACGCCGCCAGCGTGCTCAACAACGTCGGCGCCGCCTGGTGGGAGGACTCCAACAACGCCACCACCGACGTGCAGGTGCGGCTCTGGGAGAGCAACGACCGCACCGACCGGTTCTTCGCCCTGCTCGGCGGCTTCCTCGCCGAGATCGAGCCGCTGGAGCCGCCGTCGGCCGAGGAGATCGTCGCCTCCGGCGCCACCACCACCGCCGCGGCCGACGCGCTGACCCGGCACGGGGTGCCGTTCCGGGCCGCCCACTCGGTGGTCGGCCGGCTGGTCCGGGGCGGGGCCCCGGCGACCTGGACCGCGCAGACCGTACGGGCGGCGGCGGAGGGGATCGCCGACGGGCTCGACGACGACGCCGTCGCCGACCTGATCGCCGCCGCCGTACGCCCGGAACTGGTGCTCGACCGCGCCCAGGTCGACGGTCCCGGCGCGGACGCGGTGCGCGCCCAGGTGGCGGTGCTGCGCGGCACGTTCGACGCCGTCGCCGGCCGGCTGGCCGCCGTGCGCGACCGCCTCGCCGCCGCCGACGAGGCGCTGGACGCGGTCGCCGCGCAGGGTGCGGCCCGATGAGCGCGCGGGACGCGGCGGCCGGGGGCGCGGAGGTGCTCCGGTGAGCGTGCGACTCGCCGGCCGCGCCGCCCAGTCCGCGCCGCCGGCCGGCGACGCGGGCGTGCTGCTCGGCATCGACTTCGGCGGCACCAAGATGGCGGTCGGGGTGGCTGACGGCGAGGGCCGGCTGCTGGCCCGCGAGCGGGTGCCGACGTACGCCGAGCGGGGTGCCCCGCAGGCCCTGGACCGCGCCCTGGAGCTGGCCGCGAAGCTGGTGGGGGAGGTCGGCGCGCCGGTCGCGGCGGCCGGGATCGCCTCGCCCGGCGTGGTCCGCTCCGACGGCATCGACCTGGCGCCGAACGTGCCCGGCTGGGACGGGCTGCGCCTGGCCGACGCGGTCCGGGACCGGCTGGCGGTGCCGGCGGTGGCGGTCGACAACGACCTGAACGCCGCCGCCCTGGCCGAGCTGCGGCTCGGCGCGCTCCGCGACGCCGACCCCGGCCTGGTGGTGGGCCTGGGCACCGGCGTGGCGGCGGCGGTCACGGTCCGTGGGTCGGTGCTGGCCGGCCACCACGGGGCGGCCGGCGAGATCGGGTACGCCGTGGCCGGTGGCCCGTGGCCGGGCACGATGCTGGAGCTGGGCTTCTCCGGCCGGGCGCTGGACCGGCTCGCCGAGTCGCTCGGCGTGGCGGGCGGGGCGCGGGGGCTGGCCGCCGCCGCCGAGCGGCCCGGCCCGGCCCGGGAGGCGCTGACCGCCCGCGCCGACGAGCTGGCCCGGCACCTGGTCACCTGCTGCCTGCTGCTCGACCCGCAGCGGGTGGTGCTGGTCGGCGGGGTGGCCGGCAACGCGTTGATCCGCGGCCTGCTGGGGGAGCGGATGGCGGCGGTCCTGCCGTACCCGCCGGAGGTGGTGCTGTCGCGGTTCGCCGACGACGCCGCGTTGCTCGGCGCGGTCATCCTCGCCCGCGAGGCGGTGCCGACCCCCCGCTGACCGGCGGATGTGTGTGTAAGGAAGGGCCCCTTGTCGACGCGGAACGTTGGCAAGGGGCCCTTCCTTACACCGGTGCCAGCTCTTGCAAGGAGTTTCAGTTCGTGAAGCCGGCGATCCATCGTGGAACGCCGGCTTCAGGGTGTTTGCGGGTGATGTGCCAACTTTCAAAGCGACGATCGCGGCAATGTTGCCATGAAATTTCGAGAAGTTTGCTGCAAGGTATTGCAGAGCCTGCCGTGGATCGAGCATTGTCTTTGCTACCCGGACGGCCGTCCCTCTCGTCAGTGCCTCTTCGTCCCCGGAAGTAGGTCCTTCTGTCATGGCACGATCCACACCGCCCCCGCGCGCCCGCATCCCCCGCCTGCTCCTCGCCGCCGCGCTCGTCGCGTCCGGCGCCACCCCGCTCGTGGCGACCGCCGCCGCGCCCGCCCACGCCGCCGTCGCCCTCAACGCCAGCGAGGTGACGGCCAACCTGTGGGAGTGGAACTGGAACTCGGTCGCCGCGGCCTGCACCGACCACCTCGGCCCGGCGGGCTACGGCGCGGTCCAGGTCGCGCCGCCCCAGGAGTCGGTCAGCCTGCCCAACAGCGCCGACGGGGCGCACCCCTGGTACGAGGTGTACCAGCCCGTGTCCTACAAGCTGGAGAGCCGGTTCGGCAACCGCCAGCAGTTCGCCGCCATGGTCACCGCGTGCCACGCCGCCGGCGTGCGCGTCTACGTCGACGCGGTCGTCAACCACATGGCCGGCGTCAACAACGCGGCCGGCACCGTCGGCTACGCCGGCACCACCTTCACCGGCTACGGCTACCCGGCCGTGCCCTACGGCCACGGCGACTTCCACCACCCCGGCGACAACTGCCCGACCTCCGGCGGCATCACCGACTGGAACAACGAGTCCCAGGTGACCAGCTGCGAGCTGCTCTCCCTGTCCGACCTGTACACCGAGAAGGAGCAGGTCCGCAACAAGATCGCCGCCTACCTCAACGACCTCATCGGGCTGGGCGTGGACGGGTTCCGCGTCGACGCGGTCAAGCACGTCAAGAAGGACGACTTCGCGGCCATCCTCGGCAAGCTGAACAACACCGTCGCGGAGAACAAGCGCCCGTACGTCGCCCAGGAGATCTTCGACGGGGCCTCCAACGACGCGCTCAAGGCGCGGGCGTTCATCGGCAACGGCGACGTCCTCGACTTCGGGTACGCCAAGGGCCTGCGCTCCAGCTTCCAGGGCTCCATCGCGAACCTCGCCAACGTTGCCAACTGGAACCTCGACGCGCCCAGCGCCAACGTCTTCGCCATGGTCACCAACCACGACCTCGAACGCGACGGGGTGGTGCTGTCCTACAAGAACGGCAGCGACTACACCCTGGCCAACTACTTCGCGCTGGCGTACCCGCACGGCAAGCCCTCGGTCTACGACAGCTTCACCTGGTCGAACCGCAACCAGTCGCCGCCGGCCACCGGCAGCGGCCACGTGACCGACACCGTCTGCGGCGGCAACTGGACCTGCCTGACCCGGTCCACCGGGATCAAGGGCATGGTCGGCTGGGCCAACACCGCCCGCAACGTCAAGACCGTCTCGGACTTCACGGTCGTCAACAGCAACGTCATCGGCTTCCACCGGGGCGACCGCGGGTGGATCGGCATCAACGACTCCGCCGCCGCCAGCACCGCCCAGTTCGTCACCGGCCTCGCCGACGGCGCGTACTGCGACGTCATCTCCGGCGCCGCCTCGGCCGCCGGGTGCACCGGCGCCACGGTCACCGTGACCGGCGGCCGGGCCACCGTCACCATCCCCGCCAACGGCGCGGTCGCCATCCACGCCAACGCCCGGGGCGGCCCCGCCGCGAAGGTGGCCACCACGTTCACGTTCACGGCCACCGCCTCGCTGCCCGCCGACCGGACGCTGCACCTCGTGGGCGACACCCCCGCGCTCGGCAACGGCGACCCGGCCACCTCCGTGCCGCTCACCCGCACCGCCTCCGGCGCGTGGACCACGACGGTCGACCTGCCGGCGGCCACCGCCGTCTCCTACCGGTACCTGGTCAGGAGCGGGTCCACCGTGGTCGAGCAGGAGGCCGCCAGCCGCACCTTCACCACCCCCGCAGGCGGGACGACGACCCGGACCGACACCTACGTGCCGGGGCCCGTGGGGGACACCGTCGCCACGACCTTCACCGTCACCGCCACCGTGGCCGCCGGCCAGGAGGTCTACGTCGTCGGCGGCGTCCCGGCGCTGGGCAACTGGGCGCCGGCGAACGCGGTGCGGCTGCCCGCCGCCGGTGGCGTGTTCCGCGGCGTGGTCGACCTGCCCCGGTCCGCCACCGTCGAGTACAAGTTCATCAAGAAGACCGCGGCCGGGGTCGTCACCTGGGAGTCCGGCGCGAACCGGAGCCTCACCACCCCGGCGGGCGGCACCCACACCGTCACCGAGACCTTCCGCGGCGACACCGCCGGACCGGTCGCCACCGCCTTCCACGCCACCGCCACCACCTCCTTCGGCCAGAACGTGTACGTCGTCGGCAACCTGCCCGCCCTCGGCGGCTGGAACCCGGCGAACGCCGTCGCGCTCTCCCCGGCCGACTACCCGGTCTGGCGGGCCACCGTCAGCCTGCCGCCGAACACCGCCGTCGAGTACAAGTACCTGAAGAAGAACGCCGACGGCTCCGTCAGCTGGGAGTCCGGCGGCAACCGGAGCTTCACCACTCCGGCGGGCGGCACCCACACCCGCACCGACACCTGGCGCTGACGCCACCGGTGGCCGGCCCCGCCGGGGCCGGCCACCCGGCCGTCCGGGCCGCGCGTCGCCGCTCGCGGGTCGGGCGCCGCCCCCGCGGTGGCTACCATGGCTGCCCATGGACGAGACCTGGCACGCGCTGTGCGCCACCCCGATCGACGAGGTACGCCGGCGCGCGGCGATCGTCAGCGAACTCACCTTCCACGCGCCGACCACCGTCGACGGGGCGCAACGGTTCGCCTGGGACGACGGCGGTGGGCAGTCGACCGTGTGGCACTTCGTCCCGGACGGGCGCGCGCTGCTGCTGACCTTCGGCCCCGAGGCGGATCTCAGCGTGGGCTGGGACGAGTACGCCGCCCAGGAGGCGCTCTACGACGACGTCCCCGAGGACCTGGTCCGCCTGGTGCGCGACCGCCCGGCGAACAAGCGGTACGGCAGCGTCGTCGACGTGCCGACCGGCCGCACGATCCACTGGGCCTGCGGCGTGTTCTGGTTCGACGGCGAGCAGTGGCGGGTCGCCGAAGGCCTGCTGGACCACTGCGACCAGACCGGCATCGACCCGATGATCGGATCCGAGTTCGCCTACTGCCTGGGCGTCTACCGCTTCGGCCGGGACTTCCACACCCCGGAGGCCGTCGTCGCGGACACGGAGCACCGCTGGTACGTCGACGCCGACGAGGGCGACGAACTGCCCGCCGTCCGCGAGATCTTCGCTCGGCACGCCGCAGCGCGCGCGGTCACCCGTCCGGACACGGTCCGTGATCTATCGTGAGTACCGGGTGCCGGATCGAACACCAACTCACCGGGGGTAGGACGTGGGCCTGATCCACATCGAACTGTTCGCGACCCTCGACCTCGTCGCCCAGGCGCCCGGCGGCCCCGACGAGGACCCGGTGGGGTTTCCGTTCGGCGGCTGGCAGGCGCCGCTGCTGGACGCGGCCTCCGGGGCGCAGGTCGCTGCCGCCTACGAGGGCACCGACGCCCTCCTGCTCGGCCGGCGGACGTACGACATCTTCGCCGCCTACTGGCCGCACCAGGAGGGCGGCGAGGACGACGAGATCGCCACGCTCTTCAACCGCGTCCCGAAGTACGTGGCCTCCCGCGGCCGGCCCGACCTCTCGTGGGCCGGGTCCACCCAGCTCGGCCCGGACCTGGCCGCCGCGGTGCGCGAGATCCGCGACCGGCACGAGCACGTGAAGGTCGTCGGGAGCCTGAACCTGGTGCAGACCCTCCTGCGCGAGAAGCTCTTCGACCGTCTCGACCTCTGGGTGCACCCGATCGTGCTCGGCGTCGGGAAGAAGGTGTTCGACGGTGGCGCGGTGCCCACGAACGTCACCCTGCTCGAACCGCCGGTGGCCGGCCCGAAGGGCACCGTCTACCTGCGCTACGGGCTCGCCGACGGCACGCCCGCGACGGGGGACATGAACGCGCCCGATCGCGGCGCCGGAGGCGACGACTGAATCCGCCCGACAGGTGGCCCGGACGGGCCGCCGGATTGTCGGGCCCCCGTCTCATACTGGGCCACCTGACTGCTGACGGTCGCACGAGCCGACCCGACACCGAGGCGGAGAGATGGCCAAGCTGATCAATACCGACATCGTGTCCCTCGACGGCTACGTCAACGACGAGAACGGCAAGTTCGGCTGGAGCGAGCCGGTCGAAGAGGTGCACCGCTTCCTCAACGACCTGGACCGGGGCATCGGCACCCACCTGTACGGCCGCCGGCTCTACGACGTGATGTCCTACTGGGAGACCGCCCACGAGCAGCCCGGCCACCCCGACTACATCCTCGACTACAGCGAGATCTGGCGCTCCGCCGACAAGATCGTGTATTCGTCCACGCTGGCGGAGCCGCGCAGCGCCCGCACCCGCATCGAGCGCACGTTCGACCCGGAGGCGGTCCGCGCGCTCAAGGGGTCCGCCACGCGCGACCTGGCGATCGGCGGCGCCAACCTGGCCGCCCAGGCCCACCGGGCCGGCCTGGTCGACGAGATCTGCCTCATCATCTGTCCGGTGCTCGTCGGCGGTGGCACGCGCGCCCTTCCCGACGGCGTCCGCCGTAACCTGACCCTGCTCGACCAGCACACCTTCTCGCAGGGCACGATCTTCGCGCGTTACCGCGTGGACGGCTGATACGGCGCCCGGCCTGCCGGCACCACGACGACACGGCCAAGGCTGCCAGCACTGCTACGACGCGGCCTAGGCGGCCGACGCCGCCCGCGGGTCGTTCGGCCGGATGCGCTGCGCCAATCCGGGCACCGAGATATCGGGGCGGCCCTGGCCGCCAGTCGGCCGCGTCGCGTGCGGCGCCGGCTGCCCGGAGTCGGAGCGGGCCATGCGCAGGGCGCGCTGGGCGTTGTTCCAGGCCGGGCAGGGCCAGGCCTGGCCCGCGCAGAGCAGGTTGCGGCAACCACCGTCCCCGTCCGGCTCGTGGGCGTCGGCCACGTCCAGGGCGAGCTTCCACAGCAGCGGGTCGGTCACCTCGGCGGGACGGTCTGCCTGACGGTCGGACCGGGCGGTGGTGTCGGACACGAGTTGATCCCCCTTGAACGCAGGTGTGATCTTCACCTTCTCCAGTTTGCCTGCCGGCGAAACCTCGGCACCCCTTCCAGGCTGCGCAACAGGGCGCCGGACGGCGGGCCGGGTGAGCCGGCTCACCGAGCAGTCGCGCCGGGACGGGCTACTGCGGCGTCCGGTTCCGGCGCATCCGCAGCGCCGCGACTGCGGCGACGACCAGCAGGACCGCCAGGGCCGGTCCACCCGCGATGACCATGAGCCCCGCTCCGATGTTGGCGCCGATCCCGCCGGCGGTCAGCACCCGCCAGGCGAGGCCGAGGAGTACGCCGGCCGCGACGAGCGGCGCCAGCACCCACCACCACCGGCGATCGAGACGGCGGCGTGCGGTGGCCCGGATCAACCAGGCGAGCGCGAGGGCGACGCCGACGCACGCCAGGACGCCGACGATCCGGTCTCCCGCCGTACCGAGGCTCACCGGCCGGATCGCGTAGTCCAACTCGACGCCCTCGGCGGCGAGCCGTCGGGCCTCGTCGCCGGTCACGTCCCCGATGAGCCACCAGGCGGCCACCGGGGTGCACAGCACCAGGACGAGCGCGGTGATCGGAGACGTCGGTCGGTGCTGCTTCGTCATGCCTGTGGCCTTCTTCCGGCGATCTTGTCCAACCAGCTCGGCCAAGTATGTGGGTGGCCTCCGTGCGGGGCGTGAGCCCACCTACTCAGGGCGGCCCCGAACGGCGGCCCGTGGGTCGGCCGGCGGTGCGGACGGGACATCGACGGGTGTTGACAGATCACTTTGTGTGCGCTGAGGATGACTCAATCCACCGACTTCGACCGGAACGGCTCTCGTCCACCAGCCTGACGACGCTTCCGCGCCCGGCGGCGTCGGTCCGTCGCCACCGGACACTCCATCTCTGCACCGCCGGTCGCGATCCCGCGGCCGTGGCGCGCGACCGGCGGGGCGCAGCCGCGCAACCGGGCGACCCCTCGGCCATCCCGTCCGGTCACCCTGCCGACACCAGAAGGGCGGACACATGCGTGATCCCCTAGCTCCCCGGTGGCGACGCCGCCTACCCGTCCCGGCCGCGCTGGCCGCCGCCACGGCGGTGGTGCTGCTGGTCAGCCCCGCCTCGGCCGTCGTGCCCGCCGCAGAACCCGCCGTCGAGCTGGTCCGCGTCGCCGACGAGGAGGCGAACGTCGTCGAGGTGCTGCTCGCCGGCACCGCCCAACTGGACGCCCTCGTCGCCACCGGCGTCGACCTCGACCACCACGTCACCCGTACCGGGAACGGGGTCGTCGCGCACGCGGTCGTCACCGCGAGCGAGGCCGCGGCACTGGCCAGGGCCGGTTTCACCCTCGGCAAGGTGCTGCACCGGCCCGCCGACGCCCGCGCCCGGGTGGCCGAACGCGAGGCGACCATCGCCGGGCACGTCGCCCAGAACCGTCAGTTCGCCGCCGCGACGGGCGGCCCGAGCGCGTCCGCCGCCTCCGACGTCAGGATCATCCGGGCGGACTACTACACCTCCGGCACGAGCCAGATCCTCTCCGTCGAGGCGAAGTGGGCGCAGGGCCAGACCGCCGCCGACGCGCTCACCGTCGAGCGGGACAGCGGCCCGGGCACCGAGATCGGCTCCGGCGGTACGCAGACGATCTCCCGCTTCGTCGACGCCGGCGTCTACCTCTACCACCGCGGCGCCGCGCCCGTGACGAGCCGGCCCGACCGGATCCGGATCACCAGCCCGACCGGCGACGTGGCCGTCGCGCAGGTGCGGGAGTGGCTGCCGACGCCCGGCGACGGCCCCGAGGGGCCCGGCTACCAGAAGGACTTCGTCACCAGCTACCTGACGCCCACCGAGCTGTACGCGCGGATCCACCAGATGGCGGCCGAGTTCCCCCGGCTGGCCGAGATCGTCGAACTGCCGCACAAGACCAACGGCTACCGGCGGCACGCCCAGGCGGTCCTGGGCACCGCCACCGACAGCCGGGTCGCCGTGGACTCGCTGGCCTGGGGGCACGAGGGCGGCAACGACGTCTCCGTGGAACTGGCCGACCCGGGTGCCGCGGACGTGCCGCTGTCGGTGACCGTCGCCGGCGCGGCCGTACGGGTCACGCTCGGCACCGACGGCGGGGGCGCGGTGACCAGCACGGCCGCCCAGGTCGTCGCGGCGCTCAACGCCGGAGCCGGGACGCTCGTACGGGCGTACACCTATCGGGGAAGCTCGGGCGGCGGCGTGGTCGCGCCGGCAGCGCGGACCCCGCTCAGCGACGGCCTGAGCGCGCCGGCGAGCGTCTCGCGCGACCCGCATCCGGTGTACGCCATCCGCATCGGCAAGCACCGGGACGGCTCGAAGCTCGGCGTGCTCGCCTACGCGCAGGAACACGCCCGCGAGTGGGTCCCCCCGCTGGTCACCGTCGAGACCGCCGAGCGGCTGCTGCGCAACTACGCCCACGACGGGCGGACCCGGCAGCTGCTGGACAGCCTCGACATCTGGATCGCCCCCTCGATCAACCCCGACGGCGGCCACTACTCGTTCCACGACTTCAACTCCCAGCGCAAGAACATGACCAACCACTGCCCGACGACCGGGGCGGCCGACTTCCTGGCCCGCAACTCCTGGGGCGTGGACAACAACCGCAACTACACCGAGTACAGCCTCTTCGACGGCTACTCGGGGGCGTCGACGAGCTGCACCAGCGGCACGTACGCCGGGCCGGGCGAGCTCTCCGAGCCGGAGAACCGCAACCTCGACTGGCTGGCGTCCCGCCCCAACATCCGGTTCTCGATGAACCTGCACTCCTCGGGCAACTACTTCATGTGGTCGCCGGGGGCGTACGCGCTGCCCGACCGCGTCTCCGCGCCCCGCCCGACGCTCGCCGAGGAGTCGGCCTTCTGGGGCGCGTCCTCGCGGATCCTGGCCGCCATCAAGCGGCACCGCAACATGGCGGTCACCCCGGCGCGCACCGGCCCGATCTCCGACGTGCTCTACTCGGCGGCCGGCAACTCCGGCGACATGCTCTGGTACAGGTACGGCATCTACGCCTGGAACTTCGAGGTCGGCACCTCCTTCCAGCCCGAGTGGGACGAGGCGCACGCCGAGACGATGGAGTTCGCCAACGGCCTGGTCGAGCTGATGCGGGTGGCCCGGGACTTCGCCAGGGACCGGACCAGGCCGAGCAGCACGCTGGCGGTCGCGCCCAGCGCGACGCCGGGCATGGTGGAGGTGACCTTCTCCACCAGCGAGCCGGCCGCCGTCTTCTACACCCTCGACCGGGCCGCCCCCACGTACGCGTCGAAGCTCTACGGCTCGGCCGGCATCCGGGAGGGCGGCGAGACGCTGACCGTCCCGGCGGGGACGCGGATCCACTGGTTCTCCGTGGACTCGGCGGGCAACGTCGAGAACAACTACCGCCCCGACGGCAACGGCCGCAACTACCGCAAGGGCACCGCCGTACCGCCGACGCGCTGACGACCGGGTCGCTGACGGGGTGCGTCGGGGTCCCACCCGGCGCGCCCCCGCCGCCTGCCGCCCCCGCCCCGGCCGAGGGGAGGCGCGCTGCCCGGCCACCGCCGCAGGACCGGGTTACGGTGGTGCCCGGGGCGGAGGCCGACAGCGGGAGGGACCGGCGGGATGGGCGAGCTGGTGGCGTTGGCCCTCGGCGGCCTGGTCGTGGTCGTCCTGACCAACGCCCTGGCCCGCCGCACCCACCTGCCGGCGGCGGTGCTGCTGGTGCTCGCCGGGATCGGCTACGGCTACCTGCCCGGCCCGAACCTGGAACTCGATCCCGAGGTCGTGCTCTACCTCGTCATCCCCCCGCTGCTCTACGGCGCCGCCCTCCAGTCGAGCCTGACCGCGCTGCGCCGCAACGCCCGCACGGTGATCGGCCTGTCGGTGGCGCTCGTCCTGGTCACGGCGCTCGCGGTGGGATTCGGGCTCCACGCGGTGGTGGCCGTTGTCCCGCTGAGCTTCGCCATCGCCGTGGGCGCGGCGGTCTCCCCGCCGGACCCGGTGGCGGCGCTGTCGATCGGCCGGCGTGCCGGCATGTCGCCCCGGCTGACCACGCTGGTCGAGGGGGAGGGGCTGCTCAACGACGCGACCGCCCTGACGATCCTGCAGGTCGCCGTGGCGACGGCGATCGGCGGCAGGTTCTCCGTCGGGCACGCCGTGGGCGACTTCCTGTTCGTCGCCGCCGGTGGGCTGGCCGTCGGCATGGCCGTCGCGTGGGTCATCGCGTACCTGCGGAAGATGGCCTCCGATCCGTTGACCGACAACGCCCTGTCCCTGGGCACCCCGTTCGCCGCCTACGTGGCGGCCGAGAGCCTGCACGTCTCCGGCGTCCTGGCGGTCGTCGTGGCCGGCCTCTGGCTGGGCCACCGCAGCGCGTCCCTGCAGTCCAGCGGCGCGCGGTTGCAGACCCGTTCGGTCTGGCACCTGGTGGAGTACCTTCTCGAGGGCTACGTGTTCCTGCTCATCGGCCAGCAGTTGCCCGCCGTCGTACGCGGGCTGGCCGCCTACGACCCCGGCACCGTCGTCGCGGCGGGGGCCGTCACCGTCGGCATCGTGCTGCTGGTGCGTCCGTTGTGGCTGCTGGCCTCCGCGCACCTGCCCGCCCGGATGCACGCCCGCCTCGGCGGCGACCCCCGTCCCGACAACCCGCCGTTGTCCGGTCGGGAACTGCTCGCGCTGAGCTGGGCGGGCACCCGGGGCGTCATCACCCTCGCGGCGGCGTTCACGCTGCCCGCGAGCACGCCCGCCCGGGACCTGCTGCTGTTCTGCGCGTACCTGGTCGTGCTGGTCACGCTCGTCGGTCAGGGCCTGACCTTCGCGCCGCTGCTGCGCCGGCTGCGGCTGCCGGGCACCGCCGTCAGCCGGGCGCTGACCCGCAACGAGGCCCGCGCCGCGGCGGTGCAGGCCGCCCTCGACCGGCTGACCGCCCTGGCCGAGGCCGACCCGGGCGTACGCGACGTCGCCGCCCCGCTGCGCCGGGCCGCCGAGGGTCGGCACAAGCGCTACACCGAACGGGTGGCACTGCTCTCCCACGTCGAGGACCAGGTGCTGCCGGTGGACGACCGCTACCGGGCGGCCCTGCTGGCCCGCCGGCAGATGATCGCCGCCGAGCGGGACGAACTGCTCGCCTGGCGCGACGCGGGTCGCCTCGCCGACGCCGACATGCGCATCCTGGAGCGGGAGCTGGACCACGAGGAGAGCGTCCTGCCGTCGCTGCCGCCGTCGTGACTCGCCGCCCGGGGCTCAGTCCGGCAGCAGCGGCATCTCCAGACCGGGGTCCCGGCCGAGCAGCACCGCCCGGGTGAGCGCCCCCGACCCGAACCGGTCGCGCACGGCGTCCACGGCCGCGTCCAGGTCCGCCCCCGGATCGCGGTCGAACGGCAGCGGCGGCTGGACGGGGGAGTCGTCCAGGTTCCCGACCGAGACGCCGAGCAGGGTCACGCCCCGCCGTTCGATCTCGGGCAGCGCGGCCCGCAGCAGCGCCCGCGCCGCGGCGAGCAGCGGGGCCGTGTCGGCGGTCGCCTTGGCCACCGTGTGGGAGCGGGTCGCGCGGGTGTAGTCACCGAACCGCAGGCGCAGCGTCACCGTCCGGCCGGCCCGCGTCGCCGCCCGCATCCGCCGGGTCACCCGGTCGACCAGGCCGGCGAGGACCGCCTCCAGCTCGGCGGGGGAGTGCGGCACGGCGGCGAGGGCGTGCTGCGCGCCCATCGAGGAGCGCCGGCGGCCGACCTGCACCGGCCGGGGGTCGCGGTTGTGCGCCAGGGCGTGCAGGTGCCGACCGGCGCCCGCGCCGAGCAGCGAGACCAGCGTCGCCTCGCCGAGGCGGGCGACCTGCCCGACCGTACGGATGCGACGCTCGCGCAGCTTCGTCGCGGTCACCGGCCCGACGCCCCACAGCCGCTCCACCGGCAGCGGGTGCAGGAACGCCAGCTCCCCGTCCGGCGGGACGACCAGCAGGCCGTCGGGCTTGGCGACGCCGCTGGCCACCTTGGCGAGGAACTTCGTGCGGGCCACGCCCACCGTGATCGGCAGGCCGACCCCCGCGCGTACGTCCCGGCGCAGCCGGGCGGCGATGTCGGCGGGCGGCCCGGCCAGCCGGCGCAGTCCGCCCACGTCGAGGAACGCCTCGTCGATGGAGAGCCCCTCGACGACCGGGGTGGTCCGCCGGAAGATCTCGAACACCGCGCGGCTCGCCGCCGTGTAGGCCGCCATCCTCGGCGGCACGACGATCGCCTCGGGGCAGAGTCGCCGGGCCTGCCGGCCGCCCATCGCGCTGCGGACGCCGCGGGCCTTCGCCTCGTAGCTGCACGCGAGGACCACGCCCCCGCCGACGATGACCGGCCGGCCGCGCAGGCGCGGATCGTCCCGCTGCTCGACCGACGCGTAGAACGCGTCCAGGTCGGCGTGCAGGATGCTGGCCTCGGGCGACACGAACACATGTTCGCACGGAAGGTCGCTACGGCGGCACTGACCTGCCCGAACGTCGCCGGAGAGAACCGTTCGGCCGTCGGTCGGGTCGCTGGCGGCTCGCCTACAACTCGTCGAACGGGCGGGCGTAGCGGAACCCGCCGCGGATCGACGACCGCCACGCGCTCAGCGGGCGGGCCATGAAGTACTGCGGCCTCCACGGCTGCGGCGGGGTGACGCCGAGGTCGACCGCCGGGCGGAACCCGAAGCGCGGGTAGTAGTCGGGGTGCCCGAGCAGCACCACCAGGGCCTCCTCGCGCGCGTCGGCCGCGCCGAGCACGGCGTGCATCAGCGCGGAGCCGACCCCGCGCCGCTGCCAGGCCGGCAGCACGCCGAGCGGACCCAACCCCAGCGCGACCGGCTCGCCGGCGACCCGGCCACGGGTGCACACCACGTGCCCGACCACCCGTCCGGCGTCGTCGGCCACGACGAGGGAGAGAGCCGGCAGCCACCCGTCGTCCGCCCGCAGCGCGTCCACCAACCCCGCCTCGACGGGTACGGCGTCCGGCTTCTCCGGGTCGGCGAAGGCGGCGAGGTGCACTGCCCGGATCGCGTCGACGTCGGCGGGGGTCTCGCGTCTGATCAGCACCCGGCCACGGTAGGCGGCGCGAGTGCGGGGCGCGCGCCATTATCGGGTGCGGTCCGGTCGCCACGGCCGGGACGCGACCGACCATGCGGCCGTCGTGATGGCCGCGACCAGCCCGCTGAACACGAACGGTGCTTCGATTCCGATCGTCGACGTGAGCACGCCGCCGAGCAGCGCCCCCGCGGCGGCGGCACTGAAGCTCAGGGTGCGGCCAGCCGCCACCACACGGCCGAGCAGTTCGCGGGGCACCAGGCGCTGCCGCAGCGACACGGCCGTCACGTTGAGCACGGCGAACGAGCCACTCGTGACGACGATGACGAGTACCGCGGCCCACAACTGGGAGGTCACCGCCAGCAGCGCGGGAATACCGGCGGTGATGGCCAGGGACCAGGCGAGGACCACGCGATGGCGGCGGCCCGCGACGAGCCGGTCGGCGACGAGCGAGCCGAGCAGGCCGCCGAGGGCGCCGACGGCGAGCATGATGCCGAAGCCGACCGTCCCGGTGCCGAGCCGGTTCGTCGCGTACAGCACCAGGATCGCGAACCAGGCACTGTCCGCTGCGGCGACCGCCGCGGTGACCACCGCCAGCGTCCGCAGCACGCGGTGGCGTACCAGCCATCGCAGACCAGCCGCCACGCCCCGGTCGACAGGCGTCGCCGCCGGCGGGCGGGCGGCCAGGCTCAGCGGCAGGGTCAGTACGAGCATCACTGCCAGGGCGAGGGACGCCCCGTTCGCCGCGAACGGCAGCGCCGCACCCATCACGAACAGCGCCGCGCCGACCGGCGGGCCGACGAACTCGTTTCCGACGATCTCGCCAGCCGCCAGTCTCCCGTTGGCGCGTTCGAGCAGTCGGTCGGGCACCAGGCCGGGAAGTGCCGTCTGCGCGGCCGTGTCGCGCACGGTCTCCCCGACACCGAGCAGTAAGCTGGCCAGCAGGACGAGCGGTAGCGACGCCCGGCCCGTCGCCACGGCCACCACCAGGACGGCCAGGACGATCACCCGGGCGACGTCCGCCTGGGCGAGCAGGGTACGGGCGCCGCGGCGGTCGGCCAACGATCCGGCGAGTAGACCGGTCACCAGCCACGGCAACGCCTGGGCCGCCGTGACCGCGGCCACCCCGACCGGACTGGTCGTGAGCGACGCGGCGAGCAGGGGAAACGCGGCCAGCCGGATACCGTCACCGACATTGGCGAGAGCCGCGGCGCTCCAGAACGTCCAGAACGGCCGCCCCAGCGACATTGAGCCAGTGACCACGTAGGGGATCCTGGCAGACGACGCATGCCCAAGGAAGGTCCTCGTCGACCGCCTCGGCCAGAGGACCCGGGCGATGGCCGGTAGCCGGGTCCCGTCCGGCACGTCACCGGCGGGTCGGCGGGCACGTGCCCGGTGGGTGGGTCAGGACATCGCGGTCGGCGAGGGCGGGGCGGTGCCGCCCTGCGGGGCCTCCGCCGACATCAGTCGGGCGATCTGCGCCCGGTCGGCGGCGGACGGCAGGCCCCACCCCGGGCGGTAGCCGTACACCTCGTGCAGGGGGTGCGAGGCGGTCCGGCCGTCGAGGATCTCGATCGCGTCGGTGTCGATGAGGCCCGGATGCTCGACGCCGCACGCCTCGGCGACCTTGACCAGGTCGCGGCGCAGCGTCCGGACGTAGTTGGCCGCGCGGACCGACTTCGAGCCCGGGTCCACGCCCCGGGCGAGCCACTGGTTCTGGGTGGCGACGCCGGTGGGGCAGGTGTCGGTGTGGCACTTCTGGGCCTGGATGCAGCCGATCGCCAGCATCGCCTCCCGGCCGACGTTGACCATGTCGCAGCCGAGCGCGAACGCCACCACCGCGTTGTCGGGCAGGCCGAGCTTGCCGGCGCCGACGAACACCACCTGCTCGTGCAGGTCGCGCTCGGCGAAGACCTTGTAGACCCGGGTGAAGCCCTGCTGGAACGGCAGCGACACCGAGTCCGTGAAGATCAGTGGCGCGGCGCCGGTGCCGCCCTCGCCGCCGTCGATGGTGACGAAGTCGACCCCACGCCCGGTGTCGCGCATCAGGGTGGTCAGCTCCTCCCAGAAGCCGAGGTCGCCCACCGCGGACTTGATGCCGACCGGCAGGCCCGTCTCGGCGGCGAGCAGCTCCACCCAGTCGAGCAGGCTGTCGCAGTCGGAGAACTCGGCGTGCCGCGACGGGCTGACGCAGTCGCGCCCCTGCGGGATGCCCCGGGTCGCCGCGATCTCCGCGGAGACCTTGGCCGCCGGCAGCAGGCCGCCGAGGCTGGGCTTCGCGCCCTGGCTGAGCTTGATCTCCAGCGCCCGCACCGGCGCGCCGGCGACCAGGTCCCTGAGCCGGTCCAGGCTGAACCGGCCGCGTTCGTCGCGGCAGCCGAAGTACGCGGTGCCGATCTGGAAGACCAGGTCACCGCCCTTGCGGTGGTACGGCGACAGCCCACCCTCGCCGGTGTTCTGCAGGCAGCCGGCCAGGGCGGCGCCCCGGTTGAGCGCCTCGACGGCGTTGCCGGACAACGAGCCGAAGCTCATCCCGGAGATGTTCACCACCGACTCGGGCCGGAACGCGTGGGCGCGGCCCCGCGCGGCGCCGAGCACCTTGGCGCACGGCAGCCGTACGTCGTGTCCGGCGCCCGGCGTCGACGGCGGGACGGCCCGGCCGAAGGTGCGGTGCTTGATGATCGGATATCCGGGCGTGAACTCGATGTCGTTGTCGGTGCCGAAGCCGAAGTAGTTGTTCTGCTGCTTCGCCGACGCGTACACCCAGCGGCGCTGGTCGCGGGTGAACGGCCGCTCCTCGTTGTTGCCCGCGACGATGTACTGGCGCAGCTCCGGCCCGATGGACTCCAGCAGGTACCGGGCCCGGCCGAGGACCGGGAAGTTGCGCAGCAACGCGTGGTCGCGCTGGATCAGGTCGCGCGCGGCGAGGGCCGCGACGGCGGCGACGGCGGCGGGTACGGCTCGGCTTGCCCACTTCATGCCCGCCACTCTTTCCGCGATCGCCTCCCGCCAAACGGGCCGGCGACCACGCGGCCGGTCCCGCCCGTCCGGACGGCGCGCCCGGGCGCCGGCGCTCCGACGGGTCAGCGCGGCGTCGGGAGCCGGTGGACGACCAGCATGGCGATGTCGTCGGTCGGCTGCTCGGCGCCGAGGGCGCCCATGACCGCGGCGCACACCTGCTCGGCCGGTGCCGGCCGGACCACGTCGGCGAGCTGGTCGAGGCCGACGTCGATGACCTCGTGGCGGCGTTCGACGAGGCCGTCGGTGAAGCAGACGAGCGCCGCGCCCGGCGGGAAGTCCACCTCCGCCTGCTGCCGGGGCGGCGGCCGGCGACCCGTGCCGAGCGGGGGATCGGCGTGGACCGGGACGGCCGCGCCCGGCTGGCCCGGCGCGGCGAGGACGGGGCGCAGGTGCCCGGCGGAGGAGAGCCGGATGCGGGTCCGGTCGGGGGAGACCATGGCGTAGAGCGCCGTGGTGAGGTTTCCGGCCTCGAAGTGGCTGACCTTGCGGTCGAGGAGCGTCAACGCCTCCGCCGGGTCGTCGCAGACCAGCGCGTAGGCGCGCAGCGCGCTGCGGACGCGCCCCATGATCACGGCCGACTGCAGCCCGTGGCCCGACACGTCGCCGATGACCAGGCCCAGCCAGCCCGAGGGCAGGACGAACACGTCGTACCAGTCGCCGCCGATTCCGGCGACGTGCCCGGGCACGTACCGGGCGGCCATGTCCAGGCCCGGCAGGCGGGGCAGCTGGGTGGGCAGCAGGCTGCGTTGCAGGGCGAGGGCGGCGTTGTGGTCGAGGTTGTGGGACCGGGCGAGGTTGGCCAGGCTGGCCCGGTCGGCGACCAGCTCCAGCAGGCGTACGTCGTCGCTGGTGAACCGGCGCTGGCCCAGCGTGCCGACGTGCAGCACGCCGATCAGCTCGCCCCTGGCGAACATCGGCACGCCGAGCAGCGACCGCAGCCCCATCGACAGCAGGATCGGGTTGACCACGACGTCGGGGGTGACCTCCTCGATGACCACCGGCCGTCCGGTCAGGGCGATCCGGCCGGCGAATCCACGGCCCACGGAGACGCGGAACCCCTGCCGGACCTCCTCCTCCAGCCCCTTGGCCGCGGTGGCCACGAGCTGCTGGGAGTGCGCGTCCAGCATGAGGATGGCCGCCGTGTCGACGTCGAGCAGGTCCCGGACGCGGTCGAGGAGCTCGTCGAAGAGGTCGGCCGCGTCGAGGCGGGACAGCGTCGCGTCGGTCACCGCCTCGATGCGGCGCAACCGTTCGTCGTCCTGGATGAGCCCTCGACCGCCCACCACCGGATCCTAGCCCTGACGACTGCGACCGCCGATTCCGCGTTGTGCCGGCCGGCCCGGGCGCGGCGTCTGCACGGACCTGGTCCGGGCGTCGGCCGGTCAGGACCGGCGGCGGGTCGCCGAGGCCTGGAGCGTGGGCCGGCGGATGACCGCGATCCGGTCGCCCCGGGCGCGCAGCGACGTGCGCCCGCCGCGCCCGCGCCGTACGGTCAGGTCGACGGTGCGCCCGCCCACGCGCACGCCCTCCAGCGTGAGGTCCGGCAGCCACTCCGGCAGGTGCGGGTCGACGAAGATCGTCCGCAGCGGCGCGGCCGGGCGCAGCGCCAGCAGCGCCTGGATCAGCGCGACGACCGCGCTGGCGGACCATGCCTGCGGGGAGCAGGAGTCCGGGTAGACGCCGGGGTGCGGGTGGGCGTCGTCGCGGGGGAGTCCACTGAGCACCTCCGGCAGCCGGTGTTCCGTGAAGAGCGCCGCCGCGGAGAACATCCCCTCCGCGAGCCGGTGCAGGTGCTCCCAGCAGCCGTACCGGGCCAGCCCCAGGCCGATCGTGCCCGCCTCGACCGGCCAGACGCTGCCCCGGTGGTAGCTGAACGGGTCGTACGCCGGGTGCGCCGAGGACAGGGTGCGCACCCCCCAGCCGCTGAACATGTCGGGGGCGAGCAGCCGGTCGGCGACCAGGTGCGCGATGCGGGCGGGCACGATCCCGGCGGCCAGCAGGTGGCCGTCGTTGGAGTTGACCGAGCGCACCTGCCGCTTGTCCGGCCCCAGCGCCAACGCGTGGCAGCCCCGGTCCGGCATCCAGTAGGCCCGGTGGAAGCGGCGCCGCAGGGCGGCGGCCCGGCGGATGAGTCCGGCGCCGTACGCGGGATGGCCGGCCGCGGCGAACGCCACCCCGGCGTGCCGCAGCGCGGCATACCAGTACGCCTGCAACTCGCTGCTCGCGATCGGGTTCGGCACCACCTCGCCGTGCTCGTCGACGATCGCGGTGTCCGAGTCCTTCCACCCCTGGTTCTTCAGGCCGGCGGGAGACCGGCGGTGGTACTCCAGGAAGCCGTCCCGGTCGAGGTCGCCGAACCGGTCGATCCAGCCCAGCACGCGCCGCGCGGTCGGCAGCAGGTCCCGTACCGTGTCGAGGTCCCCGGTCCAGGCCAGGTACTGGCCGAGGAAGACCAGGAAGTCCGGCGCGGTCGACCAGTCGCCGTAGTAGCCGTCGAACGGGTCGATCCCGAGCGCGGACACCGGGCCCCGCCGGGCCTCGTGCAACGGCTTGCCGGGTTCCTCGTCGCGCCAGTCGTCGACGCGCCGCCCGAGGTGGTGGGCGTTGAGCCGCAGGCTGTCCGCCAGCATCGTCGGCCCGGCGAGCAGGGACTGCCACGAGGCGGTCATCGTGTCGCGGCCGAAGATCTCCTGGTAGATGGGCAGGCCCGCCATGGGCGCCGTCGGGCCCTCCGGTTCGCCCAGCGGCAGCACGGACAGGTCGTCGACCGCGCACCGCCAGGCGGCGGTGACGTCGAAGTTGCTGCTGGCGAGCCGCGCGAGTTCGCGGGAAAGGGTGCCCCGGGCGCGCGCGGCCGCGTCGTCCGGCTCGGCGAAGGTCGGCGGCGGCGCGGCGAGGCGCTGCCCGTCGAAGACGGGTTCGACGAGGAGTTCCACCCGGCGGGACCCCCGGGGTGGCACCGCGAGGTCGACCGTCAGGGCGGCGTCGGCGTACCGGACGGGCGTGTCGGCCCGTACGCCGATCGCCACCGCCCGGTCGAGGCCGTCACACCGGTAGGTCAGGCGGAGCTCCCGGTCCCGGTCGTCCCAGCTCGCGTCGACCGTGCCGGACTGCATTCGGCGGCCGGTCTCGGCCTCGCTGGTGTCGGCGAAGTCGGCGGCGAGGTGGATCCGCAGCCGCAGGTCCAGCGGCACGGCCGCGTAGCTGACCACGGTCAGCCGGGTCCGCAGCCCCGCGCCGACGAAGCGCTCCACCAGCAGGTAGGACGCGCGGGAGGGCAGCGTGTCGCCGTCGCCGAGGGCGGTGTACGAGAGCTGGGCGTGCCCCGCCACGTTGGCCGTGCTGAACGGGACCGGCTCGCGGCCGTCCACGCTGAGGCGTTCGGTGCTGAGCACCCGGGTGTTGCGGGCGAAGAAGCCCTGCGGGTCGGCGCCGGTGATCCGGCCGCGGACGTCGGTCACCAGGGTGCTCCAGCCGCTCGCCACGTAGAGCAGGTCCGGGCGGACGCGCAGGTTCCGGACCCGGGTCATCGCGGCCGGGGCGGGCTCGGGCGGGCGCGCCGGACGGGACGGGCGGGCCGTGGATGCGCGGACGGCGACAGCATCGGGTGCACCCCTCCGGCCGGCGGCTGCGGGCCGGGGCCGCACCGGTGGGGTGCCGCCCGGGCCCGCCGGACAGCGGTCCCTACCCGTTCGCGCCGCCGCTACACCCGGTCAGCCCTGCGGCTGGCCGATGTTCACCATCCAGCCGATGCCGTAGCGGTCGACGCACATGCCGAACTCGTCGCCCCACATCTGCTTCTCCAGCGGCACGGTCACGGTGCCGCCGTCGGCGAGCTGATCCCAGTAGCCGCGCAGCTCGTCGGCGTCGTCGCCGCTGAGGCTCACGGAGACGTTGTTGCCGGGATCGTGCTCCATCCCCGGCGCGGTGTCCGAGCCCATCAGGGTGAAGCCCCGGTCGGTCTCCAGCATCGCGTGCATGATCTTGTCGGTCAGCGCGGGATCGTCGGTGCCCATCGCGCCGAAGGTGCTCGTCGACAGCGAACCGCCGAACACACGCTGGTAGAACTCCATTGCCTCCCGCGCGTTGCCCGGGAAGCTGAAGTACGGGTTGAGTCGAGACGCCACAGCACCCTCCTCCGGTCGCGACGGCCTCATCGTCGCAGATCAGGGGGCCGGAGCGGGTCAGGTGCGACCGCGTTTCGCCGGCCCGCCGGGGCTGTCCGCCCCGGTGAGCCGGCGGACGGTGTTCAGCCCCGGAACGACCGGCGTACGACGCCGCCGACGACCGCGCACCAGGTGTCGAGGTCGAGCTTGCCGTGCGCGGGCAGGCGGTGCAGACGCTGGACGTCCTTGACGGCCGTCCTGGTCGCGTGGTCGTACTCGCCGGTGACGGCAACCTCCGGGTAGCCCCGGTAGTTGAGCAGGAACTGTGCGGCGGTGACAGGCGCGCCGCTGGCGTGGGCGCCCAGCTCCGGCACCAGGGTCTCCCAGGTGGGCGCGGTGAGGGTGGCGTCGACGTCGACCGGGATGCCGTTGCGGTGCTGCCAGTCCTGCACCGCGGCGACGGTGGCGGCGTCGAAGACGCTGTTGACGGGCACGGTGTAGCCGCGGTGGGCCAGCAGGTACTGCACCACCCGGACGCTGGGGGAGCCGACGAAGCGCCACAGGTCGGGCCAGCGGCGGGCCGGCACGTCGGCGAGGTCGGTGCCGAGGGCCTCGAAGACCCGGCGGCGCAGGGCGGGGAACTGCCCGTAGAAGGCGGCCCCGGGGCACAGGGTGGTGCGGAAGTCCCAGTGGCCGAAGATGTCGTGGGCGTGCAGCCCGTACTGCCGGCAGATGGTCGCGCAGAGCGTGACCAGCGAGTCCAGCAGCGCCTCCGGCGGGGTCTCGGTGACGTACGTGCCCTCGTTCTCGATGCCGATGGCCCGGCCGTTCTCGCCCGGGCAGTGCGCCGAGATCATCTGCCGGTCGCCGGCCTGTAGCCGCTCCAGGCTGCCCCGGCGTCCCTCCATGACGTACCCGCCGCGGCTGATCGTGAAGTGCTGGCCGGTGTCGGACCAGCCGTTGCCGTCCATGTGCAGGTTCTGGCAGTCGCGGGCCAGCTTGACCGCCTGTGCCTCGGAGTAGTCGGTGACGTTCGGGAACGCCATGTGGTGCACGATGATCTTGTTGGTGGGGATGGCGCTGACTGCCAGCGGGTCCGCCGGCGGGCGCGCGCCCCACTCGTCGCAGCTGTAGATCCAGTCCAGGTCGGTGCCGGGGTCCGCCTGCGCGGCGGTGGGGAGGGCGAGTTGGCTGCCGACGACCGCGACCGTGGCGGCGCCGAGGCCGGCCCGCAGCAGGGTCCGGCGGTCCAGTGCGGAATTCTCGACGTGCATGGCGTCTCTCCTCTGCGGCCGGAGGTGGGGGCGGGGGCGGCCCCATGAAAAGGAACTCCAGGCATCGCGTGTGCAGTGGAGAATATTGCCAAGCGTCGGCCGGGCGCTAGAGCACCTGGGAGAGGAAGCGGCGCAGCCGGGGATGCCCGGCCCGCTCGAAGATCGCGGCCGGCTCGCCGGCCTCCAGCACCACGCCACGGTCCATGAACGCCACGGTGTCGGCGACCTCGCGGGCGAACCCCATCTCGTGGGTGACCACCACCATCGTCATGCCCCCGGCGGACAGCTCGGCCATCAGCCCGAGCACGCCCTTGACCAGCTCCGGGTCCAGGGCGGAGGTCGCCTCGTCGAAGAGCATCACCTGCGGGCGCAACGCCAGCGCGCGGGCGATCGCGACCCGCTGCTGCTGCCCGCCCGACAGATGCGCCGGGCGGGCGTCGGCCTTGGCCGCCAGCCCCACCAGCTCCAGGTGCTCGCGGGCGACGGCCACCGCCTCGTCCTCACCGAGCTTGCGGATGCGGCGCAGCGCGAGGGTGACGTTGCGCAGCACGCTCATGTGCGGGAAGAGATTGAACTGCTGGAAGACCATGCCGATCCGCTGCCGCAGGGCGTCCGGGTCGTCGGCCAGCACGCTACGCCCGTCCAGCAGCACGTCGCCACGGTCGGGCTCGATCAGCCTGTTGATCGTGCGCAGCAGGGTGGACTTGCCCGACCCGGACGGGCCGATCACGCAGGCCGTCGCCCCGCGCGCCACGTCCAGGTCCACCCCGCGCAGCACCCGGTGCGACCCGAAGGCCAGGTGCACGTCGCGGACGCTCAGGCTCACCGAGGTCGTCGTGTCGATGCTCATCGCTGGTTCCCTCCCGCCGCGCCCGGCAGCGCCAGGTCGAGGTCGTCGTCGCCGTCAGCCGGCGCGGCAGCCTGCCGGCCGTGCCGCAGTCGCCTGTCGATCCAGTTGACGGCGTGCGTCAGCGGAACCGTCAGCGTCAGGTAGCACAGCCCGGCCAGCAGCAGCGCCGACTGATTGCCGGTGTTCGCCGCGTAGTCCTGCCCGATCCGGAACAGCTCCCGCTGGCTGGCCAGCAGGCCGAGGAAGTAGACCAGACTGGAGTCCTTGATCAGCGCGATCAGCTGGTTCACCCAGGCCGGCAGCACCCGCCGGATCCCCTGCGGCACGATCACCAGGCGCATCGCCTCGCCCCAGGACAGGCCGAGCGCCCGGGCCCCCTCCAGCTGGGCGGCCTCCACCGACTGGATGCCGGAGCGGAAGATCTCGCCGATGTAGGCCGCCGCGATCAGCGACAGCGCCAGGATGCCCAGGGGATACGGGTTGGGCCCCCACACCTGCATGCCCAGCGGCGCCAGGCCGACGCCGATGAGCAGGATCGTCGCCGCGGCGGGCAGGCCGCGGAACACGTCGGTGTAGACCCGCGCCGGCCACCGCAACCATCGGGTACGCGAGATGCCCGCGACGGCCAGCGCCATGCCCAGCACCGAGCCGAGCAGGGCGGCGGAGATCGCCAGGATCAGCGTGTTGGGCAGCCCCACCGTCAGCATCTCGGGCAGCGCCTCGCGCATGGAGGCCCAGTCGAAGAAGGTCTCCCACAGGGTGCTCAACGGATCCATCGTCGCTCCTACCGCCCCGCTCGTCGTCCGTACGTCTCAGGAGGTGGCCGACGGCGACGGCACCGGGACCGTGCCGCTGCCCGGCGTGAAGTCGGCCGGGATCGGGCGGCCCGGGTAGTACTGGGCCTGCAGGCGGCTCCACGTGCCGTCGGCGATCACCTCGTCGAGGCCCTTGTCGAGCGCCTCGCGCAGCTTGTCGTTGCCCTTGGCGAACGCGTACGCCGTCGGGGCCGGGCTGAGCAGCTTGGCCGCCACGGTGATCTTGCCGGCGCTGTCGGCGGCCGACTTGTCGCCGATCTCGGCGGGGGCGATCCAGGCGTCGGCCGTGCCGGCCTTGAGCTGGTTGATCGCGCCGTTGTAGTCGGGCACCCGGACCGGGTCGAGCCCCTCGCCGGTGGCGTAGTCGTCCTGGACGGTGCCCTGCACGACCACGACCCGCTTGCCGGCGAGCTGGTCGAAGCCGGTGATCGACGAGCCGGCCGGCACGTCGAGTCCGAAGTGGCCGAAGTCGTAGCCGTTGCCGAAGTCGACTGTCTTCCTGCGCGCCTCCGTGATCGTGATCGACGAGCTGCCGACGTCGAACTTGCGGTTGTTGACCTGGGAGAGCAGCGCGGAGAAGTCGGTGCCGACGAACTCCACCTTCAGGCCGACCTTCCCGGCGACCGCGACGAGCAGGTCGTTGTCGAAGCCGGTGAACTTGCCGTCCTTGAGGTAGACGTTCGGCGGGGCGTCGGTGAGCGTGCCGGTGCGCAGCACGCCCGGCTGGAGCAGGCCGTACGGGTTGTCGGCCGCGCCGGCCGCGTCGTCGCCGCAGGCGGTCAGGGTGGTGGCGGCCAGGACGGCGGCCACGCCGAGGGCGGCGGCGCGGGTGAGGGAGGAAAGGAATCGCACAGGTGTCTCCGATGAGGTGTCTGCGGCGACGGGCACGGGGCGCGCGTCGCCGACGGTGCGCCCGGTGGGCGTACCGCTGGAATGGTGCGGGGAAAGAAGGGGTGGCGCGGCTAGCGCGCGTCGCCGGGGCGACAGGAGGTGGCGCAGACCCGCATCATGTCGATGTGGCGGCGCCGGATCAGCGCCGGCGACGTCGGGGCCACGGCGGGGACCGCCGGTGGGGCGCAGCTGCGGACGGACATGGCTCTCCTCGGTCGGGACGACCTGGGAACCAGGCCGCGCTTGCACCGGAGCCGCTCCGGTGCCTGGTCCTCACCCGGGGCACCCCTGCGCGGACGAGGGTTGCCGGCCAGCGAGCCGGGGCTTGACGCTGGCGCTCATGACCTGCCGACGAGGCTAGCAGCCCGCCACGGTGGGGCGTCCAGCCGCTATGACCACCCTCACGCGCACCTGCGGTGACACCCGGTCACTCCTCGATCGCCCCGCCGACCTGCCGCAGGTGCTGCCGGAAGGTGTGGGCGGGGTCGGCGGCGCGGCGGGCCAGGTAGTCGGCGAAGGCGGTCTGCTCCCGCAGCGTCTCCCCGGCGCGGATCCGCCGCGCCTGGACCCGCTCGACGGTCCCGATGCGCTCCGCCGCCGCGAACAGCTCCGCAGCCCGTGCGGCGGGCACGAACAGCACCCCGTCGTCGTCGGCGACGACGAGGTCGTCGGCGGTCACCACGTGCGGCCCGACCCGGGCGCTGGCGAGCGTCTCCGGCTCCCGCGCGTCGAGGCGGGCCGGGCCGGACGGGAGGCTGCCGTAGCTGAAGACGGGCAGGCCGATCTCCACCAGCTCGGGCGTGTCCCGGTGCAGGCCCCAGACGACGAGCCCGGCGATCCCGGCCGCGACGCCCTCCAGCACCGCCAGGTCCCCGACGCACGCCTCGTCGCTCCGGCCGCCGTTGTCGATCACGAGCACGTCGCCCGCGGTCGCGTTCTCGTACGCCTCCAGGAACACGTCCACGCTGCCGTGGTGGCGCACCGGCAGCGCCCGGCCCACGAGGCGGTGACCGGGAACGACCGCCCGGATCCCGGCCGGCGCCGCGCGCGGGGGCACGCCGAGGCGTACGCAGGCGTCGGCGATCAGCGGCGTGGACAGGTCGGCGAAGCGCTCCCGCATGACGTCCTCCCGGCGGTACGGCGAGTCGTGGGCCGTCATCGTAGGGAGGCCGGTAGGTGGGGCGGCCAGGGCCAATCCGGTGCGACTGGCCCCCCGCGGTGGCGGCGTCCGGGTCTAGACTGTCCACCGTGATCCCGCCGCATGCCGTCGCCGCCGTGCACGGTCTCTGGGTCACCCCGGACCTCCCGCTCTACGGCGACGGCCACGATCGCTCCGACTACGTTCCCTGACCGGCCCGGCACTGCACCGCCCTCCGGTCCATCTCCGCCACGCTCGGGAGCGCTCAGTCATGCCCGGATCCGATCACCGCCAACTCGTACCGCCCGCCGACCACCCGCCCGCCGACCCCACCGACACCTCCGCCCTCGCGGTGCTGCGGGCGCCACAGACCGCCCGGGTCCTGGCGGCCAGCCTGCTCGGCCGGCTCCCGCTCGGCGCGGCACCGCTGGCCCTGCTCGTCTTCGCCCGGGAGACGATGACGCTGACCGTCGCGGGCCTGCTGGTCGGCGCGTTCACCGCCGGCACCGCCGTGGGCCAGCCGATGCTCGCCCGGATGGCGCAGCGCTGGCGGCAGCCGCCGGTGCTGTGGCTCTCCGTGGCGGCGTCGACGATCGGCTTCGCCCTCACCGCCGCGCACGTCAACCTGCCGGTCACCGTGTTCGCCGCTGCCCTGGCCGGGGCGGGCGCGCCGCCGTTCGAGTCGTGCCTGCGGGTGCTCTGGCGCGACCTGCTCCCCGCGCACCGGGTGCAGACCGCGTACACCCTGGACATCGCCGTCCAGGAGCTGATCTTCATTCTCGGCCCGGTGGTCACGCTCGCCGCCGTGGGCCTGGCCGGCCCGACCGGCGGTCTGGCCGCCGCCGCGGGCTTCCAGGCCGCCGGCACCGCGTGGTTCGCCACGACCGACGCGGTCCGGCGCTGGCGGGGCGAGCCGGCGGTACGCCACTGGGCCGGGCCGCTGCGCGCCGGCCGGCTCCGACTGGTCCTCGGGGCGCTGCTGCTGGTCGGCGCGGCGGTGGGGAGCGTGACAGTCGCCGCGACCGGATACGCCGAGGCGGCCGGGGCCCGGTCCTGGGCCGGCTGGCTGCTCGCCGCGCATGCCACCGGGGCGCTGGTCGGCGGCCTGCTCTACGTGCGCTTCGGCGGACTGCGCCGGCACGCCACGCTGCCGCGCGTGGTCGGCGTCTTCGCCGCCGGCTACCTGCCGTTGCTGCTCACCCCGGCCCCGCCCGCGATGCTGGCGCTGATGGCGGTCAGCGGGCTCGCGCTGCCGGCGCTGCTGACCATCGCCTTCGTCGCGATCGACGACGTGGCGCCCACCGGCACGGTGGCCGAGGCGTTCGCCTGGGCGGCGACGGCGTTCTCGGTGGGCAGCGCGGGCGGCGCGGCGGTGACCGGCGTGGTGCTGGACGCGGCGGGGGAGGTGACCGTCGGCTTCCTGATCGCCCCGCTGAGCGCCGTCGCGGCGTGCGGGATCGCGCTGGTTTCCGCCCGCCTCTCCGGCCGCGGCGGGTCGGCCGGCTGATCCGCCGGGCCGGCCGGCCACCCGCTGCGCCGGGACTACTTCCCGGCGCAGTGGGAAAGGGGCGGCCCGGGGAGCCGAACGGATCGGGGGTGCCGTGGAAGCGGTCGTGGTCGGCGTGGTGATCGTGGCCGCGCTCCTGGCGCTCGTCGGCGCGCTGAGCGTCCGGCTGGTGCAGCAGTACCAGCGCGGCGTCGTCTTCCGCTTCGGCCGGGTGCTGACGCCGGTCCGGGAGCCCGGCCTGCGGCTGATCGTCCCGGTCGCCGACCGGATGGTCCGGGTCAGCATGCAGACGACCGTCATCGGGGTGCCCCCGCAGGGGGCGATCACCCGCGACAACGTCACCCTCACCGTCGACGCGGTGGTCTACTACCGGGTCGTCGACCCGGTGAAGGCGCTGGTGAACGTCCACGACTACCCCTCGGCCGTGCTCCAGGTGGCACAGACCGCCCTGCGTTCGGTGATCGGCAAGGCCGACCTGGACACCGTGCTCGGCGACCGGGACCGGGTCAACGCCGAACTGAAGGCGGTCATCGACGCGCCGACGGAGGGGCCGTGGGGGCTGCTGATCGAGCGGGTCGAGGTCAAGGACGTCGCGCTGCCCGAGGGGATGAAACGGTCGATGTCCCGCCAGGCCGAGGCGGAACGCGAACGCCGCGCCCGGGTGATCGCCGCCGACGGCGAGTACCAGGCGTCCCGCCGGCTCGCCGACGCGTCCCGGGCGATGGCGGGCACGCCGGGGGCCTACCAGCTGCGGCTGTTGCAGACGGTGGTGGACGTGGCGGCCGAGAAGAACAGCACGCTGGTGATGCCGTTCCCGGTGGAGCTGCTGCGCTTCTTCGACAAGTTCACCCGCGACGCGGAGGCACCGGCGGCGCAGCGCCCGGAACCCGCCGCGCCGGTGCCCGGTGACGGCCACCGGCGCCCGCAGGCCTGACCCGGGGCGGCGGGCAGGCTCTCAGACCCCGGCCGCCGACTCCGCGGCCGGCTCGCCCGGCTGCGCGGGTACGACCGCCGTCGGCAGCCGCGGCATCGTGAACACGAAGCGGGTCCCCTCGCGGTACGCCTCGTCCAGGCTCAACGTGCCGCCGTGGAACTCGACGACCTTCTTGCACACCGCGAGCCCGATGCCGGTGCCCGGGTACGTGCCACGGGGGTGCAGGCGCTGGAAGATGACGAAGATCTTCTCGGCGTACCGGGGGTCGATGCCGATGCCGTTGTCCTCGACGGCGAAGGACCAGTCCTGCGGGGTGTCCGTCACCGTCACCCGGATCAGCGGCGCCCGGTCGGGGCTGCGGAACTTGACCGCGTTGCCCAGCAGGTTCTGCCAGAGCATGGTCAGCAGGGTCGGCTCGCCCCGCACGGTGGGCAGCGGGTCGCGGGTGATCGTCGCGCCGGACTCGTCCACCGCCCGGGACAGGTTCGACTCGGCCTGCGCGAACACCTCGGCCAGGTCGACCTCCCGCAGCTCGCCGTAGACCCGGCCGATCCGGGAGAACGTCAGCAGGTCGTTGATCAGCTCCTGCATCCGGCTCGCCCCGTCGACGGCGAAGCCGATGTACTGCCGGGCGCGGTCGTCGAGCTGGTCGGCGTAGCGGCGCTCCAGCATCTGGCAGAACGACGCCACCTTGCGCAGCGGCTCCTGCAGGTCGTGCGACGCCACGTACGCGAACTGCTCCAGGTCCTCGTTGGAGCGGCGCAGCTCGGCCGCCTGCTGTTCCAGGGCGTCCCGGTCGTGCTGGCTGCGCTCCCACGCCTCCACCACGGTGCGGCGCATCGTCTCCACGTCACTGGTCAGCCGGGCGATGTCGGCGGGGCCGTCGGGCCGCAGCCGGTGCCGGAAGTCGCCGCCGGCCACCTGCCGCACCGAGGCGCCCAGCCGGTCCAGCGGGCGCAGCACCCTCGTGCGCACCAGCACGGATCCGACGATCCCGCACAGCAGCAGGGCCGCCAGGATCGCCACGAAGGTCAGGTCCCGCAGCGCCCGGGCCCGGTCGAGGTCGTCCCGGCCGGCGTCCCGGATCCCGTCGAGGCGGGCGACCAGGCCGGTCAGCTCGGCGCGTACCGCCGCGAAGGTCTCCGCGTCCCCGGTCACCAGCGGCGCCAGCTCCTCCGGCGTCCCGCCGGCCTGCCGGGAGGCGACCAGGCGTTCGGCGTACTCGGTGCGCCAGCGGTCGGCCAGCCGCCGCGCCCGGTCGAGGTCGGCCAGCGCCTCCGGCTCGCCGGCGAGCAGCTCGTGCAGCCGGGACATGGTCGCGCGTTCGCTCTCGACGCCCCGCCGGTACGCGTCGAGGAAACGCGGGTCGGCGGTGACGACGTGGCCGCGTACGGCCGCCGCCTGGGCGAGCAGGCCGCTGTCGAGCTGGCCGACCGCCGTACGGGCCGGGGCGACCCGGTCGGCGAGGTGGTTGGAGACCGCGGCGGTGTGCCTCAGCGCGGCGGCGCCGGCGCCCCCGCCGAGCAGGACCAGGGCGGTCATCGTCAGCAACAGGACAGTGAGCCACCGCCGGGTCGTCATCGGCCGACGGGTCGCTGCCTCGGGAGTCGCCTCGCTGCCCACGGCCTGCACCCTAGTGCAGCCGGCCCGGCCGGGAGCGCCGTGGCGCGGTGCGGTTGCCGGCGGGTGGTACCAGTGACGTGTGTCCGTAACCGACCATGCCGCCACCCGCCGGGGCGCCCCGGACGTCCGGGGGCCGGAAGCAGCCGTTGCGCCGATGGCCGCGCCGGCTCCCGCGACCACAATGGCGACCGGGGGACGACCCCACCGTCCCCGAATCGGGGAGGTGAACGCGTGACCGGCTGGCAGGTCTCCGGCTACCGCCCGGTGCGGCAGCTCGGCGCCGGCGCGTCCGGCCGGGTGGACCTCGCCGTGCACGAGGCGACCGGCACCCCGGTGGCGATCAAGTACCTCACCGGCGGCATCGGCGACGACCCGGCGTTCCGTACCGCGTTCCGCGCCGAGGCCCGGCTGCTGGCCGGCATCGACGACCCGCACGTCTCCCGCCTCTACGAGTACGTCGAGTCGCCCGGCGGCGCGGCGATCGTCATGGAACTCGTCAACGGCGTGTCGCTGCGGCAGCTGCTGCGCGCACACGGAGCGACGACGCCGGAGTCGGCGCTCTGCGTCCTCAAGGGCTCCCTCGCTGGGCTCGGCGCGGCGCACGCGCGGGGCGTCGTGCACCGCGACTACAAGCCGGAGAACGTCCTGGTCACCGCCGAGGGCATCAGCAAACTGGCCGATTTCGGCATCGCCATGCCGGTGGGTGAGAGCTCCGGGGTCAGCGTCACCGGCACTCCCCGCTACATGGCCCCCGAGCAGTGGACGGGCGCCCCGGCGAGCCCGGCCTGCGACATCTACGCGGCCACCGCCACCTTCTACGAGTGCCTCACCGGCCGCCCGCCCTTCGACGGGCGGGACCTGCTCACCCTGCGCCAGCAGCACGCCCACGCGCCGATCCCCACCGATCCGGCCCCCGAGCCGGTGCACGAACTGCTGCGGCACGGCATGGCCAAGCAACCGGCCGAGCGGCCGCAACCCGCCCAGGTCTTCCTCGCCGTGCTGGAGCGGGTGGCGGCCGACGCGTACGGGCGGCGGTGGGAGGAGCGTGGCCTGCGCGAGCTGGCCCGGCGGGCGGCCCTGCTCGCCGCCCTCCTGCCGTTCCCGGACGGCACCGGCGGGGCCACCAGCCTGGCCAGCACCGCGTTCGGCGAGGCGACGGACCGGTGGACGTGGCTGCGGTCCGGCCGGGCCCGCGCGGCGCTGGTCGGCGGCGGGCTGGCGGCGGCGCTGCTGCTCGGCGGCGCCGGGTTCAGCTACGCCAGCCGCGACGAGCCGCTGCCCGCCGCCGGGACGCCCGCACCCGAGGCGCCGGCGGAGCCGACGGATGCGCCCTCCGCGTCGGTCCCCGCGCCGAGCCCGACGGCCGGGACGACGCCCAGCCCGACCCCTTCCGTCGTCGCACCGACGGCGACGACGGCCGCACCGGAGCCGGCCGGTACCGGCGAGCCGACGACGTCGGCCCCCGCCCCGACCGCGTCGGCCAGCGCCAGCGCCGCGCCGGCGGACACCGTCGCGCCCTCCGTCGGCCGGGTCGCGGCCAGCCCGGGCGAACTCGACCCCCGCGGCTGCCCGTACGGGCCGACGTCCAGCACGATCTCCGCGGTCGTCGCCGACGAGGGTACGGCCACCGGGGAGCTGAGGGTGAGCCTCCGGTACACGCTGGACGGGCGCACCACCGAGGTGCCCATGGCGGCGGGCGCGCGCGGGGTGTTCCGGGGCGTCCTGGGCGAGCTGCCCCAGCCCAAGACCAGCACCCGGATCCCGGTCCGGGTCGTCGCCGTGGACGAGGCCGGCAACGCCTCGCCCGAGGGCCCGCCGGTGTACGTGACGCTGCGCTCGTTCTGCACGCCGGGCTGACGCCCGACACTTCGATGCCGACCACGACGACGGAGGGCGGGCCGCCGTGACCCAGCCGAACGACCCGACCGAGGCGCTGCCAGCCCGCCGCCAGCCGGACGACGGCGCGGCGACCGCCCGCCTCGGCGTCCACCAGCCGCAGTCACGGACGGAGCCGACCGCTCACCTGCCGTCCCACGACGCGACGGTGTACCTGGCCGGCGGGGAGCCGACCGCGCGCCTTGCCACCGGCGAGGCGACCATGCGCCCGGCGGCGGAGGAAACGACGGCGTTCCTGCCTTCGCGCGACGCGACCGGGTACCTGGCGGGCACGGCACCGTCCCCGGCTTCGGGTGAGGCGACCGTGCACCTGGCGGCGGGGGAGCCCACGGCGTCCCTGGCCCACGGTGCGGCGACCGTGCGTCCGGACCCCGGCGAGGCGACGATGCCGCAGCGCGCACTGGGCGGGGGCCCCGTGCCGTGGCCGGCGGCGCGGCACGCGCCGGAGGAGTGGACCGCCCGGGCGGCGGCCACGGAGGTCGGGCACGTGGCCGGCACCGGGCGTACCACCGGGACCGGCCCGGGAACGCCGTTCGGCGGGCCCACCGGGGCCGTGCCCGGCGGGGAGGTGCGGTTCGGGCCGGGCGTGCCGACGACCCCGCCACCGGCACCCGCGTGGCCGGCGCCGGCGCGACGGCGGTCGCCGTGGCGGACGGTGGCCTCGGTGCTGTCGACCCTGCTGACCGTCGCGCTGCTCGCCGCCGTCGGCCTCTACCTCTGGCAGCGGATCAGCCCGCTCGAGGTGACCGGGGTGACGGTGACGGTTCCGCAGCCGGCCGGCGACCGGTGCGACGTCACCGTCGACGTGGTCGCCACCGTGTCGACGAACGGCCGGGCGGGGGTGATCCGCTACCAGTGGCTGCGCACCGGCAGCGCGCCCGGCAGCCTGCTCACCGAGCGGGTCGGGTACGGCCAGCGCACCGTCGAGTTGACGCTGCGCTGGGCCTTCAGCGGCGTGGGCAGCACTTCCGAGACGGCCACGGTCAACATCACCTCACCGGCTCCGGTGCAGGCCCAGACCCCGGTGTCCTACGGCTGCCGGCGCCGCTGACCGGGCGTTTCCCCGGTCGCCGCCGGGGGTAGGTCGGGCCGGACGAACCCGGATGCCGTGTGGAGGAATTCCGATGAGAGACAACTTCGGCGACGCGGTGGGGGACGCCCTCCGGTCGGTGATGCTGTTCCTGCCCAAGGCCGTCGCCTTCGTGGCGATCCTGGTGGCCGGCTGGCTGATCGCCAAGGCCGTGCTGAAGATCGTGGACAAGGTGCTGGAGCGGGTGGGCTTCGACCGTGCGGTGGAACGCGGTGGCGTCCGCCGGGCCCTGGCCCGCTCCCGGTACGACGCCAGTGACATCGTCGCCAAGCTGGCCTACTACGGGCTGCTGCTGGTGACCCTCCAGCTGGCCTTCGGCATCTGGGGGCCGAACCCCATCTCCGACCTGATCGCGGGTGTGATCGCCTGGCTGCCCCGGGCCTTCGTCGCGATCGTCATCGTCGTGGTGGCCGCCGCCATCGCCAACGCGGTGAAGGACATCATCAGCGGCGCCCTCGGCGGGCTGTCGTACGGCCGGCTCCTGGCCAGCATCGCCTCCGTGTTCATCCTCGGCCTGGGCGTCATCGCCGCCCTCAACCAGATCGGCGTGGCCACCGCGGTCACCACTCCGGTGCTGATCGCGGTGCTGGCTACCGTCGGCGGCATCCTCGTCGTCGGGGTGGGCGGCGGGCTGGTCCGTCCCATGCAGAGCCGCTGGGAGTCGTGGCTGAGCCGGGCCGAGCAGGAGTCGCGGCTGATCGCCACGCACGCGCGCGCCTACCAGGCCGGCCGCCGCGACAGCGAGGCCCACCTCGCCGCGGCGGCCACGCACGGCGGCGACCCGGACGCCACGCAGGTCGTCTCCGGCCCGCGCGTCGACACCGACCCGGAGGCCACCCAGGTGGTCTCCGCCCCGCGCGTCGGGGCGGACCCGGACGCCACGCAGGTGGTCTCCGGTCCCCGCGCCGACACCGACCCGACCGTGCCCGTGCCGCGGCAGGGCGAGCCGGACGCCACCCGGGTCACCTCGGGCGGCGCCACCGTCCCGGCCGGCGGGGACAGCGAGGCCACCATGGTGATCCCGCCGCTGGATGGCGAGCAACGCCGCCGCTGACCGCGCACTGCCGCCGGGGCGGGATCCACATCGGATCCCGCCCCGGCGTGTGTCCGCTCAGTGTGACGGCCGGGCCGGTGCGTGCGCCATGGTTACCTGGTCCATCCGCCGTCGGCCGTCCTGCGGGTCCTCGCCCGACGGGCGACAACGCCTTCGGCCGGGTTTCCGACAGCACAACGGCCTCTTACGGTGGTACGTTGCGGGCCGCCGCAGCCGTGGTTGCCGGCGCGTGGATCTCGCGTGAGGCTCGGAGCCCGCTATGCCGCTGTCAGACCGTCGGCTTGGCCGAATGGCCGGTTGGGCTCAGATTCTGAGCCTTCCGCTGGCGATCATCTCTCTCGGATGGGCGATATTCACGACGACGAGTCCGGACAGCGGTCGGACCGACTCGGCGGTGGGTGCGGTAGCTCGGTCCACCACGAGCCCCACGGTCGCTGCGGTGCCGTCTCCCACGCTGCCGGCCCGGCCCACCGGCCGCGACGACGACTCCGGCGCCGGTCCGATCGTCCGGATGCAGACGTACGGGGCCGACTGGTCGTGGTGGGCTCTCGTGCTCTGGTGGTGTGCTGCCGCAGCCCTCATGACAGGAGTGGGCGGTTGGGCGGTACGCCTCACCGAGGATTTCCGACCGGGGTTGCTGATGGTGATCGCGTGCCAGGCAGCCTACGTCTTCGTCTTCTGGCGTTCGCTCGGGTCGGTTGGCATTGCTGTCGCGGTGATGGCGTCAGGGCTGTGCCTCGGGCTCGTCGGCACTGACGGCCCTGCTCGCCCTGCCGGGAAATGAACTGGGGACGGCGTTCCGCTCCGGATCGTGCCGCGTACGCCGCCCCGTTGCGGAGCGTGGTGTCACTCGCTGAGCATCGATTCCGCGCCTGCCCCGTCCGGTGTCGAGGATTCGACTACCATCGCGGGCATGACGTGGCGATGTTGATGCACTGCTAGGGGCCACTGCCGTGGGCCGCCGCGGTCGCCGTACGTCCGGCGTCCGCTTCGTCCTCACGGGAAGGTCCCATGACTGTCCACCCTCCGCGCGCGTCCGCCGCGCGCGTCCGCCGGCTGGCGACCACCCTCTACGGGTACGCGTTCCTCAGCGAACTCGTCCTGCTCTATCCGCTGTACGCGCTGCTGTTCAGCGACACCGGCCTGTCGGTGTGGCAGATCTCGTCGCTGTTCGTGATCTGGTCGGCCGCCAGCATCCTGCTGGAGGTGCCCTCCGGCGCGTTCGCCGACGCGGTCTCCCGGCGGCTGCTGCTCAGCCTCGCCCCGGTGGTCACCGCCGCCGGCTTCGCCCTCTGGGTGCTCGTGCCCTCGTACCCGGCCTTCGCCGTCGGGTTCGTGCTCTGGGGTGCCGGCGGGGCGCTCGCCTCGGGCGCGCTGGAGGCGCTGGTCTTCAGCGAACTCGACCACCTGGGCGCCGCCGGCCGCTACGCCCGCGTCATCGGCCGGGCGAAGACGGCCGGCACGATCGGCGTGCTCGCCGCGATCCTGCTGGCCGGTCCCGTGTTCGCCGTGGGCGGCTACCCGGCCGTCGGTGTGGCGAGCGTGCTCGCCTGCCTGCTCGCCGCCGCCGTCGCCACCCGCTTCCCCGAACACCGCCGACCCGAGACCGCCGGGGCCGATGCCGCGCCCGTCCGGGCCGACGCTGCGCCCGTCCGGGCCGACGCTGCGCCCGTCCGGGCCGACGCTGCGCCCGTCCGGGCCGATGCCGCGTCCGCCAGGGCCGACGCCGCGCCCGCCCTCGTCGTGCGCGACGGGGGACCGGACGGGCCCGGGCGCGACGGGGGACCGGAGCGGACCGGGCGCGACGGCGGGGCGGACGACGACGAGGACCTCGGCTGGTGGACGAGCCTGCGGGCGGGGCTCGCCGAGGTCCGCGCCGACCGGACCGTGCGCACGGCGGTGCTGCTGGTCGCGGTCGTCGCGGCCGTCTGGGGCGCCCTCGACGAGTACACCCCGCTGCTGGCCCGGGACACCGGCGTCGGCGAGGCGAGGGTGCCGCTGCTGCTCCTGATCACCTGGCTCGGGGTGGCCGTGGGCGGCCTGCTGGCGCCGGCGGGGGAGCGGCTGACCGCCCGGGGGTACGCCGGTCTGCTGGCGCTGTCGGCCCTGGCCCTGGTCGCGGGGGCGCTGTCCGCCCGGCCGGCCGGCTTCGCGCTGGTCGCGGCGGCGTTCTGCGGCTTCCAGCTCGCCACCGTGCTCGCCGACGCCCGGTTGCAGGCCCGGATCACCGGGGGCAGCCGCGCCACCGTCACCTCGCTGGCCGGGATGGCCACCGACGTGACGGTCATCGCGGTCTACGGCGGCTACGGCCTGCTCGCCACCGGGGCCGGCAATCCGGTCGCGTTCGCGGTGGCCGCGGTGCCGTACCTGATCGTGGCGCTGCTGCTGGTGACCCGCGTGGGCCGCTCGGGCCGCAGGCCGGCGCCAACGACCGCCGGGCACGCCGGCTGACCACGGCCCGGCGGCGGTCGCACGGACCGCCGCCGGGCCGCCGCCCGTCAGCCGGAACGACCACCGCGGTGTCCGTCGAGGTCCCGGGGCCCGCGCCCGCGCCGGCTCGTCGGCGGCGATCCCCCCTCGCCGGTACGCCGTCAGCCCGGCGGGTCGCGCTCAGGCGCCGGCAGTCTCGCCGGTCTGCTCCCAGATCGAGCTCATCTCGTCGAAGGCCTGCTCCATGAGCTGCACCATGGCCCGCCGGGCGCGCTCGCCGTCGCGCCGCTGGATCGCCTGGGCCACCTCGGCGTGCAGTTGCAGGGCCTGCTCGTGCGGGTGGTGCGGCATCAGGTGGTGCTGGTGCCGGCCGGTGAGCACCTCCGCGATCAGGTCCTGCAACCGGACGAACATCTCGTTGCCGGAGGCGACCAGGATCCGGCGGTGGAATTCTATGTCGAGCTGGAGGAAGCGCTCCTCGTCGCCGGCCTTGCCGGCGGCCCACATCTTCGCCGCGAGCCCGACCAGGTCGCTCGCCTCGTCGTGGCCGACCCGGTTGGCGGCCAGCCAGGCGGCGTGCGGCTCGATGGCGGTCCGCAGCTCGGTGATCGAACGAAGCTGGACGATGCGGCCGGCCGAGGCGAGCCGCCAGCGGATCACCTGCGGATCGAAGACGTTCCAGTCCTCCGACGGGCGGATCATGACCCCGACGCGGCGGCGGGTCTCGATGAACCCGATCGAGGCGAGCACCCGCAGCACCTCGCGGACGACCGAGCGGGACACGGCGTAGCGGTCGACCAGGTCGTCGATGTTGAGCACCGAGCCGGGAGCCAGCTCGCCGTCACAGATGGCCGTGCCGAGGCGATCGAGGACGCGTGCGTGCAGGCCAGCCTCGACAGGGGCGAGCTGGGCGGCCACAGCCCCCGAGGAGGACGATTTCACGTCACGGAGCATATCAGTTGGGTCTACCCCTTGTATAAATCTGTTTTTTCGGCCTAGCATCCGGTTGTTAAGCGGATGTAAACCGCGAGGTGGCGGCCCACCCCGGTCAGGGCGGCGGCCACGGCCACGGCATAAGGAGAGATGGACGTGAGACGTCGATCAGTTATTGGGACTTCCCTGGCGATGGTCGTCGCCCTCGGCCTGTCCGCCTGCGGTGGCGGCGGGGACGACGCCGGCGGCTCGAACACCGTTCGCGTGACGCTGGTGAACCACGTCTGGACGGAGAACATCAAGAAGGCCCTGCCGGAGTTCGAGAAGCAGTCGGGCCTGAAGGTGGAGGTCACCCAGCTCGGTGAGGACCAGCTCTCCGACCAGTACAACGTCAAGCTCAACGCCGGGTCCACCGACCTGGACGTGATGATGTACCGGCCTCTGCAGGAGGGGAAGCTGTTCGCCAAGAACAAGTACCTCGCCGACCTGACGGACAAGAGCAAGTCGGACAGCGCGTTCGAGATCGCCGATTTCCAGTCCGGACCGGTGCAGGCAACCACGTACGAGGACAAGGTGGTCGGCGTGCCGATCATCACCGAGCAGGAGGTCCTCTACTACCGCAAGGACCTGCTGGAGAAGTCCGGCTTCACCGCCCCGCCGAAGACCCTCGACGAGCTCAAGGCGCAGGCGGCGAAGGTCGAGGCGGACAACCCGGGCGTGGCGGGCTTCGTGTCCCGCACCGGCAAGGCCGCCGCCGTCACCCAGTTCTCCAGCTTCCTCTACAGCTTCGGCGGCGACTTCGTCGACGCCAGCGGCAAGGCCTCGATCAACACCGAGCAGGCCAAGCAGGCGTACGCCTACTACGGCGGACTGCTGCGTGAGCACGGCCCGGAGAACATCAGCACCGACATGAGCTGGTCCGAGGCCATGGCGATCTTCACCCAGGGCAAGGCGGCCTTCTACACCGAGGCCAACTCGCTCTACAAGAACGCCACCGACCCGACCAAGTCGAAGGTCTCCGAGACCGTCGGGTTCGCGGCCTTCCCGGCCGGCCCGGCCGGCTCGAAGCCGTACAACATCCCGTCCTGGGCGCTCGGCGTCAACGAGGCCTCGAAGAACCAGGACAACGCCTGGAAGTTCATCCAGTGGGCGGCCGGCAAGGAGCAGGCGCTGGCGCAGCAGAAGGCCGGCGTCCCCAGCGCCCGTACCTCCGTCTGGGAGAACCCGGAGGGCGCGGCGACCTACCCGAAGGACCTCGCCGAGGCCACCACGGTCAGCACCGCCAACGGCGTGGGCCACGACCGGCCGCTGGTCGAGAAGGTCGCCCAGGCGCGGGAGATCGTCGGCCAGCCGATCGTCGACGCGATCACCGGCAAGGACGCGGCCGCCTCGGCGGACGCGGCCAACGAGGCGTTCCAGAAGTTCCTCGACGACGAGGCGAAGTAGCCCGAAGCGCAGGTGGCGGAGCCGGACCGGCTCCGCCACCCCGCGTCGGGCCGCTGCCCTGACCCACCCGGAGACCCCATGTCAGCCGTCACCACACCACTCAAAAGATCGCCCGAGGCGCGTCCGGCGTCCCCGGAGACCTCGGCCTGGTCGCGCTGGGCCAACGCGCACCGCAAGTGGCTCTTCGCGGCACCCGCCATGTTGTTCGTCGCCGTGCTGATCATCTTTCCGGTGGCGTGGACCGGGTACCTCAGCCTGACCGACGCCGAGGGCTCGGTCCGTGCCGAGAGCGAGTTCATCGGCTTCCAGAACTACCTCGACGTGCTCGGCGACACCGACCGGTTCTGGCCGGCCGTGTGGCGCACCGCCCTCTTCACCGGCGTCGTGCTCTTCTTCGAGGTCGTCCTCGGCATGGCGATCGCCCTGCTGCTGTGGCGGCCGTTCCGCGGTGAGAAGTGGGTCCGGGTCGCGATCCTGCTGCCGCTGGTGGCGACCCCGGTCGCGGTCGGCATGATGTGGCGGCTGATCTTCGACCCCAACATCGGCATGGCCAACCAGGTGCTCGGCTGGGTCGGGATCGACCCCCAGCCCTGGCTCTCCGGGCAGAACTCGGCCCTGCCGACGACGATGTTCATCGACATCTGGCAGTGGACCCCGATGGTCGTGCTGATCCTGCTCGCCGGCCTGACGTCGCTGTCCGACGAGCCGCAGGAGGCGGCGCTGATCGACGGCGCCAGCACCTGGCAGCGGTTCCGGCACGTCACCCTGCCGCTGCTGATGCCCACCGTGATCGTCGCGATCCTGCTGCGCGGCATCGACGCCCTGAAGACCTTCGACATCCTCTACGCCACCAAGGGGCGCGGCGGCGGGTCGTTCCACGAGGTGGAGACCCTGAACGTGTACGCCTACGGGCTCAGCTTCGACTACAACGACTACGGCGTCTCATCGACCGTCCTCATCATCTTCTTCCTGATCATCATCGGGGTGATGTGGGCCCTGACCTACCGCAAGAAGGGGCTGGACCGATGAAGCTGCGCAGGCCGTACAAGATCTTCCGCACGGTGGCCCTCGTCCTCGTCGTGCTGTCGCTGATCGCGCCGCTGGTGTGGATGGTCGCCGCGTCGTTGAAGACGAACGTCGACATCTACGACACCGACAAGGCGTTCGTCTTCTCCCCGACGCTGGACAACTACTCCAACGTGCTCCAGCAGGCGAACTACATCCAGTTCATCGGCAACAGCCTCTGGGTGGCGCTCGCCGCCACCGTGCTGTCGCTGCTGCTCGGCGTGCCCGCCGCGTACTCGATGAGCCGCTTCAACATGAAGAAGTCCGCGCTCGTCGTGCTCATGGCGCGGGTCATCCCCGGCGTCTCGCTGCTGGTGCCCTGGTACTACGTCTTCTCGAACCTGCAGATGGTCGGCGGGTTCACCGTGCTGATCCTCAGCCACATGTTCGTGTCGCTGCCGCTGATCGTCTACATCATGATGGGCTACTTCGACGGCCTGCCGGCCGAGCTCGAGGAGGCGGCGCTCGTCGACGGGCTGACCCACATCGGCGCGTTCCGGCGGATCACCCTGCCGCTGTCGGTGCCCGGCATCGCCACCGCCGGCATCCTGTCGTTCATCTTCTCCTGGAACAACTTCATGTTCGCCCTCGTGCTCTCCGGGGCCGACACCAAGACGCTCCCGGTGGCGATCTTCGACTTCGTCGGCTACGCCAGCATCGACTGGGGCGGCCTGATGGCGGCGGCCACGGTGGTCACCCTGCCGATCATGCTGATCGCCCTGTTCGTGCAGAAGTACGTCGTCTCCGGCCTCACCGCCGGCGCCACGAAGGGCTGAGGACACCATGACCACGATCGAACGGGTGGAGACCTTCCTCGTCGCGCCGCGCTGGCTGTTCGTCCGGGTCGAGACGTCCTCCGGGATCGTCGGCTGGGGCGAGGCGACCTGCGAGGGCCGCTCCGAGACCGTCCGCACCGCCGTCGAGCAGCTCAGCGAGCTGCTGGTCGGCCGGGACGCGCTGCGCATCGAGGACCACTGGCAGGTCATGACCAAGGGCTCGTTCTACCGGGGCGGGCCGATCCTGGCCAGCGCCGTGGCCGGGCTCGACCAGGCGCTGTGGGACATCGCCGGCAAGCACTTCGGCGCGCCGGTCCACCAGCTGCTCGGCGGCCCGGTGCGGGACCGGATCCGGGTCTACGGCTGGGTCGGCGGCGACGAGCCGAGCGAGGTACGCGACCAGATCGCCGCCGCCGTCGCCACCGGCCTGACCGCGGTGAAGATGAACGCCTCCGGCCGGATGAGCACCGTGGCGTCCGTCGCCGAGATCGACGGCGTGGTGCAGCGGGTGGCCGCCGCCCGCGAGGTGCTCGGCGACGAGCGGGACGTGGCGGTCGACTTCCACGGCCGGTTCACCCTCGCCACCGCCCGCCGGGTCGCTCCGCTGCTGGAGCCGTACCGGCCGTTCTTCCTGGAGGAGCCGGTGGTGCCGGAGAACTCGCACCTCATCGGCGAGTTCGTCCGTTCCACCACCACGCCGGTGTCGACGGGGGAGCGGCTCTACCACCGGCAGGAGTTCCTGCCGGTGCTCCAGGCCGGCATCGCGGTCGCCCAGCCGGACCTCTCGCACGCCGGCGGCATCACCGAGGTACGCAAGATCGCCGCGCTGGCCGAGGTGTACGACGTGCAGCTCGCCCCGCACTGCCCGCTCGGGCCGATCGCGCTCGCCGCCTGCCTACAGGTCGGCTTCGCCACGCCGAACTACCTGATCCAGGAACAGAGCATCGGCATCCACTACAACCTCGGCGCCGAGGTGCTCGACTACTGCCTCGACAAGACCCCGCTGACGTTCGTCGACGGGTACGTCGAGCGGCTCACGGCACCCGGCCTCGGCATCGAGATCGACGAGCACGCCGTACGGGCGGCGGACAAGCGCGGACACGCGTGGCGCAGCCCCACGTGGCGGCACCGCGACGGCTCCTACGCGGAATGGTGATCACATGACCGTCGACCTGACCGCCGAACTGACCGCGGCCCGCATCCTCGCGATCATCCGCGGCACCGACACCGCCGCCGCGATCGCCGCCGGCACCGCGCTGCTCCAGGAGGGCGTACGCGTCGTCGAGGTGGCCCTGACCACGCCGGACGCCCTCGGGGCCATCGAGGCGCTGCGCGCGGCGGCCCCCGCCGGGTCGCTGGTCGGGGCCGGCACGGTGCTCACCACCGCCGACGTCGCCGACGTGGCCGCCGCGGGCGCGCAGTTCGTGGTGACGCCGGCCGTGGTCGAGTCGATCGCCGAGGCGGCGCGCCGCGGCCTCCCGGTGGCCGCCGGGGCGCTCACCCCGACCGAGGCATACACGGCGGTGCGGATGGGGGCGTCGGTGGTCAAGCTCTTCCCGGCGTCGGTCGGCGGCCCGGCGTACCTCAGGGCGGTGCGCGACCCCTTCCCGGACATCCCGTTCGTCGCGGTCGGCGGCGTCGGCCGCGACGACGTGCCCGGCTACCTCCGGGCCGGCGCGATCGCGGTCGGCCTCGGCGGCCCCCTGGTCGGCGACGCCGCCTCCGGCGGCGACCTGGACGCCCTGCGGGCGCGGGCGCGCAGCTACCTCGCCGCCGTGCGGGAGTCGACGCCGTCATGACCGCACCCGACCTGCTCACCGTCGGCGAGGCCCTGGTGTCGCTGCGCTCGGCCGGGCCGCTCGCCGCCGGGGGGCCGCTGACCATGCACCTGGCCGGCGCCGAGTCCAACGTGGCCGTCGCGGTGGCCCGGCTGGGCCACCGGGCCGCCTGGGTCGGCCGGGTGGGCGCCGACGAGTTCGGCGAGTACGTGCTGCGCCAGCTGCGCGCCGAGGGCGTCGCCGTCGACGGCGTGACCCGCGACCCGGACCGGCCGACCGGCCTGATGTTCCTGGAGCGGCGCACCGCCGACCTGACCCGGGTGCAGTACCACCGGTCCGGATCGGCCGGCTCCGCCCTCGGCGTCGACGACCTGCGGGCGCCGCTGGCCGTCGGCGCGCGGATGCTGCACCTGAGCGGCATCACCCCGGCGCTGTCCGACACCGCCCGCGCGGCCACCCGGTGGGCGGCCGAGGCCGCCGTCGCCGCCGGCATCCCGGTCTGCCTCGACGTCAACCACCGCGAACGCCTCTGGTCGCGCGACACCGCCCGCGAGGTGCTCACCCCGCTGGCCGGGTACGCCTCGACCGTCGTCGCCTCCGCCGACGAGCTGGACCTCGTCGGCGACCCCGGGGCCGACGAGTCCACCGTCGTGGCGGACCTGCTGCGCCGCGGCGTGGACACGGTCCTGGTCAAGCTGGGCTCCGACGGCGCCCGCGCGCACACCCGCGAGGGGGTCCGGCGGGCCGAGGCGCTGACCGTGACCGCCGTCGACGCCGTAGGCGCCGGGGACGCGTTCACCGCCGGCTACCTGTCCGGCTGGTTCGACGGGCTCGACCTGGCCGGTCGGCTGCGCCGCGCGGCCACCCTCGGCGCCTTCGCGGTCTCCAGCCCCGGCGACTGGGAAGGGCTGCCGCGCCGCGCCGAACTGTCCCTCCTCGACGGCCACGAGGCCGGCGACGTCCTCCGCTGACCACCGAGCACCCCGAAGAAGAAAGGCACCCCGTGAAGATCGTCGCCGCTGACGTCATCGTCTCCAGCCCCGACCGCAACTTCGTCACCCTGAAGATCACCACGGAGGACGGCGTCACCGGCCTGGGCGACGGCACCCTCAACGGACGGGAACTCTCGGTCGCCTCGTACCTGCGCGACCACGTCGTCCCGCTGCTGATCGGCCGGGACGCGCACCGCATCGAGGACGCCTGGCAGTTCCTCTACCGTTCGGCGTACTGGCGGCGCGGGCCGGTCACCATGGCCGCCATCGCGGCGGTCGACGTGGCCCTGTGGGACATCAAGGCCAAGGCCGCCGGCATGCCGCTGTACCAGCTGCTGGGCGGGGCGTCGCGCACCGGGATCATGGCGTACGGGCACGCCTCCGGCCGGGACCTGCCCGAGCTGTTCGACTCGATCCGCCGGCACCTCGACGAGGGCTACCGCTCGATCCGGGTGCAGACCTCGGTGCCGGGCATCAACGCCGTGTACGGGGTCGCCGCCCAGCCCAGCGCCGACGGCAAGCGCTACGACTACGAGCCGGCGCAGCGCATCCCGCTGCCGGCCGAGGAGGACTGGGACACCCGCTCCTACCTGCGCCACCTGCCCGGCGTGTTCGAGGCGGTCCGCAACGAGTTCGGCCCGGAGCTGCCGCTGCTGCACGACGGCCACCACCGGATGACCCCGATCCAGGCCGCCAAGCTCGGCAAGGCCCTGGAGCCGTACGACCTGTTCTGGCTGGAGGACTGCACCCCGGCGGAGAACCAGGAGGCGCTGCGGCTGGTCCGCCAGCACACCACCACGCCGCTGGCGATCGGCGAGGTCTTCAACACCGTCTGGGACTACCAGACGCTCATCCGCGAGCAGCTCATCGACTACGTCCGCTCCGCCGTCACCCACACCGGCGGCATCACGGCCATGCGCAAGCTGCTCGACTTCGCCGCCCAGTACCAGATCAAGTCCGGCATCCACGGCCCGACCGACATCTCGCCCGTCGGCATGGCCGCCGCCCTGCACCTGGACCTGGCCATCCACAACTTCGGCATCCAGGAGTACATGCGCCACGGGGCGCTCACCAACGAGGTGTTCCGGCAGTCGTTCACCTTCGTCGACGGCTACCTGCACCCGGGGGAGCAGCCCGGGCTGGGCGTCGAGCTGGACGAGGAGGCCGCCGCGAAGTTCCCGTACGTGCCGGCGTACCTGCCGTTCAACCGGCTCCAGGACGGCACCGTCCATGACTGGTGAGGGCGCGTCCCCGACGCGGCACGTGGTCGTGATGGGGGTGTCCGGCGCCGGCAAGACGACGGTGGCCCGGGGCATCGCCGCCCGTACCGGACTGGTCTTCGCCGAGGCCGACGAGTTCCACACGCCGGCCAACGTGGCGAGGATGCGCGCCGGCGTGCCGCTGGACGACGCCGCCCGCCTGCCCTGGCTGCGCGAGCTGGCCGGCTGGATGGCCGCCCGCGCCGCCGAGGGCGTGTCGACGGTGCTGGCCTGCTCGGCGCTGCGGCGGTCCTACCGGGACACGCTGCGGCAGGGGCCGCCGAGCGTCGAGTTCGTCCACCTGGACGGCGCCGCCGAGGTGATCCGGGAGCGGATGGCCCGGCGTGCCGGGCACTTCATGCCGCCGAGCCTGCTGGAGTCGCAGCTGGCCACCCTGGAACAGCACCACCCGGACGAGTCGGTGCTGGTGCTCGACCTGTCGCTGACGCCTGACGAACTCGTCTCGGCGGCGCTCGACCGGCTCGGCCTGACGAGCGGCGTCGCCGCCAACGGCTGAGCGCCTCCCGGTCGCGGTGCCCAGGCGCCGCGACCCGGGCGTCAGTCGGGCAGCGTGTCGAGGTAGACCCAGCGGCCGTCCTCGCGGACGAACCGGCTGCGCTCGCTCTGCGTACCCGGCTGGCCGCCGGCGCGGTGGTGGGCCCGGAACTCGACGGTGCCGGTGGCGTCGAACAGCCCGCCCCGGTCGGTGTCGACGATCTCCAGGCCCGTCCAGCGCTGGCCGGGGTCGAGGTCGAGGGCACCCGGCCGGGTCGAGGAGTGCCAGCTGCGCAGCAGGTACGCGGTGTCGCCGACGGCGAAGGCGCTGTACCGCGAGCGCATCAGCGCCTCGGCGGTCGCCGCGTCCGCCTCGCCCCGGTGCAGTCGCCCGCAACATCCGGCGTACGGCTGGCCGACGCCGCAGGGGCAGGGCCGGTCACGGTCGTCGGCCGCCCGAAGGCGGGATCGCTTCGCCACCGGCCCATTCTGGCCGACGGCCCGGCGCGACCGGCGTCCGGACCCGCCGCCCGTCGTGGTGCCGGCTCAGCCGGCGCTCGTGCGGGGCGCCCGTCGGGTGCCGAAGGACTCCATGGTCGTCGCCTTGCGGGCCGGGGCCTTCGTGGCCGCGCCGGCGCGGGTCGCGGCGGCCTTCGTCGCCTTCGTCGCGGGCGCCTTCTTGGCGGGGGCGGCGGTGGCCGGTGCCTTGCGGGCACGGGCGGGGGCGGCGGTGGCCGAGGTGTCCTTCTTCCGGGCCACCCGGGCGGTCGTCGCCGTGGGCTTGCCGCCCGGGGACTTGGCCGCGGTCGCCCCGGTGGCCCGTTTCGTGGCCGTCGCCACCTTCTTCGCCGCCGTGGCCCGCTTCATCGGGGCCTTGCGCGCCCCGGTGGCCTTCCTGGCCCGTCCTGCGTCCGCCATCGTCGCTCCTCGGGAATCGGCCCTGGGCGCTGGGTCTTCCCCCGGCCCCGGCGGTCAAACGCCGCCGAGCCGGCGTGGCGGGGGAAGCGGCCCCGCCACGCCGGCTCGGCGGATCACACTCCGGCCACCGGCTTGTACGCGCAGACCACCTCCCAGCCGCCGGGCAGCACGGCCACCCGGTCGAAGCCGACCTCCTTGAGCAGGCCGGTGTAGAACTCGACCTCCCGCAGCCGGCTGACGCAGCTGTCGACCCCGATGAGGAAGTAGCTCCAGAAGAACTGCATCGCCAGCCGGTCCGGGGTGCGGAACTCCTCGCAGATCACCAGCAGCCCGCCCGGTTCGAGGGCCGCGTACGCCTTCTCGACCAGCCGGCGGGCGACGTCGTTGGGCCAGTCGTGCAGCACCCGGACGAACGCCATGGCGTCGTAGCCCGTGGGCAGCGGCTCGGCGAAGAAGTCGCCGCCGACGAAACCCAGCCGGTCGGCGTGCCCCGTACGCGCCCGGGTGGCCGCCACCAGCGGCGCCACGGCCGGCAGGTTGTACACGTCGGCCCGCAGCCCCGGGGCGTCGTCGAGGACGTGCGCGGCGAGCGTGCCGTCGCCCCCGCCGACGTCCAGCAGTCGGCGCCGGTCCGACCACAGCCGGTCGGCGTTGCGGTGCACCGTCTCGATCACCGGGGCGAGACCGACGGCCATGCTGCGCTCGAAGTCGGCGGTCTGCTCGTCGGTCTTCGGGGGCCAGGCGAAGTCGTCGTCGCTCATGCTCACCTCGCCCCGCAGGCTCTCGGCCAGCCGACCGTGCAGCCGCCGCCAGGGGTAGCGGTCCCGGTCGCGTTCGACGGCGCCGGGGCCGACGACCGCCGTGACGGCGTCCCGGAGGCCGGGCACCGCGCGGTACGTGGCCGTCGTGATGTCGTCGCCCGGCTCGCTGCGCTCGACGACGCCGAGGCTCTCCAGGCAGTCGAGGAACTTGTAGAGCCGCAGGGGCCGCACCTCGAACCGGGCGGCCAACTCGCCGAGGCTCGCCGGTCCGGGCTCCAGCGCGTCGAGCAGTCCCGTGCCGAGCGCGGTCTCCAGCACGTCCATGGCCTTGGGCCCGTTGGCGAGCAGACTCATCAGCGCCCGGGGGGACAGCGTGACCTTCACCGTTTCAGCTCCTCTTCCAGGGCGTCCATGAACGTGTCGATCTCGTCGAGGGTGTTGTAGACGTGCGGGCCGACCCGCAGGTGGCCCCGCCAGCTGCAGACCATGTCGCGCGCGATGAGCCGCCGCTTGACGGCCTCGCCGTCGGCGACGTCCAGGCAGACGACGCCGCCGCGCCGGTGCGGTTCGGTCGGGCTGACCACGTCGATGCCGGCCGCCGCGGCCCGGTCCAGGATCCGATGGGTGCAGGCGAGCGAGTGCCGGCGGATCGCGTCGACGCCCACCCCGGCCAGCAGGTCCAGGCCGACCTGGGAGACCAGCGAGGTCAGGGGGAACGGCGTCCCGCCCGCGAAGCGCCGGGCCCCGTCGGCCCAGCCGGTCGACGGCTGGAACGTGAACGCCCGGTCGCCGGCCTGCCAGCCGGTGGCCGCCGGTTCCAGCTCCGGCACCAGGCCCGGCCGGACGTAGAGGAAGGCGGTGCCGACCCCGCACAGCCACTTGTGCGCGCCGCCGAGCACGACGTCGACGCCGAGCGCCGTCACGTCCAGCGGCATCACCCCGACGGTCTGGAAGGCGTCGACGACCACCAGGGCGCCGACGTCGTGGGCGCGCCGCACCAGCCGGGGCAGGTCGATGGTGGCGCCGGAGGAGAAGCTGGCGTGCGGGACGCAGACCAGCAGGGTGCGCTCGTCGATGCGTGCCTCGAGGGCGTCCTCGTCGAACCGCGGGCCGCCCGAGCCGACCACGTCCAGCCGGGCGCCGTAGCGGCGGAACGCGTTCCAGATGAACGGCACCGTCGGATACTCCAGGTCGGTGGTGACGACCCGGTCGCGCGGCGGTCGGTAGTCGAAACAGGACGCCACCCGGGCGAGCAGCGTGCTCAGGTTCGCGTCCGTGACGACGCTGCCCGCCGCCGCGCCGATGAGGGCGGCGACCGAGTCGGCGTACCGGTCGAGGCCGACGTGCCAGCCCTGCCAGACCTCGTCGCGCCAGCTCCGCAGCGTCTCCCAGTAGCCGGTGAGGACTCCTTCCGCGCCTCTGGGCACCGCGCCGGTGGAGTTGTTGTTGAGATAGACGGCGCTCTGGAGCAGGGGGAACTCGGCGCGCAGGGCGGCGTGCGCGGTGGCGTCGAGGCACTCGGGCACGTGCGGGTCGGGGTGCGGTTCGGGCGGGCTCACTCGGGGCTGCCTCCGGTCGGCTCGGTCGGGGACGGGGGCCGGGAGTCGTCGGCGACGGAGGTGAAGACCGGGATGGACCGGACGGCGGCCAGGTAGGGCGTGCCCTCCGTGTAGCCGGTGCCGGGGCGGGGGCCGAGCATCCGGGTCGCCAGCCGGTGGTGCGTACGCCGCCACTGGACGACCGCGGCGGCGAACGACCGCATCTCCTCCTCGACCCGCTCGCCGCCGGGCGCGGCGAGCAGGCCGTCGCGTACGGCGGCCCGGAACGCGTCGTCGACCGACGGCCGCCCGGCGTGCACCCGGTCGCGGACCTCCGGCACCTGGTGGTAGGCGGCCGAGTCCAACCGCGACCCCTCCGGGGTGCGGCACAGCGACTCCACCAGCTTGTAGGAGCGCGACTGGATGGCGCTCGCCCCCTCGGTGAACTCCCGGAACGTGCGGAACGCCTCCGCCTGCATGGTGGCCAGCAGCGAGAACAGCGGCCCGGCGGCGGTGAGCTGCTCGCGGGCGTATGCCAGCCGCTCGACCGCCGGCCCCGCCTGGCCGGCGGTCAGGGCGGCGACGGTGGCGCGCAGCTCGTCGGCGATCCCCGCGAAGAGGCACTCGTACGCCTGGAGCACCCGGATGAACAGGTACTCGTCGTGTGTCACGTGGACCGGCAGCATGCTCAGCCGCAGCACCAGCTCCCCGGTGGGATCCGGGTCGGCGGCGAGGGCGCGCAGCTCGTCCGGGGTCGCCACCGCCTCCCGGTGGGGGACCGTGCCGGCCAGGCCCATCCGGACGAGAGCGGGGGACGCGGCCCGTACGCCGAGCCGGTAGCGTTTGGCCACCACGTCCCTGCTCGGGCGCCGCTCGGGCAGCAGGTCGGTGGTGCCGGAGGCGGCGGTCAGCTCGAAGGCCAGCGCGTCGGCGACCAGGCGGACGAGGAGCCGGTCCCGGTCCCGCCGGGCACCGACCGGGTCGGCGGCCGGCCCGTCGTCGACGTCGTCCCCGCAGGGCAGCCGGAGCAGCCGCAGCGCCAGGTAACTGCGGTAGTCGTACCGGCCGTCCCACTTGTCGAGCGCGGCGTCGAGGAAGTCACCCAGCAACCGGGCGTGGGCGTCCCGCGCGGCCGCCGGCACCGTCGACTGCGCACGGGCCTGGTCGAGCAGGGCCAGCAGTTCCTTCTCGACGAAGTGTTTGCCGACCCGGTGAAACTCCGCCAGCACGGCGGAGTATGGGAAACTGTCGGGCTCACCGGCACCGGACAGCCAACTCGTCAGTTCACGCACGAACCGCACCTCGACATTTCGGTCGCCACGCAGACAGGTGGGGAGGGATTGACAATTTCTGGTGGACGAGGATTGTCAGGGACGACCGACAGGTGATTCGTTACCGGATTCGTCGGTGGGCTTCAGGCGGGCCCGCCACAGTTCGGGGAAGAACCGGTACCCGACGAGCTTGGCGAGCATCGTCGCCTCGGCGCCGTCCGGGGCGTGGCCCCCGACGCGCAGGGCGAGCTGGTAGTGCCGCGTCCGCCACAGCGACACCCGCTCGTCCCACTCGACGAGCGCCTCGGCGAGCCGCTGGACGGGGTTCGCCGGATCCGGCCGGCCCAGTGTGGCCGGGTCGATCCCCTGGGCTTCCAGCTGCTCGGCGAACGCCCGGCCGAGCTGTCGGCTCGTGGCCTGGACCTGCCGCCAGCCGGGCGACTCCGCGCCGGATCCCTTGCCCAGCGCCGGTTGCATGGCCTGGAAGTCGGCCGGGGACAGATGCCGGAACATCTCCAGCTGGTCGGTGACCAGCTGGATTCCGAGCGTCGCCCGGGCCAGCAGCGACTCGGTCACCGCCAGCTCGCCGGCGCGCAGCCGGGTGACCGCCTCGGCCAGCTCGGCGGCGGCGAGTTTCAGCCACAACTCGGTGGACTGGTGCACCACCTGGAAGAGCAGCTCGTCGCGGTGGAGCATCTCCTCCGGACGCCGTTGCAGGTCGAGCAGCGCGTCCAGCCGCATGTAGCGCGCATAGTCCGTGGCGCCGTCGCCAGGCAGCACAGGTGAGTGGTCCCGCTTCACGGAATTGTGTCCCCTTCGGTCGGCGTCGCCGCATCGGGAAACCGACGGTGCGACAGCGCGTGCGGCGGCCATTATGCAACGACGAAAGGCAATGTGTCACGCCCCTGTCGCGCACCGTGTCCCTTTTCGGGAAGGGGAGGGTTTCCGCCATTTTCGGCGACATTCACAAGGCGGTTTGTTAGCACATTCGGTCGACATTCGCAATCGTGGTGAACGGTTGACCCGGCACACCGGCGGGTGGGTGCGGGGTTGGGTCGACGGTTCCCGTCGGGCGGGGCACGAGAAAGCCGCCGCCGTGCCGGGGTGTCCCGGTACGGCGGCGGCTGGCGGTGGGCGGCGGAGTCCACCGCCCACCGCGAGGGCTCACCAGGTCGACGGTGGCGGTGGCGCCACGACCGGCGGGCGGTCGTCGCAGGTGATGGTGTTCGGCAGTTGCCACGGGGCCAGCCAGCCGCCGTCGTTGCCGCCCAGGTCGGTGAGGGCGAACTCCGAGCCGGTCGCCGGGAAGTTGAACGACCCGCAGTTGTTGACGCCGACGGCGCCGACGTTGCGGGCGTCGACGTTGCGCAACGAGGCCGAGCCCGCCGCCCGGGCGCTCAGCACGGAGGTGCCCGTGCCGTCGACCCGGATGTCCTGGAACCGGACGCCGGTGATCGAGTGGAGGTCCTTCACGGGCCAGTCGCTGACCAGCATGATGGCGTTGTACGTGTTGTCGAGGTAGGTGTCCCCGATGACCTCGATCCGCGCGTCGATGTCCCGGTCCAGCGCGTAGAACCAGATGGCCCCCAGCCCGATCTTCCAGTTCAGCTCGTACGTGCCGGCGCGGGCGGTGGTGTTGCCGGTGATCAGCAGCCGCCCGGTGAACGGCTGCGCGCCGAAGCGGGAGCCGACCTGGATGGCGCTGCCCTCCCGTACCGGGTCGGCGACCAGGTTGTGCGACACCGTGAGGTCGGTGCCGCCGTAGAGGGCGATGCCGTTGGCCAGCACCGGCGACTGCACGGTGTTGTGGTCGAACGTGTTGCGGGCGTTGCCGACCTTCTCCGACCACATCGCGAGCCCGTCGTCGCCGCTGTTGCGGACGAAGGTGTGGGCGACCAGCGAGTCCGTGACGCCGGTGTGGAAGTTGAGCCCGTCCGCGATCTGGTCGACGATGATCGTGTTGGTGACCCGCACGTTGCTCATCGGCCCGTCGAACCAGATGCCCACCTTCGTGTGGCGCAGGTGCAGGCCGTCGATGGTGGAGTCGCTCATCGCGCCGCCGATCGCGTTGACCTGGTCGGTGTCGATGCGCTCGCGCACGTCGCCCTCGATGGCGAAGCCGGAGAGGTGCACGTTGCGGCTGCCGCCCTCGGCGGCGGGCCTGCCGTAGAAGCCGACGCCGGTGTGCACCGAGCCGTCCGGCGCGGGCGTGGGCAGCGCGACCTCGCGTCCCTTGACGATCGTGTACCAGCTGCCGGCGCCCTCGATCGTCACGTCGTCGACGATGATGTGCCGGTTGACCTGGTACGTGCCGGGCGGCAGGTAGACCGGCACGTCCGCCCGCCGGGCGAAGGCGATGGCCCGGTCCAGGGCGGGGGCGGAGTCGCGGCGGCCGGTCGGGTCGGCGCCGAAGGCCAGCACGTTCGCCGCGCGCAGCCGCACGCGCGGCGGGCCGACGAGCTCGGAGTCCAGCAGGTCGACCACCGTCCACGCCGCGTTGCTGCCGGCCGGCGCGGTGAGCCGGACCCGGTCGCCCGCCCGGTACGTGTGGCCGAGCAGCAGCCGCTGCTCGTCGTAGAAGTGGCTGGGGCGGAACGGGGTGGGGATGCTCGGGTACGGCGTGGTCTCCGCCGGCACGCACGAGCACTCGGTGATCCACCAGTCCGGGTGCAGCAGCCCGGCGGTCGGGTCGTTGGAGAACGGGTACTGGTTGTAGAGCCAGGCGTACTGCGAGGTGAGGGTCATCGTCCGGACCCGCCGGTCGTTGACCGCCACGTCCAGCGGGGCGGTGATGCCGCCGCCCTGTGGGGCGTCGGGGATGCTGTAACGCACGGTGATCGCGTTGGCCGCGCGGGGCAGGACGAACTCGACGTACCGGCCGGGGGTCAGCCGGACCGCGCGGCGGCCGGAGGCCTCGGCGGGCAGCGTGTAGGCGGTGCGATCGGGGCCGATGATCTCGCCGTCCGTGGTCGCGTTTTCCGCCTCCTGCTCGACGAAGGCGACGTCGGCCCCGCGCCCGGCGACGAGTTGCGGGTCGAGGCCGGCCCTGGTCACCACTGGTGCGGTGCCGGCGGGCGGGGCGGCGGTGGCCCGGCCGGGCGCGCCGGCCAGGACGCCGAGGGCGGTCGCGAGCGCGACGGTGGCGGCGACCGCCGCCCGGGGCCGTCGCCGCGACGACGGTCCGGGCAGCGCAGATCTGCTCAGGGGCATGGCGTGACTCTTCTCGTGGTGGGACGGGTCCGGCGGTGCGGCCGGCAGTGACCGCCGCTACGCGGCGTACACCTCGAGCTGGGACAGCTGCGCCGCCGGCCAGCCGGTGTTGCCGGTGACGCGGATCCGCACGTACCGGCCGGGCGTCGCCGGGACGGCGATGGCCACCCGGTTGCCGGTGGCCGGATCGAAGACGTGGGCGGCGGACGCGACGGCGGTGCTCCAGGCGGTGCCGTCCGGGCTCGTCTCGACCGAGAGGGTCTGGGTGCGTCGTTGCCAGGCGGCGGCGGGCGGGAGCCGGAGCACGACCTGTCCGACGGGGACGGTCGCGCCGAGGTCGACCCGGACCCACTGCGGGAAGGCGTTGCCGGCGCTCTCCCAGTAGGTGTTCGCGTCGCCGTCGACGACGTTGGCGCAGCCGTAGGTCTGCACGTGGCTGCTCTCCGTCACCGGCCTGCCCCGGGCGAGGTCGGCTCCGGGCGCCGCCGCGGTGGTCGCCGACACGGCGGTGGACGGCGCCGACGGCGTGCCGGCGCCGTCCACCGCGACGACAGTGAAGGTGTACGCGGTCTGGGGCGTCAGCCCGCCGACGGTGGCGGACGTGCCGGGAACGGACGCCACGGTCTGCCCGTCGCGGCGCACCTGGTAGCCGGTCACGCCGTCGGGATCGGTCGACGCCGTCCAGGCCAGCGACACGCTCGTCGAGGTCCGACCGGTCACCGTGAGGCCGCCCGGCGGGGTGGGCGGGGTGGGCGTCCCGGTCGCCGCGTACACCTTGACCTGAGCGAGTTGGGCCGCCGGCCAGCCGGTGTTGCCGGCGACGGTGACCCGGACGTGGCGGGCGGCGGTGGACGGCGCGGTGAGGGTCGCGGTGTTGCCGGTCGCCGGGTCGAACCGGACCCCGACCGGCCCGGCGAGCGTGGTGAAGGTCGTGCCGTCGGTGCTGCCCTGCACCGTCACCGTCTGGGTGCGCGCCTCCCAGCCGGCGGGCACGGCGAGGACGATCCGGGCCAGCGGGTGGCTCGCGCCCAGGTCGACCCGCCACCACTGCGGGAAGGCGCCGTTTGTGGACTCCCAGTAGCTGTGGGGATCGGCATCGACGGCGTTGCCGGCGGCGAACGCGCCGTTCTGGCTGCTCGCCGACGCCGGCCGGCCGGCGGCCAGGTCGCCGCCGGGCTGCGGGCCGCCGCCGAGGACGGGCGGCGTCGGCCGTACGGGGGTCAGGGCGAGCTGCCCCTTGAACATCCGGCCACCGTCGGCGGTGATCCGCAGGTAGTAGTCGGCGGAGCAGGCGGTGCCGTCCTCGTCCAACGCCCGGATGCCCGCCCCGGCCGGCGTGGTCGCCTGCGTCTCGCTGGTCTTGGCGATCTGGTTGCCCTCGTTGAACTCGTCGAACATGGAGACGTAGAGGCCCTGGGCGCCCAGCCGGGTCATGTTGTAGAGGTGCCGCCAGTAGAAGTCGCCGTGGCGGCGGTGCCCGGCCGACAGGTCGCCCGGCATCACGCAGGGCTGGTAGTCGATGCCGTGCGCGGCGCAGTCGGCCAGGTCGGGGACGTTGACGTTGGTGTGGAACCAGTCGAGCCCGTCGAGGGTGCCGGTGCGGCCGACCATCCACGGCGAGAGCATGTGGAACGCGTGGTAGACCTCGGAGAAGCCCGGCCGGGAGTCGTTGACGCCCTGCCGCCAGTAGGTCGGCACGCCGCCGATGACGTAGCAGCCCTGGGCCTTGAACCAGGTGACCACGTCGAGGCAGGCGGCGGGCGCGAACGGGCGGCCGTCGTCGTTGAAGCCGAATCCCCAGACGCAGACCACCGGCCGGCCGTTCTGCCGCGCGTACGCCGGTGAGGCGGTGTGCGCGGACATCCGGTCGGCCCAGTCCTGCTTGATCTGGGACTGCATCGCCGTCCAGCCGGTGACGTCGTACATGATGTAGAACTTGCGGCCGAAGCGTTCCGCCGCGCCGCGGACCTTGACCGCCATGGCGTCGCGGGTCGGCCCCTCGTCGCCGACCGGGTTGAACCGTTGCAGGGCGGCGGTGTCGCAGCCGTGCTCCTGCATCCAGCGGAAGTGGGTGTCGACGGTCTGCTGGTCGTAGGAGGAGAAGAGCTGCGCCGGCTGGCCGTTGCCGAGCGGCGGATAGGCGGTGGTGTAGCCGCGGGCGTACTCGCGCATGTCGGGCCAGGAGACGATCGTGGTGTTGGCCGGGGAGGGCGACTGGAACCGGTCGCGGCTCCAGTGCCACCAGCCGCCGATCGGCGCGCCGTCACCCGGGCAGCTGAACCAGCCCTGGTAGCCGACCGAGACCTTGCCGACGACGTCGCCCGGCGGGCTGGCCGCGTACGCCGTGCCGCGCAGGGCGGAGACCAGGTCGGTGGGGGAGACGGCGGCGAGCGCCGAACCGGCGGCGAGGGAACTGATGAGTCTCCGACGGGACACCGCCATGGCCGTCTTCCTTCCGGTCGCGGAAAGGTATCGATGGCCATGGTGCAGTAGGCGACTCCACAATGCAAGAGCGAGACCCGGCAATGAAAGAACACGACCGGGTGCGGAAATTTGTCAGACGGGGGCGGGTCGGGAACCCCTTCCGGCCCGCCCCCACCGGGGCGTCACTCCCTGAGCAGCGGCAGCACCCGGCGGCCGAGCAGGTCGACGCCACCGGCCGGGGTCAGCCCGTGCGGGGTGCCGAACTCCACCCGGGTGGCCCCGGCGTCGAACACCGCCGCGGCCTGCGCCGCGACATGTTCGGGCGTGCCGGAGAAGGCGAACAGGTCGAGCAGGTCCCCGCCGATCAGCGCGCCGGCGAGGTCGTGCTCCTGGCGGGCGACGTGCTGCTGGATCCGCGCCAGCAGCTCCGGGTCGATGTCGACGTTCGGGTCGAGGGCGGCGACCACGGCGAGGTACATGGCGACCTCGGTGCGGGCCACCCGGCGGGCCAGGGCGCCGTCCTCGTCCACCACGGTGACCGCGCCGATCACCACACCCACCTGGTCCCGGCCGGCGGGCGTGGCCTCGTCCAGCCAGGCGCGCATCGTCTTGGCCATCGCCGGGTTGGCCGACCCGCCGACCTTGATCTCCGAGGCGAAGGCGGCGGCCGTCCGGGCGGTCTGCTGACCCCACGTCCCCACCAGGACCGGCACGTCGGCGCGGACCGGGGCGTAGCGCAGCGTCGTGCCGGGCGCCACGGTGAACTCCCGGCCCGCGAAGCCGCCCTCGTCGCGGGAGAGCAGCAGTCGCACCACGTCGACCGTCTCGGTGATCCGGCGCAGCGGCCGGGCCTGCGGCACCCCGATCTGGTCCAGCCAGGTGCCCCGGGCCAACCCGAGGTAGGCCCGCCCGTTCGACGCCAGGTCCAGGGCGGCGACCTGCCCGGCGATCTCCACCGGGTGCATGGTGAACGGGTTCAGGCAGGCCGACCCGAGCCGGATCCGCCGGGTGTGCCGCGCGGCCACCAGCAGCGGGAAGATCGGCGGCTGGTACATCAGGTCGCCGAAGACCGACAGCACGTCGAAGCCGTGCCCTTCGGCGAGTTCGGCCAGTGCGGCGTACTCGTCGGCGCTCTTGTCGGACTGCAGTCCGATGCCGACCAGTCGGCGTCCGTCGTCGGTGCTCACGTCAGGTCTCCAGTGGGAATCTGCCGCCGGGCGGTCCGTTCGATGCGCATGATGACCCGCTCGTCCGGGTCCGGGCAGGCCACGTGACTGTCCCGGGCCAGCCAGTCCTCCGGCGGCAGCGGCCGCTGCTTGGCCGGCAGCAGCGGCAGGCACGCGGCGAGGGCGTAGAGGCAGAAGTGCCTGCCCGTCGGGATGCTGAGCCGGTTCGACTCGGTCAGGTCGATGTAGTCACCCGGCCGCAGGCCGCAGACGGACCGGCCCTCGATCCGCTCGACCACGACCCGCAGGTCGTAGAGGTCGGTGACCGGTTCCTCGGCGCTCATCGGAGGGCCTCCGCGTGGTGGTGCACGATGCGCCAGCCCCGCTCGTCGCGGCGCAGCACGTCGGTCACCCGGAAACAGTCGTCCGGCTGCCCGCCCGCGTAGCGGGCCCGCAGGACGTAGCGGACCAGGCCGGTGTCGTCCCACGAATCGACCCGGAACTGCTCGGGCGCGACCGAGGTGGGGGACGCGGCCGGACCCCGGTCCGCCGCCCGGCGGTCCCGCAGGTCGTCCAGGGCGGCCAGCCCGTCCAGCAGCTCGGGCGCGTCGGACTCCCAGATCGTCAGGTCGGGGTGCAGGCGGGCGTCGAACGCCGACCGGTCGCCCAACGACCGGTACATGTCGGTGATGGCGGCGGTGAGATCGTCAACGGTCATCGGGGCTCGCTTCCGGTCGGGGCGGACGGGGGTGTCGGGGGTGACGGCGGATCAGGAGAGTTCGGCGAGGCGGGCGCGCAGCGGATCGAGCCCCATCGGGCCGAGCCGCAGTGCGCGGTGGTGGAACCGCTTGCGGTCGAACCCCGCGCCCTCGCGCCGTTCGACCTCCCGGCGGGCCTGCTGCCAGAGCCGCGCCCCGACCTTGAAGGCCAACGCCTGCGCCGGCCAGCCCAGGTACCGGTCGACCTCGAACCGCGCCGTCGCCGGGTCCAGTCCGGCGACCCGGACCAGGAAGTCCACGGCCAGCTCGGGGGTCCACCGGCGCGCGTCGGTGACGCCGTTCCCGGGCGGGACCGGCGCGTCCAGGTGCAGTCCGAGGTCGATGACCACCCGGGCCGCGCGCCACATCTGCCCGTCGAGCATGCCGAGCCGCTCGGCGGGGCCGGCGTAGAGGCCCAGTTCGTCGGCGAGGCGTTCGGCGTAGTGCGCCCAACCCTCGGCGTACCCGTGCACCTGGCACAGCGACCGCTGCCACGGGTGCAGCTCGGCGGTGGTGAGGGTGATCGCGTGCTGGAGGTGGTGCCCGGGCAGCCCCTCGTGGCAGAGCGTCCCGACGTGCCGCCACACCGGCACCGTCGACTCGCCGGGGGGCGTCGACCACCAGATTCCGCCCGGCCGCGTCAACCCGGCGTCGGGCGGGGTGTAGTACATGACGCCGGAGGCGGCGGGGCTGATGCGGCACACCACCTGGCGGGTGGCGGCCGGGATGGCGAAGTGCGGGCCGTCCAGGGCGTCGGTGAGCTGCTCGGTGCGCTCGCGCAGCCACCGCTCCAGCTCGGGTCCGACCGGCACCCGGCCGGCGGGGTCGGCGTCCAGCGCGGCCCGCGCCGCCGCCACGTCCGGGTGGCCCAGCTCGGCGGCGACCGCCCGCTGCTCGGCGGCGGTGCGGGCCAGCTCCGCCCAGCCGTACGCGTACAGCTCGTCCAGGTCGACGGTCGCGCCGAGGAAACTGCGCGCGGTGACGGCGTACAGGTCGCGCCCGACGCCGTCGATCTCGGTGGCCCGGGGCGCCAGCTCGGTGCGCAGGAACGCGGCGAACTCGGCAGTGGCGGCGCTGGCCAGTTTCGCCCCGGCGGCCAGCTCCCCGGCCGGCCCGCCCGGGTGGCCGGCCACCAACCGGCCGTAGAAGTCGGCGGTGACCCAGGCCGTGCACTGGTCGGCGACCGCCAGCACCTGCCGGCGGGCGACCAGGTGTCCCCGCTGCGCCGAGCAGCGCAGCGTCGCGGCGTACTGGCCGAGGGCCGTGGGCACCCGGCGCAGGTGCGCGGCGACGACGGCCCAGTCCTCGTCGGTGGCGCGCGGCAGGTTGTCGAAGACCTGCCGGACCAGGTGCACCGGCGTCGCCAGCGGGGCGAGCAGCCGGGTGGTGAAGCCCGCGTCGTAGAGGTCGACCTCGCTGGCCAGCCGGTCGCGCAGCGCCCCCGCGAGGGCCCGCTGCGCCGTGCCGTCGGCGTCGGCGCCGGCCGCCGCCGTGGCGGTGCCGCGAGCCAGCTCCGCGCGGGCGGCGAAGCCGTCGGGGGAGAGGTCCGCGAAGTGCGATCCGGGGGTACGACCCGCCGCCTCGGCGGCCTCCGGGTCCAGCTCGGCGAGCGCGTCGAGGTACCCGTCGGCGACCTCGGTGATGGTCGTCATCGGGCGAGGCCCAGTCGGCCGTGGTCGTCGCGGTATCCGACGCCGCCCTTGAGCACCGCGTGCAGGGTGCGCAGCGCGGACACCGAGCGGGTGGGATCGTCGCGCAGGACCAGCAGGTCGGCGTGCTTGCCCACCTCGACGCTGCCGAGCGTGTCGGCCTGGCCCAGCCACTGCGCGGGGCGGATGGTGGCGGACCTCAGCGCGTCGGCGACGGGCATCCCGGCGTCCACCATGAACTCCAGCTCACGCACGGTCGCGGTCGTCTCGTCGTAGCCGGCGTGCGGCGGCATGTCGCTGCCCAGCGCGATCGGCACCCCGTTGCGGATGGCGTGCTGCAGGCTCTCCCAGTGCCGGGGCCCGGCGGACAGGGCGCGGTCCATCAGCCAGCCCGGCACGCCCGCGTCGCGGAAGAACTGTTCGCAGCGGCTGACCACGATGGTCGGGACGTACCAGACGCCCCGCTCGGCCATCAGCCGGGTCACCTCGTCGGTCAGCTCGTAGCCGTGCTCGACGCAGTCCAGGCCGAGTTCCACGGCGCGGCGCACCGACTCGGCGGGCCCGGCGTGCGCGGTGACCTTGCGGCCCCAGTCGTGCGCCACCCGGATCACCGCCGCCAGCTCGTCGTCGAGCAGCTGCGGGGTGTCGATCGACTCGAACTCGCCGGCGATGCCGCCGGAGATGCACACCTTGATCAGGTCGGCGCCGGCCCGGATCTGCTGGCGGGTGAGCCGGCGGAACCCGTCCGCCCCGTCGGCCTCCAGGGCGTCGGCCTCCCAGCCGTGCCCGCCGGTGCAGCAGAGGGCGTGCCCGGCGGTGAAGATCCGCGGGCCGTCCACCGCGCCGCGCTCGATGCCCTTGCGCAGGGCGAAGTCGGCGTACCGGCTCTCGCCGACGAGCCGGGCGGTGGTGACCCCGGAGTGCAGCGTCCGCCGCGCCGAGTCGGCCATCAGCAGCACCAGCTCGGCGAGGTTCGACCGGTGCACCTCGTCGCCGAAGTGGCCGGGCAGGCCGAGCGAGAGATGCACGTGCATGTTGGTCAGGCCGGGCATGACGTGGTCGCCGTGCAGGTCCACCACCCGGGCGCCGCCGGCCTCGGCGAGGACGTCGTCGACCGGGCCGACCGCGCGGATAGTGCCGTCGGCGCCGACCCAGATGCCCTGGTCGCGCTGGAGGTCGTCCCGCACGCCGTCGTAGAGCGCGAGGTTGACCAGGACCTGTTCGGTGGGGATGTGCATGCGGTGTCCTCTACGCGGCGGGCGCGGTGGCCGGCGCCACCGTCGGGTCGTTGAGCCAGCAGGCGGCGCTGCGGCCGCCGAGGTCGAGCGTGGGCGGCTGCTCGCCGCACGGCGCGAAGGCGTGCGGGCAGCGCGGCCGGAACCGGCACCCGGTCGGCGCGTGCGCCGGGTCGGGCACCTCTCCGGCGAGGGTCCTGGGCAGCTGCGGGTGCGCCGAGATCTGCGGCACCGCGTCGATCAACGCCTGGCTGTACGGGTGCCGGGGCGAGGACCACAGCTGACGGGTGGGCGCGGTCTCCACGATCCGGCCCAGGTACATCACCGCCGTGACGTCGGCGATCTCGTGCACCAGGGACAGGTCGTGCGAGATGAACAGCATGCCCATGTCCAGGTCCCGGACCAGCCCGACGAGCAGATTGACCACCTGCGCCTGGGAGGAGGCGTCCAGCGCGGTGACCGGCTCGTCCGCGATGATCATCCGGGGCTCCGGCGCGAGCGCCCGCGCGATGGCGAGCCGTTGCCGCTGGCCGCCGGAGAACTGGTGCGGGTACCGCTCCGCGGCCCCGGCCGGCATGCCGACCCGGTCCAGCAGGTCGGCGACCCTCGCCCGGCGGGCGGCGCCGGTCACCGTGTCCGGCACCCCGTCGAGGAGCTGGGCGCCGATGGTGCGCCGGGGGTTCAGCGACGCGTACGGGTTCTGGAAGACCATCTGGAGCCCCACCTGCGGCACCGGCCGGCGCCGCCAGCCGAGCGGGGTGACCGGGCGGCCGGCGAACCGGATCGCCCCGGCGCTCGGCGCGGCCAGGCCGACCGCCACCCGGGCCAGCGACGACTTGCCGCAGCCGGACTCGCCGACCAGGCCGACGATCTGGCCGGGTGCCACCTCGAGGCTCACCCCGGCCACGGCCCGCACCGGCCCCCGGCCGCGCGCCTTGTACTCGACCTCGACGTCGCTGATCTCGAGCAGGTTGCCCGAGCCGACGGGCTCGTTCATGCCGCCACCTCCAGGTGCGGACGGACCACGCAGGCCACCGACCGGTCGGCGCCGGCGGGGGCGAGCGGGGGCGGCGCGCTGCCGCAGGACGGCTCGGCGTACCCGCACCGGGGCTGGAACGGACACCCGGGCGGCGCCTGCCCCGGCGCCGGCGGCCCGCCCGGGATGGGGCGCAGGGTGCCGACGGCCTGGGTGCCGTGCGGGCGGGCGCCGAGCAGCGCCGCCGTGTACGGGTGCCGGGGCGCGGTGAGCAGCGCCCCGGTGGGACCGGTCTCCACCACCCGCCCGGCGTAGAAGACGTACCCGCGGGTGGTGAGGGCGCTGAGCACGCCGAGGTCGTGGGTGATGAACGCGACGGCCAGCCCGGTCTCGGCGCGCAGCTGGTCCAGCAGCGCCAGGATGCCGGCCTGCACCGTCACGTCGAGCGCGGTGGTGGGCTCGTCGGCGATCAGCAGCCGGGGGCGGGCGGCGAGGGCGATCGCGATGGCCGCCCGCTGCCGCATGCCGCCGGAGAACTGGTGCGGGTACGCCCGCACCGCCCGCTGCGGGTCGGGGATGCGGACCTGTTCGAGCAGCTCCACCGCCCGCCGGTCGGCCGCGCGCCGGTCCAGGCCCAGGTGGACCTGCATGTGTTCGGTGAGCTGCCGGCCGATCGTGAGCATCGGGTGCAGCGCCGCCGTGGGGTCCTGGAAGACCATCGCGATGCCGGCGCCGCGTACCTTCTGCCAGCGCTTCGTGTCCAGGCCGAGCAGCTCGGTGCCGGCGAACCGGGCCGATCCGGTGACCTTGGCGCCGGCGGGCAGCAGCCCGAGCAGGGTCTGCGCGGTGAGGCTCTTGCCGCACCCGCTCTCCCCGGCGATGCCGACCATCTCGCCCTCGTCGACGGTGAACGACACGTCGTGCAGGATCGGCAGCGGCCCGGTGGGGCCGGGCAGGGTGACGGCCAGGGAGTCGACCTCGAGCAGGGGTGCCATTTCTCAACGTCCCTTCGCGTAGCGGGGGTCGATCCGGTCGCGCAGCGCGTCGCCGAGCACGTTGAAGGCCATCACCACGGTGAGGATGGCCAGACCGGGGAAGACGCTGACCCACCACATGGAGAGGTCCTGCGAGCCGAGCGCCACCATCGAGCCCCACTCGGCGGCCGGCGGGCGGGGGCCGAGGCCGAGGAAGGACAGCGCGGAGAGCAGCAGCACGGCGTTGCCCAGTTCGAGCGTGGCCAGCACGATCGCCGGCCCCACGCTGTTGGGCAGGACGTCGCGGCGCAGCGCGCGCATCGGTCCGATGCCGAGCAGCCGGGCGGCGCTGAGGTAGTCCTCGCCGCGCATGGTCAGCACGGCGCTGCGGATGACCCGGGCGTAGACCGGCCAGGAGACGATGACCAGCGCGAGGACGGCGTTGCGGGTGCTGGGGCCGAACGCGGCCGTGACCGCCATCGCCAGGATGATCTGCGGGAACGCGAAGACCAGGTCCGTCAGGCGCATCAGCGCCTCGTCGACGAACCGGCCCACGTAGCCGGCGACCAGGCCGAGCAGGCCGCCGATCAGCAGGGCGAGCGAGACGATGGCGAGCGCGAGGGGGATCGACAGGCGGGAGCCGTGGATCACCCGGCTGAACACGTCCCGGCCGAGGGAGTCGGTGCCGAACCAGTGCGTGCCGGACGGCGGCGCGTAGGCGTCGGGGCTCTGCGCCAGCGGGTCGAACGGCGCCACGAGCGGGGCGAGGAGCGCCGCCAGCAGCCACCCGCCGAGGATGACCAGGGCCACCACGGCGATCGGCTGGCGCCAGATGGGCCGCGCCGTCGAACGTCCCCGCAGTCGGCCGCCCAGGAAGCGGCGCCGGGTCAGCGCGGCGGTCGCCTTGGGGTCGGGCGCCACGGGATCGGGTGCGAGTGCGGTCATGACAGGCGGATCCTCGGGTCGATGAGCCCGTACAGCAGGTCGACGGTGAGGTTGACCAGCGTGTAGACCAGCGCCACGAACAGGCTGACGCCGAGGATCGCGGGCAGGTCCAGCGCCGTCGCGCTGCGGTACGCGTACTGGCCGAGGCCCGGCCAGCCGAAGATGTTCTCCACCAGCACCGTGCCGGAGAGCAGCGAGGCGAAGGCCAGCCCGGAGACGGTGATCACCGGGACCAGGCCGGCCCGCAGCAGGTGCCGGCGGAACACGACCCGGGCGGGCAGGCCCTTGGCGTACGCGGCCCGGATGTAGTCCTGCTGGAGCACCTCCAGCATGGACGAGCGGACGAACCGGACGAGCATCGCCACGGTCAGGCTGGTCAGCACGAGCACCGGCAGGATCAGGTGCTGGGCGGCGTCCCAGGCGACGTCCCACTGGCCGGCGAGGGCGGCGTCGACCGTGTACATGCCGGTCACCGTCGGCGGTGGGCTGAAGTCGGTCGAGAGCCGTCCGCCGCTGGGCGCCAGGCCGAGCTGGTAGAAGAAGACGTAGAGCACGACGAGCGACAGCCAGAACGGCGGGGTGGAGAGGCCGAGCAGCGCGCCGACGCGGATCAGCTGGTCGGTGACCCGACCGTTGCGCACGGCCGCGAGCATGCCGATCCCGGTGCCGATGAGCAGCGCCAGCACCATGGTGGGGATGGCCAGTTCCATGGTCGCCGGCACGTACTGGAACAGGTCGTCGGCCACGGTGCGGCCGGTCTGCTGCGAGATGCCGAGGTCACCCGTCAGCAGGTTGCCCAGGTACTGGAAGTACTGCACGTACAGCGGCTGGTCCAGGCCCCACTTCTCGCGGAACGCCGCGACGGTCGCGGGGTCGTTGAGCGCCTGGTCGGAGAGGTTGGCCGTGACCGGGTCGCCGGGTACCACGGTGACCAGGCCGAACGTCACGATCGTGACGCCCAGCAGCAGGCCGGCGGTGATGGCCATCCGCTTGAGCAGGAAGACCAGCAGTGCCCGGTGCGGCCGCGGCCGGGACACGGTCGTGGTGACCGTGCCCGGCTCGGCGTCGTCGACTGTCGTCGTCATGGAGTGACTACCCCCGGCCCACCGCGGCGAGGTCGACCTGCCAACCGGCGGCGGTGTAGTCCGTGCCGGTCAGGTCGCCGCTCGCCACCACGGTGGAGGAGTTGCTGGCCAGGACGACGTACGGCGAGGCGGCGTTCATCGCCCGCTGCCACTCCTGCATGGCGGCGGCCCGGGCGGCCAGGTCGAGGGTCTCGGTGACCTTCTTGCCGGCGGTCACGACGGCCGGGTCGGCCCGCTCCACCGTCCAGCCCGAGCGCAGCGCGGTGGCCTGGCCGGGGGACATGTTGTTGATCAGCGAGTCGGCGACCGGGTAGTTCAGGCTCTGCGGGGTGAACCCGAGGGCCATCTTGCCCGTACGCATCTCGTCGAGGAAGGTGGTCAGCGGCTGCGGGGTGAGCTCCAGCTTGATGCCGGCCTCGGCGGCGTCGCCCTGCACCTTCGTCGCGACCGTGCCCAGGTCGACCCCCTTGTAGGTGATGGCCGGGTAGTTGAACTTGACCGTGGGGTTGGTCAGCCCCGCCTCGGTGAGCAACGCCTTGGCCTTCGCCACGTCACGCTTCGACTGCTCCTCGGCGGGCAGCGCGCCCGGGTAGGCCGGGGCGACCAGGCCGGCGCCGGGGGCGGCGCCCTTGCCGTACAGCGCGGCGATGCCCTCGTAGTCGATGGCGGCCCGCAGCGCCTGGTTGAACTTCGCGTTCGAGCTCACCGGGGAGACGGCCGGGTCGGCGTTGAGGAAGAGGAAGTAGACGGTGTCCTGCATGGCGGAGGTCTTCAGGCTGCCCGGCAGCCCCTCCAGCAGCTTGCCGGAGATGTCCAGCGCGATCTCGGAGCCGCCGGCCCGCTGCATGGTCAGCTTCTGGGTCTGCACGTCCATGTTGCGCAGCACGACGCGGCTGAACTCGGGCTTGTCGCCCCAGTAGTTGGGGTTGGCCTCCAGCACCACCTGCGCCGACGGGTCGTACGACTTGAGCACGTACGGGCCGCTGCCGACGGAGTTCGTGTCGAGGTACTGCTGCGCGGTGTCGCTCTTGGCGGCGTCGGCGGCGTCGGTCGCGCCGTGCTCCTTGGCGACCTTGGAGTTCACCACGCCGGTGGAGGGCATCGCGAGCACCACGGGGATGTTCGGGTCGGCGGTCGCCGAGGTGACCACCACGGTCCGCTCGTCGGTCTTGGCGAACGTGAGGCCGCTGACCATGACGGCCGGGCTGGCCTTGACGTTCTTCAGCCGGTTGAGGGAGAAGACCACGTCGTCGGCGGTCAGCGCGGTGCCGTCGGAGAACTTCACGCCCTCGCGCAGCTTGAAGGTGAAGGTCTTGGCGTCGGGCGACGCCTCGAACGACTCGGCCAGCGCCGGGACCGGCTTGCTCACGTCCGAGCCCTCGAAGGTCAGCAGCGTGTCGTAGAGCGAGTGCACGGCGGTGAGGCCGGTCGCCTCGTAGATTCGGCCGGGGTCGAGGGTCTTGAGGACGAACGAGGTGTTGACGGTCAGGGTCTTGGCCGAACCGCCGTCACCGTTTCCTCCGCTGCCGCCCGCGCTGCACGCGGTGCTGGAGGCGATGGCCAGCGCCGCCAGAGCGATCGCTCCGACGCGGAGCCGGCGAGGGGACACCGACATGCTGTTCCTACCTTCGTATGGGCCGGCCCGCGCGGGACGGGCTCTGGGGGCTGTCACACCCGGTGACGTCGGTGACGCCGCGGCCGGGCCGTTGGTGCAACCGTGGCGGCTTCGCGGGTCTGCGCCGTTGGGCCGTCATGGGGTTGGATGTACCCGGACGGGACTCGTGTCCGGTTCGTGCCTCGACGCCGCTTGTCTAGTAGCGCCAAACGCGTTCACCTTGTGTTTGACCACCCTAGACAGCGGCGTATAGTCACGTCAAACATTTCTAGCCACACTGTTTTGGAACGAGGAAAGACGCATGCTCGGTGACCAGCTCCGCGACCTGCGCCAGCAGCACTCCTTCACGCTGCGCCAGCTCGCGGCGGCGGCCGACGTGTCGCCCGCCCTGCTCAGCCAGATCGAGAACGGCGCCACGGACCCCAGCCTGGCCACCCTGCGTAAGCTCGCCAAGGTCTTCGACACCTCCATCGCGGCGCTGTTCTCCGAGCCGGACGCCCCGCTGGTGCACATCAGCCGGCCCGGCTCGCGGTCCCGGCTCGCCGCGCCTCCCGGGCAGATCGCCTACGACCGGCTCACGCCGGGGCGGGGCGACCTGGAGGTGCTCGAAGCCGAGCTGGCGCCCGGCGACGCCAGCTCCACCGAGCCGTGGGCGCACCCGTCCACGGAGTGCGCGATCGCCGTCACCGGCGAGGTGGTGGCCGAGATCGGCGGCGAGAACTACGTGCTGAAGACCGGCGAGGCGATCACCTTCGACTCCCGGCTGCCCCACCTCTACCGCAACGCCAGCGACCAGCGGGCCCGGCTCATCATCGCGGTCACCCCGCCGACCCCCTGACCCACCCGGCACGTCACCCGGCCCGCGCACGCGCACGTGGGCGGTACGACGCCGCCCGTCGAAAGGACCCGCAGTGGACCGTGACAGCGTCGACTGGTTCGGCTACCTCCCGGCCGTCACCACCCCGTTCACCGCCACGGGCGAGCTGGACCTCGCCGCCTGGCGCGGGCAGCTGGACTGGCTCGCCGCCGAGCGGCTGCACGGGGTGATCGTCGGCGGCACCACGGGCGAGTGGTTCAGTCTCAGCGAACAGGAGCGGGCCGAGCTGTTCCGGGTGGCCGCCGAGCGGGTCGGCGGCCGGCTCACCGTGCTCGGCGGCTGCAACGCGTACACGCCGGCGGAGGCCATCCGGCACGCCGAGGCCGCCCGGGCCGCCGGCCTGCACGGCATCCTGCTCACCCCGCCGCCGTACGTGGTGCCCACCCGCGCCGAGGTCGTGGCGTTCTACCGGGCCGTCTCCGAGGCCGTCGACATCCCGCTCTGCGTCTACAACTGGCCCCGCGGCACCGGCGTCGACCTGGACGCCGACCTGCTGCTGGAGCTGAGCGCGCTGGACACCGTGGTGGCGGTCAAGAACTCCACAGCCGACTTCGGCGGATTCGTCCGGAGCCTGGTGGCCCTGCGGCACCGGGTGCGCTACTTCGGCATCCCCACCAACGAGGTGGGCATCGAGCTGATGACCACGATCGGCGGCGACGGGCTGATGGGCGCCGGCGCCGTGCTCGGCGCCGACCACCCCGACTTCTTCCGCGCGCTGCGCGCCGGGGACCTCGACCGGGCCCGGGCCCTCGGCGCCCGCGACCGCGTGATCATGGAGGACTGGTTCGGGCCCGACTACGGCGCCCGGTTCGGCAACGCGCAGGCGATCATGAAGTACGCCCTCACCCTGCGCGGCGTGCCGGCCGGTCACGTCCGTGCGCCGCTGCTCCCGCTGACCCCCGCCGAACAGGACCGCGTCCGGGCCACCATGACCCAGCTCGACCTGCTCCCGTGACTGCGTACGACACGGCGGTCGTCGGCGGCGGCCTGCTCGGCTGCGCGACCGCCTGGCACCTGGCCCGCGCCGGCAACCGCGTCCTGCTCGTCGAGAAGGACCAGGTCAACCGGCACGCCTCCGGGCAGAACGCGGGCAGCCTGCACTTCCAGCTGGAGTTCCGGATGGTCGAGCACGGCGACGACGCGGCCCGCGCGGCGGCCCGTGCGCTGCCGCTGCACCTGGACGCCGTACGGGCCTGGGCGAGCATCGAGGACGAGCTCGGCGAGCGGTGCGGGGTGTCCCGCACCGGCGGGCTGATGCTCGCCGAGACCCCGGCGGAGATCGCCGTGCTGGACCGCAAGGCGGCCCTCGAACGCGAGTACGGCCTCGACGTCGCCGTGCTCTCCGGCCCGGAGCTGCGCCGGTTCGCGCCGTACCTGGCGGACACCGTGCTCGCCGCCGGCCACGTGCCCGGCGAGGGCAAGGCCAACCCCCGGCTGGTCACCCCGGCGCTGGCCCGGGCCGCCGGCCGCCACGGTGCCGTGCTGCGCATTGGCTGCCGGGTCACCGGGCTGCACCGGCGCGGCCGGCGCTGGGAGCTGCGCACCGGGACCGGTCCGGGGGACACCGCCAGGGAGACCCACCTGGCCGACACGGTCGTGCTCGCCGGCGGCGTGTGGACCGCCGAGCTGGCCGCGATGGCCGACGTCCGGCTGCCGGTCTTCCCGGTCGGGCTGACGATGAGCGCCACCGCCCGCAGCCGGCCGTTCCTGCCGCACCTGATCCAGCACGTCGGCCGGCGGCTGTCGATGAAGCAGACCGAGGACGGCAACGTGCTGATCGGCGGCGGCTGGCCGGCCAAGCTGGTCAGCCGCGCCGGACAGGTCGACCTGGAGACCAATCCGGAGCTGCGCTACGAGTCGCTGGTCGGCAACGCCGACGCCGCCCGGGTGGTCCCGGCGGTGTGGGACCTGCCGGTGATCCGGACGTGGACGGGCATGACCACGCTCACCCCGGACCACCTGCCGCTGCTCGGCGCGGTGCCGCGCCGGCCGGGGCTGTACGTCGCCACCGGCGGCTCGGCCTTCACCCTCGGCCTCACCTACGCCCGGCTCCTCGCCGCCATGGTCGTCACCGGCGAGCCCGACCGGGCGATCGAGGACTACTCGCCCGCCCGCTTCGGAGCGCTGAACTTTGTCTGAACACCGCCCGCCGCAGCCCGCCGAGGCGCCGAGGCGCACCGCGATGGGCCGGCCCGCGCCGGTCACCATCGAGGTGGACGGGCGGCCGGTGCCCGCCCACCCGGGCGAGTCCCTGGCCACCGCGCTGCTGGCCGCCGGGGAGCGGGCCGTCGGCGCCACGCGCGGCGGCGCCCGCCGTGGGCCCTACTGCAACATGGGGATCTGCTTCGAGTGCGTCGTCACGGTGGACGACGTGCCCTGCCAGCGTTCCTGCCTGGTCCGGGTACGGGCCGGCATGCGGGTCCGCACGGCGGTGCCCCGGTGAGCGCGCCCGACGTGGTGGTGGTCGGCGCCGGCCCGGCCGGGCTGGCCGCCGCCGCCACCCTCGGCCGGCACGGCGCCGCCGTCACCGTCGTCGACGAGCAGGAGCAGCCGGGCGGGCAGATCTACCGCCGGCCGCCGGCCGGGTTCACCCCACCGGCCGCGCCGTCCTCCGCCGGCCGGGCCCTGCTCGCCGAGGCCACCGCCGCGCCCGGCGTCCGGTGGCTCGCCGACACCACCGTGTGGGGCGTCCTCGGCACCCGCGCCGGCCTGGACGGGTACGCGGGCGAGCAGCCCCCGCCGGGGCGCTACCGGGTCGCCACGCACGGCCCGGCCGGCGTCCGCCTGCTCGAACCCCGGGCGGTGCTGCTCACCGCCGGCGCGTACGACCTGCCGGTGCCGTTTCCCGGCTGGACCCTGCCCGGCGTGCTCACGGCGGGCGGTGTGCAGACGTTCGTCAAGGCGCAGGGCCTGCTGCCAGGTGGCCGATTCGTGCTGGCCGGGGGCCACCCGCTGCTGCTGGTGGTGGCCGCCCAGCTGGTGCGCGTCGGCGCCCGGGTGGTCGAGGTCGCGCTGGTGCAACGCCGCCGCGACCTGCTGCCCGGTCCGGCCGGGCTGGCCGCCGTGGCGGGTGCGGGCGGCAAGATCGCCGAGGGTGTGGGGGCGCTGCGCGTGCTGCGGCGGGCGGGGGTGCCGGTCCGGTTCGCCACGGTCGTCCGCCGCGCCGACGGCGACCCGGACCTGAGCGCGGTGACCCTCGCCGAGGTCGGCCCCACGGGGCAGCCGGTGCCCGGGACCGACCGGGAGGTGCCCTGCGACGTGCTGGCGCTGGGCTACGGTTTCGTCCCCTCCGTCGAGCTGGCCCGGCAGGCCGGCTGCGCGGTGACCTGGGACTCGCCCGCGGGCGGCTGGGTGGTCGGGCACGACGAGTGGTTGCGCACCTCGGTGCCCCGGATCGCGGTGGCCGGCGAGCTGACCGGCGTCGCGGGTGCCGAGCAGGCGGCGGTCGAGGGGCGGCTGGCCGCCCTGGGCGTGCTGCGCGACCTGGGGCTGCTCGACGAGGATCGGGCCACCGCGCTGGCCGCCCCGGTGCGGCGGGAACTGCGCCGCCGGCGACGTTTCGTCACCCGGGTGCTCGACCGCTTCGCGCCGGACCGGGCGGCCCTGGGCAGCCTGGTCACCGACGACACCGTGCTCTGCCGCTGCGAGGAGGTGCGGGCCGGTGACGTGCGCCGGGCGGTGGCGGCCAACCCGCACCTGGGCACCGCGAACGCGGTCAAGCTGGTGACCCGCGCCGGGATGGGTCTGTGCCAGGGCCGGTCCTGCCAGCCGGGCCTCTGCCAGTTCATCTGCACGCTGACCGGCCGGGGGCCGGAGGAGGTCGGGGCGTTCACCGCTCAGGCGCCGGTCAAGCCCGTCCCCCTGCGCGCCCTCGCGATCGGCGCCGCGCCGCCCGACGCGCCCTGACCGACGGCGGCGAGCCGGCCGGCGCTGATCGGGCTGCCCCCGCGCCGTGCCAGGCCCGGCGCCTCGATCGACAACATTCGATCGCTATCCGTCAATCGCTTGATCGGCGGGACCGGCGCGGGCCGGCCGGTCGGAGGTGCGCGCGGATCATCCGATTTCGCCGCTCAGGGCGCCTGGCGGGGTCCCGCCGGCGCCCTCGGTTTCGTAGGTTGCCCAGCACATCCGCCTCGCCGGGGAGGGGTCGCCATGGGAAACGTGCCGGGCCTGGGGGGCGTACCGCGCCGACGGCTGCTCCGCGACGGCGCCGTCATCGCCGCCTCAGTGCCGCCGCTGCTGCTGGCGGGCTCGTCCGGCGCGTCGGCCGCCGTGCCCCGGTACGACCCGCAGCAACGGTTCATCCGCCTGGTCGGCGGCGGGTACGGCGTCATCTTCGCGGTCCAGGCCGACGGCGCGCTGTACTGGTACCGGCACACGGGCTGGCAGACCGGCGCGTTCACGTGGGCGAGCGGTTCGGGCCGCCGGATCGGCTCCGGCTGGCACCAGTTCCGGGCGGTCTTCGGCGGGCTCGACGGCTCGCTCTACGCCGTACGCGGCGACGGCACCGTCCACTACTACCGCTACCGGCTGACCAACTCGACGACCGGCGCCGGCACCTGGATCAGCGGCGGGCAGATCGGCGCCGGATTCGAGCGCTACCCCCGGCTGTGCGGGTTCCACGGCGCGTTCTACGGGCAGAACGCCGCGGGCGACCTCTTCCTGCACCAGTACGACCTGGTCGGCAGGACGTGGACGGTCCAGGGGGCGCGCATCGGTGGCGGCTTCGCTGGCGCGGTGTTGCAGGCGGACACCTCCGGGGTCCTCTACGCCTACCACTACGGCGACATCCGCTGGCACCGGCACCTCGGCGGCGGCACCTGGGCGTCGGGCTCGGGCCTGCGGATCGGCTCCGGCTTCCGCAACTTCTTCCTCAACGACGGGGTGTGGTGCACCGGCCAGGGGGCGCTGTACGCGATCCCGCCGGACGCGGCCACCGCCCGGCAGAGCGGCGCGCTCACGCAGTACCGGCTGACGAACCACACCACCGCCGGGCCCGACGGGCGGGCCGCCTGGATGAACAGCGGCACCGGCAAGCGGGTCGGCTCCGGCTGGACGGTGCAGACGCAGGCCGCCCTCCAGGGCTACGCCAACACGCCGAGCGTGGCGCAGGGCGAGGTGGCGCGTTTCGCGGTGTCCACCGGGTTCCCGTCGCTCACCGCGTCGATGGTCCGGCTGGCGCCCAACCCCGGCGCCCCCGTGGTCGTCGCGCAACCGCTGCCCGTCACCGGCGGGGTGCAGTCGCTGCCGGTGGGGTTCCTCGGCGTCGGCTGCGGCTGGTCCGACCGGTTGCAGTTCCGGGTCCCCGCCGACTGGCAGCCCGGCCTCTACGCCGCCCGGCTGGAGGGCCCGAACGGGCTGCACCGGTACGTGCCGTTCCTCGTGCGGCCGACCCGCCCCACCAACAGGATCGCGGTGCTGCTACCCACCTTCACCTACAACGCCTACAACAGCTGGGGCGGGCACAGCCAGTACTGCCCGGACACGACGGGCCGGCGGCCCCTCTCCGTACGCCGGCCGTCGACGGAGCTGAACGTCGACGACCCCGGGATCCGGGACCACACCCTCTTCTCGGATCTCCTGCTGACCCGCTGGATGTCCCGGCAGGGGCTCGCCTTCGACGTCTACGAGGACGCCGACCTGCACGGCTCCAACGGCTGGCTCACCAACTACCGTGTGCTCGTGCTGGGCAGCCATCCCGAGTACTGGTCCGACACGATGCGGCAGCGCCTGGTCAACTTCCAGGCCGGCGGCGGCCGGCTGATCTACCCGGGCGGCAACGGCCTGTACGAGCGGGTGCAGGTCAACTCCGCTCGTACGGTGGTCACCTACCGCCGCGCGGACGGCAGGCGGGACATCTACACGGAGCTGGGCCTGCCCGCCTCGCAACTGCTCGGCACCAACTACGTCGACGCCGGCACGTACGCGCCGTACCAGGTGCTGCATGACCACCCGGTCCTGGCCGGCACCGGCCTGGTAATGGGCAGCAGGTTCGGCCGCACGGGTTACAACGGCGCCGCCAGCGGCTGGGAGACCGACGGGCTGCGCGGGCTGGCCGGCGAGGCGTCCCCGGCGCAGGTCATCGCCCGGGGGGAGAACCCCGGGGGCCAGGGCGCCGCGATGGTCTTCCTGGAGCGGCCCAACGGCGCCCTGGTCTTCAGCGCGTCCTCGATCTCGTTCGTCGGCGCCCTGGCGGACGATCCGGCGATGTCGACGCTGTTGCGCAACGTCTTCGACCGGATGCTGGCGTCGGCGCCGGCGGTCCGGGCCACCGAGGTTCCGATGCCGCGTACCAGCCCCGCGCCCGCGATCCCGGAACCGTCCACGATGGAGTAGCGGCGCTCAGAGCCAGCCCGAGCGGCGGAAGAGGCGGTGCAGGGCGACCGCGGTCAGCGCCATCAGGCCGAGCACCGTGGGGTAGCCGTAGCGCCACTGCAGCTCCGGCATGTTGGCGAAGTTCATGCCGTAGATCCCGGCGATGCCGGTCTGGGTGGCGGCGATGGCGGCCCACGCGGCGATCTTGCGCATGTCGTTGTTCTGCTCCACCGCGAGCTGTGCCAACCGGGACTGCACGATCGAGGTCAGCAGGTCGTCGTAGGCGGCGACCCGGTCCACCGCCCGGGTCAGCCGGGCGTCCACGTCGACGAACCATCGGTGCAGGCCGCGCGGCGGGTTGTCGGGCCGCTGGTCGAGCAGGGAGCGCAGCGGCGCCTGCAGGGGCTGCACCGCCCGCTTGAACTCGACCACCTCCCGCTTGAGCTGGTAGATGTGCTGGATGTCGGCCGAGCGGTCGCGGGCGAAAACCGCCTCCTCGACGCGTTCCAGGTCCCGCTCGACGTGCCCGGCGACCTCCAGGTAGAGGTCGACCATCCGGTCGCAGACCGCGTACGCGACCGCCCACGGGCCCTGCGCGAGCACCGCGGGGCGCTGCTCGACGTCGGCGCGTACGCAGGTGAGCGCGCCCGCGGCGCCGTGCCGCACCGTGACGGCGAAGCGGTCGCCGACCAGCACCATCACGTCGCCGGTGTCGACCACCTCGGAGGTGTCGGTCAGTTCGGCGTGCTCGACGTAACGGGCGGTGCGCAGGACCAGCAGGGTCACGTCGCCCTCGCGGCGCACCGTGGGGCGGTGGCCGTCGGCGAGGGCCTGCTCGACGGTGAGGTCGTCGAGCCCGAAGGTGCGGCCGACGGCCGCCATCACCGCCGCATCGGGCTCGTGCAGACCCAGCCAGACGAAGGTGTCGCGGCCGCGACGGCTGCGGGCGTACGCGTCGGCGTAGTGCGGGCGGCCCGGCTCGCGCCGCCCGCCGACGTAGACGGCACAGTCGACCACGGAGTCGGGATTGGAGCGCCGGGGCTCCGGTGCGCGCTGACCGGGCAGCGGTCGGCCGAGCAGCCGGTCGAACACGGCCGACAGCCTGACCCGTTCCCTCGACCGCCGAACCACCCGTCCCCCTCCGCCGCACCGGCATCCGCGCGGACACCGTACTCGGGTCGTGCGGGTCCGGGGGTCACGGCACCCGGGTGGCGAACACGATGACGTTGTCGACGTAGTTGCCGCTGTCCCGGTCGAACCGGCCGCCGCAGGTGATCAGCCGCAGGCCGGTCGCGTCGCTGGGCCCGTAGACCAGGTCGGTGGGGAAGCGGTCCTTCGGGTACGACCCGACGCCGTCGACGGCGAAGGTGGCGACGCTGGCGTCGGCGCGGGTGATCCGCACGGTGTCGCCGGGCCGCAGCCGGCCGAGGTCGAAGAAGACGGCGGGGCCGGCGGCGGAATCGACGTGCCCGACGAGCACGGCGTTGCCGGTCTCGCCGGGGCTGACGCCGTGCCGGTACCAGCCGGCCAGGGTGGGCCGGTCCAGCGGCGGCACCTCCAGGCGCCCGTCGGCGTCGGCGCCCACCGGGACGATCCGTGCCCGCACGTCGATGGCCGGGATCCGCACGTCGACCGGCGCGGCCCGGTGCAGCGGCGGCACCGGCGGCTTGGAGTGGACCGGTGCGGGGGCGTCGGCGGCCTCCGGCCGGGGCGGGCGGGGCGGGGTCGTCGCCAGCCCGGCGGCGACGAGGCCGAGCCCGGTCGTGGCGAGCAGGACGACGACCGTGACCGCCCAGCCGGGCCTGCGCCAGGACACGATCCCACCTCCGTACGCGTGCGCCCGGGTGCCCGCTCCGGTGGTTCACCGGTGCGGGCACCCGTTGCAGGGATGGACGACTTGCAGGAGTGGACGGCACGGGGCCGTCGGTCAGAGCGTGGCCGCCGCCATGTGGCGCCGGCGGCGGGCCAGGACCAGGGCGCCGCCCGCGGCGGAGCCGAGCAGGGCGCCGCCGGCCGCCAACGCGCCGGTCCCGTCGGTGCCGCCGCGCCCGCCGGCCTGGGCCCCGCCGATCGGGGTGACGGTGAACGTGGCGCTGCCGGCCGCGCTGCCGTCGCCGCAGGTCGCGGTCACGGTGTAGGTGCCCAGGGTGAAGCCGGCGGTGAAGAGTTCGGCGCTCAGCCCGCCGCCGGCCGCCGCGGTGGTGGACCGGACGTTCTGGTCGCGGTCGGGGCCGGTGACGCGGAAGATCGCGTCGCCGGACTTCGGGTTGCAGGTCGTCGCGGTGAGCACGACCGTCCCGCCGACCGGCGTGGTGGCCGGTGACACGACGGTGTCGGCCAGCGCCGCGCCGGGGAGCAGGAGCGTGCCGAGACCCACGCCGAGCGCCGCCGATACGAGAACTGTCTTTGCCTTCATACGCGTCTTCCCTCACTTTTCGTCCGCTGACTGCGTGGGACGTCGTTCGGGTGGCCAACTCCGTGACTAGCACCGGTGTGACCAACCCTAGGAGGGTTGGGACCCCGATCCGGTGAAAATGAGAAATCTTCGTTGCCGTCACGTGTCCACCCGGGAGGCGGAGGGAGCAGCGGAAATGCCGGCACGGCCCACCCGCGAGGGTTGGCCGTGCCGATGTCACCGGGGGACGTGCTGTCGCGGCTGGGCCGTCCCGGCCCCACTCGTGAACGGTGCCCCGCGGCGGGCGCGTACGCGCCCGGCCCGCCGCGTTGGCCCGGTCTTGGCCGATTTGCTCCGGGCGACTTCCTGTCCAGCGTGTCGCCGCAGCCATCCGGCAGGGGGCGGCGGGACGGTCAGACCGGGCGGCCGGCGTCGTCGTGCAGCAGCCCCACCAGCGCGGAGAGGCCCTCCTCGCCGCGGCCCCGGGCGACCGCCTCGTCCAGCAGGTCACGTACCGGGCGCATCAGCCCGGCGTCGACCCCCAGGTCCCGGCAGGCTGCCAGCAGGTTGCCGAAGCTGGCGGCCTGCATCCCCAGCGAGGACCCGTCGGCGTCGTGCTCGCCCGAGTCGACGGCCGCCGCCATGGCGGGCAGTTCCCCGAGCATGGCGGTCAGCCACCCGGTCACCATCGGCGCGAACCGGCCCGCCGGCGTGCCGGCCGCGCGGATCATCGCCGTGGCGTGCAGGAATCCACCGAACATGCCGTACATGGCGGCGAGCAGGGCCAGGTCGTGCACGGCGGCCCGACCGGGGTCGGCGCCGAGCCAGTGGACGTCGCCGAACGCCGCGAGGGTGTCCCGCCAGTCGAGGAAGGCGTCCTCCGTGCCGCTGTAGAGCACGAACGCGCCGGGCTGGCCGATCATGAACGGAACGGCCATGATGCCCCCGTCGACGTACCTCGCGCCCCGCGCGGTCACCCACTCCGCGAGCCGGCGGGCCTGCGCGGGGGTGCCGTTGGTCAGGTTCACCACCGTCCGCCCGGCCAGGGCCGGCGCCGCCTGCTCGAGCACCCGGCGGGTGACGTCGTCGTCGAGCAGGCACACCACGACCAGTTCGCCCACCGCGACCGCCTCGGCGGCGGAGCCGGCCACGTCCGCTCCCGCCCCGGCCAGCGCGGCGGAGCGCTCCGGCGACCGGTTCCACACGGTCGTGGGGTGGCCGGCGGTCAGGAGCGCGCCAGCCAGGGCCCTGCCCATCGCGCCGAGCCCGAGCACGGCGACGGGCCGGTGGCGCGGGGCGCTCACGCGGCCGCCTCCGCGTACACCCGGACCAGCCGGGAGAAGTCGTCGGCACCGTGCCCGGCGGCGACCGCGCGGGCGGCGACGGCGTTGGCCGCCCGGAGCGTGCCGGTGTCGATGCCGTGCCCCTCGGCCGCCTCGACGATGTGCGCCATGGTGGCGGCGGCGGAGGCGATGGTGGAGACGTCGGCGGCGTGGTTCCCGACGTCGGTCCGCCCGGCCAGGTCGTCGACGAGGTCGGGCAGCAGGCCCGAGATCCCCTTGGCGTACGGCGCAAGCTCGGTCGCCGTGATCCCCTCCGCCCGGGCCAGGGCGAAGGCGTGCGCGATGCCGCTCATCGCGGTCCAGAACACGTCGAGCAGCGCCACGTCGTGGGCGGCCGCACGAGCTGGGTCCGGGCCCAGCCAGTCGGCCGAGCCGCCCAGGTTCCGCAGGGTGTCCCGCTGGGCGTGCCAGACCCGTTCGGGCCCGCTGTAGAGCACCAGCGCCTCGGACCCGCCGATGGTGGGGGCCGGGGTCATGATCGCGCCGTCGAGGTAGTCGACGCCCTGCCTGGCTGCCCAGGCCGCCATCGCCCGGGCCCGCTGCGGGGTGTCGGCGGTCAGGTTCACCAGGGTACGCCCGGCGAGGGCTTCGACCGCGGGCTCGACGACGGCGCGGACGGCGGCGTAGTCGATGACGCAGGCGAGCACCAGCGGGCTCGCGCGGACGGCCTCGGCCACGGTCGGCGCCCGCCGGGCGCCACGTGCGACGAGGGGATCGGCCCGGGCGGCCGTGCGGTTCCAGACGGTGGTCGGATGGCCGGCGGCCAGCAGCGCGCCGGCGAGGGCCCGGCCCATCGGCCCGAGGCCCAGCACGGTCACCGGGGACAGGTCGCGTTCGGTCACGGAAGTGCTCCTTCGTGGATGGGGTGGCCCGGCCCTTGCGCCTGCCGCCGGGCCGGTCCCATCCTGTTTCCGTACGCGCGAAGCATCAAGTACCGACTATTTTCTCAGGTACTTACCTTTTGGTAAGTGAGAGCGGGGGCGACGTGAAGAAGCGGACCTACACGTGCGGGCTCGACGCCGCGATCGACGTCGTGGGCGGCAAGTGGAAGGCGCTGATCCTGTGGGAGCTGGACGGGGGCCCCCGCCGCTTCGCCGAGGTGCGCCGGGGGATCACCGGGATCAGCGAGAAGATGCTGATCCAGCAACTGCGCGAGATGGAGGCGTACGGTCTCGTGCACCGCGAGGTCTACCGGCAGGTCCCGCCCAAGGTGGAATACTCGCTTACCGACTTCGGCCGGTCCCTCAACGAGGCGCTGATGCCGCTCGGCGACTGGGGCGAGCGGAACATGGCGACCATCGAGGCCATCCCCCGGGACTGACCGGCCGGCGCGTCGGGCTGCCGGAGGTCCTGGCCATCACCACCGCGACCAACCTGCGCTCGCAGGCCGTGATGCGCCGCCTGGGCATGACCACGGACCCGGCCGACGACTTCGACGACCCGGAGGTCCACTCCGGTCCGCTGCGCCGGCAGGTCGTCTACCGCAGGCGGGCCGGGGACCGCTGAGCGTCGGGCGGCAGGCCCCGGTGGGCCGGGCCGCTGATCACCAGCGCGCCGCTGGCCGGCGGCCTGCTCAGGGCCGGGCCGCTGCCCGCTCCGGCGCCGCCCGGAACTGCCTGTCGACGACGGCCAGCAGGGCGGCGTGCGTCTCCGCGTCCGCCGCCGCGATTAGCCCACCCACGCCGGTGTACGGGGGCTGCCCCCGCAGCCCGGTCACCACGCACCCGGCGGCCTCGCACAGGGCGATGCCGCCGGCGAAGTGCACGCTGTCGCGGAGGTCCCCGTCGGTGACGTACGCGGCCCGTCGACCGGCGGCGACCCACGCGACGGCCAGCGTGGTGGAGAGCACCCGTGGCCCGAACCGCGCGGTGAACTCCGCGTCCGCGAGCATCCCGGTCGCCCGGAACGCGGAAGCGTTCGGGAACGGCGGGTCGAGGTTGACGTCCACCAGCCGGGAGCGGGCCGACGGCGCGAGGGGCTCGTCGACGCCGTCGCGACGGACCTGGGCCGCCCCGCCGGCCCCGAACCAGAACACCTCCCCGGCGAACCGGTCGGCGATCGCGGCGGCGGTGACCTCCGGACCGGTACGCAGCGCCACGTTCACCGCGACCAGCGGGGTCCGTGCCGCGTAGTTCAGCGTGCCGCAGAGCGGGTCGACGAGCCAGGTCCGGTCCGCCGACCGGGAACCGGTGCGCCCGCTCTCCTCGCCCAGCACGGCGTCGTGCGGCCGGGCGCGGCGCAGCACGTCGAGGACGGCCCGCTCCGACTCGAGGTCGGCGGTGGTGGCGAAGTCACCAGGCGACTTGTCGAACCGTTCCAGCGGCCCGCCGAACCGGGCCCGGACGACCGCCGCGCCCGCCTGTGCCGCGACGATGGCCAGTTCCGGGTCGGTGAGTGCCATGGCCGCACGGTACCCGGGCTGGCGGAACGGCGGTGCGCCCGGTGCTCAGCCGCGAGGGTCGGGGTCGGTCACCCAGCCGGCGAGCAGCACCAGCCCGCTGGGCCGGTGCACGGCGAGGAAGCCGAAGGGCCGGTCGACGTCGAAACGTACCCGCCGCCTGCGCGCGGTGAGCCGCGGCGGCGCGGAACCCGCCCGCGAGGCGACGGCGGTGACCACGGCGGCGCGGAAACCCGTCGCGCTGAAGGTGGCCGTCACGCTCTGCCGTGCCTGCGAGACGGACAGCAGCCGGGCGATGCCGGGGAAGTGGTCGCCATTCCCGGTCGCGGTGGACAGGCCGAACAGCGCGGCCCGCTCCAGCAGGTCGTGGTCGGCGGAGGCGGTGAAGGCCACGGTGGAGACGAGCAGTTCCGGCCGGTCGTCGACGGCGTCGACGACCTGCTCGTCGACGCCGGGGCCGGCGGCGAGCGGCAGCACGGCCGGTGCGTCGAGCGCGCCGACAGCGGCCGGCAGCACCTCCGCCGCCCCGTGCTGCGGCGCACCCAGGGCGAGCACCACGTCGACATCCTCGGCGCCCCGCACGGTCAGCAGGCTCAGCGGGCCGGCGGGGGTGTCGACGGCCCGCAGCGCGTCGAGGTCGTAGCTCGTCCGGCTCAGCCCGGCGAGCCGGCGACCGTGCCACGGCCCGACGGACGGCTGGCACCAGACGTCGCGGAACGCCGCGGCCCACTCGGTGCGCAGCGACAGCGCGCTGGCCAGCACCATCGCGGTCGCCGGGGTGACCCGCACCGGCATCCGGGGGACCAGGCCGTCGGTGTGGGTCGCGGCCCACCCGTCGAGGGCCCGCTGGTCGTGCGCCGGATCGCCGGTCAGCTCCCCGCGCATGGCCGCCGGCACCTCCCGCGACCACCGGTCGGCCAGCGGCAGGTCCCGCCGCGCCCAGGCGGCGAGCGCGAGCCGGGTGGTGGGGGAGCGGTCCAGGTCGAACCGGGCCGGTTCCGGCGCGACCGCGAGCAGCTCGTCGCGGACCGGACCGGTCGCGTAGCGGGCGAGCAGCGCCAGCAGCGGATAGACGCCGGCGCCGGAGACGACCGTCTGCCCGCCGTCCACCGTGGACGCCCAACGGGCGGTGAGCGCGTTGGCGGCGGTGATGCTCATCGGCGGGCGTCCTCCCGGTTGCGCGGTTGCCGTCGCCCGGGGGCGACCGCTGGCACCCTACCGCCGTCCGCCGACCGGCCGACGCCCCCGACCCGGGCCGGTCGGTGCCCGGGCGCCCCCGGTGGTGTGGCAGCGTGGTCGGCGTGAACACCTCCGCTCCGCTGGACGTCGACCTGGCGCTGGTCGGCGGCGGCGGCGCCGCGTCGCTGGTCCTCGCCGCCCTGGACCGGCACGGCGTGCGCGACCTGCGGATCGCCGTCGTCGACCCGGTCCACCGGCGCGGCCAGGACCGGACCTGGGCGTTCTGGGGCCACCCCGGCAGCGACTGGGACCCGCTGCTGGCCGCGAGCTGGCGCCAGGTCGAGGTGGCGACGCCCGCTGGCCGCCGCGTGCTCGACCTCGCCCCCCTGCGGTACGCCATGCTGCGCTCCGGCCCGGTCTACGCCCGGGCTGCCGAGGCCGAGCGGCGGCTCGGCGTGCGAAGGATCGTCGCGCCCGTCGACGCCCTGCACGACGACGGCGGGCACGTCACCGTACGCGTCGGCGGCGCCGGGCCGGCCGTCCGCGCGTCCTGGGTGCTGGACTCCCGGCCCCGGCCGCCCCGGCGACCCGGGCGCACCAACTGGCTCCAGCACTTCCGGGGCTGGTGGCTGGAGTCCAGCCTGCCGGTCTTCGACCCGGCCCGGGCCGTCCTGATGGACTTCCGCACCCCGCAGCCCGCCCGGGGCGTGTCGTTCGGGTACGTCCTGCCGGTCAGCGACCGGTACGCACTGGTGGAGTACACGGAGTTCGGCCCCGACCTGCTCACCGACGCCGGCTACGACGCGGCGCTGGCCGGCTACCGGGACCTGCTCGGCCTCGACCCGACCCGGTTGACCGTCCGCGAGGTGGAGAACGGGGTGATCCCGATGACCGACGGCCCGTTCGAGGCCCGGCCCTCGCCCCGGGTGGTCCGCCTCGGCACGGCCGGCGGGGCCACCCGACCCTCCACCGGCTTCACCTTCTCCGCCATGCACCGCCAGGCCGAGCAGGTCGCCCGGGCCCTCGCGGCCGGCCGCCCGCCGGTGCCCGCTCCCGCGTACCCCCGTCGGCACCGCTGGATGGACGCGGTCGCGCTGCGGGCGCTGGACGCCGGCGGCGTCGGCGGTCCCGACTTCTTCGGCCGGCTCTTCGACCGCAATCCCGCCGAGCGGGTGCTGCGGTTCCTCGACGGCGCGACCACCCCGGCCGAGGAGGTGGCGCTGATGGGCACCACCCGGCTGCGGCCGATGGTCGCCGCCACCGCCGGCGACGCCGTGGCCCGGCTCCGCGACCGCCTCGACCCGACCCGGCGGGCGGCGACCTGGACGGTCCCGCGGCCGGTGGTCGGCGACCGGGCCGACGCCGACGGCTGAGCCGCCTCAGCCGGCGCGGTGGAAGGTTGGGGAGGTCGTCCACGCCGCGCCGCCGCCCGACGGCCGGGGAGGCGGTGCGGATTCGGTAGGTTGCCGGCATGGTGGACGAGACGGCCGGCAGGGTCGTGCAGATCTGGACCGACGGGGCGTGCAGCGGCAATCCCGGCCCCGGCGGGTGGGGCGTGGTGCTGCGCTACGGCGCGCACGAGCGGGAACTGTGCGGCGGCGAGGCGACTCCGACCACCAACAACCGGATGGAGCTGATGGCGGCCATCCAGGCCCTGGAGAGCCTGACCCGGTCGGTCACCGTCGAGCTGCACACCGACAGCACGTACGTGCGCAACGGCATCACCAGCTGGCTGGCCTCGTGGAAGCGCAACGGCTGGCGGACCGCCGCGAAGCAGCCGGTCAAGAACGCCGACCTGTGGCAGCGGTTGGAGGCCGCGTGCGCCCGGCACGACGTCACCTGGCTGTGGGTGAAGGGGCACAACGGCGACCCGGAGAACGAGCGCGCCGACGCGCTGGCCAACCGGGGCATGACCGAGGCCCGCGCGTCGGCGGTGCCCGCCGGCCGCTGATCGGACCGGCGGGCGGACGCTCAGGTCACTCGGTGCGGCTCGGGTCGGTGGTGCCGGAGACGGCGTCCACGTCGTAGCCGGCGCGGCTGACCTCCCGGGCCGACCGCCGGTCCTCGGCCGGCAGGTCGGCGAAGTCGTCGCCGGTGTCGTCGGTGCTGCGCAGGGACTCGCCCGGCGGACGCAGCGACGCCTGCATGGCGGTGGCGCCGTCCGGCTCGTCGGTGGCGGCCCGGTCGGTACGGTTCTGATCGGTCATGCCGCTCTCCTGCCCCCGTGGCCTGCCCGCAAACGTGCCCCGCCGCGCGCAGCGAACCGCGTCCGGGTGGGCCTGCCCGCAAGCGTGCCCCCGCAGCGGTGCTCAGCGAGCCGCGTTCGGGCGCCTGTCCGCAAACCTGCCCCGCGGCGCTCAGCGGGCCGCGTCCGGGTGGCCCGGCATGCCGGACCCGCCGCTGGAGCTGCCCGACGCGCCACCCGCCATGCCCGACCCGTCGTCCTCGGTGACGATGTCGGGCTTCGTCGTCGTGTCGTCCGGCGCCGGGACGTCGGTGTCCGCCTCGACCTGCACCATCCGGGCCTGGCCGGCCTCGTCCTCGGCGTGCGCCGGATCGACCGGCAGCTCCCCGTCGCGCGCCCGATATCCCACCACTGCCTCCCCGTGCCGTCGCACCGCCGCGTTCCGCCGATGCCATGTCCGCCCCCGGCTACCCGCAGCCCCCCACCCAAAACCACCCGCCCCCGTCCCACCCTGCCCCGTCCCGCGCGGGACGGCGCCGCGCCGTTCCGCCCCGCGCGGCGCCGTTCCGCCCCGCGCGGCGCCGTCTCGCGCGGCCCCGCCCCGCCCGCCTCGACGGGGCGATCATGCAGTTGTGGTGCCCGTTGTGGGCGGATTGCCGCCGGTATGCGCAGCGCCACAACTGCATGATCGCAAAGGTCGGGGGGTGGAGGGAAGAGCAGGGGGAGGGGCGGGAGGGAGTGCGGGGTGGGGTCAGCGAAGGCGTCGTGGGCGGGCGGCGCGGGTGGGGGAGCGGGGTGGGCGGGGCAGCGGGGTGAGCGACAGCGGTGACCAGTGCCCGGGGCGCGTCCGGGCGGGCGGCAGGGCCGTGTGCCGGTCGCCCCGGGCCGCGTCGAGCTGGGACTGGTGCAGGAACAGGGCGCCGGAGAGGTCAGCGCCGCGCAGGTCGGCCCCGCGCAGGTCGGCGCCGGTGAGGTCGGCCAGGCCGAGGTCGACGCCGCGCAGGTCGGCGCCGATCAGCAGCGCCCCGCGCAGGTTCGCCCGGCGCAGGTCGGCACGGCGCAGGTCGACGCCGAACAGGTGGGCGCCCCGCCGGTCCACGCCGGGCCGGCCGCCCCGGGCCCGGGCCGCGTCGCCGGCGCGGGACAGCAGTGGGTTGACCCGCCCCCGGTACGCGTCCACGTCGAGATCCAGCAGCGTGTCGGCGGGCTCCCGGGTCAGCCGCCCGGTCTCGTCGAGCGCGACGGACAGCTCGTCGCGCAGCGGCTGCGGCGGGCGCGTCGCGAGTGCCTCGGTCAGGTACCAGAGCAGCTCGTGCAGGGGTCGCATCACCGCGAACGTATCGAACATGCGCGCCGCGGTCTCCGGGGCGTCGCGCCAGTCCCGCCCACCGAAGGTGACCTGGGCCACCTGCTGCCCGGCGCCGAAGCAGTCGAAGACGGTGCAGCCGGGGAAGCCCCGGTCGCGCAGGTCGGCGTGGATGCCGCAGCGCGAGTCGGCCCGCAGGTTGGGGCAGGGCCGCCCGGCGGGCTTGTCGATGGCGAAGTCGGCCGACGCGGAGAAGGCCGGCGCGACGCAGCAGAGCCCGAAGCACCGGGCGCAGTCGGCGCGCATCCCGTCCGCCGGCGACGTCGCCCCGGGAGTCTCCGACACGCTGACCGTTCTCCTGCCGATCGGGGGGATCCCGCCGGCGGCCTCGCGGGCGGAGGCTCCCATTGTCCCGCCGCCGCGCCGGTCACCGGGTCCCGGGGTGCCGAGCTGTGCGAACCCGGCCGGCGGGGCCGCGCCCGGGGTGCCGAGCAGCGGGGCCCGCCGGGGTGCCGAGCTGCGGGCCCGGCGGGCGGGGCCGCGCCGGGGCGTCCCGGCGTGGCGGCGGCTCACCCCCGCACCGAGCGCCAGTCGTGCGACTCCAGCGCGTTGGCCTGCGGGCCCATCATCAGCATGCCGCCGTCCACCGGCCAGGACGCGCCGGTGACGTACGCGGCGGCGGGCGAGGCGAGCAGCGCGACCACGGCGGCGACCTCCCGCGCGTCGCCGGGCCGCCCGACCGGCACCCCGGGACGTTCCTCGGTGAACGGGTCGACGTCCTCCTGGCCGGTCATCGGGGTGGCGATCTCGCCCGGGGCGACCGCGTTGACGGTGATCCCGTCCGCCGCCAGCTCCTGCGCCATCACCTTCGTCAGCAGGCCGAGCCCGCCCTTGGCGGCGCAGTACGCGGCCGAGCCGACCCGGGGCGCGTGCTCGTGCACGCTGGTGATGTTGACGATCCGTCCGCCCAGCCCCGCGGCCCGCATCCGCCGGGCGGCCCGCTGCCCGCACAGGAACGGCCCGTCGAGGTCGACGGAGAGCACCTCGCGCCACTGCTCCCAGCCGGTGTCGACGAAGGGCGTGGACGCTCCGGTGCCGGCGTTGTTGACGAGCACGCCGAGACCGCCGAGCCGGTCGGCCAGCTCGTCGACGACCGCCTCGGCGCCCGGCAGGCGGGTCAGGTCCAGCTCGGCGACCTCGCAGCGCCGGCCGGCGGCGCGTACCTCGGCGGCGGTCCGCTCGGCGCCTGCGGCGTCGCGGTGCCAGGTGACGCCGACGTCGAAGCCGGCCTCCGCGAGGGCGACGGCGCAGGCCCGGCCGATGCCGGAGTCCGCGCCGGTGACGATGGCGATCCTCGGGTAGTTCTCGTAACGCGATGGCATGCCGGCGCACTACCCGTTCCATGCGGATGCAACCATGCGTCGATCCCCGTCCGTGCAGAGGATTGTCTGCGTCGATGCGTTCTGTCATTCTCCACCGTGGACGCTGCCAGCGGCGGTCGGCATTCCGGATGGTCGCGCTGAGTGGCGCCGTCATCTGCCGGAGGGACCTCGTGAAACGCAGACGTCGTCATCTGCTCGCAGGACTGGCGGTCGGTGCCCTGGTGGCGTCGACCGGCCTCATCGGAATCCACTTCGCCGGCGCCGAGGTGCCGACCCCCGTCGCCGCGGCCGGCGACGGGGAGATGCCGGGCGCGCTCGGCGCCCACATGGAACGGCTGCGCCAGGCCGTGCCGGGCAGCGACGGCATGTCGCCGGACGGGCCCGGCAACGCCGCGCAGCAGGAGTTCCTGGAGCGCGCGTACCCGGCCGACACGATCAGCATCGCCCAGGTCGACCGCTCCAAGTCGGCGTACGCCGCCGCCGAGCGGCGCGCCGGCGGCACCCGGGGCTGGACGAACATCGGCCCCAGCGAGGCGCTCTACCCGTTCACCGAGTTCCGCAACGCCGGCAACTACGTGCCGAACGCGTACGTCGCGGGCGGCCGGGTCACCTCCATCGACATCGCCCCGGACTGCAACGCCCTGCTCTGCCGGGCGTACGTCACGCCGGCCGGCGGCGGCGTCTGGGGCACCCTGAACGTCCTCGCCGCCGAGCCGAAGTGGTTCTACCTGGGCGGGCCGCTGGGCATCAACGCGGCCGGCTCGGTCAAGATCGACCGCAACGACAAGACGGGGCTGACCATCTACGTCGGCACCGGCGAGGCCAACACCTGCGCCTCCGGCTGCGTCGCCGGCGTCGGGCTCTACAAGTCGACGAACGGCGGCGTCACCTGGAAGGGCCCGCTGGGCAAGGACGCCCTCGCCGGCAAGGGCATCGGCGAGATCACCGTCAAGCCCGGCGACCCGAAGACGCTCTACGTCGCCACCACCACCGCCCTGCGCGGCATGTCCAGCTCCTGCTGCACCGGCGTCACCCGGCCCGTGCCGGACGCCGAGAAGTGGGGCCTCTACAAGTCCACCGACGGTGGCGCGAACTGGAAGTTCATCCACAACGGCTCGGCCGACGCGACGCAGTGCACGGGCAGCGCCGCGGAATACGGCAACACCGCCACCTGCTCGCCGCGCGGCGTGCGCTACGTCAAGCTCGACCCGCGCGACGCCAACACCGTCTACGCCTCCTCGTACGCCCGGGGGGTCTGGCGCTCGACGGACGCCGGCGCCACCTGGACGCAGATCAAGCCCTCGCTCAACCCGGCGGTCTTCCAGACCCGGGCCGCGATCGACGTGACGGCCCTGCCGAACGGCAAGACCCGCATGTACGTCTACGAGGGCAACCTCGGCAACCCGTACTCGCGGCTGTTCCGCAGCGACGACGTGGCCGGCGGCGCCCCCGCGTTCGCCGACCTGAGCAGCGCCAACCCGGCCGACCCGGGCTACGCCACCTACAACCAGTGCACCGGCCAGTGCTGGTACGACGTGTTCGTGCACACCCCGGCCGGGCACCCGGACATCGTCTACACCGGCGGTTCGTACGTCTACGGCGAGACCGTCGCCCACAAGCGGGCCGTGGTGCTCTCCACCGACGCCGGCGTCAGCGGCACCGACATGACCTTCGACGGCACCGACGAGCTGCACCCCAACGGCCTGCACCCCGACCAGCACGCCCTGGTCACCAACCCGCGCAACCCGTACCAGTTCTTCGAGGCCAACGACGGCGGCGTGATGCGCTCCAGCGGCCAGTTCGTGGACCGGTCGGCCTGGTGCGACAACCCGGACCGCAACCTGACCACGCAGGCGCAGAAGGACCGCTGCCGGCAGATGCTGTCGAGGATCCCGTCGAAGCTCGACGGCATCAACAAGGGCATGAACACGTTGCAGTTCATCAGCCTCTCGGCCAGCCCGCACGACCACCGGCTGCTCCAGGGCGGCACCCAGGACAACGGCACCTGGGAGAACAAGGGCGAGCGCCGGCGCTGGGTCAACACGATGATCGGTGACGGCGGCGCGTCCGGCTTCGACGTCGGCAGGCCGGAGTTCCGCTTCCACACCTTCTACGACGCCTCGCCCGAGGTGAACTTCAACAACGGCGACGTGGGCAGCTGGATCTCGATCTCCGACCCCGTCTTCGGGCAGCCGGGCACCCTGTTCTACGCACCCGTGGTCAGCGACCCGAAGGTCAGCGGGACGATCTTCGCCGGCACGTCGCGCACCGTCTACCGGACGAAGACGTTCGGCCTGGGCGACCGCAGCCTGGCCGAGGCCGACCGGATCTGCAACACCTGGACCGGCACGTTCGAGGCGCAGTGCGGCGACTTCGCGCCGCTGGGCACGGTCAACCTGACCGACGCCGCGTGGGGCGACCGGGCCGGCGGGGCCGTCTCGGTCGTCGAGCGCGTCGCCTCCGACTCGTCCACGGCGTACGCGGCCACCAGCACCGGCCGCGTGTTCGTGTCCCGCAACGTCGACGCCGAGCCGGCGTCGGCGGTCACCTGGACGCGCATCGACACCGCCGCCACGCCGAACCGCTTCGTCACCAGCGTCCACGTCGACCCGGCCGACCCGGCACGGGCGTGGGTCTCCTACAGCGGCTTCAACTCGAACACCCCGGCCACGCTCGGGCACGCGTTCGAGGTGCGGGTGGCGGGGGCGGGCGCGACCTGGACCGACCGGTCGTACGACTTCGGCGACCAGCCGATCACCGACCTGGTCCGCGACGACGTCACCGGCACCCTCTACGCGGCCACCGACTTCGGCGTGCTGCGGCTGGCCAAGGGCGCCACGACCTGGGTGAAGGCGGCCCGGGGCATGCCGAACGTGGAGGTGGCCGGGCTGACCATCGTGCCGGGCAAGCGGGTGCTCTACGCCGCCTCGCACGGCCTCGGCGCCTGGCAGCTCACGCTCTGAGGCAGGCGACCATCGGCGACGACACGGTACGGGGCCGCGCGCGCGGCCCCGTACCGCTGCCCGGGGCGGCCGGGCGGGCCTGGCGGACCCTCGGCGCGGCCTTCGTCCTGCTCGTCTTCGTCCCGCCGCTGCTGCTGCTGGTCTCCGGCTCGCTGACCGAGCCGGGCCTGCCGCCGCCGCCCACCCCGCAGCTCGTGCCGGAGCCGGTCTCCACCACCGGCTACCGGCAGGCCGTCGAGCTGGGCGGGCTGCTGCGCGCCTCGCTCAACTCGGTAGTGGTCGCGGTCGTCGCCGTGCCGCTGAGCGTGCTCGTCGCCTCCCTGGCGGGCTTCGCGCTGGCCCGGATCGCCCCGCGCGTCACCGGCGTCGTCGTGGCGGCCTCCCTGGTGGCGCTGATGGTGCCGGCCACGGCGCTGCTCGTGCCCCGCTTCACGATCTTCCGGATGCTCGGCCTGACCGACACGCTGGTGCCGCTGGTCGCGCCGGCGTTACTGGGCACCTCGCCGCTCTACGTCCTCGTCTACTACCTGGCGTTCCGGGCGCTGCCGACCGATCTCTACGACGCCTGCCTGGTGGCGGACCTGTCGCCGCTGCGCACCTGGTGGCGGGTCGCCCTGCCGCTGGTGCGCCCGGTCACCGCCGGCCTCACCGCGCTGACCTTCGTGCTCACCTGGTCGAACTTCCTCGACCCGCTGATCTACGTCTACGACCGCGACCTGTTCACCCTGCCGCTGGCGCTGCGCTCCCTGTCGGTGCTGGACCCGACGAACTTCCCGGTGTTCCTGGCCGGCGCGGTGCTGGCCACGGTGCCGGCGCTGGCCGTCTTCGTGCTCGCCCAGCGGCGCTTCCTCCACCACGACGACCCGACGGGACGAGACTGACGATGCGACCGACGACGCGACCGAAGGCGCTGCTCGCGCTGCTGCTCACCGCCGTGCTGGCCGCCACCGGGTGCGGCTCCGGCACCGGATCGTCCGCCGACGGGCCGGTGCGGCTGCTGGTCTTCGGCGCCCCCGAGGAACTCGCCGCCTACCGCACCCTCGTCGAGGCGTACGAGAAGGCCCGTCCCGGCGCCGACGTGCAGCTCGTCGAGGCCAGCGACCGCAAGGACCTGCTGGCCCGGCTCGCCACCTCGGTGGCCGGCGGCGCCCCGCCGGACCTTTTCCTGATGAACTACCGCTTCTACGGCCAGTTCGCCGCCAAGGACGTCATCGAGCCGCTGGACGACCGGCTGGCCGCCTCCGAGGCCGTCGACCCGGCCGACTACTACCCGGTCGCCTGGAACGCGTTCCGCTGGCAGGGCCGGCAGCTCTGCCTGCCGCAGAACGTCTCCAGCCTGGCCGTCTACTACAACCGCACCCTGTTCGCCAAGCACGGCGTGCCCGAGCCGAGGGCCGGCTGGACCTGGAACGACCTGGTGGCCACCGCGACCGCGATGACCCGCGACTCGCGAGGCGTGGTGGTCAAGGCCACCGAGAGCGAGGGCGCGGCGCGGCGCCCGGCCGTGCACGGCCTCGGCGTGGAGCCGTCGATCATCCGGCTCGCCCCGTTCGTCTGGTCCGGCGGCGGCGAGATCGTCGACGACCCGGCGAAGCCGACCCGGCTGACCCTGGACACCCCGGCCGCCCGGGAGGCGCTGAAGAACCTCGTGGACCTGCGGCTGGCGTACGGGGTGGTGCCCACCGACGAGGAGGTGGAGGCCGAGGACGACGAGTCGCGCTTCGCCAACGGCCGGCTCGCCATGCTGATGAGTTCCCGCCGCTCCACCACCACGTTCCGCTCGATCACCGGCTTCGAGTGGGACGTCGCGCCGCTGCCCGTCTACAAGGAGCAGGTCGGGGTGCTGCACTCCGACGCGTACTGCATGACCCGGGGCGCGAAGCACAAGGACGCCGCGTGGCGGTTCCTGGAGTTCGCCATCGCCGAGGAGGGGCAGCGGATCATCGCGGCCACCGGGCGTACCGTCCCGTCGCACGTCGGGGTGTCGAAGTCCCCGGCGTTCCTCGGCCCGGCCCAGCCGCCGCGCAGCGCCAAGGTCTTCCTCGACGCGATCCCCACCGTCCGGGCGCTGCCGACCGTCTCCACCTGGCCGGAGATCGAGGACGTCACCTACGGCATCCTGGAGAACGCCATGCACCGGGGCGACCGGCTCGACGACGTGATCCGCGACCTCGACCGGCAGACCCGGCCGATCTTCGCCCGCGGGGAACACGGGTGAGCGATCCGGGCCTCGCCCTGGCCGGCGTCTCGGCCGCGTACCGGGGGGCGACCGTGCTGCACGAGGTGGACCTGGCCGCCGCCCGGGGCGAGCTGCTGGTGGTGCTCGGCCCGTCGGGGGCCGGCAAGTCGACGGTGCTGCGGGTCGTCGCCGGCCTGGAGCCGGTCACCGCCGGCCACGTCCGCATCGCCGGCCGCGACGTCACCGCCGAGCGTCCGGGCCGGCGCAACGTGTCGATGGTCTTCCAGTCGTACGCGCTCTTCCCGCACCTGAGCGTCGCCGAGAACATCGCCTTCGGCCTGGAGGTACGCGACACGCCCCGCGCGGTGGCCCGGGAGCGCGCCCGGGCGGCGGCCGAGACGGTCGGCTGCGCGGGGCTGCTGGACCGGCGGCCCGGGCAGCTCTCCGGCGGCGAACGGCAGCGGGTGGCGCTGGCCCGGGCGCTGGTCCGCGAGCCGGACGTGTTCCTGCTCGACGAGCCGCTGTCCAACCTCGACCAGGCGCTGCGGGTGCAGATGCGCGCCGAGCTGCGGGCCCTGCACGACCGGCTGGGCGCGACGATGGTGCACGTCACCCACGACCAGACCGAGGCGCTGGTGCTCGCCGACCGGATCGCCGTGCTGCGCGACGGGCGCATCGAGCAGGTCGGCACCCCCGACGAGATCTGGCGCACCCCGGCCACCACCTTCGTCGCCCGCTTCGTCGGTTCCCCCGCGATGAACCTCCTCCCGGCCGACGGCCCGCTGCGCCCCGAGGGCGCCCCCGCCCCGGGGGCGGACCACGACGGCATGGAGATCGGCTTCCGGCCCGAGGCGGTCGCCCTCGACGCCGCCGAGGGCACGGACGCCACCGTCGAGCGGGTCGAGGTGGTCGGCGAGGACGCGTACGCGTACCTGAGGCTCGCCGGCGGGCACCGGATCGTCGCCCGGGTGCCCGCCGCCCGCCGCCCCGATCGTGGCGCGGCGGTACGCGTCGGGGTGCGCTGGGCCGACGTGCACCTATTCCACGCCGCCTCGGGCCGCCGGCACGCCCCGTGACGGCGACCGACCGCCGCTCGCGCCGGCAACTGGCGCTGATGCTCACGCCGTACCTGATCGGGCTGGTCGGGCTGGTGCTGCTGCCCGCCGCCGTCACCCTGGCGCTGGCGTTCACCGAGTACGACCTGCTGCGCCCGCCCCGCTGGGTGGGGCTGGACAACTTCGCGGCGCTGCTGGACGACCCGGTGTTCCGGGTGTCGCTGACCAACTCGCTGGTCTTCGCGCTGGTGGCCGTACCGCTGCGGGTGCTCCTCGCCCTCGGCCTGGCGCTGCTGCTGCACCGCCGGGCGGTCGGCGTCGGCGGCGCCCGCACGGCGGCGGTGCTGCCGACCGCGGTGCCGGAGATCGCCTACGGGCTGCTCTGGCTCTGGCTGCTCAACCCCCTCTACGGGCCGATCAACCAGCTGCTGCGCACGGGCGGGGAGAACGGCCTGACCGCGCTGGGACGCACCCCGCCGCAGTGGCTCACCGACCCGACCGATGCCCGCGCGGCGATCGTCCTGATGAGCCTGTTCACCATCGGCGAGACCTTCGTGGTGCTGCTGGCCGCCCGCCGCGCGCTGCCCCGCGACGTCTACGAGATGGCGGCGATCGAGGACGCCACCGGCTGGGACGTGTTCCGCCGGGTCACGCTGCCGCTGATGGCGCCCGTGCTGGGGCTGCTGGCGGTGCGCGACGCCATCCAGAGCCTGCACTTCTCCTTCGTGCCGGCCTTCGTGGTGACCGACGGCGGCCCGCCCCCGTACGCCACCACCTACCTGTCGCTGTTCGTCTACCGCACCGGCTTCGAGTACCTGCGCTACGGCTACGCCGCCGCCGCGACCCTGGTGATGATCCTGCTGACCGTGGCGGCGGTGCTGGTGCAGTGGCGGTTGATCCGCCGCTACCGGGCGTTCTACCGGCTCTGACCACCCGATAATCCCGGGCGCCGGCCCCGGGGGCCGTGGCATGATCGCGCACTGCGCCGGCCGGGCGGCGGCGCGCGAGGAGGACGGCATGGATTTCGACGTACGCCGCATCGGCCCGCAGTCGACCGCAGAGGCGGCCGACGTGCTCGCCGACGCCTTCGACGGGTACCCCTGGATGGCCTGGACGGTGGCCGCCGACCGGCACCGGGAGCGACTTGCGGCGATGTTCGCCGGCACCGTCGCCGCCGTCGGGCTGCCCTACGGTGACGTCTGGGCGGCGGTGGACGCCGACGGCCGGCCGGCGGCGGTGGCGGTCTGGCTGCCCCCGGACCGGCCGGTGCCGGACGAGGTCTGGGCCGGCGTCGCGGCGCGCAACGCCGAGCTGGCCGGCGACCGGCAGTCGGCGCTGCACGCCGCCGAGGCGGCCTGCGCCTCCCTGCGGTCGGCCGAGCCGGCGTTCCTGCTCGCCACCGTCGGCGTGCGCCGGGCCGACCAGGGCCGGGGGCTGGGCGCCCGGGTGCTGCGGCCCGGCCTGGCCGAGGCCGACCGGGCCGGCCTGCCGGCGGTGCTGGAGACCTCGTCGGAGCCGAACGTGCGCTTCTACCGGCGGCTGGGCTTCGTCGTCACCGGCCAGGCGCGGGTGCCCGACGGCGGGCCCGACGTCTGGGCGATGCGGCGGCCGGCGGCCGGCGAGCGGGTGTAAGGGCCGTCCGCCCGGGTAGCCGCCGGGAATGGAGCTGGTCGAGGAGTCGCCGTACCGCTTCCGGATCGACCGGCACGACCCGATGCGGGTGCCGGGGGTGGTGTTCGCGTCCCGGTCCCTGCTGCCCGACGCGGGGGAGGACAGGTCGCTGGAGCAGGTCGCGAACGTCGCCACGCTGCCCGGCATCGTCGACGCCTCGTACGCCATGCCCGACGTGCACTGGGGCTACGGGTTCCCGATCGGCGGGGTGGCCGCCACCGACGTCGCCAACGGCGGCGTGGTCTCGCCCGGCGGGGTGGGCTTCGACATCTCCTGCGGCGTCCGGCTGCTCGCCGCCGACCTCGACCGCGACGGGCTGCGGCCCCGCCTCGACGCGCTGATGGACGGCCTCGGCGAGGCCACCCCCCGCGGCATGGGCAGGGGCGCGGTGTGGCACCTGTCGACGCGCGCGGAACTCGACGCGGTGCTGCGCGGCGGCTCCCGGTACGCCGTCGAGCGCGGCTTCGGCGTCGAGCGGGACCTGCACCGCTGCGAGGACGCCGGGGCCGTCGGCGACGCCGATCCGGCGCAGGTCAGCGAGCGGGCGATCGAGCGGGGCGCGCGTCAGGTCGGCAGCCTCGGCTCCGGCAACCACTTCCTGGAGGTGCAGGCCGTCGAGGAGGTGTACGACGACACCACCGCCACCGCCTTCGGGCTGCGCCCCGGCCAGGTCTGCGTGATGATCCACTGCGGCTCCCGGGGGCTGGGCCACCAGATCTGCACCGACTACGTGCGGAAGATGGAGCAGGTGATGGCCCGCCACGGCATCGAGGTGCCGGACCGCCAGCTCGCCTGCGCCCCGGTCTCCTCCGCCGAGGGCCGCGCCTACCTGGGCGCGATGGCCGCCGCCGCCAACTACGCCCGGGCGAACCGGCAACTGCTGGCCGACGCCGCACGGAAGGTCTTCGCCCGGGTCACCGGCAGCCGGCTCGACCTGGTCTACGACATCTCGCACAACCTCGCGAAGATCGAGACGCACGGCGTCGACGGCGAACGCCGCGCGCTGTGCGTGCACCGCAAGGGGGCCACGCGCGCGCTGCCGCCCGGCCATGACGACCTGCCCGACGACCTGCGGGACGTGGGCCAGCCGGTGCTGATCCCCGGCTCCATGGGCACCGGCTCGTACGTGCTCACCGGCGTGCCGGGGGCGCCGGCCTTCGCGTCCACCTGCCATGGGGCCGGCCGGGTGCAGAGCCGCAAGCAGGCCGTGCGGTCGGAGCGCGGGCTGGACCCGCGTGCCCAGTTGGAGGAGCGGGACATCGCGGTTCGCGGGGCGTCCCGCCGCGGCCTGGCCGAGGAGATGCCGGCGGCGTACAAGGACGTCTCGGCGGTGGTGGCCGCCGCCGAGGGCGCCGGACTGTGCCGCAAGGTGGCCCGGCTGGTCCCGCTCGGCGTGGTCAAGGGCTGAGCGGGCGGCGCGGGGTAAGGGGCTCACACGTCCAGCGTCACCGCGCAGCACCAGCCCTCGCCGTCGGGGCCGAAGCGCAGCCCGTGCAGGGAGACGGCCTTCGGCACCGCGCCGACCAGCTCGACGGCGTCGGTGTCCACCGTGCGCCAGCGCACCACCAGGCCGCCGGCGCCGTCGTCGGCCACGTCGGTGCGCAGCGGCAGCTCACCCGCCGTCTCCATCCGGAAGATCACCTCGTCGAGTACGCCCACCAGCAGGTCCGCGTCGTCGTCACCGGCCGGCGCGCGGAACTCCCGCTGCGGGCCCGGGGACGCCCCGGCGGGGTCGACGAACGTCCCGACCAGCGCGGCGACCGCCTCGGCGACGCACTCCTCCCGGCTCGGCGCCCACGCCTCGATGCGGACGTCGGCGGTGTGCGGCAGGCGGCGGTGCCCCCGCCCGGATGGTCGCGGCATGCCCCGATCCTCCGCCACGCCGCGCGACGGCGGGCTCGGTTCCGGTCCGCCGGCACGCCGCGCGACGGCGGGTTCAGTGCAGTCCGAGCCGGGCGATGGGCTCGACGAGTTCGCGTTCCTCGTAGGCGAGGTGGGACAGCAGGGTGTCGCTGAGCAGGTCGACCGCCGCGCGCAGCTCGGCCATCCCGTCCGAGACGGAGACGAACGCGACAAGCGCCCGGTCGACGCGTTCCAGCACGTCGTGGATGGCGTGGTGCTCCTGCTCCAGCCGGTCCAGCACCGGGGCGAGGCGGTCGTCGCCCCGGCGCAGGTGCGGGAAGATCCCCCGGTCCTCCAGCGTGTGGTGGGTGGTGACGACCCGGCAGTACGACTCGCAGTACGTGCCCAGCGTCCACTTGTTCTGCCGGATGGTCATGGTGTTGATGTGCGAGCGGGCCGTGCCCGCGTCGACCAGCCCGGCGCCAACCTGCTCCACGAGGTCGTACAGCCGGGTCAGCTCGGCGCGCAGCCCGTCGTGCACGTCGATGAGGTGCTGCGCGCCGGCCTGGTCGTGCGGCGGGTAGGTGCGCGCCGGGTCGGGCGCGGGGCCGGTGGGGCGCGTGGCCTCGTCCCAGACCCGGATCGCGCTGCGGCGCACGCCGTCGTCGGGCGTCGGGACGACGGCGAAGGACCCCGCGCCGGCGGGCGGGCGGGGAGCGGGCGACGGCTGCGCCCCGGCGCCCCCGGGTGTCGCCCGCGCCCCGACGGCTTCGGGCGTCGCCGGGGTCACGGCGGCAGCGGCGCCGGCCGCGCGCTCGCCGGCCACGAGTTCGCGTACGGCGGGGGCGACCTCGGCGGCGAAGCGTCGCAGGTCCTCCGGGTCGTCGCTGCCCAGGATGAACGTGCTGATCCCGTCGCTGAGCGCGAGGTCGGCCAGTTCCTCGGCCCACTGCTCGGCGGGGCCGTCCAGCGGTCCCCGGCCGACGGTGGCGAAGCGGCCGGTGACGTTGAGCAGGCGGCGCACGTCGGCCGGATCGCGGCCGGCCTCCCGCGCGGCGTCGTCGATGATCGTGTTGCCCCTGCCCAGGTCGCCGGGTTGCAGGTAGCCCAGCGACGGCAGCCACCCGTCGGCCCGGCTCCCGGTCAACGCCAGCATCCGCGGCTTGTACGCGCCGAGCCAGATGCCCACGTCGTGGGCGGGCGCGGGGCCCCGCTTCGCGCCCACCACCCGGTGGAACTCGCCGTCGACCCGGACGCCGCCGCGCGCCTCGACGTCCCAGACCTGGCGGATGACGTCGATCGCCTCGGTCAGGGCCCGCACGCCCTGCCCGGGGGAGAGCCGGCGTCCGCCCATCGCCTCGATGGCCTCCCAGAACGCGCCGGCGCCCAGGCCGAGCTCCACCCGGCCACCGCTGAGCAGGTCGAGACTCGCCACGCTGCGGGCCAGGACGGCCGGCGGGCGCAGCGGCAGGTTCGTCACGTTGGCCGCCAGCCGCACCGTGCCGGTCCGGGCCGCCACGAAGCTCATCAGCGTCCACGTGTCGAGGAACGCGGGCTGGTACGGGTGGTCCTGGAAGGTGACCAGGTCGAACCCGACCTGCTCGGCCAGCACGGCGAGGCCCACCACCCGCCCGGGCTCGGCGTTGCCGGGCGTGAGGAACGCCCCGAAGGCCAGCGGGTGGCCGTAGTCGCCCATTTCGGTACTCCCTTCCGCCCCGCAGCCTCTCACGCGGCCCGGGACGGTCTCCGGGCCGTCCGGCGAAACCGGCGGAAAGGCGGGCCGGCGCGACCCTCCGGCACGGCCCGTGCCCACCGCCGCCGGGCACACGGGGCGCTGCCACCGGCGTACGGTCGCCGGATGCGGATCACGAAGTTCACCCACTCCTGTGTCCGGCTGGAGCACGACGGCGGCGTGCTGGTCATCGACCCCGGCACCTGGAGCGAGCCGCGGGCCCTGGCCGGCGCGGACGCCGTGCTGGTCACCCACGAGCACACCGACCACGTCGACGTGCTCCGGTTGGCGGGTCTCGGCGTGCCGGTCTTCGCCCCGCAGGGCGCCGTCCTGCCCGACCTGGCGCCGCTGTCCGTGACCAGGGTCGGCGCCGGCGAGCGGTTCACCGCCGCCGGCCTCACCGTGACCGCGCTCGGCGGTCGGCACGCCACCATCCACGGTGCCCAGCCCGACTGCGCCAACCTGGGCTACCTCGTCGACGACGCGGTCTACCACCCGGGCGACTCGCTGCACCGCCCGGAGCAGCCGGTCGAGACGCTGCTGGTCCCGGCGCAGGCCTCCTGGCTGAAGCTCACCGAGGCGATCGACTTCGCCGGCGCCGTCGGGGCCGAGCGGGTGTTCCCGATCCACGACGCCCAGCTCAACGAGCGCGGCCTGACCAGCGTGAACGGCTGGTTCGCCGAGACCGTGCCCGGCTACCGTCACCTGGCGCCGGGGGAGTCCGCCTGACCGGCGACCCCGCCCGGCACGATCTCCACCGCCACCGGCCGTGTCGTCCACGGACGAACTGCTATACGGTCGCTGGGTGAGGGTCGAAGAACACTGGTGGAACGGTGACACGTCGCAACGCGGGCGTCGGGACGTGTACATCCGCACGGATGGGCAGCGTTGGGACGTGCAGGTACGAATCGGCGGCGAGTCCGGCCGCTCCCGGGTGCAGGAATGCCCCGGCCGGACGTCCGCGGTCATCCTCGCCGGTGCATGGCGTGGCAACCACCCCGCCTGGCGCGAGGTGTCCGACTGATGGCGCTCGCCGGCCGCGACCGGTGACAACCGGTCGCGGCCGGCGTTGACCGGGCCGCTCCCCGCGACAGCGGTTACGCTCGCATCACCGTGAGCCCGGGGGAGCAGCATGAGCAGCGAGACCGTCCCGGCGGTGATGCCGGCCGCGTTCATCGGTCACGGCAGCCCGATGAACGCGCTGGAACTCAACCGCTACACGCAGGCGTGGCGCGCCTTCGGGCGGGCGGTCCCGCGGCCCCGGGCGATCCTGGTCGTGTCGGCCCACTGGTACATCGGTGCCACCGCCGTCACCGCGATGCCCCGGCCGAGGACGATCCACGACTTCTACGGCTTCCCGCCGGAGCTGTTCGACGTCCGCTACCCGGCGCCCGGCCTGCCGGAGCTGGCGGAGGAGATCGCCGACGTGGTCCACCCCACCTGGGTCGGGGCGGACGTCGACTCGTGGGGGATCGACCACGGCACCTGGTCGGTGCTCACCCACGCGTTTCCCGACGCGGACGTCCCGGTCGTCCAGTTGAGCATCAACGCGTTCAAGAGCCTGGACTACCACCTGGACCTGGGCGCGCGGCTCGCCCCGTTGCGCGAGCGCGGGGTGCTCGTCGTGACCAGCGGCAACGTGGTGCACAACCTGCGGGGGGTGGATCCGCGCATGGTCGACGAGGGCTTCGACTGGGCGCAGCGGTTCGACGAGGCGGCGAAGGACGTCATGCTCGGAGAGCCGACCGAGGCGGCCGCGCTGGACGCCCACCGTGACTTCGGCCGGGCCGTACCGACGCCGGACCACTTCATTCCGCTGCTCTATCTCGCCGGCCTGGCCGGCGCCGCCGGCAACGGCGCGGAGGTGCTGGTGGACGGGTACGCGTACGGGTCGCTGTCGATGACCGCCTACACCGTGGGGTCGTCCTGCCGCACCGAGGCCCCGCTGGCCGGCGCTCCCGCCCTGCCGGCCGACGTGCCGCCCGACTCCGCCAACATCTGACGGCCGCCGTCGCGGTGGGCCACCGCCTGGCGGCCGGCCCGGCGGGGCGACGGGACGCGGGACCAGCCGGTCGTCCCGCCGGGGCCCGCATCCCGTCGCCGCGTCCCTCAGCGGCCCTTGACGACCTCGACCAGCTGGTCCAGCGCGGCGCTCCAGCCCTCGGCGAAGCCCATCTCCTCGTGCGACTTCTTCGCCGCGGCGTCGGCGTGGATCGCCGTGGCCGTGTACTTCGTGCCGTTGCCGGTGGGCTCGAGCTTGATGATCGCGGTGAACGGGAAATCGTCGCCGGCCACCTGGGGGCGGAAGCCGGGGCCCAGCCCCGAGGTGAAGATCAGCGTCGAGCCCTCCTCGACGACCAGGATGCAGCCGGTGCTCGGGAACTCCTCGCCCTCGGGCGAGCGCATCACCGTGTTGAACCTGCCGCCGGGCTGGAGGTCGATCTCGCAGGACGAGGTCGACCAGGGCCGCGGGGCGAACCACTGCACGATCAGCTCGGGCGTGGTCCAGGCCTTCCAGACCAGCTCGGGGGCGACGTCGACGGTGCGCTCCAGGACGAGGTCGAGGTTCGGGTTCACGCTCGGGTAGGCGGTCATGTCTGCTGCTCCTTCAGGTCGTGGAGAAACGAGTCGAGCTGGTCGAGGCGCCGGGTCCATGTCGCGCGCTGACCGGCGAGCCAGGTGTCGACGTGCTCGAGTGGCTGGGGGGCGAGCCGGTAGGTCCGCACGCGCCCCTTCTTCTCCGACGTCACCAGGCCGGAGCGCTCGAGGACGCCCAGGTGCTGGGTGAACGACGGCAGTGCCATGTCAAACGGACGAGCGAGCTCGCTGGTTGTCGCGGGCCCTCGGCCGAGCAGCTCGACGACCCGGCGGCGGGTCGGGTCCGACAGCGCGTGGAACACGCCGTCCAGGGTCCCGTCGTCGCTTCCGGCTCCGCCGCCCGATTGCTTAGGCATGCGCCTAACTATGCCCGCGCCGAACACTTAGGTCAAGCCCTAAGTAAACGCGTCTGGTCCCGATCCGTCCGGGTGGGTCATGCTGAGGGCATGACCGACGTCGGTGCTCCGGAACCGCTCACCCTCAACGTCTACTGCCGGCTCACGGTGGCCGTGACCGACCCGCAGGTGCTCACCGACCAGGCGGTGGCCGACCTGCGGGCCGCAGACATCGACTGGGCGGCGGAGGGGGACGACCTCGAGACGGCGGTGGCGGACCTGCGCAACGACGTCGTGGTGTCGCTGGCGTCGCTCGTGGACATCAGCCGCATGGTCGAGGGGCTGCCGGGGGTGGAGGCGAAGGGCGGGCTGTGCTGGGCCGAGCCCGGCCCGCCCCGCGAGGCCGTGTGGCGCGCCGAGTGAGGGTCGCCGCTGGCGAGCCCGCGCGCAGCGGGCCGCAGCCGGGCGGTGGCACCACCTGAGCGCCGGGCGGGGCGGCCCCTGTGTCGGTCTCGGACATGCCGGCGTCACCCGAGGTGTCGACGGCAGTCATGTCCACTGTGCACTGCGTCACGCTAGCGTCTGCGCACGCCGGCACCACCGCCGCCGCTCCCGGACAGGAGAGCGCCATGACCAGACCGCTGAAGGCCGCCGCCGCCCTCGTCACCGCCCTGCTGCTCGTCCTCACGACCGCGGCCCCCGCCCAGGCCGCCACCCCGGACACCAAGGCCCCGGTCGCCGGGACCCTGCGCCCCCACAACGTCTCCGGCGTGTACGTCGCCGGCGTCTCCTCCGGTGGCTACATGGCCACCCAGCTGCACGTCGCCTACTCGTCGCGGATCCGGGGCGCGGCGGTCGTCGCCGCGGGGCCGTACTACTGCGCGCAGAACAACGTCGCCCAGGCGCTCGGCGGCTGCGGCGACAACGCGTACCCCACGAACGTGTCGGCCCTCCAGGCGTACACCCGGACGTGGGCCTCCTACGGCTGGGTCGACCCGGTGGGCAACCTGTCCGGCGACCCCGTGTACGTCTTCCACGGCACCAACGACACCGTCGTCGAGAAATCCGTCACCGACGACCTGGTCCGGTACTACCAGCACTTCGGTGCCAGCGTGCAGTACGACAGCGGCTCCCCGGCCGGCCACGCCTGGGTCACCCCGTACGGGACCCTGGGGTGCACCGTCACCGCCTCGCCGTTCCTCGACGACTGCGGCACCGACCCGCAGAGCGCCCTGCTGGGCAAGCTCCTCGGCAGCGTGCGGGCGCCGAACACCGGCCCGCTGGGCGGCAGCCTGATCCGGTTCAGCCAGCACACGTACGCCGTCAACGGCTGGGCTCCCGGGCTGAGCATGGGCGCCGACGGTTTCGCCTACGTGCCGGCGTCCTGCGCCGCCGGGCAGTCGTGCCGGCTGCTCGTCGCCCTGCACGGCTGCCTGCAGGGCCACGGCGCGGTCGGCACCGCCTTCGTGGACCGGGCGAACCTCAACCAGTACGCCGACACCAACAACCTGATCGTGCTCTATCCGCAGGCCGGCACCGCCGCCGCGAACCCGAACGGCTGCTGGGACTGGTGGGGCTACCTGGGCGCGACCAACTACCCGATCAAGGGCGGCGCCCAACTGGAGACGATCATGAACATGGTGCGCCGGCTGGACGGCTGAGCCGCGCGGGTGGGGCCCTCGGTGCGGGCCCCGCTCAGGCGGGCGCGTCGCTGCCCACCAGGCGGGCGTCGGCCGCCGCCTGACCGTCGACGTCCCCCGCCTCCTCACACACGCCCGCCGCGTCCGCCCAGTGCCGCCGGGCCTCGTCCGCGTCGTCGAGGGCCGCCGCCGCGTCGCCCAGGTGCAGCAGGGTCCGCCCCAGGCCGGCCGTCGGCCGCCCGTCGCGCAGCCGCAGGCTCTCCGCCAGCAACTCGTACGCCTGCCGGGCCTGGGCGGGCGTGGTGGACAACAGCGCGGCACCCGCGTTGAGCAGCGCGGCGGCCCGGTTGGTCGGATCGGCCACGGACTCGTACTCCCGCAGCGCCGCCCGCCACGACTGCGCCGCGTCGAGGTGCTCGCCGAGCCCGGCGTGCACCAGCACCAGGTTCGTCAGCGCCGCCGCGTAGCCCCGGGCGTCGCCGAGCGCGCGGAAGGCGTTCGCCGCGCGGACCAGGTGGCGGTGTGCGACCTCCAGCTCCCCCCGGGACAGCCGGGCGGCGCCCAGGCCCAGATCGGTCAGCGCGTGCCCGGCCCGGTCCGCCGCCGAGCGGTGCCGCCGCGACAGCTCCAGGTGCTCCACCGCGTCGTCGAACTGCCCCAGGTCCAGCAGCACCAGGCCCAGGTTCATCCGTGCCTGCGCGGTGCCGCGCCGGCCCCGCTCCGCCACCGCGAGGCTGAGCGCCGTCGCCGCTGCCTGCGGGTCGCCCCGGCGGCGGCGCAGCACACCCAGCTCGTTGTGCGCCCAGCCGGCGATCTCCGGCCGGTCGTCGGCCGTGGGCGTGGCGAGCACCGTGCGGCACACCTGCGCCCACTCGTCGAGGCGCTCGGCGTGGGCGAGCCAGCCGCACAGCGCCACCGCCAGGCGGAACCACCAGCGGCGCACCCGGCGCGGCAGGGTCTCCGCCGCGCCCGCCGGCACCCTGACCACGGCCAGCAGCAGCTCCTGGTGCAGGTCGAACCAGCCGTACGGGTCGTCGTCCAGCGCCAGCGTCGGCTCCCGGTCCGGCGGCGAGCCGACCACGGCGAGGCTCGCGGCGTGCCGTTCGGCCCGCCGGGCCAGGTGCCGGGTGAGGCGGGCCTGCGCGGCGACCCGCCGCCGCGCCGGCTCCGCGTCGCGCAGGTGCATCCGGGCGTACGGGGCCAGCAGCGAGCGCACCTCGTAGCGGTCCCCGGGCGCGCCGGTGACGAACCCGCCGGCGGCCAGCTCGTGCAGCAGGGCGGCCACCCGGTCCGGACGGCGGCCGGCCAGCGCCCCGATAGTCGGCCGGTCCAGCGGCACCGGGCTGAGCGACATCAGCCGCCACAACCGCCCCGCCTCGCCGCCCAGCGCGTGGTAGGCGGTGTCCCGCGCGGTCACCAGCAGGGTCGCCGGGGAGGCGGCGACGTGCTGGTGCGGGGGCGTGTCGACGGCGCGGCGCAGCGCGTCGAGCACGTCGCTGTGCCGCCACCCGTGCTGCGCCGTACGCCTGCCGAGCTCCGCGACCGTGCGGGGCTGCCGTCCGCAGAGTTCGACGAGGTCGCGTACCGCCGGGTCGGTGCGCGGGTCCGGGCGGTGCGGCCGGGCGACGGGTGCGGCGGCGCCGGCGGCGGCGAACAGCTCGACGGCGTCGGCGGCGTCCGGCTCGGCGAGCCCGTGCGCCACCACCCCGTCCACCGCGGCCAGCGCTCCCGTGCCGGCCAGCAACAGGCGGCACGTCCGCGCGGTGGGCGGCAGCAGCGGTCGGACCTGGGCCGGGTCGTCCACGTTGTCCAGCACCACGAGGACCGCCCGGCCGTCGAGCTGGCCGCTCAGCTCGTCGACGGCGTCGGCGAGGTCGTCGGCGCGTCCCGACGCCGGCGGCCGGGTGCCGAGGATCCGGGCCAGCGCGGTCAGCACCTGCCGGGCGTCGTGCCGCCGGCCGCCCCGGCGCAGGTCCAGGTAGTACTGGCCGTCCGGGAAGTCGTCCCGGCACAGGTTGGCGGCCTGGATCGCGCAGGCCGACGTGCCGACGGCCCGCCGGCCGACCACCGCGACCGCGTGCTCCTTCTCCAACAGGTCGACGATCGCGTCGACGTGCCCGGCCCGCCCGGTGAACCCGGCCGGCCACGGCAGGGTGGGCGCGCCGGCGACGGGCGGCGGCTCGCTGTCGTCAGGCGTCGCGGCCTGGTGCCGCTGGCGGCGCCATTCCACGATCATCGCGGCGGCGAGGCCGAGCACGATCACCCCGGCGCTCGCCGAGCCGAGCTGGGCGACGGACAGCTCGGAGAGCAGGTTGCCGGTGACGTTGCCGAGCACCGCGCTGACCGTGCCGCCGACCACGCCGCCAACCGCGAGCAGCAGGCTCAGCCGCCGGGGCCGCCGCGGGCGGCGGGCCGGTCCCGGCCGCGTCACCGCACGCCCCCGGCGACCAGGCCGGCGACGAGCTGGCGGCGCGCCAGCACCACCAGCAGCACCGGCAGGACGGAGGCGATGACCGAGCCGGCGGCGAGCGCCCCGCTGTTGGCCGCGAAGCCCCGGGTCTGGCCCGCGAGGAACAGCCCCAACGGCAGCGCGCCCGGACCGCTGAACAGCAGACCCACCACCAGGTCGTTCCACACCTGCACGAACTCCAGCACCGCGACCGCCACCACGGCCGGGCGGTTGTGCCGGGCGAGCAGCCGCAGGGTGCCCCACCAGTGCCGCCCGCCCACCCGGGCCGCCCGCACCTGCTCGGCGGGCAGGTCCGCGAACGCGTTGCGCAGCACCAGCACGGCGAACGGCACGCCCAGCGCGACGTGCACCAGCGCCAGGCCACGCGCCGTGCCCGAGGAGAGCACCACGCCGAGCACCTCGTTGACCGGCCCGGCGATCACCTGCACCGGCACGATGCTGGCGGCCATCAGCAGCAGCCCGGTGGCCTGGGCGGGTGGCCCGGTCAGCCAGGCCAGCGGGTACGCGGCGAGCAGCGCGACGCCCAGCACCACGGCGGTGACCACGGTCGCCAGCACCAGCGTGAAGCCCAGCGTGCGCCACAGCTCGGCGCCGGTCAGCAGGTCCCGGTAGGAGTCGAGGCCGGGCGGGCTCCACCACCAGCCCCGGGCCGCCGCGTCCACCGTGCCGTGCAGCGAGGTGGCGAGCAGCACCCCGAGCGGCACCAGCCAGGCGACCGCCGCTCCCGCCACCAGCAGCCGGGTCGTCCGGCGTGGCGCGGGCGCCACCGGTGCGGGCGCGACGGGCACCGGGTCGCGGGGCGGCGGCCACGCCTGCCGCACGAACAGCGCGGCGACCAGCATGCCGGCGGCCACCGCCACCAGCCACACCACGCCGAGCGCCGCGCCCTCGCCGGTGGTGGCGCCGTTGGAGGTCTGCCAGACCCGCAGCGCGAGCACCGACGCCTCGTCGCGCACCGAACCGGGCGTCATCACCAGGATCAGGTCGAACGTCCGGGCGGTGCCGAGCGCCGCCAGGGTGAACACCACCGCCACGGTGCGCAGCAGCAGTGGCCGCCACTGCGCGTCCCAGAGCACGTCGCGGCGGTTGCCGCCGTAGGCGCGTACCGCGTCGGCGAGGCTGGGCGGCACCGCGTCGAGAGCGGCCCGGAACACGAGCACGGCCAGCCCGACCCACGCCCACACGAACGCCGACATCAGCGCCACCGTGACCAGGCCGGGGCCGAGCAGTTGCGGGGCGTCGGCCGCCGGCCGGCCGGCCAGCGCCGCCGCGACGAGCGTGGCCAGGCCGCGCTCCGGGTCCGGGTCGTACATCAGCCGGAAGGTGACCCCGGTGACCACCAGCGGCAGCGCGGTGGGCACCACCAGGATGAGGCGGACCAGCCCGCCCTCCTGCGAGCGGCGCGAGGCGGCGGCGAGCAGGTAGCCCAGGACGGTGACCACCGCCGGCACCAGCAGCGCCCAGAGCAGCGTGCGTCCCACCACGGCGCCGGTGCCGGGCGCGGCCAGCGCGGTGCGGAAGTGCTCCGCGCCCACCCACCGGCCGTCGGTGGTGACGCTGGCGTGCAGCGTACGCAGCACCGGCCACGCCACCAGCCCGCCGAGCAGCAGCAGGGCGGGCAGCAGCAGTGCCGAGGTGGCCCCCGCCGCCGGGTAGGCCCGCCCGCGCCGGGGCGGCCCGACGTCGTCGAGGACCGCCAGCTCGCCCAGGACCCGGCTCATCGCCCGCCGCCCGCCGACCGGGCCGCCGCCGCCAGTTGCCCGACGGCCCGGCGGGTCGCCCTGCCGGCGGGGACCCCGCCGGTGACGTCGGCGAAGAAGTCCTGCATGATCCGCCAGATGCCCACCCCGTCGGAGCCGGTGAACGGGCCCGGCAGCCGGTCGGAGAGGTCGAAGCGCACCGCCTCGGCCGTGCGCAGCTCGGCGGCGAGGCGGCGCCGGACGGGGTCGCGGTAGTCGTCCAGCGGCACGGACACGTTCGGGGAGAGGTAGCCGCCGGCGCGCAACCACGGCTGGAAGGCGGAGCCGTCGCTGAGCCAGCGCACCAGCTCCGCCCCACGGGCCGAGCCGGCGAACGCCACGGCGGCGTCACCGCCGACGATCAGCGGGCCGCCGGCCACCCGGGCGCCCGGGAAGCGGAAGGTCTCCGGCTGCTCCGGGCCCCGGCGGAACCGGCGGCTGACGTCGTCGACGAAGTCGGCTTCGAAGAGCATCGTCGCCCGCCGGTGGTGCACCACCTGGATCACCGACTCCTCGTACTGGGTCAGCAGGGCCCGGCGACCGCCGCCGGGGAACGCGCCGTCGACGCCCCACAGCTCGGCGAGCCGGTCCAGCGCCGTGTGCACCGACGGGCTCCGCCAGTCGGCCTCGCCGCGCGCCAGCGCCTCGTAGTGGCCGGGCGGGGCCACGTCGGCGAGCACGTTCTCGAACCAGTCGGTGAGCACCCACCCGTCGGCCGCGCCGACGGCCAGCGGCGCCGGGCCGTCGCCCGACCGGGCCCGCGCGCCGAGCCGCCGGGTGAGCGTCACGAGCTGATCCCAGGTGCGCGGGGGCTCGGGGAGCATCGACGGGAAGTGCCAGAACAGCGACTTGTGGGCCGCCTTGACCCAGACGCCGTAGCGGCGCCCGTCGGCGGAGAGCAGGTCGGCCATGCCGGGCGGGAGGGCGTAGCTGGTGGCGGGGGTCAGCTCGCGCAGCCAGCCGCGCCGGGCGTACTCGACGACCAGCCCCGACCGGGGCAGGATCGCCACGTCGGGGCTGGTGCCGGCCAGGTGGCGGGCGCGCAGGAACGCGTCGATGTCGTTGCCGGCGCTGATCACCTGCACGTCGGCGCCGTAGTTGCTCACGACCTCGCGGAAACGGGCCAGCTCGCCGCCGCTCCACACGACCGCGACCTGGACCGCCGGCGCCGTGGCGGCGCAGCCCGCGCCGGTGGTCGCGGTGAGCGCGGCGGTGGCCCGCAGCAGGGTACGGCGGCTCAGGCGCGCCACCGGCGCGGCCCGGCCCACCGGCGTCACCGGCCCACCTCGGCGACGACCGGCACGTCGGCCAGCGAGCCCGGGTCGGCCGTGCACACCAGCACCGCCACCCCCGGGGTGTTCTCCGGGGAGAGCCTGCCGAGCAGGTCGGTGAGCCGCCCACCGCCGGCCGGTCCGGTCGGCAGGTCGACCACCAGCACCTCGGGCAGGCAGGCCACCGCCCGGGCGAGCGCCACCCGGAACCGCTGCGCCTCCGACAGCAGGTGCGGTCGCAGCTCCAGCGTCGGGGCCAGCTCCAGCCGGTCGACCACCTTCGCCGTCCACGCGTCGGCCATCTCCCGCACCCGTTCCCGCCGGCGCTGGCCGTAGGCGATGTTGCGGCGCACGGTCAGGTGGGGCAGCAGCGCGCCGCCGGCCGGCACGTAGGCGATGCGGCGCTGCGGCGGCGGCAGGGCGGTCACCTCCCGGTCGCCGACCAGGACCCGGCCGGCGACCGGCGCGGCCAGCCCGCTCACCACCCGGGCGACGGCGGTGCCGAGCGGCGGGGCGGCGACCAGGGCGGCCGTGGCGCCGGCGGCGACGTCGAGGGTCACCGCGGCGGCGCCGGGCACGGCGACGAGCTCGCACAGTCGTAACGTGGCCATCACCTCCGGTGACCCGGGCGGTCGATCCCAGGGTCGCACAATCCGGCGACGACCGGCGCCCCGCCACCATCCCCTGTGGAGAGCCACCGGGGCCCACCGGTCAGTGCGACGCCGCGCCGAGCCACCGGGGCCCACCGGTCAGCGCGACGCCGCGCCGAGCCGGTGGGGCATCTGCCAGCCCTCCGCGAGCCGGGACGGGTGCACGTGGTGCCCGCCGCCGAAGAACTCGCAGAACTTCATGATCAACGGATCCCAGCGCAGCGGGTCCACATGGCTCGTCCCGGGGATGACGAGGTCCTGCTCGACGTACGCGCGCAACACCTCGACCTGGAAGGCGGTGGCCCGCACGTCGTCTCCCGCCAACGGGTGGGCCGCGACCACCCGGCACTCCAGTTGGATCGGGCACTCCGCGACCCGGGGCGCCGCGACCAGCGCGGACGGCTGGGCGGTCAGCCCGGCAAGGGTGAACTTGTCCGGCTCGTAGCGGTAGCCCTGGCGTGCCTTCTGCTCCGGCACATCCGGGCGGCCGGTGGTGAGCGCGATCCGGTCGACCGCGTCGACCATCGCCGAGGAGGGCAGGCTGAGCACGCACTCGCCCTCGCGCAGCAGGTTCGACGTCGTCCGGCCGCTGTTGCCGAGCCCGAGCATCGCCTGCCTGCCCAGCCACCACGCCGACGACATCGGCGCGAGATTCGCCGTGCCGTCGGGGTTGCGGGTGGTGACCAGCACCACCGGGGTCCCGAAGTAGAGCACCTTCAGACCGGGCACGACGTGCATCCGTCCGCCTTCCACCGAGGACGCGACCGTGCGTCGCGCCACCGGAGCCGACTATCCGGGAACCGGCGGGGTCGGCGCTGGCGGCGATCGGACGTGGCGTTCGCGCCGTGCCGCCGGTCAGCCGGCCGGGCGCGGCGGGAGACCGGACCGTTGGCACGCCTCCCGGTACATCCGCACCACCTCCTGCCGGATCTGGGCGCGTTCGTTCAGCCGGTGGGCGAACGGCACCCGCACCGGGACCTCGATGTCGTCCACGGTCACGGCGAACTCCATCCCCTCGGCGTCCAGGCCGGTGGCCCGGGCCCGGGTGGCCGCCGGCTGCCCGCCGAGCGTGCGGCAGATGAGCAGCGAGTCCCCGGCGTGGTCGTCGTTCATGTGCCGGCAGACGGCGGCGACCACGTCGGCGCCGAACGGGGCGGTCACGCGGCCTCCTCCGAGTCCGTGGCCGGCACGAGGTGGGACAGGGCGGCGAGGACCTCGGTGTTGTGCCGGTACGCCACGAGCACCTCGGTCCGCAGCGCGGCCCGACCCACCTCGTCGAGCGGGAGGGCGTCCAGCCTGGCCCGGTAGGCGTCCTTGTACGCCTTCGGACTGGGGATCCGGTCGAACCGGTAGAACGCCGCCCCGGCGGCCCCGCTCAGCCCGTAGTGCCGGGCGAGGGACCGTCCGATGTGCAGGCCGCCGGAGAGGTCGCCGAGGTAGCGGGTGTAGTGGTGGGCGACGAACCGTTCCGGTGAGCTGGCGCAGACCGCGCCGAGGCGCCCGGCGTAGGCGACCGTCGCCGGGGTCGGGTCGATCCGTCGGCGCCAGTCGGGCCCGAGCAGGAACTCCAGGTCCGCGGCGAGGGCGGGCAGCCGGGTCAGCGCGTCGTCGACGAACGGGCCGGCGAGCGGGTCGTGGCGCATCGCCTCGGCGGCGCCCTCCAGCGCCTCGTAGATGACGTGGTGCTGCACCACCAGCGCGGCGTAGCCGGCGCGGTCCAGCTCGCCGGCCACCAGGGCCGAGACGTACCGCTGGGACTCCGCGCCCTGGTGGGCCTCCTGGCTGGCGGCCCGCAGTTCGGCCGAGAACGGGGTGCTGGTCGGGCTCATGTCTCCTCCAGGGTGACGGAAGCCCGGGTGGGCTGCCGTCGGGAGAGATCAACGGTAGCCCGGCACGTGGGTGGGGGCACGACATCGAGGTCATGCCGGCACACCCCGCCGCCCTGCTTGGTCAGGCCGGCGAGGGAGCGGCGCCGCGGTAGATCGCGGCCAGCCACACGTCGCGCAGCACGTCGACCACGTCGCGCTCGGCCACGGCCGGCCCGTCGCCGGCGAAGGTGGCGTACCAGACGCGCTCGTTCATCGAGTTGAGCGCGATGGCGAGGTCGCGGGCCGGCACGCCGTCGGGGGCCGCCCCGCGCCGCCGCTCGGCCACGATCGCGGTCTCGATCGCGTGCACCCAGCGCTCCAGCACGGTCGCCCAGAGCCGGCGCACCTCGGCGTTGGTGCCGCGCACCTGGGCGCAGGCCAGCACCACCGCGCGGTGCGCGCCGAACGTCTCGTGGAACCGGTCGATCAGCTCCCGCCAGCGCGCCGGCGGATCCTCGGCCAGCCGCTCCAGCACGTTCCCGGCGGCGGCGTTGGCCTCCTCGATGACCCGGTCCAGCAGCGTCAGCAGCACCGCGTCCTTGGCCGGGAAGTAGAAGTAGAAGGTGGGCCGGGAGATGCCCGCCCCGCGCGCCAGGTCGTCGATGGAGATGTCGGCGAAGGCCCGCTGCCCCAGCAGCCGCTCGGCGGTCGCCAGGATGGCCAGCTCCCGCTCGTCGCCGACGGAGCGCGCCGCGCGCCGTCCGCGCCCGGTCGCGTTCCCGGTGGCCGTACGGGCGGGTGTCATGCCCGGTGACTCTACACCGGATCAACACTGTGTCGATTCGACTCGACAGGGTGTTGACGAGCCTCGACAGCCGTGGCTAGTGTCCGGTCACACCGGCGGACGGAGACGAGATGGCCACCGAACACGTCGACGTGCTCATCGTCGGCGCCGGCCTGTCCGGCGTGGGCGCCGCCTGCCACCTGCGCCGCGGATGCCCGGAGAAGACGTACGCGGTGCTGGAGTCCCGCGACGCGATCGGCGGCACCTGGGACCTGTTCCGTTATCCCGGCGTCCGGTCGGACTCCGACATGTTCACCCTCGGCTACTCCTTCAAGCCGTGGACCGACCCCAAGGCGATCGCCGACGGCGACTCGATCCGCGACTACGTCCGCCGCACCGCCGACGAGTACGGCGTCACCGACCACATCCGCTTCCGGCACCGGGTGCTGCGGGCCGACTGGGACAGCGCAAGCGCCCGCTGGACGGTGCACGCCCGGCGCGACGACACCGGCGAGACGGTCGCGCTGACCTGCTCCTTCCTGTTCACCTGCGCCGGCTACTACCGCTACGACGCCGGGTACGCCCCGGGGTTCCCCGGCACCGAGCGGTTCGCGGGGCGGATCGTGCACCCGCAGCACTGGCCCGCCGACCTCGACCACACCGGCAAGCGGGTGGTGGTGATCGGCAGCGGCGCCACCGCCGTGACCCTGGTGCCGGCGATGGCCGAGCGGGCCGCCCACGTCACGATGCTCCAGCGCTCACCCACGTACGTCCTGGCGCTGCCCTCGCGCGACGTGCTGGCCGACGCGCTGCGGCGCTGGCTGCCCGCGAAGGCCGCGTATCCGGTGGTGCGCTGGAAGAACGTCCTGCTCTCCACCGCCAATTTCCAGCTCAGCCGGCGCGCGCCCGCGCTGGTCCGGCGGTTGCTGCTGCGCGCCGCCCGGGGCCGGCTGCCGGCCGGCTACGAAGTCGACCGGCACTTCTCGCCCCGCTACGACCCCTGGGACCAGCGGCTGTGCGTGGTGCCCGACGGCGACCTGTTCACCGCGGTGGCCCGGGGGCGGGCGTCGGTGGTCACCGACACCGTCGACACCTTCACCGAGCGGGGCGTCCGGCTCGGCTCCGGCGAGGAGCTGGTTGCGGACGTCGTCGTCACCGCCACCGGGCTCAACCTGCTCGCCCTCGGCGGCATGACGTTGACCGTGGACGGTGTCGAGGTGGAGCTGCCCGACACCGTCGCCTACAAGGGGATGATGCTCTCCGGGGTGCCGAACTTCGCGCTGACCCTCGGCTACACCAACGCCTCGTGGACGCTGAAGGCCGACCTGGTGGCCACCTACGTCTGCCGGCTGCTGCGGCACCTGGACCGCACCGGCCAGCAGGTCGTCACCCCGCTGCCGCCGCCCGACGGCGAGCTGGAGCCGATCATCGACCTGACGGCCGGCTACGTGCTGCGCAGCGTCGACGCCCTGCCCAAGCAGGGCGCCAGGGCGCCGTGGCGGCTGTACCAGAACTATCCCCGGGACGTCCTGCTGATGCGGCACGGCCGGCTCACCGACCCCGGCGTGCGGTTCTCCCGCGCCGGCACACCGCAAAGGAGGACCGCCCGTGCGTAGGTTCGTCTTCACCGGCGGCACGGCCGTGGTGACCGGCGCCGCCAGCGGGATCGGCGAGGCCCTCGTGCACGGGCTGGCCCGCCGGGGCAGCGACCTCGTGCTGGTCGACCGCGACGCCGGGCGCCTCGACGCCGTCGTCGCGGCGGTCCGCGCCGCGCACCCCGACCGGCAGCTCACCGCCTACGTGGTCGACCTGGCCGACGCCGCCGCCACCGCCCGGGTGGCCGAGGAGATCCGGCGGCGGCACCCGGCGCTGCGGCTGCTGGTCAACAACGCGGGGGTGGCGCTGGGCGGCCGGTTCGACCAGGTGAGCCTGGACGAGTTCAGCTGGGTCGTCGACGTCAACTTCCGGGCCGTGGCGCAGCTGACCCACGCGCTGCTGCCCACGCTGCGGGTCGAGCCGGGCGCGCACCTGGTCAACGTCTCCAGCCTCTTCGGGATCATCGCCCCGGCCGGGCAGACCGCCTACGCGGCCAGCAAGTTCGCCGTCCGCGGCTTCACCGAGGCGCTGCGCCAGGAGCTGGCCGGCGAGGGAATCGGGGTGACCTGTGTGCATCCGGGGGGCATCCGCACCCGGATCGCGCAGAACGCCCGGGTGGGCGCCGGCGTGCCCGCCGAGGAGTTCGAGACCGGCCGCCGGCAGTTCGAGAAGCTGCTGACCATCGACCCCGCCCGGGCAGCCGAGGTGATCCTGCGCGGCGTGCACCGCCGCCGGGGCCGGGTGCTGATCGGCTGGTCGGCGAAGCTGCCCGACCTGCTGGCCCGGGTCGCGCCCGTGTCGTACCAGCGGGTCCTGGCCTTCGCGCTCGACCGCGTCGCGGGCGACGCCACCCGCCGGCTCACCACCGGATCGCCCGCCCCGGCGCAGCGCCAGCCCGAGGCGCCCCCGGCGCAGCGCCAGCCCGAGGCGCCCCCGGCGGCCGACCCGGCCGGGGAGCCGGCGTGAGCGCCCCGGCCGGGCGCCGGCACGTCAGCGTGGACGGCCGGCGGGTGTGCCACCGCGTCGACGGCGACGGGCCGCCGGTGCTGCTGCTGCACGGCATCGGCCGCACCCTGCGCGACTTCACCGAGCTGCACGAGCTGCTCGCCGCGCGGTTCCGGGTGCACAGCGTCGACCTGCCCGGCTACGGCGGTTCGCTGCCGATGGCCGGACCCTGCACCCTGCCGGCGCTCGGCGAGTTCGCCGCCCGCTACCTCGACGCCGTCGGCGTCGAGGAGCCGGCGCACGTGGTCGGCAACTCCCTCGGCGGCGCCGTCGCCATGCGCCTCGCGGCGTCCGAGCCGGGCCGGGTGGCCAGCCTGACGCTGGTCAACAGCGCCGGCTTCGGCCGGGAGGTGACCATCGCGCTGCGGCTGCTGGCGCTGCGCCCGCTGGGCCGGCTGCTGCTGCGGCCCACCCGGTGGGCCGCCCGCCGCGCCGAGCTGTCGCTCTTCCACGACCCGGCTCTCGCCACCGCCGAGCGCGTCGCCCACGCCCTAGCGGTCGCCCGCCAGCCGTACGCCGCCCGGGTGATGCTGGAGACCGCGCGCAGCCTCGGCACCTTCCGGGGCGTGAGCCCGCAGTGGCGCGAGGAGCTGCTGGCCGAGGTGGCACGGCTCGACGTGCCCACCCTGGTCGTCTGGGGCGACCGGGACCTGATCCTGCCGGCGGCGCACCTCGACGCCGCCCGGTCCCGGCTGCCGCGCGCCCGCACCCACCTGTTCGCCGACTGCGGGCACATGCCGCAGATCGAGTGCGCCGAGGAGTTCCACCGCCTGCTCGTCGACTTCTGGGCCGAGGCCGGCGCGGACGCCGCCGGCAGGTGAGCCGGCGGCGGGACGGGGAAAGCGGGCCGGGTGCCCGAGCTGACCCTCTTCCTCGGCGGCGACGTGACGACCGGCCGGGGCGTGGACGCGATCCTGCCCGCGCCCGGCCCGCCCGAGCTGCGCGAACCGGCGGTACGCGACGCGCGCGACTACGTCGACCTCGCCCGGGACGCCAACGGGCCGGTCCCGCGCCCGGCGCCGCCGGCCTGGCCGTGGGGCGAGGCGCTGCACCTGCTCGACGAGCTGCGGCCCGACGCCCGCGTGGTCAACCTGGAGACCGCGGTGACCGGCCGGGGCGAGCACACACCGGCCAAGGCGATCCACTACCGGATGCACCCGGGAAACCTGCCCTGCCTCGCCGCGGCCCGGCTCGACGTCTGCGCCCTGGCCAACAACCACAGCCTCGACTTCGGCCCGGTCGGGCTCACCGACACCCTCGACGCGCTGGCCGGCGCCGGCATCGCCACCGCCGGCGCCGGCCGGGACGCGGCGTCGGCCTGGCGGCCCGCCCGGGTGCCGCTCGGCCGGGGCAGCCGGCTGCTCGTGTGGTCGGTGGCCGTACCGTCCAGCGGGGTGCCCCCGCCCTGGGCGGCCACCGCCGGGTCGCCCGGGGTGGCGTACCTGCCGGAGGTCTCGGTCGCCTCGGCGGACGCGCTGGTCGGACGGATCGCCGCCGTGGCCGGGCCGGGGGACCGGGTGCTGGTCTCCGTGCACTGGGGCACCAACTGGGGGTACGAGGTGCCGCCCGCGCACGTCGACTTCGCCCACCGGCTGGTCGACGCCGGCGTAGACGTGGTGCACGGCCACTCGTCGCACCATCCCCGCCCCGTCGAGGTGTACCGCGACCGGCTCATCCTCTACGGCTGCGGCGACCTGGTCGACGACTACGAGGGCATCGGCGGGCGGGAGGCGTACCGCCCGGAGCTGCGGCTGCTCTGGCTGCCGACCCTCGACGCGGACACCGGGGCGCTGCGGGGCCTGCGGGCGGCCCCGGTACGGATGCGCCGGATGCGGCTGGAGCGGGCCGCGCCCGACGAGGCCGGCTGGCTGGCGGGGCTGCTCGGCGGCTTCGGCCCACCGTTCGCGCGCGGGTCCACCGTCGACGGCGACGGGCTGCTGACGCTGCACCCACGCTGACGGTGGCCCGCGCCACCCCCGGCGGGGGCGCGGGACGCGCCGAGGAGACGGGGCCCACCATAGATACATGACGCATCCCTCCCCGTCGGGCCGGACGGCCGCGCCCTCGGCTGCCGAACGCGCCTACCGGCACCTCAAGCGCGAGATCCTGGAGCAGATCCACCCGGGCGGCTCGCTGGTCAGCGAGGGGGAGATCGCCGAGGCCACCGGGGTCTCCCGCACCCCGGTCCGGGAGGCGCTGCTGCGTCTGGAGGCGGAGGGACTGGTCCGGCTCTATCCCAAGCGGGGTGCCCTGATCCGCCCGGTCTCCGCCCGCGAGATCACCGACGTGATCGAGGCGCGGCGGCTGGTCGAGCTGCACGCCGCCGAGCGGGTCTGGCCCCGGCGTGCCGCGCTGCGGGGCGACCTCGCCGCCCGGCTGGCCGAGATGCGGGACGCGCACGCCGCCGGTGACCTGGCCGCGCTGATGCAGGCCGACCGGGCGTTCCACGCCACCGTCGTGGACGCCGCCGGCAACGAGATCCTCGCCGAGCTGTACCAGCGGCTGCGCGACCGGCAGCTGCGGATGGGGGAGGCCAGCTTCCGGCTCTCGCCCGGCTGGGCCGAGACGGCGCTCACCGAGCACGCCGACCAGCTCGCCGCGCTCGACTCCGACGACCCCGGGCGCTGGCTCGCCGCCGTCGCCGCGCACATCGACAACGCGGCGACCGTGCTGCGGGCCCTGCGGTGAGGGTGCTGACCGCGCCGCCCGCCCCGTTCCGCTCGGCGGGTGGCCTCGTCTGGGGTGTGGCCGTGTCCGCGTACGTGGCCGCCGTGTTCCACCGCAGCTCGCTCGGCGTCACCGGGGTCGACGCGGCGCACCGCTTCGAGGTCAACGCCTCGGCGCTGGCCACCTTCTCCGTCGCCCAGCTCGCCGTGTACGCGGTGATGCAGGTGCCGGTCGGCGTGCTGCTCGACCGGTTCGGGTCCCGCCGGCTGCTCATCGCCGGCGGCGCGCTGATGGTCGCCGGCCAGCTCTGCTTCGCCGTGGCCACCGACGTGCCCCTGGCGATCGCCGCCCGCGTGCTGATCGGTCTCGGCGACGCCATGACGTTCATCAGCGTGCTGCGCATCGTGGCGCTGTGGTTCCCGGGGCGGCGCTACGCGATGATGACCCAGCTCACCGGCACGCTCGGCCAGCTCGGGGCGATCCTCGGCGCCGTGCCGCTGGTGGCCCTGCTGCACTCGGCGGGCTGGACGCCGGCCTTTCTCACCGCCGGGGCGGTCGGGGCGACCGTGCTGCTGATGGTCGTCGTCGCCGTCCGGGACACCCCGGGCGGGCCGGTCCCGTCGGGTGCGGCGCCCACCCTCACCGACGTCCGCCGGGAACTCGCCGCCGCGTGGGCCCAGCCGGGCACGCGGCTGGGGCTCTGGACGCACTTCGTCACCCAGTTCTCCGGCGCCGTGTTCGCCCTGCTCTGGGGGTACCCGTTCCTGGTGCAGGGGCAGGGGCTCAGCCCGACCACGGCGGCGTCGCTGCTCACCCTGATGACCGCGGCGATGCTGGTGACCGGGCCGGTGGTCGCGCACCTCTGCGCCCGGCACCCGTTCCACCGCTCGGTGCTGGTCTTCGCGATCACCGGCGCCACCGCCGTGGTCTGGGCCGTCGTGCTGGCCTGGCCGGGACGCGCGCCGGGCTGGCTGCTGGTCACGCTGGTGCTGGTGCTCGCGGTCAACGGCCCGGCCTCCCTCATCGGGTTCGACTACGCGCGCAGCTTCAACCCGGTCAACCGGATCGGCAGCGCCACCGGGGTCGTCAACGTCGGCGGCTTCGTCGCCTCGATCGTGCTGGTGCTGGCCGTCGGCGTGGTGCTCGACCTGGCCACCCCGGCCGGCCGGGCCAGCCCGGACCTGACCGCCTTCCGGTGGGCCTTCGCCGTGCAGTACGTCCTCTGGGCGCTCGGCGCGGTCCAGGTGCTGCGCTACCGCAACGCGGCCCGCCGCGAGCTCGCCGCGCGGGACCTCAGTGCCGCCGGCGGCCGTGGGTGAGGTCGTCCAGCACCAGCGTCAGGCCGGCCCCGAGCAGCCAGACGTCCTTCGCCAGGCCGATGCCCTGCTGGGTGGGCCGCAGGCTGCCCGCCTCGCGCATCCCCGGCGTCCGCAGGTAGAGCTGCACCAGGCCCGCGCCGAACGCCGCCAGCCCCAGACCGGCCAGCGCCGACGGTACGAACGGCGCGAGCAGTGCGACGCCCAGGGCGATCTCGGCCCGGGAGAGCAGCCGGGCGAACCGGTCCGGATCGAGCTTGCCGAGCTGCGGGACGGCGCCGACGGCCATCTTGTGCATGCCCTGCGCCGCCTCGCCCTCCAGCGACCGCTTGCCCATCCCCGAGTTGAGGACGAACGCGCCGATGCTGACCCGCAGCGGCAGATGGCTGATCCTCATGGCGCACTCCCGTCCGAGCGTCGAACCGTGCCCCCGCCTACCCCTCGCCGCCCGCGATAACCGCCCGACGGCCCCGGTCGTCCGCGACGATCGGGAGTAGGTTCGGCCCGAGGAACGTGATCGGGTGCCGCGTCAGGGCACCGACGGACGGCGGCGCGACGCGTCGGCGTGGAGCAGGAGGAAGCGTGAGCCAGGAGGTCAGGGGAGTCATCTCCCGCAGCAAGGGCGCGCCGGTCGAGGTGACCACGATCGTGCTGCCCGACCCGGGGCCGGGCGAGGCGATCGTACGGATCCAGTCCTGCGGGGTCTGCCACACCGACCTGCACTACCGGGAGGGCGGCATCAACGACGACTACCCGTTCCTGCTCGGCCACGAGGCCGCCGGCGTCGTCGAGCAGGTCGGGCAGGGCGTCGACGGCGTCGCGCCGGGCGACTTCGTGGTGCTCAACTGGCGGGCCGTCTGCGGGGTGTGCCGCGCCTGCCGCCGGGGCCGCCCGTGGTACTGCTTCGCCACCCACAACGCGGCGCAGAAGATGACCCTCACCGACGGCACCGAGCTCACGCCCGCGCTGGGCATCGGCGCCTTCGCGGAGAAGACCCTGGTCCACGCCGGGCAGTGCACCAAGGTCGACCCGGCGGCGCGGCCCGCCGCCGTCGGACTGCTCGGCTGCGGCGTGATGGCCGGTCTCGGTGCCGCCATGAACACCGGCGGGGTCACCCGGGGCGACTCGGTGGCCGTGATCGGCTGCGGCGGTGTCGGCGACGCGGCGGTGGCCGGCGCCGTGCTGGCCGGCGCGACGACGATCGTCGCGGTGGACACCGACCCCCGCAAGCTCGACTGGGCCCGCAAGTTCGGGGCCACGCACACCGTCAACGCCCGCGACGACGACCCGGTCGAGGCGATCCGCGCCGCCACCGGCGGCTTCGGCGCCGACGTCGTGATCGACGCGGTGGGCCGCCCCGAGACCTGGAAGCAGGCCTTCTACGCCCGCGACCTGGCCGGCACCGTCGTGCTGGTCGGCGTGCCGACCCCGGAGATGACCGTCGACCTGCCGCTGCTCGACGTGTTCGGCCGCGGCGGCGCGCTCAAGTCGAGCTGGTACGGCGACTGCCTGCCCAGCCGCGACTTCCCCATGCTCACCGAGCTCTACCTGCAGGGCCGGCTCGACCTGGACGCCTTCGTCACCGAGGAGATCGCCCTGGACCAGGTCGAGGAGGCGTTCGCCCGGATGCACCGGGGCGACGTGCTGCGCTCGGTGGTGGTCCTCTGATGGCGGCCCGCGTCGACCACGCCGTCACCTCCGGCACGTTCTCCCTCGACGGCCAGACCTTCGACGTCGACAACAACGTGTGGGTGCTCGGCGACGACGCCGAGTGCGTCGTCGTCGACGCCCCGCACGACGTCGACGCGATCCTGGCCGCCGTCGGCGACCGACGGGTCCGGGCGATCCTCGCCACCCACGCGCACGACGACCACGTCCGGGTGGCCCCGGCGCTGGCCCGGGCCACCGGCGCCCCGGTGCTGCTGCACCCCGCCGACCGGGTGCTGTGGGACATGGTGCACCCCGACGAGGCGCCGGGCGGGGAGCTGCGCGACGGGCAGACCGTCGAGGTGGCCGGGACCGCGCTGACCGTGCTGCACACGCCCGGCCACAGCCCCGGGGCGTGCAGCTTCCACGCGCCGCAGCTCGGCGTCGTGTTCACCGGCGACACGCTCTTCGCCGGCGGGCCGGGGGCGACGGGACGCTCGTACAGCGACTTCGGCACGATCGTCGCCTCGATCCGGGACCGGCTGCTCACCCTCCCGCCGGAGACGGTCGTGCACACCGGCCACGGGGAGAGCACCACCGTCGGCGCGGAGGCTCCCCACCTCGACGAATGGCTGGCCCGCGGGCACTGATCCCGTCCTGCCACCAGCGGTCCCGGCAGCCGCTCAGCGACTGTCCGGGGCCGCTCCGCGTACGGCGCCGCCGCGTCCGGTCACGCCGGCGCTCTCCCGGTCACCTTCGGGGTGCCGCCGTCGAGCGCGAGGTCACGCCGGGTGCCGCACGTACATCCGGACGGTCGTCCCGGCGGCGGTGGTGTGCACGCGGACCAGGTCGCACAGCGCCTGCACGATCACCAGCCCCCGGCCGCCGATGCCGGTCGCGGCCGGGGTCAGCCGCCCGGCCAGCGGGTCGGCCAGCCAGCCGTCGTCGCGGATCTCGCAGACCAGGTGCTCGGCGGTACGCCACACGCGCAGCACGCCGGTGCCGCCGGCGTGCGCGACGCTGTTCGTCGCCAGCTCGGTCACCGCGATCTGCAGATCGGCCAGCCGGTCCTCGTCCAGCCCCACGGCCGCGCCGTGCCCGGCCACGAACCGGCGCACCGCGGACAGCGTGTCGACCTCGTAGACCAGCGCCGAAACGGGCTCCGTCGGGCTCGCCAGGGGCTTGTTGTAGCGGGCGACCACGTCCGCCGGGGCGTACTGGGCGCTCGGCCGTCGCCCGGCGTCGTCGACGAGGATCGGGTGCGTGGCGTACGCGTCGGCGAGCACGTCGGCGTCGAGCCCGGCGATATCGTACGGGCAGAGGATGGTCGCCTCGCGGCCGGCGAATGCCATGTTGATCAGCGCCTCGTGCTGGGCGCACGCCGGATACTCCGTGTCGCTGCGCCCGGCCCAGATCGGCTCGCCGATGATCCGCGCGCGGCGGCCGGCGTGCTGGTCGATGAACGCCTGCAACACCCAGGGGATGATCCGTCCCGGGTTCCGGCCGGCCTCCGACATGTCCGCCCAGCGCACCGCGTCCGTGGGGCCGACGGCGGCGCGGACCAGCCGCAGGTTCGCGGCGGGCATCGCGACCAGGACCGGCTCCCCGGCGGCGAGACCGTCGGTGATGAACGGCACCGTGCCCGCGAGCAGACCCTCCCGATCGCGGTAGAAGAGCCCCTCGTGCACGAAGGCGCCCGCCGCCTGCGCGTGCCGCGCCCCGGTCACGCCGGCTGCCCCGAAATTGTGGCGGACCCGATCTCGCGCGGCCGCCGGTGGTGGCGGCACCACGCGACCATCCGGCGGGGCACCTGCTCGACCACCGCACCACCAGTCATCCGTCGCCTTCCGCTTCGGGCCCCACTGTAATCGGCGGTCCGGGTGCCGGCCCACCGGGTGAACGCCGCCGCCCATCCGGCCCGGCACGGGCCGGGCACCGCCCGCCCACGGCCGTGACCACGGGTCACGACCGCTCGTCCGGTGGCGACCTCCGGGTGCGCCTTCGAGAGTGGGACGACAGCCGCGACGCCTCGCCCTCCGGCACCGAAAACGGGGTGCGTCCCGGCCCGCTGGTGGGGGAGATTCGTCGCCGTGCGATCCACCACCGGACCGGCCGCCACGCCCACGGCGCCGGCACTCACCCCCGCCCAACGCGCCGCCCTCGCCCACGTACGGGAGGCGGCGCTGCGTGAGCGCCCCGCCGCCCTGGCCGCCATCGCCCGGGCGCTCGCCGGCTCGGGCGTCGCCCACGGGCCGGAGCACCTGATCGCGGCGGTCGGCGCGAACGGGCGGCTCACCCTGAACTTCCACCCGGACCGGCTGCTCGCCGACGGGCGTACGGTCGCCGACGCCCTCGCCGCCGAGGGCGTCTACCGCAGCCAGTTCGAAACCGGCATCTCCAACGGCGGCCTGTTCGCCTACCCGGGGGGCGAGCGGGACCGCTGGGAGGAGACGCTCTTCGGCGGCGCCTACCAGGCGGCCGGCGTACGCCCCGCCGACCGGCCCAAGTACGGCGGCCTCAACCTGCTCGACCATCCGGACGGCGCGTGCCCCCGGTTCGGCTCCTGCCACCTGCGGCTGCGTCCGCAGGTGCTGACGCGGGCCACGTTCTGCTTCGGCGACAGCCACCTGGGGCCCCGCGACCTGGGCACCGTGGACGTCTTCGAACCGGTGCTGGCGGCCCTGCTGGCCGCGACCGACGACACGGGGGTCAGCCTCGGCGTGCCGGGCGACGTGGTGACCCTGATCCGGGCGCTGCTGCGCCGACGCGAGGACGCCGCGTGGGCCCCCGGCGCGGCGGGTCGCGCGCTGGACGACTACATCGAGGCGCAGGTCCACGGCGAGCTCAGCCTCGCCCGGGACGTGGAGGCGATGGTCGTCGACCCGTCGTTCCGGGGCACCGCAGCCGGGGCGACGCTCGCCGCGCTCGCCCGGCGGCACGGCTTCGCCCTGCACTGGCACGCCGGGTTCGCGCTGCCCGTCGACCGGATCGACGCGGAGTTCCGGGGGCCGGCCATCCCGCCGCTGGCCGCCCGGGTGCACGCCGAGTTCGCCCGGCCGGGCGAACTGGTCGACGCCGCCCTGATCGGCCGCGCGGCGGCCTCGCTGGTCACGGAGCCGGCCCGCTGGGCCGACCGTGGGCCGACGGAGGTCACCCGCCAACACCTCAAGCAGCTCTGGCACGTCCTCGTGCGCTTCGGCGCCCCCCGCGCCGCCTAGGACGGCCGGCCCCCAGATCCTGCGGGCCCGTTGCCGGGGCGCGGACGGGCCGGTCGGCCAGCCGCACGTCGGCGCCTGCCGTCGGGTGAGCCGCCGCCTCGATCGGGTGATCGTCCCCGGCCGTCCGGTTGCGCCGCCAGCCTCCGGGACATCACCGTCCGTGCCTGCCCGTCACGAGTGTCGAGTGACCCGGGTCGCAGCCGACCGGCACCCGCTCATATCCGGAATGACCGACAGGACGGGCTGGTTGTGTCCCCCGTACCGCCGGAACCGAAACCCCGTCCGGCGCGGAAGTTTCCCCGAAGGAGTGCTCATCCAGGGAGCGCTTCGCCTGACCGAAAGGGCAACCATCGTGAAGTACGACTTCACTCGATGGCTCCCGGCCATCGCGAAGGACTCGAAGGACTCGAACCGCAGGATTGCGCTGAGCGTGGTGGGTGTCGCCGCCCTCGGCGGCCTGGCCCTCGGGCCGACGGCCGTGGCCGCCCCGGTCACCACCGCGCCCCACGAGGGCGCCGTGGCGGCGATCGAGCAGGCCACCGGCAAGGGCAGGCCGGGCGCGGCCGACGAGTCGGCCCTGACCACGGGCGGTACCACCACCAAGCCGTCCGCCGACAAGCCCAGCCGCGAGGAGCTGGTCCCGCACGGCGTGCAGGGCGCCCAGTCGCGCATCCCGCTCGACGACGCGCAGCTCGCCAACGCCAAGGCCATCATCGAGGAGGCCAAGGAGACCGGCGTGGGGGAGCGGGGCGCCGTCATCGGGATCGCCACCTCGCTGCAGGAGTCGAAGCTCTACAACCTCGGCCACCTGGGCGCGTACAACGACCACGACTCGCAGGGCCTGTTCCAGCAGCGCCCGTCGTCGGGTTGGGGCTCGCCCGACCAGATCACCGACCCCGAGTACGCCTCGCAGGCGTTCTTCAGCGCGCTCAAGAACGTGGGCGGCTGGCAGGACCTGCCGCTGACCTCCGCCGCGCAGACGGTGCAGGTCTCGGCCTACCCCTTCGCGTACGCGCAGTGGGAGGAGCAGGCGGCGGACATCGTCTCCCAGCTCTGGTGACACCCGCGTGACACCGGCCGGCCCTCGCCTCGGGGGCCGGCCGGTCGCGTCCACGCCGACAACGTCCCGTATCCGGGCCGCTGTCCGGTCGCAGGCGGCGCGGCGTCTCGTCGTGGTGGACCAGCTGTCGCGCTGCCCCGTTCACGGGACCACCTCCCAGCCCGCGCTCGCGCCGCCGTCGGGGGTCACCGGTGGAACACCACGGGTGTCACCGGCGGCGGGAGGCACCCATGGTGTTCCACCGGTGACCGTCGCGGGCGTCCCTGCTCTCGAATACGTCCGCTGCGCCCCCCAGCCGGCCACTCGCCGATCTTGGAAGGAACGGGCCCCGCCAGGGTCCCGCATCTGCCAAGGTCGCCCACATCGCTGCGCAGTGTCCGACTCGCCGGAGAGCCGCCGATGAGGCGTTCACGGGGCGTCCGGTTCAAGCCCCGGCGCTCGGATGGGGCTCCGTTGCCGGGTGCGTGCCCGTCGGCACGTTCGCTGCGGCCCCGGTCTGTGGTCGTCGGGGTCGCCCGGTGCTGTGATGTCCGTTGTGTGGGTGTGACCGGGGGCATCGTGGGGGCGGAATCGTGGCCGGGCCGGGTTCGTTACACCCTGCGTACGACCGAGCAAGACACCCCGCCGAGGTCACGCCGCCCCGACAGATGGCGGGCCCGGGGCCCCCGGAATGATGGCGGGCCGGCGGTGGTTACACATGGTCCGGCCGACGCGAGGGCGTCCCCCGCCCCGCACGACAGCCCGGCCCTCTTGCCGGCCCGCACGGGTCAGGCATCCGGCCGGCACGGCCGATCTTCCTCTGATCTTTGCTCCGGCTGATCTCGTCGGAGATCCTCTCCAGGTTTCTCTGGAGATCCTCTCCGGTTTCGCTGGAGACCCCGCTTGAGTTCGCATGAGTTCCCGTGAGTTCGCTTGAGCGCCGGACGGTGCTTGCACCCGCGTGAGCCGATCCCCCTTCGGTGTGTGGGTGCCAACCCCCGAATGGAGCGTTTCTGATGAACACGATCATGCGTAAGAGCGTTCTCGGTGTTGCTGGTCTCGCGTTCGCCGGTGGCGTGTTCGCCGGTCCCGCGACCGCGCACGCGGCCCCGTCGGTGCAGTCGACCCCGGTCGCAGTGACGGTGCAGGCCGACAAGCCGTCGGTCGACAAGGCCAAGCTGATCCCGCACGGCGTGCAGGGCGCGCAGTCGCACGTCGACCTGTCCGACGAGCAGGTGGCGAACGTGAAGGCGATCATCGCGGCGACGAAGAAGGCCGGCATGGACGAGCGCGCCGCGGTGGTGTCGATCGCGACCGCGTTGCAGGAGTCGAAGCTGGAGAACCTGGGTCACCTGGGTGACCGCAACGACCACGACTCGCAGGGCCTGTTCCAGCAGCGCCCGTCGTCGGGTTGGGGGACGGTGGAGCAGATCACCGATCCGGAGTACTCGACGACGGCGTTCCTGAAGGGTCTGAAGCAGGTCGACGGGTGGCAGGACATGCCCCTGACCAAGGCCGCGCAGACGGTGCAGGTGTCGGCGTACCCGGACCACTACGCCCAGTGGGAGCAGATGGCCGCTGACCTGGTGGCCGCGCACTGGAACAGCTGACAGCAGTAGTCGATCGTCTGGCCGGCACCCCACCCGGGGTGCCGGCCAGACGCATGTCGGGCCACGATGACGGGTGGCAGAGCAAAGCGGAGCGACCTGGCGTCCCACCGGCGGGTGCTGGCCGGGGACGTCGGCCGTCGTGGCAGCTGTCCCAGGCATGGCCCGACGCCCGGCTGGAACTGCTGGAGACCGTCGTCACCGGCGGTGGCCGAAGGCGACGTCGACCAGGGCCGCGACCAGCGCGAGTGCGATCACCCCGGCGGCCAGCAGCAGCGAGTGCCGGAACGCGAGTGAGAAGTCCCCACCGCTGGCTCCCAGCGAGGAGAAGAAGACCGAGCCTACGGCGGCGATCCCGGCGGCGGAACCGATCCGCTGGCCGGTCTGGAGCATGCCGGCCCCGCTGCCCGCCTGCCGCACCGGCACCTGGGACAGGGTCAGCGTCTGGTTCGGCGCGATCACCAGACCGCTGCCCAGCCCGGCCACCAGCAGGGGGGTCGCCGTCAGCCACGGCACGGCGGCGCCCTTCGGGGCCAGGTTCAGCACGACGACCACCGCGACGAGTCCCACCACCACGGTGAGCAGCCCGACCGCGACCAGGGGACGCCCGAAGCGGTCGACGATCCGGCCGCCGAGCGCGGACGCCGCGGCCGAGCCCAGCGCGAACGGGGTGATGGCCAGGCCGGCGACCAGCGCGCTGTAGCCGAGGCCGTTCTGCAGGTAGAGCGTGAAGATGAAGAAGATCGCCGTGAACCCGCCGAAGTAGACCAGCGCGATGAGCGAGCCCAGGGCGTACGACCGGAAGCCGAACAGCCCCAGGTCGAACAGCGGTTCCTGGCGGCGGCCGTACCACCGTTCCCACGCCCCGAAGCCGGCCAGGGCGAGCAGCCCCGCCGGAACGAGCAGCCACTTCGCCGGGCTCCGCCATTCCTGCTGCACCAGCGGCAACAGCACGGCCAGCACCCCCAAGCCGAGCAGCAGCACCCCGACGGGGTCCAGCCGTCGGTGGTCGCGTGGGCCGGCGGGTCGGCCGGGGAGCAGCCGCCAGCCGAGGACCACCGCGAGTACGCCGACCGGCACGTTGACGAAGAACACCCACCGCCAGCCGTGCGCCTCGCCACCGACGGCTATCAGCAGGCCGCCGAGCAGCGGGCCGACGGCCGTGGAGATGCCGATGGTGGCGCCGAGCAGCCCGAACGGGCGACCCCGCTCCGGCCCCTGGAAGAGCTCCTGGATCAGCCCGGTGACCTGCGGGTTCACCACCCCGGCGGCGGCGCCCTGGATCAGCCGGGCCGCGATCAGCCACCCGGGCGAGGTGGCCAGCCCGGCCAGTGCGCTGGCCAGGGTGAACAGGGCGATCCCGAAGACGAACGCGCTTCGCCGGCCGCGTGCGTCGCCGAAGCGGCCGGCGGAGACCAGCACCAGTCCGAACGTCAGGGCGTACCCGGAGAGCACCCACTGCAGGTCGCTGGGGGAGGCCCCGAGGGCGCGGTCGATGGACGGGACGGCGACGTTGACGATGCTCACGTCGAGCAGCGTCATGAAGGCGGCGACCAACCCGACCCCGAGGGCCTGCCAGCGGCGCCGGTCGTCCGGCGGCGCGCTCTTGTCGGTCGGGCTCATCGTGCCTCCCGTGGACCGGTCGTCGGGCAACGTCGAGCGCTACCCCGGTCCCCGGGAGGCGAACCATCGCGAGGCGCTCGGCGGCTCACGCCATCTGGCGGGCGCAGAACCGGGGACCGAAGTCCAGCCCGGCCATCGGCGAGTCCTCCCGGTGCAACAGATTCTTCTCGGTGAGCTGGTGCAGCGGCGCCCGCAACTGCTCCTCGGTGAGACCGGCCTCCTCGGCGATCAGGTCCGGGTACGGCACCTGCCCCCGGGCCTCCAGCGCGGCGACCGCGTCGTACACCCGCTCCTCGACATCCGACAGCTGCACCTGCCGCATGGCCTTTCCTCCTTCGCCTGTCCCGCCCCTGCGCGGGCGGTTACGCCGCGCGGTTACCCGGTGCACGGGCGAAGATGCCCACCCGATCGGGCGGTGCCCGTGGCCGCGCCCTGGCCGAAGGCGCCCGGGCAGGCGCTGGCCAGGCTGCACGTGCTCGCCGCGCCGTCGGCGCCACGGGCCGCGGCTTGCCCTAGGCTGCACCAGTGATCGTCTGGGATCTCGCCGTCGTCGGCGCCGGCCCCGCCGGGCTCTCCGCCGCCCACGCCGCCGCCCGAGCGGGCGTGCGCACACTGGTGGTGGAGCGCGCCGCGCACCCGCGCTACAAGACCTGCGGGGGCGGGCTGATCGGCACCTCGCTCGCGGCGGTGGCCGACCGGATCGAGGTGCCCGCGCACGACCGGGTCGACCGGGTGACGTTCACCCGGGACGGGGGTCGCCGGTTCACCCGCCGCCATCCCGGCGGTCCACTGGTGAGCATGTGCGCCGGGAGGAGTTCGACGACCGGCTGCGGGCCGCCGCGGTCGCCGCCGGTGCCGAGGTGCGCGAGCGCGTGGCGGTCCGCGCGGTCGAGCAGGACCCCGACGTCGTACGCCTGAGGCTGGCCGACGGGGACACGGTCCACGCGCGGGCGGTGGTCGGGGCGGACGGCTCCTCGGGGGTGACCGCCCGGCACGTGGGGGTCCGCCACCGGCAGGTGGACCTGGGGCTGGAGCTGGAGCTGCCCGTGCCGCCGGAGGAGCAGGCCCGCTGGCGGGGCCGCCTCCTGCTGGACTGGGGTCCGCTGCCCGGCTCGTACGCCTGGGTCTTCCCGAAGGGCGACCGGCTGACGGTCGGGGTGATCGCCGCCCGGGGCGAGGGGGAGCGGACCAGGGCCTACCTGCGCGGCTTCGTGGACCGGCTGGGCCTGTCCGGGGTGGAGCCGGCGCACGACTCCGGCCACCTGACCCGCTGCCGGGCCGAGGACTCGCCGCTGCGTCGGGGCCGGGTGCTGGTCGCGGGCGACGCTGCGGGGCTGCTGGAGCCGTGGAGCCGGGAGGGGATCAGCTACGCGCTGCGTTCCGGCGAACTGGCCGGCGCGGCGGTCGCCGCCGGTGACCTGGCGGGTTACGACCGCGCGGTCACCCGGGACCTGGTGCCGTCGATGCGCGCCGGACACCGGCTGCTCGACGTGTTCGCCCGGCGGCCGGGGGTCTTCCACGCGTTGCTGGCCACGCCGCCGGGCTGGCGGATGTTCGTGCGGTTCTGCCAGGGCCGGGCGAGCTTCGACGAGACGCTGCGTCGCGCCCCGGTCCGGGCGGCGCTGGCGCTACTGGACCGGCCACAGGCCGGCTGAACCCGGCCACGGCCCACACGTCCTGGCCGCACCTTCTGAAACCGGCCACGGAGGCGCACGTCCTGGCTGCTGCGCCGGCACGGGTACGGGCCTCCTCCGGTGCCGCACCGGTCGGCACACCGGGCGGCCGTCGGCACGGTCGGCACGCCGCCCGGCGTGCCGACCGTGCCACGCGCCATATGGCACACCGGCCCTGCCTTTCGCCCAGGATCCTAGGATGCCTTAGCGGTGGTGTCCGTCGTCACCACCGCACACAATGATGACGTCGAAGGAGAGAAGTCAGGGCAGGAGACCGCTCCGGACCGTCGTTCACCGACGAGCGGGAGCGCCCGCGCTGCTAACCTGGCCGTCATGGCACGAGGTATCTGGTCGCAGAAGGTCCGCTCCGCCCGCTGACGGCGGCGCCTGCTCTCTGCTGAATCCGCGCTCGCCGTCCCGGTTCCCGCCGGGCGGCCGTTTGCTGCTGCCCGGCTCCACCACGAGCTGCGGAGCACCCTCTTGAACCTCACCCCGACCCCCGAAACCCTGTCCCCGCCCGTCACGGCGGGCGGCGCCGCGCACGTCCGCGCCAACGGCGTCGCCGTCGTCCGCGGCTCCCGACGGGTCCTCCACGACGTGTCGGTGACTGTCTCCGCCCGGTCCCGGATCGCCGTCGTCGGCGAGAACGGCCGTGGCAAGACGACGCTGCTGCACGTTCTCGCCGGCCTCATCCCGCCCGACGAGGGCACCGTGCACCGGGCGGGCACGATCGGCCTGGCCCGGCAGGAGCTGTCCGCGCGTGACGGTGAGACCGTCGGCACCCTGACGTCCGAGGCGCTGGCCGCGTCGTTGGCGGCCCTCGCCGCGCTGGACGAGGCGTCGCTCGCCGTGGCCGCGGGCGATCCCGGCGCCGAGGACCGCTACGCCGTCGCGCTGGAGGCCGCCACCGGGCTCGACGCGTGGGACGCCGAGCGCCGCGTCGATGTCGCCCTGGAGGCCCTGGGCGCGTGCACGGACCGCGACCGGGCGTTGTCGGAGCTCTCCGTCGGGCAGCGCTACCGGGTACGGCTGGCGTGCCTGCTCGGCGCGCGGCACGACGTGCTGCTGCTCGACGAGCCGACCAACCACCTCGACGCCAACGGGCTGGACTTCCTGACCCGCAGGCTGCGCGAGCACGACGGCGGCCTCGCCGTCGTCAGCCACGATCGGGCGCTGCTGCGCGACGTCGCGGACCGGTTCCTCGATCTCGACCCGACGCGCGACGGGACGCCGCGCCTGTACGCCGGCGGCTACGACGCCTGGCAGGACGCCCGGCGCCGCGAACGTGAGTCCTGGGAGCAGGACCACGAGGAGCAGCAGGCCGAGCACCAGCGGCTGCAGAACGCGGTGTCCAGGGCCCGTGACCGGCTCTCCACGGGTTGGCGGCCGGACAAGGGGACCGGTAAGCACCAGCGCCAGTCCCGCGCGCCGGGCGTCGTGCAGGCGCTGCACCGCCAGCAGGATGCCCTCCAGGCGCACCGGATCGACGTGCCGGAGCCGCCGCCGACCCTGCGGTGGCCCGACCTGAGCGTCCGGCGGGGTGCGCCACAGTTGCGGGCGTACGGCCTCGCCGTTGACGGGCGCCTGGCCGGTCCGGTCGACCTCACCCTCGACGGCGGCGACCGGCTGCTGGTCACCGGGGCGAACGGTGCCGGGAAGTCCACGCTGCTCGCGGTGCTGGCCGGCGTGCTCCGGCCCACGGGCGGCCGCGTCTGGAGGGCGAGGGAGGCACGGCTCGCCCTGATCGACCAGGAGACCGCCGCGCACGATCCCGGCCTCGCCGCCCGCGAGGTCCACGCCCGCCACGTGGGGCGGCTGGTGGCCCGCGGGGCGCTCCGCGACGCCGAGGCCGTCCCGCTCGGGGCGCTCGGGCTGCTGGACTCCGATGCGATGCGCACTCCGGTCGGGCGGATGTCGCAGGGGCAGCAGCGGCGCCTCGACCTGGCGTTGGCGCTGGCCGGGCGGCCCGGGCTGATCCTGCTCGACGAGCCGACAAACCACCTGTCGTCGGCGCTCGTCGACGAGTTGACCGGGGCGATCCGTGACACGAGCGCCGCCGTCGTGGTCGCCACGCACGACCGGCAGCTGCTGCGGGACCTCGCCGACTGGCCGCGCCTGGAGATCGCCGGTCGGGTCACCGGCCGCGAACGACGCTGACCCGGCTCCCGGTGCCACGTCGCGCACGTGGCACCGGGCCGGTCGTGCCGCCGGACGGGCCGCAGGCGATCAGCCCACGGCCCGTCCGGTGGTGCGGGGATCAGAAGACGGGCACGCCCTCGCGCACCAGCCGCCAGTTCGGCTGGTAGAAGTCCGCCGGGTCGATGGTGCCCTTGGCCTGCGCCCAGTCGATCAGCAGCTGCCGGATCTCCTGCTGCTCGTTGTAGACCTGGGTCTTCACGATGCCGGGGAAGTTGCCGCCGCCGCTGCGCCGGTAGTTGTTGACCGCCACCACGAACTGCGCGTTGTCCGCCACCGGCGTGTCGGTGCCGGGCAGCACCAGGCGGGTGACGCGCTGCCCCACCGGCCTGGAGATGTCGATGTCGTAGTCCAGGCCGGAGAAGACGTCGTAGTTGTAGTCCGGCACGGCCGGGTCGCTGATCGTCGCCGGGTCGACCGGGGCGCCGGGGGCGAGGGTCCGGAAGTACTTCGCCGAGTACTCCAGGTAGGCGCGCACCTCGGCGCCGCTGAGCACGACCGCCTCGAGGGTGTTGTCGAAGACGTACAGCCCGGCCACGTCGCGGATCTTCACGTCGCCGGCGGGGAAGACCGCGGTGCGGCTGAACGGTGCCGCGATCGACAGCACCGGCAGGTCCGCGTACGCCGTGCCGGCCAGCGCCTGACCGACGACCTCGGTCTGCACGTGGTTGATGAAGTCCAGGATGGGGGTGTCCCGGTAGCGGCTCTCCGCCGCCGACAGCTCCACGGTGGAGCGGGCCACGACCTGGTTGACGTACGCGACGGTCTTCTGGTGCTGCGCCCGTACGGCGGCGAGGACCTTCGGGTCCTCGACCACGGTGTTGGTGTTCAGCAGGGCGGCGGCCTTCTTGGTGATCTTCCAGCGGCCCCGCTCGCGGGTCAGGGTGAAGTCCATCCGGCTCAGCCGCTGGCCCCACTTCGACGGCTCGGTGAGCAGCACCTGCTCGCCGGTCTGCTCGTTGGCCACGAACTTCTCGGCGACCTCGGCGTGGGCGTGGCCGAACAGGATCGCGTCGATGCCGGGGACCTGCTGGGCGATCAGCGCCGTCGGGTTCTCGATCGGCAGCTCCGGGCCGTAGCTGGAGGTGCCGCTGTCGCCGCCGTGGGCGGAGATCAGCACGATGTCGGCGCCGCGCGCCCGCATGATCGGCACGTACTTCGCGGCGGTGGCGATCATGTCGTCGAACCGCAGCTTGCCCTCGACGTTGGCCCGGTCCCAGATCGCGCTGCCCGGGTTGGTCAGGCCGAGGATGCCGACGCGCAGCGGCGGTGCGGCGAAGCCGACGGAGACCTTCTTGATGACGTACGGCAGGAAGGCCGGCTTGCCGGTGGCGACGTTGACGGCGTTGGCGGCCAGCGCCGGGAAGCCCAGCTGCGAGATCCACTTCGCCAGCAGCGGCAGGCCGTAGTTGAACTCGTGGTTGCCCAGCGTCACGGCGTCGTAGCCGAGCACGTTCATGGCGTTGGCCATCGGGTGCGTCGCACCGGTGGTGGTGATCGGCTCCTGCTTGGCGTAGAAGGTGGCCAGCGGGGTGCCCTGGATGGTGTCGCCGGCGTCGAGCACCAGCGTCGCCTTGCTGCGCCGCTCGGCGCGGATCTGCGTGACCAGAGCGGCCAGCTTGGCGACGCCCACGTCGTTGTGCTTGCTGTCGTCGTATTCGGCGTCGGAGTAGTAGTCCCAGTTGTAGACGTTGCCGTGGGTGTCCGAGGTGCCGAGGATCGTCAGGTCCCAGGTCCGCGACCGGGCCGGACCGGCCGCCTGGGCGGGGGTGGCGGCGATCAGCGGGACGCTCGCCGCCGCGGCCGCGGCGGCGAGCACCGTCCGACGCGACGGGCCGGAGGGAGAGGTCATGAGGTGCCCTTCCATGGGGGTTCGGGACGCCCGGTGAGCGCCGAGCGCACCATAAACGAGCGGCGGTCACTCCTGCCACAGCGGCCCGAGGTGTTTCATCACACCGCCGCGCAGGGGCCTGGTCATGTAACACGGCGACTGCCGTTTCCGCTTGCCGCCGCAGGGTAGGGCGTGGGAGACCCCAGACCCGACCGGTGCGCGAGGAGACGTCGGTGAGCGAGGACCAGCACACCCAGCAGGACCCCACCAGCCAGTACGGCCAGCAGGAGGGACAACCGAAGCAGCAGCAGACGCCGCCCGGCTCGACGGAGGAGATGACCCCGAAGCCGGACCACGGCGAGGAGTCGTACCGCGGCAGCGGCAAGCTCGACGGCCGTCGGGCGTTGATCACCGGCGGCGACTCCGGCATCGGTCGCGCGATCGCCATCGCGTACGCCCGGGAGGGCGCCGACGTGCTCATCTCCTACCTCAGCGAGGAGGAGGACGCCGACGCCCGGGAAACCGTCCGGCTGGTCGAGGAGGCCGGCCGCAAGGGCATCGCGGTGCGCGGCGACATCACCGACGAGGGGCACTGCCAGGAGTTGGTCGAACGGGCCCTGCGCGACCTCGGCGGGATCGACATCCTGGTCAACAACGCGGCCTACCAGATGGCGCAGGACAAGGGCATCCTCGGCATCAGCGGCGAGCAGTTCGACCGGGTGCTGAAGACCAACCTGTACGCGATGTTCTGGCTCTGCCGGGCGGCCGTGCCGCACATGTCCGAGGGCTCGGCGATCATCAACACCTCGTCGATCCAGGCGTTCGACCCCTCGCCGCAGCTGCTGGACTACGCCACCACCAAGGCGGGGATCGCCAACTTCACCAAGGCGCTCGCCGCGGACCTGGCCGAGCGGGGGATCCGGGTGAACGCGGTGGCGCCGGGCCCGATCTGGACGCCGCTGATCCCGGCGACGATGCCGAACGAGAAGGTCGAGAAGTTCGGCCAGGACACCCCGGAGGGACGCCCCGGCCAGCCGGCCGAGCTGGCCCCCGCGTACGTCTTCTTCGCCTCCCAGGAATCCAGCTACGTCACCGGCGAGATCCTCGGCGTAACGGGCGGCCGCCCCACAAAGTAACCCGCCCTGCCCCTGCTGCCCCGCCCGCGTGCCCCTGTCCCGCCCTCGCTGCCCGCGCCCCTGACCCGCGCCCCTGACCCGCGTCGATCATGCATTTGTGGTGCCCCGCAAAAGGGAAGGACCAGCACTTTCTGTCCGCCAGAAGCGCATGATCGACGGCGAGAGGTGCGGGGCTAGGGGCGCGCGGAGGGACGGGAGGTCGTGGGTGGGTGGTCAGCGGGGCCAGGGGGCCAGGCGGGCGCGGACCTGGGCGACGGCGGCGGGGTCCAGGCCGTAGCGGGCGAACCGGCGGTCGGGCAGGCGATCCAGGTAGCGGCCGGCGGCCCGGACGTCGTCCTCGTCGAGGGCCGGGTCGAGCTGGCGGGCCAGGTCCAGCAGCTCCGCCACGTCGTGGTGCTCCAGGGCCGCCGCGACGTCGATGTAGTCCCGGACCTCCCGCCGGTTGACCAGGGCGGCGGTCTTGTTCGCCATCAGGTCCCGCACGTCCATCACCGGGCCGAGGTCCATCACCACCGGGCTACGGTGCCGGTCGAGGCGGGCCAGGCTGAGCCGGATGAGCCGCCCGTCCCGGCTCACCACGAAGTCCCTCAGGTCCCGGTCGAAGCCGTCGAACAGCTCGGCCAGCTCGCTGTCGGGGTCCGCGTCGGTCACCTCGAACCCCGCCCGCTCCAGTGCCGTCCGCACCCCGTCCGCCGCCGCCGCGGCTGCCCCCTCCACGTCCGCGAACAGGTCCACGTCCTCCGTCGGGCGGGTCACCAGCCCGTGCGCGGCCCAGGCCACCCCGCCGCCGAGCACGAACCGGTACGGCCCGGCAGCGGACAGGGCCACCCGGGCCACCTCGCGGTAGAACTCGTGCGGGTGGGCGGTGCTCACGCCGTACGCAGCCCCCGGTGGTGGCTCTCCCACGCCTGGCGTACGCCCCGGGGCAGGTTGAGCAGCCGCCACACCCGGCGCAGCGTGCGCCCGTTGATGAGCAGCCGGAGATCCTCCGCGCGGGTGGTCTCGCGCAGTACGTTCTCGTACATCCAGAGCAGTTCGTCCGGATCGCCCAGGTCGAAGGTGCGGTCGGAGTTCCACATCAGCCGCACCGGCAGCTCCACCACGCCACGGGTGGGGCCGGCCAGCTCGGTGAGGGTGCGGGCCACCACGGCGGGCCGGCCCGGACGGGCCAGATGGGCCGCGCGGGTCGGAGCGGGGGAGAGGGCCTGCATGCTGTCAGGGTAACCCCAGGTCGGGCCGCTGGGGATCGCGGTTTCGCCGGTGTCGCGGCTGGCGGGGCGTGGTCGGGATGGTTTTCGTGCTCCTGGCCGGGGGGCGAGCGCGGGTCGCCGGGGCTGGGTTCTGCGTTCTCGACGTGGTGGTTACTGCCAGCGTCGGATGGTTCCGTGGCGTGCGGTGCGTCGTGGTGGGGGTGTGGCCCGCCGTGCCCGGCTCCGGGCGGTCAGGCTTGATCCCTGCGCCGGGCACGGCGGGCCACACCCCGTCGGTGCCCACTCTCGCGCCGTTCGCCGGGATCCCACCGGAGATCTTGGCAAGCTCTCGCGTCCGCCCGCCGGGCTACCGGAGATCTTGGCAAGAAACGGCCCCTCCAGGGGGCCTCTCGTACCCGCTCGTCCGGCTCGTCCGGCTCGTCCGGCCCGTCCGGCCCATCCGGCTCACCGGGCCCTTCCGGCTCATCGGGCCCACCCCGGCTCACCCGGGTTCACTTGGATGAGCACGACGAGCCCAAGGGGCCTTGGTGAGCCGGCCGAGCAAGTGAGCCGGGAGTCGATAACCCGTGGACCCGGGTGTGACCGGATGTCCGGTTTCGTGGTAGCTGTCTGGGGCGGCTTGAGCCGGTGAGTCGTCAGCGGGTTGGCGTGTCGGTGCCGGGTGTGCGGTTTGGGGGTGTGACCGGGGGCATCGTGGGGGCGGAATCGTGGCGGGGGCGGGGTCGTTACATCCTGCGTACGGCCGAGCAAGACGCACGCCGCCGAGTCACGCCGCCCCGATGGGTTGGCGGGCCCGGGGCCCCCGGAATGATGGCGGGCCGGCGGTGGTTACACATGGTCCGGCCGACGCGAGGGCGTCCCCCGCCCCGCACGACAGCCCGGCCCCCTTCTGGCCCGCACGGGCCATCCGGCCGGCACGGCCGATCTGATCTTTCCTCCGGCTCAATGTCGGAGATCCTCTCCAGGTTCGCTGGAGATCCCCCGTGAGTTCGCATGAGCGCCGACGGTGCTTGCACCCGCGTGAAGCCGATCCCCCTTCGGTGTGTGGGTGCCAACCCCCGAATGGAGCGTTTCTGATGAACACGATCATCCGTAAGAGCGTTCTCGGTATCGCTGGTCTCGCGTTCGCCGGTGGCGTGTTCGCCGGTCCCGCGACCGCGCACGCGGCCCCGTCCGTGGACGCCAGGGCAGTGGCGGTGGCCGTGCAGGCCGACAAGCCGTCGGTCGACAAGGCCAAGCTGATCCCGCACGGCGTGCAGGGCACCCAGTCGCGTATCGACCTCTCCGACGAGCAGGTCGCCAACGTGAAGGCGATCATCGCGGCGACGAAGAAGGCCGGCATGGACGAGCGCGCCGCGGTGGTGTCGATCGCTACCGCGTTGCAGGAGTCGAAGCTGGAGAACCTGGGTCACCTGGGTGACCGCAACGACCACGACTCGCAGGGCCTGTTCCAGCAGCGCCCGTCCTCCGGGTGGGGCACAGTCGAGCAGATCACCGACCCCGAGTACTCGACGACGGCGTTCCTGAAGGGCCTCAAGCAGGTCGACGGGTGGCAGGACATGCCGCTGACCAAGGCCGCGCAGACGGTGCAGGTCTCGGCCTACCCGGACCACTACGCCCAGTGGGAGCAGCAGGCCGCCGACCTGGTCGCCGAGCACTGGAACAGCTGACACAGACTTTCCACCACAAGGGGGATCGCTGGCCGGCACCCGAACACGGGGTGCCGGCCAGCGGCACATCCACCGCCGGCGGAACATCGCAGGCCGTCGGCTGGTTGAATGAGGTGTCGGTGTGTCCAGTGTCCCCGGGCCTCACCTAAATTGCCTTCGCGGAATACCGTCCGGCTGGAGCCGCGTCGCGCCACTCGCCGAGAGGCGACCTGCACACCGACACCGGCGCCGCCCCCGAGCCTCCGGGCCCGGGGGCGGCGTTGTCTTCGCCGCCCCGCAGCCGGCATCGAGCGGACCACCGCGCCCGGCCACCGGAGCAGCCGACATCGCGCCGACCGCCGCCCGGACACAGGTGCAGCCGACATCGAGGGGGCCACCGCGCCGGGACACACGTGCAGCCGACATCGCGCCGGCCGCCGCCCGGACACCGGTCGCGAGCGGCCATGCTCCCAAGCCAGCATCCCGCCGCCCGCCGCCCGCACCGGCCGGGTACCGCGTGCGCCGTCCCGCCCGCCGTCCGCGTACCGCCAGCGACGTCCCGGCCGGCAGGCCCGCAGGGACGGGGTCAGCCCGAGCCGGCCGCGTACGGCCAGGGGCGACGCCGTGGGAAGCGGGCGGTGACCGTCGGGGTGGTGATCCGGCGGCACGGGTCGCGGTCCCGGGCGGCCTGGCCTATGTTCATGTTGGCTGTGCCGGACAGGTCGGGAGAGGGGGTGTCGCGCGTGGGCCTGCGGACCTTCATCCAGGGCTGGCCGGTATACCGGCAGCTCACCGGCACCGACCCGCTGGGCCGGGGCGCCGCCGCGCAGTCGGGCCGCTCGGCGGAGCTGACCGCCCGCACCGAGACCGCCGACAGCGTGGCGCGGTCGGTCTGCCCCTACTGCGCGGTGGGCTGCGGCCAGCGCGTCTTCGTCACCGACGGCGCGGTCACCCAGATCGAGGGCGACCCGGACAGCCCGATCTCCCGGGGCCGGCTGTGCCCGAAGGGGTCGGCCAGCAAGAGCCTCGTCACCAGCCCGCTGCGGCAGACGAAGGTCCGCTACCGGCGGCCCTACGCCACCGAGTGGGAGGATCTGGAGCTCGACGTCGCGCTCGACATGATCGCCGACCGGATCCTCGCCGCGCGGGCGGAGACCTGGGAGGACGTCGACGCGCAGGGCCGGCCGCTCAACCGCACGCTGGGCATCTCCAGCCTGGGTGGGGCGACGCTGGACAACGAGGAAAATTACCTCATCAAGAAGCTCTTCACGGCGATGGGGGCGCTCCAGATCGAGAACCAGGCGCGCATTTGACACTCCGCCACCGTCCCCGGTCTGGGGGCCAGCTTCGGTCGCGGTGGCGCGACGGACTTCCAGCAGGACGTCGCCAACGCTGACGTCATCGTCATCCAGGGCTCGAACATGGCCGAGGCCCATCCGGTGGGCTTCCAGTGGGTGATGGAGGCCAAGCGGCGCGGCGCCAAGGTGTTCCACGTCGATCCGCGGTTCACCCGCACCAGCGCGGTGGCCGACACGTACCTGCCGATCCGCGCGGGCTCCGACATCGCGCTGCTCGGAGGCGTGGTGCGCCACATCCTGGAGAACGAGCTGGACTTCCGGGAGTACGTGCTGGCGTACACCAACGCCGCGACGATCGTCAGCGAGCGCTTCGTCGACACCGAGGACGGCGACGGCTTCTTCTCCGGCTTCGACCCGGAGACGGGCAGCTACGTCCAGGACTCCTGGCAGTACGCGGGCCACGAGTCCGACTCCGGCAGCGGGCACACCGCGCAGGAGCGGGACACCGCCGCCGGGCTGCGCCACGAGTCGCACGGCGCCGAGGTGGGCGGGCAGGTGGAGCGGGACGAGACGTTGCAGCACCCGCGCTGCGTCTACCAGATCCTCAGGCGGCACTTCGCCCGCTACACCCCGGAGATGGTGGAGCGGGTCTGCGGCATCCCCCGGGAGAAGTTCCTGGAGCTGGCCGAGGCGTGGACGGCCAACTCGGGCCGCGAGCGCACCGGCGTGCTCATCTACTCCGTGGGGTGGACGCAGCACAGCGTCGGCGTGCAGTACATCCGTACCGGCGCGATCATCCAGCTGTTGCTGGGCAACATGGGCCGCCCCGGCGGGGGCATCCTGGCCCTGCGCGGGCACGCCAGCATCCAGGGCTCCACGGACATCCCGACGCTGTTCAACCTGCTCCCCGGCTATCTGCCGATGCCGCACCACGCCGACCACCCCACCTTCGACGAGTGGGTGGACAGCATCCGCCACCCGGGCCAGAAGGGCTTCTGGGGCAACGCCCGCGCCTACGCGGCGAGCCTGCTCAAGGCGTACTGGGGGGACGCGGCGACGCCGGAGAACGACTTCTGCTACGGGTACATGCCCCGGATGACCGGCGACCACGGGACGTACCAGCAGGTGCTGAACATGATCGACGGGAAGGTGCGGGGCTACTTCCTGCTCGGCCAGAATCCGGCGGTCGGCTCGGCGCACGGCCGGGCGCAGCGCCTCGGCATGGCGAACCTGGACTGGCTGGTGGTCCGCGACCTCTTCATGATCGAGAGCGCGACGTTCTGGCGCAACAGCCCCGAGGTCGCCACCGGCGAGATCGTGCCGGAGCAGTGCAGGACGGAGGTGTTCTTCCTGCCGGCCGCCTCGCACGTGGAGAAGGAGGGCACCTTCACCCAGACCCAGCGGCTGCTGCAGTGGCGGGAGAAGGCCGTCGAACCGCCGGGCGACGCCCGCTCCGAGCTGTGGTTCTTCTACCACCTCGGGCGCCGGCTGCGGGAGAAGCTGGCCGGCTCCGACCTGCCGCGCGACCGGGCGCTGCTCGACCTGGCCTGGGACTATCCCACGCACGGTCCGCACGCCGAGCCGCTCGCCGAGGCGGTGCTGCGCGAGATCAACGGGTACGAGGTGGCGACCGGCCGCCCGCTGTCCACGTTCGCCGAGGCCCGCGACGACGGTTCCACTGCCGTGGGCTGCTGGATCTACTCCGGGGTGTACGCCGACGGCGTCAACCAGGCGGCGCGGCGCCGGTCGCGCCACGAGCAGGACTGGGTGGCGGCCGAGTGGGGCTGGGCGTGGCCGGCGAACCGGCGCACCCTCTACAACCGGGCCTCGGCGGACCCGCAGGGCCGGCCGTGGAGCGAACGCAAGCGCTACGTCTGGTGGGACCCGGACGCCGGGGAGTGGACCGGCTACGACGTGCCGGACTTCGAGCGGACCAAGCCGCCGACCTACCGGCCGCCGGAGGGGGCGTCCGGCCCGGAGGGGATCGCCGGCGACGACCCGTTCGTCATGCAGGGCGACGGCAAGGGCTGGCTGTACGCGCCCAGCGGCGTGCTGGACGGGCCGCTGCCGACGCACTACGAGCCGGCCGAATCGCCGGTGCGCAACCCGTTCTACCGGCAGCAGGCCAACCCCACCCGCAAGGTGTACGCGCACCCGGTGAACTCGGTGAACCCGAGCCCGCCGCAGGAGCACAGTCAGGTCTTCCCGTACGTGTTCACGGTCAGCCGGCTCACCGAGCACCACACGGCGGGCGGGATGAGCCGTACGGTGCGGCCCCTGGCGGAGCTGCAACCGGAGATGTTCGTCGAGGTGTCCCCGGAGTTGGCCGCCGAGGTGGGCCTGGCGCACCTGGACTGGGCGCACCTGGTCAGCGGGCGGGCGGTCATCGAGGCGAAGGTGCTGGTCACCGACCGGCTCAGCCCGCTGCGCGTGGACGGCCGGGTGATCCACCAGGTGTGGCTGCCGTACCACTTCGGGTTCGAGGGCCTGGTGACGGGCGACTCGGCCAACGACCTGTTCGGGATCACCCTGGACCCGAACGTGCTGATCCAGGAGAGCAAGATCGGTACCTGTGACGTGCGGCCCGGTCGGCGGCCCACCGGCCCGGCCCTGCTGGACCTGGTGGCCGACTACCAGCGGCGGGCGGGCATCGTCCCCGGCCGGCCGGCCCCGACGCTCACCCCGGGGGCGCTCGCCCCGCCGGAGCCCGCCGACGGCGCCGGGGAGGGCCGCGATGCTTCCTGACCCGCACAGCCTGTCCGGGCCGCTGGACCCCGCTCCGGAGGCCGGCTGGACCGACGCCCCGCCCCGGATGGGCTTCTTCACCGACACCAGCGTCTGCATCGGCTGCAAGGCGTGCGAGGTGGCGTGCAAGGAGTGGAACGACGTCCCCGGCTCGGGGCTGGACCTGCTCGGCATGTCGTACGACAACACCGGCGCGCTGACCGCGAACTCGTGGCGGCACGTCGCGTTCGTCGAGCAGCCCCGCCCGGCGGGGCACCGCAGCCCGCCGTTCGCCGGCACGCCGACGGGCGGCTCGGTCAGCGCCTCGTCGGCGGCCGTGGCCGCCGGCGTCGGCAACCCGACCGGCACGGAGCCGGGGGTGCCGCCGGGCGCGGCGGACGCGGCCGCACGGATGGCCGCCGGCACCGGCACGAGCACGGGCCCCGCAGTCACGGGCACGGCCGGCCGGACCGACGGGCCGGAGTTCCTGGGGATGCCCGGAGCGCAGCCGCCGGGGCGCGCCGGGGGCGCGGAGGGGCGCACCGACTTCCGCTGGCTGATGATGTCCGACGTCTGCAAGCACTGCACCCACGCGGCCTGCCTCGACGTCTGCCCCACCGGCTCGCTGTTCCGCACCGAGTTCGGCACGGTGGTGGTGCAGGAGGACATCTGCAACGGCTGCGGCTACTGCATCTCCGCCTGCCCCTACGGCGTCATCGACCAGCGCAAGGGCGACGGCCGGGCGTGGAAGTGCACGCTGTGCTACGACCGGATCGGCGCGGGCAACACTCCGGCCTGCGCGCAGGCGTGCCCGACCGAGTCCATCCAGTACGGCCCCCTCGACGAACTGCGGGAGCGGGCCGCGGCCCGGGTGGCGACGCTGCACGAGCGGGGCGTGCCCGAGGCGCGGCTCTACGGGCACGACCCGGGCGACGGGGTCGGCGGCGACGGCGCGTTCTTCCTGCTGCTCGACGAGCCCGAGGTGTACGGGCTGCCGCCGGACCCGGTGGTGACCACCCGGGACCTGCCGAAGATGTGGAAGCGCGCCGGCCTGGCCGCGCTGGCGATGGCGGCGGCGGCCGTGGCCGCGTTCGTGGGAGGTTCCTCATGAGTCCGGAGCGCGGTGGGCGCAGGCGGCGCGGCGGCGAGGAGCTGAGGGTCCCGGAGGCCGAGTTCACCTCCTACTACGGCCGGCCGATCCTCAAGGCGCCGGTCTGGAAGTGGGACATCGCCGCGTACCTGTTCACCGGCGGGCTGGCGGCCGGCTCGTCGCTGCTCGCGGCCGGCGGGCAGCTCACCGGCCGCCCCGCGCTGCGCCGTGCCGGCCGGGTCGCCTCGCTGGCGGCGGTCACCGCCAGCACCGTCTTCCTGATCAAGGACCTGGGGCGGCCCGCCCGGTTCCACCACATGCTGCGGGTGGCCAAGCCCACCTCGCCCATGTCCGTGGGCACCTGGATCCTCGGCGCCTTCGGCCCGGCCGCCGGGCTCGCGGCGGTCGCCGAGGGCGCGGCGTGGCTGCCCGAGCGGGGGCTGCCCGGCCTCGCCCGCCGGGTGCTGCCGCCGGTGGGGCACGCCGCCGGGCTGGCCGCCGCGGCGACCGCGCCGGCGCTGGCGACGTACACGGGGGTGCTGCTGGCCGACACGGCCGTGCCGTCGTGGCACGAGGCGTACCCGGAACTGCCTGTCATCTTCGCGGGCAGCGCCCTGGCCAGCGGCGCGGGCGTGGGGCTGATCGCCGCGCCCGCCGCGCAGGCCGGTCCCGCCCGTCGGATGGCGGTGGCGGGCGCGGCCCTGGAGCTGTACGGCGCGCACCGGGTGGAGACCCGGCTCGGGCTGCTCAGCGAGCCCTACCGCACCGGCCGGCCCGGTCGCCTGCTGCGCGCGGGGCGGGCCCTGGCCGCCGTGGGGGTGGCCGGCGCGCTGCTGGGTCGGCGCAGCCGTACGCTCTCCGCGCTGTCCGGGGTGGCGCTGCTGGGCGCCTCGGTGGCGACCCGGTTCGGCATCTTCGAGGGCGGCGTGGCCTCGGCGAAGGATCCGAAGTACACGGTGGTGCCGCAGCGGGAGCGCCTCGCGCGGCGGCGCGCCGCCGAGGGCTGACGCCTCCCCGCACACGTCCGCCGGGCCTGTGGTTCACTGCTGCGTGGAGGCGTTCAGGCGGCTGGTGCCCCTCCCGGTCTTCAAAACCGGTGTGGTCCGGGATCCGGGCCAGGCGGGTTCGATTCCCGTCCGTCTCCGCCATGCTGCGGAAGTGGGGATCATGGGGGACGTCGCGGCAGATCCGCGCCGGCGGGTGCCGCGCACCGACGCGCTGCTCGCCGACCCCCGGCTGGCCGCCGTGGCGGGCACCCTGGGGCGGGAGCGGGTCAAGGCCGCCGTCCACCGCGCCCAGGAGCGCGCCCGCCGGGGCGAGATCACCCCCGAGGCGGTACGCGACGCCGCGCTGGCCGCCCTGCCCGCGCCGGCGCCCCGGGCGGTGCTCAACGCCACCGGCGTGGTGCTGCACACCAACCTGGGTCGCGCCGCGCTGTCGCCCGCCGCCGTGGCGGCGGTCGCCGCCGCCAGCGGGCACACCGACGTCGAGTTGGACCTGCTCACCGGGCGGCGGGCCCGGCGTGGACGCGACGCCCTCGACGCCCTCGCGGCCGCGGTGCCGGACGCGGGCGCGGTGCACGTGGTCAACAACGGCGCCGCCGCGCTGGTGCTCGCCGCGACCGCGCTGGCCGCCGACGCCGAGATCGTCGTCAGCCGGGGCGAGCTGGTGGAGATCGGCGACGGGTTCCGCCTGCCCGACCTGCTGGAGAGCACCGGCGCCCGGCTGCGCGAGGTCGGCACCACCAACCGCAGCACGCTCGACGACTACGCCGCCGCCATCGGTCCCCGTACCGGCTTCGTGCTCAAGGTGCACCCGTCGAACTTCCAGGTCACCGGCTTCACCTCCGCGGTGCCCGTACGGGCGCTGGCCACCCTCGGCGTCCCCGTGGTCGCCGACATCGGCTCCGGGCTGCTCGCGCCCGATGAGCTGCTGCCCGCCGAGCCGGACGCCGCCAGCACCCTGCGGGCCGGGGCGGCGCTGGTCACCGCCAGCGGCGACAAGCTGCTCGGCGGCCCGCAGGCCGGCCTGGTGCTCGGCACCGCCGAACTGGTCGAGCGGCTGCGCCGGCACCCCCTCGCCCGGGCGCTGCGGGTGGACAAGCTGACCCTCGCCGCGCTCGCCGCCACCCTCGCCGATCCGGCCACCCCTACCCGCGCGGCGCTGCATGCCGACCCGGGCGCGCTGCGGGCGCGCACCGAGCGGCTGTGCGCCGCGCTCGCCGCCGACGGGTGCGAGGCGCAGGTGGTGCCCGCCGGGGCGGTCGTCGGCGGCGGTGGCGCCCCCGGCGTCGAGCTGCCCTCGTGGGCGCTCGCCCTGCCCGAGCGGTACGCGTCTCCGCTGCGCCTCGGCGACCCGCCGGTGCTGGGCCGGGTGGTACGCGGGCGGCTGCTGCTGGACCTGCGCTGCGTGCCCGCCGACGCCGACGCGGTGCTGCGTGCCGCCGTGCTGCGCGTGCCCGGGGAGGGCTGAGGCGTGTTCGTGGTGGCCACCGCCGGGCACGTCGACCACGGCAAGTCGACACTGGTGCGGGCGCTGACCGGGATGGAACCCGACCGGTGGGCCGAGGAACGCCGCCGGGGCATGACCATCGACCTCGGCTTCGCCTGGAGCACCCTGCCCTCGGGCGCGACGGTGGCGTTCGTCGACGTGCCGGGGCACGAGCGGTTCGTGCCGAACATGCTCGCCGGCGTCGGCCCGGTGCCCGCCGCGCTGGTCGTCGTCGCCGCCGACGAGGGCTGGATGCCGCAGTCGGCCGAGCACCTGGCGGCACTGGACGCGCTCGGGGTGTCGTACGGCCTGCTGGTGGTGACCCGCGCGGACCTGGCGGATCCGGGGCCGGCGACGGCCCGCGCCCGGGCGGAGCTGGCCGCCACCTCCCTCGGCGCGGTGGACGCGGTGGCGGTGAGCGCGGCGACCGGCGCCGGGCTGCCGCAGCTGCGCGCGGCGCTGGACCGGCTCGCCGCCCGGCTGCCCGCCCCGCGGGCCGACGCCCCGGTGCGGCTGTGGGTGGACCGCGCCTTCACCGTCCGCGGCGCCGGCACGGTGGTGACCGGCACGCTCGGCGCCGGTCGGCTGCGGGTGGGCGACGAGCTGGAGCTGGCCGGCAGCGCGGAGCCGGTGCGGGTACGCGGCCTGCACTCCCTCGGCGTGGCCCGGCCCGAGGTCGGCCCGGTCGCCCGGGTGGCGGTGAACCTGCGCGGCACGCCCCGGGACCGCCTGGGGCGCGGCGACGCGCTGCTCACCCCCGGCCGGTTCCACCGCACGGACCTGCTGGACGTGCGGCTGGCCGGCGATCCGACCGGGGACCTGCCGGCCACCCTGACCCTGCACATCGGCGCGGCGGCGGTGCCGGCCCGGGTCCGGCCGCTCGGCCCGGACACGGCCCGGCTGCGGCTGGCGCGGCCGTTGCCGCTGCTGGTCGGGGACCGGGCGCTGCTGCGCGACCCGGGCCGGCACCACGTCGCGGGCGGGGTGACCGTGCTGGACGTGGCTCCGCCGCCGCTGACCCGTCGGGGCGCGGCGGTCGCCCGCGCGGCGGTGCTGGCGGCGGTCGACGGCCGCCCCGAGCTGGCCGGCGAGCTGCGCCGGCGGCGGCTGGCCCGGGCCGCCGACCTGATCCGCATGGGCGTCGAGGTCACCGGCCGGCCGGTCGCCGGCGACTGGCTGGCCGACCCGGAGCACTGGCGGGGCCTCGGCGCCCGGCTGGTCGAGGAGGTCGCCCGGCACTCGCGGGAGCACCCGCTGGAGGCGGGCGCGCCGGTCGAGCTGCTGCGCCAGCGCCTGGACCTGCCCGAGCGGGCGCTGGTCGAGGCGCTGGTCCGGCCGCCGCTGCGGCTGCGCGCCGGCCGGGTCACCGCGTCGGCGCTCGACGCGCTGCCGGAACCGGTGGCCCGGGCCGTGGCCCGGGTCCGCGCCGAGTACGCCGACCGCCCGTTCCGTGCCCCCGAGGCCGAGCACCTCGCCGACCTGGGGCTGGGTCCCCGGGAGATCGGCGCGGCCGTCCGTGCGGGGGCGCTGCTGCGCCTCGCCGAGAACGTGGTGCTGCTGCCCGGCGCGGCCGACGACGCCGTGCGGGTGCTGGCCGGGCTGCCCCAGCCGTTCACGCTCAGCGCCGCGCGGCGGGCGCTGGACACCACCCGCCGGGTCGCGGTGCCGCTGCTGGAGCTGCTGGACCGTCGCGGCGCCACCCGTCGGCTGCCCGACGACGCGCGGGTCGTGGTGACGGCCCGGTCCTGAAGCCGCCCCGCTGGGGCCGGTGGTCGCCTAGCGTGGCGCCATGGACCCTTCCGCGGTCTGGCGGGACCGGCAGCACAAGTGGCGGATCGAGGCGTACCGGGCGCCGGACCTGCGTTTCGCGATCTTCGCCACCAACGGCACCACCGAGTCCGCGCCGCTGTGGCTGTTCGGGATGTCGGCGCTCGCCCGGTGGCTGATGACGCACAAGATCTCCCTCGACGACCTGGAGGTCGACTGACATGGGGGCGCAGCTCGGTCAGCTCGCGCTGGTGGCGGTGCTGGTGCTGGTCAACGCCGCCCTGTCGGGCAGCGAGATGGCGCTGGTGACGCTGCGCGAGGGGCAGGTGCGGCAGTTGGGGCGGCGCAGCCGGTCCGGTGAGCGGCTGGCCCGGCTGGTCCGCGACCCCAACCGGTACCTGGCGACCATCCAGCTCGGCATCACCCTGGCCGGGTTCCTCGCCTCCGCCGCCGCCGCGATCTCCCTGGCCGAGCCGCTGGTGGGGCCGCTGGGCTTCCTCGGCGGGGCCGCGCGCGGCGTCGCGGTCGTCCTGGTCACCGTGCTGCTGACGTTCGTCACCCTGGTCGTCGGCGAACTGGCCCCCAAGCGGCTGGCGATGCAGCGCGCGGAACGCTGGGGCCTGGTCAGCGCCGGGCCGCTGGACCTGCTGGCCCGGCTGTCGCGGCCGGCGGTCTGGCTGCTCAGCAAGGCCACCGACGTGGTGGTGCGGCTCGCCGGCGGGGACCCGCGCGCCAGCCGTACGGAGATGACCGAGGACGAGCTGCGGGAGATCCTGGTCAGCCAGCGGGGCCTGTCCGCACAGCAGCGGGAGATCCTCACCGGCGCGTTCGACATCGCCGGCCGGACGCTGCGGGACATCCTGGTGCCCCGGCTGGCCGTCACGGTGCTCCCCGCGACGATGCCCGCGGTCGACGGGCTGCGCCGGCTCGCCGCCGCCGGCCGCTCCCGCGCCCCGGTCGTGGGGCCGGGTGGGCTCGACGCGGTGCGGGGCGTGGTGCACATCCGCGAACTCGTCGGGGCGGACGCGGCGACGGTCGCCGACCGGGCCCGTCCGCCGCTGCTGCTGCCCGGCACCCTGCCCGTCTCCGAGGCGCTGCGCGAGCTGCGGCTGTGCCACCAGCAGCTCGCCCTGGTCGTCGACGAGCACGGCGGGGTCGACGGCATGATCACGATGGAGGACCTGCTGGCGGAGGTCGTCGGGGAGCTGTACGACGAGACCGACCGGGACGTGACCGGGGTGACCCGGGAACCGGACGGCTCGCTGCTGATGCCCGGCGACTTCCCGCTGCACGACCTGGCCGACGTCGGCGTGCGCCTGCACTTCCGGCCGTCGCGGGAGTACACGACGGTGGCCGGGCTGGTGCTGGCCGGGCTGGGGCACCTGCCGACCGGGCCGGGGGAGACCGTGCACCTGCCGGGGCTGACCGTCGAGGTGGTGGAGGTGGCCGGCCGCACGATCCGCCGGGTCCGGCTGCGCGGCTTCTCCGCCGGCCCCGACCCGGTCGGGTGACGGCGGCCGGATCGCCACGAACGGCATGGATCAGGACATACGCTCCGGTACGTGAAGGACCGAGGGATGCGGACGTTCGTCACCGTGCTGGCCGGGCTCGCGGTGATCTACTTCGGCACCACCGGCCGCAGCGAGGAGGACGGCCGAGGCCTCTCCGGCGGCCTCGTCGTGCTCGCGCTGCTGGCGGCGCTGCTGGTGTGGCACCTGACGAAGCCGGGCGACAAGACGGCCAAGTAACCCGCTCACCCGGCGGCGGCGCGGGTGACCTCCCCGGCGGACTCCTCGCCGAGGGCCACCCGGACCAGCGCCGAGGCGAGCCGGCCGAAGTCGCCCGGGTCGACCAGCCCGGCCAGCCGGTCCGCCGAGCCGGGCAGGCCGAGGCGTTTCGCGCCGGCCAGCGCCCGCCGGTCGGCGTACGGGCGCAGGTCGGCCCAGGCCACCTGCGCCTCGCGCAGGAAGATGTCGGCGCCGGTGGGGCCGATGCCGGGGAACTCGGTCAGCAGCCGGCGCAGCCCGGCCGGTTCACCGCCGCCGTCGCGGTGCAGCCGGCGCAGGTCGCCCCGCCAGCGGTCCAGGCACAGCCGGGCGCCGGTGCCGAGCATCGTCGAGGTCCGCTCGTCGTAGCGGCGATAGTGGCCCCGGCCCAGCGCGTCGACCCGATCCTGCCAGCTCGCCGCCTCCATCGCCTGCGGGGTCCGGTAGCCGGCGGCGAAGAGTTCGCGGGCGGCCGCCACGGCCACCCGGGCCCGGATCCGGGTGCTCAGCAGCGTGGCGAGCACCAGCAGCTGGTAGAGCGGGGCGGGCCGGTCGGCGAGCGTGATGCCCGCCTCCTCGGCGTACGTGCGGCCGCGCCGCTCCAGCAGGACCCGCGCCACCTTCCGGTCGTCGCCCATCCTCCGGGTGTACCCGCCCTGCGCCCGGCCACCCCTGCGACCGTCCGCCCCGGCGGGTATGCGGCCGGGGCCGACGGGTAAGCGACGTCGGACACGGCCGGACCCCGGAAGGAGAAACCCGTGGTGAACCCGCAGCAGGAGGAGTTCCGCCGCAACAACAAGGGCGCCACCAGCCAGGACAGCAAGGGCCCCAACCCCGCGGGGCACCCGCGCAACCGCGGCTCGTCGCACGGCGACGAGGGCCGCCCGGTGCCCCGGGGGCAGGTGTCGCCGTACGGCCCGGCCACGGAGCCGGTCGCCGACGACGAGAGCGCCCGGGGCTAGCAGCTCCGGCCCGCGACGGGCGGCCGCAGCCGGTTCCAGGTGGCTGCGGCCGCCACGCCGTACGCGAGGTGCGGCACGATGTCGGCCAGCCAGTCGGACCGGCGCCACGTGCGCGGATCGGTCACGCCCAGCACGGTCATCGACCCGTCGGACATCGTCATGACGGTGCCGCCGAGCACCCCGGCGGCCAGCGGCAGCGGCATCCGGCGGCCCCGGGCGAGCAGGGCGTACCCGACGCCGGCCGCCACGCCGATGCCGTAGCCGAGCAGGGGCCCGAGGCCCGAGCGGCGGTTGGCCGCCCGATCCTCGGGCCCCAGGTCGACGTGTGCCACCTGGGCCACCCGCCCGGCGGTCGCCTCCGGGGTGCTGCTCGCGGGCCGCGCCCGCAGCACCATGTCGAGGTAGCTGACCATGTTCAGGGCGGCGCTGCCGACCGCGCCGGCGATCGCCCCGTCGGCCAGGTTCGTCGCCCTCACCTCGGGTCGCCCGGTTCGCGCTCGCCCTTGGGGCCGTAGACCCGCTCGCCGCGGACGACCCCCCGCTGTCCCCGGTCGGACTGCAGGATCCGGTTGGCCACGTCGTTGGCCTTGTCGTCCGGCACCCGTCGTCCCGAATCGTCGATCGCGTTCCGGATGCGTGCCCGCTGCTTGTCGTACGCGTTGCTGCCCGGCCGTGGTCCTGGCATCACTGCCTCCTCCGGTCGTCGTCGCCGTTGGCGTACCGCGCTCGTCTACCCGCCTGCGCGGGGGCCAACCCCGCGACCGGTCCGGCGCGGTGCCCGGCTCAGCGCGGCGCGCGGACCACCGCGACCGGGCAGTCGGCGTGGTGCAGCAGCGACTGGCTCACCGAGCCCAGCAGCAGCCCCGTCAGCTCGCCGCGTCCCTGCCGGCCGACCACCAGCAGCTGGGCCCGCCGGGACGCCTCGGCGAGCACGGTGGTGGGGCGGCCCCGCGTCGTCTCCCGGGTGACGGGCACGTCCGGCCACCGCTGCGTGAGCCCCGCCATCGACTCGGCGACCACCCGCTCCTCCTCGGAACGCAGCTCGGCGTCGTCGTACACCAGGGGTCGCATGTCCCCGGGGCCGGTGGAGGTCGGATGCCGGTAGGCGTGCAACGCGACGACCGCCGCGCCGCGTACCGACGCCTCCTCCATGGCGAACTCCGCGGCGAGCCGGGCCGTCTCGGAGCCGTCCACGCCGACGACGACGGCCCCGTCGGGGTGGTCGGTGCCCCGGGCGACCAGCACGGGACAGTCGGCGTACGCGGCGACCTGCACCGCGACGGACCCCACCACCAGGGCGGAGAAGCCGCCGAGCCCCCGGTCGCCGAGCACGATCATCGCGGCGGCCGGCGACTCGCCGAGCAGCACCGCGGCGGCCTCGCCGTCGATGATCTCGCCGGAGATCCGCAACCCGGGCACCGTCGCCTCGGCCTCGGCGGTGGCGGCGGCGACGACCTGCTCCGCCTGGTGCCGCAGGCCGGCGCCGGGCGGGCCGGCGGCGGGGGCGTCGACCGGCACGCGCAGCAGGGGCCAGATGAAGGCGTGCACGATCCGCAGTGGCCGGTGCCGGCGGGCCGCCTCGACGGCGGCGAGCCGCACGGCGCGCAGCGACGAGTCCGAGCCGTCCACGCCGACGACCACCGCCGCGCCGTTCGCCGAGTTCACCGCCCACCTCCCGCCGCTCTCCGGCCAGTATCGCGGCCGGGAACCCGTCGGCGGGCCGATACCGCGCAGGCCGGCCGGTGGGTACGCTGTCCACGCCCACCGGGGAGGGAGCGTCGTCGATGGTTGAGCCGGACCAGCCGAGCACCGCGCGGATGATCGATTTCTGGCTCGGCGGGGAGCACCACTTCCCGGTCGACGTGGCGGCCGCCCGCGACTTCGAGCAGGCGTACGGGCCGTGCGAGCCGGTCTTCCGCGAGCTGCGCGCGTTTCTCGGCCGGGCGGTCCGGGCGATGGCCGCGCAGGGGGTCGACAGCTTCCTCGTCTTCGGCGCCGGGGTACCCACCATGGGCAACGTGCACGAGGTCGCCCCGGACGCCACCGTTCTCTACACCGACGTCGACCCGGTCACCATCCGCCTCGGCCAGCGCCTGCTGGCCGGCAGCGACCGGGCCGGCTACGGCTACGGCGACGCCACGGACATCGGCACGGTCGACCGCGCCCAGCTGCACCGGTTCGTGCCGGGGTGGGGGAGGAGACCGGTCGGCGTGGTCTTCCTCGGTCTGGCCGCGTTCCTCGACGACGAGACGCTGGCCCGCACCCTCGACGAGCTCTACGAGGCCACCGCGCCGGGCAGCCTGCTCGCCGTCGACTTCGACACGGAGGAACTGGCCGGCTACCCGGCGGCCCTCGCGATGATGGGTCCGGCGTTCCGGATGCGCCCGCCGGCCGCGTTCGTGCCGCTGCTGGGCCGCTGGACGCCCACCGAGGACGGCATCGTCCCGATCACCCGGTGGCGGCCGGACGGCCCGCCCGCGCAGGTGCCCGACGCCTTCCACGGCGGCCTCGCCGTCCACTCCCCGGCGTGCTGACGCCTTCGGACGGCGAGGTAGGCGTGTGCGGCCTGCCGTCCTGACCGGCCGTCGCCGCGGCACCCGGATGGCCGCCTGAACACCGGACGCCGCCCGTCGCCGCCTGAGAGCCACCGCAACCTGGCCGTCGTCAGTGCGTGTGGCTGCCCCCGCAGCACCCGCCGCCCGAGGCGACGTGGGCGCCGCGCGCCGTGCCCCGAGCCGGGTGCGGGGGGCACGGCGGCTGGCACCCGCCCGCCCGGAGGGCGGGGGAGAGGGCTCCGTATGATGCTTGCCCTACGGCAAGCTTCCGGAGGATGATCATGTTGGAGGCACCGGGCCAGGTCTCGCGTGCGCTTCGTTCGGCCCCGCCCGACCAGGTGGTGGAGGCGGCGGACCGGGTTATCCGGTCCGCCCTGGGCGCCTCGCGAACGGACGTGCTCATCGCCGACTACCGGATCACCGGGCTCTGGCCGGTGCTCGACGTGGACCTCTCCGGCGGCGGCTTCCTCGCCTGCCACGACGTGGCGCAGCGCTGCTTCAGCAGCCAGCAGCCGGTCACCGACACCGACGAGGGCCGGTGCCGGCTCTACCTGCCGCTGTCGGTGTGGGGGGAGCGGCTGGGCGTGCTCCTGGTCGAGCTGCCCGGCCCGCCCAACCCGGACGTCGTCGAGCGGGCCGCGGACATCGCCGGCGAGCTGGCCGTCGTGCTGCGCGCGGCGGACCGGGAGACCGACCGGTACCGCCGGGTCCGCCGGCGGGAGCGACTCAGCATGGCCGCCGAGATGCAGTGGGAGCTGCTGCCGGGACGCGGCGTGAGCCACGCGGCGTTCGAACTCGCCGGGCAGCTGGAACCGGCGTACACGGTCGGCGGGGACCACTTCGACTGGTCCGTGGACGACGACCGGCTCACCGTGACGGTGCTCAACGGCGCCGGCATCGGGCTGTCGGCGTCGCTGCTGACCGCCGTCACCGTGAACGCGCTGCGCAACGCCCGGCGCTCCGGAGGCAGCCTCGTCGAGCAGGCCGAGCTGGCCTCCGACACGGTCTTCTACCAGCACCGTGGTCGCCGGTACGTGGCCACGCTGCTGCTCGAACTGGACACCGCCACCGGGCGGGTGCGGGCGGTGGACGCCGGCTCCCCGCACCTGCTGCGGGTGCGCGGCGGCACGGTGACGCCCATCGACCTGGAGCAGCAGCTGCCGCTGGGCATGTTCGCCGAGGCCCGCTACGACGTCCAGGAGTTCGCGTTGGAACCGGGGGACCGGCTGTTCGTGGTCAGCGACGGGGTGTGGGCCGCCGACCCCGGTGACCGCGGGGCGTACGGCGAGCGGGCGATGGCGCGGGCGATGCGGTCCACGCGGCTGCAACCGCCGGCGGAGGCAGTTGGTACGGTGATGCGCGAACTGCACGCCTGGCACGCGGACGCCGACTTGCGCGACGACGCGGTCGTCGTCTGCCTGGACTGGCGTGGTTCCGCCGGACGGGGCGACGGGTGAGAGCCGTCGTCGCACCGGCAGGGCACGAGCGGGACGATCGCAGGGGACACCGGGTGGAGCGACCTCCGAATCTCGCCGCGGCGATCGACGCCGCCGCCGAGGCGCTCGTCGGTGTGCTCGACTCGGCGGTGCCCCGGCACCAGATGGCCGTCTCCCCGACGCAGCTTCGCGTGCTGTCGCTGATCAGCGGCCGGCCGGAGACCAACGTCAACGGCCTGGCCGAGTTGCTGGACGTGGTGCCGTCCTCGGCGAGCCGGCTCTGCGACCGGTTGGAGGCCACCGGGCTGCTGCGCCGGGTGCCCGATCCCCGCGACCGGCGGGAGGTGCGGCTGATGCCGACGGCCGCCGCCGAGGCGCTGCTGCGCGAGCTGCAGGAGCGCCGGCACCGGGCGGTGCAGGCCGTGCTGGACCGGATGCCCGGTCGCGCGCAGCACGAGTTGCTGTTGGCGTTGACGGCCTTCGAGCGCGCGGCCACCGCCGCCACCACCGCCCCGGCCGAGTCGCCGGCGAACCCCCAGGCCCGCACCGCCTGACGGGTCGCCTCCCTTCCGTACACGCCGTCCCACCTGCCCCACTAGTGTCCTAGGATGCCTTACGGGTGGTGACGCACCACACGCGACGACACCGCCGTCGACGAACCCGGACGCCTGAGGCCGGAGCACGCGCCGAGGGCCCGATATAGTGGCAGCGCAGCCGGCCCGTGATCGTGACGATCGCGGGCCGATGTCAGGCGAAGGTCCCGTACACGGGGGACCGCAGGGGACGCCGGCGGCAGCCGGCCCGACAGCGCCCACGTTCTCCGCGCCGCCGGTCCTCGGCCGGGCGGCGGAGCGTGCCGCGGAGGAGGTTCGGTGTCGCGTCCGCCGGCTCGGGAAGAGCACCCGGGGGCCACCGCCGGCACGAGCGGATCGGCCGGCGACCGGATCCTCACGCTGCCGAACGTCATCAGCTTCGTCCGGTTGCTCGGCGTGCCGCTCTTCCTCTACCTGCTGCTCGTCGCGCACGCCGACGTGGCCGCGCTCGTGGTGCTGGCGATCGGCGGCACCACGGACTGGGTGGACGGCTGGGTCGCGCGCCGGATGCACCAGGTCAGCCGGCTGGGGGAGCTGCTCGACCCGCTCGCCGACCGGCTCTACATCCTCGCCACCCTGCTCGGCTTCACCGCCCGCGACGTGGTGCCCTGGCAGTTCACCGCGGCGCTGCTGGCCAGGGAGTTGCTCCTGCTCGGCTCGCTGGCGGTGCTGCGCCGGCACGGGTACGGCCCGCCGCCGGTGCACTACGTGGGCAAGACCGCGACCTTCCTGTTGCTGGCCGCCTTCCCGGTCCTGCTGCTCGCCGCGGCGGTGCCGGGTGCGGCGGCCGTGGCCGGGGCGATCGGCTGGGGCCTGGCCTGGTGGGGCCTGGTGCTCTACTGGGTGGCCGGCGCGCTCTACGTCGTGCAGGCCGGCCGGCTGGTCAGGGCGGTCCGGGCCGGGGGAACGCCGGCATGACGGGCACGCCGGGCGACGGCCGGGGTCGTGGCGACCGGGTGTACGCCCCGGACTTCCTCACCGAGCTGTTCCGCAATCCGCTGGACCCCGGCTACGCCGACGCGGCGGCCCGGCGCCAGGAGCGGCAGACGCCGTCGCCGAGGTGGCGCCGGTGGTCGGCGCGTTCCGTCACCGTGCTGGTGGCGCTGCTGCTGGGTTTCCTGTTCGCGGTGGCGTACCGGCAGACGCTGGAGGCCGAGCCGGGGCGCAGTCAGGCCCGGTCCGGCCTGGTCGAGCAGATCAAGCAGCGGGAGACCGAGACGGACCGGTTGTCGGTGCGGGCCGACGAGCTGCGGGCGGAGGTGGCGCGGCAGCGGGCGGCGGCGCTGGGTGGCTCGGAGGCGGCGCGGTTGCGCAACCTGGAGGCGGGCACCGGCCTGGGGCGGGTGCGCGGTGACGGCGTGGTGGTGCGCCTGGCGGACGCGCCGCAGAACCAGGACGCGGTGACGGGCGCGGACGTGGGGCCGTCGCGGGTGATCTACAGCGATCTGCAGGGTGTGGCCAACGACCTGTGGGCGGCGGGGGCTGAGGCGATCGCGATCAACGGTCAGCGGTTGACGGCGATGTCGACGATCCGTTCGGCGGGGCAGGCGATCCTGGTGGACTTCCGGCCGGTGACGGGCCCGTACGAGGTGTCGGCGATCGGTCCGGGGTCGATGCGGGAGCGGTACGAGGACAGCCGCAGCGCGTTGACGATGCGGAAGGTGGCCGAGGACACCGGGTTGTCGTTCGGGGTGCGTGAGGCGGAGGACCTCACCCTGCCGGCCGCTCCGGACCCGCGGCTACGCTACGCGCAGCCCTCGGTGAGTCCGACGCCGTCGCCGTCGGGGGCCGACCGTTCCGTCAGTCCTGGGCCGACCGGTTCGAGGACGTCTCCCAGCCCCTCCGGAGGTGGTCGATGATCGCGGTGCTGGCGTTGCTCGCCGGTGTGGTCCTCGGGGTGTGGCTCGACCCCACGGTTCCCACGGCGTTGCAGCCGTACCTGCCGATCGCGGTGGTGGCCGCGTTGGACGCGGTGTTCGGCGGGGTGCGGGCGAAGCTCGACCGGATCTTCGACGACAAGCAGTTCGTGGTGTCGTTCATTTCGAACGTGCTGGTGGCGGGTCTGATCGTGTATCTGGGTGACCAGCTGGGGGTGGGCGGTCAGCTCTCCACCGGCGTGGTGGTCGTGCTCGGGGTGCGCATCTTCGGGAATGTGGCGGCGATCCGTCGGCACCTGTTCCGGGCGTAGGTTGGTGGCGATGAGCAGCGACGAGCACACCGAGACGGGCACGGGTTGGCCGCAGCCGGCGGGTCCGGGGCGGCCGTCGGGTCCGGCGGGGGCGCCCGATCCGCGGCCGGACGCGCCGGATCCGGACGAGTTGAGCCCGTTGGCGCCGGAGCGGTCCGCGCCGCCGGTGGAGCCGCCCGTGCAGGAGCCGGCGGTGGTGGAGCCTGACGACGGCGCGACGGTGGAGTTGAGCCGGGCCGCCGCCGGCGCCACCCCACCCGCGCCGGCGGCGGCGGCCGGGAATGGTGGGCCGCCGCGGCGGCGGGTGAGTTCGGCCGGGGTGATGATCGCGGCGCTGTTGGCGTTGCTGGGGTTCACCCTGGTGGTGCAGTTCAGGTCGACGTCGACCGATCCGACGGTGGCGGCGACGCGGCAGGAGGATCTGGTGCGGATCCTGTACGACCTGAACTCGCGGGAGGTCCGGCTGCGGCAGGACATCGCGACGCTGGAGGAGAGTCAGCGGCAGTTGCGTTCGGGTCAGCAGGGGCGGCAGGCGGCGTTGGAGGAGGCGACGCGGCGGGCCGACGAGTTGGGGATCCTGGCGGGGACGTTGCCGGCGACGGGGCCGGGGTTGTCGGTGCGGTTCGAGGCGGGTGAGAAGCCGATCTCGGCGTCGCGGGTGTTGGACGCGGTGCAGGAGTTGCGGGGCGCGGGCGCGGAGGCGATGCAGATCTCCGGTGGTGACCGGGCGACGGTGCGGATCATCGCGTCGACGTTCTTCCTGGACGGGGAGGGTGGGTCGTTGGTGGTGGACGGGCGTCGGTTGACGGGTCCGTTCACGATCACGGTGATCGGTGATCCGGCGACGATGCGTACGGCCTTGAACATTCCCGGCGGGGTGGTGGCGTCGGTGACGGGTGACGGCGGTAAGTTGATCGTCGAGGATCGTGAGGCTGCCGAGGTTTCGGCGCTGCACGCGCCGATCAAGCTGGAACACGCCCGTCCGGTCTCCTGACCGGCGCGGCCCGCACCGGGTTTCCGGTGCGCCGATGGATGAAGGACGCGTCTGGTGATTCCTGAGGATCTGCGGTATACCGCCGAGCACGAGTGGGTGGCGGGTGACGGCGGCGGCACTGTCCGGGTCGGCATCACGCACTTCGCGCAGGACGCCCTGGGTGACATCGTGTATGTCCAGCTGCCCGATGCGGGTGTGGTGGTGGCGGCCGGTGAGTCGTTGGGTGAGATCGAGTCGACGAAGAGCGTGTCGGAGATCTACGCCCCGCTCAGCGGTACGGTGGCGGCGCGCAACGAGGCGCTCGGCGACACCCCTGAGGTGATCAACACTGATCCGTACGGTGCGGGTTGGTTGCTGGAGATCACCCCGGACGATCCGGCGGCGGTCGATGGTCTGCTGTCCGCGGACGCGTATCGTGAGCTCACCGAGAGCTGAGTGCGTCCCCTTCGGGCGTGGCGGGTGTTCCGCGCGTCCGGTTGCCCTGCATTTCGGCGCTGGCTAGGCTCGCCCAGTCGACCGAGAACCAATAGTTCAGCGTTGCGGAATTGCCTTTCCGGGCACGGGGAGCCAGCCGCCGGGTGTTGCACTGCCCGGCGGCCAGACCCGCCATTACCCGACGCCGACCGAACAGATCCGTGAGGTGGTCCCATGACGCGCCCAGACGACGAGTTCCCCCCACTCGACGTCACTTCGACGCTCAATCTCGGTTCGCTCGACGAAGTGCTGGAGGGGCCGGACACCGATGTGGTGCCGAGCCGGATGTCCGGTTCGTTGCCGCCGGGTATGGCGCTGCTGGTGGTTCGCCGGGGTCCGAATGCGGGTGCCCGGTTCCTGCTGGATCACGATGTGACGACCAGTGGCCGTCACCCGGACAGTGACATCTTCCTCGACGACGTGACGGTGTCGCGGCGGCACGCCGAGTTCCACCGTGACGGTGGGACGTTCACGGTGCGGGACGTGGGGAGCCTGAACGGCACGTACGTGAACCGGGAGCGGGTCGAGGCGGCCACGTTGAGCAATGGTGACGAGGTGCAGATCGGCAAGTTCCGGGTGGTGTTCATCGCCGGTCCGCGTCCCGAGGAGGGGGCCGGCCGGGGGTGAACGAGCCTGCGGCCTCCACGCCGCCCGAGGCGGCCCGTGCGCGCCCGCTGATGAGTATCGGTGAGGTGCTGGGTCAGCTGCGGGTCGATTTCCCGGACGTGACCATCTCGAAGTTGCGGTTCCTCGAGGCCGAGGGCCTGGTGGAGCCGCAGCGGACGGCGGCGGGTTACCGCAAGTACAGCTGGGACGATGTGGCGCGGTTGCGGTTCGTGCTGACCGCGCAGCGGGACCAGTATCTGCCGTTGCGGGTGATCCGTGATCAGTTGGCGCAGTGGGACGCGTCCGGGGAGTCGCCGGGTCGGCAGCGGCCGACGTTGGTGGCGGTGGGGCCGGACGGTGAGGTTCCGGGGCGGGTGCCGGAGGAACCGGTCGGGTCGCCGCAGGTGCGGCTCGGCCGGTTGGATCTGGTGGCGCGCAGCGGAATCGACGAGTCGACGCTGGGCGAGTTGGAGCGCCTCGGTGTGGTGGTGTCGGATCCGCCGGGTTGGTACGACGACGACGCGTTGATCATCGCGAGTGCGGTGGCGGGTCTGGCGGCGTACGGGTTGGAGCCGCGGCATCTGCGGGCGTTCCGTACGGCGGCGGATCGGGAGGCTGGTCTGTTCGCGCAGTTGTTGACGCCGTTGGCGCGGCAGAGTGATCCGGCGGCGCGGGCGCGGGCGGCGGAGACGGCGCGGGAGTTGGTGGCGCTGTCGCAGCAGTTGCATGCGGCGTTGGTGCGGGTGGGGTTGCGGTCGACGTTGGGTCGGTGATCCGGCGGGGGCCGTGCGGAAAGATCTTCCCCGGGAAGCGTGTCGTAGGCTTGCCGGGGTAACCCCTTTCTGGCGCGGGCGTGTGCGGGTAGCGCATGGGACGGCCGTGTCGCGGTCCGTGTACCGTGCAGGGAAGGGCGCGGTGCGGCGTAGGTGACAACGACACGGAGGCGGCGGTGCGCGAGCTGAGCGTGGTCGGAGTTCGGGTGGAGCTGCCCAGCAACCAGCCGATCGTCCTGCTCAGGGAGGTCGAGGGGGACCGCTATCTGCCGATCTGGATCGGTGCGGTCGAGGCGACGGCGATCGCCTACGAGCAGCAGGGGGTCAAGCCGGCCCGGCCGCTGACCCACGATCTTCTGCGGGACGTGTTGGCGGCGTTGAAGGCGCCGTTGCAGGCGGTGGAGATCACCGAGTTGAAGGAGAACGTCTTCTACGCCGATCTGTTGCTCGGGGACGGGGTGCGGGTGTCGGCCCGGCCGAGTGATTCCATCGCCTTGGCGTTGCGGGTCGGTGCGCCGATTCGTTGTGCGGAGGAGGTCCTCAGCGAGGCGGGGATCGTGATCCCGGACGAGCAGGAGGACGAGGTGGAGAAGTTCCGCGAGTTCCTGGACCAGGTGCGTCCGGAGGACTTCGCCGGCTGAGTTCCGGTCTTTCTTCGGGATGTCACGTTCGGTGATGTCCCGGTGCTGTGGGTGATCTTCGTTGTCGTGTCGCGGCGTGTCGCGGCGGCTTCTGCGGGGCAATTCCTGAAGGCGGCTATAGGGTTGCCGTGTCGAGGGGTGCACGTCCCGGAAACGACGTGTCACCGCACTGGCGGGGAGGTTGTCCGGATGCACGAGCCGCGAGATCCCGATCCGGGTACGGAGCTGGACGAGCCGGGTGTGGCGCCGCCGGGGTGGGCGACCGAGGGTGACGGTGCCGTGGGCTACCGGGGTGTGACGGCCTGCCATGCGGTGGGGATCAGCTACCGGCAGTTGGACTACTGGGCCCGTACCGGGTTGGTGGTGCCGAGTGTGCGCGACGCTTCGGGTTCGGGCACGCAGCGGTTGTATTCGTTCCGGGACCTGGTGGTCCTGAAGGTGGTGAAGCGGCTGCTGGACGCCGGGGTGTCGTTGCAGAACATCCGCAAGGCGATCGAGGCGCTGCGTTCCCGTGGGGTGGCGGACCTGGCGGGCATCACGTTGATCTCCGACGGCACGACCGTGTATGAGTGCCGGTCGCCGGAGGAGGTGGTCGACCTGTTGCAGGGTGGCCAGGGCGTGTTCGGTATCGCGATCGGTGGGGCGTTCAAGGAGATCCAGGGTTCGCTGTCGCACCTGCCGTCTGAGCCGGCGACGTCGGTGGAGCCGCAGGTGGCGGCGGAGCCGGTGGGCGACGAGTTGGCGGCGCGTCGGGCGCGGCGCCGGGCCGGCTGAGGGGTCGGCGGCTCGGCTGATCTGGCGGGCGCACCGTGCCCACGGCACGACGTCGCCCGCCGTGTCCGCCCCGCGATCGTGGTTCACGACCGGGCCGTCCGGGTCGGTGGTGGGTGGGGGCCTGCGGTGATGTGGCGTGCGCCACGTCCTCACCTGTCGGCTTGTTGACACTTCTGACGATCATGGCAATCCTGTCTGCGTCGTTGCGCCTGTTTCGCACCTGGGTCGCTGTCCGTCGGGTGTGGGCAGTTGCGGACCCGGTGTACGCGACGACGCAGGCAGCGGACGGCGACGCTTGCCCGACGATCGGATTGAGTGCGAAGTGCAGACCGACGTGGATGCCGGCGCGATGGCGGCGGGCACCGACGTGCGGCCCGGGGACGCGGAGCGCTGTCCCGTGTCGCACGCGTCCGACTCGCCGGTGGACGTGACGGCGGAGGCGGTGGAGTTCCTGCACCTGTACCACGAGGAGCGTCGGCTGCCGGGGGTGGCGGACCGGATCGCGCGGGTGCGGGAGGAGATCGCGGTGACCGGCACGTACCGGCACACCGGCGACGAGTTGGTGCACGGCGCGAAGGTGGCGTGGCGGCAGTCGGCGCGCTGCGTGGGGCGGGTCCGGTGGGCGGGGTTGCGGGTCCGCGACCGCCGTGGGGTGACGACGGTGGCGGGCATCGCGCAGGAGTTGGCGCGGCATCTGGCGGTGGCGGACAACGGCGGGCGGATCCAGTCGGTGATGACGGTGTTCGCGCCGGACCGGCCGGGGGTGGGTCCGCGGGCGCGGCTCTGGAACGACCAGCTGATCCGCTACTGCGGGCACCGGATGGACGACGGGTCGATCCTGGGTGATCCGGCGCAGGTGGCGATGACGGACGCGGTGCGGGCGCTGGGGTGGCATCCGCCGCCGGTGCCGGGCCGGTTCGATCTGCTGCCGTGGGTGCTCGAGACGGCGTACGAGGATCCGACGTTGGTGGAGGCGCCGAGGGAGCTCGTGCGCGAGGTCGCCCTGACGCATCCGGCGTACCCGTGGTTCGAGGAGTTGAGGTTGCGCTGGCACGCGCTGCCGGTGATCAGCAACATGCGGCTGCGGGTGGGTGGGGTGGACTACAGCTGCGCCCCGTTCAACGGGCACTACCTGGGCGACGAGGTCGGCACCCGGAACATGGGTGACGGGGACCGGTACGACCAGTTGCTGCCGGTGGCGCGGGGGTTGGGGTTGGACACCTCGCGGGAGGACACCCTGTGGCGGGAGCACGCGGCTCTGGTCATCAACCAGGCGGTGCTGCACTCGTTCCGTGCGGCGGGGGTGCGGGTGTCGGATCCGCACACGGAGTCGGAGCTGTTCATGCGGTTCTGCGCGCAGGAGGAGCGGGCGGGTCGGCCGGTGCACGGCGACTGGTCGTGGCTCAACGGCAGTGTGGGGTGGGCGGCGTTGCACGCGGTGCACCACCGCTACTACGACACCCGGGTGCCGAACCCGAACCTGTGGCAGACCGATCGTGCGTACGGTTCGGCGGGCGTCGTGCCGCTGTCGCTGCGGCAGCGGCACGACGTGGCCCGTCGGCGGGAGGGCTGAGGCATGGACGTGGTGGCGCTGCGTCAGAGTTGGGCCCAGCTCTCGGTGGCCGGGCCGGAGGCGGCGAAGTACTTCTACGCGACGTTGTTCCTGATCGCGCCGGAGACGCGTGCGATGTTCCCGACGAACATGCAGTACCAGCAGGACAAGCTGCTGGCGGCGTTGGGGCACATCGTCACCCACGTCGACGACGAGCGGGAGGTGACGGCGTTCGCGCAGCGGTTGGGCGCCGATCACCGGCGGTTCCAGGGCGAGGACCGGCAGGGCCGGCCGGTGCCGTTGGCGGAGTGGCACTACATCCGGGTCGGGCAGGCGTTGCTGGCGACGTTGGAGCGGTTCCTGGGTCCACGGTGGACGCCGCAGCTGCAGGCCGAGTGGGCTGCGGCGTACGAGTTGGTGGCGCGGTTGATGCTGGCCGGGGCGGTGGAGGCGGAGCGGACGTCGCCGCCGTACTGGGAGGCGGAGGTCCTGGCGGTGCAGCGGCGGCGGGCCGACGTGTGTGTTCACGGTCCGTCCGAACTATCTGTGTGAGTACCTGCCGGGGCAGTCGCTGCCGGTGCAGGTGCCGCAGTTGCGGACGTGGCGGTATCTGTCGCCGGCGAACGCGCCGCGTCCGGACGGGACGATCGAGTTCCACGTGCGGGCGGCGGGCCGGTTCTCCACGCATCTGGTGCGCAGGCTGCGCGAGGGTGACCGGGTGCTGCTGGGCGCGCCGGTGGGGACGGCGTTGTCGTCGTACGACCGGTCGCCGGGCCTGCCGTTGCTGCTGGTGGCGGGGGGCACGGGGGTGGCGCCGCTGCGGGCGGTGGTGGAGGCGTTGCGGCTGGGTCCGGGGCGCTCGACGACGCTGGTGGTGGGGGGCCGGACCCCCGACGACCTGTACGACGACGTGGTGTTGCGGGAGTTGGCGGCGGGCGCGTCGGCGCAGTCGTGGCAGTCCGGGTGGCTGCGGTACGTGCCGACGGTGGAGTCCGGCTGGCAGTGGCAGGGGGCGGTGGGCACGGCCGGTGAGACCGCGGTGCGGTTGGGTCCGTGGCACGACACCGAGGTGCTGGTGTGCGGCAGTCCGGAGATGACCGGGGCGACGGTTGCCGCGTTGACGGCGTCGGGGGTGCCGCGGGAGCGGATCCTGGTGGAGAGTTACGACCATTGCCGGTATCCGCCGCTGGCGGGCGCTGCCGCCGCCGCGCCGGACGACTTCAGTGGGACGGGTGTGCGATGAGCGTCGACCACGGCGACCGGGTGGTCGCCGATGCGCACGGTGAGCTGACCCGGGCCGTGGGCGCGTTGGAGGCGCGCCGGTTCCGGGGTGGCCGGTGGCTGTCCGCCGACGAGGTGGCGGGCCTGGCCCGGTCGGCCGACGAGCGGGTGGCGTTGCTGGGTGGTGAGGTGGACCGGTTGCGGCGGGAGAACGAGGGCCTGGCGCGGCAGGTGGAGATGTTGCGGCACGGCGCGTTGCCCGGCACCGGCGCGCAGGGCCCGGATCCGATGGTGATCGAGTTGGCGGTGCGGGCGCAGGACGAGGCGAACCGGACGATCGGTGAGGCCAGCGCGGAGGGCGCGGAGATCATCGCGGAGGCGCGGCGGCAGGCCGACGAGATCATCGCCGAGGCGCACGTGCTGGCCGGGGGTGTCGCCGGCCCGTCGGGGGCGGGGGGCGAGGAGCTGCGGCGGCAGGTGCGGGAGCTGGAGGGCCGGCAGGCGGCGTTGGTGGCGGCGGTGGCGACGGCGCAACAGCACCTGAGCCGGTGGCAGGCGTACCTGTCGGAGCAGTCGGAGCAGTTGCGCTCCGACGCGCAGGCGGCCGGGGCGGTCGGCGCGCAGCTGCGTGCCGTGCTCGGCGAGTAGCGGCGTCGGCTGCCCGCCGGGAGGCGGGTCAGTGCTGGTCGACGGCGGCGACGGCGTCGGCGATGGGGGTGTTGCCGCCGACGAGTTCCAGGATCGCGCCGGCGCTGTGCGGGTGGTGCAGCAGGGCGACGAGGACCCGGGCGACGTCGGTGCGGGTCACGGCGCCCGCGGGGGCGTGTCGGGCGAGGGTGATCCGCCCGGTGGGCGCGTCGTCGGTGAGCCGGCCGGGTCGCAGGATCGTCCAGTCGAGGTCGCGGCCGGTCAGGTCGTCCTCGGCGGCCTTCTTGGCGCGCAGGTACGCCGCGAACACCTCGTCGGTGCCGGCGGGTGGTTCGCCTTGCACTCCCATCGAGGACAGCAGCAGGTAGCGGCGGACGTCGGCGCGTTGCGCGGCGTCGGCGAGCAGGACGGCGCCGGCCCGGTCGACGGTGTCCTTGCGGGCGGCGCCGCTGCCGGGGCCGGCGCCGGCGGCGAAGAGGACGGCGTCGGCGCCGGCGAGGTGGGCGGCGAGTTCGTCGACGCCGACGTGTTCGAGGTCGGCCACGACGGGGTGGGCGCCGGCGGCCCGCAGGGCGGCGGAGTGGTCGGGGTTGCGGATCAGCCCGACGGCGGTGTCGCCGCGTCCGGCGAGTTCGCGGTGGGTCAGCTGGGCGATCTTGCCGTGTCCTCCGGCGATGACGACGCGCATACCGCCAACCTAGCCGCCGTCCCGCCACGACGTGGCCGGTCGCCGCAGGGTGGTTGCCTGAGGCAGCATGGACGGGTGACGGAGACGGTCGACGCGCTGGCCGGCCTGGTGGCCGGCGGTGGTGTGGTGGTGTTGAGCGGGGCGGGCCTGTCCACCGAGTCGGGCATCCCGGACTACCGGGGGCCCAGCGGCGTGGCGCGGCGGCACACCCCGATGACGTATCAGGCGTTCACGCGCGACGCGCAGGCGCGGCGGCGCTACTGGGCGCGCAGCCACCTGGGGTGGCGGGTGATCGCGCGGGCGGCCCCGAACGAGGGGCACCGGGCGGTGGCGCGGCTGCAGGCCGGCGGGCTGGTCGAGGGGGTCATCACGCAGAACGTGGACGGGTTGCACACCGCCGCGGGCAGTCCGCGGGTGGTGGAGTTGCACGGCCGCCTCGACGAGGTGGTGTGCCTGGGCTGCGGTAACCGGACGTCGCGGGAGGAGTTGGACCGGCGGCTGCGGGAGGCGAACCCGGGCTTCGACGCCCGTGCGGCGGCGGTCAACCCGGACGGTGACGTGGATCTCGCCGACGACGAGGTGGCCCGGTTCCGCACGGTCGACTGCACGTTCTGCCGGGGCGGCATGCTGAAGCCGGACGTGGTGTTCTTCGGGGAGACGGTGCCGGCGGCCCGGGTGTCCCGCTGTTTCGAGCTGGTGGCGCGGGCGCGGCTGCTGCTGGTGCTGGGTTCGTCGTTGACGGTGATGTCGGGTCGCCGGTTCGTGGTGCGCGCGGCGAAGCTGGGCGTTCCGGTGGTGATCGTCAACCAGGGCCCGACCCGGGGCGACGGGTATGCGGCGTTGACCGTCGACGCGCCGCTGGGGCGGCTGCTGCCGGCGCTGGCCGACCGGACGGCCGGCGACGCCGCCGCGGGGCTGGCGGGCGTCGGCCGGTAGCGGCCCGCCGGGGGTGCGGGGCCGGCCGGTCATCGACGGTCGTCGCCGGCGGGGGTACGACCTCCGGTGGGCGGTGCGGCGCTGGTAGCGTTGACCATGCCGGCAGCACCCACGTGGGAGAGACCGCCCAGCAGCATCCCGGGCGGCGCCGAAGGGGCAAATCCTCCCCGGAACCTCTCAGGCAAAAGGACCTCGTGGGCAGGCACTGTGGAGCGCCTCGCGGGCGCGACAGAGGGGGAGGCCGACCTGTCGACCTCGCCCCCGGGAGCGCCGCCCATGACCGCAGAGCAGTTCGCCGCCCGCCACATCGGCCCTGATCCGGACGACGAGCGTCGGATGTTGGAGGCCGTCGGCTACGGCTCGGTCGAAGAGCTGATGGACGCGGCGATTCCCGAGGTGATCCGCTGGCACGGCACCCTGGACCTGCCGGAGCCGGCCAGCGAGCACGACGCCCTCGCGGAGTTGCGGGCCCTGGCGGCCCGCAACACGGTGGCCGTGTCGATGATCGGTTTGGGCTACCACGGCACGCACACCCCGGCGGTGATCCGCCGCAACGTGCTGGAGGACCCGGCCTGGTACACGGCGTACACGCCGTACCAGCCGGAGATCAGCCAGGGGCGGCTGGAGGCGCTGCTGAACTTCCAGACCATGGTCACGGACCTGACGGGGCTGGCCACCGCGAACGCGTCGATGCTCGACGAGGGCACCGCCGCGGCGGAGGCGATGACGCTCGCGCGCCGCGCGTCGAAGAGCAGGAGCCCGGTGTACGTGGTCGACGCCGACACCCTGCCGCAGACCATCGCGGTGATCACCAGCCGGGCCGAGCCCCTCGGCATCGACGTGCGGATCGTCGACACCGGGCGCGACGAGTTGCCGGCGGAGTTCTTCGGGCTGCACCTGCAGTACCCGGGGGCGTCGGGGGCGGTGCGTGACCAGGCGGGGCTGGTCGAGGCGGCGCACGCGGTCGGGGCCTTGGTGACCGTGGCGGCGGATCTGCTGGCGCTGACGCTGCTGCGAGCGCCGGGGGAGATCGGCGCCGACATCGCGGCCGGCACCACCCAGCGTTTCGGTGTGCCGATGGGCTTCGGCGGGCCGCACGCCGGCTACCTGGCGGTGCGGGCGGGGCTGGAGCGGATGCTGCCGGGCCGGCTGGTGGGGGTGTCGCGTGACGCGGACGGCAACCCGGCGTACCGGCTGGCGTTGCAGACCCGGGAGCAGCACATCCGGCGGGAGAAGGCGACCAGCAACATCTGCACCGCGCAGGTGCTGCTCGCGGTGATGGCCGGCATGTACGCCGTCTACCACGGCCCGGACGGGCTGCGGCGCATCGCCCGCCGTACCCATGACATGGCGGTGCGGTTGGCGGCGTCGCTGCGGGGTGTCGACGGCGTCGAGGTGGTGCACGAGGCGTTCTTCGACACCGTCCTGGTGCGGGTGCCCGGCGGCGCCGAGGCGGTGGTCGCCGACGCCGCGGCCCGGGGGGTGAACCTGCGGCTGGTCGACGCCGAGCACGTGGGGGCGTCCTGCGACGAGACGACGACCCCCGCGCACCTGCGGAAGGTGTGCGATGCGTTCGGGGCCACCGTGGCAGGGCGGCCGGTGGCGGTGGCGGACGCGCCGGTCACCGGCGCGTTGCCGGCGGCGCTGGCCCGTACGTCGGACTTCCTCACCCACCCGGTGTTCCGCAGCCACCACTCGGAGACGGCGATGCTGCGTTACCTGCGGCGGCTGTCGGACTTCGACTACGCCCTGGACCGGGGGATGATCCCGCTCGGGTCGTGCACGATGAAGCTCAACGCCACCACCGAGATGGAGCCGGTGAGCTGGCCGGAGTTCGCGCACGTGCACCCGTTGGCGCCGGACGCGCAGACCACCGGCTACCGGGAGATGATCTCCCAGTTGGAGGGGTGGCTGGCGGAGGTGACCGGCTACGACGCGGTCAGCGTGCAGCCCAACGCCGGTTCGCAGGGCGAGCTGGCGGGTCTGCTGGCGATCCGGGCCTACCACCGGGACCGGGGCGAGGCGCACCGGGACGTGTGTCTGATCCCGTCGTCGGCGCACGGCACCAACGCCGCCAGCGCGGTGATGGCGGGCATGCGGGTCGTCGTGGTGGGCTGCGACGACGGCGGCAACATCGACCTGGTGGACCTCGACGCGAAGATCGACAAGCATCGGGACGCCCTCGCGGCGATCATGGTGACGTATCCGTCGACGCACGGGGTGTACGAGACGGGCATCGCGTCGCTGTGCGCGAAGGTCCACGACGCCGGCGGTCAGGTGTACGTCGACGGGGCGAACCTCAACGCGCTGGTCGGGTTCGCCAAGCCGGGGAAGTTCGGGGCGGACGTGTCGCACCTGAACCTGCACAAGACGTTCTGCATCCCGCACGGCGGCGGTGGTCCCGGGGTGGGTCCGGTGGCGGTGCGGGCGCACCTGGCGCCGTTCCTGCCGGGTGATCCGCTGGGCGTGCACGTCGACGGCCGGCCGGCGATCTCGGCGGCGCGGTACGGGTCGGCGGGGATCCTGCCGATCCCGTGGGCGTACCTGCGGATGATGGGCGCGGCGGGGCTGGTGCGGGCCACCGGTGTGGCGGTGCTGGCGGCGAACTACGTGGCGGCGCGGCTGCGCGGGCACTTCCCGGTGCTGTACGCGGGCAACAAGGGCCTGGTGGCGCACGAGTGCATCCTGGACCTGCGGCCGCTGACGAAGGCGACCGGGGTGAGCGTGGACGACGTGGCGAAGCGGCTGATCGACTACGGGTTCCACGCGCCGACGATGTCGTTCCCGGTGGCGGGGACGCTGATGGTGGAGCCCACCGAGAGCGAGGACCTGGCCGAGCTGGACCGGTTCTGCGATGCGATGATCGCCATCCGGGCGGAGATCGACCGGGTGGCCTCGGGGCAGTGGCCGGCCGGCGACAACCCTCTCGCCAACGCCCCGCACACCGCGGCGATGGTGTCGGGCGACGAGTGGCCGCACCCGTACGCGCGGTCGGTGGGCGCGTACCCGGCCGGGGTGGACCGGGCCGGGAAGTACTGGCCGCCGGTGCGGCGCATCGACGGCGCGTACGGCGACCGGAACCTGGTGTGTTCCTGCCCGGCGCCGGAGGCGTTCGAGGACTGACGTCGCGTGACGCCGGGGCGGTCGTGGTGCCGCCCCGGCGGGTGCGTCGACCTGGGCGGGGGGGTGTCCCGACCGGGGTACCAGGTCAGATCGACGGGTGTAAAAGGCGTGACGCAGCGTGACAGGGGTCAGGCGACGAGGGCGTGTCGGGCGGGGCCGCGGTGGGGGGCGATGCTGCTGCCGTCGGGAAGGAGCTCGCCGGTGTCCTCGAAGACGATGACACCGTTGCAGAGCAGGCTCCAGCCCTGCTCAGGGAAGCAGGCGAGGACCCGGGCGGCGTCCCGGTCGGTCGCTTCGGCGGAGGGGCAGGTGGGTTGGTGCTGGCACATCGGGATCTCCGGACTGTGGGGGCACTGTGTCATGGTTCACATGACCAGTGACGCACAGTACCAAGCGAAAGTGGCCGGCATCGAGCAGGTATGCGCGTCGTTTTTCCGAAATCCACTGAACGGATGAGGCAGGATGGGCCGGACGGCGTGGACACGCTCCCAGGGCTGACGGTCGGCGCGCCGGGAGCGCCGGCCGACTGCCGCCGTACGCTGGTCGAGCGGGCCCGCTGGCAGTGGCGGCCCGCCGACGGCGGCGACCCGGCGGCGCGGGCCGAGGAGTTCCTCGCCGCGCACGGCCTGCCGCTGCACGACCTGGCCCGCCCCGCCGGCCGCCACGACGCGGCCGGGGTGTGCGGGGCCGCTCTCTACGTCTCCGCGGCCGCCGGCGCCGCCCTGGTCGGCGCGCCGGCCGGCGCCGCCAACCCGGTGACCGGGCTTCCCGAGGTCGTCGTGGTCGTCTACGGCCACGGCCCGGGCACGCCGCCCGGCGCAGTCGGTGCGCCCGCCACCTCCTGGTGGCGCGGCACCTTCGCGGAGAGCTGGACCCCCCGCCAGCACGCCGACGCCGTGGGCGCGGTCCGCGCGGCGATCGGCCGCGGCGACGTCTACCAGGTCAACGTCGTCGGCCACGCCGCCGCCCGCTACACCGGCGACCCCCTGCCGGCCCTGAGCCGGCTGGCCGCGCTGCCCGGCGCCCGCTACGGCGGCACCCTCGCCGGGGCGGGCTGGGCGATCGGCTGCGCCAGCCCCGAGACCCTGGTGGAGCTGGCCGACGGACGCGTGATCACCAAGCCGATCAAGGGCACCCGGCCGGCCACCGCCGCCGGCCGCGCCGAACTGCTCGCCTCCGCCAAGGAACGCGCCGAGCACGTGATGATCGTCGACCTGGAACGCAACGACCTGGCCCGCGTCGCCCGCACCGGCAGCGTGCGCGTCGACGAGCTGTTCGCCGTACGCCGGTGGTGCGACCTGTGGCAGGCGGAGTCGACGGTCTCCGCGGTGGTCGCCGACGGGCTCGGCCTGGCGGACCTGCTGCGCGCCGTCTGCCCCGGCGGCTCCGTCACCGGCGCTCCGAAGCTCGCCGCCCTCGACCGCATCGCCGAGCTGGAGCCGGTCGGCCGGGGCGCCAGCATGGGCGCGCTCGGCTGGGTCGCCCCGGGCCGCATCGATCTGGGCCTGACCATCCGCACCGCCGCCGTGGACGCCGAGCGGGTGCACGTGTGGGCGGGCGGGGGCATCACGTGGGGCAGCGATCCCGACGCCGAGGTCGCCGAGGCCGCCGCGAAGGCCGCCCCGGTGCGCGCCGCGCTCGCCGGCGACTGAGCGGCGGACCTCACTGGCCGGTCGGCGCACCCCACCGGGCTGCGCACGTTGGAAGAGGCGCCGCGCCGGCCGCGTCCGGTGAGATGGGCCGTACTCCACGCCACCCGGGCCGGGGGCGTGCGCAGCCGAGGCGGTCCCGATGTACCAGCAACCCCTGCAACCCGTCGGTGGGTCGCTCGCGCTGAGTGCCGCCTGCGCCGCGCTGCCCCTGCTCACCCTGTTCGTACTGCTCGGAGTCGTGCGTACGCGGGCGTGGGTGGCGGCGTTCGGCGCGCTGGGCGTGGCGGTCGTGCTGGCCTGGTGGCTGTGGCGGATGCCGCTGCCGCAGACGCTGCTGGCCGCCGGCCAGGGTGCCACCTTCGCCCTCTTCCCGCTCGTCTGGACGTTCGCGACGGCGATCTGGATCCACCGCCTGACCGTGCACACGGGGCACTTCGACACCCTGCGGCAGGGCTTCGCCCGGATCAGCGACGACCGCCGCGTGCAGGCCCTGGTGATCGCGTTCTGCTTCGGGTCGCTGCTCGAGGCCCTGGCCGGGCAGGGCACGCCGGTCGCCGTGACCACGGTCATGCTGCTGGCCCTCGGCTTCACCCCGCTGCGGGCGGCCGCCGTGGCGCTGGTCGGCAACACGGTGCCGGCCGCCTTCGGACCCCTCGGCCTGCCGATCACCACCCTCGCCGGCGTGACCGGGCTGCCCGCCACGGAACTGGGCATGATGGCCGGCCGGCAGGTTCCGGTGGTCGCGGTCGTCGTTCCGCTGGTCCTGCTCGCCGTCGCCGACGGCCGCCGGGGCGTACGCGAGCTGTGGCGTCCGGCGTTGGCGTGCGGCGGCGCGTTCGCGGTGGCGCAGTTCGTCACGGCGAACTGGCTGACGGCCGCCCTCGCCGACATCACCGCCGCGTTCGCGGGGGCGGGCGTCCTGCTGCTCGTCGTCCGCCGTGGCGTGGTGCGGCGGGCGGTCCCCGTGCCGGTCGGCGGCGGGCCGCGGGAGCCCGACACCGACCTGCCGCCGGAGCCCGCCGCCGGTGGGTTGCCGGAGCCCGATGCGCCGGCGCCGGCAGGCTCGCGCTGGCGGGCGTACGCGCCGTACGCGACGATCGTGGCGGTCTTCGCCGTCTCCCAGGTGCCGGCCGTCAAGCGGCTGCTCGACGCCGGCACGCTCGCGTTCTCCTGGCCCGGACTGCACGTCGTCACCGCCTCCGGTGCCCCGTCACCGCTGACGACGTTCCGTCTCGCCTGGCTCGCGGCCCCCGGATCGCTGCTGCTGGTGGCCGGCCTGATCACGGTGGCGCTGCTGCGGGTGCCGCCGCGCGAGGCCGTCGGGCTCTACGGGCGCACCCTGTTCGCGCTGCGGTGGGCCGTGCTGACGGTGGTCGGGCTGCTGGCGCTGTCGTTCACCATGAACGCCTCCGGGCAGGTCGCCACGCTGGGCGTCTGGATGGCCGGCGCGGGCGGACTCCTCGCCGTGCTGGCGCCGGTGCTCGGCTGGCTCGGCGTCGCCCTGACCGGCTCGGACACGTCGTCCAACTCCCTGTTCGGCGCGCTCCAGGTGGCCGCGGCGCAGCGGGCCGGCCTCGATCCGGTCCTGCTGGCCGCGGCCAACGCCTCCGGCGGCACCCTCGGCAAGATGATCAGCTTGCAGAACCTCACGATCGCCGCCGCGGCGGTCGGACTCACCGGCCGCGAGGGCGACCTGTTCCGGCGGATGTTCGGCCCGAGCGTGCTGCTGCTCGCCCTGATGTGTGTGCTGGTCGGGCTGCAGGCGACGCCCCTGCTGTCCTGGATGGTGCCGTAGCCGGCACCTCCGGGTGCCTAGCGGCGCTCGGCGAAGTCGTCCAGCGCCGCCACGACCCGCTCCGCCATGCCGTTGGCGGATCCGTGCCCGGCGGTCTCCAGCAGTTCCAGCCGGGCGTCGGGCCAGGCCTGGGCCAGCTGCCACGCCACCTCCGGTGGGCTGCTGATGTCGAGCCTGCCGTGCAGCAGCACGCCGGGGATGCCGGCCAGCCGCCCCGCCTCGCGCAGCAGTTGCCCCTCCGGCAGGAAGCATCCGTTACGCCAGTAGTGGGTGACCAGCCGGGCCTGCAGCATCCGGAACACCGGGTCGTCGTAGCGGGGGTCGGGCCGGTGACCGGGGGCGGTGGCGACGTGGGTGTCCTCCCAGTCGCACCACTGCCGCGCCGCCCGTTCGCGCACCGCCGGGTCCGGGTCGGCCAGCAGCCGGGCGTACGCGTCGGCCAGGTCGCCGTCGCGCTCGGCCGGCGGCACGCCGTCGCGGAACCGCGCCCACTCGGCCGGGAAGATCCGCCCCATCTCCCGGGTGAGCCACTCGATCTCCCGTCGGGTGCCGGCGGTCACGCTGAACAGCACCAGCTCGCTGACCTGCCGCGGGTGCCGCTGCGCGTACGCCAGGGCGAGGCAGGCGCCCCAGGAGGCGCCGAGCACCAGCCAGCGGTCCACGCCGAGGTGTTCACGCAGCAACTCGATGTCGGCGATCAGGTGGTCGGTGGTGTTGGTGGACAGGTCCACCTCCGGGTCGGCGGCGTGCGGGGTGCTGCGGCCGCAGCCCCGCTGGTCGAACAGGACCACCCGGTAGCGGGCCGGGTCGAACAGGGTCCGCCAGCCGGGCGTGCAGCCGGAGCCGGGCCCGCCGTGCAGCACCACGGCGGGCTTGCCGTCCGGGTTGCCGCAGGTCTCCCAGTGCACGCGCTGCCCGTCGCCGACGTCGAGCATCCCGTGCGCGTACGGCTCGATCGGGGGGTACCGCTGCGCCATCGTCGTCCCCTTCGTGATCATCGATACAACAGCGCTGTTACATTAGCGGAGTGACAGCCGTACCTGAACGTGAGGCCCTGGGCACGCTGCTTCGGCACGTGCTCGACGTACTCGACGGCGACGTCGCCACGGTCTACACCGAACGGGGCCTGCCCGACTACCGGCCCCGGTTCTCGCCACCGCTGCGGGTGCTGGTCGCCGACGGCCCACTGCCCATCCGCGACCTGGCCCGCCGGGTCGGGGTCACCCACTCGGCGGCCAGCCAGACCGTCGCGCAGATGGCCCGCGCCGGCCTGGTCGAGCTGACCGCGGGGGCGGACGCCCGGCAGCGCATCGTGCACCTCAGCGACCGGGCCCGCGAGCTGCTCCCACTGATCGAGGCGGAGTGGGCGGCGACGACCGCCGCGATACGCGAACTGGACACGGAACTGACGGCGCCGCTGGCCGACGTGCTGCACGAGGTCCTCGCCGCGATGCGCCGACGGCCCATGCGCCAACGCATCGCCGACGCGGGCCTGCCGCCCTCCCCGGACCCCGGCCCGCCGCCGGCCGCACCACACCGACGGCGGCCGACCCACCCGCAGGCCCCGAGTGCCGGCGCCGCACCCGATGTCGGCAATCTGTCCTGACGTGCACCGGCCGACGGTTGCAGACTGTGCCGGTGGCCATCACCCTCACCGTCCGCGTGCTCGACGCCAACCTCGGCGCGGTGCCCGGCGCGCTCGTCGTGCTCGACGGGGGACAGGGAACCACGGACGGGGCCGGGCGCTGGAGCACCGTCGTGTCCCACCAGCCGACGGTGCCGCAGATCCGGGTCAGCCATCCGGCGTACGTCGCCGAGCGGGTGACCTTCACCGGAGACCTGCGCTCTGCCACATGGGACAACTCCCTCGCCCGCCGCGCGGTCTCCGGCGACGACGTGACGATGACCGTGACGCTCGGGCGGATGGATCCGTCGCCGGTCGTCGCGCTCTCCGACGCCGACGTCATGCGGGTCATGGCCAGCCGGGGGCGCGACCCGAGGGCCGCGTGGGTCGTGGGCTGGCCCAACAACCCGAGGATCCACACCTACGCGGGGCACTACAACAACACGCTGACGTTCCGTCAGGCCAACCGGGAGCTGTTGAAACCGGCAGCCGCCGTGGAGACCGACGCGGGCTGGGACCGGTTCGGCGAGAAACGTGAGGTCACTGTCAACATCGCGGCGTTGAGCCGGTTCCACTTCCTGGAGTACGCCGCGACGCAGTCCGATCCGAAGTTCGTCGTCGCCGTGGTGTCGCCGAACCTGCCGGACCCGAAGCCCGTGACGAGTCTGGACTTCGTCGTCTACTGCAGCCCCAGCACCGGCGACTACACCGCCCGCTACCCGTACGGGCTGGTCAACGCGGCGGCGCCACTGCAGGAATACCTGCACCTGGCCCGGAAGTACCTCCTCGACGAGGCCTTCTTCGCCTTCCAGTCGCTGGGCTGGGGCAACCGCTCGGTGCTGGTGATGCCGCTGTTCCCGCAGGGTCAGTGGGGCCCGTTCGCGACCGGCGAGGGACTGCTGCGGACGCTGCGTGAGGTCGCGGTGTTCCTGCACCGGCAGTGCCGCACCAGCAGCCTCGGGCTGCGCAAGCCCGACGCCACCGCCCACGAGTTGGCCGGGCCCAACCTGCGGACCATCTTCCCGCCGCTCTACTCCGCTGACTTCGGCGCGGTGCCCGCCGTCGGGCAGGTGGCGGTCGCCGGCTTCAGCCAGGGCATGGGTGCGGTCAAGGCCCTCATGTCCGACCTCACCTTTCCCGTGGGGCTCAACTCCACGCTGTGGGGCGTGCCGATGGGTGGCGGCACCGACGGCCGGCGGGAGTGGGCCCGCGCGTTTCGCGAGGTGTGGGACCTCGACGGCCACCACAGCGGCACCGGCGGTTGGCGCGCCTACCTCGACCTGCTGCGGGTGTGGTTCAACCACGACCCGGGCCGGGTCGTACGCAGCTACCACTCGGGCGACACCGGCCCGCCCGACCCGCTGACGGACCCCCATCCGGTGTGGAGGGACCTGCGCGGCGCCGGCCTCGACCTCGATCGTCCGACGCCACCGGCACGGGGCACGTTCTGGGCGCGGCTGCTGCAGAACGCCCGCTGGACGGACCTGCGGGTGTCGAACCCGTACGTGGACGGCAGTTCGGGACCGCAGCTGCCGGTGTTCCTCGACCCGCACCACACCATCCCCCGGATCGGGTTCTCGCACGCCCTGTCGATGACCACCCTCGGCCGGGCGACGGCGACGCGTCCCTAGGCCACCTGCGGCGGAACAGGACAGACGGACATCCGATTACGGCAGGATGCGCGCCCGTCGCGGACCGTACGATCCGGGCGTCACCCCCGCGCATCGGCCGAAGGGGCATCATGGCGATCACCGTCACGTTCAGCGGCAAGGCTGCCGTCGCCGGGGCCGACCCCGGCTACCGGATCTGGTCCTACACGATCGAGCCCAACCCGCCCGGGGAGATCCCGGCCAACCAGCGGATCGCCCTCGGTCTGCCCCGCGACATGGACGTCCGGGATCCCAGCGAGTTCCCGAACACCCCCGCGCTGGCCAACATGTTCCTCATCCGCGAGGCCGGCTCGTCGCGGCAGTACGCCGGCCGGGTCACCAGCTCGGCGGGCACGCAGACCATCTCGTTCGTCGCGCCGACCGCCGAGGCCACCGCCGAGACGCTGCTGGTCAAGCTGGTGACCGGCCAGTCGCCGGCACCGCTGCCCTTCGCCACCGTCCCGGGCGGCCCGTCGGCTCCGGCGCAGGTGCTGACCGCGCCCGTCAACGGGCCGCCGGTGCACACCGGCCGGCCCCTGACCGCGTTCGCCGGCACCCTGCCGTACGCCAGCGAACTGTTCGGCATCTACCAGCCGCTGGCGGGCTGGTTCGGCATGCAGAACGCGCTGCGCGTCGCCCACGGCGCCACCGACCGCGCCCTGCTGGACCTCGGCCACGAGTCGTTCGCCAGGGCCGAGGCCGCGAGCACCCTCGACGACGCGGCGCTCACCGCCCTGGCGGAGCACTTCGACGCCCCGATCCGTGGGGTGCTCTCGCCGGTCGGGCTGGTGAATCTCTTCCGGCAGTACTTCTTCGAGTTCGACACGTTCCTCGGTCCGCCCGCCGGGCACCTGTGGCTCAGCCCCGGCGGCACCGTGGAACTCGTCGAGACCAGCACGCGACGCACCCTGGTCGAGAGGACCGCCGAGCAGTTCGAGGAGACCACCCGCAAGGTCGAGGAGAACCTGACGGAGCAGGAGGACATCGCCAACGCCGTCAAGGAGGACAACGCCAACGACACCAAGCTCGGCATCAGCGCCTCCGGCGGCGCCAACGTCGGTGTCTACCACGCGGACGCCAGCGCCAGCTTCAGCCTGAACGCCACGGTGAAGCGGTCCTCGGAGGAGACCCACAAGCACTCCCGTACGCAGAGCGCGAAGGTCACCAGCGAGATCAAGAGGAACTACAAGACGACGTTCAAGACGGTGACCGAGAGCACCGACCTGTCCAGCCGCCGCTACCTCGTGCAGAACACCACGGGCAAGCTGGTGAACTACGAGCTGCGGCGCAAGATGCGCAAGGTCGGTGTGCAGGTGCAGCACATCGGCGGGCGGCTGTGCTGGCAGGTGTACCTCCCCGCGCCGGGACGCAACCTGGGCCTGGGGGATCTGGTGCACCTCGTCGCGGCGCCGGACCTCACCGCCCTGCGGAAGCCGGAGCCGCCACCCCCGCTCGTGGCCAGGACGACCCCGTTCACCGGGACGTTCCCCATCCGGAAGGTGCGGGCCACCCAGGACCCTCCGGAAGCGAACATGGAATTCGTGCACCACACCGCCCCGGACGCCGAGGGGATCACCGACCACGACAACGCCATCCACGCGGTGGCCCGCATCGACTTCACTCCGTCGCCGCCCGAGCGGGGCTACAAGCTGAAGGAGGCGCGACTCGTCTCCGTCGCACCGGGTCGCGCGTTCGTGCCCGACCTGATCCGCACCAACCAGGAGCAGACCGGCTTCGCGGTCTTCGCGAAGTTCTTCCACTCGGGCGACCTCAGCCCGATCAGCCTGACCTTCGACGTCACGTGGGACCCACCGCAGACCAACGACGCCCACGACCGCTACCACGAGGAGCTGAAGACCTACCAGGCGCAGGTGGCGGAGCTGCAACGCACGGCGTACGCCTCGGCCGTGCGGGACCGGCTCGGTCTGCTCAGCGCCATGCGCCCACGGCCGTCACAGGACCTGCGCACCGAGGAACGTCAGGCGATCTACGGCAGCTTGATCCAGAAGCTGAAGCCGTTCGACCTGTTCGCGGACCTGTATCTGGGCTCGGAGCTGCTCCGGCAGATCTTCGACGTCGACGAGATGCTGTACTTCGTGGCACCGGACTACTGGCGGCCCCGCGAGGTCACCCCGCCACCCACCAGCCCGCCGGCGCCTGCCCCGCCCACCCAGAGCAGCCTCGGCAAGTACCCGGTGCGGGACCCGAGCGTCCTCGCGGACCGCACCGTCGTCACCTGGTACTCCCACACCGACAAGACGAACGCGATGAACCCGGACGGCACGGTCTCCGACGAGTGGCGGGTGAACTACCTCATCACCGAGCAGACCCAGCCGGCCCCCTCGGGCAGCTCGCTGGGCTGGCTGATCCAGGCCGACGGCGACGCGCGCCGCAACGAGTTCCTCAACGCCGCCTGGGCCAAGGCGGTCCTGCCGGTACGGCCCGGGCGCGAACAGGCGGCGCTGGAGTGGCTCAAGCAGGCCAACGTGGAGGGACAGGCGGCGCTGGGACTCGCCTACCCGTTCCAGGAGGGCGACCCCGAGGAGTACCGCAACAAGACGGTCGGGCAGGTCCTGGACATCCTCGCGCTCAAGTTGCAGCAGGACAACACGCAGATCGCCAACACCCTCGTGGCCGAGAAGGTCTTCGAGACCGGGTTCGACCCGCTCGACGGCGGCTTCCGCCCGGCGGCCCCGTACGAGGTCTTCGACCAGTGGATCGAGGTGCTGCCCACCGACCAGGTGGTGGCGGTGGAGGTGAGCTACGACCCGAAGACCGGCCAGCAGCTGTGACTCCTCCACCGGCTCGGGTGTCCGTCACCGGCCGAGCCCGCGGTACCGGCGTACCGCCAGGGGCCCGAACACGGCGGTCAGCAGCAGCGGCCAGGCCACGGCGAGCGCGACGGCGTGCTGCGCGGCGAACGACTCGCCGCCCCAGCCGGGGTTGCCGAACAGTTCCCGGCAGGCCGCGACGGTCGCCGACAGCGGGTTGTACCCGGCCACGGCGGCGAGCCAGCCGGGCATGGTGTCGGGGGAGACGAACGCGTTGGAGGTGAACCCGACCGGCCAGACCAGGATCTGCAGCACCACCACCGACCCGGGTGCGCGCAGCACCAGCGCCAGGTGGATGCCGACCCAGATCAGGGCGAAGCGCAGCAGCAGGAGCAGCCCGACGGCAGCCAGCGCCGCCGGTACCCCCGCCCGCCACTGCCAGCCGACGGCGACCCCGCAGGCGAGCATGACGGCCAGGCCGGCGGCGCAGTGCAGCAGGTCCGCGGCGGCCCGGCCGGTGAGCACCGCCGAGGGCGTCATCGGCAGGGACCGCAACCGGTCGGTGACGCCGCGCGCGGTGTCGGTGGCCACGGCCGCGTACGTGGACTCGATGCCGAAGAGCGCCGTCATGGCGAACATGCCGGGCAGCAGGAACTCCCGGTAGTCGCCGCCGCCAGGCACGCTCATCGCGCCGCCGAACAGGTAGCCGAACATCAGCACCATCAGCACCGGGAAGAGCAGCCCGACGACGAACGGCCCGGGTTGGCGCCGCCAGTGCGCCAACGCCCGGCCGGTGAGGGTGACGGTGTCGGCCACGGCCCAGCGCACGCCCGTCGTGCTCATGCGCCCACCCTGTCCTCGGCGGGGCGGATGGTGGGGGAGTCGCGGTCGGTGAGCCGCAGGAACACCTCGTCGAGGGTGGGGCGGCGCACCGCGACGTCGGCGGCGGTGAGGCCGGCGTCGTCGAGGGCCCGCAGCACGGCGCCCAGCGCGGCCACCCGCCCGGTGACGGCGACGCTGAGGCGCAGGCCCGCCGCGTCGACGAGCGGGGTCGCGGCGACGGCGGCGCCGACGACGCGTACCGCCCGGTCCAGGTCGTCGGCGCGGGTCAGCACGACGTCGACGCGGTCGCCGCCGAGCGCGGTCTTCAGCTGCTCCGGGGTGCCGTCGGCGACGACCCGCCCGGCGTCGACGACCCGGACGGTGTGCGCGAGCTGGTCGGCCTCCTCCAGGTACTGGGTGGTCAGCAGCACGGTGGTGCCGCCGGCGACGAGCCGGCGCACCGCGTCCCACACCTGGGCCCGGGCGCGCGGGTCGAGGCCGGTGGTGGGCTCGTCGAGGAAGAGCACCGGCGGGTCGAGGATCAGGCTCGCCGCGAGGTCGAGGCGACGGCGCATCCCGCCGGAGTACGTGCCGACCGGCCGGTCGGCGGCGTCGGTCAGGTCGAAGCGGGCGAGCAGGTCGGCGGCCCGGGCGCGGGCCCGCGCGCCGCCGAGGTGGTGCAGCCGGCCGAACAGGACCAGGTTCTGCCGGCCGCTGAGCACCTCGTCGAGCGCGGCGTGCTGGCCGACCAGGCCGATGCGGGCCCGGACCCGCTCGGGGTGGCGCAGCACGTCGGCGCCGGCCACCCGCGCCGCGCCGGCGTCGGGCCGCAGCAGGGTGCTCAACACCCGTACCGCCGTGGTCTTGCCCGCCCCGTTGGGGCCGAGCAGGCCGCACACGGTGCCGGCGGGCACCGTCAGGTCGAGGCCGGCGAGGGCCTGCGTGCCGCCGTAGCGCTTGCGCAGTCCCTCCGCCTCGACGGCCGGTCCGTCGTGGTGCATCAACGCCCTCCATCCACTCGACTCGTACACCGTACCGTACGGCATACGGTACGACGGACGATACAGTGCCGGGATGACGACCGAGTACAGCGGCACCGGCGACCCCGCGCGCAGCCTCGCCCTGCTCTGGCGTACCCGCGAACGCACCAGCCGCAAGGGCCGACCCGACCTGTCGGTGGACCGCATCGTGCGCGCCGCCATCGACGTGGCCGACGCCGAGGGCCTCGCCGCCCTGTCCATGCGCCGCGTCGCCGAACGCCTCGGCGTCGGCACCATGTCCCTCTACACCTACGTCCCCGGCAAGGGCGAACTGCTCGACGTCATGCTCGACACCGTCTACGGCGAGACCGCCCGCCCCGACGACGTGCCCGGCGGCTGGCGGGAGCGGCTCACCCACGTCGCCCGCGAGACCTGGGCGCTCTACCTGCGCCACCCCTGGCTGCTACAGGTCGCCACCACCCGCCCCCCGCTGGGCCCCAACGTCATCGCCCGCTACGAGTACGAACTGCGCGCCGTCGACGGCATCGGCCTGACCGACCTGGAGATGGACGCCGTCGTCACCCTCGTCTCCGGCTACGTCCACGGCGCCGTACGCAGCGCCGTGGAGGCCGCCCAGGCCGCCGCGCGCACCGGCATGACCGAGCAGCAGTGGTGGCAGGCCCACGCCCCCTACCTGGAGAAGGCCCTCGACCCGCGCCGCTACCCCCTCGCCGCCCGCGTCGGCACCGCCGCCGGCCAGGAGTACCAGGCCGCCGCCAACCCCCACGGCGCCTTCGAGTTCGGCCTGGCCCGCATCCTCGACGGCATCGAGGTCCTCGTCGCCACCCGCCCGGACGCCGCCGCCACGACCGGCGAGCGATAACCTGGCCGACATGACGATGCGCCCCATCAGGATCATCGGTGACCCCGTGCTGCGCACCCCCAGCGAGCCCGTCACCAGCTTCGACGCCGAACTGTGCGCCCTGGTCACCGACCTGATGGACACCCTGCTCGGCGCCCCCGGCCGCGCCGGCGTCGCCGCCCCCCAGATCGGCGTCAACGCCCAGGTGTTCGTCTACGACGCCGACGGCCACCGCGGCCACCTGGTCAACCCGACGCTGGAGCTGTCGCAGGAGTTGCAGGACGACGACGAGGGCTGCCTGTCCATCCCCGGCCTCTACTTCCCGACCTCACGCGCCCTGCACGCCACCGCCCACGGCTTCGACCAGCACGGCGAGCCGCTGACCATCTCCGGCAGCGGCTTCCTCGCCCGGGCCCTGCAACACGAGACCGACCACCTCGCCGGGCGCCTCTACGTCGACACCCTGCGCGGCGACACCCGCCGCAAGGCGTTGCGGGAGATCCGCGCCGGCCGCTTCGACTCACCCAGCCGCCGCGGCTGACCCTGCCCGCGGCGGCCGGTCCGGGACGTCGCACCCGGCCGGCCGACCGTGGGCGCTCACCCGTCGTGGGCGCGCAGCGCGTACTCGCCATAGTCGGCCACCCGGGTGAAGCCGAGGCGCCCGTAGAGCCGCAACGCCGCCGTGTTGTCCGCCTTCACGTTGAGCGTGACGTGCGTGACGTGCTCGCGCAGCCGCCGGCACAGCGCGGCCACCACCGCACCGGCCAGCCCCCGCCCGCGCAGCCGGGGATGGGTGGTCACGTTGCCCAGCGCCGCCACCCCGTACGCCGGGGAGAACACGTGCACCCCGGCGACCGCCACCAGCTCACCGCCATCGCGCACGCCCACGTACTGGCCGGTGTCGAGCATCCGCGGGTCGAACCAGTTGCCAGGGTAGGCCACCTCGTACAGCCGGCGCAGCCCCGGCAGGTCGTCGGCGCCCAGCACCGATCCCGCCGGGGTCACCGTGTCCAGCCGCGCCGCGTCGGTCAGCGCCATCCGGTGGTGCGGGCCGGCCGCGTCCATCCGGAACACCCCGGCCAGGGCGGGCTCCAGGCCGGGGGACAGGTGCGCCCACAGGCGGGCCGGCAGCACCGGCGCCAGCTGGCGCAGCAGCGTCGCCAGCCGGTCCACCCGGGGCGGGGCCGCGAACGCCAGCAACGTGGGCGGGTCCGCGCCGTGGTAGAGCAACGCCACCTCCTCGTCGCGGCGGAACCAGGAGGTGTACGGCCAGAAGAAGTCGTCCAGGTCGCCGAGCTGGTACGCGTGCAGCACCGGGTCCCGCCCGAGCAGCGCGGCCAGGACGGTCCGGTCGTGTTCGGCGCGTACCGGCATCCGCCGATGATCACACACCCGGCGCGGGACGCCCCGCCCGGTCGCCGGCGTGCCCAGCAGCCCGACGCCGGGCGTCCTCAGCAGCCCGGCGGGGTGGCCGCCTCCGGCTCGGCGGGAAGGTTCTCGTGCGCCCACCGGCCCAACGCGTCGAGCACCGGCAGCAGCGCCGCGCCCGGCCCAGTGAGCTCGTAGCTCACCCCCACCGGGGGACCCTGCCGGACGCTGCGGCTGACCAGCCCGACCCGCACGAGCTCGCCCAGCCGGTCGGAGAGCACCGACTCGCTGATCCCGGGCAGGGCGCGGGCCAGCTCGGCGAACCCGGCCGGCCCGTCGGCGAGGGTGCTCAGGAGCATGCCGTTCCACCGCTTGCCGAGGAACGCGAAGGCCCGGGCGACGCCCCCGTCACACGTGCGGGGCGTGTCGCCCACCTCTGGCCTGACCGTCATGACCCCAGGATACGGCGGACATCCTCCGAACAAGGGACTAGTAAAAAGCTAGCTGCTACCGTAGCCGAAGCAAGCCAGCCGATTCGATGGAGACACCCCGATGACCGACGTCCACTCGCCCCTGATCGACCTGGACCCCGAGGCCCAGGCGCTGCTGTTCACCGACGCCCGCACCGCCAACACCTTCACTGACGAGCCGGTCACCGACGAACAACTCCAGGCGATCTTCGAACTCGCCAAGTTCCCGCCCACCGCCGCCAACACCCAGCCCCTGCGCATCCTCTACGTGCGCCCCGGCGAGGCCCGCACCCGCCTGGTCGCGCACATGAGCGAAGGCAACAAGGCCAAGACCGCCAGCGCCCCCATGGTCGCCGTACTCGCCGCCGACACCGACTTCCACGAGTTCATCCCGCAGATCTTCCCCATCCGGCCCCAGATGCGCGACGACCTCGCCGACAAGCCCGAGGCCCGCGAGCGCATGGCCCGCTTCAACGCCACCCTCCAGATCGGCTACTTCCTGCTCGCCGTCCGCGCCGCCGGCCTCGCCGCCGGACCCATGGCCGGCTTCGACGCCGCCGCCGTCGACCGCGAGTTCTTCGCCGACAACACCTGGAAGACCCTGCTCGTGGTCAACATCGGCCGCCCCGGCGAGAACGCCTGGTTCCCCCGCCTGCCCCGCCTCGACTACACCGACGTCGTCCGACACGCCTGACCCGCCGACACGAGCAGTGGATGGCGACCGTCAGGCCGCCACCCACTGGTCGAAGCCCAACTTGCCGACCAACGCCAGCACCACCACCAACAGCACCACCCGCACGAAACCCGAGCCACGCCGCAACGCCATCCGCGCCCCCAACGCCGCCCCCGCGATGTTGCACACCGCCATCGCCGCCCCCAGCAGCCACCACACGTGCCCCGTCGCCGCGAACACCGCCAACGCCCCCAGGTTCGTGCCCACGTTCACGACCTTCGCCATCGCCGAGCCGTGCACGAAGTCCGCCCCCACCAGCGCCGTGAACGCCACCACCAGGAACGTCCCCGTACCCGGACCCACCAGCCCGTCGTACAGGGCGATACCCACCCCGGCCACCGCGACCGCCACACCCACCCGCACCCGCGTACGCCGATGCGGCTGCGCCACCACCCCCAACCGCGGACGCAACACCACGAACGCCGCCACCGACACCAGCACCACCAGCACCACCGGCCGGTACGCCGACGCCGGCACCGCCCCCGCCAACGCCGCACCCACCCCCGCGCAACACATCGCCAGCACCGCCGCCGGCCCCGCCACCGCCCAGTCGATCTTCGTACGCCGCGCGTACGTCACCGCCGCCGTCGTCGTACCCGCGATCGCCGTCAACTTGTTCGTGGCCAACGCCGACGCCACCGGCATCCCCGGCGCCGCCACCATCAACACCGGCAACAGGAGCAGCCCACCACCGCCCACCACGGCGTCGATCCAACCGGCCATCGCGGCCGCGGCGAGCAGGGTCGTCAACGACAGGGGATCCACATCCACGGGCGGCCATTCTGCCCACCACCACCGGCCCCACGACGCCGCCTGTGGCCAGCCTCACCAGAACCGCAGGTCACCGACCCCGCCGCCGACGCAGCCACACACCCACCGCACCCAGGGCCACGAACAGCAGCATCGAGCACAACAACACCTTCAACACCCGGCAACCCTCCCACGGCCACGTAGGGTGCAAACGTGCGCCTGGCCACCTTCAACCTGCTGCACGGCCGATCCCTCACCGACGGACTCGTCGACCCCGACCGGCTCACCGCCGCCGTCACCGCCCTCGACGCCGACGTCCTCGCCCTACAGGAAGTCGACCGCGACCAGAGCCGCAGCGGCAAACTCGACCTCACCGCCATCGCCGCCCGCGCCCTCGACGCAGGCGAACACCGCTTCGCCGCCGCCGTCGTCGGCACCCCCGGCGAACAGTTCCGCCCCCTCACCCACGACGACGACGGACACGGCGAACCCTGCTACGGCGTCGGCCTCGTCACCCGCCACCGCGTGCACACCTGGCAGGTCACCCGACTGCGCCCCGCCCCCGTACGCTCACCCGTCTACGTCCCCGGCCCCCGCGGCGGACTCATCCTCCTGCGCGACGAACCCCGCGTCGTCCTCGCCGCCGTCCTCGACACCCCACACGGACGACTCACCGTCGCCGCCACCCATCTGTCCTTCGTCCCCGGCTGGAACGCCCACCAACTCCGCCAGACCGTCCGCGCCCTGCGCACCCTGCCCGCCCCACGCATCCTCCTCGGCGACCTCAACCTGCCCGCCGGCCCCGCCCGACTCCTCACCGGCTGGCACCCCCTCGCCCGCCGCCCCACCTACCCCGCCGGGCAACCCCGCGTCCAACTCGACCACATCCTCGCCGACCGCCACGCCCTCGACCAGCTGCCACCCGTCACCGCCGTACACACCCCCCTGTCCACCATCTCCGACCACCGCCCCCTCCTGGTCGACCTCGGCTGAGAGCACACCCGGCGAGGGAGACCACACCCCTCACCAGCGGTCGCGTCACCGTCACACCACCCAGCGTTGACACCAACCCGCCACATCGGCGAAGGTCTCTGGCGTGACGGCACCCACCCCAGGCCCGACGAGCCACCACGACCCCACCACCGAACACCACAGGTACGTCATCATCGGAGCCGGACCAGCCGGCATCCAACTCAGCTACTACCTCCAACAGGCCGGCTGCGACTACGTCACCCTCGAACGCGCCCCCGCACCCGCCGAATTCTTCCGCCACTTCCCCCGCCACCGCCGGCTCATCTCCCTCAACAAGGTCCACACCACCAGCACCGACCCCGAGATCCGCCTGCGCTGGGACTGGAACTCCCTGCTGCACGAACCCGCCGACCTGCCCTTCGCCAAGTACAGCAGCGAATACTTCCCCCACGCCGACGACATGGTGCGCTACCTCACCGACTTCCAGCGCTACCACCAACTCGCCGTACGCTTCGACACCCCCGCCAACCGGATCGAACGCCTCGACGACGGCTTCCTCGTCCACACCCCCGACCGCGTCCTGCACTGCCACTGCCTCATCGTCGCCACCGGCTGGGGCCGCCCCAACATCCCCGACATCCGCGGCATCGAACACGCCACCGGCTACGAGGACATGCACACCGACCCCGCCCACTACGCCGGCCAACGCGTCCTCATCCTCGGCAAGGGCAACTCCGCGTTCGAAACCGCCTCCGCGATCCTCGGCCACGCCGCCATGATCCACCTCGCCAGCCCCCGCCCACTGCGCCTGGCCTGGAACACCAAACACCCCGGAGACGTCCGCGGCCACCACGGCGCCGTCCTCGACAGCTACCAGTTCAAGACCCTGCACTCCGTACTCGACTGCGTCATCGACGAGATCCGCCCCGTCGACAACCGCTACCAGGTGCACCTCACCTACACCCACGCCGACGGCGAAACCGCCGTCATGGACTACGAAACCGTCCTGCGCTGCACCGGCTTCACCATGGACACCAGCCCCTTCGACCCCACCTGCCGACCCGACATGATCCCCAACGGCCGCATGCCCACCACCACCGGCGACTGGCAGTCCACCAACATCGACGGCCTCTACTTCGCCGGCACCCTCGCCCAGGACCGCGACCTCAAGAAGGCCTCCTCCGCCTTCATCGACGGATTCCGCTACAACCTGCGCACCCTCACCGCCCTGCTACGCGAACGCTACGACGGCGTACCCCTGCCACACACCCTCGTCGACCCCGACCCCGACACCCTCACCACCCTCGTCCTCGACCGGGTCAACTGGAGCTCCGCCCTCTGGACCCAGTTCGAATTCCTCTGCGACGCCCTCGTCGTCGACCCCCACGGCCAACTACGCCACTACACCGACCTGCCCGAAGACCACGTCCGCGCCCGCTTCCACGAGCACCCGCACTACTACACCGTCAGCCTCCGCTGGGGCCGCGACGACTACGGCGACGTCTTCGCCATCGAACGCCACCCCCAACCCGACCGCGCCGCCGAAAGCGCCTTCATCCACCCCGTCATCCGCCGCTACCACGGCGACACCCTCGTCGACGAACTCCACCTGCTCGAAGACCTGCTCGCCGAATGGCGCCGCCCCGACCGCCACGTCGCACCCCTGCGCGACTACTTCACCCGCGAACTGCACCGCCACCGCTGACCCCGGGCCACCCCACCACCGGTCCAACCTCGACCCCACCCACCTATGCCGGCTGCAACTCCTCCACCACCGTCTGCGCCACCAGAAAATCCACCACATCCGTCAACCGACCCCGACGACCCGCCGCCGCCCGCTGCCGCACCGCACCACCACCCACCGCCAACAACCGCTCCGACCAACCCCGCACCAGATCCTCATCCCCACACGCCCGCAACACCGGCGCCAACGACCCCACCACCTCACCCAACACCTCCCGCGCCGGACGCAACCGACCCGAACCCACCTCCGGCAACGAACCCTCCAACCCGTCACGCGCCGCCCGCCAGTACGCCGCCCGCAACCACTCCCCGGGCAACTCCGGACCGTGATCACCCCGGTCCACCGCCTCCAACCCCCGCACCACCAACGCCCGCACCAACGCCGCCACCAACGCCGACTCCCGCGCCGACACCGGCACGTCCGACACCCGCACCTCCAACGTCGGATGCGTCACCGACGGCCGGATGTCCCAGAACAACGTCCCCGGATCCACCACCGCCCCCGCCGCCGACAACATCCCCACCACCCGCTCGTAGTGAGCCACCGACGTGAACCGCGGCGGCGGCCCCGCCACCGGCCACCGCGACCAGATCATCGACCGCCAACCCGCATAACCCGAATCCCGCCCCTCCCAGTACGGCGAATTCGCCGTCAACGCGATCAACAACGGCAGATACGCCCGCAGATGATTGCTCACCAGCAACGCCCGCTCCCGATCCGGCAACTCCACGTGCACGTGCAACGCACAGATCGCCAACTCGTCGTGCAACCCCCGGAACGTCGCCGTACCCCGATCCTGCCGCGGCCCCCGCGTCACCGGCGGCGACGTCGCACCCGGCAACACCGGCGTACCGGTCGCCACGATCCGCAACCCGTCGACCGCCGCGCACTCCGCCACCACCCGACGAGCCTCCACCAACTGCTCCAACAACCCCCGCACCGACGCCGTCGGATCCGTCCTCGTCTCCACATGCAACCTCGTGATCTCACCCGACACCCGCGAACCCAACCGCGCCACCGCCCGATCCACCACCGCCCCCGCACCCGGCACCACACCCCGACTCACCGGATCCACAAGCAGAAACTCCTCCTCCACCCCCAACCGCGGACCCGACACCACACCATCCCCGCCGACCAGCACCGGCACCACGGCCTCCACTCACGACACCCGGGCGAGCGCCCGACACGGACAGGCCGACAGGGTAGCCCGAACCAGTGACCAACGGGACACCCACAGTCAGTACGCCGACGCCACAGCCACCCACCGGGACACACCACACCCCACCCCCTGTGGCAAGCTGACCCCAGACGCGACTGGCGGCCAGAGGATGGGCACCAAACCATCGGGGAGCTGCACGCGCGGAGGTCGACCGCCTGGGCCCCGCCGGCAGAGGAGCACCATGCCCACCGCCCGACTCCTGCCCGGCACCCCCGTCGCCGACCACATCCTCACCGACGTCGCCGCCGGCGTCACCGCACTACGCGCCGCAGGCACCACCCCCGGCCTCGCCACCATCCTCGTCGGCGACGACGACGCCAGCGCCGGCTACATCCGCATCAAGCAACGCCAGGCCAGCGAACTCGGCTTCGCCTCACCCCACGTACACCTGCCCGCCACCGCCACCCAGGCCGACCTGCACCACGCCATCGCCGACTTCAACACCGCACCCGACGTGCACGGCCTGCTCATCCAGCACCCCATCCCCGCACACCTCGACTACGACCGCGCCCTGCAGACCATGGACCCCGACCTCGACGTCGACGGCATGCACCCCCTCAACATGGGACGCCTCGCCCTCGGCCTGCCCGGACCCCTGCCCTGCACACCCGCCGGCATCGAAGCCCTGCTCGCCTTCCACGACATCCCCGTCGCCGGCCGCGACGTCGTCATCCTCGGCCGCGGCGCCACCCTCGGCCGCCCCCTCGCCCTGCTGCTCACCCAGAAACGACCCACCGCCAACGCCGCCGTCACCGTCGTGCACACCGGCGTCCCCGACTGGGCCACCCACACCCGACGCGCCGACATCCTCATCGCCGCCGCCGGCGTCCCCGGCATCATCCAACCCGAACACGTCCGCCCCGGCGCCGTCGTCATCGGCGGCGGCGTCCGCTACGAAGGCCGACGCCTCCTGCCCGACGTCGCCGAAACCTGCGCCGACGTCGCCGGCGCCATCACCCCCCGCGTCGGCGGAGTCGGCCCCACCACCGTCGCCATGCTCTTCCGCAACGCCCTCGACGCCGCCCGCCGCGCCACCGGCCACGCCTGAGCACCCCGGTCCGGGCGTCGACGACCTCGACGCCCGGACCACCGCCGGCCACACCAGGCCCGCCGAAAGACCCCCGGCAGAGCAGGCTGATCACCTCGCCGAGGGCGCCGCCGGAGGCATCGGCCGTCGGACGCGCCGGCCCGGCTCCCGACCGGCCCACCGGCCGCGAACCGCCGGGCCCCGCCTCACGACCGTCCGTCGCGCTCCGCCGCCACCAACCCCGCCAACGCCCGATTGGTACGGTTGGACCGCACCGCGTCGCGCTGCTGCCCGGCCGTCACCTCGATGTACGTCTGCGACGACGCCAACGACGCGTGACCCAGCAACCGCATGATCTCCGCCGCGCTCGCCCCGTCCTCGGCCAACCGCGTCGCGAAGGTGTGCCGCAACGCGTGCAACCGCGCCCCACGCGGCACCCGGTCGGTGATGCCCGCCCGCCGGTAGCAGGACTCCACCAGATACTGCAGCCCGCCCCGGCGCAGCGGCTCACCCCGACGGTCCACCAGCAGCGGCGCGTCCGGCCGCACCGTACGCGACCCGAACCGCCGCACCCGGCTGTCCAGATAGCCCACCAGCACCCCGTCCAGCTCCGGCTCGATCGGCACCACCCTCGGCCGCCCACCCTTGCCGGCCACGTCGACCCGCCGCTCGCCCGCACGGCCCGTCAACGACCCCACCCGCAGCGCCAGCAGCTCCGACAGCCGCAGCCCCGCGCAGAGCGCCAACGCCAGCACCGCCAGGTCCCGCTCCGGCCACGGGTCGCGCTGCCGGCCCTCCTGCCGGGCCACCGAGGCGAGCAGCTGCTCGGGGGTGTCCGCGCCACGCAGCGGCTTGGGCTGGGGGAGAGGCGCCCGGGGACGACCGACCGCCGGCATCGGGTTGCCGGCGACCACCCCGTCGGCGACCAGGAAGGAGAAGAAGCTGTTCCAGGTGGACCACGCCCGGTGCACCGACGCGGCCGCGCGGGGAGCGGCGAACCGGGCGAATGCCGCACGCATGACGCGAGCGGTGAGGGCGCCGACGGGCAGCGCCTCGAGGGGTAGGGGAGGGGTGGCCTCCTCGGCCGCCAGTTCGGCGACGGCGCACAGGTCCCGGCGGTACGCCTCCAGCGTGTGGGGGGAGGGCTTTCGGGTCGCGCGGGCCGTCAGGAACTCCTCGATGAGCCGCTGTACCGATTCGTCCTGTTTGTCATGCATAAGGGATATTATGCAGCATTTTCGGGTTCGCCGGCAACGGCGGGAGAGGGGAGAAGCGTGCGACGGTACGTACTGACGGGTGCACCGGGGGCGGGCAAGACGACACTCGCCGACGCGCTGCGCCGACGCGGGTGGGACGTCGTCGCCGAGGCGGCCACCGACGTCATCGCGGCTCAGCAGGGGCGGGGCGTCGCCGAACCGTGGCGCGAGGCCGGCTTCGTCGACGCCGTCGCGCGGCTCCAGCGGGAGCGCCGCGAGGCGCCCGGGGCGTACGGGGCGGTGCAGGTCCACGACCGGTCGCCGCTGTGCACGTTGGCCCTCGCGCGGTATCTGGGGCGACCGCCGGGGCGCGTGCTCACCGAGGAGGTGCGGCGGGTGCTGCGCGACGGCGCCTACCAGCGGCAGGTGTTCCTGGTCGAGCCGCTGGGCTTCGTGACACCGAGTGCCGCCCGTCGGATCGGCTACGCCGAGTCGCTGGTGTTCGCCCGCGTGCACGAGGAGGTCTACCGGGCGCACGGGCACCGCCTGATCGCGGTGCCGCCCGCGCCGGTGCGGGCGCGGGTCGCACTGGTGGAGGCGCACCTGCGGCGCCTCGCCGACCTGCCGTCGGACGGAGCTGAGGGAGGGCCCGATCCGGTCTACTTGACATAATGTACATTATCGAATCGCTAACGACAGTCGGCCTGCCTGCGGTTTCGAGGGCCTTATGGCGCCGGATGATTCGTCAGGCACGCTCTCGTCACCGCGGCGCGGAACGCCGCGCTGAACTGTTCCGGCGCCTCCAGCCAGGGATGGTGCCCCGCGTCCGGGATGAGGACGATCTCGCACCGCAGGCGAGCGCCGAGTCGTCGCAGGGCCTCGGCGGGACGGCTGTCGCCTGCCCCACCGATGATCACGGAGCCGGCGGGAAGGCGCTCGCGGAGCTCATCCACGTGCGATTCGAGCGGGTCCGCCCTCTTCGCGGCGTTGAGTTGGCTGTTCATCGCGTAGTTGACGGGTCGCAGCGCGCGGGCCGATGCCAGCGCCCAGTCCCACGCCCGAGCCCGGTCGGCGTGGTCGGTGAACCAGGCCAGGGTGAGGTACTCGATCTCTTCGGCGTCGGTGCGCGAGGTGATCGCTTCGAGTTCGTCGAGCCTGTCCTGCTGCGCGTCGGTGCGTCGTGCCCGTTGCGCCGCCCGGTCGGCGTCCCGCCACGGGTCCAGGAAGGGCCCGGCGAGCTGTATCGATCCCGCCACGCGCTCGGGATGCGCCAGCGTGAAGTAGCCGGCCATGTTGGTCCCGAACGAGTGCCCCACCAGGACGGCCCGGTCGTGTCCCCACGCGTCGAGCAGCAGCGCCAGGTCCCGGACGTGGCGGGCGATCGTGTGCTCCCCCGCCCAGGCCGATCCGCCTGTGCCTCGCTGGTCGTAGCGGTGGACCAGGCACAGGTCTTCGACCAGGGCGGCGACCGGGCCGAGATAGTCCGGCAGTCCCGGCCCCCCGTGCAGGACGACCAGGGGGATGTCGGCCTGCTCCGGCGAGCCGGTGGTCCAGGTGCGCAGCCGGGCACCGTCGTCCATCTCGATCATCGCGGTGGGCATGGACGCGAGCGTACGCATGCCGAGCGGCCGATTCTGGCCCGCCGGGCGCTGCTCCCCCGCCGCCACGAGGGCGAGGGGCGTTCGCAGTCGGCGGGGTTGGTGGGCCCGGCCCGGCGCAGCGCGGGAGCGCCCGCCGGACCGGTGCCCGCCGGTGGCCTCGGTCAGGCGCCGACGTAGGCGGCGAGGTGTTCGCCGGTGAGGGTGGACCGCTTGGCGACGAGGTCGGCGGGGGTGCCCTCGAAGACGATCCGGCCGCCGTCGTGGCCGGCGCCGGGGCCGAGGTCGATGATCCAGTCGGCGTGTGCCATGACCGCCTGGTGGTGCTCGATGACGATGACCGACTTGCCGGATTCGACGAGCCGGTCGAGCAGGGCGAGCAGTTGTTCGACGTCGGCGAGGTGCAGGCCGGTGGTCGGCTCGTCGAGGACGTAGACGCCGCCCTTCTCGGCCATGTGGGTGGCGAGCTTGAGGCGCTGCCGCTCGCCGCCGGAGAGGGTGGTGAGGGGTTGGCCGAGGCTGAGGTAGCCCAGTCCGACGTCGGCGAGTCGGTTCAGGATGGCGTGGGCGGCGGGGATGCGCGCCTCGCCGGCGCCGAAGAACTCCTCGGCCTCGGCGACGGGCATGGCGAGCACGTCGGCGATGTTCCGGCCGCCCAGTGTGTATTCCAGGACGGCCGCCTGGAAGCGCTTGCCGCCGCATTCCTCGCAGGTGGTCTCGACGGTCGCCATGACGCCCAGGTCGGTGTAGATGACGCCGGCGCCGTTGCAGGTGGGGCAGGCGCCTTCGGAGTTGGCGCTGAACAGTGCCGGTTTGACGCCGTTGGCCTTCGCGAACGCCTTGCGGATGGGGTCGAGCAGGCCGGTGTAGGTCGCCGGGTTGCTGCGTCGGGAGCCGCGGATCGCGCCCTGGTCGATGACGACGACGCCGTCGCGGCCGGCGACGGAGCCGTGGATCAGTGAGCTCTTGCCGGAGCCGGCGACGCCGGTGACGGCGCAGAGGACGCCGAGTGGGATGTCGACGTCGACGTCGCGCAGGTTGTGGGCGGTCGCGCCGCGGACCTCGAGGGTGGCGGTGGGGGTGCGTACGGTCTTCTTGACGGCGGCCCGGTCGTCGAGGTGGCGGCCGGTGACGGTGTCGCTTTCCCGCAGTCCTTCGACGGTGCCTTCGAAGCAGATCGTGCCGCCGTGGGTGCCGGCGCCAGGGCCGAGGTCGACGACGTGGTCGGCGATCGTGATGGTCTCGGGTTTGTGTTCGACGACGAGCACGGTGTTGCCCTTGTCGCGCAGTTGCCGCAGCAGGTTGTTCATCCGCTCGATGTCGTGCGGGTGCAGGCCGATGGTGGGCTCGTCGAAGACGTAGGTGACGTCGGTGAGGGACGAGCCGAGGTGGCGGATCATCTTGGTGCGTTGTGCCTCTCCCCCGGACAGGGTGCCGGAGGGCCGGTCGAGTGAGAGGTAGCCCAGGCCGATCTGCGTGAACGAGTCGAGGAGGTGTTGCAGCCCCTTGAGCAGGGGGGCCACCGAGGGTTCGTCGAGGTCGCGGACCCACTCGGCCAGGTCGCTGATCTGCATGGCGCAGACGTCGGCGATGCTCTTGCCGTTGATCTTCGAGGAGCGGGCTTCGGGGCTGAGTCGGGTGCCGTCGCAGTCGGGGCAGGTCTGGAAGGTCACGGCCCGCTCGACGAAGGCCCGGATGTGGGGCTGGAGGGCGTCGACGTCCTTGGCGAGGAAGGACTTCTGGATCTGCGGGATGATGCCGACGTACGTCAGGTTGATGCCGTCGATCTTGATCTTGGTGGGTTCCCGGTGGAGCAGGTCGTGCAGTTCCTTTTTGGTGAACTTGCTGATCGGCTTGTCGGGGTCGAAGTAGCCGCAGCCGCGGAAGATGCGCCCGTACCAGCCGTCCATGCTGTAGCCGGGGATGGTGAGGGCGCCCTCGTTGAGTGACTTGCCGGCGTCGTAGAGGGCGGTCAGGTCGATGTCGTTGACGGTGCCCATGCCCTCGCAGCGGGGGCACATGCCGCCGAGGCGGTGGAACGTCGCCTTCTCGGCCTTGGTCTTGGTGCCGCGCTCGACGGTGATCGCCCCGCTGGCGCGCACGGTGGGGATGTTGAAGGAGTACGCGTTGGGCGAGCCGATGTGGGGTTGGCCGAGGCGGCTGAACAGGATGCGCAGCATGGCGTTGGCGTCGGTGGCGGTGCCGACGGTGGAGCGTGGGTTGGCGCCCATCCGTTCCTGGTCGACGATGATCGCCGTGGTCAGGCCGTCGAGCAGGTCGACGTCCGGTCGGGTGAGCGACGGCATGAAGCCTTGGAGGAAGGCGCTGTAGGTTTCGTTGATCATCCGCTGTGACTCGGCGGCGATGGTGCCGAACACCAGTGAGCTCTTGCCCGAGCCGGAGACGCCGGTGAAGACCGTGAGGCGGCGTTTCGGGATGTCGACGCTGACGTCCTTGAGGTTGTTCACGCGGGCGCCCTGCACGCGGATCAGGTCGTGGCTGTCGGCGATGTGGGTGGGTGCCTGGGTGTCCGTCCCCGTGGCGGTGCTCATCGTGTCTCCATCTGCTGCGCGGGGCCGCCGTGGCGGTCCCCGCGTCGAGGGTTCCTGGGTGGTGTCTGGGTGCGCCCGAGGGCTCAGTGCAGCTCGTTGATGCGGATCAGGTTGCCCGTGGGGTCGCGGAAGGCGCAGTCGCGCACGCCGTAGGGCTGGGCGGTGGGTTCCTGGACGACGTCGGCGCCGCTGGCCTGGAGCCGGTCGAAGAGGCCGTCGAGGTCGTCGGTGGCCAGGGTGATGGCGCCGTAGCTGCCCTTGGCGATGAGTTCGAGGATGGTCTGGCGCTCGGCGTCGGTGATGCCGGGGTCGGCGGCCGGCGGGTGCAGGACGATGGAGGTGCCGGGCTGGCCGGGTGGGCCGACGGTGAGCCAGCGCATGCCGTCGTATCCGACGTCGTTGCGGACCTCGAAGCCAAGGGTGTCGCGGTAGAAGGTCAGGGCGGCGTCGGCGTCGGTGTGCGGGAGGAAGGCGTAGTGAATGGTGATGTCCATGCCGGTCAGGCTAGTTGCGGCTGCGTGACGCGTGCTTCTCGATTCCTGATCGGTCTGGTCACCTGTTTCGCGATGCACGCGGGCATCTCCGCCGTCGCGTGAGCCGCCCGGGCGCGGTAGGTGCTCGGCGGCACGCCGACCAGTTCGGTGAAGCGGGTGCTGAAGGTGCCCAGCGAGGAGCAGCCGACGGCGAAACAGACTTCGGTGACGCTGAGGTCGCCACGGCGCAGCAGCGCCATGGCGCGTTCGATGCGCCGGGTCATGAGGTAGGCGTACGGCGACTCGCCGTACGCCTGGCGGAACTGGCGGCTGAGGTGTCCGGCTGACATGTTCGCGCCGCGGGCCAGCGCCTCGACGTCCAGGGGCTGTGCGTACTCGCGGTCGATGCGGTCGCGGACGCGGCGCAGCCGGGCGAGGTCGCGTAGGTGCTGGTCGGCGGCGTCTCTGCTGGTCACCTGCGAGATCGTGCCACGTGGCGTCGGGGTTGCCCAGCAGGGCCGGCGGCCTGTCGCCGCCAGTTCGCCGGGTCATACCGTGTCGAGGCCGGGTCATATCGTGCCGAGTGCGCGGTGTAGGCGTCGGGCCTCGGTGACGAGGCGGCTGGATCCGCCCCGGCCGGCGACGTCGGCGAGGCCGGGCACGTCGATGCGGGCGCCGGTCGTGCCGGCCGTCTCGGCCGCGAGGCTCAGCAGGTCCGGCAGGCCGCGCGGGGGCTGGGGCGCGGCGAGTGCCGACGGCAGTGCGGCGGCGATCAGTCGCCACACGGTCAGCGGTGCCCCGGCCTGGGCGGCGTCGCGTAGTGGTTCGAGCGCCCTGGACAGCTTCACCAGGTGCCCGGCGACGAGTCGGCCGAGGTGGCCGCCCGTCGCGGTGGCGTCGAGCTGCCCGGCTGCGGCGAGGGCGAGCAGGGCGTCCAGGGCGGCGATCCGGTCGGTGCCGTGGCGGGCCGCGAGGCCGTAGGACAGGGCGAGGTCGAGGGCCGGTCCGCCGGGGCCGGTGGCTTCGGCGAGCAGCGGCAGCATGGTCGTGCCGTCGCGTTGGTCCATGTCCGCGGTGGCGGCCACGATCGGCAGGGCGTACGCGGCGACCACTGCACGGTGCCCCGGCAGGGTCGACGGCAGCAGGTTCGCCCAGGCGGAGTGCTCGACACCGATCGGTGCGGGGTCGACGGTCAGCAGTCCGTACGGGTCGTCGTGTCCGTCGGGTGGGCGCAGCTCGACGAGGATGCGCTTGGGCGGTAGCTGGTCGTGCTCCCAGTCGTAGCCGTTGCGGCGGAGGCGTCGGATGACGGTGACGGCGCGCGTGACGGGTTGTGGCAGTCCGCCGGCGCGCAGCCAGGTGGCGAGCCGCTCCCCCGCCGGGGTGCCCAGTGCCGCGGCCTTGCCGGCGACCGCCTCGTCGGTGTCGGCGGGTAGGCGCAGCAGGGCCTGGGTGAGGTCCCAGTGCCAGGCCGGGCGGTCGCCGAGGGCCGCGAGGCGCTCGATCAGGGCGAGCGGGTCGAGGGCGCCGTTGGCGTGGGTGGGGGTGGCGAGCAGGCCGGGGTGTCCCGGCTCGGCGAGGTGCGCGCCGATCTCGGCGAGGCGGGCTCGCAACAGCCGGTGCGGTGGGGGCACCCGGGGGTCGGTGGTGAGCGGTGGTGGTGCGGGGGTGCGGCGTACGGCGGTGAGCAGTGTCTCCCAGCGGCGGTGTCGGCGGGTCTGCTGGTCGGTGGCTGTCGGGGTGCTGAGCAGGTCGACGACCAGCTTGCACAGGCAGAGGGGGTCGTGGCGGTGTTCGTTGTCCCAGGACCAGTGGCGGCGTTCGATGACGGGGGTGAGGGCGGCGTGCACCCGGGTGTCGTCGGTCGTGGTGAGCCGCACGAGTGCGTCGAGGATGCGGTCCAGCGGTGTGCCCTGCGACTGGGTGCCGAGCAGGGCGGCGACCTCTTCGGCGAGTTCGTCGACGTCGGTGATGGGGGTGGGCGCCGGTGCGGGTGGGGCGGGTGGGGGCAGGTCGTCGCCGCGTGGTCGGGTGTGCGCCGGGCCGGTGCGGTCCGCCGTCGGGTCGTGTCCGTGGCGGGTGGCCAGGGTGTGGGCGCGGTCGCGTAGTTCGACGGCGGGGTGTCCGGCGGCGACGGCGATGACCTCGGCGATCCCGGCCGCCCGGTCGCGGTGGTGGCGGGCCAGGCGGTCGAGCCAGGTCAGCTGGGCCCTGACGAGTGCCTTGTCCGGTCGCAGCAGCACGTCCCGGGAGGTGTCGAGGATGGTGTCGGTCTCGAGGTCGGGCAGGTCCCGTAGGGCCTTCTGCGCGATGGTGGCGGCGGGGGCCGGCGCGTCGGCGAGCAGGCGGAGGTAGTCGGTGGCGCGGGTGGCGACCTCGGCGGTGGTGGGTTCGAGTTCGGTGAGCAGGATGGTGAAGGCGCGCAGGGCGGCCGTCCGGTCGCCGCGCAGGAGCCGGCCGATGCTGGCGTCGATCAGGAACGTCCGGTCGATGGTGCCGTCGGCGGCGAGTCGGGCCAGCGCGGTCGGCAGGATGTGCCGTCGTCGTTCGGGCCAGGTCGTGGTGACCTCGTCGAAGGTCATGCGGGTGCCGAGGCCGTCGATCTCGAACAGGCGGGGCAGCATGGCGTGGAGGAACGGGTCGTCGCGGAGCCGTGCGGTCAGGGGTGCCGGTGGGCCGGCGTGTCCCCGCTGGGGCAGTTGCAACGAGTTCAGCCACAGTTCGACGAACCGGTCGTTGGCCGGTGGTGTGGTTGCCGTGGCGCGTAGCAGCGCGGTGAGGAAGCGCCAGTGTTCGATGCCGGTCTGCTGGTTGACCCTCGTGGCCAGTCGGTGCGCGAGGTCGCCGAGCCAGGTGATGCCGCGGTCCTCGGCGACCTTGGTCATCAGGGCGGCGGCGCGTTCGCCGTGGGGGTTGACCGTGTTGCGGGCGAGGATCGTCGCGGCCTGCGCGGCGGTGGGCAGGCAGCCGACGATGGCGACGGCCAGGGCGGTGCCGGAGCCGGCCGTCCACCAGGTGGTGCGGTGCCGCTGCCTGAACCAGGTCGTCAGGTCGCCGCCGATCTCCCGGCGGCGCTGTTCCGGCAGGTCGGTTAGGGCCGCCACGATCTGCCCGGCGGAGCTGTTCTGGATGAGGTCGAACAGGTCGCTGGTGCCGCCGGCGGTTAGTTCCCGTTGCCGCCGTACCGTGCTCTTGAGGAACGCCTGCTGTGCGTGTCTCACACCCGCTCCTCCGCCCGCACGGCGCTCGAGATCCGGGTGGCCAGCGCGTGTCGGCAGGGTCCCCGTTGGCCGCGGTGCTTGGCCCACCAGGGGCAGGTGCAGGTGAGGTCGCCGCCGGGCAGTTGGCGGACCCGGTAGACCTGGTCTCCGCTGTGGACGGTGGCGGTGGTGGCCGTGTCGAGGTGGACGGCGCCGGCGTCGCGCAGCGCCCGGGCGCCGACGAGGCGGGGGTTGTCGCGTTCGGCGCGGCCCGCGTCGTAGGGCATGACCCGGTGGAAGTAGGCGGCTTCGGCGACGTCGTAGCCGACGCGGCCGGCGGTGCCGAGTTGGGCGAGGGCGGCCCGGACGCGGGCCGGGTCGAGGGCGGTGTCGGTGGCCAGCCGGTCGACGTCGATGATGGGGTCCCAGGAGAGTACGGCGGCGACGAGGTTGGCGTCGTCGACCACGTCGTCGCCGGCGAGGGCGGTGAGGGCGGCGCCTTCGCCGGAGAATCCGCGGTACGGCTCGGGTGAGAGGGTGAGGGAGAGGCGCAGGGCGCCGGTGTCCAGTTCCCAGGTGCTCGGTACGGGTGCCGAGCCGGTGGCGACGGTCGGTCCGTACACGCGCAGGGTCTCGGCGAATCGCAGCATGGCGCGTAGGGCGGTCAGTCGGCTCGCTCCGGCCAGGCAGACGGCGCCGGGGACGGGACGGGAGGTCAGTCGCAGGGACCGGCCGGCGGGCACCGCCCAGAGGACCGAGCGGTCGCTGGTGGTGGGGAGTCGGCGCAGGAACGTGGCCGCCTCGGTGGCGGGGATCTCGGCGCGGGGTTCGAAGGTGGCCGACAGGATCTGCACCTCGGCGAAGCCGCGCAGCCAGCGCGCCGGCAGGGGGACCTTCTTCTCGACGATCGGGCTGTCCATGGTGGCGACGGTCAGGTCGTCGGGGCCGACGGACAGGTGCAGCGGGTCGAGGCCGCCGACGCGGGCCAGTGCCTCGCGCAGTGGGTTGTTGACGTCGACGTTGGTGGTGCCGTGCTCGATCACGTCGCCGTCGAGGCCGGCGGGCAGGGTGTCGAGGCGGGCGTAGACGCCGCAGCAGCCGGAGAAGGATTCGAACCGCAGCCGGTCGCGGCTGCCGGTGACCACCGGGTCGAGGCTGGCGGGGCTGACGGGCCGGTGGTAGCGGGTGCGGGCGACCTCGGCGACGGCGAGCAGGCCGGCGGCCGCCGCCTGGGGGGTGGTGAGGAACCCGGTGAAGAACCGGGGGTGGGGTGCGGGTCCGCCGCTGGTCTGCAGGCCGAGGCCGTCGCGGGCGAGGGTGGAGGATCCGAGGTACCGGTACGTCTGCGTTGCGCTCACGTCGGCGGACGGTAGTGCAGGCCACCGACAGGAAGCACGGGGTCAGAGGCCGCCGGCGACGCGTAGGACGGTGCCGGTGGTGTAGGTGGCGTCGGGGCCGAGCAGCCAGGCGATGGCGCCGGCGACCTCGTCGGGTTCGCCGGGGCGGCCCAGTGGGATGCGGGCGGCGGCCCGCTCGGGTCGGTCGGGTTGGCCGGAGAGGGCGTGGATGTCGGTGCGGATGATGCCGGGGGCGACGGCGTTGACGCGGATGCCGTGGGGGGCGAGTTCCTTGGCGAGGCCGGTGGTGAGGGTGTCGATGGCGGCCTTGACGGCGGCGTAGTGGACGTACTCGCCGGGGCTGCCGAGGGTGGCGGCGACGGAGGAGACGTTGACGATGGCGGCGCCGTCGCCCATCCGGCGGGCGGCCTGCTGGGCGCAGAGGACGTAGCCGATGAGGTTGACGTCGACGACGTGGCGCAGGTCGGTGGGGTCGAGGTCGACGAACGCGCCGATGGGGCTGGTGACGCCGGCGTTGTTGACCAGGCCGGTGATCGGGCCGAGGTCGGCGGCGGCGTCGAACAGGGCGGTCACCTGCGCGGGGTCGCGGGTGTCGGCGGGCACGGCGAGGCCGCGTACGCCGGTGGCTTCGATGTCGGCGAGCACGGCGGTGGCGGCGGTGTGGTCGCGGCGGTAGCTGAAGGCGACGTGGTGCCCGGCGTGGGCGAGGCGGCGGGCGGTGGCGGCGCCGATGCCGCGGCTGCCGCCGGTGATCACGGTGACCGGTCGCATGTGCCTCTCCCCTGTCGTGGCTGCGGGGCCGACGCTACCGGCGGGCGGCGTGGGGCGGGCCGGTGGGTGGGCGCATAGGCTCGGGCGCGTCGGTGGACGGTGACGTGGAGGTGTGCGGTGGCGGGTGTGGGTGTCGGCGACGTGGTGCGGGACTTCGAGTTGCCCGACGAGACGGGTACGCCGCGGCGGCTGTCGGAGTTCCTGGCCACCGGTCCGGTGGTGTTGTTCTTCTATCCGGCGGCGTTGACGCGGGGGTGCACGGCGGAGAGCTGCCACTTCCGGGACCTGGCGGCGGAGTTCGCGGCGGTGGGCGCGACGCGGGTGGGCATCAGCCGCGATCCGGTGGAGAAGCAGGCGGAGTTCTCCCGCCGGCACGGGTTCGACTATCCCCTGCTGTCGGACGTCGACGGCACGGTCGCGGACCTGTTCGGGGTGCGGCGGCGGCTGCCGTTGGGTGCGCTGAGCACGCGGCGGATGACGTTCGTGATCGGCACCGACCGGCGGATCGTCGAGGTGGTCCACAGTGAGCTGAACATGAACGACCACGCGGACGCGGCGTTGCGGGCGCTGGGGGGTTGATCTTCCGCTTGTCGGCGTGGGCTGGTATCAAGGCAGGCATCTGAACAGGTGTACGAGGGGAAGAGGTTGCTGATGGGTGCTGCTGGCCAGGGTTTGTCCACTGACGAGGTGCAGAGCATCCGGGAGGCGCTGGCGGCGGGCCGCAAGCCGAAGGTGGTGTTCACCGCCTCGGCGGGTCAGATCGCCGGGCAGGTGGGTCAGGTGGTGGAGCTGACCGACCCGGCCGTGTCGGACGAGTTCGTGGTGGTCCGGTTCGGTCGCGACGAGTTGCCCTTCTCCCCCGCCGACGTGGCGGTGGCCCCGCGCGGCGCCGGGCGCAAGGCGGCCGAGCCGCAGCCGGAGACGCCGGAGCCCGAGCCGGCGGCGCCCGCGGAGCCGGAGTTCGTGTTGGACCGGGTGCCGCAGCAGCGGCGGGAGGAGCCGAAGGTGGAGACGACGGAGGCGAAGCCCGCCCCGGCGCGCAAGGCGGTGAAGGCCGTGAAGCCGAAGGGGCCGGCGGGGCTGACGGTGACGCTGGCGTACGCCGACGGCGAGTGGACGGTCGCGGCACAGCAGGGCAGCAAGTCGCTGGCGAAGCCGTACGTGGTGAAGCCGGCGGAGGCGCTGCGGATGGTGGCGCTGGTGGACGTGCCGGGCGTGCACGAGGCGGTGGAGCAGATCATGGCGGCCGAGCGGGCCGAGGCGGAGCAGCAGGCGGAGAAGCTGCGCGCGGAGCTGGCGGAGATCGAGGCGCGCCTGGCGGAGCTGCGCGAGGCGCACTGACACCGGCTGTCGGCGGGGCGGGTGGCGTGCTGCCGCCCGCCCCGCCGCCGTGGTGGTGCGCGCCGTCCTCGCTCCGGGCGTCGGTCACGCGGGAGGGCCACGGGGCGGACGCGGAAGGAGTGCGCGTCCGCCCCGTGGCCCGGTCGGATGGCGGCGGCGGGGCCCGCGGCCATCCGGCGGGGGCGGGTCAGTGGCGCGGGATGTGGGCCACCCCGATGCGCTTGCGGAACACCCAGTACGTCCAGCCCTGGTAGGCCAGCACGATGGGGGTGAACACCACCGCCACCCAGGTCATGATCTTCAGGGTGTAGGGGGTGGAGGCGGCGTTGGTGGCGGTCAGCGTCCCGGCCGCGTCGAGCGTGGAGGGCAGCACGTTCGGGAAGAGCGCCGCGAAGAGCGTCGCCACGGCCAGCGCGATGGCCACGGCGGTGCCGGTGAACGCCCAGCCCTCCCGGCGTACGCGGGCGGCGGCGAGACCACCGAGCAGGGCGAGGGCCGCGCCGACGGCGAACACGACGGCGGCGGTGCTGGAGCGGATGGTCAGCGTCCAGGTCAGGAACGCCACCGCGAGCACGGCGGCGACCACGCCCACGCGTACCGCGAGGGCGGCGGCGCGCTCGCGGACCTCACCGACCGTCTTCAGGGCGATGAACACGGCGCCGTGGGTGAGGAACAGCGCCGCGGTGGTCGCGCCGCCGAGCAGGGCGTACGGGTGGAGCAGGTCGAGCAGGCCGCCGACGTACTCGTGCTCGGCGTCGAGCGGCACGCCGCGCAGGATGTTGGCGAACGCCACGCCCCACAGGATCGCCGGCACCACCGAGCCGACGAAGATGGCGGTGTCCCAGCGGCGTTTCCAGGACGCCTCGGGCCGCTTGTGGCGGTACTCGAAGGCGACGCCGCGGATGATCAGGGCGAGCAGGATCAGCAGCAGCGGCAGGTAGAAGCCGGAGAACAGGGTGGCGTACCACTCGGGGAACGCGGCGAACATGGCGCCGCCGGCGGTGATGAGCCAGACCTCGTTGCCGTCCCAGACGGGGCCGATGGTGTTGATCAGGACGCGGCGTTCCCGGTCGTCGCGGCCGAGTACGGGCAGCAGCATGCCGACGCCGAAGTCGAAGCCCTCGAGGATGAAGTACCCGGTGAACAGGACCGCGACGAGCAGGAACCAGATGGTGGTGAGTTCCACGGTTGTCTCCGGTGATCAGTAGGCGAACGCGAGCGGGCGCTCGGCGTCGTCGTGGGTGTCGTCGATGTCGGGGTCGGGGGTGAGGTCGGGTACGCCGGCCTTGGCGTAGCGCAGCAGCAGTTTGACCTCGACGACGGCGAGGGTGGCGTAGACGAGGGTGAAGGCGGTGAAGGAGGTGAGCACCTCGGTGAGCGAGACGCTGCGGGAGACGCCGTCGCGGGTGAGCATCTCGCCGAAGACGATCCACGGCTGGCGGCCCATCTCGGTGAAGATCCAGCCGAAGGAGTTCGCGGCGAGGGGCAGCAGGGGCATGACCAGGCCGGCGCGCAGCAGCCACTTGCTGGTGGGGGTGCGGCCCTTGCGTTGGCTCCAGAGCACCAGCAGGGCGATGGCGGCGGCGGCCATCCCGAAGCCGATCATGAAGCGGAAGCTCCAGTAGGTGACCGGGATGATCGGGGTGTAGCTGCCGGCGCCGTACTGGGCGGCGTACTGGGCCTGCAGGTCGTTGATGCCGTGCACGGTGCCGTTGGGGTCGCCGGTGCCCAGCCAGGACAGCAGGTGCGGGATCTTGAGGGCGAACAGTTCGCGGCTGCCGTCGAGGCTGCCGACGGTGAGTACGGAGAACGAGGCGGGGCTCTCGGTGGTGTAGAGGCCCTCGGCGGCGGCCATCTTCATCGGCTGCACCTCGGTCATGATCTTGCCCTGGATGTCGCCGGTGATGGCGACGGCGGCGGCGGAGACCAGGGTGACCCAGGAGCCGAACTTCGCGGCGAAGCGGTAGGCGGGGGTGTCGGCGGAGTCGCGGTTGCGGACCAGGTGCCACATGGCGACGGCGACCAGCAGCGAGCCGGCCACCAGGAACGCGCCGGCGATGGTGTGCGGGAAGGTGATCATGGCGACCTTGTTGGTCAGCACGGCCACGAAGTCGGTGAGTTCGGCGCGGCCGGTGTCGGGGTTGATCCGGTAGCCGACCGGGTTCTGCATGAACGAGTTCGCCGCGAGGATGAAGTACGCGCTGAGGTTGCTGCCGATGGCGGCGGCCCAGATGGCGGCCAGGTGCAGCCGCTTGGGCAGCCGGTCCCAGCCGAAGATCCACAGACCGATGAAGGTGGACTCCAGGAAGAACGCGACAAGCGCCTCGATCGCCAGGGGGGCGCCGAAGATGTCGCCGACGAAGCGGGAGTAGTCGCTCCAGTTCATGCCGAACTGGAACTCCTGCACGATGCCCGTGACCACGCCCATGGCGAAGTTGATCAGGAAGAGCTTGCCGTAGAACTTGGTGAGCTTCAGGTACTTTTCGTCGCCGGTGCGGTGCCACATCGTCTGGAGGATCGCCACCAGCACGGACAGGCCGATGGTCAGCGGCACGAAGAGAAAGTGGTAGACGGTGGTGACACCGAACTGCCAGCGGGCGACGTCCAACGCGTCCACCAGTAACCCCCAGGCTGTGCATACTACGAGACGTAGTAAATACTACTGCGCGTCGTAGAGGAATCGGCAGGGGCGGGGGTCCCGAAGCGACCCGGGACCAATGACCCTGATCACCTCTGCCGGACGGCCCCGGCGCCCCGCGGGGTGGCCCGCGCGTGCGACCATGCGCGCTGATGGACACCATCCGCCCACCGACCTGGCAGCCGCCGCTGTTCTGGCGTGCCGCGCAGCTGTTCGCCCGCGTCGTCGTCGCGTTCCTGGCCCGCCTGGAGGTCAGCGGCGACGCGCCCGAGGCCCTGCGCCGGGGCCCGCTGATCCTGGCCGCCAACCACATCAGCCCGTTCGACCCCGTCGTGCTCGCCGCCGCCTGCCGCGCCCGGGGCGTCGCCCCCCGGATCATGGCCACCGGCGGGCTGTTCCGCACCCCCGTCATCGGCGTCCTGATGCGCCACGCCGGGCACCTGCGCGTCGACCGGGGCACCGCCGCCGTCGGCCGCGCCCTCGACGACGCCGCCACGGCGGTCGCCGCCGGCTCGGTCATCCTGGTCTACCCCGAGGGCCGCATCGGCCTGGACCCCGGCATGTGGCCCGAACGCGGCAAGACCGGCACCGCCCGCCTCGCCCTGGCCTGCGGGGCGCCGGTCGTCCCGGTCGCCCAGTGGGGCTGCCACGAGGTGGTGCCCTACCGCGCCCCGAAGGGGCTGCTGCGCGGCATCGCCCGTTCCCTGGTGCGCCGTCCGGTCGTGCGGGTGCACTTCGGCGACCCGGTGGACCTCGCCGACCTGACACCGGCAGCCCCGGGCGCCGCCCTGCGCGCCACCGACCGGATCATCGACGCCATCACCGCTTCGCTGGTCCCGTTGCGGCCCGACGAGCCCGACAGGCCCCGCCACGTCGACCCGGGTCGCCCGATCGACACCAGCCGCTCCCAGCGCTCCGGAAGGACCTGATCCCCGGCGTGGGCACAATGGCGCGGTGACCCGCCTGCGCCTGCCGCTGCTCGTCGTCGCCCTGCTCGCCCTCGTCTGCGCAGGCGGGTACGCCGTCCTGCGCTCGGCGTACCACGACGAGAAGGACCGCCGGGACCTCAGCGACCTGACCCGCTCCTCCCCCTGGCCTCCCGACGACCTGCTGGTCCCCGACGACCTGCCCCGCTCCGGCACCCTCGGCTGGCTGGACCGGCTCGGTCTCGACATCGCCTACGGCCTGCGCACCCGCGACGGCCGTACGGTGCCCGTGGTGTGGCAGCAACACCACCCGGCCCCCGACGGGTCCCTGGCCGACGGGGTCGACTGCGACGTGCGGACGATCCACGTCTGCACCGACGCCGGCGACGGTCTGACCCTCGTCGTGACCCGGGACACCGACAACAGCGACCCCGCCACCGCGCTCTACCTCTTCGCCGCCGACCAGGTGCTCAGCGTCAGCGTGCAGGGTCCGGATCCGGTGACCGCCGACGACCTGCGTGGTGCGCTCACCCGCACCCACCACCCCTCCGACGGCGAGCTGCTCGCCCTGCTGCGCGGACCCGGCTACCAGACGGACTGGAGCTGACCCGCTCTGGCCGCGGGCCGGTCACCCGCCGGCCACCGCGCCCCGGCATACTCCCCGCGTGACCCACGCCTACCTCGACGGCCCCGCACCGCTGGCGTTCGCCCACCGGGGTGGCGCCGCCGAGGGCGACGAGAACACCGCCGCGGCGTTCGCCCGGGCGATCGGGCTCGGCTACCGGTACGTCGAGACCGACGTGCACGGCACCGCCGACGGCGTCGCGGTGGTCTTCCACGACGCCACGCTGGCCCGCGTCACGGGCGAGCCGGGGCGCATCGCCGACCTGCGCTGGGCCGACCTGGCCTCCGTACGCGTCGGCGGCGCCGCCGTGGTCCCCCGCCTCGACGAGGTACTCGACGCCTGGCCGCAGGTGCGGTTCAACATCGACGTCAAGGCCGACGGCGGCGTCGAGCCGACCGTGGCCACCGTCGCGCGCGTCAAGGCCGGCGACCGGGTGCTGCTGGCCTCGTTCAGCGACGCCCGGCTGGCCCGGCTGCGCGTCCTCACGCAGGGGCGCGTCGCCAGCAGCCTCGGCATGCGTGGGGTGGCCCGGCTGCGGATGGCGTCGCTGACCGGCCGGGCGCTGCGACTGCCCCCGTCGGTGGTCGCCGCGCAGGTCCCGGTGCGCTACGGGCGGGTGCCCGTGGTGGACCGCCGGTTCCTGCGCCACGCCCACCGACTCGGCCTGCACGTGCATGTCTGGACGATCGACGAACCTGCCGAGATGCACGAGTTACTCGACCTCGGAGTGGATGGCATCATGACCGATCACGTCGGCGTGCTGCGCGACGTGTATCACAGCCGCGGTCACTGGGCCGCCTGAACCGTTCGAAGGACCCCGATGGCCGAGACCGTCACCCCCGCGGTGGACGACACCCCCGCCCCGGCGAGCACCCGCCGCGAACGCAGCGGCTGGTACTTCTACGACTGGGCGATGTCCGCCTTCTCCACCACCGTCATCACGGTGTTCCTCGGTCCGTTCCTGACCACCGTCACCGAACTCGCCGCCGGCTGCGAACTGGGTGCCGACACCTGCAACGGCTACGTCTACCCGCTGGGCGTCAAGGTCGCCGCCGGCTCGTACTTCCCGTACCTGGTGTCGCTGTCGGTGTTCCTCACCGTGTTCGCGCTGCCGATCGTCGGCGCGATCGCCGACCGCTCGGCGCACAAGAAGCGGCTGCTCGCCGCCGCCGCCTTCATCGGCGCCGGCGCGACCGTCGGCATGCTCTTCGTCACCGGCGACCGGTACCTGCTCGGCGGGGCGCTGTTCATGGTCGCCAACATCGCCTTCGGCGCCGGCGTCGTGGTCTACAACTCGTTCCTGCCGCAGCTCGGCGGCCCCGACGACCGCGACGGCATCTCCAGCCGCGGCTGGGCGCTGGGCTACCTGGGCGGCGGCCTGCTGCTGGCGCTCAACCTCGTCGCGGTCAGCATGCTCGGCGAGGAGGGCAACCACCAGCGCACCCTCGACCTGGCCCGCTGGTCGATCGTGTCCGCCGGCGTGTGGTGGGCGGTGTTCACCCTCATCCCGCTGCGCTGGCTGCGCGAGCACCCCACGGCCGCCGCGCGGGCCGGCGGCAACCCGGTCACCGACGGCTTCCGCCAGCTCGGCCGCACCCTGCGCGAGATCAAGGCGTACCCGCTGACGCTGTTCTTCCTGCTGGCGTTCCTGGTCTACAACGACGGCATCCAGACCGTCATCGCCCTGGCCAGCCAGTACGGCACCGAGGAGCTGAAGCTCGGGCAGAGCACCCTGATCGTCACCATCCTGCTGGTGCAGTTCCTCGCCTTCGGCGGCGCGCTGCTGCTCGGCGCCCTCGCCAAGCGCATCGGCGCCTGGAAGACCGTGCTGATCAGCCTGGTGCTGTGGACCGGGGTGATCCTCGGCGCGTTCCGGCTGCCCGCCGAGGCGCCGGTGCCGTTCATGGTCCTCGGCGCCGCCATCGGCCTGGTGCTCGGCGGCAGCCAGGCCCTGAGCCGGTCGATGTTCAGCCAGCTCATCCCCGCCGGCAAGGAGGGCGAGTACTACGGCTTCTACGAGATCAGCGACAAGGGCACCAGCTGGCTCGGCCCGCTGGCCTTCGGCATCGTGTTCCAGCTCACCAACTCCTACCGGGTGGGCCTGGTCTCCCTGCTGATCTTCTTCATCGTCGGGTTCCTGCTGCTGCTGGCCGTGCCGATCCGCCGGGCGATCGTCGCCGCCGGCAACACCCCGCCCCGGGTGCTCTGAGGAACGCGGGCCCGTCCCGCACCGGCCGGATCAGCGGACGTCGATCGGCTAGGCTGCCCGACCGTGACCGACCACGCCACCGCCCCGACCTGCCTGGCGCGCCCGCCGCTGGGCCCCGACGACTCCCCCGCCGGGTGCGCCGCGGCGCGGGGCGTGGACGGGCGTCCGCTGCACGCGGCGGCGTTGAAGTTCTTCTGGGGGCCGATGGACTGCGGCAAGTCCACGATGGCGTTGCAGATGAACTACAACCACTCCCGGCAGGGCCGCCGCGGCCTCGTCACCACCCGCATCGACCGCTCGCTCGGCCCGCAGGTCACCACCCGCATCGGCCTGGCGCACGAGGCCGTCGAGGTCACCGACGAGCTGGACCTGCGCACCCTGGTGCGCGACACCTGGGCCGAGGGCGTGCGCGTCGACTACCTGATCTGCGACGAGGCGTCGTTCTACAACCTGGAGCACGTCGAGCAGATGGCCGAGCTGGTCGACAGCTACGACGTCGACGTGTACGCGTTCGGGCTGGCCACCGACTTCCGCTCGTGCCTGTTCCCGGCCGCGCAGCGGCTGTTCGAACTGGCCGACGAGGTGGCCCGCATCCAGGTCGAGGTGCTCTGCTGGTGCGGCCGGGAAGGGCTGCTCAACGCCCGGGTCGTCGACGGCCGGGTGGTCCGCGAGGGCCTGCAGGTGGTCATCGGCGACACCGTGGACAGCGCCGAGGTGCGCTACCAGGTGCTCTGCCGCCGGCACTACCGCGCGGGCGAGCTCGGCCCCCGCCGCTGAGGCGTCAGTACGGGTCGCCGCACACCCGCCAGTCGCCGTCCTCGCGCACCACCGACAGCTTCCGCTCCTCGGTGAGGCCGCTGTCGCGGGTCAGCCGCACCGCCACCGTGCCGCGCGGGCTGCCGCCCCGGGTCGCCACCGACACGTCGACGATCTCGTAGCCGTTGACCAGCGGCGGGGTGCGCAGCCAGCTCGTGAACCCGATCGGGCTCCACCGGCTGCGCGCGTCGGCGCAGAGCCGGTCGTACGCGCCGTCGGTGTCGCCCGCCGCCACCGACCGCAGGAACCCGTCCGCGGTCTCCCGCACCGGGCCGCTGGCCTGCGTGACCACCTGCACGTTCCAGGCGCCCAGCCCGGCGACCCCGATGCAGCACAGCAGCACGGTCACGCCCGCGAACACCAACCCGGTACGCACCGGGCGGCTCCGACGGGCCGGCCGGCTCCACGGCTGCTCAGCGCCCACCCGTCGACCGTAGAGAACCGGTGGGCCCGCCCGCAGGAAAGTCGGCCCTGTCGTCGTCGTACCGGCCGGTCGGGTCGCGGTCGCCGCCGGCGCCGAGGCCGGTCCCGCCGCGCGCGGTCACGGCTCGATGAGCCCGGCCCGAATGGCGTAGCGGGTCAGTTCCAGGCGGTCCCGGAGGCCGAGCTTCTGCAGCAGGTTGGCCCGGTGCCGCTCGACGGTCTTGACGCTGATGAACAGCAGGCGGGCGATCTCCTTGGAGGAGTGGCCCTCGGCGACGAGCTTGAGGATCTCCTCCTCGCGTTCGGTGATGGCCCTGGCCGGCACGCTCTCGCCCCGCGCGCTGCGTTCCAGGTAGGTGCGGATGAGGGCGTTGATGGCACCCGGATAGAGGAACGGCTCGTCGCGCACGGCGGCGCGGCAGGCCTCCACCAGGTCGCGGTCGGCGACGGACTTGAGCACGTAGCCGTTGGCGCCGACCTTGAGGGCCTCGAAGAAGTACTGCTCGTTGTCGTACATGGTCAGGATGAGGATGCGCAGGCCCGGCTGCTGCCGGGACAGCTCCCGGGCCGCCTGCAGGCCGGTCAGCCGTGGCATGGCGATGTCGAGGATGGCCAGGTCGGGACGCTCGGTCTGGGCCAGGGCGATGACCTCCGCGCCGTCGCCGGCCTCCGCCACGACGGTCAGGTCCGGTTCGCTGTCGAGGATGAGGCGCACGCCACGGCGGACGAGGGCGTGGTCGTCGGCGAGCAGGATGCGGGTGGTCACGGCCGGCCCTCCCGGTCGCCGACCGGCACCCGCAGCCGCACCTCGGTGCCGCCGCCCGGGCCGGCCCCCACGCTGAGCTGGGCGCCGATGAGCAGGGCCCGCTCCCGCATGCCGCGTACGCCGGCGCCCTCGGCGGCGTCGCCGATGCCCCGGCCGTCGTCGCGGATCCGCAGCTGCACGTGGCCCGGTCGACGGGTCAGCGACAGCTCGACGGTGGCGGCCCGCGCGTGCCGGACGGTGTTGGTGAGGGCCTCCTGCGCCACCCGGTAGATCACCAGTTCGGCCTCGCCGTCGAGGGCGGGCAGGTCGGCGTCGAGGTGCTGGCGCACGGACAGGTCCGTGTGCCCGGTGACCTCCGTGACGAGCGCCTTGAGGGCGCTGGTCAGGCCGAGCTCCTCCAGTACGCCGGGGCGCAACCGGCGCGCGATGCGGCGGATCTCGTCGAGGCTGTCGCGGGTGGTCTCCTGCACCTGGGCGAGTTGGGCGCGGACCGGCTCGGGCGCGTGCCGGGCGACCTGCTTGAGTTCGAGCAGGACCGCGGTCAGGGTCTGGCCGACCTCGTCGTGCAGTTCCTGGGCGACGCGCCGGCGCTCGGCCTCCTGGGCGGACAGGGCGCTGGCCGCGCTGGTGGCCCGCTCCGCCTCCAGCCGGTCGATCATGGCGTTGAAGGCGCGGATCAGGTCCGCGATGCCTGCCTGCCCGGCCGGGACCGGGCGGGGCTCGGGCTGCAGCAGGTCGATGGTGGTCATGGCCCGGGTCAGCCGGTGCAGCGGCGCGAGGCCGACGCGCAGCAGCGCGGCGTTGGCGACCAGCATCGCGGCGAGGCCCACGGTCAGCACGAGGGCCTCGGTGAGCAGCACGGGGGTGGACACCGTGACCGGGCCGAGCAGCAGCAGCGTGGCGGCGACGAGCACGGCGGCGTTGAGCAGGAAGATCCGCCAGAACAGCGACACGACGGCACCTCCCCTCCCGCTCCGGTTCCGACGCCCTGCGACTCGCGCGCTCGTCCGCGCTCCGGCACGCGGCGGCCGGCCCGCGCCGCGGCGTGATCACCCTCGTCATGGCCAGCCTGTCGGCCGGGGCGCGTGCTGTAAATGCGTGCCGGCACCCATTATCGCCGCAGGTCGGCCGGGCCGCCGACGGGCCGGGCACCGACCCGGGCCGGCGGCAAATGGGTGTCAGCCCCGATGTCGACCCGCAGCGGAGCGATGACCATGAACGCGAGTCCGGGGCCGGGAGCCGCTCCGGGCTCCGATCCCTCGTGCCCGGCTCCCTCTGTCGCCGTCCGTGCGGGCGTTCCCCGCCGCGCCGCGCCGAACCCGGGAGGACCCTGTGGGCCGTCATCCGATGGTGACCGAACCCGCGCCACCGGAAGCGGAGACGGTCACCTGCGCGCAGCGGCGCGCCGGGGTGGAGCACGGTCCGCCGGGCGGGTGCCCGTGAGCGCGTGGCCCGCCCTCGCCGCGATCGCCATCTTCACGGTCGCCTTCGTCTTCATCGCCACCGAGAAGATCAACCGGGTCGCGGTGGTGCTGGGCGCCGCCGGCCTGATGGCCGCGCTCGGGCTGGTGCCCGGCTCGGACGTGTTCTACGCCCACCATGCCGGCATCGACTGGGACGTCATCTTCCTGCTCCTCGGCATGATGATCATCGTCGGGGTGATCAAGCAGACCGGCGTGTTCGAGTTCATGGCGATCTGGGCCGCCCAGCGTTCGCAGGGGCGGCCGTACCGGTTGATGGTGCTGCTCGTCGCGATCACCGGTATCGCCTCGCCGGTCCTGGACAACTTCACCACGGTCATGCTGGTCGCCCCGATCACCATCTCCGTGTGCCGTCGGCTGGGCATGCCCGCCGCGCCGTTCCTGATCGCCGAGGTGCTCGCCGCCAACATCGGCGGCGCGGCCACCCTGATCGGCGACCCACCCAACATCATCATCGGCAGCCGCGCCGGGCTGAGCTTCAACGACTTCCTCTGGCACATGGCCCCGGTCACGGTCCTGATGTTCCTGGCGTTCCTGGTGCTGGCGCGGGTCATGTTCCGCCGGGCGTTCGTGCACCGCCCCGAGCGGTTCGATGCGGTACGCGACATGGACGCCCGCGCCGCCATCACCGACCCGCGGTTGCTGATCCGCTGCCTGGTCGTGCTCGGCCTGGTGATCGTCGCGTTCACGCTCCACACGGTGATCCACATCGACGTGGCCGTCGTCGCGCTGCTCGGCGCCGGGCTGATGGTCCTGGTGTCCGGGACGGACAAGTCGGCCTACCTGGGCGAGGTCGAATGGCCGACGCTGGTGTTCTTCACCGGCCTGTTCGTGATGGTCGCCGGTTTGACCGAGACCGGGGTGATCAGCTGGATCGGCGAACGGGCCAGCGACGCCGTCGGCGACAACTACTTCGCGGCGGCGACGGGCCTGGTCTTCGGCTCGGCGGTGCTCGGCGCGTTCTTCGACAACATCCCCTACGCGGCGACCATGGCGCCGATCGTGGAGGGCCTCGTCGCGGGGGCCCCGGATCCGGGTACCGGCCAGGCGCTGTGGTGGTCCTTCGCCCTGGGCGCCGACCTGAGCGGCAACGGCACGGCCGTGGCGGCCAGCGCCAACATCGTGGTGCTGGGCATCGCCGCCCGCGCCAAGGAGCCGATCAGCTTCTGGCAGTTCACCCGCTACGGCATCGTCACCACGATCATGACCACGGTGATCGCCTGGGTGTACGTGTGGCTGCGCTACTTCGTGGCGTAGGCCGCTCCGCAGTGCAACACGACAGGAGGCAATGATGCAGATAGAACGCATGCCGCTGCCCGGCATCGGGGTCGGCTACACCCTGCACACCGGGGAGGGACAGGTGATCGGGGTCGTCTGCCATCGCGGCGGCCGGCGGGACGTCGTCGTCTACGCCGCCGGCGACCCGGACACCGTGGAACGGTCCGTGACCCTCAGCCCGACCGAGGCGCAGGAGGTGGCCGAGCTGCTGCACCCCATCGCCACCATCGACCACGTCACGCACCTGGAACGCCACCGGGAGGCGATCAGCGTCGTCGAGCTGCCGGTGACCGCCGCGTCGCCCTACGACGGCCGGACCCTGGCCGAGGCCGTCGCGCGCGTCAACGGGGTGAGCGTCGTCGCCGTCGTCCGCGACGGGCGGACGGTCACCGCACCGGGGCTGGGGCACGTCCTCGCCCACGGCGACGTCCTGATCGTCGCCGGGAGCCAGCAGAGCATCGAGGCGCTGAGCCGGGCGCTGATCCACACGGACCCGTAGGCCGCTCCACACGCTCCCGCAGGCCGCGAGCACCGGCCGGTGGATGCCACTCATCCACCGGCCACCGCACGTCAGCCGCGGCGGCGGGCCCGGGCCGCCCAGATGGCGTACGCGGGATCGCGGTCGAGGTTGTGCCGGTCCCGGTCGTAGCGGCGGGTGGTGCGCGGGTCGGCGTGGCCCATCGCGTCCTGCACGTCCTCCAGGGGCACGCCCTCGGCGCGGGCGGTGGTGGCGAACGCGTGCCGCAACGAGTGCGGCGACAGCCTCGCCCACGCCGGGATGCCGGCCGTGCGGGCCAGCCGGCGCACCAGCCGGAACATCGCGTGCCGGTCCAGTCGGGCCCCGCTGGCGGTGACCAGCAGCGGGCCGGTCAGCTCGTGCACCGCCACGCCCTGCGCGGCGGCCCGCTGGGCCAGGTACGCGTCGAGGGCGTACGCGGTGCCGGGGGTCAGGGCGCGGCGGCGGGGCCTGCCGCCCTTGCCGACGAACCGCACGCTGCGGTGGCCCCGCTCGGCGCCGAGGTCGGCCAGGTCGAGTGAGACCAGCTCCCCCACGCGCAGTCCGAGGTCGGCCAGCAACGCGATCGCGGCCCGGTTGCGGGCGGCGGTCGGCCCGGTGTCGGCCTCGGCGGCGGCGAGCAGCGCGTCGACCTCCTCGGGGGCGAGCCCGACGGTCGCGGAGTGGTCCCGGTCGATGCGGGGGCGGTCGGCGCCGGCGACCGGGTTGGCCTCGACCGCGCGCAGCTTGACCAGGAAGTCGTACCAGCTGGACAGGGCGGAGAGCCGGCGGGCGACGGTGGCGGGGGTGAGCGGCTTGCCGGTGCGCGCGCCGAGTGTCGCCTCCAGCGCCCGGCCGTACTCGTTGACGTGCAGGAAGTTCGCCTGCAACGGGTCCAGTTCGCGGGCCGCGCACCACGCGAGCCAGCCGGCGACGTCCCGCCGGTACGCGTCGCGGGTGTGCTCGGACAGCCGCCGGTTGCGCAGCCACGCCTCGGTGAAGTCGACGGGCCCCCCGGGCAGGGCCAGCGGGGTGGGCCGGCTTGGCCGCGCCGGAGCGTTCGGGGAGAGCATGTGAAAAAGGTTCTCAGCTTCGGGTCGAGAACGGGAGGAGGCGCGCCCTACGCGATCGTGCCGGACCGCCCGGTGGCCCTACAGATCGGGCGCGCGGCCCGATCGCGTCCCACCGTTCGTTCGCGAACCCGCTCGGATCGATCAACGGCGCACCCGGTAGCGCAGGTGCAGCACCCGGTTGCCCTGAATCGTCACGTCAGGATCCTCCAACAGGTGCTGCGCGTGGACCGACCCGAAGTAGCGCTTGCCGGACCCGAACACGACCGGTACGACGTCCATGCGCACCTCGTCGACCAGGCCCGCGGCAAGCGCCTGGCCACCGACGTCGCCAGCGGCGACCTCGACCATCCGGTCACCCGCAAGCTCCTGCGCCCTGGCCACGGCTGCCTCGACGCCGTCGACGAAGTGGAACGGCGCCTCGGGGTCCCAGCCCTCGGGCTGCGGCCGGTGCGTCACGACGACCACGTGGTCGACCCCGCCCGGAGGCTTCCCGTCCCAGCCGTCCGTCAGGTCGAAGACGTGGCGGCCGACGATCGTCGCCCCGATCTGGTCCCAGTACGCCCGGGTGTAGTCGTAGGACGTCTGCGACACCGTCAGCTCGCCGCTGGAGTCCAACGGCACGTCACCGCTGGACAACCAGTCGAACAGCGGTCCGGGCTGGTCGTTCTCGTCCGCGACGAAGCCGTCCACCGACACCGAGCTGTACATGACCACCATGCCCATGGGGCGCTCCTCTGCTGTGGGATGCCCCCCATGTTGACGTGTCGTGAGCTGTCGCTCTTGTAGGAAATCAATCGGCCGGCAGCGGCCAGCTGTCCAGCACGTGGCCGGGATGCTCACACAGGAACTGCCGCCGGACTGCGACGTACCGGGTCGGCGTGAGCCCGGTGAACGCCCGGAACTCGTGGCCGAAGTGGGCCTGGTCGAAGTAGCCCGCGCGACCGGCGAGCTCGCCCCAGTCGATCGGTGCGGCGGGGTCGATCGCGAGCACGGTGGCGGCGAAGCGGTAGGTGCGGGCCAGCCGCTTCGGCGTGACGCCGATGAGCTCCTTGAACCGCTGTGCCAGATGAGTACTGCTGACGCCGGCTGCCACCCTCAGGTCGCCGATCGCCACCGCCCCGCTGGTCGCCGCGATGACGCTGCTCGTACGCCGGACCAGTCCCAGGCCGGCGGTCTCGCGCAGCCGTCGTGTCAGCGCCTCCTCGAGCAGCGTCAGCATCTCGTGCGGTCCGTCCGCCGTGGCCAGCCGGTCCCGCAGCTCAGCAGTGGCGGGTCGGCCCCACACCTGCTCCACCGTCACCGGCCGGTCGCACAGCTCTACCGCGGGCATCGGCAGGAACGGCGCCAGCCCCCACGGCTTGAAGTGCACGCCGACGGACCGGGTCCGGAGCGGGTAGCCGAACTCGAAGGCGCGGGTGGGCGTGGTGACCACGCAGCCGTCGGCGTACCCGGCCGGCTCGATATCGGTGCCGGCGCGGATGCGGAACGGCGCGCCGAGGTTGACGATGAGCAACGCCGCCGGCATCGGCGGCAGCGTCAGTCGGGCGTACGGCGACGCACCCTCCAGGTAGTAAAGGTCGTCGATCAGCCCGTCCAGCGGCGGTCGCGGCACTCTGGACACGTACTCCATGCCCACAGCATCGCCGACGCCCCGCCGGTATCACGCGCCGACACGGGTCTCACCGACACCCCGAGAAGAGCGAGGGGCGGGGCGGCCGCACCGGCCGTCCCGCCCCTACCCGCCGACATCAGGCGTTGATCTCCTTGCGGCCGTTGCCGTTGGCGGTGGCCGTGACGGTGACCCGGCGGGGCTTGGCCCGCTCCGCGACGGGGATCCGCAGGGTCAGCACGCCGTTGTCGTAGCCGGCCTCGAGCTTGTCGGTGTCGAGGGTGTCGCCGAGGAAGAGCCGCCGGGTGAAGGTGCCCATCGGGCGTTCGGCGGCGACGAGCTCGACGTTCTCGCCGGCGGGCCGGCGGCGCTCGGCGCGCACGGTCAGCACGTTGCGTTCGACGGTGCAGTCGATGCTGTCCGGGTCGACGCCCGGCAGGTCGAACGCCGCGTAGAACCAGTCGCCGTCGCGGTAGGCGTCCAGGGGCATGACCGCGGGGCGCGCGGCGGTGCCGAAGAACTGCTCGGTGATCCGGTCGATCTCACGGAACGGGTCGGTGCGCATCAACATGGCCTGCCTCCTCGGTTCTCCTGGCCGAAGGTCCTTGAGTTGAGCCGGTGGGACTCAACTTCCTGTTCTTTATTTAGCGCGTTCCGGCCGCGACGTCAACTCAGGACCTTCTCGAACCAGTGCTGGGCGAAGGCGCCGTCGTTGTACGCCGGAATCTCCCGGCAGCCGTGCCGGACGTACGTCGCGGTACGCGAGCCCGCGGTCAGTCGCCGACGCGCCAGTAGACGCCCTGCTCCCGGGCCAGCAACTGCTCGTCGACCAGGTACCGGCGCAGCGCCACGTGGTCGGAGCCGCCGTCCTCGCACCAGCGCCGCAACACCTCGTCGACCGCCCGCTCCGGATAGCGCACCCCCGGCTCGAAGGACTTCGCCACGTGTGCCAGCACCACCCGCCTCCTGCCGCGCTGCGCCGGCAGGCCGGTCAGCCTGTCGTCGCGCACGAAGGTGCGCAGCACGCGGTCCGTGGCGTCGCCGGCCGGCCGGGGCGTCGCCGGCGTACGGGCCGCCTCCCGCAGCCGCTCGGCGTCGATCCGCAGGTCACCGTCGCCGCCGGTCACCAGGCCCGCGTCGACGAGCCGGCGGATCGCGGTGAGCACCTGCCGCGGCGACAGGCCCGTCCGGTCGGCCACCGCCGGGGCGTCGGCGCCGCCCAGCACGATCGCCGCGAAGACCTGCCGCCGTACGTCGTCGGCGAGTGCCCCCGCCAGAGCCTGCGCTGTCATGCCGGCCACCCTGCCAGCAGGCGTACGCGCACCGCACGTCAATTCCGCCCGCGCGGCCCGGTCACCGACGGATCAGCCCGCGGGCCCGGGCGACGGCGACGGCGGCGGTACGCGAGTCGACGTCGAGCTTGCCGTAGACGTGCACCAGGTGCGTCTTGACCGTGGCCTGGCTCAGGTGCAGCCGCTGGCTGATCTGCTGGTTGGACAGGCCGTCGGCGACGAGCTGCAGGACCTCCGTCTCGCGGCGACTCAACGCGGTGCCCGGGGCACGCACCCGTCCCATGAGGCGACGGGCGACGGCCGGGGCGAGGGCGGAACGGCCGGCGGCGGCGGCGCGCACGGCCGCCGCGAGTTCCTCGGGCGGGGCGTCCTTGAGCAGGTAGCCGATCGCACCGGCCTCCACGGCGGCGAGGATGTCGGCATCGGTGTCGTAGGTGGTCAGCACCAGCACGGCGGGGCCGCCGGGGCGGGCGGTGATGGCGGCGGTCGCCTCGGCGCCGTCCATCCCCGCGCCGAAGCGCAGATCCATGAGCACCACGTCGACCCGCTCCCCCTCGGCGAGGGCGACGGCCCGCTGCGCGGTCGCAGCCTCGGCGACCACCTCGAAGTCCGGCTCGGTGTCCAGGACGGCGCGCAGCCCGGCCCGTACGACCGGATGGTCGTCGGCCAGCAACAGGCGGACCGGACCGCTCACGCGCCCGCCTCCTCGGTGCCCGGGCGCGCGAAGCCGACGGCCAGCCGGGCACCGCACCCGGGCGCCGACTCCACGGTCAGGTTGCCGCCCAGCTCCTCGGCCCGGGCCCGCATGGCGGCCAGCCCGAACCCGCCGTCGCCGCCCGGCCGGTCGCCGGGCGCGCCCACGTCGAAGCCACACCCGTCGTCGACCACGTCGAGGACGATGGCGCGCGCGCCGTACCGCAGCGTCACGTCGGCGCGCCGCGCCCCGGCGTGGCGCACGGTGTTGGCCAACGCGGACTGCGCGATCCGCAGCAGCGCCACCTCGTGGCGGGTCGGCAGACGCACCACCGTCCCGTCGACCCGCAGGCGGACGGTCAGCCCGGACGCGGCGGCGGTCGCGTCACACAGCCGCCGCAGCGCCGCCGGCAGCGAAGCGCCGTCGAGACCCGGCGGTGTCAGGGCGCGTACGAACCGGCGCGCCTCGACGAGGTTGTCCTGCGCGGTGCGGCGGGCCTGCTCGACGTGGCCCGCCGCCACGTCGAGCCGGTCGGGGAACCCACGCTGGGCGGCACGCAGCAGTAGTTGGATGCTCGACAACCCCTGGGCGAGGGTGTCGTGGATCTCGCGGGCCAGGCGTTCCCGCTCGGCGAGGACTCCGGCGGCGTGCTCGGCGGCGGCCAGTTCGGCGCGGGTGGCGCTCAGCTGCTCGATCAACCGCCGGCGGCGCTCGCTCTCCCGGTACAACGCCTGGTAGCCGAGGACCGTGCCCACCGACACCGCGGCGCCGATGGCGGGACCGATCACCGCGCCCGGCGTGAGCGCCCCCTGGTGGCCGGCCACACCGGCGACCGCCGCCACGGTCGTCGCCGCCACCGCCACGATCCCCCAGCGCACGGGCAGCAGGTGCAGATACAGCAGGAACAGCGGAAACGCGAACCACACCCCGTCCGGGGTCAGGGCCAGCAGCACCAGCCACCCGCCGGTCAGCACCGCCAGCCAGGCCAGCGCGGCAGGTCGGTGTCGGCGCACCAGCGGCAGCGCCGCCCCGACGGCGTAGACGACGGCCAGCGCCACGGCCGCGGCGAGCACGGCGGCACGCGGCGGGCCCGGCCCGGTGACGGCACGCATGGCGGCCACCGCGAGGAGGAGCCCGACCAGCAGGTGCAGGCAGCCGCGCAGCACCCGCAGCGGACGAGCGAGCGATTCCGCGTTCACGATGCCTCCAGGCTAGGACGCCGACGGCCGCCGCCATCAACCAAAAGGTTGATCCCGACGTACGCAGTGCGATGCCCCGAGACCGATCGGCGGCGCGATGGCGCCGGCCGCCATCCGGACGACGGTTGGTGCCGGGCCGCCACCGCGGCTTCCAGACACCTACCGGAAGGCTGATGCGATCGTGTTCGTCGCGTGGAGAGATCTACGGTTCGCCAAGGGCCGCTTCGCCCTGATGGGAACGGTCGTGACGCTGATGACGCTGCTGGTGGTCCTGCTGTCCGGACTGACCGCCGGCCTGGGGCGTGGCAGCACCTCGGCGATCAGCGACCTGCCCGCCGACCACCTCGTGTTCTCCGCCCCGGCCGACGGGCAGAAGCTCTCGTTCACCGAATCCACCGTCAGCCGCGAGCAGTGGTCGCGCTGGCAGGACGTCCCGGGGGTGAGCGCCGCCGCGCCGCTGGGAATCGCCACCGCCCGCGTCGACGCGGGCGAGCGCAGCGCCGCGCTGTCCGTGTTCGGCGTCCCGCCCGGCTCGGGCCTGGCACCCGCCACCCTCGCCACCGGACGGGCCGTGCTGTCGCGGGGCGCGGCCGACGCGCTGCACGCCCGGCCCGGACAGACCGTGTCCGTCGGCACCCACCGCCTCACCGTCGACGCGGTGGCCGGCGACGCCTCCCACAGCCACACCCCGGTGATCTGGACCGACCTGCACGACTGGCAGGCCCTGGCCCCCGGCGCCGGCGGCGACGCCGCGACAGTCGTGGCGCTGCGCACCACCCGCGACGCCGACCTGGCCGCCGCCGACCGACACCTGCACACCCGTACGGTCACCCGCACGCGGGCACTGTCCGCGATCGGCTCCTACACCGCCGAGAACGGGTCGCTGCAACTGATGCGCGGGATGCTGTTCGGGATCTCCGCCCTGGTCGTCGGCGCGTTCTTCACCGTGTGGACCATCCAGCGCGCCCCCGACGTCGCCGTGCTGAAGGCGCTCGGCGCCACCACCGGCCACCTGCTGCGTGACGCTCTCGGGCAGGCCCTGGTGCTGCTGCTCGCCGGCACCGCCGCCGGCACCGCCGCCGGCACCGCGCTCGCGGTCGCGCTCGGCGCCGCGGCGGCGGGCACGGTGCCGTTCGCGCTCACCGCCGAATCGGTGCTGTTCCCGGCCGCCGTGACGATCGCGCTCGGTGCGGCCGGCGGCGCCCTGTCCATCCGCCGCATCACGTCCGTCGACCCGCTGATCGCCCTGGGGAGCGCCCGATGAGCCTCGCACTCGCCGACGTCACGCTGACCTACCCCGACGGCGACGCCCGGCTGACCGCGCTCGACCGGGTCAGCCTGCGCGTGCCGGCGGGCAGCACCACCGCCGTCATCGGCCCCTCCGGCTCCGGCAAGTCGAGCCTGCTGGCGGTGGCCGCCACCCTGATCACCCCCGACTCGGGAACGGTGCTCGTCGCCGGCACCGACACCGCGGGGCTAGGCCGCGCGGGCATGGCCGCGCTGCGGCGGGAGAAGATCGGAATCGTCTTCCAGCAACCCAACCTCATCGCCTCGCTGACCGCCGCCGAACAGTTGCAGGTGATCGCCCACCTCGCCGGCGGTTCCCGCCGCGCCGGCCGCGCCCGCGCCGCCGAACTGCTGGCGGCGGTGGGGCTCACCGGCCAGGCCGCCCGTCGCCCGCACCAGCTCTCCGGCGGGCAGCGCCAGCGGGTCAACATCGCCCGCGCCCTGATGAACGATCCCGCGGTGCTGCTGGTCGACGAACCCACCAGCGCGTTGGACCACGAGCGCGGCGCGGCGATCGTCGAGCTGGTCACCGACCTCACCCGCCAGAGGGGCACCGCCACCGTCCTGGTCACCCACGACCGGGAGCACCTGCACCGCGTCGACGCGGTCGCCGAGATGATCGACGGCCGGCTGCACCTGCCGACCCCGGCCTGAGCGCCCGCTGCGCAGCTCCGGCGCTGCGCGGCGGCCCCCGGTGCGGCAGAGTGACACCGTTGGCCGGCGAGCGGGGAAGGGCGGTTGCGCGTGGAGGGTCCGACCGGGGTGGTGTTCCCGAAGACCGACGCGGGACGCAGTACGTCCGCGCTCGGGCGGGCGGTCGTCGCCGACGCCCTGCGCGCCGTCGATCCGGTCGGCGCGCGCTCGGCGGCACACGAGACCAACTGGCGCCACGGTTACCTCGGGCACTTCCGGCGGCTCGTCGAGGCCGGACTGCTCTCCCGCGAGGCCGCGGTGACGATCGCCCGCGACGGGCTGGCCTCGCTGCACCGCCGGATGGCCGTGGTGCGCGCCGACGGCACCGAGACCGGCCTCGGCGAGGTGTTCGACGCGCCCACCGAGGTCGCGCCGCTGCGCACGGCGACGGTGGCCGGCACCGGCGAGGTCGACCGCGAGTTCTCCCTGCCGTACCGGGGCCGGCGGCTGCGCGGCGACGAGCTGCGCCGCCGGCTCGACGCGTGGGTGACCGCCGGCGTCGTCGAGCCCACCTGCGCCGAGGCGGTACGCGCCGTCGTGGCCAACCCGGACTGGCTCGACCTGCGCGACCAGCGCATCGTGGTGCTCGGCGCGGGCGCGGAGATGGGCCCGCTGCCGTCCGTGCTGCGCTGGGGCGGCGACGTCGTCGCGGTCGACCTACCGCGACCGGAGATCTGGCGGCGCCTGCTGGACACGACGCGCCGCAGCGGCGGCCGGCTGCACCTGCCCGTCCCCGCCGGCACCGACCCCGACGACGGCGCGTTGGCCGCCCGGGCCGGCGCCGACCTGCTGCACAACCTTCCGCAGGTGGCCGACTGGCTGCTCGGCGTCGACGGCCGGCTCGTGCTGGGCAACTACGTCTACGCCGACGGCGCGACCAACGTCCGGGTCGCCACGGCGGTCGACGCGCTCACCCTCCGGTTGCAGGACCGCCGCGACGACGTGGCGCTCGCGTTCCTGGCCACCCCCACCGACGTCTTCGCCGTCCCCGGCGACGCGGTGCGCCACGCCGAACGCGGCTACGCGGCGCGCGGCGTCGTCCGCCGCTCATTGCGGGTCGCCTCCGGCGGCCGGCTCCTGCACCGCAACTACCCGCCGGGCGTGGACCCGGGCGTCAACGACAGCCTCGTCCCCCAGCAGGGCCCCAACTACGCGCTGGCGAAGCGCCTGCAACGGTGGCGGGCGACGGTGGCCCGCGACGGCGGGGCGACCGTGTCGTTCACCGTCGCCCCGCCCACCCGCACCCGCTCGGTGCTGCGCAACCGGGCGCTGGCCGCCGCGTACGCCGGTGCGCACCGCTTCGGCATCGAGGTGTTCGACCCGGCCACCAGCAACACGCTGATGGCCGCGCTACTGGTGCACCACCTGCGTGCGGGCGCTCCGGCGCTGGCGCACCCGTGGCAGGACGAGGCGTACGGCGCCGCGCACGGTGGACTGTGGCGGGTGCCGTACGCCCCGCGCAGCGCCCTCGGCCTCGCCGTCCTGCTCGGACTCGGCGGCGCGCGGACCTGACCTGCCCCGGGGTCGGCCGCTCAGCTCAGCTGGAGTCGGTCGGCCAGGTCGGCCCGGCCGAACGCGGCGACCACGTCGTCGCGCCCCTCGGTGAAGTGGGCCCAGCTGTCCACGTGCACCGGCACGACCCGCCGCGCGCCCAGGATGCGGGCGGCCTCGACGGCCTGGGCGCTGTCGAGGGTGAGCAGCGCGCCATCGAACATGGGGGTACGCACGGCCCCGGCGAACAGCACGGCGGTGTCGACCGGCCCGAAGCGCTCCGCGATCTGCCGCACCAGGTCCAGCGAGGCGTTGTCGCCGCTGACGTAGACCGTGGGCAGGCCGGCGGCGGTCAGGACGAACCCGACGACCTCGCCGGTGAGCGGCTCGCAGCCCACCGGGCCGTGCCGGGCGGGCACGCCCGTCACCGTCACGGTGCCACCGCCGGGGCGCTCCAGCTCGACGGACTCCCACGGCGCCAGGCCCCGGGCGGTGCCGCCGAGACGACCCGCGCCGCTGGGAGTCGTCACGGTCAGGGCGACGTCGGCCAGCAGGGCCCGACCGGCGTGGTCGAGGTTGTCGGGGTGCTGGTCGTGGGAGAGCAGCACCGCGTCGACGGGGCCGAGGTCGGCCGCGCTGGCGGCGGCGGGGGCCGTCTTGGTCAGGACCATGCCGGGACCCAGCGGGTAGTCGCCGGGGGCGTCGAAGGTCGGGTCGGTCAGGAACCTGAGGCCGCCGTACTCGATGAGGGCGGTCGGGCCGCCGAAGACGCGGACGGGGACGGTCGTCGTGCTGGTGTCGGTCACCACGGTTCCTCACGGTCGGGGGATGGCTCTGCCGTGAGGAACCGTAATCGACTGTTCATCTCAGGGTGAGCGGGGTCGCCGACCGGATGCGGGTCAGCTTCTCCGGGTTGCGGACGTAGTAGAGGCCGGTGATCCGTGCGTCCTCGACCCGCAGCGCCAGCACGCCGTCGATCTCGCCGTCGAGGCGTACGAGCAGTGCCGGGTTGCCGTTGACCGCGGTCGGCCCGCTGGTGAGCAGGCCGTCGAGTCTGCGCAGACCACCGAGGAACATGCGAGCCACCTTCTGCGCCCCCGTGACCGGCCGCAATGCGGCCTGCATGACGCCACCGCCGTCGCTGACCAGGACGACCTCCGGGGCGAGCACGTCGAGCAGGCCCCGCAGGTCCCTGGTCTCGATCGCGCGTCGGAACGACTCCAGAGCCGCCCGGGCCTCGCTCGGGGAGACCACCCGACGGGGACGGCGGGCGTCGACGTGCTGGCGGGCGCGGTGCGCGATCTGCCGGACGGCCGCGGGGCTCCGGCCGACGGCGGCGGCGATCTCGTCGTAGCCGACCTCGAACGCCTCCCGCAGCACGAACACGGCGCGCTCGGTCGGCGACAGCGTCTCCAGGACGAGCATCAACGCCATCGACACGCTCTCGGCGAGCTCGACGTCCAGGGCCACGTCCGGCGCGGTGAGCAGCGGCTCGGGCAGCCACGGGCCGACGTAGGCCTCCCTGCGGCGCTTCATCGCGCGCAGCCGGTTGAGCGATTGCCGGGTCGTGATCCGGACCAGGTAGGCGCGCCCGTCGCGTACCTGGTCCATGTCGACCCTGACCCACCGCAGCCAGGTCTCCTGCAGGACGTCCTCGGCGTCGGCCGCCGACCCGAGCATCTCGTACGCGACGGTGAAGAGCAGGTTGCGGTGGGCGACGAAGGTCTCGGTCGCCGCGTCGGTCCCGTGGTCGCTCATGTCCCCCCTGCGCTCCTTCGCGGTCGGCCCTCGGTGGTCGAGGGCTCTCATGACGGCCGGGCCGCCCGTGCGGTGCTGGCCGTCGCCTCGACGCGCCCGGTCCGCAGCAACTGCTGGCGCGTGTCGTCCTTGATCCGCACGGCGAGCGAACCGGGCCTGCGTGCCTCGTACGCCAACTGCCAGACGATGCTCCGGCACACGAGTTCCTTGAGCTTCGCGGCCGGGCGGCCGCCGAGGTGCAGTCGCACCGCGGTGTCGTTCCTGCGGGAGAACTGGAACAGGCCGGCGCGACGCCCCAGGCTGACGCACTGGCCGGCGAAGCCCACGTGGACCGGCGCGGGCTGCTCACCCGCGAGCCGGCTGAGCACCGTCTCGGCGGCCTGCGGGCCAAGCTGCATCGCGGCCTGGCAACTCATCCGGAACGGCAGGTCCGACGGCGCCGCGGAGTCCCCGGCCGCGACGATGCGCGCGTCGTCCACGCTCGTCAGCGTCTCGTCCGTGAGTAGCCGGCCCGACGCGTCGGTGCTCAGCCCGCTGCGGCGGGCCAGGTCCGGCACGCCGAATCCGGCGGTCCAGATGGTCACCGCGCTCGGCAGCCGGCGACCGCCACCGAGCCGCACGGCATCGCCGGCGACGGCCGTCACCGTGGCGTCGGGGCCGTCGAGCACGGTCACCCCGAGCCGGGCGAGCCGCACGGCCACCGAGCGCCGAACCCGAGGATGCAGGTACGGACCGAGCACCGCACCGCAGACCAGGGTCACGGCGCGTCCCGCCTCCGCCAGCTCGGCGGCGGTCTCGATGCCGGTCGGGCCCCCGCCGACCACCGTCACCGGGGCCCCGGCGGGGGCGGCGGCGAGGACGGGCCGCAACCGCTGGGCCTCCTCCAGGCTCGCCACCGGGTAGGCGAACTCGGCCGCCCCGGGCACGTCCGGCGCGGCGCTGCCGCTGCCCACCGCGTAGACCAGGTAGTCGTAGCCGACCGTGCCGCCCGCCGCCAGCGTCACGCGGCGATCCACAGCGTCGATCCGGGTCACGCTGTCGACGACCAGCCGCACGCGCCCGGCCAGGACGTCCCGGTAGTCGACGACCGCGTCGTCGGTCCCACCCACCAACTGGTGCAGGCGGATCCGCTCGACGAAGGTCGACCTCGGGTTGATCAGGGTCACTGTCACGTCGTCGCGCCGGGTCAGGCGATTGGCCGCCATGACGCCCGCGTATCCGCCGCCGATCACGACGACATCGGTGTTCCCGTTCATGGTGTCTCCTCCGTTTCCTGGGCCTTCGGTCTCAAGACACCGCGTGACCGACCGTTGTGACAGGCGTGGGCCAGATCACTGCCCGGGGCCCGGCGCGAAATGGAAGGCGGCGCGCCGCGATGTCGCCTAGCCTCGCGAGCACACCCACCCGAGACGAAGCGGAGATCGATCATGAGGACGTCCGGCGGTTTCCCCGGTTCCCTGTCCGTCTCCGCCGCCGGAAAGGCAGTTCGTGTTCGGTCTGTTCGAAAACCCTGTTGATCCCTTCCCGACCGGCGACGACCGCACCCCGGCCGCCGGCGCCCGGCGGTTCCTCCTGGAGGAGTTGCGCCCGCTACGACCGGTCGTGACGGCGGCCGTCGCCACCACCGTCCTGGCCGCCGCGATCGAGGTGTGGCTCATCGGGTACGCCGGACGCCTCGTCGACACGCTCGCCGCCGCGAACCCGGAGCGGCTCTGGGCCGACCACGGCACCGGGTTGCTCACCGTCGCCGTGTTCGTGCTGCTGTTCAGGCCGCTGATACACCTCGTCGGCGAGGCGCTCGACGACATCGCGTTCCGCGCCAACGCCCGCCCGCTCGCCCGCTGGCGGGCACACCGGCACGTGTCCCGGCAGTCCGTCGGCTGGTTCCGCGCCGACCTCGCCGGACGCATCGCCACCCTGGTACGCGACGGTGGCGAAGCCGCCAGCACCGCCGCGTACTCGGTCGTGCACACGCTGGTGTTCGTGATCGCCTACATCGCCGGCTCGGTGTGGCTGATGTCCACGATCGACGTGCGCCTGCTGCTCCCGCTGGGGGCCTGGATCCTGGCGTACGCGCTGCTCATGCGGTGGATCGTGCCGCGCTACCGGCGCGCGTCGGAGCGCCTGCAGGACGCGGAGTCCGCGCTGACCGGCCTGCTCGTCGACTCGTACGGCAACGTCGACACGCTCGCGTTGCTCGGCGGCCAGGACAGCCGCACCGCGCACGACCGCCGCGTGTTCGCGCTGTCCAGGCGCGCACACCTGGACCTGCAGCGGGTCGAGGTGACGATCAACGGCACCATGATGGCGCTCAGCAGCGCGCTGCTCGTCGGACTGGTCGGATACGGGATTGTGCTCTGGCGTACCGATGCCGCGCCCCTGGGTCTCGTCGCGGCCGCGCTGGCGCTCAGCTTCCGGATCACCGCGATGGCCGAGTGGCTCCTGGACGCCGTGTCGTCGCTGTTCGGGTCCGTCGGCGCGCTCCGGCGGGCCCTGCGGACCGTCGCGCAACCGCTCGCGGTCGCGGACAAACCCCGGACGACCCAGCTGCGGGTTCGGGGCGGAGCCATCACCTTCGCGCAGGTCAGCCACCACTACGGCCGCGGCGGGGGCGGGCTCGACCGGCTCAGCCTCGACGTCGCCGCCGGTGAGCGCGTCGGCATCGTCGGCAGGTCGGGTGCGGGCAAGTCCACGCTGGTCGGACTGCTGCTGCGGTTCCACGACGCGGAGTCCGGCACGATCATGATCGACGGCACCGACATCACGGACGTGACGCAGGAGAGCCTGCGCGGCCAGATCGCCATGGTCGGTCAGGAGGCCACCCTGCTGCACCGCTCGGTCCGGGAGAACATCGCCGGCCCCGACGCCGACGACGCCCGGGTCGAAGCAGCGCTACACCGGGCGTGCGCCGACCGGTTCGTGGCCACGCTGACGGACGCGGACGGTCGGACCGGCCTGGACGCGCACGTCGGTGAACGCGGCGTACGCCTCTCCGGTGGCCAGCGGCAGCGGATCGCGCTGGCCCGCGCGTTCTACCGCGACGCGCCGATCCTGGTCCTGGACGAGGCCACGTCCGCGCTCGACTCCGAGGCGGAGGCCGCCATCCACGACACGCTCAGCGAGGTGATGACCGGCCGTACGGTGATCGCGATCGCCCACCGGCTCTCCACCATCGCCCGGATGGACCGGATCGTGGTCCTCGACGCCGACCGCATCGCCGAGCAGGGCACCCACGCCGAGCTGCGGGCACGCGGCGGGCTCTACGCGGAGCTGTGGTCGCGGCAGTCCGGCGGCTTCCTCGGCACGGCCGCGGTCAGTGCCGCAGCGCTCCCGTGACCTCGATCGGCTCCACGTGCCCGGTGAGCGGCGCACGACGGTGCAACGCGAGCCCGACGTCGACGACGACGGACCGGTCCAGGGCGCCCACCCGCGACAGGGGAATCCACCGCGCCAGGTCGGTCGAACCGGCCGTCTCGTCACGAAGCTCACCGCCGGTGACGCGTACGCGGTAGAAGACGCCCACGCTGTGCAACTCGGCGCCGTCGGGGCCGCCCCACTCGACGTACCGCGCCCGCGAGTCCACCCCGAGCAACTGCTCGACCTGGACCTCGTAGCCCGTCTCCTCGGCCACATCGCGAACGACCGCGTCGAACGGATCCTCGGCGTGCTCGACCTTCCCACCGGGCAGCGTCCAGTGTCGCTGGGACCCGTCGGGCGACACGTACCGGGCGAGGAGGAGGTGTCCGTCGCGCAGGCACACGCCGTACGCGGCGACCCGCAGCCGTTGCGCGACCACTCAGCTTCCCTTCCGAACCCGACAACCGACCGCTCGCCATCCGATGCCCGCATGTCAGGCGCGGCACCCCAGGGTAGTCGCGTGGAACGGGACGCCAGACGACCGGACAGTGCCCCAGCCGGGCACGCGCCGTCGAGCAGCGCATAACAGTCATTATGATGTGCGCCCGATTTGCCCCCTTCGTGCCGGCTGGTTGCTGGTTTATCGTTACCGGTAATCCTATAATGCGCCACGACGTCGCCCGGTCTCGTCTCGGATGAGCTGAGGCACCGAAGGTCCTCGCCACGTGGCGGGCCCGGGCGGCGGTGGGGTCACCGTTGACGCGGCCATCCGCCGCTGGGCGCCGTGGCGCTCTGCCTGACGAACCGGGCTGGCTGCGCAAGGCCCTGCCGTTGAACGCCGAAGAACCGGACGAGGACGAGGAAGCAGCGCTCTGAGCAGGTTGAGCGCGGCAGGATCGAATCCGCGGCCGTCGATCAGGCGGTGTCGTCGTCCTAGTGGTCGGCGACGTCCGTCCCCTGTTCGGCGAACGCCTTGAAGTCCTGCATGTGCTGCCGGGACTGCTTCCGGAAGATGCCGGGCATCAGACGCCCCATCAGCCGCATCAGCAACCCGTCGAACCGGAACTCGCTTTCGCTCTCCCAGAGTGTCGTGTCCGGGCCGGCGTCGATGATCCGGTCGCGCTGGGCCTGCCACATGCCCTCGCCGACGATCTCGCGGTCGTAGTGCACGACGATCGAACTGGGGATGGCGTGCAGGTCTGCAGGTTCCAGGCGCGTGATGGTCTCGGTGGCCTCCATCCTCTGCTTCCCCATCTGAAACACGACGCGCGAGGTGGTGCCGACCTTGCCATGCACCCCGTTCACCGGCTCGTGCAGTACCAGGCCGCGCAGCCACTTCGGCATGTACGCCGGGTCGGCGACCAGCTGGACCACCTTCTCGCGGGGCAGGCCGATCTCGATCGAGGTGGTGTACTTCATCGCGCGTTCCTTTCGGGGGCGTAGAACGCGGTGGTGGCCTCGACCGCGGACGCGACCTTGTCCGGATCGCCGCCGGCGGCCAGATGAGCTCCGCCCCATGCCGCGGCGCTGCGCCGAACGAACTCGCGCCCCTCGGGCAAGTGCCGGAACTCCTCGTGGTCGAGGGTCTCGCCGTCGGCCAGGAACCGGGCCAGGGTGAGGAGATGCAGGTCCCAGCCCACGCCGCCCGCACCGGGGCCGTAGGTCGGGAACATGGGCTCCCCGACGGCCGCGGCATGGACCAGCTCGAGCTCTGTGTCCCCGGCAGGGCCCGGGGACAGGCGCACCTCGACCTCGCTCGTACCCGGCCACTCGTCGGCGTCCGGTCCGAAGAGCCAGGACACCCGCAGCCGCCGCGGCGGGTCGCACCGGAGGATCTCGCCGTGCTCGCCGCCGTCCAGTTCGAACGACCCGCCGAGCCGCAGGTCCCCGGTGACCGGCTTCAACCAGCGGCCCAGTCGCTCGGGGTCGGTGATGGCGTTCCACACGTCGTCGACCGGCGCGTCGTAGCGACGCCGCAGCTCCATCGTGTACGCGTCTCCGGCGGGCAGGGTCGCTGCGCCCATCGTCCGGCGCGCCGCGGCCAGTTCGTCCAGTACGTCCTTCATATCGTGTTCCTTTCGCTGGTGGATCGGGTCTTGCCAACACCTGAGGTCCGGGATGCGCGTCTGCCGCGGGCCAATTCAGTTCCCAGGGCATCGAGCCGCTGATCCCAGAACCCACGAAACCGGTCCAGCCACACGTCAACCTCGCTCAGCGGGGAGGGGTCGACGGCGTAGAACCGGCGAGCCCCCTCAGCCCGGACCGACGCGAATCCGCTCTCACGCAGAACGCGCAGATGCTGGGAGACAGCCGGCTGGGACAGTGCGAACTCGGCCCGAATCACCTCCGTGATCGCGCCCGAGGTCTGCTCACCGTCGGCGAGAAGCTCGAGAATGCGCCGGCGCACCGGGTCACCGAGGATGTCGAAAGCGTGCACGACGAGGACCGTACCAGGTGTGACTTATATAAGCTAAGGCTGGAACTCCTCGCTGCGGTGTCGACGCCCAACGGGACACCATCTCAACAACCACCGGGCACCGTGAAGATCAACTAATTGCCCCCTGGTGTCGCGGTTGTCACCAACACACCTTCCTGCGGTCGGGGGGAGAGCCGACTGCGCGGGTGGGAGGGATTCGTCCATACTGGTCCGCCATGGACCTGAACGAGTACCAGCGCGGAGCCCTGCGCACGGCCGCCCCGCGTGACAAGAAGAACGAACTGCTCCACCTGGTGCTCGGGCTGGTCGGCGAGTCCGGTGAGGTCGCCGAGAAGTTCAAGAAGTGGGTACGAGACCTCGACAGCGACGAGTCGCGCATCGACCGGGCCGACATCGCCAAGGAACTCGGTGACGTCCTCTGGTACGTGGCGGTGCTCGCCGACTACCTCGATCTGTCGTTGGACGACATCGCGACCGCCAACCTGGCCAAGCTGGCCAGCCGCCAGGGTCGTGGCGTGCTGGGCGGCAGCGGCGACAACCGCTGAGCCGGAGGTTGACGTACCGCCTGGCTACCATGCTCCCCATGATCGAGGAACTGGTCCGGGCGGCCGGAGCCGGCGACGACGCCGCGCTCGAGGAGCTGAACGAGATCGCCGCCGCCGAGCCGGCACGCCTCACTGGACACCTGAGTCTACTGCTCGACGCGGGCGTGCTGTGGCCGCCGACCCTGTACCGCGGCGCGACCGGAGACGTGGTCCGCCGGATCGTCGACGACGTCGACGCCGGCCAGTCCCCCCTCCGGCTCAACCATCTGCTGCTCATCCTCGCGCACACCCGCGACCCGCACGCCGAGCAGGCCCTGCGACGATGGCAGGAACAGCCGCCCACCGGCGCGGACAAACTGCACGCAGGAGCGCTGGCCTATGCCCGCGACGCAGGTTGGACGGTCGCCCCCGACGGCAGCCGCCGGGAGCTGTGCGCACCTTCGGCGTACCGGTTGGTCATGAACGAGGTGTCGCGGCCCGCCGGCGAACCCACCTGTCCGTGGTGCGCCTCCCCGCTGTGGACCATCGCCGATCTCGACACCTGCACCGGCGAGGTGGGTGAGGTCCTGGCCCACACCGGCTGGGCAGGCCGGCTGAGGATCGTGACCTGCCACCTCTGCGCCTGCTACACCACGCTGTACTGCCAGGTCACGCCCGACGGCGACGCCGTCTGGTGGGAGGGCAACAGCCGCCCGGACTGGGCGCCGGTCACGACGCAGCCGGAGGACCCGCCGGCCGTGCTTCCCGCCGTCGGCCCCCGCCGGGGAACGCCGTTCGAGGCCAGCGCGTGGGACGAGGGCGGTTCGACCCTGGGCGGCCATCCCGACTGGATCCAGGACGCCGAGCACGTGGGCTGCCCCGCCTGCCGGCAGCCGATGGACTATCTCGGCCTGGTCGGCGGGGCCGACGTGGACTTCGGTGAGGGCGCCTACTACCTGCACCTGCACGCGCCCTGCGGCCTCGCGGCGGTGAACTACCAGCAGAGCTGACCGCAGCGCGCTCGCGGGGCCCCCTGCGGCCCGATCCGCGTCGGTACGGTGAGGCGATGACGACGGAACCCACGGTGCTGATCTCGGCCGACATGGAGGGCATCTCGGGGATCGTCCACCCGACGGAGACGAATCCGGGTGGCTACGACTACGAGCGCTCCCGCAGGCTGATGACGGCCGAGGTGAACGCGGCCATCCTTGGTGTGCTCGACGCGGAGCCGGACGCGGACGTGCTGGTGGCGGACGCGCACGGACCCTTCCGCAACCTCCTGCCCGAGGAACTCGACCGCCGGGCGCGACTCGTCCGCGGCAAGCCCCGCCCTCTGAGCATGGTCGCCGGGCTCGGGATGGGCGCCGACGCGCTGCTGCTCGTCGGGTACCACGCGCGCGCCGGTGCGGGGCCGGCGGTGCTGGCCCACACCATGAGCGACGCGGTGCTCGACGTACGGCTCAACGGGCGGCCGACGGGCGAGATCGGCATGAACGCCGCCGTCGCGGGGCACTTCGGCGTGCCCGTGGTGCTGCTCAGCGGTGACGACGTCGCGTGTGCCGAGCTGCGCGACCTGGTCCCCGAGGCGGTGACCGTCGAGGTGAAGAGCGCGCTGGGCCAGGCGGCGGCGGTGACGCTGCACCCCGCTGAGGCCCAGGAGCGCCTTCGGCGCGCAGCCGCCACGGCGGTGTCACGGCGCGCGCAGGTGCCGCCGCTGACCCTCGCCGGGCCCGTCGACGTCGAGGTCGACCTGTACAGCCCGACGACGGTGGACCAGGCGACGCTGGTGCCTGGCTTCGCCCGCGCCCCCGGCGCGCGTACGGTGACGTTCACCGGCCAGGACATGGTCGAGGTGAACCGGGGGGTGCAGCTGCTCGTGCAGCTTGGCCAGATCAAGCCCGGCTGACCTCTCGCCCGTCAGCGGTGGTCGTTCTCCTTCAGCTCGATGACCCACGCGCGGCGCTCGGCGATCTTGCCGTCGCGCATGACGAACACCTCCGCCATCGACATGCGCATCTCCTCGCCGGTGTCGCGCCGCACCGAGCCGACCAGCTCCGCCATCACGGTGTCGCCCTGCTCCACCATGCGTACGACCTCCAGCCGGGGCGGCGGCACGAAGCCCGGCCCCTCGATCGCGGCGTCGTACGCCTCCTTGCCCTTCAGGTGGAAGGCACCGTAGACCGTCCACTCGATGTCGTCGGTGAGGCAGGACAGGATCTGCGCGTGGTCGTTCTTGCGGAAGCCGTCCAGGTAGGTCTCGACGGTCTGCGTGTTACGCGACATCGCGCGGTGTCCCCTCGTCTCGGCGAGCCTGCCCGACGGCAGCCCTGCCGAAACTAACCCCGGGGTGTGACGGCCGGTGCGTGGGACGCGCCGGCCGCCACGAATCTCAGGACGAGCCCCGCCGGGACCGGTGGTTGGCGTGCTTGCGGGCCGCGAAGTCGTACGCCTCGGCCAGCAACTGCCGCACCGTGTCCACGCTCGCCTCGCCGGGGTTCACGACACACACCCAGTGCTGCGGGGCGTAGACCGGATGCGGCAGCACGGTGTCCGGCACCGTGTGGTCGACGTCCGGCCCGTGCCCCTGCGGAAACAGCGCCCCGTACGCCGAGCGGGTCAGCCCGACGTTGAGCCGCCACGCGCCCGGCCTGCCCAGGTCGGAGGCGTCGTCGTAGTGGTCGCCGGTCACGATCGTCGCGAACGGCAGCTGTCGCTCGGCGGGCAGGTCCCGCCCGGGGTCGTAGATGTAGAAGGTGTCCCCGTTCGCCTCCAGGGCGTCCACCCCGTCGAAGGTCTCGCGGATGTACCGCTGCATGTCCCCAACGTCCATGCCTCAAGTTTTTCATTGAAATGCTTATTGAGGCTTACGCCGGTCTTCGGCTCGCCGATAGGCGGTGAACCCTCAAATCCGGGCACAACCGGGTCGCGCACGGACTCCGTCCCGCAACCGGGGCCGGTCGCGGGACGGAGTCGCCTGCCGTCAGCCGGTGCCGTCGAGGACGGGAATGAGCTGCTCCTCCTCGTACGCCAGATGGGCCTCCAGCTCGGTGCTGAGACACTCGACCTCCCGGCGGGCCTCGTCGGGGTCGGCGTCGGGGTCGCCGACGACCTGCTGGAGGCGTTCGACGAGGGCCGCGATGCGACCGTGCTCCTCGCGCAGCCGGGCCAGCGCCGGGGCGAGGTCCGGCCGTTGCCCCTCCAGGCCGGCGAACATGCCGTCGTCCTCGTTGCGGTGGTGGTGGTGCAGGCCGTGGCAGAAGGTCAGGCAGTTCACCCGCAGCTGCGCGCCCAGTCCCGGGCCCGAACGGGCGACCTCGTCGCGGATCAGCGCCAGCTCCCGGCGGAACGCGTCGTGGACGAGTTTGAGCGCCGCGCCCCAGGACGCCGCCTCCGGCGGCCCGCCCGCCACCTGGTGCAACGCCACCACGGGAATGACCCGCGCCGTCTTCGCCTGGTACGCGGCCCAACCGGGGTCGGCCTCCACGGCCCGGGCGAAGATCTCGTCGCGTTCGGCGCCGGCCAGCACGACCGCGCGGGCCTGGTAGGTGAAGACCCCGTCCTCGACGGTGGCGAGCGGGTCGGCGACGAGGTTGTGGTACCAGTCGGGGTGTCTCGGGCCGCCCCCGGCCGAGGCGATGACGAGGATGCGTTCGCCGTCGGGCAGGTAGCCGACCGGAGTGGTGTGCGGGGCGCCGGAACGGGCCCCGGTGGTGGTGAGCAGGATCAGCCGGGCCCCCTCGAAGGGACCCCCGACCCGGCCGTGGTTGGCGCGGAACTCGTCGATGATCTGCTGGTTGAAGTCGTTGGGCAATGCTCTGCTCTCTGCTCGGGCAGGGATGTGCGGCCACGATGGATCGCCCGCCCGGCGACCGGTGGCGGCGAGGATGCGGATACGCCGGCGGACGACCGGCGTGGACGGTGGGAAGCGCGCTGCGGTGGACGTGGCGTCGACACCGGCAATCGCGGGGACGGCGGGCTACGGGCCCGCCCCCGGCTCACCTGACGGCCGGGTGCCCTGTCCGCTCGTGGCTCATGGCCGACCCGGCAGTCACGGATCCGACCGTAGTGCGGGTGACGACGGCTGGCAAGCGTCATCCGGTTGCGGCAGCGGGGGCACGGTGGCACGGTCGGCAGATGCCCGAGCTGACCGGCGTCGACGTGGACCGCGCCGTGACCGAGATGACCGCCGTGCTCGGCCCGCACACCGGGCGGGACTGGACGGTGCCGGCCGGCGGGCTGGACTGGAGCTGCTGGACCACCGCCGCGCACGTCGCGCACGACCTGCTGGCGTACGCCGGCCAGGTCAGCGGGCGACCCGACGACGGCTACCTGCCGTTCGACCTGACCGTCTCCCCCGCCGCCGGCCCGGCCGAGGTGCTACGGGTCGTCGTCGCCTGCGGCGGCCTGCTGCGGGCGGCCGTCGACGCTGCCCCGCCGGAGGCGCGGGCCTGGCACTACGGGCCCTGCGATCCGGCGGGCTTCGCGGCGATGGGGGTGGCGGAGACGCTGCTGCACACCGACGACATCGCCCGCGGCCTCGGGGTGTCCTGGCAGCCGCCGCAACCACTGAGCGCCGCCATGCTGCGGCGGCTCTTCCCGGACGCGCCCGCCGGGCCCGCGCCGCAGGTGCTGCGGTGGCTGACCGGCCGTGGTGAACTGCCCGGCCGCCCCCGGCGCACGTCCTGGTCGTGGCAGGCGGCGGTGGACTGAGCGGGGGGCTACGCCACCCGGCGGCGCCAGGGCGGTCGCCAGCCCCGCCGGCGCGGCGCAGCCGCCCGGGGCGGGGCCGGGATCGCGGCGGCGGGGGTCTTCCGCTCGGCCCGCCAGCGGCGGACCACCTCGTCGGCGTTGACCGGGCGCACCGCGACCCGGGGCCCGGTGGGCGTACGCAGCCAGGAGAGGATCTGGGCGTTGAGATCGGCGACGAACGCGCGCACGGACTTCTCGGTCGGCAGGTCCCGCACCTCGTCGGGGACCTGTTCGATGCGGCGGCGCAGTTGCAGCGGCGTCGGTAGCAGCAGGTCGGTGGGGAGCTTCTCCCGCTCCAGGAAGCTCTTGATCCACCACGACTCGTCGTACGGCTGGCCGCGGCCGGGGATCGGCTTGCCCATGCCCGGCAGGTCGTCGAACTCCCCCTGCTCCTGCGCCGCGCGGATGCGCGCCTCGACCGTCGCTTCCCAGCTGTCCACCTGCCGCCACCTCCCCCGGACCCCACGGTAACGCGGCCGCCGCGTCGAGACCGACCGAAGACGTCAGCGCACCGACCCGGCCGGGCATTCCCGGTCCGACCGGGCCCAGCGGGCGTGCCGGTGGCCGTCGCGGGGGAACGGCGGACGGGCCGGCAGCACCTCCTGGAAGACGTAGCCGGCCTTCTCCGCGACGCGGCAGGACGCGGGGTTGTCGATCTGGTGCAGCAGGTCCAACCGCCGCAGGCCGGCGAACCGGGCGAACGCCCAGTCGGTGACCGCGCCCAGGGCGTGCGGGGCGACGCCCCTGCCCCGCGCGGGCGCGGCGGTCCAGTAGCCGACCTCGGCGTCCTCGCCGCCTTCGGTGACGTTCTTGAGGACCACCTGCGCCACCAGGGTCTCGCCGTCCGGGTGCGGCTCCAGCACGGCGAAGCAGAACCGGTGGCCGTCGTCCCAGTCCCGGTGTGCCGCGGCCAGGAACCGGCGCGCCTCGGCGGTCGTGGTCACCGGCGCCCGGGTCCAGCGCAGCAGCACAGGGTCGCGGTACGCGGCGATCAGGGCCTCGGCGTCGTCGTCGCGCCAGGGACGCAGCAGGAGCTCCGGCATGGTCGGGGTGGCGGGGGCGTGCAGCATCGGCCCAGTGTGCCGGTCGCCGTGTCGAGCGTGGGGGCGCGCGGCACGCGGGCACGCGGGTCGGCGGCGTACGGCGTAGGGTCGGCGCGAGCATCGGCAACGGGGGGAAGCATGGTCGGTACGGGTGCACTGGTGGGCATCGCGCTGGTGGCGCTGGGGATGGTGTTGACCCCCGGGCCGAACATGGTCTACCTGGTGTCCCGGTCGGTGACGCAGGGCCGGCGGGCGGGGCTGGTGTCGCTGCTCGGCGTCGCCGCCGGATTCGGCATCTACCTGGCCGCTGCGGTCGCCGGCATCGCCACGGTGTTCGTGCTCGTGCCCGCCCTGTACACGGCGGTCAAGCTGGCCGGCGCGGCGTACCTGCTGTGGCTGGCCTGGCAGGCGCTGCGACCGGGCGGGCAGTCGCCGTTCGCCCCGGCGCCGCTGCCGCCGGACCCGGCCCGGCGGCTGTTCACCATGGGCCTGGTCACCAACCTGCTGAACCCCAAGATCGCGATCCTCTACGTGTCGCTGCTGCCGCAGTTCATCGACCCGGCCCGTGGCCACGTGGCGGCGCAGAGCCTGCTGCTGGGGCTGACCCAGATCGCGGTGGCGCTGACGGTGAACGCGCTGATCGTGCTCAGCGCCGGCGCGCTCGCCGGGTTCTTCGCCCGCCGGCCGCTGTGGCTGCGGGTGCAGCGACTCGTGATGGGCACGGTGCTGGCGGGGCTGGCGGTGCGGATCGCCGCCGACCGGTCCCGCGCCGCCGTCGCCATGCCCTGACCGCCAGCCCCACCCCTGACGGCGGGCCCACCCCGACAGCGCTATTCCGGGCCGTCGGCGCCGCCGGTCTCCCGGAGCACGGCCGCGCCCCCGGCGGGCAGGTGCACCTCCGTGGTGGCTGTCGCGCCGGTGAGCAGGTCGACCCCGGCCGCCGGGACCCGCTGCGGCCGGTCGGTGTGGTTGAGCAGGAACAGCCAGCTCGCCCCGGCGGCGCGTCGGCGGACCGCCTCGACCCCGGCCGGCGCTGCCGGGCAGACGGGTGTCGCGCCGGCCGCCCGCGCCGCCCGCGTCACCAGTCGACGGTAGGTGGCGTCGTCGGGTCGGGTGGACAGGTACCAGGTCGTGCCTGCGCCGCTGCGGTGGCGGGTGACCGCCGGCAGCCCCGCGAGCGGGCCACCCGCGTACGAGGCCACCGGCTCCGCGCCGGCGAGGCGTACCGTCTCGGCCCAGAGGCGACCGGTCCCGGCGTCGGACAGGGGCACCGTCTCGCCGTCGGCGAGGGGGTGGAACTCCTCGACCCGTACGCCCAGCACGTCGCGGAACGCCCCGGGGTGACCGCCGAGCCGGACGCGGGCGTGCTCGTCGGCGACCCCGCTGAGCCACGTCACCAGGAGATGGCCGCCGCCGTCGACGTACGCGCGCACCCAGTCGGCGGTGGCGTCGGAGGCCAGGTAAAGGGCGGGCAGCACCAGCAGCCGGTACCCGTCGAGCCGGTCGCCGGGCAGCACGATGTCGGTGCCGAAGCCGGCGCGCCACAGCGCCCGGTGCGCCGCCGACACCTCGTCGCGGTGGTTGAGCAGCGGCGACGGCATCCCCGGGTGGCCCAGGGCCCAGCCGCTGGCGGCGTCCCAGGCGATCGCGACGGCGGCATCGACGGTGCCGTCGTCGACCTCCGAGATCCGCTCCAGCGTCGCGCCGAGGTCGACGGCCTCCCGGAACACGCGGGTGTCGGGGCCGGCGTGCGGCACCAGCGCGGAGTGGAAGCGTTCCGCCCCGCCGGCCGGGGCCCGCCACTGGAAGAACATCGCCCCCTGCGAGCCGCGCGCGACGTGGGAGAGGCTGTGCCGGGCCATGCGGCCGGGCTCCTTGGCGTGCATCCGCCCGCCGCTGTGGATCTGGTTGGGGGCGCTCTCCATCAGCAGCCACCGCGCCGAGGAGTCGGCGCCGCCGGTGCGCCGCCGGGCGCCGTGCCGGGCCCAGCCCCGGGCCAGGTCGGCGGCGAGGGCGGTCTGTTCCTCGGCGCCGCCGTCGGTGGCGTCCGGGTAGTGGTCGATCGCCACCAGGTCCACCTCGGCGGCCCAGCGGGCGTGGTCGACCGGCACCCAGTCGCCGAGGACGTGGTTGGTGGTGACCGGGACCGCCGGGTTGGCCGCGCGCAGCAGGTCGCGCTGCTCGGCGTACGCGGCGAGCAGGGTGTCCGACCAGAAGCGGCGGAAGTCCAGCAGGTGCCCCGGGTTGGCCAGGTACTGCGTGGCGCGGGGCGTGTCGACCTGCGCCCAGTCGGTGTAGTGCTGGCTCCAGAAGCTGGTGGCCCAGGCGGCGTTGAGCGCGTCGAGGTCGCCGTGCCGGTCGGCCAGCCAGCGCCGGAACGCCCGGGCGGTGTGCGCGCAGTGGCAGGTGGTGCCGTACTCGTTGTGCACGTGCCACAGCGCGAGGGCCGGGTGGTGGGCGTAGCGGTCGGCGAGGGCGGCGGCGATGCGCCGGGCGGCGGCCCGGTAGGCGGGCGCGGCGGCGCAGTAGGTGTCCCGGCTGCCGTGGTGCAGGCGTACGCCGTCGGCGGTCACCGGCAGGGCGTCGGGGTGGGCCAGCGAGAACCAGGGCGGGGGCGACGCGGTCGGGGTGGCCAGGGCGACGGAGATGCCGTTGTCGTGCAGCAGGTCCAGCACCGCATCCAGCCAGTCGAAGGTGTGCCGGCCGGGCTCCGGTTCGAGTCGCGACCAGGCGAACACGCCGACGGTGACCAGGTTGATCCGGGCGCGGCGCATGAGGGCGACGTCCTCGCGCCACACCTCGGCCGGCCACTGTTCGGGGTTGTAGTCGCCGCCGTAGCGCAGCCCCGCACCGTCACCCCACATCGCCCACCACCAATTTTGTTGGGGAGGCGTCCAAAATATTGACGGGGTTTGCGCCTGTCAACGCCGATGATCCGCCGATCCGGTGCAGGTTGACGTTGACAGTTAGTTGGGAAGCCAAAGAAACTGGCGGGACCGCCGGAACCATCCTGGAGGAGACGCCGATGCCCTACCGACCGCCGTTGGTCCCGTACGAGACCTTCGTGGCCGACCCACCCGACCTGCCGGTGCGCGGCCCCGGCGAGGACGCGGCCGCCGTCGTCGGTCGGGCCGAGGTCGTCGCGACCGACGCGCACGGGGTGACGTTCAAGGCCGCCCTCTCCGACGGCGCGAGCATGGTGGTGCGCGTCGACGCCGCCGGTGAGGGGGTGATCCGGGTACGCCTGTCCGACGATCCGCAGGCCCGCAGCCGCTCCGCGCGGGCGCTGTCCCTGGTGCACCCCGGCAGCCACCCCGCCACCGTCACCGTCGACGACACCCGCGTCCGCATCGACGCCGGCGCCGTGGTCGCCGAGATCCGGCTGGACCCGTGGCACCTGCGCTTCCTCGGCCCCGACGGGCGGCTGCTGCTCGAACAGGACCCGGGCACCCGCGACATCAGCGGCCGGCGGCGCACCCTGCCGTTCGGCCGCTCCACCGTCGACGGCGCGCCCGTCGCCTGGCACGAGAGCTTCGTCGCGCCCGGCGACGAACGCTTCGTGGGCTTCGGCGAGAAGTTCACCCCCCTGGACAAGCGCGGGCAGCGGCCGCTGATGTGGAACTTCGACGCCTTCGGCGGCGAGTCGGACCGCTCCCACAAGAACGTGCCGTTCTACCTGTCCGACCGGGGCTACGGGGTGCTGGTCGACAGCGGGCTGCCCGTGCAGTTCGACGTCTGTCAGTCCACCCACAGCAGCGTGCAGCTCCTCGTCCCCGACGACCTGCTCGACTACTACGTGCTGGCCGGCCCGACCCCGGCGCAGGTGCTCGACCGCTTCGACCGGCTCACCGGCCGGCCGTACCTGCCGCCGAAGTGGGCGTTCGGCGCCTGGGTCTCCTCGGGCTTCTTCCCCGACTCGCAGGAGCGGGTGCTGGAGCGTGCCCGCCTGCTGCGCGAGCGCGGCATCCCCTGCGACGTGCTGCACCTGGACTGCTACTGGCAGGTCGCCGGCCGCTGGTCGGACCTGCAGTGGGACGCCGAGGCGTTCCCCGACCCGACGGCGATGCTGCGGAGCCTCGCGGAGCAGGGCTTCCGGGTCTGCCTCTGGATGAACCCGTACCTGATGACCGACAGCCCGCTCTACGCCGCGGCGGCCGAGGCCGGCTACTTCCTGCGCCACGCCGACGGCACGACGTACGTCGCCGACGTCTGGCACGGCAGCCATCCGGCGAGCGCCATCGTGGACCTCACCAACCCGGCGGCCGTCGAGTGGTTCACCGGGCTGCTGCGGCCCCTGCTGGAGCAGGGCGTGGCGGTGTTCAAGACCGACTTCGCCGAGGGCGTGCCCGTCGACGCCGTCGCCCACAACGGGATGACGGGCGTCGAGCTGCACAACGTGTACGCGCTGCTGTTCAACGACGTCGTCGCCGAGGTGACGCAGGAGGTGACCGGGCACCGCACGGTGTGGGCGCGCTCGTCGTACCTCGGCGGGCAGCGGCACAGCGCCCAGTGGAGCGGCGACGTCAACGCCACCTGGCCGGGGCTGGCCAGCACGCTGCGCGGCGGGCTGTCGCACGGGCTCTCCGGCGTGCCGTTCTGGAGCCACGACACCGGCGGCTTCCACGGCACCCCGACGCCCGAGTTGTACGTCCGGTGGACCCAGTTCGGCGCGCTGTCGCCGCTGGTCCGCCTGCACGGCACCACCAGCCGGCTGCCGTGGGACTTCCCCGCCGAGACCGAACGCGACGCGGTGGCCGCCCTGCGGCTGCGCTACCGGCTGATGCCGTACCTGTGGTCGGCGGCGGTGCGCTCGGCCGCCGACGGGGCGCCGATGATGCGCGCGCTGCTGGTGGACACGCCCGACGACCCGACCGCGTGGACGACGGACCTGCAGTACCGCCTCGGCACCGACCTGCTGGTCGCCCCCGTCACGGACCCGTCCGGGCGGCGCGACGTCTACCTGCCGGTGGGTGACGACTGGGTCGACGCCGCCACCGGCGAGCGGCACCCCGGCGGGCGGCACCTGCGGGTTGACGTGCCGCCGCACCGGCTGCCGCTCTACGTCCGCCACGGCGCGCTCGTGCCGGTGGTCGCGCCGGGCGACACGGTCGGCGACGGGCCGTTCCGCGACGTGACGCTGGTGAGCTGGGGCGCCGTCGACGCCCGTACGGTGCTGCACGACGTCGACGGCGACACCGTCGTCGAGGCGGTCCGCGACGGCGACACCCTGCGGGTACGCACCGACGGTCCGCTGCGGGTGGCGCACGTCAGCGTCGCCGGCGCGGACCTGCCGGCCCGGCTGCTGCTCAACGGCGAGCCGGTCACCCCGGCGCCCTTCGACGGGTGGTTCCCCGACCCGGCCTGACAGCGAGCGGCGCCCGACCCGTCAGGGGTCGGGCGCCGCTCAGGCTCGGTCAGCCCTTCACCGCACCGGTGATCACACCCTTGGTGAAGTGCCGCTGCACGAACGGGTAGACGATCACCGCCGGCACGACGGTCACCATCACCACCGCCATCTTCACCGCCAGGGTCGGCGGGTACGCGCTGATGCCCGGCAGGCTCACCGCCGCCCCGGACACGTTCGGCGACTGGCCGGCGAGGATGTAGCTCTGCAACACCCGCTGGATCGGGAACTTGTCGTTGTCGTCGATGTAGAGCACCGCGTTGAAGTAGGCGTTCCAGTAGCCGACGGCGTAGAAGAGACCGACGACGGCGATCACCGCCCTGGACAGCGGCAGCACGATGCGCCACAGGATGCGGAACTCTCCCGCGCCGTCGATGCGGGCGCTGTCGAGCAGCTCACCGGGGACGTTCATGAAGAACGCCCGGATCACCACCAGGTTGAACACGCTGATCGCGCTGGGCAGGATCAGCGACCAGATGCTGTCCTTGAGCCCGAGGCCGGTGACCACGAGGTAGCTGGGCACCAGACCGGGGAAGATCAGGAAGGTCAGCAGGAAGAAGAAGAGCAGTCCCCGGTGCCCCACCGACCCGGGCCGGGACAGCCCGTACGCGGCGAGGACGGTGAGCACCAGGCTCACGGTCGTGCCGAGGACGGTGACCAGGGTGCTGATCCACACGGCCTGGGTGATCTGCCCGCCGCTGAAGATGGTGACGTACGCCGACGGGTCTATCTCGCGGGGCACCATCACCATCCCGCCGGCCTCGTCGATCGTGCTGCGCGAGGCGAGGCTGGTCACCAGCACCGCCCACAGGGGCACGAGCACGGCCGCGACGAGCAGCACGAGCACCGCTCCCTTGGCCACGGTGCCCGCCGCCGTGGGCGGTTCCTCCCAGGCCGGGCGACGGGAGTTGCGCCGCCGGGGCGGCGGGTCGAGTGTCGGGCGCGCCGGCACGGGGCCGACGCCACTGAGCTGTGCGGTCATGACTTTGCGTACACCCCCTGCTCGCCGAGCCGGTGTGCCACCTTGTTGGCGGTGAGGATGAGGACCAGCCCGACCACGGCCTTGAACAGGCCGGCGGCGGCGCCGAGGCCCCACTGCTGGGTGCTGATGGCCTGGTAGTAGACGAACGTGTCCAGCACCTCGGCGGCCTCCCGGCCGACGGCCTCGCGTTGCAGGATGAACTGCTCGAAGCCGACCGACAGCGCGTCGCCCAGCCGCATGATGAGCAGCAGCACGATCACCGGACGCAGGCCCGGCAGGGTGATGTGCCACAGCCGCCGCCACCGGCCGGCCCCGTCGGCGGCCGCCGCCTCGTACAGGTTGGGGTCGATCGCGGACAGCGCGGCCAGGAACACGATCGCGCCCCAGCCGACGTCCTTCCACACCGACTCGGCGGTGACCAGGACGATGAACGTGTCCGGGTTGGTCATCACGTTCCAGGGCTGCAGTCCGGCCTCGCGCATCTCCTGGGCCAGCAGCCCGGCGCCGCCGAGCATCTGCACGAAGAACGTGACCACCAGTACCCAGCTGAAGAAGTGCGGCAGGTAGACGACGCTCTGCACGAAGCCCCGCACGCGCCCCGAGACCAGGCTGTTGAGCAGGATCGCCAGCAGGATCGGCAGCGGGAAGAAGAAGACGAGCTGGAACGCGGTGATGGTGAGGGTGTTACGCACCGCGTCCCAGAACAGCGGGTCGCCGAAGAGCGCCTCGAAGTTGCCGAAGCCGATCCACTCGCTGTAGAGGAACGCCTCGAGGGGGTCGTCGCCGACGAACGGGTTGTAGTCCTGGAAGGCGATGACGTTGCCCAGCGTCGGCACGTAGTGGAAGACCAGCAACAGGCACGCGGCGGGCGCCGTCATGGCCAGCAGCGGCCAGTCCCGGCGCAGCCGGTCCCGCAGGGTACGCCGGGGCCGGACGGGCGGCGTACGACCGGCGGCCCTGCCTCGACGGCCGGGCCGGGTCGGGCGGGTGTCTGCCGGCGCGTCGACCGCGCCGGCGGTGCCCGGGCCGCTCATCGGCCGTTGTCGGCGAGCGCCTTCTCGTGGAACGCGCGCCCCTCCTCACCGCCGGAGGCGAGGAACTCCTTCGTCACCTGGTCGAGGTCGCTGATCGGGCGACGGCCGCGCAGGATGTCGCGGATCTTGTCCTCCGTCGGCTGGAGGATCTTCGACCAGTTGGCCGGCAGTTCCAGCTTGATCCCGGCGAACAGGTCCTTCTCCAGCAGGCCGATGTTCTTCTTGTAGTAGTCCAGGTACTGCTGGACGTAGTTCGGCGTGTCGCTGCTCTTCACCTTCACCGGGACCCGGCAGAAGTTGTACTGGCCGCCCAGCTCCTTGCGGCCGAGGTCGCTGGGCAGCGGACTGCCGTCGGAACCCCGGGTGAAGTGCTTGCCCTCCACGCCGTACTCGCGCAGCTCGAACTCGCGGCTGCCGAACGGCGCGGCGCACCAGTTGAGCACCCGCAGCAGCTCGTCGACCCGCTCCGCGCCGGCGCCCTTTTTCAGGAAGGTGAAGAAGATCGGCTTCTCGCTGCCCCAGATGACCGGCTGGGCGCCGGCCGCGCCGAACACCGGCAGCGGCTGCATGTCGAAGCTCGGCAGGACCTTGGACTGCTCGCCCTGCAGGCCCTGCCACGCGCCGAGCCCGTCCTGGAACATCGCGATCTTGCCGGCCTTGAAGAGCTGCTTCTCGTCGGCGCCCTTGCTGGCCACCGTGTCGGGGTGCACCAGCCCCTCGGCGAAGAGCTTCGCGGTGAACTCCAGGGCCGCGCGGAAGGCCGGGTTCTCGAACTTGTGCTCCAAGCCGCCGTCGGGCTTCTTACGCCAGTACTGCTGGCAGCCGAAAAGCTGCTGCACCGAGTCGAAGATGCTGCCGAACGCCCACACCCCCTTGCCCGGGTCGGTGAGCTTCCTGCCCAGCTCGTGCAGCTCCTCCGGCGAGGTGGGCGCGGTCAGGCCGGCCTTGTCGAACAGGTCCTTGCGGTGGAACAGCGCCCACGCGAACACGCCGTCGGTGGGGTACGGCACGGCGTAGAGCCGGCCGGCCCAGACCGAGTACTCCCACGCGCCGGTGGGCAGCGCGGCGAGGTACGGGTACTTCGCCGCGTTGTCGCCCTTGAGGTGGTCGGTGAGGTCCTCGAACAGCGCCTTGACGGCGTCGGAGAACCGGGCGACCTTGTCGACCTCCCAGTTGGGGACCATGAGCAGGTCGGGCACGTCGCGGGCGCCGAGCATCGCGTTGAGCTTGTCGGCGTAGGTCGTGCCGTCCTGCAGGCTCGGGTCCAGGTCCACGCCCAGCTTGGCGTTGACCGCCGCCAGGTAGGAGTTGCGGCCCAGGGTCGGCGGGGTGGGCCCCCACCACGGGCTCATGCTGCGGATCGCCGGGCCGCCCCGGCCGGGCTGCTCGGTGACGGCGTCGACCAGGCTGCGGGGGTAGCTGAGGTAGCCGTCGGGGATCGGCCCCTCCCCGACGATGTCGGGCTTGAGCAGGTCGGCCGGCTTGTGGGTGGGCAGCACCGACCGGATCGCGTCGGCCTGCGTGGCGCTGCCCTTGCTCCCGGCCTCCTTGCTGCAACCGGCCAGGGTGGCGCCGCCCATCGTCGTGGCGGCGCCGAGGCCGAGCAGGCGCAGCAGGGACCGTCGGTCGGTGGATACGCCCGGCAGGGACGGCTTCACGGCGCACTCCCTTCGTCATCGGATAACGGTTTCGCGGACCGTTCGTGTCCGGCTAGAATTAGTTGGGGTTCTAGCCGAACAAACTAATCGACGGTGATCCGTCCCACAAGACAGCGGCACCCGCCACGTAAGCGATGATGGGGCGCGCGGCACCACCGGGATCGCGCACCGTCGCCCAGGGAGCGGACAGATCGTGATCAGCAGCCACAGCGAACCGCGGCCGAGCGACCTCGGCGACGTCCGTACGGCCAACCGGGCCGTCGTGCTGCGGCACGTCCGCCGCCACGCCCCCTGCTCCCGGGCCGACATCGCGGCGCACACCGGCCTGAACAAGGCCACCGTGTCCAGCCTGGTCGGCGAGCTGATCGAACGGCGGCTGCTGCGCGAGACCGGGCTGACCGAGAACCGGGTCGGTCGTCCCGCGACCATGCTCGTCCTCGACGGCGCCCCGTACGCGGCCCTGGGCATGCAGATCGCCGCCGACGAACTGGTGGTGGTCGCCGTCGACCTGGCCGGCACCCGGCTGCTCACCTGGCGGCGTGCCTTCGCCGCGCCCACGTCCTCCCCCGCCGAGACGGTCCGCGCGCTGGCGGCCCTGGCCCGGCGGGCGATCACCCGGCTGACCGGGCAGGGCCGCCGCGTGCTCGGCCTGACCGTGGGCGTGCCCGGCCTCGTCGACGCCGACGGCGCCGTCCCCCGGGGCACCGCCCTCGGCTGGCGGGAGGTGACCCTCGCCGCCGACCTGCGCGCCGCACTGCGCGAGCCCGGTCTCACCGTCGACGTCGACACCGACGCCAACCTCGCCGTCCTCGCCGAGCACCGCCACGGCGCGTACGCCGGGGCCGCCCACCTGGTCCACCTCACCGGCGGGGCCTCCGTCGGCGCGGGGATCGTCGCCGGCGGCCGGCTGCTGCGCGGCGGACGGGGATTCGCGGGCGAGATCGGGCACCTGACGCTCGACCCGGCTGGTCCCGCCTGCGGGTGCGGGCGGCGCGGCTGCCTGGCCGCGTACGCCGGACTGCCGGCGGTCGTCGGCCGCCTGCTGCCCGACACCCAGCAGGACGGGCCGGTCACCGACTTCCTGCCCGAGATCGAACGGATCCAGGCGCTGGCCCGCCAGGGCGACCCCGGCGTCCTGGCCGGACTGGCCGACGTCGGCTGCCGGCTCGGGCACGCCGCTTCCGTCCTGGCCAACCTGCTCAACCCGCAGGCCGTGGTGGTCGGCGGGCACTTCGCGACCCTGGCGGAGTGGCTGCTGCCGGCGGCCCGCACGGAGTTCGCCGCGCGGACCCACGCCCCGGATTCCGGCGGGTGCCTGCTCGACGCCTCCACCCTGGACTCGGCGGCCACCGCGCTCGGTGGCGCCACCGCCTCGCTCGCCGCCGTCGAGTCGGGTCGGCTCCCTTCGGCGTGACCCCCGGGGCCACCGGGCCTTGACCGGACCGGCGCGGGGTGCCAACCTCGAACCGCCGCCCTGTGGCTCGGGCACCCGGGGCGGCATGTCTCGCGCAGTCGTCGAAGCGCTTCAACGCTTCCGGGCCGGCGGCCGCCACCCCCACCGCGACGCCGCTCGCGCCACCGTTCGTCGAAGCGCTTCGACACGGTCGTGACGCGGACCCACGGAAGGCGACCCGACCATGACCGACCACCCCGCCCCCTCCCCGCACGCCATCGTCGACGACCTGCTGGATCGGCTCACCCTGCCGGAGAAGCTCGGCCTGCTGCACCAGTGGCAGGCGCCCGTGCCCCGCCTCGGCCTACCCTCCTTCCGCACCGGCACCGAGGCGCTGCACGGGGTGGCCTGGCTCGGCAGGGCCACCGTCTTCCCGCAGGCGGTCGGGCTCGCCAGCAGCTGGAACCCCGAGCTGGTCCGCGCCGTCGGCGCCGCCGTCGGCGACGAGGTACGCGCCAAGCACCACGCCGACCCCGAGCGGGTCGGCCTCAACGTCTGGGCGCCGGTGGTCAACCCGTTGCGCGACCCCCGCTGGGGACGCAACGAGGAGGGCTGGTCCGAGGACCCGTGGCTGACCGGGCGGCTCGCCACCGCGTACGCCCGGGGGCTGCGCGGCGACCACCCGCAGCGGCTGCGTACGGCGCCGACGGTCAAGCACTTCCTCGCCTACAACAACGAGACCGACCGGGCCACCACGTCCAGCGACATGCCACCCCGGGTGCTGCACGAGTACGAGCTGCCCGCCTTCCGCGCCCCCCTCGCCGCCGGCGCGGCCGTCGCCGTGATGGCCTCCTACAACCTGGTCAACGGGGTGCCCGCGCACCTGAGCCCGCTCATCGAGAACGAACTGCGCCGCTGGACGCCCGAGGAACTGCTGGTCGTCGGGGACGCCGGCGCGGTGACCAACATCGCCGGGGTGCAGGGCCACCTGCCCGACCACGTCAGCGGCTTCGCCGCCGCCCTGCGCGCCGGGATCGACAGCTTCACCGAGGACGACGCCGACAGCGCCCCGACCGTCGCGCGACTGACCGAGGCGCTGGACCGGGGGCTGATCACCGGGTCCGACGTGGACCGCGCCGTCCGGCGGATCCTCACCGTCCGGGTCCGCCTCGGCGACCTGGACCCGCCGCGCGACGACCCCTTCGCCGGCGTCGCGCCGGACGCCGTCGACCGCCCCGCGCACCGGGACCTGGCCCGCGAGGCCGCCCGCCAGTCGATCGTGCTGCTGCGCAACGACGGGCTGCTCCCGCTGACCGATGCGGACCTGCGGGTGGCCGTGCTCGGCCCGCTGGCCGACGCCGTCCACGAGGACTGGTACAGCGGCACCCTGCCGTACGCGGTGAGCGCGTACCAGGGCCTGGCCGAGCGACTGTCCACGGTCACCACCCACCCCGGCACCGACCGGATCGCGCTGCGCGTCGGCGGGCGCTACGTCGGCTGCCCCGACAGCCCCGACGGCGGCCCGCTCACCGTCGGCGCCGACGCCACCGGGTTCGACGTCTTCGACTGGGGGCGCGACGTGGTGGCGCTGCGCGCCGCGGGCAACGGCCGGCACGTCGGAGCCGACGAGGCCGGCGCGCTCGCCAACGACCGCCCGGGACCGGGCGGCTGGGTCGTACGCGAGACCTTCCGCTTCCACGACGGCCCCGACGGCACGGTGCTGCTGCACCACCTCGCCACCGACCGGTACGTCGCCGTCGACGCCAGCGGGCGGCTGCGCGCCGACGCACCGACCCCGGGCGCCGCGACCCGCTTCACGGTGGAGCTGCTGGCCGACGGGGCCGCCGAGGCCGCCGCCCTGGCCGCCGAAGCCGACGTGGCGGTGGTGGCGCTGGGCAACCACCCGATGGTCAACGGCCGGGAGACCGAGGACCGCGTCGACCTGGCTCTGCCCACCGGCCAGGAGACGCTGCTGCGGGCGGTGCACGCCGCCAACCCGCGCACCGTGCTGGTGGTGACCAGCAGCTACCCGTACGCGGTGGGCTGGGCCGAGGAACATCTGCCGGCGGTGCTCTGGTCGGCGCACGGCGGCCAGGAGCAGGGCACCGCCCTGGGCGACGTGCTGCTGGGCGACGCCGAGCCCGGCGGCCGACTCACCCAGACCTGGTACGCCGACGCCGCCGAACTGCCCGACCTGCTCGACTACGACGTGATCGGCTCCGACGCCACCTACCTGTACCACCGGGGCGACCCGCTGTACCCGTTCGGCCACGGGCTGAGCTACACCCGCTTCGAGTACGCCGGCCTGCGGCTGAGCGTCGACGAGGCCACCGCCGGCGAGGAGGTCGAGGTGAGCGTCGAGGTCACCAACGCCGGCGACCGCCCCGGCGAGGAGGTCGTGCAGCTCTACACGCGCCAGCGCCGCTCCCGCGTCAAGCAGCCGCTGCGCCAGCTGCGGGACTTCGCCCGGATCAGCCTCGCGCCGGGGCAGCGGCAGGTGGTGCGGCTGCGGCTGCGTACCGCCGAGCTGAGCTGGTGGGACGAGACCCGGGGCCGCCGCGTGGTGGAGGACGCCACCCACACGGTCATGGTCGGGCGCTCCGCGCGCGACGTGCGGCTGGTCGGCACCCTCGCCGTACGCGGCGACGAGGCGGCCACCGACGGCCGGGCGGCCGTGCCGGCCTCGGGGCGGGCGCGGTGAGCGGGGCGCGGGGGCGCCCGTCGCCCGGGCAGCCCACCATCGCCGACGTCGCCCGGCACGCCGGGGTCGCGGTGAGCACCGTGTCGTACGTGCTCAGCGGCAAGCGCGTCATCTCCGAGGTCACCCGCAACCGGGTGCTGGCCAGCATCCGGTCGCTCGGCTACCACCCGCACGCCGGCGCGCGGGCCCTGGCCAGCCGGCGGGCCAACGTGATCGCGCTGGTGCTGCCGCTGCGCGCGGGGATGCAGGTGCCCGTGGTGATGCAGTTCGCCATGGCCGTGGTCACCACCGCCCGCCGCTTCGACCACGACGTGCTGCTGGTCACCTCCGACGAGGGGCCCGCCGGCCTGCGGCGCGTCGCCGCCACCGCCCTGGTCGACGGCGTCCTGGTGATGGACGTGGAGCTGGACGACCCGCGGGTGCCGCTGCTGCGGGCGCTGGCCCGGCCCAGCGTGCTCATCGGCCTGCCCGCCGACGCCACCGGCCTGACCTGCGTGGACCTGGACTTCCACCGGGCCGGCGGGGCCTGCGTCGCGCACCTGGCCGGGCTGGGGCACCGGCGCGTGGCGCTGCTCGGCGCGCCCGCCGCCGTCTACGACCGGGGCACGGGCTTCGCGCACCGCACCCGCACCGGCGTGGTCGAGGCCGCCGCAGGGCACGGCGTCGACGCGGTGGCGCTGCCCTGCGAGGAGGGGGCGGCGGCCGTCCGCCGCACCCTCGCCGACCTGCTGGAACGCCACCCCGACGTGTCGGGGCTGATCGTGCAGAACGAGGCCGCCGTGGACCCGGTGCTGGCCACGTTGCCCGCGCTGGGCCGGCGCGTGCCGCAGGACGTGTCGGTGGTCGCCGTCTGCCCCGACCGCTTCGCCGAGCAGGCCAGCCCGATGCTCACCGCCGTGCCCGTCCCCGCCGAGGAGATCGGCACGCAGGCCGTGTCGCTGCTGATGCGCAAGCTCGACGGCGAGGCGGTGCCGGAGGTCACCCTGCTGCCGCCGCGGCTGACGGTACGCGGCAGCACCGCCGCACCCGCCCCGGCGGCGAGGGCCGGCCGGTGACGGCCGGGCCGTCACCCGCCGCGCACCGCATCGTCGACACCGCCCCCGCCGGGCGCTGGGAGGACGCGTTCCTCTCCGGCAACGGCGAGGCCGGGATCATGGTGTACGGCCGGCCACACGCCGAACGCATCATCGTCAACCACCACCGCTTCGTCCTGCCCAACGGCACCCGCGACGCCCGGCCGCCGGAGCTGGCCGCCCTGCTGCCCCGCGTCCGTGAGCTGATCCTCGCCGGCCGGCGCGCCGAGGCCAGCCGGCTGCTCGCCGGCGACGGGGTGCTGCGCTGGACGCAGTCGTTCCATCCCGGCTTCGCCCTCACCGTCGACGCCGTGGCGCCCGGCCCCGTCGACGGCTACCGGCGCCGCACCGAGTTCACCACCGGGGAGGTCGTCGTCGAGTGGGCGGGCGGGCGGCGGCGCTCGTTCGTCTCCCGGGCCGACGCGCTGGTGGTCACGCACGTCGACGCGGGCACCTGCGAGGTGGGCGTCACCGGGGACCTGCCGGGCCGGCCGGATCCGGTGCGCTACACCGTCGCCGCGTACCGCCGGGGGGAGCTGGTCTTCCTGCGGGTGCGGGGCCGCTACCCCGACGCGGGCGGCGCGTACGGCTTCGAGGGGCTCACCCTGCTGCGCGGCGACGTGGCGGTCCTCGGCGACGACCGGGTGGCGGTACGCGGCCCGGTGCTGCTGACCACGGCGATCGACCGCCCCGACACGCCACCCTGGCGCACCGGCGAGCTGGAGGAGCGGCTGGCGGCCCACGCCGGCGACGACTACGAGAGCCTGCTGGCCCGGCACGTCGTGCTGCACGGCCGCGCCTACGGGCGGGTGAGCCTGGACCTGCGGGTGCCGGACGCGCAGCGGGAACTGCCCGTGGGCGAGTTGCTCGCGGCGCAGGACGCCGACGCGGGCACGCTGCGGCCGGCGCTGCTGGAGCGGCTGTTCCACGCCGGCCGTTACCTGCTGCTCAGCTCCAGCGGTGTCCTGCCGCCCCGGCTGACCGGGCTGTGGCTCGGCTCGTGGGACGCCGCCTGGGCGGGCGACTTCACCACCGACGCCAACCTGAACCTGCAACTGGCCGGCGCGAACGTCGGCGCCCTGCCGGAGGTGACCGCGGCCCACGCCAACCTGGTACGCGGCCAGGTCGACGACTGGCGGCGCAACGCGCGGGCGATCTACGGGGCCCGGGGCCTGCTGGCGCCCAGCCGCACCGACGGCGAGCACGGCCACCTGTTCCACCTGCACGAGGACTGGCCCTTCGCCGCGTGGCTGCCCGGCGCGGACTGGCTGCTGCACCCGCTGCACGAGCAGCACCTGGTCACCGGTGCGCCCCTCGGGGAACTGGCCGGCTGGCTGGCGGAGGTGGCGGACTTCTTCGCCGACTTTCTCACCGTCACTGACGAGGCGGGCACGGTGGTCGTGGTGCCGTCGTACTCGGCGGAGACCGGTCCGCACGACGAGCGGGGGCGGGCGGTGCACGTGGCCGTGAACGCCACGATGGACATCGCCGCCGCCCGGCACGCCCTGCGTACCGCCGCCGAGGTGACCGGCTCGCAGCGGTGGGCGGGGCTGCTGGGGCGGCTGCCCGCGTACCGGGTGGACGGGCGCGGGGCACTGGCCGAGTGGGCGTGGCCCGGCTACCACGGCGACGACGACCACCGCCACGTCAGCCACCTCTACCCGGTGTGGCCGCTCGACGAGATCAACCCGGACGACACCCCCGAGCTGGCCCGGGCCGCGCACCGGGCGCTGACGCTGCGCGGCGACGAGAACCTCTCCGCGCACGGCAGCCTGCACCGGGCGCTGGCCGCCGCCCGGCTGCACGACGGGGCGCTTACCGCCGCGAACCTGCTGAAGATCGTCGGCAACGACATGTTCTTCCGGTCGCTGATGAGCGCGCACAACCCGGGCCTGGTGACGTACAACGCCGACGCCGCGCATGCCCTGCCGGCGGTGCTGATCGAGTCGCTGGTGCAGTCCCGCCCGGGGCTGCTGCGGCTGCTGCCGGCCGCGCTGCCGGGCCTCGACGCGGGGGTGCTGCGCGGGGTGGCCTGCCGGGGCCGCGTCGGCGTCGAGGAGCTGTCCTGGTCGCCGGGGCGGGTGCGGGCCCGCCTGTGCTCCCCCGTCGCGCAGCGGATCAGCGTGCGCAGCCCGTACGGCGCACGGGACGTGGACCTGGCCGCGGCGACACCGATCGAGGTGGCCTTCGGCGCGCCGGACTGACAGCCGCGCCGGGCTGACGGGTCAGCCGGCGCGGTGCCGGCGCCGCATCCCGGCGGCCAGCGGCGCGGCGTCCAGGTCACCGGCGGCGAGCCGGCTGGCGACGGTACGGCGCACCAGCCGGTCGGCCAGCCTCGGCGCGTGCCGCGCGAGGGCCAGTTCGAGGCGCCCACGCCTGGTGGTGGCCACGTCCCGGGGCGCCCGCCGGGCGGTGGCGGCGTGCAGGATCGCCGCGACGACCCCCGCCACCGGTTCCGGGCGGGACACCCCGTTCAGGGACAGGCCGGCGTCGGCGGTGCTGTCGTGGATCGGCGAGGCGACCATGCTCGGGTAGACGACGCTCACCCCGACGTGGGTGCCCACCTCGTGGCGCAGCGCGTCGGCGTAGGCGACCAGCGCCCGCTTGCTGACCCCGTACGCGGCGGCCAGCGGCAGCGGCAGCAGGGCCATCCGGCTGGCGACGAAGACCACCCGCCCCCGGGCGGCCTCCAGGGCGGGCAGCGCGGCGGCGGTGGTGCGCCAGGCGGCGAGCAGGTTCACCTCCAGCTGCTGGCGCACCACCTCGTCGGGCGGCAGCTCGGCCGGGGCGGGTCCGCCGACGCCGGCGTTGTTGACCAGCAGGTCCAGCCCGCCGAGGCGGTCCACGGCGGCGGCGACGGTGGGCGCCACGGCGGCCGGGTCGGTCAGGTCGCAGCCGAGCACCGGCACCCCCTCGCCGTCGCCCGGGTCGCGGTCGACGGCGACGGTGCCCGGTTGCCGGTCGATGCCGACGACCCGTGCCCCGGCGGCGGTGAACGCGGCGCACAGGTGCCGGCCGAAGGTGCCGCTGGCCCCGGTGAGGAGCACCCGGCGACCCGCCAGCCCGCTCACGCCGCGGCTCCGCGGGCGCGGCGGGTGCCGGCGGCCAGTTCCCGGCCCAGCTCGGCCAGGTACGCGTCGAAGTCCACCCGCATGGCGGGCCGGCGCTGCCCCCACCGGGCGGTGGCGGCGCGCAGCTCGGCCCGGCAGGCGGCGCGCTGCCGGTGCGGCTCGGGCAGCGCGTAGCGGCCGGACAGCTGCGCCGCGACAAGCTTGGCCTGTGCCTCGACCAGCGGGAACGCCGCACCGGTGGACTGCATCAGCCCGACGAACGCCAACCCGGGCGCGTCGAGGTGGAAGACGTGCCGGTACAGCGGCAGGGTGTCCGCCCCGGCGCCGAGCAACGCCGGGTCGAGGAACGGGATCTCGACCCGGTAGCCGGTGCACCAGATCACCAGGTCGACCTCGTCGACGCGGCCGTCGGTGAAGGTGACCCGATCGCCGTCGAAGCCGGCGATGCCGGGGCGGGGCTCGATCTCGCCGTGGGTCAGCCGGGACAGCAGCCCGTCCGACAGCGTGGGGTGGTCCTGGAGGAAGCCGTGGGCGGGGGCGGGCAGGCCGTAGCGGGTGGGCGCGCCGACGGTGGCGGCGAGCAGCCGCTGGGTGATGCGCTGGCGCAGCCGCCACGGCAACCGCCGGGCGAGGGCGCCGTTGAGGGTGTCCGATGGGCGGCCGAGCAGGTGTTTCGGCACCACCCAGACGCCCCGGCGCAGCGACAGCAGGGTGCGCCGGGCCGCGTACGAGGCGTCCACGGCGATGTCCATGGCGGAGTTGCCGCCGCCGACGACCAGGACCCGCCGGCCGGCGAGTTGGTCGGGGCCCCGGTAGGCGTGGCTGTGCAGCTGCTCGGCGGTGCAGGTGCCCGGGTGGTCGGGGGCGGGCGGTTTCGGCACCCGGTTGTGGCCGTTGGCGACGACGACGGCGTCGACGGTGACCTCGACACCGCCGTCGGGTCCGTCGGCGTGCACCGCCCACCGGCCGTCGCCGCCGCGGGCGACCCGGTCGACGGTGTGCCGCAGCCGCACCGCGTCGTGCAGCCCGAACCGGTCGGCGTAGTCGGTGAGCCAGCCGGCGACCCGGGCGTGGTCGGGGTAGTCCGGCCAGTGCGCCGGCATCGGGTGGTCGGCGAACTCGGTGCGGGCCTTGCTGGTGTTCAGGTGCAGGGTCCGGTACGCGGGCGAGCCGGGCGCCCCGTACACCCAGAGGCCACCGACGCGGTCGGCCGCCTCGAAGCAGACGGCGGGCACGCCGACGTCGGCGAGCGCCTTGAGGGTGGCCAGTCCGGCCGCGCCCGCGCCGATGACCGCCACCCGGTGCTGTGCACCCATCGCCGGCTCCTCCCCATTAATCCAACGTGCGTTGGATAATGGCCCGGTACGGGCCGGCACGTCAAGGCGTGGCCGGCCCGTACAGGCCGTCGAGGAAGCGGTGCACGAACGCGCGGAACTCCCGCCGCTCGCGCGCCTGCGACCCCCCGCCGGCGGCCAGGGCCACCACGTGACCGTGCACCGCCCACACCAGGCTGCGTACCGTCACGTGCGGCGCCGGCTCGACCAGCGCCCCGGCCGCCGCGGCGGCGCTGAGCAGGTCGGCGACGAGCCGGTACAGCGGCGCTGCGTAGCGCTCGTCGAGTTCGGCGTGCCGCTGCGGCTCCAACCAGCGGCGCAGCCACAACGCGGTGGTCTCCGGCCGGTCCTCCAGGAAGTCCACGAACACGTCCACCAGGTCGTGCAGCGCCCGCCGGACCTCGCCCGGCCCGCTGTGCAGGGCCTGCCGGGCGCGCCCGGCCGCCGCTTCGAGGGCCTCCCGCTCGGCGGCGAAGACCCGCGCGAAGCAGGCGTCGTAGAGTTGCGCCTTCGTACCCGTGTGGTGCGAGACCGTGGCGACGTCGACGCCGGCGGCGGCCGCGACCTCCCGCAGCCCGACGGCGTCGAAGCCCCGCCGGGCGAACAGCGCGGTCGCGGCGGTGAGCACCACCTCCCGGGTCGGTCGGGTCTCCTCGCGGCGGGGCCGCCCGGGTCGACGGCGGGGCATGGTCATGGCCGCCATTCTGCCCCTACAATCCAGCATCCGTTGGATTGCGGGCGGCGTGCCCGCCGAGGAGGCCGCCATGACCGGGCTCGACCAGCAGCCGGCCGGTACGGACACCACCACCGCCCTTCCCCGCGGGCCGTTGCTCGGCTTCGCCGCCGGCTCCCTCGGCATGGGCGTCTGGGTGACGGTGCCCGGCCTGCTGCTGCTCTACTTCCTCACCGACGTGCTGGCCGTCGCCCCCTGGCTGGCCGGCCTGGCGCTGCTGCTGCCGAAGATCGCCGACGTGCTGCTGCACCCCTGGATCGGGCACCGCTGCGACGTCGAACAGGCCCGCCGGGGCGACCGGCGCCGGCTGCTGCTGCTCGGCTGCGCCCTGCCGCTGGCCTTCGCCACGCTGTTCGCCGTGCCCGGCGGGCTCACCGGCGCGCCGGCCGCCGCCTGGGTGGCGCTCGCCTTCGTCGCCGGCAACCTGCTCTTCGCCGCCTACCAGGTCCCCTACCTGGCCACCCCCGCCGACCTGCGGATCGGCTACCACGAGCGCACGCGGCTGATGGCCTTCCGGATGGTGGTGCTGACCCTCGGCATCCTCGTCTCCGGGCTGCTGGCACCCCTGCTGGCCGGCGGCGAGGACGCCACCCGCGCCGGCTACCAGCGGATGGGCGTGCTGCTGGCCGTCGGGATGCTGGCCGCCATGCTCGTCGGCGTGGCGGGCATCGCCCGGCTGCGCCGGGCCGCCGCCGCGACGCCCGCACCGCACGGCGGCGGCTGGCGGGCGCTGGTCGTGGCGCTGCGCGACCGGCAGTTCCGTTGGCTGGTCGCCGCGTACCTGGCCATGTCCACCACCACCCACCTGGTCCTGGCCGCGGTGCCCTACTACGCCGAGTACGAGCTGGGCCGCCCCGGGCTGACCACCGTGCTGGTGGCCGCGTTCGTCGCCCCGGCGCTGCTGGTCACCCCGGCGTGGCTGACGCTGGCGCGCCGGATCGGCAAGCAGCGGGCGCTGCTGGGCGCCCAGGGCGCCTTCGCGGCCGGCTCGCTGGTCCTCGCGGTCGGCCGTCCCGCGGGGTTGCCCGTGCTGGTGGCCGCCGTCGCGGTGCTCGGAGTCGCCTTCGCCGGCATGCAGTTGCTGCCGTTCTCGATGGTGCCCGACGTCATCCGCGCGGGCGGCGGGGCCGCCGGCACCTACACCGGGGTCTGGACGGCCACCGAGGCCACCGGGGCGGCGCTGGGCCCGTGGGCGTACTCGCTGTGCCTGGCCGCGGGCGGGTTCGTCGCCTCCACCGCCGGCGAGGGCGTCACGCAGCCCGACGGCGCGCTGACCGCGATCCGCTGGGGCTTCGGGCTGCTGCCCGCGGCGGCGATGCTCGTCGCGCTGCTGTTGCAACGGCGCTACACCCTGGACCGCACGGCCCGCACGGCCGGCTGAGCGGCCCGGTCCGGGCGCCGGGTCGCCGGCACCGGCACCGCTTCGGTGCCACCGGGCCCGGCAGTAGACTGCGCCCTCGATGGACGCCGAGCCCACCCCCGCCGAGACCCGCCCCTGCGCCCACTGCGGACGCCAGGTGCCGCAGCGCGTCGGCGCCGGCCGGCCGTTCCGCTACTGCCGCGACAACGACGGCGCCTGCCAGCGGGCCTCGCGCAACAGCCGGATGCGGCACCGCAACGCCCCCGGCCTGCCCGGTCAGGTGGCCCGCACCTGGGAGGCGGTCGACCGGCTGGAGCAGGTCGCGGAGACCCTCGCCGACGCCCTGCACGCCGAGCTGTCCCCGGTGGGGGTGGAACGCCAGCTCGCGCAGGCCCGCGCCGACGCGGCGACCCAGGTCGCGGCGGCCCAGACCGAACGCGACGAGGCCCGCCGCGACGCCGAGGACGCCGCCGCGGCGGCCGTCCGGGCTCGCGAGGAGGCCCGGTCCGCCGCCGCCGAACGCGACGCCGCCCACGACGAGGCCCGGCGCGCCGCCGAGCGGGCCACGGCCGCCGTCGAGCGCGCCGACCGGGCGGAGGCCGCCCGCGACGACGCCCGCCAGCAGGCCAGCGCCGCGGAGGCCCTGCGCACCCAGGCCGAACGCGACCGCGACACAGCCCGCCACGAGCTGCGTGCGCTACGCGTCGAGATCGACGCCGAACGCCGCCGCGGCACCGAACTCACCGGCGAACGCGACGCCGCCCGCGCCGACGCCGACCGGGCCACCCGCGCCGCCACCGAGGCCCTCGACCGCGCGCAGCGCCTGCACGCCGAGGCCGAGCAGGCCCGCGAGCACGCCGGGCAGGCCCGCGCCGAGGCCGACGCCGCCCGCACGGCCGCCGCCGAAGCCGACGCGGCCCGCCAACGCGCCGAAGCCGCGCACCGGGACGCCGAGACCGCCCGGCGGCGCGCCGAGGCCACCGCCGAGCAGGCCCGCACGGAACTGGCCGCGCTCACCGGCCGGCACGACACGCTGCGCGCCGACCTGGCCGCCGCGCGCGAGGCCGCGAGCGCCGCCGAGGGCCGTGCCGCCGAGTTGACCGTACGGCTGCGCGCCGCCGAGACCGACCGCGACGAGGCGCAGCGGCGGGCGGCCCAGCTCGCCGAGCAGGTCAGCCACCTCGCCGCCGCCCTGGCCCACCTGGGCCCCCGCGCGGCCGGCTGAGCTATCTCCGGTCACCCGTTTGCGGTGGCGGTGTAACGGCGGGCCAGCCGCGCGAAGGCGTCCCTGAGCTCGGCCGGGCCGACGACCTCGATGTCGACGTCGAAGCGGCCGATGGAGGCGGCCAGACCCACCCACGACCACGAGCCCAGGACGAGCCGGCAGCGGTGCGGGCCCAGTTCCTCGACGAGCGCGTCGTGCAGGTACCCGGACACCACGGCGGCCGGCAGGTCCAGGATCACCTCGCCGCGGCAGGGCCAGCCGCCGGTGCCCCCGGAGCCCTGGAACCGGCTGGTCACGAAGGCCGCCACGTCACCCCCGGGCAGCTCACGTGGGGTGAACCGGGGGCCGGTGGGGGTACGCGGGCTGATCCGGTCGGCGCGGAAGGTGCGCCAGTCACCGCGCTCGAGGTCCCACGCCACCAGGTACCAGCGTCCGCCCCACGTGACGAGGTGGTGCGGCTGCACCCGGCGCGGCGCGGGCGGTCCGCCGTCGCCGTCGGCCTCCGGCGGGGTCACGGGGGTGTAGTCGAAGCGCAGCACCTCGCGGGCGTGCACGGCGGCGCCGAGCGCCATGAGCACGCCGCTGTCGACCTGCCGGCCCGGCCGCGTCGGGGACCGCTCGACGGCGGTGACCTGGAGGATGTCGATGCGGTGGCGCAGCCGGGCGGGCATGACCTGCCGGACCGTGTGCAGGGCGCGCGCCGCGGCCTCCTCGATGCCGGCGCCGGCGGTGGTGGCGCTCTGCAACGCGATGGCCAGGGCCACGGCCTGCTCGTCGTCGAACAGCAGCGGCGGCAGCTGCGCACCGGCGGCGAGGCGGTAGCCACCGTCGGGTCCCTTGACGGCGGCGATGGGATAGCCGAGCTCGCGCAGCCGCTCGACGTCGCGCCGTACGGTGCGCGCGCTCACGTCCAGCCGCGCGGCCAGCAGCCCTCCCGGCCAGTCCCGGCGGGCCTGCAGCAGCGACAGCAACGCCAGCAGGCGCGCGGAAGTTTTCGGCATTCCCCCATGGTGCCCGCAGAAGCGGACACATCCTGTCCGCTTCGGCTGCGAACGTGGTCCACGTGCCCACCGACGACGACACGAAGGACCCGAACGCCGTGACCGACACCGCCACGCCCCCGACGACCCTCGACCCCGAGCGGGCCGACCTGCTCGCCGCGCTCTCGACCGCCCGATCGGCCCTGACCGGCACCGTCCGCGGCCTCACCGACGAGCAGCTCGCCCAGCGCCCGACGGCCAGCACGCTGTGCCTGGGCGGGCTGGTCAAGCACGTCGCGGCCATGGAGCGGTCGTGGCTGCGCTTCGTGGTCGAGGGCCCCTCGGCCATGTCCTTCGCCCTGCCCGAAGGGGTCACCTGGGCCGACATCACGGCCGGCACGGCCCGCGAGGTGCCGCAGTGGCTCGTCGCGCACGAGGCCGGCTTCCAGATGCTGCCCGGCGACACCCTGGCCGGGATCCTCGATGACTACGCGCAGGTCGCCGCCCGCACCGAGGAGACCGTCGCCGCCGTCGCCGACCTGTCGGCGACGCACCCGCTGCCGTCGGCGCCGTGGCACGAGGAGACGGGGGTGCAAAGCGTACGTGGGGTGCTGATGCACGTCATCGCCGAGACCGCCCAGCACGCCGGGCACGCCGACATCCTGCGCGAGAGCCTCGACGGGCAGCGGGCCACCTGAGCGCCCGGCGGGTCCCGGCCACCTGACCGGGACCCGCCCGCCCCGCACCCCGTCGATCCGCAGGGAAGGCGTGCACCGATGACCGTTCTCGACGCCCGGGCGCTCAACCGCGCCACGCTGGCCCGGCAGCTGCTGCTCGACCGCGCCGACGTGCCGGTCCTCGACGCCGTCGCGCACCTGTGCGGCCTGCAGGCGCAGGAACCACAGGAGCCGTTCGTCGGGCTCTGGTCCCGGGTGCGCGGGTTCGACCCGGCGGCGCTGTCGGACCTGCTGACCGGCCGGCGCGTGGTGCGGACGCACCTCATGCGCCGCACCGTGCACCTCGTCACCGCCGACGATGCGCTGGCGTGGCGGTCCCGCCACGACGGCATGCTGCGCCAGCGCGTACTCGGGGTCTACCGTCGCGAACTTGCCGGCGTGGACCTCGACGAGCTCGCCACGGCGGGCCGGGAGGTGCTGGCCGACGGCGAGCCCCGCTCGATGACCGGGCTCGCGCGCGAGCTGGCCGACCGGTGGCCGGCACCGGGACCGAGGGCGCTGGGCGAGATGCTGCTGGCCCTCGTCGCGGTGGTGCAGCTGCCGCCGCGCGGGCTGTGGCGCACGACGGCGGGCGTACGCAACGTGCCGCTCTGCGCCTGGCTGGGCCGCGAGATCGACCCGCCGGCCCCGCCGGGCGGCGACCCGGTCGGCGCGGCGCTCGTGCGGCGCTACCTGGCCGCCTTCGGTCCGGCCTCGACGGCCGACCTGCGCGCCTGGTCCGGCCTTGCCGGCCTGCCGGCGGCGGTGACCGCGATCCGCGACGAGCTGGTCGTCCTGCGCGACGAGCGCGGGCGGCGGCTGTGGGACCTGCCCGACGCGCCGCGCCCCGACGCCGACACGCCCGCGCCGGTGCGGTTCCTGCCGGCGTTCGACAACGCGCTGCTCGGCTACGACGACCGCAGCCGCATCGTCGACGACGCCCACCGTGGCCTGTCGGTCGCCGGCGAGCGCGTCGTCCTGGTCGACGGCCGGGTCGCCGCCACCTGGGGCCTCGCGGCCGGCACCGTGACCGTCGCCCCGCTGCGCCACCTCTCCCGGGCCGAACGCGCCGCCGTGACCGAGGAGGGCGCGGCGGTGGCGTCGTTGCTCTGCGACAGCGACCGCGTACACGTCGCCGCGGACGCGCCCTGATCACCCGCGAGCCGGCCCCGGGGCAGCGCGGCGGCCCGCCGCCGGGCCATGATGCCGGGGTGGGAAAGACATACGAGCGCATCGAGGGCCGGCTGCGCAGCTTCATCGAGGACCAGCCGCTGTTTTTCACCGCCACGGCGCCGCTGTCGGGCGACGGCACCATCAACCTGTCCCCGAAGGGGCTGCGCGGCTCGTGGGCGGTCGTCGACGCGCACACCGTGGCCTACCTGGACTTCGCCGGCAGCAACGCCGAGACGATCGCGCACCTGCGGGAGAACGGGCGGATCACGCTCATGTGGTGCGCGTTCGACGGGCCGCCGAACATCGTGCGGGTGCACGGGCGCGGCGAGCCGGTGTTTCGCGACGACCCCCGCTGGGCGGAGCTGACGGGCCACTTCCCGGACATCGACACCAGCGCGCACGGCCTGCGGGCGATCATCGTCGTGCGCGCCGACCTGATCCGCGACACCTGCGGCTACGCGGTGCCGTTCATGTCCTACGACGCCGACCGCGACCTGCACGCCCGGCGCTTCGCCCGGGAGGACGACGCGTCGTTGAGCGACTACTTCGCCGGCAAGGACCACGTGGCCCGCAGCATCGACGGGCTGCCGGGCCTGCCGCTGCCGCTGCCACCGACCCCGGCGACCTGAGCCGGCCGGCGCGTCACCGGCCGTCGCGACCTGCGCGGCTTCGGGGCGGCTACCATCACCGGTGGCACAGCGGAAACCCGACCCGGCCCGGGGCGACCCCGCCGGGCGGCTGGCGTGGCCGGCTACCCTTGTGCAGGCTCGCCCGGCGTCCGGGCGGGAATGGCCCGGCGGGAACGGACCGTTACACCGAGAAGACCAGCACCACGAACGAGGGGAAGTCGATCATGGGCGAGCGTATGCTGCGTGGCAGCCGTCTGGGCGCGGTCAGCTACGAATCCGACCGCAACACGGAGCTCGCGCCGCGTCAGACCCGCGAGTACCTGTGCGCCAAGGGCCACCAGTTCGAGGTTCCGTTCGCCGTCGACGCCGAGGTCCCCACGACCTGGGAATGCAAGTTCGACGGCAGCGTGGCCCGGCTGGTCGACGGCAACGAGCCGGAGCAGAAGAAGGCCAAGCCGCCGCGCACCCACTGGGACATGCTGCTGGAGCGGCGTTCCATCGCCGAGCTGGAGGACATCCTCGCCGAGCGGCTGCAGGAGGTCCGCACCCGCCGCGGCCGCGCCTGAACCGCACCGTCGACGACACGGCGCCCCGGGAGCATCCGCTCCCGGGGCGCCGTCGTGTCCGCGTCAGCTCCGGCCGGGCTCGACGATCTCTCCCTCGATGGCGCGGCCCCCGTCGACGACGGTGGGCTCGGCAACCGGCTGCTGCTGCGGATGCGGCTGCTGCGGCGCGCCCCGGCGCACCCGCACCCGGCGCGGCCCGAACAGGTCACCGGCGACCATCGACGACACCCGCCGCTCCGCGGCCCGCTGCACCCCGTTGCGGGCCAGCCGACGCACCGGCGGCACCAGCAACGACACCCCCACCAGGCCACTGAGCAGGCCCGGCATCGCCAGCAGCAACGCCCCGAGCAGCCCCACGAGACCATCGGTCACCTGCCGGCCCGGCGGCTGACCGGCCTGGGCGGAGGCCTTGAAGCCACGCCAGGCGCGCATCCCCTCCCGACGCAGCAGCACCAGCCCCAGCAGCGACACCGCGAACACCACCAGCAGCGCCGAGCCGAACCCGATCGCCCGCCCCACCACGACGAACACCACCAGCTCCAGCAGCGTCGCCACCAACAGGGCCAACGGCACAAACCTCAGTCCTCGGCGCATCTCACCCCATTCGCCATCAGCGGCGCCTACGGCGGGGTCACCCCGCGCGGGCGCCGGCGCCCCATCCAGCATGACACGCCGCCGCTCAGGGCCACCGCACCTGACCGGTGGGGGTGCCGTGCAGGCCCCGCCGCACCGCCTGCCGCCGGTCCTGCACCCCCCACGTCGTGATCCGCCACAACGCCTCCGCCACGATCAACGGGCTCATCTTGCTGCTGCCGCGCTCCCGCTCGGCGAACGTGATCGGCACCTCCACGATGCGCGCCCCGCAGCGGTGCGCCAGCCGGGACAACTCCACCTGGAACGAGTACCCCTGCGAACACACCGACGCCAGGTCGAACTCGTCCAGGGCCGCCAGCCGGTACACCCGGTAGCCGCCGGTGGCGTCGGACAGCGGCATGCCCAGCACCAGCCGCGCGTACAGGTTGCCGCAGCGCGACAACAGCAGCCGCCGCAGCGGCCAGTTCACCACCCGCGCCCCGGCGGTCCACCGGGAACCGATCACCACGTCGGCGTCGCGGGCGGCGGACAACAACGCGGGCAAATCCTCCGGGGCGTGCGAGCCGTCGGCGTCCATCTCCACCACCGCGTCGAAGCCACGCTCGCGGGCCCACGCGAACCCCGCCAGGTACGCCGCACCGAGGCCCTGCTTGCCCTCGCGGTGCAGCACGTGCACCCGGCGGTCGGCGCCGGCCAGGGCGTCGGCGAGCGCACCGGTGCCGTCGGGACTGTCGTCGTCGGCGACCAGGATGTCCACCGTCGGCGCGGCGCGCCGCACCCGCGCCACGATCCCCGCCACGTTGTCGGCCTCGTTGTAGGTCGGGATCACCACGAGCACCCGACCCACCCCCGGATGGCCGGTCTCGGCCCGGGTGCCGGTCGTCTCGCCCACCGTCGCTCCCCCTTCGCCGGCGTACCGGCTGGTGTCACCCGACGCGCGGCCGGCGGCGCAGCACGCCCGCGCCCACCAGGGCCGCCACGGCCAGGGTGGCCAACGCCACCTCCGGCCACAACCCGACCCGGGTGGCCAGGGTGCGCCCGTCGTCCAGCCGCAGCTGCTGCACCACGACCGCTCGGGTGTTGAACCCGGTGGCGTCGCTTACCCGCCCGTCCGGGGCAACGAACCCGGACACCCCGACCGTGGAGGCCATCAACGCCGGCCGGCCGTGCTCGACCGCCCGCAGCCGCACCATCGCCAACTGCTGGCGCGCCTCGGCCACGTCGAACGTGGCGTTGTTGGTCTGCACCACCAGCAGCTGCGCCCCGCCGACGACGGTGTCACGCACCACCTCGTCGTAGGCGACCTCGAAGCAGATCACGTCGCCGAGCACCGCCGCCCCGGTCCGCAGCACCCCCGGCTCGCTGCCCGCCACGAAGTCGGCGCGGACCCGGTCGACCTGCTTGCTGACCATCCGCGCGAGATCACGCATCGGCACGTACTCGGCGAACGGCACCGGGTGCCGCTTCGTGTACAGCTGCTCCAGGTCCGGGCCGCTGCCAGGCCGCCACAGGATCCCCGCGTTGCGCACCTGCCCCTCCCCGGGGCCGCGCAGCACCGCACCGACCAGGATCGGGGCCCCGACCGCGTCGGCGGCCTGCGAGATGCGCGCCCCGGCGTCGGTGTCACGCAGCGGGTCGATGTCGCTGGAGTTCTCCGGCCACACCACCAGGTCGGGGCGGGGCCGCACGCCCGCGGACACCTGCCCGGCCAGCTCGATCGTGGCGTCGACGTGGTTGTTCAGCACCGCCTGCCGCTGGGCGTTGAAGTCCAGCCCGAGCCGCGGCACGTTGCCCTGCACGATCGCCACCGTGACCGCGGCACCGCCCCCCGCACCCGACACCGGCACCAGCAGCCCCACCACGGGCACCGCGACCGACGCGGCCGCCAACCCGGCCACCGGCACCCACCAGCGCCGCCGCCCGCCCCACGGCCGCCACAGCGCCGCGACCAGCAGCCCGCCCGTCAGCGCCACCGCGAACGTCACCAGCGGCGCGCCACCCCACGCGGCCAGCCGCAGCAGCGGCGAGCCGTCCTGGCTGAACGCCAGGCGCCCCCACGGGAACCCACCGAACGGGGTGCGGTCGCGCAGCGCCTCCTGCCCCACCCACAACACGCCGGTCACCAACGGCCAACTCCACCGCACCCGCTCGACCAGCGGCGACACGTACGCGCCCGCCGCGCCCAGTAGCGCCAGGTAGCCGGCCTGCAACAACGACAGCAACACCCACGGCAGGTAGCCGGTGTGCAGGTTCGTCCAGCTCAGCAGCGGCGCGAACAACGCCACGCCGGTCAGGAAACCCAGCCCGGCGCCGGCGCGTACCCGACGCCCGTGCGTCGCCGCGGCCAGCAACGCCACCCCCAGCGGCGCGAGCGGCCACAGCCCGTACGGCGGGAACGCCGCCAGCAACGCCAACCCGGCGACCACCGCCATCGGCACGGCCACCCGCAGCGGCAGCGCACGCCGCGCCACCCCGGGCGTCCCCGCCCCCACGGCGCCCGGCTGGCTGCTGTCCCCGGCCGGCGCCGGCACGTTGCCCACGATCACGGGCCGAAGGCTACCCGGCCACGGGTTCCCGCCCCGCCCGGCGCCGCACCCGACGCCCCCTCACGGCGCGTACGGGCGATTCCTCCCCCACCGGGGGCCGCAGACACAAATCGGGGCGCGGCATAAGCCGCGCCCCGATGCTCCCAGGCCCTTCCCGGCCGGTGGGGCGAGAATGAGCTGCGCCGACCTTCGGACCGACCCGACGCGGACTGGCTGCCCCCGCCTGGCCGTTGTCTACTGGCCGTGCACCTCACCCTGCCCGTACACCGGTAACCGCGGCCGGTTCGCGCCGCCCCGCCGACCCCCGCCCGCTGGACCTGGCCGCCGCGACGCACTGCTCACATGTCGCTCGGCCAGCGGACGAAGGGACGAAGCGAACAACAGCCGCTTCCCGTAGTAGGACTCAAAGACGGTACGGCGTGGACCCCCGCCGCTGTCAACCCACCCGGGCCTGTCGTGTGATGCACCACGGCGTGTCGCGTCGGCGAGTCTCAATCCGTCGCGAGGTGCCGGCGCAGCAACGCCCCCGCCGCCGCCGGATGCTCGGCGGCCAGCAACCCACCAGCGGCCAGCACGTAGTCGACGTCGACGACCGGCCGCGCCGCACGCGGCAACGGCCACCCACCGGCGTGGTCGGCCAGCACCGCACCCAACACACCCGCCGCATCCGCCGGCGCGGCATGCCGCAGCACCCCACCGGAGCCCACCAGCAGCCGCACGTCACGCAGGTCCCGCCCGGCCCGCTCACCCGTGGCCGCCCCCCGGGCGTGCCGACGCAACGCCACCGTCGCCGCCAGGGCCGCGATCCGGGCGTCCACCGCACGCTCCGCGTCCCCCACCGGCAAAAACCCCGGATCACCCGCGCGCACCACCGCCCCCGCCGCCAGGTCCTCGCCCTGCGCGTCGGTCAGCAACCGCTCCTCGACGGCGGCCCGCACCACCCCCGGCGCGCTCCACCGCATGCCCAGGTCCCCCTCGACGGTACGGGCCCGCCACAGCGACCCCGCCACCTCCCGCCCCGGCCCGGTGGCCCGCTCGTCCGGCGTGAGCACCGAATACACGTCCGTGGTGGCGCCACCCACGTCCACCACCACCAGATCACCACCCAGGGTGTCGGCCAGCACCTCCACGCCCGTCAACACCGCGTCGGGGGTGGCCGCCCGCACCAGCCGCGCGAACCGCGACCCCCGCGACAGCCGCTTGCCCCCGATCACGTGCCGCAGGAACACCTCCCGGATCGCCGCGCGCGCCGACGCCGGCGCCAGCACCCCGATGCGCGGCAGCACGTTGTCGGCCACCGTCACCGGTACCCCCGCCGACGCCAGCACGGCGTGCAGGTCGTCGCGGACATCGACGTTGCCGGCCAACACCACCGGCACCCGCCAACGGGCCCTCGCCAACCGCGTCGCGTTGTGCGTCAACGTCTCGGCGTCACCACCGTCGGTGCCACCCACCAGCAGCACCACGTCCGGGCGGGCCGCCCGCAACCCCGCCAGGTCCGCCGCACCGAGCCGACCCGCCGCCACGTGCACCACGTTCGCGCCCGCCGACAGACCCACCCGCCGGCCCGCCTGCGCGGTCACCAGCCGCTCGTAGCCGACGACCGCCAACCGCAACCCGCCCCCGGCCGACGAACACACGTACCACGGCGCCTGACCCGCCGCCAGGCCGGCGGTGGCCGCCGCCACCGCCGCGTCCAGGCCGTGCAGCACGTCCGTGCCCACCGTCGTCGGCGCCGACGCCCCCGCCACCAACGCGCCCGCGTCGAGGTCCACCACCGCCACCTTCGTGTACGTGGACCCGACGTCGGCGCAGACCGCGTACCTCACGCCACCGGCGGCACGACCACCGTGCCGGTCGCGGTGACCGCCACGATCGGCTCGTCGAGCACCTCCGCCGCCGACTCACCCCGATCCGGACGCCCCCGGCACACCACCCGCGCCTCGAAGTCGATGGTGCGGCTACGCCTACCCACCCGGGTCACCGTCGCCGTCACCTCCAACACGTCACCCGCCCGCATCGCCGCCCGGAACTGCACGTCCGAGTACGACGCGAACAGCCCCTCGTCACCGTCGGTGCGGATACACACCTCCGTGGCCACGTCCCCGAACAACCCCAGCGCGTACGCCCCGTCGACCAGGTTGCCGGCGTAGTGGGCGTGCGAATACGGCACGTACCGCCGATGCACGACCGTCAGACCCACCCGGGAATCACTCATGCCTTCGCCTTCTTCTCCGTCACCAACGCATGCACCAGGAAACTCGCCACCTCACCCGGGGTCGTCCCCCGACCGAAGATCCGGTCCACGCCCAACTCGCCGGCCATCGACTCGTCGAAACGCGGCCCACCCACGATCAGCAACGGCCGACGCCCCGCCGGCATCGCCTCCCGGAACGCCGCCGACATCTCCCGCGTGTTGTGCAGATGCGCGTCGCGCTGCGTCACCACCTGCGACACCAGCACCGCATCCGCGCGCTCCACCCGCGCCGCCTCCACCAACTCCGGCACACTCACCTGCGCACCCAGGTTCGTGACCTTCAACTCCCGGTAGTACTCCAGGCCCTTCTCCCCCGCAATGCCCTTGACGTTGAGGATCGCGTCGATGCCGACCGTGTGCGCGTCCGTGCCGATGCACGCCCCCACCACCGACAACTTGCGCCGCAACCGCCGCTTCACCACCGCGTTGACCTCCTTGGCGCTCAGCAGCGGGAAGTCACGCTCCACCACCTGCACCGCCGACAGGTCCACCAGATGGTTCACCCGCCCGTACACCACGAAGAACGTGAACCCGTCACTCATCGGCTTGGCGTGCACCAGCATCGCCGGGTCGATACCCATCTTGTTCGCCAACTGCACCGCCGCACCCTCGGCCCGCTTGTCGTGCGGCACCGGCAACGTGAACGACACCTGCACCATGCCGTCGCCCGTGGTGTCCCCGTACGGCCGGACGATCTTCTTCCCGGCGTCCCCGCCGGCCTCGACGGCGCTCACGCCCGTGCCACCTCTCCACCCGCCACCGGCGCCTCCAGGATCTCCGTCGCCGGATTGAAGTAGCCGGCCTCGTGCGCGGCCACCCCCGCCAGCCCCTTGCCCCGGTCCGCCGGCCGCTTCATGATCCCGAACGTGCCCTCGGCGATCGCCGTCAACAGCGACTGCCCACCGATGCGCTCCAGCAGGTCGACCGCCTCACCCAGCACCCGGTTCGCCCGCTGCTGGATGAACCCGCCCGACGCCGGCACGAAGTCCTCGTGCAACCCACCGGCCGCACCCAGCACGTACCGCACGTTCTGCAGGGCGATGTCCCGGTCCGACAACCACGGCGTCACCACCGCCTCGGTCATCATCCCCACCAGCAGGATCCCCTGACCGGTCATCGTGCCCACCAGGTTGAAGAACCCGTCCAGCAGATTGCCCCGGAACACGTCACCCGTCATGTGCTTCGTCGGCGGCATCCACTTCAACGGCGCGTCCGGGAACAACTCCCGCGCCAGCAACGCGTGCGCCAACTCCAGCCGCAACGACTCCGGCACATCCGGGTTGATCTCGAACGCGTGCCCCAGGCCCAACTGCCAGTCCGCCAACCCCGCCTCGTGCGCGAAGAACTCGTTGAGCAGCTGCGACACCGTCACCGTGTGCGCCTCGTCCACCGCGTCCGCAGTGGTCAGGTAGTTGTCCTCACCGGTGTTGATGATGATCCCCGCCCGCGCGTGCACCTGCCGCGAGAACCGCTGGTCCACGAACGTACGGATCGGATTGATGTCGCGGAACAGGATCCCGTACATCGAATCGTTCAACATCATGTCCAGCCGCTCCAGGCCCGCGAGCGTCGCCATCTCCGGCATGCACAGACCCGACGCGTAGTTCGTCAACCGCACGTAGCGGCCCAACTCCCTCGACGACTCATCCAACGCCGCCCGCATCAACCGGAAGTTCTCCTGCGTCGCGTACGTGCCCGCGAAACCCTCCCGCGTCGCCCCCTCCGGCACGTAGTCCAGCAACGACTGCCCCGTCGACCGGATCACCGCGATCACGTCCGCACCCGCCCGCGCCGCCGCCTGCGCCTGCGGAATGTCCTCGTAGATGTCGCCCGTCGCCACGATCAGATAGATCCACGGCCGCTGCGCCGGATCCCCGAACCGCTTCACCAGCCGGTCACGCTCCGCGCGCCGCCGGTCGATCGACCGGATCCCCGCACCCACCGCCCGCCGCGCCGCCTTCCGCGCCGCCGTGGCCGCCTTCCCCGTCGGCACCTCGAACCGCACCGACCCCGCCGCCGCCTTCTGCGCCAGCAACGTCACGTCACCGAACTGCTCCCGGGCGAGCGCGTCGAACACCGGCAACGCCACCCCGTGCCCCAACCCCACGTCCGCGACCACCGCGTCCACGAGCCGGTTCACCCACGGAATACCGTCCGGATCCGCGCCGACCACCCCGGCCAGCCGCAACACCGCACGCTCCACCGACACCGTCGTGTGGCTACGCGCCAGATCCACCACCGGCTGCCCCGCACGACGCGCCAACTCCCGCGCCCGCGCCACCAGCCGCGGATCAAGGTCAAGCTTGCCCGTCACACCGTCACCCGACCCTGCCCCGCGACGGCGCCGCACGCCGTACCGATGGTTCCCACGCTCACGAAGACCCTTCCTCGTAGATCACGTCACCGCGCAACACCGTGCGCCGACACACCGGCAGCGGCGTCGGGTCCTGCGGACCACGCGCCTCCGGGTCCCCGGCCAACAACACCGGCAACCCCCGGTCCACCCCCGCCGGCGTCGACCACACCGCGAACGTCGCCGGCGCCCCCAACGCCAGCACACCCTCGTTGTCCAGCCGCACCGCACGCCACCCGCCCCGGGTGTGCGCCGCGAACGCCGACCGCACACTCATCCGCTGCGTCGGACTGTGGTGCCACACCGCCGCCCGCACCGAACCCCACGGATCCAGCGGCGTCACCGGCGAATCCGACCCGAACGCCAACGCCACCCCGACACCGTGCATCGCACCCATCGGATTCGACTCCAACGACCGCTCCAGGCCCAGCCGCGACTCGTACATCCGACCCGCGCCACCCCACAACCGGTCGAACGCAGGCTGCATGCTCGCCACGATCCCGTACTCCACGAACCCAGCGATCAACCGCTTGTTCATGATCTCCGCGTGCTCGATGCGGTGCCGACCCGCCCGCACCCGGTCCGTGCCCAACTTCTCCGCCGCCCCCGCGAAACCCTCCAGCACCGTCGAGATCGCCGCGTCACCGATCGCGTGGAACCCACCCTGCACACCGTGCGCCGCACAGTCCAACAGATGCTCACGCACCTGCTCCGCACTCAGGTAACCGTGCCCGCAACCCCCCTCACCATCCAGGTAGTCACGCGACACGTGCGCCGTACGCGACCCCAACGCCCCGTCAGCGAACAGATCACCCCCCGCCCCCACCGCACCCAACTCCCGGGCCCGCGCCGCCCCCATCAGCTCACCCCAGTACCCGTACACCTCCGCCACACCGTCACCCGACAACGCCAACAGACCCGTGAAGTCCTCCTCGTCGGAGATCTCCGGGCCACCGCACTCGTGCACCGCCGCGATACCCAGCGACGCCGCGTGCGCCAACGCCGCCCGCTGCGCCGCCACCCGCTGCGCCCGCGTCACCGACGCGAACGCCGCCGCCCGCACCACGTGGTGCGCATCCCGCCGCAACCACCCCGACGCGTCGTACCCCGCCGCCGACACCACCTGCGGACACGCCGCCAGCAACGCCGCCGACACCAACGCCGAATGGATCGACGCCTGCGACAGATAGACCCGCCGACCCCCGGCCGCCCGGTCCACCATCGCCGCGTCCGGCAACCGCGGCACCGGCCAACCCGACTCGTCCCAGCCGTGCCCCAGCACCACCGCGTCCGACGGCAACCCCGCCGCGAACCCCGCCACCGCGTCCAGCAACTCCGCCGCCGAACGCACCCCCGACAGATCCAGCCCCGACAACGCCAACCCCGTGTCCGTGGCGTGCACGTGCGCATCCACGAACGCCGGCGTCACCAACGCCCCGTCCAGATCCACCACCCGCTCGGCGACCGGCGCGTCCGCGTCCACCCCCAACCAGGAGATCCGGCCATCGCTGACCAGCAGAGCCGTCGCGCTCGGATCGGCCGGGCAGTGCAGCGTCCCGCCGCGGTACAGAGTCGAGGGGTTCGTCATGACCATCAGTCTGCCGCCAGACGCGCCTCGAACAACGCCCGCACCCCCGACTCCGAACGCAACAGACCCAACGCGAACTCCGCGTGCCCCGGCACGTACCCGTTCCCGACCAGCATCGTCACGTCCGCCGCCAGGCCCTCCGCCCCCAACGCCGCCGCCGCGAAACTCGTCGCCATCGAGAAGAACACCACCGTGCCGCCATCCTCCGTCGCCAGCACCGCACCGTGCTCACACCCCGGCACGTCCACGCAGACCACCGTCACGTCCGCCGGCGCCCCCAACGCCGTCGTCACCGCCGACGACAACCCCACCGGATCCCGCGCGTCGGCCAACGCCACCACGTCCGCCAGACCCACCGCCGCCAGCGCGTCACGCTCCGCCACGACCGGCACCACCCCGACCGTACGAGCGGCACCCGCCCGCCGCGCCGCGGCCAGGGACAGCGACCCGCTCTTGCCCGCGCCACCGATCACCGCCACCCGCACCGGCGTCGGATCCTCCGCCCGCTCCCGCTCCGCCACGTACCGCGACACCACCCGCGCCGTCAGCGCCGGCGCCCCGCACACGTCCAGCACCGCCAGGGACAGCTGCGGATCGAGATCCGCCGGCAGCACCGCCGCGATCGACCGGGCGAACAGGATCGCGTACCCGTCGCACGGCACCTGCTCGCTGCGCCCGTCCCAGCGGGCCAGCCCGTCGAGGATCGTCAGCGGCGTCAGCGTCAGCGACACCAGGGTCGCCACCCGCTGCCCCGCCCGCAGCCCCAGCGGGGACCGCCGCCCCGCCTCCTCCACGGTGCCGATCAGCATCCCGCCCGAGCCCGTCACCGGGTTCTGCATCTTGCCGCGCGTCGACACGATCTCAAGCACCTCGGCGCGGACCGCGTCGCCGTCCCCGCCGTGCTTCTCCCACAGCTGCCGGAAGCTCGCCGCGTCCAGGTTCAACCGATCCACCCGGATCCGCACCTCGTTCGGCGCGATCTGCGGACTCGCGTCCAGCCGCCACGCGGCCTGCGGCAGCACCCCCGCCGGTTCGACAACGCGGTGCAGACCCACCGGTGACGTCACGCCGACCTCCCCTGTCACGCCGCTCGAAGCCCCGACCAGGGCTCGCGTAGCGGGAAAACTTACGGCAGACTAATTTCTTCACCGAATATTTTCCAGTAGCCTTCGGGGTCGCTGATCAACCGCACCACATCGAGGAGGGGCCGTGACCCAGACCCAACCGGTAGAGACCCCGCCCGCGCCCCGCCCCGCGCCGGTCGCCGTCCCCGCCGCCGGACAGCCCTACGAATACCGCCGCGCGCCCCTCGTCGAACCCGACTGGACCCGCTTCCCCGGCTGGCGCCACGTCACCCGCGACCAGTGGGAGAACGCCCAGTGGCAGCGCGTCAACTGCGTCAAGAACGTCAAGCAGCTGCGCACCGTCCTCGGCGACACCGTCGACGAGACCTTCTACGCCGACCTCGAGGCCGACCAGAAGGCCCTGGCCACCATGTCCATGCTGGTGCCGCCGCAGATGGTCAACACCATGGTCCCGTTCGCGCCGATGACCACCGAGGCGTTCCTCGCCGACCCGATCCGGCGCTACATGATCCCGGTCGCCTCCGACCGGCGCACCGACTGGCCCTCCCACCCGTACGCCAGCCGCGACTCCCTGCACGAACACGACATGTGGGTCGCCGAGGGCCTCACCCACCGCTACCCCACCAAGGTCCTCGCCGAGCTGCTCTCCACCTGCCCCCAGTACTGCGGGCACTGCACCCGCATGGACCTCGTCGGCAACTCCACCCCCGCCGTCGACAAACTCAAGCTCACCCTCAAGCCCGTCGACCGCTACGACGCCCACATCGGCTACCTCAAGGCCCACCCAGGCGTCCGTGACGTCGTCGTCTCCGGCGGCGACGTGGCCAACGTCCCGTGGAAGAACCTCGAGTCCTACCTGATGCGGCTGCTGGAGATCGAGACGATCCGCGACATCCGGCTCGCCACCAAGGCCCTCATGGGCCTGCCCCAGCACTGGCTCCAGCCCGACGTCGTCGAGGGCCTCGAACGGGTCGCCCGCACCGCCGCCCGCCGCGGCGTCAACCTCGCCATCCACACCCACGTCAACCACGCCCAGTCGCTCACCCCGCTGGTCGCCAGGGCCGCCCAGACCGCCCTCGACGTCGGCGTACGCGACGTCCGCAACCAGGGCGTGCTCATGCGCGGTGTCAACGCCACCGCCCCCGACCTGCTCGACCTCTGCTTCGCCCTCCAGGGCGAGGCGGGCATCCTGCCGTACTACTTCTACATGTGCGACATGATCCCCAACGCCGAGCACTGGCGGGTCCCGGTCTGGCACGCCCAGCAGCTCCAGCACGACATCATGGGCTACCTGCCCGGCTACGCCACCCCGCGCATCGTCTGCGACGTCCCCTTCGTCGGCAAGCGCTGGGTGCACATGCTCACCGAGTACGACCGCGACCGCGGCATCTCGTACTGGACGAAGAACTACCGCACCTCGATCGAGTCCGCCGACGCCGAGGCGCTCAACAAGCGCCACGCCTACTACGACCCGATCGACACCCTGCCCGAGACCGGGCAGCAGTGGTGGGCCGAGCACCGCAACGACTGACCAGCCGCGACACCGCGTCACCCCCGGAAGCCGACCACCGGCCCCGGGGGTGACGCATCTTCAGCCACGACGGCGCCGCCGCTTCTTGGTCGAGCGACCGCGGGGGTACGGCGCACGCTTCACCCTCGACAGGAACGCCATGCGGTGCGGGTGAGGCTCACCCCACCCTGCTCAGTACATCGCTGAATGTACTATCCCTGGTGTGGAGACGTTGACGCACGGACAGGTGCTGGCCCGCTTCGGTCATGCCCTGTCCGACCCGACACGGGCACGGCTGCTGCTGGCGCTGCGCGACGGGCCGGGATACCCGGCGGAACTGGCCGAACTACTGGGCACGACCCGGCAGAACCTGTCGAACCACCTGTCGTGTCTGCGCGGCTGCGGCCTGGTGGTCGCCGTGCCCCAGGGCCGCCGCACCCGGTACGAACTGGCCGACGCCCGGCTGGCGCACGCCCTCGCAGACCTGCTCGGCCTCGTACTGATGGTAGACCCCGCCGCGTGTCCGGACTCCGGCGAAAAGGGCTGCTGCTGATGGCCCTCCCCCTCATCGACCTGACACCGGCGGGCCCGTCGCCGGCGCGCCGCGCGGTGCTCGCCCGCCGCGTGCGGCTGCTGGTCGCCGCGACGATCACCTACAACGTCGTCGAGGCGGTCGTCGCGATCACCGCCGGCACGATCGCGTCGTCGACCGCCCTGCTCGGCTTCGGCCTGGACTCCGTGATCGAGGTCTCGTCGGCAGCGGCGGTGGCGTGGCAGTTCGCCGGCCGCGATCCGCAAGCCCGGGAGAAGGCGGCGCTGCGGGTCATCGCGGTCTCCTTCTTCGCTCTCGCCGCCTACGTGACGGTGGAGTCGGTACGGGCCCTGCTCGGCGGCGCCGACGCCGAGCACTCCAGCATCGGACTGGTGCTGGCGGCACTGTCGTTGGCGATCATGCCGGGCCTGTCGTACGCGCAGCGCCGCGCCGGCCGGGAACTCGGTTCGCGGTCGGCGGTCGCGGACTCCAAACAGACCCTGCTGTGCACCTACCTGTCCGCCGTCCTCCTCGTGGGCCTGGGTCTGAACAGCCTGTTCGGCTGGTCCTGGGCCGACCCGGTCGCCGCGCTGGTCATCGCCGTGGTGGCGGCCAAGGAAGGTCGCGAAGCGTGGCGCGGTGACGCCTGCTGCACACCCGGGCTCCCCCCGGCCGGGCCGGCGACAGGCAGCACGGACGGCTGCTGCGCCGAGGAGCGGTAAGCCCTCCGGCCGAGCGGGGCAGCCGGCGGCCCCCGGCCGTTGCGCCGGGGACCGCCGCCGCACTCGGGTCACCTGGTGAAGGCGTCCTTCACGTCCCGGCCGGCGTCCGTGAGGTGCTCGCCGGCCTGTCGGGCACGCGCGTCGCTCTGCTGCGTGGCCCCCTCGCCGCGCATCCGCTCGTTGTGCGTGGCGCCGCCGAGTCGCTTCCTGGCCGCACCCGCCACCTGCTGGACCTTGTTCTTCGCCTTGCCGGTGAAGCCCATGTCGCCTCCTCCGCACAGGCCGGGCCTCCCCCGGCCCTCGTCCGCCGGGTGCCCTCATGGCGCCGCGGGAAACCCGGCCACGCCATCGTGGCGGGTGCCACACCCGCTAGGGCATCCTAGGACACTAGGTGAACGGCGGTGAGGGACTGTCTGGTTGACTGGGCCGATGGGAGAGCTTCTGCTGATCCGGCACGGCGAGACCACCTGGAGCGCCAGCCGCCGGCACACCTCGTACACCGACCTCCAGCTCACCCCCGACGGCGAGCGGCAGGCCCGCGCCCTCGGCCGCTTCCTCGCCGGCCGCCGCTGCGCCGCGGTCCTGACCAGCCCCCGCGCCCGGGCGTTGCACACCGCGCGCCTCGCCGGCCTCACGGTCACCGGCACGCTCGACGACCTGGCCGAGTGGAACTACGGGGAGTACGAGGGGCGCACCACCGCCGACATCCGCGACGACCACCCGAACTGGTCCATCTGGGCCGACGGCTGCCCCGGCGGGGAGTCCCCGAACCAGGTCGGCGAGCGCCTCGACCGGGTGCTCGCCCGGGTCCACCCGCTGCTCGACCGGGGCACCGTCGCCCTCGTCGGGCACGCCCACAGCCTGCGTGTGCTCGGCGCCCGCTGGGTCGGCCTGCCCCCGTCGGCCGGCGGGCTGCTGCGCCTGGACACCGCCACGGTCAGCGTACTCGGCCACGAGCACGGCCGGCGGGTCATCCTGCGCTGGAACCAGCCGGTTCCCCCGACCCCCGCGAGCGCACCCGAAGCTGGGGCTCGGCACTGATCTTCGGCGAGCGGTTCTCGTACGGCGTCGACAGCACCACGGTCGTACGGGTGGTCACGTTCGCCGCCGTCCGGATCTCCTGGAGCAGCCGCTCCAGGTCGGCCGGGCTGGCCACCCGCACCAGCAGGAGATAGAAGTCCTCCCCCGCCACCGAGTAGCACGAGTCGATCTCGGGCAGGTGGGCCAGCCGCTCCGGCGCGTCGTCGGGCTGCGACGGGTCGAAGGGCCGGATCGCCACGAACGCGGTGAGCGGCAGGTCCAGGGCCTCGAAGGAGACCCGGGCGGCGTACCCCTTGATCACGCCGCGCTGCTCCAGGCGGCGCACCCGCTGGTGCACGGCGGAGACCGACAGGCCCACCCGCTCCGCCAGATCGGTGTACGACAGCCGACCGTCAGCGGTCAGCGCGGCGATGATGGCGCGGTCGATCTCCTCCACGGCGTGCAACCTACCGGGAAAACCGCGTCGCGGCGACGACGCGGCCCGCCGGCGCGACACGGCGCCGGCGGGGCGACGCCCGTCAGCCCTTCGCCAGCGCCCGGGAGATGACCAGCCGCTGGATCTGGTTGGTGCCCTCGACGATCTGGAGCACCTTGGCCTCGCGCATGTAGCGCTCCACCGGGTGGTCGGCCACGTAGCCGGCCCCGCCGAGCACCTGGACCGCGTCGGTGGTCACCCGCATCGCCACGTCGGTGGCGAAGAGCTTCGCCTTCGCCGCCTCGATCGTGTACGGCCGGCCGGCGTCGCGCAGCCGGGCCGCGGCCAGCGTCAACGCCCGGGCCGCGGAGATCTGGGTGGCCAGGTCGGCGAGCGTGAAGCCCAGCCCCTGGAAGTCGATGATCGCCTTGCCGAACTGCTGGCGCTCCCGGGCGTAGCCGACCGCGTAGTCCAGCGCCGCCTGGGCCAGCCCGACCGCGCAGGCGGCGATGCCGAGGCGTCCCGAGTCGAGGGCGGACATGGCGATAGTGAAGCCCGCTCCCTCCCCGCCGATCAGCCGCTCGGCCGGCACCCGGGCCGAGTCGAAGGCGATCTGCGCCACCGGGGAGGCGCGCAGCCCCATCGTGCGCTCGGCCGCCTGCGGCGCGATGCCGGGCGTGGCGCGGTCAGCCAGCAGGCAGGAGATGCCCTTCGGGCCGGGCCCGCCGGTGCGGCAGAAGATGTTGTAGAAGTCCGCCACCTGCGCGTGGGTGATCCACGCCTTGGTGCCGTCGACCACGTAGTCGTCGCCGTCGCGCACGGCCTTCGTGGTCAGCGCCGCGGCGTCCGACCCGCCCTGCGGCTCCGACAGGCAGTACGCCCCGAGCAGCTCCCCGCCGACCATGTCGGGTAGCAGCTTGCGCTGCTCGTTCGTACCGAACTGCGCCAGGGGGTAGCAGGACAGGGTGTGCACGCTGACCGCCTCGGCGACCGCCAGCCAGCGGCTGGCCAGGATCTCCAGCACCTGGAGGTAGACCTCGTAGGGCTGGGCGGCACCGCCGTGCTCCTCGGCGTAGGGCAGGCCGAGCAGGCCGGCCCTCCCGAGGGTGCGCAGCACCTCGCGGGGGAACTCCGCGCGCTCCTCGAACCCGGCGGCCCGCGGCGCGAGCTCCCGGTCGGCGAGTTCGGTGGCGAGGTCGAGCAGGTCGTGGGCCTCGTCGGTGGGGAGGATCCGGTCGACAGTCATAGCGCGATGAGCTCCGTGGGGGTGGTGTTGAGCCGTTGCACGCCGTCCGTGGCGCAGACGACGATGTCCTCGATGCGGGCGCCGTGGCGGCCCGCCAGATAGATGCCCGGTTCGACGGAGAACGCCATCCCCGGCTCCAGGGGGCGGGCGTTGCCGGCCACCACGTAGGGCTCCTCGTGGCCGTCCAGGCCGATGCCGTGGCCGGTGCGGTGCAGGAACTCCGCGCCGAACCCGGCGGCCGCGATCGGCTCCCGGGCCGCCGCGTCGACGTCCTCGGCGGTGATCCCGGGGCGGACCGCGGCCACCGCGGCCCGCTGGGCGGCGTGCAGCACCGCGTAGTAGTCGACGAACTCGACCGGCGCCGGGGCGCCCGTGACGTAGGTGCGGGTGCAGTCGGAGCGGTAGCCCGACGGCATCGTCCCGCCGATGTCCACGACGACCGGCTCGCCGGCGCCGATCGGGCGGTCGGAGGTGCCGTGGTGCGGGCTGGCGGCGTTCGGGCCGCCGGCGACGATCACGAAGTCCACGCTCACGTGGCCGGCGGCCCGGATCGCCGCGGCGATGTCGACGCCCACCTCCGCCTCGGTGCGCCCCGGCCGCAGCCACTCCCCCATCCTCTCGTGGACCGCGTCGATCGCCGCGCCCGCCTCGGCCAGCGCGGCGACCTCGGCCGGGGACTTGCGCAGGCGCATCTCGCGCAGCACCTCGGAGGCCAGCCGCTGGGTGGCGCCGGGCAGCGCCGCGCGCAGGGCCAGGACCTGCTCGGCCCACATCCGGTCGGCCAGGCCGACCGTCGCCACCGGTCCGCCCAGGGCGGCGACGAGCAGCGGGTACGGGTCGGTGCCGTCGGCGTGGTCGACGATGCGTACGCCGGTGGCCGGCGCGGGGGACGCCTCGGCGGCCGGCCGTTCCAGGGTGGGCACGATCAGCGTCGGCTCGCCCTGCGCGGGCAGCACCAGGCAGGTGAGCCGCTCCCCCTCGTGGGCGTCGTAGCCGGTCAGGTAGCGCAGGTCGGAGCCGGGGGTCAGCAGTAGTGCGTCCAGGCCCGCGGCGGCGGTGGCGCGCCGGGCATCGTCCAGCCGCCGTGGCGGATACAGCTCGTCGGATCCCACGCGCTCAGCTTAACGGTCGTTCGGGGCCGGACCCCAGCCCACCCGACGTCGGGCGGTGCCCGCATCCATCGAACATCATCGTTGACGCGACAGTTAACAATCCTTAGGATTTGGCTGCCTCGAGGATGTCCACCCGTCCCCCACCCGTACGCCCGCACCCGGCGCCCCACCGCCGACGCGGGCGGCACGGCCGCCACGACCCGCCCACGGGAAGGCCCCCCGATGCCCTCATCGCTCTCCCGCCTCAGGTCGGCCCTCGCCGCCGGCCTGCTCACCCTCGCCACCGCCGCCACCACCCTCACCCTGGCCCCCGCCCCCGCGCAGGCCGCCGTGCTGCCCAACGGCTTCCGCAGCGTCGGCTACCTGCCGTCCTGGACCGGCGACGTCAACGCGGTGCAGTACGCCAAGCTGACCCACGTCAACTACGCGTTCGTGCTGCCCAACGGCGACGGCAGCCTCCGCCCGGTGGAGAACCCCGCCAAGCTCTCCCAGCTGGTGTCGCGCGGCCACGCCAGCAACGTCAAGGTGTCGATCGCGATCGGCGGCTGGAACAACGGCGACGACTCCGCCTTCGAGGCGCTCGCCGCCAACGCCGGCAGCCGCACGACGTTCGTCAACAACGTCGTCAACTTCGTCAACCAGTACAACCTCGACGGCGTCGACATGGACTGGGAGTACCCGGACCCGGGCGCCTCGGCCACCAACTACACGGCGCTGATGCAACAGCTGGCCGGTGCCCTGCACAGCCGGGGCAAGCTGCTCACCGCCGCCGTCGTCTCCGAGGGCTGGTACGCCGAGGGCGTGCAGCCGGCCGTCTTCGGCCACGTGGACTGGCTCAACATCATGGCGTACGACGGCGGCAGCCCGCACGCCAACTTCGACTGGTCGATCAACGCCGTCAACTACTGGAAGTCCCGTGGCCTGCCCGCCCGCAAGGCGGTGCTCGGCGTGCCGTTCTACAGCCGGCCCGGCTACCACACGTACGCCGCGCTGGTCGCCATGGACCCGGCAAACGCCAACCGCGACTGCACCACGGTCAACGGCACCCAGCAGTGCTACAACGGCATCCCGACGGTCAAGCGCAAGACCCAGTGGGCCATGGCCAACGCCGGCGGCATGATGAACTGGGAACTGAGCCAGGACACCACCGGCGCCACCTCCCTGGTCAGCGCCATCTACGACACCGCCACCGGCGGCACCACCCCGCCGCCCGTCGGGCGCACCGGCCCGATCACCGGCATCGGCGGCAAGTGCGTCGACGTGGCCGCCGCCGGCACCGCCAACGGCACGGCCGTGCAGCTCTACGGGTGCAACGGCACCAACGCCCAGAGCTGGACGGTGGGCACCGACGGCACCCTGCGCGCCCTCGGCAAGTGCGCCGACGTGACCAGCGCCTCCACCGCCAACGGCGCCAAGGTGCAGCTGTGGGACTGCAACGGCACCGGCGCGCAGGTCTGGCAGGCCCAGTCCAACGGCACGCTGCGCAACCCGGCGTCCAACAGGTGCCTCGACGCCACCGGCAACAGCTCCGCCGACGGTACCCGGCTGCAGATCTGGGACTGCTTCGGCGGCGCCAACCAGGTCTGGCGGCTGCCCGCCTGAGCCCTCTCCGGGGCCCGCCGTCGACGCGGGCCCCGACGGGCGCGGGTACCCGGGCGCGACGATCTCAGTCCGGCCCGTCGGCCGCGACCGGCAGCGCGGCGGCGAGGCGGCGGACCCGGTGCGCGTGGGTCAGCACGTCGACGCTGTCGACGTACTGGTCGACCGCGCCGAGGGGCGCACGCCCGCGCAGCACCGGATCGGTGACGGCGGCCCGCAGCGCGCCGGCGATCCGACCGGCGTCCAGGACCAGGAACGGCCGCCGGTGGAAGGGCCGGGGCCGGGCGCGCACCGGGGCCGCCAGGCCGGTCTCGTCGGTCCGGGCGGCGAGGGCCTCCAGCGCCCGGACCAGCCCGTCCTCCCGCCTGCGCCAGTCGCCCGGGCCGAGCGCGTCGGCCAGGGCCGCGACCAGGGGCGCCGCGTCGGGCAGCCGGGCGAACAGCGTGCCCAGCCACTTGTCGTACGGGGGCCAGCGGCGGTGCAGCAGCAGACCGAGCCGCATCAGGTCCCGGGCCAGCCCGGCGGTGACCACCCGGCTGCCGAGGTCGTCGCCGGTCTCGGCGCAGCGGCCGGGCAGGTGTTCGGCCTGGGCGACGCGGGTCCACGCGGCGGCGAGCACGTGCCGCCACACGTCGTCCGGGTACCACGCCAGCGCCGCCCGGGCCCCGGTCAGCGCGCCGTCGAGGCCGTCGTGGAACACTTCGCCGCCGGTCACCTCGGCCAGTCGCTGCGTCGGCGTGGCCAGCCAGTCCGCCGTGCTGACGCCGGCAGCGGGGTCGAAGCCCAGCCGCTCGCGCCACCAGCCGCCCGGCTCGTCGATCGTGACGCCGTGGCGGCTGCCCGCCCGGTCGGCGACCCCCAGCCGGCCCTCCCCGGTGAAGCGGGTGGGCCAGCCGAGGAACTCCGCCGGCAGGTCGGCGTCCAGCGCCGCGCGCAGGTGCGGGATCCGCGCCGCGTCGGACGCGCCGACGAAGAGCTGCGCGCGCGGTCCCCAGTCGTGGTCGGTGGAGCGCGGGGTGTCCAGGCCGAGCAGCTCGGAGCCGCCGTCGAGCAGCCCGGCCGCGTACCGCAGGTCGGGGAAGCGTCGACGCAGGATCGGGGCGAGCACCTCGTCGTGGAACCGGCGGCCGAGCGTCAGGCCCGCAACGAACGTCACACCGGCAAGTCTGCGCGCGCAGCGGCGGGCCCGCAGCCCGGTTCCGCCGCCGGCGGCCGTACGCGCCGATAGGCTGGGCGCGGACGGGTCGCCGACGGAGAGGACCGACCGCCGTGGCAGCGACGGACCGGGAGCGCGCCGCGACCCGACGCCGCCGGCTGCTCTGGGCGGGCATCCTCGCCGTCGCGGGCCTGGTGCTGCTGGCCGTCGGGGTGACAGTCGCCGACGGCACGGCGGCCTGGCTCGAGGTGTCGGTCGCGATCGCGCTGCTGCTTGCCAGCTACGGCCTGCAGTACGTGGCCCGCCGCGAGACGGTGTACCGCGACCACGAACGTCCCTGACCCGCCGCGCCGCGCCCCCTGATCGTCGGTGGGGTGTGCCAGGCTGTCGGGCGTGGCACAGCGACCCCCGATCCTGCTCATCGACGCGCCCAGTCTCTACTTCCGGGCCTACTTCGGCATTCCCGAGTCGGCGGCCCGGGCCGCCGACGGCAGCCCCGTGAACGCGGTGCGCGGCTTCCTCGACATGCTGGCGAGCCTGATCCGCACCCGCCGGCCCGACCGGATGGTCTGCGCGATGGACCACGACTGGCGGCCCGACTGGCGGGTGGCGCTGCTGCCGTCCTACAAGGCGCACCGGGTGGCCCCCGAGGGCGGCGAGGTGGTGCCCGACACGCTCAGCCCGCAGGTCCCGCTGATCCTGGAGGTGCTCGACGCCGTCGGCATCACCCACGTCGGCGCGACCGGCTACGAGGCCGACGACGTGCTCGGCACCCTCTCGGTGACCCAGCCGGCGCCGGTCGAGGTGGTCTCCGGCGACCGGGACCTGTTCCAACTCGTCGACGACGCACGCCCCGTGCGGCTGCTCTACGTCGGGCGGGGCGTGGCCAAGCTCGACGACTGCGACGACGCCGCGGTGCGCGCCCGCTACGGGGTGCCGGCCGACCGCTACGCCGACTTCGCCGCCCTGCGGGGCGACCCCAGCGACGGGCTGCCCGGGGTGCCGGGCGTGGGCGAGAAGACGGCCGCCCGGCTCGTCGAGCGCTACGGCGACATCGCGGGCATCCTGGCCGCCCTGGACGATCCCAACTCCGGCTTCGCCCCCGGGCTGCGCATCAAGCTGGTTGCCGCGCGTGACTACCTGGCCGTCGCGCCGCAGGTGGTCCGGGTCGCCCTCGACGTGCCGCTGCCCGAGCTGGCCACCGAGCTGCCGACCGCGCCGGCCGACCCCGACCGGCTGCTGGAGCTGGCCGGCGAGTGGAACCTGGCCGGCTCGGCACGTCGCCTGGTCGACGCCCTCGCGCAGCGGTCCTGACCCGGTCGCGCGCACGGCCGGTCGCGGGCATGGCAGGGCAGGGCACGGCCGGCCGCGGGCAGGCCCGGTCGCGCGCACGGTCCGGGCAGGGGCACGGCCGCTCGCGCACACGGCTCGACAGCGGGCCGGCGCCGGGCCGGACGGGACCGCAGGTGGCTACGGGGATCTTCCCGGCGGCGGTGTCGGCCCGCTGGGCGGGGTCAGCGCGGCGGGTTGTCCCGGCGGGACGGGAACGGGGTGCCCGGCCGGCCGAGCGTCGACCGGGCCCGCAGCCCCACCGGATCGGGCGGCGGCGACGCCTCGGCCGGCTCCGGGCCCCGCAGGGTGTCGAAGTACGCGGCGGCGGCCCGGTCCTCGGCGGTGGGGGCGGCGAGCAGCGCGTAGACCAGCCCGACCACGCCGAACACCACGGCGAGGATGATCGGCACCAGCAGGGTGCTGACGCCGGCGCCCACCACCTCGCCCTGCCCGGAGTGCGGATGCACCGACATGGCGCTCATCCCGGTGAAGTGCATGCCGTTGACGGCGACGCCCATCAGCAGCGCCGAGCCGACGATCGCCAGCCCCCGGCGGACGGTCATCGCGAGCCAGAGCGCCACCGTGGCCGCGACCACCGCAATCACGACCGAGAGCACGACCCGGGTGGTGTCGTAGTCGATCCGGCCGTTGAGCCGCATGGCCGCCATGCCGGTGTAGTGCATCGCGGCGACCCCCGCGCCCGTGAACAGGCCCCCGGCGAGCAGCCGCACGGCGGAGAACCGCCCGGTGCCCACGATGGCCAGGCCGATGCCGACCGCGATCACCGCGATCATCGCGCTGGCCACGGTGATCGGCACGTCGTACCGGATCCGGGTGCCCTCGACGGCGAAGCCGAGCATCGCCATGAAGTGCATGGTCCAGATGGCGGTGCCACCGATCGCCCAGGCCGCCAGGGTTCCCCACCAGGCGCGCTGGCCCGCGCTGCCCGCCGTGCGGATCCGGCCCGCGCAGATCAGGCCCAGGGCCGAGCCCAGCACCGACAGCGCGTAGCTGAGCGCGGGGGTGATCCACCCGTACTCGAAGTGATTGATCTCCGCCACGGCGGCCTTCTCCCAGATCGTTCCACCGACGCGCGATCCCGCGCCGGAGCAATGATCAGGGATGCCGTGACCAGGCACGACGACACCCCCCGGACAATTCGGGGGGTGCCGTCGCGGTGACTAAGCGATGCGTCGATTTCGATATCCGGTGACGGACAGTGACGGTCAGGCCGGGGCGTGGTAGGCCAGCACACCCCGGTTCACGGCGCCGATCGCCTGCCGGGCGGTGGACCTGAGCTCCGCGGAGGCGCCGCCGGAGTCGGCGAGCTGGCCGAGCAGGTCGACCACCTGCCGCGCCCAGCGGACGAAGTCGCCGGCCGGCATCTCGCCGTCGATCTCGTGGCCGCTGCCGAGGACCTTCGCGAGCGCCTCGCCCCGCGCCCACCGGTAGACCGGCCAGGCGAAGCCGAGGTCGGGCTCGCGGGTGACGGTGAGGCCCCGGGCCGCCTCGTCGGCCTCGATCTCGCTCCACAGCTTGAGCGTCTCGTCGACCGCCTCGGCCACGGGCCCGCGCGGCAGCGACGCCCGCTCGTCGACGTCGCGGCGGGCCTCGAAGACCACCACGGAGACCGCCGCCGCCAGTTCGGCCGGGGAGAGCCCGTCCCACACCCCGCGCCGTAGGCACTCGGCGACCAGCAGGTCCGCCTCGGTCCAGATCCGGCCGAGCATCCGGCCGGCGTCGGTCACCGCGCCGTCGGGCGCCAGGTAGCCCCGGGCGGTGAGCAGCGCCACGATCCGGTCGAACGTGCGGGCCAGCGAGCCGGTCCGGCCGGCCACCCGCTGCCGCAGCTCCTCGGTGTCGTTCTCCAGGCGGCGGCGCCGCTCCGCCCAGCGGGCGTGCTCCTCGCGGTCGGGGCAGGCGTGGCAGGGATGCCGGCGCAGCTCGGTGCGGAGCTGGCTGAGCCGGTGGTCCTCGCCGACGGCCTGCCGGGACCGGCCGCCGCGGCGGCCGCCGTGCCGGTCCAGCCCCGTGCCGCTGACCTCGGCGGCCAGGTCGCGCCGGGCCGCTGGGGACCGGTGGTTGAAGTGCTTCGGCACCCGGATCCGCGCCAGCACCTCGGCCGGGGTGGTGAAGTCCCCCGGGCTGACCCGGCCCGCCCAACGGTCCTGGGTCAGCACCAGCGGCCGGGGCTCGCCGAAGCCGCCGGTGGCCGGGTCGAGCACGACCGCCAGGCCGGCCCGCCGGCCCGACGGCACCCGGATCACGTCGCCGATCCGCAGCCGCTCCAGTGAGGCCACCGCGGCGGCCTTGCGCTGGCTCTGCCCCTGCCGGGCGATGGCCCGCTCCCGCTCGCCGATCGCCACCCGCAGCGCGAAGTACTCGTCGAAGTCGCCGTGGTGGCAGGCCGCCTCCGCGCCGTACGCCTCGATGGTCTCGGTGTTGCGCTGCACCTGCCGGGCCAGGCCGACCACCGAGCGGTCCGCCTGGAACTGGGCGAACGAGGACTCCAGCAGCGCACGCGCCGGCTCGGCACCGACCGTGCCGACCAGGTTGACCGCCATGTTGTAGGACGGCCGGAAGCTGGACCGCAGCGGGTAGGTGCGGGTGGAGGCGAGACCGGCCACGTGCCGGGGGTCGGTCTCCGGGGACCAGACGACGACGGCGTGCCCCTCGACGTCGATGCCCCGCCGGCCGGCACGGCCGGTGAGCTGGGTGTACTCCCCCGGCGTCAGGTCGACGTGCGCCTCACCGTTGTATTTCACCAGGCGTTCCAGCACGACGCAGCGGGCCGGCATGTTGATGCCCAGCGCGAGCGTCTCGGTGGCGAAGACCGCCTTGACCAGGCCCCGGACGAAGAGCTCCTCGACGACCTCCTTGAACACCGGCAGCATGCCGGCGTGGTGGGCGGCCAGCCCGCGTTCGAGGCAGTCGAGCCACTCCCAGTAGCCAAGGACGGTCAGGTCCTCGCCGGGGATGGCGGTGACCCGCGACTCGACGACGCGACGGATCTCGGCCCGCTCCTCGGGGGAGGTGAGCCGCAGGCCCGCGGCGAGGCACTGCTGCACGGCGGCGGCGCAGCCGGCGCGGCTGAAGATGAACAGGATCGCCGGCAGCAGCCCCTCCCGGTCGAGCCGGTCGACGATGTCGGGGCGCATCGGACCCCGCCAGCGGGGCCCGCGCCGGCCGCCGCCGGGACCGGCGCTGCGCCCCTCGCCGAGCTCCAGCCGGCGCATGGTGTCGCGGGTGTAGCGCAGCAACTCGGGGTGCACGTCGTGCTTGCGGGCGGCGTCGGCGTCGTGGAACAGGTCGAACATCCGCTTGCCGACCAGCATGTGCTGCCACAGCGGCACCGGGCGGTGCTCGCTGACCACCACGGCCGTCTCGCCGCGCACGGTGACCAGCCAGTCGGCGAACTCCTCGGCGTTGGACACGGTGGCCGACAGGGAGACCAGGGTGACCGAGGCGGGCAGGTGGATGATCACCTCTTCCCACACCCCGCCGCGGAACCGGTCGGCGAGGTAGTGCACCTCGTCCATCACCACGTAGGCCAGGCCGTCGAGGGTGGCCGAGCCGGCGTAGAGCATGTTGCGCAGCACCTCGGTGGTCATCACCACCACCGGGGCGTCGCCGTTGATGGCGTTGTCGCCGGTGAGCAGCCCGACCTGCTCGGCGCCGTAGCGGTCGACCAGGTCGTGGTACTTCTGGTTCGACAGGGCCTTGATCGGGGTGGTGTAGAAGCACTTGCGCCGGCGGGGCGGGGCCCCGTCGCCGGCAGCGGGCGCCGGCGTGCCGCGCAGCGCCAGGTGTACGGCGAACTCGCCGACCACCGTCTTGCCGGCGCCGGTCGGGGCGCAGACCAGGACGCCGCTGCCCCGTTCCAGCGCCTGGCACGCCTCCCGCTGGAAGTCGTCGAGGTCGAACCCCAGATCGAGGGCGAACTCGTCAAGTGCCGGGAACTGTGAGGCCTGCGCGGCCCGGCGGCGCGCCGCGGCGTACCGCTCGGCGGGGCTCGACATGCCTCCAAGATTAATGCGTGCCGCCGACAGCCACCGGACAAGGCCAACCGGCAGGGGGGTCGGCGGCGGTCGGTAGGGTGCACGACGTGCCGGATCATGCCGAACCGCCCCACGCCTCGCGCGGCGCCGACGACGCCGTCCGCCCGGGTCCGTCCCGCCGGCCGGTGGAGGCGGTCCTGCTCGACTTCCACGGCACCCTGGCCCAGGTGGAGGAGCCCCGGGACTGGGTGCTCGCGGCCGCCGCCGCCTGCGGGGTGAGCCTGGAGCGGATGCGGGCCACCGCGCTGGCCGACCGGCTGCTGACCGCCGGCCGGGCGGGCGGGCCGCTGCCCACCCGGGTGCCGCCCCGGCTGGCCGAGCTCTGGGCCGACCGGGACCTCTACCCGCACGCCCACCGGGGCGCCTACACCGGGCTGGCCGAGACCGTGGACGCGGGCATCGAGGGCTTCGCGGAGGCGCTCTACGAGCGGGTGCTGGTGCCCGAGGGCTGGGTGCCCTACCCGGACACCGCGGCGACCCTGGACGCGCTGCGGGCCGGGGGCGTCCGGGTGGCCGTCGTCAGCAACATCGGCTTCGACATCCGGCCGCACTTCGAGGCCTGGGGGCTGGCCGGGCTGGTCGACGCGTTCGTGCTCTCGTACGAGGTGGGGCGCTGCAAGCCGGACCCGGGGATCTTCCTGCGTGCCTGCGGAATGCTCGGCGTCGATCCGGAGCGGACGCTGATGGTGGGCGACACGCCGGCCGACGCGGGGGCCGTCGCGGCCGGGTGCGCGGTGCTGGTGCTGCCGGCCGCCGAGGCGGGTCGGGCCAACGGGCTGGGCGCCGTGCTGGACCTGGCCGGCGTCGATCAGCAGCGCTAACGGCACGCCGAAAGCACCGTTAACACCTGGCGCTAACGCGAAGGCGTTATCGTCGCTGCCATGATCACCGAGACGTCGCCCCGGGACCGGATCGTCCGGGCCGCCGCCGCACTGCTCGCCGAGGGCGGCCGGGAGGCCGTCTCCACCCGCGCGGTCAGCCGGGCGGCGGGGGTGCAGGCGCCCACCATCTACCGCCAGTTCGGCGACATGCGCGGCCTGCTGGACGCGGCGGCCAGCTACGGGTTCGCCGCGTACCTGCACGCCCAGGCGGCCGGGGACCTGGCCGACGACCCGGTCGACGACCTGCGCCGGGGCTGGGACCTGCACGTCGGCTTCGGCGTCGCCAACCCGGCGTTCCACGCCCTCATGTACGGCGATCCGCGCCCCGGCGAGACCCCGACCGCCGCCCGGGTGGCGGCCGACATCCTGCGCCAGCTCGTGCACCGGGTGGCCGAGGCGGGTCGACTGCGCACGAGCGTCGACCAGGCGACCGAGATGCTGCACGCCACCGCGTGCGGGGTCACCCTCACCCTGATCCGGACCCCGCCGCCGGGGCGCGACCCGGCCCTGTCGACCCGGACCCGGGAGGCGGTGCTGGCCGCCCTGGTCACCGACTCCCCCGCCGCCCGGGCGACCTCCCGGGCCGACCGTCCGGTCCGGCACGCGGTGGCGCTGCGCGCCGCCCTCGACACGATCACCACCGACCTCACCGCCGCCGAACGCACCCTGCTGGCCGAATGGCTGGACCGCATCACCCGCCAAACCCCCTGACAAACGCCCCCTCGACGCCCTCGACGCCCTCGACGGGTCGATCATGCACTTCTGGCGCCGGTTTTGCGGGCATACACGGCTTGTGCGGGGCACCACGACTGCATGATCGGCGCCGGGGAGGGGGCGGGGGAGGGCGGGGGGAGGGCAGGGGGCGGGGGTCAGCGGAGGAGGTGGAGGGCGGCGGGGGTGGCCGTGACGGTCAGGGGGAGGGGCAGGGCGCGCTCGCCGTCGGCGTACGTGGTGATGCCCTCGGCGCTCAGCTCGACCGTACGGGCGCGGTAGCTGTGCACCAGCGGATGCGTCACGTGGGTGCCCCGGTAGATGCGCGGCTTGACCCGCATCAGGGTGCGCCGGTGGAACCGGCCGCCCACCACCACGTCGAGCACGCCGTCGGTCGGGTCCGCGTCCGGGCAGATCCGCATGCCGCCGCCGTAGCTGGCGCAGTTGCCCACCGCCACCAGCACGGCGTCCACCTCGTGCGGCACCCCGTCGAGGCGCAGGGTGTAGCGGCGCGGGCGCAGCCGGGCCAGTTCCACCAGGATCGCCAGGTCGTAGCGGCGCGGACCGCTCGGCCAGCGCATCCGGTTGGCGCGCTCGTTGACGATCGCGTCGAAGCCGGCCGCGAGCACGGCCCCGTACCACCGGTCCGTACCGTCGGCCCCCGTCATCCGGGCCAGGTCGACCGGGCGGGTGCGGCCGTCGCGCAGCGCCGCCGCGATCACGTCGACGGCGGCGAGCGGGTCGGCCGGGAACCCGGTGTCGGCGGCGAAGTCGTTGCCGGTGCCCGCCGGCACCGGACCGAACGGGACCCCAGTCCCGGCGACCGCCTGCAGCGCGCGGTGCACGGTCCCGTCGCCGCCGACCGCGACCAGGGCCGACGCCCCGTCGCGCACCGACGCCCGGCAGGCCGCCTCGGCCTCGTCGGCGGTACGCGCGTGCAGCGGGCGTACCGGCCGGCCGGCAGCCGCGAGCCGGTGCAGGACCTGCGGCAGCAGCCCTCGGTGCCGACCCCGGCCAGCGGTCGGGTTGGCCAGCACGGCGACGGGCCCGGCACCGGCGGCGGAGGGGTGATCGTCTGCGGTCACGGCGAGCACCGTACCGCCCCGGGACGGGCGGGGGCACCGCCCACCGTGCGGTCGGCGACCGGCCGGCGGGGCACCGCGCACCCCGGGCGCAACTGACTTTTGTCACGGCCGACCCGTGCGGCACGCATTCGTCGTCATGACTGAACGCACTGGAACCGCCATAGCCCGAACGGACAGACTCAGATCCGTCAGCAGGACGAAGGCATCGGCCGAACGACGCAGGCACCGGCCGAACAGCGGAGGGAGTGGTCACGGTGGACGAGCGCTACGACAGTTACTGCGCCGCCGACCGGCTCTTCTACGACTCCCTCGGCAGCGCGGTCGAGCAGCCCACCTTCGCGGCGGCGCAGCGGCCCGTTCCCGACGGTTGGCGCTCCGAGCCGCTCGACGACTGGCTGATCTACGCCCCCGAGGGCGGCACGCTGCCCCAGCAGGGCTGGAAGGTCCACGTGTCGGCGACGCTCGACAACGCCGAGCGGGTGCTGGACGCCGTCTGGGACTACTGCGTCCCCCGCGGACTCTCCTTCAAGTTCCTCCGCGGCCCGCGCACCCTGCTGCTGCGCAACTCCAAGTACGCCTCCCGGGCGGCCAGCGGCAAGTTCGTCACCGTGTACCCCCGCGACGACGCGGAACTGGAGCTGGTCTGCAAGGAGCTCGACGAGCTGCTCGCCGGCGAGCCCGGCCCGTACATCCTCAGCGACCTGCGTCACGGCGCCGGCCCGGTGCACGTCCGCTACGGCGGCTTCGCCGCGCGCTACTGCCACTCCCCCGACGGCCAGGTGGTCCCGGCGATCGAGGACGACACGGGCACGCTGGTGCCCGACCGCCGCGACCCGGTGTTCCACGTGCCGTCCTGGGTGACGCTGCCCGACTTCCTCGGCCCGCACCTGGCCGCCCGCAACGCCACCAGCACGAACGAGGTGCCGTACCGGATCGAGAAGGTCATCCACTTCTCCAACGGCGGCGGCCTCTACGTCGGCCGGGACGTGCGGACCGACGACCAGCTGGTGCTGAAGGAGGCCCGGCCGCACGCCGGTCTCGACGCCGACGGCACCGACGCGGTCGCCCGCCTGGCCCGGGAGGCCGACGCGCTGCGCCGGCTGGCCGACCTGCCGCAGGTGCCCCGGGTGCACGACGAGTTCGCCCTCGGCGAGCACCGGTTCCTCGCGCTGGAGTTCATCGAGGGCCGCCCGCTCAACAAGGTCCTGGTCGACCGGTACCCGCTGATCGACGCCGACGCCACGGACGCCGACCGCGCCGACTACACCCGCTGGGCACTGGACGTGCACCGGCAGGTCGAGGAGGTCGTCACGGCGATCCACGACCGCGGCCTGGTCTACGGCGACCTGCACCTGTTCAACGTCATGGTCCGCCCGGACGACCGGATCGCGCTCGTCGACTTCGAGGTCGCCGCGCCGATCGACGGCCACCGCCGGCCGGGACTACGCAACCAGGGCTTCGCCGCGCCCCGGAACCGCACCGGTCCCGCCGTCGACCGGTACGCCCTGGCCTGCCTGCGGCTGGCGCTGTTCCTGCCGCTGACCCAGCTCGTCCGGCTCGGGCCGGAGAAGGCCGCGCACCTCGCCGACGTCATCGCCGCGCACTTCCCGGTGCCGAGGGAACTCCTCGACGACGCCGTACGGGAGATCACCGGCCCCGCCCCGGCGGACGCCGACGGGCCACCCGACCTCACCGTCGACGTCGGGCCGGCCCACACCGACCGGCTCGCCCGGGCGATCCTCGCCGGCGCGACACCCGACCGGGACGACCGGCTCTTCCCCGGCGACATCGAGCAGTTCCGCAGCGGCGGGCTCAACCTCGCCCACGGCGCCGCCGGCGTCCTGTACGCCCTGCACGTCAGCGGCGCCGGACGGTGGCCGGAACACGAGCAGTGGCTGGTCCGCCACGCCACGGCACCCGCCTCCGGCACCCGGTGCGGCTTCTACGACGGTCTGCACGGCGTCGCGTACGCCCTGGAGGCGCTCGGCCGCCGGCAGGACGCCCTCGACGTGCTCGACATCTGCCTGCGCCAGCCGCTGGACGGCCTGGACCACAGCCTCTCGGGCGGCCTCGCCGGCATCGCGCTCAACCTGGCCGAGCTGGCCGGACGCACCGGCGAGACGGCCCTGCGCGACGCGGCCTGGCGGGTAGCCGAGCGGGTGGTCGACCAGCTCGCCGACGACCCGGGGCCGGACATCAGCGGCGGGCGCAACCCGTACGCCGGGCTGCTGCGCGGCCGCACCGGGCCGGCGCTGCTGCTGGTGCGGCTGCACGAGCTGACCGGCGACGAGGCCCTGCTGGACCACGCCGCCACGGCCCTGCGCCAGGACCTGCGCCGCTGCGTGGTACGCCCCGACGGCGCGCTGGAGGTCAACGAGGGCTGGCGCACCATGCCCTACCTCGGACAGGGCAGCGTCGGCATCGGGCTGGTGCTCGACGAGTACCTGCGCCACCGCGCCGACGAGCGGTTCGCCGAGGCCAGCGCCGGCGTACGCCGCGCCGCCCGGTCACCGTTCTACGCGCAGTCCGGCCTCTTCGCCGGACGGGCCGGCATCATCGCCTACCTGGCGGCGTACCCCGACGATCCGGGGCTCTGCCGCGAACGCGACGCCCAGGTGGCCCGGCTGGCCTGGCACGCCCTGCCCTACCGCGACGGCACCGCCTTCCCGGGCGAGCAGCTGCTGCGGCTGTCCATGGACCTCGGCACCGGCACCGCCGGCGTGCTGCTGGCGCTGGCCGCCGCGCGGCCCGACGACCCGGTGCGCCTGCCGTTCCTCGCGCCCCTGACGGGCGCCCCCGACTCCCTCGCCGACGCGAGGGCGACCGACCCGACCGACCAGCACGGAAGGAGGTGACACGACATGGCGCTTCTGGACCTCCAGGGCCTCGAGATGGCCCCCGCCGACCGCACGGGCGGTGGCAGCCGGGCGAGCCTGCTGCTCTGCGGCGACAGCTCGCTGTCCGTCACGACCTGCAACTGAGCCGGACGCCCTCAGCGGCGACATCCAGCACAGGACCATCCGACCGACCAGCACAGAAGGAGATGATCGACATGGCGCTTCTCGACCTTCAGGGCATGGAGATGGCCCCCGCCGACCGCACCGGCGGTGGCAGCCGCGCGAGCCTGCTGCTCTGCGGCGACAGCTCGCTGTCCGTCACGACCTGCAACTGACCAGGTCATCACGCGAGGCCCTGGGCGGACGCCGTGTCCGCCCAGGGCCGCACGTCTTTCGCGGGAGAAGCCATGGGGACGCCGACCGGCACCGACCGGCTGCTGCGGCGGGTGGTCCGCGACGGCGGCGGGTGGACGGTCCTGCTCGGCGCGGTCTCGCTCACCGGCGCCGCCGCCGAACTCGCCCTGCCCGCCGCGCTCGGGCTCGCGGTCGACGCCGCCGTCGACGGCGACCCCGGCGTCTGGTGGCCGGCCGCCGCCTGCGGCCTGATCGCCGTCCTCATGGTCACCGACATCCTCGCCGACGTGGCCAGCGGGTACGGCGCGGCCCGGGCCACGGCGCGGCTGCGTCGGCGCCTGCTGCGGCACCTGTTCGCGTGCGACGTCCGCACCGTCCGGCGCCACCCGGTGGGCGACCTGGTCGGTCGACTCGTCGGGCAGGCCGCCGAGGCCGGGCAGGCCGGCACCGCCGTGGTGTTCGGCCTCGTCGCGCTGCTCCCCCCGGTCGGCAGCGTCGTGGCGCTCACCCTGCTCGAACCGCTGCTCGGCCTGACCCTCCTCGGCGGACTGGCCCTGCTCACGCTGCTCATGCGCGCCTTCGTCACCGACGCCTCCGCCGCCGTCGCCGGCTACCAGCGGGTGCTGGGGGACATCGCCGGGCGCCTGCTGGAGGCCCTCGGCGGCGCCCGCACCATCGCCGCCGCCGCGACCGTCGACCGGGAACGCGAGCGGGTGCTCGCGGCCCTGCCGGAACTGCGCGGGTACGGGCTGCTCAGCTGGCGGCTGCTGGCCAGGGCGAGCGCCCGCACCGCTGCCGTCGGCCCACTGCTCCAGGTGGCCGTCGTGGCCGTCGGCGGGTACGCGCTGACCGTCGGCTGGCTCTCCCCCGGCCAACTCGTCGCCGCCGTGCAGTACGCGGCCCTCGGCGCCGGACTGGGCGCGGTGCTGGCCACCCTGAACCGCCTCGTCCGCGCCCGCGCCGCGGCCGGCCGGATCGCCGAGCCGCTGGCCCACCCGGTACGCCCCGACGGCACCGAGCCGCTGCCGCCCGGCCGGGGAGAACTGCGGCTGCGCGGGGTGGGCGTACGCGCCGAGGACGGGCGGGCGGTCCTCGACGGGATCGACCTGACCGTCCCGGCGGGCGCCACGGTGGCCGTCGTCGGCCGCTCCGGCGCCGGCAAGTCGACCCTCGCCGCGGTGGCCGGCCGCCTGCACGACCCGGAGACCGGCGAGGTGCTGCTGGACGGGGTGCCGCTGCGCCGGCTCGACCCGTCCGCGCTGCGCCGGGCCGTCGGCCATGCCTTCGACCGACCCGTGCTGGTCGGCGAGACGGTGCACGACGCGATCGGGCTCGGGCTGCCCGCCGGCTCGGCGCGACCGCCCGCAGGCGCCGCCCCGGCCACCCCGGCGGTGTTGGCCGCGGCGCGGGCGGCGCAGGTCGCCGACGTCGTCGCCCGGCTGCCCGAGGGCTTCCGCACCCCGCTGGCGGACGCGCCGCTCTCCGGCGGCGAGGCGCAGCGCCTCGGGCTGGCCCGCGCGTTCCCCGCCGAGCGGCTGCTCGTCCTCGACGACGCCACGTCCAGCCTGGACACCGCCACCGAACACCGGATCGCCCGGGCGGTGGCGGCCGGCGCCGGCGGACGTACCCGACTCGTGGTGACCCACCGCGCGACGACGGCGGCGGCGGCCGACCTGGTGGCGTGGCTCGACGGCGGGCGGCTGCGGGCCGTGGCGCCGCACCGGCAACTCTGGGCCGACCCGGCCTACCGGGCGGTCTTCACGCCCGGTGGAGACGCCCGATGAGCGGCCCCGGCGTACGCCGCAGCACCTGGGCGGCACTGCGGGCCCGCCGCCGGGCCCTGGGCCGGCTGGCCGCCTGGTCGGCGGTGGAGGCCCTGCCGGCGCTGCTCGGCGGGGTGCTCGTGGCCCGCGCCGTCGACAGGGGTTTCCTGGCCGGTGAGTTCGGCACCGGCCTGGCCTGGCTGGCCGGGCTCGCCGCGGCCGTGCTGGTGGGCGCGGCGGCCACCGGGCAGGTGTACCGCAGCCTCGGGGCCGTGGTGGAACCGTTCCGCGACGAGTTGGCCGCCCGGGTGGTGCGGGGGGCCCTGCACGACGCCACCCGGGCCGGCGGCCGGGCGGACAGCGCCACCGTGGCCCGGCTGACCCACCAGGTCGAGGTGGTCCGGGACACCTTCGGCGGGCTGCTGCTGGTGGTCCGCGGGTTCCTGTTCACCGCCGGCGCGGCGCTGCTCGGCCTGCTCGCCCTGGCCCCGCCGCTGGCCGGTGCGGTGGCCGCCCCGCTGGTGGTGGGGCTGGCCGTGTTCGGGGCGTCGCTGCCGGCCATGGTGGCGCACCAGCGGGCCCAGGTGACCGCCGGCGAGCGACTCGGCCGCTCGGCGGCGTCGGCGCTGGCCGGGCACCGCGACGTCGTCGCCTGCGGCGCGCAGGAGCGCGTGGTGTCCGACGTGGACCAGCGGGTCACGGCGCAGGCCGACGCGGAGCGGACCCTCGCGCGGATGGCGGCGCTGCGCAGCCTCAGCCTCGGCGTGGGCGGCTGGCTGCCCGTGGCGGTGCTGGTGCTGGCCGCGCCGTGGCTGGTCCGGCAAGGGCTGAGCGCCGGCGCCGTGCTGGGCGCGCTCGTCTACGTCACCACCGGGCTGCAACCCGCCCTGCACGCGGTCGTGCAGGGCGTCGGTGGCGGCGGCCTGCGCTACGCCGTCACCCTGGGCCGCATCCTGCGCACCAGCCCGCCCCCGGGGCCCGACCTCCCGCCGCCCGCCGCCCCACCGTCGCACCCCGCCGCCGTCCCGGCGCCCCCGGTCCCCGCCGGCCCGGCGGGTCCCCCACCGGCCGCCGCCGAGGGCGTTCCGCCGGCGATCGCGCTGCGGGGGCTGACCTTCCGGTACGGCCCGCACGCCCGCCCCGTCCTGGCGGACCTCACCCTGACGGTGGCGGCCGGCGACCATCTGGCCGTGGTGGGGCCGAGCGGCGCCGGCAAGTCCACCCTGGCCGCGCTGGTCGCCGGGCTGGCGTCACCGGAGTCGGGCACGGTCCACCTGGCCGGCGTACCGGTCGACGGCACGCCGCCGGAGGCGCTGGCCCGGCTGCGGGTGCTGGTGCCGCAGGAGGCGTACGTGCGCACCGGTTCCGTCGGCGACAACCTCCGCTATCTGCACGCCGACGTCGACGACGCGACGGTCCTGGCCGCCGTACGCACCCTCGGCGCCGGTCCCCTGGTGGCCCGCCTCGGCGGCCTGGACGCCGAACTCGACCCCGCCGCCCTCTCCGCCGGGGAGCGTCAACTCGTCGCCGCGGTCCGGGCCTACCTCGCCCCGGCGCCGCTGGTCATCCTCGACGAGGCGACGTGTCACCTGGACCCGACCCTGGAGGCGACCGTCGAGCACGCCTTCGCCCGCCGGGGCGGCACCCTGGTGGTGATCGCGCACCGGATCAGCTCGGCGACCCGGGCGCGGCGGGTGCTGGTGTTCGACGGCGACCGGCCGCTCGTCGGCAGCCACGACGACCTGCTGACCCGCTCGACCACCTACCGCGAGCTGGTCGGGCACTGGGAGGACGTGACGCCGCCGGAGCGCGTGCCGCTCGGCCGGCCCTGACGGTCCCGGGGCCGGCGCCCGTCGTCAGATCCAGCCGGCCTCGCGGGCGACCCGCACCGCCTCCACCCTCGTGCGCGCGCCCGCCTTGCGGGCGATCCGGCCGAGGTGGTTGCGCACGGTCCCCGGGGCGAGCCCGAGCGCCCGGGCGACCTCCACGACCGGCGCCCCGGCCGCGGTCAGGTCGAGGATCTCCGTCTCCCGCGAGGTGAGCGGGCTGTCCCGGCTCAGTGCCGCCATCACCAGGTCGGCGTCGACCACCGACTCGCGGCGGGCTAGCCGCCGGATGCCGTCCAGCACCCGGTGCGGGGAGACGTCGGCGCCGAGGATCCCGACGCTGCGCCCCGGCACGAAGACCCGGTGCAGGCTGCGCGCCCGCCGACGGTCGGCGAGCACCAGCAACGGGCAGTGCCCCGCCACGCCCGTGTCGCCGATGAGGTCGAGGTCCACGACCGCCACGTCGGGACGCTGCGTCCGGACCGCCGGTGGCAGGGCGTCGCCCCGGTCCAGTTCCGCCACCACGCTGATGTCCGCCTCGGCGGCGAGCACGAGCGACAGGGCGCCACGGACCAGGGCGCCGTCGAGAGCGAGCAGGGTACGGATCACCGTTGACCCCTCCGGAGCGTCGTCAGACAGATCACGGACCGTCAGAATTCAAACACGTCCCGCCAGATTCCGCTCGGCGGGCGACCCGCCGCCGTCTGGGCGGTATCCGGCGGGCGACCGCCGTCGTCCAGGCCGTATCCGGCGGGCGACCCGCCACCGTCCAGGCTGGACGGGGGGCGGAACGGCGTTGGCGCGCCCCGGCCCGGGCGGGGCCGGCCCGCTACATCCAGCCGTCGCGGCGGGCGCGCCACACCGCCTCCATCCGGTTGCGGGCACCGGTCTTGCGCATGATCGCCGACAGGTGGTTGCGTACGGTCCCGTGCGCCAGGTAGAGCCGGCGGGCGATCTCCTTGAGCGGCAGTCCCTCCGCGGCCACCCGCAGCACCTCCACCTCCCGGCGCGTCAGCGGGCTCGACGCGGGGCGCAGCGCCGTCACGGCGGCGGCGGCGTCGATGACCTTCCCCCCGCCGGCGAGTTCCCGGACGGCGTCGACGAGCGCCTCCAGGGACGCGTCCTTGCCCACCAGGCCCCGTACGCCGGCGGCCAACAGGTCCCCGACGATCCGCTGGCTCCACCGGCGGCCCATGGCCAGCACGGCGGTGTCGGGCATCGCCCCGGTGATCTCGGCGACGACCTCGACCGGGTGCGGGGCGTCCGGCGCCAGGTCCACCAGCACCACGTCCGGCCGGTGCCGGCGTACCAGGGCGGGCAGCTCCGTCACCCCGGTCACCTCGGCGACGACCTCGATGTCCTCCTCGCTCGACAGTGCCGCGCACAGCGCGGTGCGCAGCAGGCCCATCTCCTCGACAACGACGACGCGGATCAACGGGTGGCTCCGATCTGGGGGTGCGGGGGCGGCGGGCGGTCCCGTTGACGGGACTACGCGGGCCGGACGGACGGAACGACTGGATCATCAAGCGCGACAACGACGACCGACGGTCAGGGGCATCCGGGTGGCCCGGCGCGGCGCGCAACGGCCGGAGGGACCGGACGAGCGCGCGGGCGGGCCCGCCGGGACTCAGCCAGGGCGGGCACTCACCCCGGGAGAGCGGTCACCCGGGGCGGCCGGCGCGGGTGGCGGCCCGCCGTCGGTCCCTGTCGGAAGGGCCGCGCCGGCGCGGTGCCCGGCCGGCGCCGGGGCGCGGCCGTGCGCGGCAGCCGGGACGCGGCCGTGCGCGGCAGCCGGGACGGCGGCTCCCCGCCGTACGACGGGCCGGGCGACGGGCACCCTGGGCCGCCGCAGCGGGGAGGCGGCCTCCCTCCCGGGGACGGCTGGACGACCACACGTCGGGCGACGCACTGGACAGCGACCTCCCTCGTCGGACACGTCGACACATCGTAAAGATCTGCTTACCCGATTGCAGCTCGTGGATGCCTCGTGACGGATTGCCGACTGGGTGCTGACGGCTGACGCGCCGTGCGTTAGGGGCCCGCCCGCGATGTGCCGTACGCACCGGGGCGGCAACGGAACAAGCCCCCCGATGAAGGAGGGCTTGTGTCCGTTCGTGATCGGGGAACGACCGGCCGGTCAGGTCATGTCGTCGTAGCGGCGCTCGATCGGCGCCGGCGCGGCGACCGGCTCGGGGGCCGCGATCGGCGCGCTGGCGTCCACCCGCTGCCCGGCTTCCACCGGCTCGGGGTCGAACTCCAGCGGCGACACCTCGTCGTCGCCGACGCCCGCGTAGACCTCCTTGCCACGTCCCTTGCGCTTGTCGTTGAGGAACGCCACCCCGACGGCGACGAAATAGAGCAGCGACAGGCAGAGCGCCAGCAGGGTCATGCCGAACGGCCCGGGGTCGGGGGTGGCGATCGCCGCGAACGCGAAGCAGATGAAGACCACGGCCCGCCACCAGCTGAGCAGCCGGCGGGCGCTCACCACCCCGGTGAAGTTGAGCATCAGCAGGGTGAGCGGGAACTCGAACGCGACCCCGAAGAGCAGGATCATGTTGGTGACGAACGAGATGTAGCGGGTCACCTCGAGCTGCGAGTCGGTGCCGGTGACGCCGGCCTCCAGCAGGAAGGCCAGACCCTTGTCCACCACGAAGAAGGCCAGCACCGCGCCGGCGGCGAACAGGGGCGCCGCGATAGCCACGAAGACGTACGCCCACTTGCGCTCGTGCCGGTGCAGGCCCGGCGCGATGAACGCCCAGAGCTGGTAGAGCCAGACCGGCGCTCCGATGATCAAACCGATCCAGAGCGCCAGCTTCAGCTTGAGGACGAAGCCGTCGGTCGGTGCGAGCTGCAGGAAGTTCTGGCACTCACCGTCGACGATCATGCCGGGCAGCCGGCAGTACGGCTGCTTGAGCAGGTCGAACGCCGGCTGGGCGAGCAGGAAGCCGATGATCAGCCCGAACGCGATAGCCAGGGAGGCGCGGAACAGCCGGTTGCGCAGCTCGCGGATGTGCTCGATGAGCGTCATCGAGCCGTCGGCGGCCCGCTCGAAGTTGCTCGGACCACGCTTCTTGAGGGCGAAGGCCACGGGTCGGGCCCTTCGGTCAGTTGTCGCGGACGCGCTGCACCGGGTCGTTGACCGGGGGTGCGTACGGCTGCTGCTGCGGGGCGACGTGCGGCTGCTGACCGGCGGGAGGCGGCGCGTACGGCTGGCCGGCGGGCGGCGGCGCGTACGGCTGGCCCTGGACGGTCTGCGGCGGGAGCGGCTGGTAGCCGGACTGCGCGTCGGCCTTCTCGGCGAGATCGCGGTCGTCGTCGTGCAGGCTCTTGGTCTCGGCCTTGATGATCCGCAGCGAACGGCCCAGCGAACGGGCCGCGTCCGGGAGCCGCTTCGCGCCGAAGAGCAGGATCAGCACGACCACGAGTACGGCGATGTGCCACGGCTTGAGGGCACCCATGGGAAGCTCCAGTCGCTCTGTGTCGTCGTGAGGGGTGTACCGCAGCCCATCGTACGTCCGTCGACGGCCGCTGCCACCCGCCGGGTGGTGGTGGTTCGTCCCGGCCGGTGAAGTCTTGACCAACGCGGGACGTCCCGTCAACCATCTGCCGCAGGATCGTTCCTGCGTGAACCGGAGCGGTTCGCGCAGGAACCGGGCACCGATCGATCAACCGCCGCGTTTCGCCTTGATCACGGCCAGCCGCCGCTGGGTGGTGTCGAGCTGCTCCTGGAGAGCCTCCGCCCGCGCCTGGAGGGTCTCGGCGGTCTCCCGCAGCGCCTCCGCCTCGGTCGCCCGGCGTTGCAGGGCGACGGCCGCGCGACGCAGCCGGGGCAGCCGCGCCAGCACCGGCCGCAGGGCCAGGGCGAACACGACGAGCGCGAACAGCACCACCGCGAGCACGATCCACTTCACCACGGCGGCCAGCCTACTGCGTGCCCGCGGTGACCGCCGGGTCGGCCGGGGAGACCGCCCGCGCCGGGTCCGGCCCGCCGACGGGCACGGGTGGCGCGGCCGGCACCGGCGAGGCGTACGCGTCGAGGGCGGATACCGCCGCGGCCCGCACCTGCTCGGCCAGCTCGACCGGGGCGACCACCGCCACGTCCGGGCCCAGGCCCAGCACGAACCGGCGGGCCCAGCCCAGGTCGGTGACGCGCAACGACACCAGCCACTGGTCGCCGCCGCCGGCCTCGACCCGCTCGCACGGGTAGTACTCGGTCAGCCACCGCTCGCCCCGACCGATCCGCAGGGTGATCAGCGGCAGGTCCGGCGACGGGCGGAACACGCCCTCCGTGAGGTCGTGCGGGCGGGCCTGCGGCGGCACGACCGCCCGCTCCTCCAACTCGGCGACGGCATCGATGCGGTCGGCCCGGAACAGCCGCACCGCCTCCGCCCGGCGGCACCACGCCTCCACGTAGGCCCGCCCGCCGACCATCAGCATCCGCAGCGGGTCGACGACGCGGTCGGTGGTCTCGTCCCGCGCGGCCGTGTAGTAGGTGATGCGCAGTGCCCGACCGCTCTCCACGGCCGTCCGCAGCTCCGCCACCCGCCGGGTGTCGGCGGGCAGCCGGACCTCGACCGGCGCCGCCACCAGGTCGCCGGCAGCGTGCTCGATCTTCGCGAGGGCCCGCTCGACGGCCTCCCGGTTGGTCACTCCGGGCGTCTCGGCGAGCATCCGCAGCGCCACCACCAACGCGAGGGCCTCGTCGGGGGTGAGCCGCAGCGGCCGGTCGATGCCGGCGTCGTAGGTGATCGTCACCCGGTCGCCGTCGAAAGCCATGTCGATCAGGTCACCGGGGCCGTAACCGGGCAACCCGCACACCCACAGCAGCTCCAGGTCCTCGCGCAGCTGCCGCTCGGTGACGCCCAGGTCCCCGGCCGCCTCGGCGAGCTCGATGCCGGGCCGGGCCAGCAGGTAGGGCACCAGGTTCAGCAGCCGGGCCAGCCGGTCGGCCGACGCGCGGGAGCCGCCCCGGGCGGCGGGCCGGGTCACCGGACACCCCCGGCGACCGCGAGGTCGTCGTGCCGGGCGGCGATCTCCTTGAGCCGCTGGATCACCGCGTCGCGCACCTCCGGCGGATCGAGGACCCGCACGTCCGGGCCGTAGCCGACGAGCTGACCCGCGAGGACGTCCGCGTCGGCGTAGGGCAGGACGAGCCGGTCGCCCTCCGGGCAGGCGGTGACGTCGACGGCCCAGCGGCGCAGCCCGGCGGCGCGTCCGGCGGCGACCAGCACGGTGGCCCGCCCGGTGCGCTCCGCCGGCCCCGACCAGCGGGCCACGTGGCTGATCAGGTCGACCCCGGCCGGCGGCTCGTAACCTCCGGGAGCGCCGGTAGACCGGACCGCGCCGACCACCCGGGACAGCCGGAAGCAACGGGTCGCCTCACGGTCGAGGTCGTGCCCGACCACGTACCAGCGGCCCCGCCAGCAGACCACGCCCCACGGCTGCAGGCGGCGGCGGGTCGAGTCGTCGCGGTCGGGCACCCGGTAGTCGAAGCTGACCTCGCGCCGGTCCCGGGCCGCGGCGGTGAGCGGCGCGAACGCCGGGTCCACCGTGACCATCGGCTCCAGGCCCAGCGTGGCCTGCGGGTCCACGTCGACGCCGGCGGCGCGCAGCTTCGCCAGCCCGGAGGAGGCGGCGGCGGCCAGGCCCGCGTGCTGCCACAGCCGGGCGGCGATGCCGACCGCGGCGGCCTCGTCCGGTTCGAGGGGGATGTCGGGCAGCGCGTACTCCCGGTGGGCGATCCGGTAGCCGGGCTCCGCGTCGAAGACGCTCGCCGTCCCGGTCTCCAGCGGCACGCCCAGCTCGCGCAGCTCGGCCTTGTCCCGCTCGAACTTGCGCTGGAAGGCCTCGTGGTCACGCGCGTCGTCCGGATCGTGCTCGTAGCCGGGCACGGTCGCGGCGATCTGCGCGGCGGTCAGGAACCGCCGCGTGGACAGCAGGCAGATAACCAGGTTGACCAGGCGTTCGGTGCGGGTCCGCGACACGCGGTAGACGCTAGCAGCCCACCCGCCGCGCCCGTGCACCCACGCGGGCAGGACGTGCCCCGCGTCGCGCCCGGCCGGTTCACCGGTCGCCGGGCGGGCGGCCACCGACGACCCTACAGTGACGTGGTGGCCCAGCCGGAGGTCGGGACCGAGAGCGTCGCCACCGTCGTGGTGGCGGGGGCCGCCAACCTCGCCATCGCGGTGGCCAAGCTCATCGCCGGGGTGATCTCCGGGTCGGCGGCGATGCTCTCCGAGGCCGTGCACTCCGTCGCCGACACCACCACCGAGGTGCTGCTGTACCTCGCGTTGCGCCGCGGGGCGCGGCCCGCCGACGCCCGGCACCCGTTCGGGTACGGCAAGGAGAGCTACGTCTGGGCGTTCCTCGCGGCGCTGTTCACGTTCGTCGCCGGCGCCGGCTTCGCGATCACCCACGGCGTCACCACCATCCTGGTGCACGAGCACAGCGGCGAGTACCTGGTCACCTACATCGTGTTGGCGGTGTCGTTCGCCATCGAGTCGGTCTCCCTGGCCCGCGCCGTGCACCAGGTCCGCGCCGAGTCCCGGCGCTGGCGCACCACGCCGCGCCGGTTCCTGCACCTGACCTCCGACACCCCCCTGAAGGCGGTGTTCCTGGAGGACAGCGCCGCCCTGATCGGGCTGGTGCTGGCCGCCGCAGGGGTGGCCCTGTCCCAGCTCACCGGGGACGAGTTCTGGGACGGCGCCGCCTCCGTCCTGATCGGCGTGCTGCTGCTCGTGGTGGCCGCCGTCCTGGCACACAGCAACATCTCGCTGCTGGTCGGCCGCTCCGTACCGGAACGGCTGCGCGGCGAAATCACCGAGGCACTGGCCGCCCTGCCCGCCGTGCGGCGCATCGACACGCTGCTGACGATGCAGCTCGGCCCGAGCGACGTCCTGGTCGCCGCGAAGGTGGACTTCGACGACGACGCGAGCGGCGCGACCATCGAGGACGCCGCCGACCAGGCCGAGCGGCGCCTCACCGCCCGTTACCCACAGATCCGGTACGTCTTCCTCGACCCCACCCGCACCGGCGACGCCCCGCAACCCGGCGGCCCCGACGGCTGACCGCCGACCCGCCGCACCGCCCCGGGCGCGCCCGCCGCGGACGGCGACGCTAGCGTGCCGGGCATGGTGCGATGGCGGTCGGGAACGGTGACGGCGCTGCGGCGGCAGTGGACCGGGGCGGTGGAACTGGACGTCGACCTGCCCGACGGCGGCACCGTACGTGCCCTGGCCTATCCCGCGCTCGTCGGGCGGCCCGAGCCCGGCGACCGGGTGCTGCTCAACGCCGGCGCGCTGCTGATGGGCCTCGGCACCGGCGGATACGCCCTGGTCGTGGCGCTGCCCGACCGGCTGCCCCCGGACCCGCCGCAGGCCCTCGACAGCCGCGACGCCGGCCACCTCGTCAAGGCCCGCTACACCCCGCTGCAGCCGATCCTGCTCGGCGTCGACGAGGAGGCGTCCCCGCACCGGGCGGTCATGGAGGCCGCCGACGACCTGGCCGGCCTGCCCGTCGTCACCGCCGACCTGCACTCCGCGCTGCCGGCCGTCCTGGCCGGCATCCACGCCGACGCCCCCGCCACCCGGGTCGCGTACCTGCTGACCGACGGCGGGGCGCTGCCGGCCTGGTTCTCCCGCACCCTCGCCGCGCTGGGCGACCACCTCGTCGGCACGGTCACCGTCGGCCAGGCGTTCGGCGGGGACCTGGAGGCGAGCACCGTGCACAGCGGGCTGCTGGCCGCCCGGCACGTGCTGCGCGCCGACGTGGCGATCGTCGCCCAGGGACCGGGCAACCTGGGCACCGGCACCCGGTGGGGCTTCTCCGGGGTGGCCGTCGGGGAGGCCGTCAATGCCGTCGCCACGCTGGGCGGGCGCCCGGTCGGGTCGCTGCGGATCTCCGACGCCGACCCCCGGCCCCGCCACCGGGGCGTGTCGCACCACAGCCTCACCGCGTACGGCCGGGTGGCCCTCGCCCCCGCCGAGCTGGTCGTGCCCGACGGCCTGGCCCCGGCGCTGGCCGGCGAGGTGGACGCGGCGCTGGCGCCCCTCACGGCGCGGCACACCGTCGTCCGGGTCCCGACCGACGGGCTGGACGCCGCGCTGCGGGACACCCCGGTGACGCTGTCCACCATGGGTCGGGGCCTCGACGCCGACCACGCCTACTTCCTGGCCGCCGCCGCGGCCGGCCGGCACGCCGCGCGCCTGCTGTCCTGACCCGCCGGTCAGCTCGCCCCGTAGCCGTACCGCACGATGCGCTCCGCGGCCATCTCGTACACGGCCGGGTCCTCCGGGGCCAGCGTGCCCAGCCCGTCCACGTACCGGTTGAACATGCAGAACGCCGCCGCGATCAGGACCGTGTCGTGGATCTCCAGATCCGTCGCGCCGGCGCCCCGGGCGACCTTGACCAGGTCCGCCGTCACCTCCCGGCCACTGCGCTGCACGGCACCGGCGATGTCCAGCAACGCCCGCAGCTTCTCGCTGACCTCGGCGGCCGCCGGATCGGCACGGACCTGCTCCACCAGCCGCATGCCCGAGGGCAGCTGCGCCGCCGCGAACGCAGAGTGCGAGGCACAGCAGAAGTTGCAATCGTTGAGCCCCGACACGTACGCCGCGATCAGCTCCCGCTCCCCCGCCGTCAGCGTGGGGTGCGGAGCGCGCAGCAGCGCCTCCGCCAGCTCGCCGAGCGGCTTGGCCGTCTCGGGACGGAACCGCAGCGGGCCGTTGATGCCCGGATGCTCCCGCTCGTCGAGGCCGAGGTCGATGTGTGCCATACGGTCACCCTCCCTGCCGCGACCACGCAGCGCGCGTGGCCCGTCACCGACAATGCCGAACGGGCACGACGGTTCCAGCTCAGCCGGGACGGCACAACTTCCAGAGTGCGGCGTCGCCCATGGCCTCGGCGGCGGCCGGACGCACCGCTTCGTGGCCGCCGGGGAGACCCGGTTCGGTGTCCAGCGGGAAAGCCGACCCGGCTCGTGGCGTCCGTCCGCGCCGCCGGGCGAGGTCAGACCAGGAAGATGAGGGCGAGCCAGGCGCCCACGATCAGCACCAGCGCGAGCGCCAGCACCCAGGTGGGCACCGTGTACTCTCCGCGCCGGTTGCGCTCGATCTCGGCGCGGATCTTCTCGCGGCGGCGCTCGGCCCAGTTCTGTCGCTGCTGGCCGCGCTCGGGGGGTTCGGAAGTCGTCATGGCGCGGTCAGCCTACCGGCCCGGACGGCCCGGACGGCGATCGCCACCGCACCGGGCCGGCGTCACATGCTGGCGATCAGCCGTTCCACCCGCTCGTCGTACGCCCGGAACGGGTCCTTGCAGAGCACCGTGCGCTGCGCCTGGTCGTTGAGCTTGAGGTGCACCCAGTCGACGGTGAAGTCGCGCCGCTTCTCCTGGGCGTGCCGGATGAACTCCCCGCGCAGCCGGGCCCGGGTCGTCTGCGGCGGGGTCTCCTTGGCCTCGAAGATCTCCGGATCGGTCGCCACCCGGTCCACCTCGCCGCGCCGCTCCAGCAGCCCGTAGAGGCCCCGACCCCGGCGCAGGTCGTGGTAGGCCAGATCCATCTGGGCCACCCGCGGGTGCGACAGCGGCAGGTCGTGCTTGCGCTGGTAGCGCTCGATGAGCCGCAGCTTGGTCACCCAGTCGATCTCCCGCGACACCGGTTCCAGGTCGCCGGTCTCCACCGCGCGCAGCACCCGGCCCCACAGCTCCACCACCCGCTTGGCGGTCTGGTCGCCGCCGCGCCGCTCCACGAACTCGGTCGCCTTGGCCAGGTATTCCTGCTGGATCTCCAGCGCGCTGACCTCCTTGCCGGAGGAGAGCCGCACCTTGCGGCGGCCGGTGATGTCGTGCGACACCTCGCGGATCGCCCGGATCGGGTTCTCCAGCGTCAGGTCGCGCATCACCACCCCGGCCTCGATCATCCGCAGCACGATGTCGGCGGTGCCGACCTTCAGCAGGGTGGTGACCTCGTTCATGTTGGAGTCGCCGACGATGACGTGCAGCCGCCGGTAGCGCTCCGCGTCCGCGTGCGGCTCGTCGCGGGTGTTGATGATCGGCCGGCTCCGGGTCGTCGCCGACGAGACGCCCTCCCAGATGTGCTCGGCCCGCTGCGAGAGGCAGTAGACCGCCCCGCGCGGCGTCTGCAGCACCTTGCCCGCCCCGCAGATCAACTGCCGGGTGACCAGGAACGGGATCAGCACGTCGGCCAGCCGGCCGAACTCCCCGTGCCGCGACACCAGGTAGTTCTCGTGGCAGCCGTACGAGTTGCCGGCCGAGTCGGTGTTGTTCTTGAACAGGTAGATCTCGCCCGCGATGCCCTCGTCGTGCAGCCGCTTCTCCGCGTCGACGAGCAGACCCTCCAGGATCCGCTCGCCGGCCCGGTCGTGCGCGACCAGGTCCACCACCGAGTCGCACTCCGGGGTGGCGTACTCCGGGTGCGAGCCGACGTCCAGGTAGAGCCGGGCGCCGTTGCGCAGGAAAACGTTGCTCGACCGGCCCCACGACACCACACGGCGGAAGAGGTACCGGGCGACCTCGTCAGGGGACAGCCGCCGCTGCCCGCGATAGGTGCAGGTGACGCCGTACTCGGTCTCGAGGCCGAAGATTCGCCGCTCCATGATGAGACATTAGCCGCCCGAGGCCCCAGATGGGCAGCGCACACCGTGCCGGTCTCACACGGGATCGGTGACGGTCGACCCAGGGCACCGCAGCGCCGGTCCCGGCGGGCGCACGGCGGCCACGGCCGCTCGTCCGTACGCCTGCGGGTCGGATGCGGCGCGCCACCCACGCCGCACTTCCGCGCGAGGCGTCCCGGTTGGACGCTCCGCGCCATGGATCCGCGACGGGCGGGCAAGGTCCTGCACGGCGGCGGCGAAGGCCCCTGAGACGCCCGAGAGCGTGGGCGACGACCCTTGAGGCGGCCGGGAACAGTGGCGGCGGGCGCGGTGGGGTTGTACGACGGCTTCGGCGGCGCGCAGCCGTACGGCAACTCGGCGCGCGGGCCCCTGCCGACCCGCAGCCATAGCGGGCCCCGGGCTGGGCGGTCGGGCGTGTCCACGCCCGACCGCCCAGCCGGGACGTGCCCACTACGCCTCGGTGGTGTCCCGGCCCTCCAGGTCCGCCGAGCCGGCCGACGTGGTGGGCTTCTTCGCCTCCTCGGTCGGCGAGGTCGGCGTCTCCGGGCGGGCCGACACCGGCTCCTCGGCCTTGTCGCCGTCGAGCAGCGCGGTCAGCGCGGCCCCGGTGATCCGGCGGAACGTCCGCCCCACCCGGCGGCGGTCCAGGACCGCCACCTCCAACTGGTTGGCGGCGATGGTCCGGGCGGCGCCGCCCTCTCCCCCGACGCTGCTCAGGGCCTGCACCGCGACCTTGACCGCCTCGCCCAGCGACATGTCCGGACGGTGGTGGGACTTCAGCACGCCGGTGATGGCCTCGGCCTGCCCGCCCATCGCCATCCGGCCGGGCTCGTCGTTGACGGATCCGTCGTAGGTGAGCCGGTAGAGCTCGTCGTCCTCGGCGGTGGTGCCGACCTCGGCCACGCAGATCTCCACCTCGAACGGCTTCGACTGCTCGGTGAAGATGGCACCCAGGGTCTGCGCGAAGGCGTTCGCCAGGGCCCGGCCCGTGACGTCACGCCGGTCGTAGCTGAGGCCGTTCAGGTCGGCCATCCGCACGCCGGCGCGGCGCAGGTTCTCGAACTCGTTGTAGCGGCCGACGGCGGCGAAGCCGATCCGGTCGTAGATCTCACTGACCTTGTGCAGGGCGCTGGAGAGGTTCTCGGCGACGAAGAGCACCCCGCCCTCGTAGCTCAGGACCACCGCGCTGCGGCCCCGGGCGATGCCCTTGCGGGCCAGCTCGGAGCGGTCGCGCATGATCTGCTCGGGCGAGGCGTAGAACTGCATGGCCACGGCGGCGGTTCTCCTTAGGGCGCTGTGCTGACGGCTGCTGACTGGTACGGGCGGGAGCGGATCAACCGCCCGGGTTCTCCATGCGGCCGGAGACCACGCTCTCGGCGATCGCCGACATCTCCTCGTCGGTGAGCCGGTGGGTGCCCTCCGCCGTCGCCGTCATCACCACCGGGTAGATCCGCCGGATCAGGTCCGGGCCGCCGGTCGCGGTGTCGTCGTCGGCCGCGTCGTAGAGCGCCTCCACCGCGAGCCGGACCGCCTCGGCGACGGAGAGCCCCGGCTGGAAGCGCTTCTTCAGCGCGGACTTGGCGAAGAGCGAGCCGGAGCCGATCGCGTCGTAGCCGGTCTCCTCGTAGGGGCCGCCGGTGACGTCGAAGCTGAAGATGCGCCCGGCCCGCGCCGGGTCCTTCGCGGCCAGGTCGTAGCCGGCGAAGAGCGGGATCACCGCGAGGCCCTGCATCGCGGCGCCCAGGTTGCCGCGGATCATGGAGGCGAGCCGGTTGGCCTTGCCGTCGAGCGAGAGCATCGCGCCCTCGATCTTCTCGTAGTGCTCCAGCTCCACCTGGAACAGTCGCATCAGCTCGATGCCGATCCCCGCCGTGCCGGCGATGCCGACCAGGGAGTACGCGTCGGCCGGGTGGACCTTCTCGATGTCGCGCTGGGCGATCAGGTTGCCCATGGTGGCCCGCCGGTCGCCGGCCATCACGACACCGCCGGCGGCCGAGATGGCCACGATGGTGGTCGCGTGCGGCGCCATGTCGGCGGCCATACCCGGCGGCAGCGGCCGGCGGCCGGGCAACATCTCGGGGGCCACCCTGCTCAGGAACGAGGTGAAGGAGGACGTCCCCGCGTTGGTGAACACATCTGGTAGACGCCCGGATGGATCAAAACCCGCTGCCACGTGGTTCCTCTCAGATATGTGATCGCCCCGGCCAGCCGCGACCGATCGTCACGGAACTGGCCAAGGCCACCGTTGCAGTTGAAGCACAATATCCCGCGCACCCACCCGGTGCGATGATCGTGGTCGAGATGTTGGGGGTCCGGTGTGCCACAGATCGCGCACACCCCGCCCTGCTCGGCCAGGAGCTCCTGGAACTCCTTCTCGCCGATGCCGTAGCGCCGCCGCAGGTGGTACTCGCGACTGCCACCGTGGAGCCGTGTCCGCGACTCCTTGCCCTTCTCGTTGTGGCAGGGCTTGCAGTATCGGCCGTGGCCGCCTCGGCCGGATCGGTTACGAGGGAAGTCCGCCAGCACCTTCACCGCATCGCACGCCGGAGACCGGCGATACCCCTCCGGCACCGCCGGTAGCTGACGCACCTCACGCCCGCCACGTTCCCGGACGCGCTTCGCGTAGCTGGCCTTCGAACGCGCGTTGAAGCACGGTTTGCAGTAGCTGCCTCGACCGTCCGGTCGCCTGCTGTTGGCGCAGAAGTCCGCTAACGGCTTCCACACGCCGCAGTCGCGGCAAAGACGCTCACCGTTTCGGTCATCCCACCGTCGAGACATGTCCGAATCGCCGGATAGGCCCTATTCACCCCCTTTCTGGACATAGCCCCTGACGAACTCCTCGGCGTTCTCCTCGAGGACGGAGTCGATCTCGTCGAGCAGGTCGTCGACGTCCTCGGTGATCTCGGCGTGCCGCTCGGCGACCTCCGGGTTCGCCTCCGTGGTGACGTCCTCGATCTCCTCGCCCTGACGCGACTTGCCCGACTGCGACTGCCCGCCGCTGTCACGAGTGGCCATTGCTGCCTCCTCCACGATCGCCCTGCGATCAACTTACCTCGCGGAGGCGACGAAAAGCCCGCCGCGCGCCGCGTTCGGCACCCGACGGGCAATCGTCGACCCGGTCAGCCGCCGGTGAGGGTCTCCAGCAGGTCCTTGGCGCTCGCACAGCGGTCGAAGAGCGCCCCCACGTGCTTGCGGGTGCCGCGCTCCGGCTCCATCATCGGCACCCGCACCAGCGACTCCCGGCCCACGTCGAAGATGACCGAGTCCCAGCTGGCCGCGACGACCTCGGAGGCGTACTGGGCCAGGCAGCGGCCACGGAAGTAGGCCCGGGTGTCCTCCGGCGGCTCGGTCATCGCCGTACGCGTCTGCTCGTCGTCGAGCAGCGTCTTCATCGCGCCCCGGGAGACCAGCCGGTGGTAGAGGCCCTTCTCCGGGCGGACGTCGGAGTACTGGAGGTCGACCAGTTGCAGCTTGTGCGAGCCCCAGCCGAGCTGCTCGCGCTCCCGGTAGCCCTCCAGCAGCCGCAGCTTGGCCACCCAGTCCAGCTCGTCGGCGCAGAGCATGACGTCACGGCCCAGCCTGTCCAGCACGCGCTCCCAGCGGGCGAGCACGTCGAGGGTCTGCTCGTCGGCGTCGGTGCCGTACCGGTCGTCCACGAAGGACCGGACCCGCTCGTAGTAGGCCCACTGGAGGTCCAGGGCCGTCAGCCGCCGCCCGTCGCGCAGCCGCATCCGGTGCGTCAGGGACGGGTCGTGGCTGACGGCGCGCAGCTCGCTGACCGGGTCGGCGATGCCGAGATCGGGGCCGAGCGCCTTCTCCTCGATCATCGTGAGGATCAGCGCCGTGGTGCCGACCTTGAGGTAGGTGGAGATCTCCGACAGGTTCGCGTCGCCGATGATCACGTGCAGCCGGCGGTACTTGTCCGCGTCGGCGTGCGGCTCGTCGCGGGTGTTGATGATCGGCCGCTTGAGGGTGGTCTCCAGGCCGACCTCGACCTCGAAGAAGTCCGCACGCTGGGAGATCTGGAAGCCGCTCTGCCCGCCGTCCTGGCCGATGCCGACCCGGCCGGCGCCGCAGACGATCTGCCGGGTCACGAAGAACGGCGTCAGGTACGCGACGATGTCGGCGAACGGCGTCTGCCGGCGCATCAGGTAGTTCTCGTGCGAGCCGTAGCTGGCGCCCTTGTTGTCGGTGTTGTTCTTGTAGAGGTGGATCGGCTGGGTGCCGGGGATCGTGGCGGCGCGCCGGGCCGCCTCGGCCATCACCCGCTCCCCCGCCTTGTCCCAGCGCACCACGTCCAGCGGGTTGGTCACCTCTGGTGTGGAGTACTCCGGGTGGGCGTGGTCGACGTAGAGCCGTGCGCCGTTGGTGAGTATCACGTTGGCCAGCCCGAGGTCCTCGTCGGCGAGCGCCTCGGCCGGGTCGTACGCGGCGCCGGAGTAGGTGAAGCCGCGCGCGTCCCGCAGCGGCGACTCCTCCTCGTAGTCCCAGCGGGCGCGGCCGCCCCGGTTGAGTTCCGGGCGCGCCCCGTAGGCGTTGACCACCTGGGAGGAGGTGACCATGGGGTTGGCCCCGGCCTGGCCGGGAACGGAGATGCCGTACTCGACCTCGGTGCCCATGATCCGTCTTACGCTCATCGACCTACCCGCTTCGCTCGCCCGACCCGGTCCCCCGTCACGTCGAGCGTAGTCGGCCGCGCGGCGGATGGGGGCGCGGCGGACCGGGGCGGCGGGGGCGGAGAGGCGGGCACCAACGGGACGGGGCCCGTGGCGCGTCGCGCCACGGGCCCCGTGCGGGTGTCCGTCAGAGGTACTGGCCGGTGTTGCTGGCGGTCTCGATGGACCGGCCGGCCTCCGCGCCCTTGCCGCCGGAGACGAGCGTGCGGATGTAGACGATCCGCTCGCCCTTCTTGCCGGAGATCCGGGCCCAGTCGTCGGGGTTGGTGGTGTTGGGCAGGTCCTCGTTCTCCCGGAACTCGTCGACGCAGGCGTCGAGGAGGTGCTGCAGGCGCAGGCCCTTGCGTCCGGAGGTGAGGAACTCCTTGATGGCCATCTTCTTGCCCCGGTCGACGATGTTCTGGATCATCGCGCCGGAGTTGAAGTCCTTGAAGTAGAGGACTTCCTTGTCGCCGTTGGCGTAGGTGACCTCGAGGAAGCGGTTCTCCTCGGTCTCCGAGTACATCCGCAGCACGACCGCGTCGATCATCGCCGCGACGGTGGCCTGGGGGTCGCCGCCGTGCTCGGCCAGGTCGTCCGGGTGCAGCGGCAGCCCGGAGAGGATGTACTTGGAGAAGATGTCCTTGGCCGCCTCGGCGTCCGGCCGCTCAATCTTGATCTTGACGTCGAGTCGGCCCGGCCGGAGGATCGCCGGGTCGATCATGTCCTCCCGGTTGGAGGCGCCGATGACGATGACGTTCTCCAGCCCCTCCACGCCGTCGATCTCGCTGAGCAGCTGCGGGACGATGGTGTTCTCCACGTCGGAGGAGACGCCGGAACCTCGGGTCCGGAAGATCGAGTCCATCTCGTCGAAGAACACGATCACCGGGGTGCCCTCGCCGGCCTTCTCGCGGGCCCGCTGGAAGATCAGCCGGATGTGCCGCTCGGTCTCGCCGACGTACTTGTTGAGCAGCTCCGGGCCCTTGATGTTGAGGAAGAAGCTGGTGTGCTTCTCCTTGCCCTCCCGCTCGGCGATCTTCTTCGCGAGCGAGTTGGCCACCGCCTTGGCGATCAGCGTCTTGCCGCAGCCGGGCGGGCCGTAGAGCAGGATGCCCTTCGGCGGGCGGAGCTGGTGCTCGCGGAACAGGTCGGCGTGCAGGAAGGGCAGTTCCACCGCGTCGCGGATCTGCTCGATCTGCGAGTGGAGGCCACCGATGTCGGTGTAGTCGACGTCGGGCACCTCCTCCAGGACCAGTTCCTCGACCTCGCTCTTCGGGATCCGCTCGTACGCGTACGCCGAGCGGGGCTCGATCATGAGCGAGTCGCCGGCCCGGATCGGCGAACCGATCAGGGTGTCGGCGAGGTGCACGATGCGCTCCTCGTCGGAGTGCGAGACCACCAGGGCCCGGTCGCCCGGGCTACCGTCGGGACCCGCGAGGATCTCCTTGAGCATCGCCACTTCGCCGACCCGCTCGAAACCGAACGCGTCGACGATGTTGAGCGCGTCGTTGAGCAGGACCTCCTGGCCGCGCCGCAGCTCGGCGACGTCCAGCGAGGGCGAGACGGCGACACGGAGCTTGCGTCCGCCGGTGAAGACGTCCACCGTGCCGTCGTCGTGCCGCGCAAGGAAGACGCCGTAACCACTCGGCGGTTGCGCGAGGCGGTCGATCTCCTCCTTGAGCGTCACGATCTGCGAGCGAGCCTCCTTGAGGGTGCTCACGAGCCGGTCGTTGTTCTCGGTCAGCCGCGCCAACTGTGCCTGGGTGGCCGCCAGCCGCTCTTCGAGCTGCCGGACGTGTCGGGGGCTTTCGGTCAACTTGCGCCGCACCAGAGCGAGTTCCTCTTGAAGGAACGCGACCTGCGTGGAGAGATCGTGGGCCTCCTTCTCCCACCGTGCGGCGCGCGAGTCCGCGTCGTCGCTGCGTGCCACGTCCCACCTCCCCGGGGGGCTTGAACGTTCTGCCCTAACACTAGCCGCTATGAGGCCGATTCGGTCCCACGCAACGCGCTCGTCACCGAACCTTGATCGCGAAGGGTGGCCCGGGGGGCCGGTACGGGCGTTCGGGTACCGTCGGGGCGTGGGACGGGAGAACATGGGGGGTGCGCCGTGGCGGAGGTCGTGACGGACGAGTTGCAGGTCTGGGTTGACCAGGATCTCTGCACGGGCGACGGGCTCTGCGTGCAGTACGCGCCCGAGGTCTTCGAGTTCGACGTCGACGGGCTGGCGTACGTCAAGGGCCCCGACGGCGAGCTGCGGATGGCGCCGGGCAGTCGGGTCGACGTGCCGGAGCACCTGCGCCTCGAGGTGATCGACTCGGCGAAGGAGTGCCCGGGCGAGTGCATCCACGTGGTGCGCGGCAGCGACGGCGTCGAGGTGGCCGGCCCGGAGGCCGAGGAGGACTGACGGCCCGGCCCTCCCGCGCCGTGGCGCGGGAGGATCGAGACGTCCGGGAACGCCGCCTGCGCGGCCCACCCGGGCGTACGGCTCAGAGCATCGGTCGGCCAACCACCGAGGCGACCAGGCGGGCGAACTCCTCCAGCCGGGCGATCTGTCCGGCGCCGCCGTCGTCGAGGGTCTTGCCGAAGCGCAGCGCGTCGTGCCGGGGCCCGCCCACCGCCTCGTCGCTGGGCGGCGCCTCGTCCAGCGAGGTGAGCAGCAGGTAGACGTCGATGCTGTCGACCCGGATCCCGCCGTCCTCGGCACGGGTGAGCCGGCGCCGGCAGCCGACCTCGGTCACCGTGGAGACCGGCACCACCCGCAACGACGAGGTCATCGAGCCCGGCGGCCCGTCCTCCGGCGGCACGTCCTCGCCGTGCCAGAGGACGAGGCGGCTGCCGTCGCAGACCACGACCTCCTGCCACACCCCGTTGACCTCGTTGACGAAGCGTTCCAGGGTGAAGCCGAGCACCGAAGCGCCGCGCAGCACCCCACCGAGCGCCTCGAGCGCGACGTCGGGGTCGCGCAGGTACGCCCGGGCCGCCGATTCGAGGTCCTGGTAGGGCGACCAGTCCGGAAACACCGCCGGCAGGTCACCCCCGCCGAAGCCGGGCCGGCTCATGCCACCTCCCCGTGCCCGGCCCGCCGGCACGCACCGACGGGCGGGATCCGTCCGTTCACTCCTCGTCGCCCCGCTGCGCCGTCACGGTCGTTCCGTGTCCTCGGCCGCCTGCTGCGCCGAGGCGGCCGCCGCCTGCCTGGCGGCCTCGGCCTCGCGCAGCGCCTGGCGGCGTTCGGCGTACGCCTCGGCGCCCTTGCTGGGCTTGCGGCGCCGCGGTGGTGCGGTGACGCCGGGGGCGAGCTTACGCGCGGAGACGAGGAACGCGGTGTGCGCGATCATGCGGTGGTCCGGGCGCACGGCCAGCCCCTCGGCGTGCCAGTCGCGCACCAGCGACTCCCAGGCCCGCGGCTCGGTCCAGCCGCCGCGCTCCCGCAGCGCCTCGACCAGCTCGGACAGCTGCGGGGTGGTGGCGACGTAGCCGATGAACACGCCACCGGGCACCAGCGCCCGCTCGACCATGTCGAGGGTCTCCCACGGGGTGAGCATGTCGAGGATGATCCGGTCGAAGCCGGTCTCGGCGCACCCGGCGACGTCGCCGACGTGCAGGTGCCACGCCGGGTGCGGCCCGTTGAAGAACGCCTCGACGTTGCGCCGGGCGATCTGGGCGAAGTCGTCGCGCACCTCGAACGAGTGCAGCTCGCCCCCCGTGCCGACCGCGCGCAGCAGGGAGCAGGACAGCGCGCCGGAGCCGGCGCCGGCCTCCAGGACCTTGGCGCCCGGGAAGATGTCGCCCATGGCGACGATCTGGGCGGAGTCCTTCGGGTAGATCACCTGGGCGCCGCGCGGCATCGAGAGCACGTAGTCCGACAGCAGCGGTCGCAGGGCCAGGAACGCGGTGCCGCCGCCGGTGGTGGTGACCACGCTGCCGTCGGGCAGGCCGATCAGCGCGTCGTGCTCCAGGATGCCGCGGTGGGTGTGGAACGCCTTGCCCGGCTCCAGGGTGACCGTGTGCATCCGCCCCTTGGGGTCGGTCAGCTGCACCCGGTCGCCGATCCGGAACGGGCCGCGGTGCACGGGAGGCAGCGCCGGGGTGTCGGCGGGCACCGGGGTGCCCGGGTCTGCCGGGGCGACGGGGGGAGTTGCGGTCACGTGTTCATCTTCCGTTGAGGTTCGAGGAGCTGAGCCAGATCCGCGATGTGCAGAATGCCCACGACATCTTCGCCTGAGGTCACCACGTACTGCGCGCCCGGGTGGGTCTGCACGGTCTCCATCACGCGTTCCCCGTCGAGTCCCACCGGCATCGTGGGCAGGTCCGGCAGGGATCGGGCGACCGCGTCGACGGCCAGCCAGGGGCGGCGTTCCACGGGCACGGCGTCCGCCGCCGCCGGATCGACCAGGGCGACCGGCCGGCCGGCGGTGTCGGTGACCACGAGGGCGGCGCCCGGGGTGCTCCCGTCGGCGCGCCGGCGCTGCGCCTCGGCCAGCGGCGTGCCGGTGGGCACGGCGAGCACGGGCCGGGCCAGCCGGGACAGGTCGATCAGCGGGAAGCGGCGACTGATCCGGGCCATCCGGATCGACTGCCCGGCGCCGCGCCACAGGGTGAACGCGACGAGCAGCATCAGCGGCAGCGCCAGCGGCGCCAGGTCGCGGGAGAAGGTGAGCAGGGCGACCAGCGCGGCGGTGCCGACGGCGACGACGCGTCCGACCCAGCCGGCGACCTCGGTGCCGCGGTGCCGGTCGCGGGTCACCGCCCAGACCGCCGCCCGCAGCGCCCGGCCGCCGTCGAGCGGCAGGCCGGGCAACATGTTGAACAGCGCGACGATGACGTTGCTCACGGCCAGTTGGAAGGCGAGCTGGTTGGCCAGGGTGCGGTCGGGCAGGGCGAGGGTGGCGGCGACCGCGAGCACGCCGAGCACGGCGGAGACGGCCGGGCCGGCGAGCGACACCAGCAGGTCGATCCGGGGCGTCGGGGCGTCGCGGTCCATCTCGGTGTAGCCGCCGAGCAGTTCCAGGGTGATCCCGCGCACACCGATGCCGTAGCGGCGGGCGGTGAGGGCGTGGCCAAGCTCGTGCAGGAGCACCGAGCCGAGCAGGGAGACCACGAAGCCGAAGCCGATCAGGTAGCCGGCGAGTTGGGACAGCTCGAGCTGGCGGCGGGCGAACTCGGCGTAGAGCACGGTCACCAGCAGGGTGAGCAGCACCATCGAGCCGTTGAGGTGCAGCGGCACCCCGAACACCCGGCCCACGGTCAGGCCGCCCCGCGCGTCGGGCCGGCGGCGCGGTCGCCTCGTCTGCTCCATCGGATCGATGCTACGCGGCGGAGATCATGCGCCGGCGTGGCGACGGGGACCGGACGCCGGCGCGGCGCGGCGGTCGTACACCGTCCGGGCGACGCGATCATGCACCGGTGCGGCGACGGCGGTGGTGTCACACCGGTGCCCTAACCTTCCGGGCATGACGGCGGAACCGGTGACCACGCAGCACTCCCCGACCCCGGCCGAGGTCCCGGCGACGGTGCGGGCCTCGCTGTCGCCGTCACGGGCGGCGGATTTCAAGACCTGCCCGCTGCTCTACCGGTTCCGCAGCATCGACCGGCTGCCCGAGCGGCCGACCGTCGAGCAGGCCCGGGGCACGCTCGTGCACGCGGTGCTGGAGCGGCTGTTCGACCTGCCGGCCGCCGGGCGCACCCCGACGGCCGCCGGCGACCTGGTGGTCCCGCAGTGGGACCGGCTCGTCACCGAGCAGCCCGAGCTGGCGGCGCTGTTCGCCGACGGCGACCCGGCGGCGACCGAGTTCCTCCGCTCCGCCGCCGGGCTGCTGGAGGGCTACTTCGCGGTGGAGGACCCGCGCCGGCTGGAGCCGGCCGAGCGGGAGAGCCTGATCTCGGCGGTGGTCGACGAGGAGCTGCTGATCCGGGGCTACGTCGACCGGCTCGACGTGGCACCCGACGGGGCGCTGCGAGTGGTCGACTACAAGACCGGCGGCGCGCCGCGCGAGGCGTTCGAGGCCCGGGCGTTGTTCCAGCTCAAGTTCTACGCGCTGGTGCTCTGGCGCACCCGGGGCGTGGTCCCCCGGGTGCTGCGGCTGCTCTACCTCAAGGACGCGGAGGTCTGCGACTACGCCCCGGACGCCGACGAGCTGCTGCGCTTCGAGCGCACCGTGGTGGCGTTGTGGCGGGCGATCGAGCAGGCGACCGCCCAGCAGGATTTCCGTCCCCGCCCGAGCCGGCTCTGCGACTGGTGCAGCCACCAGGCGCTCTGCCCGACCTTCGGGGGCACCCCGCCGCCGTTCCCGACGCAGGCGGCACCGGATCCGCTGCGCGACGCCCGGTCCCGCCCGACGCCTCCCGGCGCCGACGAGTGACCGGCTGACCGGCGCACCATCCCGTCGGCCGCCCCGACGGGACGAGCTGCTCTCCTCCTGAGGGATGAGGCCGGGCTCACCGCCGGCGACGATCAATCGGCCGCCACGGCGGATAGCGTCGCGGGTATGACTTCGGGCCCCCGGGAGTGGCTGCGCCGGCACCCCCTCGCCGCCGACGTGCTGCTCGCCGGCGGGCTCGTCGTGGCGGAGGTGGTGCTCACCGCGTTGACCCCCCGCGAATACTGGCCGGGGCGCCTGCTGGCGGCGCTGGGCTGGAGCGTGGTCTGCGCCGCCCCGGTGGCGTGGCGGCGGGTGGCGCCGTGGGCGGCGGTCGCGCTGGCGGTGGCGACGCTGGCGGTGCCCCTGCTGCTCGGCCCCGCGCCGACCACGCAGGGCATGACCTTCATGGTGCTCACCTACACGGCGGCCGCCGCCGGGCCACCGCGTACGGCGGTCGTGGCGGCGCTGGTGCTGTGGATACCGGTCGCCGCCACCAGCGCCCTCGCGCCGCCGCCCGACGAGCTGCTGGCGAACGTCAGTCCCGCCTACCTGGTGCTGAACAACCTGCTGGTGGGGGCGGTGTCGTACTCGGTGGGACGTGCGGTGCACGCCCGTCGGGCCTCCACCGAGGCGCTGCGGGAGCGGGCCCGGGCGGCCGAGGAGAACCAGCGTTCGCTGGCCGAGCGGGCGGTCGCCGACGAACGCCGCCGCATCGCCCGCGAGCTGCACGACGTGGTCGCGCACCACGTCAGCGTGATGGGGGTGCTGGCCACGGGGGCCCGCCGCGTGCTGCCGAAGGATCCGGGCGCGGCCGACGGGGCCATCGCCACCATCGAGGAGACCAGCCGGGCGACGCTGCGGGAGATGCGCCGGCTGCTCGACGTGCTGCGTACCGACGCCGAGCCGGCCGCCGAGCTGGCTCCGCAGCCGGGGCTCGCCGGCATCGAGGCGCTGGTGGAGCAGGTGCGTGACGCCGGCCTGCCGGTGACCCTGCGGGTCGAGGGCACCCCGGCGGCGCTGGAGGAGGGGGTGGCGCTGACCCTCTACCGGATCACCCAGGAGGCGCTGACCAACGCGCTCAAGCACGCCGGCGCGGCCACCGCCCAGGTGCTGCTGAGCTTCGACGGGGACACGGTCGACGTGGAGATCGCCGACACCGGGCGCGGCCCCGGGCCCGACGGCGACCGCGTCGGGCACGGCCTCGTCGGGATGCGGGAGCGGGTCGCCCTCTACGGTGGTGTCCTGCGTACCGGGGCGCGCCCGGGCGGGGGCTTCCGGGTGTCGGCGAGGATCCCGGTGGAACCCCGGGACGCGGCGGCGTGACCGGGGATCGGAACGGGGGAATCAGGTGACCGACGCGACGGTGCCGGCACGGCCGGTACGCATCCTGCTCGCCGACGACCAGCCGCTGCTGCGTACCGGCTTCCGGATGGTGCTGGGCACGGAGGACGACCTGGACATCGTCGCCGAGGCCGCCGACGGCCTGGAGGCGGTGGAGCTGTCCCGCCGGCTGCTGCCCGACGTGGTGCTGATGGACATCCGGATGCCACGGATGGACGGGGTCGCCGCGACCCGGGCGATCGTCGACGCCCGGCTGCCGGTGCGGGTGCTGATCCTGACCACCTTCGACCTGGACGAGTACGTGGTCGGGGCGCTGCGGGCCGGGGCGAGCGGCTTCCTGGCCAAGGACGTGCCGGCCGACGACCTGGTGGCGGCGATCCGCACGGTGGCCGCCGGGGACGCGGTGGTCGCGCCACGCATCCTGCGGCGCCTGCTGGACCGCTTCGCCGACGCGCTGCCCGATCCCGCGGCCGCGCCGCCCCGCACGCTGAGCGCGCTGACCGAGCGGGAGCGGGAGGTGCTCGTGCACGTGGCCCGGGGGCTGTCCAACGCCGAGATCGCCCGGGCGTTGTCGGTCAGCGAGACCACCATCAAGACCCACGTCGGGCACGTGCTGACGAAGCTGGGGCTGCGCGACCGGGTGCAGGCCGTGGTGCTGGCGTACGAGTCGGGTCTGGTCCGCCCGCGGGCGTAGCGCCTCGTCGCCGGCCGGCGCGGCCCGCGTACCCGGGGATGCGCCACGGCACGCGGCGCGGTTGCCGCCGTCACCTACCGTGACCGGTGACGTCGCCGCGCGGTTGACCCTGACGCGGCGTCACTGTGCAGGATCGGTCCCGGCCGGCGGAACGCCTCCGACCGGCCGCACTCAGGGGCAACCCTGAGTCGGCATTGGGGGGCACCCGCAGCGCGAAATCCGCCACGGCTCCGACCGGAGTCGGAGGGATCGGGGCCGGCGAGCACAGATGATGGGACTGCCGTGCCGGACCAGCGGGGGCGGCGCGGAGACGAAGACAGACGGAAGAGGTAGATGACGTGACCGCGACGGTAGGCCAGCAGGCGCAGGCCGCGGCCCGGGCGAGCGACGTGTGGAAGGTGTACGGCAGCGGCGAGGCGCAGGTCGTCGCGCTGCGGGGGGTCAGCGCGGAGTTCGAGCGGGGCCGGTTCACGGCGATCATGGGGCCGTCGGGCTCGGGCAAGTCGACGTTGATGCACTGCCTCGCGGGCCTGGACTCGGTGACCCGGGGCACGGTGTCGATCGGCGACACGAAGGTCACCGGCCTGGGCGACGCGGGCCTGACGAAGCTGCGCCGCGACAAGGTCGGCTTCATCTTCCAGCAGTTCAACCTGCTGCCGACGTTGACGGCCAAGGAGAACATCCTGCTGCCGCTGTCGATCGCCGGACGCAAGCCGGATCCGGCCTGGTACGACACGGTGATCGCCACGGTCGGGCTGCGGGACCGGCTGGACCATCGGCCGGCGCAGCTCTCCGGCGGCCAGCAGCAGCGGGTGGCGTGCGCCCGGGCGCTGGTCGCCCGACCCGAGGTGATCTTCGCCGACGAGCCGACCGGCAACCTGGACTCGCGGGCCGGCGCGGAGGTGCTGAACTTCCTGCGCAACTCGGTGCGCGAGCACGGGCAGACCATCGTGATGGTCACCCACGACCCGACCGCCGCCGCGTACGCCGACCGGGTGGTCTTCCTCGCCGACGGGCAGATCGTCTCCGAGCTGATCGAGCCGACCGCCGACACGGTGCTGGACACCATGAAGAAGCTGGACACCCCCGCCGAGGTGACGCGCTGATGTTCCGCGCGACCCTGAAGAGCCTGCTGGCGCGCAAGGTCCGGCTGATCCTCTCCGGCCTGGCCGTGGTGCTGGGCGTCATGTTCGTCTCCGGCGCGTTCGTGCTCACCGACACCCTCGGCCGCTCGTTCGACGCGATCTTCGCCGACGCGTACGAGGGCGTGGACGTCAACGTCGCCGCCAAGCCGAAGATCGACATCGGCGAGACGGAGGGCATGCCGGTGGCGGCGCCGGTGCCGGCGGCCACCCTCGACAAGGTCCGGGCGGTGCCCGGTGTCGCCGAGGCCACCGGCGTGGTCGGCGTCGACGGGGCCCGGCTGATCGGCGCCAACGGCAAGGTGGTCGCCTCGTTCGGCCCGCCGCAACTCGGCGAGAACTGGACCGGCGAGAGCGACCTGGTGCGGCTTCGCGAGGGGCGGGCCCCGCAGGCCGACGACGAGATCGTCATCAACAAGGCGCTCGCGACGGCCGGCAAGGTGAAGGTCGGCGACCGGGTCGGCGTGCTGACCCTGCAGCCGAAGCAGGAGTTCACCATCGTCGGCGTGTTCGGCTACAGCGGCGGCCGGGACTCCATCGGTGGTGCCAACGAGATCATGTTCACCACGCCGGTCGCGCAGAAGCTGATGCTCGGCGCGCCGGACACCTTCAGCAACCTCTCGGTCACCGCCGCCGACGGGGTGTCCGACGAGGCGCTGCGCGACGCCGTGGCCGCCGCGGTGGGCGCCGACTTCGAGGTCAAGACCGGTACGCAGCTGTCCGAGGACGCGGCGGCGGGCATGAAGGAGGCGCTGTCCTTCTTCAACCGGATCCTGCTCGGCTTCGCCGCGGTGGCGCTGCTGGTGGGCACCTTCCTGATCCTCAACACCTTCTCGATCATCGTGGCGCAGCGCACCCGCGAACTGGCGCTGATGCGCGCCGTGGGGGCCAGCGGCCGGCAGATCATCGGCTCGGTGGTGCTGGAGGCCATCGCGGTGGGCCTGGTCGCCTCCGTGCTGGGCCTCGGCGCGGGCATCGGCATCGGCGCGCTGCTGGCGTACCTGTTCAGCACGTTCGCCGGCGGGCTGACCCTGGCCGGGATCGGCGTGCCGCTCTCCGCCGTGGTCGGCGCGTTCTCCGTCGGTCTCGTGATCACCGTGGTGGCGGCGCTGCTGCCGGCGCTGCGGGCGTCGCGGATCCCGCCGATCGCGGCGATGCAGGACGTGGCCACCCCCGACCGCCCGCTGACCAAGGTCACCGTGGCCGGCGCGATCGTCACGGCCGTGGGCGGCGCGCTGCTGGCGCTGGGGCTCACCGTCAACGCCGGGGGCAACACCCTGGCCACCATCCTCGGCGGGGTGCTGTTCGCCTTCATCGGCGTGGCCCTGCTGACGCCACTGATCAGCCGGCCGGTGGTGAGCCTGCTCGGCGCGCTCTTCGCCTGGTCGGTGCCGGGCAAGCTGGGCCGGCTCAACTCGGGGCGCAATCCGCGCCGCACCGCCATCACCGCCGCCGCGCTGATGGTCGGCATCGCGCTGGTCACCGGCGTGACGGTGATCCTCGACTCGGCGAAGAGCAGCATCGGCGGGCTCGCCCAGGACAGCCTGAAGGCGGAGCTGGTGATCGCCGGGGCGCAGAGCGGCCCCCGGCCGCCGAGCTTCGACCCGGCGGTGCTGGAGAAGGCCGCCGCGATCCCGGGGGTGCGCCTGGCCGACGGCGAGTACGGCGACCTGGCGATGGTCGGCGGCGAGCGCACCTGGGTGGCGGCGAGCAGTGACGTCGCCGCGCTGCGACAGATCTTCGGGGCCGAGCCGACCGCCGGCGACATCGACCGGTTGGCGCCCGACGGGATGCTGGTCAGCTCCGACACCGCGACGGCGCGCGGCCTCTCCGTGGGCTCGAAGGTGCCGGTGCAGACGTCCCGGGGCGAGGCGCGCACGTACACCGTGACCGGCATCTACGCCAGTTCCCAGCTGACCAACCCGGTGGTGCTGCCGGCGGAGGCGGCGAGCGGCTTCGCCATCCCGCAGCCCATCCAGGGCTTCATCCAGCTGGCGCCGGGCACCCGGGTGGCCGACGTGCAGCCGCAGATCGAGGCGCTGCTGGCCGACTCCCCCGAGGTGTCGGTGGCCGACCGGGAGGCGTTCATCGAGCAGCAGACCGGTCAGCTCGACGGGCTGCTCATGATGATCCAGATCCTGCTGGCGCTGGCCATCGTGATCGCCGTGCTCGGCATCATCAACACCCTGGCGCTGTCGGTGCTGGAGCGCACCCGGGAGCTGGGGCTGCTGCGGGCCATCGGCCTGCGCCGGGCGCAGACCATGCGGATGATCACCGTGGAGGCGGTGGTGATCTCGGTGTTCGGCGCGCTGCTCGGCGTCGTCGTCGGCGCCGGCCTGGGGGCGGCCGTGGTCGAGGCGCTGCGCGACGAGGGCATCACCGACCTGGTGCTGCCCTGGACCCAGATGGGGATCTTCCTCGGCCTCGCCGCGGTCGTCGGGGTGGTCGCGGCGGCGCTCCCGGCGGTGCGGGCCGCCCGGATCAACGTGCTCGGCGCCATCGCCCACGACTGATCCCGCCGCACGACGAGGGCCCCGCCGACCGGCGGGGCCCTCGTCCGTCCTGCGCCCCTCGTCGCCTCAGGCGCCGGGCGGCGGCGCGCCGAGCAGGGCGGCCAGCAGCTCCAGGTCCGCGCCGGTCAGGCTCTCCAGCTGGTGTACGCCGTCCAGCGGCCCGATCGGCACCTCCGCCGGTACGGCCAGCACCGCCGCGCCGGCGGCGAGCGCGCTGGCCACCCCCGTGGGCGAGTCCTCGATCGCCACGCAGCGGGCGATCGGCACGCCGAGCAGCCGGGCGGCGGTCAGGTACGGCTCCGGGTGCGGCTTGGCCGCCTCGACCTCGTCGCCGCAGACGACCGCGTCGAAGCTGTCGCGCCCGAGGGTGTCCAGCGCCACCTCCACCAGGGGCCGGCCACTGGAGGTCACCAGGGCCGTCGGGATGCCCGCCGCCCGGACGGCCCGCAGCAGGTTCAGCGCGCCGGGGCGCCAGCGCAGCCCGGTGCGGAACAGCTCCAGGATCCGGGCGTTGATCCACGCCGCGCTGGCCTGCGGGTCACGCCCCGGCTGGTCCAGGTCGTCGTGCAGGAGGCGCATCGACGCGGCCATGCTGGAGCCGATCATCGCCTTGCGGGCCGGATCGGAGAGGGTGCCGCCGTACTCCGCCGCCAGCTCGTGCAGCGCGACGTCCCACAGCTTCTCACTGTCGACCAGGGTGCCGTCCATGTCGAAGAGCACGGCGGCGGGATGGTGGCTGTTCAGGGGATCCTCCCTCGGTTGCGTACCCGGGGATCCTCTCAGCCGCCACGCCGCCCGCGCGTGCCCAGTGCCGCGGGGTGACCTGGCCGACGGGTGGCGCGCGGGCGCGAGACTCGGGACGACCGGCCCCGGTCCCGTGGTGGTCGGGTTCCGAGCGGCCCGCTCAGCTGAGGCCGCAGGCGGACAGGGACCGTTCGTAGCCGCGGAAGAACGACTCGGTGCGCTGCTCGGCGGTGCCGTGCGAGCCCTCGGCGAACCACGGCTGGTCGGGGTCGTCCCCGACGGCCAGCAGCCCCTCGCGGAACTCCTCCAGGTCGCCGTCGTCGAGCCGTAGCGCCTCCGAGCGCACCGAGTCGCCGAGGTACGCCCCGGCCATGCAGTCGGCCTGCAACTCCTGCTGGATGGTGTAGGAGTGGCGGATGCCGAGCCGGGCCTGGATGCCGTGCGCGTACTCGTGGCCGAGCAGGTAGAACACGAACGCGTCGCCGACCTGGCGGAACGCGCCCACCGACCATCTCACGTCGTAGGCGATGAAGTCGCCGGCCGAGCAGTAGACGGCGTTGTTGCGCGGCAGCGACTGCCCGCCGCAGGACACCTCGCCGGCCCGCTGGTAGGGGATGACGCGGCGGATCGGGCGGAACCGCTCCCCCGAGGCCCGGAACTGGGCGGCCCAATACCGCTCGGCGATGGTCTTCGCGTCGGAGACGTCCTGCTGGAACTCCGCGACGCTGGTGGTGCCGTCGGCCCGGTCCTGCCCGGCGCCCGGCGAGGCCGGGGTGTCGGGCCGCGGCGGGGCCGGCTCCTGCCCCTCGGGGTCGGACACCCCGCCGACCACGCAGCCGGCCGCCGCGACGAGGGCCACCACGAGGCCGGCCAGCGGGCTTCGCGGCCGGCGTCCCACGCGCGTCGTCACAGTGCCCTCCCCGGCGTCGGCGTTGCGGCGTCCAGTACCCCGGCGGTGGGCCCGTCATGCGACCGGCGGACGGTCAGGGGCTGGCGGCCAGGAAGACGAAGGCGGCGAGCAGCACCAGGTGCACGCCGCCCTGGAGCACGGTGGCCCGCCCCGGCACCACGGTCAGCACGCCGGTGACGACGGTGAGGGCGAGCAGGGTCACCTGGGTGCCGCCGAGGCCCAGCAGCAACGGGCCCTCCAACCAGATCGAGGCGAGCGCTATCGCCGGGATGGTCAGCCCGATGCTGGCCATGGCCGAGCCCAGGGCCAGGTTCAGGCTGATCTGCACCCGGTCGCGGCGGGCGGCCCGGGCGGCGGCGATCGTCTCGGGCAACAGCACCAGCAGCGCGATGATCACGCCGACGAACGACGGGGGCAGGTTCGCCCCGGCGACTGCGGACTCGATCGCCGGGGACACCGACTTGGCGTCGCCCACCACGGCGACCAGCGCCACCAGCAGCAGACCGAGGCTGAGCAGGGCGGCCCGGGCCGACGGCGGCTCGGCGTGTCCCTCCGCGTCGAGAGCCCGGCCCTGGCTGTTGACCGGCAGGAAGTAGTCGCGGTGGCGGCCGGTCTGCACCATGACGAACAGGCCGTAGAGGGCGAGCGAGACCACGGCGGCGAAGGCGAGCTGCGCCGGGGTGAACTGCGGGCCCGGCCGGCTGGTGGTGAAGGTCGGCACGACGAGGCTCAGGGCGGCGAGGGTGGTCACGGTCGCCAGCGCGCCGCCGGTGCCCTCGGAGTTGAAGACCGCCACCCGGCGGCGCAGCGCCCCGAGCAGCAGCGACAACCCGAGGATCCCGTTGCAGGTGATCATGACGGCGGCGAAGACGGTGTCGCGGGCGAGGGACTGCGTCTTCTCGCCGCCGCTGATCATGAGCGTGACGATCAGGGCGACCTCGATGACCGTGACGGCCACGGCGAGCACGAGCGAGCCGTACGGCTCCCCCACCCTGTGGGCCACCACCTCGGCGTGGTGCACGGCGGCCAGGACCGCACCGGCCAGCAGCACGGCCACCACGACCACGACGGGGCCGGACAGGTCGCGGCCCCAGGTCAGGATCAACACCAGGATCGCCAGCAGCGGCGTGACGACGGTCCAGTCGGTCAGACGGGTGCGGGACAGCGCGGCCATGCCCCCACCCTCGCAGAGGCGACGATCATCCGGCCCCGGACCGTCAGTCCGGGGCCGGCAACCACGGTTCGAGCACGGCGGGATCGGCGACCGCCTGGCGTACCCGCGCCCGCTCCGGTGCGGTCAGCGAAAGGGTCGCGAGCCGGCCGCCCCAGTCGGGCACCAGCTCCGGCTTGCCCAGCGCGAGCGACAGCTCGATCAACCCGGCCAGCGCCAACGCCTGTTCGACGGCCGGCGCCGCCTCGCCGTGCCGGCGCAGCCCCGAGTTGAGCGCCCGGAAGGCGGCCAGGTCGTCGGTCTTGAACTCGCGCAGGATCCGCGCGTTGTCGAGGACGCGGGCCAGCCCCTGCAACCGCTTCGAGCCGCCGTACTCCAGCTCCGCCGGCTCGTCGCGCCGGATGAAGACGATGGTGTTCCCCGACGGATCGACGACGCTGAACCGCGACGCACCGGCACGGTAGCGGGTCATCCGGGGGCGTCCCGTGGCGAGCACCCTGCCGTAGGCGCGGCGCATCGCCTCGCTGAACGCCGCGTGGTAGGGCGCGACCTCGTCGACCATCACCAGGCAACCGCCGGTGTTCTCGGCCGACGGGTCCACGCCGCTCGGCGCGCCACCGTAGTGCAGCTCGAACCCGCTCCACCGGAACGCCAGGTAGACGTACGGCTTCGTCTGCTCGTACGTGACCTCGAAGTCGAGCGCACGCCAGAACGCCAGGGTCTCCTCCGCCGACACGCAGTGCAGCAGCGGCACCGTGGTCTCGTTCGGCTGGACGTGGTTCTCGGTCATCGTCGGCACCCACTCCCCGTCCGGGTCGACAGCCCGGCCATTGTGCCAACCTGCGTGGCGCCGCGCACACCCCCCGGGCGGGGCGAGGGCGGGCGTGACCGGCCCCGCCCGACAAATGACGCGGAGGGTCGGGGTGCGGGCTCAGTGCGCCGACGTGGCGCCGAGTTCGACGAGGAGCACACCGGCGGCGATGAGACCGATGCCGAGCATCATGACCTTGGTGAGCGGGTCGTTGAAGGCGAGCCGCGCGATGATCGCGGTCAGGGCGATGCCGGCAGCGGCCCAGACGCCGTAGGCGACGCCGACGGCCATGCCGGCGCGCAGGGCCAGGCTGAGGAAGACGAAGCACGTCACGTAGCCGCCGACGACGACGGGTGCCCATGCCTTCCTGCGCAGCCCCTCGGAGGCGCGCAGCGCCATGGTGGCGGTGACCTCGAAGGCGATCGCGGCGGCCAGGAAGACCCAGCTCATCGTGCCCCCTCGGGCTCGTGGTGGACGTCGTGGGGGGCGGTGTGCCCCGGTGCCGCCTGGTGGGAGCCGAGTTCGACGAGCAGGACCCCGGCGACGATGACGGCGAAGCCGAGTCCCATCACCCAGGTCAGGGCGTCGCCGAACAGCAGCGCGGCCAGCAGCGCGGTGAGGGTGACCCCGCTGGCGGCCCAGATGCCGTACGCGACGCCGATCGGCATGCCCTCGCGCAGGACCAGCGAGATGAGGACGAAGGAGAGGGTGTAGCCGACGACGACCAGCGCGATCCACGCGGGGTGGTCGTTGGCCGCGCGCAGCGCGAGGGTCCCGCTCACTTCCAGGCCGATGGCTCCGGCGAGGTACAGCCACTGCTTCACGGTCGTCGCCTTCCACGGTCAGGTCTTCGCAGGCGACAGCATGACCCGACCGTGTCGATTGCAGCGAATCGCCCCTCGCCGCGGCCGCGGTGTCTCCACGATGTGACCAAGGTCGGACTCGATACTGAGAGGGGTAGTGCCCATGAGGCGTCGACGCAGCAGGAGGGTACCGCTGCTACAGGCGGCAGCGATGTCCCTGGCGGCGATGGTGGCGGCGGCAGCCGTCGTACGGGCCCGTCGCCGCCGCGCCGCGAACAACGCGGCGGTCGCCGGTGTTCCGGGCCTCGGGGACAGCGCGTTCGCCGATGCGGGCACCGGCGGGGTACCGGTCCCCGGCGGCGCGGTTGCCCGGGACAAGCGGACGGCGTCGCCGGCGGCCGCGACGCGGTGAGGACGGGGAGCGCCGCCCCACGCCCGGGCCGGCACGTCGCCGGCCCGGCGTGACCAGGCGGCGCCCGCCCGCCGGCGTCGAAGACGAGCGCCCGTCCCGGGCGTGGGCTGCGCCGGCAGCCGGGCGGTGACGTACAGTTCCGGGTCGGACTTGGCGTGGGCCGGGAATACACGGCGCGGAAACGGGACGAGACAGCAGCGGCATGACGGCGGACAACATCACCGAAACCGGCCACGACGGCATCGACCGGAGCCAGCTGGAGACCTGTCTCAGTGTCTTCGAGGCGCTGGAGGACCTGCCCCCCGATCACCCCGACGTGGTACGCGTGCAGCGGGCCACCGCGCGGCTCTACAAGGTGATCAAGCAGCGCCGGCGCGAGGAGCGGCGGGACGCGATCGCGGCGGCCGACCGCGCGGTGACGGCGGCCACCGCCACCGGCGCGCCGGGCCGGATCGACGACGAGACCCAGGGGATCCCGCTCGCCTCCCCCACCGAGGGCACGACGGCCGGCTTCCTGCACAACCCGCGCGGCTGCTACGTCTGCAAGCAGCGCTACCGCGAGGTGGACGCCTTCTACCACCAGCTCTGCCCGTCCTGCGCGGCGCTGAACCGGGAGCGCCGCGACGCCCGTACCGACCTGACCGGCCGGCGCGCGCTGCTCACCGGCGGCCGGGCGAAGATCGGCATGTACATCGCGTTGCGGCTGCTGCGCGACGGCGCGCACACCACGATCACCACGCGGTTCCCGCACGACGCGGTGCGCCGGTTCGCGGCGATGCCCGACAGCGGGGAGTGGCTGCACCGCCTGCGGATCGTCGGGATCGACCTGCGCGACCCCGCCCAGGTGATCGCGCTCGCCGACTCGGTCAGCGACCAGGGCCCCCTCGACATCCTGATCAACAACGCGGCGCAGACCGTACGGCGCAGCCCCGGGGCGTACGCGCAGCTCGTCGCCGCGGAGGCGGCGGCCCTGCCGGAGGGCCCTCTGCCGGAGATCGTCACGTTCGTCAAGCCGGCCGGGCGGGGCGAGACGGCGGGCGGCCTGACCGCCTCACCGCAGTCGACCCCGCTCACCCCGCACGCGCTCACCGCCCTCGCGCTGACCAGCGGCTCCGCCTCGCCGGAGCGGATCGCGGCGGCCACCGCCATCGACGCCGGCGGCCTGGTGCCGGACCTCGACCCGGTCAACAGCTGGGTGCAGCGGGTGCAGGAGGTCGACCCGGTCGAGCTGCTGGAAGTGCAACTGTGCAACGTGACGGCGCCGTTCGTACTGGTCAGTCGGCTGCGGCCGGCGATGGCCGCGGCGAAGGCCCGCCGCAAGTACGTGGTGAACGTGTCGGCGATGGAGGGCCAGTTCGGCCGCGGCTACAAGGGGCCGGGGCACCCGCACACCAACATGGCCAAGGCCGCGCTGAACATGCTGACGCGCACCAGCGCCCAGGAGATGCTGACCGACGGCATCCTGATGACCAGCGTGGACACCGGCTGGATCACCGACGAGCGGCCCCACCCGACGAAGATGCGGCTCGCGGATGCCGGCTTCCACGCCCCGCTGGACCTGGTCGACGGCGCGGCCCGGGTGTACGACCCGATCGTCCGTGGTGAGCAGGGCGAGGACCTGTACGGCTGCTTCCTCAAGGACTACGCGCCCTGCGCCTGGTAACCGACGCGTCACCAATCTGACACTATTGCCAACCTTCAATGGGTGTGTAAAAGTTCTTCACTGACTTCAACCTCGTGCAAGAAAACCTTCGAGGGAGACCGGATGAGAAGGACCACCACCTGGCTGCTGGGCCTCGCCACCACGGCGGGGCTCACCGTCACCCTCGGCTCGGCGGCCGTGGCCGAGTCGACGCCGGCCCCGCAGCCACAGCCGCAGTCCGTGGCGGTGTCCGCCGTCGGTCCGCAGCCCGGCACCTTCGTCGGTAAGGGCTTCGACACCTGCACCGCCCCGTCGCAGTCCGCGATGAACGCCTGGCGGGCCAGCTCGCCGTACCGCGCGGTGGGCATCTACATCAGCGGGGCCAGCCGCACCTGTGCGCAGCCCAACCTGACGGCGACCTGGGTCGCCAACCAGGTCGCCAACGGCTGGCGGCTCATCCCCATCGAACTCGGCTACCAGGCGCCCTGCGGCACCCGCGCGCCGAAGATGTCCGCCGACCCCGCCACCGCGCGCTCGCAGGGCCGCACCGCCGCCGACAGCGCCGCCAACGCCGCGCAGGCGCTGGGCATCGGCGCCGGCAGCACCATCTACAACGACATCGAGCACTACCCGACGACCGCGTCCTGCCGCGCCGCCGTGCTGTCGTTCCTGTCCGGCTGGGTCGAGCGGCTGCACACCAAGGGCTACCTGGCCGGCATGTACTCCAGCGGATCCTCCGGCATCAAGGACGTCTGCCTGGAGTACAACAACGCGAGCTACACCAGGCTGGACCAGATCTGGATCGCCTGGTGGAACGGCGTGGCCGACACCGACGCCGGGAGCTACTGCTCCGACGCCTACTACGCGAACCACCAGCGGCTGCACCAGTACGCCGGGGACGTGACGGAGACCTGGGGCGGCGTCACGATGAAGATCGACCGCAACTACCTGGACGTGAGCACGTCGCAGCAGCCGCCCCCGCAGCAGTGGACCACCACTGTCGACAACACCACGTCCGGCCGGTTCACGGCGGGCGCCAACTGGAGCACGTCGGCGTACTCCGGGCAGCGCTTCGGCACCGACTACCGGTTCGCGAACCCGACCTCGGCCAGCGACGTCGCCTGGTACCGGGCGAACATCCCCGAGACGGGGACCTACGAGGTCTCGGTCTGGTACCCCGCCGACCCCGGCTACAACGCCCAGACGCCGTACGTCGTCGCCACCGCCTCGGGCAACCGGTCGGTGTCGGTCGACCAGCGCGTCAACGGTGGACGGTGGGTGTCGATCGGCGTCTTCACGCTCGCCGCCGGCGACGGCAACAAGGTCGGGGTGAGCCGCTGGACCAGCGGCAGCGGTTACGTGGTCGCCGACGCCGTACGCATCACCCGCGCCTGACCCGTACGCCAACCGGGTCGACGTGGGCGTCGGCGGGAAGCCGTAGACTCCCGCGATGGCCGTCGGTCGATGGACGCTGCTGATCTCGATGGTGCTGGTCGCTCCGCTGCTGTGGTGGAGCGGAGTGGCCAGCGCCGCCTATGCCGCGAACGGGGCCCTCGGGCCCGGCGACTCGACCCTGCCGTACGCCGTCGCCAACTACCGTAGCGGCGGGCTGAGCATGACCGCCGTCTTCGCCGCCCTCAACCTGCTGCTGATCACGGTCGTGCTGCCGACGGACCGACGGCTGCGCGAGGGCCGCACCGGCACGCGCGTCCGCGCGGTCGTCGCGGCGCTGCTCGTCACCGGCGTCGCCTGGTGCGAATACCGGTTCAATCCGATGACCTACAACTGGAGCGGCGACCCGGACGCCTGGGACGTCGTGGAGGGTCACGTGCGGCCCTGGCACCCGGTGGCCGGGGCACTGTGGATCGTCCTGAACGCGGTGGCCGCCGCCTCGCTCGCCGTACGGGCCAGGGCGAGGACCCCGTCGGCCGGCTGACCGCCCGTCCGCCGCGCGACGCCGGCGTGCTGCCGGACCAGCCCCGCCAGTTCACCGCTAGCGCCACCACGACCGTCGGTGCGGTGTGCGGGTGCGCGGCGCGCACGAGAAATCGATTCCCTGGCATAGGATCTCAGGGCCGGCCACTCTCGGGCGGCGGGCCGCAACGGACGGTGGTGCTCGTGCGGTCGCAACCGGGGGTCCGGTGCGGGACCGGGCGCGAGACACCGACAGGGGACGACCGCATGACGACCATCTACGACGTGGCCCGGGTGGCCGAGGTCTCGGCGTCGACGGTGTCCCGGGTGCTCAACGGGCACTCGTCGGTGGATCCGGACCTGGCCGCGCGGGTACGCCAGGTGGTGCTCGACCTGGACTACCGGCCCAACGCGGTGGCCCGCAGCCTGCGCCGGCAACGCACCAGCCTCTGGGCGGTGATCATCTCCGACATCGGCAACCCGTTCTTCACCTCGCTGGTGCGCGGCATCGAGGACGTGGCGCAGGAGGCGGGCTTCTCCGTGGTCCTGTGCAACGGCGACGAGGATCCCGAGAAGGAGACCCGCTACGTGACGGCGGCCCTGGCCGAGCGGATGGCCGGCGTGATCATCTCGCCGTCGGGACGACCGGCCCTGATCAACCGGCTCACCGAGGCCGGGATGCCGGTCGTGGCCATCGACCGGCAGCCGCACGGGGTGGCCGTGGACACCGTGCTCGTGGACAACGTCCACGGCGCCGAGACGGCCACCGCCCACCTGATCGACAGCGGCTACCGCCGGATCGCCTGCGTCACGGGACCACGGCGGATCTCCACCGCCGTCCAGCGGCTACGCGGATACCAGCAGGCCCTGCGCGCCGCCGGCCGGAGCGCGCCGGAGGACCTCATCCGGTACGCCGACTTCCGGGAGGACGGCGGCTACCGGGCCATGGCATCCCTGCTGAACGCGGCCGAGCCGCCGGACGCGGTCTTCGTCACCAACAACCTGATGACGGTGGGCGCGGTGGAGTGCCTGGTCGACCGGGGCGTCGCCGTGCCCGCCCGGTGCGGCGTGGTCGGTTTCGACGACATTCCCTGGGCCCACCTGGTGCGGCCCTCGCTGAGCACCGTCGCGCAGCCCACGTACGACCTGGGGCGGGCCGCGGCGTCGCTGCTCACCGAGCGGATCGCCAACCCCGCGAAGGCGTCCTCGACCGTCACCCTGCGGACGACCCTGCGGGTCCGCGAGAGTTCGGTCCGCTCCCTGCCGGACGGACAGCCCGCGGCCGGCGCGGGTGGGCCCGCCCCGGCCCGGTGAGCCGGCGGCGGGACACCCGCCGGGGTCACAGCGCCACGTCGCCGCACAGGTGCACCCGCACCCCCATCGCGTCGAGCATCGCGGCCTTGACCCGCAGGGCACGGTCGGCGGCGTCGGCGTCGTCGGCGTAGACCACGTTGACGTGGTTGGCCTTGTGCCGTGCCATCAACTGGTCGCGGCCCACGCCGTGCAGCACGGCGTGCATGATCGGCCACTGCGGCGTGGTGGCCCGCAGCCGACGCTGCGTCTCGGCGGCCGGCAGCTCGACCACGGTGCCCCGGCCCAGGTCGGCGTGCAGCACCCCGTCCATGATGAAGATCCGCGACCAGACGATCTCGCCCGGCCGGGAGACGCCGCTGAGGGTGCCGCCGCCCAGCGGGAAGTACATCGGCGGCTGCCGCATGCTGTACGACCGGTCGTAGCCGCCGTTGTGGGACGCGGGCACCGAGCCGGAGATCTCGAACACCCAGACGAAGTCCGGCCCGTACGACTCCCCCCAGCGGATGTCGTGCAGGGTGGTGGCCGGGTCCATCCCCATCGCGGTCCAGATCCGGTTGGTGACCAGCGAGTCCACCGCCACGCCCTCGTCGACCTCGTTGAAGTGCGGCAGGGCCCGCCCCGCGTAGAGCTCGCGCGTGCCGTCCCGGCTGGTGACCGGCGGCCGGGACACGTCGTTGAGCAGCCCCTCGGCCAGGTCGCTCGCCGGCACGGTGTCCTTGAGGCCCTGCTGGTACTGGATGCCGACGGCGTCCAGGCCGAAGTCGTCGGCGATGCGCAGCGCCGCGACGTACATCTTGAACTGGCTGTGCAGTTGGGCGTCGGTCAGTTCGGTGGCCTCGTCCGTGCCGGTGTGGAAGGTCATCCCGGCGGCATCGAGCCACGCCCGCACCGCGTGCGCCTCCGCGTCGGGCACCCGCGACATCTCCGCGACCAGCGCGCTCTGCGACAGCCGCTCCTTGTAGATGCCGAGCGGGTTGAGCAGTTCGTCGTCGATGATCGCGTTGTACATGCCCATGCAGCCCTCGTCGAAGACGCCGACGACGGCCGGCCGGCGCCGCAGCTGCCGGGCCAGCGCCACGCCGAGCGCGACCTCGGGGTCGGACGGCAACGGCGGCAGGTCCCGCACGTGGCTCTCGTCGTGGACCACCTCGCCGGTCTCCAGCCAGGCCTTCAGCCCGTCGCGCGCCCACTCGTCGGTGAAGTCCTCGCTCCACAGCGCCGAGTACCGCACCCGCGCCTTGGTGAGGCTGCCGGCGAGGTTCAGCAGGCCGACCAGGCCGGGGAACTCCCCGCTCCAGTTCGCCACGAGCAGGATCGGGCCCCGGTGCGCGCGCAGCCCGGCCAGCACGTGGTGGCTGTACTGCCACACCGCCTCCACGACGACGAGCGGGGCGTCGACCGGGATCCCCTGGAAGACCTCGATGCCGGCGCGCTGGCTGTCGATGAAGCCGTGGCCCGCGCCGGCGTCCACCGGATGGGCCCGCCGGGTCCGCCAGCCCAGTGCCGTCACCGCGTCGGCGAGGTCCGCCTCCAGGCGTTGCTGGGTCGGCCAGCCGGTGACGTTGGCGGCCGGCCGCAGGTCACCGCTGGCGACCGTGTAGACCGTCCGGGGGGCGGCGGCCGGCGGGTCGACCAGCACCGGCATGGTGTAGTTGCTCACGGGTTGACTTCCTCCACTGGCTCGTCGGTACCTGGCTGGGGCGGGGCCGCGAGGCGCGTCTGCCGGGCGGCCAACGCGTGGGCGACGGACTTCGAGCCGGCGTAGAGCTGCCGGTACAGCCCGTACAGCTCCGCGTAGTCGGCGGCGAGCGCCGGGCGCGGCTCGCGGACCTCCCGGATCGGGTTCCACCGGTGGATGTCGACCCGCCGCACCGCGCCGGCGGCGAGGAAGGCGGCGCCGTAGCTCGCACCGATGGTGACCGACGGGATGTGCTGCGCCCGGCCGGTGACGTCCGAGACGATCTGCGTCCAGAGGTCGCCCCGGGTGCCGCCGCCCACCGCCACGACGCGACGGATGTCGCCGCCGGCCGCCTCGATCGTCTCGATGTTGTGGCGCACGGCCAGCCCGGTCGCCTCCAGCGCCGCGCGGTAGATGTCGCCGCGCCCGTGGGAGAGCGTCAGGCCGGCGATGACGCCCCGGGCGTCGGGATCGAGGATGGGGGTCCGCTCGCCGGCGAAGAACGGCAGCATGAGTAGCCCCCGCGCGCCCGGCCCGGACCGCTCGGCCAGGCGCAGCAGCTCGGGGTAGTCGGCGGCGTCGAACAGCTCCCGCAGCCACCCGGTGATCGCCCCGGAGGTCGCCATGCCGCCGGCCAGGTTGCGGGTGCCCGGCAGCGCGCCGACGGTGCCCCACAGCGACGGGCTGGTCAGCGGCTGCGGCACCGTGTGCACGAGGAACATCGTGGTGCCGTACATGAGCATCAGGTCGCCGACGCCCTGGGCGCCCACGCTGAGCGCCTCCGACCAGGCGTCGATCGTCCCGGTCACGACCGGGGTGCCGGGCGCCAGCCCGGTGGTCGCGGCGGCCCCGGCGGTCACCGTCCCCGCCACGTCGCCGGGCCACCGCAGCTCGGGCAGCTCCAGCCCGGGGGCGATCTCGTCGGCCCAGGGGCGGTACCAGGTCTGCGCCGCGCTGTCGTACAGCGGCGTGCACTGGCTGGCCGAGTGCTGGTCGAGCAGGTACCGGCCGGTCAGCTGCCAGAGCAGCCAGGAGCTCGGCATGAACAGCCGCCGGGCCCTGGCGAACAGCTCCGGCTCGGCGTCGGCGACCCAGGCGACCTTCGCCCCCGCCGCCTGGGTCGACAGCGTCGAGCCGCACCGGCGCAGGATCTCGTCCGCGCCGAAGCGCTCGGTCAGCCGGGCGATCTGCGGCGTGGACCGGGTGTCGACGCCGTAGAGGACGGCCGGGCGCAGGGGCGTGCCGGCGGCGTCGGTGAGCAGCACGCACGGCCCCATCCCGCTGACCCCGACCGACACCACGTGGGCGTCGCCCGGGGCCAGCAGCTCACGGGTGAGGGCGACGAACTCGTCCCACCAGACGCGGCCGTCCATCTCCACCCAGCCGGGTCGCGGCCGGTCCACCCGGTGCTCCCGGACGCGGGAGCGCAGCACGCGCCCGGACAGGTCGACGAGGACGCCCTTGCTGCTGGACGTGCCGATGTCGACCCCGAGCACCGCGGCCACCGTCATGCCAGGTCTCCCCCGCTCCTCCAGGTCCGGGTCGCGGCCCGCCGGGCCGCGCCGGCTCGGCGCTCAGGCGACGCCACCGAGCTTCGCGTACGTCTCGGCGGCGTTCTCCTTCGTGACGCGCATCGTGTCGAGGGTGGTGGTACGCGGGACGTCCTCGGCGCAGTCGACAAGGATCCGGCGGGCCAGGTCGACGGCCTCCCGGCCGCCCGTGGCGTACTGGAAGGTCGCCGCCAGCCGGCCCTGCTCGACGGCCTTGATCCCGCCCGACGGCACCGGCAGGGCGTCGATGCCGGTGAACTTCACCTTGGTGTGCAGCCCGGCCGCCTTCGCGGCCAGGTACGCGCCCTCGGCCATCGGGTCGTTGTGGGCGTACACGGCGGCGGCGTCCGGGTGGGCCTTGAGCAGCGCGTCGGCCACCGACTGACCCTTCTCCCGCAGCCAGTCCCCCGGCTGGGAGGCGACGACGTCGATCTTCGGGTTGGCGGCGATGCCCTCCCGGAAGCCCTGGGCGCGTTCGGCCGCCGGCGTGGAGCCGGGCAACCCGGCGATCTCGATGACCTTGCCGCCGGCCGGCAGCAGCGTCGTGGCGTAGAACTCGCCGGCCGCCCTGCCGATGGCGACGTTGTCCCCGCCGATGAAGGCCGTGTACGCCTCGCCCTCGACCTTGCGGTCGAGCACGATCACCGGGACCCCCCGGTCGTACGCCTTGCGCACCACCGCGGTCAGCGGCTTGGCCTCGTTCGGCGAGATGACCAGCAGGTCGATCTTCTGGGTGAGGAAGTTCTCCACGTCGGCGACCTGCTTGCTGTTGTCCTGCGCCGCGTCGGCGACCACCACGGTGAACCCGGGGACGGCCTTCGCCGCCGTCTGCACGTCGTTGTTCATGACCTGCCGGTAGGGCTCGGCGTTGTTGGCCTGCGACATGCCGATGAGGAAGTCCTTGCCGGCGCCGCACTTCGCGGCCGTGGCGTCGCCGCCGTCGGACGGCTTCTCCACGCTGCACGCGGTGGAGGTGACGAGCGCGCCGGTGCACAGCAGCGCGAGAAGGACGGTACGGGTGCGCATGATGACGCTCCTTGTTCGGTGGCGGTTCAGACGATGCTGCGGCGGAGCTTCTGCAGCCCGGCGGCGGCCACGATCACCAGCCCCTTGATCAGTAGCTGCACGTTGGCGTCGATGTTGTTGAGCGCGAGGATGTTGTTGAGGATGCCGAGCAGCAGCGCCCCGGCGAGGGTGCCGCCCATCGAGCCGGTGCCCCCGGCGAGGCTGGTGCCGCCGATGACCACTGCGGCGATGGCGTCGAGTTCGTAGCCGGCGCCGTCGTTGGGGCTGCCCTGGTTGAGCTGTCCGGCGTGGATGATGCCGGCCACGGCGGCGAGCAGGCCCGCGATCGCGAAGACCGCGACCTTGACCCGCAGCACGGGCACGCCCGAGAGGCGGGCGGCCTTCTCGTTGCCGCCGATGGCGTAGACGTGGCGGGCGAACGCGGTCTTGCGCAGCACGACGATCGCGGCCACCCCGATGCCGATGAACAGCACGGCCGGGACGGGCAGCACCCCGTTGATCGTGCCGTTGAGGATCTCGAACGCCGGGGGCGCCTCCTGCGGGCCGTCGCCGTAGGCGATCGGGATGCCGAGCCCGCCCGACCAGATCCGGGCGAGGCCGCGCGCGACCTGGAGTCCCGCGAGGGTGACGATGAACGACTGGATGCCGAGCCGGGCCGTCGCGTAGCCCTGCAACGCGCCGAAGAGGGCGCCGATCAGCAACACGACGGTGACGGCGGGCAGGATGCCGAGCCCGGAGTCGACCATCAGCGTGGCGGTGCCGACGGCGGAGAGGCCGAGGATGGCGCCGACGGAGAGGTCGATGCCGCCGAGCAGGACGACGAACGTCATGCCGATGGCGATGATCCCGATCTCGGACACCGCGCGGACGATGTTGCCGAGGTTCTCCGTGGACAAGAAGAGGATCTCACCGTCGCGGCGGGGCGAGACGGCGATGGCCAGCACGAACACCAGCAGCAGCGCGAAGAGGCTCTGCACGGCGAAGAGCCGCTCGACGAGGTCGCCCCGGCCGCCGGCCCGGCGCCACCGGCCGGCGCCGGCCGCCGGGTCGCCGCCGGCCGGCGCCAGCGGCGTGCCGGGCCCCTGGTCCGGTGCGCGCAGGTGGGTCATCGGTCGTCCCCTCCGGCGGCCGTGCCGCCCATGGCCGCGGTCAGGATGTCCTCGCCGGTGCACCCGTCGGCCGCGAGTTCCGCGACGGCCCGTCCGCGCCGCAGGACCACGATCCGGTCGCAGACGCCGGTCAGCTCGGGCAGCTCCGACGAGGCGAGCAGGATGCCCATGCCGTCGTCGGCGAGGCGGCGCAGCAGCCGGTAGATCTCCGCCTTGGCGCCCACGTCGACGCCCCGGGTCGGCTCGTCGAGCAGCAGCAGGCGGGGACGGGTGAGCAGGTGCCGGGCGAAGACGACCTTCTGCTGGTTGCCGCCGGAGAGCGAGCCGACCGGCGCGGCCGACGACGACGTCTTGATCGCCAGGGCGGCGACCTGCCGGCGCACCGCGTCGCGCTCGCGTCCGGCGCGGACGACTCCGGCGGTGCTGAGCCGGCGCAGGGCGGCCAGGACGATGCTGCGGCCGACGGGGTGCTCCAGCACCAGGGCGGAGCGGCGGCGGTCCTCCGGCACGAAGCCGACGCCGGCGCGCAGGGCGGCACGGGGGCCACGCGGTGCGTACGGGCGGCCGGCCAGCAGGACCTGGCCGCTGCGGCGACCGGGCGGGCCGGCGCCGTACAGGGTCTCCAGCAGTTCGGTGCGTCCCGCCCCCATCAGGCCGGCCAGACCGACGATCTCCCCGGCGCGCACGGTCAGGCTGACGCCGGCGGGTTCGCAGCGCCCGGGCCGGGTGCCCCGGGGTCGTACGGCGAGGTCGTCGACCTCCAGCACCGGGGGCCCCGCGGGGCGGGCGGGCCCGGCGGATCCCGCGCTGAACAGCGCCTCCGCCGGACGTCCCACCATCAGCGTGATGATCCGCTGCCGGTCGGCGGGGCCCGGGCGCAGCGTGCCGGCCACCTCGCCGTTGCGCAGGACGGTGGCCCGGTCGGCGATGTGCTCGATCTCCTCGAGCCGGTGGGAGATGTAGACGACGGCCACGCCGCGCTCGCGCAGCGCGCGGATGGTGGACATCAGCCGCCGCACCTCGGCGTCGGCGAGCGCGGCGGTCGGCTCGTCCATGACGAGGACGCGGGCGTCGAGGGAGAGCGCCTTGGCGATCTCGACGAGCTGCTGCTCACCGACGCGCAGCGAACCGACGGGCCGGCGCGGATCGATCTGGCCGCCGAGCGGGCCCAGCCAGTCCCGGGCGGCGCGGGTCATCGCCCGCCGGTCGAGCGTCCGCAGCCGGGTGCGCGGTTCCCGGCCGAGCACCAGGTTCTCGGCCACGGAGAGCGCCGGCACCAGGTCGAGTTCCTGGTGGATCGTGGCGATGCCGGCGGCCTGGGCGGCGGCCGGGCCGGCGAAGCGCGCGGGCCGGCCGCCGATCGAGATCTCCCCGTCGTAGTCGGTGACGACGCCGGAGAGGATGTTGATCAGGGTGGACTTCCCGGCCCCGTTCTCCCCCAGCAGGGCGTGGACCTCGCCGGCGCGCAGGGTGAGGTCCACGCCGCGCAGGGCGTGGACGCCGCCGAAGCGCTTGGTGATGCCGGACATGGCGACGGTCACCTGGTCGCTCACGCGGGCCTCCGGGAAGATCGGAAATCGATTTCTGGCAACATAGACGGGCATCGAAGTGATGTCAACGCCCCCGGTGCGGGCCGGGCCGCCACCCCGCGCTGCCCGACCCGCACCGGCGGCCCTCAGGGCACCGCGTTGACCGCCGCGTGCACGGTCTCGGCGAACGCGGTGTCCCGCCCCACCCCGCTGGCGGCGAACCGCCACGTCCCGCCCGGGTACTGCCCCGGCGGCCACGCGGCGCCCCCGTTGCGCCACAGCGGCTGCCAGGCCGCCATCGCGTGGCCGGCGTCGTACCAGGTGTTGTCGCCGCGCCACGCCGAGGCCCAGCGGTGGGCGGCCACGAGGGACAGATCCGCGCCGGAGGTCATCGTCCAGGTCGGCATCCCCGGCACGTCCCCGGTCGGCCGGGCCGCCACGGCGGGATCGCCGACCGACGGCAGGGCGCCGTCGACGTTGAACGCCACCTCCCACACCGGCGCCGTCGTCTGGCCGGTCACCGACCAGGTGACGTCGCTCTGCAGCGCCGGCCCGGCCCAGCGGGGCGCCACGGTCAGCAGCCAGTCGGCGGTGACCGGCTCGTCGCCCATCCGCATGCCGACCAGGTTGATCCGGGAACCGTCGGCGGAGACGTCCACCCGTGCCGGCGGGCCCGCCCGGTCCGTGACGTCGAAGCGGCCGACCGCCAGGTAGGGACCGGTGCCCCGGTGCGACGAGTCCAACGCCGGCCGGTACGCCCCCGCGCCGGCCGGGTCGACCGCCAGGGACGCGATCCGGGTGTGCGGCCAGGTGCGCACGTCGGCGCGCAGGAAGCCGGTGCTCACCTGGTAGCCGCGGGCGACCACCTGGGGGGACCAGGTCAGCGGGGCGAGCCACAGCCCGCCCTGGCCCCAGCCGGCGTGGCTCAGGTACCAGTTGTCTCCGTCCACCACCACCTCGGCGGCGTGCGCGTCGAGCACGGTCACCTTCTCCGCCCCCTCGAAGCGCAGCGGGTCGCGGCTGCGGTAGACGGCGGTGCGCCGGTACGCCGCGCCGTAGTCCGTGCCGTCGCAGCAGACGAAGAGGTACCACCAGTCCCCCCGGCGCACCACGAACGGCGACTCCGTCTGCCCGGCGGCCCGGCCGGTGTGCGGCGACGCGTACGCGACGCCCCGGCCGCTCCACGTCCGCAGGTCGGTGCTGGTGCGGTACGCGACCACGTGGTTGCCGCCCTGCGGGTTCGAGGTCGCCGTGTAGTACATGACCCAGCGGTCACCGACCCGGGTCACCATCGGGTCGCGCGCCTCCCAGCCGTCGGTGAACAGCGGGTTGGCGGGGCTGCGGGTCCAGGTGAACAGGTCGGTCGAGGTGGCCAGGTGCATCCGGTAGTTCGCGTAGTCGGGGCTGCCGGCCGCGTAGAACATGTAGTAGGTGCCCTGGTCGTGGACGACGTGGGGCGCCCAGATCCACTGTTCGCCCCTCGCCGGATCGGCCGTCAACGTCGGTCGTTGCTTCGTCCACGGGCCGGTGGGGGTGGGCGCCGTGGCGTGGCCGAAGCTCTTCTCGTCCTGCGGCGCGCCGGGCTCGGCGTGGGTGATGGCGAAGGCGTGCCACAGTCCGGTCCGCTGGTCGCGCACGATCGTGTGGTCGTTGTAGTACCACGCCGTCGGCTCCCCCGCGCCCGGGTCGAAGACCCGGGTCAGCGGCCCCCGCGCCGGCGTCTCGGCCACCGTCTCGTACGCCGTCGTGGTGACCGCCGCCAGCGGGCCGACGCGGCGCAGGGTGAGCGTGTCCAGGCCCGCGAAGAACCCCGTCGAGGAGGCGGAGCGGCCGGTCACCGTCACCGTCAGCCGGTGGCTGCCGGCGGCGAGCGAGGCCGATCCCAGCGGTACGGCCTCGACGCGCCGCACGGTCGGGGCGTAGCCGTCGAAGAGCTGGCCGACGGCGACCCCGTCGACGGCGAAGCGCAGGGTGCCGTAGTCGGCGGCGCGGGTGAGCACGGCGCCGATGTCGTACTGCCCGGCCGGCACCGGCGGCAGCGACACGGTGACCGAGTCGCCCGCCCGGGCGGCCCGCAGCCAGAGCTGGCGGCCCGCCGACCAGGCGACGCCGCAGCAGTTGGCCTGCGCCTCGACCGGGGCGGTCGACGAGGTCACCGTCAGCGACTCCGCCTCGGCCCGCACGACGTCCTCGGCGGCGGCCGGCGCGGCCGGGACGGTCAGCAGGGCGGCGCCGAGCAGGAGCACCGCGAGCATCCGGGGCGCGCGCATCACGACACGCTCGGGCGGGGCAGGTCGGTGCCGGGCGCGAACTGGTCGTGCCACCTGACGCCCGTGCCGAAGCCGCCGCCGGTCGACAGCGCCACGTACGTGTCCGCACTGGTTCCCCGCGTGTACGTCACGAGGTCCGCCCTTCCGTCGCCGTTGAAGTCGCCGATGCCGGGCAGCTCGTCGCCCACCGCGAACCAGTCGTGCCACCTGCCGGCCTGCGCGACGAAGCGCGTGCCGTCGGAGAGCGCCACGAACACGTCGCCGGCGGTCCCCCGGGTGAACGTCACCACGTCGTCGCGCCCGTCGCCGTCGACGTCGCCCAGCGCCGGCAGTTGGTCGCCGAGGGCGAGCGAGTCGTGCCACTTCCAGCCGTCCTCGACGAACCGCGTCCCGTCGGAGCGGGAGACGAACACGTCGCCGGTGGCGCCCCGGGTGAACGTCACGATGTCGTCGCGCCCGTCGCCGTCGACGTCGCCCACCGCCGGCAGCTCGTCGCCGAGCGCGAAGTGGTCGTGCCACTTGACGCCGGGGCCGAAGCCGCTGCCGGTCGACAGCGCCACGTACACGTCGGCGGCGGCGCCCCGGGTGAAGGTGATGATGTCGGTGCGCCCATCGCCGTTGACGTCGCCGACGGCGGGGATCTCCGTGCCCGTGGCGAAGAAGTCGTGCCACTTGACCCCGGCGGCGTACGTCGTGCCGGTGGAGAGCCCCACGTAGACGTCGGCGCTGTCGCCCCGGGTGAAGGTGATGACGTCGGCCCGTCCGTCGCCGTCGACGTCGCCGGTGAACGGGGTCTCCTCGCCGACGGCGAAGAAGTCGTTCCACCTCCGGCCGTCCGGGACGAACCGGGTGCCGTCCGACACCGACGTGGTCACGTCCGCGGTGGCGCCCCGGGTGAACGCGACGGCGTCGTCGCGGCGGTCGCCGTTGGCGTCGCTGGTGTTGCGGGTGCGGGTGGTGGCCGACACCTCGGCCGAGGGCGCGGAGGCGTTGCCGGCGCCGTCGACCGCGACGACCCGGTAGTGACGGGTCTGTCCGGCCGGCAGCGGGCCGTGCCGGAACGTGGTCGTCCGGGTCGTGCCGACCAGGTTGGCGGGGGTGGTCGCGACGCCGGGGTTGCGCGAGGCGTAGACCCGGTAGCCGGCGACGCCCACGTCGTCCGGCGACGCCGACCAGGACAGGCCGAGGGCGTGCACCCGACCGCCGGCCAGGCCGAGGCCGGCGACCGCGCCCGGCGCGGTGACGTCGAGGAACGGGGTGACCATGCTGTCGGCCTCGTAGCGGGCCGCCGTCCAGGCCGGGGCGCCGGCCGCCGGGGTGAGGGTGACGGTGACCGCCGAGCGGCCGGCGGTCAGCGCGGCCGGGAGGACGAACTCGTCGGCCAGCCAGCGTTGCCGGTCGTTGCCCAGCGGCTGCCGCCACACGCCGGCCGGCCGGCCGTCGACCGACACGGCGACCTGCTGGTACGCGCCGGCCTGGTCGCCGTGCCGGCGCAGCCGTACGCCCTGGTTGGCGGGGTCCACGGCGAGCCGGAAGCTGGCGGCGCCGCTGGTGGCGCGCATCTGGCCGGCGACGGGAGCGTTGTCGTCGTCGCCCTCGTACGCGGCGGTCAGCGGGTACTGGCTCCCGGAGTCGGTGTAGGCGTGCCCGGCGCGGCTGGCGGCGTCGCCGGTGACCAGCGTGTCGGTGCGGCGCAGGGCGACGGTCGGCTGGGTGTAGAGGAAGGCGGTCGAGGCGTAGTTCGCCGGCATGTCGTTGGCGGGGCCGTGCTCGATGCCGAAACGCAGCGCCGTGGCGTAGGGCACCGCGTCGCCGATCATCAGCCGGTACATGGCGTCGCACTCGTCGGCACAGCCGCCGGAGCGCAGCAGGTGGGCGGTGTTACCGGTGAAGACGCCGCTGTACTCGCCGCGGTTGAAGTACCAACCGGACTCGTAGAAGTCCTCGGTCCCGGTGCCGTAGATCTGCGGCGTGGGCGAGCCGTCGACGTGGACGCGCTCGTCGCCCTCCAGGTAGTTGCGGGTGTTGCCGCCGACGATGTGACCGCGGGCGGTCTGGGACACGCCGACGAACCGTCCCCGGCCGGCCTGGTCGGCGACGATCCAGTCGTCGCCCCCGACCGTCTCGGCGCGGCGGGACTGGGTGGTGAAGTAGCCGGCGGCGCCGTCGGGGGCGAGGGCGCCGTTCCAGGCGGTGCCCGGCGCGGTGGTCACCTCCGCCTGGACGCCGGCGACGGGGGCGCCGGTGGTGTTGGCGACCGAGATCGTCGCGGTGGAGCGGTACGGCATCGGCCACCAGGCGCTGTACCAGCCGCCGGGTGCGGAGTCCATGGCGAACATCAGCGAGCGGACGGAGCGCTCGCCGAGTCCGGCGCCGAAGAACTCGCCCACGGGGCTGTCGACCGTGCTCCGCCCGTCGAAGGTGATCCGCAGCCGCAGGCCCGACAGCGTCGGCGCGGTGGCGGCGGCGTCGGGCAGCCGCAGCCGCAGCGCCGTGACCGCGGCGGGGCCGGTGAGCGTGGCGAGTGTCGACTGCCCGCCCGCCGGAACGTCGACGCGGGCGGTCCTGGTGCTCGCGCCCGGCTGGCTCGGCTTCGGGTCGCGCTGGCCGGCGGCGCGCAGCTTCTCGACCACGTCGGCGGCGGGGTCGGCGGGGTCGAACCTGGACACCCCGACCGCGTCCGCGAACGTGCGGTAGGTGACGTGGTGGAACAGCGGGTTGAACTGGGTGGTGATCCGCATGGACTCGCGGTACGGCATGGGGACCTTGACGGTGACCCCGCCGGAGGTCTGGTCGGCGTTGGTGACCAGCGGGAACACGAACGGGGAGCCGAGACCGCCGTCGACGAGGCGCTGGAGGCTGGTGTCGACCACCGTGACGCCGTCGAGCTCGACGCGGATCCAGCCGGTGGCGGTGACGTTGCCCTCGTCGCGGGTGAACCAGATCGACTGGACCTCGCCGGCTCCGCGGTCCTCGGCGATGACGCAGCCGCCGGCCTGGCGCAGGCACGAGTAGGTGCCGACGAAGCCGTCGTCGTTGGAGCCGTCCCGGGCGAAGCTGGAGAACTGCCGGGTGCGGCTGCCGGCCGCCAGCTCGGGCAGCCGGTCGAGGCGGCGGTAGACGTCCCAGCCGACCGGGCCCTTGTCGTCGACGACGGCGAGCGCCCCGACACCGTACGGGGCCGGGGCGGGCTCGGCGGCGTGCGCCGCCGTCGGGGGGATCATGCTCGCCAGCGCCGCGGCCAGAGCCAGCCAGCGGCGGAGGTGGGGCTTCATGGATGTCCCTCCAGGATGACCGTCGGAGCGGCGAGAAATCGATTGCTCGGGAGTTAACCGGGGGGCATCGCGAGATGTCAATACTTTACCGCCACCGCTCAGTTGCCGAAGGAAGATTCCAGGACGCATTGACAGCCGTCGGGGTCCTGGTGATACTCCTCGGCAATCGATTTCCCACCGACGGGGAGGTGTCGACGCGGCGACGCACCCGTCAGCCCGGGCGGCCCTCCTGGCGGCGGCGCGCCTCCGTGGCGGGACCGCTCGCCGCACCGCTGACACCCCTCAGAGGAGCATCGTGAGACGTACCCCCCTCGCCCTGCTGGTCGGCCTCTGCACCGCGCTGGCGTCGGTCGTGGCGACCGCGCCGGCGCAGGCCGACGCCCCGATCGGCACGCTGGCCTGCACCTCCATCCCCGCCAACCACGACCCCGCGATCAGCGTGATCGTCTACCGGGTCGCCCGCGCCCACAACGTCAACGACAAGGTCATGCTGTCCGCGTTCGAGGCCGGCTGGGTCGAGTCGCACATGAACAACCTGCCGTGCGGCGACAAGTCCTCGCTCGGGGTGTTCCAGCAGCGGTGGGACTACGGCTGGGGCACGCCGGAGCAGATCATGGACCCGGTCTACGCCACAGCCCAGTACGTCACCCGCGCGATCGTCTGCGACCGCAACAACCCCCGCTACACCCCCGGGCAGGTCGCCCAGTGCGTGCAGCGCTCCGGCTTCCCCGACCGCTACGACCAGGTGGCGACGAAGGCGCGGACCCTGCTCGACGAGGCGGCACGGACCCACGCCATCGCCGGCGGGTCCGCCACCGACGTCAGCGGCGACGGACGCGACGACATCGTCAGCTTCACCCAGAACGCCCTCGCCGACGTCTACGTGAGCACCTCCACGGGCGCCGGCTTCGCCGGGACCTCGGTGAAGTGGAACGACTTCTTCTCCATCGGCGGCGAGACCGCCTCGACCGGCGACGTCGACGGCGACGGACGCGACGACGTCGTCACCTTCGCGCACGGCAACACCGGCGACGTGTACGTGGCGCTGTCGAACGGCACCAGCTTCGGCGGCGGCCAGAAGTGGCACGACTGGTTCGCCCCCGGCGCGGAGATCGGCGCGGTCGGCGACGTCAACGGCGACGGCCGCGCCGACATCGTCGCCTTCACCCACAACGCGGCCGGCGACGTGTACGTGGCGCTGTCCACCGGGTCATCGTTCGCCGGCACCGCCGTGAAGTGGCACGAGTACTTCTCCATCGCCGGCGAGTACCCCGCCCTGGGCGACGTCAACGGCGACGGCCGAGACGACATCATCACCTTCACCCAGGGCCCCGCCACCGCCTCCGACGTCATCGTCGCCCTCTCCACCGGCAGCGCCTTCGGCACCCCCCAGAAGTGGCACGACCTGTTCGCCGTGGGCGCCGAACTCCCCCGGGTCGGCGACATCAACGGCGACGGACGAGACGACATCGTCACCTTCACCTGCAACACCAACGCCGACGTCTACGCCGCCACCTCCACCGGCACGTCGTTCGCCGGCACCACCGTCAAGTGGCACGACTTCTTCTGCCTCGGCGGCGAGTTCCCCTACCTCGCCGACGTCAACGGCGACGGCAAGGACGACATCGTCGTCTTCACCAAGGGCGCCACCAACGACGTCCACGTCGCGCTCTCCACCGGCACCACCTTCGGCGCCAGCGCCAAGTGGCACGACTTCTTCGGCCTCAACGGCGAGACCACCCTGTGACCCGCGGACGGGAGACCACCATGAGACCCGACAGACTCTCCTGGCGCGGGGGTGCCGCCGTCGTCCTCGCGGCGGCGCTACTGAGCCCCGTCGCGCCGGCCGCCGCCGCGCCGGCCAGGCCCGCCGCCGGCCCGCTCGACACGGCCTTCACGCGGGCGGCCGGCGAGTTCGACGTACCCAGGGACCTGCTGGTCGCCGTCGGCTACGGCGAGACCCGGCTCGACGGACACGAGGGGCAGCCCAGCCAGGCCAACGGCTACGGCGTCATGCACCTGGTCAGCAACCCCCGCCAGCGCACGCTGGAACGGGCGGCCGAACTGACCGGGCAACCGGTGGCCGCCCTGAAGTCGGTGACCTCGGCCAACATCAGGGGCGGCGCGGCCCTCCTGCGGGACCTCGCCGACGCCGAGCGGCTCACGGCCGCCGACCGGGACCGGATCTCCGCCTGGTACCCGGTGGTCGCGCGGTACGCGTACGCCGCCGACGACGCGACGGCCCGCCTGTACGCCGACCACGTCTACGACCTGCTGCGGGCCGGCATCAGCGCGCCCTCCGTGCGGGTCACGCCCCAGCGGGTGCAGCCGGAACTCGGCAGGTACGCCCGCGTCGCCCCCGCCGGGGCGGCGGCACCGGGTGCGCTCGCCGCGGCAGTGCCCGAGTACGCGCCGGCCCGGTGGATCCCGGCGTACGGCGGCAACTACGCGGCGGGTCGCTCCTCGCGGATCACCACTGTCGTGGTGCACGTGACCCAGGGCTCGTACGCCGGCACGGTGAGCTGGTTCCAGAACCCGTCGGCGGGAGTGAGCGCCCACTACGTGGTGAAGTCGAGCAACGGCGAGATCACCCAGATGGTGCGCGAGGGCGACACCGCCTACCACGCGCGGTCGGCCAACCCGTACTCGGTGGGCATCGAGCACGAGGGCTTCGTCGACAACCCGAGCTGGTTCACCGAGTCCATGTACCGCTCGTCGGCCGCGCTGACCCGCTATCTCTGCGACAAGTACGGCCTGCCGAAGAACCGTACGGCGATCAGGGGGCACCACGAGCTGCCGGGCAACGACCACACCGACCCGGGTCCGCACTGGAACTGGAACCACTACATCTCCCTGGTCAACGCGGGCGGCGGGTCCGGTGGCCGGTATCTGGCGGGTTCGCCCACGGACTTCACCGGCGACGGACGCGACGACATCGTCGCCTTCACCCACGGCACCCTCAACGACGTCTACGTCTCCACCTCCACCGGCACCACCTTCGCCGGCACCTCCCACAAATGGAACGACTTCTTCGGCCTCAACGGCGAAACCCTGCTCACCGGAGACTTCAACGGCGACAACCGCGACGACATCGTCGCCTTCACCCACGGCACCCTCGCCGACGTCCACGTCTCACTCTCCACCGGCACCACCTTCAACCCCAGCACCAAATGGCACGACTGGTTCGCCCCCCACACCGAAGTCGCCGCAGTCGGCGACGTCAACGGCGACGGCAAAGACGACATCATCACCTTCACCCACGACACCAACGCCGACGTCTACGTCGCCCTCTCCACCGGCACCTCATTCACCGGCACCGCCATCAAATGGCACGAATACTTCTCCATCGCCGGCGAACACCCCGCCATCGGCGACGTCAACGGCGACGGACGAGACGACATCATCACCTTCACCCAAGGCCCCGCCACCGCCTCCGACGTCATCGTCGCCCTCTCCACCGGCACCACCTTCGGCCCACCCCAAAAATGGCACGACCTCTTCGCCGTCGGCACCGAACAACCCCGCGTCGGCGACATCAACGGCGACGGACGAGACGACATCGTCACCTTCACCTGCAACACCAACGCCGACGTCTACGCCGCCACCTCCACCGGCACCAGCTTCGCCGGCACCACCGTCAAATGGCACGACTTCTTCTGCCTCGGCGGCGAGTTCCCCTACCTCGCCGACGCCAACGGCGACGGCAAAGACGACATCATCGTCTTCACCAAAGGCACCACCAACGACGTCCACGTCGCACTCTCCACCGGCACCACCTTCCACCCCACCACCAAATGGCACGACTTCTTCGGCCTCAACGGCGAAACCACCCTCTGAGCCCGTCGTGCGCACGTCGAAAGCCCCGCGCCGCGCGGCCGTCACGGCGCGATTCCATCCCCAATGGAGGTACTCATGGACAACGTCCCTGCCACCCGCCGGCCCGTCAGCCGCCGACGCCTGCTGACCGGCGCCGCGGGAGTCGCCGCCGCAGGCGCGTTCGCCGGTGCCCTCGCCGCGCCGCTGCCCGCGTCCGCCGCCGCCCGCGACGGCCACGGCCTGCGCATCGTCGACCGCAACGAGAACGGTGGCCGGTTGCAGTACTACCGGTTCGCCACCGACGCCATCGGGTGGGACCCGGGCGTCAACGTCCTGCTCCCCGACGGCTACCACACCAGCGGCAAGCGCTACCCGGTGCTGTACCTGCTGCACGGGGGCGCCTCCGACTTCCGGGAATTCCACATGCACCACAACATCATCAACCTGACCGCAGGCAGGCAACTCATCGTCGTCATGCCGGACGCCGCCACCGGGTGGTACTCGAACCCGGTGAGCAGCAACGTCGGGCCGCGCAACTGGGAGACGTTCCACATGGCACAGCTGCTGCCATGGATCGAGTCGAACTTCCGCACCTTCCCCGAGTACAACGGCCGCGCCGTCGCCGGCTTCTCGATGGGTGGGTTCGGTGCCCTCAAGTACACCGCCAAGTACTACGGCCACTTCTGCTCGGTCAGTTCCCACTCCGGCCCCGCCAGCCTGCGCCGGGACTTCGGGCTCGTCGTGCACTGGGCCAACGCGACCTCCGCCGCCCTGGACCTCGGCGGCGGCACGGTCTACGGCGTGCCGCTCTGGGACGAGGCGCGGGTCAGCGCCGACAACCCGATCCAGCGCATCGAGAGCTACCGCAACAAGCGCATCTTCCTGGTCGCCGGCACCTCGCCGAATCCGGTCAACTGGTTCGACACCGTGAACGAGACCCAGGTGCTCGCCGGCCAGCGTGAGTTCCGCGCCGCCCTCGGCCGCGCGGGCATCCCCCACGAGTGGCGTGAGGTGGACGGCGGCCACGTCTTCCGGCAGACCATCTTCACCCAGGATCTCAACGGGATGATGGCGCGCCTGCGCCGCGCCGGCTGATCCCCGGCTGACGACGCGCCGCCGTCGTACCACGGCGGCGCGTCGTCGCCCCTGCCCCACCGCTGCCGGGTCGCGCATTCCGGCCCGCCAGCAGGTCCTCTTCCGCGCGCGACGAGCCCCGCCCGGGCCATGGCGGTGCGCGCCCCACCCTGTCCGACACTTCCCTGACCGGAGTCACCCATGTCACGGCATCCGAGGAGCAGGGTGCGTCGCATCCTGGTCGCCCTACTTACCCTGACGGTCGGCGCACTGATCGGCGCGGTGGGGACGTCGTCCCCCGCGCTCGCCGCGCCGAACTTCAAGGCCCCGTTCCCGTGCGGGCAGCGGTGGACGTACGACCACCACAGCGCCGAGGTCCGGCAGGCCCTGGACTTCGTGCGGGCCGACGGGGGTGCCACGGCCGGCACGCCGCAGGTCGCCTCGGCGGCGGGCGTCGCCCGGCGGTACTCGCAGCCCAGCGGCGCCGGTAACTACATCGTCATCGACCACGGCGGCGGTTGGACCACCTACTACTTCCACCTCAGTTCCTACTCCGTGCCCGACGGGGCGTACGTGCAGCAGGGCCAGCAGATCGGCACCACGGGCAGCACCGGCAACTCGTCGGGGCCGCACATCCACTACGAGCAGCTCTACAACGGCGTGGGGCAGACGATCGTGATCAACGGGACGTCGCTGGCGCCCTACCCCGGCCAGTACCACCAGAAGTACCTGGTCAGCGACAACTGCGGTACGTCGCCGACGGGTGGCCGGTATCTGGCGGGTTCGCCCACGGACTTCACCGGCGACGGACGCGACGACATCGTCGCCTTCACCCACGGCACCCTCAACGACGTCTACGTCTCCACCTCCACCGGCACCACCTTCGCCGGCACCTCCCACAAATGGAACGACTTCTTCGGCCTCAACGGCGAAACCCTGCTCACCGGAGACTTCAACGGCGACAACCGCGACGACATCGTCGCCTTCACCCACGGCACCCTCGCCGACGTCCACGTCTCACTCTCCACCGGCACCACCTTCAACCCCAGCACCAAATGGCACGACTGGTTCGCCCCCCACACCGAAGTCGCCGCAGTCGGCGACGTCAACGGCGACGGCAAAGACGACATCATCACCTTCACCCACGACACCAACGCCGACGTCTACGTCGCCCTCTCCACCGGCACCTCATTCACCGGCACCGCCATCAAATGGCACGAATACTTCTCCATCGCCGGCGAACACCCCGCCATCGGCGACGTCAACGGCGACGGACGAGACGACATCATCACCTTCACCCAAGGCCCCGCCACCGCCTCCGACGTCATCGTCGCCCTCTCCACCGGCACCACCTTCGGCCCACCCCAAAAATGGCACGACCTCTTCGCCGTCGGCACCGAACAACCCCGCGTCGGCGACATCAACGGCGACGGACGAGACGACATCGTCACCTTCACCTGCAACACCAACGCCGACGTCTACGCCGCCACCTCCACCGGCACCAGCTTCGCCGGCACCACCGTCAAATGGCACGACTTCTTCTGCCTCGGCGGCGAGTTCCCCTACCTCGCCGACGCCAACGGCGACGGCAAAGACGACATCATCGTCTTCACCAAAGGCACCACCAACGACGTCCACGTCGCACTCTCCACCGGCACCACCTTCCACCCCACCACCAAATGGCACGACTTCTTCGGCCTCAACGGCGAAACCACCCTCTGAGGGTGGCTCGGTTCCTGGGTAGCGGCTCCGGGTCCCGGACGGCCGTGGATCTGGCGGGCCGACCGTGGCGGGGCCTGCCGAGGCGACGTCGCCTCGGCAGGCCCCGCGCTGCGGATCAGATGCCGCACGCGACCCTGGAGCCCCCACCGGAGAGCAGGTCGCTTCGGGACCAGCCCGACACGCCGGTCGCGCGGTTGTGCAGGTAGGTCCAGCGGGCGCCGTCGTGCCCTGTCTCCCAGCAGCGGAACGTCGCGGTCTGGCCGGGCTGGCCCTGTCCGCGTGAGGTGCAGTCGGGGCCGGGCCCGGTGCGGATGTTGATGCCGGTCCCGGCGAACGTGCCGTTGACCTGCGGCTCGAAGCTGGCGATGCCCTGTGGGCAGGACGCCTGGGCCGGAGCGGCGACCACCAGCACGGCGGCGCTGCCCAGCAGAACGGCGGCCATCGACATTCGTGCGAGTCTCATGCGGATCTCCCTTGACGATGTGACGGGACTGTCAGCTCAGCCGGTGGACGCGGTGTCAGAAGTGGGGTCGAGACCGCTGCCACAGGTCCACGAACCGGTGACGGACAACTGCTGTCGCTCCGGATGAGCCGACTACCTGAGACGAGACTGCCCGCTGCATCCACAGCTGTCGTTGCGGCGGGGCGCACAGGTGTTTAGTCTCCGTGCACGGTCGGGAGACGCTGGCGGAACTCGGTGGGCGATCGGCCGTAACGGGCGCGGAAAGCCTGGCTGAAGTGCGCGGCGCTGGTGAAGCCCCACCGGGCGGCGATCGCGTTGATCGTGCGGGCGGCGAGCCGGGGCTCGGCGAGGTCGCGTCGGCACCGTTCGAGGCGCTGTTCGCGGATCCAGCCGGCGACGGTGTGCTCCTCCTGCTGGAACAGCTTGTGCAGGTAGCGCACGGAGATGTGGTGCGCTGCGGCGATCACGTCCGGGCTCAGGTCCGGGTCGCCGAGATGGTCGTGGATGAAGGCGCGGATGCCGGCGGTCAGCGCCCGCCGGCGCGTGTCCGTGGGGACGATCTTCCGGGCGTCCAGGGCGTCGGCCAACGCCGCGATCAGCACGTCGAGCGTCAGGGTGGCCAGCCGCGCCGTCTCGGCCGGGGTCAGCTCGTCCATCTGGTCGGCGAGCTGCAGCAGGAAGCGCGACGACAGGGCGCCGACGCCGCGGGCACCGGACATGCGGACGGCGCTCAGTTCACGCAGTTCCCGGGGAGGAAACGGCAGCAGCGCCCGTGGGAAACGCAGGAGCAGCATCCGGCTCGTCGAATCGTCCGGCCGGAGCTCGGCCACGTACGGGCGCGAGGTGTCGTAGAGCACGAGATCCCCGGCGCCGAACTCCGCGCGTCTGCCGTCCTGTGTCAGGATGCCGCTGCCACTGACCAGGCAGCTCACCTTGAACACCTCCGGGTCGGCCTGCCGGATCAGCCGGGGCGTGCGGCGCACCGAGTGCGCCGTCGTCGTCATCAGGGTCGCCTGCACCGCGCCGAACTCGCTGATGCCGACGCGTGCCTCGAAGCCGGTCTCCGCCTGCCGCTCCCGGGCCAGGTCGTACGGCACCCAGAGCTTCCCGCTGACCTCGCGCCAGAAGGCGAACCGGTCACCCGGTGAGACGTCGGCAGTGCTGACAACGTCCATCGACCAACCATAGTGACCGACCCGGCCGGGTCCATCCGATTAACCCGTCCAGCGGCCATCCCCGACGCGCCAAGGAATCCCGGCCGGACGCGCGGCGCCGCCCCGGACGCGGGCGGCCGGGGCGGCGGACGGCTCGGTCAGCGGGCCCGTCGGTTGGCGCGCAGCGCGCCCAGGAGCACGCCGGGGGTGGCCAGCGAGCGCGGGTGCGCGAGCATGGAGACGACCTCGTTGAAGCGTCGGGCGGTCGGCACGTCGGTGACGGTCGCCGTGACGATCTGCCTGCTGGCCCAACTGGAGAGCCGGTAGCCGCGTGGGTAGGGCCCGTCGACGTGCGGCAGCGCCAGGTCGGCGGAGGTCGACATCGACCAGGCGACGTCGACCACGACCTTCTGCAGGGCGAAGAACCGGCGCGCGGGCGCGCCCAGGTCCGGGCCCGACCGCAGGTACGTCGACAGGCAGGCCGCGTGCAGCGCCGCCGCCGTCATCCCCTGCCCGTACACCGGGTTGAACGACGCGACCGCGTCGCCGACGCTGACGAGCCCGGCCGGGAGCCGCCTCAGCCCGTGGAAGTCCCGTCGCCGGCTGTCGGCGTGGCGGTAGGTCCGGACCTCGCCGAGCATCTCGTTCGCGGCGAGCGCGCCGAACTCCGGCGGGAACTGCTCGCGCAGCCGGCGCACGAAGTCGTCCGCGGTGCGCCCCGGACGGTTGGCGCCGTAGCCGGCCATCATGGCCATCCACCGGCCATCCTCGACGGCGAAGAACGCGGCGCCGGCCACGTCCGAGGACATCCTCGGGGTGTGCAGTGCCATGACCACCGTCGCCTGCGGATCCACCTCCCGGCGGCGGAACAGCGCGGTGGCGTAGTTGAGGTCCACGGTCATCCGCCGCAGGGCGGGCCGCTCCCAGCCGGCCTGCTCCAACCACTCGGAGAGCCTGCTCGAGCGTCCCATCGCGTCCACCACGAGGTCACCCGACTCGACGCCCGTCGCCCCGCCGGCCTCGCAGCGGACGCCGGTGACGGCGGCGCCGTCGCACACCAGACCCGTGGCGCGGGCGGTGACCGTCTTGACGTTGGGCAGCCGAAGCACCTGCTCGCGGATCAGCCCCTCCAGGAGGGGCCGGGTGCCCGCCAGGCTGTCGGCGTCGTCGGGTACGACGACCTTCAGACGCCCGTCGAGATAGCTCCGCCTGGCCGCCGGTGGAGCCTCGACCGCCCCCTGGGCAACGGCCCACTCGCGGAAGCCGGGGAACAGGCGTTCGAGCTGGAGGAAGCCGCCGGGCAGCAGCGCGTGCAGCTGCGTCCCCTGTGGCACGCCCGGGCGCCCGCCGGTCGCGTCTGGATCGTCGCGGTCGACGATGACGACGCTCTCGGCGTAGTCGGACAACACGCGGGCCGCCAGCAATCCGGCGACGCTGCCCCCGACCACGACGGCCCTGCCGATGACCGGGGACGCCTGGTCGGGTGGCCGCACCGCGTTCAGCGCGGCGAGGACCCGGGCCGGGGACGAGGACATCAAGCTCTCCAAGGGGTACGAGGTGGGAGGTGCCTTCCCGCATGCCTGCCGGAGACCGGTGCGTGGGCGGACCGGCGGGACGGACCGGTCGGCACGACGCCCGACGATCGTCGCACAGACATCGGCCCCGAGCGGGGACGCGCAGGCGTCCGCCCCCGAGCCGGGACGCGGCGGGTGCCGGCGTCACGGCCCGGCTCCGCGCACCGCAGCAGTTCAGCACTCGATCACGTTGACGGCCAGTCCGCCGCGCGCCGTCTCCTTGTACTTCACCTTCATGTCCGCGCCGGTCTCGCGCATGGTCTTGATGACCTTGTCCAGCGAGACGTGGTGCACCCCGTCGCCGCGCAGCGCCAGCCGGGCGGCCGTGATCGCCTTGATGCTAGCCACCGCGTTCCGCTCGATGCAGGGGATCTGCACCAGACCACCGACCGGATCGCAGGTCAGACCCAGGTTGTGCTCCATGCCGATCTCCGCGGCGTTCTCCACCTGCGCCGGGGTGCCGCCCAACGCCTCGGCCAGCCCGGCCGCGGCCATCGAACAGGCCGAACCCACCTCACCCTGGCAGCCCACCTCCGCACCGGAGATCGAGGCGTTCTCCTTGAACAACACACCGATCGCGCCCGCCGCCAACAGGAACCGCACCACCCCCTCCTCGCAGGCGCCCGGGCAGAACCGGGTGTAGTAGTGCAGCACCGCCGGAATGATGCCGGCAGCCCCGTTGGTCGGCGCGGTGACGACCCGGCCGCCGGCGGCGTTCTCCTCGTTGACAGCGAGGGCGAACAGCGTCACCCAGTCCATCGCCCGCAGCGGATCGGCGGGGTCGGACCCCGTCTCCAGGCTGCGGCGCAGCTCGGCGGCGCGGCGGCGGACCTTCAGCCCGCCGGGCAGCACCCCGTCGCGCGAGCAGCCCCGCTCCACGCACTCCCGCATCACCCGCCAGATCTCCAACAGACCCGCGCGCACCTCACCCTCACCACGCCAGGACAGCTCGTTGGCGAGCATCACCTCACTGATCGACAACCCCGTCGACGCGGTCACGCCGAGCAACTGCGCGCCGGTGAGGAACGGATGCCGCACCCGCGTGGCGTCCGGCCTGACCCGGTCCGCTCCGGCCGCCGCCTCGTCTACCACGAAACCACCACCGACCGAGTAGTACGTCCGTGCCCGCAGCTGAGCGCCCCGGTCGTCGTACGCGACGAACGTCATCCCGTTCGGGTGGTACGGCAACGACCGACGCCGGTGCAACACCAGGTCCCGATCCGGGTCGAAGTCGACCTCATGCACGTCGAGCAGGCCCAACCGGCGCCCGCCACGGATCCGCGCGACCCGCGCGTCGACCGTGTCCGTGTCGACCGTCTCCGGGGCCTCACCGGCCAACCCGAGCAACACCGCCCGGTCGCTGCCGTGGCCGTGCCCCGTCGCGCCCAGCGAGCCGAAAAGCTCCGCCCGCACCCGCGCCGTGCCCGACAGCAACCCGTCGGCCTTCAGGCCCGCGACGAACGTACGGGCGGCCCGCATCGGCCCCACCGTGTGAGAGCTGGACGGCCCGATACCGACACTGAAGAGATCGAAAACGCTGATCATGGCCGTACTTCCTGTCGCGTCGGCCGCACCCGGCGGCGTTGACTCAATTGGCGGAACCGGGCGTGAACGAGCGGGCGAGCAGCAACAGGTTCGCCGGCTTCTCGGCGAGCCGCCGCATGAAGTACGCGTACCAGTCGCGGCCGTACGGCAGGTAGACCCGCATCCGGTTCCCGCCCGAGGCCAGTCGCAGTTGCTCGTTCTCGCGGATCCCGTACAGCATCTGGAACTCGAAGTCCTCGACGCTCCGCCCGCCCTGCCGCGCCAGGTGCAGGGTGTGATCGATGAGCTTCGGGTCGTGGGTGGCGACCATCGGATACCCCTGCCCCTCCATCAGGATGCGCAGGCACCGCCGGAACTCGTCGTCGACCTGGCGCTTCTTCACGAACGCCACCGAGGCGGGCTCGGCGTAGGCGCCCTTCACCAGGCGGACCCGGCTGCCCGGGTGGGCGAGCCGCCGACAGTCCTCCGCCGTGCGCCGCAGGCACGCCTGGAGGGCGACGCCGACCCACGGGAACTCCGCCCGCAGGTCGCCGAGCAGGGAGAGGGTCGCGTCGACGGTGGTGTGGTCCTCCATGTCGATGGTGACGCCTGAGCCGACGGCCGCGGCGGCGGCGCAGACGTCGCGGATGAGCCGCAGGGCGTGCCCGTACCCGTCAGCCGGCAACGACCCACCGAACGCCGAGACCTTCAGTGAGACCTCGGAGGACGCGGCCAGGTCCGCGGCGTGCAGCGACCACAGCAGCGCGAGGTACGTGTCACGGGTGGCCTCGGCCTGCGCGAGCGCCCTCGTCCCCTCGCCGAGGTGGTCGATCGTGACCTGGAGACCCACCCCGGCGAGCCGCCGTGCCACGCCGACCACCTCACGAGCCTCCTCGCCCGCGACGAAGCGGTGGACGATCCCGCGGGTCAGGGACGATCGCGAGACCAGTGCGCGCATGCGGTCGTTCTCCGCGGCCAGGAGCAGGAGCTTGTTCGGCATGGAACGCCTTTCCGGAGAGCCGAGTCACGAGGCCGTCGCCCGACGGCGGCGGACGGGGTTGGTGCCGCCGGGAGCGCGTCCGCACGCGCCCCCGGCGGACGGGTCACGGGCGGGCCGTGGGGTCCGCGTAGAGCGGGTGCCGGTCGGCGAGGCGGCGGACCCGCGCCCGCAGTTCCTCGTCGCCCTCGGCGGTCGTCAACGCGGTGGCGACGATGTCGGCGACCTCGGCGAAGTCGGCGTCGTCGAAGCCCCGGGTGGCCAGCCCCGGCGTGCCGATCCTCAGTCCCGAGGTCACCATCGGCGGACGGGGGTCGAACGGTACGGCGTTGCGGTTGACGGTGATGTCGATGCTCTGGAGCAGCCGCTCCGCTTGGCGGCCGTCCAGCTTCGCCGCGCGTAGGTCGACCAGCACCAGGTGCACGTCGGTGCCGCCGCCGACCACCCGGATGCCGGCGTCGTGCGCGTCGGCGGCGCCCAGGCGCCCGGCGACGATCCGCGCTCCGCGCAGGGCGCGGCGCTGCTGGTCGCGGAACTCCTCGCCGGCGGCGATGCGGAACGCCACCGCCTTGCCGGCGACGGCGTGTTCCAGCGGGCCGCCCTGCTGGCCGGGGAAGACCGCCGAGTCGAGACGCCGGGCCAGGTCGGTGTCCGCGCTGAGGATGGCGCCGCCACGCGGGCCACCGAGCGTCTTGTGGGTGGTCAGGGTGACCACGTGGGCGTGCGGCACCGGGTTGGGATGCAGCCCGGCGGCGACCAGCCCGGCGAAGTGCGCCATGTCGACCAGCAGGTACGCCCCGACGGCGTCGGCGATGCGGCGGAACCGCGCGAAGTCCAGGGTCCTCGGGTACGCCGACCAGCCCGCCACCAGCATTTTCGGTCGGTGCTCGTGCGCCAGCCGCTCGACGGCGTCCATGTCGACGAGGAGGCTCTCGGCGTCCACTCGGTAGCCCACCGCCCGGTACAACCGGCCCGAGAAGTTGATCCGCATCCCGTGGGTCAGGTGGCCGCCGTGCGCGAGGTCGAGGCCCAGGATGGTGTCCCCGGGGTCGAGCAGGGCCGCCATCACCGCGGCGTTGGCCTGGCTGCCGGAGTGCGGTTGCACGTTGGCGTACGCGGCGCCGAAGAGCCGCCTCGCCCGCTCGACCGCCAGGCGCTCGACGGTGTCGACGTGCTCGCAGCCGCCGTAGTACCGCCGGCCGGGGTAGCCCTCGGCGTACTTGTTGGTGAGGACCGAGCCCTGCGCCTGTAGGACCGCCCGGGGCGCGTGGTTCTCCGAGGCGATCATGCCGAGGGTCCGCCGCTGCCGGTCCAGCTCGGCGGCGACCGCCTCGGCGATCTCCGGGTCGACGTCGATCAGTTCACGGTCGAGCAGGCTCATGCCGCACCCGCCGCGTCGGCGTCGGCCAGGTAGGCGCGGTACTCGTCGGCGGTCATCAGCGCCGGCGCGTCGGTCAGGCGCACCCGCACCAGCCAGCCCGCCCCGTACGGGTCGGTGCCGATCAGGTCCGGGTCGGCGACGACCGCCTCGTTGGTGGCGACGATCTCGCCGCTCACCGGCAGGTACAGCTCGGCCACCGACTTGGTGGACTCCACCTCGCCGCAGACCTCGCCCGCGCTCAAGTGGGTGCCGGGCTCGGGCAGTTCGGCGTGGATGATGTCGCCGAGGGCGGCGGCGGCGAACGCGGTGATACCCACGGCCGCCGGTTCGGCCGTGTCGTCGATCCATTCGTGGTTGCGGCTGTAGCGCAGACGCGCGGGTACGTCCATGGTCGTCACTCCTGGGAAGATGGGCCGGTGCGCGTCAGCGCGGACGGCGGTAGAACGGCAGCGGGGTGGTCCGCACCGGCTCGGTGGTTCCTCGGACGACGACGCCCAGCCGGGACCGGGCCTCGATCGCGTCGGCGTGGACGTGAGCCATCGCAACGGGCCGGTCGAGTGCCGGTGACAGCGCGCCGCTGGTGACCACGCCGACGGGTCGTGCCGGTACGCCGTCTGTCAGCGCGACCACCGGATGGCCGGTCCTCGGTACGCGTCGCCCGGTTCCGGTCAGTCCCACGAGGACGGTGGTGGTCCCGGCGTCCCGGCGCTCGGCCAACGCGGCCCGGCCGACGAAGTCGCCCGGCTTGGCGAAGGACACCACCCGTCCCAGGCCCGCCTCGAAGGGAGTGACGCCCTGGTGCAGCTCGCAACCGTACAGCGGCATCCCGGCCTCGATGCGCAGCGTGTCCCGGCAGGCCAGCCCGGCCGGCGTCAGCCCGTGCCCGGCGCCGGCGGCGAGCAGCGCGCGCCAGACGTCTTCGGCGTCCGAGGCCCGGAGGAAGAACTCGAAGCCGTCCTCGCCGGTGTATCCGGTGCGGGCGACGAGCGCCGGCCGTCCGCCGAGGTCCACGGCGGTGGCGGTGTAGTAGCGGAGTCGGGTCGGCTCCGCGCCGACCACGGCCCGCACCGTGTCGGCCGCACGCGGGCCCTGCACGGCGATGATGGCCCGCTCGGCGGTGTGGTCGGCGACGGTCGCCGCGTGTCCGGCGCAGCGTAGGTGCAACGCGGCCAGCGCGGTGCGGGTGTTGACGGCGTTGGTCACCAGCAGGTACCGGTCGGCGGCGAGCCGGTAGGCGACCAGGTCGTCGAGCACGCCGCCGGTCTCGTCGCAGAGCATGGTGTAGCGGGCACCGCCGACCGGCACCGCCGACAGGTGCCCGACCAGCGCGTGGTCCAGCGCCGCGGCGGCGTGCGGCCCGGACACCTCGAGCTGCCCCATGTGGCTGAGGTCGAAGAGGCCCGCGCGTTCGCGTACCGCGCGGTGCTCGGCGGTCTCGCTGCCGTAGCGCAGCGGCATCGACCAGCCGGCGAAGCCGGTGAACCGGGCGCCGAGTTCGGCGTGCACGGCGTGCAGGGGTGGGTGGAGCAGGGTCGTCGGACCTTGATGCACGGAGGCCTCCCTCGTTCCGACGCGGTCGCGTCGTACGGTCGGTTGCCTCCCGCTCTGTCATCGACCTGAGAGCTTCACCGCCGGTTGGCGGCTTGCACCGTGGGTGAGACGAATGATCGTCTGCTTTCCAGAGTTCGCCTCACCCGAGCGGTAACGGGGCCTGAGAGTTTCTTGGGAGTTTGCTCCTTCGGCGCCCCGACGGACGGTCGGGATCTCTCCCGCGCGGGTTCGAACGGCGTCTATGTAGTTGTGGGTTGCCCGCAGACCGTAGGCGACCCGCCGAGCGACTGTCAACGGCAACGCACCGTAGTCGGATCGTCACGCACATCGATCGCGAGCGATTTCTTTACACGATGTGTGATGTGTGCCATTGTACTGGCCACCCACAGCGCGGACCCCACCTGATCGACGGGAATCGACGCCGCAGCCACTCCGCACCGCCACCCACCCGCCGGCGACCCGGCCGGACCACGAACGCCAGGAGGCGACCCGTGAGAACCACGAGAACACGAAACCGACGCGGCTGGCCCGCCGTCCCCCTCGCACTGGTGCTGGCGCTCGGGCTGGCCCCGACGACCTCCTCCGGCACCGCGCACGCGGCGCCACCGCCCAGGCCGACAGGCGCCGCCCCGAGCGACGCCGGCCTCGGCTCCGGCGCCGGTGACGCCCACGTCCGGCGGGCGCCGCTGCCGCTGAGCGAGCGGGCCCCGCTTCCCTCGTCCCGTGCGGAACTGCGCCGCGACTACGACCGGCCCGACGACGGGGGACGGCGCAACCCCCCGTCGGCGCGCGGGGCGGTCGCCGCGCCCTGCGCGGTCGGCGACTTCACGAGCCGGACCGGCAGCGCCCTGGTGCAGCAGATCAGGGCGTCCACCACCGACTGCGTGAACACCCTCTTCAGCCTCTCCGGAAGCGACGCCTCCCAGGCCTTCCGCGAGGCGCAGATGACAAGCGTGGCGTACGGGCTGCGGGACAACGCCGCCTCCTACGACGGCACCAACGCCACGGGTACCGCCCAGCTCGTGCTGTACCTGCGGGCCGGGTACTACGTGCAGTGGAACCACCCCGCCACCGTGGGCCCGTACGGCTCCGGCCTGCGCACCGCCATCCGCGCCGGGCTGGACACGTTCTTCGCCAACAGCCGCTCCGGCGACGTCAACGACGTCAACGGCGAGGTGCTGGCCGAGGCGGTCACGCTCATCGACAGCGCGGAGGAGAACGCCCGCTACCTGTACGTGGTGAAGCGGCTGCTGACCCGCTACGACAGCTCGTACGACTCGTCGTGGTGGATGCTGAACGCGGTCAACAACGTCTACACCGTGCTGTTCCGGGGCCACCAGGTGCCCGAGTTCGTCAGCACCGTCACCGCCGACCCGAGCGTGCTGGACACGCTGTACGCCTTCGCCACCGGCAAACGGGCCCTGCTCGGCACCGACCGGGGCTACCTGGTCGCCAACGCCGGCCGCGAACTGGGCCGCTTCCTCCAGCACACCGCCCTGCGCTCGAAGGTGCGACCGCTGGCCCGGGGCCTGCTCGACCTGAGCGCGATGACCGGCTCCACCGCCACCCTCTGGGTCGGCGTCGCGGAGATGACCGACTACTACGACAAGGCGAACTGCGCCTACTACGACACCTGCGACCTCCAGGCACGCCTGGCCGCGGCGATCCTGCCGGTCACCTTCGCCTGCGGCAGCACCATCCGCATCCGCGCCCAGCAGATGACCTCCGCCCAACTCGACTGGGCCTGTGCGAGCATGCGCAACCAGGACGCCTACTTCCACTCCGTGGCGGCCGACGAGGGCCCGGTCGCGAACGACCGCAACACGACAATCGAGGTCGTGGTCTACGACTCCAGCGCCGACTACCAGACGTACGGCGGGCCGATGTTCGGCATCGACACGAACAACGGCGGCATGTACCTCGAAGGCGACCCGGCGGTCGCCGGGAACCAGCCGCGGTTCATCGCCTACGAGGCGGAGTGGCTGCGCCCCACCTTCGAGATCTGGAACCTCAACCACGAGTACACCCACTACCTCGACGGCCGCTTCAACCTGTACGGCGACTTCACCGACAACATCGCCACCCCCACCATCTGGTGGATCGAGGGCTTCGCCGAGTACGTGTCGTACTCGTACCGGGAGTTGACCTACGGCGCCGCGATCACCGAGGCCGGAAAGAAGACCTACTCCCTGCGTACGCTCTTCGACACCACGTACAGCCACGACACCAACCGCGTCTACCGGTGGGGCTACCTGGCGGTGCGGTACATGCTCCAGTCGCACCGGAGTGACGTCGCCACGCTGCTCGGGCACTACCGCACGGGCAACTGGAACGCCGCCCGCACGCTGTTGACCGGAACCATCGGCAGCCGCTACGACGCCGACTGGTACGCCTGGCTGGACGCCTGCTCGGCCGGCAACTGCGGCGGCGCCACCAACCCGCCCGCGAACCAGGCCCCGGTCGCGGCGTTCACGTCCACCACCACCGGGCTGAGCGCCACCTTCACCGACCAGTCCACCGACGGCGACGGCAGCATCGCCGCCCGGTCCTGGGCCTTCGGCGACGGCACCACCTCGACGGCGACCAACCCCACGAAGACCTACCGCGCCGCCGGCACGTACCCGGTCACGCTGACCGTCACCGACGACAAGGGCGCCACCGCCAGGACCTCCCGGAACGTCACCGTCACCGGCGGCCCCGCCCCGCTGCCCGAGTGCACCGGCGGCGACGTCCGGACGCTGGGCCGCAACTGCCAGCGCGGCAACCTCCAGGCCACCGCGGGGAACCTGCACTACCTCTACCTCCAGGTCCCGGCCGGCACCGCCAGCCTGAAGATCACCTCGGCCGGTGGCACCGGCGACGCCGACCTGTACTACAGCCCCAGCAGCTGGGCCACCACGAGCATGTACACCCAGCGGTCGGTCACCAGCGGCAACGGTGAGACGATCACGATCAACAACCCGGCCCCCGGCTACCACTACGTGAGCCTGCACGCCAAGCAGGCGTTCAGCGGGGTCACCGTGCGGTCGCAGTACTGAGGACCCGCGCCACGCCGGACGGGTGTGGCCGCCAGCGCTCGCGCGGCGGCCACACCCGCAGGTCGCGCGAGCGGCCGGGCTCGGCCCGGCTCCGAGGAGGCGTCGCCGGTCGCCATGTGACCGGCGACGCCGCGTGGCTCTCACTGTTCGGCGGCGAGTTCGCCGAGCGTGACCGGCTGCGCCAGCGGACGGGACGCGTAGCCGGCCAGGTCGGCCGCACCGGGTGTCCGGCCCACCTCGCGCGCCACCAGGCAGGCGGTCGCGTAGCCGCAGACCCGGCCCTGGCACCAGCCCATGCCGGCCCGGGTCAACAATTTCGCGCCCCGGCCGTCGGTGGCGGACAGCTCCCGCACCGCCCGCCGGACCGCTCCGGCGGGCACCTCCTCGCACCGGCAGACGAGCGTGTCGTCGGCGCACCAGTCCGGCCAGCCGGCTGGCACGGGGTGGACCGCGTGCAGCGCCGCCGCGAACCGGCGCAGCCGACGCCGCGCCCGCAGCAGGCGGTCGTGCCGACGGGCCGACCAGGGCGGCGGACGGCCGAGAGAGAGCGCGGCGGCGCCCCCGGCCAGCTGCCCCTCCACCAGCGCCAGGGCGGCACCGCCGACGCCGGTGACCTCACCGGCGGCGTACACCCCCGGCACCGAGGCCGCCTGGGCGGCGTCGACGGCCAGCACCAGGCATCCGTCGGAGTCCAGCCGGGTCGCGCAGCCCAGGGCCACGGCCAACTCCAGCTGCGGGGTGAACCCGAAGCCCACTGCGAGGCCGTCGCACGCCACCTGAGTGCCGGTGCCGGGCAGCACGGTGCCGCCGGGACCGACCCGGGCGACGGTCACCCCGGTCACGTGGTCGGTGCCGTGCACGGCCACCACCGCCGTCCGGCGGTGGTAGGGCACCGTGTGCCGGAGCATCCGCCAGCCGTACCGGCCGGCCTCGACGAGCTTGCCGGCCGCCCCGGCGACCGCACGCAGTTGGCGGGCGTACCCCGCCGGGTCGTTCGCCTCGTAGACGCCGACGACGGTGCCGCCCGCCTCGGCGAGGCCGGTCGCGACCGGCAGCAGGAACGGTCCCGTCCCCGCCACCACGATCCGCCGCGCGAAGGTCACCCCCTGGCCCTTGAGCAGGGCCTGGGCACCGCCGGCAGTCACCACCCCGGGCAGGTCCCAGCCCGGGAACGGCACGACCCGGTCGTGGGCGCCGGTCGCGACGACCAGCCGGCGCCCGTGCACCGCCCCCGACCGGGTCTGCACCGTGAACTCCGGATCGGCGCGACCCGCCGTGGCCCGGCGGGACTCGACGAACCAGACGGCGGCGTCGGCGCGGTGGTCGACCCGGCCGAGTTGCTCGCGCAGCCGGGCGAACGTCGACCAGTCGGGGTGGCCGCTGCCGTCCGCGTCGGGTTGGTGCCGCCAGAACTGCCCGCCCGGCCGTGGCCCGGCGTCCAGCACCGCCACCCGGCAGCCCGCCCGCGCCGCCGTGGCCGCCGCGGCCAACCCGGCCGGTCCGGCGCCGATCACCACCACGTCGTACGCGGTCACGACCGCGGCCCGTCGTCGTGGGTCTCGACCACGTCCCCCGGGCGGGCGACGACCAGGCAGGCGCGCTGTGCCGACGCCCCGTTGACGCGGACCAGGCAGTCGAAGCAGATCCCGATCCCGCAGAAGACCCCCCGGGGCCGGTCGCCGACCCGGGTCCGCCGCCACGAGCGGACGCCTGCGGCGAGCAGTGCGGCGGCGATCGTCCGTCGCCCGTCGGTGGGGACGGGACGGCCGTCAAAGGTGAACGTCATGGCGCTCCGGGGCGAATGGTCGTAGGTCCACGTCCGGGCGGCGCCCGGTCAGCAGTGCGGCGACGGCGTGCCCGGTGGCCGGGGCGAGACCGATCCCGGCGCCCTCGTGTCCGGCGGCGTGGTAGAGGCCCGGCACCCGGGGGTCGGCGCCGATCGTCGGCAGGTGGTCGGGGCTGTAGGGCCGGAACCCCCGGTAGGCGCGGATCGCCGACACCCGGCCGAGGACCGGGAAGAGCCGGACAGCTCCCGCCGCCAGCCGGCGCAGCGCCGGCAGCGGGAAGGTCGGATCGAATCCCACCCGTTCCCGGGTGGAGCCGATCAGGATCGTGCCCGCCCTCGTGCCCTCCACCACCGGCGACACCTCCAGGTCGCCCGTGCTGCGGCCGACGTTGGCGACGTAGCCGGCCGCGTACACCTTGTGCCGGACCAGTGGTGGCAGCGCCTCGGTGACGAGGATGAAGCCGCGCCGGGGCAGGATCGGCAGCTCGACGCCGGCCAGGGCGGCGACCTCGCCGGCCCAGACGCCGGCGGCGTTGACCACCGCCGTCGTCGGCAGCGTGCCCCGGTCGGTCACCACGCCCCGGACCGCTCCTGCGGCGTCGCGGCGCACCCCGACGACGGTGGTCCCGGTGAGCAACCGCACCCCGACGGCACGCAGCAGGTGGGCGGCGGCCAGCATCGGCTGCACCTGCGTGTCCTGCGGATAGTGCACGCCGCCGGTGAGGTCCCGGGCCAGGTGCGGCTCGAACCCGGGCAACGCGTCGGCGGCCACCTCGTACGCCTCGACCCCGACGGCGCGCTGGCTCGCGGCGAACGCCCGCAGCGCGGCGTGTTCGGCCGGCGAGGCGGCCACCACCAGTCCGCCCTTGTGTTCCAGCTCGATCCGTTCCGCGCCCAGGGTCTCCCCGAGTTCCCGCCACAGGGAGACGGAGTGGCGGGCCAGCGCCAGCTCCGGCCCGGGCGGTTTGTCGGAGACGAGGATGTTGCCCTCGCCGGCGCCGGTGGTGCCGGCGGCCACCCCGCCCCGGTCGACCACGGTGACGGTCAGTCCGGCGCGGGCGGCGTAGTAGGCGCAGGCGACGCCGACCATGCCCGCCCCGATGACGACGACGTCCGGGCTGGCGGTGGTCATGAAGCGATACGGTGCATCCACGCCTCGACGTCGTCCGCGCGGCGGGGCAGGTCGTCGGAGAGCACGCGGTAGCCGTCGTCGGTGATCAGCACGTCCTCCTCGATGCGCATGCCCAACCCGCGCAACTCGGCGGGGATGAGTTCGTCGTCCGGCTGGAAGTACAGTCCCGGCTCCACGGTCAGCACGTGACCGGCCGCAAGCCGGCCGTCCAGGTAGGTGTCGGACCGGGCGGCGGCGCAGTCGTGCACGTCCAGGCCGAGCATGTGGCCGGAGCCGCAGAGGGTCCACCGACGGTGCAGGCCGCAGTCCTCCGCCAACGACTGCTCCGGCGTGCAGGGCAGTACCCCGAGATCCGCCAGCCCGTGCACCAGCACGGTCATCGCCGCCTCGTGGAACGCCCGGAACCGCGCGCCCGGCCGCAGGCACTCCAGCGCGGCGTCGTTGGCCCGCCGGCACAGCTCGTACAGGTCGCGCTGCAAGGGGCTGAACCGGCCGGAGACCGGCAGCACCCGGGTGATGTCGGCGGTGTACAGCGACCGGGTCTCCGCACCGGCGTCGAGCAGCAGCAGGTCGCCGTCGCGGACCGGCCCGTCGTTGTCGTTCCAGTGCAGGGTCGCCGCGTGCGCGCCGGCGGCCACGATGGAGTGGTAGCCGACGTCGTTGCCCTCCAGGCGGGCCCGCTGCCAGAACACCCCCTCCAGGTACCGCTCGGACGTACGCATCGCCATCGGCAGCGCCCGCACCACGTCCTCGAAGCCACGGGTCGTGGTGGCCACCGCCTGCTCCAACTGGGCGATCTCCCAGGGATCCTTGACCAGGCGCAGCTCGGCCAGCACGGCGGCGAACTCGGCGTCGCCGGCCGTGGGCCCGCCGCCGAGCAGCGCGTCGACGCCTCGGTCGACGCCGCGCAGCACCCGGGTCGGCGTGTGCGCACCGGCCAGCGCCGGCGCCAGTTCGGCGACGTGGCGGGTCGGCAGGGCCAGCCGGCGGCTGCTCTCGCCCAGCGTGGGGCGCCGGCCGGCCCACAGCTCGCCGTAGACCCGGTCGCGGAAGAACTCGCCGTCCTTGCGCCCGGAGCGGGGGCGCAGGAACAGCGTGACCTCCCCGTCGGGCTCGACCACCAGGACGCCGTCGGAGGACTGGTCGCCGGTCAGCCAGGTGTACGCCGAGTGGGGCCGGAAGGGGTAGTTCTGGTCGTTGGAGCGCTGCTGGTAGCCGCCGGCCGGTACCACCAGGCGCTGGCCGGCGAACAGTTCGTGCAGCCGTGCGCGTCGCCGCGCCGCCCAGCCGGCGACCTCGTCGACCGGCAGGTCGTACTGCTCGGTGTCCGTCCAGCCGGACGACATGAACTCCTCGAGCGCGGGGCTGACCGGCAGGTCGTGGCTGCCGGTACGCAGGTCGGCGCGGGTCACAGCGGCTCCTTGACGGGGATGGTGGGTGGATCGGGTCAGCTGGGTCGCGGCGGTGCCGCGAAGGTGACGGTGCGGACCGAGGTGTAGAAGTGCAGGGCGGCGGTGCCCTGTTCGCGCGGCCCGTAGCTGGAGGCCTTCTCGCCGCCGAACGGCGCGTGGAAGTCCACTCCGGTCGTCGGCGCGTTGACCCGGATCAGGCCGGTGTCGATCCGCCGGGTGGCGTCGAGCAGCGCTCCGACGTCGCGGCCGTGCACGGAGGTGACGAGCCCGTAGCGCACGTCGTTGACCAGGTCGATGGCGCCGGCCAGGTCTGGCACGGCCAGGATGGTGGCCAGCGGTCCGAAGGTCTCCTCCCTGGCCACGGGGTGGGCCGGGTCGAGCCCGTCGATCAGCACCGGCGCGACGTACCAGCCGTCGTCGGCGGCGGTCGGGCCGCCCGTACCGCCGGTGAGCAGCCGCGCCCCGCTGGCCCGCGCGGCCTCGGCGGCGTCGAGAACCCGGCTGCGCGCCGCCGCGTCGATCACCGGGCCGGCGACCACGGTCGCCTCGGCCGGGTCGCCGAACCGCAACGACGCCACCGCGGCCACCAGCGCCTCGGTGAACTCCCGCGCGTCGCCCACCACGACGATCCGCCGGGTCGCGGTGCACTTCTGCCCGGCGTACCCCATCGCGGCGTTGGCCAGCAGCGCGGCGGTCTGCCCGAGGTCCGCGTCGGGCAGCACCAGGGCCGCGTTCTGGCCGCCCATCTCCGCCTGCACCGGCAGCCCGGCGTGGGCGGCAGCGACCGCGACCTGGGCGCCGACGGTTGCGGACCCGGTGAACGAGACGACGTCGCTCGCCTCGACGACCGCCCGCCCGGTCTCCGTCCCGCCCGGTACGACGTGCAGCAGCCCGTTCGGCAGCAGCCACTCGAACAGCCCACCGACGGCCTCGCCGCAGGCGAGCGCGTCCGGGGAGGGTTTGAGCAGCACGGCGTTGCCGGTGGCGAGCGCCGGTGCGGCCTTCCACAGCGGGATCGCCAGCGGGAAGTTCCACGGCGTGACCAGCCCGGCGACGCCGCGCGGGCGGCGTTCGGTGAAGAGCAGGCCGGGCTGGTGCACCGGAAGCGAGGGTGCCAGCACGTCACCGGTCGCGGCATAGCAGGCCTGCGCGTAGTAGTCCAGGATGGCCGCGCTGCGGTCCACCTCGGCGCGCGCCTCGCTCGCCGGCTTGCCGACCTCGCGGACGATGAGGTCCGCGAGGGCGTCGGCCCGGTCGCGCAGCCGGTCGGCCGCCGCGCGCAGGGCCGAGGCGCGGCCGGCGGGCCCTTCCCGGCACCAGCCGGCCTGTGCGGTACGCGCCTGCGCGGCCAGTGCGCGCACCTCGTCGGGGGACACCGCGGCGCGTTCGGCGACCACGTCGCCGGGGCACTGCGGGGAACGACTCCGGAGCATCTCGGTCACCACAGGAATCCTGCCGGGAAGGGGTCGTCGGGATCGAGGAAGTGCTGGGCGGTGCCGGTCAGCCAGGCCCGCCCGGTGACCGTCGGCACCACCGCCGGGCGGCCTGCGACGGTGGCCGTGTCGACCAGCCGTCCGACGAACCGGGTGCCGAGCAGGGACTCGTTGACGAAGTCCCGGTCGAGCGGCAGCAGGCCCCGGGCGTGCAGCTGCGCCATCCGCGCCGACGTGCCGGTGCCGCAGGGTGACCGGTCGAACCAGCCGGGGTGGATCACCATGGCGTGCCGGGAGTGGCGGGCGTCCGAGCCCTCCCCCGCCAGGTACACGTGATGGCAGCCGGCGATCTCCGGCTGCCCGGGATGCACCGGCCGGTCGGTGGCGTCGACCGCCGCCATGATGGCCAGCCCGGCGTCCAGCAGCCGCTGCTTGTGGGCCCGGTCGAGGCCGATTCCCAGCTCGGTGAGGTCCACGATGGCGTAGAAGTTGCCGCCGTAGGCCAGGTCGTAGCGGACCCGGCCCAGGCCGGGAACGTCGACCACGGCGTCCAGCGCGACCGTGAAGGACGGGACGTTGCGGATCGTGACGGCGGTGGCGCGGCCGTCGGTCACCGCGACCGACGCCACCACCAGGCCGGCGGGGGTGTCCAGGCGTACGGTGGTCACCGGCTCGGTGACCTCGACCATCCCGGTCTCGACCAGCACGGTGGCCACGCCGATGGTGCCGTGGCCGCACATCGGCAGGCAGCCGGAGACCTCGATGTAGATCACGCCGAAGTCGGCGTCCGGTCGGGTCGGGGGTTGCAGGATCGCCCCCGACATCGCCGAGTGGCCCCGGGGCTCGTACATCAGGAACGTGCGCAGGTGGTCGAGGTGGGTCATCAGGTGTTCGCGGCGCTGCGCCATGGTGGCGCCGGGGATCACCGGGACTCCGCCGGTGACCACCCGGGTGGGCATCCCCTCCGTGTGCGAGTCGACCACGTGGATGACGCGGTTGGTGCGCATCAGCGGTGCCCCGCCGCGAGCAGCCGCCCGGTGGTCTCCCGGATCTCGGCGGCGACGGTCGCGGGCAGGGGCTGGCGCGGCTGGCGGCTGGGGCCGCCCGCCCGGCCGGCCACGTCCATGGAGAGCTTGATCGCCTGGACGAACTCGGAGCGGGAGTCCCAGCGCAGCAGCGGGTGCAGCGTCCGGTACAGCGGCACGGCGGTTGCGGCGTCCCCGGCGACGGCGGCCGTGTAGAGGCGGGCGCAGCTGTCCGGGATGGCGTTCTGGTAGCCGCCGATCCAGCCGACCGCGCCGGCCATCAGCAGTTCGAGGGCCACGTCGTCGGCGCCGGCCAGCAGGTCGAGGCCGGGGGCGAGTTCGGCGATCTCGTACGCGCGGCGGACGTCGCCGCTGAACTCCTTGACCGCGACCACGAGCCCCTCGTCGAAGAGCCGGCGCAGCAGGGCGGGGGTGAGGTCGACGCGGGTGTCGAGCGGATTGTTGTAGGCGACGATCGGCAGGCCGACCTTGGCCACCTCGCGGTAGTGGGCCAGCACGGCCGCGTCGTCGGCGCGGTAGGCGGTGGGCGGCAGCAGCATCACGGCCTGGCAGCCCGCCTCGGCCGCCTGCTCCGCCCAGCGTCGCGCCTCGTCCGCCCCGTACGCCGACACCCCGGGAACCACCGAGAAGCCGGCCGGGGCCGCCTGCACCGCGGTCCGCACGACGGCCTCGCGTTCCCCGGCGCTGAGGACCTGGTACTCCCCCAGGGAGCCGTTCGGGACGACGCCGCGGCAACCGTTCTCGGCGAGCCACCCGACGTGCGCCGCGTAGGCGTCGAGGTCGACACTCAGGTCACGGGAGTCGAACGGCAGGGCGGTGGCCGCCAGGACGCCCCGCCACGGAATCTGTTCCACGCCACCTCCAGTAAAATGTTACATGTCACCGTAGCACGGTTGTCGGGGCCGTCACCAGGTGCGAACGGTGTTCCTCTTCCGGCCGGGGCGCCCGTCGTCGGCGCGGTGATTTGCCGGCAGCGGACCGCCACAGGCCGGCCCGCGGAGACGCGCGCCGGCTAGCGCTCGGGTCGGTCGGCCCAGATTCCGCGCACGTGCCGCAGGTGGCTGCGCATCAGGTCCACGACCCCGTCCCGGTCCCCCGCCTCGAACAGCTCCATGAGCTGGACGTGCTCGCTGGCCGAGTCGACCAGCCGACCGTCCCTGACCAGTGCGTCGAGCCCGTACAGGCGGGTGCGGTTACGCAGGTCGGCCACCGTCTCCACCAGCCGCAGGTTGCCGCCCGCGCGCAGCAGGGTCAGGTGGAACTCGCTGTCCGCCTCGATGTACGCCACGACGTCGCCCCGGCTCGCGGCCCTGACGATGGCCTCCGCGAGCACCCGGAGCTCGCGCAACTGCTCCGCCGAGAGCCGGCCCACCTGGTCGGCCACCACCGGGATCTCCAGCAGTTCCCGGATCTGCGTGATCTCGTCGAGTTCGCGCTCCGACAGGGAGCGGATCCGGAAGCCCTTGTTCTTGACGATCGTGATCAGGCCCTCCTTGGCCAGATCGAGGATCGCCTCGCGCACGGGCGTCGGGGAGACCCCGAACTGCGTCGCCAGGGTGGGCGCCGAATAGATGGTGCCGGGCCTGATCTGGCCCGCCACGATCGCGGCGCGCAGCGCGTGCGCCACCTCCTCGCGCAGGCTCTGCCGACCCTGGATGGCCGCCAACGCCAGTCCTGACCCGGCGGCGCCGGAACCGCCCGCCTGCCAGTCGGCCGTCACAACCACTCCACCCTGCTCAACTCACCGGGGGCGGTGAGCTCACCCCTCGTCCCGACGAACACCGGTCGACACACGTACGCCGAGATTGGAGCTTACCGGTCGACGCGGCACCGGCCGGGCACCTCCTCGCCCGGCGTCACGTCGGTGCGAACGGCGACCGCCGCCGCCGAGCGGCTGAGCCGTCGAGCAGCCGGCCCCGCGGCGTCAGCCGCCCGTACGCGCCAGGATCTCCGCAGCCGCCCGCTCGCCGGCCTCGATCGCCCCGTCCAGGTAGCCCGCCCACCGGGTGGCGGTCTCCGTGCCGGCCCAGTGCACCCGTCCCACCGGCTGGCGCAGCTCCGGGCCGTAGCCGCACCAGGAGCCGGGGGTCGGCGCCCCGCAGAAGCAACCGCGCGTCCACTCGTCCGCCGACCAGTCGTACTCGACGAACTCCTCGGGCCGCCGGGCGGCCGGGCCGGCGACGGCAGCGAGGGCGTCGAGCAGGCTCGCCCTGCGGTCCCGCGGCGGCATCCGGCGCAGCGCGTTCGCCTCCGGGCCGTAGCTGAACGCGGTGAGCACCCCGCGCGGGGAGGCCGGGGTGCTGTTGTCCACCGTCTCGGTGACCGGCCCGGCGAGGCAGAACGCGACGCCGGAACGGCCGTCGGCGCGCCAGAACGGTTCCGGGTAGACCGCGTGCACCTTGATCGCCGAGCCCATCGGCATCCGCTGGGTGAGCGCGTCGCGCAGGGGCGGCATCGGTGGGTCGTACCGGATGCGCCCGGCCAGCGTCGGCGGCACGGCGACCACCACCGCGTCCGCCTCGACGCGGTCGGTGTCGGTGTGCACGACCACGCCGGCACGGTCCTGCGCGATGGCCCGCACGGGCGCGGACAGCCGCACCGCGTCCGGGCCGAGGGCGGCGGCCAGCGCCTCGGCCAGCACCGGCGGCCCGCCGACGATCCGGTCCTGCTGCGCGCCGCCGGCCATCGCCAGCAGCGCCCGGCTGCCGCCGCCGGAGCGCAGGTAGAACGCCAGTTGGAGCATGGAGATCTCGTCCGGGCCGGCGGCCAGCAGCCCGCCCGCGAGCAGCCGCCCGAGGTACCGGGCGGTGGCCGGGTCCGGCGCGGCCGTGCGCAGCCAACCGGCCAGCGTCGTACGGTCCCACTCGGCGGCCTCGGCCCCCGCCCACGGCGCGACCGGATCCACCCGCTCGGCGTACGCGTCGAGCAGGTCGAGGACCCGCGCGGCGCCCTCGGGGGCCCCGGCGTGCCGGCCGTCGGGGAAGATCACGGGCGACGCGCCGTGCGCGGCGGACGGGAAGGTGTCGATCCCGTACCGGGCGAGGAGCCCGTTGACCCGGTCCTGGGTGGGGCCGACCCACTGGGCGCCCAGGTCGAGCTGGGTGCCGTCGGCCAGCCACCGGGTGAGCACCCGCCCGCCCACCCGGTCGCGCGCCTCCAGCACCCGCGTCCGTACCCCGGCGCGGGCGAGCGCGAGCGCGGCGGCCAGCCCGGAGAAGCCGGCACCGACCACGGCGACCTCGGTTCCCATGCGACGGCATACCCGTTTACGCCGCCGCCATGACCTCGACGCCGGATCGCGGCAGCCGGCGGCGGGGGCGGGCGTGGAGCCCGGCGATCGAGCGGGGTCGACCGCCGACGGTCGATGCCCGCGCCGATTGTCGGTATCGAGACACATGAGCGTGCCGGGGCTGCGCGGACGGCCCGGACGGGCCACCCTTGTCCGGTGCGGCGGCCGCCCGTCCTACGACGGTGGCTGCGGTGCGCGGACCGGAAGACAGTCGAGGACACGAAGGAGGATGCCGTGCGCTACGTCGACGGCCCGGCGGTCGAGTGCGACCTGCACGTGGCAGCCGATCCCGCCCGGGTGTGGGAGCTGGTCACGGACATCGAGCTGCCCGCGCGGTTCAGTCCGGAGCTGCGCCGGGTGCGGTGGCTGGACGGCAGCCGGGGGCCGACACTCGGCGCCCGGTTCGAGGGGCACAACCACCATCCGGCGCTGGGCGAGTGGCGCACCATCTCGCACATCGTGCGGTTCGACGAGCCGCGGGCCTTCGGCTGGGTCGTGCTCGACCCGGACAACCGCTTCGGCGGCGGCCCCACCGACCCCGCGCAACCGGGTGCCACCTGGCAGTACCGCCTCACCGCAGAGGACGGCGGGTGCCGGCTGTCCCACTCCGTGCGGATCGGACCCGGCCGCACCGGGCTCAGCCTCATCATCGACCGGGCCCCGGAGAACGAGGAGCAGGTCATCGCCCGCCGGCTGGACGCCCTGCGGGACGCCATGACCGGCACGTTGCAGGGCATCCGGGACCTCGCCGAGCAGCCACGCTGACCACGGCGCCGGCGGGCTGAACAAGCCGGTGGACAGGGCGGCGGTGGCGGCCTGAACAACGGTGGCGGTGAACGGCGGTGGCGGCTGCGCGGCCACCGCCGGGCCGGGTCTCGGCGCGGCGTCGGGCCGGACCACTCAACCCCGACGGGCGTCGCCCGCCGGCCCCGGCGCGGACGTGCCGAAGCGTGCTGCGAACGCGCCGTACACGGGCGTACCCGACAGGTTGTCGCGGATGGCGAACACCACCCGGTCGAACCGGTCGACCACCCGCAGCGCGTCGGCGAAGGCGTCCGCCACCGTGGCGGGGTCGTTGCGGAACACCCCGCACCCCCACGCGCCCAGCACGATCGTCCGATGCCCGTGCGCGGCGGCCACCTCGAGCACCCGCCGCGCACGCCGGCGCAGCACGGCCGGCACGTCGGGGGCGTGCGCGGGCTGGTTGCGCACGATCGCGCCGAGGTTCGGCGCCGCGGCGGTGAGGAACGACGTCTGGTACGCCACGTCGAGCAGCCCGCCCTTGTCGTCGCGGAACACCGGCACCCGCGGGGAGTAGACGACCCGGTCGCTGTACCGCAGGTCGCGTTGGCGGCGGTGGAACGCGTAGAAGTCGGGCGCGGCGAGCAGGCACGGGTAGAGCGCCGACGATCGCGCGACGCTCTCCTCCTGCGCCTTCGCCCCGCCGAGGAACCCGCCGCCCGGGTTCTTGGCCGACGCGAACACCAGACACGCCGCATCCGGGCCGAGCCGGCGGGTTGCCTGCAACGTCGACTCGTACGTCACCTCGACGTCGCCGGCCCCGACCCGCGTGTCGCCGATCGTGAGCGTCCCGTCGGGAAGGTGGTGGCGGGTGCCGGCGACCGCGGCCCGCACCTGCGCACCGATGACGACCTCGTCGCCGGCGCCGTTGCGGTACCGGCCCGACTCGGCGATCGCCACCGTCTGTCGGGCGATCTCACGAAGGCGGCTGCTCACCGGCGCACCCGGCGCATCCGCCGGCAGATGGCGTGCACAGCCAGCAGGCTAGGCCGCCACCCGTTCCGCCGACAACCGCTTTCCGCGCAGCGCGCGGCGGGCCCGCTCAGTGCGCGGCCAGGACCACCCCGTCCGGCTCCAGGCCTGCCAGCCGGGACGGTCGCACGACGACGAACAGGACCGCCGTCGCTGCCAGCATGCCCCCCGCGACGACGACGGACATGGCGACCGCGCCGGTGCCCAGGACGCCCACCAGGGGCGCGGCCAGCGCACCGACGCCGAACTGCACGGCGCCGAGCAGGGCGGAGGCCGTGCCGGCCGCCTCGCCGTGGCGGGACAGGGCCAGGGCCGGCGCGTTCGGCATCGCGAGGCCCGCCGCCGCGAGCACCACCCACAACGACACCAGCAGGGCCGGCAGCCCGCCGAAATTGGTCACGGCGAAGGCGAGCAGTGCCAGTCCGGCCACGCTCCCCGCGGCAAGGGCGACGACGAGGATCCGCTGCGGCGGGTGGCGGCGCAGCAGCCGTACGTTGAACTGGGTCGCCGCGATCAGCCCGACCGCGCCCGCCCCGAAGGCCAGGCCGAACTGCTGCTCGTCCAGGCCGTACTGGTCCTGGAAGACGAACGACGACCCGGCGACGTACGCGAACAGGGCGGCCATGGCCAGCCCGGCGACCAGGACCAGGCCCACGAACGTACGGTCGCGTAGCAGCGAGCCGTAGACGCCGATCGTCGCGACCACGCCGCCGCGTCGGCGCCGCTCGGCGGGCAGCGTCTCGCGCAGGCCGAACGCGGCGACCACCACGAGCAGCACGCCGAAGGCGGCCAGCGCCACGAACACGCCGCGCCAGTCCGTCCAGCGCAGCAGCCCGCCGCCGAGGGTCGGCGCGAGGATCGGCGCCGCCCCCATGACCAGCAGCAGCCGGGAGAGCAGCTTCGCGAAGGCCGCACCGTCGAACAGGTCACGGACGACGGCCATCGCGACCACCGAGGCCGCGGCGACGCCGAGGCCCTGCACCACCCGCAACGCGCCGAGAACCGTGATGTTCGGCGCGACGACGCAGAGCAGCGACGCCACGACGTGCAGCGCGATGCCGGCGATCAGCGGCGCGCGCCGGCCGACGGCGTCGGACAGCGGGCCGATCAGCAACTGGCCGAGGGCGAGGCCCGCCAGCGTGCCGGTGAGGGTCAACTGGACCGCCGCCGACGTGGTCCGGAAGTCGTCGACGATCGTGGGAAGCGCGGGCAGGTACATGTCGATGGTCAGCGGACCCACCGCGATCAGCGACCCGAGGACGAGGACGAGCCGCAGGCGTTGCCGGGGGCTCATCAGGTCACCGGGCGTCAGCGGGGCTGCCGGTCCCTTGGGGGCGTCGACGGCGGCCGTCACCGGCTCGCCGCCGGCCGGTCGGTGCGCAGCCGGGCTGGGAAGAGTGCAGGAGTCACATCTGGCTCCAAATCCGGATCCGGTGATCTCATTCCCGCTCGCTGGCGAGGTAACGGAGTTCACAGTCGGGCGGCGGCGGCCGAACGGCGACCGGAGCCGCTGCGCACGGCCCGGTCCCGTCGGTCGGGCCCTCGCGCCAGCACCATGTTGTCACCCGTGGCAGCTAGTCTGCGCGGGTGTGGGAGACGATGGTGCGGAGCGACCCCGATGGCTGACGCCGACGACGTCCGGCACCTGGCGCTGGCGCTGCCGCACGTGGTCGAGATCGACAGTGAGGGCTTCGACTTCCGGGTCGCCGACAAGGGGTTCGTCTGGTCCTACCCCGAGCGCAGACCCGGCACGTCGCGCCTGATCCGGACCGACGTCGCGGTGCTCTACGTCGGCGACGAGGCGGAGAAGCAGGCGTTGCTCCTCGGCGAGCCCGAGGTCTTCTTCACCACGCCCGCCTACGAGGGGCTACCCCTGGTCATGCTGCGGCTGGCGCAGGTCGACGTCGACCGCCTGACGGAACTCGTCACCGACGCGTGGCGGATGCGTGTTCCGGGCCCGCTCCTCGGCGACCTCGACGGCGGCACCGGTCCCCGCTGAGGCCCTGTCGCGACACCGGTCGACACGAACCCGCCAGTAACATATGTGCACCCCGGGCGCACCACCCTCCCACGAAGTGGACGGACGCAACACATGCCGGGAAACGATCACGGTTGCGTCCGGCGTCTTGGCTGGTCAACGCCGTAACATCGTCCGTTCGCCGAACGGATTCGGACCCCTGACCTTTTGATCCACAGGCACGAGGGTGGACACTGCCGAAGGTGCCGCCGCGTCGCGGCCCCCGCATCATTGGTCTAAAAGGAGGGCTCGATCGGTGTTCAGTCGTGTCGCCATCGTCAACCGTGGTGAGGCCGCCATGCGGCTCATCCACGCCGTACGGGACATCGCCGCGGAGACCGGGACACGGATCGAGACCGTCGCCCTGCACACCGACGTCGACCGTACGGCCACCTTCGTCCGCGAGGCGGACCTGTCCTACGACCTCGGTCCCGCGTCCGCGCGCCCGTACCTCGACCTGAAGGTGCTGGAGCGCGCCCTGGTGGAGTGCGGGGCCGACGCCGCGTGGGTCGGCTGGGGCTTCGTCGCCGAGGACCCGGCGTTCGCGGAGCTGTGCGAGCGGATCGGCGTCACCTTCGTCGGACCGAGCCCGGACGCCATGCGCAAGCTGGGCGACAAGATCGGCGCGAAGCTGATCGCCGAGGAGGTCGGCGTGCCGGTCGCGCCGTGGAGCCGCGGCGCGGTCGAGACCCTGGACGCCGCCCTGGCGGCGGCGGCCGAGATCGGCTACCCGCTGATGCTCAAGGCGACCGCGGGCGGCGGCGGGCGCGGCATCCGCGTGATCACCAACGAGGCCGAGCTCGCCGACGCCTACGAGCGCACCAGCCAGGAGGCCGCGCGGGCGTTCGGCAGCGGCGTCGTGTTCCTGGAACGCCTGGTCACCGGCGCCCGGCACGTCGAGGTCCAGGTGATCGCCGACGGCCAGGGCACCGCGTGGGCGCTCGGTGTCCGCGACTGCTCGGTGCAGCGGCGCAACCAGAAGGTCATCGAGGAGTCGGCGTCGCCGGTGCTCGGTCCTGAGCAGACGGCCGAGCTCAAGGCGTCGGCCGAACGGCTCGCCGTCGCTGTCGGCTACCGCGGCGCGGCGACCGTCGAGTTCCTCTACCACCCCGGCGACCGGCTGTTCGCGTTCCTGGAGGTCAACACCCGCCTGCAGGTCGAGCACCCGATCACCGAGTCCACCACCGGCTTCGACCTGGTCAGGGCGCAGCTGCACGTGGCCTCGGGCGGGCGGCTCGAGGGCGAGCCGCCGGCGGAGCGCGGGCACGCCATCGAGGCCCGGCTGAACGCCGAGGACCCCGACCGCGACTTCGCGCCCTCCCCCGGCCGCATCGCGCGGCTGGACCTGCCCGCCGGGCCGGGCATCCGCGTGGACACCGGCGTCAGCGAGAGCGACACCATCCCCGCCGACTTCGACTCGATGATCGCGAAGATCATCGCGTACGGCCGCGACCGCGACGAGGCGCTCGGCAGGCTGCGCCGGGCGATGGCGCAGACCACGGTGATCATCGAGGGCGGCGCGACGAACAAGAGCTTCGTGCTCGACCTGCTCGACCAGCCCGAGGTGATCGACGCCAGCGCGGACACCGGCTGGATCGACCGCGTCCGGGGCGAGGGCAGGCTGGTCACGCACCGCCACTCCGCCGTCGCGCTGGCGGCCGCCGCCATCGAGGCGTACGAGGAGGAGGAGCGCGTCGAGCGGCAGCGGCTGCTGTCGACGGCGTTCGGCGGACGCCCGCAGGTGCAGCACGAGAGCGGCCGGCCGCTGGACCTCAAGCTGCGCGGCGTCGACTACCGCGTGCGCGTCGCGCGGGTCGGCGCACACCGGTTCCGCGTCGGCGTGGAAGCGGGTGGCGCCGTGCGCACCGCCGACGTCGAGCTGGACCGCTTCGACCGGCACACCGGGCAGGTCGTCGTCAACGGCACCCGCTACCGGCTGCTCATCGGCACGCACGGGCCGATCCACCTGGTCGAGGTGGACGGCGTGGCGCACCGGGTCACCCGCGACGAGGGCGGTGTCCTGCGTTCGCCCAGCCCCGCGCTCGTCGTCGCCACGCCGTTGAAGGTCGGCGCCGAGGTCGAGGCGGGCGCGCCGGTGCTGGTGCTGGAGAGCATGAAGATGGAGACGGTGCTGCGGGCGCCGTTCAAGGCGCGGCTGAAGGAATGCGTCGTCTCCGTGGGCACCCAGGTGGAGACCGGCGCGCCGCTGCTGCGGCTGGAGCCGCTCGCCGACGACGCCGAGGCCGGGGAGACCGCGGCGACCGAGTCCGTCGAGCTGGACCTGCCCGAAGCGCCCGCCAGGATCCCGGCGCGGGAGCGCGCCACGCGCGGCCAGGAGGACCTGCGCAGCCTGCTGCTCGGCTTCGACGTCGACCCGCACGACGAGCGCCGGCTGCTCGACGACTACCTCGCCGCGCGCCGGGCGGCCACCGAGGACGGTCACCGGCCGCTGGCCGAGGAACTCGGCCTCATCGACGTGTTTGCCGACCTCACCGAGCTCAGCCGCAACCGGCCGACGGGCGAGGACGGCGGCGGCGCCGGCCACGTGCCGAGCGCCCGCGAGTACTTCCACACCTACCTGCAATACCTGGACGTGGACCGGGCCGGGCTGCCGGAGGCGTTCCAGGCCAAGCTCGCCAAGGCGCTCGGGCACTACGGCGTCACCGAGCTGGAGCGCTGCCCCGAGCTCGAAGCCGCCGTGTTCCGGATCTTCCTCGCCCTGCAACGCGCGTCCGCCGACGCCACGGTCGTTGCGACGCTGCTGCGCGCCTGGCTGCGGGAGCCGCCGCCGGACGAGTCGCTGCGCGAGCCCGCCGGTCTCGCGCTGGAGCGGCTGGTGGCCGCGACGCAGGTCCGCTTCCCGGTGGTCTGCGACCTCGCGCGCGGCGTGGTGTTCGCCTGGTTCGCCCAGCCGCTGCTGCGCCGCAACCGGGCCCGCGTCTACGCCGACGTGCGCCGGCACCTGCGTCACCTCGACGCGCACCCGGACGCGCCGGACCGCGCCGAGCGCGTCGCCGAGATGGTGCGCTCCACCGAGCCGCTGGTGCGGCTGCTCGGCCAGCGGCTCGTTCGCGACGACGTGGACAACGCGGTCATGCTGGAGGTGCTGACCCGGCGCTACTACGGCAACAAGGACCTCACCGGCGTACGCACCAGCGAGGTCGAGGGCTGCACGTTCGTGGTCGCCGAGCGGACGGGCTCGTGCGTGGTCTCCGCCGCCGTGGGCTTCGACGCGCTGGGCAGCGCGCTGCGCGGCCTCGCGGAGCTGGCGAGCGGCCACGACGCCATCGACGTCGACATCTATCTGGCGTGGGAGAACCAGCCGGCGGACTTCGACGCGATGGCGGCGGCGCTGCACGAGGTCGTCAGCGCGCACCCGCTGCCGAGCCAGGTACGCAGGCTCACCACCACCGTCGCGGGTCGCAGCGGCGCGGTGATGCACCACCACTTCACGTTCCGTCCGTCGACCATCGGGATGATGGAGGAGCGGCTGATCCGCGGCCTGCACCCCTACATCGCGCAGCGGATGCAGATGGAGCGGCTGAGCAAGTTCGACCTCACCCGGCTGCCGTCGTCGGACGAGGAGGTCTACCTCTTCCAGTGCGTGGCGCGGGAGAACCCGTCGGACGACCGCCTCGTCGCGTTCGCGCAGGTGCGCGACCTGACTGAGCTGCGCGAGCACGACGGGCGGCTGGTGGCGCTGCCCACCGCCGAGGACGTCCTCGCCACCTGCCTCGACTCGATCCGTCGCGCGCAGTCGCGGCGGCCGTCGAGGAAGCGCTTCAGCACCAACCGGATCGTGGTCTACGTCTGGCCGCCGAGCGACCTCACCCGCGCGGAGCTGGAGATGATCGCCCGGCGCGTGCTGCCCACGACCGCGGGCGCCGGGCTGGAGGAGATCCTGTTCATCGCGCGGCAGCGCGACCGCCGGACCGGCGAGCTGACCAAGATCGCCGTACGCGTCTCGTTCGACGCCACGGGCGGCACCGCGCTGACCGTCGGCGAGCCGTCGGACGAGCCGGTCGAGCCGCTCGACGACTACCGGCAGAAGGTGCTGCGCGCGAGCAGCCGCAACGCGGTCTACCCGTACGAGCTGACCGGCCTGCTCGGCACCTTCGTCGAGCACGACCTCGACGACGAGCACGCGCTGGTGCCGGTCGCGCGGCCGAAGGGGCGCAACAGCGCGGCGATCGTGGCGGGCGTGGTGACCACGCCGACCCGGCGGCACCCGCAGGGCGTCACCCGGGTCGTGCTGCTCGGCGACCCGACGAAGGCCCTCGGCGCGCTGTCGGAGCCGGAGTGCCGCCGCGTGATCGCCGCGCTGGACCTGGCCGAGCGGATGCAGGTGCCGCTGGAGTGGTACGCGCTGTCCGCGGGCGCCCGGATCTCCATGGAGTCGGGCACGGAGAACATGGACTGGGTGGCCGCCGCGCTCAAGCGCATCGTCGAGTTCACCCAGGACGGCGGCGAGATCAACGTCGTGGTCGCGGGCATCACCGTCGGGGCGCAGCCGTACTGGAACGCTGAGGCGACGATGCTGATGCACACCAAGGGTGTCCTGGTGATGACGCCCGACTCGGCGATGGTGCTCACCGGCAAGCAGTCGCTCGACTTCTCCGGTGGCGTGTCGGCCGAGGACAACTTCGGCATCGGCGGCTACGACCGGGTGATGGGCCCGAACGGGCAGGCGCAGTACTGGGCGCCGAACCTCACCGCGGCGCGGGACGTGCTGATGGCGCACTACGAGCACACGTACGTCGCGCCCGGCGAGCAGGGGCCGCGGCGGGCGCGGACGACCGACCCGGTCGACCGCGACGTCTCCACCTTCCCGCACGTCGTGGCGGGCAGCGACTTCACCACCGTCGGCGAGATCTTCTCCGCCGAGGCCAACCCGGACCGCAAGAAGCCGTTCGACATCCGGACGGTGATGCGGGCGCTCTCCGACCAGGACCACCCGGTGCTGGAACGGTGGGCGGGCATGGCCGACGCGGAGACCGTGGCGGTGCAGGACGTACACCTCGGTGGCATGCCGGTGTGCCTGATCGGCATCGAGTCACGGTCGGTGCCGCGGCGCGGCTTCCCGCCCACCGACGGCCCGGACACCTACACCGCGGGCACGTTGTTCCCGCGGTCGTCGAAGAAGGCCGCGCGGGCGATCAACGCGGCCAGCGGCAACCGGCCGCTGGTGGTGCTGGCCAACCTGTCGGGCTTCGACGGCTCGCCGGAGTCGATGCGCAATCTCCAGCTGGAGTACGGCGCCGAGATCGGCCGCGCGATCGTGAACTTCCGCGGGCCCATCGTGTTCTGCGTGATCTCGCGGTACCACGGTGGCGCGTTCGTGGTGTTCTCGAAGGCGCTGAACCCGAACATGACCGTGCTCGCGCTGGAAGGCTCGTTCGCCTCGGTCCTCGGCGGCGCCCCCGCCGCCGCAGTGGTGTTCTCCGGCGACGTCAACGCCCGCACGGCGGCCGATCCGCGCGTGCGGGAGTTGGAGGCCCGCGTCGCGGCGGCCTCCGGCACCGACCGCGCGGCGTTGACCGCGGAGCTCGACGAGCTGCGCTCGTCGGTGCGCGTGGAGAAGCTGGGCGAGGTGGCCGCCGAGTTCGACCGGGTGCACAACATCCAGCGCGCGGTCGAGGTCGGCTCCGTCGACGCCGTCATCCGCGCGGCGGAGCTGCGCCCGCGCATCATCGACGCCATCGAGGGCCGCCTGCGCTGACTCGGTGACACGCCACGGCGAGGTCCTCGCCGTGGCGCGTCACCGGCGCGTCTACCGCAGGACGCCCTCGTGCAGCGCCCGCAGCACCGCGTTGGTGCGGTCCCGGGCGCCGAGCTTGAGCAGGATCGCCGACACGTGGTTCTTGACCGTCCCCTCCGCGAGGAAGAGCAGGCCGGCGACCTCCCGGTTGGTGTAGCCCTCGGCGACCAGCCGCAACACGTCCAGCTCCCGCTCGGTGAGTTCCTGCGCCGGCGGGGCGCTCACCCCGACCGGGGACGGCGCCGAGCGGATGGCGCGCAGGAGCCGATCGGTGATCGACACGGCGATGAGCGTTCCGCCCGCGGCGAGGGTCTCGACCGCCCGGGTCAGCTGCTCCAACGTGACGTCCTTGAGCAGGTAGCCCCGCGCTCCGGCGCGCAGCGCGTCGAGGACGAGGGTGTCGTCGTCGAAGGTGGTGAGCACCAGCACCGGCACGTCCGCCCCGCGCTCCCGGAGCCGTCGGAGGACCCAGATGCCGTCCCGGCGCGGCATGCGCAGGTCGAGCAGGACGACGTCGGGCCGGGTCGCGTCGATCGCGGCCAGGGCCGCCTCGCCGTCGTCGGCCTCGCCGACCACCTCGATGCCCGCCATGTCGAGCAGGGTGCGGATGCCCTGCCGGACCAGCGTCTGGTCGTCGACCACGACCACCCTGGTCATGTCGCCTCGGCCGCGCGGGCCGGCCGGATCGAGCATGCCGGTCACCGGGCCGGCATCCGGGCGGTCACCCGGAAGCCCGCGCTGCCGTCGTACGCGATCTCCCCGCCGAGTGCCGCGAACCGCTCCGCGAGGCCCCGCAGCCCGTTGCCGGGGACCACGCCCCGCGCGCCCTGTCCGTCGTCGACCGCCGTCAGTCGGATCGCCTCACCGTGGCGGACGATCGTGACTCGCAGCTCGCCCGCGCAGGCGTGCCGCAGAGTGTTGGTGATGATCTCCTGTACGGCCCGCACGAGCGCCGCGGTCTGTTCCTCGTTCGGCTCGACGTCCTCGCCCACCTCGACCGTCACGTCGAGCCCGGGGATGTCGCGGCCGACGTCGCGCAGCGCCTCGGCGAGGTCGGCGGCGGACCCGGCGCGCAGCGCGCTGACGGTGTCGCGCACGTCGGCGAGCACCTCCCGGGCCACCCTGCCGGCCCGTTCGACGTGCTCCCGCGCCGGATCGCCCGCACGGTGCCGGGCCGCCTCCAGCTCCAGGGTGAGGACGGTGAGCTGGTGACCGAGCAGGTCGTGCAGCTCGCGGGAGATGCGCAGTCGTTCCGCCGTGCGGGCGGACCCGGCCAGCAGCAGGCTGGCCGCCCGCAGCTCCACGTGCGCCCGGGCCAGCTCCCGACGGTGCTGCTGCTCCCGGCGGACCGCGGTCACGCTGAACGTCGTGGCGATCTGGATCAGCCCGTAGAACACCCCGGACACGAGCGGCGCGACCGGGTCGTCGTGGACCCGGCCGACGGTCAGGGCGATCACGGCCGTGTTCAGCGCCACCACCAGCAGGTTGACCGGCAGCCGTAGGGTCTCCGGTCCGAGCGCGGCGATCACCACCAGCAGGATCGGCAGCATGCCGGCGCGGGGGGCCGTCGCGACCACGCCCCAGCCGGCGACCACCGCCGTGCCGTAGGCCGCCCACCTCGTGCGGGGTGCTCCCCGTTCGGCCACGGCGCCGAGCGCCGCGCCCAGGGTGACGACGAAGAGCCCCACCCAGACCGGCGCCGGGATGTCCGGCTCGACCAGGCCCAGCATCACGGGCGACCCGACGCCCACGCACACGACGAGCATCACCAGGCCGGACCACTCATCGAGCCCGAGCCGCCGCATGCGGCAACCCTAGCCGCCACGGCCGGCGGGCCACGGGTGCCGAAAGTCATGGCCGGCGGGGCTGACCTCCGGCACAGGCGGCGGGCGGGTGGCGCCGACCAGCATGGGGAGCATGAGCCAACCCGCCATCGAGGTCGAGAACCTGCACAAACGGTACGGCGACGTCGTCGCCGTCGACGACGTCAGCCTGACGGTGGCCCCCGGTGAGGTGCTGGGCGTCCTGGGCGTCAACGGGGCCGGCAAGACCACGATGATCGAGCTGATCGCCGGCCTGCGGATTCCCGACCGGGGACGCGTCCGGGTGCTCGGGCGGGACCCGCGCCGGGACCGCGCCGCCGTCCGCCAGGTGCTCGGCGTGCAGTTGCAGCAGGCCGAGCTGCACGCCGCCCTGACCGTCAGTGAGCTGCTCGGCCTCTACCGCAGCTTCTACCCCGATCCGCGCCCCGCCGACGAACTGCTCGACCTGGTCGAGCTGCGGGGGCAGGCCGGGACGCGGTTCGAGAAGCTCTCCGGCGGCCAGCAGCAGCGCCTCTCCATAGCCCTCGCCCTGGTCGGCCGACCACGGGTGGTGATCCTCGACGAACTCACCACCGGGCTCGATCCCCGGGCCCGCCGGCGCATCTGGGCGGGCGTGGAGGGGCTGCGCGACGAGACCGTGCTGCTGGTCAGCCACGCGATGGACGAGGTCCAACGGCTCTGCGACCGGGTCGTGCTGCTCGATGCCGGCCGGATCGTCGCCCTGGACACCCCGACCGGGCTGGCCGCCAGGGTCGGCGCCGCGAACCTGGAGGAGGCGTTCGTCCGCCTCACCGGCAAGGAACTCGTCACGGAGGAGGACGCATGAACGAGGTGACCGTACGACGACCCGGGCCGGGCTCGTGGCTGATCCTGATCGGGTGCGAGGCGAAGATGGTCGTCCGGGACACGGCCGGGCTGGTCGTACCCATAGGGCTGCCGCTGTTGATCCTGGTCATGAACGCCGCTGCCGCCGGTGACCAGGAGGTCGCCGGCGGGCGCTCGGCGCTGGACCTGTTCGTCCTTCCGCTGGTATTCACCATCGTCCTCGCCACGATCGGCATCGTGAACATGCCGAGCTTCCTGGCCTACTACCGCCGCAGCGGGGTGCTGCGCCGCCTCGCGGTCACCCCGGCGTCGCCGGCGATGGTGCTCGTCGCCCAGCTGGTGGTGAGCCTGGCGCAGGCGGTGCTGGGGATCGGGCTGGCGTACGCCGTCGCCGTCATCGGCTTCGGCGCCCGTCCGCCGGCCGACATCGGCATGGCGCTCGCCGTGGTCGGGCTCTCGGTGGCCGCGATGTACGGGCTGGGCCTGATCGTCGCCTCGGTGGCGCCCACCCCGAACTCGGCGGTCGCCATCGGCCTGATCGCCTTTTTCGCCCTCGGGGCCGTCGGCGGCCTGTTCGGCGGCACCGCCTCACTGCCGGAACCGGTGGCCCGGGCCGCCTCGTGGCTGCCGTTCGGCGCCACCGTCGAGGCGCTCTCCAGCGCCTGGGCGGGAGCATCGGTCGACGCGTCGAACCTGGCGGGTCTGGCGATCACCGCAGTCGTCGGTGCGACCGTCGCCGCACTCCTGTTCCGCTGGAACTAGTGTGGCGGCGGTGGACACGGCGGGCGGCCGGGACCGGCCCGCCGCGCCGGTTCAGAAGGCGTAGAGGTCCAGTGCGATCCCGTCCGGGCCCCCGGAGTGGCTCACCGCGACCCAGTCGTCCCCGGCGCCGGCGAGCCAACCGGCGTACCGGCCGAGCTGGCGACCGGTCGACACGTCGTAGATGAGCACGACCGGTCGTTCCTCCACCGCGCCGCTGACCGCCACGAGGCGGCCGGTCACGCTCGACCGCCAGCTCGCCGAGGTGCCGGACAGTCCCGGGTCCGGCGCGCTCCACCGGGCCGCGCCGGTGGCCATGTCGAGCAGGGCCAGCTCGCCCTCGTCGGCGGTGCGCCGCACCAGCACGGACCGGTCGTCCCCGTCGATCGGCACGCCGGGGGCGACGCCCTCCCACTGCGTCCTGCCGGTGCGCAGGTCGACCACCTGCGGCCGGCCGGCGTCCGTGACAGCGACGAGCCGGGTGCCGGCCCCGATCAGGGTCAGCCCGCTGCGGTCGTGCGCCAGTCGCTTGGCGCACTCGCCGTCCTCGCGTCGCCCGCTGAAGACCTCGCCGGACCAGCCTCCGGTGCCGGTGGCCGCGTCGACGGTGGCGATGCTGACGGTGCACCGCCGGTCGCCCCGAGGCGGATCGTGGTCGGTGGTCACCAGCAGGTTGCCGGCCACGAAGCCGTGCCAGGCCCGGCTCGGCAGGCGTCCGGCGCCGGCCTTGCCGGTGGTGGGTGAGACGCTCGTGTAGGTACGCCCGTTCAGCCGCACCGACACGTACCGCTGGGTGGGCGCGGCGTACGGCGCGCGGACGCCGAGCGCCTCGTCGCTGACCCGGGCGAACCGGTCGGCGGGCAGTTTCCACAGTTGGCGACCGTCGCGGACGTCCCGGGCGATGACGACACACTTCGCGGACTGTCCGGTGCCGACGCACTCGCGGTCGTACACGACCTGTTGCTGGACGACGACGCCCTGGGTGTTCTCGGCCCGCCAGCGGGTGGCGCCGGTGGCCGCGTCGAGCACCTCCAGCGGCCCTCCGTTGCTGGCGCTGACCACGATCAGGTCGCCGGCGACCGCGTACTGGTAGGCCATCGGGAACGGGCGACGCCAGCGGTCCTGCCCCGTCGAGCGGTCCACCGCCCGCAGTTCCCGCCCGTCCGGCACGACGACGACCCGACCGAGCTGCGTCAACGGCTGGTCGAGCCGGCTGGCCGTCACCGACCAGGTGGGCTCCGGGCCCTCCCCCTCCGTTGCGGTCCCGCCGCCGCGCAGGCTCTCCTGGGTCACCGCGATCCCCGGCGCCGGCCGCTCGGGCGGCTCCGCCCGTGGCGCGGTGCAGGCGGCGAGCCCGACGAGCAGGCCCAGCGCCGCCCCTGCGACGCACGAACGGGGCGGGCGGTGCGACGGTGACAACGGTCTCTCCCTCGATCGGTGGCAGAGCCCACCATAGGATCCGCCCGCACCCCCGACGTGGGGGCGGAACGGAGAAGGGCCAGTCCCGGCGGGACTGGCCCTTCTCGACGATCAGCGCGGTGGGGTGGTCAGCTGACCGACTTGTTGTAGCTGTCGATGGCGCCCTGCACGCTCGCCGCAGCGTCCTTCATGGCCTGCTCGGCCGGCTTGCTGCCGACGATGGCCGCCTCGAGGCCGTCCTCGGATGCCTTGCGGGCCTGCGGCATCACGCCCAGCAGGCAGCCGGCCGACGCGACCGACGGCGGCAGCGCGTGCAGCTGGTCTACTGCGGTGCGGAACTGGGGAAACTTCGCCATCCAGTCCTTGTCGATCTGCTCGTCGAGCGCCTTGGCGTTGATCGGCACGTACCCGGTGCTGGTGTGCCACTTGGCCTGCTCGACCGGGCCGGAGGCGAACTTCACGAACTCCCAGGCGGCCCGCTTCTCCTTGTCGTCGTGGCCGACGCCGTTGATCCACAGCGAGGCGCCACCGATGATCGGTCCGCCCGTGGAGGAGGCGCTCACCTTCGGGTACGGGGCGGTGAGCACGGTGAACTTGCCCTTCGCGGCGTCCACGTAGCCGCGCAGCACGCTTGTGGACTCCAGGTGCATGGCGACCGTGCCCGACTTGAAGGCGGCCTGGGCGTCGTCGGTCTTGCGGCCCGTGTTCGTCGCGTAGCCGCCCTTCACCAGGTCCGTCCACCACTGCGCGACGCGCACGGCCGTCTCCTGGTCGAACTGCACCTTCGTGGCCAGGCCGCTGCGCCCGTTGCCCTTGTCGCAGTACTCCTTGCCGTCGGTGGCGAGCAGCTGCTCCACCAGCCAGCCGTAGATGGCGGCGTTGAAGCCGTACTGGACGGTCTTGCCGCTGGCGTCCTTGACGGTGAGCTTCTTCGCCAGCTCGCCGATCTCGTCGAGGTTCTTCGGCGGCTTCGTCGGGTCGAGCTTTGCCCGCTCGAACGCCTCCTTGTTGAGGTACAGCAGGGGCGTCGAGGAGTTGAACGGCATCGACCAGAGCTTGCCGTCGACCGAGTAGTAGCTGGCGATGTTCGGCTCGATGTCGCCGGCGTTGAAGCCGTCCTTCTCGATGAACTTGTGCATCGGCACGACCTGCTTCGAGTCGACCATGAAGCGGCTGCCGATGTCGTAGATCTGCACCAGGGCCGGCGTGCTCTTCTGCTGCACCGACGCCTTGTACTTCGCGATCGTCTCGTCGTAGCTTCCCTGGAAGACCGCCTTGACCTCGACCTTGCCGCCGCTCTGGGCGTTGAAGTCGGCCACGAGCTGGTCGACGGCGGTGGCGTTGGCCCCCTTCATCGCGTGCCAGAACTCGATCGTGGTCTTGTCCGTGGCCTTCTCCAGCACCTCGGCGCCGGGCGCGTCGAGCGCGCCGCTGCCGCCGTCGGTGCCGGACCCGGAGTCGCCGCAGGCCGTGAGCGCGGCGGCGGCCACGACGGCGACGAACGCCGCCGCGGTCCGGCGGAGCCGAGGTCTTCTCATTGGTTCTCCTTCTCGATGGTTCAACGCAGCGCCCCGGCGGTCAGCCCGCGGACGATGTAGCGCTGGCCGAAGATCACGACGGCCAGCGTGGGAAGCAGCGACAACGCGACGCCGGCGAGGACGAGGCCCGGCTGCGCCGCCTCGGCGTCGTTGAGCTGGGAGATGCCGATCTGCAGCGTCTGGAACTCGGTGTCGCGGATCAGGATCAGCGGCCAGAAGTACTGGTTCCACGCCGAGAGGAAGACGTAGACCCCGACCGCCGCGATGGAGGGCTTGGACAGCGGCACGATGACCCGCCACAGCAGCCGCCAGTGGCCGCACCCGTCGATCACCGCGGCGTCGCGCAGCTCGGTCGGGAACTGCAGGAACGCCTGCCGCAGCAGGAACGTGCCGAACGCCGAGGCGAGGAAGGGCAGCACCAGGCCGAGGTACGTCAGCCCGCCGCGCGTCAGGCCCCAGTCGGAGATCGCCAGGTAGTTGGGGATGATGATCGCTTCCCACGGCACCATGAGGGTGGCGAGGAAGAGACTGAACGTCGCCGCCTTCGCCGGCAGGCGCAGGAACGCGAAGGCGTACGCGGCGAAGATGCTGGTGACGACCTGCGCCACGGTGATGATCCCGGCCTGCACGGCGGAGTTCGCGTAGAAGCGGCCGAGCGGCACCGAGCGGAACACGTCGGTGACGTTCTGCCAGTGCAGCGCGCTCGGCACCAGCGCGGGCGGATAGGTCGCCAGGTCGCCGGGGCCCATCACGGCACCGACGAACCCGTAGTAGACCGGGAACAGCACGGGGATCGCGGCCAGGCCGAGCACGACGTAGACGGCGACCCGGCCGAGGTTGAGCTTTTTCATCGGTAGTGGACCCGCCGTTCGAGGACGCCGAATTGGACGGCCGTGCAGCCGAGCATGATGACCAGCAGCACGACGGCCTGCGCGCTGGCCGCGCCGAAGTCGGAGGAGCCGAAGGCGAACGCCTTCTCGTAGATCGAGTAGACAAGCGTCGTCGTCGCCTGGTCCGGCCCGCCCTTGGTCAGGATGTGGATCTGCCCGAAGCTCTGCAGGGCGTGGATCGTGGACACCACGACGAGGAAGAACAGCTGCGGGGAGAGCAGCGGCACCGTGATCCGCGTCGCCAGCCGCCACCCGGTCGCGCCGTCCAGCCGCGCCGCCTCGACCACCTCGGGCGAGATCGCCGAGACCCCGGCGGAGAGCACGAGGATGTTGTAGCCGAAGTTCATCCACACCGTCGCGGCGCAGACGGCGGGCAACGCGATCGACGGGTCGGTGAGCCAGTTGACCCGGTCGAAGCCGAGGGAGCCGAGCAGGCCGTTCGCCACCCCGATCGCCGGGTTGTAGATGACGGCGAAGATGACCGACGCGGTCGCCACCGAGAACGCGAACGGCAGCGCGAACGCGGTGCGCAGCGCCCGTACGCCCCGGATGCGCGCCTCCAGCAGCAGCACCACGAAGAGCGCGCCCAGCACGGCCGGCACCACCGAGAAGAGCGTGAACAGCGCGGTCGTGGCCAGCACCTTGCCGAACTCGCCGGACAGCATGTCCCGGTAGTGCGCCGCGCCGACGTACTCCGACGCGGCGCCGAAGATGTCGTTGCCGTGCACCGACAGGTACAGCGTCCGCCCGAGCGGCCAGAACACGAACAGGGCGAAGACCCCCACCGAGGGCAGCAGCATCAGCCACGCGAGACCGGACTCGCTGAAGCGTGCGCGCCGCACCTGTCGGGCGGTGGAGGGGGTGGATTCTGAGGTCAGGGAGCGGTCGCCCGGTGGCGCGCCGACGGTGGCAGGGGGAGGCACCGCAGCACCCTACCAACGACATCGAAAAATGCACATCATTCGGGAGTCAGTTCCCGGGAGGCATCCGACGGGCGCCGGCGGGCCAGAGGATCGTGGTCGGGATGCCGAGGAGCCGCGCCCGGTCGACGGTCCGGTCCGTCGACGCCGCGTGGCAGCCGGGTTTCCCGTCCCACACCGCCACCAGTCGCTGCACCCGTCGCACCAGTTCCCGGTTGGCGGCCACGTAGGCGGCGGTGTTCGAACGCTCGTAGCCGGTGTGGACGATCGCCGCCGCCCCGGCAAGCAACTCGTCGAAGGTCGCCCGGTTGCCCGGGCCGATCACGGCGGTCCGGTAGTCGAGGGCCGGGAGGATCACCTCGTACGTGCCACCCAGCTCCAGAACCGCGCGTACGAAGAGCTGATCCGCACCGGCCGCCAGGCAGGTGACGCCGTGTACCGGCCGGTCGCTGATCCGACGCAGCTCGACGCGCAGCGCGTCGGCGACGAGCAGCTCGGTGTCGCGGGTCAGGTTGATGTGCCCGGTCACGCCGACGCGCAGCGGTGCGGGATCAGCCGGCATCCCCCGGTCCTCTCCGCTGCACGGGCACCGCAGGTGCCAGCCGGATCAGTTCGAACCCGCTGTCGGACAGCACGTCCGGCAGCGCCCGGATCTCCGCGCGGTTCTGCTCCTGGACGTCAAGGGGCAGTTCGTCCCAGGGCCGCAGGGCGGGATGCCGCCGCCGGACGTCGTCGCGGGGCTCGCCGTGCGTCCAGCCCTCCCCTCGCCGTTCCCGGCACCACCGTTCGTGCTCGAGGCGGGCCAACTCCTCGATCCGGTCGTCGATGACCTGCCCGGCGGCGGCGTCGCTGGTGCCACCGCGCCGGGGCGCCACGACGCAGCCGAGATTCAACAGCTTCGCGGCGATGTCCTGGACGTGTGCCCGGTTGGCCCGCCGCAGCGACTCGGGCAGTCGCGACCAGTCCACCATCGCCGGCGCGTCGCCGGGGCGTACCCCGGCGCGCTGCTGGGCCAGCAGGTACCGCTCGTGGATCAACCGGGCGAGCCGCTCGGTGAGGTCCTCGGCGATCAGCCGGGCATCGCAGGCGCGGGTCAGCACCGGGTAGAGGCGCAGCTTGCCGTGCACCTCGTCGAGCAGGTCGTGACGGGAGTCGCCGTGAAAGGCGGCGGCGAGCGCCGCCTGCTGGTAGACGGGTACGAAGACGGAACTCTCGGCGCGCTGCCAGAGGGCGGGCGTGTCCAGCACGTACTGCAGGCCGCTGGTCTCGTCCGGCGCGCAGACGTAGATGCGGTCGTAGCGGTCGCCGTCGAGCTGGTCGAGCCCGACGAGGCCGTCGAGGTCCAGGTCGTACGCGGTGAGCCGGCAGGCCGTGGTCAGGAACGGGTAACGCGACGCCGCGACGGCCAGCTCGGCGCCGGCGTCCGGGGCCACGAGGTCCACCCGCAGGGGCGGCGCGACGTGCCCGGGTGGGCAGTCGGCCTGCCGGGCCCGCCAGTGCCGCGCGGTCTCCACCAGCAGGGCCCGGCGGAAGGTGCCGGTGCCGGCGATGAGGATCTTGGTGGGGCGGCCGGTGGCGGGCGGCAACGGATGGTGCCGGTGCAGCGCGCGGGCGGCGATGTCGTCGACGTGGAAGTAGTCCAGCCTCAGCCGGCTGGATCCGGCGGCGCCGAGTCGTCGGGCCTGCAACGACAGGCACATCTCGAAGTCGTGGACCAGCACGTAGACCCGGGGTGGCTGCCGCTTGTCCTTGACGAGCCGGCTCGCGGTGTTGGCGATCGCGTGGTTGCGGTCGTCGTCCTCGCTGCAGGCGTAGATGGTGTGGGCGCGGGGCAGGCCGGCGCCGCGCAGCACCTGAGGGCTGGCCGGGTCGCCCATGACGCCGAGGTACCGGCGTAGCCGGTATTCCAGCGGTCCGAACGGTTCGGAGCGCACCACGACCACGCGTTCGCCGTCGGCGAAGAGCCGGTCGGCGAGCATGTGCGCGAACGGGGAGTCGCCGCAGACCAGGACATGGCCGCGGGCTCGCCGGGCCCGCAAGCGGCGACTCTCGGCGGCCAGCAGCAGCCGGCTGGCCTCGGCCACGGCCAGGAGGGTGAACAGCGGGGCGGCGAACCGGGCGATTTGCAGCTGCCACGGGTACGGCCCGGCGTTCTGGAAGGGTTCGGCGCCGAAGACGAAGAGTTGCAGATCGTAGTAGAGCACGTCGTACGGGTCGTGTGCGGTGTCCGGCCGGGCCTTCAGCAGGCGGTCGAACCCGATGTAGCCGAGGATGAAGGCGGCCAGCCCGATGACTCCGAACACGGCTCGGAGCCACCATTCGACCAGGTGGCGCGAGGTGGCGACCGGGTCTGTCATGACGGTCATGATATTTGACCAGGTCGATCGGAACCGGGCTCGGCGCGCGCCCACCGGGTCCGGTCACGGGAAGTCGTCGGGCCTGGTGTCGGGCAGGGCCGCCAGCAGCTGCCCGGCCAGCCGCCGTACGCTGCCGTCGTCCTCCTGGCGGGCGAGCCGCACGAGCACGGCCCGGGTGTGGGCGTCTCCGGAGTAGTGCCGGGTCAGGCCGAGCAGCGCGGTGCGGCGAATCTCCCAGTCTTCGTCGTCGGCCAGCCGCAGCAGCAGCTCCCGCACCCCCACCCGGTCGGCCAGCGTGGCTCCCAGCTGTTCCACGGCCCGGCGCCGGACCTCGAGGTCGGGATCGTCGCGGACCAGGCCCACGAGCAGTACCCGGACCTCCGGGTCGGCCCCGAAGTGGGCGCCGAGCGCGGCGGCGATACGGGCGCGGATCGCCGGGTCCTGGTCCGCCAGACGGCGTAGGAGCCGCAGGGTCACCGCCATGGATGCCGAGCCCTGCTCGGCCAGGCAGCACACCGCCGCGTCGAACACGGTGGGGTCGGTGTCCGACTCGACGCACTCCAGCAGCACGTCGGTCACCGTGTCCGGGCTCCCGTACGCGCAGAGGGCCTGCACGGCGGCCAGCCGGATGCCGACGTAGCTGTCCCGGCGGGCCCGCCGGCACAGCGTCTCCATCAGGGCGTCGGCCTCGCCGTGACGGGCGAGCGCCTGGGCGGCCGCGCGCAGCACGTTCGGGTCGGGATCCCGGCTGACCTGGTCGGCCAGGCACTTGAGCACCTCGGGGTCGGCCTGTTCGGCGAGGCGGGTCAGGCGAAGGGTGACCCGCAACCGGACGATCGCGTCCCGCTCCTGGGACGCGCGGCTGATCAGCAGGTCGCGGGTGGCCCGGTCGAGTAGCGGCCAACCGGTGAGCAGGTCGACCGCGGCGAGCCGGACGCTCGCGGTGGGGTCGCCGTGCGCCTTCTCCAGCAGCAGTTCCCCGGTGCGGTGGTCCGGGTACGCCTCGGCCAGCGCGCGTACCGCGGCGAGGCGCACCGTCGCGTCCTCGTCGGCGCGAGCCGCGTTGGCCACCACGGCCCACCCGGTGTCGTCGGCGCGGTCCCGGTCGATCAGCGCGGTCACCGCGGCGGCGCGCACGGAGGCTTCCTCGTCCTGCTCGATCTGATCGACCAGCCGGGCCCGGCAGCGCCCCTCCGGGTCGGGCACGAGCGCCAGCCGCTGCACGGCGACCGCGCGGAGCCGCGCGGACGGGTCCGAGCCGGCCAGCTTCAGCAGCAGTTCGGTGTTGTCCGGACTCGGCCACGCCGGCAGCAGCTCGGTCACCACGCAGCGCCGTACCTCGTCCGGGGAGTCGCCGGTCACCCGCTGCAGCGCCCGGGTGCGGGCGGTCTCGGCGTGCTGCGGCAGGGCCAGCAGTCCCTGCAGCGCGCGCTGCACCACGCCGGGGTCGGTGTCGTTGGCCAGCAGCCGCTGCAGTGTCCCGGGGGCGTCCGGCAGGTCGGCGCAGCGCGTGCTGAGCACGGCGGTGGCGGCCCGCCGTACCGCGGTGGCGGGGTCCTCGGCGGCTCTGACCAGCACCTGGCTGTCCTTCTCGGACAGCTCGCCGCGGCCGCCGAGGGACTGCACGGCCAGCGCCCGCACTGCGAGGTCGGGTGAGCGAGCCAGGTCGCGCAGCACGTCGACGTGGTCGTGATCGGTGCCGAAGTGCGCGACCAGAGCCCGTACGGCCGCCTGCCGGACCGTGGTGGAGACCTCGGCCCGCGCCTGGGCGAGCAGGAGGTCCCGGCATCGGCGGCGGCTGGGGCTGGTGGTGCCCAGGCGGCCGGCGGTCTCGGCCAGCCCTGCCACCAGGGTGAGGTGCCCCTGCCGCTCACGGCTCTGCCCGAGTTCCTGGACCAGCAGCTCCTCCAGCCGTTCCTCATTGGTGGAGAGCACCGCGGCGATGCGGGTGGCGAACGCGGAGCCGGAGCGCCAACTGGTGCGCACCCCGCGGCGGCGATACCAGTTCAGGAAGGCCTGCCGGCCGGGCCAGCTCGACCCGAGCGCCCGGATCGAGGACAGCAGCTCCTGCTCGGTGAGCTCCACGAGGTTGGGGTCGTCGGCGGAGATGCCGTGTTCGAGCAGCCGCACGACCTGGCACAGCACCGCGTCGCCCGCGCCGGCCAGCTCGGCGGGCTGCGGCGCCTCCGCCACGCACTGCGCGGCCAGCACCAGGTTCCACGGCGGGCCCGTCAGGTTCAGCGGCGGCCAGGGCTGGTTGACCCCGGTGGCGAGCAGGACGACCAGATCGTTGGCGGTCGGGGCGGGTAGGGCGCTGGCGACGAGCCGGAGCACCTCACGCCAGGACGGGTCGGCCCAGTGCTCGCGGAACAGCGCGCGCAGCCGGTCGACATCCCAGGCGTCCCGATCGCGCTTGAACCTGTCCACGATCTCCTCGGCGCAGAAGAACTCCAGGAACGTGCGGTGCACGAACCCGAACAGCCGCAGTCCGTACCGTTCCAGGATGAAGCTTCGCTGGCGCAATTTGTCGATCATCGAGTAGGCCATGGCGAGTGCCCGCTCGTTCTCGAAACCGTAGAACGCGACGAGGTCGTCCCGGAAGATGCGCGCCATTTCGTCGGGTTCAATGTAGTTTCCGGCCGGGCCGGACTCCCGGAACTGCATCCAATACGCCAGGTGGCGCACCAAACGGCGTTTCGCCTGCAGGTCCAGCAGCGGCACGTCGCCGTGGCTCTCACGCAGCTGTTTGGTGACGTCCCATTCGGAGATCAGGACGTCGGTGACGTGTGCGTAGAGCCGGTGCCGGTTGCGGGGCAGCGGGTGGCCCCGGCCGACGATCGCCATGAGCATCAGCAGCAGCGGGTTGCCGGCGATCTCGTGCATGGCCCGGGACCTGCGCACGACGTCGAGGATCTGTCCACGCTGCCGGTCCGCCTCGGCCGCCGGTGTGGGCATCACGTAGCGGTACCAGTTGCCGAGGAATCGGGCGATCCGCTCGTCGTCGAGATCCTCCAGGGTGAAGTGGTCGAAGCCGGCGTTGGCGAAGGTGTGCCGCAGGTATCCGGCCGCCCGCGAGGTGACCATCGTGCGCACCCCCGGGTACTCGCTGGCGAAGGTGGCGATCTGTGCGGCCACCTCCTCGCGCTGCGCGGGGTCGAACACCTCGTCCAGGCCGTCGAACAGGAAGAGCGCCTGGCCGCCCTGACGCAGGTACGCCTCCAGCACGCTCTGTTCGATCCCGGCCAGGCCCTGCTGGTGGCGGTGGCCCATGTAGTCCAGCAGGCCGTCGCATCGCCCGTCGCCGCAGTGCGCGGCGTAGGAGCGCAGCTCGATCAGGACGGGGAGGTGGCGGTCCAGCGCCGCGAGCCGGGGCTCGGTGCACACCCCGGCCAGCGCCAGCGCCAGGTACTGCGCGGCCGCCGACTTGCCGGAGCCGGGGTCGCCGAGCAGCACGATAGCTCGCCGGCCCGGGTCGCTCACCACGTCGAACAGGGCCAGCGCGTCCTTGGCCGCGTACTCCTCCCAGAGCCGCTCCACCTCCTCCGGGTCGACCACCCCGGGCAGCCCGCCATCGTCGTCGGCCGTGGAGCTGGCCCAGCGCCACCAGGCCAGCGGCATCTCGGGCCGGGTGTCCTCGTGCACGCGGGGCTCGACGAACATCTTCGGTAGGCCGAGCGTCAGATATCCGATTGTGGGTTGCGGGGAGACCGCGTCCAGCGGGACGGCCTGGTACCTCAGGGCCAACTGCTTGTGGTATTGGCTGCGCACGGATTCCGGCAGGGGGGTGTCCGGGTCGGCGAGCTCGCGGGCCGGCGACCGGCCGCTGCGCACCTCGGCCAGCGCCATGGTCACCTTGGCGGAGAGGTCGTCCACCCCGGAGAAGAAGGCACAGAGGTGGCGCTCCTTGAGCTCCCGGCGCAACGCGACGATCTGCTGCCAGTCGGCGTCCCGGTCGATCATGTCGACCGGCCAGGGTGTCTCCTCGTCGAGCAGGAAGATCAGGCAGGGCTTCCCAGCGGTGAGCGCCTCCCGGTACTCCAGTTCGGTGATGGAGGACTCCTGGCCGGGCGGGCGGAACCCGTAGCGCCAGGCGAACAGGCCCACGTAGAGGTCGCACCGGCGCACGTCGGTCAGGCAGCGTTCCAACGGCGGCCGCACGTCGGCCCCGTACGCCTCCATGGCCACGTCCTCGATCTCCAGACGACGTGCCACGACGTGCACGGCAGCACGATATTCCAGCAGGTCTTTTTGGGTGGCCGAAATGTAGACCTTCATCAACGGCAAACTCCAGGGGGTGGCTGGCGACCGCACCAATGAAAATATCAGTTGCCTTCACACCCCTATGCCCCGCGACCACTGCCCACGCGTGGGAATCCCGTCAGCGGTCGGCCTATGATGACCGCAGGACGGAGACGGATCCGGCAAGCCGCATTCCGGCTCTCACGAGTAGTTTCGGTAATCCCCCCAACGGATCCCGTGTCGGTGCAGGTCACGGCGGCGTACGTCAATCACCATGGGACCGCGTCCCGCGGGGCGACCGCGGACCGGTGCCTGCGATGCGGAGGAAGCGATGCTCACGGTGGGTGAGGTGCATACCAGCCTGCTGCAGCACAGCACGGCGCTGGCCCAGGAGCAGAGCTCGGAGGTGCTCAGCCTGGTCGAGGGCGAGGTCGTGCTGACCTCCCGACGCCCCTCGCTCTACGCGGTGTCGCCCGACGTCCGCACCGGCGTGGACTGCTGGCTGCCCAGCGCCAGGAACCGCCAGCTGCGCGGGGTGGGTGCGGTGGTCACCCGGGCCATCATCACCGGTGGCCGGATCGTGCAGGCTTCCTCGGTCATCCAGGTCGTCGCCGGCGAGCGCCGCCAGCCATGGTCGCACTACCTGGCCAACCCCGGCGTCCTCGAAACAGTCGGCAAGCTGGACGCCGCAGACCTGACCGCCGGCTTCCTGCACGGCAACGACGCGGACGTGCTGAACCTGGAGGCGATCACCGGCCGGGTGCTCGACGGCGTGCAGATGTCGGGCCTGCTGGACCGGCACCCGCCGCTGCGCGCAGCGCGCACCCGGCTGCGCTGGACCGCGCAGGTCGACCCGCAGCCGGGACCGGACGTCTCGGCGGTGGTCACCGTGGACTCCCCCACGCTGCGCACGGTCGAGCTCGTGGTCGGCCCGCAGGACGTGCCGGCCGCGGTGGCCGGCCTCTGCGAGGATCTCGCGCTGCACGACTGGCTGCTGACCATGCTGTCCTCCCTGGTGGAGGCCGCGGTCACCCGACCGGCCTCCGGGGGGCACGAGCACATCGAGCGGCTGCGGCCGGTGCTGGAGCACCTGCTGCACCTGTGGCTACCCGGTGCCCGGGTCCACCCGCGGCTGCGGCCGATCTGGGACCGCCTGGAGCAGGTGCCCGGGTTCAGCCGGCAGTGGAAGTCGTCGGTCAACTGGATCCGGGATCAGATCAGCGTGAACAACATGGCCCTGCTGCGGGACCTGGCCCACCGGGTAACGGCCCAGCAGCCGTGTGGGCGCTGACCACGCTCACTCGCCGATGAACACGTAGCTCAACCGGTCGACCAGCTCGCTGGGCAGCCGCAGGCCCTCGCCGGCGGCCCGCTTCGCGACCTGCTGCGCGACCGCGGACGGCACCGCCACCTGGCCGAGGATGGTGCGTACGGCCAGCTCCACCGGCAGGTAGTGGGTGTTCATGAGGGTCAGCGTGCGGTACGCGCAGAACGGCGCGGCGGCCGGATTGAGCTGGACGATCGCCGGCAGCTCGTCCCAGTCGGTCGGCAGCTCCCCGACGAGCTGGCACGGCTGCCTGACCGTCTCGCCACGGTGCCGCAGCACGCCCAGCCGGGTCAGCTGCCAGACCGAGGCGAGCAGCGCGCAGGCCCACACCCGGGTCTTCGGCTCGTCGGACCACAGCTCGATGTCGACGAAGATGGAGTGCTGGGGGTCTCCGGACTGCACCGGCGGGGACCACGGCCGGGGCAGGGTCATCGCGGGGGCGTCGGCGTGCCCCGGCGAGCGTTTGCCGTTGGACAGCCAACCCGACTCACTCAGCGGTGGACGGCTCCCGGTGGTGTTCCGGGGCGGCTCCACCACCAGCGTGTCGACCACCAGCTGGGCGAGCTCGACGCCGTCGTGCCGCGCGAAGCTCGACTCCCGGGCCACGTAGTCCAGCGTCAGGCCGTGCTCCGCCGCCGCGCTCTGCACCTGCGGGATCACCTCACGCGGGGTGCCGAAGCGGTTGAAGTAGTCGTCGACCATGAAGCAGGTGCTGATCCGCGGTTGCCGGTGTGGCGGCAGCCCTCGCCGGGCCAGGGTCGGGATCGCGGCCGAGAAGTCCGCGATCCGCTCGAACTTGCGTCGCAGCTCCTCACACCGGTCGCCGAAGTCCCTGGCGTAGAAGTGCCCCAACTCCACCGACAGATGCGAGTACCCCACGCTCTCCGTACGTCGCACCGCAGCGGCCTCCTGGAACCTGACATCCACGCCAATCACACGGTCTCCCATGCCGTCTCGTCGAAGAGCTTCTCGGTCAGATCCACGAAGGCGTCCACGGTCCTGACATTCGCGATCTTGCTCTGCACGTCGTGGTCCGAGATGAGCTGCTCACGCCACTGCAGCAGGGGATCCAGCGGCACCGCGCCGAACAGCGTGGTCCGCCCGACGCCCCGCCGCCGGGCCAGCTCCGACAACTCGGCGTCGCACTTGCGCAGGAACGCCTGCTGCGCGAGGTCGAGATGGCCGACCTCGGGGCCGCGCGAGTCGATCACGGCCGTACGGACGAAGCGCAGCGACTCTCGCAGCCGGTCCGGCTCGTGGCCGTACTCCTTGCCCATGGCCACGATCCCGCCTGCCTCGAAGGCCAGGTCCGCGGCCGCGGTGACGTGCTGGGGAGTCCACCTGTGGAAGACCAGCCAGCGCACGGTGACCTTGCGCAGGGTCGCGATGGCGGTGGCCGCCAGCGCGATCTGGCTGGCGTACGACCGGCCGGCGCTGAGGTCCACCAGGGTCAGGTCGAACTCCTCCTCCAGCCGCAGGAAGAGCTCGGCGCAGCGCTTGGCGATGTCGTTGGTGAACCCGAACTCGCTGCCGTTGCGCTGCCCGGGCAGGAGCACCAGCGGCCCGGAGCCGATGGGCCGCTGGCGCAGGCTGGCCCGCTCCGAGGTGCCCCACACGTCCAGTTGCTCCGGAGACGGGATCTCGCCGCGCAGATACCGGTGCAGGCCGCCGCCGTTGGGTCCGGCGCCCTCCACCCCGTTGACGGCCTGCGGGATCTGGAACGTGATGCCGGCCGTCGGCGAGCCGAAGTCGTAGTCCAGGTAGCAGGTGGGGCGGCCGGACAGCGCGCTGCGGTAGGCGATGTTAGCCGCGGTGACCGAGCGCCCGGTGCCGCCCTTGTGCGACGTGACGAAGACCAGCATTCAGATCCCCTCGCTGGCTTTCTGCTGCCCGGTGGCGATGTCGTTGAGCAGCAGCAGCAGGGAGTTAGCCAGGGCGGCCGCCGTGCCGGGGCGCTCGTCCACCAGCGACTGCGCCCGGCGCAGGCTGGCCCGGATGCTGCGCATGCTGCGCTGCATCGCCTCACCGGCGAACGTGCCGCGCATCAGTTCCCGGTCGAAAAGATATTCCGCCTCGTCGATGAGGTCCTGCGCGTACGAGGCGAGCCGGCCGGCCCGCGGGAACGGTCGCTCCCAGAGCAGCTGGCCGGCGCTGACCAGCGCTCCCACGACCCGCTCGGTCAGGTACCAGGAGGGCGCGTCCGGCTTCGGCGCCAGCCCGGGGAAGGCGCCCCCGGCGTGGTCCCACAGGCCCCGGTGCTGGCCGTCGGGGATACGCCGCAGCAGCAGGTGGTCCCACACCTCGTCCGCCAGTTCGAGCAGCTCGCTGCGTCGCCGGGCATTGCTCAGCAGACCGGCGACGGTGGTCGCCCGCTGGAGCAGCACCGTGGAGTATTCGTTCACGTTCCACGTCATGATCGGTTTCGACGTGTCGTCGTTCAGGGTCACCCGCTTGCCGGGCGCGTGCACGAGCAGCGCCGGCTCGTCGGGCGAGGCGCGCCGGGTGATCCGCGCCCGCTGCGCCAGCTCCACCAGCACCGCGGCGATCCGGCCGAACTCCTCGTCAGCGCCCCGCCCGCCGGCGACCAGGCCCTTCACCGCCAGCGACGTGGCCTGGAGGGTGTAGTAGTCGGTCCGGTCGCCGTCGGTCGTCCGCCAGGGAATGTCCTCGATGGGCCACCGCCGCCGGTTGCCGAAGGTTGCCACCGTCGCCCAGTAGGTCCGGGTCAACTCCCAGCGCAGCTGCAGTGCCCGGGACAGCCGCTGCTGCTCCTCGTTGAGCAACCCGAGCAGCCGGGTGCGTTCGGAGTTCAGGTCCTCGATGGCATCCATCGCGATGACCGTGAAGTAGAGGTAGGGAGCGTTCTCCGCCGAGCCGTCGCGTTGCAGGCCGATGGGCTCGGTGGTCGGGACGTCCTCGGCCCCGGCGATGATCCCCCACGACCAGCCGCATTCGAACAGCATCTCGCTGTTGTCCAGGTCCTCGGTCACCCGGCCCGACCCGATGACGACGCTGCGCAGGCTCGCCATGGTCTCCCGCAGCTGCTCGCGCAGCGCGGCCACGAGTTCGCGGCGCGGCAGCTCGTCCTGGTTGATCATGTCGCACAGCCGGAGGCCGTACTCGTCTGTCGCGGTGAAGACGAAGGTGCTGAAGCTGCGGAGCAGGCCGACCATGGCGGCGGTGAGTCGCGCGCTGGCCATCGCGTCCAGGGCGTCCAACTGCGCCAGCAGGTCGCGTCGCCTGGTGGTGCCACGGTAGACCTTGACGAAACCGATCGTCGCCAGGGTCAGCGTGACCGACACCGCGAACGAGTCGACGATGTCCAGTGAGCGTTGCTCGTCGGTGAGCTCCGCGCCGTCCCTCAGCGGGGTGAGGTAGCTTCCACCGCTGAAGATCGGGGTGCCGGTCTCGTCGGTGTACCGCGTGAAGTATTCGGTGATCACGCTGATCAACCGGCGGGGAATTTCGATCGCGCCGCCGAGCGGGCTGAGCGCCTCGATGACCTCTTCGTCGGCGCGATCCGGGTCGTCGAGCGACAGCACGGGGACCTTCGCCGCCGGAAGCAGGATGGTCAGCAGTTGCTCGGCATCACTGATCGAGTTGCTGCCACTTCGGCCGCCCCAGCGCCATTCGCCGTTCTGCCAGCAACTACGTACCGTGGCCCGCCAGATGTCGAGGATCTCCTGGCGTGGCTGTATCCGCACGATCCACCGCCATCTGCTGTAGTCGTCGACCCGAAACCGCTGGTATTGCCGCTCACGCGATGATCCACGGTGCTCCACAATGACGTGCAACAACATCGTAGCGGTCCAGTCGAGCCCCACTCGAACGGCTTCGACGGCCGCGTGTCGCCATGCCGACCCTTCGGGCACGAGGTAATTGTCGTGCCGGCGGACGGGGCCGATCACGCTGCCGGCGCCTCCCGGCGCCAGACATCGGCGTCAATCGCGGGTACGGCCGGTGACCAGCAGCATGCTGCGGTACCCGTCCCGCAGCGGCGGCGTGAGCCGCACCTCGTGGACGTCCAGGTCGTACGCGCCGGTCGCGACACTGGCCATCACCTCGGCGCGTTGCAGCGCCACGGCCGGGAAGAGGCGCTGGCCCACCCGGTAGCCCCGGGAACCGAGCATGACCGCCACGGCGAAGGGCGAGCGGGGCCGCAGCGCGTCGAGGAACCGACCGATCGCGTGTTCGGCCTCCGCGCGATCGGCCGATATGGAGCAGGCCACGAAGAACATGGTGCCGGCGTCCCAGGCGTGCCTCGGCAGGTCGAAGACACTGGTCCTCAGCACCCGTCCCACCCGCGCCAGGCGGCCGCGCGGATCGGTCAGCGCGGAGTACGCCGGGCGCTCCGCGCACAGCTGCCAGTACGGGTCCCAGAGCTCGTCGTAGCTGTGGACCTGCGTACGCAGCCAGTTGACGTTGGCTGCCGACCAGTCACACAGGTCGACCCTGCGGGCAAACGGCAGAAGCGACAGCGCCGGATAGAGGTTCGCCCCCGACCCCACGTCGACACAGTCCGCGCCGGAGAGCCTCGCCCCGGCGAGAAAGTCCCTGGTACGGCAGAGGATCTCCCGATCGTCGGCGCGCAGCACCGCGTAGTTGTGCCGAACGTATGCCTGGGGGTCGAAGCTGTCCCACTCGACGTCGGAATTCACCGGCCGTAGAGACCGGATCGGCGGGGGTGGCATCGACGGCTCGCCGCAACCGCCGCCAGCCGCCGGGGTCAACGCCATGGACGTGCCTCCATCGATGTCGGCGAATCACATTGGTCGTGCCGGCGCGCTTCTTCTCGCTGCCCATTGTGCATCGGAGGTGGTGTTGACGCGCAAGCAGCCGCTCTTACCCACCTCCAGGGAGTGACGACCTGACGGCCTTCACTCAGCCCTGCCCAGGTTGACCACCGCCGATGCGTGGATCCGAGCCGGTTGGCAGAAATCCGATATCGGGAATCGGCGGAAGCAGGCCGTCGTGCTCGGTGCGGAGAGACAGCGGGTCGCTCTCCCGATCCTGGCCAGGAGGGCTCCCTACGGCCCCCGCCCTGGGGCGGCGCTGCGCGTCCGACCCGACACGCCCGCCACCGACGGCACACGATGAAGGTCCGGCGCGCGGCGACTTCAACCGAATCGGACGGCTCAACCGCCCAATGCTCGGCTGCTAACGTTCGGTGCCGTGTGGACCGAGCAGATCGTGGCCGGGCGTCCGGCCTGGCGGCACACCGCGTCGGGCGTGCTGTTCCGGGAGGTGCCCGGCGGCACGTTCCGCATGGGTCTGTCCGAGGCGGAGTTGGAGGCCGTACGCGCCATCGAACGCGACGGAGGAGTCGAGGACACCCTCGAGCCCTTCTTCGCCGCCACCAAGGACGCCCAGCCGGTGCGGGAGGTGCGGGTCGCACCGTTCCTGATCGCCCGGCACCCACTGACGGTCGCGCAGGTCCGGCACTGGCTGCCCGACTACGAGGACTTCTACGCCGACGAGGACACCAACACGGCCCGCATCGAGGGCGACCTGGACGACCTGCTCGACGCCCTGCCGTTCCGGCTGCCCAGCGAGGCCGAGTGGGAGTACGCGGCCCGCGCCGGCACCACCACGCTGACCTTCCGTGGCGACGGCAAACCCGACGAGGACCAGATCCTCGACGACTTCGGCGACGAGCAGCGCACGGCCGCCGGGGAGAACGCCTTCGGCCTGGCGGCGATGGGCTCGGCTGGGGAGATCTGCGCCGACGTGTGGATCCCCGGCTTCGCGGACGCGCCGGCGGACGCCCGGCCACGCACCGGCGACGGGCCCCGCACCGTACGCGGCGGCGCCGCCGACCTCCACCCGTGGCAGGGCTGCGACGAGTGGCTGCTGCTTCTCTCCGCCACCCGGTACGAACACTCCCAGTTCACCGCGGTCCGCCCGGCCGCCCCACTGCCGTCCCGGTAGGTCGCGTCCTGGCTGGTCGACGGATGCGCGGAGAAGCCCGCGGCCGTACGCCCGTCGACCGCCGCGGTTTCCCTGCAACCCTTGACGAGGGATTCCTACGGCGCGGGCCATGTCGACCGGCGGCCGGCGAGCCAGTCCCAGGGCGCCCGCCGGTCGTTCGTCGCCGCTCAGTGACCACTGTGGCGGGTTGGACGCCGTCCTGAACGGATGGTGAGTCGCATTCACGACAGGACAAAGCCGCGATGACCGGCGCACGGCCTCCCATCTGCCCATTACGCTGACCGCCGCCGCCCGAGGGACGGTGCGCTGCGGATCACTCGACGCGGGCCGTCCTGAGCTACTTTCCCCGCCCCACTTCAGGAGCCGACGATGGACGACGAGATCCAGCTGATCAGTGACGGCGACGGCTTCGCGGTCATCGGGAGTCCGGCGGCTGTCGACCGGTTCCTCACCTCTGAGCGGCTGCCGTCGAAGGACCTCGGGCTGGGGCGACTCCGGTCCGCCCTGAGTGCCGGGTCCAGCGTCGCGAAGGCAGGTGCCGAGATCTCCGCCAACTCGGGCCGCTGGGTGAAGCTGACCGAAGAGTCCGCACGGGCGATGAAGCAGTTCCCTCTGATGAAGGGTTCGGAGTCGGACTTCAGCCGGGCCGTGCTGACCGAGAACGGCAGGATCAAGGGACTCCTGGAGATCGTCACGACTCCCGGGGCGCTGCTGAGCAACCCGGCGCTGCTGACCGGTGCGGCGGGGCTCATGGCGCAGCTCGCGATGAAGCAGAGCATGGAGGAGATCACCGAGTATCTGGCGTTGATCGACGAGAAGGTGGACGACGTGCTCCGCGCCCAGAAGGACGCCGTGCTGGCGGACATGGTCGGGGTGGACCTCGTGATCGGGGAGGCCATGACGATCCGGGACCGGGTGGGCCGGGTCTCCGAGGTCACCTGGTCGAAGGTCCAGGCCACGCCGGTGACGCTCGCCCGCACCCAGGCGTACGCGCTGCGTCAGCTCGACGCGCTCGCGGAGAAGATGGAGCGGAAGACCAAGGTCGCCGATCTCGCCAAGACCTGTAGGGAAGCCGAGTTGACGGTTCAGGAGTGGCTCGCCGTGCTGGCTCGCTGCTTCCAGCTTCAGGACGCGATCGCCGTGCTCGAACTCGACCGCGTGCTGGACGCGTCTCCGGAGGAGATGGACGAGCATCTCCTCGCGCTCCGGGCGGCGCGGCAGAACCGGCTGGAACTCATCTCACGCAGCACCGAGCGGCTGATGGCCCGAATGGATGCGGCTGCCGGCACGGCCAACACGAAGGTGCTGTTGAACCCCACCTCGTCCCGGGCGACGGTGCAGTCGAGGAACCATGTCGCGACCGTCGTCGTCGACTTCCACGACAGGCTCGGCATCGTGCGCGACCGGCAGTCGCTGGATGCGCGACGGTGGCTGGACGCGGCTGTGGAGGTGCGGGACAAGGTCCTCGTGACGGGCGTGGAGGTGCGGGACAAGATGCTCGTGACCGGCACGGAGGGCGTCGACGCCGCCAAGCACTTCGGCGTGGAGACCTTCGGCCGGACCAGGTCGGTGGTGGGCAGGCTCTCCAGCGGAATCGCCGAGCGTACGCAACGCCAACGCGGGGACGACGATAAGAGCTGAGTGCGCCGCCGGCAACACCCCGAGATGCACGCGAGCCCGCGCACGCAATCAGCCGTCACTCCTCGGCGTCGGACGATTCCTCGTCGGGCGGCAGCACCGACACATCCGGACGCAGCGGGGCGGGCGTGGGCAGGGCACCGAGGCCGACACGCTCCAACTCCTTGTGCAGGCTGCCGCGCAGTTCCTTCACCACGTCCTCCCGGGCCTGCCGATAGGCCAGCTGCGCAGCCGCACGCGCCGCGTGACCGGCATGCCGGTAGCCACCCCACCACTCCAACCGCCGATAGGTCCCGTTCTCATTCCTGATACGTACGACCCAAAAGGTCGAGCCGTGCTTACGCACCGTCCAGTAGCTGCCGTCGGCGGTGTAGCTCCCGTATGCCATGCGACCAACCTATCGATCGTTCATACTCCAGGCCTCGGCCATCTGTCTACAATGGATTGGTCGCTACGCCGACCAGGGGTTGCAGTCCGGTCAATTGCCGAAGGAAGCAAGGCGTCGGTCGCCGAAAGGGGCACGGCCGGATCCGCCGCGAGTCGGAAGATGCCCCGCCAACGCAGGACCGTCGAGCACCACGGCAGAAGCCGCGGCAGGGCAACTTCAGCGGAACACCACGCAGCGCCACCGATTGATAACGTGGCGGCGACACCGACCGGTCGGCGTCGATGCCCTGGGGAGGGTCAGGCATGTGGGCGGACGAAGCCGCGCTGGACGAGGCGACGCGCCGGCTCGACGACTGGGAAGCGTCCATCGCGGACCGGGCGGCCCGGGCCAAGGAGCTGGCTTCGCGGGTGCAGGCGATGAGGGGCACGGCGACCAGCCCCGACCGGACGATCGAGGTCACCGTCGACTCCTCGGGCCTGCTGGTCGACCTGCGGCTGGACGAACGCACCCGACAACACTCCGCGGCGCACACCGCCCGGCAGATCCTCGAAACCACCCGAGCCGCTCACGCCGACCTCCTGAGCAGGATCACCGAGGCGACCACGGGCGTCCTCGGTGCCGAGGATCCGACAGCGACGGCGCTTGTCGAGTCGTACCGCCGCCGGCTGGCTCCCGACCGGGACACACCGGATGGCCGGCGCTGAGGGCATCCAGGTCGACCCCGACGACCTGACCCGCCACGCCGCACGCCTCGAACGCCGCGCCGACAGCCTCGACACCGCCCGCCAGGCCGGCCAGCACGTCCGGTTGGGAGCCGAGGCGTACGGGAGGCTCTGCGCGATCATGCCGGCGCTGCTCGACGGCCTCCAGCAGACCCTGGTCCAGGGCATCGGCACCGCGGCCGGCTCGGTGCGCGACACGGCCGACAGGCTGCGGACCGGCGCCAACCGCTACCGCGCCGCCGACGCTCGGGCCGAGCGGTCGCTACAGCGGACACGGCACAAGGAGTGACCACCAACCCGCTCGTCGCCGCCGCTGCCGACACCCCACCCAGCGCCTGGGCCGGCATCTGGATCTGCGAGGACATCGAGCTCATCGCCCAGGGCGTCCGCAACGGCAGCTGGATCGACGGCACCCTCGGCGTGGTCAGCGCCGGCCTGGACGCCCTCGCCTTCGTCTCCGACCCGGTCGGCGCGCTGCTCCAGTACGGCATCGCCTGGCTGATCGAGCACGTCAAACCGCTCAGCGAGGCACTGGACTGGCTCGCTGGCGACCCGGCGCAGATCACCGCCCACGCCCAGACCTGGCGCAACGTCGCCGCCTCGCTGCGCAAGGAAGCCGCCGACCTGGCCGCCGCCGTCCGCACCGACGTCGCGAGCTGGGGTGGCGGTGCCGGCCGCGCCTACCGGGCCTGGGCCGCCGAGCAGCAGCAGGCCATCGGCGGGCTGGCCCAGGGCGCCGACACCCTCGCCGCCATCACCGAGGGAGCCGCCGGCCTGGTGGCCGCCGTCCGGCTACTGGTCCGCGACGCCATCGCCACCTGCGTCTCCCGGCTCATCGTGTACGCCGGCGAGCTGATCGTCACCGGCGGGTTCGCCGCGCCGCTGGTGGTGGAGCAGGTGACGACGTTGGTGGCGTCATGGGCGGCGCGGATCGCGCGACTGCTGCGGGGGCTACTAGCGAGCCTGCGACGGCTGATGCCGGAGATCCGGCGGCTTGGTGACCTCATCGAGAAGCTGAAGCAGGCGCTGAGCCGACTTGGACGGTCGGGGGTCGAACCAGACGCCCTGAATCGGGTACGTCGGAGGGGGTCCGGGCCGCGAATGCCCATGACGATGGAGTCGGTGCACACCATCGCCGCGAAGTACGGCATCGACCTGTCCGGCGTACGGCTGACGATCAACAACCGCCTCTCAGGTCTATGCGGTGTCACCCGCGCGGATCTCTCGGTGATGCTCTGCCGGGAGGCCTTCCGCAGCGAGGAAGACCTTGCGCGCACGCTTGCCCACGAGCGCTTCCACGTCTCGGAGCTTCGAGAGGGCCGCCCCTACCCCACCAAGGAGCACGACTTCGAGGCGTTCGAGGATCGCGCCTATGCTCACGAAGAGCAGTGGTGGAACAGCCACCCAGTGAGGCCGGAGGGAACCAACTGATGGCCACCTTTGAGCAGTGGCTCGACGCCTACGACATCGTCTACCGAGCCCTGCCCGCCGCGTCGAACCAGCCGTGCCCGAACTGCCGCCGGCAGGCTCTTCGGCTTGTTTTCACCGGGCCGCCCGGGTCCGGGTACGGCTATGCATCCTTCTGGTGCGACGCCTGCCTGGAAGGAATTCATCTCTCGCGGGTGCCAGTCCCAGACGGGGTCGTCGCGCGCTCCCTCGCTGATGCACCGGAAACGCGTCGACCCACCGTCCCCAACTACCGCGTGGTCAGCTAGCGGTTTCGACTCAGGGTGAACCCCGACGACGCTCACAACTCAGGTAAGCGAGTTACCGGGGGCACTTCACCGGACACTGGCCTATTGGCCTCACCGGGGCAGGCGGCCGGAGCAGGGGCCGTCGTGGGCGGCGCGGAGCAGGCAGCGCCGGCCGCCGGGCATCCGCAGGTCACAGAAGACCCGGTGGCGTACGTGCTGGTTGTCCTCTTCAGAAACGGTGCTCTCCCCCGGGTCGGCCTGCGGCAGCACCAGCAGCCAACGGCTGATCACCCGGGCCAGCCGTTGCGCGGCCGGCAGGTCGGCGGCGGCGACGGGCAGGTGAATGACGTACCGCTGGGTCATGCCTGGTCTCCCCGGTCGGCGCCGGCGCGGGCCTGCTCGGACCGCCAGCGGCGCAGCGCATCCTTGAGGACGGCGGTCTCCCGGCGGCTCGCGGCCAGGGCGGCGTAGACGTTGGCCATGTCGCCGACGACGCGGTCGAGGAAGTCGTAGACGTCAGCCGGTTCCAGGCCGCGGCGTCCGAGCCCGACCGGCTTGAAGCGTCGCTCGCGCACCTGCCACGGCAGCAGACTGGTGTACGCCGAGGAGCGGTAGGTCGCTCCCGGTCGCTGGTTGCGGACGCGCATCTGCTGCCTGCCTCTCCCTCGTGGACTGGAAGGGGTGGCCCGTCCACCCTCCCCGCGCGCACGGGCCACCCCGCCCTGCCGCCGCAGCTTCGATCAGCGGTACGACACCAGGGCCTGTGGTCATCCTGTGACGGTGCGCAGCATCGAAGCAACGTTCCACACCAGAATTCTTCACAGAAGTATTGACTTTCCTAGCTGCCACAGATAGCTGTTACATGGCAAGGTGACGCAGCGTTGCGCGATGGAATCAGGGAGTGTCCGGGTGACCGAGGATGTCGGATCGACCGTGCCGCGCCGGCAACTCGGCCGGCTGCTACGCCAGTACCGCACCGAGGCGGGCGTGACCCTCGACGCCGCCGCTGAGGCCCTCGAATACAGCCGACAGAAGATCTGGCGGATCGAATGCGGCATGGGCCCGGTCCGGGTGCTCGACGTCAAGGCGATGTGCGAGCTGTACGGGGTGTCCGCCGAGATGACCGAGGCGATGCGCGGGCTCGCCACGGAGACGAAGTCCAAGGGCTGGTGGCACGCGTACGGGGACGCGGTCCCGAGCTGGTTCGAACTGTACGTAGGCCTGGAATCCGCCGCCGCTCACCTTCGCCGGTACGACGAATCGCTGATCCCCGGGATCCTTCAGACCAAGGAATACGCCCACGCCCTCTACCGTCTTGGCGGCCGGTTGAGCGACGAGGAACGCGAACGGGCGGTGCAGGTTCGACTCCAGCGACAGGCACTTCTCATCCGACGGCTACCGGCGGCACCCCGACTTGATGCCGTGCTGTCGGAGGCGGTGCTCCGGCGGGTTCTCGGCGGTCCCGAGGTGATGAGCCTCCAACTCGACCAGCTCATCAGGCTCTCAGACCTTCCAAACGTGTCAGTCAGGGTGCTGCCGTTGGGGGCGGGCCCTCAGCCCGGCGCGGTGGCCGGGTCTTTCGTCATCCTCGACTTTCCACCGACCAAAGGGGGCCGCGCCGCCCCGGAACCATCGGTCGTCTACAGCGAGTCCCTGACCGGAGCGCTCTACCTCGACAAGCCGGACGAGTTGGCCGCCTACGACCGCGTCTGGAGGGGTCTGGATGCGCTCGCCCTCGGCGAGGCAGAATCGAGAGACATGCTCAAGGGGCTCATCGGGGAGATGCGACATGACTGACCTGACCGGCGCCGTCTGGCGCAAGAGCACCCGCAGCGGTGACAACGGCGGCGACTGCGTCGAGGTCGCCACCAACCTCCCCGGCGTTGTCGCGATTCGCGACTCCAAGGACGCCCAGGGACCGGTCGTCACCATCGATCCACCGGCCTGGTTCGCTTTCATGCGGGATCTCAAGGCCCAGCGTCTGTCAACTGACACCGGAGTGGCGGTTCCGTAGCCGGATTGACGGCTGGCAGGATAGGCCGATGGAGCAGCTCGAGGCCCACGAACACCCTCTGCACAAGATCTTTTGCAGCGACTACGACTTCCGGATTCCGGACTATCAGCGTCCGTACGCATGGGGCAAGGAGCAAACCAGCCAGCTTCTCGACGATCTTGTCGAGGCGCTTGACAGGGGCGGAGATGAGCCCTACTTCCTCGGCTCGATCGTCCTCGTCAAGCGCAAGGGCCACATGGAAGCCGACATTATCGACGGCCAACAACGCCTTACCACGTTGACCATTCTCCTCGCCGTCATCCGTGATCTAACCACGGACAATGCACTACGCGCCCATCTCAGCATGATGATAGTCGAGCCCGGCAACCCCATCCTCAAGTTGGGACCCAAGCCACGACTCTCACTTCGCCGGCGCGACGCCGCTTTCTTCGAGACCAACGTGCAGACAGCAGGAGCAATCGCCAACCTCCTCGAAGTCAAGCCCGACGGCCTCAAGACCGATGCGCAGTTGTTTGTGCAAGAGAATGCGCGCCTGCTGCACGACAGGCTGATTTCTTGGTCGGAGGAAAGGAGGCTGCGACTACTGCAAATGTTGAGTAGCCAGACCTTTCTGGTCGTCGTCAGCACGCCCGACCTGCATAGCGCCCATCGCATATTTAGCGTCATGAATGCCCGTGGTCTTGACCTCTCGCCTGCCGACATCTTCAAATCCCAGATCATCGGCGCCTTGGACGACCAGACGTCGGACGCCTATGCCGCCAAATGGGAGGATGCCGAACAAGCACTCGGCCGTGACGACTTCGCCGATCTCTTCCTTCACGTCAGAATGATCTTTGCCAAGAAGCGCGCCGAGCGCGAACTTCTCAAAGAGTTCCCTGACCAGGTACTAGCCAACTACGTTCCCGACGACGCTGCGGGGTTCGTCAACGACGTTCTGATCCCGTACGCGGACGCCTATGAGCAAATCAGAGATAGAACCTACACGTCGGCTTCGGGAGCCGAAGCTGTAAACTGCTGGTTTCGGCGCCTTGCTCAGATCGACAATAACGACTGGCGTCCACCGGCCCTGTGGGCGCTACGACACCACTACGACGACCCCACATGGCTCGACATGTTCTTTCGGTCCTTGGAACGCCTGGCCGCCAGCATGCTCATCAGGCGCGTCTACGCGACGCCCCGCGCCCTCCGCTACGCCGGATTGCTACGCGAACTGGCGGATGGCATGGGACTGCAGGCACCTTCTCTTGAACTTTCCAGTGCCGAGAAGTACGACACCATGTCGCGCCTTGACGGCAACCTCTACCTAAGCGGCAAGGTTTGCAAGTATGTACTCCTGCGCCTCGACGAGGTCGTTGGGAAGAACCCGGGTGTGACATACGACCACCCACGGATCACCGTCGAACACGTGCTACCCCAGCGCCCCTCTCCCGCTTCACAGTGGCGCAGCATCTTCGACGACGAAGAACGCACCGAGTGGACCGATCGCCTCGCGAATCTTGTGTTGCTTAACCGCACTAAGAACTCACAGGCCCAGAACTATGACTTTGAAAAGAAGAAGAAGCTCTACTTCCAGAGCAAGAATGGCATTCCCACATTCGCAATCACAATCCAGGTGTTGTCCACAGCAGAGTGGACTCCCGCCCTACTCGACAAACGCCAGAACGAACTCCTGCTCGAGTTGCAACAAGAGTGGTCGCTGGCGTAGAACTGCGGGGGGCGAGAGCCGGGGCGGATGGAGAGAGTGATGCTTCGGCTCCGCCCGACTCGCCGAACGGTGCTGACGGCAGGGTCCCGTCTCGCTAGGTGGGTCGTGACCTGCCGTCGGCTGGGACGGCTGTACCAGAAGTCCAGCAGGCTGGCGCATGAATTTGTATCAACAATGAGAGGTAGCGGGATTGGTCAGATGCCGTCCGATATATCCCACGTAGATCACACCATTGCTGGCAGAAGCGTCATGAAAATGCAGCCTCGGAGATACGGTCGCGAGGGTACCGAGCCTGATGTGAGCGCCCATGAAGATATTCCCAGAGCGTGCGATCTGCCTTGGCACTGGGAGGGTTCGCTCGGCGGAGAACCGTCTGGTGTTACGTACTGTCCCTGACTCGTCCCTGGCGACCTTGCCGGTGGAGATCACCCGACCGCCGTCACCGGGCGACTCGCACCAGTGCTTGAAGTCCCCGCCAGTCCAACCATCCTGTTTGGCCTTCGCGTAGTCGGCAAGAGCCGACATGGCCTGCCACGCCAATTGGGCCCAGTTGGAGTGTGCGGGGTGTTCGTCGAGGTCCAGGGCCGGACCCTTGTCGCCGGTGAAGACGACGAACGGCGCCAGGCTGTCTAGTCGATCGAAGAGGTCGGCAAACGACGTGGGCAACGGGTCGGGATGCTCTGCCGGCGCATAGGCCTCGGCATGCCGATCTAGTGCGGCCAGCCGCTGCCGTAAAGCGCGGATCGTAGCGTCGCGCGCTTCGAGTTCATTCCGGGAAAATTCAAGATCCGCTGTCAGATCCAGCAGCTCATCTTGCTGCCGACCGATGACCTCCTTTGACCGCCGGTCAGCGTCATCAGCAGTTTCCAGAAGGGCCGTCAGGATTCGCACCTCTTCAGCGAGGGCTGCAGCCCTGTCATCGTCCGCGGAGCGTCTGGTGCCACGGGTGAAGTCCCGCAGCGAAAGTTCGAGGCCCTTCACCGCCGCCGGGGGCAATGAGTTGGCGGCCAGTTGCCGCGGCAGTGCGGACAACACCCGCGCCGCGCGGTGCGGCTCGGACTCGATACGCCGGCGACTGAGCACTCGGTGCCGCAGACTATCCTCGATAAGGGCGGGATCAACATCGGGAAGGTAAGTCCGGATACTGCCCGCACCGATCCAGTGCGTCGATCCAATACCCTCGTTGAACGCCTGTACGGCAGCAGGATCGAGAACATAGAGGCTGGCGACACCGACGAGCTCTCCCATCAAGCGTTGCATGTCCCGCCGCCATTCCTCGAATTGTCTTCCGGCCGGCGCGGCGGCAATGACAACGGGCAGGCGCCGCCCTTCCATGCAAACAATATCGAGCAGGTCGTCGACACCTGCAGCAGTCACAGCCGTGGGACCACTACGAAGAACTGCCTCGCCGTCCATCGCGTCAACGGCGTCTAGCAGCAGCCGGACAAGCTTCGGGGCTTTGGGAGAAGGCACGGCAACGCCCGACGGCGCGACCGGCTCGATATTGATCGAAAACCAGCTTCGCCGCTGCGATTTGCTACGTACGACCGCAACGGTACTTACCCATGTCACTTTGTCGGGACGGGTTTCTCGCAACTGCCAGCCACACGCGTCGTGAGTGGCCGCGTGCAACAGCACCACTTGAGGTGAGAGAGTGGGATCCCCGGTGTCGAATCGCTCTACGTCATAGCGCTTGAAGCGCAGCCAGGAGCGAAGCTGCTCCTTCACCCTTGCAATCGCCTCGTTGAAGTCGAGCGACAGCTCGAATGCCGTCCGGTAGGGGATGCCCGGCCTCGGGGCGGTGTCGGCTGAAGGAATCTCTATTTCAGCGCTTGGCATCGGGTGACCACTCCTCCGCAAAGGTTTCGGTCTGACGAAGGACCCGCTTGATCGCCTCTTCGGCGGCGTCCGGCGGGTAGCCGTGCACCGCGAGCAGGCGCTTGATGGTGGAACGCAGCTTGGCGCGTACGTCTTCGCGGGAGGTCCAGTCGACGGTGATGGACCGGCGGACGGACGCCACCAGGTCGCGGGCGATGCCGGCGAGCTGCCCCTCCTCCATCTCGGCGACGGCCGACGCGTTGTCCGCGACCGCGTCGTAGAAGGCCAGTTCGTCGTCGGTGAGCGCCGGGCTGAACTGCTGCCCGCGGTTGGCTTCCGCGCTCACCTCCTTCGCCATGGCCACCAGCTCGGCGATGATCTCGGCGGAGGTCAGGTTCTGGTTGGTGTAGCGGCGCATCAGCTCGACAAGGCGCGCGGAGAAGGCTTCCTGGCGCACGATGTTGTGCCGGGTGACCTTCCGCATGGTCTGCTCGATGGCCCGCCGCAGCGCCTCGATGGCAAGGTTCGGCGTCTTGGAGGCGCGCAGCTTCTCCAGGTACGCCTCGTCCAGGTGGGACAGGTCGGGCCGGTCGATGCCGGCGGCGGCGTAGATGTCGGTGACCCCACCGGCCTCGATGACACCGGCGGTGAGTTCACGTAGGTAGAGCGCCACCTCGGCGGGAATGGGCAGGCCGCGGGAGCGGCGGTTCTCCACGTCGTACTTGGCCATCCAGACGCGTACGGCCTGGAAGAAGGCGATGTCGTCGCGGAGGTCGTTGATGTCGCCGCTGCTGGCGCAGAGCGCGTAGAGCCGGTCGAGCTTGGCGGCGGCCTGCCGGAAGCGTTCGGCGAGGGTCGGCTCACCCGGCTCGGGCTGGTTCTCCGGCAGGCTCGGGTCGCGCAGATGGTCGATGGTGCCGAGGACGGCGGCGGTGAAGGCGTTCTTGGCGCCCGAGTTCAGCACGCCGCGCCAGTCGTACCCGGCCAGGATCGTGCCGCACAGGACGTCGTGCAGGTCTCGGACGCTGGCAACCGCCTCGCCGGTGTCCCGACCGACCGGCTGGGTGTCCTGGTCGCGCTTGGTGTATTCGGCGAGCGCCTCGTGCAGGCTCTGCGTGATCGGCGCGTAGCCGACCAGCAGGCCGTCCTGCTTGCCGCGGAAGGTCCGGTTGACCCGGGCGAGCGCCTGCATCAGCGCCGCGCCGCGCATCGGCTTGTCGAGATAGAGCGTGTGCAGCGGCGGGGAGTCGAACCCGGTGAGCAGCATGGACTGGACGATGATGAGTTCCAGCTCGTCATCGGGGTTCTTCGCCCGGTTGCGGATGACCTTGGTCTGCGAGGGCCGCCGGACGTGCTTGCGGATGTGCGGCTCGTCGTCCGGGCCGCCGGTGTAGACGACCTTGATCTTGCCGAGGTCGTCGGCGTCGGAGTGCCAGCCCTCGGGCAGCCGCGCGATCATCTCGTCGTAGAGCCTCGCGCAGATGTCCCGGGTCGCGCACACGATCATGGCCTTGCCGGGCCCGCCGATGTACTTGCGTATCTGCTCGGATCGGGCCTGCCAGTGCTCGACCAGATCGGCAGCGAGCGCCTCCACGCGATCTGGGGCGCCGTAGATCGCGTTCATCACCGCGACCGTGCGCTGGACACGTGCCTTCTCGGCGTCGTCCAGCCCGGCGGTCAGCGTGTCGGCCCGCTCGTCGATCGTCTCCGGGTCGATGTCGGCCGGCAGGTCCACCGGGATGAGCCGGCTCTCGTGGTAGACGCGGACCGTCGCGCCGTCGTCGACAGCCCGGGTCAGGTCGTAGATGTCGATGTAGTCGCCGAACACGGCCCGGGTGTCACGATCCGCCTCGGAGATCGGCGTGCCGGTGAAGGCGATCAGCGTGGCGTGCGGCAGCGCGTCACGTAGGTGCCGGGCGTAGCCGTCGAGGCTGTCGTAGTGACTGCGGTGCGCCTCGTCGACGATCACGATGATGTTGCGCCGATCCGACAGCAACGGATGCTTGCGGCCCGCGTCACGCTCATCGCGGGTACGCCCGAACTTCTGCAACGTAGTGAAGATGATCCCGCCGGTGCGCCGGTTGGTCAGCTCGTTGCGCAGGCTCTCCCGGGTGACTGCCTGCACCGGCCGCTCCGGCAGCAACTCGCTCGCGGCGAACGCCTCCAGGAGCTGCTCGTCCAGGTCGGTGCGGTCAGTGATGACCACGATCGTCGGGTTACCCATGCTCGGATGGGTGGCGATCTGGTGGGCGTAGAACTCCATCTCCATCGACTTGCCGGAGCCCTGCGTGTGCCAGACGACGCCGGCCTTGCCGTCGCTGCGGCTCGCCTCGACGGTCTTGCGGACCGCCTTCTCCACCGCGAAGTACTGGTGCGGCTTGGCGATGCGCTTGATTGCCCCGCCCCGCGCCTCGGCGAAGGCGACGTAGCCGTGCAGCAGCTCCAGAAACCGGCGCGGCGTGAACAGCCCGAAGAGGGCCAGGTTCAGCGCCAGCTCGTCGTCACTCTTCGGCGGCTGCGGCACCGGCTCGCCATCGTCGTCGACGTTCCACGGCGCGTAGTGCTCCAACGGCGTGAAGGCGGTGCCGTAGCGAGCGGTGATCCCGTCCGACACGACGCAGACGACGTTGGCCCGGAAGGCCAGCGGCAGCTCTTCGACGTAGGTGCCGACCTGCCGGTGGGCGCCCCGCAGATCGGCGTACGCGTCGCCGGCCTTCTTCAGCTCGATCAGCCCGACGGGCAGCCCGTTGAGGTAACAGACGACGTCGAACCGACGCTTGTGGTCGCCCTCAGTGACCGTCACCTGGCTAGCGACCAGGTAGTCGTTGGCCGCCTCGTCCCGTAAGTCGACCAGCCGGATGGTCGGGTTGCGCTCGGCGCCGTGCTGGTCGGTGTAGACGATCGACCGGATGCCCTTGACCATCAACTCGTGCAACCGCCGGTTCTCGGTGACGGCGTCACGAGACCGGGCGCTCAGCACCTGGGCAACCGCCTCGTCGACCTCAGCGGGCGGAAGCAGCGGGTTGAGCCGGGCGACGGCGTCACGCAGCCGGCCAGGCAGGATCAGCTCTGCCCACGACTCGCGCTCCCCGGTCCCGGGCGCAATCGACGATCCGGGAAAGTGCTCCCAACCCAACTCGCCCAAGGCATCGAGCGCAAGCGCCTCCCACTGTGCTTCCGTCATGTCGCGCAGATGGGGCAGTCGGTCTGCGTTCATGTCGCGTCCTCCACCGCCTTCTCAGCATCCCGCATTCGAATCGCCCCCGACATCAAACCCGGCAACAACGTATTTCGCAAAGCGGCAATACTCCCACTTTCTCGACCCTTCACGGTTGCCAAGTCGTCAAGTTCCCGGAGCGCTAGCTCCAATCTCTGACTGTCGCCGGCTGGCACAGCGATCGGCCACGATGCCAGCTCGGTCAGCGGAATGCGATCGACCGTCGCACCGTGAACGGCGCGCTGACGAATAACTCCCTGAAATGATTCACTCAAGAATGCATTGAGCAACGTTCGTGGTCCAACCTCCTCCTCGCGCGGCCTAAGCAACGCCATTCGTCGACCCAGACAGGCGCGTATTCCTGGGGGCATAAGCGCCGCCTCGCCGAGACGTGTCTCGTAAGAGAAGAGAACATCTCCTTGCTGGGGCGTTACTCGCCGCGTCCACCGCTCAAAGTCTTGCTCGGACAAGTGGGCCGATTCTTCAAGCATGAGCCGACCGCCTCTTAGGCTGCTGACACTCAGGAAGAACGGACCTGAATCTGTCTTTTTCGGTGTCGCATGAGGCCCATCGAAAATGTCAGCAATCTTGCCGATCGTCGTCATTTTTACGTCAGAAGTGGTCGCTTTCAAGTACTGGATTCTTGCCAAACGGTGGACAGTGGCCGCTATTTTCTCGTTGACCGCAATCTTGTCGTCTAGCGCCCCGAGCAGAGAGGCAACCGCCGACTGATAGAACCTGCTAGGCAGGCGTAGCGTTTCAGCATCGAGAAAACGTTCAAACTGGAAGTTGCTAATCCCGGTAGACTGATTTTCATAGCCTGCGGCCCTGCCAGAGTTATACATGTCCTGAAGCCCGTAGTATGCATAGCGCGGAACGACGGAGCTAGAGAATCGGACAACGCGACAGAAGCTGGCTGGAATTACCGGGGCATCGAAAGAATCGATTATTGACTGGTCGACAAAGAGAGTCCTGCCTGTCGATTGCCCACGGGCACTACTCCCGCCGGAGATCTCCAGGATGACATCTCCTGGCCGGAGAGTGCGTTGCGGGAGCTTGCTGTCCTTTTCCCAGCGATGTGGGACCCCGACTAGCCGCTTTGCCTGAACATTGGAGAAGTCAGTCCCGCGAATGATAGCGACGAGGGAATGGCCGGGAAGCGGCTGGTCCGATCCCCAGCCACCGCCCCTGGCGAAGTCAATGATTTCGCGGAACGGGACCCGTGGTGTCATGGCAGCTTCTCCAACTGGGTACGCAGGACCTGCTCCAACCTCACTGACTCGTCGAAGTGGTCGTAGAGCTCCTTCTTGAGACGCTCAATCTTGTCGGCAATCGGCTCGTCCCCGGAGGTGTCCGCCTCTGCTGCGGCCACATGTCGGCCCGGGGTGAGCACGTGGTCATGCTTGCGGATCTCATCGAGCTTGGCCGAGTAGCAGAAGCCGAGTTCGTCTTCGTACTTCCGGTCCTCGGCGCGGGCCGACGCGGTGCCGCGCCAGGCGTGGTACGCCCCAGCGATCTTCGCCAGGTCCTCGTCCGTCAGGACGCGCTCGGTGCGGTCGACCATCGTGCCCATGTTCCGGGCGTCGATGAAGAGCACCTCGCCGCGCCGGTCTGCGAGCCTCTTGCCTCCCTGCGGCCCCTTGTCCATGGCGAAGAACCACAGGCACGCCGGAATCTGGGTGGTGCGGAAGAGTTGCGGCGGCAGCGCCACCATGCATGAGACCAGGTCCGCCTCGACCATCGCCGCCCGGATCTCGCCCTCGCCCGACTGCTTTGACGACATCGAGCCGTTGGCGAGCACCACGCCCGCCGTTCCCCGCTCCCCGAGCTTCGCGACGATGTGCTGCAACCAGGCGAAGTTGGCGTTGCCGGCCGGCGGCACGCCGTAGCGCCAGCGCGGGTCCTCGACGCTGCGCGCCCAGTCCGACATGTTGAACGGCGGGTTGGCCAGCACGAAGTCGGCGCGCAGGTCGGGGTGCTTGTCCGCGTGGAGGGTGTCTTCCCAGCGCGGCCCGAGGTTGCCGGTGATGCCGTGGATGGCGAGGTTCATCTTCGCCAGCCGCCAGGTGCGCTCGTTTGACTCCTGGCCGTAGACGGCGATGTCGTCGCGCCGGCCAGTGTGGTTGAGCACGAACTTCTCGGCCTGCACGAACATGCCGCCCGATCCGCAGCACGGGTCGTAGACCCGGCCGGAGTAGGGCTCCAGCATGTCGACCAGCAGCTTGACCACGCTGCGCGGGGTGTAGAACTCGCCGCCGCGCTTGCCTTCGGCGCGGGCGAACTTCTCCAGGAAGTACTCGTAGACCTCGCCGAGCACATCGCGCGCCGGCCGGTCGCCGTGGCCGGTGAACCGGGCGTCGCTGATCAGGTCGACCAGCTCACTCAGCCGCCGCTGGTCGACGTTGTCCCGGTTGAAGATCTTCGGCAGCACGCCGAGCAGCGCCGGGTTGGACTTCATGATGGCGTCCATGGCGTTGTCGAGCAGCATCCCGATCTCGCCGCCCTTGGCCCGCTCCGCCAGGTGCTCCCAGCGACCCTCCGCCGGCACCCAGAAGACGCCGTGGCCGGTGTACTCGTCGACGTCGTCGAGAAACGCGTCCACCCGGTTCTCGGGGATGCCCTGGTCGAGCACCTCCTGCTTGATCTGTGCGCGCCGCTCCTCGAACGAGTCGGAGACGTACTTGAGAAAGACCAGGCCCAGGACGAAGTCCTTGTACTGCGCGGCGTCCATCGAGCCGCGGAGCTTGTCGGCGGCCTTCCAGAGGGTGTCGCGAAGGTCGGCCATGGTCGGCATGCCGGGCAGTGCGCTCTGCTCGGCAGCCCTCTTCCTGGGGGGCATGGTGCTCCTCGTATCCGTATCTGCGGTGCGGTCAGTCTTGCCGGTCACGATGGGGGCGGTCCAGCCAGCGGCGGGCCCTCCGTGATGGTCAGGGTGCCGTCGGTGAGCCCGGCCACAGCCTGCTGGCCTAGGTCGTCGAGCAGGGCGAGCTCTCGGCGGGCAAGGTTACGGCGCGCCTCCATGGCCGCGAGCAGCGCGTCGAGCCGCGCCACGTCGGCGGGAGGCAGCAGCGGAAGTTGCAGGTCAGCCAGCCGGGATGCGGCACGCACCGCTCCGCTCGGCCGCTGCTTCCGCACGGCGTTGACCAGTGCCTCCAGCACCCGGGGGGTGAACCGATCACGACCGTCCGGGCGGATGCGAAGGATTCGCGTCGGATAGTCGACAACTGAGAAGCCCTGCTCGTCGTGGTAGGCCCGCAGTCGGGGCGTCACCGTCACCAGGACGTCACCGGGTTCGGTCAGCCGGGCACGGGGGTACCGCTGCGCGAAGACGGCCCGGTCGATCCGGCGGGCGCCGATCTGGGCGCCGCCGGTCATCTCCGGCGGCCCGATCACGGGATTGTGGCCGTCGGCGCTGACATCGGCGGCGGCGATCCGGCTGCCTTTGAGTAAGGCGAGGTGGCCGTCCCGGACGAGCGCGGCGATGGACTTCGTCGGCGCCCGCCGGATCTCGTCCCGCGCGGCCACATGCGTGCGCAGCCGGGGGCGCGGTTCGGCTAGCCGGTCGAGCTCCACCTCCGAGTCGGCCAGCTCCGCGACGGTCACCCGTCCGTCGCGTGTCAGGTCACGCAGGGTGGCGGGCCGGCGCGCGCTCAGCGGGCGCCGGGGCGCCGTCAGGTCCGCGATCCGCACCTGACTGGCGTACGCCCGGAGGTGCTGGTCGGGCTGGTGGCCCTCGCGCCGCCAGGTGGTGACGTCGAAGACCAGGTCCTCGACCACGTTATCGGTGAGCGGCCGGTCGGAGACGTCCGCCAGCAGGACCCGCCCCTGCCACTCGGGGGCCTCCTCGTGCCTCAGCACCCACAGCGCGCTCTGGTAGCCGGGTCGGAAGGGCATGATCCCACCGGGGAGCTGGACGACGGCCTCGACCCTGCCGGTGGCCAGCAGGTCGTTGCGGGAGCGGGCGGCCGGCTTGTAGGGCGGCAGTGCGCCGACGAGCAGCTCGGCGGGGCCGCACACCACGGCGGTCTGCCCCGGCGTGAGCGCCCTGGTCAGCTCGACGAGCTCGGCGAATGGGTCGAGATCGGTGCGCGCCTCGGCCGGCCGGTAGGGCAGCCGCATGAGCACCACGTCGGCGGCGCGCGTGCCCGGCGGTCGGCCGGCGGCGATGTCGAGCTGCCAACTGCCTCGTGAGACGCCGTGCACCACCAGCCGGCGGCGAGCGAGGCGGGCCAGGAGCCGGTTGGCCTCGGCGGCGAACATGACCGGCTCGTGCTCCCCGAGCGCCTGTCGGGCTGCCATCAGCAGGTCGCCCACGCCGGCGTGCGGATCGGCGACTTGGACGAGGCCGTGCAGGTCAGCGTGCTCCCGAACGCCGGAAAGCTCGACCATCAGACGCCCCAGTTGCGGGACGACCGCTTCCTCGTAGAGCTGCGGCACGTTGAACCGGTGCCGGACGGCGAGCACCCGCTCGTACGCCTGGGCGGCCCCCCACGCTGCCTCGATCAGCTCGTCCACCACCTCGGCCAGCCAGGCCGCTTCGAACGGCATTGCCTCGATCTCCGACCGGAGCAACTCGTCGTCCCAGTCGACCTCGGTGGCACGTTCACGAAGTGCCTCGATGACGTGCCGGTCGGTGTAGCCCTCGGGGCGTAGCGGCTCGTCGTCGAGGTAATGCAGGCAGATCAGCGCCGTCGTGGCGCTGACCAGTTCCTCCGGGGTGAGGCCCCGACGCCGGCCGGCGCCTGACGAAGCCCCCGCCTGGAGTGCCAAGCACGAGAGCACGTGAAGGCGGAGGTCCGGCTCGATGGATCGACGCTCGGCGCGACCGGTGTCTACCAGCCAGTCGACGACTTCGCGCGCCTTGAACAGAGGCCGCCCACGATCCGTCTGCGCTGGTGCGGGGAATCCCGGGTAGCGGCGACGCCAAGTGGTGACCACGGGGCGTTGCACCGCGGCCAGCTCGGCGATCTCGGGCAGGGAGATGAGGTCTGTGGTGCCGGCCATGGTCACCTCCTTCCACTCGACGAACACCTTGGGCGAACGGGTCGACAATAGATTGTGGGACCGTGTTAATCAATCGAGACGCTGATAACCCTGGTTATCAGGAGCACGATCGCCGCTAGCTGGCCTTCGCCTGTAACGGACTGCTGTGATTCATCGGCATCAGCAAGCGGCCGATTACGGAGCCGCAGCATCCCATCTGGAATCGGAGTTCTTCATGCGTAAGACGACGACCCTCGCCCTGGCCGCCACCGCCCTCATCGCGCTCGGCTGCGGCGCCGGCTCCACCGATGAGCCCAGTAGCTCGGGTGGCGACAGCGCCGCCAAGGGCGAGGAGAAGGCGGCGAAGACCGCGAAGATCGGCCAGCCCGCCCGGGACGGGAAGTTCGAGTTCACGGTGAAGTCGTCCAAGTGCGGCGTCGCCAAGGTCGGCGACAGCGTGCTCGGCGAGAAGGCGCAGGGCCAGTTCTGCCTGGTCACGATCAACATCAGGAACATCGGCAAGGAAGCCCAGATGTTCGACGGCAGCAGCCAGAAGGCGTACGCGGCCGACGGCACCGAGTACTCCTCCGACACCGGCGCGGCCATCTACGCCAACAAGAACGCCGAGACGTTCCTCAACGACATCAACCCCGGCAACCAGGTCACCGGCGTCGTGGTCTTCGACATCCCGAAGAACGTCAAGCTCACCAAGCTCGAGCTGCACGACTCGCCGTTCTCCGGCGGCGTCACCGTCGCCCTGAGCTGACCCCGCCGCGCCGAGGGCGGCCCCGCGAAGCCCGCCCTCGGCGCACGGTATCCCGCCAACTGCCAGCACGAGTCTCTACGCGAGGAGATCGATATGCGCAGCGCGATGGACCGGACCGTTCCCGGCCCCACCACCCGCCCGGGCGGCCGCAAGGACCGCCGCCGACCCAACCCGCAGCAGCCCACCCTCTTCGACAGCCCGCTGCCGCCCGCACCTCCCGGCGTCTACCTGACCAATGTCTACCGCCTGCGGGTCCCGCCGACTCCCGACGGTCTGCGGGAAGCGCTCAACGTCGACTACCTGAGAGGAAGTGGCTTCGAGGCCGTTGCCCGGGAGGTCGCCGGTGCGCCGGCGCTGCTGGTGCACGGCACCGTGCCGCGCCTGCGCGCGGAGTGGTGCGACGTGCTCGCTGGCCTCACCGGCGAGGAGGTCGACCTGGGATACAGCAGCGGCGGGGGCACGCTGTTTCTGGCCGTCGACGAACGCGCCTACGTCCTGGCCTACGGCACCCTGGGCCGCTTCATGGTCGAGCACGAGGTGATCGACCCGACCTTCGGAGTCTCCTTCGCCGTCCGGGCGCTCCTGCCGAGCGAGATCCGGCAGGTCCGCCGCCGCGTCGTCGGCACCAGCGGCCGGGTGGACCGCAGCCTGGTCCCCGCCGGTCAGCCCATCCGGATGTACGGCATCGACAAGTGGGGCGAGATCGTCGGCCAGGTGTGTGGCCGTACGGACAATCCACGCCTGACGGTCTGCCGACGTACCGGCAAGCCGACCAGGGTCGAGGGCGGTGACGCCCTGCGCGTCCATCTCTGCGTCGAGCCCGAAGGGCTCCTCGCCGACCTGCGGGAGATCGAACGCGTCTGCCAGCAGGAGTCTCCCCTGGCCGACCTGGAGTTCATCACGCAGATCCGCCCGGTGGCGCCGTCCGATCCCCGGGTGCCCGCGCTGGTCGCCACCCTCGATCAGCGGCTGGGCCTGGCCGATCCGACGGCCCTCGGCGTGGCGGTGCCCGGCGATCTGGTCGCGGAGATCGAGCACGTCGGGTCGTATCGGTTCCAGGTCCCGAAGTCCGGCCAGCGCCCGACGCTGACGGCCGAACTGGATCTGGCGGCGATCCTCGACCACACCGGCCGAGCGTTGGACGGCGACAGGTGGACCGGTCTGCGCAACGGGAAGGTCACGCTCTTCGCCGACGCGGGTGGCACCGAGGAGATGGTGTCGACTCGGGCCTCACGCTGGCTCACCGCAGAGGTGGCCGTCGGTGCCAGCCACCTGCTGCTGCAGGAAGACGCCTGGTACGAGATCGGCAACCGGCATCGCGAGTTCCTGCGGCAGGAGATCGCCGAGATCCTGGCCCGCTCGTCCGACATCGTGCTGCCGCCGTGGACGCCCGACCTCGTCGACGAGGACGCTTACAACCGTGCGGCCGCCCGCCGTGATCCTCGGCTCGTGCTGCTCGACAAGAAGCTGCTGCGGACGGTGCAGCACCGGCGCGGCATCGAGGCCTGCGACCTGCTCGGGCCGGGTGGCGAGCTGATTCACGTCAAGCGGGGGTCGAGCAGTGCGCCGCTGAGTCATCTCTTCGCCCAGGGCATCACCTCCGTCGACGCGCTGCGCTACGAGGAGGACGCGCGCACCAGGCTCGTCGAGGTGGTGCGGCAGCAGCCGAACGGACGGGACCTCGGCATGGACTTCCGGCCCCGGAAGGTCGTCTACGCCATCGCGCTCGGCGCCGGCCGGGCCGTCACCGTCGACTCGCTCTTCACCTTCGCCCAGGTCGCGCTCTACCGGGCGATGAAGACGCTACGCGGCGAGGGCGTCGAGGTCGAGGTCGTCGGCATCCCGCCCGCCTGACGCGCTCGCGACGACCGCACTGTTCGCCGAGGCCGTCGATCACGACCTCGGGTCACGACATCTCCCCCGCCTTTCCTCAGACGTCAGGAGGCGTCCGTGCGTCCCGATGAGTTCCTGCGCGCCCTGGACCTGCTCCCCACTCCCCTGCACGAGCGCGCCGTCGCGCTGCGCGCCTACGCCCGCGTCACCCGCTGCGAGGACTGCCAGCGCATCGGCGACGCCGTGCGGCTGGCCCTCACCGCCGCGCACTACGACGAACTCGCCTCGGCCCGGCAGCTGCTCGACACGGCGGAGCAGCAGGCCGCCCGGCACGAGGTCCACCGCCCGCAGCCGAACCCCGAACGCGGACGCGGCCGGGTCGGCCGCTGGGCGGGGACGTCCGCGCCGCTCGTCGCCGCGACCGACGCGAGCTGGAAGGGTCGCGCCGGCGGCATCGCGTACGTCGTCAGCGACGGCCACTACGGCCTGCGCAGCCGGGGCACCGGCCGACTCGACCCGACGGGCCCGTCGCGCGTGCTGATCAACGAGCTGCGGGCGGTCGACCTCCTGTTGTCCGCGTACGACGAGGCGCCGGCCGGCATGACCGTGCTGCTGGACAGCCTGACCGCCCTGCGGTACCTGCACCGCTGGCAGGCCGGCGAGTCCGACGCCATGCCCGCCGGCTACAGCCTGCGCCCGCGCAGTTCGTCGGCCCAGCCGACCCTGGTCCGGCTCGCCGAGCTGGTGGGCCGACGGCCGGATCTGTCCTTCGCACACGTCAAGGGGCACAGCGGCCACCCCCTCAACGAGGCCGCCGACGGCCTGTCCCCCATGGCCCGCCGCCGGCTCGGCGAGCCCTTCGACGTGCGCCCCCGCGCGCACGCGCTGGTCGACGCGTTCCTCCGCGACTGGCACACCACCGTCGCCAGCTGACCACGCCGGCTCACTTCTCACCCCGGGAGATGATCGTGGTTCTCGATGGCCAGCACAGCGTCGACTCGTACACGGAGGCGTTCCCTTCCTGGGTCGGCCCCGGCCTGATCCTCCGGCAGACCGGCCCACCGGTGACCTTCCGCCTGCCGAGCCACACCCCCTGACCGTCCAGCCCGCTGACCCAGACCAGCCGCACACATCCGGAGACGAGCATGCCGGTCCCCCGTCAGCCGCCCGACCACACCATCTGGCTCTCCTCGATCACCGTCGCCGGGTTCCGTGCCGTCGGCCCGGAACGCACTCTGCGGATCGACCCCGGCCCCGGCATCACCCTGGTGGTCGGGCGCAACGGCTCGGGCAAGTCGAGCTTCGCGGAGGCCGTCGAGCTGGCGCTGACCGGCGACAGCGCCCGCTGGGCGGAACGCCACATCGACTGGCGTACGGGATGGCGCAACCTGCACTCCCCCGACCCGTGCTGGATCGTGGCGCAGCTGCACGTCGACGGGGAGACGAAGCCGGTGACGGTGACCCGGTCCTGGCCGCTCGGCGCGACGTTGGCCGACGCGGAGGTCACCGTCGCCAGCGAGCGGGGGCGGCACTGGAGCCTGGCGCAGCTGGGGCTGGCCCGCCCGCTAAAGCGGTATCGGCCGTTCCTCACCGCCGCCGAGCTGAGTCGGCTCACCGACGCCAGCCAACGGGTCCTGCCCTCCAGGTGGGCGCCGGAGAGCCCCTTCCGGTTCGTCGTCGCCGACGACCCGGTGCGGGGCATGGACCCGGCAATGGTGGACGGCGTGGCCCGGGTGCTCGCCGCGTTGGCCGTGCGGCGGCAGATAGTGGTCTTCACCCACGACGTCCGCCTGCCGAAGGCGGTACACCGGCTCGGCCCGGGCAGGGTCCGGATCGTGGAGGTGACCCGTGCGCAGCGGTCGGTGGTGACGCTGCGGCCCACCGGCGACCTGTGACGCGCTGCTGGCGGGGAGCACCTCGTTGTCGACCTCGAACGGCACTCGGCGGTTCGGCCAACGAGCGGCGGGACGGCCGGAGATCGATGGCACTCTTTACGAGCGTGAAATCGGCTGTTACCTTTTCAAAAATCTTGCAGGAACTTGCAAGCACCCGGTTTCGCGTCCTGTCCGGAGATGACCATGCCCGTACCGCCAGCCTCGCGTGCCCGAGCCACCCTCGCCGCCCTGCTCTGCGCCGCGCTGGTCAGCGTCGCCGCGCCCCTGGTCACCGGGCCCGCACCGGCCGTCGCCGGGATCGACTCCCGCACCCTCGGCGCCCGGTACGACAGCGCCGCATCGCGAATCACGTTCCGGGTCCACTCGTCCGCGGCCACCCGGATGACGGTCAATCTCTACGCCGCACCCACCGGTACCCAGGAGAACGCCAGCTACCTGCTCACCAGGGACACCGCCGGCACGTTCAGCGTTACCGTCGACGTCGCCGCGCTGCGCAACGCGGGCATCACCAGCACCGTCTACTACGGCTACCGGGCATGGGGACCGAACTGGCCGTACCGCACCGGCTGGACGAAGGGTTCCTCGGTCGGATTCGTCGCCGACGTGGACGCCGCCGGTAACCGGTTCAACCCCAACAAGCTCCTGCTCGACCCGTACGCCCGGGAGATCAGCCACGACCCGCTGCGGCCCGGCATGACCACCTCGACGGTGTACGCCTCCGGCCCGACGCACCGCAACGTCGACAGCGGCCCGCACGCGGCGAAGGGGGTCGTCCTGCCGACCACCACGCCCGCCTTCGGCACCAAGCCGGGCCGCGCCCTGAAGGACGACCTCATCTACGAGGTGCACCTGCGGGGGTTGACCCGCAACGACCCGTCGGTGCCGGCCGCCTACCGGGGCACCTACCGGGGCGCGGGAATGAAGGCCGCGTACCTGGCCTCGCTCGGAGTGACCGCAGTGGAGTTCCTGCCGTTGCAGGAGACGCAGAACGACACCATCGACGTCGACCCGACCGGCACCGCGGGCGACAACTACTGGGGCTACATGACTCTCAACTACTTCGCCCCGGACCGCCGGTACGCCTACGACCGCTCGCCGGGCGGGCCGACCCGTGAGTTCCAGCAGATGGTGAAGGCGTTCCACGACGCCGGGATCAAGGTGCTCCTCGACGTGGTCTACAACCACACCGGCGAGGGCGGCGTCTACAGCTCCGGTGGGTCGAACGTCTACGACATCGTCTCCTGGCGTGGGCTGGACAACCCCACCTACTACTCGCTCACCGCCGACCGGCAGTCCTCCTGGGACAACACCGGCGTCGGCGGCAACTACAACACCTACAATCCGGTCGCCCAGGACCTGATCGTCGACTCGCTGGCGTACTGGAAGAACACGCTCGGGGTCGACGGCTTCCGGCACGACCTCGCCTCGGTGCTCGGCAACACCTGCCAGCACGGCTGCTTCTCCTACAGCCGCACCGACCCGAACACCGCACTCAACCGGATCACCCGGGAGATGCCGCCCCGACCCGGCGGCGGGGGCACCGGCGTCGACTGGATCGCCGAGCCGTGGGCCATCGGCGCCGGGACCTACCAGGTGGGCAACTTCCCCGCCGGCTGGTCGGAGTGGAACGGGCAGTACCGGGACACGCTGCGCCGCGACCAGAACAAGCTCGGCGTCAGCCCGGTCACCCCGGGCCAACTCGCCGACCGGTTCGCCGGCTCCTCCGACCTCTACGGCGACGACGGCCGGCGGCCGTGGCACTCGGTCAACTTCATGGTCGCCCACGACGGGTTCACCCTGGCCGACCTGTACGCCTGCAACGGCAAGAACAACAACCAGGCGTGGCCGTACGGGCCGTCGGACGGCGGCAGCGACGACAACATCTCCTGGGACCACGGCGGGATCGCCGCCGACCAGCGCCGGGCCGCCCGCAACGGGCACGCCTTCCTGATGCTGTCGGCCGGCACCCCGATGGTCACCGGCGGCGACGAGGTGCTGCGCGGCATCCGCTGCAACAACAACCCGTACAACCTGGACTCGTCGGCGAACTGGCTGGGCTGGAGTCCGACCGCCGAGCAGAGCACCTTCCGCACCTTCGCCTCCCGGCTGGCCGCCTTCCGCCACGCGCACCCGGCGCTACGGCCAGCGAACTTCTACTCCGCCGCCGACACCAACGGCAACGGGCTTGCCCAGCTGGCCTGGTTCACCCCGGCCGGCACCAGCCCGGACGGCGCGTACTGGGGCAACGCCAACAACCACGCGCTGGGCTGGCGGATCGACGGCACCGAGTTCGGCGACCCGGCCCCGGCGATCTACGTCGGCTACAACGGCTGGTCGGGGGACGTGAACTTCACTCTGCCGTCCCCTGGAGCCGGGAAGAGCTGGTACCGGGTCACCGACACCGCCACCTGGGCGGAGGGCGCCAACCAGGTCGCCGTACCGGGGTCGGAGACACTGCTCGGCGGCCAGGGCACCGGCTATCTGCTGCGCGGTCGCAGCCTGCTGCTACTCATCGCCCGCTGACCCAAAAGGCGATGCGCCGCCGTCGAACTGGGGTCCGACGGGCGCGCCTACGCGTCAACCCTCGAAACTCACGCCGAACGGCGTCAGGTCAGAGGGAGTGCGGCCACTGCCTGGATCTCGATGAGCAGGTGCGGGTGGGGTAGTTGGTGCACGGCGACGGTGGTGCGGGTGGGGCCGGTGGCGTCGAAGTACTCGGCCCAGACCTGGTTGTAGCCGCCGAAGTCGTTCATGTTGACGAGGTAGGTGGTGACCTGCACGAGGTCGCTCAGGTCGGCGCCGACCGTCTTCAGCAGATCTTGGATGTTGTCGATGACGGCCCTGGTTTGCGCGCGGATGTCGAGGTTCGTGGTGCCCAGTTCGTCGACGTCGACGCCGGCGAAGGTGTTGTTGGGGCGGCGGCTGGAGGTGCCGGAGACGAAGACGAACCCGCCGGCGACCTTCACGTGGGGAAACGCGCCCCGGGGTACGGCCTTGCCGGCCACGACGTGCGCCTGCGCGCCCGTGCCGTGGCCTGCTGCCGTGTGCTGGTTCGTGGTCGTGTCCTGGTTCGGGGTCATGCCGATGCTCGCAGGGAGGTGGTGCCGAGGTGTTCGACGACGGCGCGGACGTGGGCGCCGGGTTTGAGGGGCACGGCGGCGGTGGCGGCGCCGGCGAGGAACACCCAGCCTTCGCGTAGGCGTACGCCGTGGCGGCCAGCGAGGCGGATGCCTTCGTCGAGGGCGCGGCGGGGGTCGCCGAGGATCGCGGCGGTGGAGCCGACCTGCGCCACCCGTCCGTCGATCTCCAGCAGCACCCCGAGGTTGTCGAGGCCGTCGGGGACCGGGGACCAGGGGCCGATGGTGAAGGCGGCGGCGGAGGTGTTGTCGGCGACCACGTCGGGCAGGGAGAACGTGAAGTTGGCGTAGCGCGAGTCGATGACCTCGATGGCCGGGGCGACGGCGCGTACGGCGTCGGTGAAGTCCCCGACCGGCTCGCCCGGTTCGGGCAGCCGGTCGAGCAGGAACGCCACTTCGGGTTCGACGCGGGGGTGGATGAACCTGGTGGGGTCGAGGGTGCCGCCGTCGGGGACGTGCATGGTGTCGGTGAGCCGGCCCCAGATGACCTCGTCCACGCCGACCTGCGCCATCTTCGCCTTGCTGGTCAGGCCCATCTTCAACCCGATCAGCCGCTCGCCGCGGTCGAGGCGACGCTGGATCAACGCGGTCTGCACCGCGTACGCGCCATCCACGTCCAAGCCCGTCTCCGCCGCAAGCTGCGGAATGGCGGTGGCGGTGTCGGCCGCCTCGCCGAGGCGCTCGGCGATACCGGCGGTGTCCGGCCCGATCATGGGGTCTCCCTCGTTCGCGACTGCGCGGCTCGCACGCCAGGCTCGATTCTCGCGCTCACTGTGCCGCGCCCGTCTGTGCGCGACCGTCGGCGAGGTCCAGTGCCACGTCCACGATCATGTCTTCCTGCCCGCCGACCATGCGGCGGCGGCCCAACTCGACCAGGATCGAGCGCACATCCACCCCGTACTTGTCCGACGCCCGCTCCGCATGCCGCAGGAAACTCGAATACACCCCCGCATACCCCAGCGACAGGGTCTCGCGGTCGACCTGCACGGGCCGGTCCTGCAACGGACGCACGATGTCGTCGGCGGCGTCCATCAGCGCGAACACGTCACAGCCATGCTCCCACCCGTGCAACTCCGCCACCGCCACGAACACCTCCAACGGCGCGTTACCCGCCCCCGCACCCTGCCCCGCCAGGGACGCGTCGACCCGCACTGTCCGACCGTGCGCCGAACCCAGCGGCCCGTCGCCGAGGATGCGCCCGTGCTCCACGGCGACGACGCTGTTGGCGACGCCGAGGGACAGGTTGTGGTGGGCGTGGATACCGATCTGCGTTTCCGGCTCCAACACCTGCCGGTACGCGTCCACCCGCTCGGCGACGTCGGACATGAGCAGTCGGCCGCCGGAGTCGGTGACGTAGACGCAGTGCGCCCCGTACGACTCCATCAACTTCGCCTGCCCCGCCAGAGCGGCCGGGTCGTTCATGTGCGACATCATCAGGAACCCCGACACGTCCATGCCGTTCTCCCGCGCCCACGCAATGTGCTGCGTCGAAATATCGGCCTCCGTGCAGTGCGTCGCGATCCGCACACTCGTCACCCCGAGCGCCTTCGCCGCCTTCAAATCAGCGATCGTGCCGATCCCCGGCAGCAGCAGCGTCGTCAGCTTCGCGTTCGTCATCACCTCGGCCGCCGCCGCAATCCAGTCGGCGTCACTGGCCGCACCATGGCCATAGTTCACACTCGACCCCGCGAGACCGTCGCCGTGCGCGACCTCGATCGCGGCCACCCCGGCGGCATCGAGCGCGGCGGCGATGGTGCGGACCTGCTCGACCGTGTAGCGGTGAGCCACGGCGTGCATGCCGTCGCGCAACGTCACGTCCTGGATATACAGATCAGTCACGACAGCACCCCCGAAGCAGCCTCGGAACGCACCGCCACCAGCCGCTCCGCCGTGCGCAGCGCCGCCGACGTCATGATGTCCAGGTTCCCCGCGTACGCCGGCAGATAATGCCCCGCGCCGGAGACCTCCAGGAACACCGACACCTGCAACCCGCGCAGACGCCGACCCAACGACGGCACGTACGCATCGACCCGGTCGAACTGCACGTCCTGCTTCAACCGGTACCCCGGCACGTACTCCCGCACCGCCGCCACCATCCGCGCCACCGAGCCGGCGATCGCCGCCCGATCCGCATCCGCGTCCTCGCACAGGCAGTACACCGTGTCACGCATCAACAACGGCGGATCCGCCGGATTCAACACGATGATCGCCTTACCACGACCAGCGCCACCCACCACCTCGATCGCCCGCGCCGTCGTCTCCGTGAACTCGTCGATGTTCGCCCGCGTCCCCGGCCCCGCCGACCTGGAAGCGATGGAGGCCACGATCTCGCCGTACGCCACCGGCGTCACCTGACCGACGGCCGCGACGATCGGCACGGTCGCCTGCCCACCACACGTCACCATGTTCACGTTGCGCTCACCCAGGTGCTCGTCCAGGTTCACCGGCGGCACCACATACGGACCGATCGCCGCCGGCGTCAGATCCACCACCAGCCGACCATGCGCCGCCAACACCGCGTCGTTGTAACGGTGCGCACCCGCCGACGTGGCATCGAACACCAACTCCACCTCGGCGAACTCCGGCATCGCGACGAGGCCGTCGACACCCTCGGCGGTCGTCGCCACACTTAACCGCCGGGCCCGCGCCAGACCGTCGGAGTCGGGGTCGATGCCCACCATCGCCACCATCCGCAGCGACTCCGACAACCGCAACACCTTGATCATCAGATCGGTGCCGATGTTGCCCGACCCGATCACCGCCACACCAACGCTCACGACGCCTCCCCCTCACCGAAGACCGCGACGGTCGCCAGGCCATTCCACGCACGCACCGCGAAGACCGCCGGCGCGCTCACGACGCTTCCCCCGAGAAACAGGTACGCACCGAACCCAGCCCCGAGATGCGCGCCTCGTACGCCGCGCCGGCTGTCACCGGCACCATCGGACCGAGCGCCCCGGACAGCACCACATCCCCCGCACGCAACGGATCACCGGAGCGTGCGAGGGTCTGCGCCAACCACTGCACCGCGTGCAACGGATTACCCAGACACGCCGCGCCCGCCCCAACCGACACCGGCTCACCGGCCTGCTCGAGAACCATCCCGCACAACCGCAGATCCACATCGGCGAGCCGACGCGGCGTCGTACCCAGCACGAACAGGCCGCTGGAGGCGTTGTCCGCCACCGTGTCCACGATCGAGATGTCCCACCCCGCCACCCGCGAATCCACGATCTCGATCGCCGGCAACACATGATCGACCGCCCGGATCACATCCGCGCTCGTGATCCGCTCGTCCGGCAGATCCGCACCCAGCACGAACGCGACCTCCGCCTCCACCCGGGGCTGCAACAGCCGGTCGAGGTCGACCTCCGCGCCGTCGGGCACCGCCATGTCGTCGAGCAGCACACCGAAGTCTGGCTCGAAGACACCGAAGCTCTCCTGCACCGCCCGCGACGTCAACCCGATCTTGGCGCCCACCCGCCGGTGCCCGGCGTCCAGCCACTGCCGGACCTGGAGCTGCTGCACCTGGTACGCCGTGTCGATGTCGGCCTCCGGCAACAACCGCCCCCGCAGCGGCGCACACGGCTTACCGCTCTCCCGCGCCTGGAACAGTTCGTCGGCTGCCGACTCCATCGCGCTCATGTCAGGTCCACGCAGACGTTGGTCAACTCGGAATAGAAGTCGAGGGAGTGCACGCCACCCTCACGCCCGATCCCCGACGCCTTCACCCCACCGAACGGCGTCCGCAGATCCCGCAGGAACCACGTATTCACCCACACGATCCCCGCGTCCAACCCCATACCGGCCCGGTGCGCCCGACCCACATCCCGCGTCCACACCGCCGCCGCCAACCCGTACTCCGTGCCGTTCGCCAACGCGAACGCCTCATCCTCATCATCGAACGGGGCCACATGCACCACCGGCCCGAAGATCTCCTCGGTATTGGTCCGCGCACCCGCACCCAGCCCGGTCAACACCGTCGGCTGCACATAAGCCCCGCCATCACGGGCGTCACCGAAGGCCGGCACGCCGCCCCCGGTCAGCACCTGCGCACCCTCGCGCCGGGCCAGGTCGTAGTAGCCGAGCACCTTGTCCCGGTGCTGATGCGAGATCAACGGCATGTTCACCGTCGCCTCGTCCGCCGGCCACCCGAACGACAGCCCGGCAGCCCGCTGCGCCAACCGCGCCGTGAACTCCTCGAACACCGGCCGCTGCACATAGACCCGCTCCGTGCACAGACACACCTGACCACCATTGGTGAAACTCGACCGCACCGAACCCGCCACCGCCACGTCCAGATCCGCGTCCGCGAACACCAGACCGGCGTTCTTGCCACCCAACTCGAACGACACCGGCCGCACCCCATCAGCCGCCGCCCGCATGATGGCGCTACCAGTCGACGACTCACCGGTGAACGTGATCGCGTCCACACCCGGATGACGGGTCAGGAACTCGCCGGCCGAATCCGGACCGAAGCCGTGCACCAGATTGAACACACCCTCCGGCACCCCAGCAGCGGCCATCACCTCCGCCAACAACGTCGCCGACGCCGGCGTCTCCTCACTCGGCTTCACGATCACGGCGTTACCGCAGGCCAGCGCCGGAGCGACCTTCCAGGTGAGCAGCAACAGCGGCAGGTTCCACGGCACGATCACCGCCACCACACCCACCGGCTTACGCACCGCATAGTTCAACGCCCGGCCGCCGGTCGGGGTGACCGTCGTGAACGACTCCGTCGGCGCCGTCGCCACGATCTCCGCAAACGCACGGAAGTTCGCCGCACCACGCGGAATGTCCAACGTGCGCGCCTGCGAAATCGACTTGCCGGTGTCCGCGACCTCGGCGGTCACCAGATCGTCGAAACGACGCTCCAACTCGACGGCGACCCGACGCAACACCTCCGCCCGCTCCCGCTCCCCCATCCGCCCCCACGGCCCCCGCAACGCGGCCCGCGCGGCGGCGACCGCGTCGTCCACACACCCCTGGTCGGCCTCCACCACCTCGAAGACCGGCTCACCGGTGACCGGACTGCGCTTGACGAACCGCCGCCCACCCTCGACGAACTCACCGCCCACGAAGTTGCGCAGGGTCGGTGGGTCGGCGCCCGGGTGGCCGTCGCGCAGACTCACCGGCCAGGATGACTCGGCCATCGTCAGGTGTCCCTTCCGGTTCAGGTGCGGGGTTCGGTCCGTTCGCTGCCGGGGTCGGCGACGAGCGCGACCACGGCGGCGTCCACGGTGGGTTGGCCGGTCACGGCCGCCGCGGCCTCGTCGGTGACGACCAGGACGGTGGTGCCGACGCCGACGTTCAGAGGGTCGACGGCGACGAGGTCGGGCCCGTCGCCGTGCGGGCGGACCAGGACGAGCCGCCTGCCCTGCAACGCCGGCAGGATGCGGTCGGCCCACACCTTGCCGACGACGTCACCGAGCACCATCGGTTTCTCCCCGCAGGCCGGCGATGACCTCGCGGATGCGGGCCGGTTCGGGCGCGTCCAGCAGGGCCGCCGTGGTCGGGTGGGGCTTCGGGTAGACCTGGGAGCTGCGCAGCTCACCGTGGGCGCGGATGGCGGCCTCCCCGGCGGAGACTGCCTGGCGTACGGCGGCGAGGGTGCCCCGGACGGCGACCGCGAGGTAGCCGCTGGTGACCCGTTCCACGGCCACGCACCGGACGTCGGCGGTCTTGATCATGGCTTCGATACCCGCCGAGAGGGCCACCAGGCCGCGTGTCTCGACGATTCCGATCGCGATGTCGGAGGACATGGCTGATTCTCCTTAACCGGTTGTCAGTTGCCGACGAGGTCAGGCTCGGCGGCCAACGCGCTCACCGCGTCGCAGGGGCTGGCGAAGACGATCGAGCGCACCGAGCGGCTGCGCGCCCGGGCGGTCTCCTCGCCGATGTCCACCGCCTCCTCGACGGTGGCGAGGTCGCCGCGCACGGCGACCGCGACGATGCCGCCGCCGAGGCGTACGACCTTCGTCACCTCGACCTCGGTGGCCTTCACCATCGCGTCGACGGCGTCGAAGATGGGGGTGTAACCCTCGGCTTCGACGAAGCCCACGGCCACGTTTCGCATGTCTGCTCCTTGCTCTGGTTGCGGGTCGGCTTCGGTCAGGGACGCTCGGGCAGGTTCCAGGACAGGACGGCGGCGCCGGTGCCCCAGATCGGGCCGTACGAGTGCAGCTGTGCCGGGCCGTTGGCGGCGCCGGTGCCGGCGGCGAACGCGAGGGCCCGGAACTGGCTGTCCGCCTGGGCCTGCCGGGCGTAGTCCTCGCGGATCGCGAGCGCCTCGTCGACCTTGCCGGCGGTGAGCAGGTCGAGTACGCGGGTGTTCCACTGCTCGTGCGCGGGTGTGCCGATGTGGTCCTGGCCCGGCTCGATCCACTGCTGGATGAGTCCGGAGGAGAGTCCGCTCACCACGACGACGGCGGCGCGCACTCCGGCGTCGCGGGCGGCGGCGGCACCGGCCCGGCCGACGTCGGCGAGGGTGTCGGCGTCGGCGTACAGGTTGCAGGAGACCTGCGCCCAGCGCAGCTTGCGCTCCGGGTCGAGCAGCGCGGAGGTGACGATGGTCCCGGCGTCGATCGGGAAGCCCTCGTAGCGGGTGCGGCGCGCCTGCTTGCCGTCGGCCTGCACCCGGTCGGCCCACCGCTCGCTGAACTCGACGTCGAAGCGCAGGTCGTAGCGGAGCAGGCCGTAGTCGTAGGCGTACCAGTTCTCGTCGACGTGTTCGCCGCGCGGGTTGGGGTCGCACTGGAACTGGTGGCCGAGGACGGTGAACCACTGGGTGGACAGCAGCAGGACGACGTCGGGCTCCAGCCGGCGCAGGCGCTCGCCCACGTCGCGGGCGGCCGAGGCCAGTGCCGCCCAGCTCGGTGCGGGTTCCTTCGCGAGCAGGTGGGGCATGCCGGGCACGAGCGCTCCGGCGACGATTCCGGTCCGGTCAGCCATGGGGGCTCCCCTCGGGCAGCCACTCGACGACGGCGTTTCCGGTGCCGATGATCGTGCCGTAGCCGAGCACGTCACCGGCGACCTTGGGCCAGCCCATCGCGGCGAGCAGCCAGGTGAGGCTGCCGGCCTTCGTCTCCGACGCGGTCGCCTCGATGTGTTCGGTGATGAGTTCCCGCAGCGGGGCGGTCGGTCCCCGGCGGATCGCTTCGAGCAGCTTCATGTCCCACCGGTACTGGTGGTTGTTGTACGGGTGTTCGCGTTCCATGTCCTCCGGCAGCGCCGGCTCCTCGTGCCAGTGCAGGTGCGACAGGGAGTTGGAGGCGAGCAGCACGGCGCGGCGGCCGGTGGCCTCGACGGCGCGGCGGGTGGCCTCGCCGAGCACCTCCATCTCCTCCAGCGCCGCGTCGGAGTAGAAGTACGGGTTATTGTTCGCCGACAGGGAGACCACGGGGATGTCCCAGGCGGGGTTGGCCAGGTGCAGGGCGCCGATGGTGGCGTAGTCGACGCGTACCCGGGGGTCGCGCATGGCGCGGGTGACCAGGCCGAGGCCGCTGGCCTCCTCGACGAGGGCCTCGCCGAGTTCGACGTCGGTGCGGAAGTCGTAGCGGTAGCGGAAGAGGTGCGGGAAGATCGGCTCGACGGAGATGCCGCGCGGGTTGGGCGCGCAGTTGACGTGGTGGCCGACCATCGTGATCCAGTGCGGGGCGTGCACGATCAGCACGTCGGGGCGGTGCACCTCCTGGATGCGCTTGCGCAGCCGCTCGTAGGCCCAGCGCAGCGTCTCCCAGCCGCCGGTGGAGCGGGGCTCGTTCTGCGGCGGGTTCTCCGCGTAGATCAGGTGGGGCGGGTGCGGGCTGAGGCAGCCGGCGACGATGCCGGCGCGGGCCGGGGCGGCCTGCGGGGCCGGGGCGTTGCCGGCGCCGCCGCCGGGGCGGGGCCTGGTGGTCGCCACCGGCACCCGGAAGACCCTGCTCATGACCGCCCCTCCCCGGTGAGGACGCGCACGTACGCGCGGTGCTCGGCCGTGCCGCCGAGGATCTGCATCCCGTCGTCGTCGAGGGCTATCTCGTCGGCGGCCAGCGCGGCGTCGTGCCGCAGCCAGGCCCGCAGGGGTGCCGGGTGTACGCCGTGCAGTTCGACGAGGCTCTCCTCGGCCAGGCCGCTGCCGGGCGCGACGTAGGCCAGCCGGCGCTGGCCGCGCCGCCCGGTGTAGGCGGGCCGGTCGGTGGTGGTGAGGCGCAGCCAGCTCCGCTCGTCGCGCAGCCGCTGCCGCTCCTCGGCGGTGGCGGCGCGGTCGGCCTCGCCGTCGGCGTCGAGGACGACGCCGTAGCGCTGGCGGGCCTCCTCGCCGGTCAGGTAGTCCTGCCGGACGTCCTCGGCGACGGCGTCGGGCGCGCGGTCCAGCGGGTCGCCCCAGCCGCCGCCACCGGCGGACTCCATGACCAGCACGTCCCCGGCCCGCATGGGGAAGCCGGCGATCTTGCCGGGGGTGTCGAAGTCGACCCGTCGGCCGTCGGCGCGGCGCAGGTGGGTGACCGTCTGGGCGCCCGGGCCGCCGTGGCGCAGCCCGTACGGGGGGACGGTGGTGCGGTCGGTCTGCACCGAGTACGACCCGCCGCTGGCCAGCAGCCGGGTCTCCCGCCGGCTGCCCAGGCCGCCGCGGTGCGTACCGTCTCCGCAGGAGCCGGCGCGCAGCTCGCAGGCCTCGACCAGGATCGGGATCTCGGTCTCCAGCCGCTCGACGGACTGGATGGTGGAGATGTCGCCGAGGTCGACCGGGTTCATCGCGCTGGGGCCGTCGGATTCGAGGAAGCCGCCGTTGCCGCCGGCCGGGTAGTCGTAGTAGAGGTAGGGCTGGCCGGTGTGCTCGTCCACGCCGCCGATGAGGTTCTGGAAGGTGGTGCCGAACTGGTCGGCGGCGATGAGGTCGGGTGCCACCTGGCTCAACGCGGCCATCACGGCGGAGATGACCCGCTTGCGGACCTCGCTGTGGGCGTTGGCCGGGGCGGGGTAGCTGACGTGGACCACCGTGCCGGGCTCGGTGCGCACCCGCAGGGGCCGGAACGCGCCGTGGTTGACCAGCCCGCCGGGATCGAGGGCGGACTTGACGGCGATGAACACCCCGGCGACGGTCATCGCCCGCGACGAGTTGACCACGGCGGCGACCTGGGTGGAGGAGCCCCGGAAGTCGGCTTCGATCTCGTCGCCGTCGACGGTCAGCCGGCAGCGCACGATCGCGGCGTCGTAGTCGCCGTCGGTGTAGAGGTCGAGGTAGTCCTCGTAGCGGTAGGTGCCGTCGGGCAGCGACCGGATCATGTCCCGCAGCCGCTGCTCGGTGCGGTCCATGTTGGCGGCGACGCAGTCGAGGATCAGCCCGGTGCCCCAACGGTCGACGAGCTCCGTCAGCCGTCGTTGCGCGGTGTGGCAGGCGGCGATGCTGGATTCGAGGTCGCCGCGGCGTTCCTCGGCCATCCGGACGTTGGCGAAGAGGATGTCGAAGGCGGCCCGGTTGGGGCGGCCGGCCTCGATCAGCTTGATCGGCGGGATCCGCAGCCCCTCCTGGAGGATCTCGGTGGCCTGGCCGGAGACGCTGCCGGGGGTCATGCCGCCGATGTCGGCCCAGTGCATCCGGACGCAGGGGAAGAGGAACAGCTGCCCGTCGACGAAGACCGGGCTGATCAGGGTGACGTCGTTGAGGTGGCTGCCGCCCCGGTACGGGTCGTTGACGATGTAGAGGTCTCCGGGGCGCATCTCGGCGGCGAAGTCGGCGAAGATCTCGGCCACCGAGGCGGGCATGGCGATGACGTGTCCCGGCATGTCCCGGCCCTGGGCGACCATCTGCCCCGAGGGGTCGAAGAGGGCGCAGGAGAAGTCCTGGGCGTCGGCGATCACCGGCGAGTGCGCGGTACGGAAGATCGTCTGTCGCATCTCGCGGACGATCGAGATGAGACTTTCGGTGACGACTTCCAGGTCGATCGGATTCACAGTCATGCGGATGCCTCACTGATTTCCGGTGTCGGTCCGTATCTGCCGCCGGCGGGGACCTGGACTGGTCAGGGCGAGTGGACCACCGTGGGTTGAACCACCGTAGAGTGGACCACCATGTGGTCCTAGAGTTATATTATGAAACCTAGCAGCCGGAAAGGCAGGGAAGCAAGATGTCGTACGCCACTGACCCGACGCCCGACGAGGGCGCCGCCCCACGCGAGTCGGGCACCCAGGCGCTGGACCGCGCCCTGGGCGTCCTGCTGGCCTTCCGGGGTGACGCCGTCGAGCGCAAGGTCAGCGACGTCAGCCGCGAACTGGGCCTGCACAAGTCCACGGCCAGCCGGCTGTTCCGCGCGCTGGCCGACGCCGGCTTCCTGCAACGCAACGAGGAGAACGGCACCTACCGCCTCGGCGTCGCCGTCTTCGAGCTGGGCGCCCGCTTCCTCGCCGGCATCGACCTGCACGCGCTGGCCCGGCCGCTGCTGCACCAGCTCGCCGAGCACGAGGGCGAGAGCGTCAACCTCGCCGTCCTGGAGGGCTCCGACGCCATCTCGCTCTACGTCGTGCAGGGCACCCGCAACGTGCAGCTCGTCAGCCGCCTCGGCCGGCGCATCCCGCTGTGGTGCAGCGCGGCCGGCAAGGCGCTGCTCGTCGACCACGACGACGACGCCCTGCGCGCCCTGCTCGCCACCGTGCCGCTCAGGGCGCTGACCAGCAACACCATCACCGACCTGGACACCTTCGTGGCGCACATGGCCACCGTGCGGCAGCAGGGCTGGGCGCTGAACGACCAGGAGAGCGAGCACGGGCTGCGGGTGGTGGCCGCCCCCGTACGCGACCGGCACGACCGGGTCACCGCCGCGATCAGCATCTCCGGGCCGATCTTCCGCCTGGACGACACCCGCACCCGGGAGCTGGCCGACGCCGCCTGCCGTACCGCCGCCGAGCTGTCCCGGCAGCTCGGCCACGGCTTCGGCGACAGGTGGGGCGACTGACCGCACCGTCAGAACCGCTCCTGGGTGACCTCGGGCAGGATCCGCACGTGCAGCACCGCCGGCCCGGTCACCGGCAGCACCTCGTGGAACGCCGCCTCCGCGCCGGCCTGGTCGGTGACCGTCCAGGCCGGTACGCCAAGGGACCGCGCCACGGCGGCCAGGTCCCGGGCCGGGAACCGGGCCAGCGCCGGGTCGACGCCGCGCGGGCCGAACTTGCGCACCTCCGCGCCGTAGCCGCCGTCGTCGAGGACCACCAGCAGCACGGGCGCACCGACCCGGGCCAGGGTGTCCAGCTCCCCGAGGCCGGTGAGCAGGCTGCCGTCGCCCTCGAAGGCGACCACCGGCCGGTCCGGGCGGCCCACCCCGGCCCCGACGGCGTACGGCAGGCCGACGCCGATGCTGCCGAACTCCCAGGGTGCGATGAACGCGCGGTCCACGGCGGACGAGTCGAGCAGCAGGTTGGGCCAGCCGCCGAACTGCCCCACCCCGACCACGGTGGTGCGCCGGGCCGGGAGCCGGCGGGCGCAGATCCGGATGAACGCCCGGGGGTCGATCCCCGCTGCCCCCTCGACGAACTCGATGCCGTCGAACGGGTCGGCCGCGGCGATCTGCGCGGCCAGGGCGGGGCTGCGCCAGTCCGGGCGCTCGCGCGGGTCGAGCCGGGCCGTCACGGCCCGCGCGGTGGCCGCCGCGTCCCCGACGATCCCCAGGTCGACGGGCCAGCGCGCCCCCAGCGCCCGCGCGTCGGCGTCGACGGCGACCACCCGCGCCGCGGGGAAGAGCGCGCCGTGGTCGGCCGTCCACCGGTTGAGTCCGGCGCCGAAGGTGACCACCAGGTCCGCGTCGGCCAGCACCCGCCGGGTCAGCGGGCGGGCCAGGCCCCCGGCCACCCCCAGGTGGTACGGGTGCCCGGCGAAGAGCCCGGCGGCCAGCACGGTGGTGGCGAGCACCGCGCCGCAGCGGTCGGCAAGCCGGCGTACGCCGTCGGCCGCCGCCTCGGCTCCCCGCCCGGCCAGCAGCACCGGGCGGCGGGCGGCGGCCAGCAGGCCGACGAGGTCGGCTACGGCCGCGTCGGTGGGCGGCGTCGGCGCGGGCCGGTGCGTCACCGCGCGGGCCGGCGCGGGCGCGGCACCGGCCGGCACCGGCTCGTCCTGCAGGTCGATGGGCACGTCGAGGACGACGGGGCCGGGCCGTTCGGCGGCGGCCCGGAACGCCAGGCCGACGTCGCGGGCGGCGGTGGCCGGCGCCGCCACGGGCACGAACGCCCCGGCGGTGGCCAGCGCGAACGGCTGCTGCGGGAAGCTCTGCACGTGCAGCGGGTCGCCGGGCGGGGTGTCGCCGGCGATCAGCACCAGCGGCGTGCCGGCCTGCCGGGCGATGGTCAGCGCGGCGCCGGCGACCGCCAGGCCGGGGCCCTGGGTCACCGTGACGACCCCGCACCGGCCGGTGGCGCGGGCCCAGCCGTCGGCCATCATCACCGCGGCGTTCTCGTTGCGAGCGGCCACGAACCGGACGCCGTGGCGCTGCACCAGGTCCGCGACCAGGAACATGTTGGCGTCGCCGAGCAGCCCGAAGATCGTGTCGACCCCGTGCGCCACGATGGCGTCGGCGATCGCCTCGCCGGCCCTCACCGGGGGTCCCGGGCGAGGTAGTCGCCGGCGGGGCGCAGCGCCACGCTCAGCGCGCCGAGGTAGGAGTCGTTGGCGGCGGCCTCGAAGCGGGGCCCGGCCAGGCGGGCGGCCCGCTTGGTCATCGACCGGCCGACCGGGGAGGTGGCGAGCAGCCGCTCGGCGATCCCGGTCGCGGCGTCGGCGAGCCGCTCCGGCGGCACCACCTCGGTCACCAGGCGCAGGTCGCGCAGCTCGTCGGCGGGGATCCGGTCGCCGAGCAGCAGCCAGCGCTTGGCCAGGTCGGCGCCGACGAGGTCGGCGAGGATCGCGATGCCGCTCCAGGTCAGCGGGATGCCGAAGCCGACCTCCGGGAAGGTCGCGAAGCAGGTGTCGGCGGCCACCCGCAGGTCGCTGGCCAGGCCGAGCACCGCGCCGGAGCCGATGGCCGGGCCGTTGAACGCCGCGACGGTGCTCTGCTCCAGCCGGTACCACCGTTCGACCAGCTCGGCGGTGCGGCGCTGCACCGACATCGTGGCGCGGGCGTCGAGGGTGGCCAGCTCGTGCAGGTCGGTGCCGGCGCAGAACGCGGTGCCGGCGCCGGTGAGCACGACCACCTCGGTCCCCTCGTCGCGGGACAGCTCGTGCAGCACGTCCTCGAAGCGGGCGAGCATCGCCAGGTCGAAGCTGTTGCGCCGGGCGGGCCGGTTCAGCGTCACCCGGGCCAGCCGGCCGTCGCGGTGCAGCAGCACGGACTCGTCGGCATGGTGTGCGGCGGTCATGGCGACTCCGTATTCAGTAGGGCACGGTCGACAAGCGCGGCGGCGTGGCCGACGTACGACAGCGGGTCCAGCAGGCCGGCGAGTTCCTCCGCCGGCAGGGCGGCGGTCACCTGCGGGTCGGCGCGCAGCGTCTCCGCGAACGGGCGGCCCGCATCGAGGCTGTCGCGGACGATCCGCATGACCAGGTGGTGGGCCTGCTCCCGGCCGAGCGGACCGGCCAGGCGCAGCATCACCGCCTCGGAGAGCACGAGCCCGCCGGTGAGGTCGAGGTTCGCGCGCATCCGGTCGGGGTTGACGCCGAGGTCACCGAAGACGTCGACCAGCCGCTGCATCGCGCCGCCGAGCAGGATGAAGCACTCCGGCAGCAGCTTCCACAGGGTCATCCCGACGCCCATGTCCCGGTCGTCCTGGGCGACCATGGTCTGCAACGCCAGGGGCACCTGGGCCCGCAGGGTGCCGGCGGCGGCGATCACCGCCTCGCAGCGGATCGGGTTGCGCTTGTGGGGCATCGTGCTGCTGCCGACCTGGGTGGCGCGCTGCGACTCGTACGCCTCGCCGACCTCGGTGCGGCCGAGGAAGTAGACCTCCCGGGCCAGCTTCTCGGCGCTGGCGGCGACGAGGCCGAAGACCATCAGGCACTCGGCGAAGCGGTCCTGGGTGGCGTGCCAGGGGGTGTCGGCGACGCCGAGTCCCAGGTCGGCGGCGACCGCCTGCTCCAGCGCGAACGCCTGCGCGCCGTAGCCGGCCATCGTGCCGGCCGCGCCGCCCATGCTGGTCACCAGCAGCCGCTGGCGCAGTTGCCGCAGCCGGACGCGGTGGCGTTGCAGCTCGTCCTGCCACACCGCGCAGCGCAGGCCGAACGTCGTCGGCAGCGCCTGCTGCCCGTGGGTGCGGGCGGCCATCGGGGTGGCGCGGTGGCGCAGCGCGAGCCGCCGCAGCGCGCGGACCAGCTCGTCGACCTGCCGCTGCACGATGTCCAGGCCGTCGCGGGCCCGCAGGACGAAGCCGGTGTCCATCACGTCCTGGGTGGTGGCGCCGAGGTGGACGTAGCGGCCGGCGTCGCCGGGGCAGGCGGCGGTGAGCGCCCGTACCAGCGGCACCAGGGGGTGCACGGTGTCGGCGGCGTCGGCGGCGAGCACCGCCGTGTCGAGCCGCTCGACGCGGGCGGCCTCGGTGATCGCCTGCGCGGCGGCGGATGGGATGATGCCCAGCTTCGCCTGGCCCCGGGCGAGGGCGGCCTCGACGTCGAGCCAGGACTGCATGAGCTGCCGGTCGTTGAAGACCCCGCGCATCTCGGCGTTGCCGAAGAAGCTGGTGACGGTCAGCGAGTCCAGGAAGCACGATCCGAGCTGCATCAGCGTTCCCCCTCCGCGACGAGCAGTTCCCGGGCGGCCCGCCGGTCGACCTTCCCGGACGGCAGCAGCGGCAGGTCGGCGACGGTACGGATGAGAGTCGGCACCTTGTGCCGGGCCAGCCGTTCGGTGGCGGTGCGGGTGAGCCGGTCGACGTCGCAGTGCCCGCCGGGGACGGTCACGACCAGGGCCGCGATCTCCTCCCCCCAGCGGGCCGACGGCACGCCGAGGACGCACACCCGGGCCACGGCCGGGTCGTCGGCGAGCACCGCCTCGACCTCGGCGGGGTGCACGTTCTCGCCGCCGCGGATGATCAGTTCCTTGATCCGGCCGGCCAGGGTGAGGACCCGTTCGTCGGTGAGCGCGCCCAGGTCGCCGGTGCGCAGCCAGCCGTCGCTGGTGATCGTGGCGGCGGTGGTGAACGGGTCGTCGGCGTAGCCGCGGGTGACCGAGGCGCCGCGTACCAGCAGCTCCCCGACCTGCCCGGCGGGCAGCGGGGCGCGGGTGGCGGGGTCGACCACGGTGGCCTGGAGGTCCGGCAGGACGCGGCCGACGGTGTCACCGGGCGCGCCGCAGGTCCCGTCGCCGGGGTCCAGGCTGATCGTCGGGCCGGCCTCGGTCTGGCCGTAGACGACCGCCACCCGGTCCAGGCCGAGCACCCGTCGGGTGCGGGTGAGCAGCGCCGGGGTGCACGTGGCGCCGCCGAGGAAGCCGACCCGCAGCGACGACAGGTCCCAGCGTCCGGGTTCCCGCTCGACACGGTCGGTGAGCATCGACGCCATGGTGGGCACGGCCTGCACCACCGTGCACGCGTGCCGCTGGATCTGGTCGAGGACCGGCTCGGTGCGGAACCGGCGGGCGGAGACCCAGAGCGCGCCCGTCACGAGCGCCAGCATCGCCCCGCTGCCGAGCCCCGCCGCGTGGGCCAGGGGCAGCGGCGAGGCGATCCGGTCGTCGGCGCGCAGCCGGGCCGCCTCGGCCGTCCAGGCCGCGTTGGCCAGCAGGTTGCCGGCGCTCAGCGACACCATCTTGGCCGGGCCGGTGGAGCCCGAGGTGAACTGGATGTTGCAGGGGGCGTCGGGATCACCCACGGGTGCGGGAACCGGGCCGTCCCAGCCGGGCAGCCCCGACAGAGCCCCGGATCCCAGGTCCGCGTCGAGGACGTGCCAGCCGTCCGGGCGCTCGCCGGGCGGCAGCGCCGCCAGGACCCGCGTGACGGTGGACGGACCGTGCCGGTCGCGGACCCGCTCGGCGGCGTAGAGGCGCCGGGGCCGGCTGCGGGCCAGCGCCGAGGTCAGCTCGGGCCCGGTGAGGCCGGGGTGCAGGGTGGTCAGGGCGGCGCCCCGCCAGGCCGCGGCGGCCAGCAGCACCAGCCAGGCCAGCCCGTTCTCGGCCCAGACCGCGATCCGGTCGCCGCGGCCGACGCCCTGGGCCGCCAGGACGGCGGCGGCCCGGCCGGCGAGGTCGGCGAACTCCCCCGTGGTCACCGGCCGGGCCGGATCGTCGAAGACGTACAGGGCGCGGTCCGGCTGCCGCGCGGCGCGTTCCAGCACGGTGAGGTCGAGGGCTGGCGGGATCACGGATCACTCCTTGGTCAGCAGCAGGTTTCCGTGGTCGTCGACCGTGGCGGCCCATCCGCCGCCGACGACGGTGGTGCTGCCGTTCTCGCGTACGACGGCGGGTCCGACGACGGCGCAGCCCGGCCCCAGGTCGGCGCGGCGCCACACGGTCGCCTCGACCCAGCCGCCCGGGCGGTAGAGACGGGTCCTGCCGGGCTGCGCCGGGCCGCCGGTCGGGGCGGCGAAGCGGACGGCCGGGCGGGGCCCGAACGCGGTGAGCCGGCAGTTGACGATCTCGGCGGGGTGGTCGGAGCGGGTGTAGGCGTACCGCTCGGCGTAGGCGGCGTGGAAGGCCGCCACCAGCTCGTCGGCGGTGGCCGGCAGCTCGGGCAGGGCGACGGCGAGGTCGAAGCTCTGGCCCCGGAACCGCATGCCGACCGACAGGCCGAAGCTGACCTGGTCGGGCTCCACGTCGTCCTCGGCCTTGAGCTGGGCCAGGGCGGTGTCGCGCAGGTCGGCCAAGGCCGCCCGCACGGCCGCCAGGCCGTCGTCGTCGGCCGGTACCAGCACGGTACGGACGTAGTCGTGGCGGGCCTGGGCGGTGACGAAGCCGAGCGCGGAGAAGTTGCCCGGCACCGGCGGAACGAGGACCCGACGGATGCCGAGTTCGTCGGCGAGGTCGGTGGCGTGCATCGGGCCGGCGCCGCCGAAGGGCATCAGCACGAAGTCGCGCGGGTCGTGCCCGCAGGCGACGGAGATCTCCTTGATCGCGCTGGTCATCTTGACCGTGGCGAGGGTGAGGATGCCGTGCGCCAGGTCCAGCTCGTCGAGGCCGAAGTCGCCGGCCAGCCCGGCCAGGGCGGTGCGGGCCGCGTCGGGGTCGAGCGGCACCTCCCCGCCCAGGCTCTCCTGCGGGTCGAGGTGGCCGACGAGCAGGTGCGCGTCGGTGGTGGTCGGCTCGGTGCCGCCCCGGCCGTACGCGGCCGGACCGGGGGTCGAGCCGGCGCTGCGCGGCCCGACGCGCAGTTCCCCGCCCCGGTCGCGCCAGGCGATCGAGCCGCCGCCGGCGCCGATCGTGTTGATCTCGACCTGGAAGGTGCGGTTCGGGTAGCCGGCGATCTTCCCGTCGTTGGTCATCAACGGCGCGCCGTTCTTGATCAGGCAGACGTCCGTGCTGGTGCCGCCGATGTCGCAGGTGATGACGTTGGGATAGCCGGCGAGCGAGGCGAGGTGCACGGTGGCGGCGACCCCGCCGGCGGGCCCGGAGAGGGCGAGGTTGATCGGCAGCCGCCCGGCCTCCTCGGTGGAGACGACACCGCCGCTGCTCGTCATGATCGACAGCGGGTGGGCGTAGCCGCCGTCGGCGAGGGCGCCGCCGAGTCCGCGCAGGTAGTCGGCGACGGTCGCCCGCACGCTGGCGTTGAGCACGGTGGTGGCGAACCGCTCGTACTCGCCCTGCTCCGGCACCACGTCGGAGGAGACGGTGCAGACCAGGTCGGGGTACCGCTCCGCCAGCCGCCGCGCCGCGGCCCGCTCGTGGGCGGGATTGCGGTACGAGTGCAGCAGGCAGACCGCCACCGCCCGGGGACCGGCGGCGGCCACCCGGTCGAGGGCCTCGTCCAGCTCGTCGGTGTCCAGCGGCCGGACCACGCTGCCGTCGGCGCCGATGCGTTCGCGCAGCACGTGCCGGTGCCGGCGCGCGACGAGCGGCGGCCGGGCGCTCTCCTTGACGCTGTAGAGGCGGGGCCGGTGCCCGAGGCCCATCTCCAGCACGTCCCGGAAGCCCTCGGTGGCCAGCACCGACACCGGCTCGCCGGAGCCTTCGAGCAGCGCGTTGGTCACCCGGGTGGTGCCGTGCACGAAGCGGTCGACCGTGTCCAGGCTGACACCGAGCTTGGCGAGGCCCTCGAAGATCGCCGCCGCCGGATCGTGCGGGGTGGAGAGGGTCTTGGCCTCGGCGAGCCGGGCGGTGGCCGGCTCGTAGACGATGACGTCGGTGAAGGTGCCACCGATGTCGACGCCGATGCAGAGCATGGCGAGCCTTTCGGATAGGGGGTGGATGGCGTCGGCGACGGGTCGGGCCGCTAGAAGTTGACGCCGTAGCGGCGCAGGGTCCGTCCCGTGACCAGACGCAGGATCCAGTCGAAGAGGTAGCCGAGCAGGCCCAGGGCGATGATGCCCACGAAGACCCACTCCGTCTTGGCGTAGTTGCGCGCCGTCCAGATCAGCGATCCCAGGCCGCTCTGGGCGGCGACGATCTCGGCGGAGACGATCGTCAGGAACGAGTTGCCCATCGCCAGCCGGGCCCCGGTGACCACGTGCGGCACCGTCGACGGCAGCACGACCGAGACGAGGCTGCGTACGGGGCCGGCGCCGAGCGCGCGGGCCGCCCGCATCCGGATCTCGTTGACCGACAGCACCCCGGCCAGGGTGTTGAGGGCGACGATGAAGACGGTGGTGTAGAAGATCAGCGCCACCTTCGACGCCTCCCCCGGGCCGAGCCAGATGATGGCCAGGGTGACGAAGGCGATCGGCGGCACGAAGCGGAAGAACTGGATGTACGGGTCGAGCATCAGCCGCAGCCAGGGGATGCAGCCCATCAGCAGACCCATCGGCACGCCGACGAGCACGCCGAGCAGCCAGCCCGTGAGGATGCGGGTCGAGGACGCGCTGACCGAGTCCCACAGGGTCCCGTCGCGGACGAGCTCGACCGCGCCGTCGAGGGTGAGCCGCGGCGAGGGCAGGAAGAAGGCCGTGTAGTTGCGGCTGACCAGGTCCCAGATCAGCACGCCGAGCAGCACCGACAGGACCGACAGCCCGATGCGGGTCAGCCGGGGCCAGCGGTTGCGGCGGGGGCCGGTCGTCGCCGCCGCCCTGGTGCGGTCGGGGACGGTGGGTGCCTCGACTGTCATCGCCCCTCCGTCCGGTCGTCGCCCGCGCCGGGCCGCCCGTCGTGGCCGTCGTCGAGCCCCTGGGCGCGCAGCGTCCGGGCCACCTCGGCGCCGATGTCCTCACGCAACTCCCGGAAGAGCGCCGCGCAGGCCGGATCGGTCAGGTCACGGGGGCGGGGCAGGTCGCAGCGGTAGTCCTTCTTGATGGCCGCCGACGGTCCCGCGGTCATCGTGACGATCCGGTCGCCGAGCAGGATCGCCTCGCCGATGTCGTGGGTGACGAAGATGATCGTGGCGCCGGTCTCGCGCCAGATCCGGTCGAGTTCGACCTGCATCACGAGCCGGGTCTGGGCGTCCAGCGCCCCGAACGGCTCGTCCATCAGCACGACCGAGGGGTCGTTGGCCAGGACCCGGGCGAGCTGGGCCCGCTGGCGCATGCCGCCGGAGAGCTGCTCGGGGAACCGCTCGGCGCTGTGCGCGAGGCCGACCATCGCCAGGTACCGCTCGACCACCGCGTCGCGCTGGGCCTTCGGCACGCCGCGCATCTGCGGCCCGAAGGCGACGTTCTGGCGTACGGTCAGCCAGGGGAACAGCGCCTCGGCGCTCTGGAAGACCACGCCGCGCGACACGTCGGGTCCGGTCACCGGCTCGCCGCCGCAGGTCACCTCGCCGGCCGCCGGCCGGACGAAGCCGGCGACCGCGTTGAGCAGAGTGGACTTGCCGCAGCCACTCGGGCCGAGCAGGCAGACGAGTTCACCGGCGGCGATGTCGAGGCTCGCGCCGCTGACGGCGACGAACTCGCCGAAGCGGATGTCGACGTCGCTGATGCGGATCGGGGAGCCGGCGCGGCTGGCGGGTCGGCCGGCGAAGGTCGTGGCGGGTGCGGTGCCGTCGACTGTCACGCCACCCCCTTGACCATGACGGTCGCCGGGTCCGCCTTCTGGGTGACGATCTTGCTGTCCTGCTGGAACTGGGCGATCTCGCCGTAGCGCTTGAGGTCGTCGTCGGTGAAGTCGCGGACCTGGCACTGGACGCCCTCCAGCAGCGTCTGGGCCTCCTTCGCCGGCACCTTGATGGCCTTCTCGGTGACCGTGCCCGCCTTGGCGGGGTCCTTCGTGAGCTGCTCGCACGCCTGGCCGATGGTCTGGACGACCTTCTTGGCGGTCTCCTTGTTGGCCTCGTACCAGGCGCCGTCGACCCCGATCACCAGGTTGTAGACGTAGCCGATGTCGCCGCTGGTCAGCAGGACCTTGCCGCCGTTGGCGACGCCGCGCGACGGCCACGGCTCCCACATGATGTAGCCGTCCACGTCGCCGCGTTGCAGCAGGGCCGGCATCTCGGCGGGCGAGGCGTTGACGAACTCGACGGACTCCCGGCTGATGCCGCGCGCCGCGAGGACCTTGTTGGTGGCGTACTCGTTGACGGTGCCGGGGACGACGCCGTACTTCTTGATGCCGGATACGTCGCTGACGCCGGAGCGCGCCACGAGCTTGATGAAGCTGGGCGACTGCGAGAAGACGGCCAGGCCCTTGATGTCGCCCCGGGTGGCCCGGTTCAGCAGGCTCGACTCGGTGCTCGCCGTGAACTGGCCCTGCTTGGCCAGGATCGCGTCGAGGCCACCGGTGCCCTCCTGGAACTGGGTGACGGTGACGTTCAGGCCGTTGGCTCCGAACAGCTTCTCCTGGTCGGCGAGGTAGATCGGGGAGTACGCCGGGTCGACGCCGACGCCGAAGTTGACCGCCGCCGACGGGGCCGCCTCGCCGCCACCGGACTCGGTCGGGGTCTGGTTCTCCGCGCATGCCGCAACGGCGGCGGTCACCAGCAGGGCTGCTACCGCAGCTCGCAATGCTCGCATTCTCATGGCTACCCCAGATACCTAGCGGCTCATATTATGGTTACCGTTGCTTAATATGGGACGCTACTGCCGGACGGTGGGCGCAGTCAAGAGATTCGACCTCACCTTCCTGCAACAGACAGTAGCCGTCGATGATCGCCAGCTGACGGGTCGAATCCGCGATCACAAACCGGGAGCCCGATGAACACGCAGGACAAACGGGCCCATGCCGCCCGGCCGCACCCGCCGCCCACCGCCGAGGCGACCGGGTCGACCACTCTGCGTAGTCAAGGATCCGCCAGCGGCGGTCGGCTCGTCGCGCAGGCGCTCGTCGGACTGGGCACCTCGCTGGAGCGGACGTGGACCCCGACCGAGACGATCCTCTACGCCCTCGGGGTCGGCGCGGGACAACGCGACCCGGCGGCGGAGCTCCGCTTCACCACCGAGAACTCCACCGGACACCCGCAGCGGGTGCTGCCGACCTTCGCCAGCGTGCTCGCCGCAGACCCGCCGCCCCTGGGCGAAGTCACCGCGATCCGGCACGCGGAGGAGGCGCTGACCCTGTTCCGCCCGCTGTCACCCGCCGGGCAGGTGCACACCACCGCCGCCGTGACCGCCCTGCACGACCAGGGCAGCGGCGCCCTGGTCGAGGGCCTGGACGGGGTGCCGCACCTGCTGCTGCCGCACGCCACGCCGCGCACGTCTCCCGGCTCCACGACCCGGCGGGCGCGCTCGTCGGCACCGTACGCCGGGCCATGTTCGTCATCGGCGCCGGCGGATTCGGCGGGCGTCGCGCCCGGCCCGCCCGCTGGCAGCCGCCGGCCGACCCGCCCGAGCACCGGATCGTCGCCACCGTCCGCCCGGACCAGGCGCTGCTCTACCGGCTCAGCGGAGACCGCAACCCGCTGCACTCCGATCCGGCCATCGCCGGTCGGGCCGGGCTGCCCCGCCCGATCCTGCACGGCCTGTGCACCTTCGGCTTCGCCGGCCGGCTCCTGCTGCCCCTCGTCGGCGACGACCCGACCCGCGTCCGGCACGTCCGCGTCCGCTTCGACGCCCCGCTGCACCCGGGCGACACCCTGACGGTGCACGCCTGGCGGCGCCCGTACGGCGTGGTCTTCCGCGCCACCGACGGGACCGGACGGGTCGTCCTGGACCGGGGCGTGCTGGCGGTCTCCGCCCGGTGACCGCCCGCCTGCCCGCCCAACGGTGAGGCGCCGACCGCGGCGGGGCGGGGCCTACGGGACCGTCTGGCCGCGGTCGGCGGTCACGCCGTCACGGGCCCGGCGCGCGGAGCCGCTCGACCGCGTCCAGCCTGCGGCGCAGCAGGGCCCGTTCGGGTTCGGTGCCGGCCAGGCCGAGCGCCTCCCGGTACGCCCCGGCGGCGTCGGCGTGCCGGCCGAGGCGGTGCAGCAGGTCGGCCCGGGCGGCCGGGTAGGGGTGGTGGCCCCGCAGCAGCGGCTCGTCGGCCAGCTCGTCCAGCAGCGCCAGGCCCGCCTCCGGGCCGTCGCGCATCGCCACCGCCGCCGCCCGGTTCAGCGCGACCACCGGGGACGGCGCGAGGGCGAGCAGCACGTCGTAGAGCGCGACGATCTGCGGCCAGTCGGTGGTGGCGAGGTCCGCCGCCTCGACGTGCAGGGCGGCGATCGCGGCCTGCACGCCGTACGGGCCGGGCGGGCCGCCGGCCAGCGCGACGGGCACCAGGTCGAGGCCCTCGGCGATCATGCGGCGGTCCCAGCGCCCACGGTCCTGCTCGTCGAGCAGCACCAGCTCGTCGTTCGGGCCGGTGCGGGCGTCGCGACGGGCGTGGATCAGCAGCATGAGCGCGAGCAGCCCGGCGACCTCCCGGCCGGCGGGCAGCAGCCGGCGCAGGATCCGGGCCAGCCGGATGGCCTCCTCGGCGAGGTCGAGCCGCTGCAGGCGCGGGCCCCCGCTGGCCGCGTACCCCTCCGTGAAGATCGAATACACCGCCTGGAGCACGCCCGGCAGCCGCTGCGGCAGCTCCTGCGCCCCGGGCACGCGGAACGGGATCCGGGCCTCGTGGATCTTCTTCTTCGCCCGGGTGATCCGCTTGGCCATCGTCGCCGTCGGCACCAGGAAGGCGCGGGCCACCTCGGGCGTGGTCAGGCCCGCCAGGTAGCGCAGGGTCAGCGCCCCGTGGTCCTCGGCCGCGAGAGCCGGGTGCGCACAGGTGAAGAAGAGCTGCAGCCGCTCGTCCGGCAGCTCGCCGCCCGGCATCCGGGCGGGGGCGGGCTCCGCCCGGTCCGCCTCCGCCTGGAGGATGGCCAGCCGCGCGGCGAGGGCCTGGTCCCGGCGCAGCCGGTCGACCGCCCGGCGGCGCGCGGTGGTCATCAGCCAGGCGCCGGGCCTGGGCGGAACGCCGTCGACCGGCCACCGGGTCAGCGCCGCCTCGACGGCCTCGGAGGTGACCTCCTCGGCCAGGTCCAGGTCGCCGAAGCGGCGGACGAGGGCCGCCAGCAGCCGGCCGCGTTCCTCACGGAACACGGCCTCCACGACCGCCGCCGGCGCCTCGTCCGTCCCCCCGGTGTCGGCGGGCGCTCCGCCCACCGCGCTCAGCCCCCGAACTCGGCGACCGGCCGGACGACGACGGCGCCGTTCCCGCGCGCGCCGGGGCAGCGCGCCGCCCAGTCGAGCGCGACATCGAGGTCCGGCACGTCGATCACGTAGAAGCCGCCGAGGATCTCGCGGGTCTCGGCGAACGGCCCGTCCGTGACGGTCCGCCTGCCGTCCTCGCCGACCCGCACGGTGGTGGCGGTGACCAGGTCCGCCAGCGACTCGCCGGAGACCAGGATCCCTGCCTCGCGCACCTGCTTGTCGTACGCCATCCAGTCGCTGACGTCGCAGCCGGCGGCCCCGCCGTCCTCGCCGACCGCACCCGCGGTGATGAGCAACATGTACTTCATGATCCGACTCCCCTCAGTGTCGCGTCGCCGCTGCCGTACCGGGCGACGCCGTACGACATCACTACGGACGGGGGACGGCCGATTGGACAGCCCGCCCGAAGATTCTTTCCCGACGCGGCTCCGGCTACCGGTGCAACCCGTCGTTCACTCAGGCCTCCGGCAGGAGGTGACCCAGCCCGGTCAGTTCCAGCACGGCGTGGGCGGGGCTCTGCGGGGAGGCGGTGACGCGCAGGTGCGCGACGATGCGGGCGACCTCGTGCAGAACCCGTACGCCGGTGCTGCTCAGGTGGGTGACCGGGGTGAGGTCGATGGTCAGCGGCAGGCTGCCGCCACGGCTGGCCTGCATGATCGCGGCGCGCAGCCGAGGGCCGGTGACCAGGTCCACCGGCCCCCGCACCCGCAGTTCCCGGCCCGCCGGGGCCTCGACGACAGCGGCGGCGAACTCGTCAGCGACGGTGGCCTGCTTGTGGGGGCCGGCCGCCTGGGCGGCAGCGGCGGTGGTGACGTTGGCGGCCTGGCCGATGTGGTGGTGCATGCTCACGGTGGTGCCCGCGTCGGTGTGGCTGACCTCCGCCCGGTCGACGAGGCCACGGATCATCGTCAGCCCACGGCCGCGACCGCCCGGGTCGCGCGCCGGTGGCCGCCACCGTCCCTCGTCGGTGCAGGTGACGTGCACGACGCCCTGGTCGTCCAGGGCGCCGTGCACGGTGAACGTCCCCGACGTGCCATCCGGGTAGGCGTGGTCGACGGCGTTGGTGGCGGCCTCCCCCGCGGCGTGGACGAGGTCGCTCACGTCCGGGCCGCTGGCCCCGAGCCGGGCGAGCCAGTCGCCCATGACCTGACGCATCGGCCGCAGCGCCGTCGTGTCGGCGGGCAGCGTCAGGTGCAGGGGCGCGACGGGCTCCGGCAGAAGATGGGCGGCGAGGAGCGTGGTGTCGTCGCCGAAGCCACCGCCAGCCAGGGCGAGACGTTCCGTGACCAGGGTGCAGATCCGGTCGGGCAGCCGCTGCGGGACGGTCGTGGCCGCGTCCAGTATCGCCCGCCGGGCCGCCGCGGCGGCGTCGGCCAGGACGCGGGCGCCGTCGTGCAGGTTCTGCCGGGGTCGCTCGATCAGGCCGTCGGTGTAGAGCAGCAGGACGTCGTCGGCCCGCAGCCGGCAGGTGTGCACCGGGGCGGGGCCCGCTCCGGTGCCCAGTGGCCCCGCCGGTGCCAGCGGCAGGTACCGGCTGTCGCCGGTGGCGCCGACCACCAGCGGCGCCGGGTGCCCGTGACTGGCCGCTTCGAGCGCCCCGTCGCGGGGGTCGAGCACCGCGAGGCAGGTGGTGGCCGCCCGGGTCGCGAGGGCGCGGGCCGCGAAGTCGTCCAGGACCGCCAGCACCTGTGACAGGTCGCCGCCCGACTGCAACGCCTGCCGAGCGACCGTACGGAGCTGGCCCATGGCCGCCGCGGCCGTGGCGCCGTGCCCGACGACGTCGCCGACGGTCAGCGCCAGCCGCCCGTCGGGCAGGGGAACCACGTCGAACCAGTCCCCGCCGGCGACGAGGTCGCTGCTCGCGACCAGGTAGTGGGCGGCGACCTGGACGTGCGGCAGGACGGGCAGCACGTCGGGCAGGAGGCTACGTTGCAGTTCCAGGACCAGACCGGCGGCCTGCCGGTAGCGCCGTTCGGCGGTGGCGGCGGCGGTCTCGGCGGCCTGCCGGGCGGCCACCACGGGGGTGGCGTCGACGGCCTGCACGATCACCCCGCGCACCGAGCCGTCCGGGTTGCGCCACGGCGCCATGTCGAACGTGTAGAAGGCCTCCGTCAGCGTGCCGTCGCCGTTGCGGTCGGTCAGGACGCGCTGCTCGTAGCCGTGCGAGCGGATGCCGTGCAGTGCCTGGTCGAGCAGTTCGAAGACGTGCTGGCCGGCAAGTTCGGGCACCGCCCGACGGAAGGGCTCACCGATCAGGCCGCTGCGGTCGCCGACGGCGGCGCGTACCGCCGGGTTCGCGGCCACCACCCGCAGCTCGGGCCCCTCGAAGATCCACACGAATCCGGGCAGCTGCTCGAACCCGTCGAGCACCGCCTGCGGGTCACCGGAGGACCAGCGTGCATGCGGAGCGGTCACCGACGTCCGCCCTCACCCGTGCCCACCAGCAGCACCCTGTCATGCCCGCGCCCACCCGTCCAATCCGCCACGTGCCGCTGGCCGGCGGCGGGCTCCGGTACCGGAGCCCGCCGCCGGCCAGCGGGGCGGCCTCGGGGCGCGCGCCGGCGGTCCTTGACCACGCCACCGGGTTGGCCGTAGGTTCCAGCCCTACATTGACGCCGATAGTTCGATGCGGCCGGCGGCGCCCGGCCCCGACGCGACAAGGACGGTCATGACGATCACCCGCCGCTCGCTGCTCGGCACGGTCGCCGCGGCCGGCCTGGCCACGGCCGTCGCGCCGGTCCTCGCCCCCGGCACGGCCCAGGCCGCCGCCTGGAAGAAGCGCCTGACCGGCGCCGACCTCGACACCAACCACCGGTGGCGCGTGGCGGGCACGGACCTGGGCATACCGTACGTGCTGGAGAACGGCTCGATCGGCTACCTGTTCGGCGACACGTTCGACACCCCGTGGCCCGAAGGTCCGCCGGTGCCGAACGACTGGCGCTCGCCGGTGCTGCTGCGCTCCGCCGTGCACCCGGGCGCCGCCGGCGGGATCGTCTTCGACAGCGCCGCCCGGGTGGCGGGCAACGGCCGGGCCCCGGAGCTGATGCACAACGGCCACCACGGCATCGGCATCGACGGGCTGTGGGAGGTGACCGTCATCCCGAACGACGGCATCGCCTTCCCGGAGACCGGCCGGCAGCTCGTGTCGTACATGAGCATCGAGAACTGGAACTCCGCCGGCCCGGCCGGGCCGCACTGGCGCTCGCGCTACGCCGGGCTGGCCTACAGCGACAACGGCAACGACTTCATCCGTACGCCGCTGAAGTGGTGGAACGACGCCACCAACACCGACCCGTTCCAGATGTGGACGATGCAGCGCGACGGGGACTGGGTGTACGTCTTCTCGGTGCGCGCCGGGCGCCAGCACGGGCCGATGATGCTGCGCCGGGTCCGCTGGGACCGGCTGTTCTCCCCCGAGTCGTACGAGGGCTGGGGTTGGAACGGCAGCAACTGGGGCTGGGGCCGCCCGTGCACGCCCATCCTCACCGGCCGCTTCGGCGAGCCCTCGGTGCGGCGGCTGGCCGACGGCACCTGGGTGATGTCGTACCTGAACTGCGCCACCGGGTGCATCGTCACGCGCACGGCGGACGGGCCGGACCGGGTCTGGACGGCCGAGCGGATCCAGGTCACCTCCTGGCAGGAACCGGGCCTCTACGGCGGCTTCATCCACCCGTGGTCCAGCCGGCGGGCCAACGACCTGCACCTCATGGTCTCGAAGTGGACCAGGACGCCCGACAACCGCAGCACCGCCTACCACGTCAGCCAGTTCGTCGGGTCGGCGTGAGCCCGCTGCCGTCACCCACGCCCGGTCCGGCAGCTCACCCGCCGGCGGGTGGGGTGGTCGTAAGGGCGCCGGGCCCGGTGACGTCGAGGACGTCGAGCAGGCCCAGCAGTCCGGCGAGCACGACGGCCTCGTCGTGGGTGAGGGTGATGCTGCGGGTGGCGTCGGGGTCGTCGCCGTCGGGGTAGACCAGCTCACGCCGGCCGCCGATGTGGTGGGTCACCACCCCGACGCGCACTCCCGCGTCGGTGGTGAACATGCGGCGGAACCCGATACCGGGCAGCGGGGTCAGTTCGACGTCCATCGGATACTCCAGGGAATGCGGGAGGGCCGGAACGGTTCGGTCCCGGCGCGGCGGGGGTAGGTGGCGCGGTGGGCCGGCCACACGGCACCGGAGGCGGCGCGGCCGGCCCACCGCCTCAGCGGGTGAGCAGCAGGCGCAGGCCGGCGAGCGTGGCCAGGTGCGGATCGGCGGGCATCGTGACGACCCGGCCGGTCAGCGCGGCCAGCCGGGCCCCGAGTTCGGGGTGCACCGCCCCGCCGCCGGTGATCAGCAGCCGGCGGCGTCCCCGCCACCCGGGCCGCGCGCCCAGGCGTCGTACCGCGGCGGCGATCAGCGGCACCTGGTCGAGGGCGTTGGGCACGTCGACACGCTCGGCCGCCTCGACCGCACGGTCGGCGATGTGGGCGATCTCGGTGCGGCCCTGTCCGATGTCGACGGCGACCACGTCGTCGCCGTCGAGGTCGGCCCGGCAGGCCAGGGCGGCGGCCAGTGGCTCCTCCACCGTGGCGACCCGCCCGCCGAACGCGTGGCGGACCGCCGCGACCAGGAGGTCCTTCTGCCGCAGGGTGGCGGTGGCCGGCACGCCGACCACGACCGGGGAGACGTCGTCGCCCGGCCGTCCGCTCGCCGCGGCCACCACCCGCAGCAGGTGTACGCAGCCGAAGAAGTCGGTCACCACGCCGTGCCGCACCGGCCACGCCAGCTTCACGTCGCCGGTGTCGCGCAGCGCGATGGCGGCTCGCCCGACGGCCTGGGCGCCGGCCGAGTTCCACGCGACGACGGCGGGCTCGGCGACGACCGTGCCGGACGTCGGCGTCCACATCCGCACCGTCGAGGTGCCCAGGTCGAGAGCGACGGGATGGCGCAGGCCGAGGCGGGCGTACGCGCCGGGGGTCAGCACGGTCACCGCCCCCGGGGTGGGACGGCCGCGACGACGGCGTACGCCCCGGGTCGGGGTCCGTCGTCGACGGACGGGGACAGGATGGATCGAGAATGCGGCAGGGTCGGCATGGTGCTCCAAGCCAGGGGCCCGCGTCGAGGACGCGGGGAGGCGGACGGGCTTCAGACGGCGAACGTCAGCCCGGGCGGAGCGCGGTCGGCCGACCAGGCGGGCACGCAGCCGGGAATGGCCCGCCGCGTGCTCCGGAAGACGATGCACAGCCCGACGGACCGGGCCGCGGAGAGCACCATGAGCAGCACGGTCAGCATCAGCAGCGCCGGCAGCGAGACCCGCTTGCCGGCGCGGCGGAGCCCGTGCCGATCCTGCATGCGCCCACCATAGCCGGGCGACCTGCCGGCCAGCCACGCCGTCGCCCGGCGGGCGGGCCCTACAGGCGGGCGGCGAGCGGGCGTGCACCGGGCGCTGGTGGGAGGGCGGCGAGCGGGGTGGGCCCGTCGCCCCGGCGTACCGGGCCGGTCGGCCCTGCCGTCAGTGCCGCCGCCGCGCCGAGGATGGGACCGGACGCCACCGGATCCTGGAGATGATCAGCATGTGCAACTACTGCGGCTGCCGGGACTTCCCCCTGATCGGTCGGCTCTCCGCCGAGCATGAGGCGATCGCCAACGCGGCGGGCCGGGTGCGGGACGCGGTGCGGGCCGGCGGCGCGGAGGCACCGGCGGCGCTCGACGCGCTGCTGGCCCTGCTGATCCCGCACACCGCCACCGAGGAGGAGGGGCTCTTCGTCGAGTTGCGGGCGGAGGGCAGCCTGGCCGACGCGGTGGCGAAGCTCTGCGCCGAACACGAGGACATCCACGGCGTCCTAGGCGCCGTCGACCGCACCGCGCCCGACTGGCCGGCGGTGCTGGCCGCCCTGGACCGGCTCCACCGGCACATCGACAACGAGGAGCACGGCCTCTTCCCGGCCGCGGTGATCGCGCTGCCCATCCCGGCCTGGGACCGGATCACCCCGGCGGCCGGTGCCGCGCGGTAGGGCGCACCCGGGGGGCCGTCACCGCCGCTGCGCCGTCGGCGTGCCGCTGGTCTCCGGCTGGTACCCGCCCGCGCGGCGCGGCTTCGCGATCGGCGTGTTCGGCATCGGCATGGGCGGCACGGCGATCGCCAACTTCACCACCGTCCGGCTCGCCGACGCCTACGGCGACCGGGCGCCCTTCCTGCTGGTGGCCGCGATCCTCGCCAGCTACGCGGTGCTGGCGTTCCTGCTGCTGCGCGACGCACCGGAGCGCGTCCGGCCGACGGGGTCGGCGTGGGCGCGTCTGGCCACGGTGGGCCGGCTGACCGTGACGTGGCAGTTGTGTTTCCTGTACGCGGTCGGCTTCGGCGGGTTCGTGGCCTTCAGCGTGTACCTGCCCGCGTACCTGGGCACCGCCTACGGCCTGGACGCCGCCGACGGCGCGTTGCGTACCGCCGGGTTCGTGGTCCTCGCCGTCCTGGCCCGCCCGCTGGGCGGCTGGCTCTCCGACCGGCTGCACCCGGTGCCGGTGCTGGTGTGGTGCTTCGCCGGGGTGGCCGCCTTCGCGGTGGTGCAGGCGTTCGAGCCCGCCCTGCTGCCCGTGGCGACCGTCGCGCTGCTCGGGATGGCGGTGCTGCTCGGCGCGTCCAGCGGGGCCGTGTTCGCCCTCGTCGGCAGGGTCGCACCCGCCGACCAGGTGGGCGCGGTCACCGGGCTGGTCGGTGCCGCCGGCGGGCTCGGCGGGTTCGTCCCGCCGCTGGTGATGGGCTGGGTGTACGGCGTGCAGGGGTCGTACGCGATCGGTCTGATGCTGCTCTCCGACGTCGCGCTGGCCGCGGCGGTGTTCACGGCGGTGAAGATGGGCGGCCTGGCCAGGCGCGACCCCTGACGCGTTACGGAATCATCCCGGAAAATCCGACCGGCGGGCACTCACCCTGATCGCACGAAGATCAGCGCGAGTGCCCGCCGTCCTCTATGACTGCTCGCTGACCTGCGAGCACTACGAATCCGCCGATGCGACAGGCCCAGGGGCTACCGAAACTTTTCCGGAAATTCTTGCTCGGCCGCGCGCGGCGCTGCCATACTCCACATCCATCAGGGTCGATGACGGCGGGTTCGCGGCCCGTGCGCCGCAGCCCGCCGGGGCGGCCCTGATCCGGCACACCCCCACCACTCCGGTCCGCCCCCCGACGGTGCGGACCGGCCCCGGAAGGAGCAGGAATGACCGAGAGGCACCCCCGGGACACCCGGTCGAGATCGCGTTCGCGGGCGCGCGCGGCCATCGTCGTCGCCGCCGTGGGACTGCTCGCGGCGACCGGCGCCACGGTCCTGCCCGGCGCGGCGAGCGCCGGGACCACGCTGGGCGCGTCGGCGGCGGAGCGCGGTCGCTACTTCGGCGCCGCCGTCGCCGCCAACAAGCTCAGCGACAACACCTACGTCACGATCCTGAACCGCGAGTTCAACTCGGTGACGCCCGAGAACGAAATGAAGATCGACGCCACCGAGCCGCAGCAGGGGCAGTTCACCTTCGGCAACGCCGACCGGATCGTCAGCCACGCCCGTAGCCGGGGCATGAGCGTGCGGGGCCACACCCTGGCCTGGCACTCGCAGCAGCCCGGCTGGATGCAGAACATGAGCGGCAGCGCGCTGCGCCAGGCGATGCTCAACCACGTCACCCAGGTGGCCACCCACTTCCGTGGTCAGGTCGTGGCCTGGGACGTGGTCAACGAGGCGTTCGCCGACGGCGGCAGCGGGGCCCGGCGCGACTCGAACCTCCAGCGCACCGGCAACGACTGGATCGAGGCGGCGTTCCGGGCCGCCCGGGCCGCCGACCCCGGCGCCAAGCTCTGCTACAACGACTACAACACCGACGACTGGAGCCACGCGAAGACCCAGGCCGTCTACGCGATGGTCCGCGACTTCAAGCAGCGCGGCGTGCCGATCGACTGCGTGGGCCTCCAGTCGCACTTCAACAGCGGATCGCCCTACCCGGGCAACTACCGCACGACCCTGTCCAGCTTCGCCGCGCTCGGCGTCGACGTGCAGATCACCGAACTGGACATCGCGGGGGCCTCGCCCACCACGTACCGCAACGTGGTCAACGACTGCCTCGCGGTGGCCCGGTGCACGGGCATCACCGTCTGGGGCATCCGGGACAGCGACTCCTGGCGGGCCTCCGACACGCCGCTGCTGTTCGACAACGGCGGCAACCGCAAGCCCGCGTACGACGCCGTCCTCGCCGCACTCAACAACGGCACGCCCCCGCCGACCTCGCCGCCGCCGACGACCGGCCCGACCACCCCGCCGCCGGGCGGCAGCTGCACCGCCACCCTGCGCGACGGCACCCGGTGGGGCGACCGGTTCAACAGCGACGTCACGGTCAGCGGCGCCACCAACTGGACCGTCGTCGTCGCGGTGACGCCCCCGCAGAAGGTCTCCGCCACCTGGAACGGCACCCCGAGCTGGGACGGCAGCGGAAACGTCATGACGATGCGCTCCAACGGCAGCGGCAACGTCTTCGGGTTCACCACGATGGCCAACGGCAACTGGACGCGCCCGCAGGTGCGCTCCTGCACCGCCTCCTGACCGTCGGGTGACCGGGCGGCCCCGGGGACGGCGCCCACCGCGCCGCCCCGGGGCCGCCGGGCCACGGGCCCGGGCCGGGTCGCCAGCGGTACGCGGACGCGACCGCACTCCGCCGCCGGGCGGCGCTGGCGCGGACCGGGTATAGCTGACTAAGGTCAGGTTTCATGGAGACGGAGCTCATCGCCGCCGTGCGGCGGTTCAACCGGACGGTGACCCAGCGGGTGGGGGCGCTCGACGACGAGTACATGGCGCGCGCCCGCCCCCTCGCCCAGGCCCGCCTGCTGTGGGAGATCGGCCCCGGCGGCGCCGAGGTCGCGGCGCTGCGGTCCCGGCTCGGGCTGGACTCGGGGCACCTCAGCCGCCTCCTACGCGCCCTGGAGGGCGACGGGCTCGTCACCGTCGGGCCATCCGACCAGGTGGGCGGGGACGGGCGGGTCCGGGTCGCCACGCTGACCGCCGCAGGCCGGGCCGAGTGGACCGAACTCGACGAGCGCTCCGACGAGTTCGCCCGGTCGATCCTCGCCCCGCTGACCGGGCGACGCCGCGAGCGGCTCGTCGCGGCGATGGCCGAGGTGGAACGGCTGCTCGTCGCGTCGATGGTGCTGATCGAGCCCTGCCCGCCCGGCGACCCGAGGGCCCGTGCCTGCATGCGCGCGTACGCCCGGGAGGTGGCGCGGCGCTTCGACGGTGGGTTCGACCCGGCCCGCAGCAAGCCGGTCCACGACGAGGAACTCGTCCCACCGGCCGGCGTGTTCCTGCTCGCCACCCTCAACGCCGAGCCGGTCGGCTGCGGCGCGGTGAAGCTCCACCGGGGCGCGCCCGCCGAGATCAAGCGGGTCTGGGTGGCGGACTCCGTACGCGGGCTCGGGCTGGGGCGGCGGATGCTGGGCGAGCTGGAACGCCACGCCGCCGAGCGGGGCTGGAGCGCCGTCCGGCTGGACACGAACCGCAACCTCACCGAGGCGATCGCGATGTACCGGGCGGCCGGCTACCGCGAGATCGAGGCGTACAACGACGAGCCGTACGCCCACCACTGGTTCGAGAAGCGCCTGACCCGGTGACGGCGCGAGCGGCGGGACGGCCGGCACTTGCCGGACCCTCCGCATTAATAGATACTTGTCGATGTTCCTGAGCCGGACGTGATCGGGCAGCCGGGCAGCCCTCGATCGGAACCCCGCCCTGTCCACCGTCTGCGGAAGAGGAACCACCCATGAGGACCAGACTCCGAGTGCTGGGCGCCGCCCTGGTCGCCGCCGCGCTGACCGCCCTGGCGGCGGTGGCGGTCGCCCCGCCGGCGTCCGCCGCGACCCTGACCGAGGTGACGAGCTTCGGCCCCAACCCGAGCAACCTGCGCATGTACCTGTACGTGCCGGACTCCGTCGCGCCCCGGCCGGGGCTGCTGGTCGCGGTGCACTACTGCACCGGCACCGGCCCCGCCATGTACGCCAACACCCAGTACGCGGCGCTCGCCGACCGGTACGGCTACATCGTCGTCTACCCGTCGGTGACCCGCAGCAGCCAGTGCTTCGACGTCTCCTCCCCGCAGGCGCTGCGCCGCGACGGCGGCAGCGACCCGGTGGGCATCAAGTCGATGGTCGACCACGTCCGGCAGCGCTACGCCGTCGATCCCGACCGGATCTTCGCCACCGGCATCTCGTCGGGCGCGATGATGACAAACGTCCTGCTCGGGCTCTACCCCGACGTGTTCAGCGCCGGTGCGGCGTTCTCCGGGGTCCCCTTCGGCTGCTTCGCCACCACCAACGGCTCCGAGTGGAACAGCGAGTGCGCCAACGGCCAGGTCACCAGGACCGCGCGGGAGTGGGGAAACCTGGTCCGCAACGCCTATCCGGGCCACACCGGGCGCCGGCCCCGGATGCAGACGTGGCACGGGACGAACGACGAGGTGCTGCGCTACCCGAACTTCGGCGAGCAGATCAAGCAGTGGACCGACGTGCACGGGCTGAGCCAGACGCCGACGTACACCGACAGTCCGCAGGCCGGCTACACCCGCACCCGTTACGGCGGCAGCGGCGACCGGGCGCCGGTCGAGGCGATCAGCATGCAGGGGGTGTCGCACAACCTGCCGGTCGACGCCGCGCAGGCGATCCGCTTCTTCGGCCTCGACGCCGCCGCGCCCCCCACCACGCCGCCGCCGACCACGCCGCCTCCCACCACGCCGCCTCCTACCACCCCGCCGCCGAGCACTCCCCCGCCCAGCACTCCGCCGCCCTCGCCGGGCGCCTGCCGGGTGGGCTACACGGTCAACGCCTGGAACGCCGGCCTGACCGCCTCGGTCACCGTCACCAACACCGGCACCACCACGGTGAACGGCTGGTCGCTGGCCTTCACGCTGCCCGCCGGCCAGAGCATCACCAACGGCTGGAACGCGACGTACGCCCCGACCAGCGGCGCGGTCACCGCCCGCAACGTCTCCTACAACGCCACCATCGCCCCCGGCACGTCGGTCAGCGTCGGCTTCCAGGCCATTCACACCGGCGACACGGGACGGCCCGCCTCGTTCACCCTCAACGGCGCCACCTGCGCGACCGCCTGAACCGGCCGGGGCGGCGCCGGCACCCGGCGCCGCCCCGGCGGCAGGCCCGGACCAGTGCCGGTCAGTCGTTGCCGGACGCCGGCGGAGCCTGGCCCCGCCCGGCGTCCCTGACGAACAGGATCCCGTCGGTGTCGGCCACGTGGGCCGGGTCGAGCGGGGCGTAGCCGAACCAGGGCGACACCCGGGCGGCGGGCGTCGTGCCGGCGAGGGCGGTGGCCAGTCGGCGGACGTCGACGAGGTGACGCTCCGCCGGCAGCGCGTACAGCAGCCCTTCCACGGTGTCCGGCGGCGGGGCGTCGACTCCCTGGTGGCGGATCGCGCCGACGGCCGTGGCGAGGAAGGCGTACTCCTCGCCCAGGTGGGCGTCGACGATCGCGCCGGCGCTCCACCACTGCACCGGCAGTCCGCCCATCCGCATGCTGCTCCTGTTGCGCTGGAGGTGGCCGTTGTGGGCGTTCACCAGCGCCGGCCCTCGTCCGGCGATGGCGAGCAGGTTGGCGGCCATCATGGAGTCCCGCACGCCGAGCAACCGCGCCATGCGGCTCGGCGACGGGTCGGCCATCGCGTGGTGGTAGCGCAGCAGGCCGACGGCGGTACGCCCGTACAGGCGTGCCCGGTGCCACTCCTCCGGTGTGGACGCCGCGATCAGGTGTGGCGTCTGCGCGTCGAGCAGGGCCACCAGGTCGTCGGCGAGCAGCCGCAGCCGGCCGGCGTCGGGCGTGCGCCCCACGGACCGGGAGGGGTCCGTCATCGCGGCGGGACTGGTCCACCGCTCGTCGGCGCCGAGCAGGCGGTCGAGCGTCTCCGCCGCGCAGGGAAGCAGGTCGGCGTCGACCCGGGCGGCGAGGTAGGCGTGCAGTGCGGTGAGGGCCTGCCGGGGGCTCGCGGCGCCGGTGATCTCCAGCGGGCCGTCGAACCCGGCGAACCGCACCTGCTCCGCCGGGGGCCGCCCGTCGTTGTACGCGCGCATCCAGCGCACCAGCTCGCGGTTGGCGGCGAAGGCGCCCCACCCGTGGCTGAACCCGCGCTCCATGACGTCGTCGAGGAGGCCGGTGCCCGAGGTGACGTGGTCGTCCACGACCAGCCCCATCACGCAGTCGCTCTCGATCGCGATCGTCCGGTAGTGCTCCCGCTCGACGAGTTGCCGGAAGAGCTCGTTCCGCAGGTCGAGCAGGGCGTCCTCGCCGTGGGTGGGCTCGCCGAGGGCGAGCAGCCGCGGCCTGCCCGGGAGCAACGCCATGACGGCAGCGGGGTCGACGGCACGGGCGGCGTCTGCGACATCAGCAGTCATGCCCTCAACGGTATCGTTGAACCGACGGTGCAAACTTCTCTCCGATATCAGCAGAGTGATGACGCCAAACCCTCAAAGCAGTGGCAGGCTCAGGCCGGTCGACCTGGCGCGCGCGCACGGCCTGTCGACGCAGGCGGTCAGGAACTACGAGGCGGCCGGCATCCTTCCGGCCGCGGACCGCACCCCGCACGGCTACCGCACCTACACGGCGCTGCACGCGCAGGCACTGCGCGCGTTCCTCGCCCTCGTGCCCGGACACGGGCATGCGACGGCCACGTCGATCATGCAGGCGGTCAACCGGGGCGCGACCGAGGACGCCCTGCGGCTCGTCGACGAGAGTCACGCGCAGCTCCTCGACGACCGCCGCACCCTCCAGGCCGCCGAAGCCGCTGTCGGTGCCCTCGACCCGGTGCCGCAGGGACGGAGCAACACGTTCGTCGGTCCCCTGTCGAGAAGGCTCGGCATCCGCCCGGCCACCCTGCGCAAGTGGGAACGCGCGGGCGTGCTCCAGCCGCGCCGCGATCCGCAGACGGGCTATCGGGTCTACAGCGCCGCCGACGTGCGCGACGCCCGGCTGGCCCACCAGCTCAGGCGGGGTGGCTACCTGCTGGCGCAGATCGCCCCGCTGATCGCCCAGGTCCGCTCCGCCGGGGGCGTCGCGCCGCTCGGGTCGATGCTGCGCGACTGGCGCGCCCGCCTCGCTGCCCGCAGCCGCGCCATGCTGACCGGCGCCGCCGCCCTGGACGCCTACCTCGACTGCCGACCGGTCCCGCCCGACGACGGGCCGGGCGCCCCCGGCACCGCCCCGCCGGCCACGGATCCGGTCCGGCCGCCGGGTGAGTCCGCCTGATCGTCCTCGGCCTCACCGCCACTCAGGCGGGGCCACCCGCTGCCCGCTCACCCGGCCGTACGAGCAGTTGCCAGTAGTCGCCCGCCGGGTCGTGAGCCGTGAGCCATCGCCGGAGCGCTACGAGCGACGCCCGGTGCGACACCGAGCTGACCGCGTACCACCGGTGCAGCAGCAGCTCGTGGATCCGGACAGCCTGTGCGGCGTGCTCGAGCACCAGGCCGTCGACGGCCCGGACGACGGCCACCTCCTCGGCCCGTCCCCGCAGCAACGCGGTGCAGTCGATGTCCGTGGCGACCTCGATCCCGTCGCCGGCGGCGAGGACGGAGAACTCGACGGTCCGGTCCCGCCCGCCCACCTCTACCGTCTGCGCGAAGACGAGGACGTCGTCGCCCGGGGGCGTGAGCATGCCCCCGGCGGCCACCCCGGGTGGGACCACGTAGTGCACCCAGAACGTCATGCGCAGATGCTAGCCACCCTCGCGACCCGGCTCCGGGGACGCCGTCCTGCCCGGCGTGGGGTCGACCGCGTCACCGTCGGCGGTGGTCGGGACGGGGCGCGGCGAGCGGCGGACCTGCCATGTCCGACCGGGTTTCCGGACTCCGGAGGGGTCTTGTCCCCCGTGCGAGCTACCCGCAAGTGTCCACCGCACGGGGACGATTGCGGCGGCGGAACTCCATAGGTTTCTTCGTGTCCGCGGCGCTCCGGTCGCGGTCTGCGAAGGAGTCGTCATGCGCTTCGTCACACAGCTTCTCGCCGTCGCCGCCGTCGCCCTCGTCGGCGGGCAGAGCGTCGCCGCCGTCGAGGGCAGCTTCCTCCTCACCCTGGTGATCGGCGCGGTGACGGCAGTGCTGGGCGTGGTCGTCTACCGGTGGGTCGTGCGGCGCACCGAGCGCCGTGAGCCGACCGAGCTCGGCCCGGACGGTTGGGGCGGGAAGCTGCGCCGCGGGGCGCTCATCGGCTTCGCCATGTTCGCTGCCGTCATCGCCAACATCGCGTTCCTCGGCGGTTACCACGTCGAGGGCTGGCCGCGATCCGTCGTCAGACGCGCGGGATGACGACCTTGGCGACCTGCTCGGCGTCGGCCAGGTCCTGCGCGTCGGAGCCGCCGCGGGAGTAGACGTCGATCTGCAGGGCGCCGTGCAGGACGTAGAGGTGCCCGGAGTGCCAGTACGCCTTCTCGCCGACCCCGTCCACCGGCCTGGCCGCGGCGACGGTGACGTCGAAGTCGGCGGCGGTGGTGCGGCTCAGGAAGATCGTGAGCTGGCCGTGGTTCTGCTGCCACTGGCAGAAGCGGGTGACGTCGCCAGCGTCGCCGCCGTCCTCGTCGTTCCGGGTGACCTCGCGGCCGGTCAGGTCGACCACCTCGGCCTCGGTGAGCAGGGTGCAGGGGTCGGGGATGCCGCCGGCTCCCCGCACCGCACCCGGGTCGCCGTCCGCAGTCCCGGCCGGCGTCGGGGAGGCGGCCTCGGCGGGCGGCGCGAGCGTGGCGTCCGCGGTCGGTGAGTCGCCGGCGGTGGTGGATCCGGTGAGGTCGCAGCCCGCGGTGAGGCAGACGGCGACGAGTGCGGCCAGGGTGACGGATCGGTGCTTCACGAGGTCTCCTCGCAGGGGTACGGGATGCGGGTCAGTTGGTGCCGAGGCCCTTGTCGAGCACCTTGGCCGAGGCGGTGACGGTCGCGGACCGCACGGGCCCACCACCGACCGTGTAGAGCGCGTAGGTGTGCGTTTCGGTGCTGCCGACGTCGCCGGTGCAGGAGAAGAGGAACTCCTGCGAGCCTTCGAGATCCACCGGGCCGTACGTGCCCGGCGTGTTCGTCGGATCGTCCACGGACAGGGCCCCGCCGGTGGCGCCGGTGATCTTCCACTCGATGACCAGGGGCACGGGGTCGGCGCGGAAGACGGCGGTGCCCTCGGCGCACTTCGGCTGCCGGGCGACGCGCAGGTGGACGATTCGCGGGCCGGCGACCGGCGTGGTGGCCGGGTGCGACGGCTTCGCCGTGGCCGGCTTCCCGTCGGCGGGCTCCGTGGCGGCCGGCCGCGTCGGCGCCGGCTCCGTCCCGGCTGGCGACGGCGGCCGTGCCGAATGCGCCGTAGCGGTCGCGGCGGACGGGCCGACGGATGCCACCGCGTCGGCGTCGCTGTCCCGAGTGGTCGGCCCGGTCGCCGCGCACCCCGACATCGTCGCGGCGATGAGCAGGGAGATGGCCGCTGGCCTGGTAGGTCGGATCACGTCGGAAGGATGGACGGCGGCGCCAAAGGAAGCCCAAAGGTCGTGCCGGGTTCAGCCGGCGAGCAGCGCCGCCACCGCCTCCGCCAGCGTCGTCGCGTCCGCCTCCCGGTAGGCGCGCGCCACCTCCGCCGGCCCGAGCCGGGCCCGGGCCTCGGCCTCCGCCCGGTCGCGGTCGGCGATCTCGTCCGGGGTGAAGCTCGGGGCGCCCAGCGCGGAGCGTTCCCGCTCGGCGAGCGCGAGCAGCCGCAACCCGCCCGCCGCGTCACCGTCGAGGACGTCGAGCTGCGCCAGCCCCTCGACGGCGTCCAGCTGCCCCTCGGCGATGCCCAGCTCGGTGTAGATCGCCAGGGCCTCCCGCATCGCCGATCGCGCGGGGGTGGGCCGGCCGCGGCGCCGGTCGATGGTGGACAGGTTCGTCAGCGCGGCCGCCTCCCCGCGCCGGTCGTTCAGGGCGCGGAACCCCGCCAGCGCGCGGTGGAACAGCTCCTCCGCCTCGCCGAGGCGGCCGATGCAGCGCAGCGTTCCCGCAGTGTTGTTGGACGCCGCCGCGACCATCCGGGCGTCGGACTGGTCCTCGGCGATCCGCAGCGCCTCGTAGCCGAACGCGAGCGATGCCGGGTAGTCCTCCTGCGCCTGAGCGGTGATCAGCAGATTGTTCAGCGCCGCGACCATGCCGGTCCGGTCGCCGAGCTCACGGAACGTGGTCAGGCCCTGCTCGCCCAGCCGGCGGGCCGCCGGCAGGTCACCGGAGTTGCGGGCCAGCGCCGCGGCGGCCCGCAACGCCCGGGCGCGCAGGGCGGACGGTGCCGGCGGGGCGGCGGCCAGCGCGCGATCGAGCCAGGCCCGGCCCTCGGCCATCCGTCCGGCGACCCACCAGTACCACCACATCGCCGCGGCGATGCCCAGCCCTTTCGTGGGGTCGCCGTCGCGCAGCGTCCAGTCGAGCGCGGCCACGATCGTGTCGTGCTCGGCGCCGATGCCGGCCAGCCACTCGGTGTGCGCCGGGCCGTCCAGCGGCGGCGGCGACGCGAGCCGGCGCTCCCAGCCGGCGACCAGCCTACCGTACGCCTCGGCCCGCTCGACCGGGTCGAGTCGTTCGCGGGCGTACTCGCGGATGGTCTCGATCAGGCGGTAGCGGCCCTGCCCGAACTCCACCATGGACCGGTCGACCAGCTGGGTCAGCGGGTCGAGCGGGTCCGCTCCGGCCACCTCGGCCGCGCCCGCCAGGTCGAAGCCGCCGGCGAACACGCCGAGCTGCCGCAGCAGTTTCTGCTGTGGCTCGTCGAGCAGGTCGTAGCCCCAGTCGATGGCCGCTCGCATGGTCCGGTGCCGGGGCACCGGCGACGTGCCGGTCAGCAGGTCGAGACGCCGGTCGAGGCGCGACATGATCTCGGAGAGCGGCACCGCGCGCAGCCGGGCGGCGGCCAGCTCGATGGCGAGCGGCAGCCCGTCGAGCCGGCGGCACAGCTCGGCGGCCACGGGCTGCTCGGCCGGGGCCAGTCCGGCGCCACCGCGCGCCGCGGCCACCCGGTCGGCGAGCAGCCGCATCGCGTCCGTGCGTGGATCGGTCGCGCCGACGGGCGGCGTGGCAAGCCCGCCCAGCGTGAGGATCACCTCCCCGCTGAGGCCGAGCTGCTCCCGGCTGGTCGCCACCAGCCGCAGGCCGGGGCAGGCGGCGAGCAGCGCGTGGGCGAGTGCCGCCGCGTCCGCCCGGACGTGCTCGCAGTTGTCCAGCACCACCAGGACGCGGCCGGTGAGCTGCCGGACGACCGTGTCGCGCACCGCCACGCCGGGCTCCTCGCGGATGCCGGTGGCCGCGGCGAGCCGGGCGTCGAGCGGGCCGTCGCGGTGCTCGGCCAGCTCGACGACGTGCACCGCGTCGTGGTCCTCGGCCACCTCGCGAGCCAGCTCCAGGCTGAGCCGGGTCTTGCCGGCGCCGCCCGGTCCGACGATGGTCAGCAGCCGGGCGGCGCCGAGCAGGTCGATCGCCCGGTCCAACTCGAAGCGGCGGCCGACGAACCGGTTGCGCCGCGCGGGCACCCCGGGCGCCGGCCGGTCGAGGGTGGGGTCCCGCCGGCGTACGGCGGCGGCCAGCGCGCCGAGTTCCGGGCCGGGGTGGGCGCCCAGCTCGCCGAGGGCGGCGGTGACTTCGTCGTACGCGGTCAGCGCGTCGCCGGCCCGGCCGGACCGGTACAGCGCGAGCATCAACTGCCGGACGAGCCCCTCGGCGGTGGGCTGTTCGGCGACCCAACCGGCCAGCTCGGTGGCCGCCGCGACGTGCCGGCCCTCCGCCAGTGCCCGCCGCGCCCAGTCGAGCCGGGCCGAGAGCCGCAGCTCGGCGAGCCGGGCGGCCGCCGCTGCCACGCAGTGTCCGGCCCGCACCCCGTCGTACGCGTCGCCACGCCACAGCCCGAGCGCACCCGTCTGCTCGAACTCGGCGGCGTCGAGGGTGGCGTCGGTCAGATCGAGCCGATAGCCGCCGGAGGTGGTGCGCAACCGGTCGCCCACCACCTTGCGAAGCGCCGAGGCGTGCATCTGCAACGTCGCCATTGCCGTCGACGGGACGCCCGCCGGCCACAGCTCGGCCAGCAGTCGTTCGCTCGTGACCGACCGGCCGCCCGCGGCGAGCAGCACGGCGAGCAGTGCCCGTGGTTTCGGCGCCAGGGCCGCCTCGCCGTCCGGCGTGCACACCCGCACCGGGCCCAGTACCTCGAACCGCACGCGCACCTCCGCCTCGTGTCTGGCGCAATCCTGGCGCGCCGGTCAAGCTTGCCGCAGGACCGGCCAGGAGTGTAGGCCGGCGCTGCGTCCGCAGGCTGATGCGACCGAGCGCCACCGCCCCTCCGCGGGCGGGTGCGGTGACGTCACCACGACGCCTTGCGCACCCCGGGCAGCTCACCGCGCAGGGCCAGCTCGCGGAACCGCACCCGGGACAGTCCGAACCGGGACAGCACGCCGCGCGGGCGGCCGTCGATCTGGTCGCGGGAGCGCAGTCGTACGGGGCTGGAGTCCCGGGGCAGGCGGTTGAGTCGACGTGCCGCGTCGGCTCGTACGTCCGGGTCGGTGTCCGGGTGGGCGACCGCCCGCTTCAGCTCGCCCCGCGCCTCGGCGTACCGGGCGACGAGGGTCTCGCGGCGCGCCTGCCGACGGCCGAGGCTCCTGCGGGCCATCAGCGTGCCTCGCGGAACTCGACGTGCCGGCGTACGACCGGGTCGTACTTGCGCAGCACCAGCCGGTCCGGGTCGTTGCGGCGGTTCTTGCGGGTCACGTACGTGTAGCCGGTGCCGGCGGTGCTGCGCAGCCGGACGATCGGGGGTACGTCGGTCTGCCGGGCCATCAGAGCCGCACTCCCCGGCCGCGCAGCTCGGCGACCACGCGCTCGATGCCCTTGCGGTCGACGGTCTTCAGTGCCCTGGCCGTCAGGGTCAGGCCGACCCACCGTCGCTCCGACGGCAGCCAGTAGCGGTGGTTCTGCAGGTTCGGGTTCCAGCGGCGGCGGGTGCGCCGGTGGGAGTGGGACACGGCGTTGCCGAAACTCGGACGCGCGCCGGTGACGTCACAACGTCTGGACACGGTGGTCGCTCCTTCTCAGGTGATGCATGGGAATGACAACGGTTTTCATTTCTACACCATTCGTCCGGGCGGATCCGCGCCGGGTCGCGACTCGCGCCAGCGACCGCCGTCTGCCTAGAATGACAATCGTTTCCATTAAGCCGAGAGGAACATGATGACGTCGTCCCCGCAGGCCCCCATCCGCGTCGAGACGGCCGACGCCGGTAACCGCCCGTCGCTGACCGTGCTGTCCGGGTTCTGGCCGGCGGCGACCTTCGCCGTCGCCCGTACGCTGCTCGCCGCCGACCCGTCGCTGCTGCTGGTGCGACACGACCTCGCCGGCATCCGCGACGGCGTCGTCCGCCGGGTGGTCCGCACCGGCACCGGCATCGTCGAGGACGAGCGGATCGCCCTGGCGCACGGCTGCGCCTCCTGCACGCTGCGGGAGGACGTGCTGCCCACCCTCGCCCGGCTCACCCGGGACAACCCCGGCCGGGACCTGGTGCTGATGCTGCCCGAGGTGGTGGAACCCGAGGCGGTCGCCGCCGCCTGCGCCCACCACCTCGTCGACGGCACACCGGTCACCGACCTCATCCGGGTCGACTCCTACGTCACCGTCCTCGACGCCGAGCACCTGCTCGACGGCCTGGCCAGCACCGACGACCTCGCCACGCTCGGCATCCAGGCCGCCGAGGACGACCACCGCGGTCTCGCCGACGTCGTGGTCCGGCAGATCGAGTACGCCGACACCCTGGTGCTCTGGGGGCGGTCCCGGGAGGGAGAGTTCGACACCGGCAGGATCGCGGTCCTGCTCCAGCGGATGGCGCCGTGGGCGGCGCACTTCCGGGTCGACGGCGATCTCGTCGACGCCGACGCGCTCACCCGCCAACTGCGCCACACCCACCGGCACCGGCCGGAGACCCCCGGCGTCCTCGCCCGGGGCCTACAGGGCTTCGCGCTGGGCACGCACGAGCCGGAGGCCGACTGCGGGGTCGTCTCCGCCGTCTTCCGCGCCCGTCGCCCGTTCCACCCGCGGCGGCTGCACGACGTCCTGGAGGACGTGAACGCCGACGTGCTCCGCTCCCGGGGCCACCTCTGGCTGGCCAGCCAACCCGACACCGTCGTGGCCTGGGAGTTCGCCGGCGGCGGCCTGGCGATGGGGCCCCTCGGGCACTGGCTGGTGAGCCTCCCCGAACCCGGCTGGGAGCACGTCTGCGATCAGCGCCGGCTCGCCGCCGCCCTGGAGTGGGACCCCTACTACGGCGACCGGCACCAGCACCTGGTCTTCATCGGCCTCGACGTCGATCCCGTCGCGCTGCACCGCGCCCTCGCCGACTGCCTGCTGACCGACGCCGAACTCGCCGACGGCGAGGAGGTCTGGCGGACCTACCACGACCCGTTCGCCGGCTGCTTCCCCCTCGGCGGGGCGGAGCCGTCCAGGCACGGCCCGGGCGGCACGGGTTGAACGCCCAGTTCACGTGCCACGATACGCATTTGACAATGGATTTCGTTACCGGGAGAGTGATTCGGCGTGACGCTCTCCACGACCGTCGGCCTCGTGGTCGACCCGGACGCCCCTGCCGCCGGCGCCCCTCGTCCGTCACGGCGAACGGGTGGCACGGTGGCCGCTCTGCTGGTCCTGCTGGCCGTCTCGCTCGTGGTGGTGATCGGCCTCGGACCGGTCGCCATCGCGCCCGGCGAGACGGCCCGGTACCTCTGGGCCGCGCTCACCGGCGGCCGCATCCACGCCGACGAGGTGACCACGTACCAGATCATCTGGCAGATCCGCACGCCACGGGTGTTGCTCGCGGCGATCGTCGGGGCGGGCCTGTCCGCGGTCGGTGTGGCGATCCAGTCCCTGGTGCGCAACGCCCTGGCCGATCCGTACGTGCTCGGGGTCTCCTCCGGCGCCTCGGTCGGCGCCGTCTCGGTCACGGTCGCCGGCGGGCTCGGCGCGCTCGGCATCTACGCGGTCTCCGCTGGCGCCTTCCTCGGCGCGATGGCCGCCGCGGCGCTTGTCTACCTGGCCGCGTACAGCCGCACCGGCATCACGCCTCTGCGCCTCGTGCTGACCGGCGTGGTCATGTCGTTCGGCTTCCAGGCACTGATGGCGGTGATCATCTACTTCACTCCGGACAGCGAGGCGACCGCCACCATGCTGTTCTGGTCCATGGGCAGCTTCGGCGCGGCGACCTGGGGCGGCCTGCCGGTGGCCGCGGCCACCGTCCTCGTCGGAGGGGTCGTCCTGCACCGGCACAGCCGCACCCTCGACGTGCTGACCTTCGGCGACGAGGCGTCCCTCAGTCTGGGCGTCGACACCACCCGGGCACGTCGGCGGCTGTTCGTCGTCACCTCACTGGTCACCGGTGCGCTGGTGGCGGTCAGCGGAGCGGTCGCGTTCGTCGGCCTGGTGTTGCCGCACCTGGTCCGGATCGTGGTCGGCGCCTCGCACCACCGGGTGCTGGTCGTCGCGCCGCTGGCCGGTGCCGTGTTCATGGTCTGGGTCGACCTGGTCTCCCGCACCCTGGTGGCTCCCCGGGAACTGCCACTGGGCGTGATCACCGCTCTGATCGGCGTACCGGTGTTCCTCGCGCTGATGCGCCGCCGTGGCTACCTGTTCGGCGGCCGGTGATGGAGCTTCGACTCGACGGCGTCACGGTGGAGATCGACGGGAACGTCATCGTCCGGGACCTGTCGCTCGACGTGCCGGACGGGCGGATCGTCGGGCTGATCGGACCGAACGGATCCGGCAAGTCGACCGCGTTGCGCTGCGTCTACCGTGCGCTGCGGCCGAGCCGCGGCGTGGTGTGGCTCGGCTCCGACGACCTGTCCACCCTCAAGCTGCGCCGCAGCGCCAGGTCGGTCGCCGCGCTCACCCAGGACGGCGGCACGGACCTCGACTTCACCGTCGCCGAGACGGTGGCTCTCGGCCGTGCCCCGCACCTGCGCGGCAACCAGCCCCTCAGCGAGCGGGAGCGGGGCCTGTGTCGATGGGCCATGGCACAGCTCGACGTGCTGCACCTGGCCGACCGGGGGATGCTCGCGCTGTCGGGCGGTGAGCGGCAACGGGTGTTCGTCGCCCGCGCCCTCGTGCAGGAGCCGCAGGTCCTGGTGCTCGACGAGCCGACCAACCACCTGGACGTCCGGCACCAGATCGAACTGCTGTCCCTGCTGCGCGGCTCAGGGCTCACCGTCCTCGTCGTGCTGCACGACCTGAACCTCGCCGCAGCGGCCTGCGACCGGCTCGGCGTGCTGTCCGGAGGCCGGCTCGTCGCCACCGGAACTCCCGCCGAGGTCCTGACCGCCGATCTGATCCGCGAGGTGTTCGGCGTCGTGGTCAGCGTCGTGACGCACCCGCTGACCGGTGATCCACAACTGCTCTATTCCCTGGACTCAGCACAATCTTCGAAAGGAATCCCCAGATGAACGTTTCCCGGCGGCGGACCGCAGTCCGTACCGCGTTGGCGTCGTTGACCGCCACGGCGCTGCTCGCCGGTTGTGGCGCCGAGGTCGAACCGAGCGGAAGCGGGGTGCGGAAGGTCACCGTCAACCGGTGCGGCGAACCGGTGGAATACACCACCCCGCGACGCGCCGTCGTCTACGAGGGCGGTAGCGCCGACAAGATGTTCGCCCTCGGCCTCACCGAGCACGTCCACGGATACGTGATGCCTCCGGCCAATCCGCCGGTGACCGAGTCCCCCTGGGCCGCCGAGTACGCCAAGGTGAAGTTCCTCAGCGACGACCTGCTCAACCGGGAACTCCTGGTGGAGGCCAAGGCCGACTTCGTCGTCGCCGGCTGGAACTCCGGGCTCAGCGACAAGCGCGGCACCTCTCCGGAGATCCTCGACGGGCTGGGCATCCAGAGCTTCATGCACGCCGAGTCCTGCTTCAACTATCCGAACCACCCCGAGCGGCACGCCCCGTTCGACGGCCTCTACACCGACCTGGAGCGACTCGGCCAGATCTTCGGTGTGCAACAGCGGGCCGCCACCGTGGTGGCCGACTTGAAGCGACGCGTCGGGGCGGTCAGGACCCAGGCTCCGAGCACCCGGACCCCGGTGTTCCTCTACGACTCGGGCACCGACCAGCCGTTCACGGCCGGCAGGCAGGTGCCGCCGAACGACATCATCTCCTTCGCGGGTGGCCGGAACATCTTCGCCGACCTCGACGGCCGTTGGACGCAGGTCGGCTGGGAGGCGGTCGTCCAGGCCCGACCGGAGGTGATCATCATCCTCGACTACCAGGATCAACCGGCCGCGCAGAAGATCAAATTCTTGAAGACGTCGCCCAAGACCAGGAATCTGCCAGCGGTGGTCAACGACCGCTTCTTCATCCTCGACTACAACGAGGGCATCAGCAGCCCTCGCAACGTCGACGGGCTGGAGAAGTTCGCCGCGTACCTGCGCGACCTGCAGTCCTGACCGTGGAGCCCGCAGATCAGCGCACGTGACGCGGACCGGCCCACGATCCGGCGAAAGGCGGTGGTGGCCCTCGCCGACCGGCGGGGGCCTCCCTCCGCCGCCGCCGTCGTCCGGGCCGAGCGGCCGAATCCACGATGGCTGACCGCGCGAGAGCTTGGCCTGATCCCCGCAGGCCAGGCTCTCGCGTTCGCGCGGGCCGGCACCCACGAGCCGTCCGGCCCCGCGGTGCCGTGGCCCCTCAGGATGCGGACTGCAGGGCCGGGTCGGTTGCTGCGGCCGTGGGGGCCGGGGCGGCGTTCCAGTCCATGCGCGACCACGGCAGCTTCATGTCGGCCAGTTCGGTGATCTGGTGGGGTTGCAGGTCGTGTGCGGCGACGGCCTGGGCGTGTCGGGTGTAGGCGGCGTCGACGTAGCGGTGGCCGGTGTCGGGGGCCAGTAGGACGACGTGCCGCCGGGGGTCCGCACGTCGCTCGAAGCGTGCGGCCAGGTAGGCGGCGCCCGTCGACAGGCCGGCGAAGACGGCGTGTTCGCGTAGCAGGGCGATACTGCCGGCCAGTGCGGCGTCGAAGCCGATCCAGTGCAGCGTGTCGTAGAGAGTGTGCCGGACGTTGGCGAAGGGGATGGCACTGCCGATGCCGGCGATGATGATCTCGGGGTCGCGGACGTGGTCGCTGCCGAAGGTGACGCTGTCGAACGGCTGGACGCCGACGAGGGAGACGTCGAGGGTGGCGTCGCGCAGGTAGGTGGCCAGCGCGCCGGTGGAAGCCCCGGTGCCCACGCCGCCGACGATCGTCAGGGGCTGCCCGTCGAGTTCCCGGCCGATCAGGGCGGCGATGGGGCGGTAGCCCAGGTAGTGGATGTCGTCGTGGTACTGCCGCATCCAGTGGTGGCGCGGCTGCGCGCGAAGGATCTCCCGCACCCGCGCGACTCGGCGGTCCTGGTCCAGCTTCAGGTCGGTCGTCGGTGGCATGGGTTCCACGGTGGCGCCGAGGATCTCCAGCTGGGTGCGCAGCGTGACGTCGACGGTGGTGGAGGCGACGATGTGGCAGCGCAGGCCGTGGCGGTGGCAGGCCAGGGCCAGCGCGTGGGCGTAGATGCCGCTGGAGCTGTCCACGAGGGTGTCGCCGGGCGCGATCACGCCCTGGTGCAGCAGGTGGCGTACCGCGGCGAGCGCGGAGGCCACCTTCATGGTCTCGAAGCGTACGCAGGTGGTGTGCTCGTCCAGCTGGATCAGTGCGGGTCTGCTCAGTGTCTCGCTGATGTGCTCGTCCACGTCTTCCCCTTGGGGTGGTCAGGACTGGGCGCGGTACCGGTACAGCACGGTCCGCTCGGCGCTGAACTGTGAGAACGGGAACGGCTCCGCCGACAGCGCGGTGACGCCTGCGCCGAGGAAGTGTCGGGCCACCGCGCTGGCGGTCTGGGCGTAGACGACCAGCGGGACGCCCCGGTCGCGGCAGGTGTGCAGGATCTCGTCGAAGGTGCCGTTGCCGATGGTCATGCCGGTGGCCACGACGGCGTCGGCGACGCCGAGGACGTCGCGCATGTCGGGGGTGACGGGGTCGCCCCACTGGGTGGTGCGCAGGGTGAGGTCGCAGGGCAGGCACTCGGCGCCGCGTGCGCGGATGGCGGCCACGAGCGGGTTGACCACGCCGATCAGCGCGACCTTCGCGCCGGGCGTGACGTCGAGGAGTCCGGCGACCGCGGCGTCGCGCGCCCGCGCCCGCGCCTCCGGCGTGCCGGCGGGCAGCACGACGGGCTCGGCGTCGGAGTCCCGGTGGGGACGCACGTGGGCCAGGTACGCGTCGAGGGCCGCCACCCGCACCGCAGGCGGCGCGTCGGTGAGCAGGTGGGCGACGGGCGCGCCGGAGTATCGGGCGCACACCGCCGGTTCCACCTCGCCGTCGGCGAAGGCGCACCCGCCGATGGCGGTGCCGACGCGGGCGAGCACGTACTGGTTGCGGTAGGTGGTGTTCCCGCCGGCGAGGCGGGTGCCGTGGTGCACCCAGAACACGCTGGTGGCCGCGACGGCTGCGGGGTCGGGGCCGTGCTGGCCGTCGAGGACCGCCGTCACCAGCCCGGCCAGGGCCGTCATCGCTGGTTGCGGGTGAGTCGGAACAGGAACGTGACGACGCCGTCGTGCCAGTCGTGGCCGACGGCGGGCGGGTTGAAGGTCACGACGTCGGGCCGGGTGCCGTCGGGCAGCGCGTCGAACAGGTCGGACACCAGCGGGACGAAGCGGGTGTCGGGTCGCGGCAGTGCCGGTGGCAGGTCGGCCAGGCTGATGTTCATGGTCCTCCCTCGGGTCAGCGGGCGGGCTGCGGTCGGTGCGGCGTGCTGGAGAAGGTCGGTCGTCGGCGGCACCTGTCGGCCGCCGGGACGAGACCAACCGCGACCGTTACTATAATGACAATCATTGTCAGGTCAAGGCCGAGGAATCGATGCGTATGCTTGACGACACCGTGCAGACCCGCCCGGAGCCGCACTCGATGCTGCGGAGCACGTCCTTCGTCCGGCTGTGGACGGGTACGACGGCCTCGGGCATGGCCACGTGGGCCCTGCCGTTCATCCTCGGGTTGGCGGTGCTCGACCGGTCGCTGACCGCCATCGAACTGGGCGTGCTGCTGGCCGCACGGACCGTGGGGTTCCTCGTCGCCGTCCCGATCGGCGGCGTGCTCGCCGACCGGCACTCGCGCCGGCGAGTGGTGCTGTGGTCGGGCCTGCTCGGCGCCCTCGCCGCCCCGGTGATGGTGCTCGGCATGGGCCGGTCGCTCGCCCTGACGGCCGTGGCGGCAACCGTGATGGGTGCGGGACAGGGCGCGTGCCGGCCCGCCTTCCAGGCGCTGACCGCCGAGGTGGTCCCCGAACCACGACGGCAGCAGGCCAACGCCGCGATCACCCTCGCCGTACGGGTCACCACCCTCGTCGCCCCGGGCCTGACCGCGCTACTGGCCCTGGTCGTTCCCGTTCCGATGCTCCTGCTCGGCGTCGGCGGCCTGTGGCTGGCAGCCGCCCTGATCCCACCCGCCGGGATCGGCCGACCCGACACGCCCGTCGCCAGGCCCGGAATCCTGACCGAGTTCACCGACGGCGTACGCGAGGCACGCCGCCACCCCTGGTTCCTCGCGGGCCTGGCCGCGCTGACCGCGGTCATCGCCACCGGATACTCCGCCACCGGAGTGGTCCTGCCACTGGTCAGCCGCGACCGCTACGGCACCGAGGCCGTGCTCGCCGCCGCCATGACCGCGTACACCCTCGGGGCGCTCGCCGGCGCCGTGCTGATCGGGCGCTGGCGCCCGCCGGCACCGGGCTGGACCGCCCTGGCCGGGCTCGCCCTGTACGGGCTCGTACCGCTCAGCCTGCTCCTGCCGGTGCACCCCGTGCTGGTCGTCTCCGCCTACGTGCTCGCCGGACTCGGCATCGAACTGTTCAACGTCCCCTGGTTCACCGCCACCCAGCGCGAGGTCGAGCCGACGAAGCTCGCCCGGGTGTCCTCGCTGGACTTCCTCCTGTCCTACGGACTCGCGCCTGCCGGGCTGGCGCTCATCGCTCCCGCGATCGACCGTTTCGGCGCGGCCGGCATCCTCGCCGGGTGTGCCGTGGTGTGCTTCGCCGCGCCCGCCGCCGCGGCGCTCGTGCCTTCCTCGCGTCGGTTCACCGTGCGGCCATGATCGCCGACCGCGGGGTCGACCGACCGGGGCGGCCGGCACGGACACCCCGAAGCGGTGGCTGTCGGTCCGCTTCGGCATGCCGGTCGGGGGTATCGCCACATACTGGAGGGCCCGGGTCGGGGCGACGACCCGCGGTGACGGCGGGGCAGGTGTGACGACCGGGATCCGGAGGGGAGCGCGTCGTGGTGGACCGGATCGCCGACCCGTGGGGTGAACGGACCCCGTACGGGCCGGGGCAGGAGTGGCCGGTGCGGGTGGACCGGTTCCTCGACGGTGACCTGACCGAGGCGGACGTGGACCGGTGGGTGCAGTCGGCGTCGGTGCTGCACTCCAACGGCGACGCGCTGGACATCGCGGTCGCCGACGGCTCTGGAACGTCGATGTCGACGTCATCCCGCACTGGGCGCCCCCGACGCACGCCATGCAGGTGGGACGGCCATCCAGCTCACGTGGCTGCGCACCCGGATGAAGGCCGCCGCGCCCCAGGCGCTCGTCGTCGCCGACTGACCGCCGCCGAGCCGCCTCCAGATCGCGGCCCCGCGCCCGATCGGCGGGGCCGCCGCGGGGCAGTAGGTGGCGATGGACGAACAGGTGATGGTGTTCGCCCGGCACCGGCCACCCGTGACGCCGCCGGATGGGCGGCGGGGCGGGTGGCCGGTGCTCGTCGGGTCAGGTCGGGAGCCGTCGGTCAGCTGTTCAGCCTGGCCAGCAGCGCGTTGGCCATGCCCTGCTCGCCCCTGGCGTTCGGGTGGAAGGGGGCGGCGGCGTTCTGCGGGACCAGCCCTTCGACCCAGCGGGTGCCGCTGCTCTTGCACGTGTCGCGGCCGATCGACGGGGCGTAGACGTCGGCGTAGGTGGCGTTGTTCGCGGCGGCGGTGCTGGCGAGCATCCCGTTCAGGGACTTGTGGACGCTGCGCAGGTACGGCACGTCCTGGTAGGCGATCGGGACCACCGGCCAGCAGCCGTAGCCGCTGTCCGGCACGATCGCCGGGTAGCCGAGCACCACGACCCGGGCGCCCGGCGCGGCGCGGTGGACGGCCTGCAGCACGGCGGTCACCTTCGGCGCCGTGGCGGCGATCCTGGCCTGCAACTGGTCGACGCCACCGGCGGTGTACCGGTTCTTGCACGGAGACCCGAGGGGGCTGCTCAGGCTCGCCTCGGCGCAGTCGGTGATGATGCCGGAGAAGCCGATGTCGTTGCCGCCGATCTGCACGGTGACCAGCGTCGTGTCCGGGGTGATCGCGCTGAGCTGCGGCGGCAACGAGATGCCCAGTGCGCCGCTGCCGCCGACGAGGATGTCCTCGGTGGTGGCGCCGGAGCAGCTCACGTCGGCGAACGCCGACGAGCCGACGGACGTGGCGACCAGCGACGGGTAGTTGCGGCTGGAGCGCAGGCAGTTCAGGTCGACCTGGGTGGGGATCAGCGGGCCGGAGGTGTACGAGTCGCCCAGGGCGACGTAGCGCCCGGTGGGCGCGGCGGCGTTGGCCGGTGCGGCGAGGGTGAGCAGCACACCGGCGGTGGCCGCGGCGAACGCGGCCAGCCGGCTGGCGGCCCGGAGGAACGGCAGGCGGGGACGGGTCATGGCATCTCCCAGCGGGGATCATGGTGGGTGCCGTGATTCTGTCCGCGCCGTCGTCGCACGTCAATATCGACGTCCTTTGCTGCCGCAGGCCGCCGGGCGGGACGCGGCGGCGACTCGGCCACCCCCTTCCGCGCGCGGGAAGGTCCGACGCACTAGCATTGCCGCAGTCCGGGACGGCTCTGCTGAAACGAGGCGAAATGCGTTGGCTCCAGCGACTGCTGGGCGGCGGGCGGGTCCAGCTCGATCCGGAACGGCAGCAGGCTCTGCTCCGCGACGTCCAGCACCGGTACGGCGCCCACGCGCAGCTCCGGTTCCCCGAGCAGGTCCAGGCCGTCGCCGGGATGCTCAACGGCGACGACGACGGCGTGGTGGTGGCGGCCCGGATCGTGAGCCAGGTCGCCGACGAGGCCTACGTGGACCTGCAGGCCCAGGCCCAGGACGTCCACCGACGAACGGGCCGCCGGCTCCTGGTGCACCGCCGCAACTACCGGCCGCTGTGGCTGGAGGCCGGCCGAGCCCTGCGCTGGCCGCTGTTCGCGTTGCCGAGCGGCTTGCACCCGTACGCCCAGGTGGCCGCCGCCGTCGCGGTGCTCGGCCGCCAGGCGGACCGGCTCGACCGGGTGACCGACCCGAATCCTCTCGTGACCCACGTGTTCGAGGTGCTCGACCTCACCACCGCCGGCTGGGAGTACGGCCGGGTGCGGGTGGACACCGACGCCGCCGCCCTCGCCGACGGACTGATCACGAGCGCCGGACAGATCCTCGCGGCCATGGACGACCCGCCCCGGCTGCCACCTCCGGTGCGTGAGCTCATGCGCCGCAACAACACCCTCGACGTGCACGATCCGGCCAGCCCTCGGGTGGTGGGCGGGTTCAACCCCGGCGCGCGGATGCGCGAGCAACTGCTGGCCTGAGGACATCGCGGCGCGGCCTCGCCCGGGCCCGCGCCACCGGGGCCGGGCGAACGCCGATCACCTGTCGGCGCTGGCGCCACTCCGGCCGCAGCGGACGGACGCGCGCGGCCGATCACACATTGACATCCGGCGTCCCTCCACTCCAGACTGGCGCCACAACTCCACCAACGCGCGTGCGTGCGGGGGAAGTCCGGTCGAAGTCCGGCGCTGGCCCGCAACGGTAGGCCGTCGAGATTCACCTCCGACGGCGAGCCCGAATACCCGACGTACACGCAGCATCCGCTCCCCACCCGTCGTGGCCCACGGGTCGGAGTCCCGGTCGACCCCCGCGCTGCGACGGTCGTCCGGGCTTCTGACGACCGCCGGGCCGGAAAGGCGCTTCCGATGGTCGTCCGCCTGAGCCGGCACCGCCTGCTCACCCTGTTCTGCGGTGTGCTCGCCGCCCTCACCCTCGCCACCTTCACCGTTGCCGCACCGGCATCCGCCCACGTCTCCCCCGCCCCGACCGCCGGGATCGGCCGGTCGGAGGCCGCGGCCGGCTGGCTGGCCCGCCAACTCGTCGACGGCGAACGCCTCGAGGTCGTCTTCGACGGTGTCACCTACCCCGACCAGGGCCTCACCCTCGACGCGGTGTTCGCCTTCGCCGCTGCCGGCGTCGCCGACGACTCGGGGGCCCGGGCGCTCGCCTGGGTCACCCGGCCGGACATCCGCGACGCCTACCTCGGCGACGGCACGACCGAGGCGTACGCGGGCGCGACCGCCAAGCTCGCCCTCGCCGTCCAGGTGCGCGGCGGCGACCCCACCGACGTCGGCGGCGTGGACCTGATCGCCCGGCTGCGCTCGCTGCAGGCCCCCACCGGCCGGTTCACCGACCGCTCGGCGTACGGGGACTACAGCAACACCTTCAGCCAGTCCTTCGCCCTGCTCGCCCTGGGCCGCACCGCGCAGGGCACGCCTCCGGCGGCCGCCGCCTGGCTGGCCGCCACCCGCTGCCCGGACGGCGGCTACCCGCTGCTGCCCGCACAGCCGGTCTGCACCTCCGACGTGGACGCCACCGCGCTCGCGGTGCAGGCGCTGCGGGTCACCGGCCGCCCGACCGACGCCACCGCCGGGCTGCGCTGGCTGCTGTCCGTGCAGCGCGCCGACGGCGGTTTCGCCAACGCCGCCGGCATCCCGAACGCCAACAGTACCGGCCTCGCCGCGCAGGCGCTGCGCGACGGCAACCGGCCGCTGGCCTGGGCCCGCGCGCGGGTGTTCCTCGCCGGACTACAGGTCGGCTGCGCCGGGGCGCCGGCCGACCGGGGCGCGGTCGACTTCGACGGCGGCGCCTTCGACCCCGGCACCGCCGCCCGGGCCACCGGCCAGGCCGTCCTCGGCCTGACCGGCATCGGGTACGCCCGGCTGTCCGCGGCCGGCGCCACCCCGGGCGCACCGGTCCCCGCCTGCCCGTGACCCGTCCCGTCGCCCCACCGATTTCAGGAGGAACCGTGTTCCGTCACCGATCCACCGTCCGCACCCGGCTCGCCGGCCTGTTGGCAGCCGCCGTCGCCGCCGTCGCCCTCACCGCCGTCGAACCCGCCCCCCGGGCCGGGTACGCCGCGGCCTGCACCGGCACCTCCGGCGTCACCGTCGTGGTCGACTTCGCCGCGCTCGGCGGTGGCGTCCAGGTCGGTTGTGCTCCGGGCGACCCGGCCACCGGGCTGGCCGCCCTCCAGGGCGCCGGCTTCACGGTGACTGGCACCCAGCGCTGGGGGCTGGCGTTCGTCTGCCGGATCAACGGCAAGCCGACCGCCACGGCCGATCCGTGCGTCAACACCCCGCCCGCCACGGCGTACTGGTCGTACTGGCATGCCCCCGGCGGCGGCGCCTGGTCCTACAGCACGTCCGGCGCGAGCAGCTACAACCCGGCCCCGGGGACCGTCGAGGGCTGGTCGTTCGGCGCGGGCGCCCCGCCGAGCATCGCCGCGCCCTGACCGTAGCCCACACGGGGTGTCACCGTAGTGGTGCACCGGGTGCCGGCCACCTCCCCTGGCGTCGCGCGACGTGCGGGCGGTACGGTGTCGGCACCCGGTGCACGCCGGGCTACAACTGCATACGTCCCGAGTGGGGGGAAGCCGGTGCGAAGCCGGCGCTGACCCGCAACCGTGAGCGAGGCCCCGGCCTCGCGAGCCGGAATGCCTCGCCCGGGACGAGCGGCTTCCACTGTCGAGGTTTACAGGGTGAAGTCCGGGCCACCGAGGTCCGCTCCACCCCGCTCATCGCATCACGCGAGCGGGGTGTCGCTGTCCCCGGGTGCTTTCCGGAGCTTCCACCGACCGCTCTGCGAAAGGCACCCCTCATGTCCCGGTCCCGTTCCCGGCGTCTCGGCGCCGGCGTCGTAGCCGCCACAGCGGCGACGATCGCCGCGCTCACCGCCGTACCCCTGACTGTCGTGGCCGCGCCCGCCCCGGCCCACGCCGCCGCCGCGCGCGACGCCGCCTCCTGGCTGGCCGGCGAGTTTGCCGACGGGGTGCTGCCCGGCCCGTTCGGCGGTCCGGACTGGGGTCTGACCATCGACGGGCTCCTCGCCCTCTCCGCCACCGGGGTGGACGCGCCGGTCCGTCAGGCCGCGACGGCGCAGGTCGCGGCGCACGTGCGGTCCTACAACAGCCTCGACGACTGGGGCATCCCCGGCTTCATCGACGGCGGGTCGACCGCGAAGCTGCTGTACGCCGCCTCCGCCGCCGGAGCCGATCCCACCGACTTCGGCGGCTTCGACCTGCGGACGGAGACCCTGTCGCTGGTCGCCGGGGCGGACGCCGGACACCAGCGGGGGCGGATCACCAGCCGCACCACCGCCGACACCGGTCCGGACGCCAGCAACGCCTTCGACCAGTCCTTCGCCGTGCTCGGCCTGGCTCGCAGCGGCGACGTACCGCAGGACACCGTCGACTTCCTCATCCGCCAGCAGTGCGCGGCCGGTGGGTTCCGGCTCTACCCCGACACCGCCGACGGCCCGTCCCCGTCCTGCGACGAGCAGGCCGGTGCCACCCTCGACGTCGACTCGACCGCGATGGCCGTGCAGGCGCTGCTCGCCGCCGCTGCCGACGGCGCCGCCGGCGCCACCGCGGCGGCCGCCAAGGGCGTGGCCTGGCTGGTGGATCAGCAGCGCGCCGACGGTTCGTTCGGCGGCTCCGGCCCGACCACCGGCGCGAACTCCAACAGCACCGGCCTGGCCGGACAGGCCCTCGCCGCCGCCGGCCGCGACGCCGAGGCCGCGCGGGCCGCCGGCGCGTTGGCCGCACTCCAGCTCACCGCGGCGAACGGCGGCGCGGCCGCCGCCGATGCGGGCGCCGTCGCCTACAACACCGACAGCCTGACGACGGCCGTCGCGTCCGGGATCACCGACACCGACCGGGACCAGTGGCGTCGAGGCACCGCGCAGGCCGTGCTCGGCCTCGTCCAGGTGCCGCTGGGTCGCATCGGCCTCGACCCGCCGCCGTCGTCGCCCGGGCCGACCCCGACCGGCACGGCCCCGCCCACCGCCACCGCCTCCCCCAGCGCCACCACCTCCCCGGTGCCCACCGGGTCACCGACGCCCACCGCGACGGCCGTCCCGACACCGAGCCCGTCCGCGACCACCGTGCCGTCGACCCCGTCCGCCACGGCGTCGACGACCGCCGCCCCGGGCCCGACCCCGACCACCCCGGGCCTGGGCGGGCTGCCGACGACCGGCGCGGCGATCACCAGCTACGTGCTGATCGCGTTGCTGCTGGTCGGCGGCGGGGTGCTGCTCGTCGTCCTCGGCCGTCGGCGGGCGGCGTGACCGTCCGGGCCGCCCGCGCCGTTCTGGTCGTCGCCCTCACCGCCGCCGGCACGATGGTCGGATCGGGCACCCCCGCGAGGGCCGCCGGATCGGCCGGTTACTGCCCCGACGCCTCCGGCGTGACAGTGGTGGTCGACTTCAACGAGCTCGGCGGCGGGACCGTGGTGCGGTGCGCCCGGGGCGAGCAGTCCACCGGGCTGGCGGCGCTCAAGAACGCCGGGTTCCAGATGACCGGCACGCTGCGCTGGGGCGAGGGGTTCGTCTGCCGGATCGAGGGCAAGCCGTCGACGGCGTCCGAGAAGTGCGTCGACACGCCTCCCGCCAGCGCCTACTGGTCGTACTGGCACGCGACCAGCGGCGGCAGCTGGACGTACAGCGACAAGGGTGTGCTCAACCGCAAGCCGCCGGCCGGCAGCTTCGAGGGCTGGTCGTTCTCCCTCAACCGCAACGCCAGCGACGCGCCCCGACCGGGCGCCGCACCGAGGCGTCCCGCGCCACCGCCGCCTCCACCGTCCCCTCGGCCCCCGGCACCGCCCACCCGGGGCGGCCCGGTCGCGCCACCGCCGGCAGGAGACGGTCCACCGGTCGCGCCACCACCCGCCACCGCCGGCCGCCCCGGCGCGGCAGGACCGGTGCCGGGCTCCGCCGGGCCCGCGCCGCTCCCCACCGGTACGCCGACGGCCGGCGGCCCGCTCCCGACAACGGACGCGGGCGTCGCCACGCCACCCGCGAGCGCTGCCGTCAGCCCACCGGCGGGCGGTACCGTCGACCAGCCGGTGGTGACCGAGGTCGCCGCGCCCCGTGCCGCTCGCGGGATCCCGCTGGGGACGGCGGCCGGCGTGCTGCTGCTGGTCGCGCTCGGCGTGGGCGGCCTGCTGGCCGCACGGCGGCGGCGGACCGTCGAGCCGGATGACTGACCCGAGCACCCGCCACGTGGAGAGGCCCGCCGGAGCGGACCGGGCACGGTCGGTGGGACGGGCGACGCGCCTGCCCCGGGCGCTGCACCCCGGCGCATGGTGGCTGTGGGCGCTCGGCCTGGCCACCGCGGCCAGCCACACCACCAACCCGTTGCCGCTGGGCCTGCTCGTCGCCGTCGCCGCGCTGGTGGTCGTCCGGCGGCGGGGAGACGCGCCGTGGGCGCTGGCGTTCCGGATGTACCTGGTGCTCGGCGCGGTGATCGTGGCGATGCGGGTGCTGTTCCGGATCGTGTTCGGCGGCGGGCAGGGCGACCACGTGCTCGTCCGGCTACCCGAGATCCCCCTGCCCGCGTGGGCGGCGGGAATCCGCCTCTTCGGGCCGGTCGCCGCCGAGCAGCTCCTCGGCGGGTTCTACGACGGGCTGAGGCTGGCCACGATGCTGGTCTGCCTGGGCGCGGCGAACGCCCTGGCCAACCCGAAGCGGCTGCTCAAAGCCGTGCCCGGGGCCCTGTACGCGGTGGGCACGGCCGTGGTGGTGGCCCTGTCGGTCGCCCCGCAACTGGTGGAGAGCGTGCTGCGGGTCCGCCGGGCGCGGCGGCTGCGGGGCGCCTCCGGCCGGGGAGTACGGGCGTTGCGGGGCATCGCGCTGCCGGTGCTGGCCGACGCGCTGGACCGGTCGCTGGCACTTGCCGCGGCGATGGACTCCCGGGGCTACGGCCGCACCCCGGCGGTGCCGGCCGGGCAACGCGCCGTCACCGGTGCGCTGGTGCTCGGCGGGCTGGTCGGCGTCTGCGCCGGCACGTACGGGCTGCTCGACGCCACCGGCCCCGCGTACCTGGGTCTGCCGATGCTCCTCGTCGGCCTGTCGACCGCCGTGGCCGGCATGCTGCTGGCCGGCCGTCGGGTGCGGCGCAGCCGCTACCGGCCGGACCGCTGGCGGAGCGCGGAACTGCTCGTGGCCGGCTGCGGGGTGGGCGCCGCCGCGCTGACGGTGCTGGCCGGTTCGGTCGATCCGGAGCTTCTCTACCCGCCGGTGAGCCCCCTCACCTGGCCCGAGCTGACGCCGCTGACGCTGCTCGCCGTCGTGGTCGCGGCGGCGCCGGCCTGGTTGGCGCCGCCTCCCGCGCTCGCGCGGACGTCCGCCGCGCGCACCGCCGGCACGCCGACCGCACCCCGCGGTCCGGTCGACGCCGCGCCGGCGGACGGAGCGGGTCGGCTGGCGTCGTCGTCCCCCGCACCGGGAGGCCCTTCGTGATCGACTTCGACCGGGTGACCGTCCGCTACGCCGGGAGCGACCGCCCGACCCTGCGGGACGTGACGCTGCGCATCGACGAGGGCGAGCTCTGCCTGGTCGTCGGTCGCACCGGCACGGGCAAGTCCACGCTGCTGCGGGCGATCAACGGGCTGGTGCCGCACTTCACCGGCGGCACCCTGCACGGCAGCGTGACGGTCGACGGCCGGGACACCCGCCGTCATCCGCCGCGCGACCTCGCCGACGTCGTCGGCGTGGTCGGGCAGGATCCGCTGTCCGGGTTCGTCACCGACACCGTCGAGGAGGAGCTCGCCTACGGGATGGAGCAGCTCGCCCTGCCGGCGCCGGTGATGCGCAAACGGGTCGAGGAGACCCTCGACCTGCTGGGCATCGCCGAGCTTCGCGACCGGCCGCTGCGGACGCTGTCCGGCGGGCAGCAGCAGCGCGTCGCCATCGGGTCGGTCCTCACCGCCCACCCGCGGGTGCTGGTGCTCGACGAGCCCACCTCCGCGCTGGACCCCACCGCGGCGGAGGACGTGCTCGCCGTGGTGACCCGGCTGGTGCACGACCTCGGCGTGACGGTGGTGCTGGCCGAGCACCGGCTGGAACGGGTCGTGCAGTACGCCGACCGGCTGCTCTACCTGCCGGGCGACGGTCGGGTGGTGGACGGGGAGCCGGCCGCCGTGCTCGCCGACGTCGACATCGCACCGCCGCTGGTCGAGCTGGGCCGTCTCGCCGGCTGGACGCCGCTGCCGCTGTCCGTACGCGATGCCCGCCGGCGCGCGGCCGCCCTGCGCCACCGGCTCGCCGACGCCGCCGTGCCGGCCGCGGCGACGGTCCCGGACGCGCCCCCCGTCCTGACGGCCCGCGACGTCGTCGTGCGCTACCCGGGGACGGTCGCCGTGGCCGGCGTCGACCTGGAGCTGTCTCCCGGGCGGATCGTGGCGTTGATGGGGCGCAACGGCTCGGGCAAGTCGAGCCTGCTCTGGGCGGTGCAGGGCAGCGGCCCCCGCCAGGGCGGCACCGTCGCCGTCGTCGGCGCGCAGGGCACCGTCGACCCGAAGGCCCTGCCGCCGGCCCGGGCCCGCCGGCATGTCGGTCTGGTCCCGCAGACCCCCGGTGACCTGCTGTACCTGGAGACGGTGGAGGCCGAGTGCGACCAGGCCGACCGGGAGACCGGAGCACCGGCCGGCACCTGTCGGGCGATGCTCGACCAGCTCACCCCGGGGCTGCCCGCCGACCGGCACCCACGTGACCTCTCCGAGGGGCAGCGGCTCGCGCTCGCGCTCGCCGTCCAGCTCACCGCCGCCCCGCCGGTGGTCCTGCTCGACGAGCCGACCCGCGGCCTGGACTACCGCGCCAAGCGGCAGTTCACCGCCGTCGTCCGACGGCTGGCCGCCGACGGCCGGGCGGTGCTGATCGCGACGCACGACGTCGAGCTCGTCGCGGCCCTCGCCGACCAGGTCGTGGTGATGGCCGAGGGGGACATCGTCGCGGCCGGCACCACGGCGGAGGTCATGCTCGCCTCGCCGGCGTTCGCCCCGCAGGTGGCCAAGGTCCTCGCCCCCGCGCCGTGGCTGACCGTGGAGCAGGTCGCGGCCGCACTGGCCACGACCGAGGAGCCGGGGTGAGCGTGCTGCGGGTCGCCCCGCGTACCGCCGTCGTGCTGGTTCTGGCCTCGGCCGCCGCACTGGCGACCTTCACCTGGCCGTTCTTCGTTCCCGCCCAACCCGAGAGCACCGCCCGCACGGGCGAGGCGCCGCTGGTGTTCCTCGTGGTGCTGCCGGTCCTCGTGGCGCTGGTGCTGGCCGAGCTCAGCTCCGGAGGCATCGACAGCAAGGCGTTGGCGATGCTCGGGGTGCTCGCGGCCGTCAACGCCGCGCTGCGCCCGCTCGGCGCCGGCACTGCGGGCATCGAGACGGTGTTCTTCCTCCTCGTACTCGCCGGCCGGGTGTTCGGGCCCGGATTCGGCTTCCTGCTCGGCTCGACGTCGCTGTTCGCCTCCGCGCTGCTCACCGCGGGGGTCGGGCCGTGGCTGCCGTTCCAGATGCTGGCAGCGTCCTGGATCGGTCTCGGCGCCGGCCTGCTACCGGCGAGGCTGCGGGGCCGGGCCGAGATCGCTGCCCTGGCCGGCTACGGCGTCCTCGCGGCCTACGGCTACGGACTGTTGATGAACCTGTGGTTCTGGCCGTTCAGCATCGGCGCGGACACCCAGCTCTCCTACGTCGCCGGAGCGCCGCTGCTGGAGAACCTGCACCGCTTCGCCGTCTTCACGGCGGTCACCTCCACCTTCGGCTGGGACACCGGACGCGCGATCACCACCGCCGTGGCGATCGTCCTCGCCGGCCCCGCGGTGCTCGCCGCGCTGCGCCGCGCCGCCCGGCGGGCCGCGTTCGACGCACCGGTCACCTTCGCCGCGCCCGAACCACAGCCGGATCCACCCCGCACGGGTGGGGACGACCGGGCCGGTCCGTTCCGGCCGGTGGCCGGAGCCGCAACCACCGACCCACCGGGCGACGTCGCCTGATCTGGCCCTAGACCGCGCGGGCCACGCAGATCCTGGCGTCGAGGCGGGGCCCGGCCTCGTAGAGCATGTACTCCACGCCGCCGTCGGTGCCGAACGTCGGCGACGCCACCCGGCCGTTGTCCGACGCGATCGGCCGGTGGAACACGCCGAGGTGGACCTCCCCGTCGAAGTTGTTGCCGACCTCGGTCAGGTACATGTTGCCGCTGCTGCCGTGGTACGCCACGTACGCGGTGCCGTTGCGCTTCACCAGGTGCGGCGCGGAGATGTCGGTGAGCCCGTCGCCCGACGGCGACACCAGCGGGTTCGGGGAGAACTGCCAGCCGCTCCACCCGTTCGGCGACCAGCCCCAGAAGATCTTGCGGGTGCCCGGCCGGATCGTGTGGGCGCCCATGAACACCATCACGTAGCGGTTTCCCTTGCCGGCCACCGAGTGCTCGAAGACCCGCGCGTACGAGGTCTCGGTCGTGTTGGGCACCAGGTTCGTCGACAGGATCGGCGTCTCGTCGGTGAAGCGGACGCCGTCGGCCGAGCGGGCGACCCGGGTCGTGTGGTTCTCGCCGTGGAAGTACAGGTAGAACTGCCGGGTCGGCGCGTCCCACACGACGTGCGGCGACGACACGTGGCTCACCGTCGTGGACGGCAGCACCCGGTCGACGACGGGATTGTTGGCGTACTCGGTGTAGGGGCCCTCGAGCCGGTTGGCGTAGGCGAGGCAGATCCCGCCGGGCGCGTCGTGCGGCGCGTAGTAGAGGTAGTAGCGGCCGAGGGCGCCGCTGATCTTGTCGTAGACCCCGCGCACGCAGGGGAAGATGAACTCGCCGGTCGGGTTGTAACGCAACGGCCTGTCGAACGCGTCGCGCACGTACCGGTAGTTGGGGAAGCCGGCCGGTGCGGCGAGCGCCGGCGTGGAGGCCGTGACGAGGCCGGCGCCGGTGGTCGCGGTCGCGAGGCCGGCGACCGCCGCGCCACGCAGCAGGGTGCGTCGGGAGAAGGAGCCTTCCGGGGTACGCGGCATCGCGTTCCCTCCGTTCGTGGGGCGCGCCGACGGGCGCAGGGGGTGCGGGCAGGCGTCACTCGACCCCGCGCGGAGCGACCGGACGGTGTGGACGCTCGGCGCGGAACGGGTTCGTCGATCGATGAGTCTGCGCGCGCCGTCTCGGCGGCGTCAAGATGCTAATACGAATTAGCAAGCGCTCCGGCGGGTCTTGGCCGGGCCGGCCGGCTCGGTCACCTGACGGGAGACCCGCCGTCGACCGGGATGGTGTGGCCGTGGATGAAGGAGGCGTCGTCGCTCGCGAGGAAACAGACCGCCCGGGCCACCTCGTGGGGTTCGCCGTACCGGCCCGCGGGGGCCTGCATGGTCAGGTCGTAGAACGGGAAGTCGCTGGTGATCTCCGCGCCCTCGAACGCTGCCGTCTTGATCACGCCGGGCCCGATGCCCACGGCGCGGATGCCCCGGTGGCCGTAGTCGTAGGCGATCTGCTTGGTCAGCCCGATGACGCCGTGCTTGGCCGTGGTGTATTCGGCCCCGACCTCGCTGGCGACCAGACCGGAGGCGGAGGAAACGTTGATCACGACGCCGCTGCCGCGCTCCAGCATGTGGGGAAGCACGGCCTTCGTCGCGAGGAAGACGCCCTTGAGGTCGACGGCCATGACGCGCTCCCACTGGCTGGTCTCGATCTCGAGCAGCGGGAGGTAGGCGCCGAACACGCCGGCGTTGTTCACCAGCACGTCGACGTGGCCGTACGCGTCGACGGCGGCCCTCACCATGGCGTCGACCGAAGCCTCGTCGGTGACGTCCGCCGCCACCCCGGTCGCGTCTCCCCCGGCGTCACGAATCCGCTCGACCGTCGCGTTGGCGCGTTCCAGGGAGAGGTCGGACACGACGATCTTCGCCCCTTCCTGGGCGAGTTCCACGCACATGGATTGGCCGAGACCGGAACCGACCTGCTCGGGGCTGTATCCGCCCCCCGTGACGAGCACGACCTTGTCCGTGAGTCCACGCACGACCCGTCCCCCGTCCGTTTTCGACCATGCGGGTTCAATCTAGTCCCGCGTCACGGACGCCCACCGGGTTTCCCCGATGTGCCCGAGGATCGCCCGGCGGGCGGGTCGTGGACGTGAGAGTTGCCACGCGTGCGTTCCCCTCGCCCGAGAGCCCCGGCACCCGCCCGGGTTCGGACGGGTGCCGGGGCTCTCGGCCAGGTGGCGTAGGTGGCGACCGGACCACCCGCCGCCACCGGCCCGGGTTCCCGCAGGTCAGCCGAGCGGCGGGGCGGTCCAGGAGGAGCGGATCAGCTCCCGCTCGGCGGCGGCGAGGTGGGCGGTCGCGGCGAGCCAGGCCCACGCGTACCGGTCCGGGTCGGGATCGGTACGCCGGCCGAACGCGTCCCGGCCGCGCCGGTCGGACTCGTCGGCCAGGGCGGTGGTGAGGGCGGCGGCGGTGGTGAAGCCGGCGCGGCGCAGCGGGCCAGCCAGGCCGGTGCCGTCGCCGCGGGCCGCCTCGGCGACGGCGCGGCGACCGCCCGAGACGGCCAGCTCCACCAGCCGGCGGACCCGCCACAGCGGGGACTCCGCCACCGCGTCGGCGCCCATGGCCAGGACGGGTCCGGCCGTCTCCGCCGGGTCGCGCGGTGGCAGGTGGCCGCCCTGGAGCTCGTCGTAGCCGAGGTCCGCCCGGCCGTGCCAGTCCGTTGGCAGTCGCAGCGTGGCGGCGGCACCGGGCACCGGGCCGACCGCGAGCGGTCGCAGCGTGCTGGCCCGGTCCGGGTCCAGCCGGCCGACCACCCGGACCCGCAGGCCGGGCCGGGAGGCGAGCCGCCGCAGGTTGGCCACGTGGGCCAGCATCGGGTGGGCGTCGACCGGCACCAGCCGGATCAGCGGCCCGTCCGGCACCGGCGCCCGCTCGCCTCCTTCGTCGGTGGCGGGGGCCAGCTCGCGGGCCAGCACCTGGTCACCGACGGCGCCCACCACCATCAGGTCACCGCCGAACAGCGCGGTCCCCGCCCGGGCCGGGTCCTCCGGGTCGTCGGTGGCGAGTTGCGCGGTCACCACCTCGGCGAGCGGGCGGGCGAACAGTCGCGCCAGCGGCCCGGTGGACCAGTCGGCCCCGGCGAGCGGGGTGGCGCGGACCCCCTTACCGGCGCCGAGCCGGCCGTCCGGGGAGACGGTGGTGCCGGTGATCCGCAGGCCGCCACGGGCCAGTACCGCGTGGTTGACCGCGACCGCGCCCATCTCGGTGACCGCCCGGGCGCAGTCGCGTGCCCGGTCCGGGCCGCCCGGTTTCACGTCGCCGAAGGAGAGCTGTCGCCCGTCGGCGGCGACCAGGTGGGTGACCACCCCGGCGTACCCGGTCGCGCTGATCACCGGTTCCCGGCAGACGCCGTGCACCTCCAGGGTGCCGTCCGGCTGGTAGGCCCGCCGCAGGACGCCGACCAGCGCCGGGTCGGCGTCGCCGGCGGCCAGCCGGCCCGCGACGTACAGCAGGTCGTGCAGCACCTCGACCAGCTCGGCCAACCGGTGGCCGTTCTGCCGTCCCCGGTGTGCGCGCAGCCCACGTACCGTGCGCAGCGCGGCGCTCTCGGCCCGCGGCAGACCGGCCAGGCGGGCGCCGTGGGCGGCCCGCAGCAGTTCGGCCTGGGGCACCGCCCCGGCCGCCGGCACGCCGGCCGCGAGCACCGCGGCGGCCGCCCGCCACAGCGCGCCGGCCGCGGCCCGCTGCGCCTTCGTCGGCGCCGCGCCAGCCGACTTCCTGGTACGCGCGGTGCGGCCGGTCCTGCCGGACGCCGTACCGGCGCTGTCCGGCGTCGGGGACGCCGCGGCGGTGGACGCCGGATCGGGGTGGGCGGCCGGGTCGGCGACGGGGCAGGCGAGCAGGACGGCGGTGCGGTGCAGGCAGCGGGGCGCCAGCAGGCAGCTGCACCGCGCCTGGTCCGGGTCGATGACCGCGCCCGTCGCTCCGAGCGTCAGGGTGACCAGCGACTCCGGGCCGCAGTCGACCGACACGCCGCCGTCGACCGGGCCGACCGGTACGCCGGCCAGCCGTTCGACGGCGGCGTCCAGTCGCCGGTGCAGCCGGGGCGGCAGGGCCGCCACCGCCGCGGCGGCGACCGCCGGCAGCACCGGCGGCAACCGGTCGGTGTCCACGGCGGTGGCTGTGCGGTCCGTCAACGTGATCCTCCGCGGATGCGGTCGCCCACCCAGCGGGCGAGTTCGAGCGGGCTGAGAGCGGCGACCGGCATCCCGGCCGCGACGAGCTGCTCGGCGACCGGCACCGAGTAGCAGGGCGCTCCCCTGTCGTTCAGCGCGGCGCAGCCGAGCAGGTGCACGCCGGAGTTGACAAGCGTGCGGACCTCGCCGAGCAGCCCGGCGAGCGCATACCCCTCCTCGAAGTCGCTGACCACCGCGACGATGGTGCGGCTCGGCACGGTCACCAGCGAGCGGGCGGCGGCCAGCCCGGCGGCGATGTGCGTACCGCCGCCGACGCGCACCTCCAGCAGCAGCGACAGCGGGTCGTCGACCCGGTCGGTCAGGTCGACCACCTCGGTGGAGAAGGCGAGGAAGTGGGTGGACAGGGTGGGCACCCCGGCCAGTACGGCGGCGGTCAACGCCGACCACACCACCGACGCCTCCATCGAGCCGGACACGTCGACCACCAGCACCAGCCGCCAGTCGGCCTCCTTGCGGGTGCGGCTGTTGAAGACCGGGCGTTGCGGCACCACCACCGTCCGGCCGTCGCCGAGCCGCTGGGTGTGCGCCAGGTTCGCGCGCAGCGTACGGGCCAGGTTGATCCGGCCACCGGGACGGCTGGTCGGACGCGGGTTGGTCAGCCCGGTCAGCGCCGGACGCACCTGGGTGGCGAGCTGCCTGGTCAGCTCCTCGACCAGCCGCCGCACCAGTGGCCGCAGCTTGGCCAACTGCCCCTCGGGCAGGCCGCCGGCCAGCGACAGCACCGAGGTCAGCAGCTCCATCGAGGGGCGTACGGCGGCCGAGTCGAGTTCGGTGAGCACGTCGGTACGGCCGCTCTCGGCCGCCCGGGCGATGACCTCCTCGCGTACGGCGGTGCCGAACAGCGCCTCGAGTTCGTCGGCCCACTCGCGGGCGGTCGGGAAGGAGGCATCCTGGCCGCCGCCGACCCCCTGACCGAGGTCGGTGGCGCCCTCGCCCTGGCCCGCCCCGTACAGCTCGTCCAGGGCGCGGGCGTAGCGGCGGGCGTCGGCCGGCAACCGGTCGGGCTGGCGGCCGAGCAGCAGCCGCCACCGGTCGCTGGCGGTGAGCCGGGCGTCCGGGGTGTCCGGCCCGGGCGGAGCGCCGGCATCGGCGTCGACCTCGGTGGGGCCGGTCGGCGTGCCCGGGACGGGGAGGTGGCGGGCGAGCAGGGCGGCCCGCCCGGCCGCGTCGGCGGCGGCCCAGCGGGCCAGCAGCTCCGGCGGGGCGGACAGGCTCAGGTCGAGCCGGTCACCCAGCCGTTCGGTGACGGTGTGCAGCAGCCGGTCCCGGGCCGCCGGGGTGAGCACGTCGAACCCGCCGCGCAGCGCGGGCAGCCGGTCCAGGAAGTCGGCGTCGGGGAGCCGCTCGATCCGTTCCAGCAGCGGATCCAGCGCGGCCGGGGCGGACTGCAACAGCGGGTGCGCCCCGGTGAGCAGGCCGCCGAGCAGCCGGTGCAGGTGCCGTCGGGTGTCCGGTCCGGTCGCCGCGTCGATCCAGCCGGCCACCCGGGTGCCCAGGGTCTCCAGGTCGGTCAGGTCGAGCAGCACCCGCGCGGCCAGGGCGGCGCCCTGGATCAGCGGCGAGCCTGCGCGGGCCAGGTGGTCGAGGGCCTCGTCGAGGCGCAGCCCGATGCGGTCCTCGCCGGCCCGGACCGCGAGGTCGACGAGCGCAGCGGCGTCGGCCGGGGTGTCGCTGCCGGCCAGGCCGGGCAGCCCGCGTACCGCCGCGTCCAGCAGCACGACGGCCAGCTCGGCCGCCCGGGCCCGGCCGTCGGCGGTGGTGCCGGGCAGGTGCTCGCGGCGTAGCGCCTCCAGCAGGTCCAGTGCGGCCAGCAGCTCGGGCAGCGTGCCGGTGCCCGGCAGCACCGTGGCGGCCAGGTCGAGCCGGTCGGTGACCAGCTCCGGCAGGTCGCACCGGGCGGCGTCGCGCAGCCCGGTGAGCAGCTGCGCGGCGGTGGGGCCACCGTCGGCGGCCTCCCGGCGGAACCGCTCCCGCAGGGTGCCGGCCGCGGCCAGCGCGGCGGTCACCCCGCGTACGCCGACCAGGTCCAGCCGGGCCGCCACGGACGGTGTCCAGGCCAGCTGCCAGCGGGTGGTCAGGGCGGCGCCGTCGCCGGTGCCGGAGACCGCGACGGGCTCGCCGTAGCCGACGCCGCAGACCTGGAGGCGTTGCAGCAGGATCTCCCGCCGCCCGTCCAGCTCGGTGCGCAGCGGATCCAGCCGGACCTCGCGGGCCTTGGGGCTGCCCGGGTCGGGCAGCCGCAGCGTGGCGAGTTCCGCCTCGACCGCCGGGCCGAGCCCGGAGCGCGGCGTGCCGGGGGCGATGCGGCCCCGTTCGGCGCCGACCAGCACGTTCTCCAGGGCCCTCGCCAGCGCCCGGCCCCGGCCGAGCAGCTCACCCTGGCCGAGCACGGTGGTCACCGCCTCCAGCACCTCGCCCCGGCCGGGGGCGGGCAGGTTCCGCAGCCGGGCCAGGTCGTCGGCGAGCCGTACCGTCTCGGTGGCCTCGCCGGTGCCGGCGGTGTGACCGGCCGCGCGGAGGTCCCGGCACACGTCGGTGACCGCCCGGGCGGCGGCGGCCCGGATCCGTTCCGGGTCGCCGGCGGCGGCGAGGACGGACTGCTGCCAGCGCGGGTCGCGGATCCCGGCCGGGTAGCCGGAGCGGGAGTCGAGCAGGTCGAACGCGTACGGCACCAGCGAGGTGACCGCCGTGCCGCCGCCGTCGGTGGCGGCCGGTCCGGGCGGGGTCGTCACGGACCGGACCGGATCGGCCGGGGCGGTACCGGGCCGGGTGGACGCGGCGGCGTCGGCGGTCGACGGGGCGGCGACCAGGGCCGGGGCGTGGAAGGCGCCGACGACGGCGGCGACCCGCCGGCCGTCGACGCCGGCCTCGGCCAGCACCCGGCGCATGTGCCGCTCGCGGGCCAGGTCCCGGGCCGGTACGCCGTCGCGGTGGGCGCTGTCGGTGCGCATCGCCCAGCCGACGCCGAGCGCGGCCCGGCGGACCGCCTCGGGCGGGCAGCCCGGGGCGCGCACCTCGACCACCCGGTCCCACAGGTCGTCGCCGTCGCGGCCGGTGCCGCTGGCGCTGAGCGCGGCGGCGTAGGACCGGCGCAGGCCGGGCACCGGCTCCCCCGCGTCCGGTGCGGGCTCGGCACCGGCAGTCGGGTCGGGGTCGGGGTCGGCGGCGCTCCAGCCGGGGTCGGCCAGCGGCAGGTCGCAGCAGAGCACCTCCACGCCGTGCCGCCGGGCCCAGCGGATCGCGGCCAGTTCCGGGGAGAAGTCGGCGAACGGGTAGAAGCCCATCGGCCCGTCCGCGCCGTGGCTGCCGACCAGGGCCAGCGGGGCCCGGGCGGCCGGATCGGACAGGTGCGGCAGCCAGCGCTGGAAGTCGGCCGGCAGCTCGATGCAGACCACCTCGGCCCCGGCGGCGTCCAGCAGCGCCGGCACCACCGCCGCCAGCGCCGGGCTGTGGTGCCGCACCCCGATCAGGTACGGCCGCACCGAAGCGGCGAGCGCGTCGACCACGGCGCGCGGATCGGCCGACGTCGCATCGGCCCTCGCCGGTTCGGCGGCCGGCGTGGCCGCAGTCGTGCTGGAGAGAGTCGTCACCGCAGGCTCTCCCGCAGGTCCCAGAGCCGGCGCCACATCGCCGAGCCGTCCTCGGCGCGGCGACGGACCGGCCCGTCCCAGTAGCCGAGCAGCCGGGCGTGGTCGTTCTGGTCGTCCTTGCGGACCACGCCGAGCAGGTGCCCGGGCACCAGGTCGAGCGCCTCCCCGCCGGGCAGGTACGCGGCGGCCAGGCCGAGCGACACCGCCACCTGCACCGCCTCGGCGGTGGACATCACCGTGCCGGGCCGTTCCACGTCCCAGCCCTCGCCCGACCGGCCGGAACGCAGGTCGCGGAACACGGTGACCAGGGCGTCCAGCACCGCGTCGTCCACCGTGTACGCCGCGCCGGCGCGCTGCACGGCGGCGGTGGCCTGCTGGCGGACCAGGTCGGTCTCGACGTCCGCGTCCGAGATCGGGTGGATGGTCTCGAAGTTGAACCGGCGCTTGAGGGCCGAGGACATCTCCGACACGCCCCGGTCCCGGAGGTTGGCGGTGGCGATCACGGTGAACCCCGGCACGGCGCGGATCAGCCCGTCCTCCGTGCCGGACAGCTCCGGCACGTTCATCCGCCGGTCGGACAGGATGGACACCAGCGCGTCCTGCACCTCGGGCAGGCAGCGGGTGACCTCCTCGATCCGGACCACCCGGCCGGTGCGCATCGCGGTCAGCACCGGCGAGTCGACGAGCGCCTGCGGGGTCGGCCCCTGGGCGAGCAGCAGGGCGTAGTTCCAGCCGTAACGGAAGGCGTCCTCGGTGGTGCCGGCGGTGCCCTGCACGGTCAGCGCGCTGGTGCCGCAGACGGCGGCGGCCAGCAACTCGGAGAGCATGGACTTGGCGGTGCCGGGCTCGCCGACCAGCAGCAGGCCCCGTTCGCCGGCCAGGGTGACCACGCACCGCTCGACCAGGCTCCGCTCGCCGACGAACTTCGCCGGGATGGTCATGCTCGCCGGCAGGTCGGTGCCGTCCGGGCCGGTGCGCCGCTCGGCGGGCAGCTTCAACGCCTCGCCGTCGCTGCCCTGGATGAAGGTGACCACGGCGCGCGGGGTCAGCGCCCAGCCCGGCGGCCGGGCCCCGTCGTCGTACGCGGCCAGGAAGGCCAGCTCGTCGGCGTACCGTTGCTCGGCCGAGAGGACCTGAGCGGCGTTCTCCGGCGCCTCGGAGGGGCGGACGTCTTCCGTCACGGTCACGGGTGTTCCTCGATCTCTCTCTTGGGGTGTTTCGGGACAGGGGTGGGCGGGGCGACGGCGCCGTGACGGCCGGGAAGGGTCGTCGCGGGCACCACCACCCGCCGGACAGGAGTCAGCGACCGGGCAGGTCGGCGAGGCGGGGCAGGTCACCGTCGCGGAGGCGTTGCCAGGACCGCCGGTAGAGTTCCGCGGCCGGTTCGAACGGCACGGTCACCCCGAGCGCGGCCGTGCCGTCGGGGGCGAGGTCGAACAGGGCCAACTTCCAGCCTTCGATCGGCACCTGCCCGGCGCCGCGCTCCAGCCACGGGCCGGGCAGGAACAGCGACCGGCCGGCCCGAGACCGGCTGGCCTCGACGACCAGGTCGGTGCCGGCCAACTCGGCGCGCGCCGCCTTCAGCCGCGCCGGCTTCCAGCCCGTCCACCTCGCCGTGTTGCGGTCCGTCGGGTCGGGCATGGCCAGCAGCATCAGGTACGCCGCCGCCGCGTCGGTGCCCAGGCCGTACGCCTCGGCGACCTCGGCGACCACGTCGGACGCCGACCGGGTGGGATCCTGCGGCCACCAGGTCCCGTCCGCCGCCCGCGCGCCGTCGGCGGGCTCCCCCGGGTCGGCGAGCAGCGCCGCGAAGCGCGGGTCGCGCACCAGCCGCAGCGCCACCTCCACCGGGTACGGCTTGGCCACGTCCCTGCGCAGCGCCGGCAGATACGGGTCCGTGCCGTCGGCGTCGAGCAGCTCCGGCCGCAGCGCGGGCACCGGTCGGCTGTCGTGGGTGGACAGTACGATGGCGCCGTAGCGTTCCCAGCCCGGGCCCGTCTCCGACGGGGTGCCCGCCACCTGCCGGAACTCGGGCAGATAGACGTACTGCTCCAGGTCGAGCATGAGGTCGGGGTTGGCCAGCCGGTCCCGGATCGTGGCCAACGCGGCCGGCAGCGCCGCCCGGCACGGGTCGCCGACCGGCGTGTGGTGCGCGACCCAGGCCGCCAGGGCGATGGTGGAGTGCAGCACGTGCCCGGTGAAGCCCGCCGGGCGCTTGGCGACGGGCCGGGCCCGGTTGCCCCGGACCTCGAAGGCCACATCGGTGCTCAGTTCGGCCGAGCGGGCCGGGTCGAGCAGCGCCGGCAACGCCTTCGCGGGCGCCCAGCCGGTGCGGATCGCACGGGTCGCCTCGGCGAGCAGCTGTTCGGGCACGACCGCCCGGCGCCCCAGAGCGGCGTTCCATACCGCCGCCGCGGCGGCCACGTCCGGTCCGTCGGTCCACAGCCGGGCCGGGTCGGCCGGCAGCAGCGCCGAGACCACAGCCAGCCGCAGTGCCGGCCTCGCCTCCCGCAGGACCCCGAAGGCCAGCTTGACCTCGCCGACCTGCCTGATCCCGAGCGCCCTACGCAGCTCGGTCGGCACGGTGCCGGCCGAGTCGGCGTACGGCAGGCCGGCCAGCACCAGCTTCGCGGCGGTGGGGGTGATGCCGGTCAGCTCGGCGAACCGTTCAGCCGCCTCCGGCCGCCAGGGCAGCGGGCCACGCGCGGCCCACTCGGTGCGGAAGGCGGCCAGCCAGCCGGCCGGCCGTTCGTCACCGACGGGCTCCAAGGAGTGCAACGTGTACGGCTCGGGCAAGGCGAAGACGCCGGCCGGGTCGTGGTGCAGCGCCTCGAAGAAGTAGCCGGTGCTCGTGCCGCTGGAGTTGAGCACCGCGAGGAACGCCCCGTCGGGCAGCGGCAGGATGCCCGGCCGCGGATAGCGGCGCGAGCCGTCGGGGTTTCTCATTTCGCCGTCCAGCACGTGCAGTATGCACCGGCGCCACCGCCCCGGCTCGGCCGCCGCGCCCAGGTCGAGCCCGTCCAGCTCCGTGAGCAGCGCGCGCAGCGACTCCCGGTGCTCGTCGGGGGTGACCGCCGCGACGGCCCGGTAGGCGACGGCGGCGACGCCGCCGAGCAGCGCCCACCAGTTCAGGGTGGACGGCAGCGCCGGCCCGTCCAGGTGCAGCCGTACGGCGGGATCGCCCCCGCCGGTGACGGAGCGCTGAATGGCCAACGCCCGGAACTGGGTGAAGGCGTGCGCCACGGTGCCCGCTCCGTAGATCGAGCCGCGCAGGCCGTCCAGCGCCGCGCTGAGCTGCCGGTCGGTGGGTCCGGTCACGGTGGCCGCCGGCGCCACCGCGACGGGGGCGGACAGCGACCTGGTCAGCCGCTCGGTCACCGCCTCCAGGTCGGTGCGCACCCGGGCGGCCAGCCGCAGCGCCCCGGCCACCCCGGCCAGCAGGGCGTCGTGGCTGAGCGCCGGCACCGTCGAGCGGACCAGCTCGACCAGCGCGTCCGTGTCGTCCTCGGCGGCGGTCGCGCCGGTGGTGGCGGGCGCGTGGCCGGCGCCGACCGTGGACGCGGGAACGGCGATGGGAAGGCCGGTGACGGCCTGGGTGGCCACGGTCAGCCCGGCCCGCGCCGCCGCGCGGGCCGCGGCCCGTGCCGCCTCTTCGGCCAGGACGGCGCGGCGCTCGTCGAGGGCGACCTTCAGCAGTGCGGCGGCGGTCTCCCGGTCCATCCGGCGCAGGGCGGTGGAGCCGGCCGGGTCGCGGGGCAGCAGGTTGCCGAGGAACTGCCGGGCCGGCAGCGGAACCCGGCCGGGACGGTAGTCCCGGCTGGACGGCCCTCCCGCGGCGGCCGACACCACCCCGTCCGGGTCGACCAGGACGGGACCCTTGAGCACGGCCCGGGGCCGGTCGTCGCCGGGCAGCACCAGCGCCGCGATCGGCTCCTGGCCCGCGGCGACGGTGACGGTACGACCGGCCAGGTCCGTGCCGCGTACCGAGCCGTCCGGCAGCGTGACCACCCGCCAGCCGAGCAGCCCGTCCACGGGGACGGCGGCCGGGGTGGCCCGGTCGGACAGGGCCGGCCGCAGCCAGCTGGCCGGTTCCTGGAGGCGGCTCCCGTCGACCGGGAGGTCGGCCAGGAACCGGGGCAGGCCGCGTCGGCCGTGGGTGTTGGCGACCGGGTCGTACTCGCGCCAGCCGTGGGTGTCGTCGTCCTCGCCGTGCCGGTACACCCAGTGCGAGGTGCCGTCGGTGATGACCGGCAGCTCGGACGGGACAGCGGTGTCACCGGCGTGCAGCACGCCGTCGCCGGTGGTCCGGCCGCCGCCGGGCAGCGGCAGGGTGATCTGCTTCCCGCGCGGCTGGCTGCCGTGGTGGCGGCCCTGGATGAGCTGCGGTTCGCCGGGCGACGAGTGCCAGTAGCCGCGCAGGTCGTAGTCGAGCGTCTTGGAACGCCAGTAGACCAGCAGTTGGCCGTCGACGTAGTGGTAGCCGGGCTGGCCCCACATGTCGCCGGCGGGGATGCGCAGGTCGTGGCGGAGCACGATGCCCTCGGCGCCGATCACGCGCACCGTGGTCGGCCCGCCCAGGATCGCATACGGCCAGGCCTCCTGCCGGATCACCTCGACCTGCCGGTCGCCGCCGGTCACCTCCTGCCAGGCCAGCTCCCAGTCCGGCCAGCCCAGCTCGTCGAGGAACCCGCCGCGCAGGCTGCGGGCGACACGCTCGGCGAGGTCGACGCCGAGGGCCTGCCCGAGGTCGCCGCCCCGGCCGGGCTCGCCGGGTCCGTCCAGCTCGTCGGAGACCAGGCGCAGCGCCTCGACCGGGAGCCGGCCCAGCCAGTCCACCGACGCCGGCAGGTACGGCAGCCCGGCGGCGAACCGGTCGCGGATCCGGGTCCGCAGCCAGTCGATCAGCATCGGCCGGACGCCCGGCGTGTCGACCATCCGGCGCAGGGCGGCCTGCTGGTCGTCGAGCTGGTCGAGGCCCCGGCGCAGGGCACCGGTGAACCGGTCGTCGCCCGCCACGGCGAGCAGGTCGCGTTCTCCCCCGCGCGTGACCCAGTTCGCCAGGTCCAGGGCCTCGTGCTCCTTCGGCGCGGGCACCGGCAGGTCGAGGGCGAGCAGCAGGTCGAGCAGTTCCAGGTCCCCGTCCGCACCGAGGGTCTCGCCGCTGTCGGCCAGCTCGACGCGCAGCCGATCGGCCATCCGCTCGACGAGCGGGTACAGCTGCGGCAGCCGGCGGCGGTGGTGGCCGGAGTTGGCCCGGGCCACGAAGCGGCGCAGCCAGCCGACGGAGCCGTCCTGCGGGCGGGCCGGGTCCGGCACGTCCGCGTCGGAGAGCCCGGCCAGCGCACCGGTGTCGGTCAGCAGGGCCAGCCACGTGACCAGGTCGTCCCGGTCGGTGGGCATCAGGTCGAGCAGGCTGCCGCGGATCGCCGGGTCGCGCCCGGCCAGCGCCGTCACCGCCGGCAGGTGCGCCTTCCACCAGCCGGCCGGCGCCTCGGCGGCCACCGGCAACCGGAGCAGCTCGGCCAGGTAGGCCGCCTCGCGCTCGGCGACGGCGGCCGCGCCGGCCTTACCGGCTGCCTTGGTGGCGGCTCGGACCAGCCGGTTCACCACCCCGGCCGACTGGGTGGACGGGACCACGCCGGCGGTCGCGGCCCGCAGCGCCAGCCGGCAGAACCGCTCCAGCGCCTCGCCTGCCGGCAACTGGGCGGACAGTTCCTTGGCGTAGCCCGCCAACGCGGTCGCGGACACGACCTTGGCCGAGGCGAACTCCACGTAGACCTCGTCCAGCCGGTTGAGGTCGACCGGCAGGCCGTGCTGCGCCTCCGCCTTGCGCGCCTTGTTGAACAGCTGCGTCGCGTACGCGTCCTGTCCGGCGCCCAGGAACACCCGCGCCGCCTGCTCGAAGAACGTCGGCAGGAAGTGCGGCAGCGTACGGGCGAGCCGGTCGGCGACGCTCTGGTGCCCGTCCAGGGCGGCCTTGGGCCGCGACCGCACCTGCTTGGCCAGCTTCTGCAACTCGGGCACCACCGCCAACGCGTGCCGGCCGTCCGCCGGATGGTGCACCAGCACCCACTCCGGGAACGCCAGCGGCCGGCGGGGGCCCAGCCCGACGACGACCGGCTCGGCGCCCGGCGTCAGGCCCAGGAACTCGACGGCGATGTCCTCGCCCTCGCCGAGGGCGGCGTCGACCAGGCGGACCACCGGTCGGTCGTCGAGGGTCGGATGCCGGTAGGTGCGGGCGGTGAGGGGCACCGCCCGGTCGCCGGCCCCGGCGGTGTCGGCCGGCAGCACCGCGCCGGCGGTCAGCAGGCTCTCGACCGACTCGTCGCCGGTGGTCGTCGTCATCCCGGTCACGCCTTCTTCCCCGTTCCGGTCACGGCGCCGGACAGGGCCGTCGCCATCCGCATTCCTTCCGACCAGGCCACCGGCCCGACCTCGGTCAACCGCAACGTCGGGCCGTCCACCGCCGACCAGGAGAGGTTGCCCAGGGTCGCCTCGGAGTCCCAGTAGTCCTCGTCGAACCGCATGGCGGCCTCGACCGCGCGGCCGGCCTCCCAGACCCGGCACCTGATCTGCGAGCCGGAGACCCGGTAGCCGAGCGTGGCGGCCCGGGCGGCGAGCCGGTTGGGGACCGTGGTGCCGCGGAAGTCGGTGATGGCCGTGTCGCGCTGCTTCAGCTCGTCGGGCTTGCCCCAGGTGCCCCGGTGCAGTTGCTCGATCCGCTGGGTGACGTCCAGTTCGTCGGCGAACTCGCGCAGGTCGGGCAGGTCGGGCAGGCGCACCGGGTGCGGCAGGGTGGCGGTCGCCGGCGAGAGCCGGACGGTGTCCCCGTCGAGGTTGACCACGCGGAGGTCGCCGGTGTCGGTCACGTCGCGCAGGAAGCCCGGCTCGGCCGGGTCGTCCCCGAGGACCACGAGGTCGCGCAGCGCGTCCTGCCAGGCCGGGTCCGGCCAGACCCGGGCCAGCAGCCCCGTCGGCACCGGCAGCGAGGACACCACCCAGGCGTCGACCCGGGCCAGGCATTCGGCGGCGTGCCGGTCCAGCCACTGGGCGAGCTGGCGCAGCCGGTCCACCTCGGGGTCGTCGCGCAGCGCCTTCGGCAGCGTCTTCAGGGGACGACCACCGGCGCGCGGGCCGGTGGACCGGGCCGCCACCTTTCCGTCCACGAGGGAGATCTCGTACGAGTCTCCCACCGGTAGCCAGGCCATCAGGAATACCCTCCGCAGCGGCAGAACAGCCAGATTTCGTGAGGAATCGGCCGTGATCGACAACGAGGGCACGCTAACAGTAGTGACCGACACGACAGCGACCCATCGGCCGAGCAGCCGAGGCGCGGTCAGCGTGACGAGCGACCGCGATTCACGGAAGCCGCAGGTCCAGCCGGTCCGAGCGCACCGCGACCGGTCAGTCGTGGCCCCGACGGGAAACGAGGCGATGATCTAGGTCACACCAACCGGCCCGCGGTTGGCGCCTGCGTCGACACGTCGGGGCAGACGCTGGCCGCCCATCGGCGGCGCGGGCCCGTGGCCGTGCCGGATCAGGAGCGTGACCGGCGGGTGCGGCCTGGCGGCCCTCAGGCCGGATCACGACGTCGGCGCGCCGCCGTGGTGGTCGAGCACCTTGCCGAGCAACGCGACCAGGGCCTGCCGTTCGGTGGCCGACAGCGGGGCGAGCAGCTCGTCCTGCACGGCGTCGAGCGCGCGGTCCAGCCGCCGCAGCTGCCGCGCGCCCGCCTCGGTGCTGGTGACGATGTTGCGTCGGCGGTCCGCCGGGTCGGCGCTGCGCTCGACGAAGCCCTCCCCCTCCAACTCGGTCACGGCCGCGACGACGTCGCTGCGGTCCATCCGGCAGCGCCGCCCCAGCTCCGCCTGGCTCGTCGGACCGAACTCCCGCAACGCCGCGAGCACCCGGTAGTGGTAGCCCCGCGCGCCCGCGGTGGCGAATCCCTGGGCGACGAGCCGCCGCGCGTGCACCGCGGTCTGCGTGATCAGCCAGCTCGCCTTCGTCGCGAGACGATCCGGTGTCGGTTCCACGGGTGACCACGCTAACAGGCCGTTGGCGACGCCAACGCTCTGCCATATCGTTGGCGGCACCAACGATATGGAGGATCGAGATGTCACCCGTGACCGACCGCGCCGAGATCGCCGAACTCGTCGCCCGGCTCGCCCAGGCACTGGACGAGCGGCGCTTCGAGGACCTGCGGGGCGTCTACGCCCCGGACGCCGAGACCAGCAGCCCGCGCGGGGCCCTGCACGGCATCGACGACATCGTCGACGTCCTACGGCGGACCAGCCCCGAGGAGGAGTCGACCCAGCACCTCAACACCGACGTGGTGGTGGATCTCGACGGCGACCACGCCGAGGTCGGCACCCATCAGCTCGTGTACTTCTTCCGCCGGGGCGAGGCCCCGCACCGGGTCGCCGGCGTCCAGGCCCGCTACACCGCCACGCGTACGCCGGCCGGCTGGCGCTTCGCGCGGGCCCGGATCTCCCCGCTCTGGCAGCACGTCTCGTGACCGCCGGGAATGGAGTCACTTCGCCGCCGGCGGCGAGGTGACCGGCGAATACTCGGCTGCGCACGACGCGGCCCGCCCCTAGGCTGCCGAGCTACGCGCCGGCGAGGCGTGCTGTCGACAGCGGTCACACCGCCGATCGGAGATGCGCAGGAGATGACGAGTCAACTGTTCGCGCTCAGCTTCGATGCGAACCACCCTCTGCGGCTCGCCCGGTTCTGGTCCGGGGTGCTGGGCTGGGACCTGGCCGACGACCCACCCGACGGTGTCGCACTGCTGCCCACCGACGACACCGGGTTCCGGATCCGTTTCCTGCCGACCGAAAGGCCGAAGGTCGGCCCGAATCCGATGCACTTCGACCTGACGAGCACGTCCCTCGAGGACCAGCGGCAGACGGTGACCCGGGCGCTGGAACTCGGCGCGGAGCACATCGACGTCGGCCAACGGCCGGAGGACGGGCACGTCGTGCTCGCCGATCCCGACGGCAACGAGTTCTGCGTCATCGAGCCGGGCAACGACTTCCTCGCCGACTGCGGATTCGTCGGGGCGCTGGCCTGCGACGGCTCGCAGGAGGTCGGCTACTTCTGGAGCGAGGCGCTGGGCTGGCCGCTGGTCTGGGACCAGGACCAGGAGACAGCGATCCGTTCACCGCTCGGCGGCCCGAAGATCACGTGGGGTGGTCCACCGCTGGACCCGAAGACAGGCAAACAACGACTGCACTTCGACCTCGCTCCGCCAGCGGACGGCGACCAGCAGGCGGAGGTCGACCGGCTGCTCTCCCTCGGGGCCACCCGGATCGACATCGGCCAGGGCGAGGTCAGCTGGGTGGTCATGGCCGACCCCGACGGCAACGAGTTCTGCGTGCTGACGCCCCGGTAGCCACCCCGAGAGGGCGAGCGGGAACGACAGCGCCGGGTCGGTCACCGGGTCGGCTGCACGGACGACCGGAGTCGGCATGGTCAGCGGCTTCCGGCTGCCACCGTGCGCCGGGACGGCAGCGGTCGGCGGCCGTCCCGGCGGGACTGCTGGTTCAGCAGGTGGTGTTGCGGGCCGGGACCCAGCCGTCCACGGACGGGTACTCAGCGCCGTGGCCGTAGATCCAGGTGTCGTCGTCGACCGCCGAGACCTGACCGTGCCAGCGGAACCCGCGGCCGGCAGTCAGGGTGAGCAGCACGTGGCCGTGCGGATCGGTGCGCAGCCAGGTGTTCTCCCGGAGGTTGCAGACGATGCCCCACGCGTCGCTCGCCGAGGCCGGCGCGGCCACCACAGCCGTACCGGAGAAGACGACGGTCGCGACCGTCAGGATGTGCAGAAGGCGGCGTTTCACTCGTGTCCCTTCGACCGTGGATGTTGACGGCCTCCGATTGTGGTCGATGGGTACGCCCCCGACGCCACGGGGGGCGGCATCGGCGCACCGCTCGGCAGCCGCCGCTCAGTGGAAGGAGTCGTAGAAGTCGTTCAGCACGTCGTGCACGTTGTCCCGGTCGAACTTCTCGACGCCCAGGATCAGGGCCAGCAGTTGCGCCCCGTCCTTGGGGATCTGGCACTTCGCCTCGGCGACGAGTTCGTCCAGCATCCAGTGCAGGAGCTGGGCCACGGGCGTCCGGGCGGCGAGGTCGGAGTTGATGGTGAACCGGATGGTGCCGTCCGCGTTGACGACCGTCGAGTGGTTGAGCATCTTCGGCTCGGCCCGCACCACCAGCCGCTCCTCCGCCCGCATCAGCGCCAGCATCGCCGCGTGCAGCGCCTCCATGTAAGCCCCGATCAACGGCGCGTGCGCCCGGTCCTGCGGCAGGTCGGTGAGCACGAGAGCGACCGGCTTGGGCAGGTCGGTCCTGGTGAAGTCGAGGCGGGTGAAGTCGTAGGTGCGCACCCACGCGCGGGTGATGCGGGAGGCGAGCACGGTGTGCAGCGAGTCCATCCGGGGCGCGGTGCGTCCCCGCATGGCGGCCACCTGCTCGTCGGTGGGGAACGGGCCGCCCTGGCCCAACGCCTCGCGGACGGTCTGCTCGAAGTTGGCGGCGTTCTGCAGGGCGATCTGGCCCTGCAGGTAGTAGGCGGCGTTGCGGTGGCGGTAGACGATGTCGACCGTCGGATTGTCCGCCAGGATGTGCGTGCCCTCGTGAGCGAGCGTGGCGGCGAGCTCCCACAGGTGCATCGTTCCGTCGAGCGCGGAGCGACCCACGTTGATGATGGCGGTGTCGCCCTGACCGCTGGCCAGTGCGCCCATCCCGTCGGGCAACGACAGGTTGCACACGAATCCCGACCGCCGGCCGTCGGTGCGCTTGAGCACTGCCTGCAGGGCCGTGACCGTCTGCGCGAAACGCGCCTTGGCCACCGACGAGGTGGACCCGAACAGACGCGCGAACGCGGTGTTGACGGCGACGTGCGTGGGACTCGTGTCGTCGTTCATGACGTCGACGATCCTGGTCTTCAGTTCGTCCACAACGGCGATGAGGTACGGATTGCCGACGGCGGAGGGCACGACCCCGTCGAGCGAGTCCTGCACCTCCTTGAACAGGGTGGCCGCCCGATGCATCGTCGCGCCGCGTTCCGCGATCCGTTGCAGCCAGGTCCCGACGGCCAGGGCGGCGACCTTGTCGAGCCGGGCGGTCAACTGGTCGCGGCGCAGCCCTGCCGGCAGCGCCCCGACGATGGGGCGCAACCGCTGGAGTTCGCAGGCCATCAGCACCCGGTAGGTCTGGAACACCTCGCGCCGGCCGAGATCGAGTGCCTTCCTGGTCGCTTCGTCGGGAAACGGGAACATGTGGAGGGCCCCTTCGCTCTGCCGGCCCGGCCCGGTCGGCCGAACGCCCGCAGAGAGGTAGCACCCGGAAGGCAGTGGCAGTCAGTAGCGCGTCGGTCATCGGGCAGTGAGTGCGCCCTCATTCGCGCGCCGCGTCCGAGCGCTCTGCGGCTTTCGCCGGCTTGACGGCAACTCCCGCCATCTGACATCACCCGTCGGCGCCAGATGTATCTACTCGCATCGATCGGACTCCGTAAGGATGTCCACCCGCCCACGCCACCACCCCGGGGCGAACGGCGATCCCCCATCATCGGGAGGAAATGTGTCTACCAGACTCGCAGGAAGAGCGCGCCGTTCGACGCTCGCCCTGCTCACCGGCGCGGCACTGGCGACGCTGCTGTCCGTCACCGCGGCCGGCGCCGCACCACTGGCCGGCGCGGACGGCCCCGCCACCGCCGCCGCCGTCGACGTGTACATGAAGGACACCGCCGCCGACGTGGGGCTCGAACCGCACGCGCTGAACCCGCTCTGGCAGAGCCCGGACATCAAGGTCTGCCACACCGCCATCGAGTGCGCGACCAGCCAGAACCCGATCGTCGGCCAGCGGAACTACATCTTCATCAAGCTGCGCAACCCCGGCCCGTACGGCGACAGCGTCATGGAGGAGGGCACGATCTGGGTCTACCGGACCACGCCCGGCGGCGGGGCGGGCTGGCCCGGCGCGTGGACGCAGATCGGGGCGATGGCGGTGCCGGTCTACCCGGGCGTCACCACGGTCACCATCCCGTGGGACAACGTGCCCGGCCCGGGTCACTTCTGCCTGCTGGCCCGCTGGATCTCCGCCAACGACCCGATGACCTTCGAGGGACCGGACATCGGCGTCAACACCCGCAACAACAACAACATCGCCTGGCGCAACGTGGACTCGGTGGCGGTGACCGCCGGTGGCCTGGCGCAGATCCGGCCGTTCGCCATCGGCAACACGCTGACCCGGCCGGCCCGCAGCAGCGTGGTCTTCAGCCAGACCGGGGCACCGTTCCAGGCCGCCGGTGGCCGGCTCGTCGCCGACCTCGGACCGACCCTGTTCGAGCGCTGGGCCAAGGGCGGCAAGGCCGGCAAGGGTGTCCGCGAGGTGGGCCGCAACCAGGTCGAGATCGTGGACATCGGCCAGGCCAGCCTGGACAACCTGGAGCTCAACCCCGGTGAGCGGCTCGCCTTCTCGCTGAACTTCACGGCGACCGTGCCGACCCGGGAGCAGATCGCCGTCAACGTGACCCAGATCGGCCCGGACACCACCGGCGCCGCACGGGCCGACCTCGGCGGCGTGCGGTACGACATCACGGTGGCCCAGCGGGCCGGATAACGCCCTCGAGGGGCAGGGACGGAGGTCGCGGACGGGGCCCGCGACCTCCGTTCCGCCCGTCCGGCCGGTGTCCCGGGCGGACCCGCCTCGGTGTCCGCTCAGCGCAGCGTGACCCAGGTGGTCGCCACCGCGTACCCGACGGTGCGGGCGCAGAACTGGACCGGACCGGCGGGCGGCACCCCCATCGAGAAGTAGCCGACCGCGTCCACCGGCACCTCCTCGTACGGGCCGACGGCGGTCCGGGCGGCGACCCGCCCGCCCCGGGCCGGTGAGAGCTGCCCGACGATGCCGGTCGGGGTCAGCTCGATCTCGACCACCACCGCACCGGCGCGGAACGTCAGCGTGCGGGCCGAGCCGGCGGAGCGGGTGGGACCGGCCGGTTCCGGATCGCAGACCGAGTCGAAGGTCAGCTCGGCGAGGGCCAGCTCGGCGTCGACGGTCCGCCAGCTGAACGCGGCGAGGGCTGCGGCCAGGAACTCCTCCGGCACCGGGCCGGAGTCCCGCAGGGCGGCCCTCAACTCGGCCAGCAGGGCGTCGTCAGCGGCTGGCGGCCACGGCTCCATCCCGGTCACCTCCGCTCCCTTCGTCACCCGGGCGCGCCCTGAGGAAAGGGGCGAGTGCCGGACAGTTCCGCAGCTTGTGCAGGCACCGGGCCTGGCTCGGACCGACGCTACCCACCGGCATGCCCAACCGCGCGCCGATCTCGCGGTAGCTGACCGGCGGATCGGCCAGCAGCAGGGCCAGCAGGTCCCGGCAGCGCGGCGGCAACTGCGCGAACGCCTCCCGCAGCGCCTGCTGCCGCTCGGCGCGCAACAGGTCCTCGTCCGGGGTGACCGGGTCCACCAGCAGATGGGCACCGACGTGCCGGTCGACCGAGTCGTCGTACGGGTCGAACGGCTGGGTCCGCCGGCCGAGGCGAAGCAGCCGGTAACACTCCCGCCGGGTGGTGGTGACCAGCCAGGCGGGCAGGGCGTTGGACTCCCGCAGCCGTCCCAGGTGCTCCACCGCGCGGAGCCAGACGGTCTGGTTCACGTCCGCCGCGTCGACCTGGTCGAGTCCGTGGGATCGGATCACCGAGAGCACCAGGGGGGTGTAGCGGCGCACCAGCTCGCCCCACGCCCGCTCGTCACCGCAGGAGGCGGCGGCGACCAGCCCGACGGTGCTGCGCTCGCTCACCGGTACGACGCCCCGCGCGCCGGTGCCGACGACCTCACGCGACGAGTACGCCGTAGTCGGGATGCCAGCGGGGGCCGGCGACCAGCGCGGCCCGGGCAGCCTCCGCGCCGAGCCCGGCACTGGTCATCAGCGCGGCCAGCCGGCCGGCGACGTGGCCGGTGGCGAACGAGGTGCCCGTCCAGGCCGCGAAGCCGTCGAAGTACCGGATCGGCTGGCCCGGCAACTGCAACCGGCCCCTGACGTAGGTGCTGCTCCGGTCCCCCAGGGCACAGGCGTCCACCCACGACCCGTAGCTGCTGTACGGCGCCGGCACCGGGCCGGTGGCGCCGGCACTCACCGCGCCCACCGCCAGGACCCGGTCCAGGGCGGCCGGCCAGGCCCGCCGGCTGGTGCCGGCATTGCCCGCCGACGCCACCACCGCCCGGCCGGGCAGCCCGGCCAGGGCGTTGACCAGCGGCAGCGGAGGCTGGTCGTCCTGGGTGAAGTAGCCCAACGAGAGGTTGACGACCGACACCTGCGGGCCGAGCCGACCGAGGGCGGCGACAAGCATCTCCTCGTCGCCGACGCCGGTGGCGTTCAGCGCGACCTCGGGATCGAGACGTACGCCCGGCGCGGCCTGCCGGACCACCCCGGCGACGAACGTGCCGTGGCCGCCCTGGAGTGCGAGCACGTCGGCGCCGACGTAGAGGGCGTCCTCGTCGTCGACCTCGGGGAGGTAGCTGCCGGCCAACCACTGCGGATGGCGGGAACCGGCCAGCCGCCAGATGCCGGTGTCGCAGATCCCCACCGTCACCCCCGCCCCCTCACCCGCGCGCGCCGGATCCGGTGCCGGCAGGGCAGCGGCGACCCGGGGCGGACCGCCCGGGTTGCCCATGATGTTGCCGAAGCCGAGCAGGGCGTGGTGCGGCTGGACCAGGGGCACCGGCTGCCCGGGCCACTGCTGCGGGTCGCGGAGCCTGGTCACCACCGACGGGATGTCGGTCTCGGTGGCGAAGAGGAGTCGGGCGACCCCGCCGAAGCCGACGCCCTCGGTGACCGGGTGGCCGTAGCTGCGCAGCCGACCCACGACCCGCTGCACGTCCGGGTGGGCCACCAGCAACTGCCGGGGCCGGTAAAGGAATTCCCGGCCCGCGACGGCATGGCGGCGCAGGTCGGGGTCGGCGGCCAGGGCCTCCAGGAAGGCCCGCTGGTAGGTCTCGTCGGGCGACTCGCCGGCGGCGGCCGGGGCGCCGCGCCCGACGAGACCGAGCGGCCCCGCCGCGGCGACCAGGGTGGACCAGGCCATGACCTGCCGGCGGGACAGCCCGGCGGGCGGGCGCGACGCGACGGAGTCGTCAGACGGCACCGGTCCTCCAGGCGGTCGAAGATGCGTGGTCGGCGGCGGGCCGGGCAGCCACGGAAGCGCTCTCCGAGGCACCGGACGATTATTTCAAAGGATAGTCGGGTGTCAATTGATCGTCGGTCAGGCGATTGACGTCCGATCCGCCTCGAGGCGATTGACCGGGGAGCGTGACTGCGGGATTCTTCTTGGCATGGCCGACAGCGCCGATCCCGGTGCCGTCCAGGCCCAGGCCGCGCTCGACGCCGTCCAGCGCTACCCCCGCGAGGCGATCGCGATCGCCCGGCAGGTCCTCGCCACCGGGCAGCCCGACGCCGACGAGCGGTCCACCGCCGAACGCGCCATCGGGCTGGCCCTGCGGGAACTCAACGACCTGCCGGGCGCCCTGCGGCACCTGCGCCGGGCGGTGCGCGTCACCGACTCGCCCCGGGCACGGGCACTGGCCCGGATGAGCCTCGGGTACGTCCTGGCCAACGCCGGGCGCACCGGCGCGGCGCTTCGCGCGGTGACCCTGGCACTGCCCCGGCTGACCGGTGCCGACGCCGGCCGGGCCCGGATGCAGCGGGGCGTGGTGCTGCACTACCGGGGACGGTTCGACGAGGCGGTCCGGGACTACGGCATCGCGGTGGAGATCGCCCAGCGCGAGGGTGACCTGCTGCTGGAGGCGCGGGCGCGCAACAACCGTGGGCTGCTCAACGCCCACCGGGGCACCAGCCGGGACGCCGACGACGACCTGTTCCGCTCCGCGGCCATCTTCAGCCGGCTCGGGCTCGACCTGGCCGCCGCCGACGCCCGCTGGAACATCGGCATCGCCGCCGGCCAGCGCGGCGACGTCGCGGGCGCGCTGCGCAGCTTCGCCACCGTCGGCGACGAGTACCGCCGGTTGTCGGTGCCCCGGCCGGCGCTGCTGTTGGACCGCTTCGAACTGCTGCTCTCCGTACCGCTGGTCGACGAGGCGGTCGAGGTCGCCACGTCCGCCGTGACGGAGTTGCGGCGGCGCGGCATGGCCTCGGATCTCGCCGAGGCGCTGCTGGCGCGGGCCCGGGCGGCGCTGCTCGCGGGTGACCTGGACACCGCTGCGGCCGCCGCCGCCTCGTCCCGGGCCCGGTTCCGCCGCCAGGGGCGCCGCATCTGGGCCGCCTTTGCCCGGCACGTCGAGCTGCGCGCCGAGTTCGCCCGGGGCACCCGGTCGACGGCCCTGTTCACGGCCATGGTGCGCACCGCCGGGCAGCTCGACGCCACCGGCTGGCCCTCGCCGGCACTGACCACCCGGATCGAGGCCGCCCGGCTGGCCGAGGCGATGGGCCGACCCGCGCGGGCGGCCGAGCTGCTGGCGGTGGCGGCCCGCGCGCACCGCCGGGGCACCGCGCCCCACCGAGCGCAGGGCTGGTACGCGCTCGCGCTGCGGCGCCGGCTCGACGGTGACCTACGCGGTGCGGCCCGGGCCCTGCGCCGAGGGCTGGGGGTGCTCGACGGCCACCGGGCCTCCCTCGGCGCCACCGAGCTGCGCGCACACAGCGGGGCGTACGGGCACGAACTCGCCGCCGAGGGACTGGACATCGCCGTGCGCACCGGCACGCCCGCCCAGGTGCTGGCCTGGGCGGAACGCTGGCGGGCCAACGCCCTGCGGATGCGCGCGGTGCAGCCGCCGCAGGACCCCGAGTTGGCCGCCGCCCTGGCCGAGCTGCGGATGGTCAGCACCGCTCTGGAGGACGCGCTGCTCGCCGGGCACCCCGGGTACGCGCTGCGGCGCAGCCAGGCCCGACTCGAACAGCGCATCCGCGAACTGGCCCGGGGCGCGCACGGCGGGGCCCGGGGCGCGGACGGCGGGGACCTGGTGGCACCGCCGACGGTTGCCGCCCTCGCCGCCGCGCTCGGTGACGCCGTGCTGCTGGAGCTGGTGGCGCACGGGCCACGGCTGCGCGCGGTACTGGTCCGCGACGGCCGGACCAGCCTGCACGACCTCGGCCCTCTCGACGAGGCGCTGGGCAGGGCCCGCCTGCACCGGTTCGGCCTGCGCCGGCTGGTCACCACCGGCGACTCGGCCAGCGCCCGGGCCGGGGTCGAGTTCGCCACCACCGCGCTGGACCAGCAGCTCTTCGACCCCGTACGCCGGCTGCTGCGCGACCGGCCACTGGTGATCGTCCCGATCGCCGCGCTGCACGCCGTGCCCTGGTCGGGCCTGCCGACCTGCGCCGGCCGGCCGGTGACGGTGGCGCCCTCGGCGACGGTCTGGTTGCGCGCCGTCGGGCGGACCGTCCCGGCAGGCCCGCCGGTGCTGGTGGCCGGCCCACGACTGCCCGCCGCCGAGACCGAGGTACGTCAGCTCGGCGCGGCCCTGCCAAGCTCCCGCACCCTCACCGGCTGCGCCGCCACCGCCGACGCGGTCACCGACGCGCTGAACGGGGCCGGGTTGGCGCACATCGCCGCGCACGGCGCCTTCCGCGCCGACAACCCGCTCTTCTCCACCCTCGAACTGGCCGACGGGCCGTTGACCGCGTACGAGTTGGAGCGGCTGACCCGCCCACCGGGCTGCGTGGTGCTCTCCGCCTGCGACTCCGGCCTCTCCGGCGTCCGGCCGGGCGACGAGGTGATGGGCTTCACCGCCGTGCTGCTGGCCCTGGGCACCCGCAGCCTGATCGCCACCGTGTTGCCGGTCCCGGCCGACCTGACCACCGCGCTGATGCTGGACCTGCACCGGCGGATGCGTGCCGGTGCTCCGCCGGCGGTGGCGCTCGCCGAGGCCCAGCGCGCGTTCGGCACCGCCGGTGGTGGTGCCGCCCAGGCCACCGCCGCCGCCTTCGTCTGCTTCGGCGCCGGCTGAGAGCAGCCCAATCCTGTGCGAGCCGCCTGCTGTCGAGCGACCGGCAGGAGAACGGCGACCAGGCAGACGGGTCGCACCGGGCGGTGACGCGGATCCCGTCACGGGTCCGCCCGTGCCGGTCACCTGACTGTCGGCCGGCCGCGGTCGAAGTAGCGGGCATGCCAGTCGCGAGCAGCAGGGCGGCGTCTACTGCCGGCCGGTGAAGTCCTCCACGTGGTCGCGGGCCCACTGCGCGAACGTCAGTGCGGGCCGGCCCAGCAGATGCCGGACGGTGTCGGTGACCGGCTCGGGTTGCGTGATCATCGCCGCGTGGCCGGCGATGATCGCGGCGGCCACGCCCGCCGGCATCGTGGGGAACAGCTCGGCGGCGGCCTGTGCGGAGTCCATCTCCTCGTAACGCAGGGTCCGGCCGAGCGCGGCACCGATCGCCGCGAGCTGCTCGACCTGCGTCAGTTGCTCGGGGCCGGCCAGGTGGTGGGCCGCGCGCTGGTGCCGGTCGTCCGTCAGCAGCCGCGCCGCCACGGCCCCGAGGTCCGCCTCGTGCACCAGGGCCCGTCTGGCCTGGGGAACGAACCACCGCAGTACATCCGACTGCTGGATCTGCGGCGCCCACGCCAGGGTGTTCGCGGCGAAGCCGCTGGAGCGCAGGAAGGCGTACTCGGCGGCCGATCCCGCGAGCAGGCCCTCCAGTCGGGCGTGGGAGCCCAGGATGGTCCCGTCCGGTTCAGCGGCGCCGTCGGGGTCGTCCGGCACGCCGTGGGCAGACAGATAGACGATGCGCCTGACCCGCTCGGCGAGCGTCGCCACCAACCGACCTGCCGCCCGGTCGGCGGTGACCGACGGGAAGACGAGGAACAGCCCGTCCACACCGTCCAGCGCGGCGCTCAGGCTGTCGGGCGCGGTGAGGTCACCGCCGACCACCTCCACCTGCGGCCCCAGGACCCCCGATGCCCTCGCCGGGTCGCGGGACAACACGCGCACCCGCACGCCCTCGGCCTCGACGAGCCGGGCGACGACCTGCCCGCCCACTCGCCCGGTCCCCCCGGTCACCAGTACCGTCCGCTGCACGCTCATACCGACCACGCCCTGATCCGCTCGACCGAACCTGCCGGGTCGACGGTAGAAGTTGAAGTGGACTTGAGGGCAAGTGCCGGAGGACGGCCCATAGTGGTCGGCTGGGACTCCGGTAGCCCCGACGACCGTCCAGGGCGGAGACCGCAGAGCCCGTGCGGGCGGCGTCGGCGGCCCGGCGCGGATCGTTCCCCACGCCGGGCCGTCGGACGGGTCAGCTCGCGGTGCAGGTGGGCGTGCCGGTCGGGCCGGTCCCGGTGCCCTGGAAGCCGAACTCCGTGGTGGCTCCGGCGGAGAGCCGACCGTTGTAGTCGACGTTGCGGAACGTCACGGCGCCGCTGGTCCCGGTGGCGCGCGCGCTCCACGTGTTGGTGACCGTCGCGCCGCCCGGCAGGGTGAGGGCGACCGCCCAGCCGTTGATCGCCGCGGCGCCTGCGGTGACGCGTACCGTGGCGACGAAGCCGCCGTTCCACGAGTTCAGCGACACCGTCGCGGCGCAGTCGCCGGACGGCGGCGGGGTGGTGGGCGGCGCGGTGGTCGGGGGCGCCGTGGTGGGCGGCGGAGTGGTGCCGCCGTTGAGGGCGTCGAGAGTGGCGGTGTAAGCCGGCTTCTTGTTGCCGCTGCCGTCGAAGAGCAGCGGGGTGCCGCTGGCTCGCCAGGAGTCCGTGTCCCGGATGCCCCACACGGTGATGCCGTTGCAGCGGGCCACGGCGAGGCAGTCGTTGACCACATTGCGGTACGCGGTGGCCTGGCTGGCGCCGGAGCCCTCGATGTCCAGCTCGGTGATCTGCACGTCGACGCCGAGCGCCGCGAAGCTGGACAGCGTGGTGCGGTAGTTGCCCGGGTAGGGCGAGGCGCTGTTGAAGTGCGACTGGAGGCCCACGCAGTCGATCGGCACGCCCCGGGCCTTGAAGTCGCGGACCATGTTGTAGACGGCCTGGGTCTTGGCGTGCGACCAGTCGTCGGTGTTGTAGTCGTTGTAGCACAGCTTCGCGGTCGGGTCGGCGGCGCGCGCGGCGCGGAACGCCACCTCGATCCAGTCGTTGCCGGTGCGTTGCAGGTTCGAGTCGCGTCGGGCCCCGCTGCCGCCGTCGGCGAACGCCTCGTTCACCACGTCCCAGGAGTGGATCTTGCCACGGTAGTAGGTCGCCACCTGGGTGACGTGGTTGACCATCGCCTGGCGCAGCGCGCTGCCGCTGAGGTTCTGCGCCCACCCCGGCTGCTGGGAGTGCCAGGCCAGGGCGTGGCCCCGCACCTGCATCCCGTTGGCGCGGGCGTGGTTGACGATCCGGTCGGCGTTGGCGAAGGTGAACTGGCCCTGGGACGGCTCGGTGGCGTCCCACTTCATCTCGTTCTCCGGGGTGACCGAGTTGAACTCCCGGTTGAGGATCCCGACGTACGTGGCGTCGGAGAGCTTGTGGGCGGCGACCGCGGCGCCGAAGTAGCGCCCCTTCTCGGCGGCGGACGCCCCCAGGGTCGTGCCGGCGCTGGCGCCGGACGCCACCGCGACCGTCGTGGCGGCGACGGCGAGACCGACCACGACCGACGCCAGCGCGACGCGTGGCCGCCGGCGGGTCACCGGGCGCCCGCTGGCACGGGCGAGCATGTTGTCCATGGCAGAGCCTTTCGATGAGCCGAATGGAGGAGAAGGCCGCCTCGGCAACCGCCCGCCACGGCGTGGGCCGGTGGAGTGGTCGCCCGGAGACCACGCCGCCGTCAGCATCCTCGACACCGTGAGTTGATCGAAGCCCTTCCATACGGACCGTATCGGAACATGTCCGGAACCTCAACGCCCGGTTATCGGATTCTTTCGACAATTGAATGCCGCATCGTCGCCTCGGACAGGCTCACACCCTGCCCTTGAGTCGGACCGGCGTCGGTCGGAGCACCGGAAGTTTCGGAGGTCAGGATCCGCGCCGCAGGACGTCGACCAGAGCGGCCGGGTCGATGGTGGATGGTCGGTCGCTGACCTGCCCGTCACCGAGTTCGACGATCCGCCAGACGCCGTCGGCGCGCAGTGCCAGGTCCACGGTCACGAACGGCAGCCCCAGCGCCGCCACCGCACCGCTCACCGGGCCCGCGTCGAACGCCTCCGGCGGCGTGTCGTGCGGACTGTCGGGGTGGGCGCCGACGAGGACGCAGACGCCGTCGACCCACCACGTGCGGACCTCGGCGGTGGTGAACCGCTCGAACCGGCGCAGGACCAGGCCGCCGACGAGATCGTCGCCGCGCAGGTCGAGGAAGCGGCTGGCGACCCGCCAGGCGGCGTCGCCGTCGTCGAGATCCGGGATGAACGCCGCCTCGTGCCAGTGGTGCTTCATCGACTTGGTGTAGTCGCGCAGCACCGCCGCCCCGCCGCCGAGCGCGCGCCTCGCCCGGTCGAATTCGACACGCTCGGTGCCGACCGTCCACGCCGAGCGTGGCGTCAACTCGACCAGGTCCGGATACCAGCCCGGCAGCTCGTGGGCGCGCCGGTACTGCTCGCCGCTCGTACGCAGGCTGACGCCCCGTCGGGCCAACGCGTCCGCGAAGGCGGCGTACCGCTCGCTGCGCAGCATCCAGCCGCGGTAGACCGCGACGCCCTCGGCCGTCACCCGCGACACCGCCTGCGACACGTCGTCGCCACGGGCCAACGCGTCGTGGTCGACGACGGCGACCTCGACGCCGGCCTCCCGGGCGGCGCGGGCCTCCGGCGCGAAGTGCGCGTCCGGGTGGCGCGGTCGCAGCGGGTCCGATGGAACGATCAGGAGCACGGAGGAATGCTGCCCCATCGGCGCCGGCGACGCGAGTGCCGCCGGGCCGGCGGGCGCGCGGGTTACCGCGAACCCGGGCTCGGTCTCCGGCTGCCCGGCCAGGTCGCCGGCGTCGCCGAGCGGCGCATCACCCGTCCGAAAGAGTCGGTCCCCGTTCCTATGCTGGGCCGATGGACCTGGAGTTGAGCGGCGAGCTGTGGTTCTGGAGAGGCCCCGCGCCATGGCACTTCGTCACCGTTCCGGAAGAGGGCTGCCAGGAGCTGGCCGCGAGGTCCGCGGGGGTGAGCTACGGCTGGGGCATGATCCCCGTCGCGGCGCGGATCGGGAAAACCGGCTGGAGCACGTCCCTGTTCCCCAAGGACGGGCGATACATCGTGCCGGTGAAGGCGGCCGTGCGACGGGCCGAAGGGCTGACGGTGGGCGACACCGTGAGGATCCGCCTGGTCGTGGACGGGTAAATGGCCGGTCCCGCCCCCCGACCGGATCACGGAGGCGACAAGACGTCGGAGGCGGTCGGTAGCGTGCCGGGGCGCGACGGGGAGGAATGACGGTGGCACTGTTACGGGCTTTCGAGGACCGCGAATACTGGCCGGAGTACGGCACGTTCCTGCTGCGCGAGGCGGACCCGTGGGGTCCGGCGCGGGTGCGGGTCGACGAGTTGCTGCGGGAATACGCGGTGAAGACGCAGCCGTGCGGCTCAATCGCCCGCGCCGGGGACGGCTGGATCGACGGCCGCGCGTCGGACCACTACCACGAGGTGCGGCTCGAAAGCCACGACGCACCCGCGCCCGAGGACGACGGCTGGGCCGATGTCGTCGAGACGCCCTTCGCCACCGGCGGGACGGTCGGCCTGGCGATGGTGACCGGCGGTTCCCCCCGCGACTCGTTCCGCCTGGGGGAACCGGGCCTCTACCGGTTGCGTTTCTGCCGGCGACCGGCCGACGAGGGCGACAGCTACCTGCTGCGGTTCTGGCCCGTGTCCGCCAGCCCGGAGCCACCTCGGTGGATCGCGCGCAGCAGCCCGCTGCTCAGCGAGGACGACCTCGCCCAGCCGGCCCTGCGCACCCGCGGCGGCGGTCCCTCCGCACACTTCCGGTACGCCACCTCGGACCTGCTGTCGTTGCTGCTGTGGGCGCGCGAGGGCTCTGCGACCGTCACCATCGACTGGCTCGCCGATCGGCTGCTCACCACGCCGGACGCCGTCCGGGCGATCCTGCGCCACGCCGTCGGCGACGGGCTGCTCGCCCCCTTCGACAGCACCGACGGGCCGTTGACACTGGTCGTCCAGCCGACCCCGCGCGCGCCCCGGCAACCACCGCCGCAGCCGGTGAGCCGACCGACCGGCCTCGGGCGGCTGCGCGGCACCGTGGCCACCGCGGCGAGCGATGCCGGGCCCGGCCCGCACGCCGGGCCCTGCGGCACCGTACGGCCGCCAGGGGTCAGCGGTCCGACCATGGCGTGGGTCACGACGAGGAGCCGCCTGTCGTCCACCCAGGAGACCCGTCCGCCGGCGGCGCTACCTTCCGGGCCACCGCCCCGCGCCGGATTCGTCGGCTCCGGGGGCGAGCTTGTCGTGTGGCGCGACGACACACCGGTGGTGCTGGCGCGCTGGCCGGGGGTCCAGGTGACGCAGGCCATGCAGAGCCGACACGGCACCGTGCTGCTCGGCAGCACCCAGACCGCGCTGGTGCGCCCCGACGGCGAGTTCGCGCTGCTCGGCACGAGCATGGGCTGGCGGGCCGTCCTGGACGCGGCCGGCGAGCGGCTGGCCGTCGTGGAGTTCCACGTCGGCCGACGGTCCCGGAACCGGCTGCACCTCGTCGACCTCGCCGACGGTTCCCGGCAGAGCATGCCGTGGGACGGGGCTGACAACCTTTCCGCCGTCGGGATCCACGACGGGGCCGTGTACGCCAGCGTCGACGGCGGCGCGGCCTCGGTGCGCTGGGCGCCGGGCGAGAAGCCGGAGCCGCTGCCGCACGCGCTGCGCCAGGTCGACCCGTACAGCGGTGTGGCGCTGGCCCGTGACCGGAGCCACCCGGCGCTACTCGTCCGGCCCGACGGCGGTGTCGTTCCGCTGCCCGTGGACCCGGCCGCCGCCCTCGTGCCCGGCGGCCGGCAGTTGTACTCCTGGGTGTACGCGCCGCCGAGCCTGCGTCTGTACGACCCGGCACAGCCCGACCGGCCCCGGGTGCTGCCGCTGCCCGGCGGCAGCGCGACCAGCCCAGTCCCGGGCGGGCCGGTCTGGGAGAGCCCGGAGCACGTGCTCGTCCCGGCCGACCACGGACGCAACGAGTTCGGTCTGCCCCTGGTGCGGCTGCACCTTCGCAGCGGCCTGGTGGAAGGCGTGGCGTTGCCGCCCGAGGCCGGGTACCGACCGGTCCTCGTGCAGCCGCTCCACCGGCCGACCGGGCACGGCTGACCCGCCACCGGCCTGTCGGCCGCGTCTGGCGGGAGCGGGATCCGTCAGCACGCAGCGGTAGCGCCCGGCGGATCGACAGGGTAGAAACATGCCAACCCTTCTTTCACGCCGTGATAGAAGTCGCGATGGCGAGAGAGCGCTCTCACGAGGGCGTCGCCCCCGCCGCCGCCCCCATGAGGCAGGTCGACGACGACCGCGCCCCGGCCATCGGCGCGCCCACCCCGCGCCGCACCGGAACGCCTCCCCACCACGTCGCCGAGCCCGGCACCCGCCCCGGCCGGCGGAGAGGACGAACGATGAGAATGCAGTCCCCCGACGCGCGACGGCGGCTCCGCCGGACGCTCGCCCTCGGCCTGGTGCTGACGGCCGTCGCCAGCACCACCGGCACGGCCGCCGCCGCCGGACCGGCCCGGCACGGCGCCCCGGACTTCGGGCCCAACGTGACGATCTTCGACCCCGACACACCGGTCGCCGAGATCCAGGCGACCCTCGACGCGGCGCACGCCCGGCAGGTCGACGCCGAGATGGGCACCGCGCGGCACGCGTACCTCTTCAAGCCCGGCAGCTACGGTACGGACACGCAGCCCCTGCACGTGAAGGTCGGCTACTACACCGAGGTCTCCGGCCTGGGCGCCTCCCCCACCGACGTCACCGTCAACGGCAAGATCGAGACCTACAACCGCTGCCTCGAAGGCGGCGGGACCGGCAACTGCATCGCCCTGGTCAACTTCTGGCGCACCCTGTCCAACCTGTCGCTGTCCGTCAACGCCACCGGCCAGGACGGCTGCCGCTCCTCGGCGAACTTCTGGGCGGTCTCCCAGGCGGTCTCCATGCGCCGCCTCGACATCAGCGGCGGCGGCCTGTCCCTGATGGACTACTGCACCGCCGGCCCGCAGTACGCCAGCGGCGGCTTCATCGCCGACTCCCGGCTGCCCGCCACCACCAACGGCTCCCAGCAGCAGTGGCTGACCCGCAACAGCGAGGTCGAGAGCTGGTCCAACGCGGTGTGGAACCAGGTCTTCGCGGGCACCGTGGGCGCCCCCGACGACGCCGACTTTCCCGACCCGCCGTACACCACGCTGGACACCACGCCCCTGAGCAGGGAGAAGCCGTACCTGTTCGTCGACGACCGGGGCCGCTACCAGGTCCGCGTCCCCGCCGTCCGGCGGGACAGCCGGGGCATCTCCTGGGGCGACGGCACGACGCCGGGGCGCACCATCGGCATCCGGGACTTCTTCATCGCCAAGCCGTCCGATCCGGTGCACGTCATCAACGCCCAGCTCGCCCGCGGCAAGCACCTGCTGCTCACCCCCGGGGTGTACGACATCGCCCGCAGCATCGAGGTCCGGCGGCCCGACACCGTGGTGCTCGGCATCGGGCACGCCACGCTCACCGCCGTGGGCGGCGCCGTACCGCTGGACGTCGCCGGCGTGCCCGGCGTCGTCGTCGCCGGGGTGACCATCGACGCCGGCCTGACCGAGTCGCCGGTGCTGCTGCGGGTGGGGCGCGAGCACGGCCGCAACGCCAGCACCCCGCGCAACCCGATCACGCTCTCGGACGTGTACTTCCGCGTCGGCGGGCCGCACGTCGGCAGGACGCACACCGCGCTCGAGGTCAACGCCGACCACGTCCTGATCGACCACACCTGGGTGTGGCGCGGGGACCACGGCGTCGAGGGCTTCACCGAGGGCGTCAACGGCGACACCGACCGCTGGCGGACCAACACCGGTCGCTACGGCGCCGTCATCAACGGCGACCACGTGACGGCCACCGGCCTGTTCGTCGAGCACTTCCAGCGGTACAACACGGTCTGGAACGGTGAGCACGGCACGACGATCCTCTACCAGAACGAGCTGCCGTACGACCCGCCGACGCAGGCCGACTGGATGAACGGCGCCGTCGAGGGCTGGGCCGGCTACAAGGTCGGCGACCGGGTGCGGCACCACACGCTGCACGGCGGCGGGGTGTACGTGTTCAACCAGAACAACCCGTCGATCCGCACGGAGAACGGCTTCGAGGTCCCCGTCGCGCCGGGCGTCAGGCTGCACCACGTCATGACCGTGAACCTGAGCGCCGGCACGATCGACCACGTGGTCAACGGCGTGGGCGCGGCGGCCGACACGACGCGGGTCGGCGAGCCCGTCTACGTCACGCGGTATCCCGCTGCGTAGCCCTGCGGGAGTCCGGGTCGGACGGGGCGCGCACCCCGCCCCGTCCGACCCGGTCGTCAGCCGGCGCAGTTGTTGTTGCGCGCGGGCTGGGTCAGCTTCTCCTGGGTGCCGAACTTCGCGTAGACCCGCAGGTAACACGGCAGCTCGACGTCGCCGTAGTAGCTCTGCACCTCGTTGGCGTAGTGCGTGGTGCCGCTCTGCGCGACCTGCCAGCCGCCGGCGTCGCCCGACTGGATCTCCCAGTAGACGTCGCCGGAGCAGCCCTGCAGGCCCTGCGACCAGGCGATGATGTTGGCCCCGTTGTAGATCTCGGACTGCACGAGCGTGCAGCTCGCCGCCTGCGCCGGGCTCGCGCCGGCGAGCAGCCCCACGGTCAGCATCGCTCCGGCTCCGACCGCCGACATCAACTTACGCATGCTCGATCTCCTCCACGATGGACGGCAGGTGTCCACCGGAGGGTATCCCGATCCGGAGATTAGCTCCACGGCCATAGTCGATATTGGCGAAAAGTTTTACCGTCCTCCTCCGGCAGCCGCCGGCCGCCCCGCGACGGCCTCACCGGCACGCCCGCCTACGCCCCGACGCTTACATTTAACAAAGTTAATTGATAGCCTCCCGCCATCGACGAGGAGGAATGCCATGCGACTTCGACGTACGATGCCCGCGCTGCTGGCCGGCGCGGCGCTCACCGCCACCCTGGCGGCCATGCCCGCCGTGCACGGCCGCGCTGCCGCGGAGACCGCCCCGGACGTCGCCGCCACGGCCTGCACCGCGCCGGCCTGGGCCGAGGGGACGACGTACGCCGCCGGCAGCCGGGTCAGCTATGCCGGTCGCTCCTACCAGGCGCTGGTGACGCACACGCCCCCGCCGGGCGCCGGCTGGAACCCCGCCGCGACGCCCTCGCTCTGGACCGACCTCGGCGCCTGCGACGGCGGTGGCACACCCGCACCCACCCCGACCGCCACGTCGGGGCCCTCCCCCACCCCGACCCCGACGCCGACCGCGACGCCCACCCCGCCCGGCCCGGGCACCTGCGCCGGCAAGCCGAAGCCGGCCGGCAAGGTGCTCCAGGGCTACTGGGAGAACTGGGACGGCGCGGCCAACGGAGTCCACCCACCGCTGGGCTGGATCCCGATCACCGACGCCCGGATCCCCGCGCACGGGTACAACGTGATCAACGCGGCGTTCCCCGTCATCCGCGCCGACGGCACCGTGCTCTGGGAGGACGGCATGGACGCCACCGTCAAGGTGCCCACTCCCGCCGAGATGTGCCGTGCCAAGGCGGCCGGCCTGACCATCCTCCTGTCGATCGGTGGCGCGACCGCCGGAATCGACCTCAGCTCGGCCGCGGTCGCCGACCGGTTCGTCGCGACCGTCGTACCGATCCTCCAGCGGTACAACTTCGACGGCATCGACATCGACATCGAGACCGGGCTCACCGGCAGCGGGAACATCTCCCAGCTCTCCCCGTCGCAGGCGAACCTGATCCGCATCATCGACGGGGTGCTCGCGCGGATGCCCGCCGGTTTCGGCCTCACCATGGCGCCGGAGACCGCGTACGTCACCGGCGGCAGCGTCACCTACGGCTCCATCTGGGGCGCGTACCTGCCGATCATCAAGCGGTACGCCGACAACGGCCGGCTCTGGTGGCTGAACATGCAGTACTACAACGGCAGCATGTACGGCTGCTCCGGCGACTCCTACCCGGCCGGGACCGTGCAGGGCTTCACCGCCCAGACCGACTGCCTCAACGCCGGACTGGTCGTGCAGGGCACCACCATCCGGGTCCCGTACGACAAGCAGGTCCCCGGGCTGCCGGCGCAGCCCGGCGCCGGGGGCGGCCACATGGCCCCGGCGACGGTGGCCCAGGCGTGGAACACCTACCGGGGCGGCCTGAAGGGCCTGATGACCTGGTCGCTGAACTGGGACGGGTCGAAGGGCTGGACCTTCGGCGACAACGTGCGGGCCCTCCAGGGCCGCTGAGCCACCCGTCACCCGGGCGTCGACCGCCGGCCGCACCCCCCGCGGCCGGCGGTCGGCACCTCGGAACGCGCGGCGCCGACGCCGCGGTCAGGGCCGGAACCGGTAGCCCATGCCGGGCTCGGTGATGAGGTGGCGCGGGCGGGCCGGATCGTCCTCCAGCTTGCGGCGCAGCTGGGCCATGTACTGGCGCAGGTAGTTGGTCTCGTTCTGGTACTCGGGACCCCAGACGTCGTGCAGGAGCTGGCGCTGGCTGACGAGCTTGCCCGGGTGACGCAGCAACTGTTCGAGCACCCCCCACTGGGTGGGGGTGAGCCGGACGTCGGCGCCGTCGTCCCGGGTGACCGTACGGGCGGCGAGGTCGACGGTGTGCCGGCCGACGCGCAGCGTGGCGGTGGTCGCGTCGGCGCTGACGTGCAGTCGCCGGGTCACGGCGCGGATCCGGGCGAGGAGTTCGTCGATGCCGAAGGGCTTGGTGACGTAGTCGTCGGCGCCGGCGTCCAGGGCCGCGACCTTGTCCTGGCTGCCGGCGCGGCCGGAGAGCACGATGATCGGCACGTGCGTCCAGCCCCGCAGGCCCCGGATGACCTCCACCCCGTCGATGTCGGGCAGGCCGAGGTCGAGCACCACCAGGTCGGGTGGGTCGCTGGCGGCTGCCTTGAGCGCCGCCGTGCCGGCCGCGACGGCCTGCACCTCGTAGCCCCGGACCCGCAGGTTGATCCGCAGCGCACGGACGATCTGCGGCTCGTCGTCGACGACCAGGATGCGGGTCATTCCTGCTGCCCCTCCGCGGCGCTCGGGGTGGCGGCGGGTAACCGCAGCACCATGGTGAGGCCGCCCCCGGGGGTGGTCTCGGGAGTGATGCTGCCACCCATCGCCTCGGCGAGGCCGCGGGAGAGGGCCAGGCCCAGGCCGACGCCGGTGGCGTTGTCCCGGTCGCCCAGGCGCTGGAACGGCAGGAAGACGTGCTCCCACTGGTCCTGCGGGATGCCGGGGCCGACGTCGAGGACGCGCAGCTCCACCTGGCCGGCGTGGGCGCTGGCGGTGATGGCCGGGGGCCGCCCGGGCGGGCTGTGCCGCAGCGCGTTGGCGACGACGTTGACCAGCACCCGCTCCAGCAGCCCCGGGTCGGCGACGGCGGCGGGCAGGTCGGCGGGGATGTCGGTGCCGACGTCGGCGGCCTGCGGGCCCAGCTCGTCCAGGGTTCTCGGCACCGCGTCCTCCAGCCCGATCGGCACGCGGGTCACGCCGAGGGCACCGGCCTGCAGGCGGCTCATGTCCAGCAGGTTCGCCACGAGCCGCCCGAGCCGGTCCAGGGACTCGTCGGCGGTGGCCAGCAGCTCGTCCCGGTCGTCGGCGTCGAACTCGACGTCGGGGCTGCGCAGGCTGCTCACCGCGGCCTTCGCCGAGGCCAGCGGCGTACGCAGGTCGTGGCTGACCGCGGCGAGCAGCGCCGTACGCATCCGGTCGGCCTCGGCGAGCGGCCGGGCGCTGGCCGCCTCCTCGGCGAGGCGTTCCTGCCGCAGCGCGACCGCTGCCTGCGCGGCGAACGCCTCCACGACGCGCCGGTCCGCCGCCTCCAGCCGCCGTCCGGAGAGCCGCGCAGGACCCCACCGGCCACCGTGGCCAGCGTCTGCGCGTCGGCGGAGGCGCGCGCCGCCTCCCTGGTGCGCCGCGCCGCGACGTCGACGACCCCGCTGACGGCCACGGCGACGGCGACGAAGACGCCCAGGGCGAGCAGGTTGTCGGCCTCGGCGATGGTCAGCGTGCGGAACGGAGGCGTGAAGAACCAGTTGAGCAGCAGGGAACCGCCCAGCGCGGCGACCAGCGCCGGCCACAGCCCGCCGACGAGCGCGACCCCGACGACGCCGGTGAGGAAGAGCAGGATGTCGTTGGTGAGGCTGAGGTCCGGCAGGGCCCGCAGCAGGACCGTCAGCAGCGGCATGCCGAGCCCGGCGAGGCCGAAGCCGAGCAGCCGGCGCCGCCGCGACAGCGCGGCCGGCACGCCCGCGCCGCGCCGCCCCCGGCCCATCTCCGGGTGGGTGACCAGGTGCACGTCGATCGGCCCGGACAGCGCGGTGGTGGTCACCCCCACGCCACGGGAGATCAGCTGGGCGAACCGGCCGCGCCGGCTCGCGCCGAGCACCAGCTGGGTGGCGTTCACGCCCCGGGCGAAGTCGAGCAGCGCCGCCGGGATGTCGGCGCCGAGCACCTGGTGGTACGTGCCACCGAGGCTCTCCACCAGCACGCGCTGCCGGGCGAGCTGCGCCGGATCGGCGCCGGCCAGCCCGTCGCTGCGGGCGACGTGCACGGCCAGCAGGTCCGCGCCCTTGCTGCGGGCCGCGACCCGCGCGGCGCGGCGGATGAGCGTGGCGCCCTCCGGTCCGCCCGTGAGCGCCACCACCACCCGCTCGCGGGCCTCCCAGGTCTCGGAGATGCCGTGCTGGGTGCGGTAGGCGCCAAGCTGCTCGTCGACCTTGTCGGCCAGCCACAGCAGGGCCAGCTCGCGCAGGGCCGTGAGGTTGCCGACGCGGAAGTAGTTGCCCAGGGCCGCGTCGATCCGGTCCGGCCGGTAGATGTTGCCGTGCGCCATCCGGCGGCGCAGCGCCTCCGGGGTCATGTCGACCAGCTCGACCTAGGTCACCACCCGACGCGGCAGCACCTCCAGGTCGCCGACCATCGCGGCGGTCTGGGCGCGACCGTGGGTCTCGACCAGGCCGACCACCACGTCGGTGCCGCGCTCGGCGCGCCGCCGGGCCTCCTCCAGCATCGCGTACGTCTTGCCGACGCCGGGCGCGGCCCCGAGGTAGATGCGCAGTTCTCCCCTGGGCACGCAGCCATCCTCCCTGATCACCGGCACGGCCGGTCGTCGGACCACGGACCACGGGTGGGGCGGGGCGCCCGGCCCCGCCCCACGCCGCCCCTCACGCGACGGGCAGCGCCTCGTCGAGGGCGAGGTTGAGGGCGAGCACGTCGACGGCGGGGGCGCCCATGAACCCGAGCACCCGGCCCCGGGTGTGCGCGGCGACGAGGCGCCGGACCGCCGCCGGGTCCGCGCCCCGCTCACGGGCCACCCGCGCCACCTGGATGTCGGCGTACGCCGGACTGATGTGCGGGTCGAAACTCCGTGCCCGCGCGCCGGACAGGGGTCGTCACGCGATCATGACGGCGGCGGCGCGTTTCTTGACGCGTTCTTCACGCGGCCGGGTCGCGGCGGTGACGCCGCTCACCGACGCCCTCCGCCCGGAGCACGCGGACGGGGACGCCGCAGCCGCGCGAGGTCCGACTACCGGTCGGGCGGGGACGGGCGTCAGCCAGGCGGGCGCGCGTCAGCCAAGCGAGCGGGCGTCAGCCAGGCGGGTGTCAGCCGGGCGGACGTCAGCCGGGCGGGCAGGCGTGAGTCGCTCGGGCGGGCGTCAGCCGGCCAGCCAGTTCCGGATCTCGTCGCCGTGCTCGTCGAGGCCCGGCGGCGGCAGGTCGTAGCGCGCCGGGGTGGCGCTCAGGCCGATCGGGTGGCGGATGCCGGGCACGCCGCCGGTGGTGACGACCGGGTCCAGCCCCAGTTCCCGCGCCAGGTCGACGCCCCCGGCGACCGTGTTGATCGGGGCGCACGGCACGCCCGCCGCGCGCAGGTCCCGGAACCACTCGTCGCGGCTGCGCAGGACCAGTCGCGCGACCAGGAGGGGCCGCAGGGCCTCCCGGTTGACCGTCCGGTCCTGGTTGCGCCCGAACCGGGGGTCGTCGGGCAGGCCGGGCAGGCCGAGGACCTGGCACAGCTTGCGGAACTGGCCGTCGTTGCCGGCGATGACGACGAGGTCGCCGTCGGCGGTGGGCAGCGGCTCGTACGGGAAGAGGCTCGGGTGCCCGTTGCCCATCCGGAACGGCGTCGCGCCGCCGGCGACGTGGCCGCTGGTCTGGTTGACCAGGCCGGACAGCGCGGAGGAGAGCAGGTCCACCTCGACGTGCTGGCCGGTGCCGCAGCGGTCGCGGTGGTGCAGCGCGGCGAGGATGCCGACGGCGGCGTGCAGGCCCGCGATCACGTCGAACACGGCGACCCCGGCCTTGTAGGGCGGACCGTCCGGCTCGCCGGTGAGGCTCATCAGGCCGGACGCGGCCTGGACCACGAGGTCGTAGCCGGGCAGGTTGGCACCGGCGCCGGCGCCGAACCCGCTGATCGAGGCGTAGACGATCCGCTCGTTGACGGCGGCGACGCTGTCGTAGTCGAGGCCGAAGCGCCGCAGGCCGCCGGGCCGGAAGTTCTGGATCATGACGTCGGCGCGGCGGGCCAGTTCCCGGGCGACGGCCAGGTCGTCGGGGTCGGCGAGGTCGAGGGCGACGGACCGCTTGTTGCGGTTGACGCCGAGGTAGTAGGTGGAGGTGCCCTCCCGCACGGGCGGCAGCCAGGCCCGGGTGTCGTCCCCGCCGGGCCCCTCGACCTTGACCACCTCGGCGCCGAGGTCGGCGAGGAGCATTGTCGCGTACGGTCCGGCGAGGATCCGGGAGAAGTCGGCCACGAGGATGCCGCTGAGCGGCCCGGGCCCTTGCTCCCCCATCGCCGCTCCCCTTCCCGTCGACGCCCCGGCCGGCGCGGCGGATCGTGGCACCTGCCGGGTGCCGACGGCCGGCGCTCCGATGGCAGGACCACGATGGCACAGCGGGCGCGACGCACGTCGGTCGCCCCGACGGTCCGGGCCGGGGCGGATGGCGACGGGTCGCCGCCATCCGCCGGGCGGGTCAGCCCTTGCGCCACTTCTGGTTGGCGGTGCCCGCGCAGTCCCAGAGCTGGAGCTTCGCGCCGTCGGCGCTGTTCCAGTCCCGGATGTCGACGCACCTGCCGGCCTGGATGTTGACCAAATCGCCGGCCGCGGTCAGGGTGAACCGCTGCGCGCCCGTGCCGTTGCACGTGTAGAGCTGGACGACCGCGCCGTTGCCGGTCGCGCCGCCGTCGACGTCCATGCACTTGTCGTTCTGGCTGCGCAGGGTGTCGCCGGTGAACGTCCACTTCTGCGCGGCGGTGCCGTTGCAGTTCCACATCTGCAACTGCGCCCGGTCGACGAAGTTCGAGTTCGGCACGTCGATGCACTTGTTGTTCCAGTTGCTCAGCACGGGCACCCCCGTGCCGGGGTTCCCCGGCCCGCCGCTCCCGGCCCCGAACGGGCTCAGGACGAGTCCGGCCGCGCGGGGGTCGCCGTCGTGGACCAGGGACTCGAACGCGCCGACGTCGTCGAAGGCGAAGGCGTACGCCTTGCCGTCGACCATGTTGGCGTGGATGACGCGGGCGTAGTGGTTCGTCGGGTTGTTGCGGTAGAACTGGGCGGCGTCGGTGCTGGGCTGGGTGTCGATGGTGCCGAGCGTGCCGCGGTTCAGCGCGGCGCAGAGCGTCCGGGAGATCGGGCCGACGACCGGGTCGTTGGGTGCGGGCAGGTCCCCGTCGCAGCCCCAAACGCTCGCCGAGGAGGGCCGGTTGAAGGAGGCGACCCGCTGGCCGGCGCTGTTGGTGAACGTCATGACGTTGCCCGAGGTTCGCCCGAAGTAGCGGGTGTTCGGCTGGTCGGCGAACGGCACCACGGTCAGCGTCCTGGTCGTGTACGCGTTCCAGGCCGACGCGATGTAGGAGTCCAGGTAGGTGGCGCTGAACAGGCCGGCGCCGGCCGCCTTGCCGGGCGCGAGAACCCGCAACACGGTCCCGTCGGAGCGGGTGTGGACCGTGTTGGCCCAGCCCGGCTGGGACCGGATGCCCTCGATGATCGCGTTGCGGCCCCCGGCCACGACGTCGCCGGTGCGCTTGGTGACGCCGGTGGCACCGGTCACCGTGACCGCGTGCGGCACCGCGAACATGTCGACCTGCGAGCTGTTGAGCCACAGTCCGGCGTCGTTGTAGGTGAACTCGCTCCAGTCGAACAGGATGTCGCGGTTGGCGTCGCCGGCCGCCCACGGCGCGGGTTGCACGAGGCCGTCCGGGGTGAGGAAGAACTTGAGCTTCTCGCCGAAGGAGAAGTAGACGCGGCCGGAGAACCCGCGCGGGAACCGGATGGTCGTGCTGCCGCCGTTTCCGGGCCCCGGGATCGACGCGTCCGGCGCGGGCGACGGCGGGAGCTGCCCGCCCGACCACGGGACGAAGGTGCCGCCCTGGTTGACGTAGCCGAGGCGGCCGCTGGAGAGCTGCACGCCGATCACGTACAGGTGGACGGCCTCGCCCCGACCGGTGCTGTTGGTGACCGTGACGGGCAGCAGCGCGGGGCCGACGGCGTGGGCGGGGGCGGCGGCGAGGGTCACCGGGACGGCGGCGATCAGCGCGGACACGGCGGCGAGCAGCCTTCTTCGAAACTTCACGAAAAGTCCTCCTCGGGGTGGCGGCGGAGTGAGAGAGCGCTCTCTCAGCGTCGCGCCGAGGCGGCTCTCCTGTCAATAGACACTGGCCGATGCGACCCGCGCGCCGGCTCGTGGACCGCCTACTCCAGGTGGAAGGTGGCGGAGGCTCGGTCGGCGCTCGAACTCACCGCCTCGAGCTGGAGCAGTCCGGCCCGGTGGCGCACGTACCGGCCCGGGAAGTTCTGCGACTCGAGGGAGAGCCCGGCCCCGGCGGCCAGGCCGGACCGCCGGTGGAAGCTCGCGTCGCCTCGGAAGAGCGTAGAGCCGTCGTCGCGCTCGACGTACAGGGCGAAGTCACGGTGGCGCAGGTAGTGGCCCGGGAGGTTGGTCGACTCCAGCGACGCCGATCCGGCGCCAGCGAGGCCGGCGACGATGCGGAACTGTGAGTCGGCCAGGCTCGTCACGTTCGGCTCGACGCGGGCCCGGTAGTCGTAGTGCCGGACGTAGCTGGTGGTCAGGTCGTGCGAACGCAGCCGGACGGGCGTGGCCCCGTCGGGCACCGGGATGCCGAAGTTCGGGGTGCCGTCGGCGTTCCAGTACAGCTTCTGAATCCTGGTCCGCCGGTTCGGATCATTGAGCGGATCGCCCACGATGTCCCGGTAGTTGCGGTCGTGGTAGACCAGGATGTCGCTCTGCCCGTCCTCCGAGACGGTGAAGGAGTTGTGGCCGGGGCCGTACTGGCCGGTGGCCGGGTTGCTGGCGAACACCGGGGTCGGGCTCCTGCTCCAGGAAGCGGCGTCGAGCAGGTTCGCGGTGGCGGAGGCACTGAGCATCCCGAGGCAGTAGTTGGCGTCCGTGGCGCTGGCCGAGTAGGTCAGGAAGAGGCGGCCGTCGCGCTGGATGACGGCGGGTCCCTCGGCCACCCGGAACCCGCGGGTCTCCCAGTCGTACGTCGGCACGACGAGCCGGGTCACCGTGCCGGTGATCTGCCACGGGTTGCCACCCATCCGGGCGAGGTAGACGTTGGAGTTGGTGGAGACGCCCGGCTCCTGCTGTGCCCAGGTCAGATAGCGCACCCCGTTGGCCACGAAGGTCGAGGCGTCCAGGCTGAAGGTGTCCCACGGGGTCGTGATCCGGCCGCGCTCGGTCCACGACCCGGTCCGTGGGTCCGGGCTCGCGTTCTCCAGCACGTACATCCGGATCCGCCACACGTCGTCGGTCCGGCCCGCGGCGAAGTAGACGTACCACCTGCCGTTGATGAAGTGGATCTCCGGCGCCCAGATGTGGGCGCCCATCTCGCCGTTGGCGTGCCGGTACCAGATCGTCGTCTCCGCCGCCGTCGCCCGCCCCTGCAACGTGCTGGCCCGGCGCAGCACGATCCGGTCGTACTGCGGCACCGTCGCGGTCATGTAGTAGTAGCCGTCGGTGTGCCTGACGATGTGCGGGTCGGCCCGCTGCTCCGCCAGCGGGTTGATGTGGTTAACCGCCGGTGCGGCGTGCGCCGGCCCGGCCATGGGCAGGCCGAGCGGCATGGCGAGGGCCAGCACCGCCGCGGCCAGGGCCGACCGCAGACGCGGCACGGTACGGCGGCCGGCGCGCTGCGTACCGGCGGCCCGGTGGACGACGCCGCCGCAGGGGCGGGGTGGACGGGATGGCTGCATCTGTCCTCCACGGGGTTGCGGCGGCCGTCGATCAGTAGAGGTAGGGCCAACCGGCCGCGTCGTAGCCGATCCTGTTGACGCCGAGCAGCGACGCCCCGTTGTCGGCGTAGTAGTGGTAGAAGAGGTGGTCGCCGTCGGTGTCGGCGAGCACGGCCTGGTGGCCGGGGCCGTGGACGCCGCCGTGCGAGGCCAGGACCTGCGTGCCGCCGCCGGAGAGCATGTCGCGGCCGGCACGGTCGACGAACGGCCCGGTCGGGACGGCGGCGCGGCCGACCATCACCCGGTAGGTGCTGCCGGCGCCCTGGCAGCAGCGGTCGAACGAGACGTACAGGTAGTACCAGGCGCCACGCTTGACGATGACGGGCGCCTCGACGCCCGGCCCGTAGTTGGCCAGACTGTGCATCGCCGTGCCCAGCCGACGCCCGGTTGCCGGGTCGATCTGGATCAGCTTGATGCCGGACCAGAACGAACCGAAGCTCAGCCACCAGCGGCCCTGGTCGTCGACGACGAGGTTCGGGTCGATGGCGTTGAAGGCGTCCGTGGTGCGTGACTCGACGACCAGGCCCTCGTTGGTCCAGCTGCCCGACGCGCCGGTGGTGCTGGTGGCGAGGAAGATCGCCGACCGGTTCGAGCCGAAGGTCGAGGCCGAGTAGTACAGGTGGTAGCGGCCGTCGCGGTACGACAGGTCCGGCGCCCAGAGGTTACGCGCGCCGCCGGTGTAGGTGGAGATCCACGGCGCACCGCCGGGAAAGACCGAGCCGGCGTTGCGGAAGGTGACCCGGTCGGTGGAGGTCATCAGCGCGACGTCGTTGCCGGTGTGGGCGACGAGGTAACCGCCCTCGGGGCGCCTGACCACGGTCGGATCGTGCACGCCGATGTCGCCGGTGACCCTGCCGGGCTGCGGGTAGGAGGCGGGCGGGATGCCCGTGGGCGGCGGTGTCGTGGTGGGCGGGGCGCCGCCGAGGCGGACCAGTTGCCACTGCTGGTTGGCCCCGTCGAGATCACGGTAGGCGGCCAACATCCCACCATCCGCCGTCGACCAGTCCCACCCGTCGACGACCTTGCCGCTCGACCGGTTGACGAACCGCACGTACCCGCCCACCGAATCCTGCAACCGGAACTGCTGCGTCGCCACCCCGGTGTCGGCCCGCTGCACCAACCGCGTCCCGTCCGCCGCCCCCGGCAGATCCAACACCTTCCCACTGTGCCGCGAACGAACCTTGTAGAAACCGTCACCCACGTGCACGAACTGCCACTGCTGCACCGCCAGGTCGTTACGCGCCCACTGATTCACCGGCGCGTCGTCAGCCGTCGACCAGTCGAAGACATCCATCGCCTTCCCGCTGTGCCGGTTCACGAACACGTACGTCGCCCCGGTGTCCACCGCCGCCGCCCACGCCGACGACCCCACCACCACACCAGACCCCAGCAACACCACCACCGCCACCACGGCAGCGGACAACCACCACCCACCGCCCGTCCGTGGCATCTTGTCTGCCAGCTTCATCGACTTCCTCCGTTGGCTTCCGGACCGACGCCGGACGAGCAGGTCGCGACACCGGCGCGACGACGCGCCGTTCGTGGGCCGTGCGGGCTCGTGCCGCCGGCAAGGAGCAGGATGAACCGGAACACGTGACGGTGGCGTTTCGCGTCACGGCGCAGCAACAGCAGTGTTGGCGTTAACATTGATGGCTGTCAAGGGCTTCGGGCGGCCGGACCGCACCGCCGGGACGGCCGGCGTGATCAGCGCCGTGGCGGGGCGGCGACGCTGCGACGGGAGACCAGGGAGGGCGCGACCGTCTGCCGCAGCGGGCCCGCGACGTCGGATTCCATCTGCGCCAGCAGCAGGTCCAGGCTCGCCCGGGCGACCGCGGCGAAGTCGGGCCGCACGGTGGTCAGCGGCGGGATGAAGTACGCCGCCTCCGGCACGTCGTCGAAGCCCACCAGGCTGATGTCGTCCGGCACCCGCAGGCCGTGCTCGTGCAGCGCCCGCAGCACACCGAGCGCGAGGTGGTCGTTGGCGGTGAACACCGCAGTGACCTCGGGCATCCGGGCCAACATCTGTCCGCACCGGTACCCCGCCGCCGCCGACCAGTCCGCCGGCAGCAGCGGCGGCAACTCGGCGCCCGCCGCCTGCAACGTCTCCCGCCATCCGTCGATCCGGCCGGCGCTGTCGAACCAGTCCGGCGGGCCGGAGACATGCCAGACCGTCCGGTGCCCGGCGTCGAGGAGGTGCTGCGTGGCGGCGCGGGCACCGGCGACCTGGTCGACCGTGACCAGGGGCACCGGACGGCGCGGGTCGCCGTCGACGGTGACCAGCGGAACGTCCTTGGGAAGCCGTTCGAGGGCCTCCCCCGCCGACTCGACGGGCGCGATCACCACGATGCCGGCGACCCGGTGCGCGAGGTGCCGCTCCACCGCCGCCGAGATCGACTGGTCGTCGAGGTCGCTCACGCTGCCGACGCTGACCGCGAATCCCGCCTCGGCGGCCGCCTGGTCCAGGGCCGCCAGCAGCGAGGCCGGGCCGAAGAGGGTGGTGTTCTGCGCGACCACGCCGATCACCTGGGACCGGCCGGTGACCAGCGCCCGCGCCGCGCGGTTGGGCCGGTAGCCGAGTTCGGCGATGGCCGCCTGGACCCGCAGCCGGGTCTGCTCGCGTACGTTGGGGTGCCCGTTGAGGACCCGGGACACCGTCTGGTGCGAGACGCCGGCGAGGCGAGCCACGTCCGTCATCGCAGGACCGCGCACGGCCACCTCACCTCTCCCGCCCCGTCCGGCGACTGCGCCACGTCCGACTTCGACGGAGGGCCTCCGTGACACGGCAACACCCTCGCCGCCGCCAGCCGGCGCGTGTCGGTTGGCCGGGGCTGGACCGCCGACAGTCTACGTCAGCGGTACCGCCGGCCCCGGTACGGCTGAGCCGGCGACCGGGGCGCAGGCCCGCGACACGGCCCAAGCCGGCGTCCCGCACCGGACGCTCCCGCGCGTCGTCACGCCGGGTCGGCGCCCCAGGCGGCGTGCACCAGGGCGGGAAGCACCTGGGCGGCCGGACCGCGCAGGTTCACGTCGGACACGGCGTCCAGGGGCGTCTCCTGCGGGTTGACCTGCAGCACGGTGGCGCCGAAGCGGGCAGCCACCTGGGGGATCTCGGCGGCGGGATACACCAGGCCCGAGGTGCCCACGGTCACCAGCAGGTCGCACGTGGACGCCGCCTCCACGGCGGCCTCCAACGCGGCGGTCGGCAACGCCTCGCCGAACCACACCACCCCGGGCCGGACGGGACCCGCGCAGCGCGCGCACCGGGGCGGAGGTACGCGCCGGCCGTCGCCCGGTTCCCCGGCGGCCTCGTGCGGCGTCGGCGCCGGACGGGAACAGGCGGAGCAGCGCGGCGCGAAGAGGCTGCCGTGCAGGTGGATCGGTGCGAGCGAGCCGGCGCGCTCGTGCAGGTCGTCGACGTTCTGCGTGACCACGACCGCGCCGGGCAGGCGTGCCTCGATCGCGGCCACGGCCACGTGACCGGCGTTCGGGCGGGCCCGCCGCACGGTGACGCGTCGCCACTCGTACCAGCCCCAGACCAGCGCGGGATCCTCGCGGAACGCCTCCGGCGTGGCGAGCCGCTGCGCGTCGAAGCTGCGCCACAGACCGGTGAGGGCGTCGCGGAAGGTCGGCACACCGCTCTCCGCGGAGACGCCCGCGCCGGTGAAGACCACGACGCGGCGCGCCTGCGCCAACAGCGCTGCGGCCTCCCGCATCGACCGCTCCCCCATCGCGCCTGCCCCCTTCGACCCGGACCCGTCGGGCAAGACTAGTGCGGTCTCGATGACGGTCGGGCGGCGCAGCGCCGGCTGTCGAACCCCGGGCGCTGGGGGTGGCGCGGGCTTCTTCGATGATGCGCACTTCGCCGGCCCACGCCCGCCCCGTTTCCCGACACGCGGACCGGCCGGGCGGCAAGGGCGAACCGGCCGACCTGCGCAATTGCTCCACCGGCCGGCACGAATCGCCGGAACGGTCACCGGAAATGGGAATCCCACGACACCGGGTGAGGGCTGGTGTGATCGCGTACGGCCCGACAAGAATGGGCCAGGCGCTCCAGCGGAAAGGCGTGTCGTCGATGATTGCACCGAAGGTCGTGTCCCGGGACGAGTGGGTCGACGCCCGAAAGGAACTGCTCGACCGCGAAAAGGAGATCACCCGCCTGCGGGACAGGGTCACCGCGCTCCGGCGCGAACTGCCGGCAGTCGCCGTCGAGAAGGACTACTCCTTCACCGGCCCCGCCGGCGCCGTCCGGCTAGCCGACATGTTCGAGGGACGACGACAGTTGATCGTCTACCATTTCATGTTCGACCCGGAATGGGCCGAGGGATGCACGAGTTGCTCGCTGCTGGTCGACAACTTCGGGCACCTCACGCACCTGCACGCCAGTGACACGACCCTCGCCGTGGTATCCCGCGCCCCGTTCACGACCCTCGCGGCATTCAAGAGCCGGATGGGCTGGCGCTTTCCCTGGTACTCCTCGCACGGCAGCGACTTCAACTACGACTTCCACGTCACCATGGACCCGGCAGTCGCCCCGGTGGAATACAACTACAAGGACGCCGAGACCCTGGCGGCCCAGGGCCTCACCCACCATTTGCAGGGCGAGGCCCACGGCCTGAGCGTCTTCGTCCGCGACGGCGACCGGATCCTGCACACCTACTCCGTGTACGGCCGCGGCCTCGACCCGCTGCTGAACACGTACAACTATCTCGACCTCACGCCGCTGGGCCGGCAGCGCTACGTCAACGAGTTCCCCCACCACGACACCTACGACACGGACGCGGCCGGCAGCCACACCCACTGACCACCCGCCGCGCCGTCGGTCATTCCGGCACGCAGTTGTTGCTCTTGCGCTTGACCGTGTACTCGGTGTCGTCGTGGGTGATGCCCGACGGCACCCCGTCGAAGTGCGCCTCGACCTTCTCCCAGCCCCGGCGCTGCTCGTAGTGCAGGTGCGGCGCCCCGGAGTTGCCGGTGCTGCCGACCCGCCCGATCTGCTCGCCCTGGGCGACCCGCTGACCGACCCGGACCAGCGGCGGTTCGAGCAGGTGCAGGTACTGCGTCTCCCACTTGCCGCCGTGGTCGATCTTCACCCAGTAGCCGCCGCCGCGGCCACGCGACCCGTCCGGGTCTTCGGGCGTACGGCCACCGAGCGATCCGTTGATCCCCGCCACCGTGACCTCCCCCGCGTAGGACACGAGCACCGGCCGTCCCCACGCCCTGCCCTCGGTCGGGAACATGTCCACGTCGTAGTCGTCGTGACCGGGATAGGTGCCCAGTTGCCAGGTCTCCCCGCACGCGACGGGAAGCTGGAACAGCGGGCGCGGACCCGCCGGCCGCAGCAGCGGCACCACCACCGCGACGACGAGGACGGCGACGGCGAGGACCACCGCGACCGCGCCGGAGACGAGCACGATCCGGGTGCGGCGGCTGCGGACGCGGCGGTGGGTGCGGGGGGTGGTGGGGCGACCGGTCGTCACCGGCCCGAGCATGGCAGACGCCGGCAAGGCGCCCCGCCCCGGGCGGCCGGCGGCAGCCGCGGGCCCTTCGACGGTACGGCGGCCCAGCGCGCCGGTCGACGACCTGCCCGCCCGACGGCTCCCCGGAGGCACCGGGCGCGGCTTCGGCGATCCCGCGTGGCACCCGCCCGCTGGTTGGGAGAGTGGGCGGGTGGCGATGAGCGCGTCGGGGGCCGGGCGGATCCGCGCCGCGGTGTCCGGGCGGATCCAGCCCGGCCCGGGCGGGGTGACACGCCCGGAACTGTTCCTCGACCTGGTCTTCGTCTACGCGTTCTTCAACGTCACCGAGCTGATGTCGGCGAACTTCCACCCCGTCGGGCTGTTCGAGGGTTTCCTGGTGGTCGCGCTGCTGTGGCGGTGCTGGGCGTCGTACGCCTGGCTCGGCAACACCGTGCGTTTCGACCGGGGCGTCATGCCACTGGTCGTCTTCGGGGCGGCGGCCGGCATCTTCGTGGTCGCGGTGTCCCTGTCGGCGGCTTTCACGGACCGGCCGGGTGGCCTGTGGGGTCCCCTCGTCTTCGCCGTCGCGTTCGTCCTGGTGCGCCTCGTACCGTTGGCGGTCACCACCCTCGCCGGGTTGAACGCCGGCGACAGGCCCCTGTTCACCCGACGCGCGTGGTTGCCGCTGTGCGTCACCTCGCCGCTGCTGCTGGTCGCCGCGTCCCTGCCGGCGTTGCTGCCGGACCGGCCGCCGGTGCGCCTCGCGCAGGTGGTGCTGTTCACCGTGGCTACCGCCGTCGACTACGCCGGCCTGGCGGGGCTCGGCTCGCGCGACTGGCGGCTCGGGTCCGTCGGGCACTGGGCGGAACGGCACAGCCTGATCGTGCTCGTCGCCCTCGGCGAGACGATCATCTCGATCGGCACCAGCCGGGGACTGGTCGGCGATCCGCCCATCACCTGGTCGGTGCTCGGCGGATCGGCCCTCGGCGTCCTCGTGGTGATCATGCTGTGGTGGACCTACTTCGACCTCGCCCGGTTCGCCGCCGAACAGTCGCTGCGGCGAATGCCCGGCGGCACCACGTCGCTGGTGGGCCGCGACGCCTACGCGCTGCTGCACCTGCCGATGGTCGGCGGCCTGATCCTGCTCGCGCTCGGCCTCAAACACGCCCTGAGCGCGACGGAGGTGAGCACCGCAGGCCGCTGGGGCACGGGCAGCGTGCTCGCCCTGCACGGCGGGGCGCTGCTCTACCTGCTCGGGCTGCTGGCCTTCGAGAAGCGCGGGTTCGACCTGGTGGGGCGCAGCGTGGTGCTCGGCATCGGGCTGCTGCTCGCCGCCGCACCGGTGGCTTTGAACGCGCCGGCGCTGGGATCGCTGGCGATCCTCGCCGCCTGCCTGGGCACCGCCGTGATCGCCGACCGTACCGTCTTCGCGCGTCGGCACCACTGGCTGCACGAGGCGGTCGCCGGCACGGTGCGGCGGGTGACGGTGGTCCGCCCGCACCAGCTCTTCCTCGACCTGATCGTCGTGTACGCGTTCATCCAGATCACCGTCCTGGTGACCCGCCAGCCGTCCCCGGCGGGGCTGGCGCAGGGCCTCGGTGTCCTGGCCCTGCTCTGGTGGTCCTGGTGCCTGTACGCCTGGCTGGAGAGCGTGGCACCCCGCGACACCACCCTGCTGCGGGCGACGGTGCTGGCGGCGGGCGCGGTGATCCTCGTGCTCGGCGTCGCCATCCCGCAGGCGTTCAGCCGCGTTCCCGGTGGGCTTCCCGGCCCACTGATCGTGATGGCCTGCTACGTGGCGCTGCGGGTACTGCACCTCGCCGCGTTCTTCCGGGTCGCGAGGGGCGATCCGGCGCTGCGAGCCCAGGCGACCCGGACCACTGTGCCCACCGCCGCGGCGCTGGCGCTGCTGGTGGGCGCGACGCTGACCTTTCCCCCGATCGGCCAGCCCATCTCGCTGCTCAGCGCGGCGTGCTGGACGGCCGCGGTGGTGGTGGACCTGGCGGGCGGCTACCTGACCGGTGCCAGGGACTGGGGGATCCGCTCCATCGCGCAGTGGACGCACCGGTACAACCTCGTCGTGCTCGTCGCCCTCGGGGAGGGCTTCATCTCCACCGGCGTCGCACTGGCCGAAACGTCGATCTCGGCGGCGTCCCTGGTCACCGTCGCGTTGATCGTCGCCCTGCTCGCCGCCCTGTGGTGGACGTACGTCGGCACCGACCGCGTCCTCGACCGGCGGCTGTCGCAGGTGTCGACCGGCCCACGCGGCGCGGCCCTGGCCCGGGACGCCTACACCTACCTGCACCTGCTGACCGTCGCCGGTCTGATCCTGGTCGCCCTCGGCCTGACGACGGCGCTGGCCCAGGCGGCCCAACGGCCGGGCGCGCCGCTGGCGTCGCTGGGACACGCCGCCCTGCACGGCGGCGTGCTCGTCTTCCTCGCCGGCGACCAACTGATCTGGCGACGCGCGACGGGCCGGTTCTGCCGGCGACGGATGCTCGCGCTGCTGGTGGTGGCGCTCGCCGCTCCGGCGACCGCCGCGCTGCCCAGCCTCGCGTCGCTGGTGCTGCTCGCGGCGGTCGGCGTCGCGGTCGCCACCACCACCTCGCTGCGTGCCGCCGCGCCGCCCGGCGGCCGTTGACCGGTGGAGCGGCGGTCCTCGGCAGGCGCCGGGCGGACGACGGGTCGGCGGGGCGGCCCGGCGACCGCCACAATGGGCGGCGTGCGGAGATCGACACGACGGCTGCTCGGCGAACTGGACGTGCTGGCCCACCGCGAGCGGATGGCGACGCTCGCCCGCCGCGCCCGCGAGGCGGCCGCCACGGGCGAGCTGCCGGAGATCCTGGCGGACCTGCGCGCCGAGGCGTCGTCGTACCACCGGTTCCTGGCCGTCACCGCCGCCGAGATCGTCGGCGACCACGCGGCGGTGCGGGCGGCGCTCGGCGACCGGCACGGCACGATCCGCGCGGTCGCCGTGAAGGCGGGCCTGCGCGCCGGCTGGCTCGCCGGCGACGACCTGCGCGCGCTCGTCCGGGACGCGCCGGCCGACCTGTGCCACCTCGTCTACCGGTCCCTGCGGCACCTGCACCGGCCGGCGGTCGCCGACGACCTGGTCGACGGCGTGCTGGGGCGCTTCGGGGCCGCCGAGGCGGTCGCCCTGCTGCCCGCCTGCGGGGCGGACACCGTCCGCCGGCTGCTGCCGGTCGTCGAACACGCGTTGTCGGGCTCGGTCTGCCTGGCCCGTCGCCACGGCGACGTGGTGCTCGACCACGCCGAGTCGACGCTGCCCCATCTCCACCCCGCCGAGCGGGACCGCTGGTGGACGGAGCACGGCACGAGGATCCTGGTCGCCGGCCGGCGCCGACCGGAGCGCGCGCTGACGCTCCTCGAACGGTACGCGCCCACCGGGTACCTCCCCGGCGACCTCGCGTACTACGGGCCGCTCGCCGCGTCGGCGCCGCGACGGATGCTGGCCCTGCTGACCGCGCCCTCCCGCGCGGACTGGGTGGCTCACCAGTGGCTGCCCCCGGCGCTGCTGCGTCGGCTCGCCCGGCTGCCGCAGGCGGACCTGGTCGCGCTGGGCCGGCGGGTACGCGGCCACAACAACGCCCTGGACCGGCTGCTGGGGGCGCTGCCCCCGGCGCGCCGGGGCGACCTGTACGACGCCGTGTTCGCCGACGTCGAGACGGCCACCCTGATCCCCGACGCGTCGCTGATGGAGGTGCTGCCGCACGACTGGCGGGAGCGGGAGGCACGCCGGGTGCTCGCCCTCGACGACGTCCGCCACGACGAGGCGCAGGTGCGGTCGTGGAGTGCCCTGCTGCCCTGGCCGGCGGCGTCGGCGGCCCTCACCCCCGCCCTGCGCGCCGCCGACGCGCACGACCGGGCCGTCGCGTACCAGCTGCTCCTGGCCGCCGCCCGGCGCAGCCGCCACCCCGCGGCGGCGGCCGAGGCCCTGACCTGGCTGGATCGGCTGCGCAACGAGCAGGACCCGGTCCGGGCCGTGGCGCTGACGGAGCTGGCGAACCTGGCCCCGTTGCTGCGCGCGGACGCCGTCGAGGCGCTGACCCGGATCACCGTCGACGCCACGACCACCCGCGACGCCTCGACGCGCACCCTCGCCGCGCTCGGCACCCTCGCCGCCCGGGTGCTGGGTCGGCACGTCGACGAGCCGGCCCTGCTGCGGTGGGCGCTGGACACGCTCGACCGGCTCTTCGGCGGGCACCGGCTGCCGCCGCTCGGGCGCTTCGACGAGACGCTGCGGCGCGGCCAGGAGGTGCTGGTCTTCGCCCGGCTGCGCGGATGGGTCGAGGCCGGTGTGGCCCGGGGGCAGTTCACCGCGTTGTTCGCGGTGACCCGGGCACTGGGGCGGCGGGCCTGGCAGCTGCCCGACCTCCAGGAGCTGCTGCGCCGGGCGACGACCCCCGGCACCGTGGCCGCCGTCGTGCGGGAGGCCGTCGAGCTGTGGCTGGCCGACCCGAGGACCCGGGCGCAGCGCGTGGCGTACGTGCTGGACTCCGACAGCTCCACCGTCACCCTCCCCACGGTGTGGCGGACCGTCAGCGCCCGACGTACCGACCTGCTCGACCGGGTGCTGCGTCACCCGCCGAGGGGGGCCTTCCTCACCGCCGGCACCCGCTGGATCCCGGGCCGGCCGGTGCACGTCGAGCGGTGGCTGCCGCGCCAGCAGGAGGCGTTCGTGCGGCTGCAGGCGCGCCTCGCCGCCGACGCCGGCACCCCGCTGCACCACCGGGCCGCCGCCGTACGGGCCGCCGCGCGGGTGCCCGACGCCGGGCGGGAGCTGGTGCTGCGCCACGTCGGCTCGCCGAACGTCACCCTGGCCGAGGCGGCCCTGGAGTCGCTGCCGTGGACCGACCGGCCCGCCGAGGCGCTGCCGCTGCTGCTGTCGCACGCCGACGACGAACGGGCCAGGGTCGCCCTGTACGCCGCCACCCGCGCCGTCCGCTTCACCCGCCCGGCCGACCTGGTGGCCCCGCTGTCCGGCGTCGCCCTGGGGCGGGGCAAGGTGACCAGCCGCAAGCAGGCGGTCCGGCTGCTCGGCCGCTTCGGTCCCCCGGAGGCGATGGCGGTACTGGTGTCGGCGTGGCGCCGACCCGGCCAGCACCGCGACGTACGGGCCGCGATCGTCGACGCCGCCCGGCAGCGACTGCACGCGCCGGAGAGCTGGCCGATCCTCGAAGAGGCGATCGTCGGGAGCCGGGAGGAGTCGCTGGCCGTGCTGGCGACCCCGCCCGGCGGAATCGCCGCACCGGATCGCCCCCGCTACGCCGCCCTCGTCGCCCGGGCCTGCGCGAGCCCCGACCGGGAGCTCAGCCGGCTGGCCTGGCCCCGGCTCGTGCACTGGCTGCCCTGGGCGCCCGACCTCACCGACCTGCTCACGGCGGCGCTCACCGACCTGGACGGGCAGCACGACTGGCAGTCGGTGCGCCTGATGCTGCCGGCGGTGCTCCGTCACCCGGACCGCCCCGAACGGGAGGTGCCCGTCGCCGCGCTGGACGCCCTCGTCCGGATCGACGGCGCCGACGCGGACCTCGGTGGCCCCGCCGGGGACCGCCCCGCCCGACGGCGGATCGACGACATCGTGGCCACGGCGGCCTGGACGCTCGGGCCACCGGTCGACCCCGCGCCGGTGCGGCGGGCGGCGGCGGAGCTGGGCCGGCACCGCGCGTACGTGGCCCAGGCGGGCACCCTGCTGACCAGCGCGCTGCCGCTGAGGGACACGACGTCGGCGCAGCTCACCGCCGAGATCCTCACGATCGCGGAGCTGGTGGCGGGCCGGCCGGCGCTCGCCGCCCGGCTCGCCCACCTGCTCGCCCAGCGCACCGCCTCCCCGGCGGCCCTGGACGCCGAGCCGACACTCGACACGGCCCGCGCCCTCGCCGCCCGGGGCGAGGACACCACCGGCCTGTTCGCGGTGGCACTGGCCGGCGCCGGCAGGGCGTTCGGCTGGTCCGCTCCCTGGCGCGACGTGCTCCACCTGCTGCGCGGACATCCGGTCGCCGACGTCCGCGACGCCGCCTTCGACATCTCGATGCAGGCGACGTGATCCCCTGAGGCTCGCCGGGACGACGGCCGTACGGCGATGTCCGCCTGCCCCGGTGCCCGCCGCCGCCGAAGCGGGGCAGCGGCCGTCCATGATGGCCGGTAGGGTGTCGTGGCCATCGACACGGGGGATCACGAATGAACGTGCGTAGGAATGCTCGTCTCGTCCTGGGCGTCGCCGTGCTCGGCGCCGGCGTCGCCGTCGGGCCGGCCGCCGCCGTCGCCGCGCCCGCGCCCGAGACCGCGAAGCTCGCCGCGGTCACGGAGAAGGACCCGGAGACGGGCAGGAACAAGCGGTACCAGGTCGGCCCGGACGAGGTCGCACCGGTCGCGCTCGGCGTCACCAACGTGGGCGACACCGCGACCAGGGGCCTCGTCGTCCAGCTGCGCGTCTACAACGACATCGACTTCGCCGCCAGGTACGACAACTGCTGGTACGCCGTCAACAGCAACCAGGACACGGCCTGGTGCGAGTTCGACGACCAGCTCGACGTCGGGGCCACCCTCGCGCTCACCGGCCCGGTCGTCAAGACCGCAGCCGGGGCCCAGGCGGATCGGCTCCCCGCCATCGTGTTCCGCTGGACGAGCAAGGAGTGGGCCGACGGGCACGGCGGCGTGCAGGCCCTGGCCCAGCAGGACGCGGGGCTGGACACCACGGCGGTGCGGGGCACCGGCGGCACGCTGAGCCTGACGGCGAGGACGCTGCCGATCTCGGCCAACAAGTCTCCGCTCAACTTCGCCTACGTGGGGCTCACGACCCCGCCGTCTCCCGAGCCGACCCCCTCGGCCACCACCTCGCCGACCGCCACGCCCTCCGGCGTGCCGAGCGCCGTGCCGACGACTCCCGGCACCAGCCCGGCCGCCCCCGGTGACGGTGGCGCGGGCGGCGGGCTGCCGGTGACCGGCGCGGGCACCACCACCCTGGCGGGCATCGGCGTCACGCTGCTGCTCCTGGGTGGCGGTGGCTACCTCGTCGCCCGCCGTCGCCGTACCCACTTCTCCGCCTGACGCACGCGGAAGCGCCCCCGATCCCCGCGGGTCGGGGGCGACCGGCGGGCGCGGTCAGTCGTCGGCGGCGGGGATGTCCTGCGGCAGCAGCGTACGCAGTTGCTCGGCGGTCGGCGCCGCCACGTCCGCGAGCCGTCCCGCCTGCCGTTCGATCATGGCGTTGAACAGCTTCCGCGCGCCCCGGCCGTTGCCGAACACCGGGTCGCGGACGGCCTCGACGAGCCGGTCCAGCAGGGCGTCGGCCGCCGGCGCGGTCAGGTCGTAGCCGTGCTGCCCGGCCAGCGCGGAGATGATGGCGAGCAGCTCGTCGGGGGCGTAGTCGACGAACTCGATGGTCCTGGTGAACCGGGACGCGAGGCCGGGGTTGGTGGCCAGGAACTGCACCATCTCCTCGGAGTAGCCGGCGACGATGACGACCGTCTCGTCCCGGTGGTCCTCCATCAGCTTCACCAGCGTGTCGATCGCCTCCAGCCCGAAGTCCGAGTTCGTGCCGAACGTGCGGGCCAGCGCGTACGCCTCGTCGACGAAGAGCACCCCGCCGAGGGCCCGCTCGAAGGCCGCGGCGGTCTTCAGCGAGGTGCTGCCCAGGTACTCGCCCACCAGGTCGACCCGCGCCACCTCGACGACCTGCCCCTTGGCGAGGACGCCGAGCTGCGCGAGCAGCCGCCCGTAGATCCGCGCGACGGTCGTCTTTCCGGTGCCGGGTGACCCGGCGAAGACGAGGTGCCGGCTCACCGGCGGCACCGGCAGGTTGGCCCTGCGGCGCTGTTCGCCGACGCGGATGAGCTGGATCAGCGTCCGCACGTCCCGCTTGACCGCGGCCAGGCCGATCATGCCGTCCAACTCCGCCAGCACGGCGTCGACGTCGACGCCGCCCGACGCCGGACGGGCGGGCATGCCTGCCTCGTCGGCGGAGCCGGCCCGGTCCCCGGGAGCGGGCACGACCGGGGCGGCCGGCTGTTCCGGGGCGGTCACCGACACCCGCGGGCGGTCGGCGCCCCGGACGGGCTCGCCGGCCACGTCGACGAACTCGCACCGGTCGACCAGCACCGGGGCGTCGGTCTCCACCTGCACGCCGTCCCCGCCGCAGGCGCGCAGCGTGCTGGCCCGCAGGGTCAGCCGGGACTGCTCCCGCAGCAGCAGCCCGGGACCGGTGGTCCCGGTTACCGTGCTGCCGGTGAGGTGCAGGGCGGCCTCGCCCGCCCCGGTCACACCGACGGCGCCGCCGGAGAACACCGCGTCGGTGAGGGTGACCGCGATCGCGTCGGTGCCGACCAGCCCCACCGGGGCGTTCTCCACCCGGACGTTCGTACCGGTGAGCCGGCCCGCTCCCCCGGCGGCGATCCCGCTGCTCGTCGCGCCCCGGACGGTGGCGCCGTCGAGGCGCACGTCGGCCTCGACGGTGCCGTCGAGCACCACTCCCGCCTCGCCACCGTCGACCGTCAGGTCCGTCAGGGTCGGGTCGCCGCCCTGCACGATGACCCCGTAGCGGCCCGGAGCCTCGATCCGCACGCCGGTGTACCGGCCGGCGGCGGCCCGGACCAGCAGCGCGTCCTCCCGCGACCGGAGCAGGACGCCGCCGCGCACCAGCGGCGCCGCCCCGTCGACCACGGCGATCGCGGGCAGCCGGCTGGCCGTCACGTCGCAGTCGGTGAACGTGCCACGCGCACCGCTGACGTAGATGCCGTTGCGGCCGACGCCCTCGATCCGGCAGCGGCGCACGTCAGGCTCGGCGCCGCCGGAGACCTCGACGCCGCAGCCCTCCAGGTCCGTCAGCTCGCACTCCTCGACCAGCCCCCCGGCGGACCCGCTGAACACCAGCCCGCTGCCGCGTCCGCCGGAGACCCGGCACCGCCGCACCGTCGGCCGGGACCGGCCGCCCGCGGTGACGGCCCCGACGCGTACGCCCGTGAAGTGGCAGTCCTCGACGGTGCCGCCACCGCCCTCGAAGGCATCGAAGCCCCGGTCGGTGTCCCGGACGTGGCAGTGCCGCACGGTGGGTCGGCTGTCCCGTTTGGACAGCACGGCGTACTCGTCGAGGTCCCACAGCCGGCAGTTCTCGACGACCCCGCTGCCGTCGACGAACGCCACGCCCCGACGCATCCCGCTGACGTCGCACATCCGCACGTGCGCGGTGCTCCGCTCGCAGAGCACGGCGTTGAAGGCCTGCCCGGTGACGACGCACGACTCGACCGTCAGGGCGGCGCGGAGCGCCGACACCGTCGCCGGCGCGTCGGCGCTCCACGTCCGCAGCGTCAGCCCCTGGAGCACGACCTGCGCGTCCTCGCCGTACACGACGGGCGCGGCGGCGCCGCTCTCCACCAGCACCGGCGGCCCGCCCGCCACCGCCGCCCGGATCGTGACGGCCTTCGACCGCACGACGATCTGCCCGTCGTAGCGGCCCGGCTCCACGACGACCACCGCGCCGTGCGGTGCCGCCGCCACCGCCGCCCCGATGTCCCGGTAGGCGTTCGCCCTGCTCAGCGAAACCAGCAGCGTCCGCACACCCACGTGACCCGTCCCCCCGCCCAGACCGCGCCGCCGACGGTGGCGAGGCACCAGGAGCATAGATCGGGCCCGCCGCCCGTCCGCCGCCCCCGGGCTCGACCTGAGCGTTCCCGTGCCCATGCCCGGCGCGACGGCCGCACGGCCTGCGCGGCCCCCGTGCTCAGAAGTCGTCGTCGAAGGCCACCGTGCCGCTCACCCCGACCTGGTACGCCGACACGCGCCGCTCGAAGAAGTTCGACAGCTCCTGGACGTCCTGCAACTCCATGAACGCGAACGGGTTGGTCGACCCGTAGTGGGCGGGTATGCCCAGCTGCGCGAGCCGCCGGTCGGCGACGTGTTGCAGGTACTCGCGCATGTCGGCCAGGGAGAGCCCGGGCACGCCCTGGCCGAGCAGGTCCTCGGCGAACTGGACCTCGCACTCGACGGCCTCGGCGAGCATCTGCCGCACCTGGGCGGCCAGCTCGTCGTCGAACAGGTCCGGCTCCTCCCTGCGGACCGTCTCCACCACGTCGAAGGCGAAGGCCATGTGCATGGACTCGTCGCGGAACACCCAGTTGGTGCCGGAGGCCAGGCCGTGCAGCAGCCCCCGGGAGCGCAGGAAGTAGACGTAGGCGAAGGCGCCGTAGAAGAACAGGCCCTCGATGCAGGCGGCGAAGCAGATCAGGTTGAGCAGGAAGGCCCGCCGGTCCTCCCGGGTACGCAGCTGGCGCAGCTCGCCCAGCGAGTCGATCCAGCGGAAGCAGAACTCGGCCTTGCGCCGGATCGACGGGATGTTCTCGATGGCGGCGAACGCGGCGAAGCGTTCGGCCTCGTCGGGCACATAGGTGTCGAGCAGGTTGAGGTAGAACTGGACGTGCACGGCCTCCTCGAACAGCTGCCGGGACAGGTAGAGCCGGCCCTCCGGCGAGTTGACGTGCTGGTAGAGGTTGAGCACGAGGTTGTTGGCGACGATGGTGTCGCCGGTGGCGAAGAACGCGACGAGGCGGCTGACCAGGTGCCGCTCGGCCGGGGAGAGCCGGTCGAGGTCGGCGAGGTCGGCGTGCAGGTCGACCTCCTCCACCGTCCAGGTGTTGCGGATGGCGTCGCGGAAGCGGTCGAAGAAGTGCGGGTAGCGCATCGGGCGCAGGGTGAGATCCATCCCCGGGTCGAGCAGCATGTGTGTGGTCCTCGGTTCGCTGGTGGTCGGGGTGGTCACTGGCAGGCCTCGCACGACTCGGGGTTCTCCAGGGAGCAGGCCAGCGCCTCGTCGACGGTCGCCACCGGCGCGACGAGGCCGGCGGCACGGGCCGGCCCGACGGGCGCGACGGTGGCCTGCTGGATCCGGGTGGCCGGCCGCGACCGCAGGTAGTAGGTCGTCTTCAAGCCGGCCTTCCAGGCGTACAGGTACATAGAGGAGAGCTTGCCGATCGTCGGCGCGGCCAGGAACAGGTTCAGCGACTGCGACTGGTCGATGTACGGGGCGCGGGCCGCGGCCAGGTCGATCAACGCCCGCTGCGGCAGCTCCCACGCGGTACGGAACAGCTCCCGCACCTCGGCCGGCAGTTCCGCGACGTCCTGCACGGAGCCCTCGGCGCGCTTGATCGCCGAACGGATCCGCTCCGTCCACAGGCCCCGGGCCTTCAGCTCGCGTACGAGAGCCGTGTTGACCTGGAGGAACTCCCCCGACAGGGTCTCGCGCTTGAACAGGTTGGACACCTGCGGCTCGATGCACTCGTAGCAGCCGGCGATCGAGGCGATGGTGGCGGTCGGCGCGATCGCCACCAGCAGCGAGTTGCGCAGCCCGTACGCGGCCACGCGCTCCCGCAGCGCGTTCCACCGTGCCGTCTGGGTGCCCGTGACGCCCCACAGGTCGGGTTGCAGCTGCCCGCGCGCCGCCCGCGTCTGCCCGTACGCCGGGTGGGGGCCCGAGCGTCGCGCCAGGTCGGCGGAGGTCTCCAGCGCCGTCAGGTACAGCTCCTCGCTGATCCGGGTGGACAGCTCCCGGGCGGCCGGCGAGTCGAACGGCAGTCGCAGCGCGAAGAACACGTCCTGAAGGCCCATCAGGCCGAGCCCGACGGGCCGCCAGCGGGGGTTGCTCGCCGCCGCCTGCGCCGTCGGGTAGTAGTTGATGTCGATGACCCGGTCGAGGTACGTCACGGCGGTGCGGACGGTGGCGCGCAGCCGCTCCCAGTCGATGCCGTCCGCGCCCAGGTGGGCGGCGAGGTTGACCGAGCCGAGGTTGCACACGGCGGTCTCGGCGTCGCTGGAGACCTCGACGATCTCGGTGCACAGGTTGGACAGGTGCACCACGTTGCCCGCCTCGGCGGTCTGGTTGCACAGCCGGTTCGCGGCGTCCTTGAACGTCATCCACCCGTTGCCGGTCTGGGCGAGGGTACGCATCATCCGCCCGTACAGCTCCCGCGCCGGGACCTGCCGCACGTAGCGGCCCTGCTCCTCGGCGGCCCGGTACGCGGCGTCGAACTCCTCGCCCCACAGGTCCGGCAGTTCCGGCACCACGTCCGGGTCGAACAGCGACCACACCCCGTCGGCCTCCACCCGGCGCATGAACTCGTCCGGGATCCAGTTGGCCAGGTTGAGGTTGTGGGTGCGCCGGGCGTCCTCGCCGGTGTTGTCGCGCAGTTGGAGGAACTCCTCGACGTCCGGGTGCCACGGCTCCAGGTAGACGCAGGCCGCGCCCTTGCGCCGGCCGCCCTGGTTGACCGCCGCCACCGAGGCGTCCAGCGTCCGCAGCCACGGCACGATCCCGTTGGACTGCCCGTTGGTGCCCCTGATCAGCGCGCCCCGGGAGCGCACCCGGGAGAAGGCGATGCCGATCCCCCCGGCGAACTTCGACAGGTTCGCCACCTGCGCGTACCGCTGGTAGATCGAGTCGAGCTCGTCGCGCGGGGAGTCGACCAGGTAGCAGGAGGACATCTGGGTGTGCCGGGTGCCGGAGTTGAACAGCGTCGGCGAACTCGGCAGGTACGCCAGGCTCGACATCAACCGGTAGAACTCGATCGCCTCGTCCGGTGCCTGCGACAGGCCGCAGGACACGCGCAGCAGCCAGTACTGCGGGGTCTCCAGCACCAGCCGGCTCGTCGGGTGGCGCAGCAGGTACCGGTCGTAGACCGTACGCAGCCCGAAGTACTCGAAGCGCAGGTCGCCGCGCGGGTCGACGGCGGCGTCGAGGGCACCGGCGTGGGCGGCGACGAAGGCCGCGGTGTCGTCACCGATCAGGCCCTCGGCGTGGCCGTGCCGGATCGCCTCGCTGAAGGAGCCGATGCCCTGCCGGCGGACCTCCTTGTCGACGTAGCCGGCCAGCAGGCGGGCGGCCAGCCGCGAGTACTGCGGCTCCTCACCGATCATCTCCGCGGCGGTCTGGATGGACAGCCGGTCCAGTTCGGCGGTCGTCGCCCCGTCGTACAGGCCGCTGATCGTCCGGGTGGCCACCCGCAGCGGGTCGACGTCGGCGAGGTCGTCGGCCCACCGCTCGACCGCGCGGACGATCCGGTTGACGTCGACCGCCTCGGTGCCGCCGTCGCGCTTGCGGACCCGCATCTGCGGCCGCCGCTGGCCCACCACGGCCGCATCGTCGGCCGGAAAAACCTCGGTGACTGTCACCACTCACTCCTCGCGAGCCTTGATCCCAGACGGATTTCCTGGGCACGCGCGGAGCGGACACCGACGACGACGCGCCGCAGGGCAACGCGTCGGGATGGCGTCGGCCGTCCCACGCGGCCTCGGACCGCCACACACCCGGAAGCGGGCGTACGGCGCACTGGCAGGTCTTCGGACTCGCGGGCGCGACCGGATAAGCCGGTCTCCTACTGGCCGTCGCTTCCCAGGCCGCTGGCGGCCCAGTGCTGATGACGGCGGTCGTTCCCACTCACCGCTGCGGGGCAGTCCCGGATTCCCACCGGGTTCCCTCTTGCCTCGACCACTCCGGATGAGCGGCCGAACCAGCTGCGCCGACACCATATATAGGGTTGGCGCCGTTGTCACACCCCACATGTCGGTCCCGGGCGTGTCGTCGGCGGCACGGGTCACACCCGTCGATCGCCAGCCAGAAGCCCGCGTCGATGCACCGGCCATGAGCTAGCGCCGCGACACGGTGCCGCAGCGCCGCTCTACCGCGGCGCCCCGCAAACGGTGATCAGGACGCCATGGACCCCAGAACCGCGGGTCACGTCCATGGCGTCCTGATCACGATCGGGTGGGGCTGTCGGCGCGCTGGTGGCGGTGGAGGAGGGCCGCGAGGCGTGGCGCGGCGGCGCCTTCCGAACGCCCGGCCTCAGCTCGGCGGTGTTCCTAGACCCGGGTGACCCGGACGGCGTCGGCCACCACGTAGCCGGTGGTGCTGGTCCAGCGGCTGACCGCGACCAGGTTCCGGTCGCCGGCAGCCAGCCCGAAGGTGCCCAGCGAGCGCCAGACGCCGCCGCTGGAGCGCTGGTCCACGTTGACCGTACGGTTGCCCGAGGCGGTGACGACGACGTGCGGGGCCGAGCTGTTGTAGCCGGGGTCGGCCGGGTGCCGCACCTCGACGCGGTAGTTGCCGGCCGCCGGGATGTTCACCTTGAACCAGGCGGAGTCGCTGGCCAGCGTGGGGTTGGCGAAGCGGTAGTCGGCCCCGTAGCGCTGGGCGGAGTACGAGGAGGTGCCCCAGTTGGTGCTCGCCGTGAACCGTCCCGCCGTGGTGTTGTCCACGATGGTGCTGAACGTGGGCGGGTTGGGCGCGCTCAGGCCGAGGTAGGCGGCGATGCCCTCGGCGTGGCCACGGGCGGTGGCGGTGATGAAGTCGGCGCGCTTGAGCAGGTTCGAGTCGGCGACGGAGTCGATGAAGAGGTTCTCGGTCAGCACCGCGGGCATGGCCGACTCGCGCAGCATGTGGAAGTTCGCGGTCTTCAGCCCCCGATCGGTGACCCCACCGATCGTCCGCATGCCGCCGATCACCCTCGGGTGCAGGGCGTTGTGCAGGTTGACGGTGGCGGCGTCCGACGTCGGGTAGCGGTAGCTCTCGAAGCCGGTGCCACCGCCGGAGTTGATGTGCACGCTCACCAGCAGGTTCGCGCCCCACGCGTTGGCGTCGTCGGTGCGGTACGCCAAACTGCGGGTGATGTCGGTCGTGCGCGACATCCGGACGTCCACGGCCCAGTTGGCCAGCAGAATGTTGCGCAGTTGCAGGGAGATGTCGAGCGTCAGGGCCTTCTCCTGCAGCCCGTTGCCGACCGCGCCGGGGTCGGTGCCGCCGTGGCCCGGGTCGATGTAGACCTTCGGCAACGCCGCCCACGCGGGGCCGGCGACCATGGGGACGGCCGCGGCACCGGCGACGGCCGCAAGGAGGGTACGCCGCCGCAGCGTCCGGTTGTCGAACATGTGCACCTCGTCATCGGAAGAGATCGACAGTGCCCGCAATATAGCGGCAGGTCGATGTCCGATGAAAGATGTCTACGCCAACTGATCTGGGCTCCGAAGGTTTCCTCCCCCTAGGGTCGTCGTGCCGTCACCACCGGCGATCGAGGGCCTACGCAGTCGTCGGACGCGCTCACGTCAGGGCACAGGGGGACCCGCAGTACGGGCAGAACGCGCGCTTGGCGTTCGACGTCACCTCGACATCGCACCGTGCACAACGGCCGTTCTCCCACAGCCCCTGGTCGATCCCGAGTCCACCGTCGTAGTAGTCACGGTCCGGCCAGGCGACCAGTTCCATGTCGAGACCCGGCTCGTCCTCGTAGTCGGTGACAGCGACCAGGGTCAGCGTGGTGCGCACGCCGTACTGGTCCTCGGTGAAGTGCGGCAGCACACGCCGCAGGACATCAACGAGTTCAGCAACCGGCAGCGCCACCAGCTGCTCGGCAAGACGTTCACGATCCTCGTCGGTGGACACGCGACCGACCATACGTCTCCGCGCACCGCCGCCGCCGGCCGCGTAAATCCCGGGCCCACCCTACGGAGTCACGACGCAAGGCTGGCCGTTCCTGGACCTCAGAAACCGCAGCCTGCGCAACTCGTCGGCGGCCGACCCGATCCCCATCCGGTTAGTCACTCACGCGTCTGCTTGCGGCTCTGATCCCTCACCTCCGCAGCGCAACTGAGCAACGACCTGGCCAGCGCCTCCGCCCGGTCCGCCGACAACCACAACGAACCGTGTGGCACGTCGTCATCGGGACCGGCCAACCCTTCCGTCAGAGTCTCCGCTGGCACTTCGACGTCAAGTCGAACGAAATGATGCCCCCTGCGGTAGTCGACGAAGGCATCCAGGTACCGGTCATCATCGAAGGTCACCGCCGCATGCTGCCACGACAGGGATGCCACCTCACCCCTCAGCCTCGACCGCTTCGTCCGAAAGAACAACGACGGGTCGGTGAGCTGCGAGAGAGCGGAACTCGCACTACGGCGTACCGGATGTGCCGCCCTCGCTCCCATAGGCTGCGTCACGCGAGAGGCCTTCGTCGCCCCCACCACCCCTACCACGCAGGCTGCCGCGCTTCGCTCTCCGAGCTTCCCGGTCGATCTGCTGGGCGGCACGCCTGGCCAATCGCAACTGCTCCTCGCGATCCAGCACCCGTGATGCTCCCCGACGCCGAGCCACCACCGCCACACCGGCGATAGCCAGCAGCAAGAATGCAACGACTCCCCATGCCGCGCCAGTCATACCCGCACGGTAACCAACACAGCCAACACCCTGCCATCCCGCCGTCGACCCCCGACGACCTGACCCGTAGCTCAGGCCTACGCGTCACTTGGCGTTGAAGTAGCTCGCCTCCGGGTGGTGCACCACGATCGCGTCGGTCGCCTGCTCCGGCATCAGCTGGAACTCCTCCGACAACTGCACACCGATCCGCTCCGCGCCCAGCAGCTCCACGATCTTCGCCCGGTCCTCCAGGTCCGGGCAGGCCGGGTAGCCGAACGCGTACCGGCAGCCCCGGTAGTCGGTGCGCAGCAGACCCGCCAGGTCCGCCGGGTCGTCGTCGGCCACCGTACGCCCGCCCGGCAGGGTCAGCTCGGCGCGGATCCGCCGGTGCCAGTACTCCGCGAGGGCCTCGGTGAGCTGTACGGACAGCCCGTGCACCTCCAGGTAGTCGCGGTACTCGTTGCGGGCGAACATCTTCGCCGTGTACTCGCTGATCGGCTGCCCCACGGTGACCAGCTGCAACGCCACCACGTCCAGCTCGTCGCCGCGCGGGCGGAAGAAGTCGGCCAGGCAGAGCCGCCGCTCCTGCCGCTGCCGGGGGAAGGAGAACCGCGCCCGCTCGGAGTGCCCGTTCTCGTCCAGCAGCACCAGGTCGTTGCCCTCGGCGTACGCCGGGAAGTAGCCGTACACCACGGCCGCCTCCAACACCTGGTCGGCGATCAGCCGGTCCAGCCAGTAGCGCAGCCGGGGCCGGCCCTCGGTCTCCACCAGTTCCTCGTAGGACGGTCCCTGCCCGCTGCGGGCGCCCCGCAGGCCCCACTGCCCGAGGAAGGTGGCCCGCTCGTCGAGCAGCGCCGCGTAGTCGGCCAGCGGCACGCCCTTGACCACCCGGGTGCCCAGGAACGGCGGGGCGGGCACCTCCACGTCGGTGGCCACGTCGGAGCGCACCGAGGCGTCGTCCAACTCCGGCAACGACTCGCTGACGATCGCCCGCTGCCGCTCGCGGCGCGCCCGTCGGGCCGCCAGGGCCGCCTCCCGCTCCGCGTCGATCACGGGCGCCCCGCCGCGCTTGGCCGTCATCACCCGGTCCATCAGCGACAGTCCCTCGAAGGCGTCCCGGGCGTAGTGCACCTGGCCGGGGAACATCGCCCGCAGGTCGTCCTCGACGTACGCCCGGGTCAGGGCCGCGCCGCCCAGCAGCACCGGCCAGCGCTCCGCGACCCCGCGCGACGCCATCTCGGCCAGGTTCTCCTTCATGATCACCGTGCTCTTGACCAGCAGCCCGGACATGCCGATCGCGTCGGCCCGGTGCTGCTCGGCGGCCTCCAGGATCGCGTTGATCGGCTGCTTGATGCCGATGTTGACGACCTCGTAGCCGTTGTTGGACAGGATGATGTCGACCAGGTTCTTGCCGATGTCGTGCACGTCCCCGCGCACCGTGGCCAGCACGATGCGGCCCTTGCCGCCGTCCTCGGCGGTCTCCATGTGCGGCTCCAGGTACGCCACGGCGGTCTTCATCACCTCGGCGGACTGGAGCACGAACGGCAGCTGCATCTGACCGGAGCCGAACAGCTCACCGACGACCTTCATGCCGTCGAGCAGGATGTCGTTGATGATGGACAGCGGGCTGCGTCCCTGCGCCATCGCCGCGTCCAGGTCGGCCTCCAGGCCGTTGCGCTCCCCGTCGATGATCCGCCGCTTGAGCCGCTCCTCCAGCGGCAGCGCGGCCAACTCCTCCGCCCGGCCGGCGCGCGCCGACGCCGCGTCCACGCCCTCGAAGATCTCGATGAACCTCTGCACCGGGTCGTAGCCCTCGCGGCGGCGGTCGTAGACGAGGTCCAGCGCCACCTCCCGCTGCGCGTCGGGGATCTTGTTGAACGGCAGGATCTTGCTGGCGTGCACGATGGCGCTGGTCAGGCCGGCCTCGCGGCACTCGTGCAGGAAGACCGAGTTGAGCACCTGCCGGGCCGCCGGGTTGAGTCCGAACGAGACGTTGGAGATGCCGAGGGTGAAGTTGACGCCCGGCCAGCGGCGGGCGATCTCGCGGATCGCCTCGATAGTCTCGATGCCGTCGCGCCGGGTCTCCTCCTGGCCGGTGGCGATCGGGAAGGTCAGCGCGTCGATCAGGATGTCCGCGCGGTCCATTCCCCACCGCCCGGTGAGGTCGTCGATGAGCCGCCCCGCGACCCGCACCTTCCACTCGGCGGTGCGCGCCTGCCCCTCCTCGTCGATGAGCAGCGCCACCACGGCGGCGCCGTGCTCCTTGACGATGGGCATCACCCGGGCGTAGCGGGACTCCGGCCCGTCACCGTCCTCGAAGTTGACCGAGTTGACCACGCACCGGCCGCCGAGCATCTCCAGGCCCGCCTCGACCACCTGCGGCTCGGTCGAGTCGAGCATGATCGGCAGGGTGGAGGCGGTGGCGAAGCGGCCGGCGAGTTCCCGCATGTCCTGGGTGCCGTCGCGGCCGACGTAGTCGACGCACAGGTCCAGCAGGTGCGAGCCGTCGCGGGCCTGGCTACGGGCGATCTCCACGCAGGCCCGCCAGTCGCCGGCGAGCATGGCCTCGCGGAACGCCTTGGAGCCGTTGGCGTTGGTGCGCTCCCCCACCATCAGCAGGGAGGCGTCCTGGGCGAACGGCACCGGGTGGTAGACCGACGAGACGCCGGCCTCGTGCCGCGGCTCGCGGGGTGCCGGGCGCGTGCCGTGCAGGCGCTCCGAGAGGACCTGGATATGCTCGGGGGTGGTGCCGCAGCAGCCGCCCACCAGCGAGACGCCGTACTCGGTGACGAAGCGCTCCAGCGCGTCGGCCAGCTCCACGGGGGTCAGCGGGAAGTACGCCCCGTCGGCGGTCAGCACCGGCAGGCCCGCGTTCGGCATCACCGACAGCGGAATCCGGGAGTGCCGGGAGAGGTAGCGCAGGTGCTCGCCCATCTCGGCCGGTCCGGTCGAGCAGTTCAACCCGATCAGGTCGACGCCCAGCGGCTCGATGGCCGCCAGCGCCGCCCCGATCTCGCTGCCCACCAGCATGGTGCCGGTGGTCTCCACGGCGACGTGGCAGATGATCGGCACCGTCCGGCCGAGCCGGGCCATCGCCCGCTTCGAGCCGACGACGGCGGCCTTGACCTGGAGCAGGTCCTGGCAGGTCTCCACGATTAGCGCGTCCGACCCGCCCTCGATCAGGCCCTCGGCGTTCTCCTGGTACGCGTCGCGCAGGGTCGCGTAGTCGGCGTGCCCCAGGGTGGGCAGCTTGGTGCCCGGGCCGATCGAGCCCAGCACGAAGCGGGGCCGCCCGGGGGTGGCGTACGCGTCGGCGGCCTCCCGGGCGAGGCGGGCCCCGGCCTCGGAGAGCTCGCGGATGCGGTGCTGGATGTCGTACTCGGCCAGGTTGGCCAGGTTGGCCCCGAAGGTGTTGGTCTCGACGCAGTCCGCGCCGGCGGCCAGGTACGCCTCGTGCACCCCGCGCACGACGTCCGGTCGGGTGGCGTTGAGGACCTCGTTGCAGCCCTCGTAGCCCTCGAAGTCGTCCAGGGTGAGGTCGGCCGCCTGCAGCATCGTGCCCATCGCGCCGTCGGCGATGAGGATCCGGTCTGCCAGTACGTCGAGCAATGAGGTGCGCACAGGATCAGGTTAGTGCCGTCGCCCGCCGATGGATTCCCCCGCACGTGCCTTCCCACATTGTGTCAGCGGGATCACGCTGTCCGGTTCATCGTGGTATGGCCGGCCGCAGCCGGGCTCGACCGGCGCGGCCGACGGGCCGCATCCCGCCCCGACACGTAGGCTGACGGACGTGAAGGACAACAGCGACAGCACCACGCCCGGCGGGCGGACGACCGGGTCCGGTCCCGGCGCCGCCCCCGACGAGCAGGGTGAGGTGACGGCGTGACCGAGTTCGACGGACTGCCGGTGCTGCGGTCCCCCGTGGCGATCGCCGCGTTCGAGGGCTGGAACGACGCCGCCGACGCCTCCACCGCCGCCGTCGAGCACCTGGAGCAGGTGTGGCAGGCCCGGCAGGTCACGGAGCTGGACCCGGAGGACTTCTACGACTTCCAGGTCAGCCGCCCCACGATCACCATGGCCGAGGGCGAGACCCGCCGGGTGGAGTGGCCGACGACGCGCTTCATGGTGGCCAGCCCCGAGGGCACCGAACGGGACGTCGTGCTGATCCGGGGCATCGAGCCGAGCATGCGGTGGCGCACCTTCTGCGAGCAGGTGCTGGAGATCTGCCACAGCCTGGAGGTCGAGCGGGTCGTCGTGCTCGGCGCGCTGCTGGCCGACGTGCCGTACACCCGGCCGCTGCCGATCAGCGGCAGCGCCTCCGACGCGGAGGCCGCCCAGCGCTACCAGCTCACCCCCACCCGCTACGACGGGCCGACCGGGATCGTCGGCGTGCTGCACGACGCCTGCAACAAGGCCGAGGTCGACGCCGTCTCGTTCTGGGTGCACGTGCCGCACTACGCCAACAACCCGCCCTGCCCGAAGGCCACCCTCGCCCTGCTGCACCGCGTCGAGGAGGTGCTCGACCTGCCGGTGCCCATGGCCGACCTGGCCGAGGAGGCCGCCGAGTGGGAGCAGCGGGTGCGCAGCGCCGCCGAGCAGGACGCCGAGCTCGGCGAGTACGTGCGTGAGCTGGAGGAACGCGTCGGCGACGCGGGCATCACCCCGCTGACGGGTGACGAGATCGCCCAGGAGTTCGAGAAGTACCTGCGCCGCCGCGGCGGCTCCGCCGGCCCCACGGCCGGCTCCTGGTAGCTCCCTCCCCTGCCGCACCGGCCCCGGACGCGCGTCGTCCGGGGCCGGTCTTTTGCGTGTCCGGGGTGGCGCCGTCACCACCCCTAAGGCATCCTAGGAACCTAGCTGTCATCGAGGAGGCGAGCATGCAGATCAACCCGGGGGCGGCCGAGTTCCCGCACCGGCAGATCGCCGCGCAGCTCAAGACCCAGATCCGCCGCGGCGACTGGGCACCGGGCGAGCGACTGCCGTCCATCCCGGCCATCGCCGAGATGTTCGGCGTGGCGAAGCAGACCGTGCAGCGCGCCGTCGACCAGCTACGGGTCGAGGGCATCCTGATCACCAAGCCCGGCTCCGGGACGTACGTCCGAGGCACCCGGCGGCGGCTCAACCGGCTCTCCCGGGGCCGCTACGGCGGCTTCCGCGGCTACCACACCGACCTGGCCGCGCGGTACCGGCAGCAGCTCGTCTCCGTCGGCAGGGCCCCCGCCCCGCCGGAGGTGGCCGACGCGTTCGGGGTCGCCGACGGCACCGACCTGCTCTGCCGCCGCCACCTCGTGCGCACCGAGGACTCCCCCGTCGAGGTGGGCGCCTCGTGGTTCCTGCCCGCCGACACCGCCGGCACCTCACTCGAACGCGCCGAGGCGTTCGGCCGGCCGCTCTACCAGGAGGCCGAGGAGGCCACCGGCCGGCGGTACGTCTCCGCCACCGACACCATCAGCGCCCGCCAGCCCAGCCGGGAGGAGGCCGAGATCCTCCAGATCCGCCCCGACACCCCGGTGCTGCACCTGCTGCACGTGGCCTACGACGGCCACCGCAAGCCGATCGAGGTCGCCCAGGCCACCTGGCCCGGCCCGGTCACCACGCTGACCGAGGAGTACAAGATCCCCGCCCCGGCCCCCGACCCCACCCCGGACCCGGGCCTGATCCTCGGCTGACCGCCCCACCCCACCCCGCCCCACCCCACCCCGCCCCGGCCCGCCCCGCCCCGGCCCGCCCCGGCCCGGCCCCGTCGATCATGCACTTCTGGTGGGCAGTTCCGCCGTTAAGCACCTTTTGCGGGGCACCACTACTGCATGATCGACCGGCGAGGGGTGGGGCCACGGCGAGAGCGGGAGCGAGGGCGGGTCAGAGGTGGATGCCGAGGAGGGCGTCCAGGGTGGCGGCGAAGAGGGCGGGGGCGGCCGGGTCGTCGGCGGTGCCGGCTAGAGTCGCCTCGGCCCATTCGTCGGCCAGCACCAGGGCGCCCGGCGAGTCCAGGTCGTCGGCGAGGCGGGCGCGTACGCCGGCCAGGAACTCCTCGCCCGACGGGCCGGCGGGCGCGGCGGCGGCCCGCCGCCAGCGGGCCAGCCGCTCCAGCGACGTCGCGAGCAGCTCGTCGGTCCAGGCGCGGTCGGTGCGGTAGTGCCCCGAGAGCAGGGCCAGCCGGACCGCCATCGGGTCGACCTGGTCGGCGCGCAGCCGGGAGACGAAGACCAGGTTGCCCCGGGACTTCGACATCTTCTCGCCGTCGAGGCCGATCATGCCGGCGTGCACGTAGTGCTGCGCGAAGGGCGCGGCGCCGGTGAGCCGCTCGGCGTGCGCGGCGGAGCACTCGTGGTGAGGGAAGATCAGGTCGTTGCCGCCGCCCTGCACGTCGATCCGGTCGCCGAGCAGGTTGAGCGCGATGACCGTGCACTCGATGTGCCAGCCGGGACGGCCGGCGCCCAGCTCGCCGCCCGGCCAGGACGGCTCGCCCTCGCGGGCGCCCCGCCACAGCAGCGGGTCGAGCGGGTCGCGCTTGCCGGCCCGGTCGGGGTCGCCCCCGCGCTCGGGGAAGATCTCCAGCATCTGCTCCCGGGTCAGGTTGGACTCGTAGCCGAAGCGGGGGGTGGCGGCGATGTCGAAGTAGACGTCCCCGGTGCCGTCCTCCAGGCGGTACGCGGCCCCGTCCTTGAGCAGCAGGAGGACCTTGTCGGCGATGTCGGGGATCGACTCCACCGCGCCGACGTAGTGCGCCGGCGGGATGATCCGCAGCGCCTCCATGTCCTCGCGGAACAGCGCGGTCTCCCGCATCGCCAGGACCTTCCAGTCCTCGCCGTCCCGCTCGGCCCGCTCCAGCAGCGGGTCGTCGATGTCGGTGACGTTCTGCACGTAGTGCACGTCCCGGCCGGCGTCCCGCCACACCCGCTGCACCAGGTCGAACGCGATCATGGTGGCGGCGTGGCCCAGGTGCGTGGCGTCGTACGGGGTGATGCCGCAGACGTACATGGTCGCGGTGCCGGCCGGATCGCTCGGGTGGGCGCCCTGCCGCGCCGAGTCGAACAACGACAGCGGCTGGCCCCTGCCCGGCAGCCGCGGCACCTCATGTCCCGCCCAAGAGTCCATGACCGTCAGCCTAACCAGCCGGCGCGGCGCGGCAGGCCCGGCCCACAGTGATCAACATGACAGCGCCGCGGGACGGACCGGGCGCGCTCACATGGGGGGCCAGGGCACCGCCGGCCAGTCCTGCGAGGGCTGCGGGAACAGGCCGGTGCGCCGCAGCCGGTCGACCCGGGCCGCCAGCTCGGCGACCTCCCGGATGGTCAGGTGCTCGGCCAGCTCGGCGCCCAGTGCCCCGGAAAGCTGGCCGGCGAGGGCGTCGAGCATCTCCACGGCGTCCGCCGGCAGTTGCCGCCCGGCCCAGCCCCAGAGCACCGTGCGCAACTTCTCCTCGACGTGGAAGCTCACCCCGTGGTCGACGCCGTAGATCCGGTCGTCCGGACCGACCAGCACGTGCCCGCCCTTGCGGTCCGCGTTGTTGATCACGGCGTCGAGCACCGCGAGCCGGGCCAGCCGCGGATCGTCGGCGTGCGCCAGCGCGTACGGTGTGCCGTCGTCGTCGCGGGCCGCCGCGATCGGGAACCACCGGGGCGGCAGCGCGTCGGCCGGCACGAACCCGACCAGGGGCTCGGCCTCCTCCGGCTCGTCGATCCAGAGCTGACACGATCCCGGGCCGAACGGGCCGTCGCGCAGCACGGTCGGCGGCACCAGATCCCAGCCGGTGGCCCGGGAGACCACGTACGCCGAGACCTCCCGGCCGGCCAGCGTGCCGTCCGGGAAGTCCCACAGCGGGCGCTCGCCCCGCACCGGCTTGTAGACGCAGCGGGCCGTCACCCCGTCGAGGGTCAGGATGCCGCGCAGGGTGGTGTTGGAGGCGTCGACGAGCCGCCCCTCCAGGTCGAGGTGGCCGTCACGCAGCAAGCGGAGCGCGGCCTCGCCGTCCTGTCGGGGCTGGAGATCCGACGACGTCACCGGTGATAACCGTTGTGGCGCGGGCAGAGATGACCGGCGGGATCGAGAGGCTGGCCGCAGAGCGGGCACGGGGGACGACCGGCGTTGACCACCCGCCGGGCCCGCTCGATGAACTGTCGGGTCGCCTCGGGGGTCAGCCGCACCCGGAGCCGGTCGAGATCCTCGTCCGGTTCCTCGTCCTCGTCCTCGGCGTCCTCGTCGTCGTCGGGCTCGCCGAGCTCGACCTCGACCTCGACCTCGCCCACGGCGATGGCCTCGATCACCACGGTCGCGGTGTCGACGTCGAACGCCAGCCCGAGCGTGCCGACCCGGAACTCCTCGTCGACGGGCGTGTCCAGCGGGTCGTTGTCGCCGACGACGGCCACCGGCTCGGGCAGCTCCACCCCGAAGCGCCGCTGCGCCTCGGAGAGCAGCTCCTCGAGCTTCTCGGCCAGCAACGACACCTGGACCTTCTCCAGCGCGACGCTGACCAGCCGGCCACCGCCGCGCGCCTGGAGGAAGAACGTGCGCTCCCCCGGCGGCCCGACCGTCCCGGCGACGAACCGCTCCGGCGGCTCGAAGGCGTGCACCTGGTGGGTCATACCCACGACCCTATCCGGCGCGCCACAACGCCGCGCACCCCACCGACGCGAATCGCCGTACCCCCGCCGCGCCCGGCACACCGTGTGCCGCACCCGGGCGTGGCGGCCGGCGAGACCCCGGGCCCGCGCCGCAGCGCGGTCGCGGACGGGACTCTCGGCCCGCACCGGCGCGCGGACTCCTCGTCGGCCGGGGCGGGCGTCGCGGACGGGACGGCGGCCGCGCCCCGGCACCGCCCCGCCCCGCCGCGAGGCCGTGGGTCGGGGCGCCACCGGCCCGTCACCGACCCGCCCCCGCGCCGCCGCCGACCGGCGCGTCCGAGTCGGCCGCGCCGGCCGCCCGCGCCGTCCGTCGGCGCCGCTTACGCGGCGGCGGCACCAGCCCGGCCAGGTCGCCGCCGGTGTCGTTGAGCCGCATCAGGAACGGCCGCAGCGGCGTGTAGCGGATCGCCGTCACCGAGGCCGGGTCGGCCACGATCCGCTGGAACAGATCCAGGTGTACGCCGAGCGCGTCGGCGACGATCGCCTTGATCACGTCGCCGTGGCTGCACGCCAGCCAGACCGCCTCGGGGCCGTGCTCCGCCGTGATCCGGGCGTCCCACGTACGCACCGCGGTGACCGCCCGCGCCGCCATCGCCGCCATCGCCTCCCCCTCCGGGAAGACCGCCGCGCTCGGGTGCTGCTGGACCACCGGCCAGAGCGGGTCCTTGGCGAGCTTCTTCAGCGGCTGCCCCTCCCAGGCGCCGTAGCCGCACTCGATCAGCCCCTCCTCCACCACCGGGGCGACCCCGGGCAGCGCCAGTTCCAGGGTCTGCCGGCACCGGATCAGCGGGCTGGTCACCACCGCCGCGAGCGGCACCGCCCGCAGCCGCTCGCCGACCGCGCTCGCCTGGGCCCGGCCCGTGTCGTCCAGCTCGACGGGCTGCCGGCCGGCCAGCCCGCCGTCGGCGTTCGCGGTCGTCCGGCCGTGTCGCAGAAGCAGAAGGGTCGCCACGGGACCACCCTATGACCTGTGTCCGGCCACGGGTGCCTCCCCGGTGCGCGGTATGACCCGCGCTCCCCCATCTGCACTACGGCCCCGGGCCCGACTCACCTCGTCGGCGTCGGCGTCGGCGTCGGCGGATCTTGGAACGAGAGTGCCCCTCCAGGGGCCGATCCTCGCCAAGATCTCGTAACCGGGGTCGGCCCGACAGGCTTGGCTAACCGTTGACCATGCCCGGGGGCACCAACGGACACATTACCCCGACACGCCCCGCATGTCCGGTTCATCCCCTGGCACGTGGCTTCGCCGCCCCTGCACCCGACCGACCGACCTGTCCGGCACAATCCGGAGCGCCCACCACGACCCGCACCACGCCGTCCGAAACGAGTCGACAACGAGACGCATGTCCGGTTTTGAGGTGTGACCGGGGGCATCGTGGGGGCGGAATCGTGGCCGACCCCGGGTCGTTACACCATGCGTTCGACCGAGTAAGGGCACGCCTCGCCTCGCGGGCAGGTGGCCGGCCCGGGCCCCGGAATGATGGCGGCCGGCCGGTCGTTACACATGGTCCCGGCCCACGTGCAGGGCATCCCCCTCCGCCCCACGCGGCCGACGCTGATCTTTCCTCCGGCAGGACGCCGGAGGTTCCCCGTTGTTCATCGAGCGCCGGACGGTGCTTGCACCCGCACACAGAGCCGATCCCCCTTCGGTGTGTGGTGCCAACCCCCGAATGGAGCGTCCCCATGAACACGTTCATCCGTAACAGCGTTCTCGGCATTGCTGGTCTCGCGTTCGCCGGTGGTGTGGCCGCCGGCCCGATGACCGGCAGCACCCCGACGACTGTGGACACCACGCCCGTGGCGGCTGTGGCCGTGCAGGCTGACAAGCCGGCCGTGGACAAGGGCAAGCTGATCCCGCACGGCGTGCAGGGCGCCCAGTCGCGTATCGACCTGTCCGACGAGCAGGTCGCCAACGTCAAGGCCATCATCGCGGCGACGAAGAAGGCCGGCATGGACGAGCGTGCCGCGGTGGTGTCGATCGCTACCGCGTTGCAGGAGTCGAAGCTGGAGAACCTGGGTCACCTGGGTGACCGCAACGACCACGACTCGCAGGGCCTGTTCCAGCAGCGCCCGTCGTCGGGTTGGGGCACGGTGGAGCAGATCACCGATCCGGAGTACTCGACGACGGCGTTCCTGAAGGGTCTGAAGCAGGTCGACGGGTGGCAGGACATGCCGCTTACCAAGGCCGCGCAGACGGTGCAGGTCTCGGCCTACCCGGACCACTACGCCCAGTGGGAGCAGCAGGCCGCCGACCTCGTCGCCGAGCACTGGAACAGCTGACACAGACTTTCCACCACAAGGGGGATCGCTGGCCGGCACCCGAACACGGGGTGCCGGCCAGCGGCACATCCACCCCGGCACACCCACCACTGACAGACCCACCACCCCACGGCCGGCACCCCGACAGGGCGCCGGCATCTCCCCCACCAGATCTTGGACAGTTACCGCTCACACCCGACGGCAACCGTCCAAGATCTCGACCTGAGGACGCGGCTGACGGAATCCGGCGAGGGGGCATACGCTCCTCGGCCTTCGGGTCGCCGCGGTTGTGGTCCGGGTGCGAATCGCGGCGCCAGACGCCAGAGCGCCAGAGCGCCAAGGCGCCAGGCAGGCAGGCAGTGACGGTCGGCGGTGGTCGGACACGGGCCAGCCCCCGTCCGGTGGTGCGGGGACGGGGACGGGGGCCGGGCGCGGGCGGATCAGGTGGCGCTGATGGTGCCCGTCATCAGCAGGGCGAGCACCAGGGTGCCCACCGCGACCCGGTACAGCACGAAGACGTACAGGGTGTGGTGGGCGACGTAGCGCAGCAGCCAGGCGATGGCCGCGTACCCGACGCCGAAGGCGATGATCGTGGCGACGACCATCTGTACCACGCTCGGCACCGACGTGCCGGGCGCCGCCGGCTCGAAGACGTCGCCGACGCTGAAGATCCCGGACATCACCACCGCCGGGATGGCCAGCAGGAACGAGTAGCGCGCCGCCGCCTCCCGGGTGAGGTTGAGGAACAGCCCGGCGGTGAGCGTGCCGCCCGAGCGCGACACCCCCGGGATGAGCGCCATCGCCTGGGCGAAGCCCATCACCACGCCGTCGCGCATCTTGAAGTTCACCAGGGTGCGGGTCTGCCGCCCCCAGTACTCGGCGAACGCCAGCACGAACGCGAACACGATGAGCGTGGTCGCCACCAGCCACAGGTTCCGGCCGGCGGTGCGGATCTGGTCCTTGAAGAGGAAACCGAACAGCCCGATCGGGATCGAGCCGACGATGACGTACCAGCCCATCCGGTAGTCGAGGCTGGAACGCACCGACTTGTCCCTGATGCCGACCAGCCACGTCCGGGTGATGCGCCAGATGTCCTTGGCGAAGTAGATCAGCACCGCCGCCTCGGTGCCCAGCTGGGTGACCGCGGTGAACGACGCTCCGGCGTCCCGGTCGAAGAAGATCGCCGAGGTGATCCGCAGGTGACCGGACGAGCTGACCGGAAGGAACTCGGTCAGTCCCTGGACGATGCCCAGGACGATGGCCTCGACCCAGGTCACTCGCCGACTCCCGAGAGGTCCAGCGCCTCGGCGACGGTACGCAGGGTGTGCACGCCGCTGTCCCGGTCGGCCGCGAACAGGGTCACCGACAGGGTGGTGACGCCGGCGGCGGCGTACTCCCGCATCCGCTCGGCGATGCGCTCCTTCGGGCCCAGCAGCGAGGTGCGGTCGATGAACTCCAGCGGCACCGCGGCGGCGGCGTCGCGCTGCCGCTTGGCCAGGTAGAGATCCTGCACCTCGCGGGCGGCGTCGCCGTAGCCCATCCGGGTGGCGAGCTGGTTGTAGAAGTTCTGCTGGCGGCTGCCCATGCCGCCGACGTAGAGGGCCGCGTACCAGCGGACCAGCTCGGCGCAGGTGGCGATGTCGTCGCCGACCACCACGGGCACCGACGGGACCACGTCGAAGCCGGCGAGCTCCTTGCCGGCCTTCGCCCGGCCGGCGCGCACCGACGCGAGCTGCTCCTCGGCGAACTCGGGGGCGTAGAAGATCGCCAGCCAGCCGTCGGCGATCTCGCCGGCCAGCTCCAGGTTCTTCGGGCCCACGGCGGCGAGGTAGATCGGGATGTGCTCGCGCGGCGGGTGGAAGCCCAGCTTCAGCGCCTTGCCCGGGCCGTCGGGCAGCGGCAGCGTGTAGAACTCGCCGTCGTACGCGACGGACTTGCGGGCGACGGCCAGCTTCACGATGTCCACGAACTCGCGGGTCCGCGCCAGCGGCTTGGCGAACCGTACGCCGTGCCAGCCCTCGGAGACCTGCGGGCCGGACACGCCGAGGCCCAGCCGGAACCGGCCGCCGGACAGCGCGTCGATGGTCGCCGCGGTCATCGCGGTCATCGCCGGGGTACGGGCGGGGATCTGCATCACCGCGCTGCCCAGGTCGATCCGTTCCGTCTGCCCGGCCATCCAGGCGAGCATGCTCGGCGAGTCGGAGCCGTAGGCCTCCGCCGCCCACACCACCGAGTAGCCGAGCCGGTCCGCCTCCTGGGCGAAGGCCAGGTGATCGGCCGGTGTGCTCCACGCTGTCTGGTATCCGAGGCTGAGCCCGAGTCGCACTAGGTCCTCCCCCATCCGCACCACAGGTCGCATCAGGTTACGCAATGCCGCAAGTCGACCCGTTCACCGGTCGCCACCCGCGGGGGCGGTGCCCGGACGGTCGGAAACGCGACGCGCCCGGCACACTTGACGGGAGCGAGGATATCGGCGGGCCCTCGTTCGAAATAAGGTTCACCCATGCAACAGCGACCGCTCGGCCGAAGCGGGCTGGCGGTTTCGCGGCTCGCGCTCGGCACCATGACGTGGGGCCGGGACACCGACGCCGACGATGCGGCCGCCCAGCTGAAGAGTTTCCTCGACGCGGGCGGCAACCTGATCGACACCGCCGACGTCTACGGCGACGGCGACGCCGAGTCGGTGATCGGGTCGCTGCTGGGCTCCCTGGTGCCGCGCGAGGAGCTGCTGATCGCCACCAAGGCGGGCCTGCGACCGGGCAGCGGCCGGCGTCGGGACGGTTCCCGGGGGCACCTGTTGCGCACGCTGGACGCCTCGCTGCGCCGGCTGGGCACGGATCACGTCGACCTCTTCCAACTGCACGGCTACGACCCCGACACGCCGCTGGAGGAGACGCTCGCGGCGCTCGACCACGCGGTGGCCAGCGGCCGGGTCCGCTACGTCGGGGTGTCGAACTTCGCCGGCTGGCAGACCGCGCGGGCGGCGGCCTGGCAGACCGCCTGGCCGGGGCGCGCCCCGGTGGTGGCGGCGCAGGTGGAGTACTCGCTGCTGGAGCGGGGCGTGGAGCGGGAGGTGCTGCCCGCGTGCGAGGCCCTCGGGCTGGGGGTGCTGCCGTGGTCGCCGCTGGGCCGCGGGGTGCTCACCGGCAAGTACCGGCACGGCCGGCCCGCCGACTCGCGGGCGGCCTCGCCGCACTTCGAGCGCTTCGTCGCCACCTACCTGGAGCCCCGCTGCTCCAGCATCGTGGAGGCGGTCGCCATCGCCGCGGGCGGGCTGGGCGTCTCCCCGACGGAGGTGGCGCTGGCCTGGATCCGCGACCGGCCCGGGGTGGTGGCCCCGATCCTCGGCGCGCGGACGGTCGGGCAGCTGCTCGGCGCGCTCCAGGTCGAGCGGGTGACCCTGCCGGAGGAGATCGTCACCGCGCTGGACGACGTGTCGGCGGTGCCGGTGGGCTACCCCGAGCGCGACGGCTGACCCGCGTCGCGCGGCACGGGCGCGCGGTCAGTCCGTGGGGCGCTGGCCGGGCAGGTCGCGTACGGCGGCGAGGAAGCGGGACTGGTCGTCGCGGGTGGCCGGGTTGACGATCCGGATCCAGGACCCGTCGTCGAACACGATGGTGGACGGGAACTGCATGAGGCGGGCCCCGTGCTCGGACTCGATGCGGGCGATGCGCCGCCGCGGCACGCTCCACAGCACCTGGGGGCGCCGCCGGTCCTCGCGGTCGGGGTCGGGGCGGCGACCCATCCGCAGCAGGTGCAGGTGGGTGTCGGTGACCGCCAGCGGGGTGCCGGTGTAGCGCTCGAGGAAGAGCAGCAGGCTGCCGGCGAGGGTGGCCAGGTCGCCGCTGAAGACGTACCGCCGCCGGTAGGCGATCTCGGCGAGCTGGTCGGCCAGCGGGCGGTAGCGGCTGAGCCGGAACAGCGCCCGGAAGGCCTCCTGCTCGTCGGTGAGCGGAAGCGGCTCCCGGGGCGCGCCGCCCGGCGCCGGCTCCGGCTCGGCCGGCTCCGGGGTGCCCGCGGCGAGCACGGCGGCCTTGCCGGGCAGCAGCAGGACGCCCGCGGCGATGCGTACGGGCGTCAGCACCGCGTCCACCCAGGCGACCGGGTTGACGATGTTGAGCAGCCCGAACAGCGCGCGCGGGTCGAGCGCCTCGGCCAGCTCGGCGTTGACGCGGTCGGCGAGCTGGCTGCCGGCCCGGTGGTTCTCCGGGGTCCGGACCGGTGCCAGGCCGACGTAGCGGATCTCCTCGTCGGGCAGCAGGGGCGCCACCAGGGCGCGCTCGGGCTCGTCGGTGGTGCGGAACTCGTCGCGCAGCTCACGGGCCTTGTCCCGGGCGGCCCGCGCACCGCCCAGCACCGCGTCGGTCAGCCGGCCCAGCCGACTGCGCCCCTCGGACACGCCCCACCCCCTCGATCGACCGTCACCTGCCGGCCGGCTGCTGCGCCGGCGGCTGCCCGAAGACATTCTGGTCGATCCACTCGGCGCCGCCCTGCACCGCCGCGTCGACCTTGTCGCCGACCTGGTCCATGCCGGGCACCGACAGGCCGGAGACCATCGCGACGGTGCCCCAGGTGGCGCCGTGCACGACGGAGTTCGGGATGTTCCACGGCAGGTTGGTGGCCCAGTCCCGGCCGATCATCCGCGCCCCGTCGGCCATGCCGTGCGCCCGCAGCGCCCCGAGGCGCTCGAAGGTGCTCATGTCGAACGGCGAACCGGACTTGCCGAGCTTCCAGGTGCCCTTGGCCGGGTCCATGAACTTGTGGTGCCACTTGTCGGCGGCGCCGGCGGCGCGGCGCTTGTCGGCGTACTTCTGGCCGGCGCGCAGCGCCTTCTGCTTGTCGACCAGCTTGTCCAGGTGGTTGCGCAGCTTGCGCAGGTGGAGCAGGACCCGTTGCAGCAGCCGGATGACCTTCTGCAGGTGCGTCGCCAGCGGCCGGATGATCTTCAACATCCGGGTCAGCGCGATCATGCCCCGGGTGACCCCCAGCGCCACGCCGGCCGCCCAGGACGCCCCGGCGGTGAACGGGGCCATCAGCAGCGCGGTGACCAGCGTCACCAGCAGGAAGTTGACGAACTCGACGCAGATGTCGACCAGGACGTCGTGCACCGTCTGGAGCGCGTCGGCCACCCCGCGCAGGTACTCGGCCGTGGCGGCGAACTGCTCGGCGACGTCCAGCAGCTGCTGCTCGACCTCGGCCAACCGCCGCCCGTACGCCTGGCCGGACGGGGAGCGCCAGCCGGCCTGCTCAGCCTCGCGCACGCTGCGGTGGCCCATCGCCAGCTCCCGCACCTGCGTGGCCAGCGCGTCCCACTCCGTGGCCTTGGCGCGCAGCGCGGCCGGCTCGCCGTCGACGAGGTCGACGAGCTGGATCAGCGGCCAGGCGAGGGTGCGGCAGACGCTGTCGACCACCTTGTCCACGCCGGACAGGGCGTTGTCGATGCCGTTCCAGAGCTCGACGGCGGTGCCCGCCGGCCCACTCACCGGGGCATCCCGGCGCCGATGGCGCGGAAGGAGGAGTCGATGTCCTGCTCGTTGCGCTCGTAGGCCTCGGCCGTCCCGCCCAGTGCGCCGCCGACCCGCTCGAACGCGTCGTGGCCGGACCGGAACAGCTCCATCCCCCCGGTGACCTGCTCGGCGTACTTCTCGCGGAGCATGTCGCTGACGAACGGCAGGTGCCCGAAGGCCCCGTCCGGTATGTCCCCCGCAGACGTGATCCGGCTCTCCAGCGCGGTCAGCGAGGTGGCCACCCGCTTCGCCGCCGCCTCCAGCCGACGCACCGCCTGCACGTCGACGTCGATGTCAGGCACGCCGTTCCTCCCCCACTCGCCCGGCGGGACGACGATACGATCATGCCGCCGCCGGGCGCCACCCCGGAGGGCACCGCGCACGGGAGGTTCTCATGTCTGACCCGCTGTCCGCGTTCGACGCACTCGCCGGACGGCTCGCCGACATCGAACGCCGCTTCGCCGGGCTCACCGACGACCTGGACGAGCTGAGCGCCACCGCCACCGACGACAGCGGCCTGGTCACCGCGACCGTCGACGCCACCGGCGAGCTGGCCGATCTGAGCCTCGCCCCGACCGCGCTGCGGGTGGGCACCGAGGACCTCGCGGCCATGGTGCTGCAGGCGTACCGGCAGGCCCGCGCGGCGGCGACCGCGCAGCTCGAAGAGCGCACCGGGGGTCTCCACGCGACGCTCGGCGCGGGCCTGAACGGGATCTTCGGCACCCCCGGCGACTTCGCCTCGCTGGGCCGCCTGGAGGAGGCGATGGGACGGCTCGGCCGGCTCGACGGCCGCCTGCCGGGGCCGCCGGCATGACGTCGCCGGGCTGGCCAGACATCGTCGCCCGGCTCCACGACACGCTGTCGGGCTGCGACCGCGACACCGACCTGGAGCTCGCCGCCGGCCCCCGCCGGCTGCACCTGATGGTGCGCCGGGACACCGTGCGCGGGGTCTGCCCGCCCTACGACGAGCGACGCCTGGCCGAACTCGGCTGGCAGGCGCCGCGCGGGGCCGGCGGTTGGTGGTACGAGACGCCGCGCACCGCCGAGGGCCTGCGCTGGTGGAGCGGGTTCGCGGCGCAGACCGCCGCCACGGTGCTCACCACGGAACCCGCAGCGCTGTCCTGCCAGATCCTCCCGCCCACCGGTCCCCGGGTGCGCCCGGAGCCGACCGTGCCCCGCGTCCGGGCCGCGGAGCCCGTCACCGGGGCCGGACACCTCGCCGCCGGAGCCGAACACCCCGTCGCCGGAGCCGGGCAGCCCACTGCCGGAGCCGGACACGCCGCTGCCGAAGCCGAACGCCCCGGGGCCGGCACCGCGCGCGTGCCCGACCCGTCGCCTGCGGAACCGCCCACGGCTTCGCCCGCGGGCCCCGCTGCGGACGAGGCGCGGAGCGGGGCGGACCCGGGCGGGCCGTCCGTGCTCGACCTGCTGAGCGAGGCCGGCGCGCGGCGGGACCTGCCCGGCTACCTCGGCATCCTCGCCGCCGCGGCGGTCTGCGTACCGCTGGCGGCGGAGCCGGGGCCCGACCGCGAGGTGCCGTGGACGATCGTCACCGACCCGACCGGCGCGCCGCTGCTGCCCGTCTTCACCTCCCCCGACGCGCTGACCGCGTTCGCCGGGGAGGGCGTGCCGTTCGTCGCCGTGCCCTGCGCGGACCTGCTCGCGGACTGGCCCGACCCGGCGTGGGGGCTGGTGGTGGACGCGGGCACCCCGCGCGCCCTGGCCCTGGGGGCGGCGTCGCTGGCCACGCTGCTGGCGGCCAACCCGGCTGCCGGCTGACCGCCGGTCGGCGGCCCTACCGCGACCGGCCACGCCGCGCGAGCCGCACGGCGAACACGACCGCGCCGACGACGAGCACGACGCCCAGGAACTGGAGGCCGGGCGAGTCGTCGGCCTCCCCGAGCACGACGCCGGCGACGCCGAGCGCCGCGACGAGGAGTGCGAGCAGGTACGTCATGGCGTCTCCCTGGTGGCGGCCGGGGTCTCGGATTTGCCGGCGGGCGGTTCGTGGTCGATGGGCCGGGGCGTGGCGCGCGGGTTCACTCGTCGACCCACTCGAGCAGGTCACCGGGCTGGCAGTCGAGCACCCGGCACATGGCCTCCAGGGTGCTGAACCGGACGGCCTTGGCCCGGCCGTTCTTCAGGACCGCCACGTTCGCCGGCGTGAGTCCGACGCGCTCGGCGAACTCGCCGACGCTCATCTTGCGTTTGGCCAGTTCGACGTCGATGCGTACGACGATGGGCATCAGATCACCGCCTCCATGTCGGTGCGCAGCGTCGTGGCCTGCCGCAGCAGCGCGCGCATGACCACCATCAGCAGGCCCAGCACGGCGACGCCCACCAGCAGCAGGAACAGCAGGAGCGGCAGCCCGGGGTCCGTGGCGTTGAAGCCGACGTAGAGGAAGACGCCCAGCAGCACGACCCAGGCGGCGACGATCGCCCAGACGATCGCGTCCACCCACGCCAGCGAGGCGTCGGTGAAGATGCGGTCGCGCTTGACCAGGGTGAGCAGCTTCCAGGTGGACACGACCACCACCTGGACGCACAGCACCCAGAACACCGCCACGGCGGTCATCGGCCACCTGAGGTAGGCCTGCTCCGGGGACTCCTCGGCCATGTGGGCGAACTGCCCGGGCAGCGAGAAGGTCTGGAGCATGACCAGGATCCCGAACAGCACGACGAGGAAGACTCTGAGCGGGGCTACCGCTCGATGCTCGTTGAACATGCATCGACTATCGCTCTTAACCTATCGAAAGTCAATCGGTTCGGCGATGGCCGGAAGTCCGGACGGCCGCGCCTCGCAGCGGCGCGGGTCACCGGTGAGGGGGTGGCGAAGGCCTCCCGGGCTGGGCAGCATGGAGGTCATGGACTACGAGTACGCGCCGCTGCGGCTGCCGCCGAACGTCGACCGGTTGACCGCCGCGGCGCAGTTGGCGATCCAGGCGGAGTTCTCCGGGTGGGAGTTGGCGCGGGTACGGCTGTACCGCGACGGCACGCGGCAGGTGGTGCTGCGCCGCCGCCGGGTCAACCAGCCGCAGCCGGGACTGTCGTACTGACCACGACAGCAAGGCCCGGGGCCGACCGTCGGTCGGGCCCCGGGCCTGCGCCGCCTGACCGGCGGGCCGTCACCGCCTAGTGGGCGTGGTCGTGCTCCTCGTCGAGCTCCATGAAGGGGTGCTCGTCGAGCCGGCCGACCAGCCGGTCGTCGGCCGCCGGCTGGAACGGGCCCACCGGGTCGTCGTCGTCGAACGACTCCAGGTCGACCGGGGTGCCGACCTCGCTGACCATCACCACGCCGTCGAGCGGCTCCAGCTCCGGCACGTCCAGCGCGCCCAGCGAGCCGTCACCGCTCTGGAGCAGCTCCAGCACCGCCTCGCCGACCCCCTCGACGGGCTCCGGCTCGTCCTCGGCCGGGGTGCCCTCCCGCCGGGCGGCCTCGGCGACCCGGATCAGCGCCGACACGCTCGGCACCCGGTAGTCGCGCCGCTGCCGTACCGAGATCACCCGCGGGTGCGGGTCGGTGGGCTCCACGCCCTCCGCGGCCCCGAAGCGCTGGTCGGCCTCCTCCGGGTCGATCGACTCGACGTCCCACGGGGTGACCTCGCCGAAGGCGTCCAGGAGTTGCTCGTCGTACGCGAAGGACGCGTTGTTGAGCGCGACGTACGCCTGCCAGACGTCGTCGTCGTCGACGCGGCCCTGTGCGGCGCGGACGGCGGCCAGGTGGTGGCGGGCCGCATCGATCACGCGCTCGAGGGCGGCGTCCAGCTCACCGTGCTGGTCGGTCATGTGGGTCAGTCCCTTCACGATCAGTGGTTCCCGCCGGGACACCGGGGTTCCTGGCGGGGGCTAGCAGGTGCGGAGGAACCGGTCGAGAACCCGCACGCCGAACTGTAGTCCGTCCACCGGAACCCGCTCGTCGATGCCGTGGAACAGCGCGGAGAAGTTCAGGTCGGCCGGCAGCCGCAGCGGCGCGAAGCCGAAGCAGCGGATACCGAGCTGCGAGAACGCCTTCGCGTCGGTGCCGCCGGAGAGCATGTACGGCACCGGCCGCGCCCCCGGGTCCTCCGCGCGCAGCGCGGCGGACATCGCGTCGACCAGGTCGCCGTCGAACGTCGTCTCCAGCGCCGGCTGGCGCTGGAGGTACTCGATGACGATGTCCGGGCCGACCAGCTCGCGCAGCTGCCGCTCCAGCAGCTCCGACTGCCCCGGCAGGCTGCGGCAGTCGATGGTGGCGGTGGCCCGGCCGGGGATGACGTTGTCCTTGTACCCGGCGGCGAGCCGGGTCGGGTTGGCGGTGTTGCGGATCGTCGCGCCGATGATGTTGGCGATCGGCCCGAGCTTGGCGATGGCGGTCTCCGGGTCCTCCGGGTCCAGCTCGACGCCGAGCAGGTCGGAGACCTCCTCCAGGAACGCCCGGACGGTGTCGGTGACCACCACGGGGAAGCGGTGCCGGCCGACCCGGGCCACCGCCTCGGCGAGCGCCGTGACCGCGTTGTCGTCGTGGATCATCGAGCCGTGCCCGGGGCGGCCCTTGGCGTGCAGGCGCAGCCAGTCGATGCCCTTCTCGGCGGTCTCGATCAGATAGAGCCGCTGGCTGTCGTTGACCGAGTACGAGAAGCCGCCGACCTCGCCGATGGCCTCGGTGCAGTCGTCGAGCAGACCGCGGTGCCGCTCGACCAGGAAGTGCGCGCCGTAGTCGCTGCCCGCCTCCTCGTCGGCGGTGTACGCGAGCACGATGTCCCGGGGCGGGCGGACCCCGGTGCGCTGCCAGTGCCGCACCACCGCCAGCACCATCGCGTCGAAGTCCTTCATGTCGATGGCGCCCCGGCCCCACAGGTAGCCGTCGCGCAGCTCACCGGAGAACGGGTGCACCGACCACTCGTCGGCGTCGGCGGGGACGACGTCGAGATGGCCGTGCACCAGCAGCGCCCCGCGGCTCGGGTCGGTGCCGGGGATGCGGGCGACCAGGTTGGCCCGGCCAGGCGCCGACTCGTGGATGACGGACTCGACGCCCACCTCGGCCAGCTTCTCCGCCACGTACTCGGCGGCGAGGCGTTCCCCGGCGCTGGTGTCGTTGTCCCCGGTGTTGGTGGTGTCGATCCGCAGCAGGTCACGGCAGAGGTCGACGACCTCGTCGGTGGGGTCGGGTCGGGCGAAGTCGCTCGTCATCAGACTCCTTCTGTGAGTGTCCCGGGCCTTCGGGCCGGGGAGGGGGAACGGGACCTCCTGCAAGACAGGTCAGGGATGGCAGGGTCGCCGTCAAGGCCGACAGAAGTACCGCACGGATACCGCAGGTCCGGTTCCAAACTATCGTGTTAGCTTGTGAAAGTGACCTCAAGGGTGAAGCGGGCCTACAAGTTCCGCTTCTACCCGACGGCCCAGCAGGCAGAGCTGTTGAGCCGAACGTTCGGGTGCGTGCGCAAGGTCTACAACCTGGCCCTGCACGCCCGGACCGAGGGGTGGTACCAGCGGCAGGAACGGGTCAACTACAACGCGACCAGCGCGATGCTGACCGCTTGGAAGAAGACTGAGGAGTTGGCTTTCCTCAACGAGGTCTCCTCCGTGCCGCTGCAGCAGACGCTGCGGCATCTGCAAAGCGCCTTCGCGAATTTCTGGGACAAGCGCGCCCGCTATCCGCGCTTCAAGTCCAAGCGCAGGTCGCGAGCTTCCGCCGAGTTCACCCCCAGCGCGTTCCGCTGGAGAGACGGCCAGCTCACTCTGGCCAAGATGACCGACCCGCTGGCCATCGTCTGGTCGAGGTCGCTGCCCGAAGGGCAGTCCCCGTCCACCGTGACCGTGTCCCGCGATTCGGCCGGCCGCTGGTTCGTGTCCCTGCTCTGTGAGGACCAGATCGAGACCCTCCCGGCCGCCGAGAGCGCAGTAGGCATCGATGCCGGCCTCGAGCACCTGCTGACCCTGTCCACCGGGGAGAAGATCGCCAACCCCCGGCACGAACGGGCCGACCGCACTCGGCTGGCCCGCGCCCAGCGAGAGCTGGCACGCAAGGAGAAGGGCTCCCACAACCGGGCCAAGGCCCGGCTCAAGGTGGCCCGCGTCCACGCCCGCATCGGCGATCGCAGGCGTGATCACCTGCACAAGCTCACCACTCGACTCGTGCGCGAAAACCAAACGCTCGTGATCGAGGACCTGACCGTGCGCAACATGGTCCGCAACCACCGCCTGGCCCGCGCCATCAACGATGCGGCCTGGCACCAGTTCCGCGAGCTGCTCACCTACAAGTGCGCCTGGTACGGCCGGAACCTCACCGTGATCGACCGCTGGTACCCCTCCTCCAAGGTGTGCTCGACCTGCGCAGCCGTCGCGCGGAACATGCCGCTGAAAGTGCGGGCCTGGACGTGCCAATGCGGCACCACCCACGACCGCGACGTCAACGCGGCACGCAACATCCTGGCCGCCGGGCTGGCGGCTGCTGCCTGTGGAGCCGGTGTAAGACCTCAACGGGAACCCTCCCGGACGAGGCGGTCGGCGATGAAGCAGGAAACCCCTGGGGCGACCCAGGGAACCCGCGCCCTCTAGGGCGGGGAGGATGTCAACGCTTCTTCATACCAGCCGGATCGACCGGCACTCGGCGGCCGATCCAGGCGGTTTCGCCGCCGACGCCGCCGGGTACCGCCGCTCGCGACCCGCTCCCCACCACCTGCACCGCCCGCCACAGAGGAGGGCATCATGACCGTTCCCCTGCCACCGCTGCCGCCGACCGGAGAGGACGAGGGCTTCCGGCCGGGCGGCCGCAGCATCGCCGACATCCTCGACGCCGAGCACCGGCAACTGCGGGAGCTGCTGCGGCGGCTCACCGACCCGGGCCCGGAGCCCGCCCCCGAGCGCGGCCTGGAGGTGCTCACGGCGGCGCTGTCGCGGCACCTGTCCGCCGAGGAGCAGTACCTGCTGCCCGCCGTCCGGGCCGCGCTGCCCGACGCGGCGGAGCGGATCGACCGGGCCATCGCGGACGACCGGGCCCTGCTGACCGCACTGAAGGCGCTCGCCGACGAGGGGCTCGCCGACGTCGCCGCGCGGGTCCACCGCCACGTCGAGGAGGCGGGCGCGCTCGTCGCGGCGCTGCGCGAGGTGGCCAGCGCCGAGGAGCTGATCCGCCTGGGCAACCGGCTGGAGATCGCCGAGGAGGCGGCCCCGACGCGCCCGCACCCCGGCACCCCGGCGACGCCGCCGTGGAACCGGGTCGTCGAGCCCGCGATGGGCGTCGTCGACAAGGTCCGCGACGCCGTCACCGGCCGACCCACCTACCTGGCCGACCTCACCGAGCGGCCGCCGGGCTGAGCCGGCGGCGGGCGCGGGCGCGGGGCGCCGGAGCGGATCGGGCACACATTGGGATGCGTTGATCCGTCCAGGGCCTTCCGTCGGCCGCTACGGGGTCATACCGTCACGGTATGAATCTGGAGCTGCGACACCTGAGGGTGGTCTGCGCGATCGCGGAGACGGGGAGCGTGACCAAGGCGGCATCGACGCTCGGCCTGGCCCAACCGGCACTCACCGCCCAGCTCCAGCGCATCGAGCGGACCCTGGGCGGGCCGCTGTTCGAGCGGGACCGCCGCGGCGCCCGCCCGACCGCCCTCGGCGAGCTGGTGCTCGCCCGGGCGCGGGTGCTGCTGCCGGCGATGAAGGGCCTGCAGGACGAGGCGGCGCGACTGGCCGGGGCCGGGGACGCGCCCCGCCGCTACCGGTTCGGCGGGGTGAACAGCCCCATCCTCGGCCGGCTCGTGCACCGGCTCGCCGCGGAGCCTCCACCGGCCCAGATCACCACCCACGCCTCCTGGTCGGCCGACGAGCTGGCCCAGCTCGTCGCGGGCGGCCGGCTGGACTTCGCGCTGATCGGGGTGTGCGGCGACGCGGCCCCGCCCGCCGAGCTCGGATTGAGCTGGCGGGAGGTGGCCGTCGACCCGGTGCTGGTGCTGTTGCCGGAGCAGCACCCGCTGGCCGGGCACGCCGAGGTGAGCCTGGTGGACCTGAGCCACGAGCAGTGGGTCGCCGCGCCCGGCGACGGCTGCTTCGGCGACTGCTTCGCCGCCGCCTGCGCCCGCGCCGGCTTCACCCCCCGCAAGGTGTACGAGACCGACGTGCGCTGCTGCATCGACATGGTGGACTCCGGCGAGGCGATCGCGCTCTGCCAGGCCACCTTCCGCCCGGTCGCCGGGTTGGTCACCCGGATGCTGGCCGGGACGCCGCTGCGCTGGCGGCTGATGCTGGGCTGGCATCCCGACTCCCCCGCCGCCCGCGACGCCGAACTGGTGCTGGAGTTCGCGCTGGCCGCGTACACCGACTCGCTGGCGGCGCACCCGGAATACCTGGCCTGGCTGCTGCGCAACCCGACCTACGGGGCGCGGAGGCTGACGGCCGCCGGGGCCGACGGGGTGCGAACGGCGTAGCGCCGGGTATCAGGCGGACATGACCGATGCCTACCCCGCCGCCGACGACCGGGAGATCCTCCGGCAGGCCGCCGCCACGCACACCGCCGCCGCCCGCGACGTGGAGGCGTTCCTGCGTCGCCTGCCCGAGGTGCCCGACCCGGCGGACGTCACGGAGTACGCCAACCTGCTGACCCGCGAGGAGCGGGCGCGCGCCGACCGCGAGGCGGCGGCCGACGCCGCGGGCCTGACGATCGGCAGCCTGGAGAGCGACCACGGTTGACCACGGCGGGCGGCGCCCGGTCCTCCCGGGCGCCGCCCGACCGCCGGCTCAGCGTTCGACGAGGACGTCGTGGCCCAGGTCGAGCAGGGCGTGCCGCCACTCGTCGTCGGCGTTGCCGCGGGGCGGCTTCTCGTCCAGCAGGGACTGGATCTCGTCGATCGCGTCCCGCATCACCCGGATGTCCTCCGGCGTGAGGTCGACCTTGCGTTTGGCCAGCACCCGCAGGATCCGCCGGCCCATCCCGGGCAGGTCGAGGTCCGGGTCGGGCCCGAACGACTCCTCCCCGGAGCCGCGGGTGAGCAACCACTGCCGCAACTGCTCCGACGGGACGTTCACCTGGGCGTGGAAGTCGTCCCAGAGCACCTCCACCTCGGGTTCGAGCCGCTGCTCGCGTACCATCAGCCCTCCTCTCGACGGCGGCGGTCGGACTCCGCCGGCTCCGGGTCGTCGCCCTGCTGGCCCACGCCCTCCGGCGGCATCCGCACCCGGGCGGGGTTGGCGGTCGGCGGGGCCACGATCGGATCGGTGCGCTCGCTCTCGTCCCGGGTCTCCTCGGGTTCGCTCATGTCCGCCCTCCGGTCATCGGGGATGGGACGTCGTGGCCGGGGTGTAGCCGCGCTCGCCGGCCGTCACGTCGAAGGCGAGTCGCCCGTCGCGGGCGTCCACGGTGATCTTCTGGCCGGGTGAGACCGCCGACTCCAGCAGCATCCGGGACAGCTGGTTGTCCACCTCCCGCTGGATGACCCGGCGCAGCGGCCGGGCGCCGAACTCCGGCTGGTAGCCGTGCTCGGCGATCCAGTCGACGCCTGCGGTGGTGAAGTGGACCTGGATGTCCTGCGCGTGCAGGCGGCGGCGGGTCTCCTCCAGCAGCAGGCCGGTGATCTGGCGCAGCTGCTCGGCCTCCAGCCGGCGGAAGATGATCACCTCGTCGATGCGGTTGAGGAACTCCGGCCGGAAGTTCTCCTGGAGCCGGCGCATCAGGCGCTCGCGCAGCTCGTCGCGCTCCTGCTCGCCGCCCTCTGCGCCGGTGCCGAACCCGACGGCGCGCTGGGCGCCGGTGATCAGTTCCGAGCCGAGGTTGCTCGTCATGATCAGTACGGTGTTCTTGAAGTTGACCGTACGGCCCTGGCTGTCGGTGAGCCGCCCGTCGTCGAGCACCTGGAGCAGGATGTTGAACACGTCGGCGTGGGCCTTCTCGATCTCGTCGAGCAGCACCACCGCGTACGGGCGGCGGCGGACCGCCTCGGTGAGCTGGCCGGCCTCCTCGTAGCCGACGTACCCGGGCGGGGCGCCGACGAGCCGGCTGACCGTGTGCCGCTCCTGGAACTCGCTCATGTCCACCCGGACCATCCGGTCGGCCTCGCCGAACAGCGCCTCCGCGAGGGCCCGGGCCAACTCGGTCTTGCCGACGCCGGTGGGCCCGAGGAAGAGGAAGCTGCCCATCGGGCGGTCCGGGTCGGCCAGCCCGGCACGCGAGCGGCGGACCGCCTCGGCGACCGCGGTGACCGCGTCCTCCTGGCCGACCACCTTCTCGTGCAGGTGGCCCTCCAGGCGCAGCAGCCGGTCGCGTTCCTCCTCGGTGAGCTGGCTGATCGGAATGCCGGTGGCGCGGGAGACCACCTCGGCGATCTCCTGCGGCCCGACGGCCGGCACCTGCGACGAGCCGCCCTCGTCGCCCCGGGCCCGGCGGATCTGCTCCTCCAGCTCGGCGAGCTGGTCGCGCAGCGCGGACGCCTTCTCGTACTGCTCGTCGGCGACGGCCTGCTCCTTGTCCCGGCGTACCTCCTCGAGCTGTGTCTCCAGCTCCCGCACGTCGGACGCCGGGGTGCGGGTGCGCAGCCGGACCCGGGCGCCGGCCTGGTCGATCAGGTCGATCGCCTTGTCCGGCAGGAACCGGTCGGTCACGTACCGGTCGGACAGCTCGGCCGCGGCGACCAGGGCCTCGTCGGTGAACCGCACCTGGTGGTGAGCCTCGTAGCGGTCGCGCAGCCCGCGCAGGATCGCCACGGTGTCGTCGACGGTGGGCTCCGGCACGAACACCGGCTGGAAGCGGCGGGCCAGCGCCGCGTCCTTCTCGATGCTCTTGCGGTACTCGTCCAGCGTGGTCGCGCCGATCACCCGCAGTTCGCCCCGGGCCAGCGCCGGCTTGAGCATGTTCGAGGCGTCCATGCCGCCCTCGCTGCCCGCCCCGCCCGCGCCGACCAGGGTGTGGATCTCGTCCAGGAAGACGATCAGCTCGTCGCGGTGCGCCCGGATCTCGTCGATGACCTTCTTCAGCCGCTCCTCGAAGTCGCCCCGGTAGCGGGTGCCCGCCACCAGGCCGGCCAGGTCGAGCTGGATCACCCGCTTGCCGAGCAGCGTCTGCGGCACGTCGCCGTCGCAGATCCGCTCCGCCAGGCCCTCCACGATCGCGGTCTTGCCGACGCCGGCCTCGCCGATCAGCACCGGGTTGTTCTTCGTCCGCCGGGACAGGATCTCGACGGCCTGCTCGATCTCGTCGGCCCGGCCGATCACCGGGTCGATCTGGTCGTTGCGGGCCAGGTCGGTGAGGTCCTGGCCGTACTGGTCGAGGGTGGGGGTGCCGCGGTCGGGCTTCGGCCCGGTCATCGGCCCGCGCTCGGCGCTGGCCGCCTGCAACGACTCGGGTTGGATCCGGCCGGCGGCGAGCATCCGGCCGGCCGGGGACTCCGGGTTCAGCGGCAGCGCCATCAGGATGTGCTCGGGGCCGATGTAGTTGGCGCCCATCGCCCGGGACAGCTGGTGGGCGTCGAGCAGCGCCCGCTTGGCCGCGGGGGTGAGCGAGAGGTTGGGCGGCACCTCGCCCTTGGGCGCGCCGTCGCCGCGCCCACCGAGCGCGTTGAGCAGCGTGTCCGGGTCGGCGCCGGCGCGCCGGACGAGGTCGCGCAGCGGTTCGCGTTGCAGCGCGGCCCAGAGCAGGTGGTCGGTGTCGAGGTCGGTGCTCTTGCGTTGGGCGGCCCGGCGGGCCGCGTCGGCCAGCATCTCCCTGGCGTCGGCGGTCATCAGCCGGGTGATGTCGACCCGGTGCGCGGGTCGGCGCCCACCCTCGCCCCGGCCGAAGTACCGGGCCAGGAACTCGTCCCAGGGGTCGGAGCCGAAGTCACCGGGTCCCATCATGTCTGTCCTCCGCAGTCGGGCGCGACGGTCGCCAGGGGCTACCCGGCGGTCCGCCCGACAAACGCCACCACTCGCGCCGCGACCCGCCGCGAAGGCCCCGGGCGAGGTGCGAGGAAGGGCCCCTGGTCAACGCCTGCGGTAGAGGAACGGTCCCTTCCTTGCACCTCAGGCGGTGGGTGGGAGGCTGGTGGGATGGAGCCGACGATGCCGCTGCTGATCGTGGACGCCGCCAACGTGGTGGGGTCCCGCCCCGACGGTTGGTGGCGGGACCGCGCGGGCGCGACCGCCCGGCTGCGCGACTCGCTGGCCCCGGTGGCCGCCGCCGGGCTGCCCCCGCAGCTGCCGCCCCCGGTGGAGGTGGTGCTGGTGGTGGAGGGCCGGGCGCGGGACGTGCCGGGCACGGCCGGGGTCCGGGTGGTGGCCGCGCCCGGGTCCGGCGACGACGCCGTCGTCGACCTGGTCGCCGCCGCGCCGCGGCGCCGGCGGCTGGTCGTCACCGCCGACCGTGAGCTGCGGGAACGCGTCGTCGCGCAGGGCGCGGAGGTGTACGGACCGCGCTGGCTGCGGGACCGGCCGGCCCCGCCCGGATAGTCCCGTCAATCGGACTACCCGCGCTTCCGGTCGACAACCGGTCAGCGGGGCAGGAACACTGACAGGGCGGATGTTCTCTCACCGTGAGGGATAGGCTCTAATGGAGGCCTCCCCGCCCCCAGGAGGTTTCGCCGTGGCGAGCGTCGCCGAGCTCAAGGCAGCCATCGATGTCGCGCTGCAACAGATCGGCGACGGCCAGAGCGCCGTGCAGGCGGCCGGAGAGAAGCTGGCCGAGGCGCAGCAGACCCTGGCCGGCGCGCTGGAGGGCAGCGGGCACGAGACCGTCGAGGCGGCCCAGTCCTCGCTGACCCAGGCCAGCCAGGAGCTGGAGGAGTGCCTCGCCGCGACACTCGTCGCCGTCGAGCAGGCGCAACTCTACGTCGCGACGCTCTGAGGCTCGGCCGTGTCCATCGTCGAGGACGTCGGCGCGCAGGTCCGCGCCGCCGCCGATGACCTGCCGCTCGCGCAGCTGGCCCTGGCGCTCGAGAAGTTCGGGCTGGCCGCCGAGCGGCTGCGCTGGGTCCGCCAGGAGTCGGCCGACCCGATGGGGGTGCCGGAGCTCTCCGCCGCCACCGAGCACGCCGAGACCGCCGGCTACGCGCTGCGCGTCGCGCAGGAGCAGCTCTCGGCGTACCTCGCCGCGATCGGGCTGGCCGGCGACGGCTCCCCCGCCCCCGGGCCGCAGGAGCAGCGGCGCCGGCCCGCGCACGACGTGCCGCGGGAGGCGGCCCCCGGGGGCCCGACGCCGGAGCCGGCCGCCGACGCGACGCCCCGCCGCTGGTGGGCGGTACGGGTGGCCGAGCTGACGGGCGGCCGGGAGGGTGCGCCCGAGCAGCCCGACGAGAAGGTCGACGACGCCCGGGAGCTGCTGCGCCGGGTCGTCGGCGGGGTCCGTGCCGGCGACCGCGACCGGCTGCACACCGAGCTGCGTCGCGCGCACGCCGACGTCGGCCTCGGCCTGGCGGCGGTCGCCCCGCCGCTGCTGCGCGAGCTGGCCGGGGAGCTGCTCGGGCGCCCGCCGCGCGCCGAGGACCTCGGACGGCTGCACCGCGAGCTGGACGGCCGGGTGCGGGACCTGCTGCCCGGCCTGCCCCCCGCGGTGCTGGACACGCTGCTGACCCGGATCTGCCGGATGCCTCCGCCCCGGCGCGGCGAGGCGGAGCAGCCGCACGCCGCCGACCCGGCCGTCACCGCGGGAGTGCTCACCGGGGTGTTGCTGGCCCGGCTCGGCCGGGACCTGCCCACCGACGACGAGCGGACCCGGCAGGCCGAGACGGCCCGGGAGCAACGCGCCGCCGCCGAGCGGGACCGGCAGGCGGAGACGGCCCGCGACCGGGCCGACGACGCCGAGTGGCAGCGACGCGCCGCCGCCGCGAAGGGCCGGGTGGCCGCCGCGCGGGAGCGGGTCGCGGCGGCCCGGGAGCGGGCGGAGGCGGCACACGACCAGGCGACCGCGGCCCGGGATCGGGCGGCGACCGCCGGCCAGGCCGCCCCGAAGCCGGACCGGACGACGACACCCGGCCAGCCCGACCCGACGCCGGACCGGGCAGCGGCACAAGGCCAGTCCGGCCCGACACCGGACCGGGCGGCGGCCGGCCGGCCCGGCGGGTCGACGGGCAGCCGCGGGTCGACGGGCGATGGCGGCGCGTCGGCGCGTCGCGGCGGACCGGCCGCCGACGGTGCCGCTGCGGGACGGCCCGGGTCGGCCGGCCGCGTCTGGTCGAGCCCGCCCGCGGGCCGGCCGGCGCCGGGCGGCACCCCGGGACCGCGCGGGCGGGGCGTCGATGGCTGACCGGCGGAGCCAGCTGGTCTCCCGGGTCAGGGGCATGCTGGGCGAGGCCCTCGGCGCCACCCGGACCCGGCTGTCCAGCGCGCAGGCCGAGCTGACCACGGCCCGGGAGCGGCTGGCGAAGGTCCGGCGGGCCGCGTCGGTCGTGCCGGAGCGGGTGGGCGCGCAGCGCGACCGGCGGCTGGCCGAGATCGACGACCGGCACGCCGCGCGCATCGCGGAGCTGGCCCGGCGGGCGGCGGACGCGGCGCAGCGGGAGGCCCCCGGGGCGGCCTCCGCGGACTGGACGCGCTGGCGACCGACCCCGACCCGGCGGGCCGAACCGCCGGGCGCGCTGCGCATCGGCACGGTACGCATCCCCGGCGCCGAACCGGTGCCGGCGCTGGTGCCGCTGCTCGACGCCGGCCACGTCGAGCTGACCGGGGACGACCGGGAGGGCTGCGACGCGGTGGTGTCGGCGCTGCTGCTGCGCGGCGTCGGGCGCGCCGATCCGGGCGCCGTACGGCTGATCGGCTACGACCCCGAGCACCTGGGCGGCGGCCTGGCCGGTTTCGCCCCCCTCGGCACGGCCGGGCTGCTCACCTTCGTCGGCCCGGGCGGGCTCGCCCGGCTCCTCGACGACCTCGTGGAACAGATCCGCCGGATCAACGAGACGGTGCTGGCCGGGGAGTACGTCTCGCTGCGCGAGCTGGCCGCCGCCACCGGTCGCCGGCCCGAGCCGTGGCGGGTGGCGGTGCTGCTGGGCGGGGACGAGCCGTCGCGGCACGAACGCGGCCAGCTCGACCGGGTGGTCCGCACCGGGGCGGCCTGCGGAGTGCACCTGGTGGGGCGGGGCGTGTCGCTGCCCGAGGATCCCACCGTGACCCGGGTGGGCGCGTACGCCGACGGCGCCCGGATCGGCGGGCCGAACGGCCTGCCCGTACGCCTCGATCCGCCGCCCCCGCCGGTCCTGGTCACCGAGACCTGCCGGGAGGTGGCGGCGCGGGTCAACGCCGGCCCCGCCCCGACCCCGTTCACCGACCTGCTGCCGCCGGTGGAGCAGATGTGGCGGGAGGATTCGGCGACCGGGCTGACCGCCCCGATCGGCGAGGGTCCGCACGGCCGGCCGGTGCTGCTCACCCTGGGCGACTACCCGCCGCACGCGTTGATCGGCGGCCCGTCCGGCACCGGCAAGACGAACCTGATCTTCGCCTGGATCGGCGCGCTGGCGGCCCGCTACTCCCCCGCCGAGCTGGAGTTCTACCTGCTGGACTTCAAGGAGGGGGTGTCCTTCGCCCGGTTCGCCAAGGGCCGGCGGGATCCGAGCTGGCTGCCGCACATGCGGCTCGTCGGGATCAACGTCAACACCGACCGGGAGTTCGGGCTGGCGTTGCTGCGCTTCCTCGCCGAGGAGCTGCGCCGGCGGGCCGACGCCGCGAAGAAGCACGAGGTCACCAAGCTCGCGGAGCTGCGCGCGGTCGACCCCACGGGGCACTGGCCGCGGATCGTCGCGGTGGTCGACGAGTTCCAGATGCTGCTGGCCGGGCGGGACGTGGTCGCCCGGGAGGCCGCCGACCTGCTGGAGGACCTGGCCCGGCGCGGCCGGTCCCAGGGCATCCACCTGGTGCTGGCCTCGCAGGACGTGCGCGGCATCGAGGCGCTGTGGGGCCGGCCGGCCCTGGTCGCGCAGTTCACGTTGCGCATCGCGCTGCCGAAGGCGCTGCGGATCCTCGCCGAGCGCAACGACGCCGCCCAGTCCCTGCCGCGCCACCACGCGGTGGTCAACGCGGAGTCCGGCATGGCGGAGGGCAACCAGGTGGCCCGGATCCCGTCGGCCAGCGACTGGGAGACGTGGAGCGAGTTGCAGCACCGGCTGTGGCGGATGCGCCCGCAGGACGCCGCGCCGGCCCGGCTCTTCGACGGCGACGCGATCCCCCGCCTCGCCGACGCGCCGGACTTCCGGGCGCTGGCCGCGCCGGAGACGGGGCACCCGCGTACGCCGGTCGCGCTGCTCGGCGAGATCATCGACGTGCAGTCCCGCTCGGCGGCGTTGCGGCTGCCCCGGGCTCCCGGCCGCAACCTGGCGGTGCTCGGCACCCGGGTGGACGAGGCGTGCGCGGTGCTCGACGCGGCGGCCCGCTCCCTGGCCCGCCAGCACCGCCCCGGCACGGCCCGGTTCTCGATCGCCTGCCTCGACCCGGACGCCGACCCGGCGGCCCGGTCCCTCTACGAGGATCTCGCCGACGACGCCGCCTGGTACGACGAGGAGACGGTAGGCGAGCTGATGGCCGAGACCGCCGAGGGGCTCGGTGCGCCGGGCATGCCGCACTACCTGCTGCTGTTCGCCGTCGACGCGGCGTCCGGGGCGTTGGCCACGCGGATCGGCCGGCGCACCGGGCTGGAGGAGCTGCGCCGGATCCTGCACGACGGGCCGGAGCGGCGCACCCACGTGCTGGCCTGGTGGCGGGGCGTCGCCCGGATGCGGGCCGACCTGGGCGGGCCGGCGGCCCGGACGGACCAGATCGGCGCCTGGGTGGCGCTGGACGCCCACGGCGGCGAGCTGGGTTCGTCACTGTATCCGGGCACCGGGGGCCCGGACTGGTATCCCCGCCCCTGGCGGGGGCTGTTCTTCGATCGGGCGGTGCACCGCACCGGCCAGGTGATCATCCCCTACGGGCCGGCACGATGAACGAACCGGTGACCAGTGAGTCGTACGCGGCCCAGATCCGTCGGCTGGCCGAGCTGAGCGCGCGGGTGCGCGTCCAGCGGGCCGAGGCGCACACCTGGCACGCCCAGCAGTGCGCGGCGGCCGAGCGGGCCGTCGCCGAGGCGGAGGCCGAACTGCGGCGCGCCGAGCGGGAGCTGGTGGACGCGCGCGAGGAGCAGGAACGGGTGGACGCCGAGGTCGCCGACCTGTGGCAACTGCTGCGCGGCCGGCTCGGCGGCTCGGGTCGCCGGGCGGGCGGGCCACCGGCGCCGGTGCCCGGCGCGACGGGCGACCCGGCTCCGCTGCTGGCCGGCGTGCGGGACCTGCTCAACCGCACCCGCCAGCCGGGTGACCTGCCGGGCTCGGTCAACCCGCTGCTGGCGTTGTGCGGGGTGGCGGGCGCGGTGCTCGCGTACGCCCTCGGCAGCGCGGCCCGGGCGGCGGGCGAGCGGTACGGCGGCGAGCTCGGCGTCGGGCTGCCGGTGCTGGCCCTGGTGGTGACGCTGCTGGGTCCGCTTGTCGGTCTGGTGCCGGCGAAGGTCCTCGCCGACCGTCGGCACGCCGTGCTCGGCCCCCGGCCGATGACCGTCGTGCTGGTCGCCGGGCTGGTGACCACGGTCGCGCTGCTCGTCGCCGGCCGCTGACCCACCGTTCCCCGATCGGCCGGGAGGTTGCCGCAGCGCGTCGTCGATCCGACCGCCCGCCGTTCGTGTAGATGGAGGAGGCCGGGTCACGCCGGCCGTTCGACGAGAGGGAGTGTGCGATGCGGAACTTCGTGCTCAACGTGATCCAGCCCGACGGGGACGCCCCGCCCCCGCCGGAGTTCCTCGAGCCGATCATGCGGAACGTCGAGGCCGTCAACCAGGAGATGCGCCGCAGCGGTGTCTGGGTCTTCGGCGCCGGGCTGGAGCTGGCACACACCGCCCGGGTGGTCCGGGTCCGCGACGACGAGACGCTCCTGACGGACGGCCCGTTCGCCGAGGGCAAGGAGCACGTCGGCGGGTTCACCGTGATCGCGGTGCCGGATCTCGACGCGGCGTTGGGCTGGGCGGAGAAGCTGTCCCGGGCGACCACCCTGCCGATCGAGGTCCGTCCGGCGGCCGCCGTCGACCCCGCCTGAGCCGGACCTCTCATCGGCACGCGCCGGAGCCGTGCGGGGCGACCTCGCGGTGGCGACCGTGCCGCCGGGCGGCCCGCCCCCGCAGGCCGGGCCGTGCCGCAGGTGGCACGGCCCGGCCGCTCGTACGGGCACCACGCACCGCCCCGGCCGGTCAGGCGGGGACCAGCACCGCCTCGCGCAGGAGGCGGCGGGCCAGGGTGATCCGGTCGGCGTCGTCGTCCAGGCCCGGCAGGTCGCCGACCCGGACGGGCTCGGCGCCGAGCAGGGCGTGCACGGCCGGTGCGCAGGACGCGGGCAGGGTGATCGTGCGGTCGAACAGCACCAGCGCGACCTTCTCGCCCCGTGGGGTGAGCCGCCAGCGCAGGCCGGGTCGCGGGGCGAGCCGGGTGTCGGCGTCCAGCGCCGCCAGCGCGGCGGCCTGGGCCAGGGGTCGGATGGGCGCGGGCCGGGCGGCCGGCCAGGCGCGCTGCCGCAGCCGGGCGGCGACGGCCGCCGGGTCGGCCCGCAGCAGCCAGTCCCGCAGCGCCTCCACCGTCTCGGTCAGCTCCGGCTCGATCGCGTCCGGGTCGGCGACGTCGGTGCCGAACGGCAGTGTGGCGCGCAGCCGCGGGTCCTCGGCGGCGAGGGCGAGCAGCTCCTCGACCAGGGCGTAGCGGGTCAGCGCCCGGACGCCGACGGTCAGGTGCAGCGAGCTGGACTCCTGGGCCTGCGCGCTGTGCAGCCAGCCGCGCGGCAGGTAGAGCGCGTCGCCGGGGGCGAGCACGACGTCCAGCGCGGCGGGCCCGTCGGCCGTGGCGGCGACCTCGTCGGCCCGGCCGCCCCACGGCTGCTTCTCCAGCGGGTCCGGCAGCACCGGCGGGTGGATCCGCCAGTGCTTGCGGCCGTCGACCTGGAGGACGAAGACGTCGTGGGTGTCGTAGTGGGTGGCGAAACCCTGGCTGCCGGCGGGGGTCAGGTAGGCGTTGACCTGCAACGGCTGCCCGACGGCGGTGCCGAGTTCGCGGGTGAAGTCGGTCAGCGCCGGCCAGGTGCGGTGCAGACCCTGCAGGACGAGGGTGGCGCCGCCGGCGTACAGCTCCAGCACCCGCTCGTCGAGGACCTGGTCGGCGATCTCGGCACCGGCGCCGCCGCCGCCGGTGAAGCGGGCCGCCGGCACGAGCTGGCCGTCCTTGGCGATGCGCAGGAACGGCGTACGCAGGCCGCGGCGGCTGAGCAGCTCGTCGGCGTCGGCGGGGCTGAGCAGGTCGGTGAAGCCGGCCAGGTTGGGCAGTTCGTCGGCGCGGGAGAGCAGCGGGGTGCGTCCCCAGTGGGCGGCGGCGAACTTCGCCGGCTCGACCGACACGCAGCGGGCGAGCGCGGCCGAGGCCTCGGACGGGACCGCCGGGCGGCCGTCGCCGCCCGGCGGGTCGATGTCGGTCACGGCGGTCCGTCAGGCGCTGCCGTCGGCGCCGCCGTCGTGCTGGCCCGGCGTGGCACCGCCGTCGGCGGGACCCTCCGCGCTGCCGTCGGCGCCGCCGTCGTGCTGACCCGGGGTCGCACCGCCGTCGGCGGGACCCTCCGCGCCCTGGTCGGCGCCCTGGTCGGCGCCACGCTCGGCACCGCGGTCGGCGCCGCCGTCGGCGCCACCGTCCTGCTGGCCCGGGGTCGCGCCGCCGTCGGCCGGGCCCTCGGGGCCGCCACCGGCGCTGGTCTGCATGTCGTCGTCGTTGAGTGCCATCGGTGCTCCCTAGGGATGTGCCGCCCCGCCATTGCGCCGGGGTCCGTCGTGCAGCGGGTGGTACCCCACACGCGATCTTCTCTAACCACACCGTAGACGTCCTTTCCGGTTCACACCGGCGGTTCGCCGCGCCCGGTCAGGGTCGCCAGCAGGCACGTCGTGGCGCGCGGTGCGGGGTCGACGCCGACGGCGCCGGGGTTCGCGCCGCCCGGCGCGGCGGCGCCGACGGTGACAGGATGGTCCTGCCCGAGCAGGAGGTGGCGATGACCGAGCCGAGCGGGCCGCGCCCGCTGGAACCGGTGACCGAGCAGTGGCAGCGCGCGCTGGCGATCGTGGCGCACCCCGACGACCTGGAGTTCGGCGCCGCCGCCGCGGTCGCCCGCTGGACGGCGCAGGGCAGACAGGTCGGCTACTGCCTCGTCACCAGCGGCGAGGCCGGCATCGACGCGATGCCCCCGCTGCGGGCGAGGGAGGTCCGGGAGCGGGAGCAACGCGAGTCCGCCGCCCTGGTCGGGGTGGACACCGTGGAGTTCCTCGGCCTGCCCGACGGCGTCCTGGAGTACGGCGTGCCGCTGCGTCGCGCCCTGGCCGGGGTCGTCCGCCGGCACCGCCCCGAGATCGTGATCACCAACAACTTCCGGGACACCTGGGACGGTGCGTACGCCCTCAACCAGGCCGACCACATCGCCACCGGTCGGGCGGTGCTGGACGCCGTCCGCGACGCCGGCAACCGGTGGGTGTTCCCGGAGCAACTCGCCGACGGGATCGAGCCGTGGAACGGGGTGCGCCAGGTCTGGGCCGCCTCCTCGCCGCTGGCCGCGCACGGGGTGGACGTCACCGGCACCTTCGCGCGGGGCGTGGCCTCGCTGCGGGCGCACGACGCCTACCTGAGCGGGCTGGGCGACGGCAGCTTCGACCCCGAGGAGTTCCTCGAAGGGCTCTGCCGCCCCGTCGGCGCCCGACTGGGCGTCCGCCACGGCACCGCCTTCGAGGTCTTCCACTTCGACCTCTGGTAGCGACGGGCCGACCCGTGGCCCCGGTACGGCCGGCGTGAAGCGGCGCGGGGTCCGCTCCGCCGCGGGCGGAGCGGACCGTCGCGAGACGTGCGGCGTGTCAGGGAATGATGTTCGCCATGTCCCGGGGCATCGTGGCCTTCACGTCCTCCCACTCGCCCTGGGTCACGTGGCGGCGCAGGGTGTCCAGCACCACCTGCACCACGCGCTCCGGGCCGCCCTCGGCGTCGTACGGGAAGCCCTGCCGGACCTCCAGCAGGAAGTCGTCCCGGTTGAGCTTGATCGGCACGTCCGACGGCTTCCAGCCGTCGAAGTAGATCCCGCGCACCAGCACCGGGAGCTGCGCGGCGAACTCCACGCTCTCCTGCACCGGCATCCGGTCGCGCAGCAGGTGCAGCACGGTGCGCAGCGCGCAGTAGGACTGGTTGCGTTGCTCCTTGGGCCAGCCGTAGGCCTGCTCGATGTCCTTGAGGATGATGTTGGTCTTGTCCATCGAGGACTCGAATGCGGAATGCAGCTGCTCAGCCATCTGTCCACCCCCGTACGTCGGTCTCCCACCGTCGGTCGTCGTCACGTCGCGGTGGCCCCACCGGGCCGCGCGGCTGCCGGGTCGGACCGACCCGGGCGGGGCGCGGCGCCCACCGGGCGTCGGGGGACGACCCGACGACGTGCAGCACGGGGCCGCGTCGTCGACCCGGGACCACCCGAACCGTCATCTCCACCCACCTCCGTGGTGTCGCCTGCCGCGGCCACGGTCGGCCGCACGCACCGCCCATGCTGCGCGGCGTCGGGGTGAGCGGCCCTCACCCCGACGGAGTGAACCGTCCGGCTCAGTCCGCGTCGAGCAGCCCGGCGAGCGTCGCGGCGTTGGTCTGCGCGTAGTCCCGGTAGCAGTTGTTCATCAGGACGTGCGTCTCCCCGGCGGAGTCGGCCAGCTCGCGCAGCTTCGGCGCCCAGTCGCGCAGCTCCCGGTCGGCGTAGCGGTAGCCGAACTTCTCGTGGATGTCCTTGCTGGTCCACTTGTCGCTGTGCCCGTGGAAGCGGACCACCGCGAGGTCCGCGGTGGCGGCCAGCACCGGGGGCACCGACGAGCGGTGCCCCTGCGGCATGTCCACGCAGACGTACGCGAGCCGGTGCTCGCGCAGGAAGGCGAGGGTCTCGTCGGCGTTGTCGCCGTCGAACCAGGAGGCGTGCCGGAACTCGTAGACCGGGCGCAGCGGGGCGCAGCGCTTCGCCACCTCCAGCAGGTACTGCTTGTTGTCCCGCTTGATGGTGAACCAGGGTGGAAACTGGAACAGCAGCGCGCCGAGCTTGCCCGCCTCGACCAGCGGGTCCAGCGCGGCGAGGAAGCGCGTCCACACCTCTTCGTACGCCTGCGGCGGCAGGTCGTCCGGGTAGAGGTTCTTCTTCCCCGTGTCCGGCCGGAGGTCCTTGTAGAGCGCGCCGACCCGGGTCGGGTGCCCGGTGAGCAGGCTGAACGCCTTGACGTTGAAGGTGAAGCCGGCCGGGGTGCGCTCGGCCCACAGCCTCGCCGTCCGCTCGGCGGGCGGCGAGTAGTAGGTGGCGTCGACCTCGACCAGTGGGAACTGGCGGGCGTAGTACGCCAGCCGCTTCTCCGGGGTGTCGGCGGTCTGCGGGTACCAGCCGGAGTCCAACAAGGTCCGGTCGGTCCAGGAGGCAGTGCCGACCTTGATCTCACCCATCGGTCGACCTCGCCGCGGTCCGGACCGACCGGCAACCGCTGGCGGGAATCAGGCCGCCCGACGTTCCCGGTTCTGCTTGCACTGCACGCAGGTGGTGGCGGAGGGGAAGATCTCCAGCCGCTCGACGGGGATCGCCGAGGTGCAGCCCTCGCAGAAGCCGTAGGTGCCCTCCTCCAGCCGGGTGAGGGCGTGCTCGTACTGGGCGCGGCGGTCGAGGATGGTCCGCAGCAGGGACTGCGCGGTGTCCCGCTCCGCCGTCTTGGTGCCGCTGTCGGCCTGGTCGTCACCGGCGGTGTCACCCACCTCCACCAGCCGCAGCACCTGGCTCTGCAGCACCGCCTGCTCGTACTCCGCGGACAGCTCGTCGTAGCGGGCCTGCAGGGAGCGCCGGATCTGGTCGATCTCCGCCTGGGATCGGCCCGTACCGATCGTGTCGTGGACGAGCATCGCTGCCTGCCTTTCTGGCCTGGAAGATCCGCCGGGGCACCGGGTAGGTGCGCCCGGCGCCGTGGTGGTCTGCGCGCGGGCGGATCACCCGCGCCTTGTGAGCCGGGCGAATACCCCGGCACGTCGGCGGTCAAACCGGCGACTTTTCGGACGTCGTGCCCTCAGGGCGACACCGGGGACTCCACCAGCGCCGGGTGCCGGGGATCGTCGGCGCGGACCACGACGTCGGCGAAGGAGGCCGGTGCGACCTCGTCGGCGTACCGGGCGAAGGCGGGCAGCGTCCACCGCTGCGCGGGGTCGGTGCGCCGGTCCAGGGCGGCCGGGGAGAGCACCAGGTGGACCGTGACGTCGAACGGCAGGCCCCCGCCGAGCAGCAGTGCCCCACTGACCAGCACGACTCCCCCGGGCGGCAGGTCGACGTACGCGGCGCGGCTGGCCCGGTCGGTGGTGGCGTCCCACAGCGAGGGCAGCACCCGCCCCGAGCCGCCGGGCCCGGCCGGGTCGAGCACCTCCCGGCGCAGCCCCGGCTCGTCGACCCAGCCCTCGTAGAACGCGTCGGGGTTGGTCCGGCCGAACTCCAGGCGCACCGACGCGGGGCGGAGGAAGTCGGCGGCGCGTACGTGCAGCACGGGCCGGCCGAGCGCGCGCAGCGGGTCGACCAGCGCGGCGGCGAGTTCGTCCGGGCCGGCAGCCGGGGCGCCGTCGACGGCCACCCGCAGCCGGCCGGGGGCGTCGGTGCCGGCGAGACGCTCGGTCAGCTCGGCGACGAGCAACTCCGGGGAGATGGGGCGGATCCGCATCCGACCATGGTGCCCCGCCGGCCGCCCCGGACGGGACGCGGCAGCCGCTGCTCGCGCAGTCGGCGCCCGCGCGATGGGCGGTGCTCGCTCGGCGGGTGGTGCCCGGGCGGTGGCCGGTGCTCGCGCAGTCGGTGCCCGCCCGGTGGTTGGTGCTCGCGCGGTGGGTGGTGTCAGCCGTTGCGGTCGATGGTGACGCGGGCGTCGTCGGCGAGCCGGTAGCCGACGCCGTAGACGGTGGTGACCAGCGGGACGTCGACGCCGACCTTGCCGCGCAGCCGGCGGACGTGCACGTCCACGGTGCGCACGCCGGCGTGCTCGTAGCCCCAGACCGCGTTGAGCAGCTGCAACCGGGTGAAGACCCGGCGGGGGTGGGCGACGAGGTGCAGCAGCAGGTCGAACTCCAGCCGGGTCAGGGGCAACGGCTCGCCGTCGCGCAGCACCGACCGGGACGAGGCGAGGATGTGCAGGGTCGGAATGGTGGCGGCGACCGGGCGCGACGGCGACCGGCCGGCGGGCACCGGGTCGGGGCGGCGTTCGACGGTGGCGGTGATGATGGTGCCCTCGCCGCGCTCCAGCATCTCCCGGGCGGCCTCCAGCAGCCGTCGGGCGGGCGCGGTCAGCGACTCCTCGGATGCCAACGGGATGTTCAGGGTCACCGTGAGCATCGGTGCGGCGGTGTTGGCGGGACGACGCTGGCCCCCCGGGGGTCGTCCGGGAACAGCGGGCTGGGACGTATGCCATCCGGCGCGCGACGAGGCGGGGCTGACCGACATGGTCCTCCTTGGCTGGTCCGGGTATCTCCCCACGGCCCGGGACGCCGCTCCATCGATGCTTCCCGGCGCCCGGGCGAGGGTCAAGGGGCGGCTGCGTTGCATGAATGTGACAATTGACGAACGCATCGGAGCCGGATGCTCGCTCTGCGTACGAAGCCTGATGATTACAGCAGAGCCGCCGGGTTGACCCGATAGGGGGGTGCCCGCCCGGTTCACGGTGGTCGGCGCGGGTGCGCCGGGAATGGATGAGCGTGGATCGCGTCAGTCCTCCGGAGGGCCGGCGGCCGGCGATCGGGGTGCCGCGCGGCGTACCGGCGACGGGACACCGCGGCCCCCGGACGCGGCGGCGCGGCGCGCCCGGGGATCGGGCACGCCGCGCGGGTGGCGCCGTCAGCGACTGCGCTCGATCTCGATCCGGGCCTCGTCGGCGAGGCGGTAGCCCACGCCGTAGACGGTGGTCACCACCGGCATGTCCGGGTCCAGCTTGGCGCGCAGCCGGCGGACGTGCACGTCGACGGTGCGCGCCACCGCGTGCTCGTAGCCCCACACCCGGCTCAGCAGCTGGAGCCGCGTGAACACCCGACGGGGCTGCTCCGCCAGGAACAGCAGCAGGTCGTACTCGATGCGGGTCAGCGGGATCACGCGGGAGCCCTGGTGGACCACCCGCGAGCCGGTGGCGATCCGGATCGCCTGGGGGTCCACGACGGCCGGCACCGGCCGGGGCGCCGCCGGCCGGTCCTCGGCGACGCCGGGTCCCAACCGCCCCTCCCCCGACTCGGCGAGTTCGCCGATCAGCTCCAGCAGCCGGGCCAGGCGGGGGCTCACCGGCCCCGGGACGAGGTCGAGGGTGATGGTGACGGTCGGGGCGGAGCGCGGTCGGAGCGCTCCGGCCCGCTCGGGGCGCGCGGACGAGTGGTGTCGGGTGGGGATGGCGACGACGGACATGGAGCCTCCTGGGCGGCGGTGCCGCCACGCCCGGTGGAGCGTGACGGTCAGGACGGCACCCGGCCGGCGGTCACCGGGGGCGCGGGGGTGGGCGTGGGCTGCGGCGGGGTGGGGCCGAGCACGGGCAGGCCGGCGAGCCGCCAGGCGACGAAGCCGCCGACGACGTCCGTGGCGTGGCGCAGCCCGAGATCCTGGAGGGCGACGGCGGCCAGCGAGGAGGTGTAGCCCTCCTGACAGATGACCATCACCCGCAGGTCGTAGCCGACGGCCTGCGGCAGCCGGGCCGGACAGCGGGGGTCGAACCGCCACTCCAGCACGTTGCGCTCGATCACCAGCGAGCCGGGCACGGTGCCGTGGGCGGCCCGCTGGGCGGCCGGGCGGATGTCCACCAGCAGGGCGCCGCCCCGGTGCGCCAGGTGTGCGCGCTCCGGGTCCAGCCGGTCCAGCCGCACCCGGGCGGCGGCCAGGATCTCGTCGATGCCCCGGGAGCCCGGCGGCGCCACCGGGGCCGGACACGCGTGCGGGTCGTCGGTCTGCGGCATGGTCGTTCCCTCCACTGGTTGCTGACGGTGCACGTACGACGGCGGGCCGCCGGCGCGGGGCGGGCGGCGCGCAGGGGGTCGCGGGCGACCCGGGCGGGACGGCGTCGCGCTCACCAGGCCACCCCGGCCTCGGCCACCTCGGCGACGCGCAGCCGGCCGTCGGTGAGCCGGTAGCTGGTCATCCGGCGCAGCGCGGGCCGGTAGACGTGGACGCTCACCGCCGGCTCGTCGTCCCGGTTGGACACCAGGTGCACGTGCCGCGGGCCGAAGCGACGCCCGGACCCGGCCGGCAGCCGGTGCGGGCGGAGCACGCCCCCGCCGACCGTCTCCTCGGTCAGGACCCCGGAGACGACCAGGAACGCGCCGCCGCAGCCACCGTGGTCGTGCAGGTCGGTGCCCTGGCCGGGCAGCCAGCTCAACGCCCACACCTCGTGGTCGGCCTCGTGGGCGAGCCGGGCGTACCAGCGGGAGACCGGGTCGAAGCGCAGCGGCACCGGCCAGCGGACGGGGTCGGCGCCCCACCGCCGGGCGGTGGCGAGCAGGTCGGGCGGGCGTCGGTCGGGCATGGCGGTCCTCGCGGTTCGGCGGTGCGTCGACCAAGCATAGGCTGCAAACCCTATTGGTTTAGTAGGCATTCCCAGAAGCTGGGACGCGTCACCTACGGACCGGCGGGTCCACCCGGTAGCCGGGGATCGACGGCCAGCGCACCGTCAGCACGACCGACTCGCGCTCGGCGTACCAGGAGTGGTCCACGCCCCGCCCCCACACCACGTAGTCGCCGGGCTCGCCGAGCACCACCGTCCGGTCCGGCAACTCGACCCGGAACCGGCCGCTGACCAGCACCAGCAGGGCCGTACGCCGCTCCTGCGTGGCCCATCGGGAGCGCGCCTCCCCCGCCGGATGGACTCCCCACTTCACCTCGACGTCGACGCTGTGCCGGGCGTCGCCCGGCGGCATGAAGTGGCCGAGCAGCCAGCCGGCGTTCGTCGCACCGTCCACGCCCGCGTTGCCCACGTACACCCTGTCGTCCATCGCACGCTCCCCGGTACGCCGGCCGAGCAACGTACCAGGGGGACGTCCGACTAACCTGGACCGGTGAGTGAGGAACTCGACGCGGAGACGCTGGCGTTCGCGCACCGGATGTTCGACCTGGCCCGCGACGGGGCCACCGCCGAACTGGCCGACTACGTCGACGCGGGGCTGCCAGTCAACCTGACCAACGACAAGGGCGACACGCTGCTGATCCTCGCGGCGTACCACGCCCACGCCGAGACCGTCGCCGCGCTGCTCGCCCGTGGCGCCGACCACTCCCGGACCAACGACCGGGGCCAGACGGCGCTGGCCGCCGCCACCTTCCGCAGCAGCGCCGAGGCCGTCCGGACGCTGCTCGCCGCCGGGGCCGACCCGCACCACGGCAACCCCTCGGCGGTGGAGACCGCCCGCTTCTTCGACCTGCCCGAGATGCTCGCGCTGCTGGCCGCGCCGACCGGCTGACGCCGACGCCCGGCGCATCCGGTCCGCGCCCGGTATACAGGGTCGGTGGAGGATCCGCTGCCCGAACAGATGCGCACCGCCGCCACGGCGCTGCTCGCCGCGCTGGACGAACCCGCCCGCGCCCGGGCCGCCCACCGCTTCGACGACGAGGCGGCCCGCCGCTGGCTCGAGTACCGGCCGCGACCCCGGCCCGGGGTCTGCCTGGCCGACCTGGACCGCGCCGGGCGCAAGGCCGCACACCGGCTGCTGGCCACCGCGCTGAGCCCACCGGCGTACGCCCAGGCGATGGCCATCGTCGCGCTCGAGGAGGTGCTGGACCGGGCGGAGGGATGGCGCCGGGGCCGGCACAGCGGCGACTACTGGGTGGCCGTCTTCGGCGACCCGGCCCGCGACGACGCCTGGGCGTGGCGCCTGGAGGGGCACCACCTCTCGGTGAGCATGACCGTGGTGGCCGACCAGGTCTCCCCCGCGCCGATCTTCCTCGGCGCCAACCCGGCCACCGTCCGGTACGCCGGCCGCCCGGTCTCCCGGCCGCTGGGCGTGGAGGAGGATCTGGCCCGCGCCCTGCTCGACGCGATGGGCCCGGCGGGCCGGACGGCGGCGATCGTCGCCGACGAGGCGCCCGGGGACATCATCAGCGCCACCCGTGCCCGGGTGGACGGGCCGCTGGAGCCGCTCGGGGTGCCCGCCGACCGGCTCGGGCCCACCGGGCGGGCCCTGCTGGACCAGCTCGTGGCGCTCTACCTGGACCGGCTCCCACCCGAGCTGGCGGTCCGGGAGGCCCGCCGGCTGGACTCCGGGCAGCTGCACTTCGCCTGGGCCGGCCCGACGGTGCCCGGTCGGCGCCACTACTACCGCGTGCAGGGCGACGACCTGCTCATCGAGTACCACAACACCACCGACGACGGCAACCACGCGCACACCGTCCTGCGCCGCCCGGCCAGCGACTTCGGCGCGGACGTCCTAGCCGCCCACCACGCCGAATCCCACCCCCACTAACCGCCCCACCCCGCTGCCGGCCCCTCAGCCCCGCCCCGCCCGCCCCGCCTCACCCGCCCAGCCTCGTCGATCATGCAGTAGTGGTGCCCCGCAAAAGGGGCGAAGGCGCCTCAACCGGCCACCACAACTGCATGATCGGCGCCGCTGGGGTGGGCGCCGCTGGGGTGGGCGGGGGGGGGCGGCACGGGCAGGCGGGTGGGCAGGCGGGTGGGCAGGGTGGTGTCAGGGGCGGTGGTGGGCCAGGTCGACGGTGGAGTCGGAGGCGCTGGAGAACGCGTCGAAGGTGGTGGGCTCGGCCCGGCGACCGGCGTCGAAGCGGCGGACCAGCCGGGCGCCCAGCGCGACGCCGACGGCGCCGATGCCCAGCGCCACCAGCTCGGTGAGCAGCAGCACGACGGAGGCGCCCCGCTGCGGCGCGTCCGCGCGGACGAGGCAGGAGATCAGGAACAGCGCGGCCATCGCCACGTTCACCAGGTTGAAGGTGACCGCCGTGCGCCGGGTCCGGTCGACCGGCACGTCCCACAGGTCGATCATGCCGGCCACGGCGGTCAGCGCGGCGGCGACCAGCGCGGCCACGGACGTCCAGTAGCCCACCTCACCGAGGAAGGCCGGGCCGCCGAGCACGTCGGTCAGGTCGAACACGGTCGCGCTCACGAAGAGCCCGAACGGGAACGTCACCAGCATCGGTTGGATCGGGTGCCCCTGCACCCGCAGCCGGCTCTGCATGGTTCCTCCCCAGGTAGGCACACGTCACCAGTCCAGGGTGCTACCCGGGCGCCCGTACGCCGAAACGACACGCGGCCCACCGGCCACCGCCGTCACGCAGGTCCCGGTAGTCACGCCGGCCACGGAGGGCCACGGCGCACCCCGGCCCCAAACGGCCGGAGCGTTCAGTTGTCCCGGGGGCGCGAGACGGTGGCGACCAGCCGGTCGGCCACCTGCCGCAGCGGGATGTCCAGCGACGACGCCGCGCTGCGCAGCACGTCGAGCGCCTCGCCGGCCGCGCAGCCGCGCTGGGTCATGATCACGCCGATCGCCTGCCCGATCACCCCGTCGCCGAGCACCGAGGGCTCCAGTTCCCCGACCTCGGCCGCCTTGCGTGCCCGGTCGCGGACCGCCGCGAGGAGCAGCCCGGCGTGCTCGGCGAGCAGCATCGCGGTGAGTTGGTGCCCCGGGGTGAGCAGGTCGGCGGCTCCGGCGTACAGGTTGATCGCCCCGATCACCTGTTCGTCGACGTCGACCGGCGCGGAGATCACCCCGTGCACGCCCAGCTCCCGGGCCCGCGGCGTCCAGGACGGCCAGCGCGCCTCGCGGTCCAGCCGGTCGGAGAGGATCATCTCCCGCCGCCGGATCGCGTCCATCGCCGGCGAGTCGGGGCCGTGCCGCAGGTCGTCCAGCCCCGCCAGGCGCGCGTCGGAGGCCGCCACCCCGGCCGGTTCGCCGGCGCGCAGCGCGGTGAAGCCGCACCAGCTCACGCCGGCCACGGCCCCGCGGGCGGTACGCACCAGCGCGTCCAGCGCCTCGTCGAAGTCCTCGACCGCGATCAGGGCGGCCGTCAGCTCGCGCAGCAGGGCGGCGGTCTCCAGGACACCGAGCCGCTCCACCGCCGGGTCCCACATCTCCAGGTTCACCGCTCCACAGCCCCCACCGTCCCGGCGTGCGCTCCCGCACGGCCGACCGGCGCCGTCACGTGTTCCATCGTCTGGTCTCTCCCGACTCCTCGGACCCGGCCTACTACCCTCGCAAACCGGGATCGAAACGGCGCAAAAGGGGGCCCCTTCCGGCGCCCGGAGGCGTCGGAAGGGGCCCCGGAGCGTCAGCGCGACGCGGAGCTGAGCCGCCGCCCCACCGAGGCGATCAACCGGTCCAGCTCCGAGCCGAACGGGTTGTCGTGCACGAGGTACGTCCAGGTCGCGCTCGGCCGCACCAGCTTCGCCTCGTCCGGCTCCCAGTCGTCGGTGAACTCGGTCTCCTCGAAGGTCTCGATCGTCCGCCGCTCGATCTCCGGGATCAGGTTGTTGAACGCCGGCACCGCCGCCCGGTGGAACTCGTCCAGCGGGTCGAGCCGACCCAGGGCGCGCAGGTGCACGCCCTCGCGTACCTCGGAGAGCTCCGCGAGGTGGTCCGTCCAGAGCCGGTCGAGGTGGTAGAGGGCGATCGAGCGGGCGACCCGGGCGAGCAGGTCCTCGTCCATCTCGCCGGCCTTCTCCGGCACCCGGTCCAGCAGCATCAGCGCCGCCACGTCGCTGGTCAGCAGCCGTTCCCGGCGCTCCGCGAGGGCCTTGCGCTGCTGCTCGATGACGACGCTGTAGCGCCAGGTGTTGCGGTGGATCTCGTGGTTGACGCCCTCGGCGACCCGCTGGGCGTGCTCGACGGCGTACTCGACCTGGTCGTCGGTGACCAGGCCGTCGGCGTTCATCCGGGGCGAGGCGGGAACGGCGTCGCCGGCGTGCCGGGCGACCAGGTCGTCCTCCAGGCTGACGAAGAAGACCGAGCCGCCCGGGTCGCCCTGCCGCCCGGCCCGGCCACGCAGCTGGTCGTCGACGCGCCGGCTGTCGTGCCGGCCGCTGCCGATCACGTAGAGGCCGCCCAGCTCGGCGACCCGGTCCCGGTCGGCCTGGTCGCTGCCGCCGAGGCGGATGTCGACGCCCCGGCCGGCCATCTGGGTGGAGACGGTCACCGCGCCGTACGCGCCGGCCTCGGCGATGATCGTCGCCTCCTCGTCGTCGTTCTTCGCGTTGAGCACCACGCAGGGCACCCCGATGGCGTTCAGGCCGGCCGCCAGCCCCTCGGACTCCTTCACGTCCAGGGTGCCGACCAGCACCGGCCGCCCGCGCTCGTGGTGGCGCTTGATCTCGTCGACCAGCGCCTCCTCCTTCTCGGCCCGGGTGGCGTAGATGCGGTCCGGCTCGTCCTCGCGCACGCACGGGGTGTTCGGCGGGATCACCGCCACCTCGAGGCCGAAGAACTCGCGGAGCTGGTCGCCGACCAGCACCGCGGTCGCCGTCATGCCGCACACCTTCGGGTAGAGCGCGATGTACGCCTGCACGGCGATGGTGCCGAGCACCTCGCCCTCGGCGGTGGCGTCGAGGCCCTCCTTGGCCTCCACGGCCGCCTGGAGCCCGTCCGGCCAGCGGCGACGCTGGGCGACCCGGCCCCGCATCTCGTCGATCAGCTCGACGGAGCCGTCGCGGACGATGTAGTCGACGTCGCGGTGCAGCAGGGCGTGCGCGTGCAGCGCCACGTTCACGGCGGAGAGCTGCGCGACGTGCTCCTCGTCGTACAGGTCGATGCCGAGCTTGGCCTCGACGGCGGCCAGGCCGGCGGCGGTGAAGGCGACGCTGCGGCCGTCCTCGGCCACCGTGTAGTGCTTGCCCTTGCGCAGGCCCCGCACCTGCGCGGCGGCGGCGTGCACCGGGTCCTGCTCGCCGGCGACCGAGCCGGCGAGGACCATCGGCACCCGGGCCTCGTCGATGAGGATCGAGTCGGCCTCGTCGACGATCGCCGTGCGCAGCGGCGGCTGCACCCGGTCCTCCACGTCGGTGACGAGCTGGTCGCGCAGGTAGTCGAAGCCGGCCTCGCTGACCGAGACGTAGGTGACGTCGCAGGCGTACGCGTCGCGCCGCTCCTGCGGGGTGGACGCCTCGTTGACCCAGCCGACGCTCAGGCCGAGCAGCTTGTAGACCGGCTCCATCCAGAGGGCGTCGCGCCGCGCCAGGTAGTCGTTGACGGTGAGCACGTGCACCGGGCCGTTGCCCAGCCGGACGTGCCCGTAGGCGGCGATGGTCGCGGTGAGCGTCTTGCCCTCACCGGTGGCCATCTCGGCGACCTTGCCCGAGAGCAGCGCCATCGCGCCCAGCAGCTGCACGTCGTACGGCCGCTGGTCGAGGCCGCGGCGGGCGGCCTCGCGGCCGATCGCGCAGATCTCCTCGTAGCCCGTGGCCTTACCGGCGGCCTCGGTCAGCTCGGCGTCGTCGAGCGCCGACAGCTCGTCCTCGCGCGCCTCGACGGCCGGCAGCAGCTTCTCCAGCGGCCCCAGGTCGACCGTCGTCCCCGGGCGCTGGAGGAACCGGCGGAACCTGGTCTTCAAGCGTTGCGACACACCCATGAGCGGCAACGGTACGCGACCGGAGCCCGCGTTGGCGGCCCGCCCGGCGCGCCGCCGCGCGGGTGTCGTCGCCGGGCGGGTCGCGGGCGTGGACCGCTCAGCTCACCAGGAGCTGGTGCGTGGCCAGCTCACGGTAGAGCGGGCTGGTCCCGGTCAGCTCGTCGTGGGTGCCGGTGGCCGCCACCCGGCCGCCGTCGAGCACCACGATCTGGTCGGCGTCGACGACGGTGGAGAGGCGGTGCGCCACGATCAGCAGGGTGCGCCGGGCGGCCACCGCGTCGATGGCCCGGCGCAGCGCGGCCTCGTTGCGGGCGTCGAGGTTGCTGGTCGGCTCGTCGAGCAGCAGCACCGGCGGGCCGGCCAGCAGGGCGCGGGCGATGGCCAGCCGCTGCCGCTCGCCGCCGGAGAGCAGCACCCCGCCCTCGCCCACCTGCACGTCGAGCCCCTCGGGGGCGCGCTCGGCGAGGTGGCCGAGGTTGACCTCGTCGAGCACCGCGCGCAGCCGGGCCTCGGTGGCCTCCGGCGCGCTGATCAGGAGGTTCTCCCGCAGCGTGCCGGCCAGCACGGGCGCGGACTGCTCGACGTAGCCGATCCGGGCGCGCAGCGCGTCGCGGGGCAGGTCCCGCACGTCGACCCCGTCGATGCGCAGCGCGCCCCCGGTGACCTCGTAGAAGCGCTCGACCAGCGCCAGCAGCGTCGACTTCCCGGCGCCCGACGGGCCGACCAGGGCGGTGCGGGTGCCGGCCGGCACGGTGAAGCTCACCTCGTGCAGCACCGGCGGGCCGCCGGGGTAGCCGAAGCCCACCCGGTCGAACTCGACGGACGCCGGGGCCCCGCCGGGCAGCGCCCGGGCCGGGACGGGCGCGGGCCGGTCGGCGGCCCCCTCGACCGGCACGGCGAGCATCTCCTCGATGCGCTGGAGCGCGCCCAGCCCGGTCTGCAGCTGGGTGTAGGCGTGCACCGCCTGCCCGAGCGGAAGGACCAGGAAGAACAGGAACATGATGAAGGCGACCAGGTCGCCGACGGTGATCGCGCCCGCCGCCACCCGCGCCCCGCCCACCCCGAGGACCAGCAGGAATGCCCCCTGGATGGTGACGCTGCTGGCGGGGCCGACGAACGCCTGCACCCGGGCCACCCGCAGGCCCGCCGCGTACGCCCGCGCGGCGCTGACGCCGATCGCGTCGGCCTCGCGCCGCTCCGCCCGCGCCGCGCGGATCGTCCGGGCGGCGGAGATGGCGCGCTCCACCGCCGAGGTCATCTCGCCGACGCGCTCCTGGGCGGCGCGGGCCAGGCCCCGCACCCGGTGGGCGAAGGCGACGGCGATGGCGATGCCGGCGGCCACCCCGAGCAGGGTCACCCCGAACAACACCGGGTCGAGCAGGACCATCGCGCCCGCCGCGCCGAGCACCATCACGGCGCCGGTGACGACCTCGAACAGGCCGGAGGTGACCACCGCGCGCAGCAGGGTGGTGTCCGAGCCGACGCGGGAGAGCAGGTCGCCGGTGCGGCGGCGGTCGTACTCGGCGATCGGCAGCCGCAGCAGGTGGCCGGTCAGCCGCCGCCGGGTGCCCAGCACGACCCCCTCCGCGGTGCGTTGCAGCAGGTAGTCCCGCACCCCGCCGATCGCCGCGGCCACCAGCACCAGGGCGACAAGCGCCGCGACCAGGCCGCCCACCGATCGGCTGCCGGAGAGCCCGTCCAGCACCGAGCGGGTGAGCAGCGGTTGTGCCAGGGACGCCGCCGCGCCGGCCAGCGACAGCGCGCCCACCACGGCGAGGGTGCCGCGGTGGGCGCGCAGGTACGGCAGCAGGGCGGCCAGGCCGATCCGCCGGTCGTCCACGGGGGTGCCCGGACCGCCGGCGGCGGTCGGCACGGGGTCGTCGGCGGTCGTCACGGGAGCGGCGGCGGTCATGGCTGGCACGGTATCGGGCCGCGCCACCCGCCCCGGGGGCGACGCGGGGACCTCAGGCGGTCAGTACCACCTGGAGCTCCTGGCGGCGCCGCTCGGCGAGGTCGGTCAGCAGGGCCGGGGCCTGCTCGAACGGCACCACCGCCGAGACGAGGTGCTTGCGGATCACGTCCCCGTACGCGCGCAGCAGGTCGATCGTCTCGGCGGAGAGGCGCTCCCGGTCCCAGGTGGGGGCGAGCCCGCGCGGCACCCGGCCGATCTGTGCGCACCGCAGCGACAGTCCGTTGTGGTGGAACTCCTCGCCGAACCGGACCGCGTCCGCGCCGGCCTGGTAGAACGCCAGGTCGACGACCGTGCCCTGGGGGCGCAGCAGGCGCAGCGCGAGCTGCAACGCCCACGCCTGCCCCCGGCACTGGAACACCACGTCGGCGCCCCGGTCGCCGGGCCCGTGCGCCCAGCGGGTCTTGAGCACCACCGCCGGGTCGTCCGCCTCCGGGTCGAGGGTCTCCAGGCCCAGCGCCTCGGCGACGGCCCGCCGCTGCGGGGTCGGGTCGAGCACCACCACCGAGGCGGCGCCGTGCCGCTTGGCGAACAGGGCGGTGAGCAGGGCCACCACCCCGCTGCCGACGACCGCGATCCGGCGGCCCCGCACCCCGTCGCCCAGCGACCGCACGTCGGCGCCGTGCAGGTCGGCGGCGGCGTGCAGCACGCCGTTGGCGCAGATCGGCCCCATGTGCGCGACGTAGACGCCGAGCAGCGGGTCGAGGTCCTCGGGCAGCGGCACGAACCGCTCGGCGACCGGGTCGGCGACCCAGCCGGTGCGGTGGCCGTACGTCATCGCGCCCACGGTGCCCACGGCGACGGCGGGCGTACGGCTCTCCACCACCCGGCCGACCTGCATGTAGCCCAGCCGGGTCACCGGGTACAGGGTGCTGGCCGCGCCCGGCTGGAAGAGCCCGAGGTCGGCGTTCCAGGTGACGTTGAGGTAGGGGTTGGTGCCCTTGACGTAACTGAGTTCGGTGCCCGCGGAGACGCCGCTGAACAGCGTCTCGACCCGGAACGTGCCGTCGGTCAGCTCGGCGGCGTCCTGCTCGACCAGCTCCACCCGGCCCGGGCCGCTGACCACCACGACGTGGTCACGCATCGACGGTCACCCCCGTGGCGAGCGGCGCGGCGACGGGCGTGTCCAGCCGTACGGGCCGGCCGGTGCGGGCGGAGTCGGCGACCGCGAGGGCGAGCCGCTGGGTGCCGAGGGCCTCGGCGTACGGGACGCGGACGTCGTCGCCGACGCCCCGGACCGCGTCGACGAAGGCCCGGTCCACGGCCACCCGGGCGGCCTCGGGGTCGGCGTCGAAGCGGCGTTCCCCGTCGGCGTCGCGCACGACCAGCCCGTCCTCGCTGAGCGAGAGGGCCAGGCCGTCGGCGAGGATCTCCAGTCCGGCGCGGTGCTTCCAGCCGAGCACGCAGGCGGCGGTGAGCGTGCCGACGGCGCCGCCGGCGAAGCGCAGCGTCGCGGTGGTCACCGAGTCGATGTCGGCGCCGTCGACGGGCGGCGGGGTGCCGTTGCCGTACGCCGTGACCTCGGTGGCCTCGCCGACCAGGCACCGGACGAGGTCCAGCACGTGGGCGGCCTGCTCGACCACGGGGCCACCGGAGCGGTCCCGCCGCGACCACCAGGCCACCGGGGGCACCTTGTCCCACCACGCGCCGCTGACCATCCGCACCGGACGGTCGCCGAGCAGTTCCCGGGCCTGCTGCACCACGGGCAGGTACCGCCAGTGGTGTCCGACGCCGGTGAGCAGTCCCCGCCCGGCCACCAGGTCGGCGATCCGCTCGGCGGTCACCAGGTCGACGGCGACCGGCTTCTCGACGAACATCGGCACCCCGGCCGCGACGACCGCCTCCTCGGCCGGCCCGTGGGCGAACGGCGGCACGCAGACGTAGACCGCGTCCGGGCCTGCGGCCAGCAGTTCCCCGACGTCGCCGAAGGTCCGGGCGCCGTGCGCGTCCGCCAGTTCCGCCGCCGCCTCCGGCACCACGTCGGTCACCCCGAGCAGTTCCACGTCCCCGAAGCCGCCCAACACCCGGGCGTGGCGTTGCGCCACCCCGCCGGCCCCAACCAGTCCCACCCGGCACGTGCGCATGAAAGCCCCTTCGCCACAGTTTCACGTTCGACGACTGCACTCCCCCCGCGTGCGCGCAACCAAACGTTCACCAGGGCGGAACCCGGTCACGTCACTGTCGTGATCAAGCTGTTAGGCATGCTGCGGTTAGCGCGAGTGCGGTAGTGGGAAAAACAGGGAAGGTTTTTCCGCCACGATCTGGGGGGTGCCTGTGCGGAATACGGAAACGATGGTGTCACCGGTGGTGGAGGCGTGGGCCACCTATCGCACCACGTCGGCGGGTGACTGGCCGGCGCGGCGGTTGATCCGCGCCAAGGGGGACAGCAGGGTCAGCGTGGTCCTGCCGGCCCACAACGAGGAGGCCACGGTCGGCGCGATCGTGTCGACGATCCGCGAGCACCTGATGGAGCGGGTGGCCCTGGTCGACGAGCTGATCGTGGTGGACTCGCGGTCCACCGACCGCACCGCCAGCGTGGCCCGCGCCGCGGGCGCGGAGGTGGTCAGCCAGGACGCGATGACCCGGGGCCTGCCCCGGCTGACCGGCAAGGGCGACGCGCTCTGGGCGGGGCTGGCCGCGGCCGAGGGCGACGTGGTGGCGTTCGTCGACGCCGACCTGCGCGAGTTCCGCCCGCACTTCGTGACCGGGCTGATCGGCCCCCTGCTGACCGATCCCTCGGTGGACTTCGTGAAGGGCTTCTACCACCGCCCGCTGGTCGGTGCGTCGAGCGTGGAGGCCGACGGCGGCGGGCGGGTGACGGAGCTGATGGCCCGGCCGATGCTGAACCTGTTCTGGCCCGAACTGGCGGGCTTCGTGCAGCCCCTCGCCGGTGAGTACGCCGGCCGCCGGGAGGTGCTGGAGCGGGTGCCGTTCGTCTCCGGCTACGGGGTCGAGACGGCGATGCTCATCGACCTACTCGAGCTGGTCGGGTTGGACGCGCTGGCCCAGGTGGACCTGGGCGAACGCAAGCACCGTCACCAGGACACCGCCGCGCTGGGCCGGATGTCGGCCCAGATCATGCTCACCGCCTGGTCGCGGTTGCAGCGGCGCGGCTGGGCGGCACCGGGCGCGCTGCCCGCCGCCCTGCTGACCCAGTTCCGGCGCGGCGGCTCCGACGCCCTGCCGAACCTGGACCGGGAGATCGTCGTCAGCGACGTCTCCGTCGAGGAGCGGCCGCCCCTGGCCGAGCTGCGGCACCGGATCCCCCGCCGACGGGTCGCCGCGGCGTGAACACGCGACCCCCCGTGACCGCGAACGACCGGGCGCGGACGGCCCAGGCCCCCGCCGAGGGAAGGAATCCCGCATGAGCCTCACCGTCCTGATGAACGCCGGTCCGTGGCTGTCCGTGCCGCCGCCCGGCTACGGCGGCATCGAGAACGTGATCGCGACACTGGTGCCGGAGCTGCGCCGCCTCGGCGTACGGGTGGTGCTCGCGTCGGTCGACAGCAGCACCCTGCCGGTCGACGAGAAGTTCTCCGTCTTCCCCGACGGGCAGTTCCACGCCCTGCAACGGCCGTACAACCAGGTCTGCGGCATCTCCCAGGCGCACCTGTTCGGGGTGGTGCGCGCGTTGCACTCGCGCGACGACATCGACCTGGTGCACGACCACGTGGAGGCGGTCGGCCTGGCGACGCTCGCCGCGATGGGCCCGGACGCGCCGCCGGCCCTGCACACGCTGCACTGGGACCTGGCCAAGCACCCGGCGCTCTACGGCAACCTCGACGGCGGCGACCGGGTCCGGGTCAACGGGGTCTCCGCCTCGCAGCTGGCCCGCGCGCCCCGGGCGTTGCAGGAGCACTCGGTGGGCCACGTGCACCTGTCCACCCCGCTCGCCGTCGACGCGGACCGGCGGCCCCGGGCGGAGAAGGGCGACTACCTGATCATCCTGGGCCGGATCAACCCGGGCAAGGGCCAGGACGTGGGCGCGCGCCTCGCCCGGCGGGTGGGGGTGCCGCTGGTGCTCGCCGGGCCCGTCGGCCCGTACCACCGGCCGGAGGACCTGGCCGCCGCCGGGGACGAGGCCCGGCAGAACCCGGACGTCCGGTTCTTCTACGACGAGGTGGCGCCGCACGTCGACGGTGACCTGGTCCGCTGGGTGGGCACCGTGGCCGGGCAGGAACGCGACGACCTGCTGGCCGGCGCCCGGGCCTCGCTGTTCCCGCTGCGCTGGGAGGAGCCGGGCGGCACGGCGGTGGTCGAGTCGCTGGCCCTGGGCACGCCGGTGGTGGCCACCGCCCGGGGTTGCCTGCCCGAGCTGATCGAGCACGGCCGCACCGGCCTGCTCACCACGGACGAGGAGGAGCTGGGCGACCTGCTGCTGGCCGCGAGCCTCCTGGATCCGGACGAGTGCCGGCGCGAGGCCGCCGTCCGCTTCACCCCCGCGGTGATGGCCGAGAAGTACGTGGCCCTCTACGAGCGGGTCCGCCAGCTCGCCGCCGCACCGCGCCTGCAACCGGCCTGACCGGCGATCCGCAACCAGGGGCCGGCCCGCCGTCACGGTGGGCCGGCCCCGGTCGCGTGCCGACGCCCGGATCGCGTGGATGGCCGATCGTCCGCTGGTGGGGTTTGCCGGTGGGAGCAGCGGGAAGGCGCGATCCACTCAGCGTTCTCGCACAGTGAGGAGACGGCGGTGACCGGTCCCATGGCGCACTCCCGCGCCCGGCACAACCCGGCCGACGGCAGGGCTCCCGTCCGGCGGGCCGCCACCGCCGTGGCGGTGGTCTTCCTCCTGGTCGGCGTGCTCGGCTTCGTGCCGGGCATCACCAGCAACTTCGGCGACCTGCGCTTCGCCGGGCACGACTCCGAATCCAAGCTGCTCGGCCTGTTCCAGGTCTCGGTGCTGCACAACATCGTCCACCTGCTCTTCGGGGTGGCCGGGCTGCTGCTGGCCCGCACCGTCACGGGCGCGCGGACGTACCTGGTCGGCGGCGGCGCGATCTACCTGGTGCTCTGGCTCTACGGCCTGGTGATCGACCACGACAGCGCGGCCAACTTCATCCCGGTCAACAACGCCGACAACTGGCTGCACCTGTTCCTGGGCCTGGGCATGATCGCGCTCGGCATCCTGACCACGCGGGACCGGACCCGCCGGTGACGCATCGTGACCGGCCCGGGCGGCGGCGCCCCGGCCGGTCCGGTTTGACCCTCCGCCCGGTCGGGTAGTTCGCAGATCACCCGACGACGCGAAACGAGGGCACGATGCCGAGCCGGATCACCTGCGAGGTGCACGACGAGTCGCCAGTGACCGTCGTACGCCTCCATGGCGACCTCGGCATCGACACCATGCGCACGGTGCGGGGCGTGCTGGACGACTGCCTCGCCAGCCAGCCCGACGCCCTCGTGGTCGACCTCGCCGACGTCACCTTCCGTGACCGGCTCGCCCTCTCGGTCTTCGCCGCCACCGCCCGTCGGGCAGCCGACTGGCCGGCGGTGCCCGTCGTGCTGTGCGCCCCGCCGCCCGAGGCGGCGACCTGGCTGGCCCAGTCGACCGCCTGCCGGGTGGTGCCCGTGCGGCGCGACTGCGACGAGGCGACCCGGGTGGCGAACGCGGCGGCGGCGCCCCGGCTGCGCGCCCGGCTCGAACCGGTGGCAGGGGCCTGCCGGCGGGCGCGGGAGCTGGTCACCGACGCGTGCGCCCGCTGGAACCTGCCGGAGGCCGTCGGGCCGGCGTCGCTGGTGCTCAGCGAGCTGGTCGGCAACGTGGTCCGGCACGCCGGCACGCCGATGCAGGTGACGCTTACCCTGCGCCGGCCGTACCTGCACCTGGTGGTCGCCGACGGCAGCCGGACCTCGGTCCGGGTCGGCACCGGTGACCTGCGGGCCGAGGGCGGCCGGGGGCTGATGCTCGTGCGCGAGACGGCCCAGCGGTGGGGCAGCGCGCCGGCCGGCGACGGGAAGGTCGTCTGGGCCATACTGCCCGCGAATTGACAGAATTTACCACTCTCGCCTGAATGACCCCTGTCGCCTGGTTTCATGGGTAGAGGGGCGGGTAGCCGCGCCGTCCTATCTGTCGTCTGGCGGGGTGAGAGTCACATGCCCAAGCGGGTAACCACGGAACCACGCGACCGGGGACCGGCGATCCTGGCGCCGGCACGCTTCGGTGGCTACCCCGGGCCGCTGCGCAAGGCGCTTCCCGGCGGCAAACTGACCCGGTTCCTGGCCACCACCGATCACAAGCAGATCGGCCTGCTCTACCTGCTGACCTCGTTCGGCTTCTTCCTGGTCGCCGGGATCCAGGCGATGCTGATGCGCGCCGAGCTGGCCCGGCCCAACTTGCAGTTCCTCTCCGCCGAGCAGTACAACCAGCTCTTCACCTCGCACGGCGCGGTCATGCTGCTGCTGTTCGCCACCCCCGCGGCGTTCGGGTTCGCCAACTACATCGTGCCGATCCAGATCGGCGCCCCCGACGTGTCGTTCCCCCGGCTCAACGCCCTCGCGTACTGGCTCTACCTGTTCGGCGGCCTGATGGTGCTCGGCGGATTCCTCACCCCGGGCGGCTCCGCCGACTTCGGCTGGACCGCGTACTCGCCGCTGAGCAGCCAGGAGCACTCCCCCGGCGTCGGCGCCAACATGTGGGTGATCGGCCTGGTGATCTCGGGGCTGGGCACCATCCTCGGCGCCGTCAACCTGATCACCACGATCCTCACCCTGCGCGCGCCCGGCATGACCATGTTCCGGATGCCGATCTTCACCTGGAACATGCTCTTCACCAGCGTGCTGGTGATCCTGGTGTTCCCGCTGCTCGCCGCCGCGCTGATGGCGCTCTCGGCGGACCGGCTGCTCAACGCCCACGTGTACGACCCGGGGACGGCCGGCCCGATGCTCTACCAGCACCTGTTCTGGTTCTTCGGCCATCCCGAGGTCTACATCATCGCGATCCCGTTCTTCGGCATCATCACCGAGATCATCCCGGTCTTCTCCCGCAAGCCGATCTTCGGGTACACCGGCCTCGTGCTGGCCACCATCGCGATCACCGTGCTGTCGATGACCGTGTGGGCGCACCACATGTTCGCCACCGGCCAGGTGCTGCTGCCGTTCTTCAGCATCCTGAGCTACCTGATCGCGGTGCCCACCGGGGTGAAGTTCTTCAACTGGATCGGCACCATGTGGAAGGGGCAGATCACCTTCGAGACGCCGATGCTCTTCGCGATCGGCTTCCTGGTCACCTTCCTCTTCGGCGGCCTCACCGGGGTGCTGCTGGCCAGCCCGCCGGCGGACTGGCACACCCACGACACGTACTTCGTCGTCGGGCACTTCCACTACGTGCTGTTCGGCACCGTGGTCTTCGCGCTCTTCGGCGGCTTCTACTTCTGGTGGCCGAAGATGACCGGGCGGCTGCTCGACGAGCGGCTGGGCAAGGCCCACTTCTGGACCATGTTTCTCGGCTTCCACGGCACCTTCCTCGTCCAGCACTGGCTGGGCAACGAGGGCATGCCCCGCCGGTACGCCGACTACCTGCCCAGCGATGGGTTCACCGCCCTGAACACCTTCTCCAGCATCTCCGCCTTCGTGCTCGGCGCGTCCACGCTCTTCTTCATCTGGAACGCCTGGAAGTCCTGGCGCTACGGGGCGATGGTGAACGTCGACGACCCGTGGGGCTTCGGCAACTCCCTGGAGTGGGCCACCACCTGCCCGCCGCCGCTGCGCAACTTCGACCGGATGCCCCGCATCCGCTCGGAGCGGCCCGCCTTCGACCTCAAGTACGGCCCGCTCGTCGCCGACCTCGGCCGGGACCTGCCCCAGCGCGCCACCAAGCCGCCGCAGGAACTCAGCGACGAGTTGCACCGCGAGAAGCACGTGCCCGAGGCGCCGGCCGCCGAGGGGGCGCACGGCGCGCGGGAGGCCGCCGCGTTCCAGCCCGCGGCGCAGTCCGGGGCCCGTCCTGTGGACGTCCCCGAGCCGGACGAGATCCGTCGGCCCAGCTTCGAGCAGACCGACGAGCCGGAGGAGACCCGCCCCGACGCCGACCGGGAGCCGCCGGCCAGGGAGCGCTGGCGGCATCCGCGCGGGCCCGGCGACACGCCTGAGCGCTGAGCGGGCGTACGCGAGAGAGGGCCGGCACCCCGGGGGTGCCGGCCCTCTGCGGTACGTGCGTGCTCAGCCCTCGCGGGTCGCCGCCAGGCCCGCCGCCGTGAGCGAGCGGCGCACGGCCGGCTGGACGCGGGTCAGCCGCAGCGGCACCCCGGTGCGGGCGGCGGCCTCGCGGCCCGCCATCAGCGCGGCGATGCCGCCGGCGTCGAAGCCACCGGCGCCCACCAGGTCGACCACCACCTCGGCGGGCTGCCCGGTCACCGCCTCCAGCATCGCCCGGCGGAGCTGGTCCGCGCCGTCCCGGTCGACCTCCCCGCCGACCTCCACGACCACCCGGTCGCCGTTGTGCCGCACCGAGATCCTGGTCTTCGCCGGCTCGGCCGACTCGGCGGTCCCGTTCTGCCACGGCGGCGGGGCGTCGGCCAGCATCGCCTGGCGCAGCCAGGTCAGCGCCCGCGACAGCAGCCGGGAGACGTGCATCTGGGAGATGCCGAAGCGGGCGGCGATCTCCGCCTGGGTCTGGTTGCCGTAGAAGCGCATGGCCAGGATGCGCCGCTCCCGCCAGGGCAACCGGTGCAGCAGCCCGCTGACCGTCACCCGGTCGTCGACGGACTCCAGCGCGTTGTCGGACTCGCCGACCAGGTCGCCGAACTCCGCCGAACTCTCCCCGCCGACGGGGGCGTTCAGCGAGGCCGGGCTGTAGCCGGCGGCCGACTCCAGCGCGGCGAGGATCTCCTCCTGCGGGGTCTCCAGCCGTTCCGCCAGCTCGGCGACCGTCGGGGCCCGGGACAGCTCGCTGGTCAGCGCGGAGGTGGCCTGCCCGACCTCCAGGATCAGGTCGCGCAGCCGGCGCGGCACGTGCACGCCCCAGGTGCGGTCGCGGAAGTGCCGCTTGATCTCGCCGACGATGGTGATGGCCGCGTACGCGGTGAAGGAGCCCCGCTCCGGGTCGTACCTGTCGACGGCGTTGACCAGGCCGAGCCGGGCGACCTGCTCCAGGTCCTCCAGCGGCTCGCCCCGCCCCCGGTAGCGGCGGGCCAGCCGGCCCGCGAACGGCAGGGCGAACCGGACGAGGTCGTCACGTGCCTCCTGGCGTCGTTCGGGCGGTAGCCCCTCGATCCGCGCCGCGTACGCCAGTGCGGCCGCGTCGAGGTCCTCCAGGCCCCGATCGGTCGGAGGTGGTGTGGTCGTGGTGGTCTGTCCGAACATCCGCGCCTCCCTCAGGAAGGTCCCCCGCCCGGATTCAGGAAACCGGTCGTGCGCGCGCGTGGTCGCACCACGCCCGGGCCGGAAAATGGGTCACATGACTGGGATGTCAGCGGGCGACGGCGCCACGCCGGACGGCGTGATCAGGCCGTCGCAGCCAGCGGTGTTCCCGCTCCGTAGGTACTCAATCACGGGACCCGGGGTTCGCGAGGATGTTTCGAAAGGGCCGACTCAACAGACGAGTAACCCCTGGTGGGAGCCGCCGTCGCGCAGCGCCGTGAGGGCCTCGGGGACGGTCATCGGCGGCGGCGTCGGCAGGTCGTACGGCTGCGCCCGCAGCACCTCCGTCGCCCGGCGGGTGGGTACCGAGGTGACCGGGTAGCCGCGTGCCGAGGTGCGGTCCAGCGCCCGCCGGCGGCGCCCGAAGCCGGCGACGGCCAGCCACTGGGGCAGCCCGGCCAGCGCCGGCGACCGCAGGCCGGGTGGCTCGGGCAGCACGTCCACCGAGCTGAACGGCTCGCTCCCGGCGAGCCACCACTCCGCCGCCTCCACGCTGCGCCGGGTGGCGTTCTCGCACCAGTACGGCACCATCCCGGCCCGCACCACCTGCCACGGGTCGAGCAGCCGGCCGCACTCCACCACCAGCCGGTCGCCGGTCTTGCCGGCCGCGCGCAGCCAGCGCCGGTACAGGTCGGCGGTCGCGGCGCTGAGCGCCTCCGGCCGCGGCACGAGGACCCGGTGCAGCGGATGCCCGTGCCCGCCGGTCCACTCCTGGACGCCGGCCTCGAAACCGGACTCCACGCCGTGCTCCGCCGGCTCGGGCGGCGAGGCGACCTCCGGCGGCTCCCAGTGCGCGCCGTCCCCGCCGGCCGAGCGGAGCACCTGGCGCAGGGCGTGGCTGTCCGGGTGGAAGTCGACCGGGTCGAGGCCGCTGCCCGGGCAGCCGACCTGGAAGCTGTGCCCCGGAGCGGAGTCGAAGACCGGCCAGGTGCGGGCGTCGCGCAGCAGCAGCACCGGGGCGCCGGGCTCCAGCCGGTCGGCCAGGAACCGCGCGTACGCGGCCGGCAGGGACCGCCACCGGGCCGCCAGCGACACCGTGGCGCCGGCCAGCGCGCCCCGGCTCGCGGGGCAGTGCACCTGGCGGACGTGCAGGTCGGCGTTGCCGCCGAGGAGACGGGCGGTGAGCGCGGCGCCGTGGTCCAGGGCGGCCTGCGGCCGGTCGACGGCGCCCTGCGCCCAGTGCACGGTCATCTCGAACCCGGCCGGTAGCCAGGGCACGCCGAGCGCCATCGCCAGGTGCGCGGCCGCGCCGTGCGGGGAGCCGACCAGGGCGCCCGGGTAGCGGCGGCGCGGGTACTGCTCGGCGAACCAGCGGGCGACCCGACCGGCGTCGACCTCGGCGGTCTGGCCGGGGGTGAGCGCCACCCGGCCGGCCGCCCGGATCACGGCCGCCCGCCGCACGGGTTCGGGCGCGCCGACGAACCGCGACAGCGGCCCCGGGTGTCCCGGGTGTCCGAGGTCGGCGCAGTCGGTGCCGCGCAGCGCCCGCGCGGTGGCGGCCACCAGGACCCGCGCGGCGCTGCCGGCGGCCACCACCCGGTCGCCCGCCAGCCCGGCACCCTCGGCCGTGAGCCCCTTGCGCACCTTGGGCCCCGGCTCCACCTTGCCTCGTTCGCTCACCACGCGGCCCGGCTTCCCGTCCCGATGGGGTTCAAACGGGGCATCCCCCACCGGGCGGGAGCAATCAGAAGATCCCGGGCGGGGGACCGCCGAACCGCCGAACCGGGTGACGCTGGCGGTCACGCACCGCGACGGCACGCCGGTGAGCAGGGGTTTCATTGCCGGAGCAAGGGGCACTTCAGCGCCCATGCGCACCGATGACGACACTCCCGCGGCGGCCACCATCACCCCCTACCAGGACGGGCCGCTGCTGGTCCGGGGCGACTTCGCCCTGGTCACCCCCGACGGGGAGACCATTGACGCGCGGCGGGGCACGGTGGCCCTGTGCCGCTGCGGCAAGTCGGCGCTCAAGCCGTTCTGCGACGGCACCCACAAGGCCGTCAACTTCCGTGCCGCCCCCACCCGCGAAACCCCCTGACCCGCCCCGCCCCGCCCCGCCCCGCCCTACGGCCGCGTCGATCATGCACTTCTGGTGGGCGGAAGCTGACGTTTCGAGGCTTTTGCGGGGCGCCACAACTGCATGATCCACGGCCCGCACGGCGGGCGGGGCGCGCAGCGGGACGGGACGGGGCGGGGTGGGCGGGGTGGAGAAGGCCGGGGTCAGGCTACGGCGGCGGGTAGGCCGCCGGGGCGCGGGCGGTCGCGCAGGTCGATACGGATCGGGGCGGCGGTGGCGCGCAGGGAGGTGCGGCCGGCGGTCCAGGCGTCCAGCAGGTGCGCAGCGAAGAGCCGGTCCACCGCCAGCGCGGCGGCGGCGCCGAAGATGACGTCCGGGGCGAGCGCCGGCTCCACCCGGACCAGCCCGCCGCACAGGTCGTACGCGGCGATCTGCTCGTGCACCGCGTCGGCCTCGACGTGCTCGTCGTAGAAGCGCGTGGCCGCCTCGCCCAGGCCCAGGCGGCGCAGCCCGTTGCCGTACCGGCGGTTCGGCAGCGAGGAGGTCATCTCGTACGCGGCGAGGTGCCCCAGCAGCGCCCCGCGCAGCCGCCGGTGCAGCCCGAACAGCGACATGAGGTTGTTGGTGGCCAGGGTGACCGCCGGCACGGCGTCCAGGTGGGCGGCGTAGCCGGTGTCCAGCCCCAGCTCGGCCAGGGTGACCCGGAACAGCTCGGCGTGCATCCGGTCGAGGCGCCCGTTGCCGTACTCGTCCATCTGGATCTCCACCAGGGCGGCCTTCGCCGGCCCGCCGAGGCGGGGCAGGGCCCAGCTGTGCGGGTCGGCCTCGCGCAGGTGGTAGATCGAGCGGTGCGTGACGAACTCCCGGAACTGGGCCAGCGACGCCCGGCGTTGCAGGTGTCCGGCGAGCGACGGCCCGTCGTCGGCGGCGACCACGTCGGCCAGGGCCGCCGGCACCCCGCCGGGCAGCGCCGCCGGCAGGGGGCCCACCAGCCCGCGCACCGCCGCCTCGAAGTGCCGTTCGGCGTACGCGCGCAGCGCGAGCAGGGACGGCTGCCACTCCCAGTCCTCGTCGACGCCCTGCCAGCCCCGGTAGTGCAGCTCGTAGCAGCAGAAGAGGGTGAGCTGGAGGTCCTCGTCGGTGAGGGCGTCGGCGGTTTCGAGCCCGGCGCCGAGCCCCGCCGGAAGGTCGTGCGGCGCCCGCCGCAGCGCGTCCAGCAGCGCCGCCGACACCGGCCCACGGGGCTGCGGCAGGGGCGCGGGGCCGTACCGGCGGTCCGGGGCTTCTGACAAGGTGACCTCCAGCGTCGTACTGCCCGTCCTCAGTGCCCCCCGACCGGGGCGTTAAACGAGGTCGTCGACCTCCACGGCCACCCCGGCGGCGAGCATCCGGTCGCGTACCCGCCGGGCGGCGTCGCCCTCGGCGAACACCTCGCGCAGGTCCGCGAAGGCGGGCTCGGGCGGCGCCAGCCGCACCGCCGGGTCGACCACCGCCTCCAGTACGCAGGGCCGGTCGGCCGCCAGCGCCTCGTCCCAGGCCGCCCCCACCAGTTCGGGCCGGTCGACCCGCACCCCGTGCAGGCCGAGCAGCCGCGCCCAGCCGGCGTACGGCACGTCGGGCCGGCGGCGCGTCGGGTCGGTCGGCGTACGGCCGCCGCCCATGCCGGACAGGTCCCGGTTGTTGAGCACCAGCACCACCAGGCGGGGATCGCGCCACTCCTGCCAGTGGTGTGCCACGGTGATCAGCTCGGCCAGCCCGTTGAGCTGCATTGCGCCGTCGCCGAGCAGGGCGACCACCGGCTGGTCCGGGGCGGCGAGCTTGGCCGCCACGGCGTACGGCAGGGCGCAGCCCATCGTGCCGAGCGTGCCGCAGAGCTGCGCGTTGACGCCCGGCGGCAGCTCCAGGTGCCGGGCGTACCAGTACATGACCGATCCGACGTCCACGGCCACCGCCCCGCGCGGCGGGACCCGCGTGGAGAGTTCGTGCAGCACGAGCTGCGGGTTCACCGGCTCGGCGGGGGCGCCGGCCCGGTCGGCCCGCTCGGCCCGCCACCGGTCGACCGAGCCCTCGACGGTCTCCCGCCACCGGGCGTTCGGCCGGTCGGGCACCCGGGCAAGCAACGCTCGCAGCGTCTCCTGGGCGTCGCCCACGAGCGGCACGTCCACCGGGTAGCGGGTGCCGATCCGGCGGCCGTCGATGTCGATCTGCACCGTGCGGGCCTGCCCCGGCATCGGGAAGTAGTCCGTCCACGGATCGTTCGTGCCGATGAGCAGCAGCGTGTCGCAGCCGCCCATCAGCTCGGCGGCGGCCGGGGTGCCGACCTCGCCGAGCACGCCGGCGTGGAAGGGCAGCCGTTCGTCGAGCACCGGCTTGCCCAGCAGCGAGGTCGCCACCCCGGCGCCGAGCCGGTCGGCGAGGGCGACGATCTCTCCGGCCGCGCCCCGGCCACCCTGGCCGACCAGGATGGCGCTGCGCCGGCCGTTGGCGAGCAGCTGGGCGGCCGCGTCCAGGTCGGCGTCGTGCGGCAGGACCCTTGCCAGCGGCTCGCCCGGCGTCGTCGAGAGCACCCCGGCGGCGTGGGACTGCAGGTCCGGCACGGTGGCCTCCTGCAACTGCCGCGGCAGCACCACGCAGACCGGGCTGCGGGTGGCAGCGGCGGTGCGGAACGCCTGGTCGAGCAGGGCCGGCACCCCGTCGGGGACCCGGCCGTAGCGGACGAACTGGTTGCACACGTCGGCGAACAGCCGGCTCAGCCCGATCTCCTGGTGGGCGCCGCCGAGCGGGCCGGAGACGTCCTCGCCGACGATCGCCACCACCGGCTTGCTGTCCAGCTTGGCGTCGTAGAGGCCGTTGAGCAGTTGCACGGCGCTCGGCCCCTGGGTGGCCAGGCAGACCCCGATCCCGCCGGTGAACTTGGCGTGCCCGGTGGCCATGTAGGAGGCGGTCTCCTCGTGCCGGGCCGGCACGAACGCCGGGTCCCCGCCCGAGGCGTCCAACGCCTCGACCACCGGGGCGATGGCCTCCCCGGGGTAGCCGAAGACCCGCGGCACCCGCCAGGCGCGCAGTCGCTCGACCACCAGGTCGGCCACCGTACGCTCAGCCATCGCCACGCCCCGGCGTGCCGGCGTCGACGTAGCGCAGCACCGCCCCGACCCCGTCGGTCAGCTCCGGCGCCTCGTCCGGGCCCAGCACGGTCAGCTCGGCGTCGGTGCCGACCAGCGCGCGTACGAGGGCGGCGTCGGCGCGGACCTTCTCCGGGTCGCGTACGGACATGGCGGCGAGCTGCCCCGGGTGGGTGGCGATCTCGGTCGGGTCCGGCCCGATCCAGAGTTCCCCGGTGGCGGACGGGTCGTCGACGATGAGCATCGTCTCGACCTGGTTGCGTTGCAGGGCGGACACCACGGCGTCCAGCCCGGCGCCGACGTCCTCCTGCATGCCGAACCGGTCCAGCACGGCGGTGATCCGCTGGTCGGCCACCTCGGCGATGGTCTGCACGGTGAGGTCGTCGAGCAGGCTCTGGTCGGCGCCGCCGCCCCGGGACCCGGCGTCGGTGCGCACCATCAGGTCCTGCCAGCGTTCGGGCATCTGGGCGGCGATCACGCCGGTGGCGCGCACGTCGCCGGCGACCACCACCACCTCGGCGCCGACCTTCTCGGCCAACTCCACGGTGGCGGCGGTGACATCGCCCGCGTTGTGGTGCCAGGCCTCCATGGCGGCCCGCTGGTGGTGCGACTGGGACCAGCCGCCGGGCTGCACCCGGCGCAGCTGGAAGTCCTCCCGGCCGCTCACGTGGGCCCGGCGCGGCACGCCGCCGGCGCTGATCGCCATGGCGTCGGCGCCGGTCCGGTCGACCAGCACGCGGACCCAGGCCACCTGCTCGCCGCGTTGCGCCAGCATGGGCATCACGTGCGGCAACGAGGTGTACGCGGCGAGGTCCCGCAGCGGCGGGGCGGAGAGGTACTCCGACAGCACCACCCGGCCCCGGGCGCCGAAGACCGCCAGCCCGTAGCTGCCGGGCATCGGATCGTGTCCCCGCACGACGCGTTCGACGGCGTCGATGGTGTCCACGTCGGCGCGCTGCTGTTGAAGTTGGTCACGCAGGCCCCGCCAGCGCAGATCGAGCGCCGCGTGGGCGTCCTCGACGTTGGCGGAGGCGTCCAGGTACACCGAGACCCACGGTCCCGGCCGGTCGTAGAGCGGGCGCAGGAAGGACAGCTGCATGCTCGACCCCTTTCCAGCTCGGCCCCCCGCTTACCCGTGCCGCTGCGGTTGTCACCTGGCCGCCGCGAGCGCGTGACCGCATTTCATTCATGTCGTTCAACCCGGACGGCCGATACCATGAGTGAACGCAACCGGACTCTGGGTGGTGGAAATGGACAGCGACCTGCACATCCGTCGGATCGTCCATCCGACCGGCCGGATCGTCACGGGGCGGATCGTCCGGCTGATGGACGGCTACCCGCGCGAGGTGCGCATCGGGCAGCCGGTGCTGGTCGCGGTGCTCGCGGCGGCCGGGATCGCCGGCCTGCTGATGGCGCTGGCCCGCTCCCTGCTCTCGGCCGGCTCCGGCGCGGCCCGACGAAGCTTCAAGGACCTGAAGAAAGGCCCGGAATACCTGGTCACCCCGGTGCGGCTGCGCGACGCCGCCGGACGGCTCTGCGAGGTCGAGCTGCACGGGCACCTGCCGCAGAGCGCCCTGCACCCGGCCGACCATGTGCAGCTCACGTTGCGCCCGCAGGGCGACCCGGACCTGCCGCCGAAGATCGAGCGGATCGTGAACCTGACGACGGGCCAGTTGCTCACCCCGCGTACCGCCACCCTGTGGTCGCACCTCGGGCCGCCGCTGCTGCTCCAGGCGGTGCTGGGCGCGCTGCTGGTCGCCGCCGTGCTGGCCTGGTCGGCGCTGACCTGACGGCCGGCGCGGTTTCCGGCGGCGCGCCGGCGGGCACCGTGCCGGACATGTTCGAGGGATTCACGCTGGAGCGGATCGACGTCGGCGAGGTCCAACTGCGGGTACGCCACGGCGGCTCGGGGCCACCCGTGGTGCTGCTGCACGGCCATCCGCGCACCCACGCGACCTGGCACCGGGTCGCGCCGCTGCTCGCCCGCGAGCACACCGTCATCTGCCCGGACCTGCGCGGTTACGGCGGCTCGTCGAAGCCGCCGAGCGACCCGGGGCACACCACGTACGCCAAGCGGGCGATGGCCCGCGACGTGGTCGGCCTGCTCGACGCGCTCGGCCACGACCGCGCGGCGGTGATCGGGCACGACCGGGGCTGCTACGTGGCGATGCGCACGGCGCTGGACCACCCCGAGCGGGTCAGCCGGCTGGGCGTGCTCGACGGGGTGCCGATCGGCGAGGCCCTGGCGCGCGCCGACGCCCGGTTCGCGGCCCGCTGGTGGCACTGGTTCTTCCTCGGCCAGTCGGACAAGCCGGCGGAGCGGGTGATCACCGCCGACCCGGACGCCTGGTACGGCGGGTCGCCGGCGGCCATGGGCGAGGAGGCGTACGCCGACTACCGCCGGGCCATCCACGACCCGGCGACGGTGCACGCCATGTGCGAGGACTACCGGGCCGGGCTCGGCCCGGACCGGGCGGCCGACGACGCCGACCGGGCCGCCGGGCGGCGGATCGCCTGCCCGGTGCTGTTCTGCTGGTCGGAGCGGGACGACATGGTCGACCTGTACGGCGACCCGGCGGCGATCTGGCGGGACTGGGCCGACGACGTGCGGGTGGCCGCGATCGAATCGGGCCACCACATGGCCGAGGAGGCCCCGGAGCAGCTCGCCGCCGCGCTGGCCGGGTTCCTCGCCGGCTGACCGGTCAGCTGACGGGGGTCAGCGGCCGGTCCGGCTCGCCCGCGGTGCGCAGCATCCCGCGCCGGGCGGCCCAGCGCTCGAAGATCAGGGTGGCGAACGGCGGTACGGCGCAGGCCAGGGCCACGAGGGTGGGCCAGGGCCGCCACCGGTGCAGCCGGGCCATCGCGAGGACCAGCAGGCCGTACGCGACGAAGAGCGCGCCGTGGATCGGGCCGAAGATCTGCACGCCGATCTCGTTGCCCGGGGGGCCGTACTTGACGGCCATGCCGATCAGCAGGGCCAGCCAGGAGCAGGCCTCGGCGATCGCCGCCGCCACGAAGAGCCTGGTGATCTTCTCGCGCATCGTCACTCCCCCACCGGTTGCCGCACATGCTAACCACCCCGTCGGGCGCGCCGACGGCACGACGGGCGGAGGCGACAGGGATCACGCGGGCCCGAGCTGGGTACGTACAAGGAGCTTCGGGTCTTCCCCGGCCCGCCCTGGGCGTGCGAGGTTAGGGGAACCAACGGTGACAGGGCGGTGACCATGGGCGAGGACGTCGGCGTACGGACCTTCAGTCGCGAGGACCGGGCCCGCTATCGCGAGAAGGTACGGCGGTGCCTGGACGTCTTCGCCGAGATGCTCCGGGAGTCCCGGTTCGACGTCGAACGGCCGATGACCGGGCTGGAGATCGAGCTGAACCTGGTCGACGACGACTCGATGCCGACCATGCGCAACGCCGACGTGCTGGCCGCCATCGCCGACCCGGACTTCCAGACGGAGCTGGGCCAGTTCAACGTCGAGATCAACGTGGCGCCCCGCCGGCTGGCCGGCACCGGCACCCGCGAGTTCGAGGAGAGCGTGCGGGCCAGCCTCAACGCCGCCGAGACCAAGGCGCGGGAGGTGGGCGCGCACATGGTGATGATCGGCGTCCTGCCGACGCTGCGGCCGGAGCACCTGACCGCCGAGACGCTGTCGGCCAACCCGCGCTACGCGCTGCTCAACGAGCAGATCTTCGCCGCCCGCGGTGAGGACCTGCGGATCGCGATCAACGGCGTGGAACGGCTCGCGGTCACCGCCGACACCATCACCCCGGAGGCGGCCTGCACGAGCACCCAGTTCCACCTCCAGGTCAGCCCGGCCCAGTTCGCCGACTACTGGAACGCCGCGCAGGTGGTCGCCGGCATCCAGGTGGCCCTCGGGGCGAACTCGCCGCTGCTCTTCGGCCGGGAGCTGTGGCGGGAGACCCGCATCCCGCTGTTCCAGCAGGCCACCGACACCCGGCCGGAGGAGATCAAGGCCCAGGGCGTACGCCCCCGGGTGTGGTTCGGCGAGCGCTGGATCACCACGGTGTTCGACCTGTTCGAGGAGAACGTACGCTACTTCCCGGCGCTGCTGCCCGTCTGCGACGCGGAGGACCCGGCCGAGGCCCTGGCCCGGGGGGACGTGCCGAGGCTCGCCGAGCTGCGGCTGCACAACGGCACCGTCTACCGCTGGAACCGCCCGGTGTACGACGTGCTGAAGGGCCGCCCGCACCTGCGGGTGGAGAACCGGGTGCTGCCGGCCGGGCCGACGGTGCTCGACACCGTGGCCAACGGCGCCTTCTACTTCGGTCTCGTCCGGGCGCTCGCCGAGGCCGACCGGCCGCTGTGGTCGCAGATGTCGTTCAGCGCGGCCGAGGAGAACTTCAACGCCTGCGCCCGCTACGGCATCGACGCCCAGGTCTTCTGGCCCGGCCTCGGCTATCTCCCGGTCACCGAGCTGGTGCTGCGCCGGCTGCTGCCGCTGGCCCACCACGGGCTGGACCGGTGGGGCCTCGACCCGGCCGAGCGGGACCGGCTGCTCGGCGTCATCGAGCAACGGTGCCTGACCGGCCGCAACGGGGCGAGCTGGCAGGTGGAGACCCTGCACCGGTTGGAGTCCGCCGACCATCTCGACCGGCCGGAGGCGCTGCGGGAGGTGGTGCGGCACTACGTGACGCTGATGCACACCAACCGGCCGGTCCACGAGTGGCCCATCCCCTGACCGGGCCGCCACGAGCCGCCGTCCACCGGTCGGCTCCGCCCGCCGTCAGGCCCGGCCGGCACGTCAGGCCGGGCCGGCACGTCAGGCTGGGCCCCGGTCCTCGCTGAGGTACGCCCCCGACAGGTCCGAGCGCACCGTCCAGCCGAGCGCGCGGTACAGGGCGCGTCCCTCGTCGGTGGCGACGAGAATCCCGGTGCGCATCCCGAGCCTCGCCGCGTGGTCGCAGAGCGCCCGCATGACGGCGCTGCCCAGCCCGCGTCGCCGGTGGGCGGGCTCCGTCTCGACCTGGTCGACGATGCCGAACTCCCCGGCGGCGGCCAGCCGCCCGACGGCCGCCCTCTGCCCGTACGCGTCGAGGACCGTCGCGACGACGACCCCGCCCTCGGCGACGACCCGCGTCGAATACGGTGCGGGCGGCTCGGCCGTGTCCGGGGTCAGCGGCGCGCTCATGAGGTGTCCGGCGATGTCCAGCGTCCAGGCGTCGGGCAGGGCGGCGCGCAGGCCGGCGCGGTCCCCGCTGACCTTGATCCAGGTGCCCGGACCCGCCAGCTTCCGGCCGAGCCGCCCGAGCGAGTCGGCGTCGTAGGTGTGCAGCACGTGGCGTACGCGGTGGCCGGGCCGGCCCACGTCGATCCGGAAGCCGCCGGGGACCGCGACGGGGGCGGGCGTGGCCCTGGAGACCGCCCAGCCGCGCCCCCAGGCCATCACCAGCTCGGACACGGTGTGCGGCGGACCGTCCACGGCGGTCCTGGCGAGTGCGTCGGGCATGGGTGGTCCTCTCGCGGCAGTCGTCGCTCGCCCGCCAGCTTATTGCAAAGTCTTGGCAACAAGGGTCGCACGGTCGCCTTCCCGATCGCCCGACCGACGACAGGCCGGACGGGCGGACGGCACCCCACGCCTGTTGCGGCGCCGACCCCTGACGATCTCCAAGGCGCTTGATCCACGCGCCTGCGGCGGAGGCGGGCAGCCGGACCGTCCTGAAGTTGCCCGGCACCCGGAGCGGGCGAAACGGCCCGGGAGATTGCGCACGATGGAAGAACCGCGCCGACGGCGGCCACCCCATGATGAAACGCGGACATCGACCCGCGCCCCCTCCCACCGGCCCCTCCCCCACCCCGAGGAGCGCACGTGACGCAGACCCAGAGGTCTTCCCGGCGACCCGACGCGCCCGTCCGACTCAGCCCCGACACCGCGCGGAGCGGGACGTCCGCGTTCGTCAACGGGCACTTCCCCCGGCGGCGAGGGTTGATCATCCTCCTCAGCGTCCTCGGCGGGTTCCTGCTGACCGTCATCTGGTCGGCGGAGTTCGTGGACCGGACCATCGGCGACAACGTCGCCAACACACTGCTCGGCCACGACGCCAAGGAGACGCCCATCCAGGGCATCGCGGCGGGCATCCTGTTCGCCTTCGTCTCCGGCATCGCGGGCACGTTCACCGCATGCAACATCGCCGCGTTCGGCGCCCTGGCCCCGCTGACCGGCACCATGGGCAGCAGGTTCAGCCGGATCGTCGCACCGCTGAAGCCGCTGGGCTGGATGTCGGTGGGCATGGTCGCGGTGTCGGCCGCCTACGGCGCGGTCGTCGGCCTCGTCGGCACGTCGATGCCGCAGTTCTCCACCGCGCCCAACGCGCCCGGCGGGCTGTCGCCGAGGAGCATCCAGTCCATGGTCGTCTTCGGCGCGATCGGGCTCATCATGATCTATCTCGGTCTGGCCGCGCTGGGTGTCGTGCCGGATCCGTTCGCCCGGATCGCCCGCCGGTTCCCCAACGCCCCGATGGTGTTCATGGGCGCACTGATCGCCGGCTTCCTGATCGGCCGGCCCTTCGCGTTGTTCCGGCAGATGTTCCGCGACGCCGCCGAGAGCGGCAACCCGCTCTACGGCGCGGCGGCGTTCACGCTGCAGTCCCTGGGCAACATCGTCATCATGGCGGTGCTGTTCCTGCTGCTGGCCTGGCTCGCCGGTTCCCGCCTGCAACGCTGGTTCAGCGCCCGGCCGAGCCGCCTGGCGGTCCTGACCGCTGTCGCGTTCATCGTCGCCGGTGCCTTCACGTTCCTCTACTGGGACGTGCGGCTGCTCGCCCGCCGCGAGATCATCCCCTGGTACCCGACGGCCCCCTGGGCCTGACCCGGTCCTGACGAGGCCCGGGGACGGCCGGATTCCGCCGCCCCGGGCCCCGTCGGCGCTCGGTGCCGGGGCTCAGACCTTGAGGACGACCTTGGTGCACTCGTCCTGCTTCTTCTGGAAGATCTTGTAGCCCTTGGCCGCGTCCTTGAGCCGCATCCGGTGGCTGATGATGAAGCTCGGGTCGATGTCGCCGCGCTGGATGCGGTTCAGCAGCGGACGGGTGTAGCGCTGGACGTGACACTGACCGGTACGCATGATCAACGACCGGTTCATCAACGCGCCCATCGGGAACTTGTCGACGACGCCCCCGTACGCGCCGATCACCGAGACGACGCCGCCGCTACGGCAGGCGAGGATGGCCTGGCGCAGCGCGAACGGGCGTTCCGTCTCGACCCGGGCGGCCTGCTTGGCCCGGTCGTACGCGTACACGGCGGTGTTGCCGTGGTGCCCCTCCAGGCCGACGGCGTCGATGCAGGCGTCGGGCCCCCGCCCGGCGGTCATCGCGTTGAGCGCGTCGAGCACGTCGGTGTCGTCGTAGTTGATGGTCTCCGCGCCGGTGTGCTCCTCGGCGAGCCGCAGCCGGTACGGGTACCGGTCGATGACGATCACCCGCTCCGCGCCGAGCATCCGGGCGCTGGCGGCGGCGAGCAGGCCCACCGGGCCGGCCCCCCACACGGCGATCACGTCGCCCGGCTTGATGTCGCACATCTCCGCGCCCATGAAGCCGGTGGGCAGCACGTCGGCGAGCATCACGGCCTGGTCGTCGGGGACCTCGTCGGGCACCTTGACCGGGCCGACGTCGGCGAACGGCACCCGGGCGTACTCGGCCTGGCCGCCGGCGTAGCCGCCGAGCAGGTGGGAGTAGCCGAAGATGCCGGCCGGCGAGTGCCCCATGATCTTCTCGGCCACCCCGGCGTTGGGGTTGGAGTTCTCGCAGACCGAGAAGAGCCCGCGCTGGCAGGAGGAACAATGCCCGCAGGCGATCGGGAACGGCACCACCACCCGGTCGCCGGGGCGCAGGTTGCGTACCTGCGGACCGACCTCCACGACCTCGCCCATGAACTCGTGGCCGAGGACGTCGCCCTTGCGCATGGCGGGGATGTACCCGTGGTAGAGGTGCAGGTCCGAGCCGCAGATGGCGGTCGAGGTGATCCGTACGATCGCGTCGCGCGCGTTCATGATGGTCGGGTCGGGCACGTCGACGACCTTGACGCTGTCCTTGCCCATCCAGGCGGTGGCCTTCATCGTTCGTCCTCTCGGGTGGCGGGCGGTCAGCGGCGGGCGATGGGCAGCGGCTGGGCGGGGCGTTGCATGACCTGCTGGCGCACGGAGATGCCGTCCGGGCTGCCCTCGGAGCGGACCACCTCGCCGGTCTCCACCACCTGCTTGAACCGGCGCAGGTCGTCGCGTACCTGCTGCTCGGGTTCCTCGCCGAAGAGCTTCGCCACGGCCCGGCCCAGCGCGCCGGCCGGCGGGGCGTAGCGCAGCCGCACCCGGACCTCGGTGCCGCGATCGCCCGGCGCGGGCACGAACCGGACCCGACCCGCGTTGGGCACGCGGGTGCCGGGCAGCGACCGCCAGGCGAGCGACCGGTTCGGCTGGTCGTCGACGATCTCCGCGTCCCACTCGATCCGGCGGCCGGCCGGGCCGTGCGCGGTCCAGTGCGACCGGCGCAGGTCGTCGGCGCGTACCGACTCCAGGTGGGACATGAACCGGGGCAGGTTCTCCAGGTCCCGCCAGAAGCGGTACGCCTCGGCCGGGGACCGGTTGACGGTGACCGAGACCTCCATGTCGATCACCCGCCGGTGCGCGGCCCGGGCCCGTCCGGCGCGTACGGCGGCGATCAGGTCGACGGCCGCGATGCCGGCGACGGCGGCGGTGGTGAGGCCGACCCGCCGGCGCCGCTCGCCGCACCGGTCCGCCCAGGCCCGTCCGAGCAGGGTGAGGTCCAGCGCGTCGCCGGCCACCCGGGTCCACGCCCAGCCGGCCGGGCTGCGGCCGGCGAGCAGGCCCGCCGCGTGGACCAGTTCGCGGGCGCCCACGGCGGCGACGACCGCACGGGCGGCGGGTGAGTCGTCCACCCCGGTCAGCCGGGCCACCGCGCGCGGGGCGAACAGGCTGCCGGCGCCGAGGGCGAGGCTGACCGCGCCCAGCAACCGGGGCAGCCCGGCGCCCTGGCCGCGTCGTCCCCGCTGGTCCAGCATCATCGGATCGGTCTCGTCCACGTCGCACCACCGTCAGGTCGTCCTGACCCGCCCCCGCGGCAGGCCCGGCGGCGGGAAGCCGCCACGCCTGACGCTATGCCCGCGAATCGCCCGATGAACCCCGAATCTCGACAGACCCCCGCGCCATCCGCGCGCCGCGATTGAGGGGTATGGCGGATGATCTATGCCTTGTAGCGTGGGTCCCCCATCACCCACCCCCAGGAGGGAAGTGATCATGCCCACGGTCACCGTTCGCGTCCTCGGTGCCCTCAGCGCCAGCGTGCTGAGCGCGACTCTCGGCGTCCTGGCGGTCGCCGCGCCCGCGCAGGCCGCGTCCCGCGACGGAGCCTGCAACACCGGCGAGTTCTGCTACTACTACAACAGCAACCACGCGGGCTCGATCTCCGATCACGCCGGCTCGCTGGCCGACTACGGCACCGCCCAGCCGGGCTGCTACGAGTTCAAGGGCGCCGGCAGCGGCAAGGGCCAGTGCATCAAGAACAACGCCGCCTCGGCGTGGAACCGCACCGGAAAGACGGTGCGCGTCTACTACAACACCGGCTACAACGGTTCCCACGCGTACCAGGACTTCGCGCCCGGGGCGAAGAAGAACCTCAGCTCCACGCTGAAGAACAACAACGCCTCCCACCAGCTGATCTCCGCCGGCGCCAGCTACCCGGCCAAGGACGACTACCCCTACAAGGGTCAGACCTCGGGCATCGATCCCTGGAACTTCTACAAGGGGCAGTGCACCAGCTTCGCGGCCTGGGCGGTGCGCAGCCGGGTCGGCGTCGCCTTCCACAACCAGTACAAGGGCCAGGCGCGGTGGGGCAACGCCAAGGAGTGGGTCGCCGCCGCCGGACGCGCCGGCGTGCCGGTGTACAACAGCCCGAAGGCCGGTGACGTCGCGGTACGCCTGGGCGGCACCTACGGTCACGTCGCGTTCGTGACCAGGGTGAACGCCAACGGCACCTTCGAGATCGACGAGTACAACTACGTTTCCGCCGACCGGTACAGCCACCGGACGGTCTCGGTGGGCACCGCCAACAACCAGTTCTCGAAGTTCATCCGCTTCAAGTGACCCCGCCCCCCGGACGGGAACTTCCCCGCCGTTGACGGAGCAGCGCGCGCAGAGCCCCGGCCGTGTGGCCGGGGCTCTGCCGTTAACGTGCCCTTACGCCGGGGAGAGACCCTCCGCAAAGTCGTAGAGGCTCTTGATGTCGTCGTCGAAGTACGGACCGTCGAACTGACCGTTGCCCGGGTTGTCGCCGTGACTCACGACGCTGTTGATGAACCCGAGACCATTCTGGTCGTTGTATTCCTGGAGCCAGGGACCGCCGCTGGAGCCGTAGGTCATGTTGCACCACATCCGGATCTGCTGGCCGCCGGCGTGCCAGGTGCCGCTCTGGCAGAAGTACTGGCTCTCGCCGCCGCCGAGGTTGGACGGATAGCCCAGCGCGGTCATCAGGGAGATGTTGTAGCCCCAGTTCCAGCGCATGCCGTGGCCGCCGACCGTCTCGACGACCTTCAGGCCCCAGTTACCGCCGTTGTGCATGATGGCGATGGCCATGTCCTCGTCGTAGCTGCTGCTGTTGATCCACGCGGTGCGGGCCGCGAGCTGGTACGCCACGAACGTGCCGAACGGCCGCGCGCCGTCACGGTAGCGCGGCACGAACTGCCAGTTGCTGTACCACTGCCCGCCGGCGCCCTGGTGCACGCAGTGCCCGGCGGTCATGACCAGTCGCGCCTTGCCGCTGGCGACCGCGCTCGCCGAGCACGAGGCGCCGCCACCGTTGGGCGTGGTGAAGTAGACCTTGCCGACGACCGCCGACTCGTTGAGCTGGATGCCGACGTCGGCGCCGCTGGCGGCGCTCGGTCGCACCGGCGCGACCGATCCCGCCGGCCCGTCGGGCTTCGGCGCCCGGCTCGTGGACTCGGTGGCCTTCGCCGACTTCGCGATGTCGAGGTCGACGGCGCTCGCCATCCGCTGCGGCGTCCAGTACCTGGCGACCTCCTCGGCGATCTTCTCGTTGGTGATCGCGCGACCGTCACTGGTGCGGGCGACGGCGGTGGTGTTGCCGTTCCTCTCGACCGTGGTCGGCTTCGCCTGGGCGACCGCCGGAGCGGTCACGACCATCGCGAGTGCCAGGCTGGCCGATGCGGACCAGCGCAGGGTTGATCTCAACAGTTGCCCCCTTTTTCGGGTACTCCAACTCGGACCAGCGAAACCTATCGATCAGATTGCTTTGATCACAACGTGATGGAATGACAGGTAATTGACATTGACTTCGTGGCGACCGAAAAGGACCACGGCCGGCGGCAAACAAAGCGTCCCCACCCCGAACAGAAGCCTCGAAATTGACTCGCAAATCCCATCGCCGCGAATCCGCGCTTTCGATTCCAGGACGTTTGTCGCTGCCGACAGTCGGGAATTGCAGTTGCCTCCCGATGGAATTCCTCACCCACGGGAACGGCGCCGACAACTGGCCGCCGGAGCCGGAGCCACGCCGTGAGCAGCGCACCCACGGCCGGCAGGCCCGCTGTGAGCGATCGTCACGATCCCGGCCGAAGCACTAGTCTGGGCGGCAAGGTGCTCGACCGCGGCGCCTCATCCTCGGAGGGCGGAAACATGGACCTGGAGAGGACCCGGCTGTTCGGCGTGGGAGAGTCGTACGGCTTCACCACCGCGACGGGCCAGCGAGGCGCGGTGATCGTGCACTTCGACGGCCGGCGCGACATCGTGCTCTACGACCCCGCCGACCCCGAGACCGCCCAGCACACGTTGACGCTGGAGAGCACGGAGTCGCGGACGATCGCCGACCTGCTCGGCCTTCCGCTGGTCATGGACAACCTGACGGAACTGGTCCCGCCCCTGGAGGGCGTCGAGACCGTACGCATGCCGATCCCCGCCCGGTCGCCGTACCTCGGGCGCGCGCTCGGCGACACGCGCGCGCGGACCCGCACCGGCGCGTCGATCGTCGCGGTGGTCCGCGACGGTCACGTGATCCCGTCGCCGGGTCCCGACCTCACCCTCCAGGCCGGTGACTCGCTGGTGGCCGTCGGCGACGGCGCCAGCCTCGTCGCGATCCGCGAACTCCTCACCAACGGCTGAACCGCCAGCGGCACGCCGGTCGCCCGGCGCGGCACCGGATCAGCGGGTCAGGCCCACCAGCGTCGCCAGGCGCGCCACTCCGGCCGGCGACGGGTGGGCCCGGGCGACCTCGGCGACGACCGTACGCGCCAACGGCCGGCACCGGACCTCGGCGGGCGCGACGGCATCCGCGTCGACCAGGACGCGGGCCGCGCCGCACAGGTCGCCGACCTGGAGGTACGCCCGGGCAGCGTCCACCAGGTAGGCGGCCCGGTACTCGGCCGGCAGCCGCCGCCACGCCTCCCGCCGTACCGCCTGCTCGTGCCGGCGCACCGCCTCCCCGGCGTCCCCCCGCTCCAGAGCCGCGACCACCCGGGCCGCCTCGACGGCGCCCGACCCGAAGCCGGTCCGGTGCGGGTCGTCACCGACCCGCGCAGCCACCCGCGCGGCCCGCTCGACCAGCTCCTCGCTGCGGCCGGCGTCGCCACAGCCGGCGGCGGCCAGCGCGGCCTGGATCAGCAGGGTCCCCTGCACCGCCTCCGACGCGGGCGCGACGCGACGCGCGGCGGCCAGCGTCGCCACCAGCGCCAGCCGGTCCCGGCCCAACGCGCGCAGCGCCTGACCGACCGCCACGGTCGCCGCCCCCGCCAGCGCCGCATCGCCACCCGCCACGGCCACCGCCCGGTCGGCGGCCAGCCACCCCAGATCGGCCTCGCCGAGCTTCACCAGCACCGACGAGGTGATCCGGTACGCCTGCACCAGCAGCCCCGGATCCTGCCCCCGCGCGCCCTGCGCGGCGTGCAGCAGCCTCGGCAGCAGCCGCACCACCTGCGCGTAGTGCCCGTGCTCGTAGGTCAGCCAGGCGTGCGCGACGTGCCGGCCCGTCTCCGCCACGGACGCCGTCGCCCCGTGGTCGTCGTAGCGGGCGAGGGCGGCGCGGATGCCGTCCACCCCGTCCACCGGGCCGGCCGCGGCCGGCGGCGGGCGGTGCTCGCCGAGCAGCACCATCGGGTCGACCCGCAGCACCCGGGCGATCTCCTGGATCACCGGATAACGGTCCAGCGGCCGTACACCCCGCTCGGTCTTGTCCACCCAGCTCTTCGACCTGCCGAGCCGGTCGGCGAACATCTGCTGCGTCATCCGCCGCCGCGCCCGCCAGCGGGCGACGCGGCGGCCGATCGGCTCGTCAGCGCTGGTCACGCCGCCACCGCCGGTCCGGCACCGCCCGGGTGGTCTCCTCCACCGGTACGCGCTCCGCCTCGGCCTGATCCAGGAGGCGCTGCTTGGCCGCCTCCCGCTCGGCGGCCTCGGCCTGCTCACCCCGGCTCATCGAGTCATCGCTCTGCATGTCGCGCGCCATCGAAAGCAAGGCGCCGAAGGACCATGCCGACAACACGTCGCGAGCGGTGTCCGTCTTGTCCATCGCGCGGGGGTTCAGCCATGGGGGTCTCCTCGGTAGGCTGCGATTGAAGATCCTGCTGAAAGCTGTGGCGTCCAGTGAAGTCGAGAAGAATGCGGACGCCCATGCAAAGGTGGTGCAACGGCAGGGCAATCCGATGCAACGAACGCTCGGAGAATCATGGTGACGACGGTGGGCCAGTGGACGGGACGCCTTGCCTGCGCGCTACAGGCGTCGGCCGGCATGACGAACGAGGGTTTCGCGGATTGGCTCGGCATCGCGGTCAGGACGGTCGCCTACTGGCACAGCCGACCCGACACAGTGCCGGGCAACGCGAATCAGGAACTGTTGCACACCGCTCTGAAACGGCTTCCCGCCGGTGCGCAATCGCGCTTCCTTGCGGGGATCGGTGACCCGTCATCGAAGCCGGGTGGCGTCAACGGTGCCGATGTGGTGAGCGATGCTGCCGATGCCATCAGCAACGACTCACTCCTGGCCAGGATCGGCATTCCGCATGACTCGATCGAGTCGATGCAGCAGGACATGGCGCTACTGGCCCGTTCGGGCAGCATCGCCGCCTTCGACATGTTCGCGAACGCCAGGCGGCTGCGTGACGAGGCGCGAGCGCTTGCCGACCGGACGCGCAGGCCACGAGATCTGACCCACCTCTACGTCCTCATCGCCCAGGGCACGTCGCTCATGGCCTCCACCGCCTTCGACCTCGGACGCTGGGTCGAGTCGACGACGCTGGCGCGAGCGGCGACGCAGTACGCGGATCTCGCCGGACACCCCTCGCTGAAAGCGTGGACGTACGGCTTACGGATGACGCTCGCGAACTGGCGCAACGAGCCGGATGCGGCACTCGGCTACTTCGAACGAGCAATGCGAGTAGCTCCCGAGGGCGAGCCAAAGATGAGACTGCGCCATATCGCGGCCCGCTCTCACGCCCTGCTCAATGACGCCGGAACGGTGACCGACATCTTGGCGGCAGCCCGACGGGACCGGGAGGTCGCCGAGAATCGACCTGACGAACTCGCAGCAACTACCGGCGGCGAGTTCGCATTCGGGGATGCACGCGCTGCGGCGTGCGCTGCCGCAGCTTGGCTCGACCTCGGCAACGGCGAACGGGCCGCAGCGCGTGCCGACGAGGCACTGAGGTTGTTTCAGGCGCTGCCCGCTGCGCGCCGATCGTACTCACAGATCAGCGGGGCGAACATCGACATCGCCGCCGCCTACCTCCATCTAAACGACATCGATGCTGCCACTGACGCACTCTCCACGGTCCTGGACCTGCCTCCGCACAAGCGGAACGTGTCGTTGACCGGCCGACTGGCGCGGATCACGCGGCTGCTGAGCCAGGCACCCTGGAACGGCGATGCCCAAGCCCGCCAGCTCGCAGAGCGCATCGCAGCGTGGCTGCCCGAAACCTCAACCCGCCGGCTCGCCTGAGCGGTGCCAGTCAGCCAACACCTGCGCTTCCTTCCACCGGGCGATGCCGATGTCCGCAGCGCGGTCGTGTGCGCTCTCCGCATTGCTGTCGACCATCCATCGCCACGTGTCCCGCACAGTGAGATCCAGTGGCCGGCAGCGGAGGCCGGCGGCCTGGGCACGGGCAGTGTCAACTTGCCAGACCCCATTGGAGGTGCGCCAGAGCGGGAGTTCCGACCACTGCCGAACGCCCTCCTCGAGTAGGAAAAGGTCCGGCACCCACTCGAAGGACCCCTCGGAACGAGTCGCATGGGCGCAGGCCGTCAACAGACCGCCGAACGTGGCACTGCCAATGGGAGCGCAGACGTTGAAGACGCCGGACGACCGGTCAGCGATCATCCGCAGTGTGAACGCGGCCAGATCGCGGCAGTCAACGGGTTGGATGGTGCGGTCAGGCGAACCGGGTGCCAGGATTTCGCCGCCGGCAGCCACCCTCCGCAGCCACCACGGCAGCCTGCCTACGTACTCCCGTGGGCCGAGGACCACACCGGGCCGCAGGACCACCGTCCGCTCCTGGCCGAACGCGGTTACTGCTGCTCTTTCACAACCTGCTTTCTGGTAGCCGTACCGAGTTGGTCCGTTCTCCGTGTCGATGCCGTAGTCCGGGCCGGCGTCGGGTGGGCAGGCGAGCACCTCGGATCGCTCGCTGAGTGGCTCGACGGGCCAGTCCCCATACACGCTGACGGTGGACATGAAGACGTACTGGCCGGTGACCGGTGCAAGCATGCGCGCCACGTCAAGGACGTTCCTCGGCACGTAACCCGACGTGTCGACAGCAGCGTCCCAGGGCCCTGCGGCGGCGAGAGCGGCAAGATCATCCGAAGAGCTCCGATCACCACGAATCGGCCGTACAGCTTCCAGGAACGGGTCTGAGGTACCCCGGTTGAACGTGGTCACCTCCCAGCCGGCCTCGACGGCGGCGCTGACGATCGCGTGGCCTACGAACCAGGTTCCACCGAGCACCAACAGACGCATGTCGTCATCATGCCGAACACGTCCAGGAAGACGGTCGGACTGGGGTGACTCGCATGGTCGCTGCGGTGGATGCCGTTCAGGGCGGTGCCGCCCTACCGACGGCGGTGGCGCTGATCGCGGCTGACACCTGCGAGCGGATCCTCGACCAGAGCATCCCCGCCGAGGTGGGAACGCACCGTCTCTACGTGGTGGGACACGAGGGCAGCCCGCTGGACGACCTGCTCCCGACGGTCGCCGCCCTGGCCGCACATCACGACGACGACCTCGGCGGGCAGGCCGACGACGACCTGCAAAACCCGGCTCGCCGCGCTGGCCCGGACCATCCTGAACCGCCTGACAGCTAAAAATTCCGCTTGAGGCTGCGCTGCCCGGGGGCCTGGGCGACCGCCGACAACGCGTGCGCCTGGTTGCCTGCTCTGCGACCCCATGCCCATCCGTTGGACTCGCCCCCGTACGACGGACACAGAAGGGGCGCCCGCCTGGCGGCGGGCGCCCCTTCGTGAACAGACGTGCCCAGTGACTACCGGAAGGTGACGTCACTCCTGTTGACCTTGCAGTTGGCGTCGTTCCAGCCCTCGCCGAGGTAGCTGGGTTCGCTGCCCTTGGGCACACCCTTGTACTTGCCGCAGATGGTGGCCGAGCCGATCACGACCACGCGAGTGATCGTCGCGGTGTCGTTCCAGTTGCTGTTGATGCCGGCGAGCATGTCGATGTCGTCGACGAGGACGTTGTCGATACGCACGTGACGGGTGTGCGAGGTGGAGCAGTTGCCGCAGCCGCGGTACAGCTTGCCGGACCCCTTGAGGTAGAAGCCGGAGATGCTGACCGTGCCGTTGCCGTTGTGCTGGAAGGTCTTGTCGCTGCCGTTACGCGCCCCGCCACCGATGACGTAGGAGGTACCGCCGTTGGTCTGCTTGAAGGTGGCGGCGTCCTCACCGATGTCGTTCCACCACACGTTGCGCAGCGTGCAGGTGCCCTCGCAGTGCACGCCGTCACCGGCGGGCGAACCGAGGATGACGTTCTGCAGCGTGCCACCATTGGCGATCTTGAACATCGGGTCCTGCGACTCGCCCTGCCCACCGTCACCCATGCAGCAGTACGTCTTCATCCCGCCGTCGAAGGTGCCGGAGACGCTGACCGTGCCCGAGATGCTCACCGAGCCGGCCGACGACGGCCACGCACCAGTCGGCGCGCCGGGGTTGCTGGTCGGGCTGGGAGTCGGAGCGCCGGTGGGGCTGGAAGTAGGAGCGCCGGTGGGGCTGGAGGTCGGGGTCGACCCGCCGCTGGAGTACGTCTCGAACTCGGCGATCCGAGGAGTGCCGGACGCGCTGGTGATGACAAAGGAGATCTTCTTCAGCGACGTCGAGGAGAAGTTGATGGTGCTCGGGGCGCTGCTGCCGCTGGCCAGGACGGAGCCCGTGTCGTGGTTCTTGAGCTGCCAGCCGCTGATCGCGCCGCCGCCCGAGGCCTGCACGATGACGGCCGAGGACACCGTCGTGGCGCTGCCCCACTTGACCGAGACCGTGCCGGTCGAGCCGCTCGGCGACCAGTAGGTGCTGGGGTTGCCGTCGATGACGTTGCCATAGCTGGTACCACTGGCCTTGCTGGAGCCGTCAGCGCCGGCGCCGAGGCTCAGGTTCGTGGCGGCCGAGGCGTTGGGAACCTGCAGCGCCAGGGCGACGACGGCACCTGCGACCGCGGTGGCACCACCGGCCAGCCACCGCGTGGCGACTTTGCGTCTCATCTGAGTTCACCTTTCAGGCATGAGCACGGGGACGGGAAAGCGCTTTCCGCCAACGATAGAGACTGACCGATGAAGAGGCAAGGATCACTTTTTGTTGACGATCGCTTCCCGTACGTAGTCCATGCGGTGGCGACCCCGACGGCGGACCCGGCGGCGAGGCGGGGCAGGTGCCACCGTTGCGCAGGTGGGCCGGGGCGTACCGCCCTGACCTGCAAGGTCAGGATGAAAAGGGCTCAACGGATGAGCATGGGGTCGCAGAGCAGGCAACCAGGCGCACGCGTGTCGACGGTCGCCCAAGCCCCCGGGCAGCGCAGCCTTGGGCCGAATCTTTAGCTGTCAGGCGGTTCAGGATGGTCCGGGCCAGCGCGGCGAGCCGGGTTTTGCAGGTCGTCGTCGGCCCGCCCGCCGAGGTCGTCGTCGTGATGTGCGGCCAGGGCGGCGACCGTCGGGAGCAGGTCGTCCAGCGGGCTGCCCTCGTGTCCCACCACCTAGCACTCAAGCAGGAGATCGCTCGGTGGTCTGGTGCAGGCGCCGTGGTCACGCGGGTTCAAGCGAGATTAGTGCGGGTCGCGGGGTTGGCCGGGTAGTGGCCAGAGGACGTGGTACGCGTCCTCGGCGCCTGGAGCGCATCGTCGACTGATGTCGATAAACACCGGGCCATACGGCGATTCGACACACCAATGCTCGAACTGGTCCAACTCCTGGGCCGCGTAGCGTGCGAGCAGCCTGGCGAGTTGGTGAATCTCCGCGTCGGTCATGCGATCTGGGGTGGCGTCCTCGGCGGCCATCTCGTCATCTTGCTGCATCAGATGATGATGGTGGGCCCGTCAGGGTTCGGCGACGGCATCGTCGGCGGCCGGCCGGGCCGGCAATGGGCCCGTGACCTCGCCGACCGGGTGCTGCTGACGGCCACCTACTGGCGCACGAACCTGACGATGCGCCAGATCGGCTCACTGTTCGGGGTGTCGCACTCCGCAGCCCACCGGGTCATCGAGGGTCGCCATCGACGCCAGCACCCGCCTGGTCATCGCCGTCGGGCACCCGCAGCCCGGCAGACCGACGCCGCTCCGGCATCGCTAACCTCCACCACATCATCCTCGCCGGCTGACCACCGGCCCGATGCCGGGCAACGCCTTCACCAGTTACGAGACGTCCCTCAGACCGGGACGAAGGTGGCGGCCAACACCCGCCAGTTGCCGTCCTCACGCACCCAGAGTCGGGTGTAGCGCAACCGCGCGGACATGGCGGCACCGCCCTGAACGGCATCCACCGCAGCGACCATGCGAGTCACCCCGGTCTGACCGTCTTCCTGGACGTCGAGCGACTCCTCCACCAGGCTGGTGATTCGCAGTGCACCGGAGCGGTAGCCCTCCAAGTCGTCTTCCTTCGTGAAGACCGTGCCGTCCGGTCCGGCACCCACGACCTGCGGGTGCAGTAGCGCGTCGAGGGACTCGACGTCGGCGGCGCGCTGGGCGGCTTGGAGTTGCCGTTCCGCGGTGAGGAGATCCATCCACCGATCCTCCGCAGCGCGCCCCAGCAAGACAAGCGGGTTCGCTCGCGGCAGAACGGCGTCGTCAGCCTACCGCCGCCGAGCAGAGGGCGGCACCCATAGGGTCACGGTCGTCCGCCGAACGCCCACGCGTGGACCTCGATCTCGGCGTACCGGTCCGGGGTCAGCACGGCACGCGCCCCGTCCGGGTGCTCCGCACGGACCAGCGCCGCCGTGCCCAGCCACCTGACGCCGTCGTCCGACAGCAGCGGCCCGTACGCGGTCAACCCGTCCCGGTCCGCGCTCACGTCCAGGTCGGCGGCCTCCCCCGCCCCGAGGCCGAGCACCAGGAACCGGTCACCACCCGTCCGGCCGCCCGGGAAGTCCCACATGGTGCGCCCCAGCGTGTTGCGCCACCGGCGCAGCAGCACGTCCCGGTACGCGCCGGCCTGGCAGTTGGGCTCGTCGAAGGCGAACGCCCGGGCGGCGGCGGGATCGGGCAGGTCGACGATGTGCACGCTGCCGGTCGGCGTCTTCCCGTCAGTGGCGAACGTCGGTCCACGGGCGATCATCCGCTCCGCGTACCGGTCCATGTAGGACCAGTGCTCCTCGCGCAGCTCCTTGCGCAGAGCCAGGGAGTCGCGCCGGTCGCGGTGGTAGCAGAAGTACTCCATACCGCAGATCCTGACGCCGGTGCCGAGGACCGGGGCGGGTGGGGCCGCTTCCCGCGTGTGGCGCCCGTTCTGTCACCCGTCGGTCGTACGCTCGCCGGCATGACGACGATGGAGACCCACACCCTCGCCGCGCCCGGCGTCGACCTGGTCTACGACGTGCGCAGTCCACTGTCGGCCTCCGGCGGGCACCGCACGCTGCTCATGATCGGTCAACCGATGACGGCGGAGGGCTTCAACGCGCTCGCGACCCACTTCACCGACCGGACGGTCGTCACCTACGACCCGCGCGGCCTGGGCCGCAGCGTGCGCAGCGACGGGCGGTCGGACCACACGCCGCAGCAGCAGGCGGCCGACCTGCACCTGCTGATCGAGGCGCTCGGCGCGGCTCCGGTCGACATGTTCGCCAGCAGCGGCGGGGCGGTGACCGCGCTGGAGCTGGTCGCGTCCCACCCCGGCGACGTGGCGACGCTGGTGGCGCACGAGCCGCCGATCAACACCGTGCTGCCCGACGCCGCGGCGGCCGAGCGCGCCCAGGCCGCCGTCCACGAGGCGTACCAGGCGAAGGGCATGGGCGCGGGCATGGCCGCCTTCATGGCGTTGGTCTCCTGGCGGGGCGAGTTCACCGACGCCTACTTCGCCCAGCCCACGCCCGACCCGGCGGCGTTCGGCCTGCCGCCCGAGGACGACGGCTCCCGCGACGACCCGCTGCTGTCGAGAGCCTCGGGGACGGTCACCGACTACCGGCCCGACGTGGCGGCGCTCACGGCGGCGCCGACCCGGGTCGTGATCGCGGTCGGCGAGGAGACGGAAGGGACCTACACGGCGCGTACGGCCGTAGCCACCGCGGCGCTGCTCGGCCAGGAGGCCGTGGTGTTCCCGAGCCACCACGGCGGCTTCCTCGACGGCGAGTTCGGCTACGCGGGCAAGCCCGCCGAGTTCGCGGCCCGGCTGCGCGAGGTGCTGGACGCCGACTGACCACCGCCGACGGCGCGGGCGGGCCGGTCGCCGCCGGCAGCCGCCACCGCGCTGCCGGCGGCGAAGCGACGTCGGGCGCCGCTCAGAGCGCCACGATCGCCGCAGTCTCGGCCGGCAGCTCGATGCGGTCGCGCATCACCGTGACCCCCTCCCCCGTCGCGAGCAGCACCCGGCGCGCCACCCCCGGCAGCGTGATCCGCTGCGGCTTGGCGGCCAGGTTCGCCGCCACGAGGGTCCCGCCCCGGCGCATCACCAGGAACTGGTCGCCGGGGCGTACGTCCACGGCGTGCAGCCTCGGGTCGGACAGGTCGGGGCGGCTCTTGCGCAGCGCGATGAGCCGCTTGTGGAACTCGTACATCTCGCGGTGTTCGGGTTTGTCCAGCTCGGCCCAGTCGAGCCGGGAGCGGACGAAGGTCTGCGGGTCCTGCGGGTCCGGCACGTCGCCCTCCGGCCAGCCGTGCGCGGCGAACTCCCGCTTGCGCCCGGTGGCGACGGCGGTCGCCAGCTCCGGCTCGGGGTGGCTGGTGAAGAACTGCCACGGGGTGCTGGCGGCCCACTCCTCCCCCATGAACAGCATCGGGGTGAACGGGGCGGTGAACAGCAGCGTCGCGCCGACGCGCAGCAGTCCCGGGGAGAGGGTGGCGGAGATCCGGTCGCCGGTGGCCCGGTTGCCGATCTGGTCGTGGTTCTGCAGGTACGCGACGAAGCGGTGGCCGGGGGTGCGCTGCCGGTCCACCGGCCGGCCGTGGTGGCGGTTGCGGAAGCTGGACCAGGTGCCGGCGTGGAAGAAGCCGCCGGTGAGCACCTCGGTGAGGCATTCCAGCGAGCCGAAGTCGCCGTAGTAGCCCTGCCGCTCGCCGGTGAGCAGGGTGTGCAGGGCGTGGTGGGCGTCGTCGTTCCACTGGGCGTGCAGGCCGAAGCCGCCGGCCTCCCGGGGCGTGATCAGCCGGGGGTCGTTGAGGTCGGACTCGGCGATCAGCGACAGCGGCCGGCCGAGGTGGGTGGCGAGTGCCTCGACCTCGATCGCGACCTCCTCCAGCCATCCGGTGGCGCGGGAGTCGGGCATGGCGTGCACGGCGTCGAGCCGCAGGCCGTCGACGTGGTAGTCGCGCAGCCACATGAGGATGCTGTCGACGATGTAGCGGCGCACGCCGTCGGAGTGCGGTCCGTCGAGGTTGACGGTGCGGCCCCAGGTGTTGCTCTGCTCGGTGAGGTACGGCGCGAACATCGGCGCGTAGGCCCCGGAGGGCCCGAAATGGTTGTAGACGACGTCGAGGATCACCCCCAGGCCCTTGGCGTGGGCGGCGTCGACCAGCCGTTTCAGGCCGTCCGGCCCGCCGTAGGGCTGGTGCGGGGCATACCAGCAGACCCCGTCGTAGCCCCAGTTGTGCTCGCCGTTGAAGGCGTTGACGGGCAGCAGCTCGATCATGTCGACGCCGAGGTCGACGAGGTGGTCGAGGCGGCCGATGGCGGCGTCGAAGGTGCCCTCGGGGGTGAAGGTGCCGACGTGCAGCTCGTAGAGGACGGCGCCGGGGAGCTGCCGGCCGGTCCAGGCCTGGTCGGTCCACTCGAACGCCGCGTGGTCGTAGCGCCGGCTCGGCCCGTGCACGCCCTCCGGCTGCCAGGGCGAGCGGGGGTCGGGCAGCGCCCGCTCGTCGTCGTCGAGCAGGAAGGCGTAGTCGGTGCCGGGGCCGGCGGCGGGCACCTCGACCCGCCACCAGCCGTCCGGGCCGGAGCGCATCTCGTGGTCGGCGACGCCCGGCAGGCGCAGCCGGACGCGGGCGGCCTGCGGCGCCCACACCGTGAACTCGGTCATGAAGCCTCCACGGACTCGGTGGTGGGAGCCAGCAGCGCGACGGGGTAGGTGGCCAGCAGGTCGGCCAGCGGGGTCTGCCCGCCACTGTAGGACCGGCCCGTGAACAGGTCGGTCACCTCGTGAACGGGAAGTGACAGGGTCGTGTCGCCCCAGCCGCCGGCGCGTGCCAGCCCGAGCGGCAGGCGGGTGGCGACGGCGACGGCGCCGCCCCGGTCGAAGGCGAGCGCGTGCCGCCCGGCGCGTCCGTGGGCCGGCACCGGCCGGTAGCCGGTGAACAGCTCCGGGCGGTCGCGGCGCAGCCGCAGGGTCCGCGACACCACGAGCAGCTTCGCCGCGCCGCCGGCGTCCACCGGCGGGGGCGGGCCGGCGTCGAGGCGGGCCAGCAGCTCCCGGCGTACGGCGAAGTCGACCGGGCGGCGGTTGTCGGGGTCGACAAGCGAGTTGTCCCACAGCTCGGTGCCCTGGTAGGTGTCGGGCACCCCGGGCATGGCGAGCTGCACGAGCTTCTGCCCGAGCGAGTTGGACCAGCCGACGGGGGCGATCTCGTCGGCGAAGGCGGTCAGCTCGGCGTGCAGCTGCGCGTCGTCGTACATCGCGTCGACCACGTCGTGCATGGCCCGCTCGAAAACGGGGTCGGGGTCGGCCCAGCTCGTCGACGCCGACGCCTCCCGGGCGGCCTTCTCGACGTACGCGTGCAGCCGCTCCCGTTCGATCGGCCAGGCGCCGACGGCGGTCTGCCATAGCAGGTGCGCGAAGGCCGGGTCGGGCAGCGGCGCGCGGGCCGTCCACCGGGCGACGAGGTCGGCCCAGCGCCCCGGCAGCTCGCTGAGCACGGCGAGGCGGGCCCGGACGTCCTCGGAGCGCTTGGTGTCGTGGGTGGAGAGCGTGGTCATGCTCGCCGGCCAGCGCTCCTGCCGGGCGGCGGCGAAGCGGTGGAACTCGGCCGGCGGCACGCCGAAGTGCGCGGGGCTGCCGCCGACCTCGTTGAGCGCGACGAAGCGGCTCCACCGGTAGAAGGCGGTGTCCTCCACGCCCTTGGCCATGACCGCGCCGGTGAGCTGCGGGAAGCGCTTCGCCAGCTCGTCGTCGGGGTCGCGCAGCCGGCGGGTGAGCGCGTCCAGCACGGCGGTCAGGTCGGGGCGGCGGCGGCCGGCCTCGGCGCGGGCGGCGGCCAGGTGCCGGGCGCCGTGCGGCGGGTAGCCCCGGTAGACCGGGAACGCGGCGGCCAGCTCGGCCAGCGCCGTGCGGGCGGCGGCGGGCTCGACGTCGTCGGCGAGCGCCGCGAGGCGGGTCAGCTCGGCCGACAGCAGGCGGGTGGCCGCGGCGAGCTTGGTGTCGTGGGTGAGGTCCTGCCAGGAGGTGTGCCGGCCGACGAGGTGGGTGTCCAGGGCGGTGAAGTCGCCCTCCGCGTCGGGGTCGACGAAGAGCCCGCAGACGGCGGCGAGGGCGTCGTAGCCGGTGGTGCCCTCCACGGGCCAGTCCGGCAGCTCCTCGCCGTACTCCAGGATCTTCTCCACCACCAGCCACGCGTCGGGCGCGGCGGCGCGCAGCCGGGCCAGGTAGGCCGAGGGGTCGCGCAGCCCGTCCGGGTGGTCGACGCGGATGCCGTCGACCTCGCCGGCCGCCGCCCACCGCAGCACCAGCTCGTGGGTGGCGGCGAAGACCTCCGGGTCCTCCACCCGCAGCCCGGCCAGGTCCGAGACGGCGAAGAACCGGCGGTACGTCAGCTCGGTGTCGCCGCGCCGCCAGGAGACCAGCTCGTAGTGCTGCCGGTCGTGCACCTCGCGGGGGCTGCCGTCTGCGGTGCCGTCGGCGACCGGGAAGCGGTGCTCGTGGTAGCGCAGCTCCCCGTCGGCGAGCTTGAGGTCGTCGAGGGCGTCCGGGGTGTCGGCGAGCACCGGCAGCAGCAGCCGCCCCCGGTCCCAGTCGACGTCGAACCAACCGGCGTACGCCGAGTCGCGGCCCCGGCGCAGCACGTCCCACCAGGCGGGGTTCGCGGCGGGCACGGCCACGCCGGCATGGTTGGGCACGATGTCGACGACCATCCCGAGGCCGGCGGCGCGCAGTGCCCGCAGCAGCCGCTGCCGGGCCGCCTCGCCGCCCAGCTCGGGGTTGACGGCGCGGTGGTCGACCACGTCGTAGCCGTGCGCGGAGCCGGGGGTGGCGGTGAGCAGGGGCGCGCTGTAGAGGTGCGTGACGCCGAGGCCGGCCAGGTAGTCGGCCAGCTCGGCGGTGGCGTCCAGGTCGAAGCCGGGGCGGACCTGCACCCGGTAGGTGGTGCCCACCCGGGGCGCGTCGGGTCGAGGGGTGCTCGACATGTCAGGCCTTCCTCTCCAGCACCACCACGCACCGGTCGGGCACGCAGAGGGTGCCGCCCGCCTCGACGACCGTGGTCTTCTCCGGTTCCGGTTCCGCGGTGCTGATCACCACCTCCCAGCGCGGCCCGAACTCGGGGCCGGGCACGGTGAAGTCCAGCGGGGCGTCGTGGGCGTTGAAGCAGAGCAGGAAGGAGGCGTCCACGTGGCGCTGGCCGTACTGGCCGCGTTCGCGGATGCCCTCGCCGTTGACGAAGAGCGCCACCGAGCGGCCGAAGTCGTTGCCCCAGTCCTCGCCGGTCATCTCCCGCCCGTCGGGGGTGTACCAGGCCAGGTCCGGCAGGGGCTCGTCGACCAGCCGGGAACGCACCGGCAGGCCGGTGAAGAAGCGCCGCCGGCGGAACACCTGGTGGCGGCGGCGGAAGTCGACCAGCTTGCGGGTGAACTCCAGCAGGTCGGTGTCGGCGTCGTCCCAGTCGACCCAGGCCAGCTCGCTGTCCTGGCAGTAGGCGTTGTTGTTGCCCCGCTGGGTGCGGCCCAGCTCGTCGCCGTGGCCGATCATCGGCACGCCCTGCGACAGCACGAGGGTGGCCAGGAAGTTGCGCCGCTGGCGGGCCCGCAGGGCGCGTACCGCCTCGTCGTCGGTGTCGCCCTCGACGCCGCAGTTCCAGGACCGGTTGTGGCTCTCGCCGTCGCGGTTCTCCTCGCCGTTGGCCTCGTTGTGCTTGTCGTTGTACGACACCAGGTCGCGCAGCGTGAACCCGTCGTGGCAGGTGACGAAGTTGATGCTGTGGAACGGGCGGCGCCCGTCGTCCTGGTAGAGGTCGGCGGAGCCGGAGATGCGGGAGGCGAACTCGGCGAGGGTGGCCGGTTCGCCGCGCCAGAAGTCGCGCACGGTGTCGCGGTACTTGCCGTTCCACTCGGTCCACACCGGCGGGAAGTTGCCCACCTGGTAGCCACCCGGCCCGACGTCCCACGGCTCGGCGATGAGCTTGACCTGGCTGACCACGGGGTCCTGCTGCACCACCTCGAAGAAGGTGGAGAGGCGGTCGACCTCGTAGAACTCGCGGGCGAGGGTGGCGGCGAGGTCGAAGCGGAACCCGTCGACGTGCATCTCGGTCACCCAGTACCGCAGCGAGTCCATGATCAGCTGGAGCGAGTGCGGGCTGCGTACGTTGAGGCTGTTGCCGGTGCCGGTGTAGTCGACGTAGTAGCGGCGGTCCTCCTCGCTCAGCCGGTAGTAGCTGGGGTTGTCGACGCCCTTGAAGCTCAGCGTCGGGCCGAGGTGGTTGCCCTCGGCGGTGTGGTTGTAGACCACGTCGAGGATGACCTCGATGCCGGCGGCGTGCAGCGCCTTGACCATGCCCCGGAACTCCTGCACCTGCTGGCCGAGGTGCCCGAGCGCCGAGTAGCCGTGGTGCGGGGCGAAGAAGCCGATGGTGTTGTAGCCCCAGTAGTTGCGCAGCCCCATGTCGACCAGCCGGTGGTCGTGCACGAACTGGTGCACCGGCATCAGCTCGACGGCGGTCACGCCGAGCTTCGTCAGGTGCTCGATCATCGGCGGGGAGGCGAGGCCGGCGTACGTGCCGCGCAGCTCGTCGGGGATGTCCGGGTGGCGCATCGTCAGGCCGCGCACGTGGGCCTCGTAGATCACCGAGTGGTGGTACGGGATGCGGGGCGGGGAGTCGTTGCCCCAGTCGAAGTACGGGTTCACCACCACCGACTTCGGCATGAACGGCGCCGAGTCGCATGTGTTCATCCGCTCCGGGTCGCCGTGCTCGTAGTCGTAGACGGCCGGGTCCCACCGCACGTCGCCGTCGATCGCCTTGGCGTACGGATCGAGCAGCAGCTTGGCCGGGTTGCAGCGCAGCCCGTTCGCCGGGTCGTACGGGCCGTGCACGCGGTAGCCGTAGCGCTGCCCCGGCTCGATGCCGGGGATGTACGCGTGCCAGACGTACGCGTCGACCTCGCGCAGCTCGACCCGCCGCTCGGCCCCGGTGTCCCACTCGTCGAACAGGCACAGCTCGACCCGCTCGGCCACCTCGGAGAAGATGGCGAAGTTGGTGCCCATCCCGTCGTAGGTGGCCCCCAGGGGGTACCGCTCACCCGGCCAGACCTGCATGTCGCTCCCTTTGCGCAAGATCATGAGCGCGCACCGCACCATGAGCGCACCACACGACGGGGCCGGGTGGCGCGCGTGCGGGTATTGCCCCACGCGCTCCGCCGCCAATCCACCCGATCGGAGGATGACCGTAATGCACCCGGCTGGTAGCGGGTGGACGTTTCGACGCCCCGGGTCACCGTGGCCCGCTGTCGGTCCGGAACGGATCATGCTTGCGGTCACCATCTTGTGTCCGCACTGGTCAAGTCGATGATCATCGGACAGACTCGCAGGATCCGGCGGGGGACGAGGTCCGGGGGGTGTGCGTGCGGGTGCTCCTGGTCGAAGACGACCTACGCGTGGCGTCTGCCCTCGCCAAGGCGCTGCGCCGTCGGGGACACGAGGTGGTGTCGGCGCTGACGGCCGCCGAGGCGATCCGGGCCGACGCCGTCGACCTGGTCCTGCTGGACCTCAACCTGCCCGACCGCGACGGCCTGGAGGTCTGCCGGCGGCTGCGGCAGGTCGACGAGGATGTCGCGATCATCGCGGTCAGCGCCCGCGCCGAGGAGTACGACCGGGTGGCCGGCCTGCGTGCCGGCGCCGACGACTACGTCGTCAAGCCGTTCTCGATGGTGGAGTTGCAGGCCCGCATCGAGGCGGTCATGCGGCGCACCGCCCGCAGCACCCGGGGCACCCGCAGCACCGGCGAGTTGCGGGCCGGCAGGCTGCGCATCGACGTGCACGCCCGGCAGGTCTGGGTGGGCGACCGGGAGGTCAACCTCGCCCGCAAGGAGTTCGACCTGCTGGTGGCGCTCGCCCGGCAGGCCGGCACGGTGGTGCCCAGGGACCGGTTGCAGCTGGACGTCTGGCAGACCACCTGGGGCACCCGGCACAACCTCGACGTGCACGTCGCGGCCCTGCGGGGCAAGCTCGACGACGCCGGCATGGTCGAGACGGTGCGCGGCGTCGGCTACCGGCTGCGCACCGGATGAGGACCCTCGGTGACCTGAACCGCGACCCACGTCCCGGTTACCGCGTCGGGAATCTCAGGTGATCCTCAAGAATCGCAGGCCGCCCGCCACCGGTGGGCCGAGTACGGGTGTGCTGGGCGCACCCAGCCATCCCTCCTGTTTGGAGATCCTTTTGAGATACAGACGGACAACGGCCGGTGTGTTCTCCGCGCTGCTCGCCGCCGCCCTCGTGGCGACGGCGGTGCCCGCGCAGGCGCAGGGGCAGCCGAGCGCGGCCCTGCAGCAGGCGGAGCCGAACCAGGTGCAGGGCCTCACGGTCGTGCAGGGTGACGGGTACGCCACGCTGGCGTGGACCCGGGTGGAAGGGGCCACCGACTACCAGATCGAGCGGACCCCGCTCGCCGCGGACGGCACGCCCGGCACGCCGGTCATCGCCGGCGTGTGGCGCCCGAACCGGCAGGTCAACAACGACGAGCCGACCTTCGCCGACGCCGGCTTCGCCCCTGGAAACGGCTTCCAGTGGCGGGTACGGGCCCGCTTCGGCACCGAGGTCCAGCCCTACTCGGCGCCGGTCAGCGGCACCACCCGCGGCCACTGGGGCGACCCGGGCACCCCGGGTGAGAACCTGCGCACCCAGTGGGAGGAGACGCTGGGCGCGCAGTACACGAGCGACGTCAACGAGTACGCGTACACCGCCGCGCTCGACGGGGCCAGCGAGCGGGTCCGCGTCGTCGAGATCGGCCGTACCGTCCTGAACCGGCCGATCAACATGCTGGTCATCGGCTACCCCCGGCCGGCGGCGACGCCGGAGGCGGTGGCCGCGACCAACCCGCTGATGGTCAACTGCAACGTGCACGGCAACGAGCCGGGTGACCGTGAGGCCTGCCTGATCATGGCCCGGCAGCTCGCCTTCACCAAGGACGCCAAGACCCTCGACCTGCTGTCGAAGACCACCATGCTCATCGTGCCGACGCTCAACGGCGACGGGCGGGCGGCCAACTCCCGGGGCAACTCCACCGGCCAGGACCTCAACCGGGACCACTCGCTGATCCGCCAGCCGGAGACCCGCGCCCTCGCCGAGATGGTGCGCGACTACCGGCCGATCGCCGGCTACGACGGCCACGAGTACGGCAACACCAACACCGGTGACCTGCCGATGCTGCCGCCGCGGCACCAGAACGTGGCGCAGGGCATCTTCGACGAGTCGCAGAAGATGATCGAGGGCCACATGTACACCGAGGGCGCCCGGGACGGCTGGTGGGCCTGTCCGTACGGGTGCACCACCGGGGCCAACGTGGGGCTGAGCGAGGAGACCATCCTGCGCAACACCCTCGGCTTGAAGAACGTGGTCAACTCCCTGCTGGAGCTGCGCAGCTCCGGTGGCCCGACGCGGCCCGACGAGTCCAACACCGCGAACAACCGCCGGCGCAAGACCTACTCCGCGCTGTGGACGTTCAACCAGTTCCTCACGTACCACGGCGCCAGCGTCCAGGGCATCACCAAGGCCCGTGCCGAGGGGATCCTGTCGCAGTCCGCCAACGAGGGACGCATCGTGTTCCGGGGCTCCCGCAAGATCGAGGCGTACCCCGCCCCGCACCCGGGTGAGGCCCCGCCGCCCGCGGACGCCCCCACCCCGGAGCGGATCCTCGAGCAGGCGCCGTGCGCGTACCGGCTGACCGAGGAGCAGTACCACGGCGAGCGCACCGACGGCCCGGCCGGCCAGCGCACCACCGTGGCCCAGCGGCTCGCCGCCCACGGCTGGAAGGTGATCAAGGTCGGCGACAGCTACCTGGTTCCGCTGTCCCAGCCGCAGCGGGGCCTGATCCCGCTGCTGCTCGACGAGCAGGCAGTGGAGGGCCTGGTCGCCGGCGAGCGGGTCGCCCCCACCCTGACCGGCACCCGCAACGGCCCGCTGGTCGTCTCCGGCGTCGCCTGCCTCGACGGGGCCACCGTCCGGGGTCCGATCCAGGTGCGTCCCGGCGCGGTGCTGATCGTCAACGGCAGCTCGATCAACGGTCCCGTCGACGCCACGGGCGCCGCCGGGTTCGTCGTGACCGACAGCAAGGTCAACGGTCCGGTGCGCGCCACCGGCACCCAGGGCCCGGTCGTGGTGGTCGGCAACACGCTGACCGGCCCGGTCGGCGTGATCAATGGCAAGGACGTGGCCCCGCTGGTGGCCGGCAACACCGTCAACGGCCCCCTGGACTGCACCGGCAACTCCCCGGCACCGACGAACCTGGAGGTCGCCAACTCCGTGAGTGGTCCGAAGTTCGGCCAGTGCGCCCAGCTCTGACCTGCTGAGTCCCCGCCCGAGGTGCCGGCAGGTCGGCCCACCGCCGACCTGCCGGCACCTGCCGTACCGGTACTGGAGTGGAGAGACCGTGTCCGAGACCCACATCCCCGGCCCCGCGCCCCGGGCCGCCCGCCGTCGGCGGGCGGCGGCCGGGGTGGCCCTGGCCCTCCTGGTCGCGGTGACCGGATGCACCGGCTCGCAGGAGTCCCCCGCCGCGGCGGAGCGCACCGGCGACAGCACGCCGGTCGCGGTCACCGGACCGCTGTGCGACGCGCTGCCCTCGGGGACCGAGCCGGGTAGTCCGGGCTCGCTGGTGGACCGGTCCCCCGCCCAGGCCCTGACCTGGATTCCCGTGCTCACCATGTTCGAGGCGGCGGTGCGGGCCACCGGGATGACCGGGGAGCTGTCCGCCGCGGGCGGGCTGACCATCCTCGCCCCCACCGACGACGCCTTCCGGGCCAGGTTCTCCACCGCCAACCTGGACCACCTGCTGCTCAAGGACACCGCGACGCTGCGCGGGCTGCTGAGGGAGCACCTGGTCGCCGGGGCTCGCCCGGTGGCCGACCTGGCGTCCGCCGGCACCGTCACCACCCTGGCGGGCACCACCCTCGCCGTCGCCCCGGCCGGGTCGGGCGTCCGGCTGGCCGACCGGGCCGAGACGATCTGCGCCGACTACCGGGCCGGCGGCGCCCGGATCCACGTCATCGACAAGGTGCTCGGCAACCTGCCGGAGACCGCCCACGAGGAGGACCACGCCCACTGAGCGGTGCCGCCCGACGGACGGCCGCCGACCCCCTTGTGCGGGGTCGGCGGCCGTCGCCGTCCCCTGGGCGGTCGCCGCAGGTACCGCCGTCTCCTCACCCGCTCGGCCGACGACCGGAATCCACCCGACTGACACGAACCGGCACTTTCAGGTGTCCTCCGTCACCTTGGCCCCTTTCGAGATGCGGGATCGGTCGGGATGCCCTTTGCTTGTTCCCGGGGGCGCGCCCGCGCGTCCCGGCCCGGCCATTCGGCCATCCCCCAGCACCGTTCCGCCGCCACCGTTGCCGGCGCGTCCCACCATGCACGGACGGAGATCGATTGTGACGACCCTGCGGGTCGACGAGCAGCCCACCAGCACCCCGGGCCGGGTCCACCGGCCCACCCTCACCTCCCGGCCCCAGGTCCCGACGCAGGCCGGAACCACGGGCACGCCCCCGCAGAGCCGCCGCATCCTCATGCTCTCCTGGGAGTACCCGCCGGTCCTCGTCGGCGGGCTCGGCCGGCACGTGCACGCCCTCTCCGTCGCCCTGGCCGCCGCCGGCCACGAGGTCACCGTCGTCACCCGACACAGCGAAGGCGCACCCCTCGAGGAGTACGCCGACGGCGTCCGCATCGTCCGCGCCGCCGAAGACCCCGTCACCTTCCCCCTGGCCACCTCCTCCCTGCTCGCCTGGACCATGGCCTTCAACCACACCCTCACCCGCGCCGCCCTACGCGCCACCGAAGCCGGCACCTACGACGTCATCCACGCCCACGACTGGCTCGTCGCCCACACCGCCATGACCCTGCGCGAACACCTCGACATCCCCCTCGTCAGCACCATCCACGCCACCGAGGCCGGCCGACACCAGGGCTGGCTGCCCGAGGAGATGAACCGCACCATCCACGGCGTCGAGCACTGGCTGGCCGGCGAGTCGGGCCGGGTAATCGTCTGCTCCGGCTACATGCGCGACGAGGTGACCGGGCTGTTCGGCGTGCCCGCCGGCCGGGTCGACGTGGTGCCCAACGGCGTGGAGCCGCACCGCTGGCGCGTCCCGGCCGCCGCGGTGGCGCAGGCCCGCGCCCGCTTCGCCGGGGACGGGCCGCTTGTCACCTTCGCCGGCCGGCTGGTCTACGAGAAGGGCGTGCAGCACCTGATCGCCGGGCTGCCCCGGCTGCGCGAGCGGCACCCCGGGCTGCGCGCCGTCATCGTCGGCGACGGGCCGTACCGCGGCGAGTTGGAGGCCGAGGTGCACCGCCTGGGTCTCGGCGGCACGGTCAGCCTGCCGGGCTTCCTCGGCGGCACCGACCTGCCCGCCGTGATGGCCGCGTCGGACTGCTTCGCCGTGCCGAGCATCTACGAGCCGTTCGGCATGGTGGCCCTGGAGGGCGCCGCCGCCGGCGCGCCCCTGGCCGTCGCCGCGACCGGCGGGCTCGCCGAGATCGTCGAGCCCGGGGTGACCGGGATGACCTTCCGGCCGCACGACCCGGACGGGCTGACCGACGCGATCGACGCGCTGCTGTCGGACCGGGAGCGGGCCCGTCAGCTCGCCCGCCGGGCCCGCGTCATGGTGCACGAGCGCTACGGCTGGTCGGCCATCGCGCAGCGTACGGCCACCGCCTACGCGACCGCGATCGCCACCGCCGCGTCGTTCGCCGCCGAGCGGGTGACCCGGGGCCGCGCCGTGCCGTCGATCGCCGAGGGCAACCTGCTCGCCGCCGCCGGCCTCCGCTGACGGGGTAAGGAAGGGCACCTTCCTATCGTTCGGTGCCCTTCCTTACACCCCGTCGGGGGCGACGGCGGGAGTACGACACGACGAAGGCCGCCGACCCACAGCGGGTCGGCGGCCTTCGTCGTCGGTACGGCCGGAACTCAGCGCTCCGAGAACGGGGTGTACGCCCGCTCGGGGGCACCGGTGTAGATCTGCCGCGGGCGGCCGATCTTGGTCTCCGGGTCGTTGATCATCTCGCGCCACTGCGCGATCCAGCCGGGGAGCCGGCCCAGCGCGAAGAGCACCGTGAACATCTTGGTCGGGAAGCCCATGGCCTTGTAGATGAGGCCCGTGTAGAAGTCCACGTTCGGGTAGAGCTTGCGGGAGACGAAGAACTCGTCGGCGAGGGCGATCTCCTCCAGCTGCATGGCGATGTCCAGCAGCGGGTCGGGCTTGGCCATCCGGCCGAGCACGTCCTGGGCCGCCTTCTTCACGATCGCCGCGCGCGGGTCGTAGTTCTTGTAGACCCGGTGGCCGAAGCCCATGAGCTTCACGCCGTCCTGCTTGTCCTTCACCTTGCGTACGAAGGACTGGACGTCGCCGCCGTCGGCCTGGATCTTCTCCAGCATCTCCAGCACGGCCTGGTTGGCGCCGCCGTGCAGCGGACCGAAGAGCGCGTTCACGCCCGCCGAGACCGAGGCGAAGAGGTTGGCGTTGCTGGAGCCGACCAGGCGCACGGTCGAGGTGGAGCAGTTCTGCTCGTGGTCGGCGTGCAGGATGAACAGCATGTCCAGCACCTTGGCCATCACCGGGTCGACCTCGTACGGCTCCGCCGGCACGCCGAAGGTCATCCGCAGGAAGTTCTCCACGTAGCCCAGCGAGTTGTCCGGGTACAGCAGCGGCTGGCCGATCGACTTCTTGTACGCGTACGAGGCGATGGTGGGCACCTTCGCCATCAGCCGCACCGTGGACATCTCGACGTGCGAGGAGTCGAACGGGTCCAGGCTGTCCTGGTAGAAGGTGGAGATGGCGCTGACGGCCGACGAGAGCACGGCCATCGGGTGCGCGTCGCGCGGGAAGCCGTCGAAGAAGCGGCGCATCTCCTCGTGCAGCAGCGAGTGCCGGCGGATCCGCTCGGTGAACTCGGTCAACTGCTGCTGGGTCGGCAGCTCACCGTAGATCAGCAGGTAGGAGACCTCCAGGAAGGAGGACTTCTCCGCGAGCTGCTCGATCGGGTACCCACGGTAACGCAGGATCCCCGCGTCGCCGTCGATGTAGGTGATGTCGGACGAGCAGGCCGCGGTGTTGACGAAACCAGGGTCGTACGTCGTCATCCCGGTTTCCTTCAGCAGCTTGCCCACCCCGATGCCGGCGGGGCCCTCGACCGCGGATTGCACCGGCATCGAAAGCTGCCCACCGGGGTGATCGAGCTTGACTTCCGTCATGGTTCCCTCGCTTCGCCGGCAGATCTGCGTTGAATTGCCTTCGCTTTTACCGTAATCACGGTCGAGGAGATACCGCCCGTCGTGGTTCGACGGTGAGGCATGCGTCACCCGTTTCCCGACCAGCGACCCGGGAAACCCGCGCAATCCGGACGCACAACCGCCAACCAACCCCACCCCGCCCCAGACCACCACCGCGCCGTGCCGCTTCCTCCCACCCCCATCCCGCCCCGCGCCGCTTCCTCCCCACCCCCATCCCGCCCCGCGCCGCCGCCCTGCGCCGCCCCGTTCCGCTACGCCGCCCCGTCCCGTCCCACGCCACGCCGCCGCGCAGCCCCGCGCAGGTTGATCATGAGGTTGGCACCATCGGAAAGCGCGTTCCAGGGCGGTAACCTCATGATCAACCCCGGAGACGACACGCCGCCGCCGACCACGCCCCCGCCGTCGAGCGGCACGTTGTGTGGGGAGCGCGGGCAGGACCGGGCCTGGGCGGTGCCGGACCAGGCCGGATCTGGGCGGAGTGGGACGGGCCGGTGCCGGGTCTGTCGGGGCGGGGCAGGCCCGGGGCGGGGCGGCCGGGGGCGGGGCGAGGGAGTCAGGTGAGGGTGAGGGTGAGGAGGGTGTTGTCGGGGGCCACGCGGTAGACGGTGAGGCGGTTGGCGCCGGCGTGGAAGAGGCGGTCGTCGGCGAGCAGGGCGGCGAAGCGGCGGCCGCCCGCGTCGCGGGGTACCACGGGAACGACCGCGCCGATCCGACCGTTGACGGCTATCGCGAGGGGTGTGCCGTCGGGTACGTCGTCCGGCACGTCGCCCCAGACGGCGGCCGGCAGCCGTCCGGTGTCCGGGTCCACCGCGTCGAACGCGGCCAGGTCGGCGACCCGGGCGGAGCCGCCCGTCGGGCGGTCGCCGACAGCGGTGCCCACCAGCGGGTGGGGCGCGGGCGGCACGATCGGGGCCGGCACGCCGCCCACGACGGGGGTCGGTTGGCCGGGGCGGTCGTAGAAGACCTTGCCCGCCTCGGCGCGCGCGGTCTGCCGGGCGGACCGGCCGTCGACGGGCCCCGGGAGCCGGATGGCTGCCTCGTCGGCGATGGTGGGCAGCAGGTCGACGTGCTGCCAGTTCCGGTCGTCGATCCGGCCGGCGCGCTGGCCGGGGGTCTTGACGAACGTCGGCACCCAGGCGACCTCGTCGGGGGCGGTCCGGATGGCGCCCATGCCCCGGCCCTGGGCGCCGGGGGTGAAGCTGACGCCGTGGTCGGCGGTGACCACCAGCAGGGCCTGGTCGTAGAGGCCGGTGGAGCGCAGGGTACGCAGGGTCTCCCCGATCAGCCGGTCGGTGTAGCCGAGCTGCGCGAGGTGCCGACGGCGGGCCAGCTCCGCCCAGCCGTCGCCGTCGTTCGGCAGGTCCGGCGGGGCGTCGTAGCGCGCCCCCGACGGCAGGTACGCCCACGGCGAGTGGGGCATCAGCAGGTGCAGGAAGTGCAGGGTGGGCCGGGGAGCCGGCCGGAGCCCGGCGAGGAAGCTGGTGAAGCGGGCCGGCTGGTTGTCGTCGAGGCTGTCCCAGCGGAACTTCGGGTCCGCCGGCACCGGCTCGGCGGCGTCGAGGCCCGCCTCCGCGCGGGTCTGCTCGCGGTACGAGTCCTCCGGGTCGACGCGGCTGTCGACCGGGGCGGTGACCTGCCGCAGCAGCCCGCCGGCCTGCCGGATCAGCACGCCCATCCCCTGCTCCGGGCTGATCGGCTGCTCGCAGCGGCTGGGCGGGCAGAGCCGGGTGATGCTCTCCTCGGCGCGGACGTCGTACAGGCCGCCGAGGGCGGTGAAGAGATTGTCCGGGTACTGCGAGTAGTGCGGCGCCACCGCCCGCTGTGGGTAGCGGCCGGTGAGCATGGCCGGCAGCGCGTAGGGCGTCCAGCCGCTGACGCCGGTGGCGTTGCGGTACCAGGTGGAGCCGCCGGCCAGCTCCGCGAAGTGCGGGAACCGGGCGGCGTCGATCCGCCCGTCCGCGCCGAGCAGGGAGACCAGGGGCAGCTCGTCGAGGACCAGCACGACCACCGGCGGGTGGTTGCCGGGCCCGGCAACCCCGGCGGCGCCGCCCTCGCCCCGGGGCAGCACCACCGTGGAGGTGGGCGAGGCGAACACGAACAGCCCCACGAACAGCAGCGGCCCGGCCGCGGCCAGCCGCAGCATCCGCCCGGGCGCGCACCAGCGCCGGTGGGCGGCGGCCCCGGTGGCCCCGGCCACCGCGGCGAGCAGCAGCAGCGGTACGCCCCGCAGCGGCGTACCGTGCCGGCCGACCTGCACGGCCAGCGCGGCGAGCAGCAGGCCGACCAGCAGGGTGTGCGTGGCCGAGCGGGCGGTGCGTCCGGCCAGGCGGGACAGCGCGGCGGGCAGCGCGACGGCGGCGGTGGGCACCAGCGCGACCAACGCCACCAGCAGCATGATCTCCCCACGGTCGGCCCGGTGGAACAGGAAGAAGTCGGGGCTGCGCCCGAGGACGTCCAGCAGCGGCTGGGTGACCACGAGCCCGACGAGCCCCGCCACCTCGGCCAGCCGGCCCAGCTCCGTACGCCAGCCGCCCGCCCAACCACCGGAAACCTGGTCGCCCGACGGCCGCTCGCCCGACACCCGGTCGCCCGACGGCCCGGCACCCGACGGCCGGTGGCCGCACGTGCGGTCCGGCGGGGGCGCCGGCTCAGCCACCCACGACCGCCGCGTAGAGCGTCCGGGTGCCCGAGGGCAGGTCGAGCCGCCGCGCGATCCGGCAGCGCGCGGCGAGCAGCCGCTCGAACTCGGCCGGCCGGTAGTCGGGGAAGAGCCCCTCGGGCTTGTTGGCCAGCAGCCGCCGGGCCATCGGGTCCTCGGGATGGACGAACTCCACCACCACCCGGGCGCCCGGGGCGGCGAGCCCGACGAGCCAGTCCAGCACCTCGGGCAGCGGCACGTTGCGCCCGATCGCCAGGTGGTGCACCACGGCCAGGGCGAGGACCGCGTCCGCCTCCACCCGGTCCGCGAACGAGGCCCGCTCGACGCCGCGCCAACCGCCGCCGGGCGACGGGTCGGCGAGATCCATCACCAGGGGGAGGATCCGCCGCTCCCCCGCCGCGCGCAGGTCCCGGTAGAACTCGTCGACGACGCCCGGGTCCTGCTCGACCGCGACGACGTAGTCGGCGTGCCGGGCGGCGAGGCGGGCGTACCGGCCGTCGTTGGCGCCGAGGTCCAGCGCCAGGCGGGGCCGTGGTCCGTCGGCCAGCGCCTCGGCGACGAAGCGTTCCTTCGCGGCCCGGTCGTCGGCGGTGTACGCGCAGGTGCGCTGGTAGTCGACCCAGTGGCTGGCCGTGCGGCGGGGCTCCAGCCGCCGGACGAGCTTCTCGATGCCGCGTACGGTGGCCAGCGCCAACTCCCGCGAGTAGCCGGCGGCCCGCAGCTGCGACCGCACGTCGGCGGTGCTGGCCCGGGCGTTGCGCCGCTGCATGGCGCCGTGCAGGTGCACGTGGGTGGGCACGCCGGGCAGCAGCCGCCGGACGCCGCCAAACAGCCGGCGCATCTGCTCGGGCTCGATGCCGTCGACCCGGGCGCGCAGCCAGGGCTGGAAGTCCAGCCCGAGGTGGGCGCCGAGCAGCAGCGGGTAGAGCAGCGTCTGGCAGAACTGCCGGTAGCCGGCCCAGGGCTCGCCGTCGCGGGCCGGGGTGAACGAGCCGACGTCGATGAACATCGGTTCGGCGCCCCGCCACTGGAGGTTGTAGGCCGACCCGTCCTTCGTGGTGAACCCGGCCGGCAGGGCCGCCCGCAGGATCTCCAGGTGCAGCAGTGCCGCGTCGCGCAGCATGGTGAAGGACCACTCGTACGGGTGGGAGACGAACGGGATGCGCTCGTGGCGCAGGACGGCGGCCCACCGGTCGGCCGACGGCACGGCCGGCGACTCGACCGCCTCGGTGCCGCACACCTTGCCGGCGGCGAGCAGCGGCGGGAAGAACTCGCTGGCGGTCAGCGCGCGCCACTCCCCGGCGGCCTGCTCGTCCAGCCCGCGCAGCACGTCGCCGTCGAGGTGGAAGACCCGGTTGGCGGGGTCGCGGAAGGAGCCTGGCTCGGCGCGCAGGCCGGTGCGGGAGTTCGCCATCGGCCGGGGTCAGCGCTGGTCGGTGGGCTGGCGGCGGAACCGGTCGACCAGTCGCCGCCAGTAGAGCTTGGCCGCCACCGCGGCGCCGGCCACCCCGCCGACCACCGCCTGCACGATCAGGCTGCCGGACCCCGCGTCCAGGTAGGCCAGGTGTTCCACCGACCGCTCCTTTCCTCGCGTCTCGATGTCGGCGTACGCGGGCAGGATCCTTGAGGGATTTGCCCGTAAAGCCGGACTTGTCTGACACGCTACGCCGATCGTCCCGGTCGTGAAGGGCACACCCGACACTCCGCCCGGTTGTCCGTTTCGTTCAAGACGGGCGCCGGGAGCCTCCCTACGGTGGGAGCCATGGCACCCAGACTCGATCTCATCGGCATCGTCAGCAGCGACCTGTCCCGCTCCCTCGCCTTCTACCGGCGGCTCGGCCTCGACATCCCCGCCGACGCCGACACCGCGCCGCACGTGGAGGTCACCCTGCCCGGCGGCATCCGGCTGGCCTGGGACACCGCCGACACCGTCCGCGCGTTCGACCCCGACTGGAAGCCCGGGGGCGGCGGCGGGGCCAGCCTCGCCTTCCTGTGCGCCGACCCGGCGGAGGTGGACCGGCTCTACGCGGAGCTGGTGGCCGAGGGCCACGAGGGTCACCTGCCCCCGTGGGACGCCTACTGGGGCCAGCGGTACGCGGTGGTGCTCGACCCCGACGGCAACGGCGTGGACCTGTTCGCCCCGCTCGCCGCGAGCTGAACGCGGACCGGCCCCGCCGGACACCGGAACTCGACCCGTCGGGCCTCGTGGGCGATCGGAAACGCGCGGAGCGTCAGCGGTAGCCCGGCCGGGAAGATCGCCGAGGGTTCAGCGCAGCAGGGCGGTCGGCGGGACGCCGGCCAGGTCGCGCACGTCGCGGGTCAGGTGGGCCTGGTCGGCGTAGCCGCAGCGGGCCGCCACCTCGGCCAGCGGGGTGCCGGCGCGGGCCAGCGCCAGCGCGCGCCCCATCCGCAGGATCCGGGCCAGGGTCTTCGGGCCGTACCCGAAAAGGTGCTGGCAGCGGCGGTGCAGGGCGCGCGGATCGAGGCCGGTCCCGGCGGCGGTCGCGGTAACGCTGGCGCCGGCGGCCAACGCGGCGACGACCCGGGCACCGATCGGGTCGGGGCCGCCGGCCGCCCGCAGCCGCCGGACGGCGACCTCCGTCAGGACGTCGGCCGGGGCCGCCTCCGCCCGTTCGGCCAGCCGCGCGACGTCCCGGTCGCCCCACAGCTCCGCCAGGGGAACCCGCCGGTCGCGCAGCTCGACGGCCGGTACGCCGAGCACCGCCGGTCCGATGCCCGGCGGCAGCCGCAGCCCCACCCAGCGCTCCGGCGGCCCGCCGCCGCTCAGGTGCGCGGTGCGGTCCGGCCCGGCCACCGTCAGCCCGCAGCGGCTCGACCAGAGCAGGTCGAGGCAGCCGTCGGGGAGCACCCTGGTCGGTGCGGCGCCCGCCGTCGTGGCGCTGGTCCAGAGCACCGCGCCGGCGAACCCGGCCGGACGTTCCCGGTACATGCCGCCCAGCCTGCCACGGCCGGGCTAGCCTCCGGGTGTGCGATGGTCGGTGCTGGACGCTCCCCTCGACTCCTCCGGACGCGGCCGGGGCGAGCACCGGGCGCCCGCCGCACTGCGGTCCGCCGGGCTGCTGGGCCGGCTGGGCGCGGCCGACGCCGGCGCGGTCGACGCCCTGATCACCGACCCGGTACGGGACCCGGAGACCGGGGTGATCGGCGTCGACCAGGTGCGCCGCGCCGGCCGGGCGATCGCCGCCAGCACGACGACGCTGATCGGCTCGGGACGGCATCCGCTGGTGCTCGGCGGCGACTGCGCGATCCTGCCCGGCATCCTGGCGGGGCTGCCCGCCGGCTTCGACCTGTGGTTCCTCGACGCCCACCTCGACTTCGAGGACGGCCGCACCTCACCCACCGGTGAGGCGGCGGACATGGACCTGTCGATCGTCACCGACCACGGCCCGGCGGGGGTCCTCGACCGGGAGGGGCCGCTGGTCGACCCCGACCAGGTGCACCTGCTCGGCCACCGGCCGCTCGACCGGGCCGCCACGGACGGGAAGGAGGCCTCCCGGATCGACTCCGCCGTCCACCTGGTGCCGGCCACCCGGCTGCGGGGCGCCGACGCGGCGGCGGTGGGCCGGGATCTCGCCGTCGGTACGACGCCGGCCTGGCTGCACCTCGACCTCGACGTGCTCGACCCGCTGGTGCTCCCGGCGGTCAGCTATCCCGAGCCGGACGGGCTGGACTGGGCCGACCTCATCGCGCTGGCCCGACCACTGGTCCGCTCGGGTCGGCTGATCGGGATGAGCGTCAGCGACTTCAACGCCGACGAGGACCCCGACGGGCGGCACGCGGAGCGCGTCGGGCAGGCGCTCGCCGAACTGCTGGCCGACTGACCGTCGCCCGTCCGGCCCGCCCGAACGGTCACCGCGGCGCCGGCCCGTCGCGCGGCCCGCCCGACGGTCACCGCGGCACTGGCCGGTGGCGCGGCCCGGCACGGGTCACCCGCCGGAGCTGGCTCCCGGCAGCCGGACGGTGAACACCGTCCGGCCGGGCCGACCGTCCAGCTCGACCGTGCCGTGGTGGGCCTCCACCACGGCGGCCACGATCGCCAGGCCCAGGCCGGTGCTGCCGTGTGCCCGGGACCGGGAGCTGTCGCCCCGGGAGAAGCGTTCGAACACCTCGGCCCGCAGCGCCGGCGGCACGCCCGGCCCGTCGTCGGCGACGCCGAGCACGGCGACGTCGCCGTCGACCCGCAGGGTGGTGGTGACCGTGGTGCCGGGCGGGGTGTGCACCCGGGCGTTGGCCAGCAGGTTCGCCAGCACCTGGTGCAGCCGGGCCGGGTCGCCGGGGACGCGGACCACGGTGTCCGGCAGGTCGAGCCGCCACCGGTGCTCCGGCCCCGCCACGTGCGCGTCGCCGACCGCGTCCACCACCAGCGCGGACAGGTCCACCGCCTCGACCACGAGCGGCCGGCCCGAGTCGAGCCGGGCGAGCAGCAGCAGGTCGTCGACGAGGCGGGTCATCCGGGTGCTCTCGGACTCGACCCGGCGCAACGCGTGGGCCACGTCGGGCGGCACCTCGTCCCGGCCGCGCCGGGCGACCTCGGCGTACCCCCGGATGGCCGCGAGCGGCGTACGCAGCTCGTGGCTGGCGTCGGCGACGAACTGGCGTACCCGGGTCTCGCTGGCCTGGCGGGCGGCGAGCGCGGCGCCGACGTGCCCCAGCATCCGGTTCAGCGCCGCGCCCACCTGCCCCACCTCGGTGCGCGGGTCGGTGTCGGCGGCCGGCACCCGCACCGACAGCGCCACCTCGCCGCGGTCCAGGGGCAGCTCGCTGACCCGGCCGGCGGTGGTGGCGACCCGGCGCAGCGGGCGCAGGGTCGCCCGCACGATCAGGGCACCCGCCCCGCCGGCGACGAGCAGCCCCGCCGTCGCCACGCCGGCCTGCGCGGCGACCAGCCACCAGACGGTCTCCGACACGCCCGACAGCGGCAGGCCGAGCACCCGCACGGTCCCGCCCGGAAGCTGGCGCGCCACCACCCGGTAGGCACCGCGCTCGCCCAGCTCACGGGTGCGGGGCCGGCCGTCGGTAGGCAGGTCCGCCAGGCCGGCCAGGTCCCCGGCGGGGACGGCGCGTTCCTCCCGGTCGGCGAGGGTCCAGGCCCGGACCACCCGGCCGTCGGTTACCTCGGCGGCGACGGTACCCGGCGGGAGGCCCCGGGGAATCCGGGCGTCCGGCCCGAAGGGTGGCGCCTCGAAGGGCGACGGCACGCCCCGACCGGGACCGGCCCGCATCGGCGTCAACTGGTCGTCGACGCGGTCGATCAGGAACTGCCGCAGCGCGACCGTGGTGATCCCGCCGATGGCCACGCTGACCAGGGCCAGCAGGGCGACCAGGATGACCACCAGGCGCGTCCGCAGCGACACCCCGGCCAGCCGGTGGCGCAGCCGGCCGGCGGCCCGCTCACTCCGCCGGCCGGAGGACATACCCCGCGCCGCGCAGCGTGTGGATCATCGGCTTCCGGCCCGCGTCGATCTTCTTCCGCAGGTACGAGATGTACAGCTCCACCACGTTGGCCTGGCCGCCGAAGTCGTAGTTCCAGACCCGGTCGAGGATCTGCGCCTTGCTGAGCACCCGGCGCGGGTTGCGCATGAGGTAGCGCAGCAGCTCGAACTCGGTGGCGGTGAGCGTGACGGGGCAGCCGTCGCGGCGTACCTCGTGGCTGTCCTCGTCGAGGCTGAGGTCGCCGACGGTCAGCACCGCGTCCGGGCGGGCGGCGACGGCGAAGCCCGAGCGGCGCAGCAGCGCCCGCAGCCGGGCGATCACCTCCTCCAGGCTGAACGGCTTGGTCACGTAGTCGTCGCCACCGACGGTCAGCCCGGCGATCCGTTCCTCCACCGCGTCCCGCGCCGTCAGGAAGAGCACCGGCACCGTCGGGGCCTGCTCACGCAGCCGGCGCAGCACCTGGAAGCCGTCCAGGTCGGGCAGCATCACGTCGAGCACCACGGCGTCCGGCCGGAACTGCCGCGCCGCGTTCAGCGCCGACGCGCCGTCGCCCGCCGTACGCACCTGCCAGCCCTCGTAGCGCAACGCCATCGACAGCAGGTCCGCCAGGGTCGGCTCGTCGTCGACCACCAGCACCCGCACCGGCTCCCCGTCGGGGCGGCGCAGCTCGATCCGGCCCGCCCCGACCTGCCCGTCCGTCACCATGGCCCCCATCGTGCTCCGGGCCGCTGTGCCCGGCTTGTGCGCCACCTGTGCCCCCGCTGTGTGCCGGCCGCGCCGTCCGCCGCCGGGCAACCGGGCGACCGGGACGTGGCGGTGGTCGTCGTCGCCGTGGTGGCCCGGCCACGACCGCTGGCCGCCCCGCCCGACGGGCGACGGGCCAGCTCACTCGGTCATGCCCACCGGGTAGGTGTGCACGAAGCGCATCGTCCAGGTGCCGCCGCCGGTGGGCTGCTCGCGCTGGTAGAGGTGGTCCGGTCCGCCGGCCGTGGCCGGCCCGGCGCCGTCGGGGTGACGCAGGATCCAGTGCGCGGGCGGGGAGCCGTCCGGCTCGGCGGGCACCGCCCGGACCAGGTCGTGGGCCGGGCCGCCGACGAAGCGTACGGTCACCTCGCTCATCCGCGCGCCCGCCTTCCCGCAGTCCCGCCCCGGCAGCGGCCCTGGCTCGCAAGCTACCGCAGCGGTGGGTGGCCCCGCCCGGATCCGGCAGCGGTTTGCCCTGATCGGAGGTCGGGTACCGCTGCCCTGGGGACCTGTCGAGGGACGGGCCAGGAGAAGCAGGGAGCGGTCGATGAGAACGCTGGACGGGCGATACCGGCTCGAACAGCGCATCGGCATCGGCGGCATGTCGGAGGTCTGGCGGGCCCACGACGCGGTGCTGGACCGGCCGGTCGCGGTGAAGGTGATGTCCCCCGGGCAGGAGGGCCAGGACACCTCTGTGGAGCGCATCCGCGCGGAGGCCCGCTCCGCCGCCCGGCTGGTGCACCCGAACGTGGCCTCCGTGCACGACTTCGGCACCTGCGGGCCGGGCCCCGAGGGCCAGCTGCCCTACATCGTCATGGAACTCGCCGAGGGCGAGACGCTGGCCGCGCACCTGCGGGCCGGGCCGCTGGACTGGCGCATCGCCGTACGGGTCTGCGCCGAGGTGAGCGCCGCGCTGGCCGCGGCGCACGCGCACGGCATCGTGCACCGCGACGTCAAGCCGGCGAACGTGATCCTGACCCCGGCCGGCGTGAAGGTGCTCGACTTCGGCATCGCCACCCCGTCCGGCACGCCGGACCGGTCGCCGGAGGGGATGGTGGTCGGCACGCCCGCCTACCTCGCGCCGGAGCAGCTGGAACGGGCGCCCGTCACACCGGCCGCCGACATGTACGCCCTCGGCGTCCTGCTCTACTACTGCCTGACCGGGCGGCTGCCGTACCAGGCGGGCACCACGACCCCGACCCAGCTGCTCGGCGCGCGCCGTCGGCAACCGCCGCTGCCGCTGCCGGAGATCGAGGGGCTGCCGCCGGAGGTGGCCGACCTGTGCGCGAGCTGCCTGGCCGACGACCCGGCCGACCGGCCGTCCAGCCTGATGGCGGCCCTGCTGCTGGCGGAGGCGGTGGACGCCCGCGTGTACGTGCCGCTGGGGCAGCCCATGGCGCCACGACAGCGCGGCGGGTCGATCTCGCCGTGGACCGAGCGGGCGGCGGCCGAGGCGACCGAGGCGGCCCCCGTTCCCGACTGGTCCACCCAGGCCCGCTGAGCCTCCTCCCACGCTCCGGTCAGGCCGGCTGAGCCTCCTTCCACGGCCCGGCCAGGCCGACGTCGTGGGGGCCGCTTCCGTCCGGCGTCCTTCGGGCCGCCCACCTCCTCGCCCGCGTTTCACCGTCCGGGGGCCGGGTAGCCGGGCGGGTGAGCGACGGGAGGAACGCGATGCCGGAATCGAGCTCCTGGCTGAACGAGACGGCCACCGCGACCGCCGAGGGCGGCCACGTACGCACCGACGACGGGAGCCTGTCCACGGCCCTGGCGTCCCCACTGGCGCCGCACTGCTCGGGGCTGACCCCGGAGCAGCTGCTCGCCGCCGCCTTCGCGTCCTGCCTGCACCACGCGGCGGTGGAGGCGGCGGGCGAGATCACCGACGAGGCGCACACCGTGCAGGTACGCGCGGAGGCGAAGCTCGGGCGCGACGACGACGGCCGGTACCGGGCCGACGTGCACGCCTCCATCTCGTCGGCGGGGCTGAGCCGGCAACAGCTGGCCGAGCTGGTCGAGCACGCGGACCGGTTGTGGCCCTTCTCCAGCGGCGACGGCAGCCGGCACCGGCTCACCGTCACCCCGGCGGAGAACGGCCGACACTGACCCGGCCTGCCGGCAGTCCCTGCGACGCGCGGCAGCTCCACCACCACCGCCGGCAGCTCCAGCACTCACCGCCGCCGGTACGACCCGCACCACCGCCGCCGGTACGACCCGCACCGTCGTCTCAGGGCCGACGTGCGGTCGGGCGGGTGGCCCACGGTGGCCTCCACCGTTCGGTGGAGGCGCGGCGGCGGCCCGGCGCCCGAGCCCGCGATCGGCTCTCCGCCCGCTTAGCTATCCTTAATCGGATATATGCGAAAGAGGCGACAAGGGCGGTTGGCGGCATTGATGGCCTGCCGGGGGTAATCGGTCCGCAGATCGGCGCAAAATGTGGCGCATGCCACCAACCAGGCCGATGGCAAGACGCGCCCGCCTTTCTAGCCTCGGCGGGTGCACCCCGACGATCCCCTCGACCAGAAGCTGACCCAGGATCGCCCGGCCGCCCGCCCGGGCGATCCCGCCTCAACCGAACGGACGACCGGCCGTCATCGCGCCGCGCAACGGCAGCGTGGCGGCGGCCGGGCCCTGCTCTCCTCGACCCCCGTCCGGGTCGCGCTCGCCACCGGCGTGACCTGCTGCCTCGGCGTGGCCGCGTTCGCCGGCACGCGCGAGGACGCCGACGCCGCGCGGGAACCCGTGGCCGAGGCACTGGCCGAGCGGGCCGTCGACGACGACCGCGCCTCGCGGTCCCTGGACCGGGCCGTCTCGCCCTCGCCCTCCCCCACGCTCAGCCCCAGCCCGACGCCGAAGCCGACCCCCTCGGCCACCCGCAAGGCCCCGCGCAAGCCGGCCCCGCCACCCCGCCCACGCCCGGTCGCCGGGCTCACCCAGGCGCAGATGGACAACGCCAAGATCATCGTCGACGTGGGCGCCGAACTGAAGATGCCCCGCCGCGCCATGGTGGTGGCCGTGGCGACCGCCATGCAGGAGAGCCGGCTCTACAACCTCGCCAGCGACGTGCTTCCGGAGTCCAGCCGGTACCCGCACCAGGGCAGCGGCTCCGACCACGACTCCGTGGGCCTGTTCCAGCAGCGCCCGAGCAGCGGCTGGGGCACCGTACGCGAGCTGATGCGCCCGTCGTACGCCGCGCGGGCCTTCTACGAGGCGCTGCGGGACGTCCCGGGCTGGCAGCAGATGAGCGTGGCCGGCGCCGCCCAGGCCGTGCAGGTCTCGGCCTTCCCCGACGCGTACGCCCAGCACGAGGGCCTGGCCACCACGGTCGTCGCCGCGCTGACCTGACGGCGGCCGGCTGACCGCGCCGGTCCCGGGCCGGAGAGGGTCAGCGGATCCCGGCGCGGCCGCCCGGCGGCTCGCTGGACGCGTCCGCGCCGCCCCGGGCGATCCGGGTCGCCGGCACCCCGGCCGCGGCGGTCGGAGTGTCCGCCGGGACCGGCTCGACGGTCAGCCCGTCGAGGATCCGGTCCACCCGGGCCTCGCGCCTGCGCCGGGCGTACAGCGCCTCCTCGAAGTCCCGGCGGGCCTGCACGGCCTCGGCGTAGACGCGCTCGCGCACCTGCCGGGCCTCCTCCCGGGCCGCGTCGAGCTCGACCCGCGCCCGGGCCAGCAGGTCGACCGCCTCGCGATCGGCGTCGTACGCGCCGCGCCGGGCCCGGTCCGCGTCGCCGAGGTCCAGCCGTTCGAGCAGGCCGCGCAGTGCCGTCGCCTCGTCCCGGATCTCGTCCCACTCGCGACCGGCCCTCGCGGCGCCCTCCGTCCGGGCGGCGAGCCGGGCCAGCCGGACGCCGATCTCGTCCAGGCAGGAATCGACCTGCCGCTGGTCGTAGCCGGTCTCCACGACGCAGAACCTCATACTGTCGCCCCCCAGGCAGCCGGTGGTTTCCTTCCCCACCCTGGATCCTCGGCGCTGGGGGCGGCAGCGGAGGGGCTTCGGGAAAAATGTTCACCATGCGGACGCCCGCAAGGCCGGGCGCGCGGGGCACCGGCGCGCGACCCGGCGGGGACGATCCGCCCGGGGGCGCCTCAGGAGCGCTTCGGGAGCACGACCACCCGGCCGAAGAACTCGTCGATCCGGCGCACCACGTCGTTGAAGTCGTCCAGGTCGATCGGCTTGGTGACGTAGGCGTTGGCCTGGAGCGTGTAGCTGCCCACGATGTCCGTGTCGGCGTTGGAGGTGGTCAGCACGACGATCGGGATCGTGCGCAGGTCCTCGTCGCTCTTGACCTCGCCGAGCACCTGGCGCCCGTCCATCCGGGGCATGTTCAGGTCGAGCAGGATGACGTCCGGCCGCCGGGCGTCGGCGTGCCGCCCCTCGCGGCGCAGGAACTCCATCGCCTCCTGGCCGTCGCTGACGACGTCGATGACCTTGTCGACGTCGGAGTCCGCGAGGGCCTCCTCGATCATCAACACGTCGCCCGGGTCGTCGTCCACCACCAGGATGCGAACCGGACTCGGGGTGTCTGCACCCATCACTACCTGCTTCGGGTCGGTGGAACGGAGAATCGCGAGGCGCTCTGTGCCGGCGGGGAAATCTAGCCCATCAGCCGGCGGACCGCGCCGTCGGGTCGGCCCTGCCGGACTCGTGCCGCAGCACCTCGGCCAGCCCTGTCACCTGGAGCACGCGGTCGACCCGGCCGGTGGCGCCGGTGATTCGCAGCCACCCGCCGTCGGCGGCGACCCGGTTGTCGCCCCTGACGAAGGCGGCGATGCCGGTGGAGTCGCAGAAGGTCAGCTCCGTCAGGTCCACCAGCAGGCGGCGCTCGCCGGCGTCGACCAGCCGGTCGATGGCGGCGTTGAGCTCGGGCGCGGTGCTCAGGTCGAGTTCGCCGGCCAGTCGCAGGCGCGTCGTCCCGCCGTCGCGGTCGGCGTACGTGACCGTGAACGTCACCCCTGGACCCCCTCGCTCCACCGCAGGCGGATGCTTGCAGTGTGGCAAGTATAAGCAGGGGCGCCCGACACGGCCGCACCGGCGCTCATCGCGCCCCGGAGTCACCCGCCCTGGCCAGGGACGACCGCGCCGCCCCGAGGAACCGCGCGGCGCGGGGAAAGTCGCGCAGGACCCGCCCGTAGTGTTCCAGAGTCGACCCCAGGGCGGGGGCCGGCACACCCCGACTGGTGAGGATCTCGACCAGCCAGTCGACGAACTCGGTGAACAGCGAGCCGTCGTCGACGTAGAGCGCGGCGGCCAGGAAGTCCACGATGTAGCCCAGGTCGCTGACGGTGGAGTCCAGCTGACTGGGCGTGTAGTCACGCGTCCCCGGGTCGTGTTCCCGCAGGTCCGCCAGCGCGCCGTCGATCAGCTCGCCGCGCCGCTTGAGCAGGCTGGTGTACTCGTCGTCGGCCAGGTGGCTCAGCTCCGCCGGCGGGACGCGGCGCAGCGCGCGCTCGTCGGCGATCAGGTTCGCGGCGGTCGGGGCGTCGGGCGCCCAGGCCACACCGAGCCGCCGGGCCCAGCGACCGTCCGCGCCGAACCCCCGGCCCCCCACCACCACGGGGACGTCCACGCGCCGGCACGCCTCGATCATGCGGTGCGCGTGCGGCAGGCGCATCGGCAGCGCACAGGCGAGCGCGACCGCGTGGGCGTCGTGCCGGTGCAGGTACGACACCAGGTGCGGGGCGGGGACGCTCGCGCCGAGGAAGGTGACCTGCCAGCCCCGCAGCCGCAGCACCTCGGCGACCAGCCGGGGCGGCAGGGCGTGCCACTCGCCGTCCATGCAGGCCACCACCACCCGGCCCCGCGTCGGGCGCGGGTTCGCGTACGCGGCCACCGCCGCCACCACGCGCTCGCTGATGTGCGTCGCGGCGTGCTCCTGGGCGACGCTCCACTCGTTACGTGCCCACCGCTCCCCCACCTCCGCCTGCGCCGGGGCGACCAGGTCGAGCAGGACGCGCTCGGCGGGCACGCCGGCCTCGAGCAGGCCGGTGGCCACCTCGATGGCGGCGTACTCGTCCGCCTCCTGGAGGCAGTCCAGGTATCCGGGCCAGGCGCCTGCCGGGGTGGCGTCGGCGGTCGGGGCGGCGGTCACGGCCGGGCCTCCCTCGCCTCGGCGGCGCCGCTCGCGTCGGGCACCGCGTGCAGGTGCCTGGCCGTACGCCCACCCGGACCGGTCGCGCGCAGCGCGAGCACGGCGATGTCGTCGTGGTCGCCGTGGGCCAGCCAGTCGCAGGTCACCTGCTCGACGCGCTCGGCGAGGGCGGGCGCGGGCATCCGCTGGCAGCCGGTGACCGCGTGCACCAGCCGCTCCGTGCCGAACTGCTCGTTGCCGCGGCGGCCCCCGCGGGCCTCGGTCACCCCGTCGCTGTAGAGCAGGCAGGTCTCGCCCGGCTCCAGCCGGACGGTCACCTCCCCGATCCGGGGATCGGGGACCACGCCGACCAGCATGCCCGACAGCGGGACCGGCTCGACCTCGCCGGAGGCGCGCAGCACCAGCGGCGGCAGGTGCCCACCGCCGGCCAGGGTCAGGGTCAGGCCGCCCTCGCGGTGCGCGCGGACCACGCCCAGCACCATTGTCGCGAAACGCCCCTGCCCCTGCGCCTGGCTGGTCTCCAGCAGCGCGTCGTTGAGCAGCTTCAGCAGGCGCCCCGGCTGCGACTCGACCCGGTGCAGCGCCTGGAGGCACTGACGCAGCTGGCCGGTGAAGACCGCCGCCTCGACGCCCTTGCCGGAGACGTCGCCCAGGAAGAACACGGAGCCGCCGTCGGCCAGCCGGTGCGAGCCGTAGAAGTCGCCGCCGATGCGCAACCCGGCCTGGGCCGGCCGGTAGGCGGTGCCCCACTGCACCCCGGTCGCCTCGGCCGGCTCCACCGGCACCAGGCTCGCCTGGAGCGTGTCGGCGACCTCGGCCTGGTCGCGGTAGAGCAGCGCCGTGGTCAGCGCCGCCCCCGCCCGGGCCGCGAAGGCACGGGCCAGGTCCACGTCGGCCTCGTCGTACCAGCGCTCCACGCGCCGCGCGACCAGCAGCACGCCGGCCGGGGCGTCGCGACCGGGCAGCGGCACCACCCGTACGCAGGCCTCCGTCGCGGTCAGCCCGGGCAGCCAGCCGGCCTCCGCGGCCTGCTCCGCCAACCAGTCGAGGGTGTGCGGTTCCCCGCCGTCCAGCCCCTCGGTGATCGCCGCGGGCAGGTCGACGGCGGGCAGGATGCCACTGTCGACCACCGGGGCGTCGTCGTCGCTGCGGGCGGCCCGCCACCAGCGCGCCCGACCGGAACGGGGTGCCAGCACCAGCACCGCCACCTCGGCCAGCGTCGGCACGGCGAGACGGACCACCGCCGCCGCGGCCCGGTCCGGGTGCAGGGGATTGCCGAGCTTCTCGCCGACGACCGCCAGGAACGCCGAGCGGGCCCGCTCGGCGAGCAGGGCGTCGGCGCGGGTGACGCTCTCGGTGACGTCCTCGACGTACCAGCAGCAGCGGGCGGCGGACAGCGGCACCCGGCGCACGCGCAGCCGGCGGTCGCGGTGGGTGAACTCGCCGTCGGCGGTCAGCCCGGCAAGGTTGGCCGCCACGAGCAGCTCGCCCGGGGTGACCTCGGGCAGCAGCCGCTCGGCCACCGGGCTGACGTGCCGGACGACGCCGTGCGCGTCGCAGACGACGAGACCCTCGCGGAAGTGCTCGACGACCTCGGACCAGTCGGGCGCCGCGTGCTCCCGGTCGGCCGCCAGTGCGGGGAGCGCGGAGGCCGGGCGTGCCGGGGCGCCGCCGGACCACGCCGGGGCCCGTGCGGCACTCGGCGTGGAGACCCGCCCGTCGCCGGGATCTGAGTCCCGGACGTCCGCAGCAGTCACCGGCTGAGCCCCACTCCTTGTCGAAACCCGTACCACCGGGAGGCAGCACAGGTGGTCGGATCTCTCGCACCCACCCTACGCCCGTGTGCCGCGAACGCCACCCGACGCCCGTCCTGCGGTCGGCTGTCGCGTGCCGGGCGGGACCTGCCGGGGATTGTTACGATCCCCTCACCCCGTCCCTCGGCGGCCTGCGGAAAGGCGTGATCGTGCTGTCTCACCGGAGCCAACCCGAGTCGACTCCGCTGAGCATGGAAGTCGACCGGTCGGATCCGGCCGCACCACTCATCCGGGTGGGCGGCGACCTCGCCTACACCACCGCCGGGCCGCTGCGCGCCGAGGTCGACCGGATCCTCGTCGACGCGCCGCCGGCCCTCGTCCTCGACTTCGCCGGCCTGCTCTTCGTCGACAGCACCGGCCTGGGAGTGATCGTGCACGCGTGGCGCGAGGGGCAGCAGCGCGGCACCGCCCTCCGGCTGTGCGCCGTGCCCCGGTTCCTGGCGACGATCCTCGACATGACCGGCGTCACGGGCCTGCTCGCCCGGCCGCTCGGCGAGGGCCTGGCGGCGACGGAGGGCGCCGCTGGCACGGCCTGACGCGCTCCGCCCGGCCCCCCGGCTTTGCACCCGGGCCCGCGGCTGGGAACATGGGCGCATGGCCGCGCAGCTGTTGACCATCGAGGTGACCCGGCTCGACGCCGGGCGCGCCCGGCTCCGGCTGGCCGGTGAGCTGGACTTCGACACCGCCCCGGAGCTCGTCGCCGCCGCCGCCGAGCTGCGCCGGGACGGCTACCAGGAGCTCCTGTTCGACCTGAGCGCGGTCAGCCTGTGCGACTCGTCCGGGCTCAGCGCGTTCCTCACCGCCCATCACGACGGCACGGGCGCGGTCCGACTCACCGGGGTAAATCCCCAGCTCCAGCAGTTGCTCGACCGCACCGGCCTGACCGAGCTGCTGGCGGTGGAACGCGGCAGCGACGGCGCCGCCCGCCGGGCGGGCTGAGGCCGGCCGGGCTCCGCGCGGGCGAGGGGTGGCCCCCGACCCTGGGACCAGGGGCCGGGGGCCGGAGTGAGGATCAGGGTGCGGTGAGCGGTTGCAGCCGGGGCCCGGTGGTCCGCCGCTGCCCCGTCGTCGGCGGCTCGGCGTCCTCCGGCGGCCCGGAATCGGGCGTCTGGAAGAGATAGCGGACGAACACCCCACCCGCCTCGTTGTCGTCCGCCCCGGGCCACTGCCCGATGCAGTCCACTCCGACCACCTCACGACCCGAGCCGTCGCCCTCCTCCAGCAGCGCCCACAGGCTCACCGGGTAGCAGCGGGTGTCCTCGGGCGAGAGGCGCCAGCGGGCGTACCAGCCGGGTCTGGCGGGAACGATCTCGACGATCCTCTTCATCACGACCTGTCCTTCCGCGTGCTCGGAAGTTCTCCGGTCCGCTGCGATCGTCGGCTCCCGCCGGGTGACCGCCCCTCACCCCCGCCGGATGAAGCTGTTCCGCCGCCCATCCGGGCGTCACCGGCCAGGCCGTCGGCGTCCGTTTCGGTGCCGGCGCCGACGGGAAGGCGACCGGCGGAAGTGAGGGAACACCAGCGGAAGCGAGGTGTCACCATGCGCAAGCAGATGGAGGGCGACAACCAACGTCGCCGCGCGCTGGCCCGCCAGGCCCGTGAGCGCGGCATGCAGGCCAGCGAGACGGGGGCCAGCCTGAGTGCCTCCAAGCAGCTCACCCACCTGGAGCAGGGCAAGCGCGCCGGTCCGCCGCCGGCCGGCAGCCGCCACAAGCCGGACAGCACGCGCGGTGGGCCCGCGCCGCCACCGGCGGGCGTCCCGGAGTCCCCCCGCCCCCTGCCCGACCGGGGCTCGGGTGCGCCGGAGGGGACCCCGCTGGGCTACCACGCGCTGGTCGACGACGTCGTACGCCGTACCGGCACCGACTTCCGGACCGCCAAGGTGGGCGTCGAGTCGACCGTGCTGGTCCTGGCCTTCGCCCTCGGCGAGGCGGAACGCCGGCGGCTGCTGGCGGCGGTGCCGACGAAGCTGCACGACGTCCTGCCCGTGGACGGCATCAGGCGAAGCCCGGACCTGCCCGGCTTCCTGGCCGAGGTGGGCCGCATCAGCGGCCGTACCCCGGAACAGGCCCGCTACCAGGCGGAGGCGACCGTGGCGGCGCTGGCCGACCACGACGGCGACCTGATCGAGTCGCTGCACGTGCCGGACGGCCTGCGTGACCTGCTGGAGCCGCCGTCCGTCGGCGGCGGGGTGGTCGGCGCGGCCAGCGCGACGCCCCCGCTGAGCGACACCGACCTGCGGGAGGCGCTCAGCGCGCTGCCCTACTGGTCCGGCGACGGTGAGGCGCTGTCCCGCACGCTGGAACTGCCGGCGGACAACCTGGACCGGGTGCTGGACCGGATCGACCGGCTGCGCCGGGAGACCGGTCGCGGCCCGCGCATCGGCCGCCCCGACCCGGGCACCGCCGTGCTGACCGTACGGTCCCGGCAGGCCGGCGCGGTGACCGCGATGGACGTGGACCTCGCCCACGCCGTCGACGACGCGATCGACGAGGCGGGCGCCGGGATGGCGACCGGCTGACCGGCGTACGGGCCGGCGGACGTCCACCCGCCGGCCCGCCCCGGCTCGGCTAGCCTGCCGGGGTGGACCCCTCCGACGCGCCCCGGCTGGAGCTGGTCGTCGACCCGGCCCGCCCCACCGGGCGTACGCTCCTCGCCGCCGGCGTGGAGCAGTCCTACGTGGACGTGGCCGACCCCCGGCACCTGCACTTCGAGTACGTGCGGCGGATGGCCGCCGTGGCCGACCTGGCGGCGCCACCCGGCCGGCCGCTGGCCGTGCTGCACCTGGGCGGCGGCGCGCTGACCCTGCCCCGCTACATGGCCGCCACCCGGCCCGGCTCGCCGCAACTGGTCGTGGAACGCGATCCGGCCGTGGTCGACCTGGTGGCGCGGGAACTGCCCGCGCCGCCCGCCGGCGTCGACGTACGGGTGGCCGACGCCCGGGACGCGGTGACCCGGGCGCCCGCGGCCGGCTACGACCTGGTGCTCGCCGACATCTACCGGGCGGCGCGGATGCCCGCCCACGTGCGCAGCGTCGAGTTCGTCACCGAGGTGGCCCGGACGCTGCGCCCCGACGGCTTACTCCTGGTCAACGTGACCGACCTGCCGCCGCTGGTCTTCGCCCGGGTCCAGGCCGCCACCCTGCGGGCGGTCTTCGCCGACGTCTGCCTGGTCGCCGACCGCCGGATGCTGCGCGGGCGGCGGTACGGCAACCTGGTGTTCGCCGCCGCGCTGCGCCCCGGGCGGCTGCCGGTGGCCCGGTTGACCGCGCGGGCCGCACGGGATCCGGTGCCCGGCGGGGTGCTGCACGGGCCGACCCTGGACGCTTTCGTCGCGGGCGCCCGTCCCGCCACGGACGCCGCCCTCGCCCCGCGCTGAGACGCCCAGTGCGGGTCAGCGGGCGCGGACGGCCACCTCCGGCGAGGAGCTCTCCAGCGGCACGGCGTTGGCCGGGACCAGGCCGAGTTGCACGGCCGGGCGCGGCAGCGCGGCGTCGAGCATCCAGTCGGCGCTCACCCGGGCCCGGTTGCCCGGCATCGCCAGCAGGTGGTAGCCGCGGGTGACCGCCTTGGCGGGCAGCCCGGACAGCGACACCTTCAACGGGTTCGCCGCCGCGTCCTTGCCGCCCAGGTCGACCACCCAACCCAGGTCGTGGTGCTTGTACGGCCTGCGTCGCCCCTGCCCGTAGGAGGCGGCGATGTTGTGCGCGGCCAGCTTGCCCTGCCGCTGCGCGTGCTGCGCCGTCATGGTGCAGATCTGCCCCGGGCGGGCCAGGTCCGGCACGGCGGCCGCGTCGCCGCAGGCGTACACCTCGGGGAAGCCGGGAACGGTGAGGTACTCGTCGACGACCAGGCGGCCCCGCTCGGTGCGCAGTCCCAGCTCGGCGACGAACGGGTCGGGACGCACGCCGACGCACCAGACCAGGGTGCAGGTGGGCACGTAGTCGCCGTCGGTGAGCGTCACCCCGTCGGCGGTCGCCACGGCCACCGAGGTGCCCATCCGCACGTCCACGCCCCGGCGGCGCAGCACGCGGTCGGCGGTCTCCGACATCCGCTGGTCCAGCTCCGGCAGCACCCGGGGCGCGACGTCGAGCAGCATCCACTTCGGGCGGATCTTGAGGCGGGGGCGCTGGGAGACCAGCTCGTCGGTGAAGAGCTGGCCGTGCGCGGCCACCTCGGTCCCGGTGTAGCCGGCGCCGACGACCACGAAGGTGGCGCGCGCCTGCTGCTCGGCCGGGTCGTCGGTCTGCTCGGCCAGCTCGATCTGCCGGATCACGTGGTCGTGCAGGTAGAGGGCCTCGGGAAGGCCACGGAAGCCGTGGGCGTACTCGGTCACACCGGGGATCGGCAGCAGCTTGTTGACGCTGCCGACGGCCAGCACCAGCCGGTCGTACGCGATCCGGTTGCGGTCCCCCTCCGGCTGGGTGAAGCCGACCCAGCGGTTCTGCAGGTCCACGTGGTCGGCCTCGCCGATGAGCACCCGCACCCCGTCGAGCGTCCCGGTCAGCGGCACGGAGATCCGTCGGGGCTCGACCACGCCGGCGGCCACCTCGGGCAGCAGCGGCAGGTAGAGGAAGTAGTCGGTCGAGTTCAGCACCACGATCTCGGCCCGGCCCCGGGCCAGCCTGCTCAACGTCTTCGCCGCGTGGTAACCGGCGAACCCGGCCCCCACGATCACCACACGAGGTTTCGTCATTGCCGCCCCGTTCCCACCCCGGAGCGGGGCAAACGTGGCGGGTCGGACGATTCAGCACTCGGCCAGCCGGACGTGCCCGGTCTGACCGACCGCCTCCACCTCCCAGCAGCGCCCGAACGCCCGCACCCGCTCGGCGGCGATCCGCCCGATCTCGTGCGGGATGTCGGGGTCGAGGACCAACCGGCCGTCCACCGGGTTCAGGTTGAGCATCGCCCGGACCAGGGCCAGCGGCGTGCCGGCCGCCCACGCCTGCGGGCTGCACGCGGTCGGGTACGGGATCGCGAAGAGCAGCCGCTCCCGGGGAAATCCGCTCATCGCCTCCGGCAGCCGGTGGCCGAACTGCTCGGCCGCCTCGAGCAGGGCGAGGCTCACCCGGTTCGCCTCCGCCCGGTAGCCGTAGCGGGCCATGCCGAGCGCCGCCAGCGAGTTGTCGTGCGGCCAGACGGTGCCCAGGTGGTAGCCGAGGGCGTTGTAGAGCCGTTCGTCCCAGGAGAGGGTGCGAATCCCCCAACCGGAGAACATGTCGTCGGCCATCAGCTGGCGCACCACCGTGCCGGCCCGCTCCGGCGGCACGATCCCGCTCCACAGCAGGTGCCCCATGTTGGAGGTCTTCGAGTCGATCGGGTTCTTGTCGCCGTCCAGCCCGACCGCGTAGAAGCCGCCCCGGTCGTCGATCCAGAAGTCGCGGTTGAACCGCTCGTACAGCGCCTCGGCGTCGGCGGGCCAGGTCGGGCTCGGCGAGCGGGCCGTCGGCCAGCTCGGCCAGGCGCAGCTTCGCGTCGTAGGTGTAGCCCTGCAGGTCGCTGGTGGCGATCGGCAGCACCGGGATGCGGCCGTCGGCGAAGCAGACGCCGTCCGGGGAGTCGCGCCAGCACTGGTTGCCCAGCCCTTCCGGGGAGCGCGTCGCGTACTCGACGTAGCCGTCGTCGTCGCGGTCGCCGTACCGGTCGATCCAGTGCAGCGCGGCGAGGGCGTTGTCGCGCAGGAGCCGGACGGTCTCGTCGTCCCCGGTCCACCGCCAGTACTCCGACAGCAGGACCAGCCAGAGCTGGGTGGCGTCGGCGGAGCCGTAGTACGGCCCGTACGGCTTCAGCCCCGTGCGGGTCAGCTCGCCGCTGCGCACCTCGTGCAGGATCTTGCCGGGTTCCTCGTCGGTGAAGTCGTCGCACGTCTCGCCCTGCAACCGGGCCAGCGCGAGCAGCGCGCCCTTGGCCAGGGCCGGGCCCGCGACCAGCGTCTGGTACGCGGTGATCAAGGTGTCGCGACCAAAGACGGAGAGGAACCAGGGCAGGCCGGCACCAGGCAGCATGATCCGCTGCCCCTTGACCTCCAGGTCGAGGCGCAGCGCCGTCAGGTCGTCGCGGGACTTTCGGATCGTCCGTTCCAGGGCCTGGTTGTCGCTGTGCAGCACCGCCCGCCCGATGGCCCAGCGGCGCACCGGGTCGTCGGCGCGGCGGTGGAACACGTCGGCGATGTCGCCCCGGACCGGCTCCACCACCCCCATTCCCGGTGGCAGCGGCACGTGCAGGTCGACGTGCCACTCCTCCCGTCTGTGCAAAGTGATGTCCCAGACGAGGTCGTCGCCCTCGACCCGGTCCGCCGGCCGGGAGCAGCAGACCCGGGTCTCGGCGGCGAAGTCGCCCCGGGCGTACGTGAAGCACAGTTCCGAGCCGTCCTGCGCGTGGCTACGGGTGATCTCGGCGGAGCGGTCCCGGACCCCCGACTTGACCTCGAACAGGTCGGCGAAGTCGGCGCCCACGGCCAGCCGCAGCTCCAACCGGACCGGCTCCGGCCGGAAGGACACCATCTCCACCCGCTCGTGGAAGCCGTCGCCGACGTACCGCAGCCGCCGCATGCCCAGGCTGTCCGGCGGCAGATCGGACTGGGCCGGGTTGGTCAGCACGTACTGGGCCGAGTAGTGGTCGATGGTCTCGGCGCGCAGCACCAGCAACTGCTCGCCGTTGACGGTGAGCACCCAGCCGCTGAGCAGCCGGGTGTCCAGGTGCACCAGGCCGCCGATGCTGCCCGGCGGCACGTCCCCGCAAGGGTCGGAGTACATGAAGGTGGGGCCGCTGAGCACGGCGATGGAGTCCGGGCCCAGCTCGGGCGGCATGGCCCGCTGGTCGCCGCTCTGCCCGGCGGCGGCCCGCAGGCCGGGTGTGGGGTCGGCGGGGGTCGGACGGACGACAGCCATGCCTCCACCGTAGGAAGACCGTCGCTGTCCGTCATCACCCGCTCCGGGTGAAGCAGCCGTCCAGGCGACCGCAGCGGATCGGGCCGGGCCGGGTCACCCGGGGCGGGTGGGTTCGCCTCACCCGCCCCGGCGGCACGGTGGTGCTCCACCGCCACCCGAGCGACGGGAGGACAGCGCCATGAGCACACCGATGTCGAACGACCGGCGGCAGCCGATCTACCTGCGGCAGAGCGGTCGCCCGCAGCTCACGGCCCGGCAGCGCCGGCGCGTCGAGCACAAGCAGGGGCGGTTCGTACGCCTCGACGGCCAGCGACCTGAGGCACGCCGGCCCGGGCGCTGACCCGGTGGCCGGTGGCGGCCGTGACGTGCCGCCACCGGCCTATCCGCCCGCGGGACACGGGGCGGTGATCGCCCACCGTTCGTGATCGCGCCACGCCCCGTCGATGAACAGGTAGTCCGGCGAGTAACCCTCCAGCCGGAAACCGAGCTTGCGGGCCACCCGTCGGGACGGCTCGTTGCCCGGCTGGATGTTTGCCTCCAGTCGGTGCAGACCGAGCGTGTCGAAGGCGTGCCGGACCACCAGGCCGATGCCGGCGAAGGCGTGTCCGGTTCCGCTGTAGGGCAGGAAGGCGGCGTAACCGAGGTAGCCGCCGCGCAACGCGCCCATGAGGATCCCGCTGATGTTCACGTAACCGGCGATCGCCCCGCTGTCCCGGTCGCAGATCAGGTACCCGGCGTGGTCCCGACGGCGGATCTTGCGCAGGTACGCGGCGTACCGCGCCGGGTCGTCGGGGGCGGCGAGCCAGGGATGGTGCAGGTCACGGCTGCGCCGGGCCGCCGCGACGAACTCGGCCTCGTCGGCCGGCCGGGGCCGACGGATGGCGGCCGGACCCGATGTACGCAGATACCTCACGGCAGACCACTGTCGCCGTGCGCGCCGCCCTTGTCCAGCGGGTCGCGGGCACCCCGGCCCTCACGGACCGGCCGGCTGGTCCGCCCCGTCGTCGACCCGCTCCAGCGTGTAGTGGATGGTCTGGGCGACGATCCAGCCCTCTTCGATGAGGAACGAGTCCGCCCCGTCGCAGACCCGTACGCCCTCGATGCGCGCCGTCCACTCCAGGAACGCCATCCGGCCCTCGACCATCCGGTTCGTGTACACGTAGCGGGCGCCGGGCAGCTCCTCCTCCAGCAGGCGCGCCAGCTCCCCGACGCCCGCGTGCCCGCGGAACACGCCGCGCCGTTCCAGGACCACGCACGACGGCGACACGTTGCGCGCCAGGTCCTCGGCGAACCGGTGCTCGGCGGCCAGCCGCAGGTGGTCGTCGAACACCTCCGACGCCGACCGCGCCCGCAGGTCCTCGCCCACCGCGCCGCCCCCGTCCGACCCGGCCGTCACAGCGGACCCGGGTACGGCTGCTCCGGCGGCATCGGCACCCGCAGGAAGGTGGCCCCGCGCAGGTCCAGCCAGGCGTGCCCGGGCGAGCGGACCAGCCGCAGCATCACCTCGGCGCAGTTCGGGCAGCGGCCGACGAGGCCGGGAGCGTGCGGGTAGACCCGCAGGCCGGCCAGCGGGCCCTGCGTGCGGCAGTGCTCGCACCGCCCGGCGGCGGTGCTCAGGTCGACGGCGAACAGCTCCCGCAGCGGGCCGTCGAGCATGTTGCCGTCCAGGTACGACGTGTCGGTCATCGGGCGCTCCTTCTCGACGCTCAGCCGGTCGGGCCGAACCGTTCGGTCTTCACCCGCCGGCTCTGGTGGCCGAGCCCGACGAGCAGGTCCGCCACCTTCTCCACGAAGCCGGTCGGCCCGCAGACGTAGCAGAGCGGCTCCAGCTCGGGCGGCCAGCCGTGGCTGTTCACGTCGGCCAGCCCGATCCGGTGCGGCTCGCCCCGCCAGTCCTGCGGCGCCTCGCGGGTGTACACGTACGCGACGTCCAGGCCCAGGTCGTCGCGGACACGGCGGCGCAGCTCGTCGGCGTAGAACACGTCGGCCGGGGTGCGCACCGAGTAGAGCAGCCGGAACGGCACCCGGCTGCCGGCGGCGCGGCGGGCGCGCACCATCGCCATCAGCGGCACGACGCCCGACCCGCCGGCCACCAGCAGCACCGGCGGGGTGTCCTCCGGCCGCCAGACGAACCAGCCGCCGACCGGGCCGCGCACCTCCACCGGGTCGCCCTCGGCGTAGACGTCGATCAGGTACGGCGACACCTCGCCGTCGGGCACCCGCTGCACGGTCAGCGTGATCCGGTCGCCCTCGGCCGGGCCGGCCAGCGAGTACGACCGCGCCGCCTGGTAGCCGTCGGGGGCGGTCAGCCGCACGTCGACGTGCTGCCCGGGCAGGTGCCCCGGCCAGCCGGGCGCCTCGAGCACCAGCGTGTGCGCGGTGGGCGTCTCCACCCGGCGCTCGCGCAACCGGGCCACCCGCCAGCGCAGCGGGGCGGTCAATCGCCCTGGTACCGCTGCTCACGCCACGGATCCCCGTAGTCGTGGTAGCCGGCGGTCTCCCAGAATCCGGGCTGGTCGTCCGTGGTGAGCCGGATGCCGCGCACCCACTTGGCGGACTTCCAGAAGTAGAGGTGCGGCACGAGCAGCCGGGCCGGGCCGCCGTGTTCGGCCGGCAGCGCTGCGCCGTCGTAGCGGTGCGCGACCCAGGCCCGCCCGCCGCGCAGGTCGGCCAGCGGCAGGTTCGTGGTGTAGCCGCCGTACGAGTGGGCCTGCGCGTGGTGGGCGCCGGTGTCGACGCCCGCCAGCAGGGTGTCCAGGGAGACCCCCTGCCAGTCGGTGCCCCGCTTCGACCAGCGGGTGACGCAGTGGATGTCGACCGACGGGGTCTCCTGGGGCAGCGCCATCAGCTCGTCCCAGCTCCACCGGAACTCGGCGCCGGACTCGGTGGAGATGACGAACTCCCAGGTCTCCAGCGGCACCCTCGGCGTCGGGCCGGCGGAGAGCACCGGGAAGTCCTGCGTCAGGTACTGCCCCGGCGGCAGGGCCGGCTCCGCGGAGCGGGGCCGGCCCTGGAAGCCCGGTGACACGATTCCCACCCGTCAGTCGTACCACCCGGGGCGGGTGGCGAGGCGCGGTCGGCGGATCCGCACCGCGACGGGTGACGCCTCAGTTCCGCTCGACCACGACTTCCTTCTCGCCCCGGCCGGCCTTGCTGGTGGCCCGCAGGCTGGTGAGGGTGACGATCACCAGGACGCCGATGATGACGCCAAGGGAGGCGAGGGTCGGGATCTCCGGCACGCCCGGCCAGATGCCGTGCGCCCAGTGCAGGCCGAGCTTGACGCCGATGAACGCCAGGATGATCGCCAGGCCGTAGCTGAGGTGCACCAGCCGGCTGAGCGCGGCGTGCAGCACGAAGTAGAGCGCCCGCAGCCCCAGCAGGGCGAACGCGTTGGTGGCGAAGACCAGGTACGGGTCCTCGGTGATGCCGTAGACGGCGGGCACCGAGTCGACGGCGAAGACGATGTCCGTGGCGAGCAGCGCCGTCACCACGAGGGCGAACGGGGTGAGCGTACGCCGGCCGGAGAGGCGCACGACCATCTTCGGGCCGTGGTATTCCTCGGTGACCGGCATGAACTTGCGCAGCAGCCGCACCGAACGCATCTTGCTGATGTCGACTTCCTGCTCGTGCCCGGTGACGGCGTCGCGCAGCAGCTTCGCCGCCGTGAGCAGCAGGATGATCGCGAAGAGCAGGAACGCGAAGTCCAGGGTCTGCAGGGCCGCCGCGCCGATGGCGATGAACACCGCGCGCAGCAGGAGCGCGCCGGTGATGCCGTAGAGCAGGGCCCGCTGGGCCAGCTCGGCCGGCACCGCGAACGCGGCCAGCAGCAGCATGAAGACGAACAGGTTGTCGACCGAGAGGGACTTCTCCACCAGGTAGCCGGTGAGGTACTCGACGCCCTGTTGGGAGCCGAAGCGGGACCAGATCCAGGCGCCGAAGGCCAGCGGCAGGGCGATGTAGAAGGCGGACCAGCCCAGCGCCTCCCGCATCGAGACCTCGTGCGGCTTGCGGGTGACCAGGAAGTCCAGCACCAGCAGTGCGATCACGGCGGCGATGGTGACGCCCCACAGCGTGGGGGTGCCCACCGACTGGAGACCGGTGGCAGCAAGATATGGCAAATCGGACATGGAGCCTCCTCGAACACCCTGTCATGTTCGAGGTCTCCTTCACCCACTTTTCGTGGGCAGCCACCCGAGGCGTGCTCCGGGCACGCCGTACTGACCGGGATGGCTCGTGGGAAGTACTCCCCTCGTCGCGACAAGGTTAGGGCAGGCCCGTGGGCTCGGCAAACGGGGCACGCCAGATCACGCGCGCAAGGCGTGATCTGGGGCGTCGAGGGGCTTTCGTCCCAGCTCAACGGGCGGTGACGGCGGCGAGCACGGCCGCCACGTCGAGGTCGGCCATGCACGCCGGGCCGGCCGGGTCGAGCGGGCAGCGCGCCTCCCACCAGCAGGGCTGTTCGGTGATGGCGGTGGGACGCCGGTACCCGCAGCCGGGCAGGCCCTGCAGGTCGGTGCCGCCCATCCCGTACCGCCGGGCGTCGGTGGGGCCGAACAGCGCCACCGTCGCGGCGCCCGTCGCGGCGGCGAGACGCAGCGGCCCGGTGTCCGGCCCGACCACCACCCCGCCGCGCCGGCCCACGGCCGCGAGCTGCCCGGCGAGGGTGGGCAGGTCGGCTCGGGGCAGCGGCACCCCGACCGGCGCGGCGGGGTCGACCGGGCCGACGGTGAGCACCGGGTGTCCGCGCCGGGTCAGGGCGCGGGCCAGCCCCCGCCAGTGCCTCTGCGGCCAGCGCTTGACCGCCATCCCGGCGTCGGTGACGAGCACCACCGGCGGCGCGAGGGGCTCCCCCACCAGCCGGGCCACCGCCCGCTCCCCCGCGCGCCGGGCCTCGTCGCCCAGGTGGACCCGGGGCCGGGCGGCCCGGTCGGCCGCGCCGAGCAGCCCCTCGGCGCAGAGGATCTCCAGGTAGCGGTCGCCGACCGGCTGCTCCGGCGGCGGATCGCGCCACAGGTTCGTCACGGCCCGCCCGGCGCCGGCCTCGAGCAGGTCGGGGATGCCGTCGTAGCGGGTGGTGGCGACCGCCAGGTCCGGCCGGCAGGCCGCGAGCGCCTCGACGACCGCCTCCCGCTCGGCGCCCGGCCGGCCGTGCCGGGGGGTGCGCACCTCCGCGACGGCCGGGTCGGCGCGCACCAGGTCCGCCCCGGGATCGTGGGTGAGCACCCGCAGCCGCGCGCCGGGGTTGCGGCGGGCCAGGCCGTGCACCGCCGGCAGCAGCATCAGCAGGTCGCCGATCCCGCCGAGCAAATCGACCACCAGGATGTCCGCGTACCGGTCAGGCATCCGCGCGCCCCAGGGTCCGCGCGTAGAGGTCACGGTGCGCGGCGGCCACCCTCGGCCAGGAGTACGCGGCGGCGAAGGCCCGCCCCCGCTCGGCGAGCCGGCGGCGCAGCACCGGATCGGCGAGCAGCCTGCCGACGGTACGCGCGATCGCGGCGCTGTCCCGGCAGGCGCCGATCACCGCCACCGCGCCGCTGCGGTGCGGTCCGTCGTCGCCGGCGTCGGACTGCGTCACCGCGGTCGGCACGCCGTGCGCGAGCGCGGCGAGCAGGGCGCCGCTCTTCGTGCTCACCCCCGTGGTGAACGGCAGCACCGCCACGTCGGCGGCGTGCAGCGCGGCGGAGACCCGCTCGGCGGGCAGGTGTCCGGTGAACGTCACCGCGTCGGCCACCCCGCACCGGTGGGCCAGCCCGGTCAGCTCGGCGCGGAACGCGCGCGCCTCCCGCTCGGGCAGCGCCTGCGAGGTGAACCCGCCGACCACCAGCAGCCGCAGGTCCGGATGGTCGCGACGCAGCTCCGGCAGTGCCTCGATCAGGTACCGCAGTCCCTTCACCGGGTGCACGAAACCGAAGAAGGCCAGCAGCGGCGCGCCCTCCGGCAGGCCCAGCTCCGCCCGCAGCCGCGCCCCCGCGGTGGACGCGCCGACGCGGTCGACGACGTTCGGCGCGATCGGGATGTGCGTGGCCCGCCGGCCGGTACGCGCGTGGACCACGTCGCCGTGGCCGGGATTCGTGACGATCACGGCCGCGCTGGCCGGCACCAGCCGGCCGGACTCCCGGTCCCAGCAGCGGGCCCGCTCCAGCGCCGACCAGAGCCGGGTCGGCAGCCAGCCGGGGCAGGCCCACCAGCCGTACTCGTGCAGGGTGGTGACCAGCGGCACCCGCCGGGGCAGCCGCCACGGCAGCAGCCCGGGCTGCCCCGAGAACCGGTACGCCGACGGGGCGAACTGCACGTGCACCACGTCGGGGGCCAGCTCGCGGACCCGGCGGGCGGCCCGGGCGGTGGCGGCCCGCCAGCGTCCCCGGCCGGCGTCGGGGCGCACCGGCACCGGGGTCACCTCGACACCGACGCCGTCGAGCGCCTCGACCAGGTGCGCCACGTAGTCGCTGACGCCGTCGGCGTCGGGCCGACCGGGACCGTGCAGCATGGCCACCCTGATCCGGTCGTCGACCACGCCACCTCCCGCTTCTCGGTGGGCGGGTTCCCGGCCCCTTACGACGCAAACGCGCCTCGCCTATGGTGTGCCGATGACCGAGGACGTCCCGGCCGGCCCGCTGGCCGGCGTACGGGTGATCGAGCTGGCCGGCATCGGTCCCGGCCCGTTCGCCGCGATGATGCTGGCCGACCTGGGCGCGGACGTGGTCCGGGTGGACCGGGCCACGGACGTCGACCCGGACGCCTTCGGCACCCCGCACCCGGACCTGCTCAACCGGGGACGCCGCTCGATCGGGGTCGACCTGAAGTCCCCCGGCGGGCGGGAGGTGGTGCTGGCCCTGGTCGCCGACGCCGACGCGCTCATCGAGGGGTTCCGCCCGGGGGTGACCGAGCGCCTCGGGGTCGGCCCGGCGGACTGCCTCGCGGCGAACCCCCGGCTGGTCTACGGCCGGATGACCGGCTGGGGCCAGGACGGCCCGGCGGCGCCGTACGCGGGGCACGACATCGACTACCTCGCGTTGACGGGCGCGCTGCACGGGATCGGCCGGGCCGGCGAGCGCCCGGTGCCGCCGATGAACCTGCTCGGCGACTTCGGCGGCGGCGGGATGATGCTCGCCCTCGGCCTGGTCTCCGCCCTGTACGCGGTGCGCGGCGGCGCACGCGGCCAGGTGGTCGACGCGGCCATCGTCGACGGCGTGGCGGTGCTCAGCACCCAGATCCACGCGCTGCGCCGGCTCGGCATGTGGCAGGACGCGCGCGGGGTGAACCTGCTCGACGGCGGCGCTCCCTTCTACGACACCTACGAGTGCGCCGACGGCCGGCATCTGGCGGTCGGCGCGCTGGAGCCACGGTTCTACGACGAGCTCGTCCGGCGCTCCGGCTTCCCGCTGGCCCCGGACGAGGCGCTGGACCGCACCGACCCGGGGAACTGGCCGGCGCTGCGCCGGTCGTGGGCGCGGCTGTTCCGCACCCGGACCAGGGACGAGTGGACGGCGCTGCTGGGCTCCTCGGACGCCTGCGTGGCGCCGGTGCTGGACTGGCGGGAGGCGCCGGAGCACCCGCACCTGGCCGCGCGGGGCACCTTCGTCCAGCGGGACGGGGTCACCCAGCCGGCGCCGGCGCCCCGTTTCTCGGGCACTCCCACCGCGCTGCGCCGCCCCCCGCCCCAGCCGGGCGAGCACACCGACGAGCTGCTGGCGGGGGCGGGCTTCGCCCCGGAGCGGGTCGCCGCCCTGCGCGCCGCCGGCGCCGTCGCCTGAGGCGGCGCACCACCGCCCCCTCGTCCCGGCCGGCACCACCCCGGGCGGTCGGTCCGGCCGTCGTCGCCGGGTGGGCGTCCGGCCGGCGTCGCCGGGTGGGCGGCAGGGTCAGGAGCGGCGCAGGGTGGCACCCGGCGCCATAGCGGGCTCGACCATGTCCCGGAAGTCGCGCGGGAGCTGCATCACCACGTCGTCGAACTCGCCGCCGCTGATCGCCTCGCGCAGGGTGACGAAGACCGCCCGGGCGGCGTCGCGCGCCGCCGGCTCGGTCACCCCGGCCCGCACGGCGACGCGGGCGACGAACTCGGCCGCGCCGAACCGCTCCGCCGACTCGGTACCCGGGCTCGGCTTCAGCACGAGCTGCAACGGCTTGGGCAGCTGGGCCGCCAGGTCCAGCACCTCCCCGCCGGTCAGCCGCTCGGCGAGAGTCTCGAGCGTCGCCCGGGTCAGCGTCACCGCCTGCTCCGAGGAGGTACGGGTGCGCTGGGCGACCTGGTCGACGAAGGTGTCGTAGTTCATCCGGGCTCCTTCAGGCTGCGTCGGGGTCTGCGCGTACCCGCCGGCACGGCCGGGAAACGACGGGGATTTCCGCGCGGGACGGCGCGTGACGGCCCGCCGGGCGGGTAACCGCCGCCGGTCGTGACCGGATCGATGCCCCGGAGGAGTCGACACCATGGCGAGTTACGCCGACGTGCTGCACCTGTCGAGCCTGGACTACCCGGCCGAAAAGGACGACGTGGTACGCCAGGCCGAACGGGAGGGCGCCCCGCCGGACGTGCTGCGCGCGTTGCGGGCCCTTCCACCGGTCGACTACGCCAACGGCAACGAGGTGGCCCGTTCCGCGGGCATCGAGGCGGCCCCGGAGGTCGGCGCCGCGCAGCGGGCGGCGCAGGCCCGGGACAAGCGGCACCAGCGCGTGTCGCAGCACCTGCGCGGCATCTGACCCTTGCTGTCGCGGGCCGACGACGCGCCCGGGCGGGGCACGCCGGGCACGTCCAGCCCGGACACGCCGGGCACGTCCAGGCCGGACACGCCGGGCACGTCCAGGCCGGACACGTTCGGGCCGGAGCGTGGCGCCCGCGCCGGTGACGGATGACGACGCGCGGGCCGGTCGGGCACACCCCGGCCGCGGTCCAGCTCACCGTGATGGGCGCGATCGGCCTGGTGGCCGGCGGGCTCACCGCGCTGGCCGTCACGCCGGCGCTGGCGCCGCTGGCCGGCTGGGACGCGGCGGCGCTGAGCTGGCTGGTGCTGGTCTGGCACCGGCTGTGGCCGATGGACGCGCGGGGGACGGCCCGACTGGCGGTGTACGAGGACCCGAACCGGGCGGTACGTGACGCGCTGCTGCTCGCCGCCTGCCTGGCCAGCCTGCTGGCCGTCGGCATCGTGGTGATCAGCGCGCACGGGGCACCCGCCGCGCCCGCCCGCAACCTCTACGGCGGGCTGGCCGTGCTGAGCGTGCTGCTGTCCTGGCTGGTGGTGCACACCGTGTTCGCCGCCCGGTACGCGCGGATCTACTACACGGGGCCCGACGGTGGGATCGACTTCAACCAGTCGGAGCCGCCACGCTACTCGGACTTCGCCTACCTGGCGTTCACCGTCGGAATGACCTTCCAGGTCTCCGACACGGCGCTGAACAGCAACGAGATGCGCCGTACGGTCCTGCGACACGCGATGGTGTCGTACCTGTTCGGGGCGTTCATCATCGCGGTCACGGTGAACCTGCTGGCCGGCTTGGCAAGATGAGCCGGCATCCGCGTGGAGTGGGCCGACGCCTGCGGAGAGCGGGAGTTGCCGGACAGGCGGGCGCCCCCGTCGCGAACCGCGACCGGGGCGCCACACAGAACCTGTCCGGTGGCCGGTCGGGCCCGAACCGGGCCGCGACCACCAGGCGGTAAATGCCCACCCGAACCGGGCGGGCATCAGTGCCGCGACCATCATACGATGAAACATCACCCGTTCGGACGATTACGAGGGGAAGTGTGGGCCAGCCCACCACCAGGTCAGGCGGCCAACTCCGCGTACCGCTTCTCCAGGTCCACCCGGGCCAATGCCCCGACCAGCCACGCCAGGCGCTCGGACTCCCCGCTGCCGGCCAGGCCCGCCAGGTCGTCGGCGGAGCGGCCCAGCCCCAGCCGGCGGGCCGCGACGAGCGCCCTCCGGTCGGCCACCGGTGCCACCTCACGCCACAGCGCCTGGGCCTCGCGCAGGAACAGGTCCACCACCGTGGCGTCCACCCCGGGCAGCTCGGTGAGCAGTTCCCGCTCCCGGGCCGGGTCGTGGTGGGCCACCGCGCGCAGGCGGCGCAGGTCGCCCCGGTAGCGCTCCACCACGGCGCGCGCCAGGTCGCCGAGCGTGTCGGCGAGGGCGTCGACGTCACCACGCTGGCCGCTGTCGCAAAGCACGCGTACCCGGTCACCGTGCAGGGACCGGGCCAGCCGGGCGGCGCTGTCCCAGCCTGCTGCGGGCAGGGCGTGCGCGCTGTCCACGGCCCGCCGGAAGTCACCCCGGCGGGCCAGCAGCACGGCGAGACAGAGCACCTGGAACAGGCTCGACGGGTTGTTGACGACCCGGAAACCGTACTGCTCGGCGAAGCCGCGCCCACTGCCGGCGAGCCGGCGTACCAGGCGTTTCCTGTCCTCGACACGGGAAGTGGATGTGGTCGGCATGCCGGCGACTACCCGCGCCGCGCCCGGCCACGCCTGCCTGCCTCAGCCGTGCAGCCCGCCGCTGCGGTCGCGCGCCTTGAGGCGGGTGGTCGGCAGCGCCGGGGCGGGCAACGGCGGGGCGGGATCGTCGGCGACGACGCCGAAACGCCGCCCGGCCATCCAGTCCTCCCGCGCGGCGGCCACCTCCTCGTGCGAGCGGCCGACGAAGTTCCACCACATCACCAGCGGTTCCTCGAACGGAGCCCCGCCGAGCAGCAGCAGCCGGCTCCCCGGCGCGCCAGTCAGAGTGAGTTGCTCCCGACCGGTGCCCAGGTAGAGCAGCGCCCCCGGGGTCAACGGCACCCCGTCGACCTCAGCGGAGCCGGACATGGCCAGCAGCCCGTACTCGAAGTCGGGCCGCAGCGGCAGCGTGGCCGGCGCGGGTCCGCGCAGCTCCACCTGCGCGCCGAGCAGCGGCGTGTACGTCAAAGCCGGGGACCGCTCGCCCGCGAGCTCGCCCACCAGCAGGGTGACGTCCAGTTCACCGTCGCGCCAGCGCGGCAGGTCGGCGTGGTGGGCGAAGTCGGCGGCCCCGGCGCGGGCCGGGTCCGGCAGCGCCACCCAGAGCTGCACGCCGTGCATCAGCGGCGGATGCCGCTCGGGCGACCGCTCCGAATGCGCGATGCCGTGCCCCGAGGTCATCACGTTGAGCTGGCCGGGGCGGATCGGCTGGACGTTGCCCAGGCTGTCGCGGTGCAGGATCTCCCCGTCGAGCAGCCAGGTCACGGTCTGCAAGCCGGTGTGCGGATGCGGTGGCACCTCCATGCCGGGCCGCTCGGCAACGTCGTCCGGGCCGAAGTGGTCCACGAAGCACCAGGCCCCGACCATCCGCCGCTGCCGCTGCGGAAGCAGCCGACGCACGGTCGTGTAGCGACCCAGCGGCACGTCGTGGCCTGGCAGCAGGACGCTGCCGGGATCGGCGGTCGCCACGCCAGGTGGTCGGGTCTGCGCGGGCATCTTCTCGGTACGCTCCACCGCCCGACTGTACGCCCGGACAGGCCACGAACCCGTCGGCCTCCCCACCGCTCAGCCCACTCCGACGTCGGCGCGAACGGGGCACCTCCGGTTCGCGCCGCCCGCAACTCCGAGTTCCGGACATGCGTCTGGCCGGCACCCCGGACAGGGTGCCGGCCAGCGGCGATTCGGCTACTGCTGTCAGCTGTTCCAGTGCTCGGCCACCAGGTCGGCGGCCTGCTGCTCCCACTGGGCGTAGTGGTCCGGGTACGCCGACACCTGCACCGTCTGCGCGGCCTTCGTCAGCGGCATGTCCTGCCACCCGTCGACCTGCTTCAGACCCTTCAGGAACGCCGTCGTCGAGTACTCGGGATCGGTGATCTGCTCCACCGTCCCCCAACCCGAGGACGGACGCTGCTGGAACAGGCCCTGCGAGTCGTGGTCGTTGCGGTCACCCAGGTGACCCAGGTTCTCCAGCTTCGACTCCTGCAGTGCGGTCGCGATCGACACGACGGCGGCGCGCTCGTCCATGCCGGCCTTCTTCGTCGCCGCGATGATGGCCTTGACGTTGGCGACCTGCTCGTCGGACAGGTCGATACGCGACTGCGCGCCCTGCACACCGTGCGGGATCAGCTTGGCCTTGTCGGCCGACGGCTTGTCGGCCTGCACCGTCACTGCGACCGGGGTCGACTGCACCGACGGGGCCGCGTGCGCGGTCGCGGGACCGGCGAACACGCCACCGGCGAACGCGAGACCAGCAACACCGAGAACGCTCTTACGCATGATCGTGTTCATCAGAAACGCTCCATTCGGGGGTCGGCACCCACACACCGAAGGGGGATCGGCTCACGCGGATGCAAGCACCGTCGGCGCTCATGCGAACTCACGGAGGATCTCCAGCGAACCTGGAGAGGATCTCCGACATTCAGCCGGAGGAAAGATCAGATCGGCCATGCCGGCCGGATGACCCGTGCGGGCCGGAGGGAGGCCGGGCTGTCGTGCGGGGCGGGGGACGCCCTCGCGTCGGCCGGACCATGTGTAACCACCGCCGGCCCGCCATCATTCCGGGCGCCCCGGGCCCGCCATCTGTCGGGGCGGCGTGCCCTCGGCGGCGTGGTCTTGCTCGGCCGTACGCAGGATGTAACGACCCCGCCCCCGCCACGATTCCGCCCCCACCATGCCCCCGGTCACACCCACAAACCGCACATTCGGCACGCCACGCCACCCCGCTGACGACCCACTCACCCCGGACAGCCACACGAAACCGGACACCGGGCCACCGGTGGAGATCTTGGTAGAAAACGGCCCTTGGAGGGGCCGTTTTCTACCAAGATCTCCGGTAGGAGCCGGGCGGGCGGACGCGACAGTGGGCCTCGACGGGGTGTGGCCCGCAGTGCCCGACGCAGGGGGCAAACCCGCGGGTGGACTTCCGCGGCCCGGGGTCGATCGAGGTCGGGGCGGGGTGCCCGCGCCGCCTGTGCAGAGCGCCTCGGCGGCGGCGCGGAGCCCGAGGGCCACCACGACGGGGCCCGGCGGGCGTGGTAGCGCCCGCCGTGGCCGCGCCACCGGCTCAGCGGGACAGGTCGCGGTCTGGTGCCTGCCCGTCCGAGTACGCGCTGCGGTAGATCGTGCCCCGCCCCGTCGGGTCCGGCGCGTGGGGCAGCGGGGCAGGGTCGACGGGCGGGACGGGGTCGACAGCCTCCGGCGCGCCGCGCCGCGCCCGGATGATCCGGGAGACCACGAACCAGCCGGCGGCCGCCACGCTGGCGACGATGACCACCTTCTGCAGCACGCCGGCGTACCCCTCGACGAGGTGCCAGTTGTCGCCGAGCAGGTAGCCGGCCATCACGAAGGTGGTGTTCCAGATCAGGCTGCCGAGCGTCGTGTAGACCGCGAAGGTCAGCACCGGCATCCGCTCCACGCCGGCCGGGATGGAGATCAGGCTCCGGAAGATCGGGATCATCCGCCCGAAGAAGACGGCCTTCACCCCGTGCCGCAGGAACCACTCCTCGGTGCGGTCCACGTCGCTGAGCTTGATCAGCGGCAGCCGCTGCGCGATCGCCCGGATCCGCTCGCGGCCCAGCGCGGCGCCGATCCAGTACAGGGCGAGGGCCCCGAGCAGCGAGCCGAGGGTGGTCCAGAAGATCGCGCTGACCACGCTCATCCGACCCTGCCCGGCGACGAAGCCGGCCAGCGGCAGGATCACCTCGCTGGGGATCGGTGGGAAGAGGTTCTCCAGGGCCACGGCCAGACCCGCGCCGGGGCCACCGAGCCGCTCGACCAGGCCGATGACGAAGCCGACCAGCCCGTCCTCGGGCGGCGCGGCCTTTTCGGGGGCGGTGCCGGAGGCGAGCAGGGCGTGCGCGGTACGAATCATGGCCCACACGCTACGAACCGATCCTGGGAGTCCGCCAACGGGCCGGCCCTTGCGTCCGGCGGACGGCCTACAGCAGGGGTTCGCACTAGGGTGGCCCCGTGACGACGCGCACCACGACCGTCGGCGGGGCCCCGGTCCGGATCGCGGCGACCCGCGCCGGGGCGGCGGCAGGATGACCGGCCGGCTGGCGCAGCTGTGGCGTTACCCGGTGAAGTCGATGCTGGGTGAGCGGCTGCCCCACGCCGACGTCGGCCCGGCGGGGGTGGCGGGCGACCGGCGGCTGGCCCTGCGGCACCGGGACACCGGGCGGGTGGCCAGCGCGAAGCATCCCCGGCGCTGGCGCGACCTGCTCACGCTCCGCGCGGCCGGCGCCGCACCCGATGAGGTACGGATCACGCTGCCCGACGGGCGGGTCCTGTCCAGCGTGGACCCCGGCGTCGACGACGTGCTGTCCCGGGTGCTGGGCGTCCCGGTGACGCTGATCGACCGGCCGCCCGCCGGGGCGCTCCTGGAGCGGGCCGACCCGGACGCGGTGCTGGCGGCCGGTCTGGCCGCCGAGGTGCCGGTCGACGCCAACCCGCTCGGGGCGGCGGCGCCGGGCACCTTCTTCGACTTCGCCCCGGTGCACCTGGTCACGACGGCCACCCTGGCCCGGGTGGCCGCCGAGCTTCCGGGCGGCACCGTCGAGGCGGTCCGCTACCGGCCCAACCTCGTGCTCGACGTCGGCGTGGACGGCTTCGCCGAGAACGACTGGGTCGGCCGCGAGCTGCGGGTCGGCCCCGAGCTGGTGCTGCGGGTACTCGCCCCGACCCCGCGGTGCGCGGTGCCGACCCTGGCGCACGGGTCGCTGCCCCGGCAGGCCGAGGCGTTGCGCGTCCCGGCCCGCCTCAACCGGGTCGCGCCGCTGCCGCAGCTCGGCGCGCAGCCGTGCGTGGGCGCGTACGCGCAGGTGGTGCGGGGCGGCCGGGTGGAGCAGGGGTTCGCGGTCGAGGTCGGCTGAGCCGGTTCAGTCGTCGTCCTCGTCGTCGTCCGGCGCCGGCGTGTGGATCCGGTCGAGCAGGGCGTCGAGTCGGGCCGCCGTGTCGGGCGGGAGCTGCCCTTCCTCGGCCGCCTCGGCGAGGCGCTCCCGCAGCTTCTCGACCCGCTTGGCCCGGTCCTTTTCCCTGCCCCGGCTCAGGTCCGCGAGCTTGTCCCGCAGCCCCTCGACCGTCTTGCGGTCGATGTCGCCGCGGGCCTGCGCCCAGGCGAGCACCGCGGCGAACTCGGCGACGAACTGCGGCAGGCCGACGGGGTCGGGCCGCGCGGACACCGGCGGCGGGGCGGAGGTCCTGGCTGGCGGCGGCGTCGGCCTGGCCGAGGTCGGCTTGCCGGCCGGTGTGCCGGTGACGGGGGCCGCCGCCGGTGGCGGACTTCCGCCGTCGCCGATGACGAGCGCACCGACGAGCCCGACGAGCAGCGCGACCCCGACGGCGACCAGCGCGGTGACGGGCCTGTTGCGCGTGGTCCCCGCGCCGCCGGCCGGGGCGGGACGGCCGGTGCGGGCGACCACGGGATGGCGCCTGCCCGGCGGGGCGGGGTACGGCACCCCCGCGCGGCCGGTGGGGTTCGGGGACGGCGGTGAGCGGTCGATCAGGGTCGGCGGGTGCTCGGCGCCTGCCGGCGAGGGGGAGGTCGCAGACGAGGCGCCGGCGGACGGGGTCGGCAGGACGGCCGTGGGCGGGTGGGCCGGCGCCTCCGAAGCGAAGCGGGTGGCGAGCTGGGTCGCGCCCGGCCGCTGTGCCGGCTCGGTGGCCAGGCAGGCCAGGGTCAGCTCGGCGATGTCGGGCGGCAGCCCGGGGACCCGCGGGGGCGGCACCGGCGGGTGCCCGGCGTGCACCTCCAGCGCGTCCTCCCAGGTCTGCACGGGCAGGGGGGCCCGGCCGGTGAGGGTGCGGTAGAGCAGCGCGCCGAGGGCGTAGACGTCGCTGGCCGGGTTCGGCGGCCCGGGCCGCATCCGCTCCGGGGCGAAGTACGCGGGCGTGCCCATCAGCAGTTCGCCGGTCTGCCCCGCCCTGGGGTGGTGCGGCCCGGCGAGCGCGGCGATGCCGAAGTCGAGCACCTTGGCGCCGGTCTCGGTGAGCATCACGTTGCCGGGCTTGACGTCGCGGTGCACCACGCCGATGCGGTGGGCGGCGGCGAGCGCCGCAGCGATCTGGCCGGCCATCCGCACCGCCTCCGGCCAGGGCAGTGGCCCGTCGGCGAGCCGGTCGGCGAGGTTGCGCCCCTGCACCAGCTCCATCACCAGATACGGGACGACGATGCCGCCGTCCAGGGCCGCCTCGCCGTAGTCGTACACCTGGGTGACGTGCGGGTGGGTCAGCCGCGCGGCGGCGCGGGCCTCGCGCTGGATGGTGGCCCGCAGTTGCGGGTCGGTGGCGAACTGCCGGGTGAGGGCCTTGACGGCGACGGGCCGGTGCAGCACCTCGTCGTCGGCGCGCCACACCTCGGACATCCCGCCGAGGCCGATGCGCTCGCGCAGGACGTAGCGGTCGTGCAACCGCAGGGTGGGCGAGAACGGCGACATAGCCGTTCAGTCTGCCCTGCCGGCGGGGTCTGCCACCAGCGCGGTGCCCGGTTGCGGGCCGGTCGTCGCGGTTCGGACGGCGACGACCGGCCCGCGCCGACGGTCGAGAGCAGTGGGCTACCGGCCCCGCACGGGCGGTCAGGAGCAGCGGGCTACCGGCCCGCGCCGACGGTCAGGAGCAGCGCGGCGCGGCGGCGACCGGCGGCGGCTGGATGCGGTCGGCGAGCCGGCGCAGGACGGCGGCGGCGACCAGCCGGGTGGGGGCGAGTCGCGCGACGCGGGGCCGCTCCGGGCGGACGGGGGCGTCCGGCCGGGCGGAGTTGACGTGTCGGGTCACCGCGTCGACGGCGAGGACGAAGCCGGTGGACTGTTCCATGGTCAGCTCCCTGGGACGGGTCCGGTGGAGGACCGGACGACGAGTGCGGTGGGTAGCAGGACGTGGCCGGCCGCCGGGTCGGCGGGCGGGTCGAGCAGGAGTCGGGCGGCGATGCGCCCCTTCTCCTCGGCTGGTTGCCGCACGGTGGTCAGGCCGGCGGTGGCGGCCTCGGCGATGTCGTCGAAGCCGGTGACCGACACGGGCGGCCGACCTGCCTCGGCGAGCGCGTCGAGGACGCCGAGGGCGAGCACGTCCGCGCAGGCCAGGACCGCCGTGGGCGGTTCGGGGGCGGCGAGGGCGGCGGCGACGGCCGTGGCGCCCGCCGCCCGGCTGTTGTCGGTGGCGGCGAGCACGGTCAGCTCGGACCAGGTGACGCCGACCTCGGCGAAGGCGTCGGCGAACCCGGCCAGCCGCGCCCGGGTCGTCGGGTGGGCGACGTCTGCCACCTCGGCGAGGCGCAGTTCGCCCGGGGCCGCGCCGGGGCGCACGGCGTCGCCGAGCAGTGCGACCCGCCGGTGCCCCAGCCCCGCCACGTGGGCGGCGACGGCCCGGGCGGCGGCCCGCTCGTCGATGCCGACGTAGCGGTCGTCGGGGCCGGCGTCGTCGCGGGGGGCGGTCGTGACGACGGGCAGGCCGCGCTCGCGGAGCACGTCGACGACCCAGCCCTCGTCGCCGACGCAGTAGACGCAGAAGCCGTCGACGGCGGCGTTCTCCACCGCCCGCCGCGCGGCGGGCTCGTCGGCTGGCAGCGGCACGAGCAGCAGGCTGGTGCCGTGCCGCTCGGCCGCCTCGGCGACGCCGGCCAGGAAGCGGACCGCGAAGGGGTCGGTGAAGGCGTACGACAGCCGCGACTCGAAGAGCACTCCGATGGCGCCCACGTACCCGCGCCGCAGCGACCGGGCGGTGGGGTTGGGGCCGGGGTAGCCGAGCTGCCGGGCGGCGTCCAGGATCCGTTGGCGCAGGGCGGCGGAGAGCTGGTCGGGTCGGCTGTAGGCGTTGGAGACGGTGCTGCGGGACACGCCGACGGCGTCCGCGACGGCTTGCAGGGTCGGCTTCACCGCGGCCTCTCTGTATCGATTCAGACTGGATCGATACAGAGACTAGGCGGAGCGGGCCGCCCTCGTCAACGCCACAGGCGGCGAGCCGGCTCGGGACCGCACGCGACAGGAACACCGACGCGGCCCACCACGCCGCCCCGGCCACGGTGACGCCCAGCGCGGGGCCACGTCGAGTGCGGGGGCGACGTCGAGTGCGGGGGCGACGTCGAGAGCGACTCCACGCGGTAGCGCCGGGCGACGTCGAGGGTGACCCCGCGCAGCAGCGCCGGCCCGGACCGTGGTGGTCCGGGCCGGCGGGCGCGCAGGTGCGCGGTCAGCCCTTGCGGGCCACCCCGCCGTACATGCTGACCTCGGCCGCCGCCGGGCGGGGCTGCGGCGCGTCCTCGGCACGCCACTCGGCGACCGACGTGACGCCGGGCTCCAACAGCTCCAGCCCGTCGAAGAACCGGATGAACTCGGCCCGGGTGCGCAGGTTGATCAGGCCGTGCGGGCTGCCGCCCCGGGCCGCCGCCTTCGCCTCCTGCGCCACGTGCGGGGGGAGGTAGTCGTGGGTGGCGTGCGAGGCCGCCAGGTAGCTGCCCGGCGGCAGCGCGTCGAGCAGCCGCGTGACCACGGCGTACGGGTCGTCGTCGTCGCCGACGAAGTGCAGGATCGCGACCAGCATCAGGGCGACCGGCCGGGACAGGTCGATGGTGCGCAGCAGGTCGGGGTGGTGCAGGATCCGCTCCGGGTCGCGCAGGTCGGCGTCGATGTAGGCGGTGGCGCCCTCGGGCGAGCTGGTCAGCAGCGCCCGGGCGTGCGCGAGCACGATCGGGTCGTTGTCGACGTAGACCACCCGCGACTCGGGGGCGATCGCCTGCGCGACCTCGTGGGTGTTGTCGGCGGTCGGAATGCCGGTGCCGATGTCGAGGAACTGGCGGATGCCCTCCTCCCGGGCGAGGTGCCGCACGGCCCGCTGGAGGAAACGGCGGTTCTCCAGCGCGGCGGTGCGGATGGTCGGGAAGGACGCCGCCACCATGTCGCCGGAGTCCCGGTCGGCCTGGAAGTTGTCCTTGCCACCGAGCCAGTAGTTGTACCGGCGCGCGGGGTGGGCCACCGAGGTGTCGATGCGGTCGCTCGGGTGCGCGGGGCCGGTCGTCGTGCCCGGGGCATCGGTGGTCAAGGCAGCCTCCACGACTCTGCGCCACCCGCGACCGGGGGCGTCCGTCCACTGTCGCCGGTCGGCGACCATGGTAGCCGCACCGCCGTCGAGGCGAGACCCCGCCGGGGTCACCCCGGGTAGAGGTCGTCCAGGATCGCGCCGAGGATCTCCGGCGTACGCTCCGGCGGCTCGGCCTCCACGCAGAGCCGCTCCATCGCGACCGCGTAGTAGTCGAGGTCGTCGCGTTTGTCGAGGTAGAGCGCGCTGGTGAGCTGTTCGATGTAGACGATGTCGGGCAGTTCCCGGTCACCGAAGCGCAGGATGGTGAAGGCCCCACCCGCGGCGGCGTGCCCACCGGCGGCGAACGGGATGACCTGGAGCCGGATGTTCGGCGACTTGGTGGCCTCGATCAACGCCGCCACCTGCTCACGCATCACCCGCGGGCCGCCGATCGGCCGGCGCAGCGCGGCCTCGTCCACCACCGCCCAGAGCTGCGGCGGGTTCTCGCGGTGCAGCAACCGCTGGCGCTGCATACGCAGTGCGACCCGACGCTCGATCTCCGCCGGTGCGGCCCGGCCGTGCCCGAGCAGCACCACCGCCCGGGCGTACTCCCGGGTCTGAAGCAGGCCGGGGACGAACTGGACCTCGTAGCTGCGGATGAGCGCGGCGGCCGCCTCCAGTCCGAGGTACGACTGGAACCAGTTCGGCAGCACGTCGCCGTAGCGGTGCCACCAGCCCGGGCTGTTGGCGTCGCGGGCGAGCTTGAGCAGCGCCTCCCGTTCCTCGGACGCGGTGACGCCGTAGAGGGTGAGCAGGTCCGCGACGTCGCGTTCCTTGAAGCCGACCCGGCCCAGCTCCATCCGGCTGATCTTCGACTCGGAGGCGCGGATCTCCCAGCCGGCGCCCTCCCGGGTCACCCCGCTGGACTCGCGCAGCCGGCGCAGTTGGGCGCCGAGCAGCATGCGCAGCACGGTCGGGCCGGTCCCCGGACCGCCCTCGGCGGGACCCATCGTCACAGCCGACCTCCACATGCCGGTTCGTGCCGACCGGGTGCCCTCGCGCGGCCGACGTGTAAGCATGCCATGAACCGTGAGTGAGGTGAACTTCCTCGGTGCGGACAATTCGTCCCGGTCGGCGGGACGCGCTCAGGCGATCAGGTTGTCGAAGTCCCCGTCGCGCGCGCCGCGCACGAAGGCGGCGATCTCGTCCACCGTGTAGATCAACGCCGGCCCCTCCGGGTGCCGGGAATTGCGCAGGGCGATGCCGGCGCCGCCGGGCAGCTCGGCCAGCTCGACGCAGTTGCCGCTGGGATTGCTCCGGCGGCTCTTCTGCCAGGCGAGCGGGGGCAGCTGGGTGGTGGGAACGCCGTTCGGAGGCTGCTGCATGGACGTCTTTCTCTCGCGAGCCCCGCGATGCCGGGCAGCGGTGCCTGATGAGGGGGCACGATATCGACGAAGGGCTTCCTGCACGTGCATCTGCTATTGCATCTGCACCGGACAGCGAGCATGATAACGCACGTGGACAGTGCCCATCTGTTCACTCTGAGTGACCCGACCTGGGGCTGCCACCAGGCCGGACGGGGCCCGACACGCGGGCGCGGACCGCCGCGCGCGGGGCCGGCGGCGACGTGCTGATGGGAGGTCTCGTGCCGGATCCGTTGACCATCGCGTCCGGCATCTGTGCCGCCGGGGCACTCGTCACCTCCTGGCAGCTGCGGCGCCGCGCCATCCAGGCCGAGGTCGAGATCCGGCACCTCCAGGCCGAGCTCGCCGCCGAGCGGCACGCCGCCAGCCACGACCCCCTGACGGGCCTGCCCAACCGCCGCGCGTTCTACCGCCTGGCCGCCACGCTGCTCACCGACGCGGCCGGGCAGCCGCTGATCGCCGTGGTGCTCGACCTCGACGACTTCAAGCAGATCAACGACCGTTACGGCCACGCCGCCGGCGACCAGGTGCTGGTCAGCGTCGCCCAACGGCTCGCCGCCTTCGCCGGGGACAACCTGGTCGCCCGGCTCGGCGGCGACGAGTTCGCCGGCCTGCTGGCCAGCCCCACGATCGACCGGCGGTGGATCGAGCACGCCACCCGGCGGCTCTGCGACAGCCTCGCCGCGCCGATCCCGCTGGGCGGGCTCAGCGTCCGGGTGACCGCCTCCGTCGGGCTCGCCCCCGTCACCGGGCCCGCGCAGCTCACCGAGGCGCTCGACCGGGCCGACGCCGCCATGTACCGGGCCAAGAGCCTCGGAGTGGCCCGCCCGCCCCGGCAACTCGTCGACAGCGCCCACCTGGCGGAGTGCTGAGCGCGCAGGCCCACGCCAGCGGACCGCCGGTCGGGACACGACGCGTTTCGACGTGTCTCGCGCCGGTTGCCGGGTATGCCGGCAGGGTCAGCGCCGCACCGGCCGAGGGAGGAACACCGTGGCGAGCATCCGGGCCCTGGTCCTGAACTGCACCCTCAAGCGGTCCCCCGCCCCGTCGAGCGCCGAGGTGCTCGGGCGCGAGGTGCTCGACGCCCTCGCCGACCAGGGCGTGCCGGGCGACCTGATCCGGGTCGTCGACCACGACGTGCGCTTCGGCGTCTCCACCGACGAGGGCGACGGCGACGGCTGGCCGGTCATCCGGTCCAGGCTGATGGCCGCGCAGATCCTCGTCATCGCCACGCCGATCTGGCTCGGTCAGCCGTCCGCCGTGTGCAAGATGGTCCTCGAACGGCTCGACGCCGAGCTCTCCGAGACCGACGCCGAGGGCCGGCTGCTCACCTACGGCAAGGTGGGCGGGGTCGCGGTCGTCGGCAACGAGGACGGCGCGCACCACACCATCGGCGAGGTCCAGCAGGCCCTCAACGAGGTCGGCTTCACCTGCCCCGCGGCGGGCGCCACCTACTGGGTCGGCGAGGCGCTGCACAAGGTCGACTACATCGACGCCCGGCCCAAGCCCGACACCACGGGACGCACCACAAAGGCGTTGGCGCTCAACAGCGCGCACCTGGCCCGGCTGCTGGCCGAGCAGCCGTACCCGCCGCCGGACACCCGCGACGCCGGGATCGGCCCGAGCCGCGAGCCGGCCTGACGGGTCAGCGCCAGCCGTAGCCGGCGCGCAGGGCCCGGGCGACCCGGTCGAAACGGGCCCGGTCCAGCACCGCGCCCTCCCGGCGGATGCCGTCCTCCCGCATGGTCAGCACCCGGTCCAGCCGCACCCAGCTCGGCCGGTTGTCCCGGTCCCACTCGCCCGGGCCGAGCGCCAGCCAGTGCCGCTGCCCGTCGCGCTCGCTCTGACTGGACAGCATCAGCCCGAACAGCGTCCGGCTGTGCCGGCCCACCACCAGCACGGGGCGGTCCTTGCCCTGGCGCGGGTCGTCCTCGTACTGCACCCAGGTCCAGACGATCTCGCCCGGATCGGCGTGCCCGTCGAGCTCCGGCGCGTACGCCAACTGCCGGCGCTGCAACGCCGCGACCTGGCGGGGGCGGGCGACCCGCGCCGGGCCCGGCCCGGGCCGGCGCGGCGACGGGATCACCCCGCCGATACGGGCCGCCACACTCCTGAGAAGACCTGCCACGACCGGCAGCCTATCCCCCACCGGGGCCGCCGGCCCGGGCGGGACAATCCGATGGACCGGGCCCGGACGATCGGTCAGGATCGGCGCCATGCAGGTCCCCGCCCACCAGGTCCGCGCCCGCTTCACCGCCGACACCGTGACCGTGTACCAGGCGTACCCGCCGGAGATCGCCCGCCCGGCGCTGGCCGCCGGCCGCTTCGTGCCGCCGTTCAAGCGGGAACGGATGACCTGGATCAAGCCGTCGTTCCGCTGGATGATGTACCGCTGCGGCTGGGGCACGAAGCCCGGGCAGGAGCGGGTGCTGGCCGTCGAGATCACCCGCGCCGGCTTCGAGTGGGCGCTCACCAACTCGTGCCTGAGCAGCTTCGAGCGCGACCGCCACCAGGACCGGGAGGACTGGTCGCGACGGCTGCGGGCCAGCCCGGTGCGGGTGCAGTGGGACCCGGAACGGTCGCTGCGCCTGGCCCCGCTGCCGCACCGGTCCCTACAGGTGGGGCTCTCCGGTGAGGCGGTGCGCCGGTACGTCGACGAGTGGCTGGTCGGTCTCACCGACGTGACCCCGACCGCCCACGCGGTGCGCGCGGCGCTCGACGCCGGCGACGACACCGCCGCCGGGGCGCTGCTGCCCCCGGAGCGCCCGTACCCGCTGCCGCCCGACGTGGCCGCCGTGATCGGCGCGTCCGCACCGTGACCGGACCCCGTGCCCCCGGCGGGCGCGCCGTCCGGTCCCGGTCCGCCTCCACCCGCCGTTCGCCACGGCTCCAGCCGGTGCTCGAGGTGGATCGCCTCGACGACTTCCCGCTCTGGCCGGTGGCCGACGTCGGCCCGTGGCTGGCTCTCTCCGGCGCGCTGACCGCCGCCGAGGTGGGTGCCGCCGTGGCCCGGATCGCGGCGTACAACCACCTCGACGATCGCACGGTGTGGCCCGGGGACGACGATCCGCTGACCGCCGTGCTGCCGGTGGTGGCGGCCGGCCCGGGGCCCGGCTCCCTGGTGGTGCCCGGCGGTCTGCGCCTCACCGACCCGGTGACGGGGGCGCGGGTCGATCCGGGCTGTTGCAGTGGCCTGGAGGACTGGCGCGAGTGGTACGAGATCCCGGCCGGCCGCTCACCGGACCTCGGCCACGACCCCGACCCCTGGGTGGAGCGGCGCCCCGGCGGCACGGTCCGGGTGTGGGCGGACGAGGAGGGCAGTTCCTGGGTGGACATCCACGTCGAGGAGCTGACGGGGCTCGTCGACGGCGTCCGGGCGGACCTGGCCGGGTTCCTGCGGGCGCTGCGGGGCTGGGCCGACGACGTCGTTCCCGCCTGCGCGGACGAGCTGGTCGCGAACCTGGACCGGCATCTGCGGGTGTCGGAGCCGGACGCCCCGACGAGGCCGTGAGCCGACCGGCGGCGCGGTGGTCGGGCGGCGCCGTATCCCATGGCACGTGCTTCACTGGGGGTGTCGGTGCCGGCACGGACGGAGGCGGTGGCGGGTGGTCTTCGAGACACGGACGCGAAGCCTGGCCGCGCCGCCGACGGCGGTCCGTCCGGGCCTCGTAGCGGTCGGGGTGCCGGGCGAGGTCGTCGGCCTGGGCCGCGCCCGCCCCCGGCGGCGGGTCGCGGGCGCCACGGCCGTCGCCCTGCTCCTGCTGGCCGGCGCGACCGGTTGCACCGGCAGCGGGCGTCCGCAGCCGCCGCCGGCCGGCGCGTCCGCCACCGCCTCGACGGGTCCTTCCCCCACGCCGAACGCGCCGGCGGTCGAGGTCCGCGACGACCTGGCCGGCCTGTTCCGGCAGGCCGGCCTCCGGGGCACCTTCGTCATGTACGACGTGACGGCCGGCCGCGTCGTCATGGTCGACCGGGCGCGGGCCGAGCGTCGGTTCGTCCCCGCCTCGACGTTCAAGATCGCGCACAGCCTGATCGCGCTGGAGACCGGCGTGGTGCGCGACGATCGGGAGAAGGTCCCCTACGGCGGTCGGCCGCAGCGCGTCGCCGCCTGGGAGCGGGACATGGGGCTGCGCGACGCGGTCCGGGTCTCCAACGTGCCGGTGTTCCAGGAGCTGGCCCGCCGCATCGGGCCGGACCGGGAGCGGGAGTGGCTGCACCGGCTCGGCTACGGCAACGGCGAGGTCGGGCCGGCCGTGGACCGGTTCTGGTTGGACGGGCCGCTGGAGATCTCGGCCGACGAGCAGGCGCGGTGGCTGGCCCGGCTGGCCCGGGGCGAGCTGCCAGCCGACCGGGGGCACCCGGCCACTGTCCGGGACATCCTGCGCCTGGAGCGCACCGCCGGGTACGCCCTGTACGGCAAGACCGGCTGGACGGAAGCCACCGACCCGGGCACGGGATGGTGGGTCGGCTGGGTCGAGCGCGACGACCGGCTGTACGGCTTCGCGTTGAACGTGGACCTCCGGACGGACGGCGACGCCGACAAGCGTCTGCCGCTGGGCCGGCAACTGCTGCACCGCCTCGGCGCCCTGCCCGCCCCCTGACAGCCGCCCACCGTCGCGACGACCCACGGCTTGGGGGCGGAACCCTGGCAGGGCGTCGAACAGGTCGCCGGCGCGGCGGAAAGTCGGTTGCCGCACCCGGTCGGCTCCGGAACAGTGTCGTCCATGACGTTCTGACGGGCAGTATCCCCATCGCCGAGGCGCGCGGCACCGACCGGTGTCGTGGTGCCGTCCGTCCATGCTGTTCCAGCGAGAAGCGAGCGTCCTTGTCTCCGCACCAGTCCCTGCCGCAGTCCACCCCGGCCACCGTCACCGTCTTCGCCTCCCCCACGAGCTGGATCGAGTCCGAGGCCCTGACGCAGTGCCAGCAGGTGGCCGCCCTCCCCGGCATGATCCACGTCGCCGCCATGCCGGACCTGCACCCGGGCAAGGGTGCCCCCATCGGCGCCGCCATGGCGTCGACCGTGCTGTACCCGTTCCTGGTGGGCTCCGACATCGGCTGCGGCATCGCCGTGTTCCCCATCAGGCTCAAGCGGGCCGTGCCGGAGCGGCTCGCCGCCAGGTTCCCCGACCTCGACCGCCCCCTCGACCCCAGGCGGGACGCCGACGACCCCGCCTGGGCCGCCGCGACGGGCGACATCCCCGCCGGTCACGTCGACGGGCTCGGGACGGTCGGTCGCGGCAACCACTTCGTCGAGCTGGCGCGCGTCGACACGGTCTTCGAGCCGGGCCACGCGGGCCGGCTCGGGCTCGACGCGGGCGACCTCTTGCTCATCGTCCACACCGGCTCCCGGGGCCTGGGCGAGCGGATCCTGCGGGCGCACACCGAGACCCACGGCGCGGGCCCCGCCCCCGATCCCGCCGCCTACCTGGCGGCGCACGACGACGCCGTACGGTGGGGCTCGCTCAACCGGCGGCTGCTGGCCGCCCGGGTCGCCCACGCCCTGGGGGCCGAGCCCACCGAGCCCGTCGTCGACCAGTGCCACAACCTGGTGGAGGTCCACGACGGGGTCTACCTGCACCGCAAGGGCGCGGCGCCGGGCGACGGCCGCGACGTGCTCGTCGCCGGCACCCGGGGCACCGCCTCCTACCTCGTGGCCGCCCACGCCGGCCCGGACGCCAACCACTCGGTGGCGCACGGCGCGGGCCGCAAGATGTCCCGCGCCGACGCCCTGCGGCGCAGCCGGGCCAAGCACACCGTCGAGGAACTGCGGCGCACGCCGGTGGGGTCGCTGGTGGTGTGCGGCGACCGCCAGCTGCTCTTCGAGGAGGCGCCCACGGCCTACAAGCGCATCGAGCGCGTGATCACGGATCTCGTCGACCACGACCTGGCCACGCCCGTGGCCACCACGGTCCCCCTGGTCACCTACAAGACGCCCGACGTGGGGTCCAGCACCCGGTCCGACCGCCGCGACGACCGCCGCAAGCGGGGCCGGCAATGAGCCTGCACCTGCTCGTGTCGGCCGGGCGTGGCCCGCAGGAGTGCGCCTGGGCGCTGGCCCGGCTGCTGCACCGCCTGGAGACCGAGGCCGCCCGGCGGGGCCTGACGACCCACCGGGTCCAAACCGTGCCCGGCGAACGGCCCGACACCTACCGGTCGGCAGTGGTCCGGATCTCCGGCGACGGCGCCGAGGCGTTCGCCGCCTCGTGGACCGGCACCCTGTGCTGGCAGGCCCCCAGCCCCTACCGGGCGGGCACCGGCCGGAAGAACTGGTACGTCGTCGCCCGCCCGTGCCAGCTCGACAGCCCGACCACGGCGTTCGCGGAGGCGGACGTCGACATCGTGGCCTGCCGTACCGGGGGCCCCGGCGGCCAGCACCGGAACAAGGCCAGCACGGCGGTGCGGGCGACCCACCGCCCGTCGGGCATCGTCGTGGTGGTCGACACCGAGCGGCAGTTCAGCCTCAACCGGCGCCTCGCCATCCAGCTGCTGCGACAGCGGATCGCCCGCGACGACGAGACCGCCGAGCGCGCCGCCGGCACGGCCCGGTGGCGCGTCCACGACGAACTCGTCCGCGGCGACCCCACCCGCGTCGAACGCCCGGAACCGTCGGGTCAGGGGGCCGGTCCCCCGCAGCGGACGCGCCGGGGGCGCTCACCCCGCCGCCGGGACGCGTCAGCGTCGTGAGCGGCGGGAGCCGGCCGCCTCGGCACCGTCACCCGCACCCGCTTTTCCTGCGGCGGCTCAGGCGGGCGTCGCGTCGGAGCGGCGGTCCACGCCTGTTCCGCACGCCCGCGCGGGTGGCCGGACCGCGCGGGGTGGCCGGACCGTGGCCGGTCCCCGCGCTAGCTGAGGCAGGCGAGGAGTTCGCGGTAGGCCTCGTCCTCCCTGCCGTGCTCGCTGCGCACCACGCTCGTCCCGGGCCGGGCGGCGACGACGGCGAGCAGCCGGTCGTACATCGCCGCCAGCTCGGTGGTCCCGCCATGCCGGTCGAGCAGGCGCTGGGCGTCGAGATGCGCCGGATCCGTGGAGGTACGGCTGCGTTCGGCGAATCGCCGCAGCGCGTTCTCCTTGTCGTCGAGTAGGACGACCTCGTGGAACCGGGCGCCGGTGTCGTGTGCCACGCGCTCGGCCTGCTCAATGAACTCGGAACGGCCGAGGAACTGCGGGATGATCACGTCGTGGCGGCCGGCCAGGTGCGCCCGGGCCGCCGCCAGCGTGACGGCGCGGGCGAGGAGACCGGCGGGACCGGCATGATCACGCCACCGCCCGATGAGGTCACGGATCCGGTCGATGTCGAGGTCGAGCGCGAGGGGGTGGTCCTCGACGTACCTGCGGGCCAGCGTCGACTTGCCGCAGCCGGGTGGCCCGTTGAGCACGATCAGGCGTGGCGCCCGCGCGGCAGCCGGCTGGGCCTGGGTCACGACACGCCTCCTCGCTCGGCCCGCCGCCGGGAGGCGCCGCCCGTACGGACGTCCACGATGGTACGTCCACGGGCCGGAGCCCACGTGCCGCGCGGGCCGTCCCCGGGTTCGAAGGGACGGCCCGCGCCGCACGCGCCGGGGTCAGGAGGACTCGGGCCTCCTGGCGGCCGGTGACGTGCCCGCGGACACGAGGGCCCGCAGTTCCGGGGCCATCGTGGCGCTGTCCGGCTCGCGCCGCAGCTCGCGGAGCAGGCCGACGACCATGCCGACCATGACGAACAGGAACGGCAGCGCGGCGAGGATGGTCAGCGACTGCAGGGCGGACAGTCCGCCGGCGAGCAGCAGCACCGCGGCCACCAGGCCGGTCAGCACGCCCCACATGGAGACGAGCCAGGCCTTCGGCTCCAGGCTGCCGCGCGAGGAGAGCGTGCCCATCACCACCGAGGCGGCGTCGGCGCCGCTGACGAAGAAGAGCGCCACCAGCACCATGACCAGGATCGCGGTGACGGTGAAGAACGGGAACTCCCGCAGGACCGCGAAGAGCGCCGCCTCCGGGCTCTCCTTCACCGCGGCCGACAGGTCGGTGCCGTTGAGTTGCAGGTCGATGGCGGTACCGCCGAACACCGAGAACCAGACGAAGCTGACGAGGCTCGGGATGGCCACCACACCGAGGACGAACTGGCGGATGGTGCGGCCCTTGGAGATGCGGGCGATGAAGGCGCCGACGAACGGGGTCCAGGAGATCCACCACGCCCAGTAGAAGATGGTCCAGCCCGCCATCCACTGCTCGCCGCCGAAGGCGCCGGTGCGGAAGCTCATCGGGATGAGGTCGTAGAGGTAACCGCCGGTGGACGCGGTGAGCGTGTTGAGGACGAAGACCGTCGGGCCCACCACGAGCAGGAAGAACATCAGCGCCACCGCGAGCACCATGTTGGTGTTCGACAGGAACTGGATGCCCCGCTTGACGCCCGTGACGGCGGAGACCACGAACGCCACGGTGAGCACCGCGATGATGCCGATCGCCAGTGGGGTGGACTTCGGCACGTCCCAGAGGTTCGTCAGGCCGCTGTTGATCTGCAGGGCACCCAGCCCGAGGGAGACGGCCGACCCGAACAGCGTCGCGAAGATCGCGAAGATGTCGATGGCCCGGCCGGGTCCCCGGTTGGCGCGCTCCCCGATGAGCGGGAAGAAGGCGCTGCTGATCAGGCCGCGCCGACCCTTGCGGAAGGTGAAGTAGGCCAGCGCGAGACCCACCACGGCGTAGATCGCCCACGGGTGCAGCGCCCAGTGGAAGAAGGAGTACTCCATGGCCACCCGCGCGGCCTGCGGGGAGTTCGGTTCGTTGAGGCCACGCGGCGGGGTCGCCAGGTGCGACAGCGGCTCGGCGGCGCCCCAGAACATCAGGCCGATGCCCATGCCGGCGCTGAACATCATCGCCACCCAGGAGACGGTGGAGAACTCGGGCTCGTCGTCGTCGCGGCCGAGCTTGATCCGGCCGTACCGGCTGAGCGCCAGCCAGATCGACAGCACCACGAAGCCGGTGCTGGCCAGCACGAAGACCCAGCCGAACGACCGGACCACCCAGTCGAGCGCGGTGTCGGTGACCGAGGCGAGGTTGTCGGTGGCGACGATGCCCCACGCGACGAAGAGAACGGTCACCGCTGCGGCGACGCCCAGCACCGTCCGGTCGATGCCCTGTGCGGGGCGGCCAGGCTCGGGTGGTGCGTCGCCCGGCGGGGTGCTGTCGTCGGTTGCCGGACCTGTCGCGGACACGGTCATGGTCTGTGGACCTCCGTGGGCTGCCCGGTCCGCGGGCCGTGTTCCCGGCTCCGCGCGCGCCGGCCGGCCCGCATGTCGGGGTGTCCCGCGCCCCGTCCGGGGCCCGGGAACTCGGAAAGTTGTCGCCGCCGGTGCCGACGTCGTTCCGGCGGGCGTACGGGTCGGCCGGGGCTCGGCCGCCACGGACGTCGGCGACGACCGGCGATCACTTTCGGCGTCGATGTTGGAGGTGACCCTGCGGTCTCATGACAGTCCGGTGACAAAACCGGCGGGAGCCGACTCCACGACCGCGCGCTGAGTAGTCGTACTCAGGCCGGCGCGTGACGGTTGCGGAAGTCTGACTCCATGATTTCGGTCGATGACGTGGAGTGCCACGGGTCAGGGGCATCGACGAGGCAACGGCTTCCTGGTCGACGGCGGGCGCCGGCCGGGCCACGGGTCAGGTCCGTCGTCGTCCGCCTGGCCCGGCGGGCGAACATCATGAGCGCGGCCCGGTCCGCCCGGCGCCTCGATCGCGTGTACGAGGTCGTCACGCTGACTCTCGCGGTGGTGCTCCTGCCGGTGGCGTTCGTCGTCGCGGGCGGCCGGGCGAAGCATGTGGCCTGCCAGTGGGCGCTGGCGACGCGTTTTCCGGCCGAGGACCTGACCGGCCTGACGCCCGCCACGCGCGCGGCCTTCGAGGCCGCCCGGGCGCAGGCCCTGTGGCGCGACGGTGAGCTGATCGGGCTCACGTCCGGGCACCGGACCGCCGAGGAGCAGGCACGCCTGTTCGCCGAGGCGGTCCGGTGCGCCGGGTCCCCGGAGGCGGCCCGGCTGCGGGTACTCCCGCCGCACGAGTCGCGGCACGTCGCGGGCACGGCCCTCGACGTACGACCCGCCGAGGGCGCGCGCTGGTTGGAGACGTACGGCGCGCACCACCATCTGCACCGGGTGTACGACAACGAGTGGTGGCACTTCGAGTACCGGCCCGGTCGTCGCCCCGAGCGGCTGCCCCACCCGGGTGCCGCGACGCCCCCGACCGTGGCCCCCGCCTGGCCGTCGAGGCTGGTGCGGCTGACCGACCGGTGGTGACGGCGGCCCGCCGAGCGGGCACAGTGAAGCGGTGACCACCGACATCCGTACCCCCCTGGCCCGCTACGCCGACCGCCTGCACGCCGTGATCGGCGCCGGGCACCACGTCGCCTCCCCGCTCGGCGCGTGGCTGCTGCTGGCGCTCGCCGCACCGGCCGCCACCGGCCCGACCCGCGCGGCGCTGGAGGAGGTGCTCGGCACCGACGTCGAGGCCGCCGCCACGGCCGCCGACGCCCTGCTGGCGGAGCCGCATCCGCTGGTGCCCTCGGCGACCGCGTTCTGGCACCGGCCCGGCGTCGGGACGCACGGGCTCGACGGGTGGCGGGGCGCCCTGCCCGCGTCGACCGCGACCGGGGCGCTGCCGGACCAGGCGGGGCTCGACGCGTGGGCCCGGGAGCACACGCTCGGCCTCGTCGAGGCGTTCCCGCTGAAGGTCTCGCCGCGGGTGCTGCTGGTGCTGGCCAGCGCCCTGGCCACCCGGGTCTCGTGGGCGGCCCCGTTCGAGGTGGCGCCGGCTGGCGCGCTCGGGCCCGGCAGCGCCTGGGCCGGCGGGCTGCGCCGGGTGCTGCGCAGCCCGGAGTACGGCCATCGCTGCTGGATCGCCGACACCGCGCGGGCCGGCACCGTCGCCGTGCACGCCGCCCCCGCCCAGTCTGCGGGAGCCGACGGCGGCGGGGCCGGGCTGCTGGTGGTCTCCGTCGTCGCGGCACCCGACGTGCCGGCCGGGGACGTCCTCGCGGCGGCCCAGGAGCTGGCGACGGCCGTCGCCGACACGCCGGAGCATGAGCTGCCCGCACCGCGGCTTTCCCTGTTCGACGTGCCACTGGGCGAGGGCCCGCTCTGGACGCTGCGCGAGGAGCCGACCCACACGTACGCGCCGCACGGCCGGGAGGAGCGGGTGACGGCGGTGCTGCCCTGCTGGTCGGCCCGCAGCCGGCACGAGCTGACCGCCCCCGGGCTGGGCTTCCCCGCCGTCGCCGGGGTGTTCGGCGAGTTGCTGGACTCGCCGGGGCTCGAGTTCGAGGCGGCCCAGGCGGCGACGGCCAGCTACGGCCGGTACGGCTTCGAGGCGGCGGCCGTCACCGGCTTCGCCTCGACGGTCAGCCTGCCGCCGGAGGGGGTGGCCCGGATCGCGGAGCTGCGCTTCGGCCACCCGTACGCCGTGGTGGCGGTCGCCACCGACGGGCGGGGCGACGGCGGCGCGGCCGGCCCGTGGCACGGGGTGCCGGTCTTCTCCGCCTGGGTCACCGACCCGGAGGAGCTGTCGGAGGCCGACGCTGCGGGCCGCCACGGGAACGGGTAGCCGCGACGCGGATCAGGGGGTGTGCGGCTCGGCCATCGCGACGGCGATCTTGCGAGGGCCGGTGAACGGCTCCCGGCCGTGCGCGGCGGTCATGTTGTCCACGACCAGCACGTCGTCGCGCCGGTAGTCGAAGCGGACGCTGGCCGCCCGGTAAGCGGCCCGCAGGTGGTCCATGACGTCGGCGGGTATCTCGCCGCCGTCGCCGTAGTACGTGTTGGCCGGCAGCCCGTCGGTGCCGAACATGGCCAGCAGCCCCTCCTGGAGATCCTTGGCGAGGGTGCTGACGTGGAAGAACGTGGCGTGGTTGAACCAGCGCGGGGTGTCCGAGCCGGGCCGGTGGTGCACGACGTCGCGCACCGCGCGGGTACGCAGCCCGTCGGTGCCCCGCCACTCCAGCTCGATCCGGTTCGCCGCCGCGTACGCCTCGACCTCGGCCCGGTCGTCGGTGCCGAAGACGTGCTGCCACGGGGTGCCGAAGTCGCCGTGGAAGTTGCGCACCAGCATCCAGCGGCGGCGGACGAACTCCTCGCGTACCGCCGGATCGATCTCGGCGTACACCCGGCGGACGTCGGCCAGCGGGGTGGCGCCCCGCGTCTGCGGCGCGGTGATGCAGTAGAAGAACAACGTCAACGGCCAGCGGGCCTGGTACGAGTTCTCGTTGTGCAGGAAGATCTCCTCGTCCGGCGGGTAGTCGGTCGAGGTGTAGACCCGGCCGGCGATGGCGTGCCGGGGCGACGAACGCTCGGTGTAGACCAGCGGCTCGCCGGACAGCGCCCGCACCGCCCGGTCGAAGCCCTCGACGCCGCCGACGTCGAACCCGCGGAACAGCAGCCCGCCGTGCTCGACCAGGCCCGTCCGCAGCTCCGCGCGGCGGGCGGCGATCAGCTCGGTCAGCTCGCGGCCGTCGTTCTCGACGACGATCGGCAGCGTGGCGGTCCGGTCACTCATGCTCTCGCTCCTGTCGTCGCCCGCCGTCGCCGCGGGTGGCCGCGGGACAGCGGGATGGCGGCCCGGACGGCGGCCGTGGTGGGCGGCTCACCCGTGCTGGCGGGTGGCCGCGTCGGTGCGGGCGGCGGTGAGGTCCGCCCGGATCACGGCGAGCAGGTCGGGCAGCCGCTCGTTGAGGAAGAAGTGCCCGCCGTCGATCTCGTGCAGGGTGAAGCCGGCGGCGGTGTGCTCCCGCCAGCCGGCGCTGTGCTCCCGGTAGACGGTGTCGTCGCCGCGCCCGCTGAACGCCACGATCGGCATCGGCAGCGGCTCCTCGGGGGTGTAGCGGTAGTCGTCCACCCGGGCGAGGTCGGCGCGCAGCAGGGGCAGCAGCAGCTCGACCAGCTCCGGGTAGTCCAGCAGCCCGGCCGGCAGTCCGCCGCCGGCCGCCAGGCGACGCAGCAGTTCGTCGTCGTCCACCCGGGACAGCCCGTCGAAGTGGCTGGGCGCGCTGACGTGCGGGGCGCGGGCGCCGCCGACGTAGAGCCGCAGCGGCAGCGGACGCCCGGCGCGGCGCAGCTCGCGGACGACCTCGAAGGCGACCCGGCCGCCCATCGAGTGGCCGTAGATCGCGTACGGGCCACGGATCCGCTCGGCGATGGCGTGCGCGACGTCGCCGATCGTGAACACCGGGTTCTCGCTGATCCGGTTCTCGCGGCCGGGCAGCTGCACCGGCAGCACCTCGACGTCGGGGCCGAGCTCGTCCTGCCAGCGCCGGAAGACGGTCGCGCCCCCGCCCGCGTAGGGCAGGCAGAAGAGTTGGACCGGCGCCGGGTGCCAGCCGCCGGCGGAGAGGAACCAGGTCACCGCGCGCCTTTCGTCGGGAGGGGCCGCTCCGGTGCCGCTGGCGCCGGAACGGGTGGTGGGGCGCTCCGGCGCGCCGGAGCGACCCGGGGTGCGGCGCCCTCCGAGGCATCGGCGGGCCGACCGCGATCGGGCCGACCGCCATGCTCCAGGAGGGGCCTCATGATCTGCCTATACCTTCGGGTCGGAAGCAGCATAAGGCGCGATGCCCGCCCGCGAGGATCCGCGTGGCGGGCCGGCGCGACGGGTGAGCGGGCAGCGGCGGGGTGGCCGGTCAGGCGTCGTCCGGTCGGGGGATCGGTTGGGTCATGCCGTCGAAGTCCCGGGGCAGTCGGGCCACCATGTCGCGGAACTCGTCGACGGTGACCGCCTCCCGCAGCGTGGCGAAGACGGCACCGGTTCCCGCCCGGGCGGTGGCCTCGTCCGTTCCGGCCCGCTCCCCCACCCGACGCACGAAGTCCGTCGGACCGGGCGCGCCGGGCGGGCCGTCGCCGGAACCGGCGCCCGCGAGATAGCCGTCGAGTTCGTCGGGGAGGCGACCGGCCGCACCGCCGCTCATCCGTTCCACCATGGTCTGCAACACGGCGCGGGCGATCGTGGCGGCCTGGGCGGTGGGTAGTCCGGCGCGGCGCGACACCGCGTCGACGAAGAGGGGGAACCGCACGGCAGCCTCCTGTCGTCAGCGGCCCCACGCTTACCCGCGCCCGGCACCGGCAAACGACCCGCCGTCCGGCCGGCCCCGGGCGCGGGGCCGTCGACGGACGTCGTACCCGCCGGCTGACCGGGACGCCCCGCCGGGATCAGCCGGCCGGGTCGTCGGCGAGGACGTCGAGCAGCAGCGCGGCCGTCCAGCCGAACGCCGGTGAGCCCAGCCCGGCCCCGGTGTCCGGGTGGAAGTACTCGTGGCAGCCGGAGCGGGCCACCAGCTCGATCATCGAGTCGCGCAGGCCGGCCGCCAGGTCCGGGCGGCCGTGGCGCAGCAGCCCCCGGCGCACCAGCCAGTTGACGTTCATCCAGCTCGGCCCGCGCCAGTAGCGCAGCGGCTCGAAGTCCGGCGCGGTGCGGTCGTGGCTGGGCAGCGGCCGGTCCATCCGGGCGGCCAGCCCGAAGCGCGGCGAGCATGCCTCGGCGACCAGCGCCGACACCTGCCGCGCCGGCAGGTCGGGCAGGACCAGCGGGGCCAGGCCGAGCACCGTCCGGGCCGGCACGAGGCGGTCGGCGCGCAGGTCCCGGGGGTGGAAGGCGCCCGTCGTCGGGTCGTACAGCCGGCGCACCAGGGCCTCGGTGATCCGCGCGGCGCGCTCCCGGTGCGGCCCGGGGTCGGCGCCGACCAGCGGCGCGATCCGGGCGAGGGCGTGCTCGGCGGCGCCCATGGCGGCGTTGACCAGCGGGCACTCCACCAGGAACGGGTGCCGGCCGGCGAGGTCGTCGTCGCGGTAGCGGCGCTCGCGGTAGGACGCCACGATCGCGACGTAGCGCGCGTAGTCGAGGTCCGTGGGCCGGTGCGCGGCGTCGGCGTGCGCGGTGTCGTGCCGGCGGTACGCGCGCATGACGGCCGCGTCGGCGGGCACCGCCGCCATCGGCGCGTCCCAGGCGGGGCTGTTGTCCAGCCCGGACTCCCACGGGTGGACGATGCAGGCCAGCCCGCCGCCGCCGACGTCCCGGCGGGTGGCGAGGTAGCGCTGCTGCGCCACCAGCCGGGGATAGAGCCGGCGCAGCGCCGCCCGCGCCTGCTCCGAGGGGCACCGGCGGTACGCGAGCCACGCGGCGGGCGCGTGCACGGGCGGCTGGATCAGCCCGGAGGTGGCGGCCGCCGGGGCGCCCTCGGCGAGCCCCGACGCCCAGAACTCCGGCCCCGGGAAGTACGAGCCGACGCGCAGGGCCGGGTTGAACACGATGTGCGGCACCCGCCCGTCGACCCACTGGGCGCGGAACAGGCTGGCCAGCTCGCACCAGGCGCGTTCGGGGCGGACGTGGGACCAGCCGATGGCGATGAACGCCGAGTCCCAGCTCCACTGGTGCGGGTAGAGGGTGCGCGAGGGCACCGTGTGGTCGTGTTCCCAGTTGGCGTCGAGGGTGGCGACGGCGAGGCGGCGCAGGGCCCCCCGGTCGTGGGCGCCGGCGTCGACGGCGGTGGGCGGGCCGCCGGCGGTCCCGGTGCTCACGCCGCCGCCTGCCGGGGCTGGGCGTGGCGCAGCACGGCGGCGGCCTGGTGCAGGGCGCGTACGGGGTCGCCGCGCAGCCGGCACTCCAGCGCCAGCCAGCCCCGGTAGTCGATCTCCAGCAGGGTGCGGAGCAGCGCCGGCCAGTCGAGGTGCCCGGCGCCGGGCTGGTGGCGGTTGGAGTCGCTGACCTGCACGTGCCCGAGGTACGGGGCGGCGGCGCGCAGCGCCCGGTGCACGTCGTCCTCCTCGATGTTCATGTGGAAGGTGTCCGCCACCACCCGCACCGTCGGCAGCCCGACGGCCGCGCAGAGGGCGACCGCGTCGGCGAGCCGGTTGACCATGTGGTCCTCGTACCGGTTGAGCGGTTCCAGGAAGAGGGTGACCCCCTCGGCGCGGGCGTGCTCGCCCAGCTCGCCCAGGGCGTCGACGAGCACCTGCCGGTCGGCGGCGGGTGGGCGGGGCGGCTCGAACGGCGGCAGCCGCCGGGAGAACATCCCCCACGCGGCCGGGGTCATCGCGCCGACGCCGCCCAGCTCGGCGATCACGGAGAGCTGGGAGCGCAGGTTGCGTACGGCGTCGCGGGAGCGCTCGGGGTCGAAGTCGCCGATGAAGTGGTCCATCTCCACGCAGACGGTGGGCATGACCACCCCTGCGGCGCGGGCCCGGCGCAGCTCGGGCAGCCGGCGGGCGAGGCCGAGGTCGCCGGCGCCGCGCAGCTCGATCGCGTCGTAGCCGAGCGCGGTGGCGAGCGCGTACTTCTGGATCAGGTCGGTGCCCGGCAGGAGCTGTTCCTGGCAGGCCAGCGGAATCGTCATGGGAACCTCAGCACGACTTGGAGGGCGTCCGCGTCACCGCGGTCGAGCAGCGCCAGCGCGTCGGCCACCGCGCTCGCGTCGACGACGTGGCTCACGAGCGGCAGCGGGTCGACGCTGCCCTCGGCCACCAGATCCATGAAGGTGTGTGCGACGCGGGCACCGGTCCACCGGCCGGCCATGCCGGGCGCCGGGGTCGGCCCGGAGACCTGGGCCGCCACCAGCTGGATCCGGTTGTGGTGGAACTCCTCACCCAGGCCGAGCCCGTCGGCCTGTCCCTGGTAGAAGCCGGCGGCCACGACGCGGCCGGCGTGGGCGGTGGAGCGGATCGCCTCGTGCAGCGCCGGGTACGCCCCGGACAGTTCCAGGCAGACGTCCGCGCCCCGGCCGCCGGTGGCCCGGCGCAGCACGGCCGCGGCGGACTCGGCGCCCGCGTCGACGACGATCCGGGCGCCGAGTCGGCCGGCGTGCGCCAGCCGGGCGGGCACCCGGTCGACGGCGACCACGCGCGCGCCGGAGAGGGCGGCGAGCCGGGTGGCGAGCAGCCCGATGACGCCCTGCCCGAAGACCGCGACCCAGTCGCCCAGGTGCAGGTCGCCGGTGAGCACGGCGGTGAGGGCGATCGCCCCCGGGCGGGCGAAGACCGCCGCGAGGGGATCCAGCCCGGCGGGCAGCGGGTGCACCGTGTCGGCGGGCACGACGGCCTCGGCGCGGTGCCCCCAGATGCCCCAGACGACCTGCCCGGCCCGCCGGTCGGCCACGTCGGACGCGATCTCGACGATCTCGCCGACCTCCTCGTAGCCGAAGCCCACCAGCGGGTACGGCACGGCGGTCTGCCGGGGCACGAACATCCGGCTGACGTCGTCCCAGTCCTTGCTCAGCCGGGGGTTGCTGCCCCGGTAGAGGGTGAGCTCCGTGCCGGCCGAGATGCCGGAGTAGCAGGTGCGGACGCGGACCTGGCCGGGGCCGAGCGGGTCCGGGGGGCAGGGCTCGAGGCTGATCCGTCGGGGCCCGGCGAGTGAGACAACCCAGTTGACCATGAGTCACATCCCGGTAGCACTGGGCTCCATCGTAGGCAATAAATCGGCATATGTCTTGTAATTGATCAATCGAAGGGGTTGAATCCCTTGTATACCCTTCGAGAGGAGTGCCACCGATGTCAGCACCTCCGATGCGGATACTCGCCGCCACCCTGATCATGGCAGTCACCGGGGCCACCCTGCTGGGTTGCGGCGACGAAGCATCCGACAGCGACAGCAGGAAGATCACCGTGTGGAGCCTGGAGGACGTGGCCGACCGGGTCACCGCCACCAAGGCGATCATCGCGGACTTCACCGCCAGCACCGGCATCACCGTCGACCTCGTCACCGTCAACGAGGACCAGTTCCCCGCCCTGATCGCCACCAGCGCCGCCGCCGGCGAACTGCCCGACGTGGTCGGTTCGGTGTCGCTCGCCGGCGTGCGCACCCTCGCCGGCAACGAACTGCTGCACTCCTCGGCGAACGCGGAGGTCGTCGAGAAGCTCGGCCGCCAGACCTTCTCGCCGCGGGCCCTGGAGCTGACCGCGGACGACGGCACGCAGCTCGCCGTGCCCAGCGACGGCTGGGGCCAGCTGCTCGTCTACCGCAAGGACCTGTTCGCCGCCGCCGGGCTGCCCGCCCCCGACACGTACGAGCGGATCGCCGCCGCCGCGACGAGGCTCAACGCCGGCGGCGTCGCGGGCGTCACGGCCGCCACCGCGCCCGGCGACGTGTTCACCCAGCAGACCTTCGAGCATCTCGCGCTGGCCAACAACTGCCAGCTCACCGACGACTCCGGGGCCGTGAAGCTGGACTCCCCGGAGTGTGTCGAGGCGTTCCGGTTCTACGGCGACCTGATGCGCACCAGCTCGGTCAGGGGGGCGCAGGACGTCGACACCACCCGGGCCACCTACTTCGCCGGCAAGGCGGCCATGCTGGTCTGGTCGCCGTTCATCCTCGACGAGCTGGCCGGCCTGCGCGACGACGCCAGGCCGACCTGCCCGCAGTGCCAGGCCGACCCGGCGTTCCTCGCCAAGAACAGCGGCTTCGTCACCGCGATCAAGGGCCCGAACGGCACCGAACCCGCCCAGTACGGCGAGATCAGCTCCTGGGCCGTGCTCGACGGCGCCGCCGCCGACCCGGCGAGGTCCTTCGTCGAGCACATGCTCGGCGACGGCTACCCGCGCTGGTTCGGCATGTCCCCCGAGGGGCGCTTCCCCGTCCGCAAGGGCACGCCGCAGGAGCCGGAGAAGTTCCTGACCGCCTGGAACACCAGCCAGGCCGGCGTCGACACCCGCAAGCCGCTCGCCGAGGTCTACGGCGAGGAGGTGCTCGCCAGCCTGCGCCGCAGCCCCGACACCTTCCAGCGGTGGGGCCTCACCCAAGGCCAGGGCAAGCTCGTCGGCGCGATCCTCGGCGAGCTGCCGGTGCCCAAGGCCCTGAACGACGTGGTCGCCGGCAGGACCGACGCCACCGCGGCCGCCGGACGGGCGAAGAAGGACGTGGAGGCGATCAAGGCGGGCGTCAATTGACCGCCGCCCCACCGGACACCGGCCGCTCCCCCGCCCGGGAGCGGCCGGCCCCGGCCCGCCGCCGCAGACCACTGACCCTGCGCCGCCGCGAGTCCCGCGCCGGGCTCGCGCTGGTCGCTCCGACCCTGCTCGTCGTGGTCGCCGTGATCGGCATCCCCATCGTCTGGACCGTCGTGCTGGCCTTCCAGCGGGTACGCCTGGCGACGCTGCGGCGTACGGGGCTGTTCGGCGAGTTCACGATGGACAACGTCGAGCGGGTGCTGAACACCCCCGGCTTCGCCGACACGCTGTGGACCACGCTGGTCTACGCCGTGGCCAGCACCGCCGGCTCGATCGCGCTCGGCCTGGTGGCGGCGCTGGTCGTACGCCGGCCGTTCCGGGGTCGCACCCTGGTGCGCGCGTCGATGCTGCTGCCGTACGTGGCGCCGGTGGTCGCGGTCACCTTCGTCTGGCAGGTGATGCTCGACCCGCAGCTCGGCATCGTCAACGACTGGGGGCGGCGGTTCCTCGGCTGGGACACCCCGGTGCCGTTCCTGTCCCAGGAGTCGACGGCCCTGGCCACGGTCGTCGCCTTCGAGGCGTGGCGCTACTTCCCCTTCGCGTTCCTGTTCCTGCTCGCCCGGCTCCAGGCGGTGCCGGGCGAACTGGAGGAGGCCGCCCGGGTCGACGGGGCCACGCCCACCCAGCGGTTCCGGCACATCCTGCTGCCGCAGCTGCTGCCGGTGATCGGCCTGCTGGGGGTGCTGCGCTTCATCATGACGTTCAACAAGTTCGACGACGTCTACCTGCTCACCGGCGGGGCCGCCGGCACCGAGGTGGTGAGCGTCCGGGTCTACGAGTTCCTGACCGCGCGTACGGACATCGGCGCGGCGGCGGCGCAGGCGGTCGTGCTCGCCGTGGTGCTCATCGTGTTCGTGGTGGTGTACCTGCGCTTCTTCGGCGGACGGAGGGACGGCTGATGGACCGGGACCGGATCGAGACGGTGGGCCTGCGCTGGCTGCGTCGGCTGGTGATCGCCGCGTTCCTGCTGGTCACCGTCTTTCCCTTCTACTACATGCTGGTGCTCTCGGTGCGCCCCATCGAGCGGCTGCTGCTCGACCCCGGCTCGCTGGTCGTGGGGCTGGGCGAGCTGACCTTCGACACGTACGCCGAGGTGGTGAAGGCCGTCGACGACGGCGGCCAGGGCTTCCTCACCTTCATGCGCAACAGCGGCCTGGTCGCCGTCGCGGCGACGCTGCTGACGCTGGCCGTGGCGATCCCCGGCGCGTACGCGGTCGCCCGGCTGCGGTTCTTCGGCCGGCGGCAGGTCGACTTCCTCTTCCTGGCGGTCTACCTGTTCCCGTCGATCGTCATCGCCATCCCGCTCTTCGTGGTCTTCACCCGGGCCGGGCTGCGCGGCTCGCTGCTCGGCCTGGTGCTGGTCTACATCTCGCAGACCCTGCCGGTCTCGGTCTACATGCTGCGCAACTACTTCGAGACGATCCCGGTCAGCCTGGAGGAGTCGGCCGCCATCGACGGCGCCGGGCGGCTCGGCATCATCCGCCGGGTCAGCCTCCCCCTGGCGGCGCCGTCCATCATGGCCGTCGCCCTGTACGACTTCATGATCGCCTGGAACGAGTTCCTGTTCGCCCTGCTGTTCCTGGTCGACAAGCCGCACCGGTGGACGGTGTCGCTGGGGCTGGCGCAGCTCGCGGACGGCGTCGAGGTGCCCAAGACGGTGCTGATGGCCGGCTCGGTGATCCTCACCCTGCCCATCGTGATCCTCTTCTTCGCCAGCGAGCGCCTGCTCACCGAGGGGCTCACCAGCGGGGCGGAGAAGGGCTGAGGCGGCGGGCGGGTTGCCGCGCGGTGGCCGCTGGTCGAGGATGTGCCGGGTGGATGCCTCCCCCGGCGCGGTCCCCGACGACGCGCCCACGGCTGCCCCGCCCACGGCCGGGATGCGGCTGCGCGACGTGGAGCCGGGCGACCTCGACGCGTACGTGCGGATGCGCTGCGATCCGACCGTGATGGCGGAGCTGGGCGGCCCGCAGCCGCGTGAGCGGATGCCCGCCCAGCTCCGGCGTGACCTCGAGACCGTCCGCGACGGTAGCGCCTGGATCAAGATGATCGTTACCGGCGGCTCCGCGCAGGTGGCGGGGACGGTGACGGTGTACTCCCACGGGGGCGTGTCCGAGATCGGCTGGATGGTCGTGCCGGAGTTCCAGGGCAGGGGCCTGGCGGGCAGAGCCGTCCGCGCCGTGCTCGCCCTGGCCCGGGCGGACGGCCGGTGGGGCCTCATCCACGCCTTTCCCGCCACGACCAACGCCGCGTCGAACGCGATCTGCCGGTCGGTCGGCTTCGCCCTCGTCGGCGAGGAGCAGACGGAGTTCGCCGGCCGCCTCTTCCGCACCAACCACTGGGTCGTCGATCCGTCGGCCGGCGCTGCCGGCTCGTCGGCGGAAGGCCCGGGCGGCGACGTCCCGCCGGCCTGAGCGGCCACGGTATCCCCGGCCCACGACACCGGCGGGGCATCGCCCCGTCCGCCCCACCCCCCGGGGAGCACCGGGGACCCGGCTACGGTGGCGGCATGGCAAACCCGACCCGTTGGGAGACCGAGACCGGTCCGGAGCACTCGCAGTGGTACATCGACCGGTTCCGCCGGCTGGCCGCCGAGGGGGCCGACCTGGCCGGCGAGGCCCGCCTGCTGGACGCGCTGGTCGCGCCCGGGTCCCGGATCCTCGACGCCGGCTGCGGCACCGGCCGGGTGGGCGCGGCGCTGGCCGCCCGGGGCCACACCGTGGTCGGCGTGGACGCCGATCCGGCGCTGGTGGAGGCCGCCCGCACCGACCACCCGGGCCCGCGCTGGCTGGTCGCCGACCTGAGCGAGCTGGACCTGGCGGCGGCCGGCGAGCCGGAGCCGTTCGACGCGGCGGTCGTGGCCGGGAACGTGCTGGCCTTCGTCGCCCCCGGCACCGAGCGGGAGGTGCTGCGCCGCGTCGCCGCCCACCTGCGCCCCGACGGCGTGCTGGCGGTCGGCTTCGGCACCGACCGGGGCTACCCGCTGACCGGGTTCGACGCCGACGCGGTGGCCGCCGGCCTGCGGCTGGAGCACCGCTTCGCCACCTGGGACCTGCGCCCGTGGCGCGACGACGCCGACTTCGCCGTCACCGTGCTGCGCCGCCCCGCCGACTGATCCCCGCCCGGCCGGGTCGCCCTCGCCGAGGCCACCCGAGGTCGCGGCACGGCTCCGGCACCGGCCCAGCCGGCGGCGCGCTCAGGCGGGACGCGCTCAGGCGGGGGCGGCGACGACCCGCGCGGCGGCCGGGTCGAGCGTGGCGCCGGCGGGCACCAGGGCGACCAGGCTGGCCGGCAGCCGCACCGGCCGCACGTCGCGGTAGCCGAGCGTGCCCAGCACCTCGCCGCCGGCGAGGACGTAGCGTCGGCCCAGGTCGGTGACCACGGAGACCGCGCCGCCGGTCGCACCGGGCGCCGCGACCGCCTCGACCACCGCGCCACGGCCCGGCTCCACCACGACGTGGTCGGCGCGCACCCCACCCCCGGCCGCCGGGACGGTGCGCGGCGCGGCGGCGAGGTCGGGCAGCCGTACGCCGAGCCGGACCTCCGTGACGCCGCCGTCGTCGCCCACCCGGGCGCAGAGCCCCGCCCCGTCGGAGGCGGCCAGCCGGGGCGGCGCGGTCGGCGGGGCGGTCGGCCCCGTCGGGGCCAGGTCGGGCAGCTTGGGCAGCGCCGCGAACCGCCCGAGGGTGATCGGCTCCGGCTCGCCCTGGCCGGTGCGGGCCAGCAGCAGGCCGGCCTGCAACTCGGTGATGCCGGCCAGGCCGTCCCGCAGCGCGACGGCGTACTGCCGGCCACCGCCGGAGTTGCGCACCAGGTAGACCTCGCCGATCCGCGCCCCGGACACCCGCGCGGAGCGCTCCCCCTCGGCCGGCAGGGCCAGCGGGGCGAGGTCGGCGCCGGCGGGCAGGCTGTTGAGCAGTGCCGGGGCCGCCGGGACCGCCCGGGCCCGGGTGGCCGCCAGCGCGGCCAGCACCCGGTTGGTGTCGCGCACCAGGTAGCGGCGCTGGTGCCAGACGAGGTGCAGCCCGCCGTCGGGGTGGCGCAGCAGCAGCGCGTCCTCGCCGAGGGCCCGGCCGCCGCCGGCGGTCACGCCGATCAGCAGCGCCGAGCGGGGCGTCGTCCGGTCGGCCTCGCCGGCGGCGGAGCAGACCGTCCACGGCGCGGTGGAGAGCCGGCCCTTGGCGGGCAGCGAGTCGGGGGCGTCGGCGATGCCCAGCGGCAGCCCGCGCGGCACCCCGTCGATGGCGCGCCGGGAGACGAGCACCGTCTTCGGCCGCTCGGCACCGATGATCAGCAGGGCCGAGGCGTAGTTCAGCACCGGGTGCAGCTTCTCCTCCCGGTAGACGAACCGGGCACCGGACTCCTTCTCCACGATCACCGCGCCCGGGTCGCGCCACGTGCTGCCGCCCCCGGTGAAGAGGCCGTAGAGGGCGAAACCGCCCAGGCCGATGGCCGCGACCAGCACGCTGGCCAGGCCGGCGCCGGCGAGCCGCCGGAACGGCGACTGCGCCGGGTCGGTCTCCCGCATCACCAGGGCGGCGACGGCCCGCTGGACGGTGAACTGGTACGAGTGCAGCTGGTCCTGCCGCGACGGCATCGCGTCCCCTCCGGTGGGCGGTCGGGGCACAGGATAAGCGTTGCGTCGATGCCCTGAGGACCCTGCGTGGCCGCGGCGCCGGGATTCCCGGTCGCGGCCCCCGCCGGAGCGACCAGGATCACCGCGCGGACGCGGACGCCTCTCCCTGAGGGGATAGCATGGGCACGTACGGGTACCCCCGGGGGTATGCCGGGAGAGAGCGAGGAGGCGCGCGGTGAAGCTGCGACCCGAGATGACGAGCGAGGCCCTGACCCGCCTGAAGCGGGCCCGGGGTCAGCTCAACGCGGTCATCGAGATGATGGAGACCGGTCAGGACTGCCGCGAGGCGCTGACCCAGCTCGCGGCGGTGTCGAAGGCGATCGACCGGGCCGGCTTCAAGATCATCGCTTCCGGCATGAGGCACTGCACCGCCGCCCGCGAGCGGGGCGACTCCCCGGAGATGACCGAGGAGGAGCTGGAGAAGCTCTTCCTCGCCCTCGCCTGACCGCCACCTGAAGAAACGCACCGCACACGTTGCGTGACAGCGACGTGTGCGGGTAGACAGATTGCACACGTCACCACCCCCGACGTGTGCCCGCCACATACCCCCCGGGGTATTTGATCCCACAAGGAGCACGGCAATGGCAGTTGAGGTGTCCGTCATCGCGACGTCCTCGCTCGGCGACCGCAGCTACCTGGCCTCCGACGGCACGGTGGCGATCGTGGTCGACCCGCAGCGCGACATCGACCGGATCCTGTACCTCGCGGGCGAGAAGGGCGTACGCGTCACCCACGTGGTGGAGACCCACATCCACAACGACTACGTCTCCGGCGGCCTGGAGCTGGCCCGGCTGACCGGCGCCCGCTACCTCGTCGCCGCGGACGACGAGGTCGACTTCGACCGGACGCCGGTCGCCGACGGCGACACCGTGCCCGTCTCCGGCGCGCTGCGGCTGCGGGTGCTCGCCACGCCGGGACACACGTTCCACCACCTGTCGTACGTGCTCGACGAGGCCGACGACTCCGGCTGGCGCCCGGTCGGCGTCTTCACCGGCGGCTCGCTGCTCTTCGGCACCACCGGGCGCACCGACCTGCTCGGCGGGGAGCACGCCCACGAACTCGCCCACCACCAGCACGCCTCGGCCCGGCGCCTGGCCGACCTGCTGCCCGACGGCGCCGAGGTGTGGCCCACCCACGGCTTCGGCAGCTTCTGCTCCGCCAGCCAGGCCGACGCGCCCGAGTCGACGATCGGCCGGGAGAAGCGGGCGAACCCCGTGCTGCGACTCGCCGCCGACGAGTTCGTCACCGAGACCCTCGCCGGGCTCGACGCCTACCCGGCGTACTACGCCCACATGGGGGTGGCGAACCTCGCCGGCCCGACGCCGGTGGACCTCACCCCGGTCGCCCGGGCCGACGCCGCCGAGCTGCGGGAGCGGATCGCCGCCGGCCAGTGGGTCGTCGACCTGCGCCACCGCAAGGCGTACGCCACGTCGCACCTGGCGGGCACGGTCGCCCTCGGACTCGACGGCCCGATGTCGACCTGGCTCGGCTGGCTCATCGACTGGGGCGCACCGCTCACCCTGCTGGCGGAGACCGAGGAGCAGGTCGCCGACGCCCAGCGCGAACTGGTCCGCATCGGCATCGACAGGCCGGCCGCCCAGGCCACCGGCGACCCCGACCGGTGGTCCACCGGGCCGGGACAGCTCCGCGAGCTGCGGATGGCCGACTTTCCCGCGCTGGCCGCCGCCCGGGCCGGCGACACCCCGGCGGGGCTGCCCGCCCCGGACGTGGTGCTCGACGTCCGGATGACCAACGAGTGGACCGCCGGTCACGTCGAGGGCGCCGTGCACATCCCCCTGCCCGACCTGCCCGGGCGCCTCGCCGAGGTGCCCGCCGGCACCGTCTGGGTGCACTGCGGCTCCGGCTACCGGGCCACGGTCGCCGCGTCCCTGCTGGCCAACGCGGGTCGTGAGGTCGTCGTGATCGACGACAAGTTCGGCCGGGCCGAAGCCTCGGGGGTTGCCATGAGCCCCGGCGACGCCTGACCGATCCCGTGACCTCCTCCGGCACCGCCTGACCGGTCCCGCACCGCCGACCCCGCCCCCTGCGTACGCGCGGGCCACCACCGGTCGTCCGCGCGGTGACGCGCGCCCGCCGCTGGACGACGCCGACCGACGGCGGTCCGGCTCACCCTGCCCCCTGACAAGCGATCGACCCCTGAACGAGGAGAGATGAGCACTTCACCCGACGCCCTGCCCGCCACCCTCGACGCCGCCACGCTGCGCGAGCTGATCGACTCCGGCCGCGCTCCGCGCATGCTGGACGTGCGCACCCCCGCGGAGTTCGAGACGGCCCACGTCCCCGGCGCCCACAACGTGCCGCTCGACATGCTCCGGGAGCACCGCGAGGAGCTGCGGCCGCACCTCGACGAGACGGTGGTGCTCATCTGCCGCTCCGGGGCCCGCGCCACCCGGGCCGGGCAGGCCCTCGCGGGCGTCGGGCTACCCGACATCAGGATCCTCGACGGCGGGATGACCGCGTGGCAGGCCGCCCAGGGCCCGGTCCGACGGGGCACCCCCCGCTGGGAGCTGGAGCGGCAGGTCCGCCTCGTCGCCGGCTCGATCGTCCTGCTCAGCGTCCTCGGTTCGGTGTTCGTACCCGGTTTGAAGTGGGTCGCCGGCCTCATCGGCGCCGGCCTCACCTTCGCCGCCGTCACCGACACCTGCGCGATGGGCATGCTGCTCGGCAGGCTCCCCTACAACCGCGGCGCGAGCTGCGACGTGCAGACCGTCGTCGGTCGGCTCGGAGACCACCCGACGCCCCGGCCCCTGCCGTGACCGGCAGCCTCGCGCTGACCGTCGCGCTGGCCGTCCTCATCGGGACGAGCCTCGGCCTGCTCGGCGGCGGCGGGTCCATCCTCGCCGTACCGCTGCTGGTCTACGTGGCCGGTCTGCCGGCCCGCGAGGCGATCGCCACCTCGCTGCTCGTCGTCGGGGTGACCAGTGCCGTCGGCGCGCTGCCGCACGCCCGGGCCGGCCGGGTCCGGTGGCGCACCGGCCTGCTCTTCGGAGCCGCGGGCATGGCCGGCGCGTACGGCGGCGGACGCCTCGCCGCGTTCGTCCCGCCCGCCGTCCTGCTCGCCGGCTTCGCCGTCATGATGCTCGCCACCGCGACGGCCATGCTGCGGGGCCGGCACGACGGCGTTGGGCGGCAGCGGCGTGAGCTGCCCGTGGCGCGGGTGCTCCTCGACGGCGTCGTGGTCGGACTGGTCACCGGGCTGGTCGGCGCGGGCGGCGGGTTCCTGGTGGTGCCGGCCCTCGCACTGCTCGGCGGCCTGCCGATGCCGGTCGCGGTCGGCACCTCGCTCGTGGTCATCGCCATGAAGTCGTTCGCCGGGCTGGCCGGCTACCTGTCCACCGTCGACGTCGACCCGGGCCTGGCCGCCGCCGTCACCGCCGCGGCCGTGCTCGGCAGCCTGGCCGGCGGCCGGCTGGCCGGACGCGTCCGCGAGGACGTGCTGCGCCGCGCGTTCGGCTGGTTCGTGGCGGCGATGGGCGTGTTCGTCCTGGCCGGGCAACTGCCCACACCCCTGCGGACGGATCCCCTGCTGTGGACCGTCGCCCTGCTGACCGCGGCTACGGCGGCTACGGCGGTCGTGCGGCACCGCCGCCGCTTCGGCCGGCCGGACCGGCAGGCCGGGCCCGACCATCGGGACCGGCCCGACCATCAGAGCCCAGCCGACCGGCGGGACCGGCCCGACCTGACGTAGCAATCGTCAGGGGCGCAGGATCAGCCGGATCGGGTCGCCCTGCTTGGTCTGCACCCGGCGCACCGCCTCCTCGGCGTCGGCCAGCGGCAGCACGTCGCTGATCGACGCCGACAGGTCGAGCCGACGCTGCCGGGCCAGGGACACCAACTGCTCGACGTGCTCGCCCTCCGAGCCGTAGTGGCCGAGCACCGCCTGCTGGAAGTAGGTGAACGGGCTGTCCGAGGCGATCGTCACCGGCTTGTTGGCGATGCCCGCCAGCACCAGCCGGCCCCGGCGGCCCAGCACGGTCAGCGCCTGCTCGCGTACGGCGGTCACCCCGGCGAAGTCGAACGCGACGTCCAGCCCCCGCCCGCCCGTCAACTCCAGCACGGCCTCGCGGAACCCGGTGTCGGCCGGGTCGAGCACCGCGTCGGCCCCCAGGACCGCCGCCCGGTCCCGCGCCGCCGCCAGCGGTTCCACCGCGATCACCGGGGCCGCACCCACCAGGCGCAGCAGTTGGACGGCGTGCGCGCCCAGCCCGCCCACGCCCCACACCCCGACCGCCTCGCCGGGGCGGGTCCGCGCGGTGTCCGTCACCGCCGCCCAAGGGGTGGAGACCGCGTCGGGGATGATGCAGGCCTGCTCGAAGGGCAGGTCGTCCGGGATCGGCACGACGGTGTCCTCGCTGGCGACGACGTACTCGGCCCAGCCGCCGTCGTAGTCCACGCCCCGGGTCAGCACGGTGCCGCGCCGGTCCCGCTCCCCCGCCTGGAGCAGCACCCGCTGGCCGGGCTGCCAGCCCTCGACGTCGTCGCCGAACGCGTCGACCACCCCGGCGACCTCGTGCCCCAGCGTCACCGAGTCGCCGGGCAGGTACAGCGGCGTGAGGGTGCCGTCGATCAGGTGCACGTCCGACAGGCAGACCCCCGCCGCCTCGACCCGGACGCGCACCTGCCCGTCCTGCGGCTCGGGCACCGGCACCGACTCCATCCGCAGCGCCCGTTCCGTCAGGTGCAGCCGTCCGGCCAGCATCTCCGCCACCGCGCGCCCCCCTGCCCGGCCCCCGCTCGGGTGGCCCTCGACGGGTGGGCATACCCGGCCGGGCGGGAGGAATGCGCGTGCCGGCCGCCGGGGTCCGGGGCGGCGGCGGGTAGCATCCGGGCCCGTGGGCGTGCGATTCGAGGAACTGGCCTGGCGGGAGACCCCGATCGGCCTCATCAGCCTGCGCCGGCGCCGCGACCCGTCGCTCGACGTCGAGGTGTACGAGGTCAAGCTCGACGACGAGTACCTGATGTCCAGCCTCTTCCCCGTCGCGGAGATCGAGCTGGCCCGGCTGGGCCTGGCTCCCCTGTCCGGGCAGGGGCTCGACGTGGTCGTCGGCGGCCTCGGCCTCGGCTACACCGCCCGCACCGCGCTCTCCGACGAGCGGGTCGGCTCGCTGCTGGTGGTGGAGGCGATCGAGGACGTCATCGACTGGCACCGCCGGGGGCTGCTGCCCTTCGCCGCCGGGCTGGCCGCCGACCCGCGTACCCGGTTCGTGCGGGCCGACTTCTTCGCCGCGGTGGCCGACGGCACCGGCTTCGACCCGCGGGAGCCGGCGCGGCGGTTCCACGCCGTGCTGCTCGACGTGGACCACTCGCCGCGCAACGTGCTGCACCCCGGCCACGCCCCCTTCTACACCCCCGACGGCCTGCGCCGGCTCGCCGCCCACCTGCACCCGGACGGGGTGTTCGCCCTCTGGTCGGACGATCCGCCCGATGCCGACTTCGAGGCCGTCCTCGCCGAGGTGTTCCGTACCGCGCGGGCGCACGTCGTCCCGTTCGCCAACCCGCTGACCGGTGGGCAGTCGGCCAACACGGTCTACGTCGCCCAGCGCTGACCCGGTCACCGGGCACTGGGCGCCGGGCGCCGGGGCGCCGACCGAAACGCTGCACCTCCGGAGCGGGAGCCGCGGAAACCGGACGCCCCGCTGCTCCACCTGGCGAGGGCCCGCCGAGCTGAACAGCGGACGCCGCGCCTGATCGGCACCGACGCCCGGAGCACGCACCGCCGCATCCACTCGCGATCTTGGACAGTTATCGTTACCCGAGAACGACAACTGTCCAAGATCCATCCTGTCGGTCGGCGGCAGGGCAGCCCGCGGCGCACGTCGAGCGGCGGCGGGGCGGCCGGCGGCAGGGGCGGCAGGGGCGGCAGGTCGGCCGGCAACACGTCGGCCGGCGCCGACGGGCAAGGTAGCCGGATGGTCGGCGGACCGTCGTAGCCCTGCGGGCGTGCGCGGCGTACTCCCGTACCGCCGGCTTCCGGGCGGTGCTGGACGCGGTGCTGGCCGACGCGGCGGCCCGGACCACGACGGTGATGTCAGCGGAAATGTGCGCCACCGGCGTGCCGCGCGAGGACTTCGCCGGTCGTGCCGGCATGGCCGGGTGCGGGCCGGGAAGGCAGACGGCCAGGCCGCGCCGCGCGGCCGGAGTCACGGGAGGTGGACATGCGAGCCATGCTCTGGGCCGTCGGCGTCGTCGCCGGCGCGCTCATCCTGCTCGGGCTGCTGCTGGAGGCGGTCCGCTGGCTGGTGATCATCGGCGTGGTGGCGCTGGTCGCGGTCGTCGTCATGGGGGTGGTCAAGGGCCGGCGGGCGGTGCGCCATTCCGCCGGGCGCCGCTGACGGCGAGCGCGGCGGCCAACTCCTCGTCGTAGGTCGCGATCGGGTGCCCGTCGGCCGCGTAGGCGACCAGCCGGCCGTGGGTCATGGTCGCCGAGCGGAACGAGAACGTCCGGGGGCCCGGGTAGGGCGCGAGCAGTGGAACGACCCGGGGCGCGCCACCGGGGGCGGAGTGGTATTCCAGCCGGGCGACGGCGGGCGACACCACCCCGTTGACGCGGACCTTGGTCTTCTCCCTGCGGGTGCCGAAGGTGACCGGCGCGTCCGTGCCGTACGCGGCGCACTCCGCCGGGCCCCGGCAGACGAAGAAGTAGCGCGGGTTGGCAACGTCGGAGAGTGCGTACGCCTTGAAGGTCGGATCGGCGCCGGCGGGCAGCGGCTGCACGGCGAAGAACGCCACGGCCAGCGCGGCGGTCGTGCCCACCCGCAGCCAGCCGCGGGTCGCCGGGGACCGTCGACCCGCGCCGGCCGCGGCCAGCGCCGCCCCGCCGAACCCGGCGAGGCAGAGCACACCGACGCCGAGGGCGCGGGCGTTCTCGAGGAGGAACTGCACCCCGGACGTGGTCGAGACCGGCCTGAGCGCCACCCCCAGCGAGACCACCATGGTCACCAGCAGGGCGCCGCCGGCGACCCGCCGGGCGACCCCGTCGGCCCCGATCAGCAGCATCGCCGCCAGCACCGGCCAGATCTGGTGGTGCGTCCAGGACACGGGGGACGCGGCGACGGTCGCGCAGCCGACGAGCACGGCGGCGTGGCCGGGGCGCCCGTGCGCGGCCAGGTGCCGGGCCCGCAGCAGGGCCACCGCGCAGACGACGGCCACCAGGGCCGCCCAGAGCAGCGGCAGCGACGCCTGGTCGAGGCCGAGGCGCAGCAGCATGCCGTGCACCGACTGGTTGCCCAGCGAGGCCAGGTTGCCGATCCGGGACGTGTTGCGCACCGCCTCGGTCCAGTACGTCCAGCTCTCCGTCGGGAGAACCACCGCGCCCAGCGCGGCGCAGGCCAGGAACGTGACGACGGCCCGCCCGGCGTCCCGGTAGCGGCCCGTGACGAGGAAGTAGACCACGAACAGCAGCGGGGTCAGTTTGATCGCGGCGGCCACCCCGACGAGGACGCCCCGCAGCCGGGCCGGGGGGACGCCCATGCCGTCGAGCAGCGCGAGCAGCACGATGAAGACGCTGACCTGGCCGAAGCGCAGATTGCTCTGCACCGGCGCGGAGAGCATCAGGGCGCAGGCGACGGCCGGCACGACCAGGTGCCGCCGTGGCCCGGCGGCCAGTACGCGGCCGACCGGCACCGCGATGGCGACCACCGCGAGGCAGATCAGCGCCAGCCAGACCCCCTGCACGACCCCCTCGGCGACGGCCGAGACCGGCCAGAGCACGAGCGCGGCGAACGGCGGGTAGGTGAAGGGGCCGCCGTTCTCGGCGGCGAACTCGTACAGCGGCCGGCCGGCCTGCAGGTGAAGCAGCGCGCCACGATAGATGTGCAGGTCGGAGAGGCGGTCGGGGCGGAGCGTGACGAGCGCCGACGACCCGGCGGAGAGCAGGGCGAACACGGACCAGAGCGCCACGATCCGTCGATCCCGCACCGTCGGAGTCTACGACCGGGGCCGGTCGGACGGGGGACCCCGACGCTACCTACGCAACCGTAGGTTACCGTTAAGTAAAAGATGGTCCGGCACGGGCGGAGGAGAGACATGGACCTGAGTGCCGAGCGGCCCTGGCTGCGCAGCTACGCCCCGGGCGTGCCGGCGACCGTCGCGCCGTCCGACGAGTCGCTGGTCGACCTCCTGTGCGACGCCGCCCGCCGCTTCGGTCCCCGGATCGCCCTGGACTTCTTCGGCGCCACCACCACGTACGCCGACCTGGACGACCAGGTGGGCCGGGGAGCCGAGGCGCTGCGCCGGCTCGGCGTCGGCCGGGGCGACCGGGTGGCGCTGGTGCTGCCGAACTGCCCGCAGCACGTGGTCGCCTTCTACGCCGTGCTGCGGCTCGGCGCGGTGGTGGTGGAGCACAACCCGCTCTACACCGCGCAGGAGCTCACCCGGCAACTCGCCGACCACGGCGCCCGGGTCGCGGTGGTCTGGGACAAGGTGGCCCCCCTCGTCCGTGACGGCGCGGGCGCGACGGCCGTCGAGACCGTGGTCGCGGTGGACCTCACCCGGGCCCTGCCCCGGCGCAAGCGCTGGGCGCTGCGGCTGCCGCTGGCCCGGGCGCGGGCCACCCGCGCGGCGATGACCGGGCCCGCGCCCGGAGCGCTGTCCTGGGAGCGGCTGGTGGCCGAGGCGGGCCCGCTAGCCGCCGCGCACCCCGCCCCCGGCCCGGACGACACGGCGCTGTTGCAGTACACGGGCGGCACCACCGGCACGCCCAAGGGCGCCATCCTGAGCCACCGCAACCTGCGGACCAACGCGGCGCAGGGCCGCGCCTGGGTGCCGGGCCTGCGCGACGGTGAGGAGACGGTGTACGCGGTGCTGCCGCTGTTCCACGCGTACGGGCTGACGCTCTGCCTCACCTTCTCGGTGGGCATCGGCGCCACGCTGGTGCTGTTCCCCCGCTTCGACCTGGACCAGACGCTGGCGGCGGTGCGTCGCCGGCCGCCCACCTTCCTGCCCGCAGTCCCGCCGATCTACGAGAAGCTCGCCACGGTCGCCCGGGAACGCGGGATCGACCTCTCCTCGGCCCGGTACGCCATCTCCGGCGCCATGGCGCTGCCCCCGGCGACGGTCGAGCTGTGGGAGTCGGTCACCGGCGGGCTGCCCGTCGAGGGCTACGGCATGACCGAGACCTCCCCCGTCGCGCTCGGCAACCCGGTCTCCCCCGCCCGCCGGCCGGGCACGGTCGGCGTGCCGTTCCCGTCCACCGACATCCGCATCGTCGACCCCGAGGACCCGTCGCGCGACCGCGCCCCGGGTGAGGCGGGCGAGCTGCTGATCCGGGGGCCGCAGGTGTTCGCCGGCTACTGGAACCGCCCGGCGGAGACGGCGGCGGCGCTGCTGCCCGACGGCTGGCTGCGCACCGGGGACGTCGTGGTGGCCGACGCCGACGGCTTCGTCAGCGTGGTCGACCGGATCAAGGAGCTGATCATCACCGGCGGGTTCAACGTCTACCCGTCGGAGGTGGAGGACGCGCTGCGCCGCGTTCCCGGCGTCCGCGACGCCGCGGTGGTCGGCCTGCCCGGCGAGCACGGCGGCGAGGAGGTGGTGGGGGCGGTCGTCCTGGACGAGGGCACCGAGCCACCTGACGAGGCGAGCCTGCGGGCGGCGTGCCGGCGGCATCTGGCCGGCTACAAGGTGCCCCGCCGCGTGGTCGTCGTCGAGGACCTGCCCCGCTCCCAGATCGGCAAGGTCCTGCGCCGCGAGGTCCGCGACCGGCTGCTCGCCGACGGCTGAGACCGCCGGGCCCGGCACCACGATGGCGCGTGAGGAGGTGTCGCGGGCCCGGCGGTGCGGCGGCGGGTGGTGCGGATCGGGGCGGGCGGCACCCGTCGAGCGGCCCGCGTCGGCCGGCCGCCCGTCGAGCGGCGAGATCGCCCCGGCCGCCGCGCGGTCAGGCGACGGGCGGGCCGGCCCGCAGGACGCGTCGGGCCCGGCGGCGGTCGAGCCACCGCGGCTCGGGCGGGTCCGTCGGATCGACGCCGGTGACCAGATCCAGCAGGATCAGCGCCCAGAAGCCGGCCGCGCTGAGCATGTTGCGGGCGCGGCCCGGCTCCGGCGCTCCCGGCGGCAGCACGACCTGCGCCCACCGCCAGGCCACCCAGGCGGTCTCCCGGTCCGGGTGGTGCCGTCCGGAGCGGCTGAGCAGCCGGACCTCGCGTCGCGCGGGAGCCGGCAGCCGCCACCAGCGCCGCAGGGTCTCCAGCCGCTCCTCGGCTCCGTCTGCGGGCGGCGGAACGGTCACGTCACCGGGGTTCATGGCTGGCAAGGATAGGCGGGCCGCGCACCAACGATCCCGGCGGGACAGCGCTCCCCGCGGGGCGGCGGGACCGGCGAGGGCAGCGGAACCGGCCGGGGGCAGCGGAACCGGCCGGGGGCGGGTCAGAACCAGTCGTCGCGCATCTCCAGCGTGGTTCGGTCGAGGCTGTCCAGCAGGTCGAACTGCGGGCCGGTGCGGGGCAGCTCGTGCCGGAAGAAGTACCGGGCGGCCTGCCGCTTGCCGGCGTGCAGGTCGGCGTCCGGGCCGTCGCCGGGGTCGCCGGCCGCCTCGACGACGAGAAGCTGCTCCAGCCACATCCACGCGATCACCACGTGGCCGACCGCCTCCAGGTAGACGCTGGCGTTGGCCAGCGCCACCTCCGGGTCGCCGGTGCTCCACAGTCGCCGGGTGACCAGGGCGACCCGGTCGAGGGCGGCGCCGAGCGGGGCGGCCAGCTCGGCGGCCTCGCCCCCGGCCTGCCACGCGCGGGTGGTCGTGGCCCGGACCGTCTCCACCAGCAGCGCCAGCCCGGCCCCGTCGCGCATGGTGACCTTGCGCCCCAGCAGGTCCAGCGCCTGGATGCCGTGGGTGCCCTCGTGGATCGGGTTGAGCCGGTTGTCGCGCCAGTGCTGCTCGACGTCGTAGTCGCGGGTGTAGCCGGAGCCGCCGTGCACCTGGATGGCCAGGTCGTTGGCGGCCAGGCACCACTGCGACGGCCAGCTCTTCGCGATCGGGGTGAGCACGTCCAGCAGCAGCCGCGCCCGCTCCCGGTCCGCCGCGTCCGGCGCGGTCTTCTCCTCGTCGAGCAGCCGACCGCAGTAGAGGACGAGCGCCAGGGCGCCCTCCACGTAGCTCTTCTGCGCCAGCAGCATCCGGCGTACGTCCGGGTGGGCGACGATGGGCACCTGCGGCGCGGCCGGATCCTTGTCGGCCAGCGGTCGGCCCTGCGGGCGCTGGCGGGCGTACGCGAGGGACTTGAGGTAGCCGGTGTAGCCGAGTGCGGTGGCGCCGGCACCCACCCCGACGCGCGCCTCGTTCATCATGTGGAACATCTGCGCCAGGCCCTGGTGCGGCTCGCCGACCAGGTAGCCGACCGCGCCGGGGCGCCCGCCGGGCCGGTGCACGCCCTCGCCGAAGTTGAGCAGCGTGTTGGTGGTGCCCCGGTAGCCCATCTTGTGGTTGAGGCCGACCAGCACGACGTCGTTGCGGGCGCCGAGCGCGCCGTCGTCGCCGAGCAGCACCTTCGGCACGATGAACAGCGAGATCCCCTTGACCCCGGGCGGGCCGCCGGGGATCCGGGCGAGCACCAGGTGGACGATGTTCTCCGACAGCTCGTGGTCGCCGCCGGAGATCCACATCTTGGTGCCGTGCAGCCGGTACGTCCCGTCGTCCTGCGGCTCGGCGCGGGTGGTGATGTCGGCCAGCGAGCTGCCCGCCTGCGGCTCGGACAGGCACATCGTGCCGAAGAAGCGCCCCTGCACCATCGGGCGGACCCAGGTGTCGATCTGCTCGGGGCTGCCGTGCGCCAGCAGCAGGTTGGCGTTGCCGAGGGTCAGCAGCGGGTACGCCGAGGTGCCGGCGTTGGCGGCCTGGAGCCAGGCGAAGCAGGCGGCCCGTACGACGTGCGGCAGCTGCATGCCGCCGACGGACGCGTCCATGCCGGCGCCCAGCAGCCCGGTCTCGGCGAAGACGTCGAGGGCCTGCTTGACCTGCGCGATGGTGTGCACCCGGCGGCCGTCGAAGGTGGGCTCGGCGAGGTCGGCGGCCCGGTTGTGCGGGGCGAACCGTTCGGTGGCGACCCGCTCGGCGAGCTCCAGCACGGCGTCGAAGGTCTCCCGGGAGTGCTCGGCGTAGCGGTGCCGCTCGGTCAGCCGGGTCACGTTCAGCCAGTCGTGCAGCAGGAAGCGCAGGTCGCGACGGGAGAGCAGGGTGGACGACACGGGTCTCCTTCCGTCGACGGGCGGGCCGTCGGCCGCGGCGCGGCCCGGCGACGCCCTCGCGCAGGTCATCCTGTCTGATCCGGCCGGCCACCGCACCACCCGACGCCGCGTCGCCGGGTGCCCCGGGGCCGTGGCGCGGCAACGCCGCCGGACCTCCGGCCGGGGACGGAGCACGCCACCGGCGCCCGCGGCCTCCGCGCTGGCGACCCACGTCCGTGCCCCCGCCACCGGCGCCCGCGGCCTCCGCGCTGGCGACCCACGTCCGTGCCCCCGCCACCGGCGCCCGCGGCCTCCGCGCTGGCGGCTCACGTCAGTGCCGCCGCTATCGACAGTGCCGGGATGACGACCGAGTACAGCGGCACCGGCGACCCCGCGCGCAGCGGCACGGACGTTGGCTGCCGGGGTGGGCGGAGCGGGGCATCACACCGCAATCCGGACAGGTTCTTGCCATATCGATAGACGGGTCCCTATCCTCGCTGGAAAGCGCTTTCCGGGCACGGGCGACGGCACCACCAGAGCGGATCTTGGCGGCCTGGCGGCCGACGACCTCGACGGTCGAGGCCGAGGCGAACCGCCGACCCCGCTCCACATCGAGAAGAACACCCCACAGCCGGGTCGACCAGCGACCCGTCCGGCGGCCGGCGACACGTCGGCAGCCTCGACGGCCCGACCACGGCACGTGACAGCGACACCCGAAATTTCATACGAAGGTGAGGCACAAGGATGAGACGACCAGTCGCACTGCGACTCCAGGTGGCACTGGCCACGACAGCCGTCGGGGCCGCGCTCGGCGTGGCGGCCCTGCCGATGCAGCAGGCGTCGGCAGCCGCCGGCGCCGCCACCGGCTACGCGACCCAGAACGGCGGCACGACCGGCGGCGCGGGCGGGCAGACGGTACGGGTCAGCACGGGCACCGGGATCCACACGGCCCTGTGCACCCGGGCCAGCAGCAGCACCCCGATCATCATCGAGGTGCAGGGGACCATCAACCACGGCAACACCGCCAAGGTGTCGGGCGACAGCTGCAACACCGCCGCCGGCGTGATCGAGCTCAAGCAGATCAGCAACGTCACGATCATCGGGGTCGGCACCGGAGCCGTCTTCGACCAGCTGGGCATCCACATCCGCGACTCCAGCAACATCATCATCCGGAACGTGACGGTCCGGAACGTCAAGAAGTCGGGCTCGCCCACGTCCAACGGCGGTGACGCCATCGGCATGGAGAGCACCGTCCGCAACGTCTGGGTCGACCACGCCACCCTGGAGGCCTCGGGCGGGGAGTCGGAGGGGTACGACGGCCTCTTCGACATGAAGGACAACGTCCAGTACGTGACGCTGTCGTACAGCATCCTGCGCAACTCCGGCCGTGGCGGCCTCATCGGGTCCAGCGAGAGCGACCGCTCGAACGGCTTCGTCACGTTCCACCACAACCTGTACGAGAACATCGACTCCCGTACGCCCCTGCTGCGCGGCGGCATCGCGCACATCTACAACAACCACTACGTGAGCCTGCACGAGTCCGGCATCAACTCGCGGGCCGGGGCCAGGGCCAAGGTGGAGAACAACTACTTCCGGAACTCCAAGGACGTCCTGGGCACCTTCTACACCAGCGAGGCCGGCTACTGGCAGGTCGCCGGCAACGTCTTCGACAACGTGACCTGGTCCAGCCGCAGCGGCGACAACAACCCGGCCGGCCCGAACCCGGTGTCCAACACCAGCGTCAGCATCCCGTACTCGTACAGCCTGGACGGGGCCGCCTGCGTGCCGGACGTCGTCCGCCAGACGGCGGGCGCCAACACCGGCCTGCGCGAGTCGAACGGCAGCTGCTCGCCGCAGACGCCGGCACCGACGCCGACCACCCCCACGCCGGGGCCGACCAGCAGCCCGACCCCCGGGCCGACCAGCAGCCCCACCCCTGGGCCGACGAACCCGCCCAGCGGGAGCAACCTCAGCATCGGCGCCGGCTCCGACGGCTCCAGCAAGGCCGACGGCACGAGCTACGGCAACGTGCGTGACGGCAGCCTGAGCACCCACTGGTCGCCGTCGGGCGCGACCGGCGACATCTCGATCAAGTGGGGTTCCGCCACCAGGGTGGCCCGGGTCGTCATCCGTGAGCCGTCGGGCACCCAGGGCAGCATCGGGTCCTGGCAGCTCGTCAACCACGGCACCGGCGCCGTTTTGGCCTCCGGCAGCGGGGCGGGCGTCATCACCTTCCCCTCGACGTCCCTGACCAAGATCACGTTCAGGATCACCGGTTCGAGCGGTGCGCCGAAGGTCGCCGAGTTCGAGACCTACGCCAGCTAGTTGCCAGCTCCCGCTGCCGTCCGGGACCGGCGACCCGGTCCCGGACGGCAGCGGCAGCCCGGTTCCGGACGGCAGCGACAGCCCGGCGTCCGCGCGGCGAGCGCCGCCGCCGCCGGTCCCTTGGGCGACGAGCGACGCGCGCCGCGCGCCGCGCGCCGGGCGAGGACGTCAGGCCACCTCGGCGAGCAGGCCGTCGACGAGGTCGCGCGGCAACCCGTGGGTGTCGTGCAGATCGCGGTAGTCCTCCTCGGTCAGCGGTCCCCGGGACCGGCGCCGGGAGACCACCGGCCGCCCGCGCCGCAGCAGCTCCCGGAACCGCCGTTCCTCGCCGGAGAACACGTCCCGCACCTCGTCCACGCCGACGGGCTGCCGGAACCCGTCGAGGGTGTGCCGTACCGGCCCGGTCGGCAGGTCGGACAGGGTCCTGGACGCGTCGTCGCGCCACAGCGTGGTGAACGTCCGGCGCAACAGCCGGCGCAGCACGTAGCCGCGGCCGGTGTTCGATGGCCGTACGCCGTCGCCGACCACCGCCACGCCCGTGCGCAGGTGGTCGCCGACGAGGCGCAGCGACGCGTCGCGCAGGCCCCACACGTCGGACACGTCGCGCACCCACGGCACGAGGCCCTCGCCCTCGTGGACCGAGCGGTGCCCGCGCAGCACCATCTCCAGCCGTTCGAGGCCCATCCCGGTGTCCACGTTGGGCTGGCGCAGCGGCGTCAGCCGGCCGTCGGGGTGCCGGTGGTAGCGCATCCCCACGTGGTTCCAGACCTCCATCCACCGCTCGTCGGTGCCGGGGGTGCCGTGGGGCGGGCCGTCGTCGGTCCAGAGGAAGATCTCGGTGTCGGGACCGCACGGCCCGGTCGGGCCGTTGGACCACCAGTTCTCCTCCCCCGTCAGTTCCACGGGCACACCCAGCTCGCCCCACGTGCGCAGCGAGGGCTCGTCGGGGCCGACCCGGTCGTCGCCGCCGAAGACCGTCGCGTGCATCCGGTCGTGCGGCACGCCGAAGCCGTCGCGCAGCAGTTCGTAGCCCCACCGCACGCTGCGGGGCAGGTCGTAGTCGCCGAGCGACCAGGAGCCCAGCATCCGGAACAGGGTCAGGTGGGTGGAGTCGCCCACCTCGTCCAGGTCGGTGGTGCGCAGGCAGCGCTGCACGTTCACCAGCCGCCGACCCAGCGGGTGGGGCCGACCCTCCAGGTAGGGGGTCAGGGGGTGCATCCCGGAGGTGGTGAAGAGCACCGGGTCGCCCGGCGGCGGGATCAGGGAGCCGTCGGGCACGAGTTCGTGGCCGCGCTCGCGGAAGAAGTCGAGGAACGTGCGGCTGATCGGGTCGTACGTCATGGCGGTGGCCTTTCCGGTTTTGACGACCGGAAAGGGTCCGCCGCCGGCGACCGGCGGGCCGACGGGAACGAAGAAGCCGGCGGACCGTTTCCGGTCGTCGGCGGGTGATGGTGAGGTCAGGCGGCGGCGACCGACGAGCGCGAAGCTCGCGCGGCCGCGGCGGCGAAGAGGTGCCTGATCTGCATGCCCCGACTGTACGGGGACACCGCGCCGCCGCCCAGCGCGTTTCGCGGCGGGCGGCGGCGTCGGGGTCGGGTCAGACGCCGGACGTGGCGAGCGCCGGCGCGGGGCGGTCGTCGACCCGGTGGGGCGCCTTGCGGTTCGGCAGCGACAGCCGGACGACCTTCCGCCACGCGGAGAAGACCTGCCGGGGCAGCGAGCCGGTGGTGTACTTCAGCCCGTAACGGTCGAACAGGGCCCGCACCTCGGGGGCGATCTCCTGGTAGCGGTTGCTGGGCAGGTCCGGGAAGAGGTGGTGCTCGATCTGGAACGACAGGTTGCCGGTCATGATGTGCATCAGTCGGCTGCCGCTGATGTTGGCCGAGCCGAGCATCTGGCGCAGGTACCACTCGCCGCGGGTCTCGCCCTCGATCGAGCGCCGGGAGAAGGTCTCCACGCCCTCCGGGAAGTGCCCGCACATGATCACCGAGTGGCTCCACAGGTTGCGCAGGAGGTTGGCGGTGAAGGTGGCGGCCAGCGTGTGCAGGAACGAGGGCCCCGACAGCAGCGGGTGCACCACGTAGTCCTTGAGCACCTGCCGGCGGATCTTGCGGCCCACCGCCCGGGCCCGGGCCCGGAACTCCGGCTTCTTGTGCCGGCCCTTGCGCAGGTTGCGCCCCAGCTCCAGGTCGTACGCGGCGATGCCGTACTCGAAGAAGCAGGCGTTGATGAAGTTCCACAGCGGCTGACCCAGGTGGAACGGGTGCCACCGCTGGTCCTCGTCGACGCGCATGATGCCGTAGCCGAGGTCGTTGTCCTTGCCGAGGACGTTCGTGTACGTGTGGTGCAGCTCGTTGTGCGAGTGCTTCCACTGGTCGGCGGGCGAGACGTGGTCCCACTCCCAGGTCGTGGAGTGGATCTTCGGGTCGCGCATCCAGTCCCACTGGCCGTGCAGGACGTTGTGGCCGACCTCCATGTTCTCCAGGATCTTGGCGACGGTCAGGCCGGCCGTGCCCACGATCCAGGCGGGCGGGAAGAGGGAGAACAGCAGCACGACCCGGCTGCCCAGTTCCAGCTTGCGCTGCGTCGAGATGACCCGGCGGATGTACGCGGCGTCCCGCTCGCCCCGGTCGGCGACCACCCGGGCGCGGATCGCGTCGAGTTCCCTGCCGATGGTCTCGATGTCCTCGGCGGTGAGGTGGGCGATCGGGTTGACGGGCTTGTTCTGGATCACGGTCACGTCAGGTACTCCGGTCAGTGGTCGATGTCGCAGGGGCCGGCCGCCGCCGACACGCAGGTCTGGATGCGGACGCCGTCGCCGGGTACCGCCGTGGTCAGTTCCCCGTTGCGCAGGTCCCGAACCGCGCCCTGGCGCAGCGGCAGGACGCAGCCGAAGCAGATGCCCATCCGGCAGCCCGAGGGCATCAGCACCCCGGCGTTCTCGCCGGCGTCGAGCAGCGGGGTGGCGCCGTCGGCGGCGACGGTGACGCCCGAGCGGGCGAAGGTGACGGTGCCGCCCTCGCCGGGCGAGATGACGGTCGGCCGGAACCGCTCGGTGTGCAGCCGGTCGCCGCGCCCGGCGGCCGTCCAGTGCTCCTCCAGGGCGTCGAGCAGGCCGAGCGGGCCGCAGGCCCAGGTCTCCCGGTCGAGGTGGTCGGGCACGAGGCGGTCGAGGTCGGCCACGGTGAGCAGCCCGTCGGTGTCGGTGTGCCGCTCCACCAGCCGGATCGCGCCCCGCGCGGCCAGGTCCCGCAGCTCGGCACCGAAGATCACGTCGTCCGGGTTGGGCGCCGAGTGCACCACGACCACGTCGGCGCCGCTCAGCCGGTCGGCGCGCAGCATCCCCATCACGGGGGTGACGCCGCTGCCCGCGGTCACGAAGAGCACCCGGGCCGGCGGCCGGCCCGGCAGCACGAAGTCGCCCTGGGCCTGGTCGAGCTGGACCAGCGTCCCGGGCCGGGTGCGCCGGACGAGGTGGTTGCTGACGACCCCGTCGGGGATGGCCTTCACGGTGACCGAGATCGGCCCGCCCCGGCGCGCGGGCGGCGAGGTGACCGAGTAGGCCCGCCACTGGCGTACCCCGTCGACGTCGACGCCGAGGCGGACGTACTGCCCGGGGGTGTGCCCGCGCCAGTCGCGGCCGGGCCGGATCACCAGCGTCGCCGCGTCGGCGGTCTCGGGGCGCACGGCGAGGATCCGGCCGCGCAGGTCGGCGCCGGAGCGCAGCGGGGCGACCATGTCGAGGTAGTCGTCGGGCAGCAGCGGGGTGGTGACCGACGCGGCCAGCCGAAGGATCCGGCCCCGCAGGGCCGCCTTCCCGGAGGGGTTCGGGACGGTGGTGGTCATGGTTCGATGGTCGCCGGCAGAATGGCATAAAATCTTGACCTGCGAAGGTGAACCGGACGAGGCTTTTTGTGCGGAGGGAACAAACGTGTCCGAACGCTCGGAGGCCACGCGGCGCGCGGCCCGCCTCGAGCTGGACGCCCGGGTGGCCGGCGCGCTGCACGACCGGCTGCCTCTGCTCGCCGAGCGCACCGTGACCGCCATCACCGCCGAGGTGCCCAGCTACTCCGGCGCCCTGACCGGTCAGATGCGCGAGAAGATCGAAACTGCGGTGCAGATCGCGCTCGGCACGTTCCTCCAGCTCATCGGCCGTTCCCAGGGCGGCGACCCGAGCACCCCGCTGGTCGGCGCGCTGGAGGCCGCGTACGCCCTCGGCAGCGGAGAGGCACGCTCCGGCCGGAGCATGGACGCCCTGCTCGCCGCGTACCGCGTCGGCGCCCGGGTCTCCTGGCGGGAGATGTCCACCACCACCGTGCAGGGCGGGTCGTCCGCCGCCACCGTCGCCGAGTTCGCCGAGCTGATGTTCGCGTACATCGACGAGCTCTCCGCCGCCAGCGTGGCCGGGCACGCCGACGAGCTGGCCAGCGCCGGCCGGGCCCGGCGACGCAACCTGGAGCGGCTCACCCAGCGGCTGCTCGCCGGGGAGCCCGAGGAGGCACTGCTGCGCAGCGCCGAGCGGGCCGACTGGCCGCCGCCGCAGACCCTCACCGTCGTCCTGCTGCCCCGGGCCAACCTCCGCGCGGCGCTCGCCCGGCTGCACCCGCACACCCTGGAGAGCGGCGACGACCTCCCGGCGGGCGGGGCGGGCGAGGACCTGGCGGTGCTGCTGGTGCCCGACACGCACGGTGAACGGCGGCGGCAGCTCGCCCGGGTGCTGCACGGCCGCCGCGCCCTGCTCGGCCCCGCCCGGCCCTGGGCCCTGGTCGCCTCCTCCTACCAGCGGGCGGTCCGGGCCCTGTCGCTCGGCCTGCGCCCGGCCGACGACGGGCCGGCGCTGGACACCGAGGAGCACCTGGCCGAGCTGGTGCTGAGCACCGACCCGGAAGGACTCGCCGACCTGCGCGCCCGGGTCCTGGCGCCGCTCGCGTCCCTGCCGCCCGGCACCGCCGACCGGCTCGCCGAGACCCTGCGCTCCTGGCTGCTGCACCAGGGCCGGCGCGACGACGTGGCCGCCGACCTCTTCGTGCACGCGCAGACCGTCCGCTACCGGATGGGCAAGCTCCGCGAGCTGTACGGCGAGCGCCTGACCGACCCGGCGACCGTCCTCGACCTCACCCTCGCCCTGGCCTTCCCACCCCGGACCGAGGCCGACGACCCCGCCCCCTGACCGGACCGGCCGCTCCCCTGCGTGGCCGACCGGTGACGCTCACGTCAGATACCGGACAAACACGTGCCACCCGTGCACCCGCGGTGCCACCCTGGTCCTCCCCCGCCCGCGATCACCCGCCCCGGCCGCCGGACTCGGCCGTAGGCCGCCCGGGTGACCGCCCGGCGGGGCGGACGGGGCTGCCTCCGGTACCGCGACGCCTCCGCCAGGAGGCCGCCGGAGGGCACCGGCGAGCGGGAGGACGGGCATGGCGTCGCACACGGGGGACGAGCCCGGGGCCGACCGGCCCGCCCCGGCCGGCGGGCCGACCCGCTCCGGCGGCACCGGCCGGCTCCGCGACGCGCTCCGGACGACCCCGGCGCTGATCGTGCTCAGCGGCGCCGTACTGGTCGCCGCGCTGGCCGCCACCGCCGCCGTCGCCGTGCAGTCCCGCACGTCGGCCACTACGCTGGGCGAGCGGTCCGCGGCGACCGCCGTGGGCACCAGCACGACCGCCCGGCAGATCTACCAGGGCCTCGCCGACGCGGACGTCGCGGCCAGCGCCGTCTTCCTGCTGCCGCCGGCCGAGGACCGGCGGGCCCCGCTGGTGGCCGCCTACGACGCGTCCGTCCACGAGGTGGAGCGCACGCTGACCGACTCGATGGGCAACGCCGTCGGCGACCCGGACCGCCTCACCCGGCTGGCGACCATCGCCGCGCGGTTGAAGGTCTACCGCGACGTGGTGTGCGCCGCCCTGCGGGTCGCGGGTCCGCTCTCCCCGGCGACTACGGGCAACCGGCGGCCCTGCCCGCCGGCCGGGGCGGCGGAGCAGGCCGGGACGGGCAGCCCGGCGGCCCGCGCGGTGCTCGCCTCGGCCTACGCGCGGGAGGCGTCGCACTACATGTCCACCGAGCTGCTCACCGCGGCCCAGGGCCTGTGGAACTACGACACCAGGTTGCTGCTCGACGCCCGCGCCGACGCCCGGCCATGGCTGGCCGCGTCCGTGCTGGTGCCGCTGGGCACCCTCGCCGCCCTGGTGGTGGTGCAGGTGTGGCTGCGCCGGCGCACCCGGCGCCGGCTGAACGCGGGCCTGCTGCTGGCCTCGGCGGCCACCACGGCCGTGCTGGCCATGCTGGTCTCCTCGTGGTGGCACTGGCCGGACGCCGACCGGGGGTTCCCGGAGCTGGAACGGGCGATCGACGCGCAGAGCGCCACCCAGCAGCGGCTCGGCGCCCTGCTGGCCGGCCGGGCCGACGTCTACCTGGGGCTCGGCGCGAGCGTCGACCCGGCCGGGCACAAGGCGGACTTCGACAGCCGGGACCTCTGCTCCGAGCCCGCCGGAGGACGGGAACCACCGAAGGACCGGATCGACTGCACCGCCCTGGCGCGGGACGTCTGGCCGGCCCGGCAGATCAAGACGCCCAACGCGTTCCGCGACGCGGTCGACACCGTGCTCGCCGAGGGATCGGCGGGCCGGGCGTTCGTCGCGGCGGAGGGCCACCTGCTGACCGAACTGACCACCCGCAACGAGGAGGTCACCCGGATGGTCGCCGAGCTGCCCGAGGCACGCCGCCACCTGGGCGGCGCCGCCGCCTGGGTCACCCTGCTCGCCGCCGCCGGCGTGGTGGCCGGCCTGCGCCAGCGCCACTTGGAGTACCAGTGAACACCCCCCGACGGATGTCGACGCGGCGCCGGGCCGCCTCGCTCGCGCTCCTGGCGGCGCTGGCCGGGTGCACCGCGCCGGCGGCACCCGCTCCCGCGCCCCCCGCGCGGCCGCCGGGGGTGGCCACGACGCCGACCACCGACGCGACCGGCGGGATCTGCCCGGTGCGTCGCAGCCTCCCGCCCGACCCGACGCCCCCGCGCCGGATCCTCGACAGGGGTGAACTGGTCGCCGGCGTGGACCCGTCCGATGCCACCATGAGCCACTGGGACGCCAGCACCCAGCGGTTCGAGGGCTTCAACATCGAGCTGATGCTGGCGGTGGCCCGCGCCCTATGGCCGGCCGACGACCCGCGCAACCGGCTCACCTTCAAGGCCGTGCCGCCCGGCCAGGGCGCCTTCGCCATGCTCGACAAGGGGGAGATCGACGTCGTCGCCACGTCGCTGACCGCGTCCTGCGAGCGGGCCCGGCGGGTGCTGTTCTCCAACGACTACCTCGACTCCGGGCAGACGGTGCTGGTCCGCAGGCGCGCCGACGGCACGCCCGAGTTCGCGGGCATCGAACAGCTCGGCGGCCGGCGGGTCTGCGCCGCCACCGACACCACCTCGCTGGCGATGATCGCCGGCTACCGCACCGCGGGCGGCCTGCGTCCGGTCCCGGTGCACGCCCCGCACCCGGTCGACTGCCTGGTCATGCTGCGTCAGGGACAGGTCGACGGGGTCAGCACCGACGACAACATCCTGCTGGGCTTCGCCCGGATGGCCCCGGACACGACGCTGGTGACCGAGGCGCCCCGGCCGGAGAGGCGGTCCTGCGACCACCACCGGGACGAGAACTGCACCTGGTTCACCGACGAGCCGCACGCCTTCGCGTTCCGCCTGACCGACGGCCGGGACCTCGTCGCGTTCGTCAACCACGTGCTGGCGCAGCCGCGTACGGCGGTGGTGTGGCAGCAGGCCCACGAGCGGTGGCTCGCCGGCCACCGGGACCGGGGCATGCCGTCGCCCGGGCCGGTCACCACCGGGTGGCCGCCCCCCGACCCCTCGCCGGCCACCCCCCGGCCGGCCGACTGATGGGCGGTGGGCGGATGGCCGTGCGGGAACGCCTCGACGCCACCCTGGCCGCGCACGCCTGGGTCTGCGAGCACCTGCTCGACGTGCAGCAGCTGGTCACGGACGCCTTCCGGCAGCCCGACGGCCCGGCCGCCGCGCCCGCGCAGGAGGCCCGGGACCTGCTGCACCGGCTCGGTTGCCTGTCGCTGGCCCTCGACCGGCTGGTCGACGACCTCGACGGGATCGACCGGTCGACGGACGCGGGCGAGGAGGCCCTGGCCCGGCTGCTGACCGGCCCGTGCGAGGTCCGGTTCACCGCCGCCACCGGCGAGCCGGTGCAGGTGCAGGCGATGGCTGTGCAGGAGATCCTGGTCGCGGCCCGCGAGCACGTGGCCCGGATCCGCCGGATCGTCGACGCGTACGGCCGGGACCGGCTGGCGGTCCGGGCGCAGCGGCTGCGCTCCTCCGTCGAGCGGCTCCGGCAGCTCGCCACGGAGGCCGCCGGCGAGGGGCTGGGCGACGGCACGGATCCCCTGGCGGCGCTCGCGCTCGACGGGCTGCTGGACCGGCTCACCACCGCCGAGGCGGCGGGCCGTGGCCAGTGGTGGCGGGGGGACGTCCAGCCGGAACGCGACGACGGCTCGCTGCGGGCCGCCGTCGACCGCGCGGTCGAGCGGACCGACACCGCACGGCGCCGGCTGCGCCGGGGCTGCCACGTGGAGCTGACCGGCCGGCTGGAGGCGTACCGGCAGAAGGCCGCCGACGAGGGCCGGGCCGAGCACCCGCAGGTCGAGCTGGCCTACCGGGAGGCGCTGGCCGCGCTGCGCCCCGACGCCTTCACCGTGACCGCCGCGAGCCGCGCGGTGCGGGCCTACCAGCAGGCCGTGAACGGGGGTACACGATGACGGCGAGCCGCGGCTGCGCGGAACGCAACTGCCCCGGCACCGTCGACCAGGACGGGTTCTGCCGGCTGTGGGGGCACGAGTGCGTCGGGGCCGGCGCCGGGTCCGCAGCCGTCGGCGGGCCGGTCCCGGTTGCGGAGGTCGGTCCACGGCCGCTCCGCACGACGTCCCGGCCCTGGGAGCGGCCGGCCGTGCTGCCGACCGCCCGGCCGCACGACCCCCTGACGGCGGTGGTGTCGCAGGCGGTGGTGCCCGAGCACTCCCGCTACTGCGGCAACACGAACTGCCCCCGCCACCGCGGTCCCCGGCTGCCCCGGGTCGCCGGCTTCTGCCCCGACTGCGGCACCCGGTACTCCTTCACCCCGCCCCTGGCCGACGGCGACCTGCGCGCCGGGCGGTACCGGATCGAGGGCTGCCTCGGCAACGGCGGCGTCGGCTGGGTGTTCCTCGCCCGGGACGAGGACATGGACGGCGCCTGGCGGGTGCTGAAGGGGCAACGCAACCCGGAGGACCGGGAGGCCATCGCGGCGTTCGTCGCCGAGCGGCAGGCGCTGATCGCGCTGAACCACCCGAGGATCGTCACCATCACCCACGCGCTGCGGCCCGAGTCCGACCGGGACGCCGGCTACCTGGTGATGGAGTACGTCAACGGCGGCACCCTGGAGGAGGCCCGCAGCGCGGCCGGCCCGGGCGGCGGGTCCACCGCCGTGGACGTGGCGCAGGCGCTGGGATACGCCGTGCAGATCCTCGACGCCTTCGAGTACCTGCACGACCAGGGCTGGCTCTACTGCGACCTGAAGCCCGAGAACGTGATGCGGGTCGGCGGCCAGGGCACCAACGACCCGATCAAGCTGGTCGACTTCGGCGCGGCCCGCCGCATCGACAACACGGTGAGCCCGGCGTGGGGCACCGCGGGCTACACCGCGCCGGAGGTGGAGCGGCTGGGGCCCGCCGGCCCGAGCGTGCGGTCGGACCTCTACACCGTCGGCCGGACCCTCGCCGCGCTGACCCTGGTGCCCCGGTCCACCGAGGTGACCCGGATCCCACCGGGGCAGGACGTGCTGCGGCTGCCCGTGCCCGCGCGGCTCGACCCGTTCCTGCGGCTGCTCGCCCGGGCCACCGCCGCCGCGCCGGAGGACCGGTTCGCCACCGCCGCCGAGATGCGCGAACAGGTCCGGGGCGTACGCCGGCAGGTCAGCTCGGCGACCGACGGCGTGCCCCGGCCGACCCGGTCCACCCTGTTCAGCCCGTCCGCGTGCGCCTTCGCCCTGCACACCGACCGCGACGCCCTGGACGTCGTGGAGATCATGCTCGGCCTGCCCGTGCCCCTGGTCGACGGCGCCGACCCGGCCGCCGGGTTCCTCGCCTCGCTCGGCGCCGCCGACCCGGCCGAGCTCATCGAGCTGTTGCGCACCGCCCCGGAGCACACCGCGCAGGTGACCTACCGCGCCGTCCGGGCCCACCTCGCCACCGGGCGGGTGGACGAGGCCGGCCCGCTGCTCGCCGACTTCCCCGAGGAGTCGCGGGACTGGGCGCTGTGGTGGCACCGCGCCCTGGTGGCCCTGGTGGGGCGGGACGCCGGCACCGCCCGGCGCTGGTTCGCGCAGGTCTACGGCTGGCTGCCCGGCGAGGTGTCCACGCGGCTCGCGTACGCGGTGGCCTGCGAACTCGACGGCGACCCGCGCACGGCGGCCGACCACTACCGGGGGGTGTGGGACGCCGACCCGGGCGTGGTGGGCGCGGCGTTCGGGCTGGCCCGCTGCCTGCTGGAGACGGCGGACGCGCGCAGCGCGGCGGACGCCCTGCTGCGGGTGCCGGAGTCCTCCCGCGCCTCGACGGCGGCGGTGACCTGTGCGGTGCGCATCCTGCTCGACGCGCCGGACGACGGGCACCGGCTCGACACGGCGCTCGACGCCGCCGCGATCGTCGACAAGCTGCCCCCGTTCGGCGAACGCGAGGAGGTGGAGGCGCACATCCTGCGGATCGCGCTGGACTGCGACCTGACCGAGGAGCGCCACGGCGGCCGGCGGCTGTTCGGTCACCGGCTCGACGAGGACGCCCTCCGCCGCGCCTTCGAGCGCCGCTGCCGCTCCCGCGCCCGGCGCACCGCCGACCGGCGCGAACGGATCGCGCTCGTCGAGCTGGCCAACGCGTACCGGCCGGTGACGTGGTGGTGATCCCGGCCGCCGGCCCCGACGGAAAGAGGTCACCCGTGTCCCCCGCCAACGATCTGCCGCTGCGGCTGCGCGCACACCACACCGAGTGCGTCTCCGCCGACGGGGCGGTCCTCGACGTGGTCGCCACCGTCCGGGGCGAGGAACCCGTCCACGCCGACGTCCGGCACGACGACCTCGCGGAGGTGATCCTGCTCGACTCCTCGGGCTCGATGGGCGCGCCCCAGGCCAAGATGCGCGCCGCCCGGCGGGCCACCGCCGCGGCCATCGACGCCCTGCCCGACGGGGTCGCGTTCGCGGTGGTGGCCGGCACCGCCCGCGCCACGATGGTCTACCCGGGCGACCGGCGGCTGGCGGTCGCCGACGAGACCACCCGGGCCGCCGCCCGCAACGCGCTGCGGCACGTGACGCCGCACGGCGGCACCGCCATCGGCACGTGGCTGCTGCTGGCCCGCCACCTGCTGGCCACGCGGCCGGACGCGATCGGGCACGTCATCCTGCTCACCGACGGGCGCAACGAGTCCCAGCTCCCCGCCGACCTGCGGGCGGCGGTGGACGACTGCGTGGGCCGGTTCACCGTCGACTGCCGCGCCATCGGCTCCGCGGACGGCGTGCACGACTGGGACGCGGCGGAACTGCTCGGCATCGCGGAGGCGCTGGGCGCCAACCCCGTCGTGCCGGTCGAGGACCTCACCGGACTCGCCGACGACTTCCGGGCGGTGCTGACCCGTGCGATGTCCCGGCGGGTCCCCGACGTCCGGCTCCGGGTGCGTACCACCGGGCTGGCCCGGGTCCGCTTCGTCAAGCAGGTGCACCCGGCGCTGGCCGACCTGAGCGGGCGCGGCGAGCCGGCCGGCGAGCTGGGCACCGACTACCCGGTCGGCGCGTGGAGCCCGCACGACCAGCGGGACTACCACGTCGCCCTGGAGGTCGACGCGATGGCGCCCGGGGCGCAGCGGCGCATCGGCTGGCTGAGCGTCCACGCGGGTGGGGCCACCACGCCGGTCGAGGTGCCGCTCGACGTGGAGTGGACCGAGGACGCCCTGCGGTACTCGGAGATCAACGAGAGCGTCGCGTACTACACCCGCCAGCAGGACTACGCGGCGGCGGTCCAGCGCGGGCTGACCGCCGCCCGGGCGGGCCGGGTCGCCGAGGCGGAGGAGCACCTCGGGCGCGCGGTGGCGCTCGCCCACGCCACGGGCCGCGACGACGACGTCGCCCTGCTCGCTCGCGTCGTGGACGTCCTGGACGCCGCCGACGGCCGGGTCCGCCTCAAGCCCGACGTCGACGCCCGCCTCACGCAGTCCTCCCTGGTCGTGGCCCACCACACATCCCGGTGGGGACCGCAGGAGCCGCCGGCGCAGCGGGCCGCGCCAGCCGGGCCGCCCGCGCCGTGGCGGCACTGCCGCGAGGAGCAGACCGGCGCGTACTGCCAGGGATGTGGCACCCACCACCTGTCGGCGGACCGGCCCGCCGGGCGGTCCTGACCGCCGATGGACCTGGACGTCTCGGACAAGGTCGCCAGCGTCGTCGGCGGCACGGTGGCGCTCACCACCGCGCTCGTCACCGCGGCCGTCGCCGTCCGCCGCCACTCCCGGAGCCGGCGCGCCTGGTGGGTCGCGCTGCGCCCGGTCTGGCGCGGCGAGGCCGACGCCGGCATCGTCCACCCGCACCGCTTCGGGGGCTACGTCAAGCCGCTGTCCGAGGTGTACGTGCCGCGCCGCGCGGTGCCACGGCTCGCCCCGGCCGGCGACGGCGTCGACGTGGCGGACCTGCTCACCGGCACCGGCAACGTGCTGCTGATCGGGGAGCCGGGCAGCGGGAAGACGGCGCTCGTGCGCTACGAGAGCGCCCGCTCGGCGCGACGGTGGCTCGCCGGGCGCGGGCGGCGACGGCGCTGCCCGCCGGGGCCGGTGCTGGTGAGCCTGCCGGCCGCCGCCCTGGTGCACCAGCCGCTCTCCGCGGCGCTCGCCGAGGCGTACCCGCGCGACGGCGCCCCGCTCGACGTCGAGCAGGCCCCCGCCCCCGGCCGGCGGTGGCTGGTCTGCGTCGACGCGCTCGACGCCGTGACCGACCCGGACGAGCGGGCCGTCGTGCTCAACCGCCTCGCGGAGCTGGCCCGCTCCCCCGGACCGGCCGGCCCGCCGAGGCCCTGGCGGGTCCTGGTGACCACGCGGCACCTGGCGGAGGACGAGCTGGCCGTGCTGGGCGACGGCTATCCGGCGTACCACCTGGCGCACTTCACCGACGCGGACGTGGCGCTGCTGGCGGCCCACTGGTTCCCCGACGGCGCCACGGCCCGCAGGTTCCTGGACTGGACCCACGCCCAGCGCATCACCGGGCCGGTGCACAACCCGCTCACCGCCACCGTCGCGGTGCTGGTCTGGGAGGGCGGGCAGGCGGAGGCGGCCACACCGACGGGCCCGGCCGCCCTGCTCGACGAGTTCGTCCGCGCCCTGCTGCGCGGCGGCCGGGCCAGCCTCGACGCCGCCTGCGCGGCGCTGCGGCGCCGCCCGCCCCACGGCGAGGCGGTCGCCGCCTGGCTGGACACCCGGCACACCGACCTCGTCGAGGTGGCGGCGACCGCCGCCGTCACCGGCGGCGACCCGGTGGCGGCCGTCGTCGACTGGTCGGCGGCCCACGCCCCGGCTCCCCCGGCGACGGTGCTGCCCGACTGGCCCGCGCACGTACGGCAGATCCTGCTCGCCACCGATCTGTTCCGGGCCGACCGCCACGCCCTGGCCTCGGTCTGGCCCAGCCTGGTGGAGTACCTGGCGGCCGGACCGCTCGCCCGCGACTGGCGGCCTGACGAGTGGGTGACACTGATGAACACCGGCTCGGCGCGGTTCGTCGCGTTGCAGGCGATCAGCCGGGCCGCCGTCACGCCGACCTTCCTGCGCGCCCGGCTGACCGAGCCGGTCGGGGCGATCGCCGCGGGTCACCTGCTCGCCGGCCGGGGCACGGCCGCCGCCGGCGCGCCGGCGTTCCGGGCGGACGTGCTGGCGGCGCTGCTCACCCACTGGTCCGACGGCGCGGACGGTGCCGGCGGCCGGGACGCCGCCCGGGAGTGCTTCTCGCTGTTGACGACGCTGGCGGCGGACTGCGCCGACCGGGACCTGCTGCACGAGATCGCCGCGGATCCCCGGCGGCCGGGTGACGTCCGCCGGGCGGCGGCGCTCTTCTTCGCCCTGCGCACCCGCAACGCCCACCGCTCCCGGGCGGAGCCTTGACCGACGGAGCGGTGGGCGTCGCGGGGGTTCGCCTACGCCGTCCGCTGCGGGCCGACGACGGTCCAGCACAGGCCGGCGGGATCGCGCAGCGTCACCTGGCGCGACGGATCCGCCGGCGTCTCGACGCGGGCACCGGCGGCCACCGCCCGCCGCAGCACCGACTCGGGGTCGGTCCGCTCGATGGTGAGCACGTCGTCGCGGCTCTCCACCGCCGACGGCGCGCCCGCCTCGTACCACTCGCTGACGGTCAGGCGGTGGCCGCCGACGGCCAGTTCCGCGTGCAGGACGTGCCCGTCGAGCAGGCACTCCCGTACGATCGCGACGGCGTCGAAGACATCCGTGTAGAAGGCGATGGCCTCGTTCGTGTCGCTGACCGTCAGGTGGGGACCCGGCCGGTGGTTCTGTGCCCTCATGTGACTGGTGCCGCCCTTCCCCTACTCGGCGATCCGGGTCCGACCGGTCCAGCGGAAGACCACCGGAAGGTCGACCGCCGGCGGGGTGGCGCCCCGTTCGAAGTGCTCGTACCCGCCGTAGTGCAGGACCTTGATCTTCTCCTCCGCCCGCGCCACCTGGCGGCTACGCAGGTCGGCCGGCAGATCGACCGGACCGCCCTCCAGGACGACGTCGATGACGCCGACCGCGTCCCGGGTGACCGGATCAGCTTGCGAAACGTCCTTCATGGCACGACCTCCGTCGCATTCCGCACACCTCGGACGAGCCGCCGCACGGCGGCGGACGCGTCCACACAGGCCTGACGACACCCGTTGCCGGGTGAACGGACGCTTCGCGGTCGAACGTCCTTGTCCGGTGACCGGGCGCCCGTTCTGCTCCGAACGTAATCCAGATCACATTCGGCGGACACCCTTAGGCCACCCCTAGGAACGGCCCTGGGCAGCCACGACGTCCTCCGCACCCGCCAGGCGGGTGCGGAGGATCACTCCCAGCGGAAGAACCGGGTGGCCGCCGCGGAGCCGACCACGGCCGTCACCGCCAGGGCGATCAGCTGCGGCAGCTCCGGGTTGGTGCCCGCCCACGCCGCGCCGAGGGTGTCCACCGTGGCCCCCAGCGGCGAGTAGTCGGCGATGGCGGCCAGCGCGCTCGGCATCCGGTCGCGGGGCAGCCAGGCGCCCGCCAGGAAGAGCAGCGGGAAGAACAGCGCGGGACCGATCGACTGGGCCGCCCGGGCGGAGGGCGCCAGCGCCGCGATCAGCAGACCGACGGCGAAGAGGCACGCCACCCCGAGCAGGAAGGCCAGCACGAAGCCGGGAACGTTGGCCGGCGCCGGCTGGTCCAGCAGGAACCGTACGGCGATCGCGGTGACCACCGCGCCGAGGACGCCCATCACCAGGTTGACCACCACCTGCGCCACCAGCAGGAGGCCGGGCTGCACCGGGGTGGTCGCCAGGCGGCGCAGCACCCGGCGTTCCCGGTAGATGCCGAGCGCCATCGGCAGGGTGAAGAGCGCGAGCATGCCGATGGTGAGGGCGAGCGCCAGCGACGGCAGGAAGGTCTGCTCGGCGTGCTGCCCGGTGTCGGCGGCCGTGCCGGCGCGCTGCGGCAACCCGAAGACGAGCATCAGGCCGATCGGCAGGGCGAAGACGAAGAACAACGACACCGGTTCCCGCAGGAACAGCTTCGTCTCGACGGCGATCAGCTTGGACAGGGCGCTCACGACGACCTCCCGTCGGTCGGGGACTGCGCGGCGGTCCGGCCCGAGCGGCCGGTGAGGGAGACGAACGCGTCGTCGAGGGTGGGCTGCTCGACCCGCAGCGCGTCGTAGCGGATCCCGCGCCCGTTGAGCACGGACAGGACCGACTGGAGCACGTCCTTCGTGCCGGTCACCGTCACCTCGTCGCGGTAGCGGGACACCCCCGTCACGTCGGGCGCCGCGAGCAGCAGGGCGTCCTCGACCGGCTCGGCGGGACGGAAGTGCACCCGGTGCTCGCTGCCGACCCGGGTGAGCAGGCCGGCGGGGCTGTCGATGGCCACCACCCGACCCTTGTCGATGATCGCGAGCCGGTCGCAGAGGCGTTGCGCCTCCTCCATGAAGTGGGTGACCAGCACGACGGTGACGCCCCGGTCGCGGATCCGCTCGACCAGGTCCCAGGTGTCCCGGCGGCCCTGCGGGTCGAGGCCGGTGGTCAGCTCGTCGAGGATGGCGACCTCGGGTCTGCCGACCAGTGCCAGGGCCACCGACAGCCGCTGCTTCTGCCCGCCGGAGAGCTTCTGGAAGTAGGTGTTGCGCTGCTCGGCCAGGCCGAGGTCGGTCAGCAGCTCGTCGATGTCGGCCCGGTTGCGGTAGAAGGACCGGTAGAGGTCCAGCGCCTCCCACACCCGTACCTTGTCCGGCAGCTGGCTCTCCTGGAGCTGGGCGCCGACGCGCTGCCGCACCTCGGTGCGGTCGCGGACCGGGTCCAGGCCGAGCACCCGGATGGTGCCGCCGTCGGGACGGCGCAACCCCTGCACGCACTCGACCGTGGTGGTCTTGCCGGCCCCGTTCGGGCCGAGCACGCCGAAGATCTCGCCCTGTTCCACGGTGAAGGAGACGTCGTCGACCGCGATCTTCTCGCCGTACCGTTTCTGCAGATGATCGACTTCGATGACCGGCATTGGGGGTGGTCCTCCTTCACGTGCGGGTTGCCGTCGAGAAGGGCGGGACCCCTCGGCTGATCGCGGCGTCGGCTTGCGGGAACGGGCCGGCCGGCCGGCGCCAGGCCGACCGACGCCCGACATCATCCGGCCAACCGATGTGCCGATCAACTGATCAGCTGACAAATCGGGGGTATCGAACCGGGAATCGGCCCGGGACAGGGGTGCCGACCGCGAACGCGGCGCGGGGCAGGGGTGCCGACCGGTCACCGCAGGTGTCCGCCCACGGGGCGCCACCTTCGCCCGCTTCCCGCTCGCGGGTCGGTCACCGGCGGGCCGGGCAGAACGGCAGCAGCTCGTCGAGTCGGGTCAGGACGACGTCCGGGCCGGCGGCGCGCAGGGTCTCCTCGTCGGACTCGCCCCACAGCGCGGCCACCGCCAGCACCCCGGCCGCCCGCGCGCTGGCCAGGTCGCTGGGGGCGTCGCCGACCATCAGCGCCTCCCCGGGGCGGGCCCCGAGCAGGCGCAGCGCCCGCCGCACGATGTCCGGCGCGGGCTTCGGCCGGGGCACCTCGTCCGAGCCCACCACGTGGTCGACCAGCGACAGCAGACCGAGCCGGCCGAGCAGGTCGCGGGCGCGGACCCCGCTGCGGCCGGTGGCCACGGCCAGCCCGATCCCCCGCCGGCGCAGGGTGCGGAGCAGCTCCGGCACACCGTCGACGGGGGTGACCCGGTGCGCGAGGCGGTTGCTCTCCCGCACGAACGGCCCGGCCAGCGTCGCCGGCAGGCCCATCAGCTCCAGCACCTCCGGCAGGTACCGGCCCGGGTGGCGGCAGTACTCCTCGACCGGGGCGACGCCGTCGCCGACCACCTCGGCGTACGCGAGGGCGAACGCCTCCCTGGCCACGGCGAGGCTGTCGACCAGCACCCCGTCGAGGTCGAGCACCACGGCCCGGACGCCGCCTGGTACCGCCGTCCACGCCGTCGCGTCCGCGACCACCGACGTCACCTCCCGCCCGTCCGACCCGGCGCGCCGCCCGGTAGGGGTGGCAGGCCGGGGTGCCCCCGACTACGGTCAGGACCGTCGTTCCGGGCCCGCCGGCGCGGCGCACCGCGCCCACCTGGATCCGCCGGCGCCCCACCGACCCTACCGGCGTCCCGGGGGCCCGTCGTCCGGCCACCGCGGCACGCCCGGCCGGACCGGCCCGGGCCCGAGCCGCTGGAGAGGGGTCGCACCATGCCGCTGCTGAGCTGGCTCGCGGGAGGCACCGACGAGCGTCCGGACGCCATCCGCGTCGACGACCGCGCGGTGTCCTGGGTGGAGCTGCGCCGCCTGGCCGCGGCGGTGGCCGACGAGCTGCGCGGTGTCGACCGGGTCGCCATCGAGGCCACGGCGACCCTGGAGACGGTGGTCGGTGTGGTCGGCGCCCTGACCGCCGGGGCGGCGGTCGTGCCGGTCCCGCCGGACGCCGGGCCGATGGAGCGCGACCACATCCTGCGCGACTCGCAAGCGACGGCGCTGCTGGTCCCGGCCGGCGCGGAGCGCACCGCCGAGGGCGCGGGCCGGGCCGTCGTGCCCGTCGACCTGAGCCGGCGCTCGGACACCGTCCACCCCGAGCCGGCCCCGGCCAGCACCGCGGTGATCCTCTACACCAGCGGCACCACCGGCGCCCCGAAGGGCGCCGTGATCTCCCGCCGAGCCGTCGCCGCCTGCCTGGACGGGCTGGCCGACGCCTGGGCGTGGACGCCGGACGACCTGCTGGTGCACGGCCTGCCGCTGTTCCACGTGCACGGGCTGGTGCTCGGCGTGCTCGGGCCGCTGCGGCTGGGTGGCCGGCTGCACCACGTGGGCCGGCCGCGGCCCGAACGGTACGCCGCCGCCAACGGCTCGATGTACTTCGGCGTGCCGACCGTGTGGTCCCGGATCGCCGCCGACCCGGACTCGGCACGGGCGCTGCGTTCGGCGCGACTGCTCGTCTCGGGCAGCGCGGCGCTGCCGGCGGCCGTCTTCGCGGACCTCGCCACCCTCACCGGGCACCGGCCCGTCGAGCGGTACGGGATGACCGAGACCCTGATCACGGTGAGCGCCCGGGCGGACGGCCCGCGCCGGCCGGGCACCGTCGGGCTGCCCCTGCCCGGGGTGCGTACGCGGCTGGTCGACGAGAACGGCGCCACGCTCCCCGCCGACGGGGCGGCGATGGGCGAGCTCCAGGTCGACGGCCCCACCCTGTTCGACGGCTACCTGAACCGCCCGGACGCCGACGCGGCGAGCCGCACCCCGGACGGCTGGTTCCGCACCGGGGACGTCGCCACCGTCGACCCGGACGGCTGGCACCGGATCGTCGGGCGGGCGTCCACCGACCTGATCAAGAGCGGTGGCTACCGGATCGGCGCCGGCGAGGTGGAGGACGCCCTGCTGGCGCACCCGGGGGTCCGCGAGGCCGCCGTGGTGGGCACCCCGCACCCCGACCTCGGCCAGCAGGTCACCGCGTACGTGGTGGGCGACGGGGTGGACGGGGCCGAGCTGATCGACTTCGTGGCCCGGCACCTGTCGGCGCACAAGCGGCCACGCGAGGTGCGCCTGGTCGACGCGCTGCCCCGCAACGCCCTCGGCAAGGTGCAGAAGACCAGGCTGACGGCGGACTAGGGCACGACGGCCGGGATGCTGATCGCGGTGGCGACCAGTCCCCGCTCGACCAGGAACCTGCCGGCGAAGGCCGTCACCGGGGTCCCGCCGAGGACCGGTCCGGGCACCAGCAGCCGGGCCTCGAACGTGCCGGCCGGATCGATCACGATGTCCGCCTCCGAGAAGTCCAGCCACCGGCCGGTGAGCGGGAACCACGCCTTGTACACCGCCTCCTTCGCGCTGAACAGCAGGCGGTCCCAGCAGACGGCGGGGCGGGCCGCGCCCAGCGTGGCGGTGCGCGCCCGCTCGGCCGGCAGGGCGATCGCGTCGAGCACCCCGTCGGGCAGCGGCGCGTGCGGCTCGGCGTCCACGCCGAGGGTGGCGAACGCGGTCGTACGGCCGAGGACCGCCGCCCGGTAGCCGTCGCAGTGCGTCATGCTGCCGACGACGCCGGCCGGCCATACCGGGGCGCCGCGGGCGCCGGAGACGATCGGCACCGGCGCGAGGCCCAGCTCGCCGAGGGCCGTGCGGGCGCAGTGCCGCACGGTGGTGAACTCCCGGCGACGCTTCTCCACCGACCGGGCCACCAGCGCCTCTTCCTCGGGGAACAGGGTCAGGCCGGCGGGGTCCGTGAAGGCCTCGGCCACCGCCACGGCGGGGGGCAGGATCTGCTCGATCACGTCCGCCGATGCTAGGCGCTGCGGCGAGCCGCGCCGCGCCGGCACCGACGGTACGGTGCACCATAGGGGTCGGGTACGGGTGCCGGGCCGCGCGGGCGGCTGCCAGTCTGGGGGCGGGCCCCGGTTCCATGGGCGGGGTACGCGGATTTTGGTCGGATGGATGCGGGAAAAGCGATGCTCACTGGCAAGGTGGTGCGGTTCGACGAGGTGCGGGGCTACGGGTTCATCGCCCCGGACGACGGCAGCGACGACGTGTTCGTGCACGCGAACATGCTGGACGGCGACAAGTGGGCGCTGACGCCCGGTGTCCCGGTGGAGTACGAGGCGGTGGGGACCGACCGCGGCCCCAAGGCCGTGCTGGTGCGGGTGGTGGGCGCTGCCGTGGGCGCGGAGCGCAAGGGGCCGGCCGGCACCGCGGCGCCCTCCCGGGCCGGCGCGGCGTTCACCGGCGGGCGTAGCAGGGACGGCGGTCCGGCCACGGGCGGTGCGGAGGACGACGAGGGCCTGTGCGACGTGCTCTCCGAGCGGGCCTTCTGCACGGAGACCACCGAGGCGCTGGTCACCTCCGTGTCGGACCTGACCGGGGCGCAGATCGTCGCGGTGCGTGCCCGGATGCTGGACCTGGCCCGACGGCACGGCTGGGTGGAGGGCTGACCGCTGGGCGGACGTCGGTGGACCGCCGCCCACTCCCCCGTTCGGCTCAACCGGCGGCGATCAGCAGGGACTTCCTGATCCGACCGAGCGCGCTGCGCGGCAGCTCGTCGACGAAGTGCACCCGCCGGGGCCGTTGACCCGCGGAGAGGTACCGGCCGACGTGGTCGATGAGCACCTGCGCGGTCAACCCCTCGGCGACGACGTACGCGGTGACCTGCTCGCCGAGCGCGTGGTGCGGGGTGCCGACGACGGCGGCCTCCCGGACGCCGGGGTGGCTCAGCAACGCCTCCTCGATCTGCCCGGCGTGCATCCGCCGGCCCCGGCAGTGCAGCACGTCGAGCCCGCGCCGACCGATGATCCGGTATGAGCCGTCGGCGGCCACGGTGGCCAGGTCGCCGGTGGCGTGCCAGTGACCGGCGGCATGGCCCCGCCCGCCCTCGACGTAGCCGCTGAACAGCGTCGGCCCGCAGATGCTCAACTCGCCGACCGACTCGCCGTCGGCCGGCACGGGTCGGGCCTCGCGGTCCAGCACCCGGGTCTCCACCCCGGGCAGGGGGGTGCCGACGGCACCGGCGACCGTAGGGTCGTCGGCCCGCCCGGTCAGCGCGATGAGCGTCTCGGTGGTGCCGTACGCCTGGACCGGCGTGTGCGAGGTGAGCAGCCGGAGGCGTTCGGCCACGGCGCAGGCCAGCGGGGCGTCCGCGGAGATCAGGATCCGCGCCGCCGACAACGACCGGGCCCAGTGGGCGTTCAGCGCGATCTTCGCCCACTGCTCGGGCAACCCCAGGTACATGGTGCCGACCGGTCCGGCGGCGGCGTTGCGGTCGAGGTGGACGAAGCGGCCGCCGACCCGCAAGGCGCCGAGCAGGCCGACGACCAGGCCGTACGCCCGGAACAGCGGCGCGCCCTGGACGACGACGTCCTCCTCGCTCCACCGCCACGCGTCGGCCAGCAGGTCGAGGTCGGCGGCGATGGCGCGTCGCGAGATGCGTACCCCGCGCGACGGCCCGCCGGCGCCCCCGGTGTAGAGGATGACCGCGTCGGTGCCCGGCGCCGGCTCGGGGTGCGGTGTCGAGGAGCGCTCCCGCAGGTCGACCGGGACGGTGGGCAGCCGGTGGGTGTCGGACCGGTTGCGGCCGAGAAGCACCGTCGCCCCGGACTGCCGCAGGATGCGGCCCCGTTCGCACTCGTCCGCGTCAGGAGGCAGCGGCACGAGCGGGACGCCCGCGTGGACGGCGCCGAGCATTCCCACCACCGTCTCCAGAGTCGGTGTGCCGTCGACGGCGACCGCGACCGCACCCCTGATCCGGTCGGCGACCGCGGTGACGCAGCCGAGCAGGGCCTCGCTGGAGAGCGTTCCGCCGGCCACCGTGACCGCATCGGCCCGGTCCGCGCCGAATCCCCGCAGCGCCGGCAGCAGTGTCATCTGCGCTATCCCCTGCGGAGGGCGGCAACGAGTCGCGGCGGCAGGTGGAACATCACGACGGCCACAGAACCCTTCAGGTCACGGGGGCACGGCCCCATATCCGACTATCCCGATGCTGGAAACGGGTGCCCCGAAATTAGGCCGGGCTATCGGCCCGGCACAACCCCTAGCTGCCCGGACCGGGTCCCCTGCAAGGCCGACAGGCCAGGTAGGACAGGATCTCGTCCGGTTTTCGACAGCGGCGGGCCGGACCGCCCTTTCCCGTGGCCGACACTATGGATGGACGACGACTCGCCGACAGCGACGGACATTGGAGTCGACTTTTGACGGAAAATTGTCGATCAGCAGTAATGGATCGTTAAGACATTGATGTCGGTTACACTTGTCCGACCGCGTTCCGTCGCCCCCGCAGCGACATCGGCGCCGCCGAGAGGCCACAGGGCACATAATTCTTTTTTAACAACATAATCGGTGAATTTCCCAAAGGTCCGAATCGGGCGGCGCATCGGCGACACGCGCCGAGTCCCGATCCCGGGCGACCCGCCTGCCCGCAGTCGCACTTCGGGCAGGCGATGTCGCACGCCGCAACAATCGGGAACCTTTAACAATTGTCGGGCCGCCCGCCCGCGCCCGGGAGCGACTCGTCGCCGGTTCGGCCCGGCGGGCCGGCAGGTGCCCCGAGCCCCTTCCGACCGTCAGCGCTCCCACGCCGGACCGCACCGCGCCCATGGCCACCGGGCCGCGCGCCAGCCATGTTGACACTGAGTTGAGCAGCGCTTACCCGGGATGACGTCGAGGGCGTCCGGCCCAACCGACGCGGGACGGCCGCCGGCGGGAGGCGGCTTCGCCGCCGACGGGCCGACGACGGGAGTTCCGTCGCGGTGACGACGTGGACACGCACCGGACGCCTAGCACGCAAGAACGCGTCCGCCAATCGCCGAGCGGGCCGAAAAGGGCACGACCAATGGGCCACGACGGCATACTGTCACGTTACGGGATCACCCGGCGACTTTCCGCTGTCGCCCGTACGCGCGAAGCCGGCTCGGGCCGATGCGAGACAGAACCGATGTTTGCCCATCCTTTACAAACCTCGGCTTGCCGCCCAATTGCCGAACTGCCATACTCCCACCATCACGGTGGTCGATAGGGGGAAGGCCGGCCCGGAGAGGCTGGGGAATTATCACCGACGCTGGTGGGGGCGCGATCCGGAGTCGCCAGCCGGTCAAGTCGGTCGATGGTTCGCCGGCCATGCTCGACGGTCGTCTATATTTGCTAATAATGGAATGGGTCAAGAATTGCCGGTCTCCGATTTCGTCGAGCTCCAGGGGCGCGCAGGGCGGGCGGCCCCTCCGGTGACCGCGGACCGCACGCTCCTCCGGGGGCCGCGTCGATGGAGCTGACCGAGCGGTCGTGCCTGCTCAGCATGCTGGAACGCCGGCTGACGGACCTGTTCAGCAGCGGGGCCTCCCCGACCAACCGGACCGTCGCCGTGCTGACCGGCCCGGTCGGCACCGGCAAGACCACGCTGTTGCAGACCTTCGCCCGGCAGGCCTGCGACTCCGGGGCACGGGTCCTCGGCGCGAGTGCCTCCCGCGCCGAACGCACCGTCCCGCTGGAGGTCATCCGGCAGCTCGTGCGGGCGGCGCCGTTGAGTGGAGCCGGCAACCCCGACCTCTGGGCCCGCCTCGGGCGGCTGCTGGACGCGGGTGCCCTCACCTGGACCGACGCCGACGACACGGACCACGAGGACACCGCCCTGGCCACCGCCGCGATCGGTGGGGCCCTGCTGGAGATGACCGCGCAGGGGCCGTTGGTCATCGCGGTCGACGACATCCACCACGCCGACGTGCCGTCGCTGCGTTGCCTCGACTACGTGGCCCGACGGATCTCCGGGCTACCCGTGCTGATCATCCTGACGGAGGCGCCGCGCACCCGGCCGTGGCGGCCCGACGTGCACGCCGAGCTGCTGCAACCCGCGCGGCTGCAGCGCCTCCGGCTGCCGCTGCTCACCGCCGACGGGACGTTCCAACTGCTCGCCCGGCGACTCGGCGTTCCGGTCGCCCGCACCATCGCCGAGGAGAGCCATCGGATCAGCGGCGGCAACCCGCTGCTGGTGCAGGCGCTCGCCGAGGACCAGGCGGCCGCGCCCCGGCCCGCCGACCGTCCCGTGGTCGGGGAGTCGTTCCGGGAGGCCGTGCTCAGCTGCCTGTACCGCTGCGACCAACTGGTGCTCAACGCCGCCCGGGTGCTGGCCGTGACCGGCGAGCCGCTGCACGGCAGCCTGCTGCCCCATCTCGTCGACGCACGGTCACGGGCCGCGCTCGGAGCGATCGACGACTCGACCAGCGCGGGACTGATCACCGAGCAGGGCCTGCGCCATCCGGCGGTGAGCCAGGCCGTCCTCGACGGCATGACCGCCGAGGAACGCGCACGGCTGCATCTGGAGGCGGCCTGCCTGTTGCACGACGACGGCGCGGCCCCGGCCCGGATCGCGCCGCATCTGGTCGGGATCGACGAGCTGACCGAGCCCTGGATGGCGCAGACCCTGCTGGACGCGGGCGAGCAGGCGTTGCGCGACGGCGAGATGGAGACCGCGCTGCGTTACCTGCGCCGCGCGCACCGGAGCTGCGCCGGCGAATGCCTGCGGGCGCGGATCCGTTCCGCGCTGGCCCGCGCCGAGTGGCGTCTCGACCCGCAGGCCGCGATCCCCCACCTGGCCGGCGTCGTCAGCGCCATCCGCGCCGGGCATCTCGGCAGCCAGCAGGCCGCCGGCGCCATCCACTACCTGCTCTGGCACGGCGAGATCGACAAGGCCGTCGATCTCGTCAACCACCTGAGCGAACGGGCGGACAGCGTCGACCCGAGGTCCGCCGCCGAACTGCTCGTCACCACGGGTTGGATGTCGACCCTCTACCCCGGCGTGATGGTCGACCGCCCCGCACCCGCCGTGGCCGCCCGGGACCCGCTCACGCTGGCCAAGGTCAAGCGCGGGATCGAGGGCGCCACCCTGCTGTCCGCCGTGCTCGACCGCGGCGACGCCAGCGCGGTCGAGCAGGCCGAGCGGGCGCTGTCCACCACCGGGCTGGACGACGAACCGAACATGTGGACCGCCGTCTGCGCACTCATCGCCATGATCTACGCCGACCGGCTGGACCTGGCCGACGACTGGTGCGACCGGCTGGGCCGCAACCCCGCCACCCCGCGCTACCCCACCCCGTCGGCGACGCTCGCGGCACTCCGGGCGGCCGTCGCCGGGCGGCTCGGCGACCTGCCCCGCGCCGAGAAGCTGGCCGACGAGGCGCTCAGTCAGCTCTCGCCGAAGGGCTGGGGAGTGGTCATCGGGATTCCGCTCGCCGTCCGGGTACGGGCCCTCACCTTCATGGACCAGCTCGACGCGGCCGCGGCCTCCCTCCAGGTGCCGGTGCCCCCGGCGATGTTCGAGACCCCGATCGGGCTGCACTACCTGCAGGCCCGCGGGATGCACGCCCTCGCCGCGGAAAGCCCGGAGGCGGCCCTGGCCGACTTCCAGCTCTGCGGGCAGCTGATGAACCGCTGGCGGCTGGACTTCTCGGGCCTCGTCCCGTGGCGGACCGAGTCCGCGCGGGCGCTGCTCCGGATGGGCCGCCGCCAGCAGGCCGGCCGGTTGGTACGCGAAGAGCTGGCCCGGCTGCGGCCCGTGCACGTGCGGCACCGCGCCGCCGCCCTGCGGGTGCTGGCCGCCACGGAGGACGGGCCGGACCGGATCCCGCACCTGCGCAGCGCCGTCCGGCTGCTGCGGCAGTGCGGTGACCGCATGGAGCTGGCGCACAACCTGGCCGACCTCGGTCAGGCCTACCAGCAGGTCGGCGACCGGCGGCAGGCCCGCGTCGCGGCGCGGTCGGCCCGGCTCCTCGCCGAGGAGTGCGGGATCCCGATGCTGCGGCCCGGCCTCTCCGCCAGGAGCGGCGGCGCCGAGGGTGCCGGCGCGACGGCCGTCGTCCGGGGACTGACCGACGCGGAGTGCAACGTGGCCACCCTGGCCGCCCAGGGCCACACCAACCGCGAGATCGCCGAGAAGCTCTTCCTGACCGTCAGCGCCATCGAGCAGCGGCTGACCCGGATCTACCGGAAGCTGGACGTCAACTCGCGCAGCGAGCTGGCCGCCCGGCTGCGCATGAACCGACCCGGCGCGACGGTCCTGGACCCACCGCCGCGAGGCAGGGACGACCCGGGCCACCGGCCCGGCGGGCCCCGGCCGCGCTGACCTTCGCCGGCAGACCACCGCTCCTGCCCCGTCGAGCGTCCCGGCCGCGGCTCACCGCCGGCCGTGCTCTCCTGGGCCTGTCTCCGGACCGGATCATCGAGCTGCGGTCGCACGAGGTCCGCACGACCACGTCGCCCGGCACCCGCGGCCAATCTCGGCGTGGGCCGCCGCCGGCCGTTCGCCGCCGTTCGCCCCGGCTTCCGCCGGTCTTCACGGTCGGATGTGGACGGTGGGCTCGGGCCGCCACCTGCGCCGACCGTCGCCGGGTGTCCACACCCCAGCACTGAGCGTGCAACCGGGCGTGCGTCGCGAAGCCCGATGTGACACCATCAAGCCGCACACCCGACACCAGCCCCTCACCGTGTCGCCATCTCCCCCGCCGGGTCGAGTCCGACACCCCTTCATCGCGCTTCGCGCAACCCCTAAATGCGTTTCAGGGCCGCAGGTTTGTGCGCGAAACGATGGGGTCTCGCGCCCGTTGTCGCACACCCACGCCGGTGCCAGACTCCCCTGAGCACCCGGACCGTACGGCGAAAACCCCGGTCCGGCGAAAGATTTCCAGGTCCACCCGGCACGGCGGCCCGGTGCGCTCCACCCCTACCCGGAAGACGCGGGTGGAGGGGCGGCTGTCCGGCAAGGGGGGAGGCGGCGTCGGCACCACCGGGGTTCCCGGTCCCGCGCCGCGTAGGAGAAGGGCTGACACGTTGGTGTTGGTGCAGCAAGAGGAGCAGACGACCCGTCTCCGGCATGCGTTCCGGGCTTGTGAGGACCAGCAGCGCGGACACGTCGCGCTGGTCACCGGCGCCGTGGGCAGCGGCAAGACGAGCCTGCTGGAGTCGTTCGGCGAGTGGGCGGCGGGCGCCGGCGGGCAGGTGATGAGCGCCGCCGGCTCCCGGGCCGAGCGCGGGCTCCACCTGGGAGTGGTCGGGCAGCTGTTCCACAGTGCACGGCTCACGCCGGAGGCCGTGGCCCGGGTCGAGCAGCTGATGCGCGACGCCACCTTCGCCGTACCGCTGCCCGAGCCCGGCGCCGAGGCGGCCGACGGCGACCGGGCCTGGGCCCCCCTGCTGCACGGTCTCTTCGCCACCCTGCTCGACCTGACCGCCGCCGGACCCCTGGTCCTCGTCGTCGACGACGTGCACCACGCGGACCCGGCCTCGCTGCACTGCCTTCTCTACGTGACCCGCCGGCTGCGCCACGCCCGGATCATGGTCGTGCTCGCGGAGGCCTCGACGCTGCGCCCGCCGCACCCGCTGTTCCGCGCCGAGCTGCTCAGCCAGCCGCACTTCTCCCGCATCGGCCTGCCGCCGCTGACCGTCGACGCCGTCGCCCGGCTGGTCGGCGGCGAGGCCGACAACGCCGACGCCCGGCGGACGGCGGAACGCTGCGTCCGCATGACCGGCGGCAATCCGCTGCTCACCCGGGCGCTGCTCGAGGAGCGGGCCGGCGCGGAGACGAACGACGAGTACGGCCCGCCGGTCGGCGACGCGTTCGACCAGGCGGTGCTCGGTTGCCTGTACCGGCACGAGCCGGGGGTGCGCCGGGTGGCGCAGGCGCTGGCGGTGCTCAACCGGCCCGCGACGAACGAACTGCTCGGCCACCTCCTCGACGTGGTGCCCGAGTCGACGGCCCCGGCGGTACGGGTGCTGCGCACCTCGGGCCTGATGGAGGGCGACCAGCTGCGCCACCCGCGCATCCTGCGGTCGATCCTGGGCGACATGTCGGCCGACGAACGGCGGAGCCTGCACCAGCGCGCCGCCGAGGTGCTGCACGACCACGGCGCCGAGCCGAGCGTGGTCGCCGAGCACCTGGTGGCCGCAGGCTCGGCGAGCGCGCCCTGGGTGGTGCCGGTGCTCCAGGACGCCGCCGGCCACGCGCTGGCGTCGGGCCGGCCCGACGTGGCCGCCGCGTGCCTGCGCCTGGTCTCCCGCGCCCCGGTGGACGCGCAGCAGCGGACCGCCACCACCGAGATGCTGGTGAACGCCCGTTGGCAGATCAACCCGCTGGCCGTGAACGGGCAGCTGACCGAGCTGGTGGAGACGGCGCGGGCCGCCGGGTGGTCCACCGACGCGGGCCTGTCCGCCGTGCCCTACCTGCTCTGGCAGGGCCGGGTGGACGAGGCCACCGAGGCGGTCAGCGCCTTCCCGACGGACGAGGAGCACGGCTCGGCCGGCACGGCCGGTCGCCTGCGGATGATGCAGCTGCTGGTCTCCCTCTCCCACCCGGAGCACCTGACCACCGTGCGGGAGACCCCGAGCGCCTGGAGCCGCGCGGCGAGCGCGCCGACCACGATCAGCCCGCTGCTGCAGGCGGTGACGGTGCTCGGCACCGCGCTGACGCCGGCCGCGGACAACGACACCGTGGCAACCGCCGAGCAGCTTCTCCAGCGCCACCACACGGACGACGGCGCGCTGGGTCTGCTGACCGCTCCCCTGCTGGCGCTGCTCTGGGCGGGTCGGTCCGACCGGGCCGCGGTCTGGGGAGACGTGCTGCTCGGCCGGCCGGCGGCCCAGCACGCCCCGGTGTGGCGGGCCGTCATCCGGGCGGTCCGGGCGGAGGCGGCGTTGCGCGTCGGCGACCTGCCCGGCGCGGAGCACCACGCGCGGGCGGCCCTGGAGGACATGCCCGCCCCGGCCTGGGGAGTGGCGGTCGCCGGCCCGCTGGCCACGTTGGTCGCCTGCGCGACCGAGTCGGGCCGGTTCTCCGAGGCCGAGCGGTGGCTCGCCCACCCCGTCCCGCCCGGCATGTTCCGCACCCCGCTGGGCCTGCACTACCTGGCCGCCCGGGCCCGGCACCACCTGGCCGTGCGCCGGCCGCACGCCGCCACCACCGACCTGCGCCGGTGCGGCGAGCTGATGCGCGCCTGGGGCATCGACGCGGCCGGGCTGGTGCCGTGGCGGCTGGAGCTGGCCCGGGTGCAGCTCAGCGTCGGCAACAAGACGCAGGCCACGCAGCTTCTCCAGGAGCAGCTGCGGGTGCCGCACGGGGTCGACGACCGCACCCGGGGCCGGACACTGCGGCTGCTCGCCACCACCGCCGCCCAGGACCACCGGCGCAAGCTGCTCTCCGAAGCGGTCAACCTGCTCCAGTCCAGCGGCGACCGGCTGGAACTCGTGCGGGCCCTCGGCGACACCGGCCAGACGCTCCAACGTGCCGGGGACTCCGCCCGCGCCCGACTGCTCGTCCGCCGGGCCTACCAGCTCGCCCAGGACTGCGGGGCGTCGGTGCTGGCCCAGCGGCTGATCCGCCGGGAGCCGGGCAGCGGACTGCCGGCGTACCCGGCCGCCGCCGAGTTGCAGGAGCCGGACGACGGGCTGAGCGACGCCGAACGCCGGGTCGCCGCGCTGGCCGCCCAGGGGCACACCAACCGGCAGATCTCCAGCAAGCTATTCATCACCGTGAGCACGGTGGAGCAGCACCTGACCCGGGTCTACCGCAAGCTCGACGTGAAGCGGCGCACGGACCTGCCGTCCCGGCTCGTCGCGTACGCGGAGGCGCTGGCCGACGAGACCCAGGGCGCCGCGTCCTGACCGACGTCGAGGGGGCGCGGTGGGTGTGGCCCACCGCGCCCCCTCGGCGCGTACGACGACCGGGAGATCAGCCGACGGCCAGCCCGACGGTACGACGGGCCGCCGCCTCGTCGCGGTGTTCCAGCACGAGGTCGGCGGCGGCGGTGACCCCGCCGGCCTGCCGCATCCGCCGGCTCCACAGCTGCGCCCGCGCCCGGAACGTCTCCTCGCCGAGCAGCCGCGCGAGCTTGGCGAGGATGTCCTCGACGTCCGGCGAGTCGGCGCGCTCGACGGACAGGGCCACCCCGCTGTCGACCGCGCGCACCGCCCCGTCGGGGCAGTCCAGCCAGAACGGCATCACCAGCTGCGGCACGGCGAAGTGGACCGCCTCGTGGATGGCATTGGCGGCGCCGTGGTTGAAGAAGACCCGCACGTGCGGGTGGGCCAGCACCCGGTGCTGCGACGGCACCCACGCCTCCACCCGCAGGTTGCCCGGCAGCCGCCGCGCCGGCGGGAGGAGATGCTGCTGGCGCGCGGGTACCTTCCACAGCACGGCGTGCTCGGGCCCGAGCCGGTCGGCGATCTCGACGATCGCGTCCACCTGGCCGCGCGACAGTCGCATGATGGTGCCGAAGCCGACGTAGACCACCGAGGGGTGCGCGTCGAGCCACCGGGTCAGCTCGTCGTCGCCGGCGGCCGGCGGAAGTTCCCGGGGCACGACGGAACCGAGCATCCGCAGCTTCTCCGGGGCGGTCGCGAAGGGGTACTCGAAGCCGAAGACCGTGTACGCCATGAGCGCCTCGGCGGCCTCGACGTAGCCCGCCGGACGCATCTCCGGGTTGTGGATGCCGGCCGCCTTCCGGGCGGCCACGGCGGCGAGGCTGCGCCGCAGCCGGTCCGGCTCCATCAGCGCCCGCACCAGCCGGTTGCGGAAGCCGACGTTGGCCGCCTGCTGCCGGGGCGTCATCCGCTCCGGCAGCCCGGAGAACGGGGCCGGGTAGCGCGCCGGCAGCTGCTCCTGGAAGAAGTTGGACGGCGGCAGCGAGATGCTGACCACGAAGGGCAGCTGCCGGGTCTGCGCCGCGTCCATCGCCCAGCTGGCGAGGCTGTCGACCACGGCCACCACCGGCCCGACCTCGTCGATGACCTGGAGGCAGCGCCGGTGGAGCTGACGTACGTGGCCGTAGTCGGTGCTGACGTCGAGGTACCGGGCGAAGCTGGTTGCCCGGTCGCCGGTGGTCAGCAGCCGGTACGTCGCGTCGTCCCAGCTGTCCGGTGACGACTGCGGCCGGGCCGGGCCGAGGGAGACGAACGAGACCTCGCCCGGCCCGCGCAGTCCCTCGACGTCCGCCCGGCGGTCCTCGGTCGATGCGAACCAGATGTTCCCGACGCCCCGGGCCTTCAACTCGCCCGCGATGTTGAGCAGCGGGTTGAACATCCCCGCGCTGTTGTAGGCGACGACGAGTACCGCCCGGTCACGGTCGTTTCCGGTCATGTCCACCGTCCGTCACTCCTTCCCGCCTGTGCGGCGACCCGCGCCGTCCGGCCCTGGAGTACGCCGCACCGACGGGCTGTTCGTGGAGCCGTTCGGTCTGCGGCCGGGCCGGCACCGACGTTCGTCGGTTCGGCAACGTTCGGCGGAGCCCTGAGGGGACGGTTGCCACTCCGAAGCAGCCGGAAGGATGAGCCACCGCCGTCCGTACAGCCTGCCACGGCTGACATGACGGTGCCCATCGAGCAGGTGAAATTTCTTCCTGATAAATCCGGAAGGAGTGACCCGATCTGCATTTGCACTGGTAAACGGCGGATGGCCCGAGCCGCGGGTGCGGCTCGGGCCATCGGCAGGTCGGATCCTGTCGGCTAGTCCATGGCGCGGCGCATGAAGCCACGCATGCCGATCATCGAGAACACCACGAAGACCCCGGCGAGGACGCACATGCACAGCCACAGCGGCAGCGACTCGACCCCCGGCGGGCCGACGAGCGACCGGGTCGCCTCGCTGATGTAGCTGAGTGGATTCAACGAGCAGATCACCTGGTACCAGCGCAGCGAGTCCAGGCCCAGCAGCGGGAACTGGGTCGCGCCGGTGAACATGATCGGGGTCATCACCACGGTGAACATGATCTGGATGTGCTGCGTCGGCACCAGCGTGCCGAAGGCGAGGCCCACCGCCGCGCCGACCAGCGCGCCGATCGCCAACACCCCGACCACCTTGAGCACGACCGCCCAGGGCCAGGTGACACCGAGCATGAGCATGCCGACCGGGATCAGCACCACGCCGGCGATCAGACCGCGGATGCCGCCGAAGACGATCTTCTCCAGGGCCACCAGCGGAATCGCCATGGGCGACAGGAGGCGGTCCTCGATCTCCCGGGTGAAGGAGAAGTCCATCATCATCGGCAGCGCGGTGTTCTCCAGCCCGATCAGGAAGGCGTTCAGCGCGATGACGCCGGGCAGCAGCACGTTGGAGAAGTCGTCGCTGGCGTAGCCCAGGTCGCTGAGCACCTTGCCGAAGATCAGCAGCATGAACAGCGGCTGGATGAAGACCTGGAGCAGGAAGCCGACCAGCTCCCTGCCCGTGACGAACAGGTCCCGCGACAGCACCGCGCGGAACGTGGCGAACTGGTCCAGCGCGCTCACCGGCGGCGGCGCCGCGGCCGACGAGGGCGCGGACGGGGGGGCGGGGGCGGCGACGCTCACCGAAGTTCCCTTCCGGTCAGGTGGATGAAGACATCTTCCAGGCTGGGCTGGCCGATGTTGAGGTCACGAACTTCGCAGCCCAGGTCGGCGAGGATCTTCATCGCCATCGGGATGGCGTTGGCCGGCTGACCACTGGTGTAGACCCGGAAGGAGAGCGGGGCGTCCGGATCGGCGGGCGCGTCGGGGGCCGGCGGCATCGGCATCGCCGGCATGCCGGGGAACGCCGGCGCGGCGACGGGCGCCGGGGCGCTCACCTTGAAGTGTTCCACCTGCTCCACGTCCGGGATCGCGTCGAGCGCGACCCGCACCTGCTCGGCGGGGGCGCCGGGGGTCACCACGAGGGTCAGGGTGCTGCTGCCCGGCAGCGTACGGGTCAGCGCGGACGGGGTGTCCATGGTGAGCAGCTTGCCGTGGTCGACGATGCCGACCCGGTCGCAGAGTTTCTCCGCCTCGTCCATGTCGTGCGTGGTGACCACCACGGTCACCCCGGACCGCTTCAGCTCGGCGATCCGGTCGTGCACGAAGAGCCGGGACTGCGGGTCGAGGCCCGCGGACGGCTCGTCGAGGAAGAGCACGCGGGGCGAGTGCATCAGCGCGCGGGCGATCATCGTGCGCTGGGCGAGGCCGCCGGACAGGAAGTCGGTACGGTGGTTCGCGAAGTCCTTGAGCCCCATCTGGTCCAGCAGCTCGTCCGCCCGCCGGATGCGCTCCGCCCGGGGCACGCGGTGGTACGCCGCGTGGAACAGCAGGTTCTGCCGGACGGTCAGCGCCCGGTCCAGGTTCACCCGCTGCGGTACGACCGCCAGCAACTGCCGCGCGACGGCGGGCGCGCCGATCACGTCCGCGCCGCACACCCGGGCCCGGCCCGAGGTGGCCCGCACCCGAGTGGTCAGCACCCCGATCGTCGTCGTCTTGCCCGCCCCGTTCGGCCCGAGCAGGCCGAAGACCTCACCGGCGGCGACGGAGAAACTCAGCCCGTCCACCGCCGGTGGCATGTTGGGCTGGTACCGCTTGACCAGCTCCGTGACCACCACTGCCTCGTCCACGTCGTCATGCTCCGTCCTGCAACGTCGGTTCGATAGATGTGTGTGCGCCGATAGGGGGCGCTAGGGGCACGCCAGGGGCGGGAACGGTCACAGGCCCCGCGCGGCCAGCCACCGCTGGAGCGTGCCGGCGAGTTCCGGCCCCCGGTCGGCGACCATGCTGAAGTGGTCACCGGCGGCGTCCGCCACCTCGTGCGGGTAGGGCCAGCGGGACCGCCAGCCGTCCTCCTCGCCGTTCCACTCCCCCAACGGCTCGCTGGCCCGGACCAGCAGGGTCGGCGCCGCCATCTCGGACGGCTGCCAGTCCAGGAACAGCGGCAGGTAGCCGGCCCACGCGGTCGTCCGCCAGTCGTCCATCGGCGTGTACGCGGTCTCCCGGTCGATCATCCCGTCGAGCAGCTGCGGCACCCACCCGCCGAGCACCTCGCTGTTCGCCGGATAGGTGTCCATCAGCACCACCGCGTCCGGCGAGCGGCCCTGGCGTTCCAGCTCGCCGGCGAGCAGGTTGGCCACCATCGCGCCACCCGAGTGACCGGCCAGCACGAACGGGCCGGCGCCGACGGCGCGCAGCACCGTGTCGGCGTGCACCCGCAGCAGGGCGTCGAGGTCGGCGGGCAGCTCCTCGCCCACGCCGAACCCGGGGTTGGGCAGGGCCCAGACGTTGCGCACCCCCCGGAAGCCGGCGGCGAGCCGGGCGTACTCGTGGGCGCCGGAGAGCAGGGACATGGTGCAGCAGCACACCAGCTGCGCCGCGGCGTCGCCCTCGGCCAGCCGCAGGATGCCGGCCGGGCGGGTGAGCTGCGCCGGCTCGCTGAAGCTGGGCCGGAACTGCGCGAGCTTGACCAGGAGTTCGGCGTACCCGGCGGGATCCTCGCGCGCCTTCGGCTGGTTGAACAGCCCGCCGAGCAGTCCGCCGCCGGAACTCTCCGCAGCGGGTCCCCCGGCGTCGTCCGCGCCGTCCCCGGCCGCGTCCGCGCCGCCGAGCTGACCGAGCAGGTGGCGGGCGAGCGCCGTAGGGGTGGGATGGTCGAAGAGCAGGGTGGCCGACAGCTCCGCCCCGGTCTCCTGGCACAGCGCGTCGCGCAACTCCAGGGCGGTCAGCGAGTCGAAGCCGAGCTCCAGGAAGTCCCGGTCGGCCTCGACCGCCCCGGGCGAGGCGTGCCCGAGCACCGTGGCCACGCGCGCGCGGACCAGATCCAGCAGGATCCCGAGCCGATCGCCGGCCGGCGTGCCGGCCAGCCGGTCCCGGAAGGCCCGGGCCGGGTCGGTCGCCTCGCCACCGGGGCCGGCGTCGGCGTCCGCGGCTGCCGCCGCCTCGGGCACGCCGCGCAGCAGCGGTGCGGGCCGCACCGCGGTGAAGGCCGGCACGAACGCCGGCCAGTCGAGGTCGGCGACCGCGAGCTGGTCGTCGCCGCGGCCCACGGCCTGCTGCAACGCGGACACGGCCAGTTCGGCGGGGAGCGGACGGACCCCCCGGCGGCGCAGCTGTGCCGGGTCGGTGACCTCGTCGGTCCAGGGCACCCACGCGACGACGGTGGCCGGGCGTCCGGCGGCGCGCCGGCCGGCGGCCAGCGCCTCCAGCCCGGCGCCGGCGGCGGCGGCGATCGCCGCTCCCCCGCTGCCCCAGACGGCGGCGGTGGAGGTGAAGACCACGAACTCGTCGATCGGCTGACCGGCGCAGGCCCGGTCGAGCAGCTCCACCCCGGCGGTACGGGCGGCCACGGCGTGGGCCAGGTCGCGCGGGTCCAGCGCCGCGACCGGTTCGCCGGCCCCGTCGGAGTCGGCGACGTGCAGGACGGTGCGGACCACCGTCCCGGCGTCGGCCAGCCGGTCCAGCGCCTCGGGCAGCCCGTCGAGGTCGTCGACGACGGTGACGGCGACGTCCGGGCCGACCGTGCCGGCGGGCACCCCGGGACCGGCGAGGACGAGATGGGTGGCGCCGCGGTCGGCGAGCCACCGCAGCAGGTGCGGGGTACGCACCGCCGCGGCCCCGTGCACCAGGACCCCGCCCCGGGGCCGCCAGTCCGCGTCGGCGGCGGTGCCGGCCGGGGCGCGCGACAGCCGCCGCGCGTACACCCCGCCGGAACGCACCGCGAGCTGGTCCTCGTCGCCGCCGGCCGCGACGAGCCGGGCGAGCGCGGCGAGCGCCGCGTCGTCCGGCTCCGCCGGCAGGTCGACCAGCCCGCCCCACAGGCGCGGCTGTTCCAACGCCAGCACCCGGCCCAGGCCCCACAGGTACGCGCCGGCGACGCCGGGCGCGGCATCGTCGGCGTCGACGGCCACCGCGCCCCGGGTCACGGTCCACACCGGCGCGTTGCCCCCGGCGAGGGCCCGGACGAGCGCGGCCGTCCCGGCCAGCGCGACCGTCCCCGTGGCCTCCGCCGCCAGCAGCGAGACCACGACCGACGGGGTGCCGCCGGAGTGCGCGACGGCCCGGGCGATCCCGTCCGGGTCGTCGCCCACGGTCACGAGCACCGGGTCCAGTCCCTCGGCGCGCAGGGCGGCCAGCACGCCCGTGGCGTCGGTCCGCGTCCCGGCCACCACCAGGCAACCGCCGGTCGTCGCGGTGCCGGAGGGCGCGGCGACGCGCACCCAGTCGGCGCGGTACCGCAGGCCGTCCAGGGCGGAGCCGCGGCGCCGCCGGTCCCGGTAGGACGCCAGGGCGGGCAGCAGTTCGGCGAGCGCCTCCTGCCGGTCGGCGTCCAAGCCGAGCGCGGCGGCCAGCGCGGCCGGCCGGTCCTGGGTCACGGCGGCCCAGAACTCCTCGTCGTCGCTCGGCGCGGCGGGCTGACGGAGGTCGACGGCGGGCGGATCCGGCCAGTACCGCTCGTGGTGGAAGGCGTAGGTGGGCAGCTCGACGCGCGCGGCGTCGCTGCCGGCGAAGAGGGCCGGCCAGTCCACCCCGGCGCCGCGCAGGTCGACGGCGGCGAACGCGGCGAGCAGGCTGGCCGGCTCGGGCTGGTCCCGGCGGCTGAGCGGCACGAAGGCCGCCGGCTCGACGTCGGGCAGGCACTCGCGGGCCAGCGCGGTCAGGGCGCCGTCGGGGCCCAGCTCCAGGAAGGTCCCCACGCCGGCGGCGGCCAGGGTGGCGACGCCCTCGTGGAAGCGGACGGTGTCCCGGACATGGTCGACCCAGTAGCCCGGGTCGGTGGCCTGGGCGGCGGTCAGCGGCTCGCCGGTGCGGTCGGAGACGACCGGCAGCGTCGGCGGATGCCAGGTGACCTTCTCCGCGACGACCCGGAAGTCGGCCAGCATGGCGTCCATCCGGGCCGAGTGGAAGGCGTGGCTGACCCGCAGCCGGCGGGACCGCCGGCCCTCGGCGGCGAGCCGCGCACCGGCCGCGAGCACGGCCTCCTCGTCGCCGGAGAGCACCACCGACCGGGGGCCGTTCACGGCGGCCAGCGACACCCGCTCGTCGAGCAGCGGGGTCACGTCGGCCTCCGACGCCCGCACCGCCAGCATCGCCCCGCCGGCCGGCAGCTGCTGCATCAGCCGGCCCCGGGCGGCCACCAGGGCCGCGGCGTCGGCCAGCGACAGCACGCCGGCGACGTGCGCCGCGGCCAGCTCGCCGACCGAGTGGCCGAGCAGGTGCTGCGGGCGCAGCCCCCATGCCGTGACCAGCCGGTAGGCGGCGACCTCGTAGGCGAACAGTGCCGGCTGGGTGAACTCGGTACGGTCCAGCAGCGCCGCCTCGGGCGAGTCGGGATCGGCGAAGACCACCTCCCGCAGCGGCCGGCTCAGGTGCCGGTCCAGTTCCCCGACCACCTCGTCGAAGGCGGCGGCGAACACCGGGAACCGGCGGCACAGCTCGGCGCCCATGCCGAGGCGCTGGGCGCCCTGGCCGGTGAAGAGGAAGGCGACCTTGCCGGCCGGGCGAGCCACGCCGCGTACCACGCCGGACGTGTTGCGCTCCTCGGCGACCGCGCGCAGGCCGGCCAGCAGCGCATCGCGGTCCTCGCCGATCACCGCTGCCCGGTGCGGCAGGGCCGCGCGGGTGGTGACCAGCGAGTACGCCACGTCGGCCGGGGCCAGGTCGGGGTGGTCGGACAGGTGGTCCAGCAGCCGCCGGGCCTGCCCGGCCAGAGCCGGCGCGGAGCGGGCGGAGACGATCCAGGGGGTCGGCGGGGCGGGCGTACCGGCCGGCCGGGCGTCGTCGGTGTCCGCTTCGGCGGCCTGCTCGATGATGACGTGCGCGTTGGTGCCGCTGATCCCGAACGCGGAGACCCCGGCCCGGCGCGGCTGCCCGGTCTCCGGCCAGGGCTCCGCCCCGGTCAGCAGGGACACCGCCCCGGCCGACCAGTCGACGTGCGGGGTGGGCTCGTCCACGTGCAGGGTGGGCGGCAGCACCCCGTGCCGCATCGCCAGGACCATCTTCATCACCCCGGCGACGCCCGCCGCCGCCTGGGTGTGCCCGATGTTCGACTTCACCGAGCCCAGCCACAACGGCCGGTCGGCGCGGCGGTCCTTCCCGTACGTGGCCAGCAACGCCTGCGCCTCGATGGGGTCGCCCAGCGTCGTGCCGGTGCCGTGCGCCTCGACGACGTCCACCTGGTCGGCGGTCAGCCCCGCGTTGGTCAGGGCCTGCCGGATCACCCGCCGCTGGGACGGGCCGTTCGGGGCGGTCAGCCCGCTGCTCGCCCCGTCCTGGTTGACCGCGCTGCCGCGCACCACGGCGAGCACCGGGTGGCCGTTACGGCGGGCGTCGGAGAGCCGCTCGACCAGCAGCATGCCGGCCCCCTCGGACCAGCCGGTGCCGTCGGCCGCGGCGGCGAACGACTTGCACCGGCCGTCGGTGGACAGGCCGCGCTGGCGGGAGAACTCGACGAAGACGGTCGGGGTGGCCATCACCGACACCCCGCCGACCAGCGCCATGGTGCACTCCCCCAGTCGCAGCGCCTGGCAGGCGAGGTGCAGCGCGACCAGGGACGAACTGCAGGCGGTGTCCACGGTGACCGCCGGCCCCTCCAGTCCCAGGGCGTACGAGATCCGGCCGCTGGCCACGGCGGCGGCGCTACCGGTGCCGAGGTAGCCCTCGACGCCGCCGCTGACCCCGGTGAGCAGCGCGGCGTAGTCGCCCTGGCTGCTGGTCGCCGCGTACACGCCGGTGGGCGCGCCGCGCAGCGTGGTCGGGTCGATGCCGGCCCGTTCGAACGCCTCCCAGGCGGTCTCCAACAGCAGCCGCTGCTGCGGGTCCATGGCGAGCGCCTCGCGGGGACTGATGCCGAAGAAGGCGGGGTCGAAGTCCCCGGCGGAGTAGAGGAACCCGCCCTCCCGCACGTACGACGTGCCCCGGCTGTCCGGGTCGGGATCGGGGTCGTAGAGCGCCCCCAGGTCCCAGCCCCGGTCGTCGGGGAACGCCGACATCGCGTCGGTGCCGGCGGCCACCAGGTCCCACAGCTGCTCCGGCGACCCGACGCCGCCGGGGAACCGGCAGCTCATGCCGATGATCGCCACCGGCTCGCTGAGCGCGGCGGTGAGCTGCTGGTTCTGCTGCTTGAGCTTCTGGTTGTCGAGCAGGGACGCGCGCAGCGCGCCGACGACCTCGTCCAGTGAAACACTCATCGGGGGCTCCTCAGGGCCGGCCGGGTCACGAGTCCGAGCCTTCCAGTGCCATCCGGACCAGGCCGGCGACGTCGAGTTCGTGGATCTGCGCCTCGGGCGCGGCCGGGGCGGCGGACGCCACGGCCGGCGGACCGGCGCTCGTGCGGGCCAGCTGGAGCAGCTGGTCGAGCAGACCCGTCCGCCGCAGCTCGTCGAGCGGGATCGCGGCGAGGGCCCGGCGGACCGACTCCTCGTCGCCGTCCTCGCCGAACTCCCCGTCGCCGTCGGCGAAGAGCTCCTCGTACAGGTGGTCGGCCAGGCCGGCCGGCGTCGGGTAGTCGAAGACGACGGTGGTGGGCAGGTCGTGCCCGGTGGCCGCGGTGAGCAGGTTGCGCAGCTCCACGGCGGTGAGCGAGTCGAAGCCGAGGTCCAGGAAGCCCCGGTCCGTCTCGATCACGTCGCCGGAGGAGTGGCCGAGCACCTTCGCCGCGTCGACGCGCACCATCTCCAGCAGCGCGGCCCGCCGCTCGTCGCCGGGCAGTGCCCGCAGCTCGGCGAGCAGGTCCCGGGCGACGGGCGCGGAGGCGTCCGGCGCGTCGACGGGGGTGACGGCCAGCTCGCGTACGGCCGGCAGGTCGGCCAGCAGCGGGCTGGGCCGCAGCGAGGTGAACAGCGGCGCGAAGGTGGCCCAGTCGACGTCGGCGACGGTGACGCAGGTGTCGCCGGCCGCCAGGGCGTGCCGCAGCCCGGCCATCGCCACGCCGGGCGGCATCACCCGCAGGCCACGACGGAGCAGCTGCTCCGCCGCCCCCTCGGTGTACATGCCGGACTCGGTCCACGGCCCCCAGGCGACGGAGGTGGCCGCCAGGCCCCGGCCGCGGCGCCGCTCGGCGAGCGCGTCCAGGTAGGCGTTGCCGGCCGCGTACGCGCCCTGCCCGCCGCTGCCCCACACCGCCGCGATGGACGAGAAGAGCACGAACGCGTCCAGGTCGACGCCGTCGAGCAGCTCGTCGAGGTGCTCGGCGCCGGACAGCTTCGGGGCGATGACGTACGCCAGGTCCTCCAGGGTGGTGTCGGCCAGCGGCACCACCTCGCTGACCCCCGCGGCGTGCACCACCGCGCGCAGCGGCGGTCCCTCCCGCCCGAGGTCGGCCAGGAGCTCGGCCACCGCGTTCCGGTCGGCGGCGTCGCAGCGGGCGACCCGGCAGTCCACCCCGAGGCCGGTCAGCTCGGCGAGCAGCTCGGCGGCGCCGGGGGTGTCGGTGCCCCGCCGGCTGGTCAGCACCACCCGTTCCGCGCCGGCGCCGGCCACCCAGCGGGCCACGTGCCCGCCGAGCGCGCCGGTGCCGCCGGTGATCAGCACCGTGCCCCGGGGCTGCCACGGCGCGGGCTCCCCGTCGGTGACGGCCGGGACGAGCCGCCGCACCAGCACTCCGGACTCGCGGACGGCGAGCTGGTCCTCCATGCCGCCGCCGGTGAGGATGCCGCCGAGCCGCATCGCGGTCCAGGGCTCGAGGTCGGTGGGCAGGTCGACCAGACCGGCCCAGCGGGTGGGCTGTTCCAGCGCGGCCACCCGGCCCAGGCCCCACAGCATCGCCTGCCGCGGGTTGGCCGGGACGTCGCCGTCGCCGGCCCCGACGGCGCCCTGGGTGACGGACCAGAGCCGGGCCGGGGCGTCGAGGTCGACGAGCTGCTGGAGCAGGTGCACAGTCGCGGCGAGGCCACGCGGCAGCGTCGGGTGCTCGGCGTGCGGGGCGTCGTCCAGGCCGAGGAAGGAGAGGATCGACAGCGGCCCCCCGTCCTCGCCGAGTGCCTCGGTGAGCACGTCGGCGAACCCGCCGCACAGCTCGTCGGGGTCGGCGCCGGTGTCCACGGGCACGATTGTCACGTCGGTGCCCAGGGCCCAGGTGCAGGAGTTGAGGTCGGGGTCGTCGGCCTTTTCGGCGGGCAGCAGCACCAGCCAGCGGCCGGGGTCCTGCTCCTGCGGGGTCTCCTCGATGGGCTCCCAGACGACCTGGTACCGGCTGCCGTCGACCAGGGACCGCTCCCGGCCGCGCCGCCGCCAGGCGGAGAGCGCGGGCAGCACCGTCCCGAACGGCTGGTCGCGGTCCACGTCCAGGTCGCGGGCCAGCGCCTCGAGGTCCTCGGCCTCGACGGCCGCCCAGAAGCGGCGCTCGACGTCGGTGCGGTCGTCCTCGGCCGCCAGGCTGGCCCACGGCGGCGGCTCCGGCCAGTAGCGCTGCCGGTCGAACGTGTAGGTGGGCAGGTCGACGCGCTGCGCGCCGGTGCCCGCGTAGACGGCGAACCAGTCCGGGGAGACGCCGTGGGTGTGCAGCGCGGCGACCGCCCGCAGCAGGGTGGTCGGCTCGGGGCGGTCCCGGCGCAGGGCGGGCACGACCAGCGGGGCCCGGGCGCCGGTCGGGGCGTCCCCGGCCAGGACGGCCTGGGCGAGGGCGGTGAGCACCCCGTCCGGGCCGATCTCGACGTAGCCGGTGACGTTGCGCTCCCGCAGCGCCGCGACGGCGTCGGCGAAGCGTACGGCGTCGCGGGCGTGCCGCACCCAGTACTCCGGCGTGCCGATCTCCGCCGCGTCGACGGGCGCGCCGGTGACGGTGGAGATCATCGGGATGGTCGGGTCCTGGTACCGAAGCCGTCCGGCGACGGCGGCGAGGTCGTCGAGCACGGGCTCCATCAGCGGGCTGTGGAACGCGTGGCTGACCGTCAGTCGCCGGATCCGGACGCCCCGCGCGCTCCACTCGGCGGCCAGTTCCTCGACGGCGTCGCCGGCCCCGGACACCACGACGGCGGCGGGACCGTTGACGGCGGCGACGGAGACCCGGTCGGCGCGGTCGCCGAGCCCGGCGGTCACCTCGGCCTCGGTGGCGGCGATGGCGAGCATCGCCCCGCCGGCCGGCAGCGCCTGCATCAGCCGGCCCCGGGCGGCGACCAGCTCGGCCGCGTCGGCCAGGGAGAGCACCCCGGCGGCGTGGGCGGCGGCGAACTCGCCGATGGAGTGCCCGGCGACGGCGTCGGGGCGCACCCCCCACGCCTCGAACAGCCGGAACAGCGCCACCTCGACGGCGAAGAGCGCCGGCTGGGTGAACTCGGTCCGGTCCAGCGCCTCGGCCTCGGAGGTGTCGGGCTCGGCGAAGAGCAGCGGCTTCAGCGCGCGGGGCAGGTGCGGGTCGAGTGCGGCGCAGGCCTCGTCGAGCGCGGCGGCGAAGACCGGGAACGCCTCGGCCAGCTCGCGGCCCATCCCGGCCCGCTGCGCCCCCTGCCCGGAGAACAGGTACGCCACCTTCGGGCGGGACGCGGCCACGCCGGTGACCACCAGCGGCGAGTCCTCGCCGGCGCCGAGGGCGCGCAGCCCGGCGCCCAGCGCGATCCGGTCGGTGGCCAGCACGACGGCCCGGTGCTCCAGGGTGGCCCGGGAGACCGCAGACGACCAGCCCACGTCGACCGTCCGGGGGGCCTCCAGGCCGGTGAGCTGCTCGGCCCAGCGGTCCGCCTGGGCGGCCAGCGCGACCGCCGTACGTCCCGACAGCAGCACCGGCACCACCGGCAGCCCGGCCAGCTCCCCGGTCGGCGGCTCGACGACGGCCGGCTCCGGGGCCTGCTCCAGGATGGTGTGCGCGTTGGTGCCGCTGATGCCGAACGAGGAGACGGCCGCGCGGCGCGGGTGGTCGGTGACCGGCCACGGGCGGCCCTCGCCGAGCAGCTCGACCGCGCCGACGGACCAGTCCACCTGGTCGGTCGGCTCGTCGACGTGCAGGGTCTGCGGCAGGTAGCCGTGCCGCAGCGCCAGCACCATCTTGATGATCCCGGCGACGCCGGCGGCGGCCTGCGTGTGCCCGATGTTGGACTTGATCGAGCCGAGCCAGAGCGGCTGGTCGGCGGGCCGCTGGCCGTACGTGGCGAGCAGGGCCTGCGCTTCGATCGGGTCGCCGAGCTTGGTGCCGGTGCCGTGCGCCTCGACGGCGTCCACGTCGGCCGGGGTGAGGCCGGCGTTGGCGAGCGCCTGCCGGATCACCCGCTGCTGCGACGGCCCGTTCGGGGCGGTCAGGCCGTTGGAGGCGCCGTCCTGGTTGACGGCGCTGCCCCGGATCACGGCGAGCACGGGGTGGCCGTTGCGGCGGGCGTCGGAGAGCCGCTCGACGAGCAGCAGGCCGAGGCCCTCGCCCCAGCTGGTGCCGTCGGCGGCGGAGGCGAACGCCTTGACCCGGCTGTCCGGGGCGAGCCCCCGCTGCCGGCTGAAGCCGACGAACACCCCGGGGGTGGACATGACGGTGACGCCGCCGACGAGGGCGAGGGAGCACTCCGAGCGGCGCAGCGCCTGGCAGGCCCAGTGCAGCGCGACCAGCGACGACGAGCAGGCGGTGTCCACCGAGACGGCGGGCCCCTCCAGCCCGAGGGTGTACGACACCCGGCCGGAGAGCACGCTGCCGGCGTTGCCGGTCATCAGGTGCCCCTCGGCGCCCTCGGCGCTGAACATCAGGTTCCGGTAGTCCTGGTAGTTGGTGCCGACGAAGACGCCGGTGGGGCTGCCGCGCAGCGCGTGCGGGTCGATCCCGGCCCGCTCGATCGCCTCCCAGGACGCCTCCAGCAGGAGCCGCTGCTGCGGGTCCATGGCCAGGGCCTCGCGGGGGCTGATGCCGAAGAAGCCGGCGTCGAAGTCGGCGGCCCCGGTGACGAATCCGCCCTCGCGGGCGTAGCTGGTGCCCTCCTTCTCCGGGTCGGAGTCGAAGAGCCGGTCGAGGTCCCAGCCCCGGTCGGTGGGGAACTCGCCGATCGCGTCGCCGCCGGCGGCGAGGAGCTGCCACAGCTGCTCCGGGGTGTCCGCCCCGCCGGGCAGGCGGCAGCTCATCGCCACGATGGCGATCGGCTCGTCGTCGTCGGCCGGTGCGGCCGGGGCGGGGGTGGCCACGTCCGGGGCGGCCCCGGTGAGCAGCTCGTCGAGGTGCGCGGCGAGCGCCGTCGGGTTCGGGTAGTCGAAGGCGAGCGTCGCGGGCAGCCGCAGGTCGGTGGCGGTGGCCAGGAAGTTGCGCATGTCCACGGCGGTCAGCGAGTCCAGGCCGAGGTCGCGGAAGGGCAGGGTGGCCGGGATGTCGTCGGCCGCGCCGTAGCCGAGCGCGGTCGCCGCGCACTGGCGGACCAGCTCCAGCAGCGTCGCGGCGCGCTCCGCCGCGGCGAGCCCGGCGAGCCGCCGCGCCAGGGCCGACGGCACGTCCGTCGCCTCCTCGGCGGCCTCCTGCGGGGCCGGGCGCGTCGCCTCGCGTACCTCTTCGAGGTCGCCGATCAGCGGGCTGGGCCGGACCAGGGTGAACGCGGGGGCGAAGCGGGCCCAGTCGATGTCGGCGATCAGGGTCGTGGTCTCGCCGCGCCGCAGCGCCCGGGCGAGGGCCTCGACGGCCAGGGCCGGGTCCATGCCGAGCATGCCGCCCCGGCGCAGTCGCTGCTGGGCGCGTTCGTTGTCGGCGGGCAGGCCGGCCCCGCTCCACGCGCCCCAGGCCACCGAGAGGGCGGGCAGGCCCTCGGCCCGGCGCCGCTCGGCGAGGGCGTCGAGGAACGCGTTCGCCGCCCCGTACGCGCCCTGCCCGGCGTTGCCGGTGGTGCCGGCGACCGAGGAGAAGAGCACGAAGGCGTCCAGGTCGAGGTCGCGGGTCAGCTCGTCCAGGTGGACGGCGGCGGCGCACTTGGGCGCGGCGACGGTGTGCAGGCGCTGCGCGGTGACGGTGTCGACGATCCCGTCGTCGAGGACGGCGGCGGTGTGCAGCACGGCGGTCACCGGTGCGTCGGCGGGTACGGCCGCCAGCAGGTCGGCCACCTGTGCCCGGTCGGCGACGTCGCAGCGCGCCACGGTGACCCGTACGCCGAGGTCGGTCAGCTCCGCCTCCAGCTCGGCGGCGCCCGGGGCGTCCGGGCCGCGCCGGCTGGCCAGCAGGACGTGTGCGGCGCCGGAGCGGGCCGCCCAGCGGGCCAGGTGCCCGCCCAGCCCGCCGGTGCCGCCGGTGATCAGCACGGTGCCGCGCATCCGCCAGGTGTCGTCGACGGCGTCGCCGGGCGCGGTCGGCTCGGGTTCGGTGAGCCGGGTGAGCCGGCGGACGAAGACCCCGGATTCGCGCACGGCGAGCTGGTCCTCGTCGCCGCCGAACTGCTCCGCGCCGTCGTCGTCGCCGAACTGGTCGGCGCCACCACCGAACGGGTCCTCGCCGCCGGCGCCGAGCGCCGCGCAGAGCAGGGCGCCGGCCTGCGCGTCCAGGGTGTGCGGCAGGTCGAGCAGGCCGCCCCAGCGGGCGGGGTGTTCGAGGGCGACCGCGCGGCCGAGGCCCCAGACGGCGGCGGCGGCGGGGCTCGGGGCCGGGTCGTCGGCGCTGACCGCGACGGCTCCCCGGGTCGCGCACCACAGCGGCGCCTCGACGCCGAGCGTCCCGAGCGCCTGCACCAGCAGGGCGGTGCCCGAGACGGCCAGCGAGGTCGCCGGGTGCTCCGGGTGCGCCCGCTCGTCCAGGCCGAGCAGGGAGAGCACGGCGACGGGTCCGTCCGGACCGGCGAGCGCGGCGCGCAGCGGTTCGGCCAGCGCCGCCGGGTCGTCGGTGGCGTCCAGTTCGACGGGTACGACGTCCGCGCCGAAGTTGCCGAGCGCCGACAGCACGTCGGCGACCAGGGGGTCCCCGGCCAGCGCCGCGGGCACCGGGACGAGCCAGGTGCCGGCGAGCCAGGTCAGCGGCAGGTCGGGCACGGCCTGCCAGGTGACCTGGTAGCGCCACCGGTCGAGGTCCGGCTCGCCGTCGGGCGCGGCGAGGAAGGCCGGCGGGGCGGGCCAGTACCGGTGGTGGTCGAAGGCGTACGTGGGCAGGTCGACGGTGGGCGCGGCGGGCAGGACCTTCGTCAGGTCGACGGGCAGGCCGATGGCGTGCGCCGCGGCGAGGTTGGTCAGCAGCCGCGTCGCGTCGTCGTCGTCGCGGCGCAGGCTGCCCAGGGTGGTACCGGAGACGCCGGTGTCGTCGAGGATCGCCGTGACCGGCATCGTCAGCACCGGATGCGGGCTGATCTCCACGAAGGTGGTGTGCCCGGCGGCGACGGCCACCCGCACCGCCGTGTCGAAGAGCACCGTCCGGCGCAGGTTGTCGTACCAGTAGTCCGCGCCCATGGCGATCGGGTCGGCCCAGTCCCCGGTGAGGGTGGAGACCAGGCGGGTGTGGCCGACCTGCGGCGTCACGTCGGCCAGGTCGGCGCGCAGCTGCTCGGCGACCTCCTGCACGGCGGGCGAGTGCGACGCGTAGTCCACGGGGATCAACCGGGCCCGGACCCCCTGGGCCTGGCACGCCTGCACCAGGTCGGCGACGTGCTGCGGCGGGCCGGAGACCACGACGGTGGACGGGCCGTTGACCGCCGCCACCCCGACGCCCGGGAAGGCCGGCAGCCGCTCGGCGACCGCGTCGGCCGACAGGTCCACCGACGCCATCGTGCCGGTGCCGCGCAGCACGGTCAGGGCGCGCGAGCGCAGCGCCACGGCCTTCGCGGCGTCCTCCAGGCTGAGGATGCCGGCGACGCAGGCCGCGCCGATCTCGCCCTGCGAGTGGCCGATCACCGCGGCCGGGGTCACCCCGGCGTGCTGCCACACGGCGGCGAGCGCCATGCCGACGGCCCACAGCACCGGCTGCACGACCTCGACCCGCTCCAGCCACGACTCGTCGTCACCGGTCAGCACCGACACGAGGTCCACGTCCAGGTACGGGGCGAGGGCCCGCTGGCACTCGGCCAGCTTCGCGTCGAACACCGGCGTACGACCGACCAGGCCGGCGGCCATCCGCGCCGACTGCGCGCCCTGACCGGGGAAGACGAACACCGGACCCGCGCCGGGGCCCGACGCCACACCGCTGACCACGTTCCCGGCGGGCAGGCCGGCCGCGACCGCGTCCAGCCCCGCCAGCAGCTCGTCGGCGGTCGAGCCGACCACGGCGGCGCGGTGGTCGAACGTCGACCGGGTGGCCGCCAGGGACCAGCCCACCGCGGCCGGGTCCAGCCCGTCGCGCTGCCGCAGGTGCGACGCGAGCCGGGCGGCCTGCCCGGCCAGGGCGGCCTTCGACCGGGCCGACACCGGCCAGAGGAGCGCGTCGGCCGCGACCAGCCCGGGGGCGGAGTCGGCGCGGCGCTCCTCGGCCGACTCGTCCGGCTGCTCGATGATCACGTGCGCGTTGGTGCCGGAGATGCCGAACGAGGAGACGGCACCCCGCCGCGCCCGGCCCGTCTCGGGCCACGGCCGGGCCTCGGTGGCCAGTTCCACCGCGCCGGCCGTCCAGTCGATGTGCGGGGACGGGGCGTCGACGTGCAGCGTCGCCGGGACGACGCCGTGCCGGATGGCGAGCACCAGCTTGATCACCCCGGCCACGCCGGCGGCGGCCTGCGCGTGGCCGATGTTCGACTTCACCGAGCCGAGCAGCAGCGGCGGGGCGTCCCCCCGGTCCTGCCCGTACGTGGCGATGAGCGCCTGCGCCTCGATCGGGTCGCCCAGCTTGGTGCCGGTGCCGTGCGCCTCCACGACGTCGACGTCGGCGGTGGAGAGCCGGGCGGAGGCGAGCGCCTGGCTGATCACCCGCTGCTGCGCCGGCCCGTTCGGGGCGGTCAGCCCGTTCGACGCGCCATCCTGGTTGACGGCGGTGCCGCGGACCACCGCGAGGACGTGGTGGCCGTTGCGGCGGGCGTCCGACAGCCGCTCGACCAGCAGCCACCCGACGCCCTCGGAGAACCCGGCGCCGTCGGCGCTGGCGGCGAACGAGCGGCACCGCCCGTCGGTGGAGAGGGCGCGTTGCCGGCTGGATCCGATGTAGAGGCCCGGGGTGGCCATCACGGTCACCCCGCCGGCCAGCGCCAGGTCGCACTCCCCCGCCCGCAGCGCCTGCACCGCGAGGTGCAGTGCCACCAGCGACGACGAGCAGGCCGTGTCGATGGAGACGGCCGGCCCTTCGAGCCCGAGGGTGTACGACACCCGGCCCGACGCGACGGCCGCCGCGCCCCCGGTCATCGAGTGCCCCTCGTCGCCGTCGGGCGACATCATCAGCAGGGTCCCGTAGTCCTGCCCGTTCGTGCCGACGAACACCCCCGTCCGGCTGCCGCGCAGCGAGGCCGGGTCGATCCCGGCGGCCTCGACCGCCTCCCAGGACGTCTCCAGCAGCAGCCGCTGCTGGGGGTCCATGGTCAGCGCCTCGCGGGGCGAGATGCCGAAGAAGGCGGAGTCGAAGTCCCCGGCCCCGTCGACGAACCCGCCCTCCCGGGCGTACGAGGTGCCCGGGTGGTCGGGGTCGGGGTGGTAGAGGCGCTCCAGGTCCCAGCCCCGGTCGTCGGGGAAGGGGGTGACCGCGTCCCGGCCGTCCCGCAACAGCTCCCACAGGTCGTCGGGGTTGCGCACCCCGCCCGGCAACCGGCAGCTCATCGCCACGATCGCCACCGGCTCCAGTTCCTGGGACTGTGCCTCACTGAGCCGGCGGCGGGTGTCGTGGAGATCAGCCATGACCCGCTTGAGGTAGTCGCGGAGCTTGTCTTCGTTGGCCATCGGAGTGCCGCTTCCTCGAAAGGGACGGGAGAGAGCTGGAGCTGGAAGGTCAGGAGATGCCGAGGTCCTTGTCGACCATCGCGAACAACTCGTCGTCGGTGGCGTCGTCGAGGTGCCGGCCGATGTCGGCGCCACCGCTGTCCTGGGCGAGCCGGGACAGCATCGCCTGCAGGCGTACGGTGGCCCGCACCCGGGCCGCCTCGTCCCGCGCCACCACGTCGAGGCTGTCGGCGATCCGGTCCAGATCGTCGAGGAGGGCGGTCGGGGTGACCACGTCGTCGTGGGCGACCTCGGCGAAGAGGTACTCCGCCAGGGTCGTCGGGGTCGGGTAGTCGAAGACCAGGGTGACCGGCAGGGCCACGCCGGTGGCCGAGCCGAGCCGGTTGCGCAGCTCGACGGCGGTGACGGAGTCGAAGCCCAGCTCCCGGAACGCCCGGTGCTCGTCCACCGACTCGGCGGACGGGTAGTTGAGCACGGCGGCGACCTGGCTGCGGACCAGGCCGAGCAGCACGGCGAGCCGCTCGGCGGCGGGCAGGCCGGCGAGCCGGTCCTGCAACGTCTCCGGGCCGTCGCCGGCCTCCACGCTGGCCACCTGCTCGGCCGTGACGAGGCGCCGCACGTCCGGCAGGTCGCTGATCAGCGGGCCGGGCCGGGTGGCGGTGAAGGCGACGGAGAACCGTTCCCAGGCGATGTCGGCGATGGTCAGGAACGCCTCGCCGTGGTCCACGGCCTGGTGCAGCGCGGCGATGGCCGCCTCGGGGGTCATCTCGGGTACGCCGTGGCGGTGCAGCAGCTCGCCGAGCGGCCCGTCGGCCATGCCGCCGCCGGCCCACGCCCCCCAGGCGATGGAGGTGGCGGTCAGGCCGAGGCCACGCCGGTGCTGGGCGAGGGCGTCGAGGAACGCGTTGCTCGGGGCGTAGTTGCCGACGCCGGAGCTGGCCACGCTGCCGGCGAAGGACGAGAACATGATGAACGCCGACAGCTCGTGGTCGAGGGTCAGCTCGTGCAGGTTGTACGCGACGTCGACCTTGGCCTGGAGCACCCGCTCGATCTGCTCCGGCCGGATGTCGTTGATCATGGCGTCGTCGAGCACGGCGGAGGCGTGCACGACCGTGGTGAGCGGATACTCGGCGGGGATCGCGTCGATCAGGTCGGCCAGGGCGTCCCGGTCGGAGGCGTCGCACTCGACGACGGTGGCCTGGGCGCCCAGCTCGGTGAGGTCGTCGACGAGCTGCTGCGCGCCCGGCGCGGCCATGCCCCGCCGGCTGACGACCACGATGTTCTCCACGCCGCTGCGGGCCAGCCAGCGGGCGGCGTGCCCACCGAGCGCGCCGGTGCCGCCGGTGACCAGCGCCGTGCCGTACGGCTGCCACGGGTTCGCGGGCTGGCTCTCGCCGAGCGGGACCCGGGTGAGCCGGCGGGCGAGCAGTCCGCCGGGGCGTACCGCGATCTGGTCCTCCTCACCGGCGGCGGTGAGGGCCGCGACCAGCAGGTCGGCGCAGCGCTCGTCGACGGCCTCCGGCAGGTCCACGAGACCGCCCCAGCGCTGCGGGTGCTCCAGCGCGGCGACCCGGCCGAAGCCCCAGACCAGCGACTGCACCGGGGAGCGCAGCAGGTCGGCCATGCCGACGGACGCGGCGCCGGAGGTGACGCTCCACATCGGGGCGCGCAGGCCGAGGTCGCCGAGGGCCTGGAAGAGCGCGACGGTGGCGGCGAAGCCGCCGGGCACCGACGGGTGCAGCGGGTGGGCCAGCTCGTCGAAGGCGAGCAGCGAGACCACGCCTGTCACCTCGGCGGCGGCGGCGTCGCCACCCGGCGCGGCGGCGAGCGCCTCCTGGAGCAGCTTGCCGAACTGGTCGCGGTCGACGTCGGGGGTGGAGACGGGCACCGGGACGAGCGTCGCGCCGGCCGCCGCGAACGCCTCGACGCAGGCGTCCTGCCAGGGCTCGATGATGTCGCCGGTGGGCAGGACGACGACCCAGGTGCCGCTCATCCCCCGGTTGGCGACGCCGGTCAGCGGCTTCCAGGTGTCCTGGTAACGCCAGCTGTCGATGTCGGACTGGCGGCGCCGCTGCCGGCGCCAGGAGGTGAGCAGCGGCAGGGCCGGCAGCAGCGCGTCGAGCACCTCGTGGGCCGGGGTGTCCTCGGTGGCGATGGTCTCGGCGAGGGCGGTGACGTCCCCGCGTTCCACGGCCGCCCAGAAGCTCGTGTCGCTGGGGTCGCCGCCGGCCGCGCCCTGGAGCAGGCTCTGCAGGTCGGGGCCGCCGCTGCCGTCCAGCCAGAACCGCTGGTGGTCGAAGGCGTACGTGGGCAGCGGCACCACCTCGGTCTCGGCGAGGACGTTCGCGAGGTCGACGGGCAGGCCGATGGCGTACGCGGTGGCGAGGTTGGTCAGCAGCCGGGTCGCGTCGTCGTCGCCGCGGCGCAGGCTGCCCAGGGTGTGCCCGGTGACGCCGGTGTCGTCGAGGATCGCCGTGACCGGCATCGTCAGCACCGGGTGCGGGCTGATCTCCACGAACGTGGTGTGCCCGGCGGCGATCGCCGTCCGGACGGCGGGGTCGAACCGCACGGTGCGGCGCAGGTTGTCGTACCAGTAGTCCGCGGTCATCGAGGCCGGGTCGCCCCAGTCCCCGGTGAGCGTGGAGACCAGGCGGGTGTGGCCGGCCTGCGGGGTGACGTCGGCCAGGTCGGCGCGCAGCTGCTCGGCGACCTGCTGCACGGCCTCGGAGTGGGAGGCGTAGTCCACGGGGATGAGCCGGGCGCGCAGGCCCTCGGCCTGGCACGCCGCGACGAGGTCGGCGACGGGCTGCGGCGGGCCGGAGACCACGACGGTGGACGGGCCGTTGACCGCCGCCACCCCGACGCCCGGGAACGCCGGCAGCCGCTCGGCGACCGCGTCGGCCGGCAGGTCGATCGACGCCATCGTGCCGGTGCCGCGCAGCACGGTCAGGGCACGCGAGCGCAGGGCCACGGCCTTCGCCGCGTCGTCGATGCTGAGGATGCCGGCCACGCACGCGGCGCCGATCTCGCCCTGCGAGTGGCCGACGACCGCGTCCGGGACGACGCCCGCCGCGCGCCACACGGCCGCGAGGGCGATGCCGACGGCCCACAGCACGGGCTGCACGACCTCGACCCGCTCCAGCCACGACTCGTCGTCGCCGGTCAACACCGACACGAGGTCCACGTTCAGGTACGGGGCGAGGGCCCGCTGGCACTCGGCCAGCTTCGCGTCGAACACCGGCGTACGACCGACCAGGCCGGCGGCCATCCGCGCCGACTGCGCGCCCTGGCCCGGGAAGACGAAGACGGGGCCGGCGCCGGCGCTGGTGACCGTACCGGTGACGAGGTTGCCGCCCGGGTGGCCGGCGGCGAGGGCGTCCAGCCCGGCGAGTAGCTCGTCGGTGCCGAGGCCGACCACGGCGGCGCGGTGGTCGAACGTCGAGCGGGTGGTGGCCAGCGACCAGCCGACCGCCGCCGGGGCGAGGTCGCCGTGCTCGCGCACGTGCCGCGCGAGCCGGGCGGCCTGCCCGGCGAGGGCGGAGCGCGACCGGGCCGACACCGGCCAGAGGGTCACGTCCGAGCCGACCAGGCCGGGGCGCCGCGCGGGCTCGACGGCGGTGGCCTCGTCGCCGTCGACGGACGCCGCTTCGGCGACGCGCGGCCGGTACTCCTCCAGGATCACGTGCGCGTTGGTGCCGCTCACGCCGAACGAGGAGACGCCGCCGCGGCGGGGGCGGTCCAGCTCCAGCCACGGCTTCGACTCGGTGAGCAGGGAGACCGCCCCGGCGGTCCAGTCCACGTGCGGGGAGGGCTCGTCGACGTGCAGGGTCTCCGGCATGACGCCGTTGCGCAGCGCCATCACCATCTTGACCAGCCCGGCGACGCCGGCGGCGCTCTGGGTGTGGCCGATGTTCGACTTCACCGAGCCCAGCCACAGCGGCCGGTCGGCGGGCCGGTCCTGCCCGTACGTGGCGATGAGCGCCTGCGCCTCGATGGGGTCGCCGAGGGTGGTGCCGGTGCCGTGCGCCTCGACCATGTCGACGTCGGCGGTGCCGAGCCGGGCGTTGGCGAGGGCCTGCCGGATGACCCGCTGCTGGGAGGGGCCGTTCGGGGCGGTGAGCCCGTTGGACGCGCCGTCCTGGTTGAGGGCGCTGCCCCGGATCACGGCGAGGATCGGGTGGCCGTTGCGCTCGGCGTCGGCCAGCCGCTCCACGACGAGCACGCCGCCGCCCTCGCCCCAGCCGGTGCCGTCCGCGCCGGCCGCGAAGGCCCTGCACCGGCCGTCGACGGACATGCCGCGCTGCCGGGAGAAGACGACGAACACGCCGGGGGTGACCATCACGGTGACGCCGCCGGCGATGGCCAGGTCGCACTCGCCGCGGCGCAGCGCGTTCACGGCGAGGTGCAGGGCCACCAGCGAGGAGGAGCAGGCGGTGTCGACGGTGACGGCGGGGCCGTTGAGGCCGAGGGTGAACGAGATCCGGCCGGACGCGACGCTCGTGGTGTTGCCGGTGCCGATGTACATGTCGACGCCCTCGGGCACGTGCGGCAGACCCATGCCGTAGTTCGAGGTGCTCAGCCCGACGAAGACACCAGTGGAGCTGCCGCGCAGCGACAGCGGGTCGATGCCGGCCCGCTCGATGGCCTCCCAGGACGTCTCCAGCAGCAGCCGCTGCTGCGGGTCCATGGCGAGGGCCTCACGCGGCGAGATGCCGAACAGGGACGGGTCGAAGTCACCGGCGGCGTCGAGGAACCCGCCGATGCGCGTGTAGCTCTTGCCCGGCTTGTTGGGGTCGGGGTCGTAGAGCGCCTCCAGGTCCCACCCCCGGTCGTCGGGGAACTCGGTGAGCGCGTCCCGGCCGTCGGCGACAAGCTCCCACAGGTCCTCCGGCGACCCGACGCCACCGGGGAAGCGGCAACTCATCGAGACGATGGCCAGGGGTTCCTGGTCGCGCGCCTCGACGGTCTGCAGCTTGCGCTTGGTCTCGTGCAGGTCGGCGGTGACCCGCTTGAGGAAGTACCGCAGCTTGTCGTCGCTCATCGGGTGGCCCCTGCCTCGGTCCGAAGGTTGGTCATCTCAGGAGATTCCAAACTCTTTGCTGATGAAGTCGAAGATCTCGTCGTCGCTGGCCGAGTCGAGGTCGGGCCGGTCCGCTTCGGCGGCGGGTCCGGCCGCCAGGTCGGACGCCTTGGCGAGCAGGTCCTGCATCCGGGCGGTGAACCGGGCCCGGGCCGCCGGGTCGAGCGGGATGGCGTTGAGCAGGCTCTCCACCGTGTCGATGCCCTGGAAGAGGGGCTGCGTGGAGGGCGCCGCGTCGGCGGCGATCTCGCTGGTCAGCTTCTCGGCGAGCGCGGTCGGCGTCGGGTAGTCGAAGACCAGCGTCGCCGGCAGCCGCAGCCCGGACAGGCCGTTGAGCCGGTTGCGCAGGTCGACGGCGGTGAGGGAGTCGAAGCCCAGGTCGGTGAAGAGCCGGTTCGGGTCGACGGCGTCGGCGCCGGCGTGGCCGAGGACGGCGGCGATGTTCGCCCGCACCACGTCGAGCACCACCTTGAGCCGCTCCGGGCCGGCCAGGCCGGCGAGCCGCTGGCTGAGCTGCACCCCGCCGGAGCGGGCGCCGGTGGCGTCGACGGAGCGCCGCAGCGGCACCCGGACCAGGGCCCGGAGCATCGGCGCGAGGGTGCCGGCCTCGGCCTGCCCGCGCAGCGTCCCGACGTCCAGGCGCATCGGCACGACGGCCGCCGCGTCGAGCCGCCAGGCGGCGTCGAAGAGGTTCAGCGCCTGCTCGGTGGCGAGACCGGCGGCGCCCTGCTCGGCCATCCGGCGCACGTCGTCGTCGCCGAGGTGGCCGGTCATGCCGCTGGCCTGCTCCCAGAGGCCCCACGCGAGCGAGATGCCGGCGAGCCCGCGGGCCCGGCGGTGCGCCGCGAGGGCGTCGAGGAAGGCGTTCGACGCCGCGTAGTTGGACTGGCCGGCGCTGCCCAGGGTGGCCGCCGCCGAGGAGAAGAGGACGAAGGCAGCGAGGTTCGCGTCGGCCGTGAGGCGGTGCAGGTGCCACGCCGCGTCGATCTTCGGCACGGCGACCGCGTCCACCCGTTCGGGCGTCATCGACTCCAGCACGCCGTCGTCGAGGACGCCGGCGGCGTGCACCACGGCGGTGAGCGGGTGCGCCGCGGGCACCCCGGCCAGCAGCGCCGACAGGGCGTCGGGGTCGGCGGCGTCGCAGGCCGCGACGGTCACCTCCGTACCGGCGCCGGCGAGCTCGGTGACTAGGTCGTCGATCCCCTCGGCCGCCGCGCCGCGCCGCCCGGCCAGCAGCAGGTGCCGCACGCCGTGGGTGGTGGCGAGGTGGCGGGCCAGGATGCGGCCCAGCACGCCCGTGCCGCCGGTGATCAGCACGGTGCCGTCCGGGTCGATCCCGCCGGGCAGCGGCTCGACGCCGGCCGGGACCCGCCCGAGCCGTGGCGTGCGCACCTGCCCGGCCCGCACGGCGAGCTGCGGCTCGCCGGAGGCGATCGCGGCGGCCAGCGCGGTGGCGCTGTCCGGGGTGTCGTCGAGGTCGACGAGCTGGCACCGGCCCGGGTGTTCGAGCTGGGCGGTGCGCAGCAGACCCCAGACCGGGGCCTGGCGCAGGTTGACCACCTGCTGCTCGCCCGCCGCGACCGCGTCGCGGGTGACCAGCACCAGCCGGGACTCGGCGAACCGGTCGTCGGCGAGCCAGGTCCGCAACGCGGCGAGGGTACGGTGCGTGGTGGCCCGCGCCTGCCCGGCCAGCGCCGGGTCCGTCGGGTCCCCGGCGTCGCCGATCGGCACGATCACCGCCTCGGGCGCCGGCTCACCCCCGGCGAGCAGGTCGCCCAGCGAGTCGAGGCCGACGTCGGTACGCACCCGGGCGCCGGCCGCCTCGCAGGCGGCGCTGAGCGCCAGGTCGTCGCCGAGCGCCACCCAGCGGGTGGCGGCCGGCACGGGTCCGGTGGGCACCGGCAGCGGCGGCCAGTCCACCTGGAACAGCGACTCGTGCCGGCCGGAGCGGGCCGCGCCGAGCGAGTCGCCGGAGACCCGGCGCATGATCAGCGAGTCGACGTGCAGCACCGGGGCGCCGGTGGCGTCGGCCACCTGGAAGGAGACGCCGACCTCGCCGGCGGCGGCGACGCGTACGCGCAGGGCGGTGGCCCCGGCGGCGAGCAGCGACACCCCGGTCCAGGCGAACGGAAGGCGGGGCACGGTGGCGTCGGCGCCGTCGCCCATCCGGCCGAGGAAGCCGCCGATCGACATGGCCTGCAACGCGCCGTCCAGCAGCGCCGGGTGCACCCCGAAGCGGCCGGCCTCGGCGTGGTGGTCGGCGGGCAGTTCGACCTCGGCGAAGACCTCGTCGTCGCGGGTCCACGCGGCGCGCAGGCCACGGAACGCCGGGCCGTACCCGAAGACGGTCGCCTCGATGCCGGAGTAGAAGTCGTCGGCCTCGACGCGCGTCGCGCCGGGCGGCGGCCACACCCCCAGGTCGAAGGCGGGCGCGGCGTCGGCCGGCTGCGGACCGAGCAGGCCGGTGGCGTGGCAGGTCCAGGCGACGTCGGCCAGGATCTCGTCGGAGCCGTCCCGGTAGGGCCGGGAGTAGAGCTGGACGGTACGCCGCCCGTCGTCGTCCCGGTCGCCGACCATCAGCTGCACCTGGAGCGCGCCGAGTTCGGGCAGGACGAGCGGGGCGAGCAGGGTCAGCTCCTCCACCGTCGGGCAGCCGGCCTGCTCACCGGCGTACGTGGCCAACTCGACGAAGGCGGTGCCGGGAAGCAGGATGTTGTCCATCACCCGGTGCTCGCCGAGCCACGGGTGGGTACGCACCGACAGCCGCCCGGTGAAGACCATCCGCTCGCTGTCGGGGAAGGTCAGCGTGGCGCTGAGCAGCGGGTGCCCGGCGTCCTGGAGGCCGGCGGAGCTGACGTCCTGCGCCCGGTGCAGCGGCGGCTCGACCCAGTACCGCTGGTGGTCGAATGCGTACGTGGGCAGCGCCACGACGTCGGTTTCGGCGAGGACCGTGCCCAGGTCGACGGGCAGGCCGATCGTGTGGGCGGTGGCGAGGTTCGTCAGCAGCCGCGTCGCGTCGTCGTCACCCCGCCGCAGGCTACCCAGGGTGTGCCCGCTCGCGCCGGCGTCGTCGAGGATCGCCGTCACCGGCATCGTCAGCACCGGATGCGGGGAGATCTCGACGAACGTTGTGTGCCCGGCGGCGACGGCGACGCGGACGGCGGCGTCGAACTGGACGGTCTGCCGCAGGTTGTCGTACCAGTAGGCGGCGGTCATCGAGGTCGGGTCGACCCAGTCCCCCGTCAGCGTCGAGACGAGCCGGGTGTGACCCTGCTGCGGGGTCACGTCGGCCAGGTCGGCGCGCAACTGCTCGGCGACCTCCTGCACGGCGGCCGAGTGGGAGGCGTAGTCCACGGGGATCAGTCGGGCGCGCACCCCGTCGGCCTGGCACGCCTCCACGAGGTCGGCGACCGGCTGCGGCGGACCCGACACCACGACGGTGGACGGGCCGTTGACGGCCGCCACCCCGACACCCGGGAACGCCGGCAGCCGCTCGGCGACCGCCTCGGCCGACAGGTCGACCGACGCCATCGTCCCCGTGCCCCGCAGGACCGTCAGCGCCCGCGAGCGCAGCGCCACGGCCTTAGCCGCGTCCTCCAGGGACAGGATGCCGGCCACGCACGCGGCACCGATCTCGCCCTGCGAGTGACCGACCACCGCCGCCGGGGTGACCCCGGCGTGCTGCCACACCGCTGCCAGGGCCATGCCGACGGCCCACAGCACCGGCTGCACGACCTCGACCCGCTCCAGCCACGACTCGTCGTCGCCGGTCAACACCGACACCAGGTCCACGTCCAGGTACGGAGCCAGGGCACGCTGGCACTCCGCCAACCTGGCGTCGAACACCGGCGTACGACCGACGAGGCCGGCGGCCATCCGCGCCGACTGCGCGCCCTGACCCGGGAACACGAACACCGGGCCCGCGCCGTGGGACGTGGCGGTGCCGGCGACGACGTTGCCGGCCGGCGTCCCGGACGCCAGGGCGTCCAGCCCCGCCAGCAGCTCCTCCAGGCTCGACCCGACCACGGCGGCCCGCTGGTCGAACGTCGACCGGGTGGCGGCGAGGGACCAGCCCACCGCCGCCGCGTCGATGTCGCCGCGCTCGCGCACGTACTGCGCCAGCCGGGCCGCCTGGCCGGTCAGGGCGCCCTTCGACCGTCCCGACAGCGACCAGAGCACCGCGTCGGCGGTCACGAGCCCGGGGCCGCGCTCGGCCGGGGCCACGGCCTGTGGCTCGTCGGCCTGCTCGATGATCACGTGGGCGTTGGTGCCGGAGATGCCGAACGAGGACACCGCCGCCCGGCGGGGCCGCTCCACCGCCGGCCACGGCCGCGACTCCGTCGCCAGCTCCACCGCGCCGGAGGTCCAGTCGATGTGCGGCGACGGCTCGTCCACGTGCAGCGTCGCCGGGACGAGGCCGTGCCGGATCGCCTGCACCATCTTGATCACGCCGGCGACACCGGCGGCGGCCTGGGCGTGGCCGATGTTCGACTTGATCGAGCCGAGCAGCAGCGGCCGGTCGGCGGGCCGCTCCCGCCCGTACGTGGCGAGCAGGGCCTGCGCCTCGATCGGGTCGCCGAGGGTGGTGCCCGTGCCGTGCGCCTCGACCACGTCCACGTCGGCGGTCGTCAGGCGTGCCGACGCGAGGGCCTGCCGGATCACCCGCTGCTGCGAGGGGCCGTTCGGGGCGGTCAGCCCGTTGGAGGCGCCGTCCTGGTTGATCGCGGAGCCGCGCACCACCGCGTACACGGTGCGGCCCTGCCGGCGGGCGTCGGAGAGCCGCTGCACGAGCAGCATGCCGACGCCCTCGGACCAGCCGGTGCCGTCGGCGGACGCGGCGAACGACTTGCACCGGCCGTCGGCGGCGAGGCCGCGCTGCCGGGAGAACTCGACGAACGCGGTCGGGGTGGCCATCACCATGACGCCGCCGGCGAGGGCCATGTCGCACTCGCCGCGCCGCAGCGCCTGACCGGCCCAGTGCAGCGCGACCAGCGACGAGGAGCAGGCGGTGTCCAGCGACACCGCCGGCCCCTCCAGCCCGAACGTGTACGCCACCCGTCCCGAGATGACGCTGCTGGTCATCCCGGTCAGCATGTAGCCCTCGGCGGCCTCCGGCGAGTACGCGAGCAGGGAGCCGTAGTCCTGGCCGCTGGTGCCGACGAAGACGCCGGTGCTGCTGCCCCGTACGTCGGCGGGGTCGATGCCGGCGGACTCGAAGGACTCCCAGGTGGTCTCCAGCAGCAGCCGCTGCTGCGGGTCCATGGCCAGGGCCTCGCGGGGCGAGATGCCGAAGAATCCGGGGTCGAAGCGGTCGACGCCGCTGAGGAAGCCGCCGCCGCGGGCGTAGAAGGTGCCGGGGGCGTCCGGGTCGGGGCTGTAGAGGCTGTCGAGGTCCCAGCCCCTGTCGGTCGGCAGGTCGCTGATCGCGTCGACGCCGTCAACCACCAGCCGCCACAGGTCGTCGGGCGACCACACGCCGCCGGGCAGCCGGCAGGCCATGCCGATGATCGCGAGGGGCTCGTCGTCGCCGACCGGCACGGCGGTCGTCGTGGGTCGCACGGGGACCGGGGTGCCGGCGATCTCCGTACCCAGGAAGCCCGCCAGGTCGTGCGGGGTCGGGTAGTCGAAGACGAGGGTGGCCGGCAGCCGCATCCCGAAGGCGTTGTTGAGCCGGTTGCGCATCTCGACGGCGGTGAGCGAGTCGAAGCCGAACTCGCTGAACGCCCGGCGCGGCTCGATGGCGGCCGGGTCGGGGTAGCCGAGCACGGCGGCGGCCTGCCCCCGGACGATCTCGACCAGCGCGGCGGCCCGCTCGGCGTCGCCGAGCCCGGCGAGCTGCTGCACGAGCGACGCGCCGGTGGTGGCCGCGGCGGCGCGGGCGGGCGTGCGGATCAGCGCCCGGTACAGCGGCGGGATGCTTCCACCGGCGAACTGCACCTTCATCGCGGCGAGGTCCAGCCGGGCCGGGACCAGCGCGGCGTCGCCTGTGCGGCAGGCCGCGTCGAAGAGGGCGAGCCCCTCCTCGGCCTCCATGGCGGCGACGCCGGAGCGGGAGATCCGGTTGAGGTGGACGTCGTCCAGCTCGGTGGTCATGCCGCTGCGGTCGGCCCAGAGGCCCCAGGCGAGGGTGAGGGCGGCGAGGCCGCGCGCCTTGCGGTGCTGGGCCAGCCCGTCGAGGAACGCGTTGGCGGCGGCGTAGTTGCCCTGGCCCGGGCCGCCGGCGGTGGCGGCGAGCGAGGAGTACGAGACGAACGCCTTCAGGTCGAGGTCGGCGGTCAGCTCGTGCAGGTGCCAGGCGGCGTCGACCTTGGGCCGCAGCACGCCGTCCATCCGCTCGGGGGTGAGCGAGGAGATGACGCCGTCGTCGCGGACGCCAGCGGCGTGGATGACGGCGGTGAGCGGGTGCTCCGCCGGGATGCCGGCCAGCAGCTCGGCCACGGCGGCGCGGTCGGCGACGTCGCAGGCGGCGACGGTGACGCTCACGCCGAGCGCCTCCAACTCGGCGCAGAGCTCCGCGACGCCCCCGGCGGCGCGGCCGCGCCGGCTGGTGAGGATCAGGTGCCGGACGCCGTACGTGTCCACCAGGTGCCGGCTCATGAGCTGGCCGAGGGTGCCGGTGGCGCCGGTGATCAGGACGGTGCCGTCGGAGTCGAACGGGGCGGCCGGCGGCTCGCTCGGGGCGGGGACCCGGGTGAGCCGGGCACCGGCGGCGACGCCCGCGCGGATCACGACCTGCGGCTCGTCGGTGGCGACGGCCGGGACGAGCGCGGCGGCGCAGCCGGCGATGTCGTCGACGTCCACCAGCACGAACCGGTCGGGGTTCTCCGACTGGGCGGAGCGGAGCAGGCCGATCACGGCGGCGCCGGCCAGGTCGGTCAGGTCGGTGTCCCATTCGGTGGCGACCGCGCCCGAGGTCAGCACCACCAGCCGGGAGTCCGTGCAGCGCTCCTCGGCGAGGAACTGCTGGAGCACGGCGAGCGCCCGGTGGGTCACCTCGGCGACGGCCCCGGGCACGTCCGCCGACACGGGCGGGTCGAGGAACGGCACGACCAGCACGCCGGGCGCGCCCGTCCCGTCGTCCATCGCCGTGGCCAGGGCGGACAGGTCGGCGTACGCCGTCACGGTCGTGCCGGTGGCGGCGACCGCGTCGGTGAGCGCCGCCGCGTCGCCGATGACCGCCCAGTCGACGGTGGACGGGCCGGCGGGCAGCGCGAGCGGGGCCCACTCGACCCGGAACAGCGACTCGGCGCCGCCGCCGGAGGCGGTGCGGAGCTGGTCGGCGGAGACCGGCCGCAGGACCAGGGAGCCGACGGAGATGACGGGCGCGCCGGTGACGTCGGTGAGCAGCAGCGAGATGCTGTCGGGACCGGTGTGCGAGACCCGGACGCGGGCCGCCGCGGCGCCGGCGCCGTGCAGGGCGACGTCGTTCCAGGAGAACGGCAGCCGGCCGTACCCCGGGGGCATGTCCGCCCCGGAGGGTTCCCCGGCCGGCGTGGTCAGGCCGAGGGTGTGCAGCGCCGCGTCGAGCAGGGCCGGGTGCAGGCCGTACCCGCCGGCCTCGGCGGCGGGGGCCTCGGGCAGCGCCAGCTCGGCGAAGAGGTCGTCGCCGCGCCGCCAGGCGGAGCGCAGGGCGATGAACGACGGGCCGTAGTCGTAGCCCTGGGCGGCGAGGTTCAGGTAGAGGTCGTCGGTGCCGACCTCGGTCGCGCCCGGCGGGGGCCAGGTGGTCAGGTCGGACCAGCCGACGGGGCCGCTCGGCACGGCCGGGCCGCTGGCCAGCACGCCGCTGGCGTTGCGGGTCCAGGCCCGCTCGCCCTCGGCCGGCTCGCCGTCCTGGGCGGAATGCAGCGACACGGACCGGCAGCCCGTCTCGTCCGCCGGGCCGATCCAGAGCTGGATGTCGACGCCCCCGGTCTCCGGCAGGATCAGCGGCGACTCCAGGGTGAGTTCGCGAACGTGGTCCGCGCCGACGTGCGCGCCCGCCTGGAGGGCGAGTTCGACGAAGCCCGTGCCGGGCAGCAGCACGGTGTCGAAGACGACGTGGTCGGAGATCCACGGGTGGGTACGCCGGGCCAGCCGCCCGGTGAACAGGAAGCCCTCGGCGTGCGCGACGCCGACGGCGGCCCCGAGCAGGGGGTGCTGCGCGGGCCGCAGGCCGAACGCGGTGACGTCGCCGGTCCACCCGGCGCCCGCCTCGGGCCAGTAGCGCTGGTGCTGGAACGCGTACGTGGGCAGGTCCACCCGCCGGGCGCCGGTGTCGGCGAACCACGGCTGCCAGTCGACGGCCACCCCGTGCGCGTACAGCTCGGCCAGCCCGGCCAGCAGCCCGTGCACGGCGGGCCGGTCCTTGCGCTGCACGGCGACGGCCAGCACGCCGTCGTCGCCGGGCAGGATGTCCGCCGCCATCGCGGTCAGTACGCTCTGCGGGCCGATCTCCAGGAACGTGTCCGCCCCGGCGGCGCGCAGCGCGGCGACCCCGTCGGCGAAACGCACCGCCTGCCGCACGTGGCGCACCCAGTAGTCGGCCGTGCGGATCTCGTCGGCGTCGGCGAGCGCGCCGGTCACGTTCGACACGATCGGCAGCGTCGGCGCGGCGAAGGTCAACCCGGCCAGGACGGCCCGGAACTCGTCGAGCATCGGCTCCATCAGCGGGCTGTGGAACGCGTGGCTGACCGTGAGCCGGCGGGTGCGCGCGCCCCGCTCGCGCCAGAGCCGCTCGACGTCGTCGAGAGTGTCGACGGCGCCGGAGACCACGACCGAGGTGGGCCCGTTGACGGCCGCGATCCCCACGTCGGCCAGGCCCTCCAGCGTGGCGAGGACGTCAGCCTCGGCGGCCGCGACGGCAAGCATCCCGCCGCCCGTGGGCAGCGCCTGCATCAGCCGACCCCGCGCCGCCACCAGCGCCGCCGCGTCCGCCAGGGACAGCACCCCGGCCACGTGCGCCGCCGTGACCTCGCCGATCGAGTGGCCGCCCACGAAGTCCGGTGTGATCCCGAAGGACTCCACCAGGCGGAACAGCGCCACCTCGACGGCGAACAGCCCGGCCTGGGTGAACGCGGTCTGGTCCAGCAGCTCGGCCTCGGCCGTACCCGGCTCGGCGAAGAGCACCTCGCGCAGCGGGCGCGGCAGCAGCGGGTCCAGGTGCCCGCACGCCTCGTCGAGCGCGGCGGCGAAGACCGGGAACTCGGCGTACAACTCCCGGCCCATGCCGGCGCGCTGCGCGCCCTGGCCGGAGAAGAGCACGGCCAGCGCAGCTCGGCCGCCGGCCTGGCCCGTGACGACCGCGCCGGACGGCTCCCCGGCGGCGAGGGCGCGCAGCCCCGCCAGCAGGTCGTCGCGGCCGGTCGCGGAGACCACGGCCCGGTGGTCCAGGGTGGAGCGGGAGGTGACCGACGAGAACGCCACGTCCAGGGGCCGCAGGGTCTCGTCGGCGGCGATCCGGGCCGCCCAGCGGCCCGCCTGCGCGGCGAGGCCGGCCGCGTCCCGGGCCGACACCGGCACCGGCACGACCGGCCGCTCGACCACCGGCGCGGCGGCGGCCGACGGCGGCTGCTGGGGCGCCGGGGCCTGCTCCAGGATGGTGTGCGCGTTGGTGCCGGACACCCCGAACGAGGAGACCGCCGAGCGGCGCGGGCGGCCCACCGCCGGCCACGGCGTCGCCTCGGTCACCAGCGACACCTCGCCGGCCGACCAGTCGACCTCGGGCGTCGGCTCGTCCACGTGCAGGGTGGGCGGCACGACGCCGTGCCGCATCGCCATCACCATCTTGATCACACCGGCGACACCGGCGGCGGCCTGGGCGTGACCGATGTTCGACTTGACCGACCCGAGCAGCAGCGGCGCCGAGTCCCCCCGGTCCTGCCCGTACGTGGCGAGCAGCGCCTGCGCCTCGATCGGGTCGCCGAGCCGGGTGCCGGTGCCGTGCGCCTCCACCACGTCCACGCCGCCGGCGGCGAGGCCGGCGTTGGCCAGGGCCTGCTGGATCACCCGCTGCTGCGAGGGCCCGTTCGGGGCGCTCAGGCCGTTGGAGGCGCCGTCCTGGTTGACGGCGCTGCCCCGCACCACGGCGAGGATCGGGTGGCCGTTGCGCTGCGCGTCCGACAGCCGCTCCAGCACGAGGACGCCGACGCCCTCGGACCAGCCGGTCCCGTCGGCGGCGGCGGCGAACGCCTTGCACCGGCCGTCGGCGGCGAGGCCGCGCTGCCGGGAGAACTCGACGAAGGCGGCCGGGGTGCACATGGCGGTGACCCCGGCGACGATGGCCAGGGTGCACTCCCGCTGCCGCAGCGCCTGCCCCGCGAGGTGCAGGGCGACCAGGGACGACGAGCAGGCGGTGTCGATGGTGACCGCCGGCCCCTCCAGCCCGAAGGTGTAGGCGATCCGGCCGGACACCACGCTGCCGGCGTTGCCGGTCATCAGGTGCCCTTCGAGGCCCTGCGCGGCGCCCATCAGCACGGTGCCGTAGTCCTGGCCGGTGCTGCCGGCGAAGACGCCGGTGCGGCTGCCCTTGAGCGAGTGCGGGTCGATGCCGGCCCGCTCCAGGGCCTCCCACGAGGTCTCCAGCAGCCAGCGCTGCTGCGGGTCCATCGCCAGCGCCTCCCGGGGGGAGATCGCGAAGAAGCCCGGGTCGAAGTCGGCCAGGTCGTGGACGAAGCCGCCCTGCCGCGTGTACGACGTGCCGCTCTGCTCCGGGTCGCTGTCGTAGAGCGACCCGAGGTCCCAGCCGCGGTCCTCCGGAAAGTCGGAGACCACGTCCCGGCCGGACGCGACGACCTCCCACAGGTCCTCGGGCGACCGCACGCCGCCGGGGAAGCGGCAGCTCATGGAGACGATGGCGACCGGTTCCTGTTCACCGGCCTCCACCTCGCGCAGGCGCTGGCGCACCTGGTGCAGGTCAGCGGTGACCCGCTTGAGGTAGTCGAGAAGCTTCGCCTCGTCAGCCATGGACCGCGCACTCCTTGTGTTGACCCGTCGTCGCAGCAGCGATCACGTCAGGACATCCCCAGCTCGCGGTCGATGAAGTCGAAGACCTCGTCCGGCGTCGCGTCCTGGAGCTTCTCGGCGACGGTGTCGCCGTCCGCCGGCGCGTCGGCCTCGTTGAGGGAGGCCAGCAGCGCCCGCAGCCGCTCGGTGATCCGAATTCGGGCGCTGCGGTCCGGCGCCGAGCCGGAGAGCGCCGCTTCCAACCTGTCCAGCTCACCGAAGACCGGTGCGACCCCGACCACCCCGCCGTCGACGATCGCGGCCCGCACGTACTCGGCCAGCCCTGCGGCGGTCGGGTAGTCGAAGACGACCGTGGCGGGCAGCCGGACGCCGGTCGCCGCGGTGAGCCGGTTGCGCAGCTCGACGGCGGTCAGCGAGTCGAAGCCGAGTTCGCGGAACGCCCGGTCCGGCTCGACGGCGTCCATCGAGGCGTGGCCGAGCACCGCGGCGGCCTGCCCGCGTACCAGTTCCAGCAGGGTCTTGCGTCGTTCGGCGTCGGTCTGCCCGGCGAGCAGGGCGGCCAGGGACTCCGCGGAGACGCCGGTGTCCTCGGCCCGCTCGGCGACGGCCCGGCGCGCCTCGGCCACGCCCGCGATGAGCGGGCTGGGCCGCACGGCGACGAACCCGGGCACGTAGCGGGCCCAGTCGATGCCGGCCACCATGGTCGCCGGCTCGCCCCGCGCGACGCACTGCGCGAGCGCCGTGAGCGCGGCTTCGGTGTCGAGGCGCGCGACGCCGGTGCGGCGGCGGCGCTCCTCCACGGCCTGGTCGGTGGCGGCCATCCCGCCGGCCGCCCAGGGGCCCCAGGCGACCGAGGTGGCCGGCAGGCCCTGCCGGTGCCGCTGCTCGGCGAGGGCGTCGAGGTAGGCGTTGGCGGCGGCGTAGCTGCCCTGACCGGCGGCGCCGAGCTGACCGGCCAGCGCGGAGAACAGCACGAACGCGCGCAGATCCCGCCCGACGGTCAGCTCGTGCAGGTGCAGGGCGCCGAGCACCTTGGGTCGCAGGACGGTGGCGAGGCGGTCGGCGGTGAGCCCGTCGAGCACCCCGTCCTCCAGGACGCCGGCCGCGTGCACCACGCTGGTCAGCGGCGCGTCGGCGGGTACCTCGTCGAGCAGCTTCGCCAGCGCCGCCCGGTCGGCCACGTCGCAGGCCGCGACGGTCACCCGGGTGCCCGCCCCGGTCAGCTCGCGGACGAGTTCGGCGACGCCTGGGGCGTCCGCGCCGCGGCGGCTCACCAGCATCAGGTGCTCGGCGCCCCGGGCGGCCAGCCAGCGGGCCACCTCCGCGCCGAGCGCGCCGGTGCCGCCGGTGACCAGGGTCGTGCCCGGGTAGCCGGCCTCGTCGGTGACCGCCTCACCGCCCGGCGCCCGCACCAGCCGGCGGACGAGGATGGTGGCGCCGTCGACCGCGAGCTGGTCCTCGCCGTCGAGGCCGGCGAGCGCGGCGCAGAGCAGGTCCCAGCCGTGGTCGTCCAGGGTGGCCGGCACGTCGACCAGGCCGCCCCACCGCTCGGGGTGTTCGAGGGCCACGACCCGGCCGAGGCCCCAGAGCAGCGACTGCTCCGGCCGGCCGGGCGCGCCGCTGCGGGTGGTGCCGGCTGCGCCCCGGGTGACGCACCACAGCGGCGCGGCGACGTCGAGGTCCCCGAGCGTCTGGATCAGCGCCAGCGAGCGGGCGAGGAAGGGCGGCACCGGCTGGGTGTCGTCGACCGCGCCGTCGGCGAGGGCGAGCAGCGACAGTACGCCGTCCACCGGAGCCGGTACGCCGTCGGGGGTGCGGACGGCATCGCTCAGGTGCGCGGTGAGGGCGGCCCGGTCGGTCAGGTTCTCCGGCACCAGCACCAGTCGGACGTCGGCGCCCCGGCGGGTCAGCTCGACCACCGCGGCCTCGCCCTCCTCGGGGTGCCGCTCGTCGCCGACGACCCACCAGGCGCCGGGCAGGAAGCTGACCGGTGTCCCGGTGTACGGCTGCCAGACGCTGCGGTACCGCAGGTCGTCGAGGCCGGACCGGTTGCGCTGCCTGCGCCGCCAGGAGGCGAGCACCGGCAGGGCGGCGCCCAGCCGTTCCAGGGAGTCCGCCGCCTCCTGCTCGGTGAGTTCCGCGAGCGCGGCCAGGTCCTCGCGTTCGACGGCCGCCCAGAACGCGGAGTCGACGCCGCTGGGGGTCTCCTCGGTGTCGCCCTGCCCGGTCACCGCGGTCGGCCAGAAGCGGCTGCGGTCGAATGCGTACGTGGGCAGCGCCACGACGTCGGTTTCGGCGAGGACCGTGCCCAGGTCGACGGGCAGGCCGATCGTGTGCGCGGTGGCGAGGTTCGTCAGCAGCCGCGTCGCGTCGTCGTCACCGCGACGCAGGCTACCCAGCGTGTGCCCGCTCGCGCCGGCGTCGTCCAGGATCGCCGTCACCGGCATCGTCAGCACCGGATGCGGGGAGATCTCCACGAACGTGGTGTGCCCGGCGGCGACGGCCACCCGGACGGCGGCGTCGAACTGGACGGTCTGCCGCAGGTTGTCGTACCAGTAGGCGGCGGTCATCGAGGTCGGGTCGACCCAGTCCCCCGTCAGCGTCGAGACGAGCCGGGTGTGACCCTGCTGCGGGGTCACGTCGGCCAGGTCGGCGCGCAACTGCTCGGCGACCTCCTGCACGGCGGCCGAGTGCGACGCGTAGTCCACGGGGATCAGTCGGGCGCGCACCCCGTCGGCCTGGCACGCCTCCACGAGGTCGGCGACCGGCTGCGGCGGACCCGACACCACGACGGTGGACGGGCCGTTGACGGCCGCCACCCCGACACCCGGGAACGCCGGCAGCCGCTCGGCGACCGCCTCGGCCGACAGGTCGACCGACGCCATCGTGCCCGTGCCCCGCAGCACCGTCAGCGCCCGCGAGCGCAGCGCCACCGCCTTCGCCGCGTCCTCCAGCGACAGAATCCCGGCCACGCACGCGGCACCGATCTCGCCCTGCGAGTGACCGACCACCGCCGCCGGGGTCACCCCGGCGTGCTGCCACACCGCTGCCAGGGCCATGCCGACGGCCCACAGCACCGGCTGCACGACCTCGACCCGCTCCAGCCACGACTCGTCCTCGCCCGTCAACACCGACACCAGGTCCACGTCCAGGTACGGAGCCAGGGCACGCTGGCACTCGGCCAGCCTGGCGTCGAACACCGGCGTACGACCGACGAGACCGGCGGCCATCCGCGCCGACTGCGCGCCCTGACCCGGGAACACGAACACCGCGCCGGTTCCGGAGGCCGTACCCGTGACGAGGTTCCCCGCCGGCGCGCCGGCGGACAGGGCGTCAAGCCCGGCCAGCAGCTCGGCCACGGTGGCCCCGACGACGGCGGCCCGCTGGTCGAACGTCGACCGGGTGGCGGCGAGGGACCAGCCCACCGCCGCCGCGTCGAGGTCGGCGTGCGCGCGGACGTGCTGGGCCAGGCGGGCGGCCTGACCGGCCAGCGCGCCCTTCGACCGCCCCGACACCGCCCAGACGACGACGTCGGAGGCCACGAGCCCCGGGCTGCGGCCCTCGGCGGCCTCGCCGTCGGGCTCCGCGCTCTCGGCGGGGAGGTCCTCGGGCAGTTCGATGATGACGTGGGCGTTCGTGCCGGAGATGCCGAACGAGGACACCGCCGACCGGCGCGCCCGGTCCACGGCCGGCCACGGCCGCGACTCGATCGCCAGCTCGACGGACCCGGCGGTCCAGTCGATGTGCGGGGACGGCTCGTCCACGTGCAGCGTCGCGGGGACCACGCCCTCGCGCATCGCCAGCACCATCTTGATCACGCCGGCGACGCCGGCGGCGGCCTGGGTGTGGCCGATGTTCGACTTGACCGATCCCAGCAGCAGCGGCGCGTCGCGCTCCTGCCCGTACGTGGCCAGCAGCGCCTGCGCCTCGATCGGGTCGCCCAGCGTCGTGCCGGTGCCGTGCGCCTCGACCACGTCCACGTCGGCCGTGGAGAGCCGCGCCGACGCGAGAGCCTGCCGGATCACCCGCTGCTGGGAGGGGCCGTTCGGGGCGGTCAGCCCGTTGGAGGCACCGTCCTGGTTGACGGCGCTGCCCCGCACGATCGCCAGCACCTCGTGGCCGTTGCGCCGGGCGTCCGACAGCCGCTCCACGAGCAGCATGCCGACGCCCTCGCCCCAACCGGTGCCGTCGGCGCCCGCGGCGAACGCCTTGCACCGGCCGTCGGCGGCCAGGCCACGCTGCCGGGAGAACTCCACGAACAGCCCGGGGGTCGACATCACGGTCACGCCGCCGGCGAGGGCGAGGTCGCACTCGCCGCGCCGCAGCGACTGCACCGCCAGGTGCAACGCCACCAACGACGACGAACACGCCGTGTCCACCGACACCGCCGGCCCCTCCAACCCCAACGCGTACGCCACCCGACCCGACACCACACTCGCGGCGTTGCCCGTGCCCGCGAAGCCCTCCACCTCGTCCCCCGCCACCATCAGCAGGGCCCCATAGTCCTGACCATTCGTGCCCACGAACACCCCTGTTCGCGAACCCCGAAGGACCCCAGGCTCAACCCCTGCCCGCTCGACCGCCTCCCACGAAACCTCCAGCAGCAACCGCTGCTGCGGATCCATGGCCAACGCCTCGCGGGGGGAAATCCCGAAGAAACCGGCATCAAACTCCGCCGCCTCGTAGAGGAAGGCGCCGCTGCGGACGTAGGAGGTGCCGGTGGAATAGGGGTCGGGGTCGTAGAGCTTCTCGACGTCCCAACCCCGATCGCCGGGTAGGTCGGACACGGCGTCACGGCCGGCGTGCAGCATCTGCCAGAACCGCTCGGGGTCGTTCGCCCCGCCGGGGAAGCGGCAGGACATGGCGACGATGGCCACCGGCTCGTCGTCGCCGAGCGTCACCGGGGCGGCCTCGACGGCCACGGCGGCCTCGCCACCCAGCTCCTCGTGCAGGTGCCGGGCGAGCGCGGTCGGCGACGGGTAGTCGAAGACCAGGGTCACCGGCAGCCGCAGCGAGGTGGCGGTGGCGAGCCGGTTGCGCAGCTCCACCGCCGTCACCGAGTCGAAGCCGAGGTCCCGGAACGCGTGGTGCGGGTCGACGGCCTGGCCGTCGGCGTACTTGAGGACCGCGGCCGCCTGGTCGCGGACCAGGTCGAGCAGCGCCTGCTGGCGCTCGGCGGCGCTCATCCGGGTGAACGCGCCGGCGGGGCCGGCCTCGTCGGTCTCCTTCGCCTCGGCGAGGCCCTTGGTGGCCTGCAACCGCTGCGCCTCGGGGATCTCCGAGATCAGCGGACCGGGCCGGGTGGCGGTGAACGCGACGAAGAACCGGTCCCAGGCGATGTTCGAGATGGTCAGGAAGGTCTCGTCGTGCTCGACGGCCTGGTGCAGGGCCGCGACGGCGAGGCGCGGGGGCATCTCGGGTGCGCCGTGGCGGTGCAGCATCCGGCCGAACTCGCCGTCGGCCATGCCGCCGCCGCCCCAGGCGCCCCAGCCGATGGAGGTGGCGGGCAGGCCGAGGGCGCGCCGGTGCTCGGCGAGGGCGTTGAGGAACGCGTTGCCGGGGGCGTAGTTGCCCACGCCGGAGCTGCCGACGGTGCCGGCCATCGAGGAGAACAGGATGAACGCGTCGAGGTCCAGCTCGCGGGTCAGCTCGTGCAGGTTCAGCGCGGTGGTGACCTTCGCGCTGAGCGCGTAGTCGACCTGCTCCAGGGTCAGCGAGTTGATCACCGAGTCGTCGAGCACGGCGGCGGTGTGCACGACGGTGGTCAGCGGGTGCTCGGGCGGCAGGTCGGCGAGGACGGCGGCGAGGGCCGAGCGGTCGGCGGCGTCGCAGGCGGCGACGGTGACCCGGGCGCCCAGTGCGACCAGCTCGGCCTCGAGGTCGGCGATACCCTCGGCCTGCCGTCCGCGCCGGCTGACCAGCACCAGGTGCGCGGCGCCGTTGGCGGCGAGCCAGCGGGCCATGTGTCCGCCGAGCGCGCCGGTGCCGCCGGTGACCAGGGCGGTGCCGGAGGGCCGCCAGGTGCGCGGGGCGGGGGCGTCGCCGAGCGGGGCGTGCAGCAGTCGCCGGCCGAAGGCGCCGGCCCACCGCAGCGCGACCTGGTCCTCCCCGTCGGCGCCGGCGAGGACGCGGACCAGCCGGCGGCCGGCCGCGTCGTCGAGGTCGTCGGGGAGGTCGACGAGGCCGCCCCAGCGGTCCGGGTGCTCGAGCGCGGCGACCCGGCCGAAGCCCCAGGTGAGCTGCTGGAGCGGGTGCGGCAGCGGGTCGGCCGGGCCGGTGGCCACGGCACCCCGGGTGAGGCACCACAGCGGTGCGCGGACGCCGGCGTCGCCGAGCGCCTGCACCAGGGTCACGGTGCCGGCGAAGCCGACCGGCACCGACGGGTGCGCCGGGGCGGGCGTCTCGTCGAGTGGCAGCAGCGACAGGATCCCGGCGGGCGTGCCGCCGTCGGTGAGGTCGCGCAGCCGGGCGGCGAGCGCCGCGCGGTCCGTGCGGTCGGCGCCCAGCTCCAGCGGTACGACGGTGCCGCCGTGCCGCCGCAACGCCTCGGCGCAGAAGGCGGCCTCGGCAGCGCCGGTGTCGTCGGGGCCGGTGAGCAGCCACCAGGTGCCGGTGACGGCGGGCTCGCCCGCGGCGTCGCCGGCGACCGGCGTCCAGCTGTCCCGGTACCGCCAGGAGTCCACGGTGGCCTGGTCGCGGTGCCGGCGACGCCAGGCGGCGAGGACCGGCAGCACGTCCGCGAACGCGGCGTCCGGCACGGGCTCCGACTCGGTCGCGGCGGCGAGTTCGGCGGTCAGCGCGGCCAGGTCCTCCGCCTCGACGGCCGCCCAGAACCGGGCGTCGACCTCGTCGTCCTGCACGGGGCCGGCGACGCCGGCGGCCGGGGCGGGCGCGGCGGACGGCTGCGGCCAGAAGAGCTGCCGCTGGAACGGGTACGTGGGCAGGTCGAGGCGGCGTCCGGCGAGGCCGGCGAAGGCGGGCCGCCAGTCCACCGCCGTACCCCCGGTCCAGACCTCGGCCACGGCGCGCAGGAAGCGGCCGAGGCCGCCCTCGCCGCGGCGCAGGCTGCCGGTGACGGTGACCGCGTCCGGGTCGGCGGCGGCCAGCTCGACGCTCTCCTGCACGGCCATGGTCAGCACCGGGTGGGCGCTGACCTCGACGAAGGTCTGGTAGCCGGCGGCGACGAGGCTGCGCACCGCGTCGTCGAAGCGGACGGTCTGCCGCAGGTTGCGGTACCAGTAGTCGGCGTCGAGGGCGGCGGTGTCGAGCCAGTCCCCCTCGACGGTGGAGCGGAACCGGACCTCGCCGGTGCGGGGACGCAGCCCGGCGAGCAGTTCCAGGAGCTGCTCGCGCAGCTGCTCGACGTGGGCGGAGTGGGAGGCGTAGTCCACGGGGACGCGGCGCACCCGCACCTCGCGGGACTCGTAGTGGGCGACCAGCTCGTCGAGGGCGGCGCTGTCGCCGGAGACCACGACGGAGGTGGGTCCGTTGACGGCGGCCAGGGCGACCCGGCCGGCCCAGCGGGTGATCGTCGCGGTGGCCTCGTCGGCGGTGGTGGCGACCGAGACCATGCCGCCGTCCCCGGCGATGCCGGCGATGATGCGGCTGCGCAGGGCCACCACGGCCGCCGCGTCGTCCAGGGTGAGGCCGCCGGCGACGTGCGCGGCGGCGATCTCGCCCTGTGAGTGGCCGACGACGGCGGAGGGGCGCACCCCGTACGACTCCCAGAGCGCGGCGAGCGAGACGCTGACCGCGAACAGGGTGGGCTGCACGACGTCGACGCGCTCCAGCGACGGGGCGTCGGGCGCGCCGCGCACCACGTCGGTCGGCGACCAGTCGACGTACGGGCGCAGCGCCTCGGCGCAGGCGGCGAACTTCTCCGCGAAGACCGGGGCGGTGTCGAGCAGTTCGGCGGCCATGCCGACCCACTGGGAGCCCTGGCCCGGGAAGACGAAGGCGACCTCGCCCGGCGTGCCGGGGGCGCGGGTGACGGTCTGCGGGGTGGGCCGGCCGGCGGCGAGCGCGTCGAGGGACACGGCCAGGTCGTCGCGGTCGGCGGCGAAGACGACGGCCCGGTGGTCGTGGGCGGCGCGGGTGGCGGCCAACGACCACCCGACGTCGGCGAGGACGTCGTCGTCGACGGTGTCGAGGTGGTCGAGCAGGTCCCGGGTGCGGGCGGTGAGGGCGTCGACGGTGCGCCCGGAGAGCACCCAGGGCAGCTCCCCGGTCGGCCCGTCGGCCGCCGGCTCGGGCTCCGGCTCGTCGGCGGGGGCCTGTTCGAGGATCGTGTGCACGTTGGTGCCGCTGATGCCGAACGAGGAGACGGCGGCGCGGCGTACGCCGTCGGCCGGCTCCCACGGGCGGGCGGAGGTGAGCAGCTCGACGCTGCCGGCGCTCCAGTCGACGTGCGGGGTGGGCTCGTCCACGTGCAGGGTGGGCGGCAGCACCCCGTGCCGCATGGCCAGGACCATCTTCATCACCCCGGCGACGCCGGCGGCGGCCTGGGTGTGCCCGATGTTCGACTTGATCGAGCCGAGCCAGAGCGGCCGGTCGGCGGGCCGGTCCTGGCCGTACGTGGCGATGAGCGCCTGCGCCTCGATCGGGTCGCCGAGGGTGGTGCCGGTGCCGTGCGCCTCGACGGCGTCCACCTGGTCGGCGGTGAGCCCGGCGTTGGCGAGGGCCTGGCGGATCACCCGCTGCTGGGCGGGGCCGTTGGGGGCGGTGAGGCCGTTGGAGGCGCCGTCCTGGTTGACGGCGCTGCCGCGCAGCACGGCCAGGACCGGGTTGCCGTCGCGGCGGGCGTCGGAGAGGCGCTGGAGCACCAGCAGGCCGACGCCCTCGCCCCAGCCGGTGCCGTCGGCGGCCCCGGCGAACGGCTTGCACCGGCCGTCGGCGGCGAGGCCGCGCTGGCGGGAGAAGCCGACGAAGATGCCGGGGGTGGCCATCACGGTGGCGCCGCCGGCCAGGGCGAGATCGCACTCGCCCGTGCGCAGGGCCTGCGCGGCCAGGTGCATCGCGACCAGCGACGACGAGCAGGCGGTGTCGACGGTGACCGCCGGGCCGTGCAGCCCGAAGGTGTACGCCAGCCGGCCGGAGATGACGCTGGCCGAGGTGCCGGTGGCGAGGTAGTTCTCGTCGACGTCCCCGGCGGCCATCAGCAGCGAGCCGTAGTCCTGGCCGTTGGTGCCGACGTACACGCCGGTGCGGCTGCCGCGCAGCGCGGTCGGGTCGATCCGGGCCCGCTCGAACGCCTCCCAGGTGGCCTCCAGCAGCAGCCGCTGCTGCGGGTCCATGGCGAGGGCCTCGCGGGGGCTGATGCCGAAGAACGCCGGGTCGAACTCGCCGGCCCCGGCGACGAAGCCGCCCTCGCGGACGTAGCTGGTGCCGAGGTGCTCGGGGTCGGGGTGGTACAGCTCGGCGAGGTTCCAGCCGCGCTCGCCGGGCATGAGGCTCAGCGCGTCGGTGCCGGTGGCCAGCAGGTCCCACAGCTGCTCCGGCGAGGTGACCCCGCCGGGGAAGCGGCAGCTCATCGCGACGATGGCGATCGGCTCGCGATCGCGGCCGGTGCCGTCGGCGACCACCTCGCCGGTGGTGTGCCCGGCGGTGAGGCCGTGCAGGTGCGCGGCGAGTTCGGCGACCGTGGGGTGGTCGAAGACCAGCGTGGCGGGCAGGGTCATGCCGGTCTCGGCGGTGAGCCGGTTGCGCAGCTCGACGGCGGTGAGCGAGTCGAAGCCGAGGTCGCGGAAGGTGCGCTCGGGCAGCGGCTGGCCGGCCGGGTAGCCGAGCACGACGGCGGCCTGGGTGCGTACGAGGTCGGCGAGCTGCGGCAGGGACCGGCCGACGACCACGGCGCGGGCGGGGCCCGTGGGTACGGCGGGCACGCCGGGCAGGGCGGCGATCAGTGGCGTCGGGCGGCCCCAGGAGGCGGCGAGGCGTCCCCAGTCGACGTCGGCGACGGTGACGGCCGGCTCGGCGGTGTTGACCAGCCGGCCGAGGGCGGTGACGGCCTCGGCGGCGGGGAGCGCGTCGACCCCGCCCCGGGCGAGTCGGGCGGTCAGGGCGGCGGCCATGCCGTCCTCGGCCCAGGCGCCCCAGGCGATGGCGGTGGCGGGCAGGCCCTGGTCGCGTCGCCAGGCCGCGAACGCGTCGAGGTAGGCGTTGGCCGCCGCGTAGTTGCCCTGTCCGGCGCTGCCGATGACCCCGGCGAGGGAGGAGAAGAGCACGAACGCGTCGAGGTTCCGGTCGGCGGTGGCCTCGTGCAGCACGCGGGCGGCGCGGACCTTGCCGTCGAGGACGGCCTGCATCCGGCCCAGGTCGAGCCCGTCGAGGACGCCGTCGTCGACCACGCCGGCGGTGTGCACGACGGCGGTCAGCCCCGGCAGGTCCGCCACGAGGGCGTCGACCGCGGCCCGGTCGGTGACGTCGCACGCCACGACCCGCACCGCGCCCAGCTCGTCGACCAGCTCCGCCGCGCCCGGGGTCGCCGGGCCCCGCCGCGAGGCGAGCACCACCTCACCGGCCCCGTTGGCCAGCAACCAGCGCGCCACGTGCCGGCCGAGGGCACCCGTACCGCCGGTGACCAGCACCGTCCCGGCGGGCCGCCAACCCGACCCGGCGGACGGCGCGGCCGGCACCAGGCGCCGGCCGAGGATGCCCTGCGGGCGGATCGCCACCTGGTCGTGCCCGGCGTCGGCGAGGACGGCGAGCAGCGCGTCGGCGGCGGTCCGGTCGGCGCGGGCGGGCAGGTCGACCAGGCCGCCCCAGCGGTCCGGCTGTTCGAGGGCGACGACCCGGCCCAGGCCCCACGCCAGGGCGGGCCACGGGTCGGCGGGGGTGTCGCCGCCGACGCGGACGGCGCCCCGGGTGAGGCACCAGAGCCGGCCGGGCAGGCCGGCGTCGGCGAGCGCCTGGGTGAGGGTGAGCAGCAGCGCGGCGCCGACGGAGACGGCCGGGGCGTCGGGCAGCGCCCGGTCGGTCGCGGGCAGCACGCAGAGCACGCCGGCCCAGCCCTGGTCGCCGTGGCCGCGCAGCAGCCCGGTCAGCTCGGCGCGGTCGACGCCGGGGGCGACGGTGAGGGTGTCGACGTGGGCGCCGGCGCCGGCCAGCGTCCCGGCCACCCCCGCGTCGTCGGCGTCGGCGGTGACGACCAGCCAGCGGCCGGTCAGCGCCGGCGCGGCGGCGGGGCGGACGGGCTCCCACTCGACCCGGTACGTCCAGCCGTCCACCACGGCGTCGCGCAGCCGGGCCCGTCGCCACGACGAGAGCACCGGTACGGCCGGGGCGAGGGCCTCGACCGCCGCGGGGTCGTCCTGCACGGCCAGGTGGGCGGCGACCCCGGTCAGGTCACCGCGCTCCACGGCCGCCCAGAAGTCCCCCTCGGCCGTGTCGGTCGGCGCGGTCGCTGCGGCGGTGCCGCCGATCTCGGGCCAGTAGCGCTGGTGCTGGAACGCGTACGTGGGCAGGTCCACCCGCCGCGCGCCGGTGTCGGCGAACCACGGCTGCCAGTCGACGGCCACCCCGCGCACGTGCAGCTCGGCCAGCCCGGCCAGCAGCCCGTGGGCCTCGGGCCGGTCCCCGCGCTGCGCCGGCACGGCGAGCACGCCGTCCCCGTCCGGCAGGGCGTCGCCGACCATCGCGGTCAGTACGCTGCGCGGCCCGATCTCCAGGAACGTGTCCACGCCGGCGGCGCGCAGCGCGGCGACCCCGTCGGCGAAGCGGACGGCCTCGCGGACGTGGCGCACCCAGTAGTCGGCCGTGCGGATCTCGTCGGCGTCGGCGAGCGCCCCGGTCACGTTCGACACCACCGGCAGCGCCGGCGCGGCGAAGGTGAGCTTGTCGAGCACCGCGCGGAACCTGGCGAGCATCGGCTCCATCAGCGGACTGTGGAACGCGTGACTGACCGTGAGCCGGCGCGTGCGCGCGCCCCGCTCCCGCCAGACGCGCTCCACCTCGTCCAGGGCCTCGACGGCGCCGGAGACGACCACCGAGGTCGGCCCGTTGACCGCCGCGATCCCCACGTCGGCCAGGCCGTCGAGCGTGGCGAGGACGTCGTCCTCGGTGGCCGCGACGGCAAGCATCCCGCCGCCCGTGGGCAGCGCCTGCATCAACCGGCCCCGCGCCGCCACCAGCGCGCACGCGTGCTCCAGCGACAGCACCCCGGCCACGTGCGCGGCCGTGACCTCGCCGATCGAGTGGCCGGCGACCAGGTCGGGGGCGATGCCGAACGACTCGACGAGGCGGAACAGCGCCACCTCGACGGCGAACAGGCCGGCCTGCGTGAACACCGTCCGGTCCAGCAGCTCGGCGTCGGCCGAGCCCTCGGCGGGGAAGAGCACCTCGCGCAGCGGGCGCGGCAGGGCCCGGTCCAGGTACCCGCACGCCTCGTCGAGGGCGGCGGCGAAGACGGGGAACTCGGCGTACAGCTCCCGGCCCATGCCGGCGCGCTGCGCGCCCTGGCCGGAGAAGAGCACCGCGAGCTGGCCGCGCGGCGTCCCGGCGCCGGTGACGACGGTGCCGGCCGGTTCCCCGGCGGCGAGGGCGCGCAGCCCCGCGAGCAGGTCGTCGCGGCCGGTCGCGGAGACCACGGCGCGCCGGTCCAGGGTGGAGCGGGAGGTGACCGACGAGAAGGCCACGTCGAGCGGGCGGAGGGTGTCGTCGGCGGCGAAGCGGGCGGCCCAGCGGCCGGCCTGCGCGGCGAGCGCGACGTCGGAGCGGGCGGAGAGCAGCACGGGGGCCACGGTGCGGGCCGCCGGTGCGGTCGGCTCGGCCTCGGTCTCGGTCTCGACCTCGGCGGGGGCCGGGGCCTGCTCGATGATGGTGTGCGCGTTGGTGCCGGAGACGCCGAACGACGACACGGCGGCGCGGCGCGGCCGGTCCAGGGCCGGCCACGGCGTGGCGGCGGTGGCGAGGGTGACCGCCCCTGCGGTCCAGTCGATGTGCGGGGACGGCTCGTCGACGTGCAGGGTCGGCGGCACGACGCCGTGCCGCATCGCCATCACCATCTTGATGACACCGGCGACGCCGGCGGCGGCCTGGGTGTGCCCGATGTTCGACTTGACCGACCCGAGCAGCAGCGGCGCGGCCTCGTCGCGGTCCTGCCCGTACGTGGTGAGCAGGGCCTGCGCCTCGATCGGGTCGCCGAGCCGGGTGCCGGTGCCGTGCGCCTCGACCACGTCCACCTGCTCGGGCGTGAGCCGGGCGTTGGCGAGGGCCTGGCGGATCACGCGGACCTGGGACGGGCCGTGCGGGGCGCTGAGCCCGTTGGACGCGCCGTCCTGGTTGACGGCGCTGCCCCGCACCACGGCCAGCACCGGGTAGCCGTGCCGCTGCGCGTCGGAGAGCCGGGTGAGCAGCAGCATGCCGATGCCCTCGGACCACGAGGTGCCGTCCGCGCCGGCGGCGAACGCCTTGCACCGGCCGTCGGCGGCGAGGCCACGCTGCCGGCTGAAGCCGACGAAGACCGCCGGGGTGGGCATCACCGTCACGCCGCCGGCCAGGGCCAGCTCGCAGTCGCCGTTGCGCAGTGCCTGGGCGGCCAGGTGGACGGCGACCAGCGAGGACGAGCAGGCGGTGTCGACGGTGACCGCCGGTCCTTCCAGCCCGAGGGTGTACGCGACGCGGCCGGAGATGACGCTCGTGGCGTTGCCGGTGAGCAGGTGCCCCTCACCGTTCTCGGCCTGCGCCATCATGCCGTCGTAGCCGTGCGAGGACGCCCCGACGAAGACGCCGGTACGGCTGCCCCGTACCGCCGGCAGCGGCAGCCCGGCCCGCTCGAACGCCTCCCAGGAGGTCTCCAGCAGCAGCCGCTGCTGCGGGTCCATGGCGACGGCCTCGCGCGGCGAGATGCCGAACAGGTCGGCGTCGAAGTCGGCGGCGGAGTAGACGAAGCCGCCCTCGCGCACGTAGCTGGTGCCCGGGTGGTCGGGGTCGGGGTGGAAGAGGTTCTCCAGGTCCCAGCCCCGGTCGGCGGGGAACGGCCCGATCCCGTCGCCGCCGTCGTGCACGAGCTGCCACAGCGCCTCGGGACTGTCGACCCCGCCCGGGTAGCGGCAGCTCATCGCGACGATGGCGATGGGCTCGGAGTCCCGGGTCTCCAGCTCGCGCAGCCGCCGCCGGGTACGCCGCAGCTCCGAGGTCGTACGCTTCAGGTACTCGACGTACTTCTCGTCCTCGTTGCTCACCGTGGACCTACCTCACTCGGCATGCCGATGTCGTTGCGGCTGATGTCGTTGCGGCTGGCGGTCACGACGTCTCCAGCTCGCGGTCGATCAGGTCGAAGATGTTCTCGGCGGTGGCCGACTCCAGGTCGTCGTCGTCGTCGCCGTCCGCGTCCGCCTGCCGCTCGGTCAGCCGGCCCAGCAGGCCGTGCAGCCGGTCGGTGATCCGGCGGAACTCGTCGTCGGTCGGGTCGAGCCCGACGAGCGCCGCCTCCAGCCGGTCCAGTTCCCGGCCGGCCGTCGACGCCTCGCCCGCCGGGGTCGCCGGGGCGAACTGACCGGCCAGGTGGGTGGCGAGCGCCTCGGGCGTCGGGTTGTCGAAGACCAGCGTCGCCGGCAGCCGCAGCCCGGTGGCCGCGCCGAGCCGGTTGCGCAGCTCGACGGCGGTGAGCGAGTCGAAGCCGAGTTCCCGGAACGCCCGGGTCGGCTCGATGCCGGCCGGGTCGCCGTGGCCGAGGACGACCGCCACGTGCGCCAGCACCAGGTCGCGCAGGGCGCGTACGCGCTTGTCGGAGGGCAGGGCGCGCAGCGTCTCGGCGTACGCCTGCCCGTCGGCGGCCTCGCCGGCCGCGGCCCGGCGGCCGGCGGCGCGGACCAGGTTCGCCAGCAGCGGGTGCACGGGCGCGCCGGGCGCGGCCACCCCAGTGATGATCTTGGCGGGCATCAGCGTCGCCCGCTCGGAGCGCCAGGCCGCGTCGAACAGGGCGAGGCCCTCCTCGTTGGACAGCGCGGCCATGCCGCCCCGGTCGAGCCGGCGGATGTCGGCCGAGTCGAGGTGCCCCGTCATGCCGCTGGCCTGCGCCCAGCGGCCCCAGGCCAGCGCGACCGCCGGCAGGCCGAGGGCCCGCCGGTGCTCGGCGAGGGCGTCGAGGAACGCGTTGCCGGCGGCGTAGTTGCCCTGGCCCGGGCCGCCGAACACGCCGGCGGCGGCCGAGAAGAGCACGAACGCGCTCAGCTCGTGGCCGAGGGTCGCCCGGTGCAGGTTCCAGGCCACGTCGACCTTGGGCCGCAGCACCGCGTCGAGGCGGTCCGGGGTGAGCGACTCGACGGTGGCGTCGTCGAGGACGCCGGCGGCGTGCACGACGGCGCGCAGCGGGTGCCGCCGGTCCACCATGGAGAGCACGTCCGCCACGGCGTCCGGGTCGGCCAGGTCGGCGGCGACGATCGACACGTCCGCGCCGAGCGCCTTGAGGTCGGCGAGCAGCTCGTCGGCGCCCTCGGCGTCCGGGCCGCGCCGGCTGACCAGGAGCAGCTGTCGGGCGTCGTGCGCGGTGACCAGGTGCCGGCAGAGCAGCGCGCCGAGGGTGCCGGTCGCCCCGGAGACCAGGACCGTGCCGTCGAGCCGGGGCGCCTGCGGGACGCTCAGGGCGAGCTTGCCGACGTGCCGGGCCTGGCTGAGGAAGCGGAACGCCTCGGGGGCGCGCCGGACGTCCCAGGTGCGCCGGGGCAGGGGCCGCAGCGCACCGGTGGCGAAGAGCGCCATCAGCTCGGCCAGCATCGCGCCGATCTTCGCCGGGCCGGCCTCGATGAGGTCGAAGACCTGGTAGCTGACCCCGGGGTGGTCGGCGGCGACCCGCTGCGGGTCCCGCTTGTCGGTCTTGCCCATCTCGACGAACCGGCCGCCGTCGGCGAGCAGCCGCAGCGACGCGTCGACGTACTCGCCGCGCAGCGCGTTGAGCACCACGTCGACGCCCCGCCCGCCGGTGCGGTGGGCGAACTCGTCGGCGAAGTCGAGGGTGCGGGAGGAGGCGAGGTGCGCGTCGTCGAAGCCGGTGGCCCGCAGCGCCGGCCACTTGCCGGGGCTGGCCGTGCCGTAGACCTCCGCGCCGAGGTGGCGGGCGATCTGCACGGCGGCCATGCCGACGCCGCCGGCCGCCGCGTGCACGAGCACGGACTCCCCGGCGCGCAGCCGGGCCAGTTCCACCAGGCCGTACCAGGCGGTCAGGAAGACCACGGGCACGGCGGCGGCGTCGGTGTAGGACCAGCCGTCGGGGATGTGGGTGAGCAGCCGGCGGTCGGTGACCGCCGCCGAGGAGAACGAGCCGGAGAAGATGCCCATCACCCGGTCGCCGGGGGCGAGGTCGGTGACCCCCGGCCCCACGCCGAGCACCACGCCGGCGCCCTCGTTGCCCAGCACCTCCTGGTCGGGGACCATGCCGAGGGCCAGCACCACGTCGCGGAAGTTCAGCCCGGAGGCGCGCATCCCCACCAGGACGTGGCCCGCCGGCAGTTCCCCGGTGACCTCGGGGGCGGGCAGCATGGCCAGGTTCTCCAGCGTGCCCTTCTCGGTGACGTCGAGGCGCCACGGCACCTCGTCGGCGGGCAACGGCAGCACCCCGGCGTCGCGGGCCCGGGCCAGCCGGGGCACCAGCGGCACGCCGTCGCGCAGGGCGAGCTGCGGCTCGCCGGAGGCGACGGCCGCCGGGACGGCCGCCAGGGAGGTGGTGGCGTCGTCGGTGTCGAGCAGCGTGAACCGGCCGGGGTGCTCGGACTGCGCGGAGCGCACCAGCCCCCACAGGCTCGCCCGGGCCAGGTCGCGCGGGGCCTCGCCCGGGGCCGCGCCGACCGCGCCCCGGGTGTGCAGCACCAGCCGGGACCGCTCCAGCCGGGGCTCGCCCAACCACTGCTGCACCAGCGCGAGCGCGTCGCGGGCCGCGTCGTGCGCGGCCGCGCCGGCCCGCTGCGGGTCCGTCTCCGCGCCGGAGCGCAGGTCCAGCACCACATCGGGTACGTCCCCGGACTCCTCGACCGCCGCGACCAGCGTTGCCAGGTCGGCGTGGGTCCGCACCGGGTGCCCGGCGGCGGCGAGCGCGTCGGCGAGGCCGAGGGTGTCGTCGCCGAGCAGCGCCCAGCGGGCCTCCCCTGCCGTCGCGTCGGTGCCCGGCAGCGGCGTCCAGTCCAGGTGGAACACCGACGTGCGGCGCAGGGCGGCGGCCTCGTCGGCCCGGCCCGCGGCGACCGGGCGGAACGTCAGCGACTCGACGGTGGCGACCGGCTGGCCGGCGGTGTCGGCGAGGGTGACCGCGACGGTGTCCGGGCCGAGCGACCGCAGCCGCGCCCGCAGCCGGGTGGCGCCGTGGGCGTGCAGGGCGACCGAGCGGAGGGCGAACGGCATCCAGCCCGCCCCGGAGGTGTCCGCCGCCTCGCCGAGCAGGGCGGTGACCCCGCTGGCCTGGAGGGCCGCGTCGAACAGGGCCGGGTGCAGGCCGAAGCGGGACGCGTCGGCGCTCGCCTCCTCGGGCAGGGCCACCTCGGCGTAGACCTCGCCGTCGCCGCGCCACACCCGGCGCAGGCCACGGAAGGCGGGGCCGTAGCCGAGGCCGCCCTCGGCCATCTGCGCGTACCAGGCGTCCAGGTCGGCGTCGACCTCGACGGCGTCGGCCGGCGGCCACTGCCCCGGTACGGCGGCCGGGGCGGGCAGGTGCGCCAGCAGCAGGCCCTCGGCGTGCCGGGTCCACTCGGCGTCGGTGTCCTCCTCGGAGCGGGAGTGCACGGTGACGCTCCGCTCGCCGGCGTCGCCGGGCGGGCCCACGCGTACCTGCACCTGCACCGCGCCGGCCGGCGGGAGCACCAGCGGGTTGATCAGCGTCAGGTCGCCCACCTGGCCGGCGTCGACCTCGTCGCCGGCCCGGACCACCATGTCGACCAGCCCGGTGCCGGGGACGATCACCGCCCCGCCGACGGCGTGGTCGGCGAGCCACGGGTGGGTACGCACCGACAGCCGCCCGGTCAGCACCACCGTCTGGTCGTCGGCGACGGGTACGGCCGCGCTGAGCAGCGGGTGGTCGGTGTCCTGGAGGCCGGCGGAGCCGACGTCGCGTACCCGGTGCGCGGGGGCGTCCAGCCAGAATCGTCCGTGCGCGAAGGCGTACGTGGGCAGCGCGACGGCGTCGGTGCGGGCCAGCACGGCCGTCAGGTCGACGGGCAGGCCGATCGTGTGGGCGGTGGCGAGGTTCGTCAGCAGCCGCGTCGCGTCGTCGTCACCGCGACGCAGGCTACCCAGCGTGTGCCCGCTCGCGCCGGCGTCGTCCAGGATCGCCGTCACCGGCATCGTCAGCACCGGATGCGGGGAGATCTCCACGAACGTGGTGTGCCCGGCGGCGACGGCGACGCGGACGGCGGCGTCGAACTGGACGGTCTGCCGCAGGTTGTCGTACCAGTAGGCGGCGGTCATCGAGGTCGGGTCGACCCAGTCCCCCGTCAGCGTCGACACCAGCCGGGTGTGACCCTGCTGCGGCGCCACGTCGGCCAGGTCGGCGCGCAACTGCTCGGCGACCTCCTGCACGGCGGCCGAGTGCGACGCGTAGTCCACGGGGATCAGTCGGGCGCGCACCCCGTCGGCCTGGCACGCCTCCACGAGGTCGGCGACCGGCTGCGGCGGACCCGACACCACGACCGTGGACGGGCCGTTCACCGCCGCGACACCCACGCCGGGGAACTCCCCGAGCCGCTCGGCGACCGCCTCGGCGGAGAGGTCGACCGACGCCATCGTGCCCGTGCCCCGCAGCACCGTCAGCGCCCGCGAGCGCAGCGCCACCGCCTTCGCCGCGTCCTCCAGCGACAGAATCCCGGCCACGCACGCGGCACCGATCTCGCCCTGCGAGTGACCGACCACCGCCGCCGGGGTGACCCCGGCGTGCTGCCACACCGCTGCCAGGGCCATGCCGACGGCCCACAGCACCGGCTGCACGACCTCGACCCGCTCCAGCCACGACTCGTCGTCACCGGTCAACACCGACACCAGGTCCACGTCCAGGTACGGAGCCAGGGCACGCTGGCACTCCGCCAACCTGGCGTCGAACACCGGCGTACGACCCACCAGGCCCGCCGCCATCCGCGCCGACTGCGCACCCTGACCCGGGAACACGAACACCGGGCCCGCGCCGTGAGGCGTGGCGGTGCCGGCGACGACGTTGCCGGCCGGCGTTCCGGACGCCAGGGCGTCGAGCCCCGCCAGCAGCTCCTCCGTGCTCGACCCGACCACGGCGGCCCGCTGGTCGAACGTCGACCGGGTGGCGGCGAGGGACCAGCCCACCGCCGCCGCGTCGATGTCGCCGCGCTCGCGCACGTACTGCGCCAGCCGGGCCGCCTGGCCCGCCAGGGCGGCCTTCGACCGCGCCGACACCGGCCACACCACGACGCCCGACGCCACCAGTCCGGGGCCGGCCACGGCCGGGGCGACGGCCTCCGGCTCGTCGGCCTGCTCGATGATCACGTGGGCGTTCGTGCCGGACATGCCGAACGACGACACCGCCGCCCGACGCGCCCGCTCCACCGCCGGCCACGGCCGCGACTCCGTCGCCAACTCGACGGCCCCGGCGGACCAGTCGATGTGCGGGGACGGCTCGTCCACGTGCAGCGTCGCGGGGACCACGCCCTCGCGCATCGCCAGCACCATCTTGATCACACCCGCCACGCCCGAGGCGGCCTGGGTGTGCCCGAGGTTCGACTTGATCGAGCCGAGCAGCAGCGGCTCGTGCCCCTCGCGGCCCTGCCCGTACGTGGCCAGCAGCGCCTGCGCCTCGATCGGGTCGCCCAGCGTCGTGCCCGTGCCGTGCGCCTCGACCACGTCCACGTCGGCGGTGCCCAGCCGGGCACCCGCGAGGGCCTGGCGGATCACCCGCTGCTGCGACGGGCCGTTCGGGGCGGTCAACCCGTTGGAGGCACCGTCCTGGTTGACGGCACTCCCCCGCACGATCGCCAGCACGCGGTGGCCGTTGCGCCGCGCGTCCGACAGCCGCTCCACGAGCAGCATGCCCACGCCCTCGCCCCAGCCCGTGCCGTCCGCAGCCGCCGCGAAAGCCTTGCACCGGCCGTCGGCGGCCAGGCCACGCTGCCGCGAGAACTCGAAGAAGGTGCCGGGGGTGGCCATGACCGTGACGCCACCGGCGAGGGCCATGTCGCACTCGCCGCGCCGCAGCGACTGCACCGCCAGGTGCAACGCCACCAACGACGACGAACACGCCGTGTCCACCGACACCGCCGGCCCCTCCAACCCCAACGCGTACGCCACCCGACCCGACACCACACTGGCGGCGTTGCCCGTGGCCCCGAACCCTTCGGCCTGCTCCCCCGCAGCCATGAGCAGGGCCCCATAGTCCTGACCATTCGTGCCCACGAACACCCCTGTTCGCGAACCCCGAAGGACCCCAGGCTCAACCCCTGCCCGCTCGACCGCCTCCCACGAGACCTCCAACAGCAACCGCTGCTGCGGGTCCATCGCCGCCGCCTCGCGCGGCGAGATCCCGAAGAAGCCCGGGTCGAACTCGGCCGCGCCGTCGAGGAAGCCGCCCTTGTCGGTATAGGTGGTGCCGGGGTTGGCCGGGTCGGGGTCGTAGAGCCGGTCGAGGTCCCAGCCCCGGTCGGTCGGGAAGTCGCCGATGGCGTCCACGCCGTCCGCGACGAGGCGCCACAGCCGCTCGGGGTCGTCGACGCCGCCGGGGTAGCGGCAGGCCATGGCGACGATGGCCACCGGCTCGTCGTCGTCGACGGCGGCCGGGGCGGCGACGGGGGCCGGCCCGGCTTCGGCGTCGGCGCCGAAGAGGCCGGTGAGCAGGAGCCGGGCCAGCACGACCGGGGTGGGGTGGTCGAAGACCAGGGTGGTGGGCAGCGCCTGCCCGGTGGCGGAGACGAGCCGGTTGCGCAGCTCCACCGCGGTCAGCGAGTCGAAGCCGAGGTCCCGGAACGCGGTGGTCGCCGGGATGGCCGCGGCCCCGCCGTCGTGGCCGAGCACGTCGGCGGCGAGTTCCCGGACCAGGTCGGCGACGGCCTCCTCGCGGCGGGTCGGGGCCAACCCGGCGAGCCGCCGGCGCAGGGTCGCCGCCGGGCCCTCGTCGCCGTCGTCGACCGCGACGCCGCCGTCGAGGGCGGCCCGCGCCTCCGGTACGCCCTCCAGCAGCGGCCGGCGGCGGGCGGAGGCGTACGCGGGGGCGAAGCGGGCCCAGTCCACGTCGGCCACCGTCACGGTGACGTCGTCGTGGTCGAGGGCCTGCTGCAACGCGCCCATGGCGACGGTCGGGTCCATGGCGGGCAGGCCCCGGCGGCGCAGGTTGCGCTCGGCGTCCGCCGCGTGCATGCCGCCGTCGGACCACGGTCCCCAGGCGATGGCGGTGCCGGCCCGGCCCTCGGCCCGCCGCCGCTGCACCAGCGCGTCGAGGTAGGCGTTGCCGGCCGCGTACCCGGCCTGCCCGCCGCTGCCCCAGGTGGCGGCGATGGACGAGTAGACGACGAAGGCGTCCAGTTCCCGGTCGGCGAGGAGGTCGGCGAGGTGGGCGGCGCCGGCGGTCTTGCCGACGGTCACCTCGGCCAGCTCGGCGGGGGTGACCTCCGCCAGCGGGGTGGCCTGCGCGATGCCGGCGGCGTGCAGGACGGTGCGCACGGGCGGGCCGTCGGCCTCGACCCGGTCGAGCAGGTCGGCGAGGGCGGCCCGGTCGGCGATGTCGCAGGCGGCGACGGTGACCCGGGCCCCGAGGCCGGTCAGCTCGGCATCCAGCTCGGCGGCGCCGGGGGCGTCGGGTCCGCGCCGGCTGACCAGCACGACGTGCTCGGCTCCGGCGGCGGCGAGCCAGCGGGCGGCGCGGGCGCCGAGTCCGCCGGTGCCGCCGGTGATCAGGGCGGTGCCGGTGGGCGTGAACCGGCGCGCCGGCGGGCGGTCGCCGAGGGCGGCGCGCACGAGGCGGCGGGCGAAGACGCCGGGGCCGCGTACCGCGAGCTGGTCCTCGCCGGTCGATCCGGTGAGGATCGCGGCGAGCCGGGTGGCGGCTCGGTCGTCGGGTTCCGGCGGCAGGTCGACCAGGCCGCCCCAGCGGTGCGGGGCCTCGACGCCGACCACCCGGCCGAGGCCCCAGACGGCGGCCTGCGCCGGGTCGGCGAGCCGGTCGTACGAGGCGGCGGCGACCGCGCCCCGGGTGACCAGCCACAGCGGCGCGGCCAGGCCGGCGTCGCCGAGCGCCTGCACGAGCGCGAGGGTGGCGGCCAGGCCGGGCAGGACGGTGCTGTCGGCGACGGGCGGCTCGGCGGCGAGCAGGGAGACGACGCCGGCGGGGTCGGTGCCGGCGAGTGACGCCGCGAGGCCGGCCCGGTCGGCGTCCGGCTCCACGGTCAGCGGCAGCACGTCGGCGCCCGCGCCGGTCAGCGCGGCCCGGACGGTCTGCACCGCCGGGTCGTCGGCGCCGCCGGCGGGCAGCGCCAGCAGCCAGGTGCCGGCCAGCCGGGCGGGGGCGGGTTCGCCGGCCACCTGCCAGTCGGCCCGGTACCGCCAGCCGTCGAGCACCGAGTGTGCCTGCCGCTGCCGCCGCCAGTCGGCGAGGACGGGCAGCAGGGTACGCAGCGACTCGGCGGCGGCGGTGTCGGTGACGGCGAGGGTGTCGCGCAGCGCGTCGAGGTCGGCGCGTTCGACGGCCGCCCAGAACCGCCGGTCGAGCGCGCCGGCCCCGCCCGTCGTGGTGTCGTCGGCGGGCGCCTCGGCCGGCACCCAGTAGTGCTGCCGCTCGAACGGGTAGGTGGGCAGGCCGACGAGCCGGCCGGGTCGGTCGGCGAGGAGGTCCGCCCAGCGCACCGGGGTGCCGGCGACGTGGAGCTGGGCGAGGGCGGCGAGCAGGGCGCGACGGTCCGGGCGGTCCCGGCGCAGCACCGGCACCACCACGGCGGGGGCGGCGTCGCCGGCCTCGGCCTCGGCGAGGGTCTCCTGGATGCCGGCGGTGAGGACGGCGTCGGGGCCGACCTCCACGAAGGTGCCGACGCCGTGGGCGCGCAGGGTGCGTACGCCGTCGGCGAAGCGGACCGCCTCCCGGACGTGACGCACCCAGTAGTTCGGGTCGGTGAGCTGCGCCGGGTCGGCCAGCTCGCCGGTCAGGTTGGACACCACCGGCAGGGTGGGGGCGCGCAGGTCGAGGCCGGCGGCGACGGTGGCGAACTCGGCGAGCATCGGCTCCATCAGCGGGCTGTGGAAGGCGTGGCTGACCCGCAGCCGCCGCACCTTCACCCCCCGGCCGGTCCAGAGGTCGGCCAGCTCGTCGATGGCCGCGCCGTCGCCGGAGACGACGACGGCGCCGGGGGCGTTGACGGCCGCGACGGCGACCCGGTCGGTCAGCGCGGCGATCGACTCGGCGACCCGGGCCTCGTCGGCGGCGACGGCGAGCATCGCGCCGCCGGCGGGCAGGGCCTGCATGAGCCGGCCCCGGGCGGCGACGAGGGCACAGGCGTCGTCGAGGGTGAGCACGCCGGCGACGTGGGCGGCGGTCAGCTCGCCGACGGAGTGCCCGGCGACCATGTCCGGGGCCAGCCCCCAGGAGCCGAGCAGCCGGTGCAGCGCCACCTCGACGGCGAACAGCGCGGCCTGGGTGAAGACGGTCTGGTCGAGCAGCGCCGCCTCGTCGGTGCCGGGCTCGGCGTGCAGCAGCGGCTTCAGCGGCCGGGGCAGCCGGTGGTCGAGGTGGGCGCAGACCTCGTCGAGCGCCTCGGCGAAGACGGGATACGTCCCGTACAGCTCCCGGCCGGCGCCGGCGCGCTGCGCGCCCTGGCCGGAGAAGAGGAACGCGACCCCGCCGCGTTCGGCGGCGGCACCGGTGACCAGGCCGGGGGCGGGCCGGTCGTCGGCGAGGGCGTGCAGGGCGGCGAGCAGGCCGTCGCGGTCGTCGGCGAGGACGACCGCCCGGTGTTCCAGGGGCGAGCGGGAGACCACCGAGGTCCAGGCGACGTCGGCCGGGCGCGCGTCCGGGTCGTCGGCGACGTACCGCGACCAGCGCTCGGCCTGGTGGCGCAGCGCGGCGCGGGTGCGGCCGGTGAGCAGCACCGGCGCGGGCGCGGGCGGCTGCGGCCGGTCGGCCTCGGCGCGGGCCGGCTCGGGCTGTTCGAGGATGAGGTGGGTGTTGGTGCCGCTCATGCCGAAGGAGGAGACGGCGGCGCGGCGCGGCCGGTCCACGGCCGGCCACGGCGTGGCCTCGGTGACCAGGGTGACCGCGCCGGTGGCCCAGTCCACGTGCGGGGTGGGCTCGTCGACGTGCAGGGTGGCCGGCACGACGCCGTGCCGCATCGCCTGCACCATCTTGATCACTCCGGCGATGCCGGCGGCGGCCTGGGTGTGGCCGATGTTGGACTTGATGGAGCCGAGCAGCAGCGGCGCGGCGTCGCCGCGCTCCCGGCCGTACGTGGCGAGCAGGGCCTGGGCCTCGATCGGGTCGCCGAGGGTGGTGCCGGTGCCGTGCGCCTCGACCACGTCGACCAGGTCGGGGGTGAGCTTCGCGCCGGCCAGGGCCTGCCGGATGACCCGCTGCTGGGACGGGCCGTTGGGGGCGGTCAGGCCGTTGGACGCGCCGTCGGAGTTGACTGCCGAGCTGCGGATGACGCCGAGCACGGGGTGGCCGTTGCGGCGGGCGTCGCTGAGCCGTTCCAGCAGCAGCATGCCGACGCCCTCGGACCAGCCGGTGCCGTCGGCGGACGCGGCGAAGGACTTGCACCGGCCGTCGGCGGCGAGGCCGCGCTGCCGGGAGAACTCGACGAACGGGCCGGGGGTGGCCAGCACGGTCGCGCCGCCGGCCAGGGCGAGGCCGCACTCGCGTTGGCGCAGCGCCTGGCAGGCGAGGTGGATGGCGACCGACGCCGACGAGCAGGCGGTGTCCACGGTGACCGACGGGCCTTCGAGGCCGAACGTGTACGCCAGCCGGCCGGAGACCACGCTGGCGGCGGTGCCGGTCAGCACGTACCCCTCGACGCCGGGGGCCCGGTGCAGCACGGCGGCGTAGTCCTGCCCGGAGGTGCCGACGAAGACGCCGGAGCGGCTGCCGCGCAGCGACAGCGGGGCGATGCCGGCCCGCTCGAACAGCTCCCAGGTGACCTCGAGCAGCAGCCGCTGCTGCGGGTCCATGGCGACCGCCTCGCGCGGCGAGATGCCGAACAGGGCGGCGTCGAAGCTCCCCGCGTCGTGCAGGAACCCACCGGAGGTGGTGTACGAGGTGCCGGCGTTGTCCGGGTCGGCGTGGTAGAGCCGCTCCAGGTCCCAGCCCCGGTCGGTGGGGAAGTCGCCGATGGCGTCCCCGCCGGACGAGACGAACTCCCACAGCTGTTCGGGCGAGCTGATGCCGCCCGGGTAGCGGCAGCTCATCGCCACGATCGCCACCGGCTCGGACTCCTCGGCGGTGACCTCGCGCAGCCGTTGGCGGGTCTGCTGAAGTTCGGCGACGACCCGCGTCAGGTATTCGCGCAGCCGCTCTTCGTCCGCCATGACATCTCGCTTTCTCGTGACACCACAGGTCCCCGGGCGGCTCAGGAGAGCCCGAGGTCCTGGTCGATGAGGTCGAACAGCTCCTGGTTGCTGGCCACCCGCAGCCGGTCGGCGACCTCGGCGGTCTCCTCCCGGCGTTCCTCGGCGGTGCCGAGCCGTTCGAGCAGGCTGTGCAGCCGCATCGTGATCCGCACCCGGCCGATGTCGTCCTGGTCGCGCAGCGCGAGGGCGCTCTCCAACTGGTCCAGCTCCGCCAGCGTCGGCAGGGCCTCCACCGAGGCCTCGCTGAGCAGTTCGGCCCGCAGGTGCTCGGCCAGGGCCTGCGGCGTCGGGTAGTCGAACACCACCGAGCTGGGCAGGCTCAGCCCCGTCGAGCGGGCCAGCCGGCCCCGCAGCTCCACGGCGGTGAGCGAGTCGAAGCCGAGGTCCCGGAAGGGCCGGCCGGCCTCGACGGCGTACGGGCTGTCGTGGCCGATGACCTCGCCGGCGGCGGTGCGGATGAGGTCCACCAGCAGCCGCGCCTGTTCGGCCTGCGACAGCTCGCCGAGCCGCTTGCGCAGCTCGCCGGCGACCTGGTCGCCGTCCTCGGCGTCGGCGCGTGCCGCCGCGGCCTGGGCGGCCACCTCGGCGATCTCGCTGATCAGCGGCCGGGGCCGGGCGGAGGCGAACACCGGCGCGAAGCGGTCCCAGTCGATGTCGGCGACGGTGAGGGCGGTGTCGTCGCCGTCGAGGCCGGCGCGCAGGGCGGCCATCGCCGGTTCCCGGTCGAGCAGGGACACCCCGCGCCGGCTCATGGCGGCCGCGTGCGCGTCGGTCACCATGCCGCCGCCGGCCCACGGTCCCCAGTTCACCGAGAGGTGCCGGGGACCCCCGGCCGGCCGGGACTGCGCCCAGGCGTCCAGGAAGGCGTTGCCGGCGGCGTACGCGCCGTGGTCGCCGACGCCCCAGACGGCGGCGATGGAGGAGAAGTGCACGACCAGGTCGAGCGGCTCCGGGTCGAGGAGCTCGTCGAGGTGCCGGGCGCCGGCGATCTTGCCGGAGACGACGTCGGCGAGTTCCGCCCCGGTGACCGCGGCGACCGGGTTGAGCCGACCCACCCCGGCGGCGTGCACCACCGCGTGCACGGTCTCGCCGTCGGCGCGCAGGCCACGGACCAGCTCGGCGACCGCGTCCCGGTCGGCCAGGTCGCAGGCCAGCACCCGGGCCTCGGCGCCCAGCGCGGCCAGTTCCGCCACCGCCTCGTCCGCGCCGGGGGCCGCCGTGCCGCGCCGGCTGACCAGCAGCAGTCGCCGCGCGCCGTGCCGGGCGAGCCAGGCGGCGGCGTACCGGCCGACGGCGCCGGTGCCGCCGGTGACCAGGACGGTGCCGGGCGCCTGCCAGTCGGCCGCCGCCTCGGCGCGGGGCGCGCGGGCCAGCCGGCGCAGGTACGTGCCGGAGTCGCGCACCGCGAGCTGGTCCTCGTGCCCGGCGGCGGTGAGCGCCGCCAGGACGTGCCCGGCCGCGGCCGGGGTCAGGGTCTCGGGCAGGTCCAGCAGGCCACCCCAGTGCCGGGGGTGTTCCAGCGCGGTCACCAGGCCGAGGCCCCACGTGGTGGCCTGGGCGGGGCGGGCGACGGGGTCGCCGTCGGCGGTGGCGACGGCCTGCCGGGTGAGCAGCCACAGCGGCACCGGGGGCAGGGCGTCCGTGACCGCCTGCACCAGGGCGAGGTTCGCGGTCAGGCCCAGCGGCACGGCGGGGTGGTCGGGCTGCGGTCGCTCGTCGAGGGCGAGCAGCGACACGATCCGGGTCGGCGCGGCGCCGGCCAGCTGCGCGGCGAGCGCCGTGCGGTCGGTCGTGGCCGGGTCGACGGCGAGCTGCCGCACGGTGCCGCCCCGGGCGGTGACCAGCTCGGCGAGCCGGTCGACGACCGGCTGGTCCGTGCCGCTGTGGACCAGGGTCCAGGTGCCGTCGACGGCACCCGGGGCGAGGACCTGCGGACGCCACGTGATCCGGTAGCGCCACCCGCCGGCGAGGGTGTCCTCCTGCTGCTGGCGCCGCCACCGGTCCAGGTCCGGCAGCAGCTCGCGCAGCGGCCGGTCCGCGTCGAGGCCGAGCCGGCCGGCGAGCGCGTCGCCGTCGCCCGACGCCACGGCCCGCCAGAACGCCGAGTCGACGTCGTCGGGCGCGGCCGCGGGAGTGTGCGCCGGCGCCGCGTCGAGGGTCGGCCAGAACCGCTGGTGGTCGAACGCGTACGTGGGCAGGTCCACGGGGCCGGCGCCGGGCAGCAGCCGCGACCAGCGGACGGCCACGCCGTGGCAGTGCAGCCGGGCCACCGCGCCGAGCAGGGTAATCACCTCGTCCTGGCCGGGCCGCTGCACGCCGGTCACCATGACCGGGGCGTCCGCCGGCAGCGCGTCGGCGGTCAGGGCGGTCAGCACGGTGTCCGGCCCGATCTCCAGGAACCGGGTCACCCCGTGGGCGTGCAGGTGGGTGACGGTGTCGGCGAAACGGACCGCCTCGCGGACGTGCCGGACCCAGTAGTCGGGGGTGCAGAGCTGCTCGGCGTCGATGACCGCGCCGGTCAGGTTCGACACCAGCGGCACCGTCGGCGGGGCGTACGACAGGGTCGCCGCCACGGCCGCGAAGTCGGCGAGCATCGGCTCCATCAGCGGGCTGTGGAAGGCGTGGCTGACCCGCAGCCGCTTCGTACGCACGCCGAGGCCGGCGAAGTGGTCGGCCAGGCCGGTCAGCGCGTCCTGCGCCCCGGCGACGACGACGGCGGCCGGCCCGTTCACGGCGGCGACGGCGACCTGTCCCGACGTGCCGTCCAGCGCCCGCAGCACGTCGACCTCGGGCGCGGCGACGGCGAGCATCCCGCCGCCGGCGGGCAGGGCCTGCATCAGCCGGCCCCGGTTGCCGACGAGCGCGCAGGCGTCGGGCAGGTCGAGCACCCCGGCCACGTGGGCCGCGCTGATCTCCCCGACGGAGTGCCCGGCCACGAAGTCGGGCCGGATCCCCCAGTGTTCGAGCAGCCGGAACAGCGCCACCTCGACGGCGAAGAGCCCGGCCTGGGTGAAGGCCGTCTGGTCGAGCAGGTCGGCCTCGGCGGTGCCGGCCTCGGCGAAGAGCACCGTGCGCAGCGGCCGCGGCAGGTACGCGTCCAGGTGCTGGCACGCCTCGTCGACCGTCGCGGCGAAGACCGGGAACGTCTCGTACAGGCGACGGCCCATCCCGGCGTGCTGGGCGCCCTGGCCGGAGAAGAGCGCCGCCAGCGCGCCGCCGGGCTCGGCGACGCCCCGGGTGAGTCCCGGGTGCTCCTCGCCGGCGGCGAGTGCCCGCAGGCCGGCGAAGGCCGCGTCGGCGTCCCCGGCGAGCAGCACCGCGCGGTGCCGCAGCGGCGAGCGTCCGGTGGCCAGTCCCCGGGCCACGTCGGCGGCGGGCGTCGCGGTGCCCGGCAGCCAGTCGGCCAGCCGGGCCGCCTGGGCCCGCAGGCTGCCGGCGGTGTCGGCCGAGACGACCCAGGGCAGCACCGGCGGTCCGTCGGCCGGCCGGGGCGTTCCGGTGTCGGCCGGCGCGGCGGCGGGCGCCTGTTCGAGGATGACGTGCACGTTGGTGCCGCTGACCCCGAACGACGACACGCCGGCCCGGCGCGGCCGGTCCGCCTGCGGCCACGGCTGCGCCTCGGTCAGCAGCGCGACCGCGCCCGCCGACCAGTCCACGTGCGGCGAGGGCTCGTCCACGTGCAGGGTGGGCGGCAGCAGGTCGTGCTGGAGCGCCATCACCATCTTGATCACGCCGGAGACGCCGGCGGCGGCCTGGGTGTGGCCGATGTTCGACTTGACCGAGCCGAGCAGCAGCGGCCGGTCGGCGGGCCGGTCCCGCCCGTACGTGGCGAGCAGCGCCTGCGCCTCGATGGGGTCGCCGAGGCGGGTGCCGGTGCCGTGCCCGTCGACGGCGTCCACGTCGGCGGCGGTCAGCCGCGCGTTGGCCAGCGCCTGGCTGATCACCCGCTCCTGCGCGGGTCCGTTGGGGGCGGTCAGCCCGTTGCTGGCGCCGTCCTGGTTCATCGCCGAGCCGCGCACGACGGCGAGGATCCGGCGGCCGTCGCGCTGGGCGTCGGAGAGCCGCTGCAACATCACCAGGCCGACGCCCTCGCCCCAGCCGGTGCCGTCGGCGGCCCCGGCGAACGACTTGCACCGGCCGTCGAGGGCCAGCCCCCGCTGCCGGGCGAACTCCAGGAACGGGCCGGGGGTGGCCATCACCGTCACGCCGCCGGCGACGGCGACGTCGCACTCGCCCTGCCGCAGGGACTGGCAGGCCAGGTGCAGCGCCACCAGCGACGACGAGCAGGCGGTGTCGACGCTGACGGCGGGGCCCTGCAACCCGAAGTGGTACGCCAGCCGACCGCTGATGACGGCGGCGACGTTGCCGGTGGCCTGGTAGCCCTCGGTCTCGACCCGGGCGGCCATCAGCAGCGTCGCGTAGTCCTGGCCGTTGGTGCCGACGAAGACGCCGGTGTTGGTCTCCCGCATGTCGGCCGGCGCGGTGCCGGACCTCTCGAACAGCTCCCAGGCGCTCTCCAGCAGCACCCGTTGCTGCGGGTCCATCACCATCGCCTCGCGCGGGGAGATGCCGAACAGGGCGGCGTCGAAGCCGGCGGCGTCGGTGAGGAAGCCGCCCTCCCGCACGTACGAGGTGCCGGGCCGGTCGGGATCGGGGTCGTAGATGGCCGCCAGGTCCCAGCCCCGGTCGGCCGGGAACTCCGCGATGCCGTCGCGCCCCTCGGCGACGAGTCGCCACAGGTCCTCGGGGCCGGCGACGCCGCCGGGGTAGCGGCAGCTCATCGAGACGATGGCGATCGGCTCGTCCAGCACGGTGGCGGCCCGCACGGGCTCGGCCGCCGGGGTGTCGTCGCCGGTGAGCCGGGTCGCCAGGTGCTCGGCGAGGGCGTCGGGCGTCGGGCGGTCGAAGACCAGGGTCGCCGGCAGGTTCAGCCCCACCGCCTCGGCGAGCCGGTTGCGCATCTCGACGGCGCTGAGCGAGTCGAAGCCGATCTCCCGGAACGACCGGTCCGCCGCCAACGCCTGCGGCGAGGACAGGCGCAGCACCGCCGCCGCGTGGACCCGTACGAGATCGAGCAGGACGCGGCGCCGCTCCGGTGCGGCGAGTCCGGCCAGCCGGCCGCGCAGCGGCGAGGCCGCGTCGGGCGCGTCGCTGTCGCGCTGCCCGGCGGCGAGCAGCCGGGCCACCTCGGGGACGTCGGCGATCAGCGGCCGGGGGCGGGCCAGCGTGTAGGTCTGCAGGAACCGGTCCCAGGCGATGTCCGCCACGGTGAGCGTGGTGTCGCCGTGGTCGAGCGCCTCGGCCAGGACGGAGACCGCCAGGTCGGGGCGCATGGCCCGCACGCCCGAGCGGAACATCTGGTCGGCGGCGCCCTCGGCGTCGACCATGCCGCCGCCGTCCCAGGCGCCCCAGGCGATGGCGGTGGCGGCCCGGCCGCGCCGGCGCCGGTCCTCGGCGAGCGCGTCGAGGAAGGCGTTGGCCGCGGCGTAGCCGCCCTGGTGCCCGCCGCCCCAGACGCCCGCGCCGGAGGAGAAGAGCACGAACGCCGACAGCTCGTCGCCGCACACCTCGTCGAGGTTGACCGCGCCGGCCACCTTGGCCCGCAGGGCGTCGGCGAGGTCGGCCACGTCGGTGGCCGCGACCGGTGCGGCGTGCGCGACGCCGGCGGTGTGGAACACGGCCCCGATGCGGGTGCCCTGCCCGGCGAGCCGCTCGACGAGGGCCCGCACGGCGGCGGGATCGGCGACGTCGCAGGCGGCCACGGTGACGGTGGCGCCGGCGGCGCGCAGTTCGTCCGCCAGCTCGTCGGCACCGGGCGTGGCGGGGCCCTGGCGGCCGGTCAGCACCAGCTCGCCGACGCCCTCGCGGGCCAGCCAGCGCGCCACCTGGGCCCCGATCGACCCGAGGCCGCCGGTGACCAGGACGGCGCCGCTGGCGGGACGCCAATCCTGCGTCGCGGTGCGCTCGACGCGGGCCCGGACCAGTCGCCGGGCGAACACCCCGGAGGGGCGCAGCGCGAGCTGGTCCTCGGCGTCGACGCCGGCCAGCACCGCCACGAGGCGGCCCCGGTCCCGGGCGTCCAGCTCGGTGGGCAGGTCGACGAGGCCGCCCCAGCGGTCCGGGTGTTCGAGGGCGACCACCCGGCCGAGGCCCCAGAGCATCGCCTGGCGGGGGCGGTGGAGCGGGTCGGCCCGGCCGGCGGAGACCGCGCCGGTGGTGGCGCACCACAGGGGGGCGGTGACACCGGCGTCGCCGAGGGCCTGGACCAGGGCGTACGTGCCGGCGAGGCCCGCCGGCACCACCGGGTGGGCCGGGTGCGCGACGTCGTCCAGGCCGAGCAGGGAGAGCACACCGGCGACGGTTCCGGTACGCGCCAGCCGCTCGGCCAGCGCCTGCCGGGCCGTCTCCGGCACGTCGATCCGGACGACCTCGGCCCCGCCCTCGGTGAGGGCCCGGGCGACGCCGTCGGCCAGGGGGTACGCGGCGCCGTCCGCCGGCACCAGCAGCAGCCAGGCGCCGGACAGGGTGGCCTCCGGCGCGACGGTCACCGGCTTCCAGGTCACCCGGTAGCGCCACGAGTCCACGGTGGACTCGTCGCGGCGGCGTCGGCGCCACGAGGAGAGCAGCGGCAGCGCGGGGTCGAGGGACCGGGCCGCCGTCTCGTCGATCCGCATGGCGGCGGCCAGGGCCTGCGGGTCGGCGCGTTCCACGGCCTCCCAGAAGTGCCGGTCCGCCTCGTCCTGGCCGGCGGGGGCGGGGCCGGTCGTGACCTGCGGCTGCGGCCAGTACCGCTGGCGCTGGAAGGCGTACGTCGGCAGTTCCACCGGCGGGCCGGTGCGGGCGCCCAGGACGGCCGTCCAGTCCACGGGCACGCCGTGCACGTGCAGCCCGGCGAGGACGGTCAGCATCCGGGGCCAACCGCCGGCGTCGGTGTCGGCGGCGGCCACCACGACGGCGTCGGCGGCCTGCGCGGTCTCCCGCATCCGGGCGGCGAGCACGGGTCCGGTGGCGGCCTCGACGAGGACCTGGTGGCCCTCGTCGAGCAGGGCGCGCACGACGGGGTCGATGTCGACGCCGTCGGCCAGCCCCCGGTACCAGCGGGCGGCGTCGAGGCCGTCGGTGTCGACCCGTCCGCCGGTCGCGGCCGAGTACAGCGGCACCTCGGCCGCCCCGAGGGTGGTCCCGGCCAGCGCGTCCGGGTCGGCGTCGGCCCGGCTGCCGAGGGCGATAGTCCTCGCCGCGTCCTCCAGCGACAGCGCGCCGGCCACGCAGGCGGCCGCGACCTCGCCGTGGGCGTGCCCGACCACGGCGGCGGGCCGGACGCCGAGCGCACGCCACCAGCGGGCCAGCGAGACCGCCACGGCCCACCGGACGGGGTGCGTCAGCCGGGGGTCCGTCGCGGGCGGGGCGCCGTCCGCGCCGCGCAGCACGGCGGTGAGCGACCAGTCCACGTGGGGTGCGAGGGCCGCCTCGCAGGCGGCGATCGCGGCGGCGAACTCCGGCGACCGGTCCAGCAGTTCGACGGCCGTGGCGGGCCACGGGTCGCCGTGGCCGGGGAAGACGAGGACCGGATCGCCGCCGCGCAGCGCGGTGCCGGTGACCGTGTCGGGGGTGGCCTCGCCGAGGCGGAGCGACTCCAGGGCCCGCGTCAGGCCGACGGTGTCGCGGCCGAGGACGACGGCGCGGTGCCCGAACGCGGCCCGGGTGGTCGCCAGGGCGTGCGCGACGTCGGCCGGTTCCAGCTCCGGGTGCGCCGCGAGGTGCGCGCCCAGCCGGGCCGCCTGTTCGCGCAGCGCCGGGGCGTCCACGGCGGAGAGCACCAGGGGTACGACGCCGGCGCGCGGCCGGTCGGCGGCGCGTGCGTCGACCGGCTCGGCGGGCGGCTGCTCGATGATCACGTGCGCGTTCGTGCCGGAGATGCCGAAGGACGACACCGCCGCCCGACGCGGCCGGTCCACCGCCGGCCACGGCGTCGCCTCCGTAGCCAGGGCAACCGCCCCCGCCGACCAGTCCACGTGCGGCGACGCCTCGTCCACGTGCAGCGTCGCCGGCACCAGACCATGGCGCATCGCCATGACCATCTTGATCACACCAGCCACACCAGCAGCCGCCTGCGTGTGCCCGATGTTCGACTTCACCGACCCCAACAACAACGGCCGATCCTGCGGACGCTCCTGCCCGTACGTCGCCAACAACGCCTGCGCCTCGATCGGGTCACCGAGGGTCGTGCCCGTACCGTGCGCCTCCACGGCGTCCACGTCCGCCGGAGTCAGGCGCGCGTTCGCGAGGGCCTGCCGGATCACCCGCTGCTGCGACGGGCCGTTCGGGGCCGTCAGCCCGTTCGACGCGCCGTCCTGGTTCACGGCCGTGCCCCGGACCACGGCGTAGATCTTCCGGCCCTCGCGCTGGGCGTCGGAGAGGCGCTGCACGAGCAGGACACCCACGCCCTCGGACCAGCCGGTGCCGTCGGCCGACGCCGCGAACGACTTGCAGCGACCGTCCTGCGACAGGCCCCGCTGCCGCGAGAACTCGATGAACGTGCCCGGCGTCGCCATCACCGTCACGCCACCGGCCAGCGCCAGATCGCACTCGCCGGAGCGCAACGCCTGCGCCGCGAGGTGCAGCGCCACGAGGCTGGAGGAACAGGCGGTGTCGACGGTGACGGCCGGGCCTTCGAGCCCGAACGTGTACGCCACCCGACCGGACAGCACGCTGCCCGAGTTGCCGGTGCCGACGTAGCCCTCGACCTCGCCGGCCAGCTCCATGAGCTGCGACGCGTAGTCGTGGTACATGACGCCGGCGAAGACACCCGTCCGGCTGCCCCGCAACCGCTGCGGATCGAGACCCGCCGACTCGAACGACTCCCACGACGCCTCCAGCAGCAACCGCTGCTGCGGGTCCATCGCCAGGGCCTCACGCGGCGAGATCCCGAAGAAGCCCGGGTCGAACTCGCCGGCGCCGTACAGGAAGCCGCCGTGACGCGTGTACGACGTGCCGGGGTGGTCGGGGTCCGGGTCGAACAGGCTCTCCAGGTCCCAGCCCCGGTCGGTGGGGAACTCCCCGATGCCCTCGCCGCCGGCGGCCAGCAGCGCCCACAACTGGTCGGGCGTCTCGACGCCGCCCGGGTAGCGGCAGGCCATCCCGACGATGGCGAGTGGCTCGTCGACCCGGGTGGTGGTCCGCGCGCCCGGAGCGGCGGTGCCGGCGGCGGCGCCGGCCAGTTCGGCGTGCACGTGGGCGGCGAGCGCCTGGGGCGTCGGGTAGTCGAACACCAGCGTCGAGGGCAGCCGGAGGCCGGTGGCCGCGTTGACGCGGTTGCGCAGGTCGACGGCGGTCAGCGAGTCGAAGCCCAGCTCGCGGAACGCCCGGTCGGCCGGCACGGCCTCCGCGCCGCCGTGCCCGAGCACCTGCGCGACGAGGCCGCGTACCAGCACGTCGATCTGGGCCCGCGCCTCGTCGGCGGCGAGGCCGCTGACGCGGGTCGCCCAGGTGGTGCCCTGTCCCGCCTGGCGGCGCGTCGGGGTCGTACCGACCAGGGTGCGGAGCATCGGCGGCACCAGGCCGGCACCGGCCGCGGCCCGGAGGGCGGCCAGGTCGATCACGGCGGGTACCAGGGCCGGCCGGCCGGTGGTGAGGGCGGCGTCGAACAGCCGCAGCCCGGTCTCGGCGTTCATCGCGGTGACGCCGCCCCGGGTCGATCGCGCCCGGTCCGCCTCGTCGAGGGACGCGGCCATGCCGGGGGTGTCCCACATGCCCCACGCCAGGCTGACCGCCGGCAACCCGAGCTGCCGCCGGTACACCGCAAGTCCGTCGAGGAACGCGTTGCCCGCCGCGTACGCCGACTGACCCGGCGAGCCCAACACACCCGCCACCGACGAGAACACCACGAACAGGTCCAGATCCAGACCCGCCGTCGCCTCGTGCAGGAACCAACCCGCCGACACCTTCGGCGCCAACACCCCGGCGAGGCGCTCCGCCGTCAGCCCCTCCACGACACCGTCGTCCAGGACACCGGCGGTGTGCACCACACCCGCCAGGCGTTCCCCGGCGGCGACCTCGGCCACCAGGGCGAACACCTGGTCCCGGTCGGTCACGTCACACGCGACCACCCGCACCGACGCGCCCAGCGCCGCCAGCCGCTCCGACAACTCGCCCGCACCCGCAGCCTCCGGACCACGCCGCGACACCAGCACCAGCGACCGCACCCCGTGCACCGACACCAGATGCTCCGCCACCAAAGCCCCGAGCGCACCCGTACCACCGGTCACCAGCACCGCACCGTCACCCACAACCGGCGCCTCCACCGACGCCGGGGCGACCGCGCGCACCAGACGCGGCACGAACACCCCACCCGCACGCACCGCAACCTGACCACCGAACGCCACCGGCTCGTCGGCCACCGCCGCCAGCACACCCAACAGCCCCGCGTCCACGTCACCGTCGACATCCGCCAACACGATGCGACCCGGATGCTCCGACTGCGCCGACCGCAGCAGACCCCACACCGCCGCACCGCCCAGGTCGGTCACCCGGTCATCGGTACCCACCGACACCGCGCCCCGCGTCACCACCACCAGCCGCGACTCCCCCAGCACGTCCGCCGCCAGCCAGGACCGCACCGTCGCCAGCACCTGCGACGTCGCCGCGCGTACCGCGTCGGGGTCGTTGTCGGCGGCGTCCTCGTCGTGCGCCTCGTCGTGGACCGGGAGGATCTCCGTCCCGGCGTGGTCGGATCGGCGCAGGCTGCCCGCCGGCACCAGCAGCAGGCGCGGCGTCACGCCCGACGGCCCGGCCGCCGCGGTCACCGCCTCGACGTCGGCGAACGCCGGCAGGTCGGCGGCGGGCGAGCCCACCAGCGCCCACCCGGAGACCTCGCCGGCCGGGGTGACCTCCTGGGCCTGCCAGGCGACCTCGAACAGCGACCGGGCCGACGCGTCCGGAGACGACGACACCCCGGTCAGCTCCCGCAGCGCCAGGGAGTCCACCGACACCACGGCCGCGCCCGACTCGTCGCACGCGACAAGCCGCACCGCCGAGCCCGCGCGCGACAGCCGCACCCGCAGCACCCGCGCGCCCGAGGCGTGCACCTGCACACCCTCGAACGCGAACGGCACCCGCGCCCCGCCCGAACCCTCGCCACCCGGCAGCAGCCCGATCGGGTGCAGGGCGGCGTCCAGCAGCGCCGGGTGCACCCCGAAGCCGGCCGCGTCGCCCGCCACCTCGTCCGGCAACGCCACCTCGGCGAACACCTCGTCGCCGCCCGTCGTCCACACCCGGCGCAGCCCCCGGAACACCGGCCCGTACGCCAGGCCGCGCTCGGCCAGCGCCGGATACCAGCCCGTGACGTCCACCTCGGACGCGCCGGCCGGCGGCCACTCCCTGAGGCCCGGCTCGTCGACCGACGCCGGCTCCAGCACACCGTCGGCGTGCCGGACCCACTCCGGGTCGACGGCCTCCTCCGGCTGGGAGTGCACGGTCACCGAACGGGTACCCGCCTCGTCGGCCGCGCCGACGCGCACCTGCACCCGCACCGCGCCGGCCTCCGGCAGCACCAGCGGCGCCGCCACGGTCAGCTCCCGCACCCGCGACGCGCCCACCTCGTCGCCCGCCCGCACCGCCAGCTCCACCAGGGCGGCGCCCGGCACGATGACCGCGCCGGAGACGGAGTGGTCGGCGAGCCACGCGTGCGTCGACGTGGACAGGCGGCCGGTCAGCACCACCATGTCCTCGCCGGCCACGGAGACGGCCGCGCCGAGCAACGGGTGCCCGGCCGCGCCGAGGCCCGCCCCGGAGACGTCCGTCCACCGGCCCGCCGGCTCCAGCCAGTAACGCTGGTGCTGGAAGGCGTACGTCGGCAGGTCCAGGTGCCGGCCGCCGGCCCGGTCGAGCAGGTCGGCCCAGCCGACGGTCACGCCGTGCACGTGCAGCAGCGCGAGGGCCTCCAGGAGGGCCTGCGGCTCGGGCCGGTCGTGGCGTGACACCGGGGCCAGCAGGGGCGCCGTGTCGTCCTCCGCCCGCTCGGCGAGGCAGTTCTGCGCCATGGCGGTCAGGACGCCGTTCGGCCCCACCTCCAGGTAGGTGTCGACCTCCTCGGCGCGCAGGCAGTCGACGGCGTCGGCGAAGCGCACGGTGCCGCGCACGTGGCGCACCCAGTAGCCCGGGTCGCAGAGCTGGTCGGCGTCGGCGACGCGGCCGGTCAGGTTCGACACCACCGGGATCGTCGGCGGCCGGAACGTCAGTCCCTCGGCGACGGCCGCGAACTCGGCCAGCATCGGGTCCATCCGGGCGCTGTGGAAGGCGTGGCTGACCCGCAGCCGGCGGGTCTGCACGCCCCGCTCGGACCACACCCGCTGCACCTCGTCGAGGGCCTCGACGTCGCCCGCCACCACCACGGCGGCGGGGCCGTTCACGGCGGCCACGTCCAGCCGGCCGGTCAGCCCGGCGAGGGAGGCGGCCACGGCGGCCTCGTCGGCCGCCACGGCGAGCATGCCGCCGCCCGCCGGCAGGGCCTGCATGAGCCTGCCCCGCGCGGCGACCAGCGCGCACGCGTCGGCCAGGGAGAGCACGCCCGCCACGTGCGCCGCCGCGATCTCGCCGATGGAGTGCCCGGCCACCAGGTCCGGCGCGACACCGAGCGACTCGACGAGCCGGAACAGCGCCACCTCGACGGCGAACAGGCCCGCCTGGGTGAAGACCGTCTGGTCCAGCAGCTCCGCCTCGGGCGTGCCCGCCCCGGCGAACAGGACCTCGCGCAGCGGGCGCGGCAGCAGCGGATCGAGGTGCCCGCACGCCTCGTCCAGGGCGGCGGCGAAGACCGGGAAGGCCGCGTACAGCTCGCGACCCATGCCGGCGCGCTGCGCGCCCTGGCCGGAGAAGAGGAAGGCCACCCGGCCGCGCGGGGCCGACGCGCCGGTGGTGACGGTGCCGGCCGGCTCGCCGGCGGCGAGGGCCCGCAGCCCGGCGAGCAGGTCGTCCGCGTCGCCGGCCAGGACCACCGCGCGGTGTTCGAGCCCCGCGCGGTTGACCGAGGAGGCCGCGACGTCCACCGGACGCGGGGAGTCGACGCGGGCGAGGTGGTCGGCCCAGCGGCCGGCCTGCCCGGCGAGTGCCTCGGGCGTACGGGCGGAGAGGAACACCGGGGCGAGCGGGAGCGCCACCGGCGCGTCGGCGGCGGACGGGGCCTCGTCCGTGGACGGGGCGTCGTCGACGGGCGCCTCCTCCAGGATGACGTGCGCGTTCGTACCGCTGATGCCGAACGACGACACGGCGGCCCGGCGCGGCCGGTCGGTGGCCGACCACGGGCGTGCCTCGGTCAGCAGCGACACCTGCCCGGCGGACCAGTCGATGTGCGGGGACGGCTCGTCGACGTGCAGGGTGGCGGGCATGGTCCGGTGCCGGATCGCCTCGATCATCTTGATCAGTCCGGCGGCGCCCGCGGCGGCCTGGGTGTGGCCCAGGTTCGACTTGACCGAGCCCAGCCAGAGCGGCCCGCCCTCGCCCCGGTCCTGCCCGTACGTGGCCAGCAGCGCCTGCGCCTCGATCGGGTCGCCGAGGGTGGTGCCGGTGCCGTGCGCCTCGACCACGTCGACGTCGGCCGGGGACAGCCGGGCGTTCGCGAGGGCCTGCCGGATCACCCGCTCCTGCGACGGGCCGTTCGGGGCGGTGAGCCCGCTGCTGGCGCCGTCCTGGTTGACGGCGCTGCCCCGGACCACGGCGAGGATGCGCCGGCCGTCGCGGCGGGCGTCGGAGAGCCGCTGCAACAGCAGCACGCCGACGCCCTCGGACCAGCCGGTGCCGTCGGCGGCGGCGGCGAACGACTTGCACCGGCCGTCCGAGGCCAGGCCCCGCTGGCGGGAGAAGTCGGCGAAGGTGCCCGGGGTGGACATGACCGTCACACCGCCGGCGAGCGCGAAGTCGCAGTCGCGCTGGCGCAGCGCCTGCGTCGCAAGGTGCACGGCGACCAGCGACGACGAGCACGCCGTGTCCACCGTGACCGCCGGGCCCTCGAGCCCGAAGGTGTACGCCACCCGCCCGGACACCACGCTGCCGGAGTTGCCGGTGCCGATGTAGCCCTCGACGCCGTCGGGCAGGTCCAGCACCCGCGACGCGTAGTCGTGGTACATCACCCCGGCGAAGACGCCGGTCCGGCTGCCGCGCAGCCGCTGCGGGTCGATGCCGGCGTGCTCGAACGCCTCCCAGGAGGTCTCCAGCAGCAGCCGCTGGTGGGGGTCCATCGCCAGGGCCTCGCGGGGGCTGATGCCGAAGAAGCCCGGGTCGAACTGCGGCGCGTCGTAGAGGAAGCCACCCTGGCTGCTGGTCGACGTGCCCGGGTTGTCCGGGTCGACGTGGAAGAGCCGCTCCAGGTCCCAGCCCCGGTCGGCCGGAAAGTCGCCCACCCCGTCGCCGCCCCGGTCGACGAGGTCCCACAGCTCGGCCGGGCTGGACACGCCGCCCGGGAAACGGCACGCCATCCCGATGACTGCCATCGGCTCGCGGTCCTTGGCCTCCACCTCGCGCACCCGCCGACGCGCGTCGCGCAGGTCGGCAGTCGCACGCCGGAGGTAGTCGAGGAACTCTGCCTCAGTGGGCATCGGGCCACTCCGTATCGGGGTTCGAGGTGTGCGACATGCCGGATCAGGCCGAGCCGAACTCTTCGTCCAGCAGGCTGAAGATCTCCTCGGCGGAGGCCGACTCGAGGCTGGTGCCCTCGTCGGCGGCGGAGTCCGCACCGGACTCGGTGTAGGTCCACAGGGAGAGCAGTTCACGCAGCCGGGCGCCGACGGCGGCCCGGTCGGTGTCGGCGGAGGCCACCGCCCGCATGGCGTGCTCCAGCTTGTTCAGCTCGCCGAGCACCGTCAGCGCGGAGGTGCTCCGCTCCGCGAGCAGCGCGCCCCGCAGGTACTCGACCAGCGCGGCCGTGGTCGGCCGGTCGTAGATCAGCGTGGACGGCAGCCGCAGGCCGGTGGCCGCGTTGAGCCGGTTGCGGAACTCGACGGCGGTCAGCGAGTCGAAGCCCAGCTCGACGAAGCCGCGCTCGACGTCGATCGAGCGGATCGACGCGTAGCCGAGGACCGCGGCGGCGTGGGTGCGGACCAGGTCGGAGAGCACCTGGTCGCGGTCGGCCTCCGCCGTGGCGGCGAGGGTCTCCCGCAGCGCCTCGGCCGGATCGCGTTCGGCCGCCCGTACCGCGCCGGTCGTCGCCGGCCGGACCAGCGACCGCAGCACCGGCGGCACCGCCGCCGGCCCGTGCCGGCCGATCAGGGCCAGGTCCAGGTTGACCGGTACGACCACCGGCTCGGCGAAGCGCAGCGCCTCGCTGAACAGGTCCATGCCCTCGTCGGCGCCGAGCGGGACGAAGCCGCCCCGGTTCATCCGGGCCTCGTCGACGTGCCCGGTCTGGCCGTCGCCGGTGTCGTTGACCCACGGTCCCCAGGCCAGCGAGAGCGCCGGGAGTCCCCGGTCGCGCCGGTGCTGGGCGAGGGCGTCGAGGAAGCAGTTCGCCGCCGCGTGGTTGGCCTGCCCGGGGCCGCCGAAGAGGCCGGCCGCCGAGGAGAAGAGCACGAACGCGGCCAGGTCCAGCTTCTCGGTCAGCTCGTGCAGGTGCCAGGCCGCGTCGACCTTGGGGCGCAGCACGGTGTCGAAGCGGTCCGGGGTGAGCGCGGGCAGGACGCCGTCGTCGAGCACCCCGGCCGCGTGCACCACGCCGGTCAGCGGCAGGTCGGCGGGGATCTGGTCGACCAGCAGGGCGAGCGCGTCGCGGTCGGTGACGTCGCAGCCGACCACCCGGGCGGTGGCGCCCAGTCCGGCCAGCTCGTCGACCAGCGCGGTGACGCCCGGGGCGTCCGCCCCGCTGCGGCTGACCAGCAGCAGGTGCCGTACGTCGTGCCGGGTCACGAGCCGCCGCGCCACGAGCCGCCCGAGCAGGCCGGTCGCCCCTGTCACCAGGACGGTGCCGGCGGCCAGGTCGGGGCCGGACGCCTCGGCCGGGGGCGGGCCGAGCCGGGTCAGCCGGGGCACCCGGAGCTGGCCGGCGCGTACCGCGAGCTGGGGTTCGCCGGTGGCCAGGGCCGCCGGCAGCAGCGCGGCGGCCGGGGCGTCGTCGTCGACGTCGAGGAGCACGATCCGGTCGGGGTTCTCCGACTGCGCGGAACGCAGCAGGCCCCAGGCGGTGGCGGCCGGCACGTCGGCGATCCGCTCGTCCGGGTCGACGCGGACCGCGCCGCGGGTGACCACCACCAGCCGGGAAGCGGTGAGTGCCTCCTCGGCGAGCCACTGCTGGGCCAGCGCGAGCATGCGGTGGGCGACGCGGTGCGCCTGGGCGGCCGGGTGCGGCTCGTCGACGGCCGGTCCGGCGCAGGTCACCAGCACCGCGTCGGGCACCGGTCCGCCCGCGCGCACCTCGGCGACCAGCGCGGAGAGGTCCTGGTGCCGGTCGGCGCCGGGCCAGTCGTCGCCGAGGGCGACGAGCCGGGACGTGCCGTCGGCGCGGCCGGTGGCGGGGGCGACCCAGTCGAGGCGGTGCAGGGACCGACTGGCCGACCGGCGGGCGGCGCTGAGCTGCTCGCCGGAGATGGGTCGCAGGACCAGACCGTCGACGGAGGCGACCGGGGTGGCGCCGGTGTCGGTGATGGTCAGGGCCACGGATGAGGCGTCGGTGGCGCGCAGCCGGATCCGCAGCTCGCGGGCGCGGGTGGGCCGGATGGTCACGCCCGACCAGGTGAACGGCAGGCCCGGGCGGATGTCGGGGCCGCCCTCGGTGCCCGACGCGCCACCGGCGGGGTCGCCGGCCGTGGCGTCGGTGGCGCCTGCCGTGGCGCTGGCGCCGATGGCGTGCAGCGCCGCGTCCATCAGGGCCGGGTGCACCGAGAAGGCCGTGGTGTCGGTGGACGCGTCGGCGTCCAGGGCGACCTCGGCGAGGATGTCCGGGCCCGACCGCCAGGCGGCGCGCAGCGCCCGGAAGACCGGGCCGTAGTGGTAGCCCTGGGCGGCGAGCCGGGCGTAGAGCCCGTCGAGGGCGATCGGCTCGGCGTCGGCGGGCGGCCACACGGCGGCCGGAGCGGGCTCCGGGTCGACGGTGTCGGCGAGCTGGCCGGAGGCGTGCCGCTGCCAGGCGCGGGAACCGTCGGGTCCGGTGTCGTCGTCGCGCCGGGTGTGGATGGCGACGGGCCGGTGCCCGGTCTCGTCCGGCGGGCCGACACGGACCCGCAGGTCGATCCCGCCCTCGGTGGGGATCGCCAGCGGCGCCTCCAGGTTCAGCTCGGCGACGGTCGCCGTGCCGGCCTGCCGGCCGGTCCAGGACGCCAGCTCCACCAGCGCCGTGCCGGGCAGCAGCACCGTGCCCAGCACGGCGTGGTCGGCCAGCCAGGGGTGGGTGGCGAGGGTGATCCGGCCGGTGAACAGCAGGCCCTCGTCGCCGGGCAGGTCGGCCACCGCGCTGAGCAGCGGGTGGTCGACCACGTCGAGGCCCACGGCGGGCAGCACCGAGCGGTGGGCGCCGGTGCGCTCCAGCCAGTAGCGGTTCCGGTCGAAGGCGTACGTGGGCAGGTCGACGGGCTCGGCCTCGGGCAGCAGCCGGCGGTGTTCCACCGCCAGACCGAGGGTGTGCGCGGTGGCGAGGCCGGTCAGCAGCCGGGTGGCGGCGTCGGCCGACCCGGCGAGGGTGCCCAGGACGTGGCCGGTGACGCCGGTCGCGTCGAGGACGGCGGCGACCCGGTCGGTCAGCGCCGGCTCCGGCGAGACCTCCACGAAGGTCACGTGTCCGGCGTCGACGGCGGCGCGCAGGGCGGCGTCGAGCCGCTCCGGCCCCCCGGCGACATCGGCCGGGCGGTCGGCGCCGGAGGCGGTCGGCGCCGCTCCGAGCCCGGCCGGGTCGGCACCGGGGCCGGCCACGCCGGCCCAGTGGTCGGCGCCGAGGCGGGCCGAATCGGCCCAGTCGCCCGTGAGCGTGGAGGCCAGCCGGGCGGTCCCGGGCTGCGGCGCGATCCCCGCCAGGCCGGCGCGGAGGCCGTCGGGGTCCAGCTCGCCGGCGGCGGCCCGGGCCCGCAGCGCCACCGTCCGGGCGGCGTCGGACAGGGACAGCAGGTCCGCCACGTGGGCGGCCACGACCTCGCCGTCGCCGTCACCGACGACCGCGGCCGGGGTGAGCCCGGCGTGCCGCCAGACGGCGGCGAGCGCCACCCCGACGGCGAATCGCACGGGCCGGGCCAGCTCCGGCCGCTCGCCCCAGGAGGCGTCCGTGCCGGTCAGCAGGGCGGCCGGGTCGACGTCGACCCAGGGGGCGAGGGCCTGCCGGCACTCGGCGAGGGCGTCGTCGAAGACCGGGCAGCGGCCCACGAGTCCGGCCGCCGCGCCCGCCGGGGCGGTGCCCGGGAAGACGAACACCGGGCCGGCGCCGTGGTTGGCGACGGTGCCGGTCAGCACGTTGCCGGCCGGGGTGCCGGCGGCGAGCGCGTCCAGGCCGGCCAGCAGCTCGCCGGGGGTCGCGCCGAGCACCGCGGCACGCCTGTCGAACGCCGAGCGGGTCGCGGCGAGGGACCAGCCGACCGCCGCCGGGGCGAGGCCGGGGTGGGCCCGCAGGTGCCGGCCCAGCCGGGACGCCTGCGCGGCCAGCGCCGAGGTCGAGCGGGCCGAGACCGGCCACACCACCACGTCGGCGGCGACCAGCCCGGCGGCGCGTTCCCGCACCTCCGCACCGGCGGCCGGCGGCGTCGGGGCGTCGGCCGCCCCGGCATCGGCGGGCGCGTCGGTGGGCAGCTCGACGACCACGTGGGCGTTGGTGCCGGAGATGCCGAACGAGGAGACCGCCGCGCGGCGGGGCCGGTCGACCGCCGGCCACGGCCGGGACCGGGTCACCAGCTCCACGTCGCCGGCCGACCAGTCGATGTGCGGCGACGGCTCGTCCACGTGCAGCGTCGCCGGTACGGTGCCCTCCCGCATGGCCAGCACCATCTTGATCACGCCGGCCACGCCGGCGGCGGCCTGCGCGTGGCCCATGTTCGACTTGACCGAGCCCAGCAGCAGCGGGCCCGCGTCGCCCCGGTCCTGCCCGTACGTCGCCAGCAGGGCCTGCGCCTCGATCGGGTCGCCGAGGACGGTGCCGGTGCCGTGCGCCTCGACGACGTCCACGTCGGTGACCGCCAGCCGGGCGCTGGCGAGCGCCTGCCGGATCACCCGCTGCTGGGAGGGGCCGTTGGGGGCGGTCAGGCCGTTCGACGCGCCGTCGGAGTTCACGGCGGAGCCGCGTACGACGGCGAGGATACGCCGGCCCTGCCGCCGGGCGTCGGAGAGCCGCTGCACGAGCAGCATGCCGACGCCCTCGGACCAGCCGGTGCCGTCCGCCGTGGCGGCGAAGGACTTGCACCGCCCGTCGGAGGCGAGGCCGCCCTGGCGGGAGAACTCCTGGAACGCCGTGGGGGTGGCCATCACGGCCACGCCGCCGGCCAGCGCCAGGTCGCACTCGCCGCGCCGCAGCGCCGCCCCGGCGAGGTGCAGCGCCACCAGCGACGAGGAGCAGGCGGTGTCGACGGTGACGGCGGGTCCCTCCAGCCCGAGGGCGTACGCGACCCGGCCGGAGATCACGCTGTGCGCGGCGCCGGTCATCAGGTAGCCCTCGACGCCCTCGGGGACCTCGGTCAGCCCGGTGCCGTAGCCGGAGGTGGAGGCGCCCACGAAGACGCCCGTACGGGTGCCGCGCAGTGTCGCCGGGTCCACCCCGGCCCGCTCCAGCGCCTCCCAGGACGTCTCGAGGGCGAGCCGCTGCTGCGGGTCCATGGCGAGGGCCTCGCGCGGCGAGATCTCGAAGAAGGCAGGGTCGAAGTCCGCCACGTCGTAGAGGAAGCCGCCCGCCGGGGGGTGCGTCCCCTCCGCCGGCTCGGGGATCTCCCAGCCCCGGTCGGTGGGGAACGGCGAGATGGCGTCCACCCCGTCGGCGACCAGCCGCCAGAACGCCTCCGGCCCGTCGACGCCGCCCGGGTAGCGGCAGGCCATCCCGACGATCGCGACGGGCTCGTCGGCGTCGACGACGACGGTCTGCGGGGCGGCCGCCGGGGCGGCGCCGGAGACCAGCTCGCGCAGGTGCGCGGCCAGCTCGGCGGGGGTGGGGTAGTCGAAGACCAGCGTGGTGGGCAGCCGCAGGCCGGTGGCCGCGTTCAGCCGTCCCCGGAAGTCCACGGCGGTCAGCGAGTCGAAGCCGAGGTCCTTGAACGGGCGTCCGCGCAGCTCGTCGGGCGTGGCGTGCCCGAGCACCGCCGCGGTCTGCTCGTTGACCAGCCGCAGCAGCTCCCGCTCCTGCTCCGCCGCCGGCAGCGCCGCGAGGTGGCGCAGCGGCGCGGCGACCCCGCCCGTGGGCGCGGCGGCCTCCTCCTCCTGCGCGACGAGCGCCCGCACCTGCGGCACGCCGCCCAGGAACGGGCTGGGCCGGGCCACGGTGAACGCGGGGTGGAACCGGCTCCAGTCGACGTCGGCGACGGTCACGCAGGGCGTGGGGCGGCGCAGCGCCCGGTCGAGGGCGACGAGCGCCTTCTCCGGGTCGATCGGCGGCAGGCCCATCCGGTTGAGCTGCTCGGTGGCCACGTTCTCGGCGGCCATGCCGTGTTCGCCGCCCCAGGCCGTCCAGGAGACGGCGGTGGCCGGCAGGCCCCGGTCGCGCCGGTTGACGGCCAGGGCGTCCAGCAGGGAGTTGCCGGCGCCGTAGGCGCACTGCCCGGCGCTGCCCCACACGCCGGAGATGGAGGAGAACATGACGAACGCGCCGAGGTCGCGCTCGGCGAGGCAGGCGTCGAGGTGCAGGGCGCCGAGCACCTTGCCCGCGACGACGTGGGAGAACTCGTCGAGGGTGGTGTCGGTCAGCGGGGTGAGCTGGTCGGTGCCGGCGGCGTGCACGACCGCGGTCAGGTCGGGCAGCGCGTCCACCAGCTCCGCCACGGAGCTCCGGTCGGTGACGTCGCAGGTGGCGACGGTGACCCGCCCGTCGGCACCGTACCGGTCGAGCAGGTCCGCCACGCCCGGGGCGGCGGTGCCCCGGCGGCTGGCCAGGACCACCCGCCCGGCGCCGCGGCCGAGCAGCCAGCGGGTGACGTGGCCGCCGAGGGCGCCGGTGCCGCCGGTGACCAGGACGGTGCCGGAGCACCAGTCGCCGGCGGGGGGCTCGTCCGCCGCGGGCGGGGCCGGGGTGAGCCGGCGGGCCCAGGTCCCGCCGGGCCGCACGGCCACCTGGTCCTCGCCGACGTGACCGGCCAGCACGGCGGCGAGCCGCCGGGCGGTGGCGTCGTCGACGCTGGCCGGCAGGTCGACCAGGCCGCCCCAGCGGTGCGGCTGCTCGACGGCCGCCGCGCGGCCGAGGCCCCAGACCTCGGTCTGCAACGGGTGCGCGACCCGGTCGCCCGGGGCCGCCGCGACCGCGCCGCTGGTGACGCACCACAGCGGCGCCACCAGGTCCAGGTCGGTCATCGCCTGGACCAGGGCGAGGGTGCTGGCCGCGGCGAGGGTCACGCCGGGGTGCTCGGCCAGCAGCCGGTCCTGGCCGGCGACCACGGCGAGCACGCCGTCGACCGGCCGGCCGTCGAGGAGGTCCCGCAGCCGGGCGGCGAGCGCCGCGCGGTCGAGGTCCGCCGCGCCGACGCGCAGCACCAGCGGCTCGTCGTCGCCGAAGAGCCCGGCCAGGCCGTCGGCCCACGCCGGCGCGTCGTCGGCCGGCAGCACGACCAGCCAGCGGCCCGCCGGGCCGTCGCGCTCCTCGACCGGCACGGGCTGCCAGGTCACCTGGTACGACCAGCCGTCCACCAGCGAGCGTTCCCGCCGGGAGCGACGCCAGGAGGTGAGTACGGGCAGGGCCGGCAGCAGCGCCCGGACCTGCTCGTCGTCGTCGCCCAGCTCGCCGCGCAGGGTGTCGGCGTCCGCCTGCTCCAGGGCGGTCCAGAACTCGTCGTCGCCGTCCGCCGCCACGGCGTCGGGGGCGGCGGGCGGCGGCTCGGGCCAGAAGCGCTGCCGGCGGAAGGCGTACGCGGGCAGGGGCACCCGCGTGGTGTCGGCGCCGGCGAACAGCTCCGCCCAGCCGACCTCGACCCCGCCGACGTGCAGCTCGGCGAGGGCGGTGAAAGCGGAGGCGGGCTCGGGGCGGTCACGGCGCAGCAGCGCCACGGCGGCGGCGGTGTCGTCGTCGGCGCCGGCGGCGGTCAGGACGTCGCGGGCCAGCGCGGTGAGCACGCCGCTGGGGCCGACCTCCAGGAACGTACGCACGCCCAGGGCGCGCAGCTGGTCGACGCCGTCGGCGAACCGGACGGCCTCCCGCACGTGCCGCACCCAGTACTCGGCGGTGCGGATCTCGTCGGGGTCGGCGACCGTGCCGGTCAGGTTCGACACGATCGGCAGCGTCGGCGGGTGCAGTTCCAGCCCGCGCACCACGGCGGCGAACTCGGCGAGCATGGGTTCCATCAGCGGGCTGTGGAAGGCGTGGCTGACGCGCAGCGGCCTGGTGCGTACGCCCTGGTCGGCCCAGCGGCGTTCGAGTTCCTCGACGGCGTCGGCCGCGCCGGAGACGACCACGGCGGTGGGCCCGTTGACGGCGGCCACGGCGACCCGGTCCTCGACGCCGGTCAGGGCGGCCCGGACGGCGTCGGCGGGGAGCTGGACGGCCAGCATCGCGCCGCCGGCCGGCAGGGCCTGCATCAGCCGGCCCCGGGCGGCGACGAGGGTGGCGGCGTCGGGCAGCGACAGCACGCCGGCCGCGTGCGCGGCGGAGAGCTCGCCGATCGAGTGGCCGAGCAGGACGTCCGGGACGATTCCCCAGCTCTGCAGGAGCCGGAACAGCGCGACCTCGACGGCGAACAGGCCGGCCTGGGTGTAGAGGGTCTGGTTGAGCAGCCCGGCGGCCTCGTCGCCCTCGGGCGCGAAGAGCACCGGGGTGAGCGGGCGGGGCAGGTGCCGGTCCAGCTCGGCGCAGACCTCGGCGAGCGCCCGGCCGAAGACGGGGAACGCGGCGGCCAGCTCGCGGCCCATGCCGCTGCGCTGCGCGCCCTGGCCGGAGAAGAGGAACGCGAGCTTGCCGCCGCGCGGGCCGGCGCCGGTGACCAGGCCCGGGGCGTCGCCGCCGGTGGCGAGCGCGCGCAGGCCGTCGGCCAGGGCGGCGCGGTCGGCGGCGAGCAGCACGGCCCGGTGCTCGAGGCTGGCCCGGGTACGCGCCGACGACCAGCCGACGTCGGTCAGCCGCAGCTCGGGGCGGCCGTCGAGCCAGTCGGCCCAGCGGGTCGCCTGCGCGGCCAGGGACTCGGCGTCGCGTGCGGAGACCAGCACCGGCACGAGGCCGGCCCCGTCGACGCAGGCGGTGTCGGCGGCGGCCGGCACGGCGACCGCGTCGGTCGCGGCTGCGGCGCCGTCCGGGGCGTCCACCGCGGCCGGGTCGGCGGCGGGCGCCTCCTCGATGATCACGTGGGCGTTGGTGCCGCTCATGCCGAAGGAGGAGATGCCCGCGCGGCGGGGCTGCTCCCCGGCGGGCCACGGCTGCGGCTCGGTCGCCAGCGACACCGCGCCGGCCGTCCAGTCCACGTTGGGGGTGGGCGCGTCGACGTGCAGCGTCGCCGGCACGGTCTCGTGCCGCAGCGCCATCACCATCTTGATCACCCCGGCCACGCCGGCGGCAGCCTGGGTGTGCCCGATGTTCGACTTGACCGAGCCGAGCCAGAGCGGCCGGTCCGGCTGCCGGCCCTGCCCGTACGTCGACAGCAGCGCCTGCGCCTCGATGGGGTCGCCGAGGGTGGTGCCGGTGCCGTGCGCCTCCACGACGTCGACCTGCTCGGGCGCGAGCCGGGCGCTGGCCAGCGCCTGGAGCACGACCCGCTGCTGGGACGGTCCGTTGGGGGCGGTCAGCCCGTTGCTCGCGCCGTCCTGGTTGACCGCGCTGCCGCGTACGACCGCGAGGACGGGGTGGCCGTTGCGCCGCGCGTCGGAGAGCCGCTCGACGAGCAGCAGGCCGACCCCCTCGCCCCAGGCGGTGCCGTCGGCGGCGGCGGCGAACGACTTGACCCGGCCGTCCATGGCCAGGCCCCGCTGGCGGCTGAAGCCGATGAAGGCGGACGGGGTGGACATGACGGTGGCCCCGCCGGCGAGCGCCAGGGTGCACTCCCCCTGCCGCAGCGCCTGACAGGCCAGGTGCAGGGCGACAAGCGACGACGAGCAGGCGGTGTCGACGGTGACGGCGGGGCCCTCGATGCCGAGCGCGTACGAGATCCGGCCGGACACGACGCTGGCGGCGGTGCCGGTGAGGATGTAGCCCTCGGTGCCGGGCGGCGGCTGCTGGAGCAGGCCGACGTAGTCCTGGCCGGTGGTGCTGGCGAACACCCCCACCTGGTGGCCGCGCAGCGCCGAGGGGTCGAGCCCGGCGTGCTCGAACGCCTCCCAGGCGGCCTCCAGCAGCAGCCGCTGCTGCGGGTCCATGGCGAGCGCCTCGCGCGGCGAGATGCCGAAGAACGCGGCGTCGAACTCGGTGGCGGAGTCGATGAAGCCGCCCTCGGCGACGTACGACGTGCCGGGGTGGTCGGGGTCCGGGTGGAACAGCCGCGCCAGGTCCCAGCCGCGGTCGGCGGGGAACGCGGAGAAGGCGTCGCGGCGGGAGTCGACGAGTTCCCACAGCTCCTCGGGCGAGCCCACCCCGCCCGGGAACCGGCAGGCCATGCCGACGATGGCGATCGGCTCCCGGTTGGCCGCCTCAAGCTCGCCGAGCTTCCTCCTGGTCTGGTGAAGGTCCGCCGTCACCCATTTCAGGTACTCCCGGAGCGTATCTTCAGTCGCCATTGACGCCACCTCTTCGGGCCGGAAAGAAACAGGCGACCCAATACCGTCCACAGACGCCACAAGCCGCGAAGATCTTAGCCCATTCAGCCGACCACGAATTGCCAGACAAAAAGCGTTTCAGCCCCCACCAGGTCTTACGCGCCGGACGAAAGGTAATTGTCGCCGGACGGCGGTCACAACCCCTAGCGTGCCCCTACGGGTGCCCCTAGCCCGTGTTTCGTTAGGGACCGCCGGGCGGGGAGGTTGGCCCAGCGTGGCGGTGATCGATAAGAGCGGCGCTCCGGCAGATCGGTTAGCCACCAAGCGAATCGACGGCCGACCGGGAGACCTGGCGCCAGGGTAGCGGCTGCGGGGCGGCACGGGGTGCACGACGCCCGGTGGGCGAGGCTGCGGTCGTCCGGCCTGCGGGTGTCGGGCCGAGGACGTCCGCCAGGTAGGACGAAACGGCAGATCGTCGGCGGGGTCCGGTGGGCCGCCTCGCCGGCCTCCGGCCCGCCGACCACCTCGATGCCGGCCAGGCGAGGTCCGGACCTGGCCGGGGCGGGATGCACCCGAGGTGTACGCGCCGTGGCGGACCTCGTACCGCTGGTTCGGCGCCGGTGTGGCGTCGCCACCGGGTCACGGGCTGGCCCGCAGCCCGGCACGGTCGACCGCCGGGACACGCCTCGCCTGCGCGCCGGGCCGCGAGCACCCGGGCAGGTCGCCAGGACGCCCACCGGAATGCCGAGAAATCCAGCGGTGGGTGGCCGCCCGGCTGGAACCGCCGTCGACGATCGCCTGCGACGTGCCGCGGAATGGGCCGTCACGTGTGCTGCGAAGCCACCGGCACTGTCGTCGTCACCGGACCAATGGCTCGAAGCGTCGGCAGCGGAATCGTCACGGAAATCCGCTAGTACTGCATCACGCAATAGACGACGGTCGGGTGCGTGAACCGGTACCAGCGGTTCCACCGGTAGTCCCGCGTGCAGTTTCTGCCGTTGGCCGCCCCCGGAACGATGTCGATGATGTGCACCGTGCCCTTCGCCTTGCACTTCGACGCGCCGACGATCCAGCCATTGCCCTTCGGGAATTTGTAGCAGTAGTTGCGCACCAGGTGGCGCTCGAGACACAGGCGGTAGCCGCCTTCCCCGATGTACGCGGACTTGGGATCCGCGCACGCGCCTTGGTCACGGTCCACCGACACCACCCGATAGGTGCCCCGCGTGCCGTTGCAGTTGCCGACACCCAGGAAGTCGCCGTACTCGCTGACGACGATGCACTGCCCGATCTTCGCGGGCGGCGGGGGTGGGGCCGCCTCGGTCGTGGGCGGCGCCTCAGGCGGAGCGGACGTCTCCCACGTGGTCGGTGGTGGGGGTGTCGTCGGCGACGGCACGGGCGCGGGTCCGTCGGCGACGGCCACCGGCCGGCCGTCGTCGCCCCTGTTGGCGACGACCAGCGCACCGGCCGCGACCACGCAGGTCCCGAGCAGGCACAGCGCCAGCACCCCGGCGATGACACCGATGATGAGAGGCCCATTGTTCTTCGGCGGCGGCGGCGCCGGTGGCAGCGGTGGCGGTGGCGCCGCGTTGCCGGGTCCCGGTGGAGCAACACCCTGGTCGTCAGGACCATCGGACGTCGGAGGCAGCGTCACCCGGGCAGTGTGGCACAGCTCCACTAGGGACGGCCAGGCTCCCTGCCCGGGCCGGAGTCAACGCTGGCTGGCGGCCGGCGGGTCCGGAGGGATTCCGTCCTGAGATCGCGAATCCGCCGCCGCAGCGCGTCTTCGGTCCCCGGCGGTTGTGGGTCGCCCCGGTGGCGGCGCCATCTGGCGAATGCCAGGTCCAGTTGCGCGGAGTGCAGGCGCTTCATCCGCGTGTAGGCCGGACGGTCACCACGCAGGAGCGCCTGTAGCCGCATCCGGAGACGCAGCGACGGATTCACCAGTACGGGCACCTCGGCCCGGGTGATCGCGCCGCGCGGGTCGCACGCCTCACCCCGGAGCTGCCGATGCAGCGACCTGGTTTCCTGACGCAGGGCGATGACGATGAGAAACAGCAGGATGGCGAACGCCGGCCCCTTGAGGACGATGAGGTTCAGCGGCTGCACAACGAACAACTGGAGCGTGGAATTGTCGGACTCCCAGTACAGGCGGCCCATTGCAAAGACGTCCCAGATCAGGTGGGCCGCGATGGCGACGGCGAAGCCGCTGCCGACGCAGACTGCCCGCCGTCGCCAGTCGCGGAACTGCATGGCGAGTCCGATGCCGGCGCCGATGATCCCCGTGTAGGTGGCATGGCTGACCAGGAGCCCGGTGACCTGCCGGTACCAGTGCTGGTAGAGCACGGCGCCGAAGTCCCCGGTCATGTAGGACATCGACTCGGCGAACTGGAAGCCGATTCCTACGCAGGCGCCGATGACGATGCCACCGAGCATTCCGTCGACGCGCCGCCAGGCGAGCAGGACGACCACGAGGACCCCGGCGCCCTTGCCCAGTTCCTCGGGGACCGCGGCGGCGGCCGCGTGACTGACGATCGACGCGGTGCCCGGCATGAGCTCTGCCGCGATGACGACGTGCAGGATGCCCTCGACCATCTGGGCGAAGTAGGCGGCGACGAACAGGCCCCAGGCGAAGGCGGCCACGACGAGTCGCCACGGTGGCTTGCGGTTGCGCTGCATCCGGCGGAACGTCCACAGCGCGAAGAGGGTCGTCGGAATGCTCAGCAGCGCGCCCCGCCAGGCGACTCCCACCTGTAGGAGGGTGAGAAGCAGGATCAGGAGGGCCGGCGCGGCGAAGGCCAGCGCACCGCCGACGGCCCACGCCTTGTAGCGGCCACGCGGCGAGGCACCCGTGGCGGAGGTCATGGCGACGACGACGGCGGCGATGCAGGCGACGAAGAGCGAGACGCCGGCGGCCCCGAGGCTGACCATGCCGAGGACGCGTACCCCCGTGCCGTCGTCCCGGATGACGGCGACCAGCGACGCCACGGCGATCATCACCAGCAGCGCCTCACCGGTGGTGAGCGCGGCGCCGAGCCGGTCGAGCCGGTACGCAGCCGGGTCCGGTGCCACCGGCCGGTCCACCGACCGGGGCGGCGGGGTGCCGCTCGGCTGCGTGGTCGTCTCCGTCATCGCTCGATCTCCACGTGCACCCAGACGAGCACCTCCTCCGCCCGGTTCCCGGAGACGGTGGTCAACACGAACTGGTAGGTCCCCGCGGGTACGGCGGAGGTGGCGCTCAACGGCACCGGCCTGGCCCGCAGGTCGTCGAGATCCGGCAGGTCCACGCTGTTGGTCCGGTGGCCGAAGCCGTCGTACCAGCTCGCCCGCGCGGGTCGCGTGGCTGCTGCCCCGGCCACACCCTCGTCGATGGTGGCGGCCGGAATCTGCCCCTGTCGGAACCTCTTCTGCGGTCGATCGACGATGCGCGCGGTCGCCAGGTCGTACGCGTGCAGCCGGATCGCCAAGGCGGGAGAACGCTGTGGGATGCTCGGCCAGGACACGGCCAGGACGCCGGCCGAGGCGAGGATGACGATCACCGCGATCAGGCCGAGGACCGTCATCACGCGCACCGGAAGGTCGCCTTCCGTGGGCTCGGCCCCGTCTCCCGTGGGCTCGGCCCCGTCCGACACGGCTTCCTCCGTCCACGGTGGTGGGTTAACCTAGCCTAACCCGAAGCGACGGTCCCCCAGGTGCACGCGCTCGCGCCGTCACGTGGCTCACTTCCGACGCTCGGATGGGGAGGCCATGTCTGCGGCGGTGTCGTTCGAGGTGCTGGCCGAGGGCGTACCCATCGACTGTGGCGGGATGGCCGACAGCCTCGCCGGCTGCTACGGAGCGGTCCCCGCCGTCGGCATCGCCGCGGCTGCGGTGCTCGGTGCTGCCGCCCTCGCCGGTTACACGGCGTTCGCCGTGTTCTTCCCACAGGTGCTCAACGCCCTCATGGGAATACCGGCGACGACGGATCCGATGGGCCGCAGGTCGGACTGGGCCGACGCCCGCGCGCACCCGCAGTCGCCGACCCGGCCGCCGGACTCGCACCTCGCCGGCGGCGACCCCGTCTACCACCGCCCCGGCGCCACGGCGATCGGCTACGACGAGTCGACCCTACGGAACTTCGACGCCGTCGCACCCGAGCCCGGCCACCACGACGTCGTGGTGCATGGTGAGCGCAACGGCCTCTTCCGCCCGGGCGTCGTCGGGGCGGACGGTGCCGCCCATCCCTCGAACTACACCCACCCCGCGCAGATCGCCGAGGCGATCCGCGGCAATCCGCACTACCGCGGCGGCCCGGTGCGCCTGGTGTCCTGCCACTCGGGCACCGTGGCGCCCGACGCGGGGGTCGCGCCGCCGGCCCAGCAGGTCGCGGACGCGCTGGGGGTGACCGTCCTGGCACCCACCGACGCGGTCGGTGTGAACCGGTATGGTCCAGCGGGGCAGGTTCCTCGGATCAGGAACGGCGGCCAGTGGGTGACCTTCTATCCCGGCGGGGGGACCGATGGGTAAGCCGGCGTTGCGCTTCGCCGGGATGTTCCGCGAGCTGGGACCCGTCGGCCTGGGCCTGGTCCAGGAGAGCATCTTCGACAACGTCTCCGCCGAGGAGCTGCCGGACGTCGACGAGGTCGTCCGCTACCTCAGGGCGGGCTACGTACTCATCGACATGATGGACCTGGCCGACGACCCGTTCGACCCGACGCGACAGGTCATGAACGGGTCGACGATCCGCACCGACGGTGACTGGCTGTGGCGCGACGACCTGGCCTACCACGTCCACCGGCACCGGGTGGCCCTGCCCGACGAGTTCCTGGCGCTGATCCGCGAACGCCGCTACGCCGTGCCGCACCGGGACGAGGAACTGCTCCGCGAGAGCTCGCTGGTGGCCGAGGAACTCGTGTTCTGACCGCAACGCCCTGGTCGAGGTCCGCAGCGTCAGCGCCGGCGGGCCTGCGGGACGCTCCGGCGCACCGTCGTCCCCGCAGGCTGTGGCCGGGCGGGCGCGGCACCCCCGCCCGACCACAGGCGGCGCGACCGCCGACGACGGTCGCGCCGACCCGTTCCTACAGCCCCGGCAGGCTGCCTCCGGGGCCACCCAGCTCGCGGTGGATGAAATCGAAGATCTCGGCGTCGGTGGCGTCGTCGAGGGTGTGCGTGGCCGGCTTCTCCTCGACGGGACCACGCTCGTCGCCCCACCGGGCGACGAACGCCTGCAACTGCACCAGCAGCTTCTGCCGGGTCAGCCGGTCCGGCGCGTCCGCCGCGAAGACGCCGTCGAGCCGCTCCAGCTCGGCGAGCAGCGGGGCCGCCGCGGCGGCGCCGTCCTCGACCAGCTGGTCGCGCAGGTGCCGGGCGAGCGCCGCGGGGGTCGGGTAGTCGAACACCACGCCGGCGGGCAGCTGGACGCCGGTGGCGGCGCGGAGCCGGTTGCGCAGCTCCACGGCCGTCATCGAGTCGAAGCCGACCTCGCGGAACGCCCGGTCGGGCTCCAGCCCCCCGCCCTCGGGGTGGCCGAGCACGGCCGCCGCCAGGTTGCCCACGAGTTCGACGAGGACGCCCTCCCGTTCGCCGGGGCTCAGCGGGCGCAGCCGCTCCCGCAGCGCGGTCGCCGCCTCGTCGTCCGCCGGCTGGCGGTCGTCGTCGGCGGGCATCGCCGCGCCCGCCTCGGGGACCCCGGTCAGCAGCGGGCACGGCCGCATCGACGCGAACGTCGGCACGAACCGGTCCCAGCGCACGTCGGCGACCACGAGTTCCGCCTCCGCGCGCAGCGCCTGCCCGAACGCCTCGACGGCCAGCTCCGGGGGCAGGCCCGGCAGGCCCCGCCGGCGCAGCTGCGCCAGCTCGGGCGACTCGGGGTCGTCGCTCCACGGGCCCCACGCCACGGCGGTCGCCGCCAGTCCGCCGTGCCGCCGGTTCGCCGCCAGCGCGTGCAGCAGCGCGTCGCCGGCGGACTGGCCGGCCCGGCCGCCCGCGCCCCACACCCCCGTGGTGGAGGTGCACAGCACGAACGCGTCGAGCGGCCGGTGCGCCAGCTCGTCGGCGTACCTCGGGACGTCGCCGACGGTCGCGGCCAGGTCGGCGGCGAGGCCGGCGAGGGTCAGCTCGGCCAACGGCACCGACCCGGTCTCCGCCGGCACGTGCACGAGCGCCGTCACCGGCCGGCTCTCGGTGGCGAGCTGCTCGATCAGGTCACCGAGCTTGCCCGTCGCCGGCTCCGCCAGCGGGAGCACCTCCGCGCCCTGGCGGCCCAGCCAGTCCGTGGTGTGCCGGGCGAGGGCGCCGGCCCCGCCGGTGAGCAGGACGGTGCCGTTCGGCCGGTACCCGCCGCCCGTCGCCGGTCGCCCGGTGTCGCGGACCAGGCGTCGGGCGTGCACGCCGGCCTCCCGGACGGCGAGCTGGTCCTCCCCGTCGACGTTGACCAGGGCTGCGGCCAGGGCCGCGTACGCCGCCTCGGCCGGGCCCGCCGGCAGGTCGACGACTCCGCCGACGTGCCGGGGGTGCTCCAGCGCGGCGACGAGGCCGAGGCCCCACGTGGTGGCCTGCGTCGGGTGCGCGACCGGTTCGTCGTCCACGGCGACGGCGCCGGTGGTAGCCAGCCACAGCGGCACGGGCGGGCCGGAACGGCGGGTGTGCGCCTGCACGAGCAGCAGGTTCGCCGCCAGGCCGGTCGGCAGCGCGTTCTGCTCCGGGTGCGGCGCCTCGTCCAGCGCCAGCAGGGAGAGCAGCGCCGTCGGCTGGTGCGCGGCGGCGAGCCGGTCGAGGTCGGCGGCCAGGCCGTCGCGGGTGGCCGTGGCCGGGTCGACGGTCAGCAGGTGCACCGTGGCGGCGTTGGCCGTGAGGGCGGCGAGCACCCGGTCGGTGACCTGGTGCGGCGGGGCCACCACCAGCCACGTGCCGGGGTCGGCGCCGGTCAGCGCCCGGCGCTCCCAGGTGACCCGGTACCGCCAGCCGGCCAGGGTGCCGTCGAGGTGCTGGCGGCGCCGCCACGACTCCAGTTCCGGCAGCAGCTCGCGCATCGGCTGGTCCGGGTCGAGGCCGAGGCGGCCCAGGTCGCCGTCGGTGACGGCCCGCCAGAACGCGTCGTCGACCGGGTCGGCGGCCGGCGTCGGCGCCGCGTCGAGGGTCGGCCAGTAGCGCTGCGGCCGGAACGCGTACGTGGGCAGCTCGGGCAGCCGGCGGGAATCCGGACGGGGGCCGGCCAGCACGGCGAGCACCGCCGCCCAGTCGACGTCCCGCCCGGTGCCGTCCACGACGGCCAGCGCGGCGAGCAGGGCGGCCGGCTCGTCGACGCCGGCGCGCAGCGCCGCCACGGCCGTCCCGTCGTCGTCGCCGGGCAGCAGGCCGGCGGTCAGCGCGGTCAGCACCGCCTGCGGGCCGAGCTCCAGGAAGGTGTCGACGCCCGCGTCGCGCAGCGCGGCGATCCCGTCGGCGTACCGGACGGCCTCCCGGACGTGGCGCACCCAGTAGTCGGGCGTACGGATCTCGTCGGGCCCGGCGAGCCGCCCGGTCAGGTTCGACACGATCGGCAGCAGCGGCGCGGCGAACGTCAGCCCGTCGAGGACGGCGCGGAACTCGGCCAGCATCGGCTCCATCAGCGGGCTGTGGAACGCGTGGCTGACCCGCAGCCGCCGGGTGCGCACCCCGCGCTCCCGCCAGGTCCGCTCCAGCCCGTCGAGGGCGTCGAGGGCCCCGGCGAGCACCACGGCGGTGGGGCCGTTGACGGCGGCGACGCCGACCCGGTCGGTCGACCCGGCGAGGGACTCGACCACGGCCGCCTCGTCGGCGGCGACGGCGAGCATCCCGCCCCCGGCGGGCAGGGCCTGCATGAGCCGGCCCCGGGCGGCCACCAGCGTGGCGGCGTCCGCGAGGGACAGCACCCCGGCGACGTGCGCGGCGGTGATCTCGCCGATGGAGTGCCCGGCGACGTGCCCGGGCACCACCCCGAACGACTCGACCAGCCGGAACAGGGCCACCTCCAGCGCGAAGAGCCCCGCCTGGGTGAACACCGTCTCGTCGAGCAGCGCGGCCTCGGCGCTGCCCTCGGCCGCGAACAGCACCGGCTTCAGCGGCTGCGGCAGCTGGTGGTCCAGCGCCGCGCAGACCTCGTCGAGGGCCGCCGCGAAGACTCCGAACGTGTCGTACAGCTGCCGGCCGGCGCCGGGGCGCTGGGCGCCCTGGCCGGAGAACTGGACGGCGAGGCCGCCTCCGTGCCGCCGGGCGGTGACCAGCGCGGGGTGGTCCTCGCCGCCGGCCAGCGCCCGCAGCGCGGCCAGCCGGGTCTCCCGGTCGGCGGCGACCACGGTGGCCCGCCGGCCGAGGTGGGCCCGGCCGTCGGCGAGTGCCCAGGCGACCAGGTCGGCGGGGTCGTCGTCCGTCGCGACCCGGTCGGCCAGCCGGCCGGCCTGCTCGCGCAGCGCGGGCAGGTCGGCGGCGGAGACCGGCCACGGCAGGGCGCGGTCGTCGCGTCGCGCGTCGCCGTGCCCGTCGGTCGCCTCGGGCCCTTCCCCGTCGGCGGCGACCGGTTCCGGCCGCTGCGGGGCCTCTTCGATGATCACGTGCGCGTTGGTGCCGCTGATGCCGAACGAGGAGACGCCGGCCCGGCGCGGCCCGTCCGTGGTGGTCCACGGTCGTGCCTCGGTGAGCAGCGCCAGCGTGCCGGAGGACCAGTCGACGTGCGGGGTCGGCGCGTCGACGTGCAGGGTCGCCGGCAGCACCTCGTGTTGCAGTGCCAGCACCATCTTGATCAGGCTGGCGGCGCCCGCCGCGGCCTGGGTGTGGCCGATGTTCGACTTCACCGACCCGAGCCACAGCGGCCGCTCGGCGGAGCGGTCCCTGCCGTACGTCGCCAGCAGCGCCTGCGCCTCGATCGGGTCGCCGAGCGTGGTGCCGGTGCCGTGCGCCTCGACGACGTCCACGTCGCCCGGGGTCAGGCCGGCGTTGTCCAGCGCGTGCCGGATGACCCGCTGCTGCGCGGGCCCGTTCGGCGCGGTGAGGCCGTTGCTCGCGCCGTCCTGGTTGACGGCGCTGCCCCGTACGACGGCGAGGATCCGGTTGCCGTCGCGCTGGGCGTCGGAGAGCCGCTGGAGCAGCAGGACGCCGACGCCCTCGCCCCAGCCGGTGCCGTCGGCGGCCTCGGCGAACGCCTTGACCCGCCCGTCGGCGGCCAGGCCGCGCTGCCGGGAGAACTCCAGGAACGCGCCCGGGGTCGACATCACCGTCACGCCGCCGGCGAGGGCGAGGTCGCACTCGCCGCTGCGCAGGGCCTGCGCGGCCAGGTGCAGCGCCACCAGCGACGACGAGCAGGCCGTGTCGACGGTGACCGCCGGGCCGTGCAGCCCGAACGAGTACGCCAGGCGGCCGGAGACCACCGACGCGCCGTTGCCGGTCGCCTGGTAGCCCTCCACCTGGGAGCGGGCGCCCAGCAGCAGCGTGGCGTAGTCCTGCCCGTTGGTGCCCATGAAGACACCCGTGGCGGAGCCACGCACCCGGTGCGGGTCGATGCCGGCGCGTTCGAAGACCTCCCAGGTGGTGTGCAGCAGCAGCCGCTGCTGCGGGTCCATGGCGAGGGCCTCGCGCGGGTTGATCCCGAAGAACGCGGCGTCGAAGCCGGCCACGTCCCGCAGGAAGCCGCCGCTGCGCGTGTAGCTGGTGCCGACCCGCTCCGGGTCGCTGTCGAACAGGGCGTCGAGGTCCCAGCCCCGGTCGGTGGGCATCGGCGTCACCGCGTCCACGCCGTCGGCCAGCAGCCGCCACAGTTCCTGCGGCGAGGACACCCCGCCCGGGAAGCGGCAGGCCATGGAGACGATCGCGATCGGCTCGTCCGCCGGCGGCCGGGCCGAGGTCGTGCCGCCGGTGACCGGTCCGCCGTCCGCGCCGATGACGATTTCGGTACGCAGGAAGCGGGCCAGTTCCGCCGCCGACGGGTGGTCGAAGACCACTGTCGACGGCAGCGTCAGGCCGGTGACCCGGCCCAGCCGGTCGCGCAGCTGCACGGCGGCGAGGGAGTCGAAGCCCAGCTCCCGGAACGCCCGGCCGGCCGGCACCTGGTCGGTGGTGGGGTGGCCGAGGACGGCCGCCGCCTCCGCGCGGACGAGGTCGACCAGCAGCGCCTCCTGGCCGGTCGCCGGCAGCGTGGCGAGCCTGGCCCGCAGCCCGTCGGTGGCGGCGGCGCTCTCCGGCCGCTCCGGCTCCTCGGCGACGGCGGGGGCGACCCGGTCGAAGAGGTGGCTCGGCCGCGCGGCGGTGAACGCCGTGACGAACCGGGACCAGTCGACGTCCACGATCACCGGGGCCGCCTCGGGGGCGTTCACCCAGCGGCCGAGCGCCGCGACGGCGGCGTCGGGCGCGAGCGGGCTGAACCCGCGGCGGCGCAGGCCGTCGGCCGTCTCGCCGGAGGCCATGCCGTCCTCCGCCCACGGGCCGTAGGCCAGGGCGGTGGCGGGCAGGCCGGCCGCCCGGCGGGCGGCGACGAGCGCGTCGAGCAGGGCGTTGCCGGCCGCGTAGCCGGCCTGCCCGCCGCCGCCCCAGACGCCGGCGACGGAGGAGAAGACCACGAACGCGTCGAGGTTCCGGCCCCGGCAGGCGGCGTCGAGGTGCACGGCGCCGAGCACCTTGCCGGCCAGGGTCTCCGACAGCTCGCCGTCGGTCACCTCGTACGCCGCGGTGGTGCCGCCGGACGCCCCGGCGGTGTGCACGACGGCGGTCAGCCCCGGCAGGTCCGTCACGAGGGCGTCGACCGCGGCCCGGTCGGTGACGTCGCACGCCACCACCCGCACCGCGCCCAGCTCGGCCACCAGCTCCGCCGCGCCCGGCGCTGCCGGGCCCCGCCGCGAGGCGAGCACCACCTCACCGGCCCCGTTGGCCAGCAACCAACGGGCCACGTGCCGACCCAGCGCACCCGTACCGCCGGTCACCAGCACCGTCCCGGCGGGCCGCCAACCCGACCCCGCGGGCGGCGCGGCCGGCACCAGCCGCCGGCCGAAGAGGCCGTTGCGGCGGACGGCCACCTGGTCCAGGGTGCCGTCGGCGAGGACGGCGACGAGCCCGGCGCGGGCGCCGCGGTCGGCGCGGTCGGGCAGGTCGATCAGGCCGCCCCAGCGGTCGGGCTGTTCGAGGGCGACGACCCGGCCCAGGCCCCAGGCCAGGGCCGCCCAGACGTCGCCGGCCCGTTCCCCGGCCGTGACCGGCATCGCGGTCCGGCTGAGCGCCCACACCCGTCCCGGCAGGCCGGTGTCGGTGAGGGCCCGGGTGAGGGTGAGCAGTGCGGCCGCGCCGGCGGGCACCGCCGGGGTGTGCGCCAGGGGCCGGTCCTGCCGGGGCAGCACGCAGAGCACCCCGGCCCAGCCGTCCCCGCTGATCCGGCCCAGTCGCTCGCCCAGTTCGGCGCGGGCGAGGGTGGACGACACGGTGAGCGTGTCGACCCGGGCGCCGGCCTGGGTGAGGGTCTTCGCGACGCCCGCGTCGGCGCCGCTGTCGACGGTGACGACCAGCCACCGCCCGGACAGCCGGGTCGCCGGGGCCGGCCGTACCGGCTCCCACCCGACCCGGTACGACCACCCGTCGAGGGCGGTGTCCCGCGACCGGTGCTGACGCCAGCGCGCCAGGAGCGGCAGGGCCGGGCCGAGCGCGTCCAGGTCCTCGGTGTCGTCGCCGAGTTCGGCGGCGAGGGCGGCCAGGTCGCCACGCTCGACGGCGGCCCAGAACTCGGCGTCGCCGCCCTCCGGGTCGGCCTGCTTCGTCGGCGTGCCCTCCGGCCAGTAGCGCTGGTGCTGGAAGGCGTACGTGGGCAGGTCCACGCGACGCGCGCCGGTGTCGGCGAACCACTGCTGCCAGGTCACGGGAACGCCGTGCACGTGCAGCTCGGCGAGGGCGTGCAGCAGCGCGTGCGCCTCCGGCCGGTCCCGGCGCTGCACGGCCACGGCCAGCACGGCGTCGTCGGCGGGCAGCACGTCGGCGGCCATCGCCGTCAGCACGCTCTGCGGACCGACCTCCAGGAACGTGTCCACCCCGGCCTCGCGCAGGGCGGTGATGCCGTCGGCGAAGCGCACCGCCTCCCGCACGTGCCGCACCCAGTACTCCGGGGTGCGGATCTCGTCGCCGGCCAGGGCACCGGTCACGTTCGACACGACCGGCAGCAACGGTGCGGAGAACGCCAGCCCGTCCAGGACCGTGCGGAACTCGGCCAGCATCGGCTCCATCAGCGGGCTGTGGAACGCGTGGCTCACCGTGAGTCGACGCGTGCGCACGCCCCGCTCCCGCCAGCTCCGCTCCACCTCGTCGAGCGCGTCGACCGCGCCCGACACCACCACGGCGGCGGGGCCGTTGACCGCGGCGATGCCGACGCGGTCGGTCAGCCCGGCGATCGACTCCGCCACGGCGGTCTCGTCGGCGGCCACGGCCAGCATCCCGCCGCCGGTGGGCAGCGCCTGCATCAACCGGCCCCGCGCAGCGACGAGGGCGCACGCGTCGGCCAGGGACAGCACCCCGGCGACGTGCGCGGCGGTCACCTCGCCGATCGAGTGACCGGCCAGCACGTCCGGCACGATGCCGAAAGACTCCACGAGGCGGAACAGCGCCACCTCGACCGCGAACAGACCGGCCTGGGTGAAGACGGTCTGGTCCAGCAGCTCCGCCTCGGCGGAACCCGACGACGCGAACAGCACCTCCCGCAGCGGGCGCGGCAGCAGCGGGTCGAGGTGCGCACACACCTCGTCCAGCGCGGAGGCGAACACCGGGAACAGGGCGGACAGCTCACGGCCCATCCCGGCGCGCTGCGCGCCCTGACCGGAGAACAGCAGCGCGAGCTGGCCGCGTACGGCGGTGGTGCCGGTCACGACGGCCCCGGAGGGCTCGCCCGCGTCGAGGGCCCGCAGCGCGGCGAGCAGGTCGTCCCGGTCGGCCACCACGACGACGGCGCGCTGCTCCAGCGCGGGCCGGGTGGTGACGGAGGACCAGGCCACGTCCAGCGGAGGCGGGGCCTCCTCGGCGGCGAGCCAGCGCGCCCACCGGCCCGCCTGGCCGGCGAGGGCCGCGTCGGAGCGCGCGGAGAGCAGCACCGGTACGACCGGCGGCACGTCGCGGGCGACGATCTCGCCCTCGATCGTCTCGGCCGGCGGCTGCTCGATGATCACGTGCGCGTTCGTGCCGGAGATGCCGAACGACGACACCGCCGCCCGACGCGGCCGGTCCACCGCCGGCCACGGCGTCGCCTCGGTGGTGAGGGCGACCGCCCCGGCCGTCCAGTCGACGTGCGGCGACGGCTCGTCCACGTGCAACGTCGACGGGACGACGCCGTGGCGCATAGCCATGACCATCTTGATCACACCGGCCACACCGGCAGCCGCCTGCGTGTGCCCGATGTTCGACTTCACCGACCCCAACAACAGCGGCCGATCCTGCGGACGCTCCTGCCCGTACGTCGCCAACAACGCCTGCGCCTCGATCGGGTCACCGAGGGTCGTGCCCGTACCGTGCGCCTCCACGGCGTCCACGTCGGCCGGGGTCAGGCGGGCGTTCGCGAGGGCCTGCCGGATCACCCGCTGCTGCGACGGACCGTTCGGAGCCGTCAGCCCGTTCGACGCGCCGTCCTGGTTGACGGCGGTGCCCCGGACCACGGCGTAGATCTTCCGGCCCTCGCGCTGGGCGTCGGAGAGGCGCTGCACCAGCAGGACACCCACGCCCTCGGACCAGCCCGTGCCGTCGGCCGAGGCGGCGAACGACTTGCACCGGCCGTCCTGCGACAGACCACGCTGCCGCGAGAACTCGATGAACGTGCCCGGCGTCGCCATCACCGTCACACCACCGGCCAGCGCCAGATCACACTCACCGGAGCGCAACGCCTGCGCGGCGAGGTGCAGCGCCACCAGCGACGAGGAGCACGCCGTGTCGACGGTGACCGCCGGGCCCTCCAGGCCGAACGTGTAGGCGACCCGACCGGACAGCACGCTGCCCGAGGTACCGGTCCCGACGTAGCCCTCCACCTCGGTCGGCAGGTCCATGAGCCGGGAGGCGTAGTCGTGGTACATGACACCGGCGAAGACACCCGTCCGGCTGCCCCGCAACCGCTGCGGATCCAGACCGGCGGACTCGAACGTCTCCCACGAGGCCTCCAGCAGCAACCGCTGCTGCGGGTCCATGGCGAGGGCCTCGCGCGGCGAGATCCCGAAGAAGCCCGGGTCGAACTCGCCTGCGCCGTACAGGAAGCCACCGTGGCGCGTGTACGACGTACCGCTGCGGTTCGGGTCCGGGTCGAAGAGCGACTCCAGGTCCCAGCCGCGGTCCGCCGGGAACTCGGAGATCCCGTCGCCGCCGCCGGCCAGCAGCTCCCACAGTTCGTCGGGGGATTCCACCCCGCCCGGGTAGCGGCAGGCCATGCCCACGATCGCGATCGGTTCGTCGGTGCCGACGACCGTGCCGGCGACCGGGCCGGCGGTCGACTGACGTACCCCGGCCAACTCCGACCACAGGTGGTCGGCGAGCACGGCCGGGGTCGGGTAGTCGAAGACCAGCGTCGAGGCCAGCCGCAGCCCCGTGGCCGCGTTCAACCGGTTACGCAGGTCCACCGCGGTCAGCGAGTCGAAGCCCAGCTCCCGGAACGCCCGGTCCGCCGGCACCGAGTCCGCACCGCCGTGCCCCAACACCTGCGCGACCAGGCCCCGCACCAGCACGTCGACCTGGGCGCGGCCCTCGTCCTCGGTGAGCCCGGCGAGCCGGTCGGCCCAGCCGCCACCGCCCTGCCCCGCCTGGCGGCGGGTGCTGGTCACGCCGATCAGGGTGCGCAGCACGGCCGGCACGGGGCCGCCGGAGGTCGCCGCCCGCAGCGCGGGCACGTCGATCACGGCCGGTACGAGGGCCGCCCGGTCGGCGCCCAGCGCGGCGTCGAACAGCTCCAGCCCGGTCTCGGCGCTCATCGGGGTCAGGCCAGCCCGCGCGGACCGCGCCCGGTCCGCCTCGTCGAGGGACGCGCCCATGCCGGGGGTGTCCCACATGCCCCACGCCAGGCTGACGGCCGGCAACCCGAGCTGCCGCCGGTACGCCGCAAGGGCGTCGAGGAAGGCGTTGCCCGCCGCGTACGCCGACTGACCCGGCGAGCCGAGCACCCCCGCCACCGACGAGAACACCACGAACAGGTCCAGATCCAGACCCGCGGTCGCCTCGTGCAGGAACCAACCCGCCGACACCTTCGGCGCCAACACTCCGGCCAGCCGCTCCGCCGTCAGCCCCTCCACGACACCGTCGTCCAGGACACCGGCCGTGTGCACCACCCCCGCCAGGCGACCCTCGGCGCCGATCTCGGCGACCAGGCCGAACACCTGGTCCCGGTCCGTCACGTCACAGGCGACGACCCGCACCGACGCGCCCAGCGCGGACAACCGCTCCGACAACTCGCCCGCACCCGCGGCCTCCGGACCGCGCCGCGACACCAGCACCAGCGACCGCACGCCGTGCACCGACACCAGGTGCTCCGCGACCAGCGCACCGAGCGCGCCCGTACCGCCGGTCACCAGCACCGCGCCGTCGCCCAGGCTGGCCGTCTGCGCGGCCGTGATGCCGGCCCGGACCAGACGCGGCGAGTACACCGCGCCCACGCGGACGGCAAGCTGGCCGCCGGTCGCGGCCGGCTCCCGCAGGACGCCGTCCAGCTGGGCCACCAGCGCGGCGTCCGGGTCGTCGTCGACGTCCGCGAGGACGATGCGGCCCGGGTGCTCCGACTGCGCCGAACGGAGCAGACCCCACACCGCCGCACCGGCCAGGTCGGTCACCCGGTCGTCGTCGCCGACGGAGACCGCGCCCCGGGTCACCACCACGAGCCGCGAGTCCGCCAGGGCGTCCGCCGCGAGCCAGGACCGCACCGTCGCCAGCACGTCCGAGGTCACCGCCCGGACCGACTCCGGCGTCTGCGCCGCCGACCCGGGCGCGGGGAACACCGGCAGCAGCAGCGTCCGGGGGACGGACTCCTCCCCCGCGACCGTCGCCACGTCGGGGTACGTGGGCACTCCGACGGGTGCCAGCAGCTCCCGGCCGCCGGTCACCAGCGCCCATCCGGAAAGCTCCCCGGCGGGCGCGGCCTCCACGGCCGGCCACCGCAGCTCGAACAGCGACCGCGAGGCCACGCCCGACGCGGCCACGCCGGTCAGCTCCCGCAGGACGAGGGAGTCCACCGACACGACCGGCGCGCCCACCTCGTCGTACGCGGCCAGGCGCAGCCCGGAGCCGTCGCGGGTCAGGCGTACCCGCAGCGCCCCCGCACCCGAGGCGTGCACCTGCACGCCCTCGAACGCGAACGGCACCCGTGGACCGCCCGATTCCTCGCCACCGAGCAGCAGCCCGATCGGGTGCAGGGCGGCGTCCAGCAGCGCCGGGTGCACGCCGAATGCGGCGGCCTCCGTCGCGGCGTCGTCCGGCAGGACCACCTCGGCGTACACCTCGGCGCCGCTGGTCCAGGCACGCCGGAGCCCCTGGAAGGCCGGCCCGTACGTCAGGCCGTGTTCCGCCAGCGTCGGGTACCAGCTCGCCAGGTCCACCTCCGCCGCGCCGGCGGGGGGCCAGGTGACCGGGTCCGGCTCGTCGGCGGTGGAGGGCTCCAGCACACCCTCCGCGTGCCGGGTCCAGCCCCCCTCGGGGTCGTCGTCGGGGCGGGAGTAGACGGCGACGGGACGCTGCGGCGACTCCGACGTGGACACCCGCACCTGGATCCGCACGCCTCCCGTTGCGGGGAGGGCCAGCGGGGCGGCCATGGTCAGCTCCCGCAGCCGGGAGAGGCCCACCTCGTCGCCGGCCCGCACGGCCAGCTCGACCAGGGCGGTGCCCGGCACCAGCGTCAGCCCGGAGACCGTGTGGTCGGCCAGCCACGGGTGCGTGGCCAGGGAGAGCCGGCCCGTCAGCACCATCTCGTCGTCGCCGGCCAGGTCCACGGTCGCGCCGAGCAGCGGGTGCTCCGTGCGGCCGAGCCCGGCCCCGGACACGTCGCCCGTACGTGTCCGGTGGGCGGCGGGCCAGTAGCGCTGGTGCTGGAAGGCGTACGTGGGCAGGTCCACGCGGCGCGCGCCGGTGTCGGCGAACCACTGCTGCCAGGTCACGGGAACGCCGTGCACGTGCAGCTCGGCGAGGGCGTGCAGCAGCGCGTGCGCCTCCGGCCGGTCCCGGCGCTGCACGGCGACGACGGCCAGCACGGCGTCGTCGGCGGGCAGCACGTCGGCGGCCATCGCCGTCAGCACGCTCTGCGGACCGACCTCCAGGAACGTGTCCACCCCGGCCTCGCGCAGGGCGGTGATGCCGTCGGCGAAGCGCACCGCCTCGCGCACGTGCCGCACCCAGTACTCCGGGGTGCGGATCTCGTCGCCGGCCAGGGCACCGGTCACGTTCGACACGACCGGCAGCAACGGTGCGGAGAACGCCAGCCCGTCCAGGACCGTGCGGAACTCGGCGAGCATCGGCTCCATCAGCGGGCTGTGGAACGCGTGGCTCACCGTGAGTCGACGCGTGCGCGCGCCCCGGTCGCGCCAGCTCCGCTCCACCTCGTCGAGCGCGTCGACGGCACCCGACACCACCACAGCGGTGGGCCCGTTGACGGCAGCGATGCCGACGCGGTCGGCGAGCCCGGCGATCGACTCGACCACCGCGGCCTCGTCGGCGGCCACGGCCAGCATCCCGCCACCGGTGGGCAGCACCTGCATCAACCGGCCCCGCGCGGCCACGAGCTGACACGCGTCGGCCAGCGAAAACACCCCGGCCACGTGCGCGGCGGTCACCTCGCCGATCGAGTGACCGGCCAGCACGTCCGGCACGATGCCGAAAGACTCCACCAGGCGGAACAGCGCCACCTCGACCGCGAACAGGCCCGCCTGGGTGAAGACGGTCTGATCCAGCAACTCCGCCTCGGCGGAACCCGACGACGCGAACAGCACCTCCCGCAGCGGGCGCGGCAGCAGCGGGTCGAGGTGCGCACACACCTCGTCCAGCGCGGAGGCGAACACCGGGAACAGGGCGGACAGCTCACGGCCCATTCCGGCGCGCTGCGCGCCCTGACCGGAGAAGAGCAGGGCGAGTTGGCCGCGCTGGCCGGCGGCGCCGGAGACGACCGTACCGGTGGGCTCGCCGTCGGCGAGGGCGGTCAACGCCGCGACCAGGTCGTCCCGGTCGGCGGCGGTGACGACCGCCCGGTGCTCCAGCGCGGGTCGGGTGGTGACGGAGGACCAGGCCACGTCCAGCGGACGCGGGGCCTCCTCGGCGGTCAGCCAGCGCGCCCAGCGGCCAGCCTGCGCCGACAGCGCGGCGGCGTCGCGGGCCGACAGCAGCACCGGCACGACCGGCGGGACGTCGCGGGCGACGATCTCGCCCTCGATCGTCTCGGCGGGCGGCTGCTCGATGATCACGTGCGCGTTCGTGCCGGAGATGCCGAACGACGACACCGCCGCCCGACGCGGCCGGTCCACCGCCGGCCACGGCGTCGCCTCGGTGGTGAGGGCGACCGCCCCGGCCGTCCAGTCGACGTGCGGCGACGGCTCGTCCACGTGCAACGTCGACGGGACGACGCCGTGGCGCATCGCCATGACCATCTTGATCACACCAGCCACACCGGCAGCCGCCTGCGTGTGCCCGATGTTCGACTTCACCGACCCCAACAACAACGGCCGATCCTGCGGACGCTCCTGCCCATACGTCGCCAACAACGCCTGCGCCTCGATCGGGTCACCAAGGGTCGTGCCCGTACCGTGCGCCTCCACGGCGTCCACGTCGGCCGGAGTCAGGCGGGCGTTCGCGAGGGCCTGCCGGATCACCCGCTGCTGCGACGGACCGTTCGGAGCCGTCAGCCCGTTCGACGCGCCGTCCTGGTTCACGGCCGTGCCGCGTACCACCGCCAGCACGCGGTGCCCGTTGCGCCGCGCGTCCGACAGCCGCTCCACGAGCAGCACGCCGACGCCCTCGGACCAGCCGGTGCCGTCGGCCGACGCCGCGAACGACTTGCACCGGCCGTCCTGCGACAGGCCCCGCTGACGCGAGAACTCGATGAACGTCCCCGGCGTCGCCATCACCGTCACACCACCGGCCAGCGCCAGATCGCACTCACCGGAGCGCAACGCCTGCGCCGCGAGGTGCAGCGCCACGAGGCTGGAGGAACAGGCGGTGTCCACGGTGACGGCCGGGCCCTCAAGGCCGAACGTGTACGCCACCCGACCGGACAGCACGCTGCCCGACGTGCCCGTGCCGACGAAGCCTTCGGCGTCCGGCGGCAGGTCCATCAGGCGGGAGGCGTAGTCGTGGTACATGACGCCGGCGAAGACACCCGTCCGGCTGCCCCGCAGCCGCTGCGGATCGAGACCGGCGGACTCGAACGACTCCCACGACGCCTCCAGCAGCAACCGCTGCTGCGGGTCCATCGCCAGGGCCTCACGCGGCGAGATCCCGAAGAAGCCCGGGTCGAAGTCGGCCGCCCCGTAGAGGAAACCGCCGTGGCGCGTGTACGACGTACCGCTGTGCTCCGGGTCCGGGTCGAACAGGCTCTCCAGGTCCCAGCCGCGATCGGCGGGGAACTCCGAGATCCCGTCGCCGCCGCCGGCCAGCAACGCCCACAACTGGTCCGGGCTCTCGACGCCACCGGGGTAGCGGCAGGCCATGCCCACGATCGCGATCGGCTCGTCGGTGCTGGCGGTGAGCACCGCCGTCTGGCGGGCGGTGATCTGCCCGGAGACCTGCTCGTGCAGGTGGTCGACGAGCACGGCCGGGGTCGGGTAGTCGAAGACCAGCGTCGAGGCCAGCCGCAGCCCCGTGGCCGCGTTCAACCGGTTACGAAGGTCCACCGCCGTCAGCGAGTCGAAGCCCAGCTCCCGGAACGCCCGGTCCGCCGGCACCGAGTCCGCACCGCCGTGCCCGAGCACCTGCGCGACCAGGCCCCGCACCAGCACGTCGACCTGGGCGCGCGCCTCGTCGGGCGCCAGGCCCGCGAGCTGGTTGGCCCAGTCGCCGCCCCGCGCGGCCCGTCGCCGGGCCGCCGTCGATCCGATCAGGGTACGCAGCACGGCCGGCACCGGGCCGGCACCGAGCGCTGCGCGCATCGCCGGTACGTCGATCACGGCCGGCACCAGCGCCGGCCGCTCCGCCGCCAGGGCGGCGTCGAACAGCTCCAGCCCGACCTCGGCGCTCATCGGCGTCAGGCCAGCCCGCGCGGAACGCGCCCGGTCCGCCTCGTCGATCGAGGCGGCCATGCCGGCGGTGTCCCACATGCCCCACGCCAGGCTGACGGCCGGCAACCCGAGCTGCCGCCGGTACGCCGCAAGGGCGTCGAGGAACGCGTTGCCCGCCGCGTACGCCGACTGACCCGGCGAACCCAACACACCCGCCACCGACGAGAACACCACGAACAAGTCGAGATCCAGCGACGCCGTCGCGTCGTGCAGGAACCACCCGGCCGACACCTTGGGCGCCAACACGCCCGCCAGACGCTCCTCGGTGACCCGCTCGATCACCCCGTCGTCCAGGACACCGGCGGTGTGCACCACGCCCGCCAGGCGTTCCCCGGCGGCGACCTCGGCCACCAGCGCGCCGACCTGATCCCGGTCCGTCACGTCACAGGCGACAACCCGCACCGACGCCCCCAGCGCCGACAACCGCTCCGACAGCTCGCCCGCACCGGCGGCCTCCGGACCGCGCCGCGACACCAGCACCAGCGACCGCACGCCGTGCGCCGACACCAGGTGCTCCGCGACCAGCGCACCGAGCGCACCCGTACCACCGGTGACCAGCACCGCACCGTCACCCACGACCGGCGCCTGCGCCGCCGGGGCGACCGCGCGCACCAGACGCGGCACGAACACCCCACCCGCACGCACCGCGACCTGACCGCCGTGCGTCGACGGCTCGTCGGCCAGTGCCGTCAGGACGGCCAACGTCCCGGCATCCACGTCACGATCGACGTCCGCCAGGACGATGCGGCCCGGGTGCTCCGACTGCGCCGAACGCAGCAGACCCCACACCGCCGCACCACCCAGGTCCGACACCCGGTCGTCCGCCGCCACCGACACCGCGCCCCGCGTCACCACCACCAGCCGCGACTCCCCCAGCACGTCCGCCGCCAGCCAGGACCGCACCGTCGCCAGCACCTGCGACGTCGCCGCGCGAACAGCGTCGGGGACGGCGCTCTCCGGCGCGTCGAGCGGCAGCAGCAGCGCCTTCGGTGCGGTCGTCCGGCCGGCGTCGACCGCCGCGACGAGCGCCTCGACGTCGCCGTACGCCGGCAGGTCGGCGGTGGCCGGCGAGCCGACCAGCGCCCAGCCGGAGAGGTCCCCGGCGGCGGCGATCTCCTCGGCCTGCCAGGTGAGTTCGAACATCGCGCGGGCCGCCGCGCCCGCCGCGGTCACGCCGGTCAGCTCGCGCAGGGCGAGGGAGTCGACCGAGACCACGGCCGCGCCCGACTCGTCGCACGCGACAAGCCGCACCGCCGAGCCCGTACGCGACAGCCGCACCCGCAGCACCCGCGCACCCGAGGCGTGCACCTGCACACCCTCGAACGCGAACGGCACCCGCGCCCCGCCCGAACCCTCGCCACCCGGCAGCAGCCCGATCGGGTGCAGGGCGGCGTCCAGCAACGCCGGGTGCACCCCGAAGCGCGCCGCCTCCGTCGCCGCCTCGTCCGGCAGCACCACCTCGGCGTACACGTCGTCGCCGGCGGTCCACACCCGGCGCAGCCCCTGGAACACCGGCCCGTACGTCAGGCCGTGCTCCGCAAGCGTCGGGTACCAGCCCGTGACGTCCTGCTCGGACGCGCCGGTCGGGGGCCACTCCCCCAGGCTCGGCTCGTCGGCCGTCGCCGGCTCCAGCACGCCCTCCGCGTGGTGGACCCAGTCGGCCTCCGGGTCGCCCTCGGCCTGCGAGTGCACCGCCACGACCCGGGTGCCGGCCTCGTCGGCCGCGCCGACGCGCACCTGCACCCGCACCGCGCCGGCCTCCGGCAGCACCAGCGGCGCGGCCACGGTCAGCTCCCGCACCCGGGACGCGCCCACCTCGTCGCCGGCCCGGACGGCCAACTCCACCAGGGCGGTGCCCGGCACGATGACCGCGCCGGAGACGACGTGGTCGGCGAGCCACGCGTGGGTGGCGAGGGACAGCCGGCCGGTCAGCACCACCATGTCCGCGCCGGCGACGGTGACCGCCGCGCCGAGCAGCGGGTGCCCGGCCACGCCGAGGCCGGCGCCGGACACGTCGGCGGTACGCGCCTGGCCCGCGCCGAGCCAGTACCGCTGGTGCTGGAAGGCGTACGTCGGCAGGTCGACCCGGGCGGCGCCGGCGTCGGTGAACCACTGCGTCCAGGTCACCGGGACGCCGTGGACGTGCAGGTCGGCGAGGGCGTGCAGCAGTGCCTGCGGGGCGGGCCGGTCCCGGCGCTGGACTGCCACCGCGAGCGCGTCCTCGGCGAGCAGGTCGGCGTTCATCGCGGTCAGGACGCTCTGCGGGCCGATCTCCAGGAAGGTGTCGACCCCGGTGGCCCGCAGGGCGGCGATGCCGTCGGCGTAGCGGACTGCCTCCCGCACGTGCCGCACCCAGTACTCGGCGCGGGTGATCTCCTGCGGGTCGGCGAGCGCGCCGGTCAGGTTCGACACCACCGGCAGCAGCGGCGCCCGGAACGTCAGCCCCGCCAGGACGGCGCGGAACTCGTCGAGCATCGGCGCCATCAGCGGGCTGTGGAACGCGTGGCTGACGGTGAGCCGGCGGGTACGCACGCCCCGGTCCCGCCAGGCCTGCTCCACCTCGGCCAGGGCCTCGACGGCACCGGAGACGACCACGGCGGTGGGCCCGTTGACGGCCGCGATGCCGACGCGGTCGGTCAGCCCGGCGATCGACTCCGCCACGGCCGCCTCGTCGGCGGCCACGGCCAGCATGCCGCCGCCCGTGGGCAGCGCCTGCATCAACCGGCCCCGCGCGGCGACGAGGACGCACGCGTCGGCCAGGGACAGCACCCCTGCCACGTACGCGGCCGTCACCTCGCCGATCGAGTGACCGGCCAGCACGTCGGGCACGATCCCGAACGACTCCACCAGGCGGAACAGCGCCACCTCGACCGCGAACAACCCGGCCTGCGTGAACACCGTCTGGTCCAGCAACTCCGCCTCGGCGGAACCCGCTGACGCGAACAGCACCTCCCGCAGCGGGCGCGGCAGCAGCGGGTCGAGCTGCCCGCACACCTCGTCCAGCGCGGTCGCGAACACCGGGAACGCCTCGGACAGCTCCCGGCCCATCCCGGCGCGCTGCGCGCCCTGGCCGGAGAAGAGCACAGCCAACTGCGTACGCGTCGCGCCCGTGCCGGCGACCACGGTGGCGGCCGACTCGCCGGCGGCGAGGGCGCGCAGTCCGGCCAGCAGTTCGTCCCGGTCCGTCGCGGTGACCACCGCGCGGTGCTCCAGCACGGCCCGGCTGACGGTCGACGACCAGCCGACGTCGACGGGGCGCAGTTCCTCGTCGCCGGCGATCCAGCGGGCCCAGCGCTCCGCCTGGGCGGCGACGGCGGCCTCGGACCGGGCCGACAGCAGCACCGGGGCGGGCAGCGATCCGGCGGCGGGCGTCGGCGCGCCCTCGTCCCGGGTGGGCTCCGCCTCGGCGGAGGGCTGCTCGATGATGACGTGCGCGTTGGTGCCGCTGACTCCGAACGACGAGACCGCCGCGCGGCGCGGCCGGCCCGCCACGGGCCAGTCGCGTGCCTCGGTGAGCAGGGAGACCGCCCCGGCGCTCCACTCGATGTGCGGGGAGGGCTCGTCGACGTGCAGCGTGGACGGCAGCAGCCCGTGGCGCATCGCCATGATCATCTTGATGATGCCGGCCACCCCGGCGGCGGCCTGGGTGTGGCCGATGTTCGACTTGATCGAGCCCAGCCACAGCGGCCGGTCCTCCGGACGGTCCTGCCCGTAGGTGGCCAGCAGGGCCTGCGCCTCGATCGGGTCACCGAGGGTCGTGCCGGTGCCGTGTGCCTCGACGGCGTCCACGTCGGCGGTGGTGAGCCGCGCGTTCGCCAGCGCCTGCCGGATCACCCGCTGCTGCGACGGGCCGTTCGGGGCGGTCAGCCCGTTCGACGCGCCGTCCTGGTTGATCGCCGATCCGCGTACCACCGCCAGGACCCGCCGGCCCTCGCGCCGGGCGTCGGAGAGGCGCTGCACGAGCAGCACGCCGACGCCCTCGGACCAGCCGGTGCCGTCGGCCGCCGCCGCGAACGACTTGCAGCGGCCGTCGGCCGACAGGCCCCGCTGCCGGGAGAACTCGATGAACGTGCCGGGCGTGGCCATCACCGTCACGCCACCGGCCAGCGCCAGATCACACTCGCCGCTGCGCAGCGCCTGCACCGCGAGGTGCAGCGCCACCAGCGACGAGGAGCACGCCGTGTCGACGGTGACCGCCGGGCCCTCCAGCCCGAAGGTGTACGCCACCCGGCCGGACAGCACGCTGCCGGAGGTGCCGGTGCCGAGGTAGCCGCCCACGCCCTCGGGCAGGTCCTGCACGCCGGAGGCGTAGTCGTGGTACATCAGGCCGGCGAACACGCCGGTCCGGCTGCCGCGCAACCGCTGCGGGTCGAGACCGGCCGACTCGAACGTCTCCCACGAGGTCTCCAGCAGCAGCCGCTGCTGCGGGTCCATCGCGATCGCCTCGCGCGGCGAGATGCCGAAGAAGTCCGGGTCGAACTCGGCGGCCCCGTACAGGAAACCACCGTGCCGGGTGTACGACGTGCCGGGGTTGTCCGGGTCGGGGTGGAAGAGCCGGTCGAGTTCCCAGCCCCGGTCGGTGGGGAACTCGCCGATGCCGTCGGCCCCGGCGGCGACCAGGTCCCACAACTGCTGCGGGTTCGTCACGCCACCCGGGTAGCGGCAGGCCATGCCCACGATCGCGATCGGCTCGTCGACGGTGGTCGCCCGCACGGCCTGCTGCTGGTCGGCGACCTGGCCGGACAGCTGCTCGTACAGGTGCTCCGACAGGGCGCCGGGGGTCGGGTAGTCGAAGACGAGCGTCGACGTGAGCCGCAGCCCGGTCGCGCCGTTGATCCGGTTGCGCAGCTCGACGGCGGTCAGCGAGTCGAAGCCCAGTTCCCGGAACGCCCGGTCCGCCGGCACCGCCTCGGCGCCGGCGTGACCGAGGACCTGCGCGATCATCCCCCGGACCAGCAGGGCCACCTGCGTGCGCGCCTCCTGCGGGTCGAGCCCGGCCAGCCGGTCGACCCAGGCTCCGGAGCCGGAGCGGCGGCGCTTCGTGCCCGGTCCCACCAGGGCCCGCAGCATCACCGGCACCCGGCCGGCGGCGGTCTGCGCCCGCATGGCGGGCAGGTCGACCACCGCCGGTACCAGCGCCGCGCCGCCGTGGGCCAGGGCGGCGTCCCACAGCCCGAGCCCGACCGGTGCGGTCATCGGGACCAGACCGGCCCGGGTCACCCGCGCCCGGTCGGTGTCGTTGATCGACGCGGCCATGCCGTCCGTGTCCCACATGCCCCACGCGAGGCTGACCGCGGGCAGCCCGCGCTGCGCCCGCAGCACGGCGAGGGCGTCCAGGAAGGCGTTGCCGGCCGCGTAGGCGGCCTGGCCGGGAGAGCCGAGCACCCCGGCGACGGAGGAGAAGAGCACGAACAGGTCGAGGTCCAGCTCGGCGGTCGCCTCGTGCAGCCACCAGCCGGCCGTGACCTTCGGGGCCAGCACGTCCGCCAGCCGCTCGGCGGTGATCCCGCTGACGACGCCGTCGTCGAGAACGCCGGCGGTGTGCACCACCCCGGCCAGGCGGTCCTCGGCGGTGATCGCCCGGACCAGCTCGCCGACGCGCTCGCGGTCGGTCACGTCCGTGGCGACCACCCGGGCGCTCGCGCCGAGCGCGGCCAGCCGCTGCACCAGGTCGTCGGCGCCGGGGGCCGCCGGGCCCTGGCGGGACGCCAGCACCAGCGAGCGCACGCCGTACGCGGTGACGAGGTGTTCGGACACCAGGGCGCCGAGCGAGCCGGTGCCGCCGGTGACGAGGACGGTCCCCCGGCCGAGGGTCGCCGGGGTGCGCGCGTCATCGGTGGCGCGGACCAGCCGCGGCAGGTACGCCGTGCCCGCCCGCACCGCGAGCTGCCCGCCGAGGGCGGGGTCGTCGGCGGCGGCGGCGAGCAGGGCCAGCAGGTCGGCGTCCAGGTCGGCGTCCGGTTCGAGGTCGGCCAGCACGATCCGGCCGGGGTGCTCCGACTGGGCCGAGCGCAGCAGGCCCCAGACCGCGGCGCCCGCCAGGTCGGTGACGCGGTCGGTCGTGCCGGTGGCCACCGCGCCACGGGTCACCACGACCAGCCGCGAGTCCGCCAGGGCATCGGCGGCCAGCCAGGCCTGCACCGCGCCGAGGACGTCCGCCGTGACCGACCGCGCCGCGTCGGGCAGGTCCGCCCCGGGCGCCGCCGGGGAGACGGGCAGCAGCAACGCCGCGGGAGCGGGGGCCGTTGCGTCCGTCACCGCCGTGGCCACGGCCGCGACCTCGGCGTACGCCGGAAGCTGCGGCGCGCCGTCGAGCGGCCGGTCACCGAGCACGGCCCAGCCGTACGCGCCGTCGGGCGCGGTGATCTGCTCGGGCTGCCAGGACACCTCGAACAGGGAGCGGTGTGCCTCGTCGGACGGCGTCGCCATGCCGGTCAGCTCGCGCAGCGTCAGCGAGTCCACCGACACCACCGGCACACCGGTCTCGTCGACGGCGACCAGCCGCACCGAGTTGCCGGTGGCGGTGAGGCGGACCCGGAGCGTCCGGGCCCCGACCGCGTGGACCTGCACGCCTTCGAACGCGAACGGCACCCGGGCCCCGCCGCCGGCCCCGTCGGCGGGCAGCAGCCCGACGGGGTGCAGGGCGGCGTCCAGCAGTGCCGGGTGCACCCCGAATCCCGCCGGGTCCCCGAGCACCTCGTCGGGGAGGGCGACCTCGGCGAACACCTCGCCCTCGGCGGTCCACGCCCGCCGCAGGCCCCGGAAGACCGGCCCGTAGGAGAGCCCGTGCTCGGCCACCGCCGGGTACCAGCCGGTGACGTCCACCTCGGACGCGCCGGGCGGCGGCCACGCGCCCACCGTGGGCTCGTCGGCCGTGGGGGCGTTGACGAGGCCGTCGGCGTGCCGGGTCCAGCCCGACTCGGGGTCGTCCTCGGGCTGGGAGTGCACGGTCACCGAGCGGTTGCCGGTCCCGTCGACGGGACCGACCCGGACCTGTACCCGTACCCCACCGCCGGTGGCGGGCAGCACGAGCGGGGCGAGCACGGTCAGCTCGCGGACGCGGGAGGCACCGACCTCGTCGCCCGCGCGGACGACGAGGTCCACCAGGGCGGTGCCGGGCACGATCACGGCGCCGGAGATGACGTGGTCGGCGAGCCACGGGTGGGTCGACACCGACAGCCGGCCGGTCAGCACGACCATGTCCTCGCCGGCGACCGAGACCGCCGCGCCGAGCAGCGGGTGGCGCGCCACGCCGAGGCCGGCCCCGGAGACGTCGGCCGACTGGCCGGCCGGCGGCAGCCAGTACCGCTCGCGGTGGAAGGCGTACGTGGGCAGGTCGACGCGGCGCGCGCCGGTGTCGGCGAACCACTGCTGCCAGGTCATGGGAACGCCGTGCACGTGCAGCTCGGCGAGGGCGTGCAGCAGCGCGTGCGCCTCCGGACGGTCCCGGCGCTGCACGGCCACGGCCAGCACGGCGTCATCGGCGGGCAGCACGTCGGCGGCCATCGCCGTCAGCACGCTCTGCGGGCCGACCTCCAGGAAGGTGTCGACCCCGGTGGCCCGCAGGGCGGCGATGCCGTCGGCGAAGCGCACGGCCTCCCGCACGTGCCGCACCCAGTAGTCGGCCGTGCGGATCTCGTCGCCGGCCAGGGCACCGGTCACGTTCGACACGACCGGCAGCAACGGCGCGGAGAACGTCAGCCCCTCCAGGACCGTGCGGAACTCGGCCAGCATCGGCTCCATCAGCGGGCTGTGGAACGCGTGGCTCACCGTGAGACGGCGCGTGCGCGCGCCCCGGTCGCGCCAGACCCGCTCCACCTCGTCGAGGGCCTCGACGGCACCGGAAACCACCACGGCGGTGGGCCCGTTGACCGCCGCGATGCCCACCCGGTCTCCCAGGCCCGCGATCGACTCCACCACCGCAGCCTCGTCGGCGGCCACGGCCAGCATCCCGCCGCCCGTGGGCAGCGCCTGCATCAACCGACCCCGCGCGGCCACGAGCTGACACGCGTCGGACAGGGACAGCACGCCCGCGACATGCGCGGCGGTCACCTCGCCGATCGAATGCCCGGCCAACATGTCCGGCACGATCCCGAACGTCTCCACGAGGCGGAACAGCGCCACCTCGACCGCGAACAGACCGGCCTGCGTGAACACGGTCTGGTCCAGCAACTCCGTCTCGGCGGAACCCGCCGACGCGAACAGCACCTCCCGCAACGGACGCGGCAGCAGCGGGTCGAGATGTCCACACACCTCGTCCAGCGCGGCGGCGAACACCGGGAACTCCGCCGACAACTCCCGGCCCATGCCGGCGCGCTGCGCGCCCTGGCCGGAGAAGAGCAGGGCGAGCTGGCCGCGCTGACCGCCAGGGCCGGTGAGTACGCCGGCCGAGGGCTCGCCCGTCGCCACGGCTTCGAGGCCCGCCAGCAGCTCGTCGCGGGTCGCACCGGACACGACCGCCCGGTGCTCCAGCACGGACCGCGACGCCACCGACGACCAGGCCACGTCGAGCGGGCGCGAGGTCCGGGTGCCGCTGAGCCACTGCGCCCAGCGGTCGGCCTGCGCCGACAGTCCGGCCGCGTCCCGCGCCGAGAGCAGCACCGGCAGCACGGACGGCGTCCGCGACGGCTCGCCCTCGACCTCCGGCTCGTCCCCGGCGGTCGGCGCGGGCGGCTGCTCCAGGATCAGGTGGACGTTCGTACCGCTGATGCCGAACGACGACACGGCGGCCCGGCGCGGCCGGTCCACCGCCGGCCAGGGACGCGCCTCGGCCAGCAGGGACACCGCGCCGGCGGTCCAGTCCACGTGGGGGGTCGGCTCGTCGAGGTGCAGGGTCTGCGGGAGCAGCCCGTACCGCATCGCCTGCACCATCTTGATCATGCCGGCGACACCGGCGGCGGCCTGGCTGTGGCCGATGTTCGACTTGATCGAACCGAGCAGCAGCGGCCGGTCGGCGGGCCGGCCCTGGCCGTAGGTGGCCAGCAGGGCCTGCGCCTCGATGGGGTCGCCCAGGGTCGTGCCCGTGCCGTGCGCCTCGACGGCGTCCACGTCGGCCGTGGTCAGCCGGGCGTTCGCCAGTGCCTGCCGGATCACCCGCTGCTGGGCGGGCCCGTTCGGGGCGGTGAGGCCGTTGGACGCGCCGTCCTGGTTGACGGCGCTGCCGGCGATCACGGCGAGCACCTGGCGGCCCTGCCGCCGGGCGTCGGAGAGCCGCTGGACCAGCAGCACGCCGACGCCCTCCGACCAGCCGGTGCCGTCGGCGTCGGCGGCGAAGGACTTGCAGCGCCCGTCCGGGGCGAGGCCGCCCTGGCGGGAGAACTCGACGAAGGCGCCCGGGGTCACCATGACGGTGACGCCGCCGGCCAGCGCCATGTCGCACTCGCCGCCGCGCAGCGCCTGGGCGGCCAGGTGCACCGCCACCAGCGACGACGAGCAGGCGGTGTCGACCGTCACCGCCGGGCCCTCCAGCCCGAAGGTGTACGACACCCGGCCGGAGATGACGCTGTGCGCGCCGCCCGTGAGCTGGTATCCGGCCAGCTCCGCCGGGGTGTCGGTGGTGCCGTAGCCCGACGGGGAGGCGCCGACGAAGACGCCGGTACGGCTGCCGCGCAGCTCGTCCGGGTCGATGCCGGCCTGCTCGACGGCCTCCCAGGACGCCTCCAGCAGCAGGCGCTGCTGCGGGTCCATGGCGACCGCCTCGCGCGGCGAGATGCCGAAGAAGCCGGGGTCGAACGTGGTGGCGCCGTCGACGAAGCCGCCCTCGCGGGTGTGCGACACGGGTCGCCCGTCGGCGTCGACGGCCAGCAGCCGGCCCATGTCCCAGTTCCGGTCGTCGGGGAAGCCGCTGATGCCGTCGCGTCCGGTGGCGACCAGGTTCCACAGGTCGTCCGGGTTGGCCACGCCGCCCGGGTACCGGCAGCTCATGCCGACGATGACGATCGGGTCGTCGTCCACCGGCCCGGCGGGGCCCCAGGTGGTGACGGTGTCGACCTCGTGCAGGCGCAGCGTCGCCGACAGGTGGTCGGCGAGGGCGGCCGGGTTCGGGTAGTCGAAGACCAGGGTGGTGGGCAGGGTGAGCCCGGTGGCGGCGCCGAGCCGGTTGCGCAGCTCGACGGCGGTCAGCGAGTCGAAGCCCAGCTCCTTGAACGCCCGGTTCGCCTTGACCAGGTCGGTGCCGGAGTGGCCGAGCACCGCGGCGGTGTGCGTGCGTACGAGGTCGGTCAGGTGGCGGTCCTGCTCGGCGCGGGGCAGCGTCAGCAGGTGCTGCCGCAGCCCGCCGCCGGCGGTGTCCTCCGGTTCGGCGTCGACCACGCGCAGGGCGTCGCGCGCCTCGGCGATGTCGTCGAGCAGGGGGCGGGCGCGGGCGGCGGCGAACGCCGGGGTGAACAGGGACCAGTCGACGTCCGCCACGGTCACCGACGGCACGGCCCGGCCGACGGCGCTGCGCAGCGCGTACACGGCCTGGGCCGGCGACATGGGGCTGAGGCCGCGCCGGGCCAGCAGTTCCTGGCCCTCGCCGCTGGCCATGCCGCCCTCGGCCCAGGGTCCCCAGGCCACGGCGGTGGCGGCCAGGCCGCGGGCGCGGCGCCGCTCGGCGAGCGCGTCGAGGAAGGCGTTGCCGGCGGCGTACGCGGCCTGTCCGCCGCTGCCCCAGATGCCGGCGATGGAGGAGAAGAGCACGAACGCGTCGAGCGGCCGGTCGCCCAGCAGCTCGTCCAGGTGCACCGCACCGGCGATCTTGCCGTCCAGCACCCCGGCGAGCCCGGCGAGGTCGGTGTCGGCGAGCATGTTCAGCTGGCCCACCCCAGCGGCGTGCACCACCGCCGTCAGCGGCGCCGGGTCGGCGTCGACGTCGCGCAGCAGCGCCTCGACCCGGGCGCGGTCGGCCATGTCGGCGGCGACCAGGGTCACCCGGGCGCCGAGCCCGGTCAGCTCGTCGCGCAGCTCCGCCGCTCCCGGGGCGCGCTCGCCCCGGCGGCTGGTCAGCACGACGTGCGCCGCGCCGTTGGCCGCCGCCCAGCGGGCCACGTGGGCGCCGAGCGCCCCGGTGCCGCCGGTGATCAGCACGGTGCCCGACGGCTGCCAGCGTTCGACCGTGCCCACGGCCGCCGGCGTGGCGCGCACCAGTCGGCGCACGAAGACGCCCGAGGTCCGTACGGCGACCTGGTCCTCGGGGCCGCCGCCGGTCAGGACGCCCACCAGGTGGTCCCAGTCGCTGCGGTCGGGCCCGTCCGGCAGGTCGACGAGGCCGCCCCAGAGCTGCGGGTGTTCCAGCCCGGCGACCCGGGCCAGGCCCCACAGGCCGCCCTGGGCGACGCTGCGGACCGGGTCGGCGTCCCCGGTGCCGACCGCGCCCCGGGTCACCGTCCACAGTGGCGCGGCGACGTCGGCGGCGTGCAGGGCCTGCACCAGCGTCATCGTGGCGGCCGTGCCGAGCGGCACCGCCGGCTGGCCGGGGTGCGGTCGGTCCAGCAGGCCCAGCAGGGAGACGATCCCGGTGAACGGGGTGTCCCCCACGGCCTCGGCCACCCGCGCCGTCACCTGGTCGCGTTCCGCCGTCGGGTCCACCGCCAGCCGGGACACCTCGCCGCCGGCGGCGGTCAGCGCCCCCGCGAGCGCCTCGGCCCACTCCGTCGTGGGGGCGTCGCCGGCCGCTTCGACGAGCAGCCAGCGGCCGGACGGGGTGACCGGAGCGGGGGCGGCGGTCCGCTTCCACACCACCCGGTACGACCAGCCGTCGACGACCGCGTCCCGCAGCCGCGCCTTGCGCCAGGACGACAGGACCGGCAGGGCCGGGGCGAGAACGTCCGCCCCGTCGTCGCCGAACTGCGCGGCGAGGGCCGCCACGTCGGAGCGTTCCACCGCCGACCAGAACTCGACGTCCACCACGTCCGGGCTGACCGGGCCGGTGACCGAGACCGGCATCTGCTCGGGCCAGTAGCGCTGCCGCTGGAACGCGTACGTGGGCAGGGCGACCGGGGTCGCGCCGGCGCCGGCGTAGAGGGCCGGCCAGTCGACGGGCGCCCCGTTGACGTGCAGCTCGGAGAGGGCGGCGAGCAGGGCCCGCGCCTCGGGGCGGTCGGCGCGCAGGACGGGCACGGCGATGACCGGGGTGTCGTCGTCGGCGTCCGCCGGCTCCTGCCCGCTCAGCACGTCCCGGGTCATCGCGGTCAGTACGCTGCGCGGGCCGATCTCCAGGAACGTGTCCACGCCGGCGGCGCGCAGCGCGGCGACCCCGTCGGCGAAGCGGACGGCCTGCCGGACGTGGCGCACCCAGTAGTCGGCCGTGCGGATCTCGTCGGCGTCGGCGAGCGCCCCGGTCACGTTCGACACCACCGGCAGCACCGGCGCGGCGAACGTCAACCCGTCGAGGACGGCCCGGAACTCGGCGAGCATCGGCTCCATCAGCGGACTGTGGAACGCGTGGCTCACCGTGAGCCGGCGCGTACGCGCGCCCCGCTCCCGCCAGAGCCGCTCCACCTCGTCCAGCGCGTCGACGGCGCCGGAGACCACCACCGACGTCGGCCCGTTGACCGCCGCGATCCCCACGTCGGCCAGGCCCTCCAGCGTGGCGAGGACGTCGTCCTCGGTGGCCGCGACGGCCAGCATCCCGCCGCCCGTGGGCAGCGCCTGCATCAACCGACCCCGCGCCGCGACCAGCGCCGCCGCGTCCGCCAGGGACAGCACCCCGGCCACGTGCGCGGCGGCGATCTCGCCGATGGAGTGGCCGCCCACGAAGTCCGGCACCACGCCGTACGACCCGACGAGCCGGAACAGCGCCACCTCGACGGCGAACAGCCCGGCCTGGGTGAACGCGGTCTGGTCCAGCAGCTCCGCCTCGGCGGAACCCTCGGGCGCGAACAGCACCTCCTTCAGCGGACGCGGCAGCAGCGGGTCGAGCTGCGCGCACACCTCGTCGAGGGCGGTCGCGAAGACGGGGAACTCGGCGTACAACTCCCGGCCCATGCCGGCGCGCTGCGCGCCCTGGCCGGAGAAGAGCACCGCGAGCGGGCCCCGGTCGGCGGCCTGAGCGGCGACCACCGCGCCGGACGGCTGGCCGGCGGCGAGGGCGCGCAGCCCCGCCAGCAGGTCCCCACGGTCGGTGGCGGTGAGGACCGCGCGGTGCTCCAGCGCGGAGCGCGACACCACCGACGACCAGCCGACGTCCACGGGCCGGAGGGTCTCGTCGTCGTCCAGCCACCGGGCCCAGCGGCCCGCCTGCGCCCTCAGCGCGGCCTCCGACCGGGCGGACAGCAGCACGGGCACCGCCGGCAGGGCGGGGGCCGGGCCGGCGTCGGCGGGGGCCGCGGCGTCGGCGGCGGGCGGCTCCTCCAGGATGGTGTGCGCGTTGGTGCCGGAGATGCCGAACGACGAGACGGCCGCCCGGCGGGGACGGTCGGTCACCGGCCACGGCGTCGCCTCGGTCACCAGCGACACCTCGCCGGCCGACCAGTCCACCTTCGGCGTCGGCTCGTCGACGTGCAGGGTGGACGGCACGACGCCGTGCCGCATCGCCATCACCATCTTGATCACGCCGGCCACGCCCGCGGCGGACTGGCTGTGACCGATGTTCGACTTGATCGAGCCGAGCAGCAGCGGCCGGTCGGCGGGCCGGTCCCGCCCGTACGTGGCCAGCAGCGCCTGCGCCTCGATCGGGTCGCCGAGGACGGTGCCGGTGCCGTGCGCCTCGACGGCGTCCACGTCGGCCGTGGTCAGCCGGGCGTTCGCGAGGGCCTGCCGGATCACCCGCTGCTGGGCGGGCCCGTTGGGGGCGGTCAGGCCGTTGGACGCGCCGTCCTGGTTGACGGCGCTGCCGGCGATCACGGCGAGGACGGGGTGCCCCTTGCGCTGGGCGTCCGACAGCCGCTCCACCAGCAGGATGCCGACGCCCTCGGACCAGCCGGTGCCGTCGGCGGCGGCGGCGAACGACTTGCACCGGCCGTCGGGGGCGAGCCCCCGCTGCCGGGAGAAGCCCACGAACGGGGCGGGGGTGGCCATCACGCAGACACCGCCGGCCAGGGCCAGGTCGAAGTCGCCCTGCCGCAGCGCCTGGCAGGCCAGGTGCAGTGCGACAAGCGACGACGAGCAGGCGGTGTCGACCGTGACGGCGGGGCCCTCCAGGCCGAGGGCGTACGCGATCCGTCCCGAGACGATGCTGGTGGCGGTGCCGGTCAGCAGGTAGCCCTCGTCGGTGCCCTCGACCTCGGTCTGCGGGCCCACGCCGTAGCCGTTGGCGGCGGTCCCGACGAAGACGCCGACCTTCTGCCCCCGCATGGACGCGGGCGCGATCCGGGCCTGCTCGAACGCCTCCCACGACGTCTCCAGCAGCAGCCGCTGCTGCGGGTCCATCGCCACGGCCTCGCGCGGCGAGATGCCGAAGAACTCGGCGTCGAAGTCGGCCGCGTCGTAGAGGAAGCCGCCCTCCCGGGTGGTGGAGTGGCCGGCCCGGTCGGCGTCCGGGTCGTACAGGTTGGCCAGGTCCCAGCCCCGGTCGGTCGGGAAACCGCCGATGGCGTCGCTGCCGGAGGCCACCAGGTCCCAGAGCTGCTCGGGGCTGGCCACGCCGCCCGGGTAGCGGCAGGACATCGCGACGATCGCGATGGGCTCCCGGGCGGCAGCGGTCAGCTGCTGGTTGAGCTGACGGAGGCGGCCCGTCTCCTTGAGCGAGGCGCGAAGCGCCTCGACGACCTTGTCTGCGGACGTAGACATCATGAGCTCCGTACTGGGGACAACGGTCAGGAATCGGTTCCGTCAAGCGCCAGCCTGACGAGGGCGTCGGTGTCGAGGTCGTCGAGGTCCAGGTCCTCGTCGGTGGACTCGTCACCGTCGCCGCCGTCGGCGTCGGCGAGGTTGAGCAGCAGGTCCAGCAGCCCGGCCTCCCGCAGGCGGGTCAGCGGGATCGCCGCGAGCGCCTGCCGGACGGCCGCCTCCGCCGGGTCGCCGCCGTCCGCCTGTGCCCCCTCGGGCAGCAGGCCGTCGAGCAGGTTCTCGGCGAGCACGGCCGGGTTCGGGTAGTCGAAGACGAGGGTCGCGGGCAGCGACAGGCCGGTGGCCCCGGTCAGCCGGTTGCGCAGCTCGACCGCCGTCAGCGAGTCGAACCCGAGCTCCTTGAAGGCGCGCTGCGGCTTGACCCGGTCCGTGCCCGAGTGGCCGAGCACGGCGGAGGCGTGGGTGCGGACGAGGTCGACCAGGTGCCGGACCCGCTCGGGCCGGGGCAGCGTGAGCAGGTGCTCCCGCAGGGCGTCGACGGCCCCGCCGGGCTGCTGCTGCCCGGCCTGGGCGTGCAGCGCCTCGCGGGCCTCGGCGATGTCGTCGAGCAGCGGCCGGGGGCGGGCCAGGGCGTACGCCGGGGCGAAGACCGCCCAGTCGACGTCCACCACGGTCAGCGCCGCCCGGGGCAGGCCGACGGCGTACCGCATGGCGTGCACGGCGTCGGCCGGTGCCATGGCGGTCAGGCCGCGCCGGGCCAGCGCCTGCTGGGCCTCGCCGGTGGCCATGCCGCCGTCGGCCCACGGCCCCCAGGCCACGGAGGTCGCCGGCAGGCCCCGTCCGCGACGCTGCTCCGCGAGCGCGTCCAGGAAGGCGTTGCCGGCGGCGTACGCGGACTGCCCGCCGCTGCCCCACACCCCGGCGATGGAGGCGAAGAGCACGAAGGCGTCCAACGGCCGGTCGGCGAGCAGCGCGTCCAGGTGCACGGCGCCGGCGACCTTGCCGTCGAGCACGCCGGCGAACGCGGCCAGGTCGGTGTCGGCGATCAGGCCGGGCTCGCCGGCGCCCGCCGCGTGGACCACGGCCGTCAACGGCGCGGGGTCCTCGTCGAGCCGGGCCAGCAGTGCCGCCACCTGGTCGCGGTCGGCCACGTCGCAGGCCACGACCGACGCCCGTACGCCCTGCGCGGTCAGCTCGTCGCGCAGCTCCGTCGCCCCCGGGGCGCGCTCGCCCCGGCGGCTGGTCAGCACGACGTGCGCGGCGCCGTTGGCCGCCGCCCACCTGGCGACGTGGGCGCCCAGGGCGCCGGTGCCGCCGGTGACCAGCACCGTGCCGGACGGCCGCCACCGCTGGGCCGTGTCGGGGGCGGCGGGTGCCGCCCGGACCAGGCGGCGGACGAACACCCCGGAGGGGCGTACGGCCAACTGGTCCTCGTCGCCGGCGCCGGTCACCACCCGCGCCACCCGGTCCCACGCCGTCGCGTCGACCTGCTCGGGCAGGTCCACCAGCCCACCCCACAGCTGGGGGTGTTCCAGGCCCGCCACGAGCCCCAGGCCCCACAGCCCGCTCTGGGCGACGCCGTGCACCGCGTCCCCGTCGCCGGTGCTGACCGCGCCCTGGGTCAGGCACCACAGCCGGGTCGTCGCCCCGGCGTCGTGCAGGGCCTGGAGCAGCAGCAGCGTGGCGGCCGTCCCGACCGGTACGGCCGGGTGGGCGGGGTGCGGCTGGTCGCGGAGGCCGAGCAGGGACAGCACGCCGGTGACGGGCCCGTCGGCCAGCGCGTCGGCCAGCCGGCGGGCGAGTTCCGCCCGGTCGGTGCCGACCGGGTCGACGGTCAGCCGGACCACGTCGGCGCCGACCTCGGCGAGGGCCTTGGTGACCGCCTCCGCGCGGGTGCCGTCCGTCAGGTCGTCCTCCGCCGTCACGAGCAGCCACACGCCGGGCCGCGCCGGCTCGGCGGTGATGTCGGTCCGCTTCCACCCGACCCGGTACGACCACGCGTCCACGACCGCCCGCCGCGTACGCGCCCGGTGCCAGGTCGACAGGACCGGCAGGGCCGGGGTGAGGGCGTCCAGGGCGGCGCCGTCGTCGCCGAACTGCGTGGCGAGGGCGCTCAGGTCGCCCTGCTCGACGGCGGCCCAGAAGTCGGCGTCGACGCTGTCGGTCGTCCTCGTACGCGGCCGGTTCGCCGGCTCCGGCCAGTAGCGCTGGTGTTGGAAGGTGTACGTCGGCAGGTCGACCCGTCGCGGCCCGCTGTCGGTGAACCACTCCTGCCAGGTCACCGGCACGCCGTGCACGTGCAGTTCCGCCAGCGCGCCGAGCAGCGCCTGGGCCTGCGACCGGTCCCGACGCTGGGTGGCGACCGACAGGACGTCGTCGTCGTCCGGCAGGATGTCCGCCGCCATCGCGGTCAGCACGCTCTGCGGGCCGATCTCCAGGAACGTGTCGACCCCGGCGGCCCGCAGGGCGGTAATGCCGTCGGCGTAGCGGACGGCCTCGCGGACGTGGCGCACCCAGTAGTCGGCCGTGCGGATCTCGTCGGCGTCGGCGAGCGCCCCGGTCACGTTCGACACGACCGGCAGCACCGGCGCGGAGAACGTCAACCCATCGAGGACCGTCCGGAACTCGGCGAGCATCGGCTCCATCAGCGGGCTGTGGAAGGCGTGGCTGACCGCGAGCCGGCGCGTGCGTACGCCCCGGTCCCGCCAGTCGCGCTCGATCTCGTCGAGGGCCTCCACCGCGCCGGACACGACGATCGACGTCGGCCCGTTCACCGCCGCGACACCGACCTTGTCGGCCAGGCCGGCGATCGACTCCACCACCGCAGCCTCGTCGGCGGCCACGGCCAGCATCCCGCCGCCCGTGGGCAGCGCCTGCATCAACCGGCCCCGCGCGGCCACGAGGGCGCACGCGTCGGCCAGGGACAACACCCCTGCCACGTACGCCGCCGTCACCTCGCCGATCGAGTGGCCGGCCACCATGTCGGGCACGATGCCGAACGACTCCACCAGCCGGAACAGCGCCACCTCGACGGCGAAGAGCCCGGCCTGCGTGAAGACGGTCTGGTCCAGCAGCTCCGCCTCTTCCGTACCCGCCTCGGCGAACAGCACCTCCCGCAGCGCACCCGGCAGCAGGGGGTCGAGGTGTCCGCACACCTCGTCCAGGGCGGCCGCGAACACCGGGAACGCCTCGGCCAGCTCCCGGCCCATCCCGGCGCGCTGCGCGCCCTGGCCGGAGAACACCAGCGCCAGCTGGCCCCGGGGCCCACCCGGGCCCGCGAAGACCCCGCCGGAGGGCTCGCCCGCCGCCAACGCCGCCAGGCCCGCCAGCAGCTCGTCGCGGCCCGTCCCGGCCACCACCGCGCGGTGCTCCAGCACCGACCGGGACACCACGCTCGACCACGCCACGTCCAGCGGACGTACGCCGCCGTCGGCGGCCAGCCAGCTCGCCCAGCGACCCGCCTGCGCGGCCAGCGACGCGCCGTCGTGGGCCGACAGCAGCACCGGCACCAGCGGCGGTACGTTTCCGGCGACGATCTCGCCCTCGACCAGCTCGGCCGGCGGCTGCTCGATGATCACGTGCGCGTTCGTGCCGGAGATGCCGAACGACGACACCGCCGCCCGACGCGGCCGGTCCACCGCCGGCCACGGCGTCGCCTCGGTGGTGAGGGCGACCGCCCCGGCCGACCAGTCGACGTGCGGCGACGGCTCGTCCACGTGCAACGTCGACGGGACGACGCCGTGGCGCATCGCCATGACCATCTTGATCACACCAGCTACACCGGCGGCGGCCTGCGTGTGCCCGATGTTCGACTTCACCGACCCCAACAACAGCGGCCGATCCTGCGGACGCTCCTGCCCGTACGTCGCCAACAACGCCTGCGCCTCGATCGGGTCACCCAGCGTCGTGCCCGTACCGTGCGCCTCCACGGCGTCCACGTCCGCCGGAGACAGGCGCGCGTTCGCGAGCGCCTGCCGGATCACCCGCTGCTGCGACGGACCGTTCGGAGCCGTCAGCCCGTTCGACGCGCCGTCCTGGTTCACCGCCGAGCCCCGCACGACCGCGTAGATGCGCCGACCCTCCCGCTGGGCGTCGGAGAGACGCTGCACCAGCAGCACGCCGACGCCCTCGGACCAGCCCGTGCCGTCGGCCGACGCCGCGAACGACCTGCAGCGGCCGTCCTGCGACAACCCGCGCTGCCGCGAGAACTCGATGAACGTCCCCGGCGTCGCCATCACCGTCACACCACCGGCCAACGCCAGATCACACTCACCCGAGCGCAACGCCTGCACCGCCAGGTGCAGCGCCACCAGCGACGACGAGCACGCCGTGTCGACGCTGACCGCCGGGCCCTCCAGGCCGAACGTGTACGCCACGCGACCGGACAGCACGCTGCCCGAGTTGCCGGTGCCGACGTAGCCCTCGACCTCGCCGGCCAGCTCCATGAGCCGGTTCGCGTAGTCGTGGTACATGACGCCGGCGAAGACACCCGTGCGGCTGCCCCGCAGCCGCGACGGGTCCAGCCCGGCCGACTCGAACGTCTCCCACGACGCCTCCAGCAGCAACCGCTGCTGCGGGTCCATGGCGAGGGCCTCGCGCGGCGAGATGCCGAAGAACGCGGGGTCGAACGCGCCGGCGTCGTACAGGAAACCGCCGTGCCGGGTGTACGACGTCCCGGGGTGGTCCGGATCGGGGTGGAAGAGCGTGTCGAGGTCCCAGCCGCGGTCGGCCGGGAACTCGCCGACGCCCTCCCCGCCGGTGCTGACCAGCTTCCACAGCTGGTCGGGTGACTGGACGCCGCCGGGGTAGCGGCAGGCCATGCCCACGATCGCGATCGGCTCGTCGGCGTCGCCGCCGGCCGGCTCGTCGGAGGCGACGGCGGCGAGCCGTTCGCCGACCAGTTCCGCGTACACGTGGGCGGTCAGGGCCTGCGGGGTCGGGTAGTCGAACACCAGGGTCGAGGCCAGCCGCAGGCCGGTCGCGCCGTTGACCCGGTTGCGCAGCTCGACGGCGGTCAGCGAGTCGAAGCCCAGCTCGCGGAACGCCCGGTCCGCCGGCACCGCCTCGGCGCCGCCGTGCCCCAGCACCTGCGCGACGAGACCCCGCACCAGCTGGTCCACCTCGGTGAGGCCGTTCTCCTCGCTGAGCCTGGCGAGCCGGTCGGCCCAGCCGTCACCGCCCTTGCCCGCCTGGCGGCGGGTGTTCGCCGTGCCGATGAGGACCCGCAGCATCGGCGGCACCATCCCGCCGGCGGCCGCCGCGCGCAGCGCGGGCACGTCGATCACGGCCGGCACCAGCGCCGGCCGGCCGGCGCCCAGGGCGGCGTCGAACAGCTCCAGACCGGTCCGGGCGTTCATGCCCCGCAGGCCGGCGCGTGCCGACCGGGCCCGCTCGACGCCACCGATCGACGCGGCCATGCCGGCGGTGTCCCACATGCCCCACGCCAGGCTGACCGCGGGCAGGCCGGACTTGCGCCGCCACACCGCCAGCCCGTCGAGGAAGGCGTTGGCCGCCGCGTACGCCGACTGGCCCGGCGAGCCGAGCACCCCCGCCACCGACGAGAACACCACGAACACGTCCAGATCCGGCGCGAGGGACGCCGTCGCCTCGTGCAGGAACCAACCCGCCGACACCTTCGGCGCCAACACCCCGGCCAGCCGCTCCGCCGTCAGCCCCTCCACGACACCGTCGTCCAGGACACCGGCCGTGTGCACCACACCCGCCAGGCGACCCTCGGCGCCGATCTCGGCGACCAGGCCGAACACCTGGTCCCGGTCCGTCACGTCACACGCGACCACCCGCACCGACGCGCCCAGCGCGGACAACCGCTCCGACAACTCGCCCGCACCGGCGGCCTCCGGACCGCGCCGCGACACCAGCACCAGCGACCGCACGCCGTGCACCGACACCAGGTGCTCCGCGACCAGCGCACCGAGCGCACCCGTACCACCGGTCACCAGCACCACGCCGTCACCCACGGCCGGCGCCTGCGCCGACGCCGGGACCACGGCACGGACCAGACGCGGCACGAAGACCTCGCCGCCACGGACGGCCACCTGGCCGCCGGTCGGGTCCGCCGCGTAGCGGGTCAGGGTGCCCAGCACGCCGGGGTTCACGCCACGGTCCACGTCGGCCAGGACGATGCGGCCCGGGTGCTCGGACTGCGCCGAGCGCAGCAGACCCCACACCGCCGCGGCGGCCGGATCCGTCACCTGGTCCTCGTCGCCGACGGACACGGCGCGTCGGGTGGCCACCACCAGTTTCGAGTCCGCCAGGACGTCGGCGGCCAGCCACGCCTGCACGAGGCCCAGCACGTCCGCCGTCATGGCCCGGGCCCGCTGCGCCGCGTCGGCGTCGCCGGCGTCCGGCCCGGTCGGCGTGAACAGCAGCCGGCGCGGCGGGGTGGTGCCGGTGTCGATCGCGGCCAGCAGCTGCCTGATCGTCTCGGCGGAGGGGCCGCCAGGAACGCCCGGCAGGGCCGGCCCGCCCAGCACCGCCCAACCCGAGACGTCGTCGACCGGTTCGGTCTCCTCCGCCTGCCAGACCACCTCGAACATCGACCGGGACGCCACACCCGCCGTGGCCGTGCCAGCCAGCTCACGCAGGACGAGGGAGTCCACCGACACCACCGGCGCGCCCACCTCGTCGCACGCCACCAGCCGCACGCCGGCGGCGCTGCGGGACAACCGGACCCGCAGCACGCTGGCACCGGAGGCGTGCACCTGCACGCCCTCGAACGCGAACGGCACCCGTGGCCCGCCCGGCTCCTCGCCCAGCAGCAGGGCGACCGGGTGCAGGGCCGCGTCCAGCAGCGCCGGGTGCACCCCGAACCGGTCGATGCCCGCCACCGCGTCGTCCGGCAGGACCACCTCGGCGAACACCTCGCCGTCGCCCACCCACGCGCGTCGCAGACCCTGGAACACCGGCCCGTACGCCAGGCCGCGCGCGACGAGCGCCGGATACCAGCCCGCCAGGTCGACCTCGGTCGCGCCGACCGGCGGCCAGGTGCCCGTCCTCGGCTCGTCCGCCGTCGCCGGCTCCAGCACACCCTCGGCGTGCTGGAGCCAGCCCGCCTCGGGGTCGTCGTCGGGGCGCGAGTAGACGGCGACGGGACGCTGCGACGCCTCGCCCGCCGACACCCGGACCTGGATCCGCACGGCGCCCGCGTCGGGCAGCACCAGCGGCGTCAGCACCGCCAGGTCACGCAGCCGGGACACGCCCGCCTCGTCGCCCGCGCGCACGGCCAGTTCCACAAGCGCCGTGCCGGGGACCAGCGGCACGCCCGAGACCACGTGGTCGGCCAGCCAGGGGTGGGTGGCCAGCGACAGCCGGCCGGTCAGCACCACCTCGTCGTCGCCGGCGAGGTCGACCGCCGCGCCGAGCAGGCCGTGCCCCGCAACGCCAAGGCCCGCGCCGCTGACGTCGCCGGCCCGCAGCCGCCCCACCGCCGGCCAGAACCGCTGCCGCTGGAACGGGTACGTCGGCAGGTCCACCGGGCGGCTCGCGGCGCCCGGCAGGAGGTCGGTCCAGGTGACCGGCACGCCGTGCACGTGCAGCTCCGCCAGCGCGTTCATCAGCGACACCGGTTCCGGGCGGCCCGGGCGCAGGCTCGCCACGACGGCCGCCGGAAGGGTCTCGCCGTCGTCGGGCAGGCAGCCGCGCACCATGCCGGCGAGCACCGCGTCGGGGCCCAGTTCGAGGAAGACCCGGACGTTGCGCGTACGCAGGCTGGCGACCCCGTCGGCGAACCGGACGGTCTCGCGCACGTGCCGGACCCAGTAGTCGGGGGTGCCGATCTCGTCGGGGTCGGCGATCTCGCCCGTCAGGTTCGACACGATCGGCAGGGTCGGCCAGCCGAACGTCAGGGTGTCGAGCACCTGCCGGAACTCGCGCAGCATCGGCTCCATCAGCGGGCTGTGGAAGGCGTGGCTGACGTTCAGCCGGCGGGTGCGTACGCCCCGGTCCTGCCAGGTCCGCTCCACCTCGTCGAGGGCCCCGACCTCGCCGGAGACCACCACGGCGGTCGGGGCGTTCACCGCCGCGACGCCGAGCCGGTCGGTGAGCCCGGCCAGCGACTCCACGACGGCCTGCTCGTCGGTGCCGACCGCGAGCATCCCGCCGCCGGCCGGCAGGGCCTGCATGAGCCGGCCGCGGGCCCCCACCAGCGCGCAGGCGTCGGCGAGGCTGAACAGCCCGGCGACGTGGGCGGCGGCCACCTCGCCGATCGAGTGCCCGGCCACCAGGTCCGCCCGGACGCCGAACGACTCGACCAGCCGGAACAGGGCCACCTCGACGGCGAACAGCCCGGCCTGGGTGAAGACGGTCTGGTCCAGCAGCTCCGCCTCCGGCGTGCCCGCCTCGGCGAACAGCACCTCGCGCAGCGGACGGGGCAGGTGCTGGTCCAGGTGCCCGCACACCTCGTCGAGGGCGGCGGCGAAGGCCGGGTGGGCGTCGTACAGCTCGCGCCCCATGCCGGGACGCTGGGCGCCCTGGCCGGAGAAGAGGATCGCGGTGCGTCCGCCACGGGCCACGCCGTGGACGACGGCGGCCGAGGGCTGGTCGTCGGCCACCGCGTCGAGGGCGGTGAGCAGGTCCCCGCGCTCCCGGGCCAGCAGCACCACGCGGTGTTCGAAGGCCGTGCGGCGGGTGGCGAGCGCGTGGGCGACGTCGGCGAGCGTCAGGTCCGGTTCGTCGTCCAGCAGGCCCCGCAGCCGGCGTGCCTGCTCGCGCAGGGCGGCGTCGTCGCGGGCCGAGAGGACGCACGCCACGAGGTCGACGGGGGACGTCGCGGGCGGCCCGGCGGGCGGCGCGACGAACTCCGGCGCCTGCTCGATGATCGTGTGCGCGTTGGTGCCGCTGATGCCGAACGACGACACCGCGGCCCGGCGCGGCCGGTCGACGGCCGGCCACGACCGGGCGCCGGTGAGCAGGGCCACCGAGCCGGCGGTCCAGTCGATGTGCGGCGACGGCTCGTCCGCGTGCAGGGTCGGCGGCAGCACCCCGTGCCGCATCGCCAGCACCATCTTGATCACCCCGGCGACGCCCGCCGCCGCCTGGGCGTGACCGATGTTCGACTTGATCGAACCGAGCCACAGCGGCCGGTCCCGCGGCCGGTCCTGCCCGTACGTGGCCAGGAGGGCCTGCGCCTCGATCGGGTCGCCCAGCGCGGTGCCCGTGCCGTGCGCCTCGACGGCGTCGACGTCGCCCGGGGTCAGCCGGGCGTTCGCGAGCGCCTGCCGGATGACCCGCTGCTGCGCGGGACCGTTCGGCGCGGTCAGGCCGCTGCTGGCCCCGTCCTGGTTCACCGCGCTGCCCCGCACGACGGCGAGGACGCGGTGGCCGTTGCGCTGCGCGTCGGAGAGGCGCTCCAGCAGGAGCATCCCGACGCCCTCGGCGAAGCCGGTGCCGTCGGCGCCCGCGCCGAAGGCCTTGCACCGACCGTCGGGCGACAGGCCGCGCTGCCGGGAGAACTCGGTGAGCATGCCGGGGGTGGACATCACGCTCACCCCGCCGGCGAGCGCGAGCCGGCACTCGTCCTGCCGCAGCGCCTGGGTGGCCAGGTGCAGCGCGACAAGCGACGACGAGCAGGCGGTGTCGACGGTGACCGCGGGACCTTCGAGGCCGAACAGGTACGAGATGCGTCCCGAGGCGACGCTTCCCGCGCTGCCGTTGCCGACGTAGCCGTCCACCTCGTCGGTCGTTCCGGCGGCCTGGGAGGCGTAGTCGTGGTAGATCAGCCCGACGTAGACGCCGGTGCTGCTGCCCCGCGCCGAGTGCGGGTCGATCCCCGCCCGTTCGAAGGCCTCCCAGGACGTCTCCAGCAGCAACCGCTGCTGCGGGTCCATGGCCAGCGCCTCCCGGGGCGAGATCCCGAAGAAGGCGGCGTCGAACTGGGCGGCGTCGTGCAGGAAGCCGCCCTGGCGGGGCACGGACGTGTCGTCCCCGCCGCTGGCCCTCAGGTCGTCCAGGTCCCAGCCCCGGTCGGTGGGGAACGGCGAGATGACGTCGGCGCCGGCGGTGACCACCTGCCAGAGCTGCTCGGGGGTCTGCACCTCTCCGGGGAAGCGGCAGGCCATGCCGATGATGGCGATCGGCTCGTCGAGCGCGGCGGCCGTACCGACCGCGGCCGGGCGGGCGGCGTCCGAACCGCCGCCCAGTTCCCGGTCGAGGAAGTCGGCGAGCACCGCGGGGGCCGGGTGGTCGAACGCCACGGTCGCGGGCAGCCGCAGCCCGGTCGCGGCGGAGAGCCGGTTGCGCAGCTCGACGGAGGTGAGCGAGTCGAAGCCCAACTCCTTGAAGGCGCGGTGGGGGTCGACGTTCTCCGCGGAGCGGTGCCCGAGCACGCTGGCGACGTTCGTGGCCACCAGGTCGAGCAGGTGGTTGCGCCGCTCGGCCGGGCTGAGCATCGCCAGGCGGTCCCGCACCGACGCGGTGTCGGCCGTGCCCCGACCCACCGCGCGGCGGGCCGGAGCGGAGGTGCGGACCAGGTCACGCAGCAGGCTGGGCACGGTGCCGCCGGCCGGGCGCGCGGTCGCCGGCGGCAGGTTCATGAGTACGAGGTGGGCGCTGCCGCGCTGCCGCGCCGCCTCGAAGAGCGCGACGCCCTGCTGGTCGGTCAGCGGGGCGCTGGTGGCGCGGATCGCCTTGCGGTGGTCGTTGCCGTGCAGGTGCGCGGTCATCGCGCTGCTGGTGGCCCACAGTCCCCAGGCGAGGCTGGTGGCGGGCAGGCCCTGCTGGCGGCGGTGCTGGGCGAGGGCGTCGAGGAACGCGTTCGCCGCCGCGTAGTTGCCCTGCCCCGGGGAACCGAGGGTGGCCGCCACCGAGGAGAACAGCACGAACGCCGACAGGTCCAGGTGCGCGGTCGCCTCGTGCAGCGCCCACCCGGCGTCCACCTTCGGCGCCAGCACCGTACGCAGGGCGGACTCGTCCAACGAACCGATGGTCGCGTCGGCGATCACGCCGGCGGTGTGCACCACCGCCGTCAGCGGGTGCGCCGGGTCCACCAGTTCCAGCAGGCGCGTCACCTGCCGGGGGTCGGTCACGTCGGCGGTGCCGACGGTGACCCGGGCACCGGCCCGGGTGAGCTCCTCGATGAGGTCCTGGTACTGCTCGGGGCCGCGGCGCGAGGCCAGCAGCAGGTGCCGCGCCTGACCGGTGGCGACGAGGTGCCGGGCGAACACCCGGGCGAGGGCGCCTCCCGCGCCGGTGAGCAGCACGGTGCCGTCGGGGTCGGCGGGCGCGGGCACCCGCAGGACGACCTTGCCGATGTGGCGGGCCTGGCTGATGTGCCGCAGCGCCTGCCGGGCCTGGCGCACGTCCCAGGCCCGTACGGGCAGCGGGCGCAGCGCATCCTGCGCGAAGAGGTCGAGGATCTCGGTCAGCATCTCGCCGATCCGCGGGTGTCCGGCCTCGTTGAGGTCGAACGCGCGGTAGCTGACGCCGGGGTGGTCGGCGGCGACCGTCTCCGGGTCGCGTACGTCGGCCTTGCCCATCTCCACGAACCGGCCACCGCGCGGCAGCAGCCGCAACGACGCGTCGACGAACTCACCGGCCAACGCGTCGAGCACCACGTCCACCCCGGCACCGCCCGTGGCCGCGCCGAAGACCTGCTCGAACTCCGTGGTCCGCGACGACGCGATCCGCTCCCCGGCCACCCCGAGGCCCCGCAGCACGCCCCACTTGCCGGGGCTGGCGGTGGCGTAGACCGTCGCGCCCCAGTGCCGGGCGAGCTGGATGGCCGCCATGCCGACGCCACCGGCGCCGTTGTGGATCAGCACCGACTCGCCGGACCGCAGCCCGGCCAGGTCGCGCAGCGCGTAGTACGCGGTCAGGAACACCACCGGCACCGACGCGGCCTGCGTGAAGGACCAGCCGGCGGGGATCTTCGCGACGAGGTCGCGGGCGGCGACCACCTCGGGGGCGAAGGCCGGCTCGAACATGCCGAGCACCCGGTCGCCGGGCGCCAGGTCGGTCACGCCGGGGCCGACCTCGACCACGACACCCGCACCCTCGCTGCCCATCACGGCCGCCGGATCCGGATACATGCCCAGGCCGATCAGCACGTCCCGGAAGTTCACGCCGGCCGCGCGCACGGCGACGCGCACCTGACCCGCGTCCAGGGCGACGGACGTGGCGGGCACCATGCCGATCCCGTCGAGGGTGCCGGGGCTGACCGCGCCGACCTGCCACAGCCCGGCCGGCGCGACGAGTTCCTCGGCGGCCGGGCCCGTGGGCCGGCCCAGGCGCGGGGTGCGCACCTCGTCGCCGCGTACGGCCACCTGGCCGCCGGTGGCCGACGGGTCCTCGGCCACCGCGGCCAGCACCGCGAGGGTCGCCGGGGTGAGCGCGCCGTCGACGTCGGCGAGGACGATCCGGCCCGGGTGCTCCGACTGCGCCGAGCGCAGCAGGCCCCAGACCGTCGCGCCGGCCAGGTCCCGCAGCGCGTCGGCCGGTGCGGCGAGCACCGCGCCGCGGGTCAGGACCACCAGCTTCGTGTCGGCCAGGGCCTCGGCGGCCAGCCAGGAGCGCAGCACGTCCAGCACCTGGGCGGTGACCGTGCCCACCAGGTCGGGCAGTCCGGCGTCCGGCGTGTCCGCCCGGACCGGGAGCAGCAGCGCGCGGGGCGCCTCGACCGCGCCGCCGGAGATCGCCGTGACCAGGTCGCCGACGGTCGGGAACGCCGGCGTGGACAGCTCCGCCGGCACCTCGGTGTCGCCGAGCAGCATCCAGCCGGTGACGTCGCGCGCCGGCGTGACCCGCTCGGTCTGCCACGTCACCTCGAACAGCGCCCGCTCGGCGGGGTCCTGACCCGTGGACGCGGTCATCTCCCGCAACGCGAGCGCGTCCACCGACACCACGGGCGCGCCCGATTCGTCGCCGGCCACCAGCCGCACCCGGGAACCCGTCCGGGTCAGCCGCACCCGCAGCACCCGGGCCCCGGAGGCGTGCACCTGCACGCCCTCGAAGGCGAAGGGCACCCGCGGCCCGCCGGAGCGGTCCGCCAGCAGCAGCCCCACGGGGTGCAGCGCGGCGTCCAGGAGCGCCGGGTGCACGGCGAACCGGTCGGTGTCGGCGGTCGCCTCGTCCGGCAACGCCACCTCGGCGTACGCGTGGTCGCCGGCGGCCCACAGCCGGCGCAGCCCCTGGAACGACGGGCCGTAGGTCAGGCCCCGCTCCGCCAGCGCCGGATACCAGCCGGCGAGGTCCACCTCGGGCACCCCGGCGGGCGGCCAGGCGCCCACCTCCGGCTCGTCGGCGGCGGGCTCCAGCACACCGTCGGCGTGCCGCGTCCAGTCGGCCTCCGGGTCGCCGTCGGGCTGCGAGTGGACCGCCACCGACCGGACGCCGGAGCTGTCGGCCGCGCCGACGCGCACCTGCACGCGGACGGCACCGGCGGCGGGCAGCACCAGCGGCGCCGCCACCGTCAACTCGCGTACCCGCGACGCGCCCATCTCGTCGCCGGCGCGCACCACCAGCTCCACCAGCGCGGTGCCCGGCGCCAGCACCGCACCGCCGACCACGTGGTCGGCCAGCCACGGGTGCGTCGACACCGACAGCCGGCCGGTCAGCACGACCTCGTCGTCACCGGCGAGGCGCACCGCCGCGCCGAGCAGCGGATGTCCCGCCGCCCCGAGGCCCGCGCCCGACACGTCGCCGCCCGTGGAGTGGTCGACCGCCGGCCAGAACCGCTCCCGCTGGAAGGCGTACGTCGGCAGGTCGACGCCGGTGGCGCCGGAGCCGGCGAACACCGCCGCCCAGTCGACGGGCACCCCGGCGACGTGCAGGTCGCCGAGGCCGGTCAGCAGCTGGTGCGGCCCGTTCTCGTCGCGGCGCAGCGAACCGACCACGACGCCCGCGTCGACCGCGCCGGTGGCCTTCTCCAGCGCGTCCTGCACCACCACCTTCAGCACGGGGTGCGGGCTGACCTCGACGAAGACCCGGAAGCCCTGGTCGATCAGCTGGTCCAGCACCGGCGCGAGGCGGACCGGTTCCCGCAGGTTGCGGTACCAGTAGCCCGCGTCGAGCTCGGCGGTGTCGATGGGCTCGCCGGTGACCGTGGAGTGGAAGGCCACCCCGGTCGAGCGGGAGTCGACCGTGCCGAGCGCGGCCACCAGGTCGTCGCGTACGGCGTCGACGTGGTCGCAGTGTGAGGCGTAGTCGACGGCGATCGCGCGGGCCCGGATGTCCCGCTCGGCGCAGTGCGCGAGCAGTTCGGCGACCGACGCCGCGTCACCGGAGACCACGGTCGCGGCGGCGCCGTTGAGGGCGGCCACGGAGAGGGTGCCGCGCCACTGCGCGATGAGCTGCTCGGTGTCGGCGGCCGGCAGCGGGACGGAGACCATGCCGCCCCGGCCCGAGATGGCCAGCAGGCCACGGCTGCGCGCCACGACGAGCCGTACCGCGTCGGCGAGGGTCAGCGCGCCGGCCGCGCAGGCCGCGGCGATCTCACCCTGGGAGTGCCCGACGACGGCGGCCGGCACGACGCCGCACGAGCGCCAGAGCTGGGCGAGGGACACCATGACGGAGAAGAGCACCGGCTGGACCACGTCCACCCGGTCCAGGGGCGGGGCGCCGGGCGCCTCGCGGAGCACGTCGGTGAGGGACCAGTCCACCAGCCGGGACAGCTCCTCGGCGCACTCCCCCATCCGCTGCCGGAAGACCGGCGAGGTCTCCAGCAGGTCGAGGGCCATTCCCTTCCACTGGGAGCCCTGACCGGGGAAGACGAAGACGACCTTCGACGCCGTGTCCGCGCCGGCCGGCGTGCCGTCGGCGGAGGCGAGGGCGGCCAGTCGGGCGGCCGCGTCGTCCCGGTCGGCGGCCACGACGACCGCCCGGTACGGGTGGTGGGCCCGCTGGGCGGCCAGGGAGAACCCGAGGTGCCGCAGGTCCGTCTCGGCGTCGCCGGCCAGCCGTTCGCCGATCCGGGCAGCCTGCGCCCCGAGCGCGCGGGGGCTGCGGCCGGAGACCAGCAGGGGTACGGCGGCGGGGCCGACCAGGCCGGGGAGGTCCCCCGCCGGCGGGGTCGTCGCCGGGGCCGGCTCGTCGGGCGCCTGCTCGATGATGGTGTGCGCGTTGGTGCCGCTGATGCCGAACGACGACACGGCGGCCCGGCGCGGGCGCTGCACCGCCGGCCACGGCCGGGCCTCGGTGAGCAGGGCGACCGCCCCGGCGCTCCAGTCGACGTGGGGCGACGGCTCGTCCACGTGCAGGGTGGGCGGCAGCACGCCGTGCCGCATCGCCAGCACCATCTTGATCACGCCGGCCACCCCGGCCGCGGCCTGGGAGTGGCCGATGTTCGACTTGATCGAGCCGAGCCAGAGCGGCTCGGCGTCGGCGCGGTCCTGCCCGTAGGTGGCCAGCACCGCCTGCGCCTCGATGGGGTCGCCGAGGACGGTGCCGGTGCCGTGCGCCTCGACGGCGTCCACGTCGGCCGGGTTGAGCCGCGCGTTCTCCAGGGCCTGCCGGATCACCCGCTGCTGTGACGGGCCGTTCGGGGCGGTCAGCCCGTTGGACGCGCCGTCCTGGTTGATCGCGGAGCCGCGCAGTACGGCGAGCACCCGGTGCCCGTTGCGCCGGGCGTCGGAGAGGCGCTCCACGAGCAGCATGCCCACGCCCTCGGACCAGCCGGTGCCGTCGGCGCCGGCGGCGAACGCCTTGCACCGCCCGTCCGGGGCGAGGCCGCCCTGCCGGGAGAACTCGGAGAACATGCCGGGCTGCGCCATCAGCGCCACCCCGCCGGCCAGGGCCATGTCGCATTCGCCGCCGCGCAGCGCCTGGGCGGCGAGGTGCAGCGCCACCAGCGACGAGGAGCAGGCGGTGTCGACGGTGACCGCCGGGCCTTCGAGGCCGAACATGTAGGCGACCCGCCCGGAGGCGACGCTGCCCGCCGTCCCGGTGAGCAGGTGTCCCTCGAGGCCGTCCAGGTCGTCGCGGCCGCTGGTGGCGTAGCCGGAGGAGGCGGCGCCGATGAAGACACCGGTGGCGGTGCCGCCGAGGGCGGTGGGGTCGATGCGGGCGTACTCGAAGCTCTCCCAGGCGGTCTCCAGCAGCAGCCGCTGCTGCGGGTCCATGGCGAGGGCCTCGCGGGGGCTGATGTTGAAGAAGCCGGCGTCGAAGTCGGCCGCGTCGTAGAGGAAGCCGCCCTGGTCGGTGACGGTGCCGCCGGCCTGGTCGCCGTCGGTGCCGTACAGCCGGTCGAGGTCCCAGCCGCGGTCGGTGGGGAAGCCGCCGATGGCGTCGGACCCGGAGGTGACGAGCTGCCACAGCTGCTCGGGGGTGGCGACGCCGCCCGGGTAGCGGCAGGCCATGCCGATGATGGCGATGGGCTCGTCGGCGTCGGCGGTGACGACCGTACGGACGGTGGTGCCGGCGCCGGTGGCCCGGCCGAGCTGCGCGAACAGGTGCTCGGCGAGCCGGGCCGGGGTGGGGTGGTCGAAGGCCAGCGTGGCGGTCAGCAGCAGCCCGGTGGCGGCGCCCAGCCGGTTGCGCAGCTCCACTGAGGTCAGCGAGTCGAAGCCCAGGTCCTTGAAGGCGCGGGCGGCGGGGACAGCCTGCGCCGAGGAGTGCCCCAGCACCGTGGCGGCCTGGCCGCAGACGAGGTCGACGAGCGCCTGGCGGGCGTCCGCCTCGGACAGGCCGTCGAGCCGCTCCCGCCAGGACGCCCCGGTGCCCGGCCGGTCGGTGGCGGTGCGGCGTCGGCCGCCGCCGCGCAGCAGGTGCCGCATCAGCGGCGGTACGCCGCTCGCCTCGCCGGTGACGTGCAGGCGGGCCGCGACGACGACCGGCTGCACCGCAGGCAGGGCGGCGTCGAAGAGTTCGGCGCCCTCGGCCGGGGAGAGCCGGCTCATCCCGACCCGCCGCAGCCGCTGCTGGTCGTCGCCGTCGAGGTGCGCGGTCATCGCGCTGTCGGTGGCCCACATGCCCCAGGCGAGGCTGGTGGCGGGCAGCCCCTGCTGGCGGCGGTGCTGCGCGAGGGCGTCGAGGAACGCGTTCGCCGCCGCGTAGTTGCCCTGCCCCGGCGAGCCGAGGGTGGCCGCCACCGAGGAGAACAGCACGAACGCCGACAGGTCCAGGTGCGCGGTCGCCTCGTGCAACGCCCAGCCGGCGTCCACCTTCGGCGCCAGCACCGTACGCAGGGCGGACTCGTCCAACGAACCGATGGTCGCGTCGGCGATCACGCCGGCGGTGTGCACCACCGCCGTCAGCGGGTGCGCCGGGTCGATTCCGGCGATCAGCTCGGTGACCTGCGCGGGGTCGCTGACGTCGACGGCCACGGCGGTGACGTCGGCGCCCGCGTCGGTCAGTTCCCGGACCAGGGTGGCGTACGCGTCGTCCCGGCCGGGTGCGCGGCGGGAGGCCAGCAGCAGGCGGCGGGCCTGGCCGGTGGCGACGAGGTGCCGCGCGAGTACGCCGGCCAGGGTCCCGGCCGCGCCGGTGAGCAGCACGGTGCCGTCGGGGTCGGCGGGCGCGGGGATGCGCAGCACCACCTTGCCGACGTGGCGGGCCTGGCTGACGTGCCGCAGCGCCTGCCGGGCCTGACGCACGTCCCACGCCCGTACGGGCAGCGGACGCAGCGCGCCCCGCGCGAACAGGTCGAGGATCTCGGTGAGCATCTCGCCGATGCGGGTGCTGCCCGCCTCGTTGAGGTCGAACGCGCGGTACGTCACGCCCGGGTGGTCGGCGGCGACCGTCTCCGGGTCGCGCACGTCGGCCTTGCCCATCTCCACGAACCGGCCGCCGCGCGGCAGCAGCCGCAACGACGCGTCGACGAACTCACCGGCCAACGCGTCGAGCACCACGTCCACCCCGGCACCACCGGTGGCCGCGCCGAAGACCTGCTCGAACTCCGTGGTCCGCGACGACGCGATCCGCTCCCCCGCCACCCCGAGGCCGCGGAGCACGCCCCACTTGCCGGGGCTGGCCGTGGCGTGGACGGTGGCGCCGAGGTGGTGGGCGAGCTGGATGGCGGCCATGCCGACGCCACCGGCGCCGTTGTGGATCAGCACCGACTCGCCGGCCCGCAGCCCGGCCAGGTCGCGCAGCGCGTAGTACGCGGTCAGGAAGACCAGGGGGACGGACGCCGCCTGGGTGAAGGACCAGCCGGCGGGCATCCTGGCGATGCGCTGGCGGTGGGCGACCGCCTGCGGGCTGAACCCGAGCTCGAACATGCCCATCACCCGGTCGCCGGGCGCCAGGTCGGTCACGCCGGGGCCGACCTCGACCACCACACCCGCACCCTCGCTGCCCATCACGGCCGCCGGATCCGGATACATGCCCAGGCCGATCAGCACGTCCCGGAAGTTCACGCCGGCCGCGCGCACCGCGACGCGCACCTGACCCGCCTCCAGAGCGACGGGCGTGGCCGGAACCGGCCCGATCCCGTCCAGGGTGCCGGGAGTGACGGGGGCGAGGTGCCACGGCCCGGACGGCGGGGTCAGCTCGTCGCCCACCGGCCGCGCCAGCCTCGGCACGAGGGTGCGCTCGCCGCGCACCGCGAGCTGGCCGCCGGAGACCGACGGGTCGACGGCGGCCCCGGCCAGCACGGCGAGGGTCGCGGGGGTCAACTCGCCCTCGACGTCGGCGAGGACGATCCGCCCCGGGTGCTCGGACTGCGCCGAGCGCAGCAGGCCCCAGACGGCGGCGGCGGCCAGGTCGGTGACCTGGTCGTCGTCCCCGGCGGCCACCGCGCCCCGGGTCACCACCACGAGCCTCGTGTCGGCCAGCGGCTCGGCGGCGAGCCAGGACCGCAGCGCGTCCAGCACACCGCCGGTGACCGTCCGCACGGCCTCCGGCACGGCGACACCGGGTTCGCCGGCGGGCACCGTCAGCAGCACCTGCCGGGCCGTGGTCCCGCCCGCCGCCAGGGCCGCCACGTCCGCGAAGACCGGCACCTGCGGCAGCGCGTCCGATGCCGGCCGGCCCAGCGCCGCCCACCCCGGAAGGTCGTCGACGCCGTCGATCTGCTCGGCCTGCCAGGCCACCTCGTACAGCGACCGGGCGGCGCCGCTCCGGGTGGCCGTCGCGGTCATCTCCCGCAGCACCAGGGAGTCCACCGACACCACCGGCGCGCCCGAGCCGTCGCAGGCGACCAGCCGCACCCCGGAGCCGTCCCGGGTCAGCCGCACCCGCAGCGTCCTGGCGCCCGAGGCATGCACCTGCACGCCCTCGAACGCGAACGGCACGCGGGGCCCGCCGCCCGCCGGCTCCGCCGCCAGCAGCAAGGCCACCGGGTGCAGGGCGGCGTCCAGCAGCGCCGGGTGCACCCCGAACGCGGCCGCGTCGCTGGCCGCGTCGTCCGGCAGCGCCACCTCGGCGTACGCCGCACCGTCGGCCGTCCAGGCCCGACGCACGCCCTGGAACACCGGCCCGTACGACAGGCCGTGCTCCGCCAGCGCCGGATACCACCCGGTCAGGTCCACTTCGGTCGCGCCCGCCGGCGGCCACGCGCCGACGCCCGGCTCGTCGGCCGACACCGGTTCGAGCGCACCGTCGGCGTGCCGCGTCCACTCGGAGTCGTCGTCCTCGGGCTGGGAGTACACGGAGACCGACCGGGCGGCGGAGTCGTCGGCCGCGCCGACGCGCACCTGCACGCGTACCGCGCCGGACTCCGGCAGCACCAGCGGCGCCGCCACGGTCAGCTCCCGTACGCGCGACGTGCCCACCTCGTCGCCGGCGCGCACCGCCAGCTCGACCAGCGCGGTGCCCGGCACCACCACGGCACCGCCGACCACGTGGTCGGCCAGCCACGGGTGCGTCGACACCGACAGCCGGCCGGTCAGCACGACCTCGTCGTCACCGGCGAGGCGCACCGCGGCGCCGAGCAGCGGGTGCCCCGCCACGCCCAGGCCGGCACCCGACACGTCGCCGACGCGCCACGGCACCACCTCGGGCCAGAACCGCTCCCGCTGGAAGGCGTACGTGGGCAGCTCCACCCGCCGCGCCCCGGTGTCGGCGAACCACTCCTGCCAGGAGACCGGCACGCCGTGCACGTGCAGCTCGGCCAGCGCCGCCAGCAGCGCCTGCGCCTGCGGCCGGTCCCGGCGCTGGACGGCGACGGTCAGCACGTCGTCGTCGGGCAGGGCGTCCGCCGTCATCGCGGTCAGCACGCTCTGCGGGCCGACCTCCAGGAACGTGTCGACCCCCGCGGCCCGCAGGGCCGCGATCCCGTCGGCGTAGCGCACCGCCTCACGCACGTGCCGCACCCAGTAGTCGGCGGTGCGGATCTCGTCGGCGTCGGCGAGCGCCCCGGTCAGGTTCGACACGATCGGCAGCGCGGGGGCGGCGAAGTCCAGCCGCGCGACGATGCCGCGGAAGCGCTCCAGCACCGGCTCCATCAGCGGGCTGTGGAACGCGTGGCTGACGGTCAACCGGCGGGTACGCACACCCCGGTCCCGCCAGGCCCGCTCCACCTCGTCGAGCGCGTCGACGGCACCGGAGACCACGACCGAGGTCGGGCCGTTCACCGCCGCGACGCCGACCCGGTCGGTCAGCCCGGCGATCGACTCGACCACCGCCGCCTCGTCGGCGGCCACGGCGAGCATGCCGCCGCCGTCGGGCAGCGCCTGCATCAACCGGCCCCGCGCCGCCACCAGCAGGCAGGCGTCCTGGAGGGACAGCACCCCGGCCACGTGCGCGGCGGCGATCTCGCCGATCGAGTGGCCGCCCACGAAGTCCGGCACCACGCCGAACGACTCCACCAGGCGGAACAGCGCCACCTCGACCGCGAACAGCCCGGCCTGGGTGAACGCGGTCTGGTCCAGCAGCTCCGCCTCGGCGGAACCCTCGGGCGCGAACAGCACCTCCTTCAGCGGGCGCGGCAGCACCCGGTCCAGGTGCCCGCACGCCTCGTCGAGGGCGGCGGCGAAGACCGGGAACTCGGCGTACAGCTCCCGGCCCATGCCGGCGCGCTGCGCGCCCTGGCCGGAGAAGAGCACCGCCAGCGGACCCCGGTCCCCGGCCTGGCCCGTGACCACCGTGCCCGACGGCGCTCCCGCCGCCAGGGACTCCAGGCCCGCCAGCAGGCCCGCGCGGTCCTCGGCGAGCACCACCGCACGCCGGTCGAGCGTCGAGCGGGACATCACCGACGACCAGGCCACGTCGAGCGGGCGCGGCTCCTCCTCGTCGCCCAGCCAACGGGCCAGCCGGTCGGCCTGCGCGGACAGCGCGGCGGGCTGCGCGGCGGAGAGCAGCACCGGCGCGACGACGGGACGGCGCGACGGCGCGGCCTCGTCGGCAGCCGGGTCGGGGGCCGGGGCCTGCTCCAGGATCAGGTGGGCGTTCGTGCCGCTCATGCCGAAGGACGACACGGCGGCCCGGCGGACGTGGTCGCCGCCCGTCCACGGGCGCGCCTCGTCCAGCAGGGACACGGCCCCCGTCGACCAGTCGACGTGCGGGGACGGCCGGTCCACGTGCAGGGTGGGCGGCAGCACGCCGTGCCGCATCGCCATCACCATCTTGATGACGCCGCCGGCGCCGGCCGCGGCCTGCGGGTGACCGATGTTCGACTTCAGCGACCCCAGCCACAGCGGCCGGTCGGCGGAGCGTCCCTGCCCGTACGTGGCGAGCAGCGCCTGCGCCTCGATCGGGTCGCCCAGCCGGGTGCCCGTGCCGTGCGCCTCGACCACGTCCACGTCGGACGGGCTGAGCCGGGCGTTCTCCAGCGCCTGCCGGATGACCCGCTGCTGCGAGGGGCCGTTGGGGGCGGTCAGGCCGCTGCTGGCGCCGTCCTGGTTCACGGCGCTGCCCCGGATCACCGCCAGGACGGGGTGACCGTTGCGTCGGGCATCGGAGAGCTTCTCGACGAGCAGCATGGCGACGCCCTCGGACCAGCCGGTCCCGTCGGCGTCGGCGGAGAAGGCCTTGCACCGGCCGTCGGAGGCGAGCCCCCGCTGGCGGGAGAACTCGACGAAGGCGCCGGGCGTGGCGAGCACGGTGACGCCGCCGGCCACGGCGAGGGAGCACTCGCCGTCGCGCAGAGCCTGACCGGCGAGGTGCAGGGCGACCAGCGACGAGGAGCAGGCGGTGTCGATGGTGACGGCCGGGCCCTCCAGCCCGAAGGAGTACGCCAGCCGGCCGGACATGACGCTGGCGGCCGTGCCGGTGAGGACGTAGCCCTCCGTGCCCTCGGGCAGTTGCCGCAGCACGGACGTGTAGTCCTGCCCGGCGGTGCCGACGAACACCCCGGTACGGCTGCCCCGCACCGACGCGACGTCGATGCCGGCCCGCTCGAAGACCTCCCAGGTCACCTCGAGCAGGAGCCGCTGCTGCGGGTCCATGGCCAGCGCCTCGCGCGGCGAGATGCCGAACAGGGTCGGATCGAACAGGCCGGCGTCGCGCAGGAAGCCGCCCCGGTTGCTGTAGGTGGTGCCGGGGTGGTCCGGATCGGGGTCGTAGAGCCCGTCGAGGTCCCAGCCCCGGTCGTCGGGGAAGGTGCCGGTGGCGTCCACCCCGCCCGCGACCAGCTCCCAGAGGTCCTCCGGCGAGGCGACCCCGCCGGGGAACCGGCAGGCCATCCCGACGATCGCGATCGGCTCGGCGTCCTCGTTCTCCAGCTCGGTCAGGCGCTGGCGCGCCAGGCGGAGCTCGGAGGTCACCCACTTCAGGTGTTCGAGGAGCTTGTCTTCGTCCGCCATGACCCACCCGCCCAGAGCTTGCTATCGATCGGAATCTGCCGATTCGTTGACCACACCACCGCCGACGGACCGGCTTCGTGCACAGGTGGGTGGAGACATGGCCGTCCGGCCAACGATCCCGACACCCGCTCCTGATTCCGGTTGTCGTGCCTGCTCAGGCGCCCGCCACGCCGGGCCGTCCCGCCGACACATGCCCGCCACCGTGACTGGACGGTACTGAGCGCCCATCACGCGCCCAACCCCTAGAGAACCCCTGATCGACCGGCCCGTGAGGGCCGTCGCGGCGGGTCCCGGACAAAGCGGTGACCAGCATCGCGACGGCGCTCAGACGGGCTGTCCGGCGACCGCCGGCAGGATGCGGCGCAGCCGCCCCGGAGGCGTCGAGCGGCGACGCCACTCCCGCGGGTAGCCCACCGAGACCTCTTCGAAGCGGACCCCGTCGTACCAGGTGGTGCGCGGGATGTGCAGGTGGCCGTAGACGGCGACGCGGGCGTCGAACCGGACGTGCCAGTCGGCGGTGGCCTCGGTGCCGCACCACTGCGCGAACTCCGGGTACCGCAGGATCCGGGTGGGTTCGCGGACGAGCGGGAAGTGGTTGACCAGGACGGTGGGCAGCCCGTTGCGTTCGGCGGTGAGCCGGCGCTCGGTCAGGGCCAGCCGCGCCCGGCACCAGGCGTCGCGCGTCGGGTACGGGTCCGGATGCAGCAGGATCTCGTCGGTGCAGACCACGCCGACCTCGTGGGCCCGCGCCAGGGCCTGCTCCTTCGTGTACGTCCCGGCCGGCCGGAAGCTGTAGTCGTAGAGCAGGAACAGCGGCGCGATCAGGACCGGGTCGTCGCCCTGCGGGTCCCAGACGGGGTACGGGTCCTCCGGAGTCACCACCCCGAGCCGGCGGCACAGCTCCACCAGGTGCTGGTAGCGCGCGTCTCCCCGCAGCTGGATCGGGTCCTCGCGGGGGGTCCAGAGCTCGTGGTTGCCGGGGGCCCAGATCACCTTGGCGAACCGGCTGCTGAGCAGTCCCAGCGCCCACTCGATGTCGGCGACGAACTCCCCGACGTCGCCGGCGACGATGAGCCAGTCGCCGTCGCGCTCCGGCCGCAGCCGCTCGACGATGGCCTTGTTCTCCGCGTGGACCACGTGCAGGTCACTGATGGCGAGCAACTGAGGCAGGCCGGATCCGGCCATGCGGACCTCCCGTCCATCCGGGGTACCGCACGCACCCACATCCGTACCGCTCGGCTGCCGGTGGGCAGGGCGAGACGGCCTGACGGGCTCCGACCCTACGGAGCCGGGCCCGCACCGGCACACCCCTAGACGGGCTCCGTGCACCCCTAGGCAGCCGCGCCTGCCCGACGGTGCCGGTCAGGCGGCCGGCGCCGTCGGGTGTCCCTTCCCCCGGCCCGTCCTGCCCTGGGCCGGGGCAGTGTCCGTTCAGGACTTGCCGAACTCCCGCTGGATGATGTCGAAGAGCTCGTCCCGGCTCGCCGACTCCAACTCCTGCCTGGCGGCCGGCGCCGGTGCGGTGGCGGCGGGTCGGCCCCGCCACCGGGCCAGCAGGTCCTCCAGCCGACCGACGACCGCGTCGTCGACCTGGTCTCCCGGCAGCCCGCCGAGAAGCTTGTCGAGGCGTTCGATCTCGGCCACGATCGGCAACGCCGGCTGCTCGGGCGCCAACTCGGCCCGCAGGTGACCGGCGAGCGCGTGCGGGGTGGGATGGTCGAAGACGAGGGTGGCGGGCAGTCCGATGCCCGTTGCGGCGGTCAGCCGGTTGCGCAGCTCGACTGCGGTGAGCGAGTCGAAGCCCAGTTCGAGGAAGCCGCGGGCGGGCCTGATCCCGCTCGGCGTGGCGTGTCCCAGCACCGCCGCGGCGGTGCCGCGGACCAGGTCGAGCAGGATGCGGTCGCGCTCCGGCCCGGAGGCGGCGGCGAGCCGCTCGCGCAGCGCCGACGCCGCGCCGCGGTCCTCGCCCTTCGGCGTCTCCTCCGCCTGTGCGGGCTGTGCTTCGGGGATGTCGGTGAACAGGCGCGACGGACGCAACGCCGTGAACGACGGCACAAACCGATCCCACCGCACATCCGCCACCACCACGTGCGACTCACCACCATCCAACACCCGCTGCAACGCCGCCACCGCCAACTCCGGAGCCATCCCCGGCAAACCACGCCGACTCAACTGCTCCCCCGCCACCCCCACCGCCATACCCGCCTCAGCCCACGGACCCCACGCCACCGACGTCCCCACCAACCCACGCCCACGCCGCGACACCACCAACCCATCCACAAACGCATTCGCCGCCGCATAACCCACCTGACCCGCCGAACCCCACACCCCCGCAATCGACGAAAACACCACAAACGCATCCAAATCCAAACCAGCAGTCAACTCATCCAACACCACCGCACCACCAACCTTCGCCCGCAACACCTCCTCCACCTCACCCACACCCACCTCACCCAACGGCGTCAACTGCGCCGCACCCGCCGCATGCACCACCGCCCGCAACCGCTCACCACGACCCACCAAATCCCCCAACAACCCCGCCACCGCACCACGATCCGCCACATCACAACCCACCACCGACACCCGCACACCCAAACCCTCCAACCGCCCCACCAACTCACCCACACCCGGCGCACCACCACCCCGCCGACTCACCAACACCACATGCTCCGCACCCACACCCACCGCCCACAACGCCACCCGCGCACCCAACGCCCCCGTACCACCCGTCACCAACACCGTCCCCGACAACCGAAAACCACCCACACCCGCCGGAGAAACAGCACCCGCCGCAGAACCCGCACGCACCAACCGCCGCACAAACACACCCGACGACCGCAACGCCACCTGATCCTCACCACCAGACGACGACAACACCCCACACAACCGACCCCACACACCCCCATCCAACAACCCCGGCAAATCCACCAAACCACCCCACCGCAACGGCACCTCCAAACCCACCACCCGACCCAAACCCCACACCGCAGCACCCGCGACATCCGCCAGCTCGTCCGAGCCGCCGACCGACACCGCCCCGCGCGTCAGCCACCACAACCGGCCCGACCCACCGACGTCGGTCAGCGCCTGCACCACGGCCAGCGCCGTCGACACCTCGGCGGCGGCCGGAACCGGGGACGCCTCCCGCGGCTCGGCCAGCGACAGCAGGGACACCATGTGGGCGTCCCGGTCGTCGGAGCCCATCGCCTCCCGCAGCAGCCGCGCCACCCGGTCGCGGTCGGCGCCGGCCGGGACCAGCACCGGGACCGCCCGGTCGGCCCGGGCGGCAAGCGCCGCGGCCACCGGATGCTCCTCCTGCCCGGGCGCCATCAGCAGCAGCCAGGTCCCCGCCAACGTCGCGGAGTCCGGCACGGCGGCCGTACGCCACGTCGCCCGGTACCGCCAGGAGTCGACGACGGCCCGCTGCTGCGTCGCCCGCCGCCACTGGGCGAGCTTGGGCAGCAGCGCCGTGGACGGCTCGTCCGCGCCCACCGCCAGCTCCTCGCCCAGCACGCCGAGGTCCCCGGACTCGACCGCCGCCCAGAACTGCTCGTCGGAGGGGGCGTCGGCCCGCTCCGGAGCCGCGCCGGGCTGGGGGTCCTCCAGCCAGTAGCGCTGCCGGTCGAAGGCGTAGGTGGGCAGTTCCACCGCGCGCGGCCGGGCGCCGGTCTGGCCGAGGTACGCCGCCCAGTCGACGGCCACGCCGGCGGCCCAGAGCTGCCCGACGGCGTTGGTGAGGGTGGGGACGTCGGGCTGGCTGCGGCGCAGCGTGGCGACGTACCGCACGTCGTCGGCCGGGTCCGCCTCGGCGGCCATGGCGGTGAGGACCGCGTCGGGGCCGACCTCCAGGAAGGTGTCCACCCCCTGCGCCCGCAACGCCGCCACACCATCGGCGAAGCGCACCGGCTGCCGCACGTGCCGCACCCAGTAGCCGGGCTCGGTGACCTCCCCGGCGTCCGCCACCGCGCCGGTCACGTTCGACACGATCGGGATCCTCGGCGGCTGCCAGTCCAGCCCCGCCACCACCGACGCGAACTCCTCCAGCATCGGCTCCATCAACCGCGAATGGAACGCGTGACTGACCGACAACTCCTTCACCCGCCAACCCCGCTCACGGCAGGCCGCCACCACCGAGGCCACCTCGCCGGCCGCACCCGACACCACCGTCGACGCCGGACCGTTCACCGCCGCGACGTCCACCGCAGCACCCGACGCGCCGATCAGCTCGGCGACAGCCTCCTCCGACGCGCCGACGGCCGCCATCACGCCACCGGCCGGCAGCGCCTGCATCAACCGGCCCCGCGCCGCCACCAGCGTGCACGCGTCCGCCAGCGACAACATCCCCGACACGTACGCGGCCGTCACCTCACCGATCGAGTGACCCGCCAGGTAGTCCGCCCGCACACCCCACGACGACAGCAGCTCCCACAACGCCACCTCGACCGCAAACAGGCCCGCCTGCGCGAACACGGTCTGGTCCAACAGAGCCCCATCGGCGGTGCCCGGCTCGGCGAACACCACCTCGCGCAGCGCACGCGGCAACAAGCCGTCGAAACGGGCGCACACCTCGTCGAACGACGCCGCGAAGACGGGGGACGCGTCGTACAGCTCCCGGCCCATGCCCACGCGCTGCGAACCCTGACCAGTGAAGAGCATCGCCCGGCGACCCGCCGACACCACACCTGAGACCCGGCCCTCGGCCACCGCCGACAGGCCCGCGACCAGGTCATCCGCTTCCGAACCCCACACGACCGCCCGGTGCTCCAGCGCCGCCCGGGTGGTCGCCAACGACCACGACACGTCCGCCACCGCAAGGCCGGACCGGTCCCGCACGAACGACGCCAACCGCGCCGCCTGACCCGCCAGGCCCCGCTCCGAACGGCCCGACACCACCCACGGCACCGGCATCCCGACAGGCGCGACGGGCGCGACGGGCGCGACCGGTGCCGGAGCGGACTCCGGCTCCGGCTGCTCGATGATCACGTGCGCGTTCGTGCCGGAGATGCCGAACGACGACACACCCGCCCGCCGAGGACGCCCCACACCCGGCCACTCACGCGAGGCCGTCACCAACTCCACCGCACCCGACGCCCAGTCCACATGCGACGACGGCGCATCCACATGCAAGGTCGCCGGCACCACCCCGTGCCGCATCGCCAAGACCATCTTGATGATCCCCGCCACCCCCGCAGCCGCCTGCGTGTGACCGATGTTCGACTTCACCGACCCCAACAACAACGGCACATCCCGACCCTGCCCATACGTCGCCAACAACGCCTGCGCCTCGATCGGATCACCCAACGACGTACCCGTACCGTGCGCCTCCACCACATCCACGTCGGCCGCCGACAAACCCGCACTCGCGAGGGCCTGCCGGATCACCCGCTGCTGGGAGGGGCCGTTCGGCGCCGTCAACCCGTTCGACGCACCGTCCTGGTTCACCGCCGTACCCCGTACCACCGCCAGGATCCGGCGGCCGTCGCGTTGCGCGTCCGACAGCCGCTGCACCAGCAGCACGCCGACGCCCTCGGACCAGCCCGTGCCGTCCGCGGCGTCCGAGAACGACTTGCAGCGGCCGTCGGCGGACAGGCCGCCCTGGATGGAGAACTCGGCGAACGTGCCCGGTGAGGCCATCACGGTGACGCCGCCGGCCAGGGCGAGGTCGCACTCGCCCGACCGCAGCGCCTGCGCGGCGAGGTGCAACGCGACCAGCGAGGACGAACACGCCGTGTCCACCGTCACCGCCGGGCCCTCGAACCCGAACGAGTACGCCACCCGACCCGACAACACGCTTGTCGCGTTGCCGGTGAGCAGGTGGCCGCCGACCTCCTGGGCCCGACCGACCGACCCGCTGGCGTACCCCTGGAAGCTGGCCCCGGCGAAGACGCCGACCGCGCCGCCCCGCAGGCTGGTCGGGTCGATGCCGGCCGACTCGACGGCCTCCCACGACGTCTCCAGCAGCAGCCGCTGCTGCGGGTCCATGGCGAGGGCCTCGCGCGGCGAGATGCCGAAGAACTCGGCGTCGAACTCGCCGGCGTCGTAGACGAAGCCGCCCCTGCGGGCGAAGGACGTGTCGGACAGGCCGCTGCTGAGGAAGCTGTCCCAGCCCCGGTCGAGGGGGAACTCGGAGATGCCGTCGCGTCCCGTGGCGAGCAGTTGCCACAGTTCTTCCGGGGATGCGACGTCACCCGGGAGGCGGCAGCCCATGCCGACGATCACGATCGGGTCGTCGTCCACGGTGGCGACCCTCCGGTCAGCCGGCGCGTCACCCGACGCTCCGAGCACGGTCTCCCGGATGAAGGCGACCAGGGCGGCCGGCGTCGGGTGGTCGAAGACCAGGGTGGAGGGCAGCGCGAGGCCCGTTTCGGCGGTCAGCCGGTTGCGCAGCTCGACTGCGGTGAGCGAGTCGAAGCCGAGACGCTGGAACGCCCGGTCCGGCCGCACCGCCTCCACGGTGGCGTGGCCGAGCACCGTGGCGACCTGGGAGCGTACGAGGTCCAGGAGGGACGCCTCGACCTCCGGCGGCGTCAGGGCCGCGAGTCGCTCGCGCAGCGCGGAGGCCCGGTCGGTGGGGCCGGTCTCGGCTCGGGCCGCCGCCTCGATCGCCGCCTGTGCTTCGGGGATGTCGGTGAACAGACGCGACGGACGCAACGCCGTGAACGACGGCACAAACCGATCCCACCGCACATCCGCCACCACCACGTGCGACTCACCACCATCCAACACCCGCTGCAACGCCGCCACCGCCAACTCCGGAGCCATCCCCGGCAAACCACGCCGACTCAACTGCTCCCCCGCCACCCCCACCGCCATACCCGCCTCAGCCCACGGACCCCACGCCACCGACGTCCCCACCAACCCACGCCCACGCCGCGACACCACCAACCCATCCACAAACGCATTCGCCGCCGCATAACCCACCTGACCCGCCGAACCCCACACCCCCGCAATCGACGAAAACACCACAAACGCATCCAAATCCAAACCAGCAGTCAACTCATCCAACACCACCGCACCACCAACCTTCGCCCGCAACACCTCCTCCACCTCACCCACACCCACCTCACCCAACGGCGTCAACTGCGCCGCACCCGCCGCATGCACCACCGCCCGCAACCGCTCACCACGACCCACCAAATCCCCCAACAACCCCGCCACCGCACCACGATCCGCCACATCACAACCCACCACCGACACCCGCACACCCAAACCCTCCAACCGCCCCACCAACTCACCCACACCCGGCGCACCACCACCCCGCCGACTCACCAACACCACATGCTCCGCACCCACACCCACCGCCCACAACGCCACCCGCGCACCCAACGCCCCCGTACCACCCGTCACCAACACCGTCCCCGACAACCGAAAACCACCCACACCCGCCGGAGAAACAGCACCCGCCGCAGAACCCGCACGCACCAACCGCCGCACAAACACACCCGACGACCGCAACGCCACCTGATCCTCACCACCAGACGACGACAACACCCCACACAACCGACCCCACACACCCCCATCCAACAACCCCGGCAAATCCACCAAACCACCCCACCGCAACGGCACCTCCAAACCCACCACCCGACCCAAACCCCACACCGCAGCACCCACCACGTCGGTCAGGGGCTCCGCGTCGTCCACGGAGACCGCCCCACGGGTGAGCCACCAGAGCCGCCCCTGGACCTCCGTGGTGGCCAGCGCCTGCGCCACCGCCAGCGCCTCGACCACGCCCGCTCCGGCCAGTGACAGCAGCGAGATCAGCCCGGCGACCGGCTGCCCGGCCTCCACCGCTCCGGCCAGTCGGCGTGCGACCTCGTCCCGGTCCAGCGCGTCCAGCACGACCGGCACCACCTCGGCGCCCCGCTCCGCCAGCCCGGCCAGCAGCGGATGGTCCTCCTGGCCGGGGGCCATCAGCACCAGCCAGGAGCCGGTCAGGTTCTCGTTCCCGGTCGCGTCCTGGCGCCGCCACACCACGTGGTAGCGCCAGGAGTCCACAGTCGACCGCTGCTGTGCGGCCCGCCGCCACTGCGCGAGCTTCGGCAGGACCGCACTGAACGGTTCGTCCGCGCCGACGCCCAGCTCGCCGCCGACCAGGTCGGGGTCGCCGGACTCCACGGCCGCCCAGAACCGCCCGTCGAGAGCTTCGCCGTGCTCGTCCCGGCGGGCCACGGGCGCCGCCTCGGGCCAGTACCAGGTGTGGTCGAAGGCGTACGTGGGCAGGTCCACCACACCCGGCCGGGCGCCGACCTGACCGTGGTAGGCAGCCCAGTCGACCGGCACACCCGCCACCCACAACTGCCCCAACGCCGCCGTCACCGCGGCCACCTCCGACTGGTCCCGCCGCGACGCCGGAACCCGCCGCACCCCCGCATCCGCGACGATCTCCGCCACCATCGCCGTCAACGTCGCATCCGGACCCACCTCCAGGAAGGTGTCCACCCCCTGCGCCCGCAACGCCACCACCCCGTCGGCGAACCGCACCGGCTGCCGCACGTGCCGCACCCAGTACTCCGGATCCACCAGCTCCAGCGGATCCGCCACGGCACCCGTCACGTTCGACACCACCGCGACGCGCGGCACCCGCCAGTCGAGCCCCGCCACCACCGACCGGAACTCGTCCAGCATCGGCTCCATCAACCGCGAGTGGAACGCGTGACTGACCGCCAGCTCCTTCGTCCGCCAACCCCGCTCACGGCAGCCCGCCACCGCCGAGGCCACCTCGTCGGCGGCACCCGACACCACCACCGACGCCGGACCGTTGACCGCCGCGACGTCCACCGCAGCACCCGACGCGCCGATCAGCTCGGCGACAGCCTCCTCCGACGCGCCGACGGCCGCCATGACGCCGCCGGCCGGCAGCGCCTGCATCAACCGACCCCGCGCCGCCACCAGCGCGCACGCATCCGACAGGGACAACATCCCCGACACGTACGCCGCGGTCACCTCGCCGATCGAGTGACCCGCCAGGTAGTCCGCCCGCACACCCCACGACGCGAGCAGCTCCCACAACGCCACCTCGACCGCGAACAACCCCGCCTGCGCGAAGACGGTCTGGTCCAACAGAGCCCCATCGGCGGTGCCCGGCTCGGCGAACACCACCTCGCGCAGCGCACGCGGCAACAAGCCGTCGAAACGGGCGCACACCTCGTCGAACGACGCCGCGAAGACGGGGAACGCGTCGTACAACTCGCGACCCATGCCGGCGCGCTGCGAGCCCTGGCCCGTGAAGAGCACCGCCCGACGACCCGCCGACACCACACCCGAGACCCGGCCCTCGGCAACAGCCGACAGACCGGCGACCAGCTCGCCCGCGTCCGAGCCCCACACCACCGCCCGGTGCTCCAACGCCGCCCGGGTCGTCGCCAACGACCACGACACGTCCACCGGCGACAGGCCACGATCGCGCACGAACGACGCCAACCGCCCCGCCTGACCCGCCAGGCCCCGCTCCGAACGGCCCGACACCACCCACGGCACCGGCAGTCCGACGGACGCGGGAACCGGCAGCCCGTCCGCCGATCCGCCCCGGTCGGTCTCGCCGCCCTGCTCCGCGCCCGAGGGGTGCACGGACTCCGCCGTAGTCGACGCGGCCGCAGGCCCCGGCACCGGCTGGGAGGCGGCGGGCTCCGCCGCCAACTCCGGCTGCTCGATGATCACGTGCGCGTTCGTGCCGGAGATACCGAACGACGACACACCCGCCCGCCGAGGACGCCCCACACCCGGCCACTCACGCGACGCCGTCACCAACTCCACCGCACCCGACGCCCAGTCCACATGCGACGACGGCGCATCCACATGCAGAGTCGCCGGCACCACCCCGTGCCGCATCGCCAAGACCATCTTGATGATCCCCGCCACCCCCGCAGCCGCCTGCGTGTGACCGATGTTCGACTTCACCGACCCCAACAACAACGGCACATCCCGACCCTGCCCATACGTCGCCAACAACGCCTGCGCCTCGATCGGGTCGCCCAGCGTCGTGCCGGTGCCGTGCGCCTCCACCACGTCCACGTCGGCCGCCGACAGACCCGCACTCGCGAGCGCCTGCCGGATCACCCGCTGCTGCGACGGACCGTTCGGCGCCGTCAACCCGTTCGACGCACCATCCTGGTTCACCGCCGTACCCCGTACCACCGCGAGGACCCGGCGCCCGTCGCGTTGCGCGTCCGACAGCCGCTGCACCACGAGCACGCCGACGCCCTCGCCCCACGCGGTGCCGTCCGCCGACTCGGCGAAGGCCTTGCAGCGGCCGTCCGCCGACAGCCCGCCCTGGCGGGAGAACTCGATGAAGGCACCCGGGGTGGCCATCACCGTAACGCCGCCGGCCAGGGCCAGGTCGCACTCGCCCGACCGCAGCGCCTGCGCCGCGAGGTGCAACGCCACCAGCGACGACGAACACGCCGTGTCCACCGTCACCGCCGGACCCTCGAAGCCGAACGAGTACGCCACCCGACCCGACAACACGCTCGCGGAGGCGCCGGTCGCGGCAAATCCGGCGAGTGCCTCCCCGGCCTGGCGTACGACGGTCTCGTAGTCCTGCCCGTTCGTGCCGGCGAACACCCCGACCCGGTCGCCGCGCAGCGCGAGGGGCTCGATCCGGGCGTCCTCGAACGCCTCCCAGGCGACCTCCAGCAGCAGCCGCTGCTGCGGGTCCATCGCGAGGGCCTCGCGCGGCGAGATGCCGAAGAACTCCGCGTCGAAACCGCCCGCGTCGGCCAGGAAGGCCCCGCGCGAGACGTAGGAGTCGGTCCCGGCCAGGGACTCCAGGTCCCAGTGCCGGTTGGTCGGGAAGTCCGACATCGCGTCGGCGCCGGCCGTCAGCAGGTCCCAGAGCCCCTCCGGGGACTCGGCTCCGGCGGGGAAACGGCAGCCCATGCCGACGATGACGATCGGGTCGTCGCCCACGACGGGACCGGTGGCGGCGGGGACGGGCAGCGCCTGCCCGCCGAGCAGCTCGGCGTGGATGTGGCCGGCCAGGGCCGCCGAGTTCGGGTAGTCGAAGGCGAGCGTGGTCGGCAGCGCGAGGCCAGTCGCCGCGTCGAGCCGGTTGCGCAGCTCGACCGCCGCCAGCGACGTGAAGCCGAGGTCCTGGAAGGCCCGGTCCGGTGCCACCCGCTCGGCGGACTCGTGGCCCAGAACGGCCGCGACCTCGGCACGCACGAGCTCGCCGAGGGCGCGCAGCTGCTCCGCACCGGACATTCCCGCCAGGCGGAGGCGCAGGTCGGCCGCCGGCACGGGAGCGTCGGCCGCCCCCGCCGCGCCGGCCTCGGCCAGCAGGTCGCGGACCAGCGGGTGCGGGCGCCGACCGCCGGCGGCGGCCACCCGGGCCCAGTCGATGTCGGCCACCACGAGGTACGTCTCGTCGCGGCCCAGCGCCCGGGTGAGGGCGCGTACGGCCGTCTCCGGTGCCATCGCGCCGAAGCCGGTGCGGCTCAGCCGCTGCTCGAACTCACCGGCGCTGACCCCGCCGTCGGCCCACAGGCCCCAGGCGAGCGAGGTCGCCGGCAGCCCCTCCGCGCGACGCCGCTGCGCCAGCGCGTCGAGGAAGGCGTTGCCCGGCGCGTAGGTGGTCTGCCCGGCGGCGCCCATGAGGCCGGCGAGGGAGGAGAAGAGGACGAAGGCGGAGAGGTCGCTGCCCCGGGTCAGCTCGTCCAGGTTGCGCGCGGCGTCGACCTTCGCCCGCAGGGCGGTGTTCAGCTGGTCGACGCTCACGGCGTCGACGACGTTGTCGTCGAGGGCGGCGGCGGTGTGCACGACCGCGCCCAGCGGAAGCTCGGCGGGGATCGAGTCGAGCAGCGCCGCGAGCGCGGCCCGGTCGGCCACGTCGCAGGACGCGAGGGTGACCCGGGCGCCGAGCCCGGCGAGTTCCTCGGCGAGGGCGGTCGCGCCGGGCGCATCGCCGCCCCGCCGGCTGACCAGCAGGAGGTGTTCGGCTCCTTCGGCGGCCAGCGCGCGGGCGACGTGTCCCCCGAGCGCCCCGGTGCCGCCGGTGATCAGCACCGTGCCGCGCGGCGTCCAGGAACGGCGCGCACCGGTGTCGCCGTACGTCGCGCGAACGAGCCGGCGGGCGTGGCCGCCGGTGCCGCGCAGGGCGACCTCGTCCTCCTGACCGGTGCCGGCGATCAGCGTCCGGAGCATGCGCACGACGCCCTGGTCGGGCTGCTCGGGGACGTCGACGAGCCCGCCCCACCGGTGCGGGTGCTCGGCGCGCAGCACGCTGCCGAAGCCCCACGCCATGGCCTGTACGGGGTCGACGTGCCGGTCCCGGGACCCGACGGAGACCGCGCCGCGGGTGACGATCCAGAGCCGGGCGGTGATCCCGGCGTCCCCGAGGGCCTGCGCGAGCGCGACCGTGCCGGCGAGGCCCGTCGGCACGGAGGCGGCCCCGGCGTGCGGCCGGGTGTCGAGGGCCAGCAGGGAGAGTACGGGCAGCACGTCCCCGTCGCGGCCGGTCGACGCCTCGGCGAGGTCGTGGGCGAGGCGCTTGCGGTCGCACGCGGCGTCGACCTCGACGATCCGCCCGCCGGCGGCACCGAGGGCGGCGGCCCAGTCCGTCACGGCCGCGTCGGCGTCGGCCGGTACGACGAGCAGGAAGTCGGTCGCCTCGGCGCGGGCGGCGTCGTCCGTGAGCGGTTGCCAGGCCACCCGGTAGCGCCAGGAGTCGAGGGCCGCCTCGGCGTCCCGGCGGCGTCGCCAGGTGGACAGCGCCGGCAGCACCTCCGCGAGCGGGGCGTCGGCGTCGACGGCCAGGCTCTCGGCGAGGGTCGTCAGGTCCTCCGCCTCGATGGCCCGCCAGAAGTCCTCGTCGGCGGCGGTACGCCGGGCAGCGGGGGGACGGTAGGACCGCGTCGCGGCATTGATCCAGTAACGTCGATGGTCGAAGGCGTACGTGGGCAGGTCCACCACGCCCGGCCGGGCACCGACCTGACCGTGGTAGGCAGCCCAGTCGACCGGCACACCCGCCACCCACAACTGCCCCAACGCCGCCGTCACCGCGGCCACCTCCGACTGGTCCCGCCGCGACGCCGGAACCCGCCGCACCCCCGCATCCGCGACGATCTCCGCCACCATCGCCGTCAACGTCGCATCCGGACCCACCTCCAGGAAGGTGTCCACCCCCAGCGCCCGCAACGCCACCACACCATCGGCGAACCGCACCGGCTGCCGCACGTGCCGCACCCAGTAGCCGGGCTCGGTGACCTCCCCGGCGTCCGCCACCGCACCCGTCACGTTCGACACGATCGGGATCCTCGGCGGCTGCCAGTCCAGCCCCGCCACCACCGACGCGAACTCCTCCAGCATCGGCTCCATCAACCGCGAATGGAACGCGTGACTGACCGACAACTCCTTCACCCGCCAACCCCGCTCACGGCAGGCCGCCACCACCGAGGCCACCTCGCCGGCCGCACCCGACACCACCGTCGACGCCGGACCGTTCACCGCCGCGACGTCCACCGCAGCACCCGACGCGCCGATCAGCTCGGCGACAGCCTCCTCCGACGCGCCGACGGCCGCCATCACGCCGCCGACCGGCAACGCCTGCATCAACCGACCCCGCGCCGCCACCAGCACACACGCATCCGACAGGGACAACATCCCCGACACGTACGCCGCGGTCACCTCACCGATCGAGTGACCCGCCAGGTAGTCGACCCGCACACCCCACGACGACAACAGCTCCCACAACGCCACCTCAACCGCGAACAGGCCCGCCTGCGCGAAGACGGTCTGATCCAACAGAGCCGCAGCTTCCGAACCCGCCTCCGCGAACACCACCTCGCGCAACCCACGCGGCAGGTGCGGATCGATCTCCGCACACACCACGTCGAAGGACGCCGCGAAGACGGGGAACGCGTCGTACAGCTCCCGGCCCATGCCGACGCGCTGCGAGCCCTGGCCCGTGAAGAGCACCGCCCGACGACCCGCCGACACCACACCCGAGACCCGGCCCTCGGCGACCGCCGACAGACCGGCGACCAGCTCGTCCGCGTCCGAGCCCCACACGACCGCCCGGTGCTCCAGCGCGGCCCGGGTCGTCGCCAACGACCACGACACGTCCACCGGCGACAGGCCACGATCGCGCACGAACGACGCCAACCGCCCCGCCTGACCCGCCAGGCCCCGCTCGGAGCGCCCCGACAGCATCCACGGCACCGGCAACCCGACGGGCGCGGCAGAGGCTGCGGCGGACTCCGGCTCCGCCTGTTCGATGATCACGTGGGCGTTCGTGCCGGAGATGCCGAACGACGACACGGCCGCCCTGCGCGCGCGGCCCACACCCGGCCACTCGCGCGCCTGCGTCACCAGCTCCACGGCGCCCGACGACCAGTCCACGTGCGACGAGGGCTCGTCCACGTGCAGCGTCGCCGGCACGGTCCCGTACCGCATAGCCATGATCATCTTGATGACGCCCGCCACCCCGGCGGCGGCCTGCGTGTGGCCGATGTTCGACTTCACCGACCCCAGCAGCAGCGCGTCCCGGTCGTCGCGGTCCTGCCCGTACGTGGCGAGCAGCGCCTGGGCCTCGATGGGGTCGCCCAGCGTCGTGCCCGTGCCGTGCGCCTCCACGACGTCGACGTCGGCGACGCCCAGCCGGGCGTTCGCGAGAGCCTGCCGGATCACCCGCTGCTGCGACGGGCCGTTCGGCGCCGTCAACCCGTTCGACGCGCCGTCCTGGTTCACCGCCGTGCCCCGCACGACCGCGAGGACCGGGCGCCCGTCGCGCCGCGCGTCCGACAGCCGCTGCACCAGCAGCACGCCGACGCCCTCGGACCAGCCCGTGCCGTCCGCCGCGTCGGAGAACGACTTGCACCGGCCGTCGGGGGCCATGCCCCGCTGCCGGGAGAAGTCGATGAACGTCTCGGGCGTCGCCATCACGGTGACGCCGCCGGCCAGCGCGAGGTCGCACTCGCCCGACCGCAGCGCCTGCACCGCCAGGTGCAACGCCACCAGCGACGACGAACACGCCGTGTCCACCGTCACCGCCGGCCCCTCGAAACCGAACGAGTACGCCACCCGGCCCGACAACACGCTGCTGGCGGTGCCGACGCCGAGGTAGCCGTCGAGGGCCTCCGGAACGTCGGCCAGCCCGGCCGCGTGGTTGTGGTACATCATGCCGGCGAACACGCCGACGGGGCGGCCCCGCAGCGCGAGCGGGTCGATCCGGGCGTCCTCGATGGCCTCCCACGCGGCCTCCAGCAGCAGCCGCTGCTGCGGGTCCATGGCGAGCGCCTCGTGCGGCGAGATCTTGAACAGGGTGGCGTCGAAGTCGCCGGCGTCGGCCAGGAAGCCGCCCTCGCGGGCGTAGCTGCTGCCCCGGCGCGCGCCGGACGGGTCGTACAGGTCGTCGACGTCCCAGCCCCGGTCGGCGGGGAAGCCGGTGATGCCGTCTCCACCGGCCACGAGGAGGTCCCACAGCTGCTCGGGGCTGCGTACACCGCCGGGGTAACGGCAGCTCATGCCGACGATCGCGATCGGCTCGTCGAGCGCCGCGACGGCGGCGACCGGGGCCGGCGGCGCACCGGCGGCGGTCCCGGTCTCGGCGTCCAGGTGCTCGGCCAGGGCGAGCGGGGTCGGGTGGTCGAAGACCAGGGTCGCCGGCAGGCGCAGGCCGGTCACCGCGCCCAGCCGGTTGCGCAGCTCGACGGCGGTCAGCGAGTCGAAGCCCAGCTCGGTGAACGGGCGTCCGGCCTCGACGGCGGCGGCGTCGGCGTACCCCAGCACCGCCGCGACCTGGTCGAGGACGAGCCGCAGCAGGGCCGCGGCGCGCTCCTCGCGGTCGAGCCCGGCCAGCCGTTCGGCCAGGGCGGCGGTCTCCGCCGGGCCCGACCGCGCGGCGCGACGCCGGGGCGCGCGGACCAGGCCGCGCAGGACCGACGGCAGGGTGCCCGCCTCGGCCTGGGCGCGCAGCGCCGGGCCGTCCAGCGCCATCGGCACCGTCGCGGGCAGGCCGGTCAGCAGCGCGGCGTCGAAGAGCGCGAGGCCGTCCGCCTCGGGAAGCGGCCGTACGCCGGCGCGGGCCAGCCGGTCGGTGTCGGCCCGGTCGAGGCCGGCGGTCATGCCGCCGCCCGACTCGACCCACGGCCCCCAGGCCAGGGAGTGTGCGGGGAGGCCCGCGGCCCGCCGCCGGTGCGCGAGCGCGTCCAGGAAGGCGTTGGCCGCCGCGTAGTTGGCCTGGCCGGGGCTGCCGGTCACGCCCGCCGCCGACGAGTAGGTGACGAAGAGCGCGAGGCCGTGGGCGGCGGTCAGCTCGTGCAGGTGCGCGGCGGCGTCCACCTTCGGCCGGAGCACCTCGTCGAGGGACTCGGCGGTGAGCGAGGTCAGGGTGCGGTCGGCCAGTACGCCGGCGGTGTGCACCACGCCGGTCAGCGGGTGCGCCGGGTCGATCCGGTCGAGCAGCGCGGCGAGGGCGTCGGGGTCGGCGGCGTCGCACGCCTCGACCGTCGCGGTGGCGCCCAGGTCGGCGAGGTCGGCGAGCAGGTCGGCGGCGCCGGCCGCGCCGGGCCCGCGCCTGTTGGTCAGCACCAGGTGACGGACCCCGTGCCGGGTGACGAGGTGGCGGGCGACGAGCGCGCCCAGGGCACCGGTGCCGCCGGTGACCAGCACCGTGCCGTCCGGGTCCAGCGCCGGCGCCGGCGCGTCGGGTTCCGGGGCGGCGACGAGCCGGGGCACCCGGACCACGCCGTCGCGCACCGCCGCCTGCGGCTCGTCGGCCGACAGCAGGCCGGCGAGGGCGGACGCGGAGCTCTCCTCGTCGTCGAGGTCGACGACGAGGAACCGGCCGGGGTGCTCGGCCTGGGCGGACCGGAGCAGGCCCCACACGGCGGCGCCGGCCAGGTCGGCGACGTCCGCGTCGTCGTCCACGGCGACGGCGCCGCTGGTGAGGACCACCAGCCGGGACCCGCCGGTGTGGCGCTCGGCGGCGAGCCAGCCCTGGAGCACGGCGAGGACCTCGGCGAGCAGGTCGTGGACCGGGCCAGGGCCGGTCGCGGCGGCGCCGGCCACCCGGTACAGCACGACGTCGGGCACCCCCGCGTCGCAGAGCGCGTCGAGGTCGGCGTGCCGGTCGGCGGTCACGCCGGACGGCAGCGGCGCGGGACGGTCGCCGAGCACCGCCCAGGTCGTGCCGTCGGGTGCGCCCACGCCGCCGGCATGCCGGGGCCAGTCGAGGCGGAACAGCGAGCGACGCCACGGGGACCCGCCGGAGGTGAGTTCCCCGACCGGCAGGGGCCGCAGCACCAGGGAACCGACCCGGGCGACGGGCTCGCCGGCGGCGTCCGCGACCAGCATGGCCACCGTGTCCGCGCCGGTGGGGCTCAGCCGTACCCGCAGCGTGTCCGCGCCGTGGGCGGACAGCGTCACGTCCGACCAGGCGAACGGCAGCCGGGCCTCGCCGGGGTCGACGATGCCGAGCCCGACCGCCTGCACGGCGGCGTCGAGCAGCGCCGGGTGCAGCCCGTACGCGCCGGCGTCGTCGGCCGCCGGCTCGGGCAGCGTCACCTCGGCGTACACGTCGGTGCCGGCCCGCCAGGCGGCGCGCAGCCCCTGGAAGGCGGGGCCGTACGCGAACCCGGCCCGCGCCGCCCGCCCGGTCAGCTCCGACACGTCGAGGGCGGTGGCGCCGGTCGGCGGCCAGTCCGCCAGCGTGGCCCCGCCGTCCCCGGGCGCCGGGGCGAGCAGGCCGGTGGCGTGCCGGACCCACAGGTCGTCGGTGCTGGAGCGGCGGGCGTGGACCGTCACCTGCCACGCCTCGCCGCCGGTGCGCTCGGCGGCGACCTGCACGTCGACGCCGCTGGTCTCCGGCAGCACCAGCGGCGCCTGGAGGGTCAGCTCGGCGAGCCGGTCGGCGCCGACCTCCGCGCCGACGCGCAGCGCCAGCTCCACGAATCCGGTTCCGGGGAAGAGCACCACGTCGCGTACGGCGTGCTCGGCCAGCCAGGGCTGGCTCTCCACGGACAGCCGGCCGGTGAGCGTCACCTCGTCGCCGTCGGCCGAGCGGAACACCGCGCCGAGCAGCGGGTGGCCGGTCGGGGTCAGCCCGGCGGCGGTCACGTCGGCGGCCTGCGGCAGGGGCAGCAGCCAGTAGCGTTCGCGCTGGAACGCGTACGTGGGCAGGTCGACCGGCGCGGGCGGGCCGTCGAACAGGGCCGCCCAGTCCACCGGCACGCCCCGGGCCCACACGGTGGCCGCGGCGGCCAGCGCGGTCGCCGCCTCGTCGTGGTCGGCGCGCAGCATCGGGGCGCACACCGCCTGGTCCGCGCCGACGATCTCCTGGGTCAGCGCGGAGAGCACCCCGCCCGGCCCCACCTCGACGTACGCGCCGACGCCCAGCTCGCGCAGGGTGGCCACGGCGGCGCCGAAGCGGACCGTGTCGCGGACGTTGCGCAGCCAGTACGCCGGGGAGCGCACCTCGTCGGGGTCGAGCAGCGCGCCCGTCACGGTGGAGACCACGGGGATCCGGGGCGCGGCGAAGGTCAACTGCCCGAGCACGTCGCCGAACGCGTCGAGCATCGGGTCCATGCGGGCGGAGTGGAACGCGTGGCTGACCCGCAGCCGCTTCGTGCTGCGGCCGAGGGCTTCGAAGTGTGCGGCGACCGCCAGCACCGCGTCCTCGTCGCCGGAGACGACGACGGACTCCGGGCCGTTGACGGCGGCCAGCCCGGCGCCGGTCGCCTCGCCGGCGGTGTCCAGGTGCTGGCGTACCTCCGCCTCGGTGGCGCGGATCGACACCATCGCCCCGCCGGTGGGCAGGGCCTGCATCAGGGTGCCCCGGGCGGCGACCAGCCGGGCGGCGTCGGGCAGCGACAGCACGCCGGCGACGTGCGCGGCGGCCACCTCGCCGACCGAGTGGCCGGCCACGAAGTCCGGCACGACGCCCCAGGACTCGACGAGCCGGTAGGCCGCCACCTCGACGGCGAACAGCGCCGCCTGGGCGTAGCCGGTGCGGTCGAGCACCTCGGCGGGACCGTCGAGCACGGCGCGCAGCGGCCGGTCGAGGTGCCTGTCCAGTTCGGCGCAGGCGGCGTCGAAGGCCGCGGCGAAGACAGGGAACGCCGCGTACAACTGGCGGCCCATGCCGACGCGCTGGGCGCCCTGCCCGGTGCAGAGCACGGCGACGCGGGTGGGGCTGGCGACCCCGCGCCGCACGGACGCCGCCGGGACGCCGTCGGCGAGCGCGCCGAGCTCGGCGACCAGCTCGTCCCGGTCGGCCCCGAGCACCACCGCCCGGTGCTCCAGGACGGACCGGCCGGTGGCCAGGGCCCGGCCCACGGCGGCCGGCGCGGCGTCGGGGTGCGCGGCGAGCCAGGAGCGCAGCCGGTCGGCCTGGGCGCCGAGCGCGGCGGCGCTGCGCGCGGAGACGACCCACGGCAGCGGGTCGGGCCCGGCGACGGCGTCGGTGCCGTCGGCCGGCTGCGGCGCGGGCGGGGCGGCCTCGACGATGACGTGGGCGTTGGTGCCGCTGACGCCGAAGGAGGAGACGCCGGCCCGCAGGGGCCGGGAGCCGCGCGGCCACGGGCGCGGCTCGCGGAGCAGGCTCACCGCGCCGGCCGACCAGTCGACGTGCGGGGACGGCTCGTCGACGTGCAGGGTCCGCGGCAGGACGCCGTGGCGCATCGCCATGACCATCTTGATCACGCCGGCGACGCCGGCCGCGGCCTGGGTGTGCCCGAGGTTGGACTTGATCGAGCCGAGCCAGAGGGGCTGGTCCTCGGCCCGGTCCCGGCCGTACGTGGCGAGCAGCGCCTGCGCCTCGATGGGGTCGCCGAGGCGGGTGCCGGTGCCGTGGGCCTCCACCGCGTCCACGTCGGCCGGGGAGAGCCGGGCGTTCGCGAGGGCCTGGCGGATCACCCGCTGCTGCGACGGCCCGTGCGGCGCGGTGAGGCCGTTGGAGGCGCCGTCGGAGTTGACGGCCGTGCCACGGACGACGGCGAGCACCGGGTGGCCGTTGCGCTGGGCGTCGGAGAGGCGCTCCAGCAGCAGCAGGCCGGCGCCCTCGCTCCAGCCGGTGCCGTCGGCAGCGGCGGCGAAGGACTTGCAGCGCCCGTCCGGGGACAGGCCGCGCTGGCGGCTGAAGCCGACGAACGTGTCGGGGCTGGACATGACGGTGACGCCGCCGGCCAGCGCGAGCGTGCACTCGCCGGAGCGCAGGGCCTGCACGGCGAGGTGCATCGCCACCAGCGAGGACGAGCAGGCGGTGTCGACGGTCACCGCCGGGCCCTCGAAACCGAAGGTGTACGCGATCCGGCCGGAGACGACGCTGCCGTGGTTGCCGGTGCCGACGAACGCCTCGACCTCCTCCGGCACGCCGTTGAGGCGGGAAACGTAGTCGTGGTACATGACGCCGGTGAAGACGCCGGTGCGGCTGCCCTTGAGCGAGTCGGCGGCGATGCCGGCCCGCTCGACCGCCTCCCAGGCGACCTCGAGCAGCAGCCGCTGCTGCGGGTCCATGGCCAGCGCCTCGCGGGGGGAGATGCCGAAGAACCCGCCGTCGAACTCGCCGGCGTCGTGCAGGAAGCCGCCCTCGCGGGTGTACGACTTGCCGTGCGCGTCCGGGTCCGGGTCGTAGAGGTTCTCCACGTCCCAGCCCCGGTCAGCGGGGAACGGCGTGACGGCGTCGACGCCGGACTCGACCAGCCGCCACAGGGCCTCGGGGGTCCGCACCCCGCCCGGGTAGCGGCAGGCCATCCCCACGATCGCGATCGGCTCGTGGTTCTGCTCGTCGACGGCCCGCAGGCGTTCGCTGGTCTCGTGCAGGTCAGCGGTGACGCGCTTGAGGTACTCGCGGAGCTTGGCTTCGTTCGCCATCGGGTTGATCACCTGTCGCTAAGGGGCAAGCGGCGGACTCGTGGTCAGGATCGGCCGAACTTCTGGTCGATGAAGTCGAACAGCTCGTCGTCCGAGGCCTCGTCGAGGGCCTGGCTGACGTCGGCCGGCCGATCGGTGGCGTCGCTCCACCTGGTGACCAGCGCCCGGAGGCGGACCGCCACGGCGGTCCGGGTCTCGTCGTCGCCGGCCAGTCGTTCCAGCTCCTCCGGCCCGGTCGCGGCGAACGCGGCCTCCAGCCGGTCCAGCTCGGCCAGCAGGCCCGCCTCGGGCGCCGGCGGGGCGGCGTCGACAAGCAGGAAGTCGGCGAGGGCGGCGGGCGTGGGGCAGTCGAAGATCAGGCTCGCCGGCAGCCGGATCCCGGTGAGGGCGGTCAGCCGGTTGCGCAGCTCCACCGCCGTCAGCGAGTCGAAGCCGAGGCCGGTGAACGTCTGCCCGGAGGGCACGACGGTGGCCGGCGGGTAGCCGAGCACCTCGATGACCTGCGCCTTGACCAGGTCCTCCACCAGCCGGCCTCGCTCCGCCTCGGGCGTGCCGGCCAGGCGCTGCGCGAAGGACGGCCCGCCGCCGTCGCCGCCACCGGCGACGGCGCGCCGCCGGGCCCGGACCAGGCCGCGCAGCGGCGCCGGGAGCTGGCCGGCGTCGGCCTGGCGGCGCAGCGCGGCGGGGTCGAGCAGCGCCGGCACCAGGTGGGGGCGGCCGCCGCGCAGACTGGCGTCGAAGAGGCGCAACGCCAGGTCGGTGTCGAGCGGGCTGAGGCCGTTGCGACTCATCCGCTGCCGCTGGGCGGCGTCGAGGGCGCCGGTCATGCCGCTGTCGGCGGCCCAGAGCCCCCAGGCCAGGGAGGTGGCGGCGAGGCCCGCGGCGCGCCGGTGCTGGGCGAGGCCGTCCAGGAACGCGTTCGCGGCGGCGTAGTTGCCCTGCCCGGGGCCGCCGAGGACGCCGGCGACCGACGAGAAGAGGACGAACATCGCCAGGTTACGCCCCCGGGTCACCTCGTGCAGGTGCCAGGCGGCGTCGGCCTTGGCGGAGAGCACGGCGGACATCCGCTCCGGGGTCAGCGCCGAGATCACCGCGTCGTCGAGGACGCCGGCGGCGTGGACGACGCCGGTGAGCGGGTGCTCGGCGGGGACGTCGGCCAGCAGGGCGGCGAGGGAGTCCCGGTCCGCCACGTCGCCGGCCGCCAACCGGACCTGCGCGCCCAGCGCGGTCAGCTCGGTCAACAGCTCCGTCGCGCCGGGTGCGTCCGATCCGCGCCGGCTGACGAGCAGCAGCCGACGCACCTTGTGCGCGCTGACCAGGTGCCGGGCCAGCAGGCCGCCGAGGGCGCCGGTGGCCCCGGTGACCAGGACCGTCCCGTCGGGGTCGAGGTCGGCGCCCAGCGCCGGGTCGAGGACGGCGGGCGTGAGCCGGGGTGCCAGCACCCGCTCGTCCCGGACCGCCAGCTGGGGTTCGCCGGTGGCGACCGCGCGGGCCACCAGGTCCACCGTGCCGGGCTCCGGTCGCCGCGCCTCGTCGAGGTCCACCAGCACGAAGCGGCCGGGGTGTTCCGCCTGGGCCGAGCGCAGCAGGCCCCAGACCGCCGCGCCGGGCAGGTCGGTCGTGCGGCCGGTGTCGCCGGCGGGGACGGCCCCCCGGGTCAGCACGACCAGTTGCCGCTCCGCCAGCCGGTCGTCGGCGAGCCAGCCCTGCACGGCGGTCAGCACGGCGGCGAGCCGGGTCCGGGTGGCGGCGGGGACCGGGGCGCGCTCGTCGTCGGCGTACGCGGCGAGCAGCACCAGCTCCGTGTCGAGCAGGCCGACGTCGACCGCCTCGGCCAGCTCGGCGAGCCCGTACCGGGCGAGTGCCGCCAGGTCGGACGGGGCGTCGCCGAGGAGCACCGCGTCGGCGGTCGCCGGGGGGCCCGCCGGGACGCTCTGCCAGGCGACGTCGTACAGGGAGTCGACGCCCGCGTCGGCGCCGCGTACCTGCTCGGCGGTCACGGGGCGGGAGACCAGGGAGCCGATCCGAGCGACGGGGGCGCCGGCCGGGTCGGTCAGGGTCAGGGTGACCCCGCCGCCGCTGCGCCGGGCGCGTACCCGCAGCGCGGTCGCGCCGACCGCCGAGAGGGTGACGCCGGTCCAGGCGAAGGGCAGGCGTACGCCGGACGCCTCCTGGTCGGCGTCGAGCAGGCCGACGACGTGCAGGGCCGCGTCCAGCAGGGCGGGGTGGATGCCGTAGCCGGTGACCTCGGTGCCGTCGGGCACCGCCACCTCGGCGCACACCTCGTCGTCGGTACGCCAGACGGCGCGCAGGCCACGGAAGAGCGGGCCGTACTCGACGCCCAGGCGGGACAGCTCGGTGTAGACCTCGTCGACCGCGACGGCGGTGCCGGACGCGGGCGGCCAGGGCGCCGGCTCGGCCCCGTCGGGCTGCGGTGCGGCGGGTGCGAGGACGCCCGCCGCGTGCCGGTCCCACTCCCCGTCCGGGTCGGCGGCGGCCCGCGAGTGGATGGTGACCGGCCGGCGTCCCTCCTCGTCCGCCGTGCCCAGCTTCACCTGCACCGACCGGGCGTCCTGCCCGGTGAGCGCCAACGGCGCCTGGAGGGTCAGCTCGTCGAGGGTGTCGCAGCCGACCTGCGCGCCCGCGTGCAGGACCATCTCGACCAGGGCGGCGCCGGGCACCACGACCGAGTCCCAGACGACGTGCTCGGCGAGCCACGGGTGGGTACGCGCGGAGAGTTCGGTGCCGAAGAGCCGCACGTCGTCGTCGGCCACGCGTACGGCGGCGCCGAGCAGCGCGTGGTCGACGGGGCGGACGCCGAGCCCGGGCGCGCCCGCGCCGCCGGCGGTGGTGTTGAGCCAGTAGCGCTGGTGGTCGAAGGCGTAAGTGGGCAGGGCGACCGTGCGGGGGCGTGCCCCGGCAGCGGTGAGGTATCCGGTCCAGTCGACGTGGCCGCCGGTGACGTACCGCTCGGCGAGGGCGGTGCGCAGCGTGTCGGGCTCGGGGTGGCCGGCCCGCAGCGTGGCGGTGAACCGGACGTCGCCGGTCGCCTCGACGCAGTCCTGGGCCATCGCGGTGAGCACGGCGTCGGGGCCGACCTCCAGGAAGTGCGTCACGTCCTGCCCGTGCAGGGTCCGTACGGCGTCGGCGAAGCGCACGGGCTGCCGCACGTGCCGCACCCAGTAGCCGGGATCGGTGACCTCCCCGGCGTCCGCCACCGCGCCGGTCACGTTCGACACGATCGGGATCCTCGGCGGCTGCCAGTCCAGCCCCGCCACCACCGACGCGAACTCCTCCAGCATCGGCTCCATCAGGCGCGAGTGGAACGCGTGACTGACCGACAACTCCTTCACCCGCCAACCACGCTCACGGGCGGCCGCCACCACCGGGGCCACCTCGCCGGCGGCACCCGACACCACCACCGACGCCGGACCGTTGACCGCCGCGACGTCCACGGCCCCACCCGACGCGCCGATCAGCTCGGCGACAGCCTCCTCCGACGCACCGACGGCCGCCATCACGCCACCGGCCGGCAACGCCTGCATCAACCGACCCCGCGCCGCCACCAGCGTGCACGCGTCCGCCAACGACAACATCCCCGACACGTACGCCGCGGTCACCTCACCGATCGAGTGACCCGCCAGGAAATCCGCCCGCACACCCCACGACGACAACAGCTCCCACAACGCCACCTCGACCGCAAACAGGCCCGCCTGCGCGAACACCGTCTGGTCCAGCAACGCGGCGCCGGCCGAACCGGCGTCGGCGAACACCACCTCGCGCAACCCACGCGGCAGACGCGGATCGATCTCCGCGCACACCGCGTCGAAGGACGCCGCGAAGATCGGGAACGCGTCGTACAGCTCACGACCCATGCCGGCGCGCTGCGAGCCCTGACCCGTGAACAACACCGCCCGACGACCCGCCGACACCACACCCGACACCGCCGGCCCGCCCTCGGCCACCGCCGACAGGCCGGCGACCAGCTCGTCCACCGACGAGCCCCACACCACCGCCCGGTGCTCCAGCGCCGCCCGGGTCGTCGCCAACGACCACGACACGTCCGCCACCGCAAGATCGGACCGGTCCCGCACGAACGACGCCAACCGCGCCGCCTGACCCGCCAGACCCCGCTCGGAGCGACCCGACAGCACCCACGGCACCGGCAGCCCCGGGGGGCCCGCCGCCGGTTCCGCCTCGATCCCGGGATCGGTCTCGGGTTCCGGCTGTTCCAGGATCACGTGCGCGTTCGTGCCGGAGATGCCGAACGACGACACGCCCGCGCGCCGGGGACGCTCCACCGCCGGCCACTCACGCGTCCGCGTCACCAGTTCCACGGCACCCGAGGTCCAGTCCACGTGCGACGACGGCGCGTCCACGTGCAGCGTCGCCGGCACCACACCCGCCCGCATCGCCGAGATCATCTTGATGATCCCGGCCACCCCGGCAGCCGCCTGCGTGTGACCGAGGTTCGACTTCACCGAACCCAGCAACAACGGCACATCCCGGCCCTGCCCGTACGTCGCCAGCAGAGCCTGCGCCTCGATGGGGTCGCCCAGCGTCGTGCCGGTGCCGTGCGCCTCCACCACGTCCACGTCGGCCGTCGACAGGCCCGCGTTCGCGAGGGCCTGCCGGATCACCCGCTGCTGCGAGGGGCCGTTCGGCGCCGTCAGCCCGTTCGAGGCGCCGTCCTGGTTCACGGCCGTGCCCCGTACCACCGCCAGGATCTGGCGGCCGTCGCGTTGCGCGTCCGACAGGCGCTGCACGAGCAGCATCCCGACGCCCTCGGCGAGGGCCGTGCCGTCCGCCGCGTCGGCGAACGCCCGGCACCGGGCCACCGGGGAGAGGTTGCCCTGCCGGGTGAAGTCGACGAACACCGCCGGGGTGGGCATCACCGTCACGCCGCCGGCCAGGGCGAGGTCGCACTCGCCCGACCGCAGCGCCTGCACGGCCAGGTGCAACGCCACGAGCGACGACGAACACGCCGTGTCCACCGTCACCGCAGGGCCCTCGAACCCGAAGGAGTACGCCACCCGGCCCGAGGCGATGCTGCCCGCGTTGCCGAGACCCAGGTAGTCCTCGACGCCCGCCGGCGGGGTCTCCGGCGGGTGGGCGTACCCGCTGTGGGTCATGCCGGCGAAGACCCCGACGCGGGCGCCCTTCAGGCTGGTGGGGTCGATGCCGGCCGCCTCCACGGCCTCCCACGACGTCTCCAGCAGCAGCCGCTGCTGCGGGTCCATGGCGAGGGCCTCGCGCGGCGAGACCCCGAACAGCCGGGGGTCGAACTCGGCGGCGTCGGGCACGAAGCCGCCCTCGCGGACCGACGAGGTGCCCGGCCGGGACCGCTCGGGGTCGTAGAGCGCGTCCAGGTCCCAGCCCCGGTCGGTGGGGAAGGAGGCGATGGCGTCGCCGCCGGCCGCGACGAGGTCCCACAGCTCCTCGGCCGTGCGCACCCCGCCCGGGAACCGGCAGCCGGTGCCGACGATCGCGATGGGCTGCTGCGCATCGGCCTCGACGTCACGGAGCCGTTGCCGGGTCCGCCGCAGGTCGGCGGTGACTCTCTTCAGGTACTCCCGGAGCTTGTCTTCGGTGTCCATCAACCCAGCCCATCGCGATTCACGGCGGAGACTCGACGTAAGCGACGGTACGAATGCGCAGAAGTCTCAGGCGACACCTGTATCTGTCGTTCGGCTCGCTCGGCCGAGAGCCACGCAGATCCCCATCTGCGGGGAGAAGTTATTGGGTGTGCGCGAGCGCGGACAACCCCTAACCAGGCAACGGGCCAGCTAGGGGTGTCCGGTCCCCACCCGTCGCACTAGCGTCGCCTCGACCGGTTCCGTGCAGATCCGGTCGGGAAACGCAGCCGCCGGAAGGACCGCCAAGGATGACCACGCCAAATACCGACAACGGCTTGTGGGTGCGACGCTTCCACCCGGCTCCGGGTGGCGCCAGGCGGTTGGTGTGCCTGCCCCACGCCGGCGGGTCGGCCAGCTTCTACTTCCCCGTCTCCCGCAGCCTCTCCCCCGCCGTCGAGGTGCTGTCGATCCAGTACCCGGGCCGGCAGGACCGCCGCCACGAGAAGTGCATCGGTGACATCCACCAGCTCGCGCGGGAGGTCTTCACCGTGCTGGGGCCGTGGCTGGACGAGCCGGTGGCCATCTTCGGGCACAGCATGGGCGCCAGCGTCGGCTTCGAACTCGCCCGGCTGATCGAGCAGGACGGCGGTACGGCGGCGCACCTGTTCGCGTCCGGACGCCGTGCGCCGTCGCAGGCGCGGCACGAGACGGTGCACCTGCTCGACGACGAGGGCCTGCTGGCCGACGTCCGGAAGCTCAGCGGCACCAACTCCGCCGTCCTCGGGGACCCGGAGATGCTGCGGGCCGCGCTGCCGGCGATCCGCAGTGACTACCGGGCCGCGGAGACCTACACCTACCGGCCGGGTCCGCCGCTGAGCTGCCCGATCACCGTCTTCACCGGCGACGACGACCCGAAGACGACGGTCGAGGAGGCCCGGGCCTGGTCGACCCACACCACCGGGCCGTTCGACCTGAAGGTCTACCCGGGCGGGCACTTCTTCCTGGCTGAGCACCAGCCGGCGGTCCTGCGGGCCATCTCGACGGCCCTGACCGCGGCGCCCGCCGTCTGATCCCACGGACGAGGGGCCCGTCCACCGGTGTCACGACCGGTCGGCGGGCCCCTCGTCCGTGCGGGGCGTCACCGCTTGTGGCCGACCGCGATCACGTAGTCGAGCTGCGCCATCTCGCGCTTCATGAGGTCCTGGTTCTTCCAGTGCGCGGCCATGCTCTTGCGCACGGCGGGCTTGACGACGGCGCGGAACTCGGGGTCGTTGGTCCGTCCCGCCATGTACGCGCGCCAGCCCTCCCAGGTGCGCTCCTTGATCGAGTGCACCTCCGGGTTGGCGAAGCCGGCCTCGACCAGCTCCTGCCGGTACGTGTCCCGGTCGTGCCAGTTCTCCTTCGGGATGCTGAACTTGACGAAGCTCAGCGGGCCGGACTGGATGGCCGCACGGACGACGTCCCCGCTGACCGGGATGATGTCGGCCGTGGCCAGCACGCCACCCGGGCGCAGCACCCGCAGCGCCTCGGCGAAGAACGCGCTGCGCGGGTAGAAGTGGAAGGCCGACTCCAGGGCGACGACCCGGTCGAAGGTGTTGTCCTCGAAGGGCAGTTCGGTGGCGCTGCCCAGCCGGAAGTCGGTGCGGTCCGCGAGGCCCTCCTCCTGCGCCCGGCGCTGCGCCGCCTCGACGTGGTGCGGGGTGATGTTGAGCCCGTACACCTTGGCGACCCGGCGCTCGCGCAGCCACTTGAAGTCCTGGTCGGCGTAGCCGAAGCCCACGTCGAGGACGGTGTCGTCCGGCTTGAGCCCGGCGGCGTCGGCCAGCTTGTCGGCCAGCGCCTCGGCGGCCACGTCGAGGTCGGTGACGCCATCCTCCCAGTAGCCCACGTTCATGTAGTGCGTGCGGCGGGCCGCGAACTCGACGTCGGGCGACTGGATCTCGTAGAAGCGCCGGACCCGGGTGATGGGGTCGGCGGTGAAGACCGTGCGGATCGCCCGGCCGGCGATCTTCAGGTTCTCGAACATGTGGGTTCCTTCCGAGGGGTGGATGCCGATCAGCCGCGCCGGACCTGCTGGCGCAGGTCCTCGACGAGCGCGGGCACACCGGCCGGGTCGGCTGCCGTGCCGAATACGTAGAAGTCGGGCCGGACGAGCACCGCGACGGCGTCGTACCGCTTGAGGTGGGACAGGTACACGTCGTCGAGGTCGAAGGCGGTCGGCGCGGCGCCGGGCCCGGGGGCGGGCGCGCCGGCGGGGACGACCCGGACGACGCGGGCGTCGAGCGAGTCCAGGAAGGCCCGGGCGTCCGCGTCGAGCAGGTCGTCGGGGTCCTCGGCGCAGACCAGGACGAAGCCGGTGCCGACGACCTCGTCGAAGAGGCCGGCGCGCCCGTCGACCTCGACGCGGCCCTGCGGCATGGGCACGCCCGCGCCGGCCGCCGGTGCCTCGGCCGTACGGGCGTGCAGGACCCCGCCGGCCAGGGGTTCCAGCAGGGAACGGGTACGCGGCCGGGAGGTGCGCCGGCGCAGTTCGGCGAGCATGACGGAGTCCCGGCCGGCGGCGGCGGTGCGGTCGGTCTCGCAGATCACCGTGCCCGAGTCCATGGACATCCGGATGGCGTGCTGCACGTGCGCGCAGCGCTCCTCCTGGTAGGTGTCCAGCAGCGCCTCGTCGGCCAGGCCGCGGTGCACCAGGTCGAGCTTCCAGGCGAGGTTGAGGGCGTCGCGGAAACCCGAGCTCATGCCCTGCCCCATGAACGGCGGCATCACGTGCGCCGCGTCGCCGGCGATCAGGATCCGGCCGGAGCGCCAGCGGTCGGCCGAGCACGCCTGGGTGGTGTAGACGCCGTAGCGTTCCAGGGTCGCGTTGTCGGGCGTGATGTCGAAGAGGCCGAGCAGCCGCCACACGCTCTCGACGGTCTCGAACTCCTCCCGGCTCTCCCCCGGCACCCGCATGAACTCCCACCGCCGGTGCCCCGGGCCGGCCGACACGGCCGTGCGGGGGCGCGCCGGGTCGCAGACCTGGAGGTTGTTCGGCTTGAACTCGCGGGCCTCGTGCGGCACGACGTCGCAGACCAGCCAGTCGTACGTGAAGCCGAGGTCGGTAACGCCGCTGCCCAGGTGTTCCCGGACGAAGCTGTTGGCGCCGTCGCAGCCGACGACCCAGCGGGCCGCGCGGACCTCCTCGCCCTCCGGGCCGGCGACGGTGACCTCGACCCGGTCGTCGTGCTCGACGAGGCCGGTCACCTGGTGCGGGCGCAGCACCGTCACGCCCGGCAGCTCCGCGCCCCGCTCGGCGAGCAGCGCCTCCAGCCCGGGCTGGTAGAAGGAGACCGAGTCGGGCCAGCCCATCGGGCCGTCGCCGGTCACCTTGACGTGCAGCAGGGTCCGGCCGAAGCCGTTCTTGAAGGTGTACTCGCCCGACGACTCCACCACCGGCCCGAGCCGGTCGGCGACGCCGGCGGCGGCCAGGATGCGGCTCGCCTCCCCGTCGTACGAGACCGCGCGCGGGAAGTTGTACGGGGTGGCCCAGCGCTCGACCGCCGTGACGGTGAGCCCGCGCTGCGCCAGCAGGATCGTGAGCATCTCACCGACGGGGCCGTAGCCCACGATCAGGACGTCGGTCATCAGCATCGGTATCGGTTCCTCGGGGGTCGGTCGGACACGGTGTCGGAAGGGACGGCTCGCGCCGTGCGGGGCGGCCGGACGGCCATCAGAGACCGAGTTCGGAGTCGATGAGGTCGAAGAGGTCGTCGTCGCTGGCCAGTTCGAGGTCGAGGTCGGGGTCGCCGCCCGAGCCGGCGCGCATCGTCCGCCACTTGGCGATGAGCACCTCCAGCCGGGAGCCGATCTGGGCGTGCAGCTCCGCCTCGACGCTGGCCTCGGTCAGCGACCGTTCCAGGTTCTCCAGGTCCGTGAGGACCGGCGGAACCTCCGGGCCGGTGTCCGGCGCCAGCTGCGACACCAGGAACGTGGCCAGCTCGTTCGGATCCGGGTAGTCGAAGATCAGCGTGGCCGGCAGGCGCAGACCGGTCGCCGTGGTCAGCCGGTTGCGCAGCTCGACGGCGGTCAACGAGTCGAAGCCGATCTGGCTGAACGCCCGGCCCGGGGCGACCGCCGCGCGGCTGCCGTGCCCGAGCACGCTCGCCGCCTGCTCGCGTACCAGGTCGACCACCAGGGTGTGGCGGTCGGGCCCGGTCAGGGCCGCCAGTTCGTCGGCGAGGGTGCGCCCGCCGCCGGTCGGGGCGCTCGACCGGGCGCTCGGCCGCTCCCGCCGCATGAGCCCGCGCAGCAGGGCCGGGGGCCGCTCGACCCGCTCGCCGAGCGCGGCGACGTCGATCCTGGTCGGCACGAGCACCGGCTCGGCCAGCCGCAGGCCCGCGTCGAACAGGGCCATCCCCAGGTCGGACGGGATCGCGAGCTGCCCGTCGCGGGCGGTGATCCGGGGGTCGGTCCGGTCCAGCTTGGCGGTCATCTCGCTGGCCTGCTCCCAGAGCCCCCAGGCGAACGACCGGCCCGGCAGGCCCTCGGCCCGGCGCGCCAGGGCGAGCGCGTCGAGGAACGCGTTGGCCGCCGCGTAGTTGGCCTGACCGGGTACGCCGAAGACGCCCGCGCCGGAGGAGAACAGCACGAACCCGGCGAGGTCGAGGTGGCGGGTGAGCTCGTGCAGGTGCCACGCGGCGTCGAGCTTCGGCGCGAACACCGTGTCGACGCGCTGCGGGGTGAGGGCGGTGACGATCCCGTCGTCGAGCACCCCGGCGAGGTGCACGACCGCGGTCAGCGGGTGCCGTGCCGGCACCGCGTCCAGGACCCGGGCCAGGCTGTCCCGGTCGGCCACGTCGGCCGCCACCACCGTGGCCTCGGCGCCCAGGGAGCGCAGTTCGGCGACCGTCTCGGCCGCGCCGGGGGCCTGCTCGCCGCGGCGGCTGACCAGCAGCAGCCGCCGTACGCCGTGCGTCTCGACCAGTCGCCGGGCGACCAGCCCGCCGAGGGTTCCGGTCCCTCCGGTGAGCAGCACGGTGCCGTCGGGGTCCCACGCCCGGGGCATGGTGAGCACCACCTTGCCGACGTGCCGGGCCTGGCTGACGTGCCGGAACGCCTCCGGCGCCTGGCGGACGTCCCACACCTGGGTGGGCAGCGGGGTGAGCGTCCCCCGCTCGAAGAGCCCCAGCAGCACGACGAGCATGCGCTGCACCTCGTCGGGGTCCTCCAGGGTCAGGTCGAAGGCGGTGTAGGCCACCCCCGGGTGGTCGGCGGCGACCTGGGCGGCGTCGCGGATGTCGGTCTTGCCCATCTCGATGAACCGCCCGCCGCGCGGCAGCAGCCGCAGCGAGGCGTCGACGAACTCGCGGGCCAGCGAGTCCAGCACCACGTCGACGCCCCGACCGCCGGTGGCCTCGGCGAAGCGGGTCTCGAAGTCGAGGGTCCGGGACGAGGCGATCCGGTCCTCGGCGAGGCCCATCGCGCGCAGGGCGTCCCACTTGGCGGGGCTGGCGGTGGCGTAGACGTCGGCGCCGAGGTGCCGGGCGAGCTGCACGGCGGCCATGCCGACGCCGCCGGCCGCCGCGTGCACCAGCACCGACTCGCCCCGGCCGAGCCCGGCCAGGTTGACCAGGCCGTGGTACGCGGTCAGGAAGACCACCGGCACGGAGGCGGCCTCCACGTACGACCAGCCGGCCGGCATGGGGGCCAGCAGGCGGTTGTCGGTGACCGCGACGGGCCCGAAGCAGCCCACGAAGACCCCGAACACCCGGTCGCCGGGGCGCAGGTCGGTCACCTCGGCGCCCACCTCGACGACCTCGCCGGCGCCCTCGCCGCCGAGCGGCCCCGCGTCGCCCGGGTAGAGGCCGAGCGCGTTGAGCACGTCGCGGAAGTTCAGGCCGGCGGCGCGGACGCGTACCCGGACCTCGCGGGGGCCGAGAACGGCGTCGGCGGCGTCCGTCGGGACCAGGGTGAGGTTCTCCAGGCTGCCCCGCACCGGCGCGTCCAGCCGCCACGCGGCGGCGGGCGGCGCGGCGAGTTCGCCCGCCGAGCCGGCCCGCGCCAGCCGGGGCACGTACGCCGTGCCGCCCCGGATCGCGGCCTGCGGCTCGTCCGCCGCCAGCACGGCGGCGACCTGGTCGGGGCCGATCCCGTCGCCGTCGACGTCGACGATGACGACCTGGCCCGGGTTCTCCGACTGGGCGGAGCGCACCAGGCCCCACGCCGCCGCGGCGGCCGGGTCGGTCACCTCGCCGGCGTGGTGCACGGCCACCGCGCCCCGGGTCACCAGCAGCAGCCGCGACGCCGCCCAGCGGGGCTCGGTGAGCCAGCGCCGGACGAGGTCGAGGGCGCGGACGGCGGCGTGCCGCGCCGCGCGGGGGGTGGGCTGCGCGGGTTCCGCGTCGAGCGGCACGAGCACGGCCCCGGGCAGGGCCAGTCCCGCGTCGACGGCGTCGGCGAGCCCGTCCAGCCCGGGGTGCAGCCCGAAGCCGTCCAGGCCGGGGGCGACGGCCACGGCGTCGACCGGGGTGGCCGCGTCGGTCGGCGGCAGCGGCGTCCAGTCGAGCCGGAACAGGGCGTCGCGGGTGGCGCGGTCGTCGGTGACGGCCAGCTCGGCGGCGGAGATCGGCCGCATCGTCAGGGCGGTCACCTCGGCGACCGGGGCGCCGGTCGGGTCGGCGACGGTCAGCGCGATGGCGTGCGGTCCCACCTGGGTGAGCCGTACCCGCAGGGCGGTCGCCCCGGTGGCGTGCAGGCTGACGCCGTTCCAGGCGAACGGCAGCAGCAGCCGGCCGGCCCCGGCCCCGGCGAGGCCGCCGAAGTGCGCCGCGTGCAGGGCGGCGTCGAACAGGGCCGGGTGCAGGCCGTACCGGTCGGCGTCGACCCGTGCGGCCGGCGGCAGCTCCACCTCGGCGTAGACCTCGTCTCCGCTGGTCCACACCGCGCGCAGCCCCTGGAACGCCGGCCCGTACGCGTAGCCGTCGGCTGCCAGGCCGGCGTAGAAGCCGGTCAGGTCGACGGGGCGGGCGTCGCGCGGCGGCCACGTGGTGGGCTGCGGCGACGCGGCGGGCTGGTCGGCGGAGAGGGTGGCGCTGGCGTGCCGGGTCCACGGCCCCGCGGCCGGGCCGTCGGCGGGCCGGGAGTGCACGGTCACCGGGCGGCGTCCGTCGTCGCCGCCCGCGCCGACCGTCACCTGCACCTGGGTCGCGCCGTCGGCGGGCAGGGTCAGCGGGGCCTCGATGACCAGTTCGTCGAGGACCGGGTGGCCGATCTCGTCGCCGACGCGGAGGCAGAGTTCCACCAGGCCGGTGCCGGGCACCAGCACGCTGTCGGAGACCCGGTGGTCGGCCAGCCACGGCTGCGCGTCGGTCGACAGCCGCCCGGTGAACAGGTGGCCCCGCGTCTCGGCGAGCGCGACCGACGCCCCGAGCAGCGGATGCCCGGCGGCGTCCAGGCCGGCGGCGCCGACGTCGCCGGGGCCGGAGACGGGCCGGGGCCAGTAGCGGCGGTGGGCGAACGCGTACGTGGGCAGGTCGACCCGCCGGCCGCCGGCCAGCGCGGGCCGCCAGTCCACCGCGACCCCGCACACGTGCAGCTGGGCCAGGGAGAGCAGGAACCGCGCGCGGTCGCCCTGGTCGCGCTGCACCGAGCCGACGACCACGCTCCCGCCGTCGTGGTCGGCGAGGGTCGCCTCGATGCCCACGGTGAGCACGGGGTGCGGGCTGCACTCGACGTACGTGTCGTGGCCCTGCCCGGCCAGCGAGCGGATCGCCTGTTCCAGCTCGACCGGCTGCCGCAGGTTGCGGTACCAGTAGTCCGGCCCCATCTCCTCGCCGTCGAGCCAGCGCAGGTCGGTGGTGGAGAAGAGCGGCACGGCCGCCGGGCCGGGGGCGATGCCCGCCAGCACCTCGGCCAGCTCGTCGCGCAGGCCCTCCACCTGGGCGGAGTGCGAGGCGTAGTCGACCGCGATGCGCCGGACCCGGGCCTGCTCGCCGGCCAGTTCGGCGAGGAGTTCCTCCACCGCCTGCGGCTCGCCGGACACCACGACGGCGGCCGGGCCGTTCACGGCGGCGACCGAGATCCGGTCGCCGAAGCGGGCGATCCGGTCGCGGACCGTGTCGGCGGGGAGCGCGACGGAGGCCATCGCCCCGTGCCCGGCCAGGGCCCGCAGCGCCCGGCTGCGCAGCGCCACCACCCGGGCGGCGTCGGGCAGCGAGAGCACCCCGGCGACGCAGGCGGCGGCGATCTCGCCCTGCGAGTGGCCGACCACGGCGGCCGGCTGCACGCCGTAGGAGCGCCACAGCTCGGCCAGCGACACCATCATCGCGAACAGCGCGGGCTGCACCACGTCGACCTCGTCGAGGCCGGGCGCGCCGGGCACCTGCCGCAGCACGTCCAGCAGCGACCAGTCCAGGTACGGCCGCAGCGCCGCGTCGCAGGCCGCCATCCGCTCCGCGAACACGGGGGCCTGGTCGAGCAGGTCCAGTCCCATGCCGAGCCACTGGGAGCCCTGTCCGGGGAAGACGAAGACGCACCGGCCGACGGGCCGGGCCTCGCCCCGCGTCACCGCCGGGTCGGGTCGGCCCTCGGCGAGCGCGTCGAGGGCGGCGGCGACCTGGTCCGGCGACGCGCCGACCAGCACCGCCCGCGAGTCGAAGGTGCTGCGGCTGGTGGCCAGCGACCAGGCCACGTCGAGGGGCCGCTGGTCGGGCCGCCCGGCGAGGTGTTCCCGCAGCCGGCGGGCCTGCCCGGCGAGCGCCTCCGGGGTACGCGCGGAGAGCAGCCACGGCAGCGCGTACGCCTCCGGCGGCGTGGCTGCGGCGTCGGCGTCCGGGGCCGGCCCGGCGACCGCCTCGACGATCACGTGGGCGTTGGTGCCGCTGATGCCGAACGACGAGACACCGGCCCGCGCCGGCCGGTCCGCCGCGGGCCACGGGCGGGCCTCGGTGAGCAGCTCCAGCGAGCCCGACTCCCAGTCGACCCGCGAGCTGCGGCGCTCGGCGTGCAGGGTGCGGGGCAGCCGGCCGTGCCGCATGGCGAGGACCATCTTGAGCACCCCGGCGACGCCGGCGGCGGCCTGGGTGTGCCCGAGGTTGGACTTGACCGAGCCGAGCAGCACCGGCGGGGCGCCGGCCGGGCGCTGCCCGTAGGTGGCGAGGATCGCCTCCGCCTCGATGGGGTCGCCGAGCGACGTGCCGGTGCCGTGCGCCTCGACGACGTCCACCTCGGCGGCGCTCAGCCCGGCGGCGCCGAGCGCGGCCATGATGACCCGCTCCTGCGACGGCCCGTTCGGGGCGGTCAGCCCGTTGGACGCGCCGTCCTGGTTGACCGCCGAGCCGCGGACCACGGCCAGCACGGGGTGGCCCCGGCGGCGGGCGTCGGAGAGGCGCTCCACCACCAGCATCCCGACGCCCTCGGACATGCCGAAGCCATCGGCGTCCTCGGCGAACGCCTTGCACCGCCCGTCGGCGGCGAGGCCGCGCTGGCGGCTGAAGCCGGTCAGCCCGGCCGGGGTGGACATCACCGACACGCCGCCGGCCAGGGCCAGGTCGCAGTCGCCCTGGCGCAGGGCCTGCACGGCCAGGTGCAGCGCCACCAGGGAGGCCGAGCAGGCGGTGTCGACGGTGACGGCCGGCCCCTCCAGCCCGAGCGCGTACGCGACCCGGCCGGAGAGGACGCTGCCGGCCGTACCGGTGAGCAGGTGCCCCTCGTCGGCGGTGACCTCGCCGTCGTCGGAGACCACGCCGGGGGCGATCCGGTCGCCGTAGTCCTGGCCGTGGGTGCCGGCGAAGACGCCGGTGCGGCTGTTCCGCAGGGCGACCGGGTCGATGCCGCCGCGTTCCAACGCCTCCCAGGAGGTCTCCAGCAGCAGCCGGTGCTGCGGGTCCATGGCGAGGGCCTCGCGGGGGCTGATGCCGAAGAACGCGGCGTCGAAGTCGGCGATCCCGGTGAGGAACCCGCCGGCCCGCACGTAGGTGCGGCCGGCCGTGCCGGGCACCGGGTCGTAGAGGTCGGCCAGCGGCCAGCCCCGGTCGTCGGGCAGGTCGCCGATGACGTCGGCGCCCGCGTCGAGCAGCCGCCACAGCTCCTCCGGGGAGCCGATGCCGCCGGGGAAGCGGCAGGCCATCGCGACGATGGCGACCGGCTCGTCCAGGGCGACCGTGCTCGCGTCGGTGACCTCGGCGGCGGCGGTGCCGAGCAGCCGGGCGTGCAGGTGCGCGGCGAGCAGTTCCGGGGTGGGGTGGTTGAACACGGCGTGCGGGGCGAGCCGGACGCCGGTGACGGCGGTGAGCCGGTTGCTCAGCTCCACGGCCATCAGCGAGTCGAAGCCGAGTTCCTTGAACGGGCGGCGCGGCTCGACGTCGTCGGGGCCGGTGTGCCCGACCACGGTGGCGCACCGGGTGCGGACGAGGTCCAGCAGCAGGGCGGCGCGGTCGGGTTCGGCCAGCTCGGCCAGCCGGTCCGCGAAGCCCGTGGCGGAGGCGGGCGCCGAGTCGGCGTTGACGGCCCGCCGGGGCGGCGGGGGCAGCAGCGCCCGCAGCAGGGCGGGCACCTCGCCGGAGGTCCGCACGGCGGCCAGGTCGAGCCCGATCGGCACCAGCGTCGCCCGGTCGACGCGCAGGGCGGCGTCGAACAGCGCCAGCCCGGCGGCCGTGTCGAGGGGACGGGTGCCGCCCCGGGCGAGCCGGGCCAGGTCCGCCGGGGTGAGCCGGCCGGCCATCCCGTCCTGCGCGGCCCACAGCCCCCAGGCCAGGGCGGTCGCCGGCAGGCCCTGGGCGCGGCGGTGCGCGGCGAGCGCGTCGAGGAACGCGTTGCCGGCCGCGTAGTTGCCCTGCCCGGGGCTGCCGAAGGTGGCGGCGGCCGAGGAGAAGAGCACGAACGCGGCCAGGTCGAGACCGACGGTGAGCTCGTGCAGGTGCCACGCGCCGTGCACCTTGGAGCGCAGTGCCCGCTCCCAGCGGCCCGGGTCGAGGTCGGTGAGCAGCGCGTCGTCGGTGGCCCCGGCGGCGTGCACGACGGCGACCAGCCGGTCGGCCAGCGGGGCGACGACCTCGGCGAGCGCCGCCCGGTCGGCGACGTCGGCCGCGACCACCCGGACGGTGACACCGGCGCCGGTCAACGCGTCCGTCCAGTCGCCGGCCCGGCCGGTGCGGCTGACGAGGACCAGCTCGGCGACGCCGTGCACGGTGGCGAGGTGGGTGGCGACGTGCCGGCCGACGCCGCCCGTACCGCCGGTCACCAGCACGGTGCCGCCGGCCAGCGCCGGGACCGGCGTACCGGCCGGGGGCGGTTCGACGGCGTGGAGCCGGGGCAGCAGGACCCGGCCGTCGCGGACGGCGATCTCGGGCTCGTCCCCGGCGACGGCCAGCGCCGCCCGGACGGTCGCGTCGTCGGTGGCGTCGAGGCTGAGCAGCAGGAACCGGTCGGGCTGCTCGGCCTGGGCGACCCGGACGAGTCCCGCCACCGGGGCGTGCACCGGGTCACCGTCGCGGACGGCGAGGGCCAGGCGGGTGGTCTCCGCGCGGGGGTCGACCAGCCAGCTCTGGAGCACGCCGAGCACCGCGAGGCCGACGGCGTGGGCACGGTCGGGCACCGACCGGCCCGGCTCGCCGTCGCCGACGCGCAGCACCAGCAGCGGCGGCAGCGGCCCGTCCGGGGGTGTGCCGTCGGCGAGCGTCCAGGAGGGCGCGGGCGTCGCCGGGAACGCCGCGGGCGACCAGTCGACGGCGTACAGCCCGGCGGGGGCGGGCGGGGGCGCCGGCGTCTCGGCGGGCGGCAGGTCGAGGGTCCGCAGCACCACCCGGTCCACGTCGAGCACGGGCACGCCCGCGGCGTCGACGGCGCTCAGGGTCACCGCGTCCGCCCCGGCGGGGGCCAGGCAGACGCGCAGCGCGTGCGCCCCGGTGGCGTGCAGGCGCACGCCCGCCCACTCGGTGGGCAGCAGCCGGCCGGTGGGCGCGGCGTCGTCGCCGGGCGCGAAGTCGGCGAGCGGGAGCAGGCGCAGGGCCGCCTCCAGCACCAGCGGGTGCACGCCGTACCGCTCGGCGTCCGGGTCCCGGGCGTCCTCGGGCAGGCGTACGTCGACGAAGAGCCGGTCGGCGGCGACCCACGCGGCCCGGACCAGTTCCCCGGCCATGGCCTGGTGCTGCGGGGTGGCCAGGTCCACCGGTCGGGCGCCGGTGGGCGGCCAGGCCGTGGCGAGGGCACCCCGGCCGCTCTCCGGGTCGACCGGGCCGAGCACGGCCTCGGCGACCTCCCGCCAGGGCTGCCCGTCGCCGGACCGGACGTGGCAGTGCGCCACCCGGCGCCGGTGCTCGTCCGGCGCGGAGACGCCGACCTGCACCTCGAGGGTCGCCTCGGCGGGCAGCGGCACCGGCTCGGGGACGCGCAGCCGCCGCACCGTCGGGGTGCCGAGCTGTTCGCCGAGGTGGGTGAGCATGTCCAGCAGGGCGCTGGCGGGCAGCAGCGCCGGAGTGCCGTCACCGGGCGCGGCCAGCCACGGCTGGGTGGCCGCGGAGACCTGCCCGGTGCAGACGACCTGCCCGGTGCCGGCGACCGCCAGCACGCCGCCGAGCAGCGGGTGCCCGGCGTCGGCCAGCCCGACGCCGACCGGGCCGCCGGCCGCCGCCGACGCGGGCAGCCAGTAGTGCCGGCGCTGGAAGGCGTACGTGGGCAGGTCGACGCGGCGGTGCGGCCCGGGGCCGGCGAGGGCGGCGCGGTCGACGGGGACGCCCCGCACGTGCAGCCGCGCCACGGCGGCGAGCAACGCCTCCGCTTCGTCGGCGACGCCCCGCACGGCGGGCACGAAGGCCAGCTCGTCGGCCTCGGCGAGGAGGCAGTCCTGGGCCATCGCGGTGAGCACGCCCGCCGGACCGACCTCCAGGAAGGTGGTGACGCCCTGCCCGTGCAGGGCCCGCACGCCGTCGTGGAAGCGGACGGTGCCCCGCACGTGCGCCACCCAGTAGTCGGGCGAGCAGAGCCGGGCCGGGTCGACGGGGTGGCCGGTCAGGTTGGACACCACCGGCAGGTGCGGGGTGCGGTACGTGAGGCCGGTCGCCACCGCGCGGAACTCGTCGAGCATCGGCTCCATGCGCGGCGAGTGGAACGCGTGCGACACCCGCAGCCGGCTGGTACGACGCCCGGCGGCGCGCAGGGTGGCCGCGACGGCCAGCACCGCGTCGGTGTCGCCGGAGACGACGACGCTCGTCGGGCCGTTGACGGCGGCGAGGCCCACCCGGTCGGTGAGGTGCGCGGCGACCTCGGCCTCGTCGGCCTCGACGGCGACCATCGCGCCCCCGGCGGGCAGCTGCTGCATCAGCCGGGCGCGGGCGGCGACGAGAGCCGCCGCGTCGGCGAGGGGGAACACCCCGGCCACGTGCGCGGCGGCCAGCTCGCCGACGGAGTGGCCGAGCACCGCGTCGGGACGCACCCCCCAGGACTCCAGGAGGCGGTACAGCGCCACCTCGAAGGCGAACAGCCCCGGCTGGGTGTACAGGGTCTGGTCGAGCAGGTCGGCCAGTTCGTCGCCCTCGGCGGCGAAGACGACGTCCGCGACGGGGTGCGGGGCGTGGCCGGCGAGGCAGCGGTCGAGTTCGGCGCAGGCCGCGTCGAAGGCGTCGGCGAAGACCGGGTACGCCGCGTGCAGCTCGCGGCCCATGCCGGCGCGCTGGCCGCCCTGCCCGCCGAAGAGCATGCCGAGCTGGCCGTCGACGACCCGGCCGGTCAGCACGGTCGGCAGGTCCGGGTCCGCCTCGCCGCGGCTCAGCGCGGTCAGGCCCGTCCGGGCGGTGGCCGGGTCGCCGGCCAGCACCACGGCCCGGTGTTCGAGGGCGGCGCGGGTGGTGGCGAGCGCGTGCCCGACGTCGGCCGGGTCGGCGTCCGCCCCCGGCCCGTCGAGCCAGGTCAGCAGGCGGGCCGCCTGGTCCCGCAGCGCCTCGCCGGAGGCCGCGGCGAGCAGCCACGGCACGGGCGGTCGCCCGGTGCCGGAGGCCGCCCCGGACGACGGCTGCTGGTCCGCGATCCCGGACGACGGCTCCCGGGCCGCGACCCCGGACGACGGCTCCCGGTCCGCGGCCTCGGGCCCGGGGGGAGGGTCGGCGGCGGGCGCCTCGACGATGACGTGCGCGTTGGTGCCGCTGATGCCGAACGACGAGACGCCGGCCCGCCGGGGCCGTCGCACCTCGGGCCACGGGCGGGCCTCGGTGAGCACCTCGACCGCGCCGGCGGACCAGTCCACCTCGGACGTCGGGGCGTCCACGTGCAGGGTGCGGGGCAGCGTGCCGTGCCGCATCGCGAGCACCATCTTGATCACCCCGGCGGCCCCGGCGGCGGCCTGGGTGTGGCCGAGGTTGGACTTCAGCGAGCCCAGCCGCAGCGGTTCGGCGTCGCCGCGGCCCACCCCGTACGTGGCGAGCAGCGCCTGCGCCTCGATCGGGTCGCCCAGCCGGGTGCCGGTGCCGTGCGCCTCGACGACGTCCACGTCGGCGGCGGAGAGCCCGGCCGCGTCCAGCGCCCGGCGGATGACCCGCTCCTGGGCGGGCCCGTTGGGGGCGGTGAGCCCGTTGGACGCGCCGTCGGAGTTGACGGCGGAGCCGCGCAGTACGGCGAGGACGGGGTGCCCGCGCCGGCGGGCGTCGGAGAGCCGTTCCAGCAGCAGCACGGCGACGCCCTCGGACCAGCCGGTGCCGTCGGCGCCCTCGCCGAACGCCTTGCACCGGCCGTCGGGGGCGAGCCCGCGCTGCCGGCTGAACTCCACGAACGCCTGCGGGGTGCCCATCACCGCCACGCCGCCGGCCACGGCGAGGGAGCAGTCGCCGGCGCGCAGCGCCTGGGCGGCCAGGTGCAGCGCCACCAGCGACGACGAGCACGCCGTGTCGACGGTGACCGCCGGCCCCTCCAGCCCCAGCGCGTAGGCGACCCGGCCGGAGACGACGCTGCCGGCGGTGCCGACGCCGAGGTAGCCCTCGGTGCCGGGCGGCGCCTGGCGCAGGTTCGCGGCGTAGTCGTGGTGCATGACGCCGGTGAAGACGCCGGTGGCGCTGCCGCGCAGCGAGGTGGGGTCGATGCCGGCCCGCTCGAACAGCTCCCAGGACGTCTCCAGCAGCAGCCGCTGCTGCGGGTCCATGGCGAGCGCCTCGCGCGGGCTGATCGCGAACAGGGTGGCGTCGAAGTCTGCCGCGTCGGTCAGGAAGCCGCCGACCCGGACGTACGAGGTGCCGGGACGGTCGGGGTCGTCGGAGAACAGGTGCGCCAGGTCCCAGCCCCGGTCGGTGGGGAACTCCGTGAGCCCCTCCCGGCCCTGGTCGACCAGGTCCCACAGCTGCTCGGGGGAGGCGACATCGCCGGGCAGCCGGCAGGCCATGGCGACGACGACCACCGGGTCGTCCACCGTGGACGGTGCGGACGGCCGGTCCGTCGCGGGGCCGGCCTGCCCGGTGGTGCCGCGCAGCCGGGCGGCGAGGTGCCGGGCGAGGGCGTCCGGGCTGGGCCGGTCGAAGGCGGCCGTGGCGGAGAGCCGTACGCCGGTGGCCCGGGCCAGCCGGTCGCGCAGGGCGACCGCGCTGACCGAGGTGAAGCCGAGTTCCTTGAAGGCCCGGCCGGGGCGCACCGCGGCCGGGCCGGACAGGCCGGCCACCTCGGCGGTGGCGGTGCGGACCAGATCCAGCAGGAGCCGGTCCCCCTCGGCGGTGCTCAGCCCGGCCAGCCGGCGGCGCAACTCGGCGGCGTCCCGGTCGTCGGCGTCGTCGTCGGGCGTCGCGACGGGTCCGCGCCAGGCGGGGTGCGCGGCGTCGGCGTGGCCCGCCGGGCGGGCGAGCACGACCAGGTCGTCGCCGTCGTGGGCCACGTCGAACGCGGCGAGATCGGCGCGTACGGCCGTCGGGACGACGCTTCCCGCCCGGGTTCCGGTGGCCGTGAGGGTGGCGGGCGACGGCTCCCGGTCGGCGTGCGCGGTCGTGCCGACGACCCGGGCCGGCAGGCCAGCGGCCCGGCGGCGGGCGGTCAGGGCGTGCAGGGCGCCGACGGCCGAGGCGGCCCGCTCCCGGCCGGCGGCGCCCAGCAGCAGGGCGGACGGCGCGAGGACGGTGAACGAGGCGGCCGGGAGCCGGGTCGCGGCGTCCAGCCTTTCGGCGAGGCGCAGTAGGCGTGCGGTGTCCTCGTCGTCGGTCAGGTCGTCGTCGGACGGGCAGAGGAAGACCCCGCCGGGCGGCTCGTCGCCCGCCCGGTCGGCGGGCAGCGCGGCGACGTCGGCGCCGGTGGCGACGAGCTCGGTGACCAGGTCCGCCAGGGCGGCCCCGGGCGTGGCGCCGACGTGGAGCAGCCGCAGCCGGCGGACGCGGTGCGCGGCGACGAGGTGTCGGGCCAGCGCCGCGCCGGTCGGCCCGTCCGCGCCGGTGACCAGGACCGGGCGGTCCGGGTCGGCCACGCTGACCGGCCGCGCCGGCACGGCCGCCGGGGCGGGCACGAGGACGGCGTGCAGGGCGGCTCCGGCCCGCAGCGCGACCTGCGCGGCGCCGGCGTCCACCACGGCGGGGAGCAGCGCGGTCGAGCGGTCTCCTGCGTCGCGGTCGACCAGCACGATCCGGTCCGGGTAGGCGGCCTGCAGACTGCGGCCGACCGCCTGGACCGCACCGGCCGCCGGATCGGCCTGGTGCCATCCCCCGGGCACGGCGGCGGCGTCGATCCCGGTGTCCAGGTCGCCGGGCGCGCCGCTCACGGCGGGTGTGGCGGGTGCGGCGGCCGGGCCGGTCAGCAGCACCAGGCGGGTGCCGGCGAACCGGTCGTCGTCGAGCCAGCCGCGCAGCCGGTCGGCGAGGTCCGCCGCGACGGCGTCGGCCGGCTCGACCAGCAGCACCGTCACGTCGGGCAGGTCCGGGGCGTCGCGCAGGGCGGCCAGGTCCGGGTGGGACCGGACCCGGTCCCCCGGCGACGCCGCGCGCAGCGGTTCCACCAGCGCATCGCTCCCGCGACCGACGAGCGCCCAGCGGCGGGCCGGGGCGGCGGCGGCCTGCGCGGCCGTCGGGACGGGCGCCTCGGCCGGCGGTACGGCGGCCAGGTCGAGCGGCTGCCAGGCGAGCAGGCTCAGTGCCTCGTGGTGGCTGCCGTTGACCGCCCGCAGCCGCGCCGGCCGGTCGAGCAGGAGCCGGCGGGTGACCTTGCCGGAGGCGGTGCGGGGCACCTGCCCGATCTCGTACAGCTCCTCGGGAACCTTGTGGTAGGAGAGCTTCTCCCGGCAGGCCGCGTACCCGGCCCGGGGGTCGAAGCCCTCCGGCCCGGGCACCACGAACGCCACCGGCACCTCGCCGAGCACGTCGTGCGGGCGGCCGGTCACCGCCACGTCGGCGACGCCGGGCACCCCGCGCAGGGCCTCCTCCACCTCGGCCGGGTGGATCTTCTCGCCACCCCGGATGATCAGTTCCTGGTGCCGCCCGGTGACGAAGATGTTGCCGTCGGCGTCGCGGCGGGCCAGGTCGCCGGTGCGGTACCAGCCGTCGCGCAGGGCGGCGGCGGTGACCTCCGGCAGGCCGTGGTAGCCGAGCATGACGCTCGGCCCGTTGACCCAGACCTCGCCCTCGGCGTCGGTCGGCACGTCCAGGCCGGTCTGGGGGCTGACCAGGCGCACCTCGACGCCGGGCACCGCGCGCCCGCAGGAACCCTCGACCCGGGGCTGGTCCGGCCGGGTGACGGCGATCGAGCCGCAGGTCTCCGTGCTGCCGTACGCGTCGAGCAGCGGCGCGTCGAAGACCTCGTCGAACGCCCGACGCAACGCGCCGGTGGTGATCGCCCCGCCGACCAGGCAGACGCGCAGGGCCGGGGCGTGGAAGCCGCTCTCCCGGGCGGCGGTGACCAGGTGGTGGTACATGGCCGGCACACCGGCCAGCACGGTGGCCTCGTCCTCGTCGACCGCGCGCAGCACGTCGTCGGCGGAGAAGCCGTCGATGAGCCGGGCCGTGGCGCCGACGGCGGTCACGCTGAGCACGCACCCGATGTGGGAGAGGCTGTGGAACAACGGCAGCGGCCAGACCACCCGGTCGGCGTCGGTGAGCCCGGGGATCGGCACGTAGCAGGCGGCGACGGACCAGAGGCAGGTGCGCTGGGTGGAGAGCACGCCCTTGGGCCGGCCGGTGGTGCCGGAGGTGTAGAGCATCCAGGCCACCTCGTCGAGGCCCAGGTCGTCACGGGCGTCCACACCCGGCTCGGTGTCGACCAGGTCACGCCACGCGGTGACCCCGGCGGGCACCGGGCCGTCCCCGGTGACCACGACCCGCAGGGCCGGGCGGCCGGCGCGCAGGCGCAGCAGCTGGTCGAGGTGCCGCGGGTCGGTGACCACCAGCACCGCACCGGAGTCGTCCAGCAGGTGGGCCAGTTCCGCGTCGGTGCTGTGCGGGTTCACCGGTACGCCGACCGCGGCCGCCCGCGTCACGGCCAGCCAGGTCTCCACCGTCTCCACCCGGTTGCCGAGGCAGAAGGCCACCCGGTCGCCCCGCCCGACCCCCGACGCCGCCAGGTGACCGGCCAGCCGGCGGGTCCGCGCCGCCAGGTCGGCGTATCCGACCGCCCGGCGGTCGTCGCGGAACGCGACCTTGTTCCCCAACCTGGCGGCGTGCGCCTCGATCAGATCGGACAACGGCTGGATCAGGTCGCTCCGAAGCATGTCACCACATCCGTCCGTCGGCGAGCCTTCTCATCCGCGGCGTAGACCCCGCTCGCCGTAGCGGCCCAAGTCTTCCGAGCACCCTGCCGGCGTCCTACCCCTGTCACCCCCTAAGTCGTCCCCAGTTCGGACCGCTGATCAGGTGGTGGAACGGGCCGCAGGCCGATGATGGGGCCACCCCCCGCAGACCGTCGAGTCCTGTGCTCCACCCGCCCGTCAGCCGAGGTGCCGTCGTTGGAACGCTGCTGGTTGTTCGCCCGCTCGGCCGTGCCGGCCGACGGGTCCCCGGACACGCGGGTGACCGAACTGGTCGGCACGGTCCTCGCCGGTCTGGTCGCCGCCGCCCGCCGGGCCGATCCGGGCATGGACTGGTTCTTCGACCCGGAGGGCTCCCCCGCCGGGCCGCACGTGAGCCTCGGCTTCCACGCCGCCCCGGCCGCGCTCGACGCGGTACGTACGGGGCTGCTCGCGTACGACCCGGGGGTCTCCTTCGCCGCCGACCGCTACGTGGTGCGCGACGCCGCTCGGGGCGGCCCGCTCGCGTCGGCGGGCAGCGACCTGGCCCTGACCCTGCTCGGCGGGGACACTCCCTGGCTGGCCGGCGTCGAGCTGCCGCTGGCCGTGGCGCACCTGCGGTACCTGACGGGGCTGGTGCCGGCGGCCGACCGGCTGGCGTTCCTCTTCCTGCACTGGCAGGAACGCAGCCAGCGGCTCACCGCCGCGCAGCGGCGGGACCTGGCCGCGCAGGCGGACGCCGGGGCGGAGAAGATCGTCCTGGCGGCCGGCGACCTGCCGCTGTGCGGGGAGGTCGCCGTGGCCTGGCAGCGTTACCTGGACCGGGTGACCGACGTGGTCGGCCGGCACCACCCGGCGGCGCCGTCGGGCTTCCTGCTGGCGCACCACGCCCAGCTCACCCACGACCGTTGGGGCATCGGGCCGGACGTCGACTCGCTGGCCGCGCTGGCGCTGCGCCTGTCGATGGTCCGGGAGCGCCCGGTCGCCGCCGCGCCGGTCCCCGTCGTCAAGAGGAGGCAGCAGCCACATGCACCCGTCCGCGCCTGACCCGCACGCCCCCGCCGAGCCGGCCCGGATCGAGGTGGCGCTCGGCGAGCGCGCGTACCCGGTGCTGATCGGCCCCGGCGTGCGCCACCGGCTGCCGGCGGAGGTGGCGCGGATCGGTGCGCGCCGGGTCGTGGTGGTCTCGGCCCGGCCGCCGGAGTGGACGCCCGACCCGGGTGTGCCGCACCGGGTGGTGCCGGCCCGCGACGGCGAGCACGACAAGAACCTGGCCACGGTCGAGCAGCTCTGCCGGGCGTTCGCCGAGTTCGGGCTGACCCGCGCCGACGCCGTCGTCTCCTGCGGCGGCGGCACCACCACGGACGTGGTCGGGTTGGCCGCCGGCCTCTACCACCGGGGCGTCGCGGTGATCCACCTGCCGACCTCGCTGCTCGCCCAGGTGGACGCCAGCGTCGGCGGGAAGACGGCGGTCAACCTGCCGGAGGGCAAGAACCTCGTCGGGGTGTACTGGCAGCCCCGGGCGGTGCTCTGCGACACCGAGCACCTGGGCACGCTGCCGCAGCGGGAGTGGCGCAACGGCTACGGGGAGATCGCCCGGGCGCACTTCATCGGCGCAGGCGAGCTGCGCGACCGGCCGGTGGCGGAGCAGATCGCCGCCTGCGTGGCGCTGAAGGCGCGGGTGGTGGCCGCCGACGAGCGTGACTCCGGTCTGCGGCACATCCTCAACTACGGTCACACGCTGGGGCACGCGTTGGAGCGGGCCACCGACTTCGGCCTGCGGCACGGCGAGGCGGTCGGCGTCGGCACGGTCTTCGCGGGCCGGCTGGCCGGCGTCCTCGGCCGCGTCCCGGCCGACCGGGTGGCCGAGCACCACGAGGTGGTGGCGGGCTACGGCCTCGACACCGCGCTGCCCGGCAATGTCGACCACGACGAGTTGGTCGCGCTGATGCGGCGGGACAAGAAGGCCACCTCGGGCCTGTCCTTCGTCCTGGACGGCCCGGCCGGGCCCGAGCTGGTCGCCGACGTCCCCGAGTCCGCCGTGCGCACCGCGCTGGCCGGCATGTAACGGCCGGCACCCCGACCACCGCGTGGGCGCTCGGGCGTCCCCTCCGGACCGTCGCCACGGCCCGGAGGGGACGACGCGTCAACCGCTAAGTGCCCGCTGGATCTGCGCGACCAGCACCCCGCAGGCGTACCGGTCCGCGGCGCCGACCATGCCGACGATGGTCGCCGGAAGCGGGCCGTTGTCCGTCTCCGCCGGGTCGTGGTGCATGAACGCGACGAACTGCCCCCGGTCGATGAACGGGGCGAGGATCGGCTCGGCGTCGACGCCGGGGGCCAGCGAGAAGAACGTGGTCATGGCGCACGGGTGCTGGCCCAGCAGCTCGTGGCGGTGCAGCAACGAGGTGGTGGCCCCACTGACCCGGAAGTTCGGGTCGATGACCCGCAGGGCGCCGTCCCGACCGATTCCGGCGTCGAAGGAGCAGTACCCGCGGTACCCGAGGGCACTGGCCTTTCGGACCCCTACGGTCAGCGCTTCGATCAGCTCCGCCGGCGGCTGGTCGTCGTCCATCACACACCCGACCCACGTCGAAGTGGGCTGCGGCAGGTGTACGGACGCACCGAAGTACTGCACCGCTCCGCTCTCCGTCACGCCGAACTGGACGCCCCAGATGGTCCGGAAGGGCACCTCCTCCTCGACGATCCACCGATCGCTCACCTGTTCCAGCTGGTTGAACAGCGCCCGGTGCCGCCGGTCCTGCAACCGCCTGGTGAAGATCGCGATTCCGCTGTACACCTCGACGCCTGCCGGTTTGACCACCGCCGGCCGCCGGTCCTGCTGCACGATGCGGCGTACCTCGGCGGGGGTGGCGACCTGGCGACGGGGCAGATATTCCGGCGCGATCAGTGTGTCCAGGGTGGTCTTGTTGTTGAGGCGGGCCAACAGGTCCGGGGCGACCCGGGCCCGCGCGGCCCGCAGCTGCGGATCGTGCGGGGGGAACTGGAACTCCAGCGTCTCGCCCCGCTCGGCGGCGTCCCGGGCGAACTGCACCGCCTGCGCGCCGGAGCGGAACTCGCGCAGGTCGCTCGGCGTCTTGAGACCGCACCGACTGAGCAGGCGCAGCGACTTGTCCGCGCTGGAGCCCGTGCTGCAAATGGCCGACGCCTGGTGCGGCAGGGTCAGGTGGAGACCGGTGATCATGTCCAGCCCGTTGTACAGGGCGGCGCCCGCACCGGCGAGATAGCGGCTGCCTGCGGTCGTCACCGGATCGGGTGGCCGGGCCAGGACCACCCCGTCGTGAGCGAACACCTGCACCTGGATAGGTCCGTCCATTGGATCTCCTGACATGCCGGCCCACAAAGGGCCTCGGGGTGGCACGGAGTCGGGTGCGCAACGACCACGAACTGCGCAGAACGTGGACGGTCGCGGGCGCTCCCGGTCCTGATGAGGCCGCTCGGCCACGAGAGTCGGGCGTACCGCGTGCACCGACCGGACGGTCCCTGGCGAGACCGGTCAGGTAGCGGGCTGGCTTGTGGTCAGCGCTGCGTTGGCGGGGTGCACACCAACAGGCGATGACTGAATGTGCCAGTCACCGACTGGGTCATGATCGGCAAAGCATAGTCAATCCTCATTTCCGCGGGATGGGCCGGTCAGCCGACCGCGGGCGGCCCTTTCCGCCCCCGGGATCGCCAATTCTCCGACTCGAACCCTGGACCCGGGCTGACCGAATAGCCTTTTTCGACTTAGCCCCCGGGATCGTTCACCGTCGAAACCCGGACATTCGTGCACCGACCCTCTCGGAGGGCGCCAACCATCCACTATAGAAAAGATATAGCCGCGCGTGTTAATGCCGAAAAATTCGCGGCAGCTGACCGTGATCCTGATCAGCAGCCACGAGAAAACACCACACTGACCAGCGCAAATTGCCGATCCGGCGGCGCAGACACCGGACGCGGACCGGTGGCCGGTCATTACTGCGGGCGCATCCTCGGCGGCCTCGGTCGGAATCTCCGGCCGCCGCCCTAGGGGTCGACGTGCGCATCTCTAGGGGTGTACGCCACTCCACCGTGCTTCGTAGGGTCGGGCCCCATCGGTTCGTCGTTCCCTTTTCATTGCACCGGGCGGGGGACGAATGTGGGTGCGCGGCGCCCCGGACGGACGGGAGGCGCCGGTGATCGGATCGGGCACCGACCTGCTCCTTTCGATCGACGACGTGGTGGCGACCCGGAATCCGGACGGTGACCCCGTCCCGGTCGCACCGCATGTCCGCGTCCGGCCACCCGAGTCGGCCGCGGTGCCCGCAGACCGCCCCTGCCGCGCGGATCGGAATGCGCCCGGTGGTGCGGTACCGAGGCCCCGCGCCTTCCGGTCACCCCCTCTCGATCGGAGGTTGAGCTGATGTCTGTCGGGTTCGATGGTGCGCGGACCGTGGACGGCGCGGTCGACGCCGAGACGCTGGACATGGTGGGGGACCTGCGCCGGCCGACGCTCTGGCCGGCCCGGGCCGCCTCGGTGCACCGGGTGCTGCCCTCCTGGCTGCCGGACGACGCGCCGGGCGGCGACGTCGTGGTGGCGGGGGTCGTGGCGGTGCTGGCCCGTTGGACGGCCCAGGAGCAGGTGGTGGTGAGCCTGGCGTCCGGTGGCGGCGGTTCGGCGCTACGGGTGGACGTGGCGGGTGATCCGGGTTTCGCCGAGCTGGTGACGCGGGTGCGCGCGGCGCTGGCGGCGCCGGTGGCCGTGGGCCGGGAGCCGGTGGGCCCGGTGGTGCTCGGGCTGGTGGACGCTCCGGTGGCGGACGCGGGACCGGCCGTGGTGGACGTCGACCTGGTGATCGGTGTGGCCGCGGACGGGTCGGCGCTGCGGGTGGACTACGCGGCGGAGGGTTACTCGGCACAGTGGGTGCGGGGCCTGGTGGACCAGGTCGTGGTGCTGGTCTCCGCAGGGCTGGCGGGGCCGGAGGTCGGGTTGTCGGCGTTGCCGTTGGTGGGCGATGCGGAGCGGGAGCGGTTGCTGGAGTGGGGTCGGGGCCCGGTGCGTGAGGTGCCGGGTGAGCCGATCCACGAGCTGGTGCTCAAGTGGGCGCGGCGCACGCCGGAGGCGGTGGCGGGTGTCGCGGGCGGTGAGGTGCTGACGTACGGGGAACTGGACCGCCGGTCGGCCGCGCTGGCGGCGTACCTGCGGTCGGTGGGCGTGGGTGCCGGTGACGTGGTGTCGCTGGCGCTGGAACGCGGGCTGTGGTCGCTGGTGGCGACGACGGGTGTGTTGCGGGCGGGCGCGGCGTACACGCCGATGGACGTGTCGTGGCCGGTGGAGCGGATGCGGGTGTTGCTGGCCGACCACGGCGCGCGGGTGGTGTTGACCGTCGGTGCCGTGGCGCCCCGGATTCCCGGTGGCGACGGGGTGTCGGTGGTGGCGTTGGATGACGACTGGCCGGTGGTGCAGGCGGGTGAGCCGGTGGACCTGCCGGTGGTGCCGGCGTCCGCGCCGGCGTTCGTGATCTACACGTCGGGGTCGACGGGCACGCCGAAGGGTGTCGTGCTGACGCACGAGAGGCTGACGAACTTCCTGGCGTGGATGACCGACGAGTGCGCCATCGGCCCCGACAGCCGGATGCTGCATTCGGCGGCACCGGTCTTCGACGCCGCCTTCGGGGAGATCTTCGCGACGCTCACCGGTGGTGGCCGCGTCGTCGTCTGCTCCCGCGACGACCTGCTCGACGCGCGCCGGCTCACCGACCTCATCAACACCCACGACGTCACGCACACGTTCGGACCGGCCACCAACATCGCCCCGCTCGATCCGGCCGCCTGCCCGGGTCTGCGCTGCATCATCTTCGGCGGCGAGGCCGTCCCGCCGCAGCTGGCCCAGCGGTGGTTGACGGCGGGCGCGCGGGTGGTGAACGCGTACGGGCCGGCGGAGATCGCCGTGGCGTGCACGTGGTTCGACGCGTCGGCGGGTTGGGGCGGCGCGTACGTGCCGATCGGCTGGCCCATGCCCAACCGGCAGATCCGCGTCGTCGACGCCAACCTCGGCCTCGTCCCCGCGGGCGTACCCGGCGAAATCCTCATCACCGGCTTCGGGGTCGCCGACGGCTACCTCAACCGCCCCGAACTCACCGCCGAACGCTTCGTCACCGACCCGTACGGCGGCGGGACCGCCTACCGCAGCGGCGACCTCGGACGGTGGAACGCCACCGGCGCGCTGGAGATCCTCGGCCGGATGGACCACCAGGTCAAGGTCAACGGCATCCGCATCGAACTCGGCGAGATCGAGACCATCCTCGCCCAGCACCCCGACGTCGGCGCCGCCGTGGTCGTGCGCCGCGAGGACGACGGCACCGCCCGACTCGTCGCCTACGTCACCGGACGCAACGGCCGTACCCCCGCCGTCGGCGACCTACGCGCGCACGCCGCCAGCGTGCTCCCGCCCTACATGGTCCCCGCCGTGATCATGGTCCTCGACCACTTCCCCGTCGGCGGCACCGGCAAGGTCGACCGGCGGGCCCTGCCCGCACCCGACACCCGACGCCCCGACCTCGGGGTGGAGTTCGTCGAGCCGGCGACGAACGAGGAGCGCCTCGTCGCCGCGGTGTTCGCGACCGTCCTCGGCATCGACCGGGTCGGCACGCGCGACAGCTTCTTCGACCTGGGTGGCACGTCGTTGCAGTCGGCGGCGGTGGCGACGCGCATCGACGAGGCCGCCGACGTCGTCGTGCCCGTCTCGCAGATCCACCGCACCCCCACCCCGCAGGCGCTGGCCCACTGGCTGACCACCGCGCCCCGCCGTCCGGACGCCGGCTCGACCGCCGGGCAGGCCCGTCAGCGTCCCGGCCCGGTTCCGCTGGCGCAGCAGGTCGCGAAGTGCCTGATGTCGCCGCTGGAGGTCGTCGTCCCGGTCACCTGGTGGATCGAGGGTGAGCTGGACCTACGGGCGCTGATGGCGGCGCTGGGCGACGTGCACCGCCGGCACGAGGCCCTGCACGCCCGCTACCGGCGGACGGCTCCCCCGGTGGCGCTCGTCCCGCCGAACCCGGCGATGCCGCAGCTGCGGCTGCTCACCGACGCCGCCAGCGAGCAGGAGGCCCTGGACCAGCTCGCCGAGGCGGTGCAGCAGCCGCTCGACTACACCCAGGGCCGGGTCTGGCGGGCCGCCCTGATCCGGGAGAAGTCGACCGGGCGGGTCCTGTTCGGCGTGGGCATCCACCACATCGCCTTCGACGGCTGGTCGTACGCGCTGCTGGTGCGGGACCTGAGCCACGCCTACGCGGCGCGGTTGTCGGGCGCGGCCCCCGAGTGGGCGCGGCCGGCGCCGACGCTGCGCCAGTCGTACGAGGAGTACGCCCGGCTGCGCGACGCCGCCGACCTCGACGCGCAGCGGGCCTACTGGCGCGAACACCTGCGCGGCCTGCCCCGCCAGGGCCGAGGCGACGCCACCGCACCGCTGGAGCAGGCGCTGGCGTGGGGTCCGAAGGCCGGGCACATCGTCACCGTCACGCCGGAGGTCATGCGGCGCTGGGACCGGGCCGCCCGGGAGCAGCGGTTCAGCCGGTCCAGCTACTTCGTCGCGGCGTTCGCCTCCGCGCTGCGCGCCGTCCACCAGCAGGACGACATCGGCCTGCTGATGGTGGTGGCCATGCGGGGCAGCCGCGTCCTCGACTCCGCCTTCACCACCCGGCTGAACCTCAACTGCGTCCGGGTGCGCTTCGACGGGCCGGAGGACGACAAACTCGTCCTGCGGGTCAACGAGACGATCAGCGACCTCATGCGGGCCCAGGACGTCCCCTTCGCGGAGACCGCCGACGACCCCGCCGCCGGGCTCTCCGGCGAGGTGGTCGCCAGCCTGCCGACCTTCGTGTTCCAGGACAACGTGGTGCTGCCGCTGGAGTTGCCCGGCTGCCGGGCCGAGGAGGTCGTCGACCCGTACGCGCGGGAGGTGCCCAACGGGCTCACGGTCGAGGTGCTCCCCCGCGCCGACCACGCCCTCCTGCGCGTCACGATCCGCACCGACTACCTGCCGTACAGCTTCGCCGAGGAGCTGAACGGACACATGCTGCGCTTCCTGGAGGCCGGGCCGGCGGGCTCACCCACCGCCGGCTGACCGTCCACCCCGTACACATCGGACTGCTTGTCATGGCCGTGGACGCGCGGGCCGCGTCCCCGGAGTTCGTGGTTCCTCCCCGGCGGACGCCCGCAGGCGACGCCGGGCCTGATCGGAGGTTGGCTCATGTCTGTCGGGTTCGTTGGTGGTCGTGCCCCGGCCACGGAGGTCGTCGGGCCCGGTACCGACTTCGAGGCTCTCGACCTCATGGGCGACCTGCGTCGGCCACTGGGGTGGCCGGCCCGGGCGGCGTCGCAGGTGCGGTCCTTGCAGCTGCCCGTCCCGGCCGGCGCGGAGCCGGCCGGGACGGTGGTCCTGGCGGGGCTCGTCGGGGTGCTGGCCCGGTACACCGGTCAGGAGGAGGTGGTGCTGGGCCGGTCCTCGGGCGGATCGGCGGTCCGGGTAGGTGTGGCGGACGATCCGGCGTTCGGTGAGCTGGTGAGCCGGGTAAGTGCGGCGTGGGCCGCGCCGGTGGTGACCGCCGGTGTGCCGGGTCCGGTGGCGGTGAGCCTGGTCGACGGCCCGGTGGCCGAGGTGGGTCCGGAGGTGGTGGACGTCGACCTGGTGGTGACCGTCGCCTCGGACGGCTCCGGGCTGCGGGTCGATTACGCGGCGGAGGGTTTCTCCACCGACTGGGCACGGGGCCTGCTGGACCAGACCGGGACGCTGCTGGCGGCCGGGTTGCGGGAACCCGACGTCCCGCTGTCCGGGTTGCCGTTGTTGGGCACGGCCGAGCGGGACCAGCTGCTCGCATGGGGCCGGGGTCCGAGCTGCCCGGTGCCGGGCGAGCCCCTCCACGAACTGGTGCTGCAGTGGGCACGCCGGACGCCGGACGCGGTCGCGGGTGTCGCCGACGGCGAGGTCGTCACGTACGGGGAACTGGCCCGCCGTTCGGAACTACTGGCCCGTTACCTGCGCGCAGTCGGGGTCGGGGTCGGGGACGTGGTGTCGCTGGCGTTGGACCGCAGCATGTGGACCCTCGTCGCCACCCTGGCGGTGCTGCGGGCGGGAGCGGCTTACACGCCGATGGACGTGTCGTGGCCGGCGGAGCGGATGAAGATGCTCCTGGCCGACCACGGTGCCCAGGTCGTGCTCACCGTGGGCGAGGTCGCCCACCGCATCCCCCGCCCCGACGGCGTGCGGGTGGTCGCCCTGGACCAGGACTGGCCCGCTGTGGAGGCGGTCGAAGCGATCGACCTGCCGGTGGTGGACGCCTCCCAGCCGGCGTTCGTGATCTACACGTCCGGATCGACCGGGATGCCGAAGGGCGTCGTGCTGTCCCACGACAAGCTGACGAACTTCGTCACCTGGATGCGCGACGAGTGCGCGGTCGGCCCGGACAGCCGGATGCTGCACTGCTGCGCCCCGGTCTTCGACGTGGCCCTGGGCGAGATCTACACCGCGCTGACCTCCGGCGCCCGCGTCGTGGTCTGCTCGCGTGACGACCTGCTCGACGCCCGCCGGCTGACGGAGCTGATCGCCAAGGAGCAGACCACCCACGCGTTCTGCCCACCCACCAACCTCGCCGCCGTCGACCCGGCCGACTGCCCGAGCATGTCCTGCGTGACCCTCGCCGGGGAACCCATCCCGCCCCGCATGGCCCAACGGTGGATGGCCGCCGGCACCCGCCTGATCAACGCCTACGGCCCCGCCGAGGCATCCGTCGCCTGCACGTGGTTCGACGCCAAGGCCGGCTGGGGTGGCGCGTACGTGCCGATCGGCTGGCCCATGCCCAACCGTCAGATCCGTGTCGTCGACGCCGCACTCGACCTCGTCCCCATGGGAGTCCCCGGCGAGATCCTCATCACCGGCGCAGGGGTCGCCGACAGCTACCTCAACCGCCCCGAACTGACCGCGCAACGGTTCGTCACCGACCCGTACGGCGGCGGGGTCGCCTACCGCACCGGTGACCTGGGCCGGTGGAACGCCTCCGGGGCGCTGGAGATCCTCGCGCGGATGGACCACCAGGTCAAGGTCAACGGCATCCGCATCGAACTCGGCGAGATCGAAGCCGTCCTCGAACAGCACCCGGGCGTCGGCACGGCCGTGGTCGTCCGCCGCGAGGACCGGGGCGTCGCCCGGCTGGTCGGCTACGTGACCGGGCACAATGGCCGGGCCCCGACCGTGAGCGAACTGCGGGAGCACGCCGCTACGGTGCTGCCCTCGTACATGGTCCCCGCCGTGATCATGGTGCTCGACCGGTTCCCCGTCGGCGGCACGGGGAAGATCGACCGGCGGGCCCTTCCGGAACCGGGCTCGCAGCGCCCGGACCTCGGCGTGGCCTACGTCGAAGCCGCGACCGCCGAGGAACGGCTGGTCACAGGCGTTTTCGCTACCGTACTCGATATCGATCCCATCGGCACCGAGGACAGCTTCTTCGCCCTCGGCGGCACCTCCCTGCAATCCGCCGCCGTCGCCGCCGCCATCGACGAGGCCGCCGACGTCGTCGTACCCGTCTCGCAGATCCACCGCACACCCACCCCACGCGAACTGGCCCGCTGGCTCGCCACCGCACCCCGCCGACCCAGAGCCGAACCGGAACCGCCCGTCACCGGACGCCCCGCCCCGACCGGGCCCGTCCCGCTGACCCCGTCGGTCGCCAAGTGTCTCGTGCTCCCGTTCGAGCTGGTCTGTCCGACCACCTGGTGGATCGAGGGCGAGTTGGACCTGCGCGCGCTGATGGCAGCGCTCGGCGACGTGCACCGGCGGCACGAGGCGTTGTACGCCCGCTACCGGCGGGTGGACCCGCCCGTGGCGATCATCCCGCCGAACCCGGGGATGCCCCAGCTCCGGCTGCTCACCGACGCCGCGAGCGAACAGGAAGCACTCGACCAACTCGCCGAGGCGGTGCAGCAGCCGCTGGACTACACCCAGGGCCGCAACTGGCGCGCCGCCCTGATTCGCAACAAGACCACGAACCGGGTCCTGTTCGGCATCGGCATCCACCACATCGCCTTCGACGGCTGGTCACACGCCCTCCTCGTTCGCGACCTCAACCACGCCTACGCCGCACGGCTGTCCGGCACGGCCCCGGTGTGGGCGCGACCCGCGCCCACCCTCCGCCAGTCGTACGACGAGTACACCCGGCTCCGCGAGGCCGCCGACCTCGACGCGCAGCGGGCCTACTGGCGCGAACAGTTGCGCGGGCTCGCCCGCCAGGGCGAGGGCCGCCCCCAGGAACTCCTGGAGCAGACCCCGACCTGGGGCCCCAGGACCGGGCACATCGTCGCCGTCTCTGCCGACGTGTTGGACCGCTGGGACCGGGCCGGCCGCGAACAGCGGTTCAGCCGCTCCACCTACTTCGCCGCCGCCTATGCCTCCGCGCTGCGCACCATCCACCAGCAGGACGACATCGCCCTGCTGATGATCGTCGCGCAGCGCGGCAGCCGGATCCTCGACTCCGCCTTCACCAGCAGGATCGGTTCCAACTGCCTCCGGGTCCGGTTCGACAGCCCCGAGAAGAACCTCGTCCGGGCCCTCCAGCAGACCGTGGACCAGCTGATGGCAGCCCAGGACGTCACCTTCCTGGAGATGACCACCGACCCGGTCCTCGGGATGCCCCGCGAGGTGACCAACAGCCTGCCCTCCTTTGCCTACCAGGACAACCTCGTCCTCCCGCTGGAGCTGCCCGGCTGCCGAACCGAGGAGGTCGTCGACCCGTACGCCCGGGAGTGGTCGGGTGGCTGTGTCGCCGAGGTCCTGCCCGGTGACGGGGGCGCCCTGCTTCGCGTCACCATCCGCACCGATCTGGTCCCGGCCCCGGTCGCCGAGATGTTGGCCACCAACATGCTGCGCTTCCTGGAGGCCGGACCGGAGGCCGCCGACCAGACGGACTGAGCGGACCCTCGCCGGCGGCAGCCGCCACCGCCCGTGCCGCTCAGCGCGTGGCGGCGTCAGCGAGGACCGCCTGAAGCCGGGCTCGGCATTCGGCGACGAAGGCCGGATAGGTGTGCCAGTAGTAGGAGATTCCGCTGGCAGCCACCGCGACGGCCCACGCCCTGGCGCGGATCCACGTCAGATCGTCGAGGTCCACGGCGTTCCAGTACGCCTGTCGCGCGGGGGGCGGCAGGTCCCAGACGGTGGAGTGCTCGGCGTCGGGTAGGCCGACCGACAGACCACCGAAGTCGATGACGGCGTGCAGCTTGCCTTCCCGCACCAGCAGGTTGGTGGGCTTGAGGTCGCCGTGCAGCCACACGTGTGGCCCGGAGGGCTCAGGCAGGGCGAGCGCGGCGCGCCAGAGCTGTGCCAGGGTCTCGACGTCCAGCTCCGCGCCCACGGTGCTCCGACAGTCCTCGAAGCACGTGCTGATCCACGGGTCGCAGTCCCGCAGACGGCCTCCGCGGTACCAGCTGAGGTCACCCGTGCGGGTCGCTCCCATCAGGTCGATGCGGTGCAGTTCCCGCACGAACGCCGCCAGGTCGGTCCCGAACGCGGCCCAGTCCCGGACGGTGTCCGGCTGTGCCTCGCTGCCACCGATCCAGCGGTAGACCGACCAGGGAAGCGGAAAGGCCGAGGTGGGCGTGCCGGCGTGGACAGGCTCCGGGACGGGACGCGGGAGCCGCGGCGCCAGACGGGGAAGCCAGGTCTGCTCCTTCCGCAGGGACCGCGCCTTGTCGGCCGTGCGCGGCAGTCGCACGAGCAGGTCGTCACCCAGCCGGAACATGGTGTTGTCCGTGCCGGCGCCCGCCGGTGACACCGGCAGGCCGGCCCACTCGGGGCGCTGCGCCGCCAGCAGCGACCTGACGACCGCCCCGTCGACCGGAACCTCGTCCTCGTGCAACGTCACCCCACGGATCCTCCCGCCCGACGGCACGGCGAGCCAGTGATTTCCGGCCTTTCGGCCTCCCCCTCACCGGGTTCGCCCAGCCAGGCCCGCCGGATCGTGTGATGCCCCGGTTGTGCGGTGCCGAGTCGTGGGCGCTGTCGAGCTGCCCCTACAGACGGGGCATGGTGCGCGGCTCCGGTTGGTCGCACACATGGGGCAGCTCGACAGCGTCATACCAACACACGGCCGCCGGTCCCGCGATCGGCGCGCGACCCGGCAGCCGTGCCAGCCGTGTAGTACGCCGCGTACCGCGACGATCCCACGTGCGCGACGGCTTGCGACCGGTCCCGGTGTTCAAGGTGCCCGGCGGGGCGAGGGCTGCCCGTGCGGGATGCCGGACGAGCGTTCGCCGGTCATGCCCCGGGTGCGCCTGCGCCCCGGGAGGGCTCCGGCTCTGGCGGCGGAACGCTTGGCAGGCCGCCGCCGGCGTGCGGATGTCGTTCGGGCGTGGTGGGCGACCGGCCGCCCGGCCAGCATGCAGAACACGGCGGTGACGACGAGGACAGCGGGCCCGACGATCCACATTCCACCGGCGTCGGTGAGCTCCTCGGGCAGGCGCGGGTCGACCAGGCCCTGGGGGTCCCGCACCACCGTGACGCGGTGCCCCACCGTGCCTTCCGGGTTGTCCGAGGCGCCGATGCTGCTCCCGGGCCACTGCCCCAGCTCCCCGGCAATGCGCCGACCGTCCGGATCGGCGAGGGTGTAATAGAGGTGACGACCGTCTTCCTGGCCCTCGCGCAGGGCGGTGACGGTGGCCTCGACCCGTTCGCCGCGATGCGTGAGCACTGCCGACCACAGGCCCTCGGCAGCCACGAACATGAGGATGGCACCGACCACCCAGGCCGCGCACAGCAGACCCATGCGGGGCGGTTCCGCGGGCCAGGTCACCAGCACCGCCAGCGCCAGGGCGGCACTCCACAGCAGGGTGCCGGGGATGACCGCGCTGTCGGCCCGGATCCAGGTTGTCCCCGCCAGGGCGCCGACCGCCCCGGCGACGGTGAACACCGCCAGGTACGCCGCCCCGAGCGGGTTCATCCACCAACGATCACCGGTATGCCGCACGGCCGCAGCGTAGACCCGGTGTACAACGGCCCAGGACCGCGCCACGGGCGTACGCGACGGAGTGTGTCGTGGTCACCACGGACAGCGGACCGGCCGGCCCGAGCGGCGAGGTCCGCGTCAGCCTGGCATCGAACGCCCGGTGCGGGTCAGTGGACGAGGGCGGCAGGGCAGTGCGCGAGCAGCTCCGTCGGGGCGTGCACGACCAGGTCGGGGCCGGCGGCGAGCAGCGCGGCGACGTCCCCGCCGTGCCAGGTGGTGGCCACGGCGGTCGCCCCGGCGTCCCGGCCGCTGAGCAGGTCGATGACCGCGTCCCCGACCATCATCGCCTGGCCGGGCGGCACGTCGAGGTGGCCGAGCGCCTGGAGGACGATGTCCGGCGCGGGCTTCGGACGGGCCACCTCGTCGGAGCCGATCACCTGGCCGAAGAGGCCCAGCACGCCGAGCTGGTCGAGCAGGGAGCGGGCCCGGGGGCCGGCCTTGCCGGTGGCGATCGCCATCCGGATCCCCCGGGAGTGCAGCGTCTCCAGGGTCTCCCGGACGCCGGGGAAGAGCGGCACCAGGTGGGCCATCCGGTAGCTCTCCCGGACGAACGGCTCCTCCATCTCCAGGGGCAGTCCCATCAGCCGCATGATGTCCGGGAAGTACCGGCCCATGTGCCGGTTGTACTCCTCGAACGGCGCCGGCCCGTCGCCCACCACCTCGGCGTACGCGATGCTGAACGCCTCACGCATGACGGCCGAGCTGTCGACGATGACGCCGTCGAGGTCGAACACGACCGCGCGGATCGGGCCGCGGCCCGGCGGCGGCGGGGTCATCTCGACGGTGGACGATGGATGGCTCATGGCTGCTCCCGGAAGCGAGTGTGGCCGACGGTGGTTCTCACCTGTCGCGATGACCCGCCAGCGCGTGCTGCCGCTCCGGCGCGGTGGGCCGGGCGGACTGGTAGATCCGTTCGATGATGTCGATGGTCCGGCGGGCCTCGGCGACGGCCGCGCCCCGCGACGCCGGGTCGGCGAGCAGCGCGGGCAGCTCGTCGAGCTGGCGGTCGTACTCGGCGCCGATCGGCACCTCGGGCAGCGACAGCCGGACGGTCTCGCCGTCCCGGGTGCGGGACAGCACCGGCGCCGGCTCCCGGTTGGGGCTGAAGCCGAACGTGCAGCGCAGCGTCGCCGACCCGGCGGCGCCGTGCACGGTGACGGTGGTGCGGTCCAGCGACTCGTGCGAGGCCCAGCAGGCGTGCAGGGCGACCGAGGCCCCCTCGGCGGTGAGCAGGAAGCCCCGGGCGGTGTCCTCGACGTCCCCGGGGGCGCGACCACCGGCGGCGGTGTCGCTGCGCCAGGCGGCGTGGGCGGCGCTGTCGTTGACGAAGTCGTCGGAGACGCTGCCGATGGCGTGGGTGACCCGGGTCGGGCCGAGCATCGGCAGCACCGTGTCGAGCAGGTGCCAGCCGAGGTCCACCAGCGCTCCCCCACCCGAGAGGTCGCGCCGGGTGAACCAGCCGCCCGCGTCGGGCACCCCCCGGGCGCGGACCCAGGCCACGTCGACGTGCCGGATCGGGCCCAACTCGGCGGCCACCCCGGTCAGGGCCCGGATGTCGGCCCGGTAGCGGGCGGCGCTGCCCGCCAGCAGCACCGCGCCGCCGTCGCGTTCCGCGTCGGCCAGCAGGGTCGCCTCGGCGGAGGTCAGGCAGACCGGCTTCTCCAGGAACACCGGTACGCCCCGGCGCAGCAGCCGGACGGCGACGCTGGCGTGCAGGTGGTTCGGTACGGCGACCACCACCAGGTCGACCGCCCCGGCGGGAAGGTCGTCGACGTCGGCGTACGCGGACGGGACGTCGTGGGTGGCACGGGCCCGGTCGCGTACGCCGGGCTCCGGGTCGACCACGGCGGTCACCTCGAAGCCCGGATGCGCGGCGAGCCGGGGCAGCCAGATCTCCCGCCCGGCCCACCCGAGGCCGGCCACCGCGACCCGCACCGGTCGGTCGGGCGCGGCGGCCGGGGGCAGGGCCGTCATCCGGCGAGGACGTCGGCGAGCACGGCGGCGATCTCGTGCATCTGCTGCTCCGTGCCGAGCAGGGTGCGGTGGTGCAGCCAGATGCAGTCGGAGTGGATCTGCTCGACGTTGGGGCAGCGGGCCGCGATCGCCTCGACCGACTCGTCGGGGGCGCCGGCCTTCCAGAAGCCCTCGCACCGGTAGATCGCCCGGAACGCCACGAACGCCGGGACGCCCCGGGCGATGAGCGCGTCGACCACGGCGCGGCGGCGCTCGATGGTGATCCCGGGGACGCGGAACATCGCCATGTAGTGCGGGTTGCGGTCGGTACGCGGGTCGGTGGTCTGCGGCACCACGCCGGGAATCTCGGCGAGCAGGCTCGACAGCAGCGGCCAGCGCTGCTCGCGCAGCGCGATCTGGTCGTCCAGGCGGGACAGCTGGGCGCGCAGCACGGCGGCGGTGAACTCGCCCATCCGGTAGTTCGAGCCGGTGGTGCCGTGCAGGTAGTCCCGGTCGGTGCGGGGCCGGCCGCAGCTGTGCACGAGGAACGCCCGCTCGCGCAGCTCCTCGTCGGGGAAGAGCACCGCCCCGCCCTCGCCGGCGGTCATCAGCTTGCCGTTCTGGAAGCTGAACGCGGCCACCGAGCCGAGCGCCCCGGACCGCTTGCCCTGCCACTGCGCGCCGTGGGCGTGCGCCGCGTCCTGGAGCACCGCCACCCCCGCGTCGGCGGCGAGCTTGTCCAGCGCGTCCATGTCGGCGAACTGGCCGGCCATGTGCACCGGCATGACGACCTTGGTACGGGGGGTGATCGCGGCCTCGACGGCGGCCGGGTCGATGCAGTAGGTGTCGAGGTCGACGTCGACCGGCACGGCGACCGCGCCGAGGCGCTGCGCGGCCAGCGAGGACGAGATGAAGGTGAAGGCCGGGACGATCACCTCGGTGCCCGGCCCGACGCCGAGCACCTCCAGGGCGACCTCGAGGGCGTGGGTGCCGTTGGTGACGGCGAGCGCGTGCGGCGTGCCGTGGTAGTCACCGAACTCCTTCTCGAAGGAGTCGACCTCGCTGCCGCCCATCCGCCACCACTGCCCCTGTTCGAGGGCGCGGATCAGTCCGGCGCGCTCCTCGTCGCCGAACTGCGGCCACTCGGGGAACTCGGACACCGTCGAGGGCTGACCACTCATGACTTCCCACTTCCCAACTCGGGCAGACCAGGGGCTTCGCCGGACCATCGGGCGGGACGACCGGGTACCGCCGGCACGCGGTCCGGGCGCACCGGGGCGCCGATGGCCGGTTCGAGGTAGGTGACGCATCCGTTGGAGCCGGCGGCGTCGCTTCGGCAGGGAGGACGGTAACCGAAGCGGACGCGCGGTCACCGCCCCTAACAGCCCCTAGCCACCCCTTAGTCCGCCGCGCCACGGCCACCGCCGGTTCGCCCGACGTCGCGGGCGTAGTAAGACTGCGGTGGACCAGTCATCGGGCCTTGTCGGGACAGGGCCGCGCCCCGCGAGGTGAAGCGTGTCGGACGTGTTGCTGCTGAACGGCCCGAACCTGGGCATCCTCGGCCGCCGGGAGCCGGAGATCTACGGCACGGACACCCTGGACGACATCGAACGGGCCGTCGGCGAGGAGATCGCGGGGCGGGGCTGGCGGGTGGTGGCCGAGCAGCACGACTGCGAGGGCGCCCTGATCCGCGCCATCCAGGACAACTACGACACCGTGGGCGCCATCGTCAACCCGGGCGCCCTGATGATCGCGGGCTGGAGCCTGCGCGACGCGCTGGCCAACTATCCCCGGCCCTTCGTCGAGGTGCACCTGTCCAACGTCTGGGCCCGGGAGAGCTTCCGGCACGACTCGGTGATCGCCCCGCTGGCCAGCGGCGTCATCGTCGGGCTCGGGTCGTTGGGCTACCGCCTGGCCGCCCGCGCCCTCGTCGCGACCGTCCGATGACGATCCGGCGGCGCACCGTCCGGCCTCATCGGCGTCGATGCGCCAGCGGTACGGTCGTCCGCACGTTCCGACTCTTCCCGAAGGACATCACGTGCACATTCCCATCCTCGTCCTGACCCTCATCCTCGCCGCGGTGTTCCTGGGCACCGCCGTGCCGAAGCTCACCGGGCAGGCGCAGATGCGCGAGCGGATGGACCACCTCGGTGTCTCGCCCGGGCTGACGCGCCTGCTCGGGGTGCTGGAACTCGCCGCGGTCGCCGGGCTGCTGCTCGGCCTGCTCTGGGCGCCGCTGGGCATCGCGGCGGCGATCGGCCTCGCCCTGCAGATGGTGGGCGCGGTGGTCTACCACGCCCGCGCGAAGGACCCGGCCCCGATGACCCTGACGCCGGTGATCTTCGCTCTCGCCGCGGTGGCGCTGGTGGTCCTGCACGTGCTCGAGGGCTGAGGCGCGGGCGTGACCGGTCCGCGGCGGGGCGACGGCGTGCTCGGTGTCGACGTCGGTGGCACCAAGGTGGCGCTGCGCGCGGAGGCGCCCGGACGGCCGGCGTACGACCGGACCTTCCGCTGGCCACGCGGCGCCGACCCGGCCGCGGACCTGGCCGCGCTGGCCGCCGAGGCGGACCGGCTGCGCGAGGTGTGGGGACCGGTGGGTGCGGTCGGGGTGGCGATGCCGGCGACCACGGACCCGGCGGGCACCGTCACCACCTGGCCCGGCCGGCCCGGCTGGGCGGGGCTGGACCTCGCCGGTGCGCTGCGCCGCATCTTCCCCGACGCGGCGACGGCCGTCGCCGACGACGGTGACCTCGCCGCGCTGGCCGAGGCCCGGCACGCCGGCCGGGACGACGTGGTCTACCTGGGCGTCGGCACCGGGATCGGCGGCGGTGTGGTGCTGGCGGGGCGGTCGGTGCCCGGCCGCTCCTCCGCCGAGATCGGTCACATGGTCGTCGCCCTCGACGGCGAGCGCTGCGACTGCGGCCGGCGCGGCTGTCTCCAGTCGATCGCGTCCGGCCCGGCCACCCTGCGCCGGGCGGGCGCCGGCCGCGGGGCCGAGGTGAGCTTCGACGACCTGCGGGCGGGGCTCGACGAGCGCCGGCCGTGGGCGGTGGCGGCGGTCGACGCGAGCTGCCGGGCGCTGGCGGCGGCGGTCGTCAGCCTCGGCGAGCTGCTGGACCCGGCGCTGGCGATCGTGGGCGGCGGGTTCGCCGCCGGCCTGCCCGACCTCGTGCCGCTCGTCGCCGAGCGGGCCCGCGCCGCCGGCCGGCCCGGGCGGCCGTCCCCACCCGTGCGGGCCGCCGCCCTGGGCGGGTTGTCGTCCCTGCACGGCGCGGTGGAGCTGGCCCGTGGCCTGACCGGCCCGCCGGCCCCCGTGCGTTCCGTACCCACCCGATAGAGGAGTTCAGCCATGGTCAGGATCGGTGTCATCGTCGGCAGCACGCGGCCCGGCCGCAAGGCCGACGCCGTGGGCCGCTGGGTGGCCGACGTCGCCGCCAAGCGGGGCGACGCCACGGTCGAGCTGGTCGACATCGCCGACCACGACCTGCCGCACTTCGACGAGGTGCTGCCGCCGTCGATGGCGCCGTCGAGGCGCCCCGCCGTACGCCGGTGGGCGTCGACGGTCGCCGGGTTCGACGGCTTCGTCTTCGTCACCCCGGAGTACAACCACTCGATCCCGGGCGCGCTGAAGGACGCCGTCGACTTCCTGTTCAAGGAGTGGCAGCACGCCTCCGCCGGCCTGGTCAGCTACGGCGTGCACGGCGGCACGCGGGCGGCGGAGCACCTGCGGCTGGTGCTCGGGCAGCTCGGCGTGGCCGACGTCCGGTCCCAGGTCGCGCTCTCCCTGACGACGGACTTCGTCAACTTCCGCGACTTCCGGCCGGCGGCGCACCAGGAGCAGGCCCTCAACACCATGCTCGACGAGGTGGTCGCCTGGGCCGGCGCGCTGCGGACGCTCCGCCGGCCCTGACGCCGGCACCGTCCGGCCCGGACGCCGGCACCGTCCGGACCGGACGCCGACGCGGTCGACCCTGACGTCGACACGGTCGGGTCGGACGCCGACGCCGCGGCTGGCGGCGTCGGCCCGCCGGAGCGGAACAGGCCGGGTCGGGTCGGCGCTCAGCCGGCCCGCTCGGCGCGGCGCAGCAGCGCGGCGGCCACGCAGCCGCCCGCGAAGACGGCCACGGCGCCGACCGTCTGCCCGGTCTCCAGGGCGGAGCGGAACGCGTCGGAGACGAGCGCGCGCTCCGGCTCGCTCCGCGCGGCGGCCAGCGCGGCGGGGAACGAGCCGGCGCCGGCCACGGCGGCGGGCAGCAGCGCGGCGAAGCGGGCGTTGAGGATCGCGCCCAGCACGGCGACGCCGAGGCTGCTGCCGACCTCCGTCATGGTGCCGTCCACGCCCGCGCCCGCCCCGGCCTTCTCCGGCGGGATGGCGCTCATCACGGCCTCGACGATGGCCGGGTTGGCCACGGCGCAGCCGGCGCCCATCACCAGCAGACCCGGCAGCAGCACCCCGTAGCCGTCCGACGGGGCGTGGGTGATCAGGGCGAGACCGGCGGCGAGCAGTGTCATGCCGAGGGCGATCGAGTACGCCAGCCCGAGCCGGTGGATCACCCGCGCGGCGACGCCGCCCACGTTCAGCAGGACGATGGAGAGCGCGAACGGCATCATCCGCAGCCCTGCCTCCCAGGCCGGGTAGCCGCGGACGAACTGAAGGTGCTGGGTGAGCAGGAACAGCGCGCCGGTGGCGCCGAAGGTGATCAGGACGACGCCGGAGACCGCGCCCACGAAGCGCGGGTTGCGGAAGAAGTGCATGTCCAGCATGGGGTCGGCGACCCGCCGTTCCCAGGCCACGAAGGCGGCGAGCAGGAGCACCCCGGCGACCGCCGCGCCGAGCACGGGGGCGGCGGTCCAGCCGTGTTCCGGCCCGGCGATGATCGCGTAGACGACCGCGGTCAGGCCGGCCGTGGAGAGCAGCACCCCGCCCAGGTCGAGCCGGCCGCCGGCCGGCTGGCGCGACTCGGGCACCAGCGCCCACGCCGCCACCAGGCAGACCAGCACGATCGGGACGTTGACCAGGAAGATCGCCCCCCACGGCAGGTGGGCGAGGACGAGCCCGCCGAAGGGCGGCCCGGCCGCGAAGCCCAGCGCGCTCGCCGCCGCCCAGAGGCCGATCGCCCGGGACCGCTCGGCGTCGTCGAAGACCTGCATCGCCACCGCGAGGGTGGCGGTGACCAGCAGCGCGCCGCCGATCCCCATGCCGGCCCGGGCCGCGATGAGCTGGCCGCTGGACTGGGCGAGCCCGGCGGCCAGCGACCCGAGCCCGAACAGCACGAGGCCGGCCAGCAGCATCCGGCGGCGGCCGTACCGGTCGGCGGCGCTGCCCGCGGTGAGCAGCAGTCCGCACTGGACCAGCGCGTACGCGTTGATCATCCACTGCACGTCGGCGGTGCTGGCGGCCAGCTCGGTCGTGAGCACGGGGATCGCCACGGTCAGCACCGTGTTGTCGAGCACCACGGTGACCTGGGCGAGGCAGAGCACCGCGAGGATCAGCCACCGGCCCCGCACCCGAGCGTCCGCGCCGCCGGCCGGCGCCCCGGCGGGAGGCGCGAGCGTCGTGCTCGTCATCGGGCGGCCGGGGCGAAGCGGGCGATGGGGTTGGTCAGGGTGCCGACGAGTTGCAGCGCGGCCGACGGGTCGGCGAGGTCGACCATCTGCTGGTTGTTGCGCAGCTGGAGCCGGTTCAGGCAGGACAGCGCGAACTCCGGGGCGAACAGGTCGTAGCGCCGCAGCCGCTCGGCCAGGTGCGGGACGCTGTCGGCGTAGTCGGCGGCGCACCCGGCGACCGTCCGCCAGAAGGTCTCCTCGTCGAGGACGCCCTCGGTGACGAGGATGGCGCTGAGGTAGCGCAGGAAGCCGTCGAAGACGTCGGTGAAGATGGACAGCAGCTTCATGTCCTCCGGCACGTCGGCCCTGACCCGTTCGACCAGCGGGGGCAGGTCGGCGTCCGGGTCCATCACCACGATCTCCTCGGCGATGTCCTTGAAGATCGACCGCTCGACCGTCGCGCCGTCCAGGACGAGGATGACGTTCTCGCCGTGCGGCATGAACGCCAGGTCGTGGGCGTAGAAGCTGTGCAGCAGCGGGGTGAGGTAGGCGTCGAGGTAGCGGCGCAGCCACGCCTGCGGCGCCAGCCCCGAGCGGGCGATGAGCGCGGCGGCGAACGAGCGGCCCTCGCGGTCGGTGTGCAGCAGGGACGCCATCGTGGCCAGTCGCCGGCCCGGCTCCAGCGCGGGCACCGGGCTCTCCCGCCACAGGGCCGCCAGCATCTTGCGGTACGGGGAGTACCTGTCGGTGGCCGCCTCGTACTCCAGGTGCCGGTACCCGACGGCGGCCCGCTCGCGGATGATCGTCAGCCCGGTGCGCTTGAGGACCTCGTCGCCGTCGATCAGGTCGGCGAGCCAGTCGTTGATGGCCGGGGTGGCCGCCATGTAGGCGGCCGACAGCCCCCGCATGAAGCCCATGTTCAGCACGGACAGCGCGGTCTTGACGTAGTGCCGGGACGGGTCGGTGACGTTGAAGAAGGTGCGGATGGACTGCTGGGCCAGGTATTCGTCGGGGCCGGGGCCGAGGCACACGAGCCGGCGCTGCGCCACCTCGGCGGCGAACGTGACGGAGATCCGGTTCCACCACTGCCACGGGTGCACCGGGATGAGCAGGTAGTCGGCCGGGTCGAGGCCGAGCCCGGTCAGGGTGTCGGCGAACCCGGCGCGGGTGTCCTCGTCGAGTTCGGCGCGGATCAGGGTGTCGTAGTCGAGGTCGGCGGCGCAGCTGAAGCTCGTCCGGTCCCGGTGCCCGGCCACCCAGAGCAGCCGCAGCGGCTGGCCCGCCTCCGGGGCGTACGCCCGGTATTCGTCGATGCCGAAGCCGATGCGGCCGTTGTTGGCGACGAAGCCCGGGTGGCCCTCGGTCATCTGGGTCTCGATGGCCTGGAAGTCCGCGTCGGCGAGCTCGGCGGCGCTGACCGCCGGCCTGTCGAGCTTGTACGCGGTGCTGGCCAGCGTGGAGCTGATCTCCTCCAGGTAGACGGGGAGGATCGCATCGCTCAGCCCGAGCGCCCCGCGCAGGTCGAGGCAGAACTCCAGGGCGTCGAGCGGCAGCTCGGCGTCGCCACGGTGGCGGGTGATGCTGTCGGCGTCGATGCGCCAGTGGTCCAGGGCCAGCAGGCTCGCGGTGAACCGGTAGACGACCTCGCCGTCGTCGCCGCGCACCTGGTACCGCCGTTCCCCCGTCACGGGTGCCGACTGGTCCGCGTCGAGCGGCTCGGGCGCGAGCAGGCGCTCGTGGGCGAACTCGGCCAGCGCCTTGCGGACCAGCAGCCGGTTGGCGTGCGCCCAGTTGGCGGGCGTCAGGTGGGCCACGGATGCGAGCGGGTTCACGCGGGCACGTCTCCTCGGGTTGCGGCGTGGAACTGGTCACGGGTGCAGACGCTGAGCAGCGCGTCCTTCTCGGGCTTGCGGATCGGGCCGACCACGGTGAAGCCGACTGCCGCGTTGAGCGCGTGCACCGCCGTGTTGCGCACGTCGGGCTCCACGACGACCCGCCGGGTGGCCGGGTCGGCGAAGAGCCACGCCATCACCGTGGTGATCACCGCCCGGGTGAAGCCGTGTACGGGGGCGTCGGCGGGCGCACAGAGGAAGTGCATGCCGACGTCGCCGTCGGCCGCGTCGTACAGGCCGACGAGTTCGACGTGGGCGGGGTCGTACCGCTCGGCGAGGAAGGCCGGCCGGCCCTCGTGCAGGCCGAGGAACGCGTCGTGGTGCGGGTGCGCGGCGATCCGCCAGTACTCCTCGGCGACCCGGGCCACGTCGGCGTCCTGCATGAGCCAGAACGCCGCCTTCGGGTGGGTCACCCAGCGGTGCAGCAGCGGCGCGTCGGCGTCCGGGTCGAGCGTACGCAGGGCGAACTCGCCGAGCCGGCCGTCGACGCGGCGGTGGACGACCTCGGTCACGACGCGGCCCCGGCCGGCACGCCGAACTCCTGGAAGGCGATGCCCTTCTCGATCGGGTAGTGCTCGCGGCCCAGCAGCTCGCGGATGATCCACGAGTTGCGGTACGGGCCCATGCCCAGGTCGGGCGAGGTGACGCTGTGCGTGTGGGTGCCGGCGTTCTGCAGGAAGATGCCCCGGCCGGTGTGGTCGATGCTGTAGTTGCGGGCCACGTCGAAGCGGCCGTGCGCGTCCCAGCGGATCCGGTCGCGCACCGGCTCCAGGAACTCCGGGACCCGGTAGTGGTAGCCGGTCGCCAGCACCAGCCCCTCGGTGTCCAGCGTGAAGTCGCGCTCCTGCTCGACGTTGCGCAGCCCCAGCGTGTACGTCCCGCTCGACACGTCGTGGGTGGCGGTGGTCAGCGCGGTGTTGGTCAGCAGCCGGGTGCGGACCGGGCCGGGGATGCTCTTGGCGTAGAGCAGGTCGTAGATCTCGTTGATCAGGTCGGCGTTGATGCCCTTGAACAGCCCCTTCTGCTCGGACTCCAGCCGGTAGCGGGTGGGCTCCGGCAGGGCGTGGAAGTAGTCCACGTAGTCCGGCGAGGTCATCTCGAGGGTGAGCTTGGTGTATTCGAGGGGGAAGAACCGGGGCGAGCGGGTCACCCAGTTGAGCTGGTAGCCGCAGGTGTCGATGTCGCCGAGCAGGTCGTGGTAGATCTCGGCCGCGCTCTGCCCGCTGCCGACGACGGTGATGCTCCGCTTCGCGCGCAGCGCCGCCCGGTGCTCCAGGTACTGCGAGTTGTGGATCGCGTCGCCGCCGAGGCCCACGCAGGCCTCCGGCACGTACGGCGGGGTGCCGGTGCCGAGCACCAGGTGCCGGGCCCGGTAGGTGACCGGCTCCCCCGTGGCCGCCACCGTGGCCGTGACGGTGTAGTGCTCGTCGGCCGGGTCGAACTCGACCGCCGTGACCTGCTGCCCGAACCGGACGTTGTCGAGCTTGCCGGCGGCCCATCGGCAGTAGTCGTCGTACTCGCTGCGCAGGGGGAAGAAGCTCTCCCGGATGTAGAACGGGTAGAGCCGCCCGGACTCCTTCAGGTAGCTCAGGAACGAGTACGGCGAGGTCGGGTCGGCGAGCGTGACCAGGTCGGCGATGAACGGCGTCTGGAGCCGGGTCGACTCCAGCAGCATCCCGGGATGCCAGCTGAAGGCGTCCCGCGCCTCGAGGAAGATGCCGTCGAGCCCGTCGATGGGCTCGGTCAGGCAGGCCAGGCCCAGGTTGTAGGGGCCCAGTCCGACGGCGATGAAGTCGTGCGTCGACATGCGGTTCTCCAGAGCGGGGGGGCGGATCGTCAGCCGACGGGGCAGGACAGCTCGGCGGTGGCCCTGGTCTGGGCGTACCAGCCGGCGTGTTCGGCGAGGAGGTCGAGGACGTGGGCGATGTCGTCCATCGTGGTCTCGGGGTTGAGCAGGGTGAGCTTGAGGTAGTGCGCGCCGTCGACCTTGGTGCCGGCGACGAGCCCGGCGCCGGAGGCGGCCAGCGCCTCGCGGGCGTACAGGTTGGCGTCGTCGACGATCTCCCGGCCGGCGGCGGCCGGCAGGTAGCGGAAGACCACGGTGCTCAACTGCGAGCGGGTCACCACCTCGAAGCGGGGGTCCCCGCTGAGCAGCTGCCACGCGGCGGCGGCCCGGTCGACCACCTCGTCGAAGAGCTCGCCGATCGCGTCCGGTCCCATGATCCGCAGGGTCAGCCAGAGCTTGAGGGCGTCGAAGCGGCGGGTGGTCTGGATGCTCTTGTCGACCTGGTTGGGGATGCGCTGCTCGACCATCCGCGCCGGGTTGAGGTAGTCGGCGTGCCAGGTGGCGTGCCGCAGCACGCGCCGGTCGCGGACCAGCAGCGCGCTGGAGCTGACCGGCTGGAAGAACGACTTGTGGTAGTCGACGGTGACCGAGTCGGCCCGCTCGATGCCGTCGAGCAGGTGCCGCCGGGTCGGCGACACCAGCAGCCCGCAGCCGTACGCGGCGTCGACGTGCAGCCAGACGCCGGCGGCGGCGCAGATGTCGGCGATCTGCGGCAGCGGGTCGATGGTGCCGAAGTCGGTGGTGCCGGCGGTGGCGACGACGGCCATCACCGCCAGCCCCTCCTCCCGGCACCGGGCGATCTCCCGGGCCAGGTCGGCGGTGCGCATCCCCCGGTCGGCGTCGGTGGGCACGGTGACCACCGCGTCGGCGCCGAGGCCGAGCAGCTTGGCCGCCTTCTGCACGCTGAAGTGGCCGGCCGCCGAGGTGATGATGCGCAGTCGCGACAGCAGCTCCGGGCGGGACTGCCGCTCGGTCGTCCGGCCGACGAGGTTCGCGCAGGTCTCCTCGCGGGCCAGCAGCATCGCCTGGAGGTTGGACTGGGTGCCGCCGCTGGTGAAGATGCCGTCGGCCGCCGGCCCCAGGCCGATCCGGTCGGCCGTCCAGTCGATGAGCCGGCGCTCGATCAGGGTGCCGCCGGCGCTCTGGTCCCAGGTGTCCAGCGAGGAGTTGACGGCGGTGAGCACCGCCTCGCCGAGCAGCGCGGGGATCACCACCGGGCAGTTGAGGTGCGCGAGGTAGCGGGGGTGGTGGAAGTAGACGGCGTCGCGCAGGTAGACGTCGTGCAGCTCGTCGAGCGCGGCGCCGCTGTCGCCCAGCGGCAGGTCCAGGTCGATGCCGGCGATCCGCGGCGCCAGCTCGTCCGGTGTCACGCCGGTGAACGGCCGGTCCACCTCGGCCATCCGGGCCGCGACCCGGCCGATCCCCTCGGCCAGCACGCGCCGGTAGTCCTCCACCGTGCCGGCGGTGAAGAGGTGGGCGCGGGCGCCGTGGGAGGCGGGGGTCACCCCGGTCGTAGGCACCTGGACGGTGGGGCCGGGCAGGCTCATGCGGGTCCTCAACGGTCGGGAATGGACGGTACGGCGAGATGGCGGGACGTCACCATCCGCCCGCAGTCGGTGATCGAGCGAGCTTAGGTTACCCTAACCTAAGGATGTGTCAACATCGTTGCCCACATTGAGCGATATCACTCAGCCGGGCACCTTCGACAACTCGCGCTCCCCCGGCGCCGCAACGGATCGGGGCGGGAACCGCCGCTGGTGCCCGAGGCCCAGCGCGACGCCGAGCGCCACCAGGACGACGGAGGCCACCGCGACCGCGGGATAGCCGAACACCTCGGCCGCGGCCAGCGCGACGGAGGCCGCCACGAACGAGCAGACCAGCCCGAACGACGACAGCACCGTGAAGTCCGTACCGCCGGTGCCGGGCCGGGAGTAGTCCATGTTGACCGTGTAGAGCACGACGTTGGCGATCGTGTAGGCGGCCATGAAGCAGCAGAGCGCGGCGACCGTCCCGGCGAGCGGGGCCCGGCCGTTCAGCAACGGCAGCAGCATCGCCGTGGACAGCGCGAGCGCCACTCCCCCGGCGACGAGCACGCGACCCCGCCCGAACCGGCCGATCGCGGCCCCGGAGACCAGACCGGCCACGATGGCCGGCAGGCTGGTCACCACGCCGGTCACCACGCCGATGCGCGCCAGCGACCAGTCCGCGTCCACCAGGGCCGGCGTCACCAGGGCGTACGTCGCGCCCGCGCCGATGTAGACCAGCGGCACCACGCCGAAGGTCCACCGGCGGCAGCCGGGCTGACCCAGCACCGACAGCAGCGCCCGGTACGCCGCACCGGCGCTGGCGACGCGGTCGGTGCGGTCCGGCTCGCGGAACCGCCACACCACCAGCAGGCCGACGGCGGTCAGGGCGGCGAGCAGCAGGATCGCGGGCGCCCAGCCGAACCGGTCGTAGACGACCACGCAGGCCCCGCCGCCGAGCAGGTTACCGACGTAGCTCGCGGCGACCTGGATGCCGTTGCCGGTGCCCCGCGAGCGCTCGGAGAGCAGCCGGACGGCGACGGCGTCGACGGCGATGTCCTGCGTCGCGGAGAGGAACACGTAGGCGACGCAGATCGCGACGACCGGGCCGAGCTGCGCGGCCGGGCGGTCGAACGGCAGCAGGGCCAGCAGGGCCAGCACCAGGCCGCCCTGGAGCACCAGCAGCCAGGACCGGTAGTGCCCACGGTGGCGGGAGCCGTACCGGTCGAGGACGGGCGCCCAGAGGAACTTGATCGGCCAGACCAGGCCGACGAACTGCAACAGCGCCAGCGTGTCGAGGGAGGTGCCGCCGTCGCGCAGGATGGCGGTCAGCCCGACGGTGATGAAGCCGATGCCGAGGTACTGCGTGACGTAGAGCGCGGTCAGCGTGCCGAGCCGACCTCTCACCGGGCGCTCCAGTAGGCCAGCGAGGTGAGCTGGTGCTTGCCGACGCCCAGCGTCCGCCGCACGTGCTTGGTGATGCCGCGCGTGCTGGCCGCCTCGCAGGCCACCCAGTAGTGGGCGTCCTCGGCGGCGGGCAGGGCCGCGCAGACCGTCTCGACCAGGTGCTGGCCCTCGTCGCGGCGCGGCACCCAGGTGACCTGGTGCTTGGCGTGGGCGCGCGGCGCCAGCTCCTTCTCGCCCTCGTGGGCGTACTCGAGCCAGACCGTCGCCGGGGTGTCGGGGGCCGCGGCGAGCAGGCTGTTCACCGCCGGGAGCGAGGCGGCGTCGCCCACCAGGTAGAGGTGCCGCGGGGCGGGGTCCGGCAGGCTGAACCCGGTGCCCTGCACGGTCGCGTCGATGGTGTCGCCGGCCTGGGCGGCGGCGGCCCAGCGGGCGGCGCATCCGTCGTGGATGGCGAACTCCAGGTCGAAGCGGCCGGTCGCCGGGTCGGGGTCGACGAGGGTGTACGCGCGCTGGTGCGGCTTGCCGTCGTTGTCGAACCACAGCCGCACCCACATGGTGGGGTGCACGCCGCACGCCTCCAGCAGCCCGCCGCCGTCCATGCGCAGTCGGCGGTAGTGCTCGCCGACGGACTCGGTGCCGAGCACGGTCAGCCGGAATTCGCGACCGCCCATCGCCTTGAGCACCAGGGCTTCCCAGTTTCGCTTCACGCACCCCTCCAGGTAAGGTCTGCCTCAGTTAGGGGAGGGTAGCCTAAGTTGACATTCCTGTGGCAGGCGGGACGACCGCCCATCCGCCCGGCGCGACGATGACCGGCGTCCATCGCGACCGGTGGGGTGTCCCGCACCTGAGCGCCGACAGCGTCGACGGCCTCGCCCGGTTGCAGGGGCGGGTCGCCGCCGTCGACCGGGCCTGGCAGATCGAAGTGGAACGGTGGCGCTCCGAGGGCCGGCTCGCCGAGCACGTCGGCCCCGCCGAGCTGGGCTGGGACCGCTTCGCCCGCCGGGCCCGCCTCGACGACACCGCCCGGCGCTGCTTCGAGCGGCTCGCCCCCGCCACCCGGCGGTGGGTCGGCGCCTACGTCGACGGGGTCAACGAGGGACTCGCCGAGGGCGCCGCCGCGGCACCCGAGTTCGCGGCGGCCGGCTGCGCCCCGGGCCGGTGGCGGCCGTGGTCGCCGCTGGGGGTCTTCCTCGTCCAGCACGTGCTCTTCTCCACCTTCCCCAACAAGCTGTGGCACGCCCACGTCGCCGCCACCCTCGGCCCGTCCGCGGCCGGCCTGTTCGCCGTCGAGGGCCCCGACGGGTCGGGCAGCAACGCGTGGGCCGTGCCCGGCGACCCCGGCACCGGACGGGCGCCCGTCATCGCCGGCGACCCGCACCGCATCCTCGAACTGCCCGGCATCTACCACCAGGTGCGCCTCGCCTGCCCCGAGTTCGACGTGTTCGGTTTCGCGTTCCCCGGCGTGCCCGGCCTCCCCCACTTCGGACACGCCGGCGAGGTCGCCTGGGCCGTCACCAACGCGATGGCCGACTACCAGGACCTCTACCGCGAACAGCTGCGCCGCGACGGCGACCGGGTGCTGGTCCGCGAGGCGGACGGCTGGGTGCCGGCGCACCGGCACGTCGAGCGGATCGAGGTCCGGGGCGGCGAAGCGGAGTCCGTCGAGGTGATCGAGACGTCGCGCGGGCCGGTCGTCGACCACGACCGGAACACCGGCGAGGCGATCAGCCTGCGTACCCCCAGCCGGGTCGAGCAGCGCCTGGGCTTCGACGCCCTGCTGCCGCTGCTGCGCGCCCGCAGCGCCGACGACGTCGCCGACGCGCTGCGCGACTGGGTCGAGCCGGTCAACAGCGTCCTGGTCGCCGACCGGCGCGGAACGGTCCACCAGTTGGTCGCCGGCCTCGTCCCGCTGCGCGACGACCGGTGCCGCCGGGAGCCGGTGCCCGGCGACGATCCCCGGTACCGGTGGCACGGCGGCTACGCCGAGCCGCGCCGCACCGCCGTCGACGGGTTCGCGGTCTGCGCCAACGACCGCCGGCCCGACGTGGCGGACCTCGGCACCGGCTTCGCCCCGCCGCACCGGGCCCGCCGCATCCGCGCCCTGCTCGCCGACGGCGCCCGGCCGGAGGCCGTACACATGGACACCCGGCTCGATGCCGGGGCGCTGCGCGGCCTGCTCGACCGGGTCGACCCCGACGGGCTCAGCGGGCCGGCCCGGCGGCTGCGGGACCGGCTGACCACGTGGGACGGCCGGATGGAGGCCGAGAGCGCCGACGCCGGCGCCTGGGCCGCCTGGCGCGCGGCCCTGGCCCGCCGGCTGTACGACCACCCGTGCCTGCGCCCGCTGCGCGACGCCCCGAGCGCGTTCGACGGCCTGTTCGCGCCGTGGACCGACCCGCTGTCCCGCATCGGCCACGCCCTCGACGGGGTGGCCACCGGGCTGCACCGCCTCGGCGGCGACATCGGTCCCGTGGCGGCCGGGGCGCTCGAGGACGTCGCGGCGGGCGACCCGCCGGGGCCGTGGGGCCGACGGCACGTGCTGCACCCCGTCCACCTGGGCGTGGCGGCGGCCACCGACGAGGCGGTACGGGGCATGCGGGAGTGGGTCGCGCTGGCCGGCGACGCCGACTGCGTGCTGGCCACGTCGAGCGTGCCCGGCGTGTCCGACGCGTGCTGGCGGGGCCCGGTGGCCCGCTACGTGTGGGACCTGACCGACCGCGCCGAGAGCCGCTGGATCGTCCCCTTCGGCGCGTCCGGGCGCCCCGGCGACCCGCACTTCGACGACCAACTGCCACTGTGGGCCGGCGGCGAGCTGGTTCCGGTGGTCACCGACTGGCGAGAACTCACCCCAGAACCAGGAGACGCGACACCGTGACATATCAGGAGAACATCCCCGGCTTCGGCGAGCTGTCGCTCGTCGCGCTGGACCCGAAGGCCCACGCGGAACTGGTGCACGGCTGGGTGACCGAGCCCCGGGCGGCGTTCTGGGGCATGGGTGCGCACTCGGTAGACGAGGTGCGGGAGATCTACGAGTTCGTCGACGGCCTCGACACCCACCACGCGTACCTGATCATGCTCGACGACGCGCCGATCGGCCTGTTCCAGACCTACCAGCCGGAGGCGGACCCGGTCGGCGAGCGCTACACCGTGCGGCCCGGCGACGTCGGCATGCACCTGCTGCTCGCCCCCGGGAGGCGCCCGCCGAAGGGCCTCACCACCGCCATCGGCCCCGCCCTCGCCCGCTATCTGTTCGCCGACCCCACCCGGCTCCGGATCGTCGTCGAGCCCGACGTCCGCAACGAGCGCGCGCTCGACCGGCTGCGGCGGGAGGGCTTCACCTTCGCCGACGAGATCGACATGCCCGACAAGCGGGCCCAGCTGGCGTTCCTCACCCGGGAGCGGTTCGAGGCGGACCACGCCGTACCCGCCTGAGCGCAACGGCCCTGCCCCGCCTGGCGACGCGGCGAGGCCCCGCCGGGTGCGGCGGGGCCTCGCGCGAAACGGGATCAGGCGGTCGGGAAGTTGTCCGGCGTACGGATGCGGTCCCGGATCAGGGCGCCCGACTGGGTGAGCACGTTCGGGCCGGTGTAGACGCCGCCGGCGCAGGTGCCCGGCCGCAACGCGGCGCTGCCCTCGGCCTTGTCCGAGTAGGTCCAGTTCGCGTAGCTGATCTTCAGGCGGTCCAGCAGGTCGATCCAGGCGGTGCTGCTGGCGACGTCGACCCCGCCGTCACCGGTGTAGTCCACCGTGCCGAACTCGGTGACGAACAGCGGCAGCCGGGCGGCGGCCCGCTCCACCTCGGCCCGGTAGTTGTCCCGGTGGGACGCGGCGTAGAAGTGGAACGTGTACATGACGTTTGTGGCGTTCACCGGGTTGTTGATGATCTCGTTGGCACCTGAGCCGTCGGAGACGCCCAGCGACGACCAGCCACGGGTGCCGACCACGACCACCGCGTCCGGGTCGTTGGCGCGGATGACCGGGATGACCTGCTCGGCGTAGCTCTTGATGGTCGCCCAGCTGACGCCGTTGGGCTCGTTGGCGATCTCGTAGATGACGTTCTTCTTGGCGGCGTTGCGGGCGGAGACGGCGGCGAAGAAGGTCTTGGCCCGCTCCAGGTTGTACATCGGGTCGCCGGGCGTCAGCGTGTGGAAGTCGATAAGCGCGTACATGCCCCGCTGCTCGGCCTCGTCGACGAGGTTGTTGACCCGGTTGGTGAACCCGGCCGGGTCGGTCTCGTAGCCGTCCTCCTGTACGTACATGGCGATGCGCAGCAGGTCGGCCCGCCAGTCGGTGGCGAGCGCGTCGAGCGAGGCGTCGTTGAGGCAGTTGGCGAACCACTGGATGCCGTGGCTGCTCATGCCACGCAGCTGGATCGGCTTTCCGTACTGGTTGCACAGGTTGGCCCCGCACACCCGCAGCTGCCCGTTGATCGCGACCGGCGTCTGACCGCCCGGCGGCGGGGTCGTGGGCGGCGGGGTGGTCGGTGGCGGGGTCGTGGGCGGCGGCGTGGTGGGGGCCGGCGGGGTGGTCGGCGTGGTCGCGCCCGTGCAGGCGGTGCCGTTGAGGGTGAACGACGTCGGCGCGGGGTTGGCGGCGCTCCAGGTGCCGTTGAACCCGATGCTGGTCGACGCGCCGGTCGCCAGCGCGCCGTTCCAGCTCACGTTGCGCGCGGTGACGGCGGCGCCGGCCTGGCTCCAGGTCGCCGACCAGCCCTGGCCGACCCGTTGGCCGGCGTCGGGGAAGGCGAAGCCGAGCGTCCAGCCGTCCACCGCGTCGCCCAGGTTCTTGATCGTGATGTTCGCGGTGAAGCCACCGGACCAGCTGCTGGTGGTGTAGGTGACGGCGCAGCCGGTGGCGGCCTGGGCGCTGGCGACCGGGACGGCGGCCGACGCCGCGACGGTCAGCGCGCCGACCGCGCCGGCGATGACCAGGGTGCGCCGGGACGGGCGCGGTAGGAACTTCATGCGGGTGCCTTCGCTTCCGATCGGTGGTGAGGGTGCCGGCAGCGCAGGGCGGCGGGACGCCACGTCCGCCCGACGGGTACGGCAGTTCGTAGGCCGACGGCCCGCAGGCGGGTCGTCCGGCCGGGAGCCTCGCGACAGATCCCCGCCCACGGGCCCGGGAGCGCTCCCACTGCTGGCAGCTTAGGCGCGCCCCGACCTCCCCGCAACATGGACACCCGTCGACCTCTTCCGCACGCGCGCCGGCCCCGGGGCGCGGACGCCCCGGGGCCGGTGTGCCGACGGTGTCGGTCAGAAGGTGGGAGCCAGGTAGAGCAGGCGGTTCGGCGAACCGGTGCCGGGGCTGGTGATCACGTTCGGGGTGGCCTGGCTGACGATGTACGAGTGGACCTGGGCGGGCGTCCAGCTCGGGTAGACGCTGAGCACCCGGGCAGCCGCGCCCGCGACGTGCGGCGAGGCCATCGAGGTGCCGCTGATGGTGTTGGTGGCGGTGTTGCTGTTGTACCAGGCCGACAGCACGCCCACGCCCGGGGCGAACAGGTCGGTGCAGGTGCCCCAGTTGGAGAACGAGGCGCGGGCGTCGTTGCTCTGCGAGGCGTTGACGGTCAGCGCCGTCGGCACGGAGGCCGGCGAGAAGTTGCAGGCGTTGGCGTTCGAGTTGCCGGAGGCCACCGCGTAGGTGATGCCGTCGGCGATCGAGTTCGCCACCGCGGTGTTCAGGGAGGCGTTGGTGGCGCCGCCGAGGCTCATGTTCGCCACGGCCGGCTGGCCCGCCTGATGGTTCGAGGTCACCCAGTTGATGCCGGCGATGACCTGCGCCCAGGTGCCGCTGCCCTGACAGTTCAGCACCCGGACGCCGACGAGCCGGACGTCCTTCGCCACGCCGTAGGTGTTGCCGCCGACGGTGCCCGCGACATGCGTGCCGTGGCCGTTGCAGTCGGCTGCCGGCAGCGCGTTGTCGATCGCGTCGTAGCCGTCGACGGCCTGACCGGCGAAGTCGTTGTGGGTGGTCCGGATGCCGGTGTCGATGATGTACGCCGTCACGCCGGTGCCGCTGCTGTTCCAGGTGTAGGTGCGGCTCAGCGGGAGGGGCCGCTGGTCGATGCGGTCCAGGCCCCACGGCGGGTTGTTCTGGGTGGCCGCGAGCGACACGGTGTGGTTCTGCTCGACGTAGGCGACGTCGGGGTGCGCGGCGAGGCGCTTGGCGGCCCGCTCGGAGAGCTTCGCCTCGAAGCCGTTGAGCGCGTCACCGTAGACGTGCCCGACACTGCCGCCGAAGCGGGCGGCGAGCGAGCCCGCGGTGCTCTTCACCGCGCCCTGCCGGGTGCCGGCGCGGCCGCCGACGCTGGTGTCCTTGAGTACCACGATGTAGCTGTCGGCCACGGCGGTCGCGCCACCGGCGCTGAGGATCTCGCCGGTGGCCGAGGCCGCCGCCGGTGCGCCGAGCATGGTGGTGACCATGGCGGCGCTGGCGAACACGCTGGCCGCAGCGGCGAGGGTACGCCGATGAGTGCGAGGGAGTGACATCTCCCGGTCCTCCTACTGTGGTGGCCGCCGGGTGGCTCGTGGCGCACCCGACAGGCGGTCTGGACGATGAGCAAACCTTAGCCGCCACATTCATGATCGTGAATTTTGTTGATGTTCACGATATGAGGAAGATGTTGAAAGGCATTCGTCGTGAATGCCTTGCGTGAAACGGGATTCCATTGAGATACGTCGACTTTGCTGGTTGACTGTCGGGGGAGCACCGGGCCGTCACACATTGACCTCGACCTGTGACAGGAGTTCCTCCACCATGCTCCGAAGGCCCCTGCTCCACGCCCTGCTCGCCGCGCTGGCGGCGATCCCCCTCACCCTCGCCGCCGGGCTCACCGCCCCCTCCCCCGCGCTGCCGGCGGTCGCCGCGCCCGTACGGGTGATGCCGCTGGGCGACTCGATCACCGGGTCCCCCGGCTGCTGGCGCTCCGTGCTCTGGAACCGCCTCCAGGCCACCGGCCACACCGACGTCGACTTCGTCGGGACACTCGGCCCGCAGGGCTGCGGCCAGCCCCACGACGGCGACAACGAGGGGCACGGCGGCTACCTGGTGACCAACGTGGCCAACCAGAACCTGCTGCCGGGCTGGCTCGCCGCCACCCGGCCCGACATCGTGCTGATGCACTTCGGCACCAACGACGTGTGGAGCAACATCCCGCCCGCCACGATCCTCGCCGCGTACGGCAGGCTGGTGGACCAGATGCGGGCCAGCAACCCCGCGATGCGGGTCCTCGTCGCGAAGATCATCCCCATGGCGCCGCCCACGTGCCCGGAGTGCGGCCAGCGGGTGACGGCCCTCAACGGCGCGATCGACGGCTGGGCGGCGGCGACCGGCACTCCCGCATCGCCGGTGGTGGTGGTCGACCAGTGGACCGGGTTCAGCACGGCCACCGACACCTACGACGGCGTGCACCCGAACGCGGCCGGCGACCAGAAGATGGCCGACCGCTGGTACCCGGCCCTGACCGCGGCGCTGGGCGGCGTCACTCCGACACCCACCGCCAGCCCGACACCCACCGCCAGCCCGACACCGACGCCCACCGGTCCGGCCGGCGGCTGCGCCGCGAGCTATCGCGTGGTGGGCCAGTGGCAGGGCGGCTTCCAGGGTGAGGTGACGGTACGCAACTCCGGCACCGCGCCGATCTCCGGATGGACCGTCCGCTTCGCGTTCACCGACGGCCAGCGGATCAGCCAGTCCTGGAACGCCCGGCTGACGCAGGACGGGGCCGAGGTGACCGCCCGCCACGTCGACTGGAACGGCGCCCTCGCACCCGGCGCGCAGGCCACCTTCGGCTTCCTCGGCAGCACCACCGGGGGCGCCGCGACGGGAACGGTGACCTGCGCGCCCGCCTGACAACCGCCACACCCACACGCCGGATCCACACGCCGCGCCGGCGCGGTCGGCCCGGAAGCCTGAACAGGCTTCCGGGCCGGCAACCGCGGCTTTCCTAGCCGAATGTCGGCTAGATCTCGGTGCACAAACGAGTGATCCTGATCACAGCACCGCCTCGGGCCCGCCCACCGGTCCGCACCCGGGGCGGCACAACGGAATTCCCTTCCGGCGGCCCGGATCAACGCCGCCCGCAATCCCCGGATGCACGGACATCCCGCCACGTACTGAGCCGTAACTCGTACGCAGAGTCACGCGTGACGCCGTCGGTACCGAACTGTGCCTCTATCGAATTCAGCCGCCCATCGTCACGGTTTGCGGCGCTCACTACCCTGATCCCTGATCCCGTGCCTGGGCACACGTCGACAGCGATAAGGGCTTCACATGAGCGACAGTTACCCTCCGTACGGAGGGCAGCAGCCGGACCCGAACGTCACCCCTTGGAGCGGGCCGCCGGCCCCGCAGCAGGGCGGGTACCCGGGTTACGGGCAGCCAGCGCAGGCGCCGCAGTTCGGTGCTCCCTTCCCGCCGCCGAAGAAGTCGAACAAGGGCCTGGTCATCGGGTTGGTCGCCGGCGCGGTGGTCCTCGTGCTCGCCATCTGCGGCGCCGGCATCGGCCTCGTCCTCGTCAACGGTGACGACGACGAGCCCACCATCGTCGCGACCGGCGGCCCCAGCCCCGACGCCGGCACCAGCAGCACGCCGGGCACGGACGCCTCCCCCACCCCCGGGCAGCAGGAGACGCAGGAGCCGAGCAACAACGCGGTCACCGCCCGCTACTCCAGCGACCTGTCCAACGTCTGCGACGGCGGCCAGATCCTGAACGCGGCCACCTACAACGGCCCGTCCGGCGCCAAGGCGTACACGTTCTCGAACAACCCCGACCGGCCGAACTTCTGGTCGTCGAAGTCGGTCGCCTCGAACAAGCCGTACTACGCCAAGAGCGCCGACTTCCAGACGGTCTCCGTGGTCGGCTGCCTCAAGTTCGTCGAGGGCAGCGAGGGCGCGCCGAAGAAGTGCCAGTACAAGGACAGCGCCGGCAAGCAGGTCACCATCGACTACATCTCGTCGCGCTACACCCTGACCTTCTACGCCGCGAAGACCGGCGAGAAGATCGGCGACGGCGGCACCATCAGCGCCCCGGCGGCGCGCTGCCCGAGCTTCATCTCGTACAACAAGACCACCATGAAGTCGCACGCGGCGCCGGACTCCGGCAGCATCGAGGCCGCCCTGGACAAGTTCCTGTCCTGAGCGGCACGGTCGACGGTGGGGAGGGACGGATCACCGTCCCTCCCCACCGTCGTCTTTGCGCAGGCGAGTTGTCGTCAGTCCGCGCCGGCGACGCCGAGGGGTCGCTTGGACGTCGCGGTGGACCTCGAGCACCGGCACGATGGGCGTCGCCGGTCAGTGCTGGCCGAAGTACTCGACGTACTGCGGCTCCTGATAGCCCGGCAGCGACCTGAACAGGGCCCGGGCGTCGGAGTCCAGCTTCGCTGCGGCGCCGGCGTCACCCGCGGCCCCGGCGATCCGGCTCAGGGCCTGGCGCGCGACGGCCAGCAGGTAGCGGTCACCGATCCGGACGGCCGTCGAGCCCGCCTCGTCGGCGTCGTGGGCGGCAGCGGCGTGACGCCCGAGGCGGAGGTGGGCCGCCGCGCGCGACAGCAGCGCCTCGCAGCGCGACGGCAGGTCGCCTGAGCGGTCGGTGGCGGCCAGCGCCTCGTCGAGGCACTCACGGGCCTCGGACCACCGGTCGGTGCGGCACAGCAGTTGCCCCCGCATGGTGAGGGCCGCACCGATCAGGCCCACGGCGTCGATGTCGCGGGCGATCCGCAGCGCCTCCTCGACGTCCGCGAAGGCCTGTTCCCCGGCCCCGGCGGAGAGGCGCACCTGGGCGGAGTTGCTGAGGGTCGCGCCGATCATGAGCAGCCGGCCCGACTCGCGGCGGAGCGCGAGCGCCTCGTCGTGGTGGGCGAGGGCGCGCGACACGTCGCCCATCCGGTGGCGCAGGTTGCCGAGGGCCTCCAGGCAGGTGGCGATCCGGTCGCGGTCGCCGAGCGACTGGAGGAGTTCGAGGCAGCGCCGCAGGTCCGCCTCGACCACCGACGGGTCGGCGGTGCCCTTGTTGAACGCCGCCCGGTAGAACAGCGCGGCACAGTGTTCGAGCGTGAGGCCGAGCCGCTCGGTGGTGGCGGCGGCGCCGTCGACGAGGGTGAGGGCCTCCAGGAGGTAGCCGTGCCTGCGCAACGAGGCGACGCTTCCCCAGGCCAGCTCGGCCGCGAGCTTCGCGGTGCCGGTGGAGGCGGTCGACGCCTGCCGGAAGGCGGCCAGGATGTTGAGGTGCTCCTCGGCCAGCCACCGGACGGCCTCCGCGGGGGTCTGCGGCGGCTCCTGCCAGGCGGGTCGGTCCTGGCCGTCGGCGCCGGTCGGCGACCAGCCGGCGTTGGCCATCCGCTCCAGCTCCCGGGCCCCCTGCACGTACGCCTCCAGCAGCCGCCGCAGCGCGGCCTCCCGGTCGCCCGGCATCTCGTCCTCGGCCCGTTCGACGGCGTACAGGCGGACCAGGTCGTGGACGCCGTAGACGCCCGGCTCCCGGGGCTCCGCCAACCGCTCGTCGACGAGGCGTTCGAGGACGGTCTCGGCCCGGGCGGGCGACTCGCCGAGCAGGGCGGCGACGGCGCGGGTGGTGACGGCGGGCAGCCGGCTGTCGCCGATCAGCCGGAAGGCGCGGGCGCACAGCTGCTCCCCCGGGCCCCCGTCGCGCAGCGCGGCGTAGGTGAGCGCGATGGACGGCCGGACGCTGAGGTCGTCGAACTCCAGCTCGTTGAGGCGGAGCCCGGGGTCGGCGAGCCGCTCGACCAGGCGGGCGATCGGCCAGCCCGGCCGGCTGACCAGGCGGGCGCCGACGATGCGGATGGCCAGCGGCAGCAGGCCGCAGAGATCCACCAGGCGGACGGCCGCGTCCGGCTCGGCCGTCACCCGGTCGGCGCCGCACTCGCCAGCGAGCAGCCCGACCGCCTCCGCGCGGGACAGCAGCCCCACGGCGAGATGCCGGCCGTTGGGCAGGGTCGCGAGCATCCGCCTGCTGGTGACCACGACACCGCACGAGGCGTCCGCCGGCAGCAGGCTCCTGACCTGGGCGGCGTCGCGGGCGTTGTCGAGGACGACGAGCACGCCCCGCCCCGCGAGCTCGGACCGGTACGCGACGGTGGCTTCGCCGACGTCGCCCGGCACGGCGTTGCCCGGCACCCCGAGCGCGCGGAGGAAGCGGCCGAGGACGTCGATGGGTCGCAGCGGCGGCAGGTCGACGTCCGATCCCTGCAGGTCCACGTAGAGGGCGCCGCCGGGGTACCGGTCGGCGAGGTGGTGGGCGAGCCGGACGGCCAGCGCCGACTTGCCGGCCCCTCCCGGACCGTGCAACGCGACCACCGGGCACGTCGCGGTTTCGTCGAGCCAGCCGCGTACGGTGTCCATCTCGGCCTGTCGGCCGACGAAGGTGTCGACGGCCGGCGGCAGCCCGCGCACCACGATCCGCTCGGGCTGTGACCGCTGCGGCTCGCCGGTCAGGGCGGGACTGTGGTCGAGGATGTCGCGGTAGAGCGCCTCCAGCCAAGGGCTGGGATCGATGCCGAGCTGATCGGCCAGCACCCGTCGGGCCCGCAGGTACGCGTCGACCGCGCCCGCGATGTCGCCGGTGCGGTAGAGCGCGGTCATCAGCTGACCCCAGCCACGCTGCCGCAGGGGATGGTTGTCGACGTGCTCGCGCAGCCGCCCGACCAGCTCGGCGGACGCGCCCAGGTCGAGTTTGGCCTGGACGTGCTCCTCCTCGACCATCAGCCGTTGCTCGTGCAGGCGGTTCAGGCGTACGGCGACCGGGTGGGGCAGGGGCAGCCCGGCGAGCGGTGAGTCGCGCCAGAGGGTGAGCGCGTGGGCCAGGCTCGCCTCCGCCTGCCGCAGCTCGCCCCGGGCACGGGCGTCGCGGCCGTGCTGGGCCGCCTCCTCGAACTCGTCGAGGTCCCGCTCGCCGGGGCGCACCTCGAGCAGGTAGCCGCCGGTGCCGGTGTGCAGCCGGCTCGCCCCGTCCGACCGGTCGCGCAGGGCTTGGCGCAGCCCGTGGGCGTACGTCCTCAGGTTGGCCGCCGCGGACGCCGGCCGGGGCTCGTCCCACAGCATCTCGGCGAGGTGTTCGGTGTGCAGCACCTCGTTCGGGTCCAGCAGCAGGGCGGCGCAGAGCAGCCGTTGCTTCACCGTGCCGAGCGGCACCGGCCGACCGTCGATCCGCACCTCGAGCGGTCCCAGAAGTTGGAAACGCATGGCGGCCACCCGGGCTTTCTACCACAGGGACGAGGGGCACACCGGCCGCGTGTCGCCTCTTCCCGGCAGGCGGCGGGGACACCGCCCACACGACCATGAGTGACGACCCCGTCACGAGGGCGGCGCTGCCCGAAACGCCCCGGAAAGCCAGCTGAACCTGCCCCGCGGCACACATTGACGGATCCCGTCGCAGGTGGAGGCGTGTGACCGGGTCGTGACCGGGACGGGCTTGACCGCGTCCCCCGACTCGATCACGCTCGCATCCGACGGACAACTCCAGGGAGGTCACATGCGGACGGTAGTCGACGGTCGCCTCGGTGTACGGCTCCTCGTACCGGGCGCGCTCCTGCTCATCGCCCTCGGCGCGCCGGCGGTCGGCGGGACCTCCGCCGACGGCGCCGCCAATGACACGGTCGCCGGATCGTCGATCCCCGACCTGACGGTCGTCAGGCCGGGCACCCCGCTTCCGCTGCCGACGACGACGATCTGCGGAGACCAGAACGGCGTGCCGGAGCTGTGGGACAACCTCTTCCCCACCTGCAACCGGGACGACGACCCGGTGACCGCGGGCGCCGGCGTCAACTGAGCCCGGCCGCCGGTCGGTGCCGTCACGCTCGTGACACGCCCCTGCCAGGCACCTGCTCGGATGCAGGGAAGGGGCCCTTCCTGTACACCAGGCGTGAGGAAGGGCCCCTTCCTCACACCCCCAGCAGAGCGGGGTCGCCACCGTCCGAGACGGTGGCGACCCCGCTTCCGTTGGTCGGGCCTCAGCGGCGCGCCGGTGCCTCCGTCGCCGCGGCCGGCACGCTCACCTGGTCGAAGGCGGGGGCGCCGTCGACCGCGTCGGCGGCCACGGCCGTCGACCTGGCGGGATCGGGCAGGTCCAGGCTGCTGCGCAGGCCGACCGGCTTCAACAGGACCGCGGCGATGATGCCGACGACGGCGATCGCGGCGGAGATGAGGAAGATGTGGCCGGTGGCGTCCCCGTACGCCGCGCGGACGATCTGCTGGACCGCGCCGGGCATGGCGTCGAGGTTCAGGCTGCCCGCTCCCGCGCTGCCGGAGGCGGGGATGCCGGCGGCGGAGAGGTCGGCGGTGATCTGGTCGGTCACCCGGCGGGCGAGGACCGCGCCGAGCACCGACACGCCGATCGTGCCGCCGAGCGAGCGGAAGAACGCGACGGTCGAGCTGGCCGCGCCGATGTCCCGGAGCGAGACGGTGTTCTGCACGGCGAGGACGAGGTTCTGCATCGTCATGCCGACCCCGACGCCGACGATGAACATGGCCGCACCGACCAGCACCAGCGAGGTCTCGTGGTCGATGGTGCCGAGCAGGGCGAACCCGATGACGAGCACGATCGCGCCGAACACGATGTACGGCTTGATCTTCCCGGTCTTCGTGATCAGCCGGCCTGCGATGATCGACGATCCGAGGACGCCGGCCATCATCGGGATGGTGAGCAGCCCGGCCTCGGTCGGGCTGTAGCCGCGGCCGATCTGGAAGTACTGGCCGAGGAAGACGGCGCCGCCGAACATCGCCATGCCGACCGCCAGGCTGCCCAGGATGGCCAGGGCGGTGGTCCGCTGGCGGACGAGATCGAGCGGGACGACCGGCTCGTCGGCCCGCGACTCCACCCAGACGGCCAGGGCGAGCAGCGCGACCGCACCACCCACCATGGCGGCCGTCTGCCAGGAGGCCCAGGCGAACGAGTCGTCGACGAAGGAGATCCAGATGAGCAGCACGCTGACGCCGGCGGCGATCAGGGCCGCGCCCAGGTAGTCGATCTTGACGTTCTCGCGGCGGACCGTCGGCAGGCGCAGGGTGAACTGGAGGAGGACCAGCGCGATGGCGGCGACGGGGACGCCGACGAAGAAGCACCAGCGCCAGCCGAGCCAGGACGTGTCGACGATCAGCCCGCCCAGCAGCGGGCCACCGACGGTCGCCACCGCCATGACGCCACCGAGGTAGCCGTTGTACCGGCCGCGCTCCCGGGGCGGGATCATCGCGGCGATGGCGACCTGGACGAGGGCCTGGAGGCCGCCGACGCCGATGCCCTGGAACGCGCGGGCGGCGATGAGCTGGCCGGCCGTCTGGGCGAAGCCGGCGATCACCGAGCCGACCAGGAAGACGACGATGGCGATCTGGACCAGGAGCTTCTTGTTGAACAGGTCGGCGAGCTTGCCCCAGATCGGGGTGGTCGCGGTCGCGGTGAGCAGGGTGGCGGTGACCACCCAGGTGTACTGGGTCTGCGACCCGTTCAACGCGCCAATGATGTTCGGCAGCGCCGTCGAGACGACGGTGCCGCTGAGCATGGCGACGAACAGCACCAGCAGCAGGCCGCTGAGGGCCTCCAGCGTCTGCCGGTGTGTCATCGGCGCGTCGCCGGCCGTGGTGGTGGGTGCGCTCATCGCGCGGCCTCCAGGTTGTCGTGGTGTCCGAGGACGGTCTCGATGTCGCGGGTGAACCGGCCGAGCGCGGTGGCGAACGCCGCCACCTCTGCGGGGGTCCAGTCGGCGAGCGCGGTGTCGAGGATCCGGCCGTACCAGTCGTAGGTGTCGGTCAGGGCGGCCCGCCCGGCCGGGGTGACGGTCAGCAGGCTGGCCCGCTTGTCGGCGGGGTCGGCGCGCCGCTCGACCAGTCCGTGGCTGACGAGCGAGGCGACGGCGCGGCTGACGGTCGACGGGTCGAGCCCGCTGCGGGCCGCCAGCTCCCGGGCGTGGCAGTCGGCGGGCAGCTTCTCGATCTGCATGAGGAGGCCGGCGAGGCCGACCGGCACCGTCGGCCGGACGTCGGCCCGGTGCCGTTTGATCAGCCGTACGCTGCGGATCAGCTCGGAGAGCCTCGCACCGAGCTCGCGGCCAGCAGTTTCCACGCCGCCCCCCCCTGTCGCAGATGGTTGCCGCACACAAGCATCTGCCGATCTTGCTCACAGTGCAAGTTTGCGCGATGAGAACTGAGTCACGGCCCCGTAGGCTGTCGCCCATGGAGGAGACCACCGGGCTGCGCGAGCGCAAGAAGGCGGCCACCCGCCTGGCCCTGCACGAGGCTGCCCTGCGCCTCGCCACGGAACACGGGCTCGACCGGGTCACCGTGGAGGCCATCGCCGACGCCGCGAACGTCTCCCGCAGGACGTTCTCCAACTACTTCTCCAGCAAGGAGGAGGCGGTCTTCCACGGCGACGCCGTACGGCTGCGCCGGCTGCTGGAACTGGTCCGCCGGCAGCCGGCCGACGCGCCGCCGTGGGCCGTGCTGAGCGCGGCCGCCGAACGCCTCGCCGTCGAGGCGTACGGCAACGCCCCGCCCTCCTGGCTGCTGCACCGCCGTCAGCTACGCGGGCACCCGGGCCTCGTCGCGCAGCAGATCGCGGCCTACACCGCCATCGAGCGCGATCTCGCCGACGACGTCGCCCAGCGGCTGACCGGCCCCGACCGGGCGCTGCGGTCCCGGGTCGTGGCGGCGACCTTCCTGGCCTCCCTGCGCGTCGCCATCCAGCACTGGATCGACCACCCCGACGGGCCACTGCACGACGTCCTGCGCACCGCGCTCGCCGAGACCGCCACCACCCCGGCCGGCACCGCCGCCGCGCAGACGGCCGACTGACGCCGGGCGACGCCGGGGGACGACGCGGCACGGCCGCGCACCGTCTGCACCGGTACGCGGCCGTCGTTCGGGCGGGGCCGCCGGTGATCGGCGGCCCCGCCATCGGGGTTCAGCAGGGACCGTTGTCGGTCCAGACGCCCTGGGCGCCGGCTCCCGGCACGTCACCCTGGGTCCACCACCGGGCGGTCCACCGGCGCCCCTCGTGGGACACCACCGCGCCGCCGGAGTAGGCGGTGCCCGCCGACCAGGCCGGCGCGGTGCAGGCTCCGCCGGTCGGGGTCGGCGAAACCGTCGGCGAGACCGTCGGCGAGACCGTCGGCGAGGTCGTCGGGGAGGCGCAGGCCCCCTCGTCGGCCCACACGGCGGCGCTGCCCGGGGTGTCGCCCTGCGTCCACCACTTCGCACTCCAGGTACGCCCGGCGTGCGACACCCTCGCGCCGCCGGAGTACGCGGTGCCCGCCGACCAGGCCGGCGCGGCGCAGGTCCCGCCGCCCGGCGGGGTGCTCGGGCTGGGCGTCGGGTCGACCGGCACGGCCCCACGGGCGTGGTCGCTGGCCAGCGAGTACGTCTGCCCGCCGAAGGAGAGGGTGAAGTTGGCCGGCCCGGCGATCGGCAGCTGGTAGTTGAGGGTCACCTCCGCGTACGCGCCCGGGGCGATGGCGGCCGGCACGGTGAGCCGCACCCGGTTGTAGTCGCCCCTGAGCCCGCCCACGTTGCTGCCGGTGTGCCCGGTGGACACGGTGGTCAGGGCCCAGCCGGACTGCTGGGTGAGGGTCGGTGTGGTGGTCGGGTAGTCGAACTCCAGCTGCGCCCCGGCCGGGATCGGACCGCCGGTGTTGTTGGTGAGCCGCAGTTCGGGGTTGATCGGGTAGTTGTTGTCGCCGAGAGCGAACCCCCCGACCGTGGCGGTCACGTCGATGGTCCGGGCCGGCAGGGTGACGGCGGCCCGCCGGGCACCGTACGCGGGTGCCGTGCGGAACTTGTCGTAGAGCAGGGTGGTGAGCGTCTCGCCCATGCCGTACTGGCCCTTGGCCTGGTCGTACGCGTAGTCACCGGCGAGTTCCCAGATCATCACGCCGCCGATGCCCTTGTCCACCACGTAGTCCGCCTTGGCGCCGAGGGACTGCTCGTCCTCGGTGGAGAGGAAGACGCCCTTCTGCGCGTTCCACAGCCAGGGCGCGACCAGCGCGGCGGAGTAGTGGCGGGCGTAGCTGCCGCTGATCCGGTCGGTCGGGTCGGTGGCCGGCGTGAGGCCGTACGCGGACAGGTAGTCCGGGGTGATGCCGCGTTCCAGGTTCTTGGCGTGCCACATCGGGTTCGCCCCGGCGGGCACCTCCCCGCCGGCACCGTCCAGGTCGTGCCAGAGGTTGTCGATGCCGATCGCGCCGTTCCCACAGGGGGTGGTGGAGCCGATCGAGGAGCCGGTGCCCGGCGGGCACTTGGTCTGGTCCGGCAGTGCGGCGCGGCCCCACAGCCCGTTGGTGCCGCCGGTGACACCCTGCCAGCCGCGGGTGTAGTAGGGGACGCCGATGTTGACCCGCCCGCTGGGCAGCGCGCCCCGGAAGTAGTGGTAGGCCCAGTCGGTGTTGAGGTACCCGATGTTGCCGTACGCGCCGTAGACGCCGCCGGCGGCGAGTTCGGCGTCGTCGCCGTTGTCGAAGAGGGCGGCGTTCGGGCCGACATGATGGTTCCAGGACCCGTGCAGGTCGTACGACATGATGTTGACGTAGTCCAGGTACTGGAGCGCCTGCGAGGACTCCATCCCCCGCAGCAGCCATCCGGAGGCGGGTGCGGCCACCGTGAGCAGGTAGTGCTTGCCGTCCGTGGCGGCGGCCGCGTCGAGCTTCTCCCGCAGCGTCTTCATCAGCACCTGGTAGGAGGCGTTGAGCCCCGCCCGTTTGGCGTCCGCCTGGGCGAAGTCGAGCGGGTTGCCGGCCTTGTTGTTGGAGGTCGGGTACTCGTAGTCGATGTCCACGCCGTCGAAGCCGTAGGTGCGCAGGAAGGCGACCACGGAGTCGGCGAAGGTGGCGATGCCGGCGGTGTTGATCGTGTTGCTGCCGGTGGTGGTCATCCGGTAGAAGCCGCCGGCGTCGACCCGGTCGCCGTTGTCGTCGAAGTAGCCGCCGGTCTCGGCCCAGCCGCCGACGCTGATCAGCGTACGGACGTTCGGGTTCTGCTTCTTGTACTTGTTGAGCAGGTTGAAGTGCCCGGTGTAGGCGTACTGCGGATCCATCTCGGCGCCGGCGACGCCCGGCCAGGTCATGTTGGTGGCCGGATTGTCCGCCGCCTTCGGGTTGCCGACCGAGATCTTGTTGGCGGCGTCGACGTGGGCGAAGGCGTAGTTGATGTGGGTGACCTTGTCCCAGGGGATCTGGTTGGCCAGGTACGCCGGGGCGCCGTTGCGTCCGGTGCGCCAGCTGGTGAAGTAGCCGATGATGCGCCGGTTGTGGTCGGCGCCCAGCTTCTCCCGGCCGTCGGTGTCGTAGACGGTGCAGTACGGCACCGCCACGCCTGGCGTCGGGTACAGCCCGTCCGGCCGGCACGCCTCGTCCTGTCCGACGGAGGAATGTGCGGCGGGGGTCACCATCAGCGCCGTCGCCACGGCCAGCAGACCGACCGCACCGCCGACGAGGAGCTTGCTGAACCGTCTTCGCAACGCGCCCACCTCCAACTCTAAAGAAACTTAACTATTTACGGTCCTGAATATATACCTGTCTAGCGGGCCTCTGCGCAAGAGCGCGGTGCGGCCGGACGGTCTCCCGGGTCCGTGGGCAGGGGCGCGAATGGCCGGATGTGCGGTGCGGCCGTCCTTGTGGTCCCCGGAGGAGGGTGGCCAGACTTCCGATGTGGACATCCCCGGAAGCCGCGAGGTGGTCGTGGTGGTGCACGACGGCGTCGTGCTGCTCGACGTGGCGGGGCCCGTCCAGGTGTTGCACGGCAGCGGCGGCTACCGGATCCGGCTGGCCTCCGTGGACGGCCGCCCGGTACGCACGGACGTGGGCGTGCCCCTCGACGTCGAGCTGGCCCTGCACCAGGTGCGGCACCGGTTCGACACGCTGCTGGTGCCCGGCCTCTCCCTCGCCACGGCGCAGCCCCCGCCGGCGCTCGTCGCCGAACTCCCCCGCGTCAGCGGGCTCGCCCGCCGTACGGCGGCCATCTGCACCGGCGCGTTCCTGCTCGCGGCGGCGCGCCTGCTCGACGGCCGCCGGGCCACCACGCACTGGGCGGCCTGCGCCGACCTCGCGGCGCGGTTCCCCGCGGTCCGCGTCCGGCCCGACGCCCTCTACGTGCGCGACGGGCCGCTGTTCACCTCGGCCGGCGTTACCGCGGGCATCGACATGACGTTGACGCTGGTCGAGGACGACCACGGGCCGGAGCGCGCCCGCACCACCGCCAAGTACCTCGTGGTCTTCCTGCACCGCCCCGGCGGTCAGTCCCAGTTCACCGTGCGCGGCAACACCACGGCCGCCCCCGGCAGCGCGCTGCGCCGGGTCCTGGACGCCGTCGCCGCCGACCCGGCCGCCCCGCACACGCTCGCCACGATGGCGGCGCACGCGTCGGTCAGCGAACGGCACCTCACCCGCCTGTTCCGCCGGACGGTCGGGACGACCCCCATGCGGTACGTCGAGCAGGTCCGGGTCGAGGCCGCGAAGACCCTGCTCGAGGCCACCCACGACGGGGTGGCTCGCATCGCCCGCGCCTGCGGCTTCGGCTCGGACGACAGCATGCGCCGCGCGTTCCTGCGCGGCACCGGCATCACCCCGGCCGAGTACCGCCAACGCTTCCGGTCCACGCACCCGACACCCGAAAGATGAGGTACCCCGTGACGCCTTCCTTCTCGCGGCGAGCCGCCCTCGGCACCGGCCTGGCCGCCGGCGCCGGCATGCTCACCGGGCTGGTGCCCACTGCCCCGGCCGCCTCCCACGCCGCGCCGGACGCCGACCTGTCCTTCCCGTCGACCCGGCTGGCCCAGGCGGCGGCCCGACTGATCGGCGAGACGCAGGAGGCCTACCTGCGCAACCACAGCCTGCGTAGTTTCCTGTTCGCCCGCGAGGCCGCCGCGCAGGCCGGTCGGCGGCCCGGCCGCGACTACGACGAGGAGGTCGTGTTCCTGATCTGCGCCCTGCACGACATGGGCCTGACCGCACGCGCCAACTCCGACCAGCGGTTCGAGATGGACGGCGCCGACTTCGCCGCCCGGTTCCTCGAGGAGCGGGGCGTCACCGACCGCCGGGTCGACACCGTGTGGGACGCGATCGCCATGCACACCACGCGCAGCTTCCGCGACTCACCCGTCTTCCAGCGTCGCCGGCCGCCGGAGATCGGCATCGCCCAGACGGGAATCAGCATCGACCTCATGGGCATCAACAGCCCGGTGCCACCCGAGTACGCCGACCGCGTCCACCGACGTCATCCCCGTCTCGGCGGCGCCCGGGCCGTCACCGACGCGATCGTGGCGCAGGCACTCGCCAATCCCCGCAAGGCCCCGGCCGCCACCCTTCCCGGCGAGATCCTGCACCAGCGCCATCCCGAACTGCCCTACCTGACCTGGGACATGCTCCTGGACTCCAACGCCTGGGGCGACTGACCCGGCCCAGCGCCAGGGCCTTCCTACCTCCGCCGTGCCGATCCCGGCAGCACAGGCCGCGGGCTGGTTACCCTCCTCCTCGTGACCCACGAGAACGAGATCACCGAGCCGGTCGACCTGTGCCTCGCGGGTGGGCGGCTCAATCCCGCCGCCGTGGGCTGGAGCCGCCGCCCGCTGCACCGGGCGAACCTGCGCGGTTGGGGCCGCAACAAGCGCTGGGAGTACTGGGGGGTCGTCACGCCGACCCACATCGTCGGCCTGGTCGCCTCGTCGCTGGACTACGCGGGGGTGCACAGCCTCTACGTGCTCGACCGCGCGACGAAGGCCGAGATCGACAGGAACGCGGTGGTCCCCTTCGCCCGGGGCGCCCTCTTCCCGCCGGTCAGCGGGGCGGGCGCCGTTCGGGCGCGCGGCGGCGGGCTCTCGATCGACATCGACCAGGCGCCGTCGGGCACCACCATCCGCGCCGCCGCCCCCGGTCTGGAGGTCGACCTCGTGGTGCCGCTGCCGGCGGGCCACGAGTCGCTCGGCGTGGTGGTGCCCTGGAGCACCCGCCGGTTCCAGTACACCGTCAAGGACCTCGGCCGCCCGGTGCGCGGCACCCTGCGGGTCGACGGGGTGGCCCATCCGATCGCCGAGGCGGACTCCTTCGCCGTGCTCGACCACGGTCGCGGCAGATGGCCGTACGCGATCCGCTGGAACTGGGCCGCCGGCAGCGGCCCGGGTCGGGCGATCCAGCTCGGCGGTCGGTGGACCGACGGCACCGGCTCGACCGAGAACGGCCTCTTCCTCGACGGCCGGCTGCACAAGATCGGCGACGAGCTGCGCTGGGAGTACGACCGCGCCGACTGGTCGCGACCGTGGCGGATCAGCGGTGCACGGGTGGGCGTGGAGTTCCACCCCTTCCACGAGAAGATCGCCAGGACGAACTTCGGTGTGCTCGCCAACGAGACGCACCAGTGCTTCGGGCACTTCACCGGCTGGGCGGCGGCCGACGACGGCGAGCGCGTCGACCTGGACGGGCTGGTCGGCTGGGCCGAGGAGGCACGCAACCGCTGGTAGCGGCGCCGGGGGCCGGACGTGGGCGCCGGGCGGGACCGGGGCGGCACCTGGCCCTAGGGTGGGCGGTATGGCAAGCCCTGGCCCCTCCGCCGACGGCTCGGCGGCCCGGAATCCGCTCACCCTGCTCACGCTCGACGCGCTCCGGCAGCGCACCAGCGTGAAGTGGCGCATGTTCCCGCCCGACGTGCTCCCGCTCTGGGTCGCGGAGATGGACGTGCCCCTCGCTCCCCCCGTGGCCGACGCGCTCCGCCGCGCGGTCGACCTCGGCGACACCGGCTACCCGCACGGCACGGCGTACGCGGAGGCGGTCGGCGACTTCGCCGCACGGCGCTGGGGCTGGCACGACTTCCGTGTCGCGCATACCTCGGTCGTGCCCGACGTGATGATGGGCGCCGTCGAGGTGCTCCGGCTCGTCACCGATCCCGGCGACGCGGTCGTGGTCTGCTCCCCCGTCTACCCGCCCTTCTACGCCTTCGTCACCCACGCCGACCGGCGGGTGGTCGAGGCCCCGCTCGGGCCCGACCGGCGCATGGACCCCGCCGCCGTCGACGAGGCCTTCCGCCGCGCGCGGGCCCACGGCCGCCGGCCGGCGTTCCTGCTGTGCAATCCGCACAACCCGACAGGCGTCGTCCACCGGCGCGACGAGCTCGAGACCGTCGCGGAGCTGGCCGACCGGCACGGTGTACGCGTGGTCTCCGACGAGATCCACGCTCCCCTGGTGCTGCCGGGGGCACAGTTCACCCCGTACCTCACGGTGGCCGGCGCCGAGAACGCGTTCGCCCTGCTCTCCGCCTCGAAGGCGTGGAACCTGGCCGGTCTCAAGGCGGCGCTCGCGGTCGCCGGACCGCAGGCCGCGGCCGACCTCCGCCGCATGCCGGAAGAGGTCAGCCACGGGCCCAGCCACCTCGGTGTCGTCGCGCACACCGTCGCGTTCCGCGAGGGCGGGCCGTGGCTCGACCTCCTCCTCGACGGTCTCGACGGCAACCGCGCGCTGCTCGCGACGCTGCTGGCGAAGCACCTCCCGTCCGTGCCGTACCATCGCCCCGAGGGCACCTACCTCGCCTGGCTGGACTGCACGGGGCTGGGCGTCGACACGGAGCAGCCGGCCGACGACGCCGGCGTGGTCAGCGACGTCGCCGGACCGGCGAAGATGTTCCTCGACCACGCGCGGGTCGCCCTCAGCTCCGGGCACGTCTTCGGCACCGGCGGGACGGGCTTCGTACGGCTCAACTTCGCCACCTCGCCGGCGATCCTCACCGAGGCCGTCACCCGCATGGGCGACGCGGTCCGCTGAGGACGCCCGCCGTCGGCGCGAACCCGGGCGGCATCACGTCCGGCGCGGTGTTCGCGCACGGGTCGTGGGCTGGCCCGGCGACCCGAGGCGTTCACTCACCGTCAGCGCCGCCGGAGCGCTCGGCGTCGGCCGGCTGGTCGAACAGCCGCTGGTAGCGCTGCACCGCGAGCAGGACCGCCAACTGACCGAGCGCGCTGACGGCGGCGGCGAACTGGTCGAGGTAGAACACCAGCAGGTTCACCACGCTCAGTGAGGTGACCAGGCCGGCCCGGGCGAGCTCCACGGCGCGGCGAGCCATCCCGCGCAGCAGCAGCCCGGCGGCCACGATGAGCGCGGTGCCCACGCCGGCGTCCAGCAGCGCCCGGACGAGCAGGAGCAGCACCCCGCGGCGGTCCTGGATGTCGACGCGGGCGAACTCGTTGGCGGTGGCGAGCACCCCCTCTGTGGTTCCGTCGCGCAGGTCGAGAGCGACGGCGACGATCGTGACGAGGTCGCTGAGCGTGACGAAGCCGAGCAGCCCCAGCGCCAGGACCAGCCCGACGCGCAGCCGACCCCGGGTCAACGACCGCGCCACCCAGGCCCGCACGGCGACCGCGATCCGGGCGATCCGTCCGGACCGGTGCTCGTACGGCGGCAGCACACCGGGCCCCGCCAGCTCCAGCAGCGCCGCGGCCAGCGGCTGCAACCGGTCGTCGTCCGGACTCGCGGCGGCGGCGCCGAGTCGTCGCCGCAGCTGCGCCCGGTCCCGTTCGCTGAGCCTCCCGTCGACGGCCTCGCCGAGCAGTTCCAGCGCGGCGTGCAGTTGCGCCCGCGTGCCCTCGACCCGCCTGCTGCGGGCGCGCACGTACAGCCACACGCCGATGAGGAAGGCCGCGTAGGCGATGGGCGCGGCGGCCGGGAAGAAGTAGTCGTTGTCGGCGGTGATGAACTTGCCGACCTCGTCGATGAAGAGCCCCGTGCCGATCCCGGCCAGCAGCGCCGCCCCGAGCAACGCGGCCCGGTTGACGACAAGCAGCGGGACGAGCGCGGCGACGAACAACGACAGGCCACCCCACAGGGCGTGCGAGATGTGCAACGTGCCGCCGCCGACCTGCGGATAGCCGGTCAGTGCCAGGAATGCGCGGGTGCCGAGGACCGCGCCGCCGAACCCGATCAGCATCAGCAGCAGGTAGTGCTCCGCGTCCAGTCGCGCCACCAGGCGCCGGCGAGAGGAGCGACGGTGGGACGGGAAGCTCACGTGGACAGCAAACACCTGACGGCAGGGCGCCGGTGGCAGCTCCGCCAAACGCGGGCCCGGCCTCGGCCCGTCGACCGGCGGGTGGTGCCGGGCGTCAACCGCCGGCGCCGGCGGTCAGGTCGAAGTCGGCGACGACCGGCGCCCGCCCCACCCACACGAGGTTGCCGTCGGTGAACCTGTCGCCGGCCGGGTACCAGCGGCCGGGCCCGTAGGAGCAGTCGCACCGCAGCTTGACCAGTTGCCCGGGGAGCATCGGCAGTCCGTACGACGTGCCGACGTCCACCGCGCCGACGACGTCGCCGGTGAGGGCGTCGAAGGCGACGACCGTGCTGTAGGTCGCCAGCTCGTCGGCGCGGATCGACCCGCCCACGGTGGTCGGAGACCGCAGGGCCTGGTGAAGCGTGGCGGTGCCGCCGGGGCGCACCCGGACCGTCCGGGCCAGCAGGGCGGCGCCGACACCACCGGACCACTGGGTCGCGATCCCCGTGCCGGAGAACCGCAGGGCCCAGTCGTACGGCCCGAGCCCGGTGATGCTGTAGCGGCCGGTGTCGTCGGTGATCGGCGTGTCGGGGCTGTACTTCGGGTGCGGCACGAACGGCACCACGGCGACGTGGACACCCGGGACCGGACGCCCGCTCGCCGCGTCGGTGACTACGCCCGAGATCCGGCCGGGCGGGTCGAGCCGGACCGGTGGGGCGGCGGTCGTGGCACCGGCGCCGACAGTGACCACCCACGCCCGGTGGCGCTCGCCGGTGCCGCCCTGCCCGCCGACCCATTGGCGCCCGTACCGTGCCGCCTCGTAGGGCTGGGCGAAGAGCCGGTAGCGTCCCGGCTCCACCCCGGTCACCTCGATCCCGCCCCGCTCGTCGGTGCAGCCACCGACGCCGCCGAGTTGACTCTCGCCGATGGACACCCGGGTGAGTCGTTCGCGGTCCAGCGGTACGAGGCTCACGCAGGCGCGGGCCGGCGCACCGGTGCCGGCGTCCTGCACCGTCGTCGTCACGCTGCCGGTGGCCGCCGCGGCGCTGGCGGGAGCAGGCGCGACCGGCAGCAGGAGGAGCGCGGTGGCCACGCCGACGGCTGCCCGGATGCGTCGCCAGAGCTGAGGATCGGTCATCGAGGGCTCCAGTGGGCTGCGGTGACGGCCGACATCCGCCACCGTAGCGGCCACCCGTGGACCGGGCTGTCGGGTCGGTGACCGCCACGCTGTCAACCCGCGGGATGACACTGACTATGATCGATCGGCCGACGACCCCGGGTCGCGCGGTCCACGAGGATCTGCCCGGCTCGACCGGGACCTGCCGATCGTCCGGCGCGGGCAGCGACCCGGCCGGCCGGCACCGTCACGACGCACCGTCGGACCGCCGCGGCCGTGGCGGCGGGCACCCGTGATCACAGAAGGAGTTCCATGAACCAGCACGACGGATCCGGTTGCTGCGGGGGCGGCGACGACGGCGTACCAGGCATCAGCCGCCGTGGCGTGTTGCGAGCCGCGGCGTGGGGCGCGGGCGCCATGACCGTGGGCGGGGTGCTGATTCCCGGAACCGCGCACGCCGCACCCACGATCTACAACCCGTTCACCGCGTACCCGGTCACCGACACCTGGGAGGGCCACCTCCGCCGGGGCTCGCTCGGCGGCATCGACTACGGCATGGGCGTGGGCACGGCACTGCCGGCCTGCGGCGCCGGCACCATCCAGAACATCCCCTACAACGGTACGGGTGGACACACCGTCACGATCCACCACGGCGACGGCTACCGCAGCCAGTACATGCACCTGTCGCAGTTCTCGCTCGCCGACGGCGCCAGCGTCGGCGCGGGCACGGTGGTGGGCCGCTCCGGCGGTGCCGCCGGGGCCCCCGGGTCGGGCAGCTCGACCGGCCCGCACCTGCACTGGCACATGATCGATCCGTCGGGCACCAGGATCAGCCCGCTGGTCTACATCGCGCAGAATCCGGGCCAACAGTCGCGTCAGGTGTTCGAGGCGCCCAGCTTCAACGGCTGGCAGGCCCTACCGATCTCCGGCAGCGCGGGCGCGGTCACCGGCTCGGCGGTGGCGACGATCGGGGTGAGCACCACGAAGATCGTCTACACCCTCGACGGCGGCCGGATCTTCGAGGCGGCCAGCAACGCGGGCTGGCGCAACCTGTGGACCGGCGTCTCCGGCGCGCAGGGCACCGCGCTGGCCGCGTTGAGCTGGAAGGGGGTGAAGCTCGTCTACAGCGTGGTCGGTGGCTCGGTGCACGAGGCGAGCAGCGGCAACGGCTGGCGCAACATCAGCACCGGCATCACCGGCGTGAGTTCATCCTCGATCGCGGCGATCGAGATCGACGGGATCAAGTACGTCTACAGCATCGTCGGCGGCCTGGTGCACGAGGCGAGCAGCGCGAACGGCTGGCGCAACATCAGCACCGGCATCCCGGGCTCGGCGGTGGCGGCGATCGCGGCCGGCAGCACGAAGATCGTCTACACCCTCAACGGCGGCCGGATCTTCGAGGCGGCCAGCAACGCCGGCTGGCGCAACCTGTGGACCGGCGTCTCCGGCGCGCAGGGCACGGCCCTGGCCGCGCTGCACTTCAACGGGACGAAGCTGGTCTACAGCGTCACCGGCGGCTACGTGCACGAGACTGCCAGCAACACCGGCTGGCGCAATCTGAACAGCGGGGTCCGCGGCTCCACGGCGGCCGTGCTGGCGGTGGGGAACAACAAGTACATCTACGCCGCCTGAGCCACCGGTGGGGGCCTCCCGGGCGGGAGGTCCCCACCGGTGACCGCTGTGATCCAATCAACCATGGTTCGACAGCGGGTCCTTGCCGTCCTTCTGTTCCTGATCGCGCTTGGGGCGCTGGCCGCCTCGCACACGTTCCCGTTCCTTGACGACCTTCCCGAGCTGGCCGAGTCGGCGATCGCGTTCCTGGGCGCGGCGTGCCTCCTGACCGGGGTGTGGCTGTGGTTGCGCAAGCCGCCGAACCGGTCGTCGCACTCGGCCGGCGACGGCGGCTGACTCTGACGGACCCGGGCGGCCAGGGAGGGCGGATCCGCAGGGCTGCCTCGCCTACGCAGCCACCCGGAACGCCCGGTCTCGCTTCGGAAGTCCTCACGGCGCACGGGCGGGCGCGGGTAGCGTCGCCGGTGTGAGGGTGTTGCTGCGGCACGGCCCTGGCGACGGGCAGGTGGTCGACGGCCGAGGCGAGACGGTGGTGTGGGGTGCCTGCCTGTACGAGCGGACCGGCGACCGCGAGGAGCGCCACGGTCACACCTTGATCGTGTTCCGGCACCGGCCGGACTGCTGCGAGCCGTACGGGCGGGGCAGCGAGGACCGCTGCGAATGACGGCGCTCCGCCCGCCTCAGCGGCGGGCGCCGCCGGGCCGACCCCGGCCGGCTCCGGATGCCCGGTGGCCGATGCGCGGAGCCCGTACCACCGCGGTGTTGCCGGCCCCCGGGCGGAAGTCCCGCGCCGCGGCGGCGACCATCTCGTCGGGATCGCCGGCGAGCGCCTGCCGGATGTGCGGCGGCACCACCTCCGACGTCGCCAACGCCATCCGGACCTGCACCGAGCGGTCGTCGACCAGGCGTCGCAGGTCCGCGTCGTCCAGCTCGACCGCGAGCACGAGCGCGACGCGGACGTCCACCACGGGATCCTGGGCGAGCGCGCTGCGCTGGGCGGCGGTGGTCCGCGGGTTGCGGGCGAGCCCCTTGCGTACGCGCGCGGTGCGGTCGGCCATCAGGGCGGTGATCACGTCGGGGTCGTGGGTGTGGGTGGCGAGCCGTTCCCGCACCTCGGGAGAGACGTCGTCGAGCAGCCGCGCGGCCAGCTCGGGCTCCAGTTCGCGCGTCTCCGCCAGGAGGCCGCGAAGCTCCTTGTCGGGAGCCTCCGCCATCACCCGGCGGACCGACTCGTTGCAGGCCGGGTTACCGGCGACCGCCCAGCGGACCCACCGGTCGGCGTCCTTGACGAGCACCAGGAGATTGCCGATCGAGGTCGAGGGGTTTCTCGCCACGGCTTCCCGGACGTCGCGATCACGGTCCCGGGTCAGCGGGCGCAGTGCCTGCGCGGGCGCGTCGGTACGGGTCGCGACGGCCTTACGGACCACGGCCGACGGGTCGGACGCCAGGTCGATGAGGGTCATCTGTGACGTGGTGGGGTCCTGCGCGACGGCGAGCCGCGCGTCGACGCTGCCACCCGTCACGCCGGCGGAACCCGACCCACTGTGACGGTCGGGTCCGCCGACGTCCTGCTGTTTCCCCATGGGCGCCATCATGTCACGGGCCGTCATCGGCACCTCGAGCCCCGCCCATGGCTTTGGCGGTGCCTGCGGCGCCGCTTCTGCGGATGCCGTGGGCAGGTCGACACCGGCGCGCTGGCGCGGCCGACCCGGCCCACGCGGGTCAGTTCTTGACCTTCGCCAGGTCGAAGAGGTCGGCGACGTCCTCGTCGAAGTACGGGCCGTACATGTTTCCGGAGAACTTGTAGGAGGCCACCGAGTTCACGTGCCCGAAGCCCTGCGAGTTGTTCCACGCCCGCAGGAAGGGCCCGCCGCTGGTGCCCTCGTTGAGCGGGCAGTCCATGAGCTTGACCCGCTGGGTTCCGGCGGCCTTCGTCGTGCTCTGGCAGTAGTGCTGCCACTTGCCGTCGAAGGGTGCGACGCCGGGATAGCCGAGCAGGGTGGTGGCGACGCTGTGGGGGTAGTTGAAGCTGATGCCCTCCCCGCCGGTGACATCCACCAGCCGCTTACCGTTGCGCGGCCACACGGTGACGAAACCGTAGTCCCACCACAGGATGTCGTGGTCGACCCAGCCCTTGGTGGAGGTCATGCTCCGGGCGCTCCACAGCCCCCAACTGGACGGGCCGTCGGCGTAGTTCGGGGCGAAGACCCAGTTGGTGTACCAGTTGTCGGACCCGTCGCCGGGGTGCAGGCAGTGCCCGGCGGTGGAGAGCAGGTTCGCCTTGGGGGTGTTGATCGCGCTGGCGGAGCAGAAGTAGTCCTCACCGTCGACGTCGGTGAAGAAGACCCGCCCGACACCGGGCGAGGGATTGACGGACTGGGTTCCTGCCCCGGCCGCGGCGTTCCGGGCCGAGACCGAGGGGCCGGGGACCGCCGTGCCCGTGCCACGCGGGCCGATCGGCTCCGCGCCTGAGCGGGGTTCACCGACCCGGCCCGGCCGGTCGGCGGCCTCCCCGGCCAGTTCCTCCTCGCCGACCAGCGGTTCCAGCGGCGCCGCGGATCGCATCCGCTCCGGCGTCCAGTACGCCTCGGCCAGGGTCTGCGCGGCGGCCGCGTCCCGGATCGGTCGGCCGTGGAACGTCGCCTCCGCCCCGACGGGGATCCCGTTTGGCGTGGTCGCGCTCGCCTGTGCCGGCGTGCCGAGCAGAGCGAGCCCGCAGAACATGGCGGTGGCCGCCGAGATGATGCCGTGACGCCTTCGCACCCGATCCTCCTCAGGAGCCGGCCCGGTGGCCATCTGCCACGGGTCCGGCAGAGGTGACGCTAGGGCGCTGACCCACCGCCGGGCAGCGGTCTGTCGGCATCGGTCCAGAGACATGTATCTGCTTGCGGCCGGGCGACTCGGGACGGCGTGGGATCGCCCTGACGGGTCAGCGCGTCACTCGCAGGGCTTCCGCCCGCAGACGTCGATCACCTTGCCGGTGAGCAGGAACACCGCCTTCTGTCTCTGCGCCGCGGCCTGGGCGCGGGGGAACTCGTGCGAGTCCTCGCCGTACTCCGGCCCGGCCGGGGCGAGGTTCGTCGGCGGTGGCGCGTACGCCGCGCCGCTGTTCCAGACCACCATCGCCGACCCGGTGTACGGGTACCTGCGGATCGGCGCGATGCCCCAGTAGGGCCGCACGTCCGGCGACCAGCCGTCGGCCAGCGCGGGGGTGTGCAGGCGGGCGCCGATGGTGCGCGCCTGGACCTCCGCCGCGGCGGGGGAAACCTGCTGGTCGCCGAAGGCCACGTGCATCAGCACCTGGTGTGCCGGGGTGCCCGGCAGCGGCCGGTCGGTCATGTGCTGGGCGTACCCGTTGGCCTCGGAGCGGTCCCACAACATCTGCAGCAGCGCGAGGATCAGCTGCTGGTCGACCTTGTCCGGGTAGTAGCCGTCCATGATCGTCTGGAACGGGGTGAAGGACACGCTGCGTTGCAGCAGTGTGGAGTAGTTCATCGCCGGCACGCCGAGCACCGACCGGGTCCAGTCCTGGGCGATGGCGGTGAGCGCGCCGCCGTTGATGCCGCCCTGGCTGTTGCCGTCGTAGTGCAGCCCACCGGCCACGTCGATCAGCGGCCGTGCGGTGGCGTCCCGGAACGCCGGGTGGGCGGCGAACCCGCCTGGGTGGATCATCGCCCGGCCGAGGAAGAGGAAGTTCAGGTAGCTCTGCTGCAACCGGTCGGCCACCGCGGGGAAGCCGCTGAGGTCGGTGAAGGCGCCGGCCACGTAGGGGACGTCGGCGGCGGCCATGCCGATCCAACTGGTCGCGCAGAAGGTGAAGTCGTACGTGTGCGACATCGTCTTGACGTTGCCGGCGTTGATCTCGGTCGGCTTGCCGAGCAGTCCGTGCCCGTAGAGCGAGAGGTGTGCCGGCTTCGCGGCGGAGGCACTGCGCGGGATGTTGCAGACGAAGTCGGCCGCCACCGTCGCGCCGGATGGCGTGGGCAGGGCGTCCGGCGTCGGTGGCGTTCCGCCGCCGCCGGCCGGCCCGTAGTACAGCCGGGAGCCGGGCCCGCCATCACCGGTCAGATACGACGGTACGCCGATGGTGCCGGTCACCTGCCGGGCGATCAGCGGCTCCTGCTCCGGCGGGTAGTCGGTCACCTGGGTCACGGTGAACGACGGTGCGGCCCGGCGGAGGGCGGCGAACGCGCCGTCGCGGATCGCCAGCATCCGCCCGGTCAGACCGTGCCGGCTGGCCACGGTGAAGTCCCAGGCCAGGTGGAGGCTGTGCCGCTTGACGCCGGCCCTGGTCAGGTCGGCGAGGATCCGCTTCATCTGCGGGACGCGACGGTCCCGGTGGCCGAGTCCTGCGCCGGTCACGTACGCCGTGAACGCCTTCGGCGCCGGGATCAGCGCCCCGTCGCCGTCGCGCATGCCGCGCAGGCCGACGACGTACCGGGTGCCCTCGGTCAGCGCCACCGCCGGCCGGATGATCAGCACCTGCCGCTCCGGCTGGCCGGCCGCGTGCGCGTCCAGCTCGGCCCAGTACGGCGTGCGCCTGCCCGTCCGGGCGTCGAGCAGCACGATCGGTGCGTCCGGCGCCAACGAGCGGCCGATGTCGGTGACCGGCGCGATCCCGGTCGCCGCCGCGTCGAGGCCGGGCACTCGCACCAGGATCGGCGAGCCGGGACTGAACCCGTCCTGCCGGTTCCATTCCGTCGGGTCGATCGGGGTGCCCTGCACGTTGGCGGGCATCGCGGAGGCCGGGAACCGCACCCGCTTGCCGGTCGGGCTGCTGCGGTCCGGCACGGTGAAGTAGTCGTTCGGGAACGGCAGCAGGCAGGCCGTCGGGTCGATCGGGTCGCAGCCCTGGTGCGCGGACGGCGCGGGAGTCGCGGGCGGCGCCGCGGCGGCGGCCGCGCCGAGCAGGACGGCCCCTGCGGTCACCAGCACGGACACGGCGAGACGGAGCCGTCTGGGTGTGGTCACGCGCATCTCCTTCGACACCGGACCGTGGTCCGAGGCAGGGGCCGACGATGGTGGGTGGAGCGTCGTGTACTTCCTACGCTCGTGAATGGATCTCGGCAAGAGGGCCGCCACCCGCCGGACCTGGCGGCGAAGCCGGACAGGTGGGCGTGCACCCCGTCGACGAGGAATTGCCGGCCGTCGTCGGCACCACCGTTCACGCGGCCACCAGAACAGCCCTCGGTCATGCCCTTCTCCAGAAGAAGAAGACCATCGACCAAGGGCTGTTTCCGTGCCCGGTCGCGATCCCCGCGGGGCGCCGGGAGTCAGGAATCACGTTGGTGGCTGGAGAGACGACGACCGCGCGTCGGGCATCCTCACACTCGCCGCAGATAGCCGCCAGGGAACCAGGTGAACATCAGTTCCTCCTTCGACCTGTCGACCTCGAAGCGCTCATCGGGCAGGAATTCCTCGAGCGCCTCCCAGGGCCCGTCGCCCGGTTCCCACGGCCCCGCCTGGACCGGGTGCCCGCTGAGGTTGGTGTCCTGCACGATCAGGTAGCAGCCCGGCGTGACCAGGCCGGCGTACGCGGCGAGTTCCGCGAGGACGTGCTGCTTGCTGTGGTCGCTGTCGAGGATCACCATGACCCGCTCGACGGCCTGCGCCTTTTCCCGCATCTGGGCGACGACGGCAGGGTCGACGGACGACCCGGTCATGGTGTCGACCCGGTCGAAGTACGGCGAGTCGACCGCCATTCCTTCGCCGTCGATCCAGCCGCTCGGTCCGGCGAGATGTTCGGGCTTGACGTCGACCGTGGCGACCCGGCCGTTACCGACGAGTCCGAGCATGGTCGCGTAGTAGAGTGCGGACCCACCGTGTCGGGTGCCGGTCTCGATGATCAGATCAGGTCGCGTTTCGTGAATGATCTCCTGGATCATCCACATGTCCATCGGATTCTGGTGACACGCCACGCCGAGCCATGTCCGACGACGCCACACCTTGCTCTTGTAAAAGGCCCGCTGGAACGTGTCCACGGCACCGGAAACATCAGCATCCATGGGGGGAAACTATCACGACAAATGCTGCTCGTGATCATGCCTCTGACCAAAAAATCGCCGGTACGGGGTGACCCCCTTTTCTCCAACAAAACGCCCAGGAGGCACGCCTGAGAAAGGGGCGGACACTGCGGCTCGTTCCATAACCGTAACCATCGGTCACGGCCGGTTCCGGACCGTGACCGGCTGATTCCCGCCAATGCCGGCGGGTGCGACACGGGACCCGCCGCCCACGTCACCGGCAAGGCGGACGGAGGCGCCTGAGCGAGGTGCCCAAGCGCCTCCTGCCGCCTTACTGGCAGGCCATCGGGCCGCCGACGACATCGTCCAGCTCGTCGTCGGCCATCTCACGGATGTCGACAGCCTCGAAAGTCACCTCGGTCATGTTGATTCACCCCCTCCCCGTATCATCGGTCACTGCACCCGACCAGTTGGTCGGACGAATCACGGCTGGCAGGCGAACGGGCCGCCGACGACATCGTCCAGCTCGTCGTCGGCCATCTCACGAATGTCGACAGCCTCGAAAGTCACCTCGGTCATGTTGGTTCACCCCTTTCCGCTCATCGGTCCTTCTCCACCCCGACGGGTTCGATCCGCAAGCCGTGGCGGCGGACTCGAGTCCACAGGTTCCACACGGATCGACAGCCCTTCCATAGCGGGCCGGGGGCCACAGGATACCTCCGTCATGTCCGCGGGTGATGTCGCGTTGGTCGCGTTCAACTGACAACTGCCGGAGGGCTGTCAACCCGCCTCCAGATCGGCCTTGACCGCGCGCAGGAACGCCACCGCGGACCGACCGTTGACAAAGCGGTGGTCGTATGCCAAACCCAGATGGAAATAGTCACTGGTGGTGACCGAACCATCATTCTGAAGCACCAACTCGCGCTGCATCGAGGCGAGAGAGAGCGCGCATGTGTGTTCCGGGAAGATGAGCGGCTGCGCATGCACGACGTCCGCGTCCGTATGTATCGTGAGCGCGATGTTCGACCCGGCCAGATCCGCCTCGGCGAATTCCCCGCGCACGGCGGCGCGACGGAACCGCAGCAGGTCGGCGGCGATCTCCCGCAGCGGCCGGGTGTCGGCGTCGGCGACGACCGGCAGGTAGAGGCCCCTCCCGACGTCGATGGTGACACCGACGTGCGCTCCCGGCCGAACCGTCGCCGCGGAATCGTCCTCCGCTCGCGCGAAGCACAGCGGGAACTCCGCCCGCCGCGCCGCGATCGCCTCGACCACCAGCTCCGGGATGCCGACGAATCCGATGGTCGCCGCCTCGGCACGCAGGCGTTGTCTCAGTCGGTCGGCGACCACCTTGACGACCGTGTACGCGGCGGGGATCTCGCGGTGCGAGGTGGACACCGTACGGGCGACCCGTCGCTGGGCCGCGGACACGGTCACCCGCTCGGCCGTGCCCGGCGGCGCCTGCCCGGCGACCAGCTGTTCGATGTCCGACCGCGCGACGACCGGCTTGCCGATCGACCGTACGGACGCCTCCGTCACACCGTGTTCGGCCATCAGCCGCCGGGCCGGCTCGGTGATGGTGATGGTGGTCGGATCCGGATCGGCGGTCTGCTGTGCCGGCGGCGGGCGGTCGTCCCCGCCGACGGTCGCCACCACCTCCCCCGGGCGGCAGGTCGACGGTGCGGACGTCCGCTGCCACAGGATGCCGGCGTCGTCCGTCACGAGTTCGTGCGCCGCCTTGGACGTCTCCACGAGAGCTACCGCGGTGCCCGCCTCGACCGGCGCCCCGTCGCCGACCAGCCACTCGATCAGCGTGTACTCCTCGTCGGTCGCGTTGAGCCGCGGCAGCCGGATGTCACCCACCGGCGACCGCCGTCACCACGGCACGGACGTCGTCCGCCTGGACCAGCACCGCACGCTCGAGGTGGGGTGCGGCGGGGATGGTGCGCGACGGCGCGTGGAGCAGCCGGACGGGCTGGGACAGCAGGTTCCACATCTGCTGGTGGATGGTGTGCGCCACCTCGGCCCCCCACGTCCCGCCGGCCGTCGCGTCCTCGACGACCACCACCCGGCCGGCCCCGGCGACCAGAGCAGCCAGCGGCGCGGGGTCGAACGGGTAGAGCCGCGACGGCACCACCGCACGCACCGCGATCTCGTCACCCAGATAGGCGCCCCGCATCCCGCCGAGCACCCGATCGGTGAGGCCGCCCGGTGCGATGACCACGACGTCGGCCCGGTCGACCCCGCGTACGCCCAGCACGGCGAAGTCGCAGGCGCCACCGATCCGCTCGCAGTGGAACAGCTCGTCTCCGGCCGCCGCGCCGAACCGTCGACGGCCGTAGAGCACCTTGTCCTCGAAGTACATCGCGGGGGCCCCCGAGTCGAGGATCCGGGCCAGTGTGGCGTGCGCGTCGTGCACCGGGCTCAGCTCGTGCACGGCGAGGTTGGGCACGCCCACGAAGTGCTTCTGCAGGCTCTGGCTGTGGGTGGGTCCGTATCCGCGGTTGCCCCCCGTCGGGCACCGGAGGACCAGCGGCATCCGCACCGGTTCGCCGTACATCGTGACGGCCTTGCTGGCGAGGTTGACGACCTGGTCGAAGCACAGGGTGGCGAAGTCGGAGAACATCACCTCGACCACCGCCTCCCGGCCCCGCAGGGCCAGGCCGACCGCGAAGCCCACGATCGCCTGCTCGCTGATCGGAGTGCTGAGGACGCGTTCGGGATACCCGGTGGACAGCCCGCGGGTGACGCCGAAGGCGCCGCCGTACGGGTCGGCCATGTCCTCGCCGATCAGATGGAGATCCGGCCTCTCCGCGAGCAGGGTCGCCAGGGCACGGTTGAGGCCCTCCCCGACCCGCTCGGCCCCCGGCTCAGCCATGACCGGCACCGATCAGCGGTCGGGCGAGGACCGACTCGACCACGGCGCGGATCCTCCCGGTCGCCGCCGCGTCGAGGCGGTCGACCTGCTCCGGGTACGCCGCGCGGTAGTGCGGGTACCAGTCGCGCCCGGCGAGGGCCTCGAGCTCCGCCGACGTGCGGGTGTCGTCGCCCTTGCTGTGCGGGCCGAGCCGCACCGTGTCGAACTCGACCACCAACGGAGACCCGTCGTGACGTACGGCGGCGACGAGCGGCGCCAGGCTGGCCCGGATGGCGTCGACGTCGATGCCGGTCACCCTGACGTGGCGGATGCCGAAGGCGGCGCAGCGGTCCGCGACGCTACCGGCCATCTGTGCCGGGGTCGGGGTGGACTGGGCGATCCCGTTGTGTTCGACGACGACGACCATCGGCACCCGCCACAGCGCGGCGAGGTTGAGCGCCTCGTACACCACCCCCTCGCCCCAGGTGCCGTCCCCGACGTACGCCACGGAGATCGAGTCCGTTCCGGTGCGCCGCATGTCGAAGGCGGTGCCCACCGCGACCGGCACCAGTTGCCCCTGGATGCCGGTGGACATGAAGCCCGGGCGGCGGATGTGCTGCGAACCGCCCATCCCGCCGCACAACGCGCCCGCACGGCCGGCGAGCTCGGCGAGCAGGCCCGCCGGATCGTCGTACCGCGCCAGGTAGTGGCCGTGTCCCCGGTGGTTGCTGAACACCTCGTCGTCGTGGCGCAGCAGGGACTCGACCACGACCGGGACGTACTCCTGGCCGAGGCAGGTGTGGCTGGTGCCCGGAATCAGTCCCCGGCCGAGCAGGTCGAGGACCGCGTACTCGAAGCGCCGGATGGACAGCATCGCCCCGAGGGTGGCGTCGGCCAGCGGGCGCAACCGGCTCTCACGCATGGGTGACCTGTCCGCCGGCCACCAGGTCCCGGGCCCGTGCGGCGAGCACCCCCCGGTCGATCTTGCCGTTCGCCGTGTGCGGGAAGGCGTCGATGTCGCGGCACAGCAGCGGCACCATGTATCCCGGCAGGATCGAGGACATCGGACGACGGATGTCCACGCCCGGGGTGCCGACGTAGAACACGGCCAGCTCCGTCCGCCCGGCCGCCTCGAACGCCACCGCGACGGCCCGTTCCACCCCCGGCAACTGCCCGACGTGCCACTCCAGCTCGTCCAGCTCGACCCGGTAGCCGCGGACCTTCACCTGCCGGTCGACCCGACCGAGATAGACGAGTTCACCGCCGGCGCACTCCCGGACCCGGTCCCCGGTGCGGTACCAGCGCACCGGGTCGCCGTCGAGGAAGCGACCCTCGTCGTCGGCCGGATCGAGATACCCGGGGAACATCTGCTGCCCGGTCACGCACAGCTCGCCCTCGGTGCCGTCCACGCCGTCCTCGACGATGCGGTACCGGAGATGCGGGTACGGCGCGCCGATGGGGACGACGCCGTGCACGGCGAGGTCGGCGGAGTCCTCGGACAGCCGGTGCGCGGAGCAGGCGATGGTCAGCTCGGTCGGGCCGTACAGGTTCTCCACCACCGATCCGGCCGCCGCCCGCTGCCAGTCCTGCGCATCCGTCATGCGCAGCGCCTCACCGCAGAAGAGGCTCCACCGCAGCGTCGGCATCGAGCCGGGAGTCAGCCCGCCCCGGCGCCGCACCAGAGCGATGGCGCTGGGCACGGAGAACCAGAACGTCACCCGCTCGGCGGCCAGGAACTCCGGCAGCGCGGTGAACACCTGCGGCGGTGTGGACACCACGGTGGCACCCGCGCCCCAGGCCACGAAGAGGTCGAACATCGCCAGGTCGAAGGTCTGGTCGAAGGTCTGCGAGCACACGTCGCCCGGGCCGAGGTCGTAGCGGTCGAGGTTGTACCGCAGGAAGCTGTCCATGTTGGCGTGCGTGATCGCCGCGCCCTTGGGCCGGCCGGTGGAGCCCGAGGTGAACAGCACGTACGCCACGTCGTCATAGCCCGCCCGGGGCAGGGCGTCCAGCGGCGTCGCGGCCTGCGTCGCCACGGTGAGGCCGGGCAGGGCCGCCGTGAGGTGTGCGAGCGCCGCCGCCCCCGACCGGTCGACGATCAGCGTGTCGACACCGGCCTGCGCCGCCATCCGGCAGGTGCGCGCGGCGGGGAAGCCCGGGCTGAGCGGCACCGCCGTCGCGCCGGCGTAGAGCGTGGCGAGCAGCCCGGCGTACGACTCGATGCTGCGCACCGCGAGGATGCCGACGGATCGCGCCCCGCACGCGACCAGCCCGCCGGCCCAGCGCCGGGCCACCTGGTCCAGCTCCGTGTACGTCCACTCCTGGCGACCGATCCGCAGCGCGACCCGGTCCGGCGCCGTCGCCAGGCCGGCGATGAACCACTCGTGCAGCAGACGTGGTGGCAGCTGACCGGTCACCAGGCCACCGTGTCTTCCGTGAAGAGCCCCAACCGGTCGAAGAATCGGGTGGTCTTGTGCATCACGGTCCGGTGGAACTCCTGACGGTGCTGGTCGCCGAGCACCTCCGCGCGGATCCGCCGGGCCCCGGGAAGGGCGGCGTCCGCGTACACCTCGGGGTGGTAGAACGCCCGCAGGCACGAGCTGACGTAGCGGGCCAGGTACGTCCCGGCGCCCGCCAGCTCCTCCGGCGTCGCGCTCTGCTTCGCCTCCTCGTACAGCGCCCGCATCATCTGCCGGCCGAACGCGATGTGCCGCGACTCGTCCTGGTGGTGGACGGCGTTGATCTGCTGCGCGATCTGCGGCAGCCGGCCGTCGGTCGCCATCTTCGCGTTGTAGTAGTCGCACAGCTCCTCCGCGATGAGGATGCGACCGAAGATGACGAGGTCACGGATGGCGGGACCACCGTCGATCGCGGTGCCGGCGACGCGCTTGGTCTTGTAGACCTTCCCCCCGTACCGCTGGCAGAACTGGGCGAAGAACCACATGTGTTCGTTCTCTTCGTGGATGAAGTCGTGGAAGAACTCCGACAGGCCCGGGTACCGCGTGTCGTAGATCCGCCCGGCCACCTCGCCGATCAGCTCGCGGATGAGGTGGACGTTGAGACTGAAGAAGTTCACCGCCTCGGCCTGGGTCAGGCGCACCCGTTCGGCGTCCGACAGGCGCTCCCACACCGCGGTGCCGTGACACGTGGTCAGCTCCGGGCTCATCCAGAACTGGTCCGTGGGCAGTTCCGCCGGCCAGTCGAAGATGTCGAAGACGTGGTAGCGCTGGTCCCGCGCCTGGTCGCTCAACCTGGCGGCGACCGTGGTGAGCCGCTCCCACGACTGGTGCATGTCCGCGTGTCTCTCCTCGACGGGGCCGGTCACATCAGGCTCCTGACCGCGTTCCAGATGGTGCCCGGAGTCGCGAAGACCTCCGGCTGCAACAGCTCGGGTGGGATCTCGATGTCGAACTCGGTCTCCAGGTTGACGATCAACTCGACCACTTCCAGCGAGTCGACACCGAGCTCGGTCAGGCTCTGGTCAGGCTCCAGGGGCGCGTCGGCACTGAGCAGCCGGCTGCGCTCCCGAATGAGCGGTTCAAAGGCGGGTGGCCAATCCACCATGTCACCCTCCCGTGTCGCGGTAGGTTGGGAATCTCGCGAAAACCGGCTGACCGGCGTGCGTCACCAGGTCGCGCCAGCTGGGTCCGACGCGGCCGAGAATGGCACCGAGCGAGCGGTCGCGGCGCCACTCCGGCCCGGCCATGCCCCACTGCCCCAGGGCGTCCAGGAGCACCGGGTCGACCGGGACCCAGACCCCGTCGACCTGGAACTCCGCCCACGAGTGCGATGCGGAGATCGGTGGGGTCAGCGACCTGCCGAAGGAGAACCGGGCGGTCAGTCCTCGCCTGCGGGCCTCCTCGACCAGCAGGTGGGCCACGCCGACGCAGTCGCCGATCCCGGTGTCACGGACGAAGGCGCTGTCGGCGCGCAACGTCTCCGGCAGCCAGAGGAACCGGATGTGCCGGGTCTCCGCCAGCAGGTCGAGCACCGCCGGCGGCAGTTCCGGCCAGGTCCGCGGCCGGTCGAACGTCACCGAGTGCAGCACGCCGCCCCGGTCCGGTGCCGACGTCGTCTCGTGCCAGGCGTCGTCCGGCACCGCGAGGCGCCACCGGCACGGCTCGTCGTGCCCGGGCTCCGGGCACTGCGCCACGTAGTCCATCCGGTAGCGGGCGTGCGCGGTGGGGCGCCCCAGCTCGCGGATCCACCAGGAGAGGACCTTGCGCCCACGCGAGCGCGGGTCCAGGTGCACCGAGACGTTGCGCAGGTCGGTGGCGTCGAACAGGCGGCCGTCCGCGCCGGCCGCCGAGGGCAGACCGGCGGCGACGAGGACGTCGAGGCCCGGCCCGTCGATCTGGTACTCGGCGGCGACAGTGGCGGCGTCCATCTCGAAGCGCCGATGCGAGTGCGGCACCTGCAGGACCAGCGGCAGCAGGGCGTCGAGCGCCTGCCGGTCGAGCCAACCCTCGGCTGTCACGAGGCACCTCCCACGAGGCGCCGGTACAGACCGTCCTCGGCCATCAGGTCCTCGTGGCGGCCACGCTGGACGAGCCTGCCGTCGCTCATGACGAGGATCTGGTCGGCGGCCTCGGGATGGGAGAGCCGGTGGGCGACGACCACCAGGGAGCGCCCGGTCCGGCGCAGGTTGGCCATGATGCGGTCCTCCGTGAGCCGGTCGAGGGCGCTGGTCGCCTCGTCGAGGATCAGCAGCTCGGAGTTCCGCAGCAGGGCCCGCGCCAGGGAGATGCGTTGGATCTGCCCACCGGACAGGCCCGCCCCGGAGCTGCCGAGCAGCGTCTCGTACCGCATCGGCATCGCGTCGATGTCGTCGTGGACCTCGGCCAGCCGGGCGGCGGCGATGACGTCCTCCAGGGAGCACTCCGGCCGGCCGAGCGCGATGTTCTCCCGGATGGTCCCGCCGAACAGCCGGGCGTCCTGCCGGACGTACGCCATCGACCGCCGCGCGGCCGGCCGGTCCAGCTGGTCCGTCGGCGTGCCGTCGAGGGACACCGTGCCGGCGCTGGGCAGGTAGAGCCCCGCCAGCAGCATGGCGAGCGTCGACTTGCCGGAGCCGGACTCACCGAGGATGAGAGTGAACTGCCCGGGCTCGATCTGTGCGTTGACGTCCACGAGCGCCGGCGTCCGCGCGCCCGGATAGGCGAACCGCACGCCGTCGAGCGTGATGGCGCCGGTGACGCGGGACGGCGCCACCGCGTCTGGGCCGGCCTCCGGTCGCGCGTCCAGGATGTCGGCGAGCCGGGTCAACGTGGCCCTCAGGCCGGCGACCTCCAGCCCGGTCTGCACCAGACTCGCCAGCGGTACGAACATTCCCATGGCCAGGGCGGAGAAGCCCACCACCCGGGACAGGGAGATCTCGCCGCGACCGAGCAGGACCAGACCGGCGGCGAGCACGGCGAGCGGAGCGAGGAACTGGATCGCGGTGCTGGCGGCCTCGCACACGCCGAGGAACCGCCGGCTGCGGGTCCTGGCGTTCACCTCGGCGACGAACGTGTGGCTCCAGGTCTCCGCCGCGGCGCCCTCCAGCCCGGAGGCCTTCAGCGTCGGCACGCTGTCCAGCAACTGGAACAGCTCGGTGTGGCTCTTCGCCTGCGCCTCCAACAGCGCCGCGGTCAGGTATTCCTGCTTGCGCCAGCTGAACGCGAGCAGGGCGAGCTGGGCGACGGCGAGGGTGAGCACCAGCGCGCCGAGGCGCCGGTCCGCGACGACGATGAGCCCGCCGTACACGAGCACCAGCACCCCGTCGAGCACGGCCGACAGCGCGGACCCCGTCAGGATCTGACGGACCGCGTTGCTGGTGCGGACCCGCATGGAGAGGTCACCGGTGTGGCGCTGGGCGAAGTAGTCGAACGGCAGGGCGACGAGGTGGTGGACCGCTCCGAGGGTCACCGACTTGTCGGCGAGGGTCTGCACGGACAGCAGGGCCAGCCGACGGACGGTCTGCATCCAGAAGTACATCCCGAACAGCACGACCGCCGCCCCGAACAGCAGCCAGGCGCTGACCGGTTCGCCGGGCTGGCTCGCCCGGTGCACGACGTAGGTGGAGGCGGCCGGCACCGCCAGGCCGCACAGGGTCAGCGCGACCGAGGTCAGCGCGAGGGGAACCCAGGCGGCTGTACGCGGGAAGAACTTCGACAGGTACGGCAGGCGGCTCGCGCCGAGGTTCCGGGCGTCGGCCCCTCGCCGCGACGTCGTGGCGCCGACCGGTGGATGGAACTCCAGCGCCACACCGGTGAACGCCTTGCCGGCCTCGGCCAGGCTGACCTTACGCCGGCCGAAGGCCGGATCGACGATGTACAGGTGGGTGTCGGTCACCCGCTCCAACACGACGAAGTGGATGAAGTTCCAGAAGAGGATGGTCGCCGGGGGGAGGTTGCGCAGCCCTTCGATGGAGACCCGGACCCCGCGCGCGACCAGACCGCGCCGCCGCGCGGCACCGAGCATCGCGCGGGCCGCGACCCCGTCCCGGCCCGTGTTGGTCTCGGTGCGCAGCTCGTCGAGGGGGACCGGTTGACCGAAGTAGGCGAGGACCATCGCCAGTGCGGCGGCCCCACACTCGCTCATCTGCGACTGGAGCACGACCGGAACCCGGGTGCGCGAGATCCGCAGCGCGGCCCGCACGTTGCGCCACCGCAGGCCGCGCAACGCGGCCAGGCCGGGCAGCGCCCGCCAGCCGAGCTCCACCGCGTCGCCGGCATCCCGGTTGACGCCGTGGTGACGCAACGCCTCGCGCCGGAAGCGCTGCCGTCGGTCGGTGAACTCCGTCGGTAGGCTCGTCGCCTCCGGCGGCCGGGGGGCCTGTTCCGCCTGCCCGGTCTTGTCCAGCGTGCTCATCCGCCGCTGCCCGAGTCGACCCGGAGCACCTGCGCGGTGATGGCCTCCGCGGTGGGCGAGAGCAGGAACTCCACCGACCGCGCCACGTCGGCGACGGTGGCGGCCCGGTTGAGCATGTTCCGTCGGTTGATGGCGGCGCGGAGGCCGTCCTCGATCGATGCGGTCATGGCGGTGTCGATGAAGCCCGGTGCGACGCAGTTGACCGTGATGCCCCGGCTGCCGACCTCGGCGGCGAGCACCCTCGAGAACCCTTCCAGAGCGCACTTGGTCGCGGTGTACGCGCCGAGCCCGCGGAAGGTCCGATGGGCCGCGATCGAGGTGACGTTGACGATGCGCCCGCCACGGCGGTACATCGCCTTGACCGCCGCCTGGGACAGGGACATCGGGACCTCGACGTTGAGCTGCCACATCCGGGTCATGTCCGACCGGGCGGCGGCCACGTGCAGCGCCGCGCTCGCCACCCCCGCGTTGTTGACCAGACCGTGGAGGTCGGCGCACTCCCGTAGCCGGTTGGCCACCGCGAGCCGATCGTCGCCGCTGGTGAGGTCGGCGGCGACGAACGTCAGCGGGTCGCCGACGGACTCCCGCAGGGCCGCGAACTCGCCGGGGGCGGTCCGTGCCACGGCGACCACCCGGTAACCGACGGTCAGCAGCTGCCGGGTGACGGCCAGCCCGATGCCACGGGTACCGCCGGTGACGAACACCGTCCCGAGCGCCTCACTCACCGCGGGCCGCCTTTCCGGACGGTGCCATCGGAAGCTGGTCGACGACGGTGACGCGGCGCGGTTGTTCCGCCGGGGCCAGCACTCGGCGGGCGTGGGCCTTGACCCGCTGCACGACCACCTCACGGTCGGAGCCCGGCGGCGTGACGACGTCGGCGCCGACGACGGCGCCGAGCACGCTGCTGCGCACCGGGTAGACGCGGACCGCGACGACGTCCGGATGTTCCCGCAGCAGTCGGGCCACGTGGCCGGGCACGACCTTCACGCCACCCACGTTGATGACCTCGCCGCGTCGCCCGAGGATGTGCAGGCGCCCACCGTGGATCGCCGCCTCGTCCCCGGTCGGCAGGTACGGTGCGCCGGGCGCCGGGGACAGGAGCAGCTCGCCGTCACGTACCGCCAGCGCCTTCCCGGTGGGCCCGTACCCGTCGAGGACGGAGAGCGGCAGGCCCGGCAGCCCGTCGGAGACGGTGGCGATCCGGCCCAGCTCCGTGCTGGCGTAGAACTGCAGGACGCGTTGCGGCGCGAACGCCGACTCGATCAGGCGGAGCAGCGGGGCGTCCACCGGCTCGCCGCCCATCGACACGGTGTGCACCCGCGGTCGGGCCTCGTCGGTCCCCCGGTGCAGCGCCGCCATCCGCCAGAACGACGGGGTGCCGGCGACGACGTCGTAACGCGCGCCCGTCCCGGCGGCGAGGTCGGTCGGCGTGAGGAAGTCGATGCTGGCAGCCCTGCCCAACGCCTGGCTCACGGCCTCCACCCCGGCGTAGGTGAAGGGTGCGTAGCCGATCCCCCACCTCTCGTCACCGTGCGCGGTCTCCCAGTCGGCGCCGCGGGCCAGCTCCGGCCAGGGCCAGTAGGTGGGGGTCGGGGTACCCGTGGTGCCCGAGGAGAAGATCCACAGCCCGCCCGGCCCTGCGCCGGTGGGCCGGCCGCCTTCCCCGGTGGGCCGGATCAGCCCGCTCGCGACGTTCAGCACCGCCTGCGGGCGCAGCTCCGCCAGCGCCGACGCGGTGACGGTCGGACCCACCACGGCCACGGACGCGTCGAGCGGGCGGAGCGCACGCAGTGCGACCACGAGGTCCGGCCCGGAGGCGACCTCGACCGCGAGGTGGCGCAGGCCGGTCGCCGCGACCGCCTCTCGCAGCCGGACGATCCGCTGCGCCAGCGGATCGGCATGGGTAGTCACGGGCATGACTCAGCCTGCTGCCGGCTGCAGCGCCCGGCAGAGGTCCGCGAGCGTCTCCATCCGGTCGACGGCGACGACGTCCAGCAGTACGCCCAGCTCCTGCTCGAACTCGACGATGAGTTCCGCGACGACGAGGCTGTCGATCTCCAGCTCGGCCAGCCGCATCGCGCCGGTGTAGCGCGGCGCGTCGCCGACCGGCGGCACGGTGAGCACCCGCTTCGCCACCGCGTCAAGGGTTTCCTCGTCGATCACCGTGTCGACGTGGACACTCTCCACGCTCAACCAACTCCATCCATGAATAGCTCCTCGGACCGTTCCTCGGCGGCGGTGCCGGACACCACCGCGATGCGCGCCGGGACCGCCAGGAACGGCCGGCCGGCGACGTGGGAACGGACGTGGCTGGCGAGATCGTCCGCCGTGACTGCGGCGTCGGCGGTCGTCACCTCGGCGGCGAGCCGCGATCCGCCGTCCTCGGCGACCTCCACCGAGACCCTGGCGGAGGCGACCGCGGGGTGCGAGTCGAGGACCGAGGTCACCTCGGCCAGGTCGACGACCAGCACGACCGCACCGTCGGGCGCGCGAAGCGGCGTGAGCACGGGACCGCTCTGCGTCGCCGGCGCGGTGCTGGCCGCGTCGTCTCCGGCCAGCCGTGCGCGGAAGGCGGCGACGAACCTGGTGAAGGTGGCCTGCGACATGGTCTCGCTGTCGACGGTCAGCCGGACGCCAAGTCCGTTGGGCCGCTCGTTCGCGGCGATCCGCAGGCCGTCGACGGTCCTGACCAGAGTCGGGGGGTACGCGCCGCGCTCGATGGCGACCGCGCCGCCGTCGGCGTCGTCGCGGTCGGCGGTGTCCTCCAGGTACGTCATCGACAGGGTGTCGTGGACCGGACGGCCCAGGCGTCGTACCGCTGTCGCCCACATGTCGTCCAACGCCTGCCGCGTGACGGTGCGGCGCGAGGTCGCCGACAACAGCTCCCGCCGCACCTGCACCAGCAGGTCGTCGTGCCGCTCCGGCCGGTCCAGCACGACCGGCACGACGACGTCGAACATGCCGACGACGCCCTGGTCGACGTGACGCCGGCCGTTCAGTTTCATCGAGACGACGATGCGGTCCTGCGGCGTCAGCTGGAACACGGCGGCCGCGAACAACGTGAGGAGCCACTGGACGGTGCTGAAGCCGGCGGTCTGCCAGCGCTCGCGCACGGCCTTCCACTCGTCCTCGACCAGGGTCAGCAGCTCGGTGTGGGCGACGGTCGCGGGCGGCCCGCCGAGCCCCGGAAGGAACTGGCACCGGGGCGGCAGCCACGGGCCACGCCGCCGCCAGTACGCGGCCACCGCCTGGGCGCGCGCCGAGTCGGCGGCGGCGGCCTGACCGGTCACCGCGGCGAGGTAGTCGGCGTCCACCGGTTCGGCGTCGGTCCCGCCGCCGAAGTAGGCGCCCCACAGGTCGCGTACGACGATCATCCGCGCGGTGGCGTCGACGGCGTAGTCGGAGAACACCCCGAGCACGGCGTGCAGGGTCGGAGTGAACCGCAGCAACCGCAGCACGAACGGGTACTCGACCGCGAGGTCGAAGTGGCGCCGGAGGTCCGCCGCCAGGACGGAGCGTACGTACCGGGCGAACTGCTCGGTGTCGTTCGCCGTGACCTGGGTCATCGCCACGAGCCGGCGGTCGTCGGGCATCGGCCGGATCCACTGGACAGGTTCACCGTCGAGCGTCGTGACACCGATCCGCAGCGCCGCGTGCCGGGCGACCGTCGAGCGCACCGCGCCGACGAACGCGACGACGTCCAGCGGGCCGGTGACCTGGTAGGACATCCAGACCGCCGCGCCCCGTTCCGGCGTCTCCAGCAGGGCGCGGTGGTGTGCGAGCTGGCCCGGCAGCAGGGGATGGACGACAGCGGTGTCGGGATCGGCCGCCTCAGGGCGGGTGGGTCGCGACGACATACGGTCCTCATCCCAGCAGCGGTGGTCACCTACCGGAGGCCAGATTCAAGATCGGCAGATTAGCAACTCCCCGGACACCGTCAAGGAATCCGCACTTGAACGGGGGTCGGCGGTGGGTGCGCACGCGCGATCGCCCGGATCTGTCGACGGTCCACCTTCCCGTGCGGGGTGAGCGGCAGCGCGGGAACCGCGACGCAACGCTCCGGCGTCTTGGCCGGTTCGAGGCGGTGCGCCAGCTCCGCCAGCACGTCGTTCTCCGGCAGGACGGTGGCCACCACGACGGTGAGCGGGTTCGCCCCGTCCGGCGCGAGGGCGGCAGCCCCGTCGACGCCGTCGATGTCCATGGCCGCCGCTTCGATCTCGGCGGTGCTCGACCGCACGCCCCGGTGCTTGAAGACGTCGTCGCCGCGACCGTGCAGATACAGGTGGCCGTCGACGTCCAGGTGGCCGCGGTCGCCCGTGTGCAGCCGCCGGCCAGCCGCGGTCGCCCGGAAGGTGGCGGCGCTCAGCTGCCGGTCACGCCAGTATCCGGCCATGACGTTCGCGCCCTCGACGACGACCTCGCCGACCTCGCCGGCGGGTAGCGGCCGGCCCTGACGGTCGACGACGCGTACGACGGTGCCGGGGATCGCGCGCCCGACGGACCCTGGGCGTTCCAGATCGCCGTCCGGCTCCAGGATCGTGGCCCGCTTGCATTCGGTCAGTCCGTACATCTGCACCACGGCCGCGCCCGGGAACGCGTCGCGCAGCCCGTCTGCGAGCCGTGGCGACATCCGGGCGCCGGTGTTCGTGAACATCCGGACCGACTGCGGCACCGGGAGCGCCGTCCTGGCCGCCAGCCGGAGCAGCGCGGTGGCGATCTCCGGCACGACGGGCACGACGGTGGCCCCCGCGCTGTTGATCCGTTCGAGGAGGGCGATCCCCTCCCCTGCCTCGAGCGCCTCCCACCGTGAGCCCGCAGCCGTGGCGAGCAGGAGCTGGTAGAGCCCGTAGTCGAACGAGGGCGGCACGCAGGAGAGGACGACGTCGTCCGGCCGGTAGCCGAGGACCTGTCCGATCGCCCGGGTCGCGAAGAGGACGCTGTCGTGCGGACAGACCACCCCCTTGGGTCGCGCGCTGCTGCCCGACGTGTACATCAGGAGGGCGGGCGCCTCCAGGTCACCGTCGGCACGGCTCGCATCGGGCTGGCCCGCGTCCCCGGCCGGCGCGTCGAGCGTCTCCAGGATCTCCCCGAACCGGGCCGACGACCAGGCGCGGGCAGGCACCTCGACCGCTGCGGGGTCGATCCCCACCACGAGGGCTGGTTCGATGTCGGCGAGTACCGCCCGAAGCTGGAACGGACGCATCGTGGCCGACAGGGGCGCCAGCGTCAGGTCCGCGTACGACGCCGCGAAGAGGATCGCGGCGAAGCCGGCGCCGCCGCACCGCACGGCGATCCGGTCCCCCGGCAGCAGGCCCAGGGCGCGGAACCGACCGGCCAGGTTGACGCTTCGCTGCCGGAGTTCCTGGTAGCTCCACCGGTGACTCCGGTCGACGACCGCGATGCGCCGGGGATGCCGACGCGCGGCGGTGTCCAGCAGGGTGTGGATCCGCATGTCAGGACCGGGCTGAGCTGCCCCTGGCGGCGAGGCTCAACGCCCGACCGTCCGGTGCCGTCTGCGCTCCTCGGGAAGCATCTGGCTGAACTGGTACCAGCCCCCCGCGCAGGCCTGGGCGACGACCCGAAGCGACTCGTGGCAGTGGGCGGGAACGTTGCCAGCGGTGTTCGACGACTGCGAGATGAAGGCGAGCGTCCCGGTGAGCAGCCGGAGCAGGGCCTTGCCGTGGTCCGTGTAGCGCAGCGCGGGATCCTGGCGGAGCCGCTCCAGCTGCAGCCGGATGCTGGCGGCGAGATCCTGATCCGTCACCGGCAGCCCGTCGGGGGACGAGACGGCTGCCAACTCGGCGAGCGGCGGCGCCGGGGCCTTCTGCCCGGCCGGGACACAGACGCCGCCGCCGAGCGCCTTGCGGCGGACGTCGAAAGCCGTCCCGACCGAGATGCCTGACCGGCGCGCCACCTCGCGCAGGCTGGCATCAGGCTCGCGACGCACGATCGCCTCGGCCACCCGCCGGCCCTCTTCCGTCGAGACCGGGTGCCGGCGCCCGTCCCGGCCGATCCGGACGTCCTGATGGTGGCCCGTGTCCAGGGATCGCCGCCGCAGGCCGGCGACGGTCTTGGCGGCGACGCCACACACCGCCGCTATCCGGCGGTCGGACCACTGGGGATGCGAGGCGAGGATCCGCTTGGCGGCGGCCAGCCGGTCCCGGGCGCTCAGCGGCAGGCCGTCCTCGAGGTTCAACTGCACCGCGGCCACGAAGGCGTCCGCGTCGGAGCCGTCGAAGTAGACGACCGGCACGTGGCGGTCACCCCGCACACGCGCGGCCCGTAGCCGGTGCATGCCGTCCACCACCCGCAACGACGAACGTTGGACGACGATCGGTGGCAGCTCGACGGTCAGCTCGACGAGGGTCGTGACGTGTCTCGTGCTGATCCCGTCCAGTCTCGGGGAGAAGCCGACCCGCAACGAGCGCACGTCGGCCACGTCGACCTCCGGAACCGCTGCCTCCCCCGCCTGGGCGGGCTGCGCGGTGGAGTCGCTATCCGGTCGTCTCTTCATTCGTCCCTCGCGCCAAGTCGCCACAGTGGAAATGGCTGCGCTGACGCTGATCGCCCGTGCGCCTGCGACAACACACGGTCGCACTTACCCGACGATTTAGCCGCCGCCACCATTACCCGTCCGTCACGAAATACCCGTGACGGTCATGCTACAACCGCAGGCAGACGCCTTCCAGACACCGCAGACAGCAATTCGAACGGTAACGGCGAACGTACCGACAGTTCGACCTCAAGCAGGACCGGGACACCTCGGCGACATCAGTGCGTAAACGCCCTGCGGACGGTCGGTAATTGTCTGGCGCAGAAACCGCCGCAGGCCATGTCGAATTGCGACCGGGCAACACGGAGGGTGGCGAGGCTCTGACGCAAATGGGATACGGACATGCTTGTGGATCACCATCACGGTCGGTACTATGCAGGCCCCGAGACCGTTGGCCAGTGTCCGGTCGAAGGCGGGCGCGACGTTCGAGAAATGCCGTCCGTCCTTGCTCGACAAAACACTTCAGAGACACCAGCAAACCAATTAGTACGGGCGGGGCAATGCCACGGAAATTGAAGCTGCCGGCCACTGTCGCCGCGCACCGCCACCCCGCCCGGTCGACGGCAGGGTCACCGGGATGCGGGGCACCGGCCGCCGGAGGAGGCGTCCTGCCAGGACCCCGGTTCCCGGAGCGGGCTCCCGCCGGCCCCGCGATACGGGCTGCGTGGTGAGCCGTACGAGGCGGGCACGGTCGCGCCTGAGCCGGCCCGGCGGTCGATGTGCCGACCGCCGCACGGGGACGGGCACCCGCGCCGGGTCCGCGACGACGGTTCGCCCGGCACCGGGCACCAGGCCGGGGCGGCGGTCGTGACCGAGCGGGAGACCAACCGGGTGCTGGCACTGCGCCCCCTCGCCGTGCTCAAGCTCTACACCGCTGCCTGGCGCCGCGACACCGAGGTGACGGCACTCGAGTCGCTGCGCGGACGCGCGCCGGTCCCCGCGGTCATCGGCAGCGCGACGTTCGGGCGGCACAGCGCGGCCCTCATCCGGTACGTGCGGGGCAGCGCACCGGACCCCGCCAGCGCCCTCGACGTGCGGGCATCGGTCGCCGCGTTGCGGGCCGCGCACACGATCACCGGACCAGCCTTCGGTCGGCTGCACGCGCCCGACCAACCGAGCTGGGCCGGGTTCCTGGCGGGCCGGCTCGACTCGTACGCCGAGACACTGACGACGTTGGGTCTCACCGCGCAGGCGCGGCAGTGCCGGACCCTGCACCACGCGCTCGACGTGCTCGGAGACACCCGCCCCCACCTGCTGCACAGCGACCCGAACCCCGGCAACGTCATCCTGACCGCACACGGTCCGGTCCTTCTCGACTGGGAGCTGGCGACGTTCGGCGACCCCGAACTGGATCTGGTGAGGCTGGCCTGGGAGTGGCGCCTGCCGCCGGCGCGGTGGCCGGAGTGGGTCGGCCTCGACCCCCGGTCGCCCACCGTCGGCCTCTACCTGCGGCTGCACCTGTTCAGCCGCCTGATGAGCGCGAGCAGCAGGCCGGGGGCCGCCTCGGCGGCGCTGGCGCACCGCTGCCTGACCGAGCTGACCGACCTGTACGACGGCGTCCACTCCCCCGGAGGCTCCGATGCAAGCTGACGCGGCCATCGACATCCTGACCTCGGTGGTACCGCAGGCAGCCCCGCTGGGGGCGACACCGGTCACCAAGGGCATCTTCAGCACCGGATGGCGGGTACACACCACCGACGGCGACTACCTGATCAAGATCAACGAAGACGCCCGGGCCGCTGACGACTTCCTGGGAGCCCGCAGGGCCACCGAGATCGCGCTGGTACACGGCGTGCCGGTGCCGCGCCTGCTGGGCTCGGGATCGGACGGTGACGGGCACGCCTTTCTCGTTCAGGAATGGATCGACGGCACGGACGCCGAGGACCACTTCGCCGCCCGGGACGGGCGGGAGCGGCGGCGGGTACTCGAACGGCTGGGCGCGGTGCTGGCCCGGCTGCACGACATCCCCTACACCGCGCAGGGGCCGACCAGCATCCACGACACGGTCGCAGTCAAGATCCGCCGCTACGCCGCCCGGGCAGCCAGGATGGAGATATTCACCCCCAGCGATCTTGATCGGCTCGTCGCCAAACTGCTGGAACTGGTCACCGAGGCACTGCCGTCGATGTCTCCGCGGCTGACCCACCTCGATGTGCACCTACCCAACGTGCTTGTCGACGCAGCCGGCGACGTATGGCTGCTGGACATGGACTTCGCCCGGCCCGGTGACCCGGTGGAGGACTTCGTGAAGCTCGACTGGTGGTGCTTCGCGGACGACACCGAACGGGCGGCGTTCCACACCGCCTATGCGGCGCACCGGACCCACCCGGACCCGCCACGTGACGTCGAAGCCGGGCTGCACCTGCACAAAATCATCACGGCTCTTTCCTACGTCGCCCTATTCGCCGAGAAGGAGCCGCAGGCAGTGGCCGAATGGAAGCAGCGCCTCAGCGACGAGCGCCGGTCGGCGGCCGGGCTACTCGGAGAGGCAGTGACATGACATTCGAAGGCTACGACCTGGTGGTCGTCGGATCCGGCCTGTTCGGATTGACGATCGCCGAGCGGACCGCCGCCGAGTTGGACAAGCGGGTGCTGGTCCTGGAACGGCGCGACCATCACGGTGGCAACGCCTACTCGGAGGTCGATCCGGACACCGGAATCGAGGTGCACAGATATGGCCCCCATATCTTCCACACCTCCAACGAACGAATCTGGGCCTACGTCAACCGTTTCACCGCGTTCACCGGATACCGGCACAAGGCTTTCACCCTCTATCAGGGGCAGGTGTATCCCCTGCCGGTCAACCTCGCCACGATCTGTCAATTCTTCGGCCGCTACCTCACCCCGGACGAGGCGCGGGCACTGATTGCCGAACAGGCGGCCGAGATCGGCCAGCTCCCCCCTGATCCGAGCCACGAGGAAAAAGGCATCTCACTGGTGGGACGGCCCCTCTACGACGCGTTCTTCCGGGGATACACGGCCAAGCAGTGGCAGACGGACCCGAAGGAACTTCCCGGGTCGGTCATCGCCCGGCTACCGGTCCGGTTCGACTTCAACAACCGGTACTTCAACGACACGTACGAAGGCCTCCCGGTCGACGGGTACACCGCCTGGCTGTCGCGGATGGCGGCCGACCCGCGCATCGACCTGCGCCTGAACACGGACTTCTTCGAGCTGGCCGACGCCGTTGCGGACGGGACGCCGGTCGTCTACACCGGACCGCTGGACCGCTACTTCCGCTACAGCGGGGGTCGGCTCGGCTGGCGCACGCTCGACTTCGAGCGGGAGGTGGCGCCGGTGCGCGACTACCAGGGCACCACGACGATCAACTACGCCGAGGAGTCGGTGCCGTTCACCCGGAACGTCGAGTACCGCCACATGCACCCGGAACGGTCGTACCGCAGCGACCGTACGGTGCTGGTCCGGGAGTACTCGCGCTCCGCCGGCGACCAGGACGAGCCGTACTACCCGATCAACACGGCCGGCGACCGGGACGCGCTGCGGACGTACCGGATGTTGGCCCGGCAGGAGACCGCCGAGCGCAACGTGCTCTTCGGCGGACGGCTCGGCACCTACCAGTACCTGGACATGCACATGGCGATCGGTTCCGCGCTGGCGATGTTCGAGAACCGGATCGTGCCCTACTTCCGCGATCGGCGCCCGCTCGGGTCCACCGGTCCGACCACCGACGACAAAGAGTAGGCACCATCTTGCAGACGCTCACCGTGCTGGGCCGCGTCGTGGCGATCCTGTTCGCCGCGCACGCGGTCTGGGTACTCGTTTGGATCATCGTGGCGGCCCGGGCGGTCCGCGACCGCCCTGCGGCGCCGGCCGCGGCCCCCGCGGACCTTCCCGTCATCGTGGTCATGCTGCCGGCCCTGCGCGAGCAGCGACTGGTACGCGAGACGCTGGAATCGTTCGCCACCGCGCGATATCCCGGGACGCTGATATCGGTCGCCATCACGAGCGAACGCGAGACGGCCGAACGTGCCGCCCAGGAGGCGGCCCTGCCCGCCGTGGTCACCGAACTACACGGTCTGGCCAGGCGTGGCAGCCGGGAGCGGGCACTGGAGAAGGTGCTCGCGCCGTCGGTGATCGCCGCGACCCTCGACGAGCTGGAGCGGACGTCACCGGACGACTGGCCCGGCGTGCTGCGCCGCGCCTTCGACGCGACGCCCACCACCGAGGAGCTGTGCCGGCAGATCACCGCCGAGTTGAACGGCAGGCCCGGTACGCACCGCTCGTGCCACGTCCACTTCCCCCACACCGACGGGCGCAAGGGTTCCCAGCTCAACTACGCGGTGGAGCTGATACCCGAGCTGTTGCCGGGCGTCGACCCGGACAGCGTCTACCTGGCCGTCTACGACTTCGACGCGGTGGCCCACGGGGAGACCTTCGTGGCGGTGGGAGATTTGGTGCGCACGGCGGTCGCCGCGGGCCGCCGCCCGCCGGCGCTGCTGCACCAGGTGCAGCTGCCGCTGCGGTTCCGGGCTCCCTTCGCCCCCGGTGCCGACGGTGCCCTGATGCGCGGACAGGTGCTGTACTGGCTGCGGCGTGGCCTGGGCGTCGAGGTCGGGCGGATACTCCAGAACGACCTGTTGCGCCGCAGCCCGCGCCTGGTGCGACTGCTCGCCGCGCCGTTCCGCCCGATGATCTACGCGATCGGCTCGGGGACGTTCGTCCATCTCGGCGCGTGGCGCGAGCTCGGCCCGTTCCCGGAGATGCAGGAGCCGGTCGGGCACCGCGCCTCGCTGCTCGGCGTCGAGCAGGCGTTGGTGCCGAGCTTCAACCTGACCGAGCCCTACTACCAGACCAGGTCGATGATGAACGGCTGGGCCAACGTCTGCTACGGCAGCCTGGGGGTCGCCCGGGAACTGGACCACGTGCGCCCCTATCCGTCACCGGTCAGCCGGCCGGGCAAATGGCTGCTGGTGGCGAAGGAGCTGTTCGACATCGCCATCTGGTTCGCCGGAGTGCTGCTCATCCCCGCCGGGCTGGTGATCACGGCGATGGGGGGCGGCTGGTGGACCGTGCTCGCCGTCGGCGCCGGTGTGCTGGCGTATCCCGTCACGGCCGTCCTGCTGCTGGCGCTGCTGCCGCGACTGGGCGGGATCGACCGCCAGGACCGCTCCGTCAGTTGGTTGACCGGGAGACGTCCGCGGCTGACGCTCGTGGCGACGTTCGTCGCCGCGCCCTTCGTCAGCGCCACCGGCCCGTGGCTGATGTTCCTGCGCATGCTCCGCTCCTGGCGGGTGGGCACGCCGGTGCTGTCCGGGAAGACCGAACGGTAGGCCGGTCCTCGCGTCGCCTCGCGCGGCAGGAGGCGCTTGGGCGATGCCGCCCAAGCGCCTCCTGCCGTCACACGAGTGACTTCGAGGCAGGCAGGTCGCGGTCGGCGTCCGGGTCGAAGAACCGGGTGAGAAAGTCCTGCTGCCAGGCGCGCGGCTCCGGCAGGTCCCACTGGCCGTACTCGGTGAGCAGGCGCTCCGGCTCCGGGCACCGTTGCCGCAGCGCGGCCAGGGCGTCCGCGGGGACGGCGTCCGGGTAGAGCATCCGCAGGTGCGCGAGCCCGTAGAAGACGGGCCCGGCCACCGCGTACTCGTCCACCCGTTCGAGCAACAGGTCCCACGAGAGGTCTCCGCCGGCACGGCGTACGACCTCGGCGATGTCGACGTACTTGAGCAACTGCCGGTGCTTGCCGCGGTTCATAAACCTGAGGGTCGTCGAGGTCTTGTAGATGTGGGCGGAGAGGTCGATGACCGCGTCCTCGGCGGACGGCACGAGGAACGAGGCGTCCCCGTACCGGTGCCGGCCGGCGTGCGCCAGCACGGCACCGACCGGAACGTCGTAGCCCTTGCCGGGCAGCGCCAACGAGACGTTGATGTCGACGCTGACGATCGGCCGGTGGAACTCGCCGAACTTGTTCATCTTGGGCAGGTCACTGCCGTACAGACGCCAGAAGGCCCGCTCCCGCTTGCTCAGCGGGACGATGTCGACGCGCGTCGGGTTGCCTTCCACGTAACCGAGTCCCTCGAGCGCCTTGACCAGGGTGGTCGCCTCCTCCCTGGTGACGAGGACGTCCAGGTCACCCATCGGTCGCGTCCCCGGCTCCTGGTAGACCGCGAAGGCCAGATGGCCGCCCTTGCGCATGAGCACCGTGATGCCCTGGTCCGCCGCGGCGTCGCTGATCGCCCGGACCTCAGCCAGCATGAGCTCGTTGGCACGTTGCGTGTCCCGGTAGGCGGAGTACAGGAGCAGCACGACGGGAGAATCGATGCCCGCGACCCTCTCGGTGGTGAGCAGGCGCCAGAGGTGCCAGCCCACGAGGGGGGCGACGCGGTGCCTGGCGGCCTGCACGGCGAAATGCCCCCAGTCCAGGCGCGGCGCGTCCCGACTGATGATCGTGCGCACCCGAGCCATCTGCGTATCCGTCACCTGCTGCCTGCTGAGCAGGAGCAACAACTCCGATTCGGCTGACAACTCGGCCATCCGGCCTCCTTCTCGACGGTGCCCCGGCATTGCTCGGCGCTGACTCGACATCCGTCCGCGGTGGCCACGAGATCACTCTGCGTGAAGCTCGCTCCTGGGCGGGCTGCACAGCTTAACGGTCTGCCGGAAGCGTTTCACCTGCCTGCCTGCCGGACGCGCGCACGGGCGTCGCCGCCGACGGGACGCGTTCCGCCGCTGGGTGGGACGCTGGCGCGGGACCCGGGCCGGCAGGGACGTTGACCAGCGCTCAACTGCTGCCCGGCGATCGTTCAGCTGATTAGTGGACTCTCGCTCCGATCTTGATCACTATAACCGTCAGCGGCACAATGGCCGCTGGGTTCGGTGGAGACAGCAGGGGGCGTGGATGGAGTTCCATCAACTGGGCCGCAGCGGCTTGCGTGTGTCCACGGTCACTCTGGGTACCTTCAACTTCGGCGGCCCGACCGACGAGGCCGCGGCGGAGGAGATCATCCACACGGCTCTCGACGCCGGCGTCAACCTCGTCGACACCGCCAACGCCTACCAGGACGGCCGCAGCGAACAGATCCTCGGCAAGGCCATCCGGCACCGCCGCGACGACGTCCTGATCGCCACCAAGTGCTACAACGAGGTCGGGCCGGGGCCCAACGACTGGGGCAACTCCGCGTACGCCGTCAAGCGCGAGTGCGAGCGGTCCCTGCGCCGCCTGGGCGTCGACCACATCGACATCTTCCACCTGCACCGGCACGACCTACGGACGCCCGTCGAGGAGACCCTCGGCGCCCTGACGGACCTCGTACGGGAGGGGAAGGTCCGCTACATCGGCACGTCCACGATGCCGAGCCCGGAGGAGATGGCCGAGCAGCCCGGCCTCGGCGTGGTGCCGACCTGGCGTCTGGTCGAGATGGCCGTGCTGGCACGCGGCTCGCTCGGCACGCCCGGCCCCATCGCCGAGCAGTCGCCCTACAACCTGCTCGAACGCGAGGTGGAGCGGGACATCCTCCCCATCTGCCGCGAGTACGGCGTCGGCTTCGTCGCCTACAGCCCGCTGGCGATGGGGTACCTCAGCGAGCGGTTCCTCGGGGAGCCGCCCGCCGACGCCCGCTTCACCGAATGGTGGTCACCGCGTGGCGCGGTCTGGGAGCCGGTGCAGCGGGCCCTGGCCGCGCTGCTGGAGCTCGCCGCCGCGCACGGGCAGTCGCTGCCCGAGTTCGCCCACTCGTGGCTGTCCGCCAGCAGTGACGTGACCAGCACCATCATCGGTCCCCGGACCCTCGACCAACTCACGCTCGCGCTCAAGGCGACTGAGACCACCGTCGACGCACAGGCCCGTCAGGCGGTCGACGCGATCGTCGCCCCCGGCAGCAGCCTGTGGTTCCGGACCATCGAGCAGGGCCATCGCGGCGCACGTGACAGCGAGGAATCTTGAGCCAGGGCATGAACGACCTCACCTCCCGCCGACCCGTCGTGCTGCTGACCGACGACGGTCTGCTCTCGGAATTCTGGGCGTTCCTGCGCGAGCGGCTGGAGGAGCGCCTGTCCCCGACCTGCGACATCCACTACCTCGACGTACGCGAAGGCGATCTGGCCGCCGTCGACTGGGCCGACGTCGACGCGGTCGCCCTGTTCGGGGGCGAGCTCACCCACGACATGATCGCCGCCGCGACCCGGCTGAAGGTGGTGGCCAGCGAAACCGACACCTGCGGGATCGAGGCCATGGACGCGTTGTGGGACGCGGGCATCCCGTTCGTCGAGGGGACTCCCGGCTGGGGTCAGTCGGTCGCCGAGTGCGGGCTGAGCCTGATCCTGTGCGGGTTGCGTCGCATCCCGCAGTGGCACCACGAGGTCATCACCGGCTTCCGGCCCTGGGACTACCCGTACGTGCAGTTCTGCGACGATCCGCGCTTCGCCAACGGCACCGTGGCGGGCAAGACCGTCGGGATCATCGGGGTCGGCGAGATCGGCGGGCGCATCGCCAGCTGGTGCGCCATGCTCGGCGCGACCGTGCTGGCGTACGACCCGTTCCGCTCCCCGGAGCGCTTCGCCGAGGTCTCGGCGGAGTCGGTGGACCTCGACCGGCTGGTACGGGACTCCGAGATCCTCGTCGTCGCGGCACCGGACACCCCCAGCGTCACCGGCGTGGTCGACCGCGACCACGTCTTCGCCCTGCGCAAGGGCGCCCTCGTCGTGACCGTCACCCGAGCCGCCGCGATCGATGCCGCGGCACTGCGGGAGCGGGTGCTCGCCGACGAACTGGCCTGGGCCGCCGACGTGTACGACGTCGAACCCCTGCCGGAGGGCGATCCCCTGATCGGCAGGCACAACGTGGTCCACCTGCCGCACATCGCGGGACGCACCAGGGACGCCAACATCGCGGTCGCCGACATCGTCGCCGACGACATCCTGCGCGTGCTGGCGGGAGAACAGCCGCGGCACCCGCTGACACCCCAGCGACTGCAGGTCCGGCTCGGCCGCACGCCGGCCGCCCGGCACGGCAAGGACGGTACCGGTGGGTGACCTGGAGAACGGCTGGACGGTCAGCGATGCGTTCCCGGCGGCCGGGCTGAGCCCGAGCGAGCTGACCGCCGGCCTCGACCGCGCGTACGCGGAGACGACCGGTTGGGACGATCCCACGGTGACCCGGCTCGGCTTCGCCATGTCGGCCCCGCACGAGGTGGCCCTCTCCGCCTGGACCCGGTTCCTGGCCCTCAACAGCAACAACGTCGGAGTGCACACCCCCTTCGGCGCCGGGCGCGCCGGCACCCGGCGGCTCGAACGCGAAGCGCTGCTGGGCCTCGCCGGCCTGCTGCACGCCGACTCGGCCGACGGCTACATCACCTCGGGCGCGACCGAGGCGGTGCTCCAGGGACTGCGGATCGGACGCAACGCCGTCCGGGCCGACGCGTCGTCGCGGGTCACCCTCATCACCAGCGAGTTCGCCCACCACTCCGTCACCAAGGCCGCCGAGGTCCTCGGCCTCGACCTGCGCACGATCGCACCCGGCCCGAGCTGGGTCATCGAGCCGGAGCAGCTGGCGCAGGCCGTCGAGGCGGCGATCGCCGCCGGCGCGACCGGCATCATCGTGGCGCTGACGGCCGGCTACTACAACAGCGGCCTGTGCGACCCGGTCGATCAGCTGGCCGCGCTGCTGCGGCGCCGCGCGGTGCAGCTCGCCGACCAGGTGCGGTTCTTCTGCTACGTCGACGCGGCCCACGGCGGCTTCATCTTCCCGTTCAGCGATCCCGCGCTGGCCTTCGACTTCCGCAACGTCGGCGTGCACGCGATGGCCCTGGACCCGCACAAGTCGGGGCTGCTGCCGTACTCGTGCGGGGTGCTGCTCGTCCGCAAGGGCCTGCTGGGACACGTCACCGAGGCGAGCCCGGTCACCGGGATCGTCGACTCGACCCTGACCGGGTCCCGCCCCGGCGCCGCAGCCGCCGCCCTGTGGGCCACCGTCTTCGGCCTCGGCCACTCCGGTTTCACCGCGGCGATCCAGGAGTGCCTGCGTCGCCGGGACCTGATCGCCGACGCGATCCGTGCCGCCGACCCGGAGGCGGAGATCCGGCCGGCACCCGCCTCACCCGTCGTCGTGGCCGGCTTCTCCACACCGGACGGGCTGCTGCCGAAGGAATTCACCGAGCGCTACCGGCTCCTCGCGGTCAGCGCGCCCGCGCCGCAGGGCGGACGCCGCAGCTACCACCACTTCTACGCCGGCCACAGCCTCACCGACGAGCAGATCGCCCGATTCGCCACCGGCTTGTCCCAGGCGGTCGCGCAGGCCAGGGCCGCACGTGCCAGGCCCGGGCGCGGGAAGGCCGACGCCGGTGTGCCGGAGCAGTTGCGTGACATCGCCGCCGACACCGACTGCTTCCGGCACTACATCGTGCACCCGCCGGGCCGCCGCGATCCGGACGAGCCCGGGTATTCCTTCCACACCTTCCTGCACCGCTCCGCCACCGGCGAACCCCTCCAGGTGCGCGAATGGGGCGAGACCGCGACGGGTCGCCAGGCGCACGTCTACGCCCCGGATCTCGCCGACCCGTTCGGCAACGAGCTGTTCGGCGTACGGACCGCCGACTACTACGTCGAAGTGCTCGACCGGTCGCAGCAGAAGCTGTCCCTGGTCGGGGGCGTGCACTTCTGCGTCGGCACCGGTGACCCCGGCGAGCGGGTGCTGATGAACCTGGAGAGCACGGGCGAGTTCCGGTCGCTGGAGTACAAGTTCGGCGAGGGCGAGTTCACCGACGAGATCCAGTGTTTCCGGGACCGCGTCGTGGTGAAGCTCGGCAAGAGTGCCCGTGGCTTCCGGCGGCGCGCCCACAGCGACGAGTACTCGTTCTCCATCGACACGTCGTTCGAGTGCACCGTCGAACTCGCCGACGACGACCGCCCGGCCCGGTTGGACATGCTCCGGGTCAGCGGCGATCCGCTGCTGCCCCGGCGGACACACCTGCTGCGGCAGGAGTACCAGCGGTTCCCGAACCGCTTCTTCGACATCGAGTGCACGGTCGTGGTGGGCGCCCGGTCGCAGGACGCCTGGCGGTTGTCCGACCTGGTCGCCGCGTCGGCGGCGGACGCGCTGGTCGCCCGGTCGGGCCTGGTCGGCCGCTGCGTACCCGACGTGTCCGGGAGCGCCGGCGAGCTGGTCGTGACCACCGCGTCGCTGCCTGCCGGACGGCGTACCCGGATGGCGGTCGACACGGGCGTGGGCCGGCGCATGGCCCGCCTCCTGCCCGTCTTCGACGTCTCCGAACCGGAACGGCTGCGTGTCGACGATGTCGTCGCCGTCGCCGATCACGGCGCCGACCTGATCCGGGCGCACGCGGCGGTACGGAGCACGAACGGCGGCACCGGCACGGTCCTGGCCACCGCGGTCGGGGTCGCGGCATGACCACTTCCTTCATCGGCGCCGACCAGAACGCCGACGACCTCGCCGTGGCCGCGATGGACCCGCTGCGCGCCGACGACGTCCTCGCCGAGTTGCCCGCCGCCAACGAGCGCGCCGACACGGCGTGGATGGTCAAGGCGCTGGCCGACCTCAGCGCCGACTTCGACACGGCTGACGTCCACACGGCCCGAGCCGCCCTGCGGGACCTGGGCTTCCTCGCCGCCTCACTCGTCCGGCACGATCCGGACGCCGACCTGCACGGCATCGAGCCGACACTCCTGCGCCTGGCCGCCGTCGCCGACGAGGTCCCCCGCGACACCGTGTACAGCTACACCACGCGCAACCCGGTCGGCCCCCGCCGCCGTGGCTTCCTGCTCAGCGACGAAGAGCACGTGTTCATCGACTCGGTCGTCGCCGCGACCCAGGCACTGAACCTGGCCGTCGACGACCTGGCCGCCTGCCGCGACCGCGCCGACCTCGACGAGGACGTGCTCCTCGCCGCACTCGGCCAGGTGCACGACGGGGTCGAGGTCCTGCGCAAGAACCTGCGTACGGTCCAGCGGACGATCACCCCCGACTACTTCTCGAACCGGCTCCGGCCCTACTTCCCGTCGATGGACATCGGCGGGAAGGCCTACATGGGTCCCGGCGGCGCCCAGATGCCACTGCTCGTCCTCGACGTGCTCCTGCTCGCGCCGAGCGAACCGGGGCAGCTCGGCGCGTGGCACGACGACTATCTCGTGGAGAACGTGCTCTACCTGCCGCCCACCCACCGGGCGGTGTGCGACGACACGCTCCTGGCGTACCGCAGCGGCAACTCGCCGCTGCTGCGCTGCCTGCTCGAGTCGCCCCGGGTGCGCGCGGAGTACGCCGCGCTGCTCAAGCGCATCCTGCGCTTCCGCTACCCCCACCGCCAGGTGGCCCGGGCCAACATGGCGATCCGGGCCGAAGGCTCGCTGGGCAGCGGCGGTTACACCGTCGAGGCCCTCGACCACCTCATCGAGATCACCACGTCCAAGGCCGCGGTGACGCTGCCGTTGCCCCGACAGCGGAGAGGAAGCGCCGATGACCGCGACCGGTAGTGTGGCGGGCTTCGCCCCCGTACGGGTGGGTTCGGTGCGCGGCGCAGTCCCGTCTGTGCCACCCGTCGCCGGAATCGAGGGCCGGATGCGCCTGCGCTACCCGAACCGGCTCAACGCGATGGCACTGGACCCGAGCAAGGTGCTACCAGGTGCCGGCTCCTACCCCGCCGGTGAGCTGGTCTTCGTCACCGACCTCTTCACGAGCGTCGAGGTCCAGGGCACGGCGTCCGGCGACGGCGTCGAGATCACCGCCGACAGCGCCCGGCCGGTCCTGGGGCGCCACGCCGCGCTGCTGATGCGCCAGGTCCTGGGCATCACCGGCGGAATGCGGATCACGATCCGCTCGCACCCGCTGCCCCCGCACGTAGGTCTCGGCAGCAGCAGCGCCGTCCTCTCGGCCGTGGCCGCGGCGATCAACGAACTGTGCGGTCGGCCGCTGGACCACCGGACGCTGATGCGGCTGCTGGTCGACAACCACGGCGAGGAGATCGACGGCAACGACGACGAGATCATGCCGGTCCAGTGCATCGGCGGCTCGGCCGCCGCCGGTCTGGTACCCGGCGCGATCCAGGTGGTCTCCGGAAACGCCGTCGCGCTGCTGGCCGCCCCCGCGCCGGCCGGACACACGATCGTGCTCGCCGTACCGCCGGACCTGCGCAGCTGGGACGCCTCGGAGAGCCTCCGCGCCGAGGCGGAGAACTTCGACGGGTTCCTGGAGACCGGCCGTCGGTACGCGCCGCAGATCGCCTACCGGTTGCTGCACGAGTGCTGGCCCGACCTGGTCACCGGCACTCCGCGCACCCTCGGGCAGCTCGTCTTCGACTACCGGTTCGAGATGGGCAGCATCCGGAACTGCGCCTTCTCTCACCCCCGCCTGCTGGAGTACGCGGAGCGGGTGCGGCAGCTGTTCGAGTCGGGACAGGCCGCCGTGCTCAGCCTGTCCTCGGTCGGGCCGCTCTTCTTCGCTCTCACCGAGCAGCCCGACGCCGTCGCGGCCGGCTTCGAAGCCGCGGGCCTCACCACGTTCCGCGCGATGCCGTGGGACCAGGGCTACCTGATCGACGAGTGCACGGTGAAGCGCCATGCGCGCGACGGGTGACTACTGGAACCGGCCGGAGGTGGTGACGGCGTTCGCCACGGCGTCGCCGCCGGGATACCTGGCCGACATCGTGCCGCAGGGCGACCCCGGCGCGGTGGCGCTCGACGTCGGCTGCGGTGGTGGGCGGAACCTGCCGCTGCTGGCCGAACGGGGCTACCGGGTCGTCGGACTCGACCTGCACGCCGAGATGGTGCTGCGCGCGCGGGGCGTCGCCCCCGGTGCCGCCTTCTGCCAGGCGGACGTCGCCGCGCTGCCGGTGGCCACCGCGCGGGCCGCGGTCGTGGTGTGTCACGGGGTCCTGCACAACCTGCCCCGGCCGGAACAGGTCTCCGCGGCCATCGGCGAGCTGGGCCGGGTCGTCGCCACCGCCGGCGTGGTGTCGCTGAACATGTTCAGCGCGGCGCATCTGGACCACCGGCTCACCCCGCTCGCCGACGACCGGCACCGGCTCCCCAACGGACAGGTGATGACGCTGCTGCCGCCGGAGCGGATCGCCGCGCTCTGCCGTGCCGCCGGATTCCAGTTCGTCGACGGCCCGTTCGAATACCTCCACGATGCCGACCCCGGCCAGCGCTCAGTCTGGCGGGCCGTCCTGCGACCGACGGGGACCCGATGATCCAGAGCGAAGCAACCCTCCTCGACACCGATCCGGCCGAGCTGGCCGATCCGCACGCGCTGGCGGCACGGCTCGGCGTACGCGCCGGGACCGTCCGGCTGGGCCAGACCAGGATCACGGTGAGCAGCGCCGACCCGCGAGCCATCACGTACCTGCACGACCTGTTCACCCCGGCGAACGACATCTGGGAGCACCTGCCCGACGACTTCTCCCCCTGTTCGCTGGCCGCCGTGAACCTCGCCGTATCCGACGCGTGCTTCGCCCGGCTGGTCGAGCACTACGCGGCGCAGGCAGTCCGGCGACGAGCCGTACACCTGCACGTGGCCGCGCCCGGGATCCGCTACGAGCTGGCCGACGGGACCTGCGCCGTGGTCTCGGAGCCCGACGAGATCGACGGCACCAACCTCGTCGTGCAGTCCCCGCGCGGCCTGGTGTTCGTCACGACCGCGCGCCCCTACGCCCACCTGGCGCTGGCCCGGCACCTGCGCGAGTTCGGCTACCGGCGGGGCGAGAGCGACGGTTGGGCCGGGCTGCACGCGTCCTGCGCGGCCACCCCCGAGGGCAACGTGGTGGTCGTCGGCCGCTCCGGTGCCGGCAAGTCCACCACCGCCCTGGCCCTGGCCGCTGCCTCCGGCTGCGCCTTCGTCGCCAACGACCGGGTCATGGTCCGCGCGGACGGAGAGCAGGTGACGGCCTGCGGCATGCCGGTGCCGATCCGCATCAACGGCGGCACCATGCACGCGCTGGGCCTGAAGGACGCGACCAGCTGGCAGCTGGCCCGCCGGCAGCCGGACTTCGTCACCAGCGACTGGCAGAGCTTCTGCGGAGACTCCAAGCTGAATCTGCTGCCCGTCGAGTGGCGTGCGCGCACCGGCACCCCCCTGGTCCCCTCGGTGCGGCTGGCCGCCATCGTGCTGCCCCGCGTGACGAAGGACTCCGCAGTGCTCAGCGTGCGTCGGGTCGATCCGGACCAGGCGCGCGAGGTGCTCACCGAGCAGCTGATGACTCCAACCGACGACGTGTTCGTCGAGGACTGGCTGCATGCCCGCACCCGCGACCGCGACGAGATCGGCGCCATGGCGGGGCGGACGTTCGAGGCACTCATGCGGTTGCCGATCCTGGTCGCCGAGCTCGGCACCCGCAACACGCTGGTGAACCTGTCCAGCGCCATCCGCGAGGCGCTCGGAACGCTGCGTGCCTGACCTCGCCTTCGCCGCGTTCGACCTGGACGGCACGCTTGTCGACGAACGCGGTGTGCCGATGCCCGGCACGATCGAGGGGCTCGCCCGGCTGCGCGAGCGCGGTCTGGCACTCCTGCTGGTGACGGGACGATCGACGGTGCTGTTCGAGGCGCTCGGCCTACCCGAGCGCCTCCTCGAACTGTTCGGGCCTCGCCTGCTGCTCGACAACGGCAACGTCGAGTACGACCGCGCCGCCGCCCGGGCGACATACCGCCGCGCGCTGCCCCGCGAGGTGCTGCCGACGCTGCTCGCCGCGGGTTTCACCGAGCTGGTCGCGGAGCTGGATCACCGCTATGTCGCGACGTCCCGGCGGGCGTCCACGTGGTTCGCGATGGCGCACCGGCTCCCCCGATCGTCCATCGTCGTCGACCCGCAGCTCGGCGGGAGTGGGCAGGTCGGCTCGGTGCTGGTGCTGGACCGTGTGCCGCTGCCCGAGGGGCTGTTGGGCGGTGCGGTCGAGGCGATCCCGTTTGCCGGCACCGCGGCGAAGCTGCTGCGGCCTGCGGGGACCTGCAAGACTGCCGCGGTGACGGCGTTGCTGGCCGAGCAGGCCGGTGAGGCCGACCTGAAGCGGGTCATCGCGTTCGGCGACGGGCGCAACGACCGGTGCCTGCTGGCTTCATCGGCGGTCGGGGTCGCGGTGGCCGGCAGCCACGCCGACGCCGCTGCACGCGCGACGATGCGGCTGTCGGGCCCGATCGGAGACTTCCTGGCCGCCTTCCACCCGGACACGCTCGTCCGGCGTGACCGGCCCGACGTCGTGGAGGATTGCGCGCACTGACGGTCACCAGCGCCCGAGCAGGACCTCCCGGTCGTCCCGGTTGCGCCAGATCCAGGTGGTGCCGGCCGGCACCTCACCGGTCAGGTAACCGAGGATCGGCTCCCGCTGGTTGTCGCTTTCGAGCTGCCCGATCAGCTTGAGGGCCTCCGGCAGCGGGAAGAACGCCGCCTCGGCGATCTCGTCGTCCTCCGGCAGGGTCTCGCCCTCCCAGTCGTTGATCTCGAACGCGATCGCCAGTGCCGACGGGTACCGCTCGGAGTCGATGTGCATCACGAACGCGGTGGCGACCGGATCGCCGACCACCAGGCCGGTCTCCTCCTGCATCTCCCGCCGCAGCGCCTCGTGGAAGACCTCGCCGTCCTGGACGCCGCCGCCGGGGAGCGACCAGAGCATCTCGCCGTTCGCGCCGAGCTTCTCCCGTACCAGCAGGATCTCGTCGCCTCGCCGGACGATGCCGATGACAAGCTGCACGCGAGAAACAGGCGCCCGGGTCGGCGCTTCAGATTCAACAGAGGTCATAAGCAGAGAATCCTACTGGTCCGCCCGGCGGTGACACTCCCCGGGCGTGCACGTCACCGGCGCCGCGTCGGGCGATGACCGGGGGTGATGCCGCCTCGGGGAAGCACTCCACTCCGGCTCGGCGACAGCTCGTGTACGGTCGACCCTGCCGTGCATGGTTGCCGACCGGGGAGGTGAGTCCGATCAACGCTGTGACAGGTCGGGACTCCCTGCCCCGCATGGTCCAGGGAGCGCCCGCACAAGGCACCCCGAAAGGCCCGCGTTCCCGATGCACATCCGCGAAGAGTTCTTCACCGTCGGTGGCGTTCCCGCTGTCAGGTGGACCCAGGACGACGACACCACCGCCCCTCGCCCGCTGATCCTCCTCGGCCACGGCGGCGGACAGCACAAGACCGCCCCCGGCATCCTGCACCGCGCCCACCGCTTCGTGACCAGCGGATTCACGGCCGTCTGCGTGGACGCTCCGAACCACGGCGACCGGCCGACCGACGACCGTTACCAGGACATCGCCACCGAGATCCAGACCCGCGTCGACTCCGGCGACGAGCTGGCCCCGCTGCTCGCCGAATTCCAGGCCCTCGTCGCCGAGCAGACCGTACCGGAGTGGCAGGCCGTCCTGGATCACCTCGGGTCGGAACCCGTCGGCTACTGGGGAGTGTCGCTGGGATGCGGGCTGGGCGTGCCGTTCGTGGCCGCTGAGCCCCGGGTCCACGCGGCGGTGCTGGGCCTGGGCGGCGCCGCGGCCCCGGCTTGCGCCGCAGCCGCCGCACAGATCACCGTGCCGATCGAGTTCCTGGTCCAGTGGGACGACGAGCGGGTGCCCCGCGAGCAGAGCCTGGCCCTGTTCGCGGCGTTCGGCTCGGCCGAGAAGACGTTGCACGCCAACCCGGGCCGCCACGGCGACCGGCTCCCGGAGCATGAGCTGGACAGCGCGGTCCGGTTCTTCACCCGCCACCTCATGCCGCGCTGACGGCATCGCATCCGCCGAGGTCCCGCTCGACCGACGCTGCCCTGGTGTCGGTCGAGCGGGGCCTGGTGGATGACGTCGACGCTGCACCGACCGGCCGACGACGACCTGAGCGGGCACCTCGACGGGTTCGACCGGTCAGAACGGGGCGTCCACCGGAAGTCGACGCACCTGCGTCAGGTAGGGGTCCAGCTCGCCCACCTCGAACCGGCAGGTGCCGACGACGTGCCAGAACTGACCGCCCGGATCACCGTCCAGCTTGTAGCGCCCGTCCGGGCTGACCTGCCACAGATCCTCGTCCTCCACCCGGCGGCGGACCCTGCCCGGCTCGACTGGATCCAGTCCACCCTGCGACTGATGGCGGTCGAGGCCGACGGCCTGCGCCCCGGCGGCGAGACGGTGATCACCCGCCTCCCCGACGTGCTCGTCGTGCAGGCGCTACGCGCGTGGCTGGAGAACGACCCGGCCGCCCGGTCCGGCTGGCTCGGGGCCCTGCGGGACCCACTGATCGGCCGGGCGATCTCGCTGATCCACCGCGAGCCCGGCCGGAACTGGACCGTCGCCTCGCTCGCCGAGAAGATCCCGATGTCGCGCTCAGCCTTCGCCGCACGCTTCACCGAACTGGTCGGCGAACCCGCGATGAGCTACGTGACCCGCTGGCGGATGCACCTGGCCGCGACGGCGCTACGCGACGAGGGCGCCACCGTGGCTGAACTCGCCAACCGCTTCGGCTACCGCTCCGAGGCCGCGTTCGCCCGGGCGTTCAAGCGGGTGGTGGGCTCTCCACCCGGAGCCGCCCGACGGACACTCCCCGCCCCCAGCCAGCAGACGGGAAGTATCTCGACCACCTACTCGTCGACGAGTGCGGCGACTGGTTGACCTCAGCAGTTTCGAAGAAAACTACGCCATCCTGGGAATCGACGCTGCCGAGCACGGAACCGAGGCCTGAATAAGTCGAGGCGTACGCCGCAATCGTCGAGGTTCAACTTCCGTTCACACTCACTTGACGGCATTGTCAACAACCGACGTTCGGAAGCTTAAAACTCCCGCCGCCCTCGCCGAGCCGCCGTTACACGAGCTGCGACACGAGCGGTTGGCGTGATCGAATTGCGGTCGCGGCAGATTCAGCTTCGCGCGGCCATGCCGCCTTGCCGCCGACAGTCGCCAGGGACCAGTCCCTACCGCCGACTGGAGGCGCGATCGAAACGCCACCGGGTCGCGGTCATCCCGTCCGAGCCATAGCCGAAGGCCTGGACCGGGCAGATCTGGTAGAAGGCGTACTCGGGCGAGCCGGGCAGGCTCCTGTCGTAGGCTCGGCCGTCCCGGACGTCGAACGACCAGCGGCACTTCGCCTCGAAGGCGGCGGCCACCCGGCGCAGCATGGTGTCGCCGGAAACCCGGTGAGCTTCGCCCTTCACCACCAGGTCGAGGTCCTCGTCGCCGACCATGATGACACTGTGCGGGTTCCGGGCCAGGTTCCGGCCCTTGCGGGTGTTCGGACGGCTCGCAACGCACGGCACCTCGTCCACCAGTACCAACATCACTGGCGCGGCGTGCGGATGGCCGTCGGGTCGCACCGTCGACAGCCAGCATTTGGGGGCCGACCGCAGGCACGCCAGTGCCTGACTCCAGGGCTTCACGGTCGCCGCGTCGGTGCTGAACGGTGTCGCATCCTCCGGCTGGAAGAGCAGCTCAGCGATCGGCGCGTCGACCGTGACGACGGATCCTCGGGTATGTCGTGCTCGTCGTGCAGGCGCCACCATTGGCAGGGCTGGGCCTGCGGCCAGCCCTCTGGCGAGTTCTTCCAGGTCTCCTGCCACGCGCAAGGTTTTCAGCGCGGCATGCCAGTCCTCGGTCGGCACGATCAGCGGATGGTTCACGCGGTCCTCCTTTTCGGCTGTGCGGCTGGAGCGGGGAGGGAACAACAGCCCTGTTGCTAATGACGTTGGCCAATTCGAAGCTAACACGCGTACCCGTCTCGCGCATGGCGACCGGAACCTTCAACCGCGTCTTGACCATGAATACGGGGCCGAGATTCGTAGGCGTTGCAGAACGGGTTCGCGCTACTGCTGGACATAATTCAACAGCGTGTCGAGTTGCTCGACGAGTGCAGCCAGGAGATCGACTACTCTGCGCGGTTTCTGCTCTTGGAGCCCGCCGGAGATGGGCCGCCCGCTCCCAGTGCGCGCCCACCGCGCCGGGCAGCACGCGCCCCGGCCCTGATCACCGCCCCGACTGCGCCGGCCCAGCTCTGACACGTGGCCGGGCACCGACGCCGCACTCCGCCCATGCCTACTGCGATCCATATGCACTTGCATAGGATTGGCGACTATGGAGAGGCCGGCACCGACACGTCGTGTTCCAACCGAACTCGTCGTACGCCGCTCCAGCGAGCACCGTCGGAACTGACCGGCGCCACGGCAGCCCGCCCCCCGGTCCACGCCGCCACCTTCCGCCCTGGTCCGCCGAGCTGACGGGCCGAACACCACCTGTGAGAAGGTGCACGACAAGCGGACGGAGCATCACATGACAGAGATCGACCTGCCTCTGCCTCCCGTTGTGGATGCCGAAGCGTGGGCGGAAGCGCGGCGCGTGCTTCTCCTGCAGGAGAAGGCGCTCACGCGGATGAAGGACTCCGTCGCGGCCATGCGGCGGCGGCTGCCCGTCGTGGAGGTCACCACCCCCTACGTCTTCGAAGGGGCCGAAGGCCCGGTGAGTCTCCTCGACCTCTTCGGAGACCGGCCGCAGCTCATCGTGCAGCACTTCATGTTCGCCGGAGACTGGGAGGAAGGATGTGACGGCTGTTCGATGATGGCCGATCACATCGGCCCGCTCAGCCACCTGCAGGCGCGACGCACATCGTTCGCGCTCGTGTCCCGTGCACCGGTCGAGAAGCTCACGGGCTTCCGAACGCGGATGGGATGGAAACTGCCGTGGGTGTCTTCCGGAGGGACGACCTTCAACGACGACTTCGGTGCCACCCAGGACGGTGAGGAACGGCAGGCGATCAGCGTCTTCATCCGACGCCGCGACCGCATATTCCATTCATGGTCGACGTTCGCCCGGGGCGAGGAGCCGTTCATGCTCGTCTTCGACCTCCTCGACCTCACCCCCTACGGGCGACAGGAGTCCTGGGAGGATTCCCCCGGAGGATGGCCGCAGGAGCCGACCTACTCCTGGATGCGGCTGCACGACCGTTACGGCGCCGAGGCCGACCCGTGCGCACACCACGCAGCACCCTCGCACCCCTGACGCGTCAGGTCTCCGGCCTCGACATCGGCCAGTGGTCCCAGCGCCTGGCACAGGATGTCCAGCCGCGCGCCGAGGTGGTCAGTTCTGGAGTGCTCGTTGCAGGACGGCGCGAAGGTGCTCCGGGTCGGCGGGTCCGTTGTCGAGGAGTATCGCGGTGCAGAGCCCGTCGGAGGCAGCCACCACTCCGGCGATGGCGACGGGGTCGTCGGTGAGGGCGGCGCACAGTTCGGCGACGTTCTCCCGCCACCGGCGCGCCACGGGCCGCAGCACGGGCCTGCGGGCTGCGAGGGTGGCGAGTTCCCGTTCGGCCAGCGCACGCTCGCGGCCCGCGCCGGCGGTCTCGGCGATGAGTTCGGCCAGGCCGGCGAGCTTGTCGCCGGGGCTGTCGATGATCTGGCGGATACGGGTGGTGTAGTCGTCGGCGACGCTGGTCAGGGCGGCGACGAGCAGGTCGTCGAGGGTGGTGAAGTAGTAGGTGCTCAAGGACGTCGTGATGCCGGCCTGCTTGGCGACGGTGCGGTGGGTGACGCCTGCGGCGCCGTCACGGGTGACAACCGCCAGGGTGGCCTCGATGATCTCGGCCCGGCGTCTCGCGCCGCGGGCGAAGCGTCCGTCGGCGGGTTCAGGATCGTCCCTGTCGGTCATCTCCACCTCCTCACGACTTCCAAACCGAGGATAGTCGGACCATCGTTCAAACGTCGGCGTCGGTGTGCTGCGCCCGTCCGAGTTGGGGCACGTGGCGCAGCATGCGCAGGCACAGCACCGTGGCGGCGGCGATCGAGAACCCGGCGACCACGGTGGCGACGTTCAGCCCCGTGGTGAAGGCGAGCTGGGCATCGACCAGCGCGGCGGGTGGGAGGTCGTCGGCGATCGCGACGGCGCTGCTGAGGCTGTCGATCAGCGCCGTCGCTTCCCCGTCGGACAAGCCGGCTGGCACGGTCAGGTGGGTGCGGTAGATGGCGGTGGTCAGGCTTCCCAGGATGGCCACGCCGATGGCGATGCCGAGTTCCTGGACGGTTTCGGACAGCGACGCTGCCGAACCGGACTTCGCCGCCGGTGCGGCGCCGACGACGATGTCGGTGCCCAGGGCGGCGATCGCGCCCAGGCCGAGGTAGACGAAGGCGAACCCCACGGCCACCGGCAGCTCGTCGTCCAGGCCGGCGGTAGCCAACAGGGCGTAGCCGACCAGCGAAACGCCGAGTGTGCCGCCCATGACGTAGCCCGGCCGGATGCGTCGGGCGAGTACGGGCGCGCCGATGCCGGCGGCGAACATGGCCAGCGCGGGCGGCCCCATCCACAGGCCCGCCACGAACGGGCTCAGCCCTTCCACCAGTTGCAGGTACTGCGTGACGAGGTACATGGTGCCGCCCATTCCTAAAAGTCCGACCAGCAGCACGGTCAGCGCGACGCTGAATGCCCGGTTCCTGAAAAGGGAGACATCCAGCAGCGGGTCGGCCAGGCGGGATTGCCGGCGCCAGAACGCCGTGCCGGCGATCACCCCCACCACCACGGCGATGACGACGCTGGCATCGAAGCCCTCGCCGGCAGCGTGTTTGATGGCATAGACGATCGGAAGGATCGCCGTCAGCGACAATGCCACGCTGGTCAGGTCGAGCCGACCGGCATGCGGGTCCGCGTACTCCGGCAGCAGCGCCCGCCCCAACAGCACGATCACCGCGACCGGCACCGCGAACAGGAACGCGGCACCCCACCAGAAGCGGTCGACAAGCACACCGCCGACGATCGGCCCGGCCGCCATCCCGGCGGCGAACATCGTGGCCCACACCCCGATCGCCACCGCGCGCTGCTGCGGGTCAGGGAACATGTTCGAGATCAGCGACAGCGTGGACGGCATCAGCGTCGCACCAGCGATCCCCAGCAGGGCGCGTGCGGCGATCAGCAGCTCGGCGCTCGGCGCGAACGCCGCGAGCACCGAGACCGCCGCGAACGCAGCGATCCCGATCATCAGCAACCGGCGCCGCCCGACACGGTCCCCCAGGGTGCCCATCGTGACGAGGAACCCGGCCAGCAGGAAGCCGTAGGCATCCATGATCCACAGCGTCTGCGTCGCCGACGGCGCGAGGTCGGCCGCCATGGCCGGCAGCACCAGATACAGCACCGTCACGTCCAGTCCCAGCAGAAACGTGGGAAGCGCCAACAGGGCCATCCCCGCCCACGCCCGCGTGCCCGCGGGTGCGGTGGCTCGTCCGCTCATCAGCTCCTCCTCGTTCGACCTGCAAGCAGTTGTACGCTAGTTCAATTAGTACTACCGTACAACTAGCTAGGTGAGGCGGAGGGCTGCGCCAGCGCCGAGGAACGTCGAGGTGCGGCCGTGGGTCACGTCGGTCGGGTTGCGGCCGGCGCCGGAGGCCCAGGCCAGCCGGTCAGGAAATTCTGCGTGGCCGGGCTGTGCTGGCGGGCGTCGTTGAACTCGCCGTTGGCCGCGTTGCAGTGCGTGAACAGGTTGCAGGCGCCGTTCCAGTCGATGAACCGGTCGCCGTTGTTCGGGCCGTTCGCCGTCACGTCACCCGGCAGCACGTCCCGGTCCCGGCCGCCGCAGATCCAGTCGGCGCCGTAATGGTGCTGGTTGTCGGCCACGGCGTCGTCGGTCAGGTTCGTCATCTCGAACCACAGGCACGGGTCGACCGCGCCCGACGCCAGGTCCGCCGGCCAGCGTCAGACCGAACGGTCGGCACGGTCGGACCGGGTGGGCCGAGGGAGTTGTGCGGTGGGCCGCACCGCGCCCTCCCCGCCGTTCCGGGCGGGCCGCCGGACCGACGGCCCGCCCGGGTGAGCCCGGACGGTGGCGGCTGCCGGCGGCGCTGGCCGCCACGCCTCCGGGCCGGCCCCTCCCCGACCGCCGAGTGGCGCCCGTGGGGGCGTGACGGCGGACGGCAACGCCGCTAGCCTCGGTCTGTGGACCGGTGCGACGAGTGCGGCTTCGACCATGCCGGCGTCTCCGCCGACGCACTGCCGCCGTTCCTGCGCACGCTCGGCGGGCGATACTCAGCCGCCCTCGCCGAGGTGCGGCAGGTGCGCCGGCGACCGGCCGAGGGGGTGTGGTCGCCGCTGGAGTACGCCTGCCACGTCCGCGACGTGCTCGGCGTACAGGCCGAACGCCTCGCGCTGGCGCTGCGCGTCGAGGAGCCGGAGTTCGCCCCGATGGGACGCGACGAGCGCGCCGTGGCGGAGGCGTACAACGAGCAGGATCCCGCGACCGTGCTGGCGGCACTGGGCGCGGCCGCCGACGACCTGGCCGCCCGGTTCGGCGCGCTCGGTCCTGCGGAACTCGCCCGCACCGGGGTCTACCCGTGGCCGCGACCGCAGGCCCGCACGCTGCTGTGGCTCGGCCGACACACCGCCCACGAGGGCGAACACCACCTGCTCGACATCCGCCGCGCCGCGCGGTCGGAGGCACCCCGCTAGGTCATCGGGACCGCGTCGTTGACGCACTGGTCCGGAGGTCGGCCTGGCGGGCGCCGCCGAACGCCGAGCAGACGTGGGACGACCTGCTCCCGCCAGCCTGGCCGGCTCGCGGTTGCCGACCCGACGTCAGGCAGCCAGGGGAACCGATGATCCGCTCGCCCGGCTCCGGCACCTCGGCCGCCACCCCACCAGGGCACCGGGCCACCAGGAAGCGGCCGGTCGGCAGAGGCCCGAGCACGCAGGACTGACGTATATCAATGTAGGGTTTCATCGATGTGATGGGTCGCTGGCGACCTGTCGGGGCAACGCCGCCTCCACCGTACGAAACCGACGATGTCCAGGGAGAGCAGATCATGAACGAGAATCGGGTGGGGCGGCTACGGACGCGATGGCGGCGGGCAGCCCGAGCCGCCGTCGCGACAGCGGCCGCTGTCGGGATCACCGTGCTGGCAATCGGAGTCACGGCGGGCGCGGCCACGGCGGGCGTCAGTTCTGCCGACCGGGGCACGCCGAACGCCTCGGTCGCCGCCGGGCCGGTGTCCCGGGTCGCCGCGGGCAACCTGCACACCTGCGTGATCCGCACCGACGGCGCACTCTGGTGCTGGGGCAACAACTTCTACGGCCAGCTCGGCGACGGGACCTCCACGGACCGGACCGCTCCGGTCCGGATCGGCGACGCCACCACCTGGGCGCGCATCGACGCCAGCATCAGCACCACCTGTGCGGTACGCACGGAGGGAACGCTGTGGTGCTGGGGCAGCAACAACAACGGGCAGCTCGGCGACGGGACGACCACGAAACGCAGCAGCCCCGTACGGATCGGCAACGCCACCACCTGGGCCAGCGTCAGCACCGCCACCAACCACACCTGCGCCGTCCAGACCACCGGCACCCTGTGGTGCTGGGGCCAGAACCGCCACGGGCAGCTCGGCACCGGCGCGAGCCCCTATCAGGCGACCGCCCCGGTGCAGGTCGGCACGGCGACCACCTGGGCGAGCGTCACGACCGGGTACGCGCACACCTGCGCCACCCGCACCGACGGGACCCTGTGGTGCTGGGGCAGCAGCTCGGACGGGCAGCTCGGGCTCGGCATCCGCGACTACCGGGCGACGCCGACGCAGGTGGGCACCGCGACCACGTGGACCGGCGTGACGGCCGGGTACGTGCACACCTGCGCGGTCCGCGCCGACGGGACGCTGTGGTGCTGGGGCGAGAACGGGTACGGCCAGGTGGGTGGGGGCGTCGGCTTCCAGACCACCCCACTCCAGGTCGGCACCGGCACCACCTGGGCGAGGGTCGAGACGAGCATCGACTCGTCGTGCGCGACGCGTACCGACGGCAGCCTGTGGTGCTGGGGCAACAACGCGTCCGGGCAGCTCGGCGACGGCACCACCACCCACCGGTCGACCCCGACCCGGGTCGGTAGCGCCACCACCTGGACGGACAGCCTCGCCGCGTCCTACCACGCCTGCACGCTGCGCGCCGACGGCAGCCTGTGGTGCTGGGGCGACAACTCGTTCGGGCAGCTCGGCGACGGCACCACCACCCACCGGTCGACTCCGGCACAGGTGGCCTTCTCCAGCTGACCGCCGCCGGTGGACGAGCGGTGCCGTCGGTCCGCGCCGCCGCGGACCGACGGCACCGCACCATCGGCCGGTCCCCGAGTCGGTCGCGGCGACCTCGTCACCGTGCTTCAGACCCTCGATCGGCTTGCTACTCAGCCGGTGACCGGAGCCGCGACCGACCGGGGTCGGATCTCGTTGCATCAATACTTAAGTATCTTTATAGTTCGATGGCACCAGATTCCCTCCCCGACCACCGGAGGTGCCCCGTGCGACTTCGCGGCAGAACGATCCTGGCCGCCGGCCTGCTGGCGGCGATGGCGCTGGCACCGCTGACCCTGACCGGCACCGCCGGCGCGGCAGCGGCACCGACCGCGAGCTTCACCAAGGTGAACGACTGGGGCTCCGGCTGGGAGGGCAGCTACCGGATCACGAACTCCGGAAGCAGCACGATCACCTCATGGCGGCTGGAGTTCGACCTGCCCGCCGGCACCACCCTTGGAACGTACTGGGACGCGCTGCTCACCAGCAGCGGCCAGCGCCACACCTTCACCAACCGGTCCTGGAACGGCACGGTCGCCCCGGGCGCCTCCGTCACCTTCGGCTTCGTCGCCACCGGCACCGGCACCCCGACCGGCTGCACGCTCAACGGCCAGCCCTGCGCCGGCGGCACGACGCCGCCCACCACCCTGCCGCCGACCACCGCGCCGCCGACCACTCCCCCGCCGCCGACCACTCCCCCGCCGCCGACCGCACCGCCCACGACGCCGCCGCCGACCGGCGTCTCGCCGGTCGCGGCCAACGGCCAGCTCCGGGTCTGCGGTCGCCAACTCTGCAACCGCGACGGCCGGGCGATCCAGTTGCGCGGCATGAGCACGCACGGCATCCAGTGGTACGCGAACTGCGCCACCCCGGCCTCCCTGGACGTGCTCGCCAGGGAGTGGAACGCCGACGTGCTGCGCATCTCGATGTACATCCAGGAGGGCGGGTACGAGACCGACCCGCGCCGCTTCACCGACCTCGTGCACCAGTACATCGAGCTGGCCACCGCCCGGGGCATGTACGCCGTCGTCGACTGGCACATGCTCAGCCCCGGCGACCCGAACCACAACCTGGCCCGGGCGCGCACCTTCTTCGCCGAGATCGCCGACCGGCACAAGGACAAGGTCAACGTGCTCTACGAGATCGCCAACGAGCCCAACGGCGTGGCGTGGAGCGCCATCAAGAGCTACGCCGACCAGGTCATTCCGGTCATCCGCAGCCGAGACCCGGAGGCCGTGGTGCTGGTGGGCACCCCCGACTGGTCCTCCCTCGGCGTCTCCGGCAGCGGCGGCGGGGTGGACACGATCGCGGCGAACCCGGTCGCCGGCGGCAACCTGATGTACGTATTCCACTTCTACGCCGCCTCGCACGGCAACGCGTACTACGACACCTTCGCCCGGGCCGCCGACCGGCTGCCGCTGTTCGTCACCGAGTTCGGCACCCAGGACTACTCCGGTGACGGCCCGAACGACTTCGTCATGGCCCAGCGCTACCTCGACCTGATGGCCAGCAAGAAGATCAGCTGGACCAACTGGAACTTCTCCGACGACTTCCGTTCCGGCGCGGTCTTCACCACCGGCACCTGCGGCAGCGGCCAGTTCGGCGGCACCAGCCGCCTCAAGCCGGCCGGCGCCTGGATCCGCGACCGCATCCGCACCCCCGACACCTTCCAGTAGTGCCTGGTCCAGGCTTCTTGCGTGTCGCTCGCACGGACGCCATGGCGGTGTCGGCTGCGGTGATTGGATGAGCGGGAAGTCGCCGTGTGCGGGCGCGGTCGAAGGACTCCGCGGCAGGGGTTTCTGCGGGGTTGCGCCGGTCGGGCCAGCGGACGACCGGCCTGCGGTCTCCGGGTGGGCTGAGCGTTCCGCTTCGTCGGTTCGGCTCGGCGCGCACGTGCACGAGGATGTGGTTCGGCGTCACCGGTGTGTGACGCCACCACCGCACCGAGCCGGGCGCGTCGACCGGGAGCGCCTCGATCGTCGCGTCCGCGCGTGCCCAGGCCGGTGCCACAGGCCGATCCGGCGGTCACCAAGGCCCCGTGCCTGACCAGCCAGAGCAGCTTCGTGCCGGTCGGCACGAGCGGGCGTCGAACGGCGCACTCCGACGGCCCGTCGAGCTTCCCGAGCAGCGCCTCCCGCGGCTACCGATGGGATTCGCCTTGGCGTCGAGGTCTGTCATGTCGCCCAGGCTCTCGCGGTGGGTGATCGCGCCAAGTCCTGCGCAACGCCAAGCAGAGGGCTGGCGCAAACAGGTTTGCTGTGGAAACCTATTGCTATGACCACTGACTCGTTGTCCGCCGGCGATGACCCTCATCGCCTCCTCTCCGACGTGCGCGACCTGGCCGGCCGCGTGCGCCGCGACCAGCGCCTGACCTGGGTCGCGCTGCTGGTGCTGGCCGCAGTGACCCTCGTGGCCGTCCCGTTCGACTGGCTCTTCATGAAGGTGCAGTGCGACGGCGATGGCTGCTCGTTCGCGCGCCGGGGCATGCTCTACTACTGGCCGCTGGCGCTACTGCTCGCCTACACGGCGATCGCCGTCAGCTACGTGCGGGCCGCCCGGGCGCGAGGGCTGGGTGCCCGCGTGCTGCCGTACGCGATCACCGGCGCCGCGACAGCCATCGTGTTCACGGCCGCGTACACGGCGGCGGCCGCCTACCTCCCGAGCCACCCGCCTTTCGGGGGCGGCCCGATGCCGTTCTGGTGGATCGTGCTGGACCGGCTGATCGCACCGTGGGGTCTGATCGGGCTTGCGCTGCTGGTGCTGGCCCGCCTGGAACGCAACGTCGCGCTGCTGCTGTTCACCCTGGGCTACCTGGCGCTGGTGCTGCTGGTATTGCCGACGACCGAGGGCGTGGGACTGCCCGATTGGGTGATCCCGTCGTTCGTGTCGGGGGCGGACAGCCAGCTCCGGCTGTCGATGACGTCACCCCAGCTGGTCACCGGCGCCGTGCTCCTGGCGGGCGGGATCGGCTTTTCACAGGCGCGCCGGAGGCAGCGGTGACTGCCGAGGCCGACACCCCGGACCCCTCCGACCACCCGGTCACCGGCCTCAACGAGGTCGTGCACCAGCGGGTGCGGCTGGGCATCCTCGCCATCGCGCACGAGGCACGGCGCGTCGAGTTCGGCTACCTGCGCACCCAGCTCGACCTGACCGCCGGCAACCTCTCCAAGCACCTGACCGTGTTGGAGACGGCCGGCCTGATCGACATCGAGAAGGGCTACGAGGGCAGGCGTGGCCGCACCTGGATCACCCTCACCCCCGAAGGCAGGACCGCCCTCGCCGAGGAGATCGGCCGCCTCAAGGTGCTGATCGCCCGTGTCGAAACCACCACAGAGGGCAGACGAGCCTGAGCTGCGGGGCGCTCAGGGCCGTCGGGAGTCGAGCAGCGCGATCCTGCGCGCCCCGGCCGTACGTCGGTAGCTGGCGTCGAGCAGCTCGCCGACCTCATCCCAGCCGGTGTCATCGGTCAGGTCCACCCCGACCCACCCGTAGGCACCCAGGTAGGCCGGCACGAAGCAACGGTCCTCCGCCAGCAGCGCCGCGCGCTCGTCGGGGTCGACCAGCACGATCAGCGACTGTTCGTGCTGTTGATGGACGCCGTCGACCTTCACCGCTCCCCCGTAGTAGGCGAAGACCTTGGTGGTGTAGAAGGCGGGACGCCCGTGGGAGATCTTCTCGGCCGCGTCGGGAAAGGCCAGGGCGAGCGTCCGCAGTCGGTCCAGAAGCGGATCTGACTCGTCGAACATGATGGGATGCGGCATGTCAGAAGGTAAGCACATCCTGGGGGGCCACGGAGTCCTGCACCACGCGCCTCGCGGCAGGAGGCTACTGAAGGAGCGCTTTCCGTACGTCGAGGACGGGGCCGGTGGGCCACTACCATGCGCGCATGGCTCACGTTGCTCGGGCCCGCAGGCCGTGGCCGCTGCTCGTCGCCGTGGCGGTCCTGTTGGCGCTCGGCGCGGCCACGGCCTGGGGCGTCGGCGACGCGTTGGGGCTGAGCCACTCCCCCGCCGCCGTGCCGCGCGAGGACGCCGTCGCCGCCCCGGCGCGGACGCCTGCACCGGTCCCGCCGTTGGCGTCCCTCGTCGTGCCCGACGAGCCGCGCGTCAGGAAGGCCGCGACCGCCGTCGCCGACGCGGTCGTCTCCCGTGGCCTGCCCCGGCCGGTGCTCGCTCCGACCGCGCCGCGCCCGGCCAGGTCCGCGGCGGCCGCGCCGGGCATCGGCGCGGTCCCGGACCTGTCGGCGGTGACGACGCTGCGGGCGGGCGTGCTGGCCGCCCTCGGCGGGGCGCCCGAGTCGTACCGGCTCGACGTGCACGGCACCGAGCTGGCCGTCCAGGGCGGCGACGTCGCGGGCGTGGCAGCCGGGATGTACCGGCTGGCCGACCGGATCCGCTCCGGTGCCGAGGCGCTCCCCGCGGCGGACGCGGGTCGGGTGGTCGTCCCCCGGCTCGGCCTGCGGCTGACCGACGCGGGCTCGGTGGGGCGCGAGCCCGACCCGGCCGCCTTCGCCGCGGGCGACGACTACGGCCTGAACACCGACGTGGTCACCTCGGCGGTGCTGCCTGGCGCACCGTGGGTGGACGCCGGCGCGGTGGCTCGCATCGACGCGCAGTTCCGGCAGTTCGTCGACCACTCGGTGGCGCAGGGATTCAACGGGATCGTCGTGCCCGGCTTCCTGGAGTACGTCACGTTCGCGAAGGTCGGCGACGGGCGCGCGGTCTACCCGCCCGGCGACCCGCACGTCGACCGCGCGCGGGCGATGGTCGCGGCGTTCGGCCCCGTCTTCCGGTACGCCGAGGAGATGGGCGTGCGGGTCTTCCTGCTGACCGACATGCTCGCGGTGTCGCCCCCGCTGGAGGCGTACCTCACGCGGACCGTCGGCGGCCTCGACGTGGCCGACCCTCGACTGTGGGCGGTCTACCAGGCCGGGCTGGCCGAGCTGTTCGAGAGCATGCCGTTCCTCGACGGCCTGATGGTCCGCGTCGGCGAGGGCGGCGAGGTGTACGCCGGGACCGGCTGGGACTACTCGTCGAGGCTCGCGGTCACCACGGAGACGTCCGTGCGCGCGATGCTGCGGGCGCTGCTGGACACCGCGGGCGCGGCCGGCAAGGAGATCATCTTCCGCACCTGGACGGTGGGCGTCGGCGCCGTCGGCGACCTGCACACCAACCCGGAGTCGTACGCGCGGGTGCTCGGCGGGCTCGACGACCCGCACCTGATCGTGTCCACCAAGTACACCCTTGGCGACTTCTACAGCCACCTGCCGCTGAACACCACCCTGCTGGGCGGCAAGCATCGCCGCATCGTGGAGTTCCAGGCCCGGCGCGAGTTCGAGGCGTTCGGCTCGCTGCCCAACGACCTCGGCCCACTGCACCGCCAGGCGCTGCGCGCGTTCCTCGCCGCCAACCCGCACGTCGAGGGCGTCTGGAACTGGACCCAGGACGGCGGGCCGCTGCGCGCCGGGCCCATGTCGCTGCACCTGCGCGCCGGCTTCTGGCAGCTCTACGACCTCAACACGTACGCCGTCGGCCGCCTGGCCTGGGACCCGCACGCCGACCCGGCGCAGATCACGGCGGACTGGGCGTACCGCACGTTCTCCGGCGACCCGGCCACCGTCGCCGCGATCGGGCAGGCCATGGCGCTGTCCCGGCAGGCGGTCACCAGGGGCCTCTACATCGGCCCGTACGCCGACCGGTCGGTGCGGGCGCTCGGGCTGGAACCGCCGCCCATGATGTGGATCTTCGAGTGGGACATCCCGACCGGCGACTCCGCCGCGCTGGGCAGCATCTACGCGGTGACCGGCGACCGCGTCGACGAGGCGATCGAGGAGGGCACGCAGGCCGTCGCGTTGGCCCGGCGCATGCGCGACCTGGTCGCCGCGACCGACCCGGCGACCTGGCGCGACGCCGAACTGCGCGGGCGCTTCACCGCGACGCTCGACTACCAGGTCGACCTGTTCGGGACGCTGGGCGCGTACCGGGCCATGGTGTTACGGCACGCGCAGTGGCTGGACACCGGCTCCCCGGCCGCCCGCCACGACTGGCGGCTGGCCGCGGCGGCGTACCACGACGCACGCGACGCGCACCGGCAGCGCTACGGCGCCGACCTGGACCTGCCCGCGTACAACTTCACCGCCGCCGACCTCGGGGCGCGGCGTGCCGACCGGGATCCGGCGATGGCCTGGGCGGCCCGGGCGTTGCTCGGGTCGATCCTGCTCGTGGTGCTGCTCGGCCTGCGCGGGCGCGGGTTCGGCGCGGCCGCCGCGCGCGGGTTGCTGCTCGGCGCGCTCCGGCCGTGGCGGGTCGCCGCGCTGCCGGCGCCCGGGGCGCGGGCGGACCGGGTGTCGGTGTGGCTGGTCCCGGCCGTGGTGATCATCGCGAGCCGGCTCGTGCTGACCTGGTTCGCCGCGCCGGCGCACCTGCTGGTCACGCTTGCTGGGTGGGCGCTGTTCGCCCTCGTCGTACGCCTCGTCGTCGGCCGCCGGAACCCGTTCCACCTGTGGGCCGTGGTCGGCGGCGTCGCGCTGCTGCGCAGCGTGCTGCTGCTGGCCGCGCTCGCCGGGCGCGGACCGGGCGGCTACTGGTTCGCCTTCTGGACCGCGCCGGGTCTGCGCGCGGCGTACGTCACCGTCGCGTTCGCGGCGTTCGGCTGGCTGTTCGTGGCCGCCGCCGTGGTCCTGCGGGACCGGTACGGCCTGCGCCGCCGAAGCGCCGTCGGGCTTACCCTCACCGCCGCGGGCGTGCCCCTCGGCGTGTTGTCCGCCCTGGTCTCGGTGGTGGGCCTGGAACGCGCGCTGACGGTGTGGAACGACCAGCTCGCGCTGCTGCCCTGGGGCCTGTCCCGCATCCTCGGCATCACCGTGCACCTGGGCATCCCCACCCAGCTCCCCGCGTACACCGCCGCCGCCGGGGCCGCCCTCGCCGTCGCCGGTCTGCTCCTGTCGCTCGGCCGGCCGGCGGGAGGGCTCCCGCCGGCCGGCCGTCGGCGTCACCGGCCGTAGACCTCGAACTCGTGCAGCGAGAACCCGTACGAGGTGGCCCGCTTGAGCCCGTACACCCGTACGTAGCGGGCGGCGACCGGGGCGAAGGTGGCGTTGTCGACGCCGCCGTTGCCGGTGGTGGTGGCGAACACCGGCGTCCAGGAGCTGCCGTCGCCGGAGACCTCGATCCGGTACGACGTGCCGTACGCGGACTCCCAGCGCAGCACCGCCCGGCTGACGGTGCGGGCCGCCCCGAGGTCGACCCGGAGCCACTGGTTGTCGTTGTAGCTGCTGGCCCAGCGGCTGCTCAGGCTGCCGTCGACCGCCTTGTCCGGCGTGTGGCCGGTCAGGAACTGGGTGCTCGACGCGGTGGCCGGGCGACCCTGGGCCAGGTTGGTGACGTCGTCGCCCCGGCGGGCCGGGAACGAGACGACCTGCTGGTAGGTGGGGCGGTTCTGCCAGGCGATCACCGGGTGGGTGATGCCGCCGAGGCCGGAGTGGGCGATCGAGTCGGCGCACCACTGGTCGCCGGCGGAGCAGGACTTGTCGCCCGGGTAGACGGTGGTGGCCGGCACGGCCGCCGCCTGCCCGAGCGCGCCGAGCAGCGCCGTCCGGCACGCGGCCAGGTTGCCGCCGCCGCAGTACGCCCGCCCGAGGCCGCCGGCCACCGGGTCGCCGAGCACGGTGCGCACGTCCTTGTCGACGTAGCCCCACCAGCCGTACTGGAACGCCGAGCCCTTGTGCGCCTGGCCCTGCAACGCCCAGCTCGCGGCGCCGTCGCGCCCGCCGTTCTGGCCGCCCGACGGCGCCTCGTTGACCTCGATGGCGTCCACCAGCGCGGCGTAGAGGTCCGGCCCGAGACCGGGGCGGAACTGCGCCGAGGCGAGCAGCGGCCACCACGCGTCGAAGATCCGGATGGCGTCGGCGTGCTGATAGACCTTGGAGCCTGGCGTGGTCTCCACCCGCCGGGCGCCGGCCTGCTGCCAGGCCCGCAGCTTGCCGATCGCGTCGGCCAGCGCCGGGTCGGCGACCGGCGCGCTGTCCAGCACCCGCAGCAGGTCGCCGAGGACCTGCTGGCCGCGCAGGTCGGTCACCGCCGCGTCCGCCATGATCTTCACGACGTCGGCGCGGCCGAGCTTGCGCTGGGCGATCGCCGCGCGCACCGGGCCGTCGAGCAGCTGACCCCGGTGTACGGAGCCGAAACTGAAGTTGCCGTCCGCCGCCCCGAAGTCCCGCGCCTGCTTGTTGTTCCAGCTCACGTAGTAGTCCTGGTTGACCGACTGGGGGTGGGCCGAGAGCGGAAGGTAGGTGGCGTCGTTGGTGTCCGGGTTCCAGCCGACCCACTCGTACGCCGGTTCGGCCTTCGCCGGCAGGTTCGGGTCGACGGTGGCCGGGCGGACCGGGTTCGAGCCGGAGTTGAAGTACGCCGCCTCGGTGGAGTTGACGTAGAACCAGTTGAACGCGTACCCGACGCTCGCGGCGGACGTCTGGAACGTCGCCGCGTTGCCCATCGCCGACGGGTCGTTGAATGCCTGGAAGCCGATCGCCGAGTCGGCCTCGTGCCGGTAGGTGGAGCGCAGCTTGGTGAACGCGGTCGGCTGCCCGTTCACCAGCCCCCGGTAGGCGACCAGCCCGTACCTGGTGCGCAGCGCGCGCAGCGTGTACGAGCCCGCCGGGGTGGAGTCGGCCAGCGTCGGTGACCAGGAGTTGCGCTGCTCCAGCGTCTCCATGGCCAGGCACTGGCCGTGGTAGAGGTAGCGGTTGCTGCGCAGCGTCGGCGCGCTGCCGTCGGTGGTGCACAGCGGCACCGCGTACGTGTCGGTGAGGTCCTGCGAGGCGGAGGTGGCGCTCCACGCGTAGTCCTGGCCGCGGCCGAGCAGCACGTAGAGGTTCAGCCCGGCGAACGCGGCGCCGCGCGCGCTGATGCCCGGCCCCTGCAACTCCTGGAGCATCAGCAGTTGCGGGGCGAAGTAGCCGGTCTGCGGGCCGAACACGGCGACCGGGTTGCCGGTGGTGGTGTGCCGTCCGGAGACCACGACCGCGTTGGACATGCCGTGCGCGCGCAGGTTGGCCAGGCCGCCGACCAGTTCCTGGGTGGCGGTGCTGGCGCCGGTGCGCGCGGCGGCCCCGCCGGTCTGGTCGTAGGCGAGCGGCTCGGCGACCACCGTGCCGGCGTCGGGGAGCACCGCGCTGGTCGCGCCGGGCGGCGTCGCGCCGTACGGGAAGCTCTGCCCGTCGTGGAGGGTGAGCACGGTCTCCGGGTCGTTCTGCGACCGGAACGCCGCCCACACCCGGTCGCCCTCGGTGGCGCCGTACTTGGCCCGGGCGGCCACCCGGACCAGCGCGGACTGGATCTCGCTGCCGCCGCCCCCGCCGAAGAGGCCGCCGATCACGCCGGCGGTGGCGATCAGGTCGGTCATGGTGAAGTGCTTCGGTTTGCCGGCGCCGGCGAGCACGTACTCGCCGGGGTAGTTGTCGTCGGCGATCGACTTGTCGATGTAGGCGTTGATGCCGGCGATGTAGTCGACCACGTCGGTGTAGAGCTGCTGGCCCCGGGCGCCCTTGGTACGCAGCGCGTTCACCTGGGCCTGGAGGTCCGCCTCGGTGTAGGGCGAGTTGGCCCAGACGCTCTGCTCCAGCTCCCGGTTGCCGGGGGCGCCGCCGGCGAACGAGGTAACCTTGCCGCGGCCGACGTGCCGCAGCAGGTCCATCACCCAGAGCCGGTCCTGGGCCCCGGCGTAGCCTGCGCCGAACATGGTGCCGGCGCGGGTGGTGCCGGTGATGTGCGGGACGCCGGTGGCCTTGTCCCGCACGATGGTGACGTCGGCGCGCGGCGAGACGGTGCTCTCGACCTGCGCGGCGGGGACGCCGAAGGAGGCGTCGTTGAAGAAGTGGGCGATCTGCTCGTCGGTCAGCCCGGCGTAGTTGTAGACCAGGTTCGCGTACTCGTCGAGCTGGTCGCTGGAGTGCGCGGGGCGGGTGCCGAGCGCCTGGTGGGCCAGGATGGCGGCCAACGTGGCGTTGCCGTTCTGCCCGGGGGGCAGGATGTCGGCGCACTGGCCGAGGCAGTAGTCGTTGGCGGCGAACGTGCTGGCGGCCACCGCCGGTGACGGCGGGGTGACGGTCAGGACGCTCGCGGTCAGGGCGGCGGCGGTGAACGCCGCGAGCCTGGCGCGGAGTGGGGGACGGGGCATGAGAGTTCCTCCGGGGGACGCGGAGTGGGCCTTCGGTACGCCCGGCTGCCGTGCCGACGTCTCGCCCTCCGCGCCCGGGCGTTCCACCCGGAGGTGAGATTGGCTCATATCTATCTCCGGGCAATGATCGCGGCCGACCGCCGCCCGGGATAGCAGTCGTTCACCAACCGCCAATGCCGACGTTTCGCCCCGCCAGCGCCGCTCCCCGGAGGTTCCGGTCACGTAGCCGCTGCTGATGCTCACGCGTCACGGCTTCTCGTCCCGTGAGGTCAGTCTTCGTCTACCGCCAGCACGGCTACGAGAATCCCGCCGCCGGCGCCGACGACAAGGGCGTCCATGGTGTGCCTGGTGACCGGGCTCCACGAGCCCCGATCGGTGTTCGTCCACCATCGGGTCCCCTGCCCGAGCAACGTGATCAGCTTCTCGAACACGTCCCGGGCCTTGTCGACGGGGTAGCGGCCCCGCAGGCCGTAGGCGAGCGTCCGCGACGTCATCCCCACCAGCATGGCGACCGCCGCTTCCCGATCCACCTCCGCCAGGCACGCTGCCAGCTCGTCAGCATCCTGAGGCGCCTGGGGCGGACCACCGAACGCACTGGCCGAGTCGATGACACCCCAGTCGGCCATGGTGGCGAACACGCCCGAGAGAGGGTCCCCGCCACCGACGAACCTGATCAAGGTCCACAAATGCTCGTTGCCGTAGGGTCCCGGTAGTCCGGCCAGGAGATGCTGGACCCTCGCGAGCCGCTCAGACGCGTCCAACGCCGGTCACCCTGTCGGCCCATTCTCCGGCCGGAACTCGTGGACGACCTCGATCAGCCCGACGATGTGCTGGTTGAACTCGTCGAGCTCCTCAGCGGGCACCCACAGCTCAAGGATGTCGCGCCCGCCGGCCTGCCGGACCGGGTAACGGGAGGCGAACACGCGGTCGACCTCGAAGCGGGTGACGTAACCGACGCCGGAGGCGGGAACGTTCCAGTCCCGGGCGATCATGATCGCGTACTGCTCGTTCAGGACCGGATAGAAGATCGGCTGGTCGGGCAGTCGCGGCGGCCATGCCTTCCAGCCGGAAGCGCGCACAAGTTCGAGCTCCTCGGGGCCGGTCGGCCGCCACAGGGTCATCGTCTCGGCCACCGCGGCACTCCTTCCTGGCCGGCGCAGAGTACCGGCTGGTCGACGTCGTGGACCAGTCGGTTTCCGTCTTCAGCGTCGCCGGACGGCCGAGTCAAAAGCCTGTGACCAGGGCCGCAGGCAGTTCCGCTTTGATCCACTACGGTGGTGGAGCCGCCACACGTGACCGGAGGACGCACATGGCCCGCCTTTACAAACCCGGACCGAAGCAGTTCGTCTTCTCGGTGGGTGATGGCAACGATCAACAAGTCTCGGTGGGTGACCCTCAGGAGGCCTACGTGGCGTTCTCTGCGTTCTTCCGGGGTCGCGAGTCTGACACCTACATCATCAAGGACGAACCGGCGGGGCAGAGTCTGGTACTCATGCCCCGGCTGGGGGTGATCTCCCGGACCAGGGACGCGGACCAACCTCGGTCGGAACATCTCCAGGTCGACAGGCCCAACCGCTACCTCCCGAGCGCGATGCTGTTCTTCGAGAACGGATACGCCGGCCTCGACCGATTCGGCCAGTGGTTCTCCGACCTCTCCGACCTCGACGCGTCACCGGAGATCCGCGGGGCCGCCCGCGCCGCCACGATCACGACGGAAGCAGCGGCGATCGAAGAAGTCGCCCGGATCTGGGCGGACTCGGGCATCGTCGACCCGAGCGACAAGTACTACGTCTTCTTCGACTCGCACGGTGTCGACGACGACCGGGCCGAACGAGCCGAACTGCTCCAGTTGATCGAGTTCCTCGGTCTCGAACGAGTCGACGCCCCGCCCGGGGCCGCCGGGGGCGAGGTGTGGGTACGCACCGACGCACGCCTCGACGTCGAAGCTGCACGGTGGTCGTGAACAGGCGGTGCGGGGAGGCCTGAACGGTGAGAGACATCGTTTTCACGCGTAGCAGCGGCTGGATCCCGAACGTGATCCGCGAGGACGGCGAGCTGAAGTTGATGCTCGCCGCCGGGGCCGACGCCAACCATGAGCCCCGCACCTTCACGTTCCCGATCGAGGAGGCCCACCTCGCGGTGATCCGGGAGGACCTGGCCAGACACCTGCTGCTGTGGAGTGCGGTCCTTCCGCTGTGCGACGCCGCCGGCACCCGGGGCCGGCTCGACGAGGACGCTGCCGTCGCGCTCCTGGACCCGGTCCTGCTCTCCTCGCCCGCGGACGTCGACGCGATCTTCCGGCGCGTCCGGTGGGACAGGGGCCGGCTCGTCGCCCACGGCGCCGACATCGAACTACTTGAGCGCGGCCAGGTCTGCGAGGCGATGCGCGCGGCGACGGAGGGGGCGAACGAGAAACGTGCCCAGGAGCATCACGCCGACCGCCGTCGCGCCGAGCGCGGAGTAGTCCTCGGGCCACTCGACGCCGCGATTCTGCGGTACACGGGCCAGTATCTGCATGGCGCGACGATTCCCAGGCGGATACCCGATGCCGTCGACCCCGCGCTGCTCCCCCAGGTCATGCGTGTGATCGCCACCGCGGAGCAGGCATGCGCCGGGATGCGGATCGGCCTCGATCCGCGGCGGGGAAGGCGGGCCACGGACAAGCGCGCCTGGGACCGGATGGCGGCGACGGTCGACGCGGCCGTGCGCCGCGCGTACCCCGAACTCGTCGATGACGCGGTACGGACGGTGAGCTTCCTGATGTGCTCGGAGGCTGCGGACCGCTCCAGGAGCACCCCGGCGGAAGACGACGAGGAGGCTGCCGACGACCACGCCGACGTCGGTGGGAGTGCGAGAAAGACGGCCCTGTCGTTCACCGACGACAAGGGCGGCGAGAAGAAGTGGCTGCGGGACGGTCCTCGTACTGCCTCCGCCGAGTTCTGGGAGTTCGTCGCCGATCGCTCTGCCGCGGACAACGAAGTGTTCACCATCGAGGACGAGGAGATGGGCGAGGGGATCCAGCTGCACTTCTACGCGGACTCCATCGCCCGGATCACGACGGTGCGACACGGGGAAGCCGGGTCGGATCCGCAGTACCAGGTCGAGTACAGCCTGGTCGACGGGATCGGCGGGTACCGCAACCTGGTGAGCGCCTTCGTCCGCGGCGGCTGCGCCGCGCTCGAACAGCACGGTCCCTGGATGTCGGATGTCGCCGAGTTCGAGCGCGCGCGTCGTCGGCGCGACGCCGGTAGTCACCGAGGGAAGCCGTGACGACCGCAGCGTCAAGGCCCAGCGGTTCGGCCTGAACCGCCAAGAGCGGATCGCCTCGATCGTGCGTGCCGTGGCGAAGTACCTACGCGACCACCAGGCCACGCTGGCTCAGCTTCGCGCAGAATTTCGGCAACGGTGCCCGAACTGAGGGCAGCAGAAGCAAGCGACGAACCCCAAACCCGCAAGCGTTCCTGACGAACCACCGAGATACCGGCGATAGCTCGGATCACTTCGATTCGGCAGTCCCGGGCGCTGCCGGCGTGCCGACCCTGCTCACTTGACGAGACGCGCGGATTGCGGCATGAGCGAGCACCTGATCGGCCCGGCACCCCACCGCCGTACGCGCTCCGGTCGACTGACCGCCGGCCACCGTCTGCGACCGTGCGGACAGCCGGAAACGCGTTTCTCCGACTGGTGTTCGCTGCGTAGGATCTCCGGCGATCAAGGGGGATGAGACGGTGGGCGATTTCCAGCAGTTCGTGACGGATGTGAGTTCGCGCCTGTCCACGATGTCCAGGGGTGAGTTGTACGCCGTCGGCGACGGTCTCGACCGGGACTCACTCTGGCTCACCTTTCTCGATTCCTTCCCCGCCGGCACCAATCTGCGGTTTCGTGAGCGATCCGAGTACGACTGCTCGACCTGCCGCGGTTTCATCAAGCACTTCGGCAACGTCGTCGAGATCCACGACGGGCGGGTCCGTACCGTCTGGTCCGGCGTGTCGGCATCCGACCCGGTCTTCTCCGTCGTCGCCGCCGCTCTGGACGAGTTCGTTCTTTCGCTGCCGTTGTCCACCATCTTCCGGTCCGCTCAGGCGCAGTACGGGACGAAGACCACCCGGACGCTGCGCGACGGCCAGGTCGAGGTGTGGCACCACCTGCACGGCCGGGTGGAGAAGCGGCATCGCATCGAGGACGTCGGCGCGGCGCAGGGCGACTTTGACGCCGCGGTGCAGGTCTTCCAGCGTGGCCTGGCCGAGCTGACCCGGCACGCTCTGGACACCGTCGTCGACCTCGTCGACGACAACGCCCTCTACCGCGGGGCGGAGCATCGCCGAGCGGTGACCGAGTTCCGCTCGCTGCAGAACCGGTGGACGCAGGCGACCGACCGACGTGCCTTCGTCTTCGCCAACGCCATGAACCCGGCGGCCCGGTTCCGCAACACGGTGATCGGCACCCTCGTCCAGGATCTCTCCGCGGGCGTCGACCTGGAGCAGGCCGTCCGGTCGTTCGAGGCGAAGGTGGCGCCGCAGAATTACCAGCGCCCCACGGCGTTGATCACTCCGGGCATGGTCAAGGCCGCCATGAGGACCATTGCCGAGTTGGGCATCGAGGAGTCGTTGCAGCGACGGTTCGCCCGGCTGTCCGACGTGTCGGTCACCAACGTGCTGTGGGTCGACAACGACGCCCAGGCACGGATGAAGGACGGCATCGAAGGGCTGCTCATGCAGGCGGCCACCACCCGGTCGTCAGGTGCGCTCCTACGCGACGCCAAGCCGGAGGAGATTCCCGTGGTCTCCTTCATGAAGGACATCCTGCCCGGCGCCGCCACCATCGACCTGTGGGTCGCCAGCACCTACGAGCCGCACCTCGTCAGCCTCACCACCGGCCGTCACCCGACTGCTCCGCGGTTGTTCAAGTGGGACAACGATTTCGGCTGGTCGTACGGCGGCAATCTCACCGACTCGATCAGGGAGAGGGTCAAGCGGGCCGGCGGCAACGTCACCGGCAAGCTGCGGGTGAGCCTGTCCTGGTTCAACCACGACGACCTGGACCTGCACGTGTACGAACCCAACGGCGACCACATCTGGTACCAGGAGAAGCGCGACAAGCTGGACGTCGACATGAACGCCAGCGGGCCGCTCTCCCGCGAGCCGGTGGAGAACGTCACCTGGACCGACCGTGTCCCGGACGGTGAGTACCGGATCGAGGTGAACCAGTACCGCAAGCGGGACAGCGCCCAGGTCGGCTTCGTGGTCGAGACCGAGAGCAACGGGAAGATCGAGCATTACCGCCACGAGCGCGCGGTCGGCCACAAGGACACCGTCGAGGTGGGCCGGATGACGGTTGCCGGCGGGGTGATCACCGCTTTCCGGCCGGGTAAGGACGTGCAACCGGGCAGTGCGGGCAAGGAGTTGTGGGGCATCACCACCGAACAGTTCGTACCGGTGTCCACCATCATGTACTCGCCGAACTACTTCGACGACAACGAGGTCGGCAACCGGCACTACTTCTTCATCCTAAAGGGGTGCGTGAACGACAAGCCTGCGCGGGGGATCTACAACGAGTTCCTCCGCAGCGACCTGCAACCGCACCGCAAGGTGTTCGAGGTTCTCGGCGATCGCACCAAGTGCGAGCCGTCTCCGGATCAGCTTTCCGGCCTCGGCTTCAGCTCCACGGTCCGCAGCTCCGTGGTCGCCAAGGTGACCACGACCGGCGGCCGGCGCCGCCTCATCAGCATCCAGTTCTGATCCCCTACCCAGCTATTCCAGAGAGGCTGCCGTGACCATTTTCGAGAAGGCCACACGGGAGAAGTTCCGCTATCCGTCGGCCAAGGGTCTGCTGACCACGGAACAGCTGTGGGAGCTTCCGCTGACCGCCAAGTCCGGCTTCAGCCTCGATGATGTGGCCAAGGCGGTCAACGCCGAGCTGAAGGCCGTCGACACCGAGTCGTTCGTGGCCACCGAGGCCAATCCGGCCAAGGCAACCTGGGAGGCCAAGTTGGAGGTCGTCAAGCACGTCATCGCCGTCCGCCTCACGGAGGACCAGGCGGCGAAGGCGGCGGCGGCCAAGAAGCTGGAGAAGGAGAAGCTGCTGGCGGTCCTGGCCCGCAAGCAGGACGCGGTCCTGGAAGACCTGACCGAGGCAGAGCTGCTGGCCCGGATCAACAACCTGTAGCCCGCCGACAATCAGCGTCTGCCCGCGGACCCACACATCGCCGAGAAGCACGGTCGCCATGCAAGACCTGTGCGGCCAGGCCGGCGCTCACCGCCACTTCTCGGCGAACTCACATCGGTACCAACAGCGACCGCGACGCCCTCTCATCCGCAGATCCGGTCCCGTCAGCTGGCGGTGCACAAGCTCTCCGAGCATCTGACTGGGAGGGCACTCGGCGTCGTTGTGATCCTCGCCCGGCCCGGGCGCCAGGGTCGGGCCTGGACCGGTTGCGATGTCCCAGCGCGGCTGTGTGCCGGGACCGATGTCGCGACGCGGAGGCAGCGCTGCGGCGGCGACAACTCGTCGTCCGGACTGACCGGGCCGTGTGGGGCGGCTATGCCGATCGGCTCGGGGCTGGCGAGCTGTCGAGCAGGGCGCCCAGTGCGGCGGCGGACTCGTCGGTCAGGCGGTAGACGCCCTGGAGGCTGACGGAGCGTTCGAGACGGCCGTCGACGACGTACTTCAGGGTGCGCTGGTCACCGCGCCGGTTACGCCAGGTCAGCGTGCCGAGCAGGTCACCGGGAACGGTGACGTCGAAGCGGATCGGGGTGGCCTCGACATGCACCGGGACCGCTCCGCACCCGTCCGCACCGAGCATCGCCCAGGCGTCGTGGCCCGGATGGGCCGGATCCCGCCAGGTCACCGGGGCGCTGCCGCAGCAGTCGCGCCGCTGCTTGTCGACGACGCGGAGCCGGCTCACCACGTGCAGCACGCAACGGTTGACGTGCAGCGCGAAGACGTCGTCGCCAACCCCGACGCTGGTCCAACTGGGCAGGGACTGGTGCACCCCGCTGAACGCCACCGGAGGTCGCTCGCCGACCCGGTGACGACGCAGCTCCCGGCAGACATCCTGGGTCCACAGCGCGGTGAAGGCAGCCGACATGGCCGTGATCGTAGGAGCCCCGACCGACAGTTACGGCCGTGACGCCACCGGCCGCGAGCGGACCTCGGCACCCGTCCCCGCACTGTGGACGGAAGGGTCACGGTCGCCTGTTACCTTCGCAGCCCCCGACGTGGAAAGGGCTGCCGCAGTGGAACGCACCACGGCCTACACCGACTCCTGGTACCGGCAGCCCGACCCGGTCGAGCGGGAGGACGGCCGTCGGCTGACGAACCAGCACTGGGTACGCGTGGCGGCGGTGTGGCTGCTGGCGATGTGGTCGCCGGAGCAGGCTGCCGGCTGGTCGTGGACGGTGGTGTCCGGCCGGACCAGGTCCCGCCGGGATCAGCAGTGGCCGGAGCCGCCGCCGTTGACGGAGATCGCGGACGCCGCCGACCTTCCGGAGGTCACCGGCGCGACGGTGCTGACCAGTCGGGTGTCGGTCGGGCCGGGACGGCCGTACGAGCCGGTGCGCACCGACGAGGAGGTGGCGACCGAACTCGTCAGCCTGATCTCGGCCGTGGTGGGGACACCCGACCGGCGCGCGGAAGTGCTGGTGCGGTTCCTCGCCGACGAGCTGGCCGGCCCGTACGCCGATCTGCTCCGGCTGACCACCGACAGCGAGCGGCCGGACGAACCGGACCGGCCGGCGCCGCTGCACCTGCTGCACCGCGACTTCGACGGCAGCACCCTGCGGGTCTCGCTGCATCCGGCTCCGGAAGTTCGACAGCCCCCGGTCACCGACTCCGATGGTGCCGACGCCGCCCTGCGGACCAGGCTGGCCTGCATCATGACGTTGCTGAGCGACCTGCTCTGGGTCAACAACAACAGCCCGGTCACCTTCCGGTTCCGGATCGGCCGGCTCGACCCCGGGAACGGCGATCCGCTGGCCGCCGCAGCCCGCTGGTGGGTCGAGAACCGCGAGGACGCGGACGAACACGACGAGGAGGCGTTCCGGCCCGTACCGGCCGCCGACCTGCGTGCCGGTCTCCGCAATCTGGTACGCCTGCACCTGAACGAGCTGTTCGACGGGAGCTGGGACGGCATCGACGAGTTCCCGGAGCTGCCGGCCGACCACCTCGCGACGTTCCTGGGCGACGACCTGATCGATCTCGTCCTGTCCCGGATGGGTGCCGATGTCCACCTCGGATACGCCGGCCTGCTGCCGGCGACCTGGCCACCCGACGACGAGGACTTCGAGGAGGATCCACAGACCACCGTGCTGCTGGTCGGCCGGCACGAGGTCGCGGTCCTGGAGATCGACATGACCTGCTGAACCGGTCACGCGGGCGAGCCGGACGCCGAGCGGGTCGACGGGGCGGCCGCCCGGGAGCCGCGACCGGAGTACGGGGTCCGGTCGCGGCTGCCGGGCGACAGCGTCAGCGCTGCGGCAGTGGCCTGACCAGTGTCGGTGCGCCCGGCGCCGGGACGACCGCCGGCACCCGGGCGACGGTGGCGGTCCGCGCCGCGACGGCGCTCTCACCGACAAGTGCCGTGTTCAGGAACCCGCCGACCGCCTCGCCGATCGGGTCCGGCGTGCCGGGCAGCGCGTAGTGCGTCACGTTCTGGGCGAGGCTCACCTGCCGCCGACCGTCCGGAGTGTGCAGCGAGATGGCGCTGTGCCCGAAGACCAGGCCGTCGTGCCCCCAGACGTCGCCGGTGGGCCAGGTCATCCGGTAGAGGCCGAGCCCGTAGCCGCCGACCTCCGGCTGAGCCGGGTCGAACGGCACGGTGGTCTTCATCGCGGCCAGTTGGGCCGGGCGGAGCAGCCGGCCACCGAGCAGCGCCCGGAAGAAGGTGTTCAGGTCGGCCATGGTCGACACGAGCGCCCCGGCCGTCCAGGCCCAGGACATGTTGCTGACGCTGAAATCGCGCAGCTCGCCCTCGTACCACGGGACGTAGCCCCTGCTGTGCGGGCCGGCGATCCGGGGACGCACCCCGGGGAAGTACGTGTGCCGCAGCCCGAGCGGCCGGAGGATCCGCCGGTGCACCTCGTCGGTGGCGGACCGACGGGTGACCCGCTCGATGATCAGCCCGGCCAGGATGTAGTTGGTGTTCGAGTAGGAGAAGGCCGCGCCCGGTGCCCCGGTCGACGGCTGACCGAGGCCGGCCTGCACGAGTTGGCGCGGCGTGAACGTGGTGGACCGGTGCCGATCGATGTCCTCCGGGGTGGCGAAGATGACGTGGTCGTAGTCGCTGATCCCGCTGGTGTGGTCGAGCAGCATCCGGACGGTCACCCCGGCGACCGCGAACTCCGGAAGGTACCGGCCGATCGGGGCGTCCAGCGCGAGCCGGCGCTCACCGACGAGTTGCAGCAGCGTCGCGGCCACGAAGGTCTTGGTGATGCTGCCGACCCGGTGCTGGAACCCGGGCAGCACCGGTCGACCGGTCGTCACGTCGGCCACCCCGCTGGCGCCCCGCCACCGGTCCCGTCCGTCGCGCGCCTCGGCGAACACACCGGGCATGCCGGCCTCGGTGATCGCGCGCAGGTCGGCGGTGAGCGCCGCGTCCGGCAACGACCCGGCGGGCGGACGGCCGGCCGCGAGCGCCGGGCCGGCACCTGCCAGCAGGGGCGTCGCGAGTGCCGTACCGGTGGTGGCCAGCAGGAAACTGCGGCGTGACAGGTGCATGTCGCCTCCCGTGTGACGTGACTGCTGCCCATCGTGCCCTGGGCCGACAACCGGAAACGTCAGTCTGCGGACCCACATCGGCCTCCCCATCGGGGATGACCCGGGCTCCGACCCGCGCGGGAGAATCCGTCCGACCCGCGACGGAATGCACCGACGCCGATGCCCGACACGGCGCCGGTTCATGCGACCGCCGAAGCTGTCCGTCGACAGAGTGTCCTGCTGAAGGCACAGCCGAAGTACATTCGTCCACAACCATCGATATGATGACGCGATGACCGTTCGACGACTGCTACTGCACACGACGGCAGCCTGCCTCGCGGCGACCGCGCTGACGGCCCTCGTGCCGGCCGGGCCGGCGCAGGCGGCCTGCACGACGAGCAGCTTCACCGTCGTCTGGGACTACGCGGGCATGTACATCGCCCCCGACGAGTCGACCCTGTACGGCACCCGCCGCTACGGACAGGTCGTCACCGGCCCCACCGGCAACACCGCCAACGGCTGGACACTCACCTACGACTACTGGAACGGCCTGGCACTCTGGGCCTACATGAAGGACGCCGCGCTGCAGTACCGCGGCTGCGCCTGAAGCGGAACCGACGGGCCGGTCAGCACAGGCACACAGAAGGCTCACTCACCCTCGCCGCCAGCGACGGGCGTGCCGTGGTGACCGGTGCCAACGTCACGGTCGGCTACGTCACCCCCGTCAACCCGAGCACGCATCTGCGGGCCCAGTCCGGCCTGATCGCAGAGCGGCTCGGACTCGGTAGCGCGCTGGACCGTGGACCCGCGTCGGCCATGAGCGTCGCCCGGCGTACGCCTGGAAGGGCGACGGACGCCCCCGGGGTCGGCGCTCCCGGAGGTCGAAGAGCGCAGGCGCCGGTGGTCTCAGACGACCCGGATGGCCCCGGCCGGGCAGAGATCGGCGGCGCGACGGACCCGCTCGCCGCTTCCCGCCGGCGGCGCGGCGGCCCGCAGCAGCACCAGCCCGTCGGAGTCGTCCTGCGCGAAGACCTCCGGCGCGGCGAGCACGCAGTTGCCCGACCCGCAGCAGGCGTCCCGGTCGACCTCCACCCGCACCGTCGCCTCCTCGCCGACGGGCCGGCCGCCGGCGGTCACCAGGCCACCGGCAGAGCGTCGAGTCCGAAGACGACCGAGCTGTCCCGGGTGCTCAACTCCTCGGGCGCGGCCATCACCTGAAGGCCGGGAAAGCGGCGAGCCAGCGCCACCAGCGCGATACGTAGCTCGGCCCGGGCGAGAGGCTGCCCGATGCACTGGTGCACCCCGAACCCGAAGGCCACCTGCTGGTGCGCCTGCCGGTACGGATCGAACCGGTCGGGCTCGTCGAAGACGTCGGCGTCCCGGTTGGCCAGGGAGATCACCACGACCGCGCCCTCACCGGCCCGGATCAGCCGACCACCGATCGTGACGTCCTCGGTGGCCACCCGGAGCAGGCCGGTCCGCACGATGCTCAGGTAGCGCAGCAACTCCTCCACCAGCTCCGCCGCCCGGTCGGGCTCGTCACGCAGGATCGCGTACTGCCCCGGGTCCCGGGTCAGCCGCAGGACGCTCAGCCCGATCATGTTGGCGGTGGTCTCGTGTCCGGCGATGAGCAGCAGCAGCGCCATCCCGACCAGTTCGTCCACATCGAGCTCCCCCGGCTCGACCCGTTCCCGGATCAGGCGGCTGAGCAGGTCGTCCGCCCCTTCGGGCCGGGCCCGCTTGGCGTCGACGAGCGCCCGGATGTAGTCACGCAGCTCCTCGAAGTCGCGCTGGACCCGCGCCGGCGGCATCTCGCGGTCGAGCAGGGTGCGGCTGCGGCTCTGGAAGAAGTCGTGGTCGGCATAGGGGACGCCGAGCAGGTGACAGATCACCATGGACGGCAGCGGCAGGGCGAAGGACGACACCAGGTCGGCCGGAGGCCCGGCGGCAGCCAGGACGTCGAGCGCCTCGTCGACGGTGCGTTGGATCAGCGGCTCGATCCGGCGGACGTTTTTGATCATGAATTCGGCGGTGAGCATCCTGCGCAGGCGGGAGTGCTCGCCACCGTCCATCTGGATGAACGAGCCCCTGCCGTCCTCGGCCGCCTGCGGCGGCAGCGGGCGCAGCAACGGGAAGCCGGGGCGGCGGAAGTCGGAGCTGAAGGCGGGGTGGCGCAGCAGTTGGCGGACGTCGGCGTGCCGGGTGACCAGCCAGGCCGGAGCCCCGGTGGGGAGCCGCACCCGCCGCACCGGGCCGACGTAGCGGTCTCGTTCGGTTTCGTCCAACGGGGTGAACGGGCCTCGGGTCGGATTGACCGGCGGCCAGAGGGGCAGTTCCGCCTCCACGGCACGTGTCACATGGACCACCTCCGACGACAGCAGCGGGTAGCCGTATCGATGCGCTACGTTACCCACCAGCGAAGGTCGACACAATCGTCACCCCGACTTGTGCGGCGCCCGAGACGCCCCCGGTCGAAGGCCGATCATTGGCCCAGTGTCCTGGCCCGTTCGCTCATTGGCGGGCTGGTGGTGGTCAGCGGACGCCGGCGGGGGCTCGGAGCAGCCGTTCGATCACGTCGGTCAGGGTGGCCACCGCTGGGCCGTTCGGGGTGGTGACCACCACGAGGTGGTGGCGGGTGGTCCGCATGGTGGCCAGGGCCTCGTAGGCGAGCGTCGAGCCGTCGAGCACGAGGACGTCGCGCATCACGTCGCCGGCGGTGCGATCGTCCGGCTGGTCCATGGTGTCGCGGACGTGGACCACGCCGACGGCCACGCCGTCGCGCAGGACGACCACCCGCAGGTGGCCGGTGTCGCGGGCCACCGCGCGGACGGTCAGGACGGTGTCGGCCGTCCCCACCGCGGTCAGCTCACGCTCCGGGTCGGTGAGGTCGGCCAGGGTGAGCTGGTCGAGGTCGAGGGCATCGGTGAGTTGCGCGGAGTACGACGCGTCGAGCGCGCCGACGTTGGCCGAGTGCTCGACCAGGTGGCGCAGGTCGGCGGCGTTCTGGCCGGTGGCGATGGTGTCCCGGGGTTCTACGCCTACCCGGCGCAGGCACCAGTTTGCGCTGGCGTTGAGGGCACGCAGCACCGGGCGGGTGAACCACATGAAGGCGCGCATCGGCATCGCGAGGGCGATGGCGGTCTTCTCCGGGTGGGCGATGGCGTACGACTTGGGGGCCATCTCCCCGATGACCAGGTGCAGGAAGGTCACGATCAGCAACGCCAGCGCGAAACCGGCCGCGTCGGCCGTCCAGCCGGGTGCGCCCCAGGACAGGAACACCGGAGTCAGCGCGTAGTTTACGGCCGGTTTGGTGACCGCGCCGAGCCCGAGCGCGCTGGCGGTGATACCGAGCTGGCAGCCGGCCAGCAGCACGGTCAGCTCGTCGAAGCTGCGCACCGCCGCACGGGCCGACCGGCTGTGCTCGGAACGCGCGTCGAGGCGGTGCCGACGGGCCGCCAGCAACGCGAACTCGGCCGCCACGAAGAAGGCGCTGAGCACGATCAGCACAACGGTGACAGCGGCCACCACCCACGGGTTGCCCATCAGCGGTTCTCCTCCGTCCGCAGCAGGACCAGCGACGGGACGTGCCGCTCCAACTCCACCACCTCGAGTGTCAGGGCGACCTCGCCGAGGCTCAGCCGGGCCACGGCGCCGGGGGCGGGCAGCTCGCCGAGCAGTTCGATGACCAGGCCGGCCAGGGTCTCGCTGTCCGATTCGGGCAGGTCATGCCCGATTGTGCGCTCGACCTCGTCCAGCGGCAGCGTGCCGACCAGTTCCCAGGTACCGTCCGCCGCGGCCAGCCCGGCTGGCGACGTGGGTGCCGTGGCGTCGTCGTGCTCGTCTTCGATCTCCCCCACCAGTTCCTCGGCAAGATCCTCCACGGTCACCACGCCGGCCAGCCCGCCGTGCTCGTCGAGCACACAGGCGAGCTGGGCTTTCCGCTCGGCGAGGGTCTGCACGACCCGGGGCAGCGGCATCGAGGTCGGGACCAGCACCGGCGGCCGCATGATGTCGGCCACCGTGCCGGCACCGTCGCGGTCGACGGCGAGCAGGTCGGCGAGGTGGACCACCCCGATCACGCCGTCGCGGTCGTCGAGCACCGGGTAGCGCGAGTGGCCGCCGGCGATCTCGGTCCAGAGTTCCCTGGTGGTCAGGCCGGGCTCCACGACGTCCACCCGGGCCCGCGGGACCATCGCGTGGGCGGCGTCACGGTCAGGGAAGTCGAGCACCCGGTCGAGCAGCATCCACAGCTCGGCGGGCAGGTCCCCGGAGTCGCGGGAATCGCTGACGATGTGTTCGAGGTCGCGGCGGCTGGCGGCGTGTTCCACGTCGTGCACCGGTTCCATGCCGAACAGGCGCAGCAGGGCATTGGAGGACCTGTCGAAGAAGGCGATCAGCCACCCGAACACCCGTAGGTAGATCTGGGTGGATCTGGCCAGCCAGAGGGCCACCGGCTCGGGCCGCGAAATGGCGAGGTTCTTGGCGAACAGCTCGCCGAACAGCATCTGCACGAAGGTCGAGAGCAGCAGCGCGGCCACCGTGCCGACGGCGACGCCGACGCCGGTGGGGACGCCGACCCCGCCGAGGGCGGCGCCGACCGACTCGCCGATCAACGGTTCGGCGACGTAGCCGACCAACAGGGCGGTCACGGTGATCCCGAGCTGGGCGCCGGACAGCATGAAGGAGGTCCGACGGGTCACGTCCAGCGCTCGCCTGGCGGCGGTGTCACCCGCCGCGGCGCGGGCCTTGAGCCGCGACCGGTCAACGGCCATGTACGCGAATTCCTGCGCCACGAAGTAGCCGGTGGCTGCGGTGATCGCCAATACCACCAACAGCCCCAGGAGGAGACTCAGCACCCACACGGGGCAACGCTCCTGATGCGGGTGGCGCCGGGTGAATCAGGCCCGCAGCAGCGGACCGGTGGTCTCGGACGTTGGCCGTCGCCCATCGGGTCGTGCTCCTCCTTGTGTCAGCAGTGAGCGAAGTCTGGCATGGCTGCCTGTCAGAAACCTGACAATTCTGCTGCTGACGATCCCTGGCCCTTCTTCTGATCCTCTTCGGGATGGGGCGGGGTGCAGATGCGTGTGGGCGGGCGAGTGATGTTCACCAGCGCTGTCACCACGGCCTTGGTGCTGCCCTCCGCCGCCACCAGTTGTTCCCTCCCGTCGTACGTCATGGGTGTGGGTGGTCCTTGTGCCAGCGGTGCGGCGGGGTGGTGCCGCAGGTGCCGGCAGCACGCCGCCGGCCCGCTTCGAGGGTGCGGCCGGCGGTACGGGCGGTGTGACGGTCAGTGGACGCGGCGGCGGCCGTAGGCGCCGGCTGCGACGGCCACGCCGATCGCGGCGAAGAAGCCCGCACCGGTACCGGACGCGGACGCCGGCCGAACGGCCCGGCACGACGATGAACATCGTCGATGTTGCCGGAGCGGTCCGGGTCGTGTTGCAATGGCTCACATCGCCGCAGCGCGGGGGCAACCGCGCTGGGAACGGCAGCATGGGAGCAGCAACGCCGGTAGCGCGCCGGTCTCACCGGCCCGCGCGCGCCGCCTCGCCGGGCCGTCTCCACGTACGACGGGCACACCCCTGGGCAACCGTCGCCGCCGTACGTGTCCCAGCACAGCCGACGCCCGAGATCCGACCCGCCGGAGGCATCCGGGCCGTCTGTCAACGCACCGGAAACGGCGACCAGACAAGAGGTGAGCATGTTCTCCCGGCAGAGCTTCGCGGGATGGTACAGAAATCGATTCGTGTGGGTGGCGGCGATCCTGACCTTGACGGCCGGCGCGGTCGTACTGACCAACTCCGCCGGCTCGGAAGCCGAACCGACGGATCTGCGGACACGGATCATGGCCCGGATGCGGAGCACGCTCGAACAGGTGGACCCGGGGCGACACCACCACGCTGGACATGACGCACCGCACGCCGCCACCGGGGGCACGGCGAAACCGGCGGTGATCTGCGGAGTCCGCGTCTACGGTCACGAGCCGGCGGAAGCCACCGCCCTCGCCGACGTGCGAACGGTCTACGGCTTCCGCCTCTGCGGGATCGCCGAGCAGAAGCGTCCGTGGGACTGGGCCGTCAAGCTCGTCGGTCCAGTGATCATGGACATGTCCGTCGAGCCCCCCGGCATTCGGGCGGTCGAGCCGAGCGCCGACGTCGCGTTCGTCGACCGGCTGCGCGAGATGTTCCCGCAGAAGTACGTGGAGCAGGCACGCGAGGAGGCGCTGACCGGGCCGGAAATGGCAGACCTGCGTCGCCGGTACGACGCCGCGGCCGGGCTCTGACCGCGACGCGTCAGCCGTCGCCCAGCGACACCAGCAGCTCCTGCGGACGGTGGTCGGAGACGCCGCCCGCGTCGCCGAAGCGGTAGGAGTGCACCCGCACCGCCGGCGAGGCGAGCGCCCAGTCGAGCCGCCACCACCGCGGCCAGCCGGCGGACTCCGCCCAGCTCGCCGGGTAGAGCGACGGCATCGCGTGACCGGCGTCGCGCAGGCCGTCGGGCAGCTTGCGCAGGTCACCCATTGCCGGGCTGGTGTTCAGGTCCCCGGCGAGCAGCACCGGATGGGGGTTGGACCCCACGTCACGGGCCAGCGCCCGCCACTGCGGTTCCCGCTGGGCGTGCTGCTCGCGCAGCACCCGGTAGAAGTCGCCGTCGAACGGGCCGTGCTCGGGCGAGAGCTGCACGGGCAGATGCAGGTTGTACGCCGACAGCACGCGGCCACCGCCGAGGTCCAGGTCGGTACGGAGGGTCTTGTAGCGCCACTGGTCGCCGGCTGCGGCCACCGCCGGCGGCAGGCCGGTCGGCTCCAGCGGCACCTGCCGCAGCACCGGCAGCCGGGAGACGGTGACCAGCTCGCCGGCGACCACGACCTGGAAGCCGGGGAACTCGGCGCGCAGCCGGTCGAGCGTGGCCGGCGCCGGTCCGGCGCTCTTCTCGTACCAGTATTCCTGCAACAGGTAGATGTCGGCGTCCGCGTCGCGCAGCGACCGGTACAGCGCCTCGGTCTCGCCCCCCTCGTCCCAGTAGCCGGTGTTCCAGACGAACACGCGCAGGGCATCGGGCGGGGCCGGGCCGTCCCCGCCCTGCCATCGGTGGAAGTTGACGCCGCTCTGCCCCGCGCCGAGCAACAACGCGGCGGCGGCGAGCAGCGCCACCGTGCGGCGCCGCCGCCGGACCGCCGCCGCGCCGGCCCCCAGCACCAGGGGCGCCAGGAGAAAGAAGAGCGGCGGCACGGCGTCCACCGCGAGCCAGAGCCACCAGCGCCCGCTGAACGCCAGGTGCGCGACGGTGAACGCGAGCCAGAGCGCGCCGGCGCCGGCCAGGACCGCCGCCGGCCAGCGCCGCGGCCGCGCGGTGGCGGGCGGCGTCGGCTCGGTGCCGGCGGCGGTCACCGGCGCGGCCGTCGTCACGCCGATTCCCACCGGGGGGTGCCCTCGACCGGGAACGAGGCGTCGTAGAGCTGCCGGAACGTGCGCGACAGCAGCCACTGCACCGCGCCGGTCGCCACCCCGGCGGTGATCGTGACGTTGACCAGGAAGTGCAGGCCGGCGAAGCCGAGCAGGGACGGCAGGCCGCGCCGGCGCAGCACGAAGCCGTACATCCCGGCGTCGCAGGCCAGGGAGGCGGCGAGCAGCGCGGCGGGAACCACCGCCCCCCACGACCCCAGCAGCAGCGGTACGGCCAGCGCCGGCGGGGCGGCGAACGCGGCGAGACTGCCCCAGGCGCGCGAGGCGGTCTCGAAGCCCTTGCCGAAGCGGCGGGCGCGTGCGTAGAGCGGGATGCGCAGCCGTCCCCTGTGGAACAGCTTGCGCAGCAGCCCGGAGAGCTCGTGGTCGTGGTCGTGCCGTCCGCGTACCTCGGAGGTGAGCAGCATCCGGTGTCGGCGGGTCAGCCGGTAGCCGTAGTCGACCTCCTCGGTCTGCCGCAGCGCCGGGTTGAACGGCCCGACCTCGTCGTAGACGGCCCGCCGGATGACGCACACGGCCGGGAAGAGGAACGACACGTCGCCTTCGGAGCTGATCGACCAGTAGTGGTACTGCAGGCCGCGGTATCGGGAGACCGCGGTGTCGTGGAGCAACGGCTCGGCGTCCTGGATGCCGCAGACCGCCCCGACGGCGGGGTCCTCGACGAGCAGCCGGACCGCGGTGGCCACCGCGTCGGGCGCCAGCGCCAGGTCGGAGTCGACGTAGCAGATCAGGTCGCCGCGGGTCGCCGCGGCGCCGACGTTGCGGGCGGTGCCGCAGCCGCCGTTGACCCCCGTGCTGACCACGGGGACGCCGAGGGCGCTGGCCACCGCGACGGACTGGTCCGTGCTGCAGTCGTCGACCATCAGCAGCTCGATGTTCGGGTAGGTCTGGTCGAGGATGGAGCGCAGGCACAGGTCCAGCGACTCGGCGTAGTTGTAGTTCGGCACGATCACCGAGACGAGCGGGAGTTCGTTCATCGGGTGGCGACCTCCGGTCGGTCGTAGAGCCGCCGGAACCGGCCCGAGGTCAGCCAGGCGACCACGCCGCAGGCCGCGGCGACGGCGATGACCAGGTTCAGGAAGAAGTGCATCGCGACGAAGTAGACCAGGAAGAGCTGCCCGCGTTCGACCCGTACGAACCGGTGCATCGGCAGGTCCCCGGCGAGGAAGGCGACGAACGCGGCCAGCGGCACCAGCAGGTAGGCCGGGCCGAGCAGCAGGGGCAGGGCGGCGGTGAGCAGTGCCAGCGGGGCGGCGATGCTGACCCAGGCCCGGGGGCCGCTGCTCAGCCCGCCGGGGAACTCCGGTTTGCGGGCGTACATCGGGATGTGCAGCGCCGTGCGGGTGAACACCTTGCGCACCAGCACCCCCAGCTCGTGGTCGTGGTCGTGCACACCGCGCACCCGCGGGGAGAGCAGGATCCGGTAGCGCTGCGCGAGCCGCATCCCGTAGTCGGCGTTCTCAGTCTCCCGCAGCCGGGGGTTGAACGGCCCGATCTCGGTGAACACCCGCGCCGGCACGGCCAGCAGCGCGGTGTAGAGCGTCATGATCGGGCCCTCGTCCGCGATGAGCCAGTAGGACTGCTGGAGGCAGCGGTACTCCTCCAGGAGGCTGTCGCGGATCAGCGGCACCGGGTCGTAGTTGCCGCAGACCGCCCCGATCGTCGGGTCGGCGGCCAGCAGCTCGACCGCGTTGGCCACCGCGTCGGGCTTGGCCGCCACGTCGGAGTCGATGAAGAACAGGATCTCGCCCGCCGCGGTCGCCGCGCCGAGGTTGCGGGCCGCGGCCGGCCCGCCGTTGCGTGGCGTACGCACGACCCGCGCGCCGTGGGCCTCGGCGACCGCGACCGAGTCGTCGGTGCTGCAGTCGTCGACCACGATGATCTCCAGATGCGGGTACGTCTGTGCCCGCAGGGAGTCGAGGCAGAGGTGCAGCGCGCGGGCGTAGTTGTAGTTCGGCACGATGACCGACACGAGGGGATGGTTCATCTGTCCGTCCAGGTCAGCAGGTGGGGATAGCGGGCGGTGATCTGTGCCAGGGCCAGCGTGGTGCCAGCGAGTACGGCGCAACCGACGATCATCCGGTCGCCCAGCAGCATCCGGATCGGGTCGCCGCCGGTGCGCAGCACGAGCACCGCCTGCAGGTAGCGGAACGCGGCGAGCAGTCCCAGCGGTACGACGACCGCCAGCGCGACGGGCGGGTAGGCGTCGATCGGCGCGTCGACGTGCAGGTAGAGCAGGAAGGTGGTGCCGGCCAGGGAGGTGGTGAGACCGAGCAGGTGGTCGGCGAGCAGCAGGTTGTAGCCGACGAGCGCGGGCCGGTGCGGCGTGCCGAGGGCGGCCAGCTCGTGCCGGCGCTTGCCGAGGACGAGCACCAGGCAGCCGCTGAACACCGCGGTGAGCAGGAGACTGGAGGCGGTCGCTCCGGTCGCGGCGTAGCCCTGCATGACGCGCAGCACGAAGCCGGCCGAGACCACGCAGACGTCCAGCAGCGGCACGTGCTTGAGCCACCTGCTGTACGCGGTGCTCAGCGCGAGGTACGCGACCAGCGGCCACCACGTCATCGCCGGCCCGTTGACGGTCAGCGTGGCCAGCAGCACGGCGAGGACGACCGCGTACGCCCCGGCCACCGGTACCGGGACGTGGCCGGCGGCGATCGGCCGACGCCGCTTTGCGGGGTGCGCCCGGTCCAGGCGGTGGTCGGCGATGTCGTTGACGACGTAGATCACCGATGAGGCGAGCGTGAACGCGGCCACCGCCCAGACGCACCGCCACAGCGCGGTCGCCGTCCAGACCGGTGTGTCGGTCAGGGCCAGCGGGACGGCGAGCAGGTTCTTGACGGCGTGGCCCGGCCGGGCCAGCACCACGAGGTGTCGCAGCAGCGTGGGCACGCGCGCGACGGGTCCGGTGGCGACCGGGGCGACCGGCTCCACCACGCTTTCGACGGCGGTCATCAGGGCCCCTGTCAGAAGAGGATCTTCGCGGCGGCGAGGGCGCCCTGCCGCCAGGGATCACGGCTGGTCCGCCCGTCCCGCGCCGGGCGCTCACGGTGCCGCTCGGTGCGCCACCACTCGTAGGTGCGCAGGATGGCGTCCTGGTTGGACAGCTTCGGCTGGAAGCCCAGCCGCTGTCGGGCCTTGTCGATGCTGACGTACGAGTCGGCCATCAGCTTGTGCAGCAGTCGGCCGTAGACCGGCGAGAGCCGGCTGCGTTCCAGCAGGCTGAGCGCGGCGAGCGCCGGCCGGGCCGGCAGCGAGACCACCCGCCGGCCGTGGCCGGCGGCGTCCAGGACCGCCTGGAAGTCCTCCCGGAGGGTGCCGAAGCGCTCGGCGGCCAGGTTGTACGTGTCGTTGGCGACCTCGTCGGGGGCGTGCAGGACGGTCACCACCGCGTCGACGAGGTCGTCGACGGCGAACATCTGGATCCGCACGTCGCCGCGGCCGAGGACCGGGAAGTTGCGGCCCTCCTCCGCCCACTCGAAGAGCATCGAGAACAGTCCCATCCGGCCGGGGCCGAGGAAGGTCTTGGGTCGCAGCACCGCCACCGGCAGGCCGGCGCGGTGCCGGACGGCGATCTCCTCGGCCGCCGCCTTGGCCGCGCTGTAGGTGTCCACCGGCGCGTGCGGGTGTTCCTCCCCGGTGGGCACCCGCGTCGGCAGCCCGTAGACGGCGGTCGACGAGACGTGCACGACCCGGGCCACCGCGGCCCGCTCCGCGGCGGCGAACACGGCGCGCGTGCCCTCGACGGTGACGGAGCGGATCTGGTCGGCCGGGTAGCTGGGCAGCGCCGCCGCGCAGTGGATGACGACGGTGGCGTCGGCGAAGGCGCGGTCCAGCAGGCGGGAGTCGCGGACGTCCCCGACGTGGGTGACCCCGTTCTCCGGCCGCAGGTCGACACCGCGTACGTGGTGGCCGTCGGCGCCGAGGCGGTCGACCAGCCGGGAGCCGAGCATGCCCGCCGCGCCGGTGATCGCGATCACCACAGCGATCCCACCTTCTGCGCGACGAACCGGGTGACCAGGCGGTTCAGTCCCTGGGCCAGCACCTCGCCGAGGGCGTCGACGGCGCGCTGCGCGTCGGCCGGGTCGGTGACCAGCGACGGGCCGATGACCAGCGGGTTCAGGCCGTTGAGCGTGTAGTAGGTGAAGATGTCGTGGTCCCGGTAGAGCGCGTTGACGACGGCGCAGGTCACCAGCTTCGCCTTGAACCTGGGGTCCCGGGCCACGCCGCCGGGCGCGAGCCGGGCGACCAGGTCGAGGATCTTCGGCCCGCCGTCGATCTGCACGCCCCAGAGCGCCCCGGCGCCCGCCACCCGGCCGACCGCCTCCGGGTGTTCCTTGCCCAGCCGGGTCAGGGCCGGTTCCAGGACGCGTTCCAGCTCGCGGGCCCGCGCCGGGTAGTCGTCCTCCACCGCCACGTTGATCGCCTCGATGGCGGTGACGCACTCCTCCCCCATGCCGTAGTAGGTCGTGCTGGTGCTCTGCAGCAGCGCGTCGGTGAGGTTGTCGTACGCCTTGCGGAACACCGGCTCGCGGGCGACGAAGGCCGAAATGGACGACTTGCCGCCGCCGAAGGACTTGCTCGTGGTGAGCACGTCCGGCACCAGGTCCGGGTAGCGCATGAAGTAGAAGAGGCTGCCCGTCTTGCCCCAGCCGGTGTAGATCTCGTCGAAGATCAGCACGATGTCGTGCCGGTCGCACAGTTCCCGCACCCCGCGAAGGAAACCTTCGTCGCACCACTGAATGGTGGAGGCACTGAACGGTTCGACGATGAGGGCATAGACGTCGCCGGGGTGCGCCGCGATAGCCGACCGGACGGAATCCAGGTCGCCGTAAGTAAATGGGACGATTCCGGGGATTGTCGGAAAATCGAAGTGGGGCTGACCGGTCAGTCCGCCGGAGCCGAGCAACTTTCCGTGGAAACCGCAGTCCGCCCGCAGGATGGTTCCCCGCCGGCCGCCGTGGTATTTGAAGGCGAGCTTCACCGCACCCTCCACCGCCTCCGCGCCGGAGTTGGGGAGAAACGACATCGAGAGGTCGCCGGGAAGCAACTGCGCCAGGTTGTGGCCGAGCGCCGCGAGGTACGGCGAGAAGTACGTTTTGTGCACCTCCATCCGCTGGCGCTCAGCGAACCGTTGCCGGGCCGCCACGATGCGTGGATGGTTGTGGCCGTGGTTGAGCACCCCCACGCCGCCGGTCAGGTCGAGGACCCGCCGGCCGTCGCGTAATGTCAGGTAGGCGCCCTCGGCGTGCTCGACCAATTCCCGGCCGAACCCGAACGAGGTCATGAGATTGACCTGGCTTGCGTTCACGTACCGCCGATAGAGGTCGTGCACCTCGCGAACGGTGAGCCGCTCGCATTCCTCGACGCTGACCAGATTGGGCATGCCGCGACGCTATCCATGGCCCCGAAATCTTTCCTGGACCGAGGCTGGATGGAACCTTGACTACGCAAGGCAACCCTTGCGGGAGGGGGTTGCCGGTCGATAACTTGGTCGCGTCCCGACGGAATTCCCAGCGTCAATATTACTTACGAATTACCCTACTTCCCGGTGAGGTGCTGATCATGCCGCCGACGGTGTCGGTCATCATCCCCGCCCACAACAGCGCGAAGACCCTGGGCGCCTGTCTCGAGGCGGTCTACCGGCAGCGACAACCGGTGACCGAGGTCGTCGTCGTCGACGACGCCAGCACCGACGAGACCCGGGAGATCGCCCGGCGGTTCCCCTGTCGGCTGCTGGTCACCGACCGCAACGCCGGGCCAGCCGCCGCCCGCAACCGCGGCATCCAGGCCAGCACAGGCGAGCTGCTCCTCTTCCTCGACTCCGACTGCGCCCCGGAACCGGACGCGCTGGAGAACGCCCTCGCGATCCTGCGCGACGAGCCGGACGTCGCCTGCGTACACGGCATCTACGCGCTCGAACCCCTGATCGACGACGGGCCCGTCGAGGCGTACCGGCTGCTGCACGGGCACTACTGGCGACTGCGCAACGTCGGGCGGGTGCGCACCACCCTCTTCGCGGTCTGCCTCATCCGCCGCGAGGTCTTCACCACGGTCGGGCTGTTCGACGAGAACCTGCGCGCCTCCGAGGACGTCGAACTCGGCGACCGGATGGGCGACAGGTACGGCATCGTCCTCACCGACACCGTCGTCTGCCGACACGACGACGACAGCCGGCTCGGGGCGCTGCTGCGCAAGCAGTTCCACCGCTCGCAGCTGCTGATCCCGGTGGCCCTGGCCGAACGCGGACCGGCGGGCATCCGCGCCAACAGCCCCGTGGCCCTGGCCGCCGCGACGTCGGTGCCGGCGACCCTGCCGCTGGCCCCGCTCGGCGGCGGCTGGCCGGCTGCGTCGCTGCTCCTCCTCGCCCTGTTCGTGGTGGCCGAGCCCGGCCTGCTGCGGTTCGTGCTGCGCCGGCGCGGACCCGCGTACGCGGTCTTCTTCTTCGCCGTGCACCTGCTGGTCCAACTGGCCGTCGTCACGGGCGCCGTCGTGGGCGGGCTGCGCCACCTCGCCGACCGCGACTTCGGGCCGACCCGCGTGACCACCGCGAGAACGCCCCGATGAGCGGCGCCCGGAAACCGGTGGCCCGGCTGGGCTCCCAGCTCTGCGCGCACGCCCTGCACTACCTGCTCTTCGCCTACCGCGGCCGGCAGCTCCTGCGCCGCCGCCCCTCGCTCGGCGGTCCCCGGCGACCGACCTTCGGCGTGCCGGGCGACGACGTGGCGCTCACCATCGACGACGGCCCGCACCCGCGGTGGACCGCGTCGATGCTCGACCTGCTCGACCGGCACGGCGTGCGGGCCACGTTCTTCCTCGTCGGCGACCGGGTGCGGGAACACCCGGAGCTGGCCCGGGACGTGCTGGCCGCCGGCCACCTGATCGGCAACCACTCCATGACGCACCCGCAGCCGTTCGCCGCGCTGACCCGGCACGAGATCACCGCCGAGATCGACCGGACCCAGCGCGAGATCGAGGACGCGACCGGGCACACGCCACGGTTGTTCCGCGCCCCCGGCGGCAACTGGTCGCCCGGGGTGCTGCGGACCACCGCCGAGCTCGGGCTCGTCCCGGTCGACTGGACGGTCAACCCCAGCGACTGGCGCAGCCCCGGCGTCGCCCGGATCGTCCGGACGCTGTCGCGCACCCGGCCCGGGCAGATCATGCTCTGTCACGACGGCGGCGGCGACCGGTCGCAGACCGTCGCGGCCCTGGCCGAGGTCCTCCCGAGGCTGACCGATCGCGGGCTGCGCTTCGTCACCGTCCCGGACGACCGGTAGGTGGCGCGGATGCCCCGAGGGCCCTCCCGCTGCGGGGAGCCGCCGAACGCGCGTCGAACCGTCGACTCGCCTGCCGTCCCGGACCCGCCCCGACGCCGTGGTTGTCCGGTGCCCGGACAGTGCCGTCGACAAGTGCCGAGCCGGGTCCTGGCACCCGGTTCCTCTGGTGGGGGAGACACCTGATGTCGCACGATGAACTGTCCATACTGCTCCTGGGGCCGATCCGGACCCAACGCGGGGACACGCACCTGTACCTGGGCACACCACGGCAACGGGAGGTCCTGGCGGTGCTGGCGCTGCGCAGCGGCATGGTGATGTCCGTCGCGCAGATCGTCGACGGGATCTGGGCCGGCCGCCGGCCCGACTCGGTGGAGAACATGGTGCACACCTACATCGGCCGGCTGCGCCGGGTCCTGGAGCCGCCCGGCCGGCGGCCGGCCCTGGCCCGGGTGCTCCGGTCCACCCGGCCCGGCTACACCCTCGACATCCCGTCGGACGCCGTGGACATCATCCGCTTCGAACAGGACGTCCGGGCAGCCCGCGCCGCCCGGTCCCAGGCGGACCTGTCCCGATCGCTCTACCTCTTCCAGCGGGGCCTGGCCCACTGGACCGGCCGGGCCCTGCACGAGGCGACCGGCCCGCTCGCCGAGGCCGAACGCATCCGGCTGACCGAGCTGCGCCAGGACGTCCTGGAGGAGGCGACCGGCGTACGGCTCCTGCTCGGCGACGTCGAGAACGTGGTCGCCGAGCTGCGCTGGATGCTGGCCGAGCACCCGATGCGGGAGCGGCTCTGGGAGCTGCTGCTCGTCGCGCTCGGGCAGAGTTCCCGGCGGGCGGAGGCGCTCACCGCCTTCCAGGACGCCCGCAGCACCCTCTCCGACCGGCTCGGGGTCGAACCCGGGCACCGGCTCCAGGACCTGCATCGCCGGCTGCTGCGCAGCGAACCGGTGACGGTGTGGCCGTGGTGGGAGCGCCGGGTCTCCGTCTGAGCGGGGGGCGGGGGCCCGGGGCGCGCGGGACGCCCGGCGGGCCCCTCCCCCGCCCCGGCAGCGGCCGGGCGCCAGCGAGGTTCAGCCCGGCGGGGCGGCCACGGGGGTCAGGACGAAGAAGGCGCCGGTCGCGCCGTCGGCGCAGTCCGTCGGCAACCGCGTCGTGACGTCCAGCCCGCAGCCGCGGATCACCTCGACGAACTGCTGGGACCGGTCGATGTCGTAGATCTGCACCATGATCCGGCCCCGCGCGGTGAGCATGTCCGGCAGCCGGCGCAGCAGGTGCTCCGCCTCCGCCACCGAGAGGTAGTAGATGACCTCGCGCAGCAGGATGGCGTCGTACCGCTGCGGGCTCCGGTAGGCCCGGATGTCAGCCACCTCGTACGACGCGTCCGGCCGGTCGAGCGACCGGGCCACCTCGATCGCCCGGCGGCTGATGTCCACGCCGTGGTAGTGCCGATACCGGCCCTGGGTCAGGGGAAGGTTGGCGCTGGTGCCGCAGCCGAGGTCGAGGATCGTCGGGCGCGGGGCCCACGTCTCGATCAGCGACAGCGGCATGGCCCCGTCGCCCGCGCCGTCCAGGTAGCCCCAGAAGCCCAGCGCGTACTGGGTGTCCCAGAGCGCCGCGTTCAGCCTCGTGCTGCGGCGCACCAGCGCCCGGACCGGAACTCCGACCAGCCGTGCCATCGTCCGCAGTGGCGCGATCGACATGCTGTCACCAACTCTCTGACCGACTCAGCTTCGGACTCAGGTGACGGGCCGGTCAGCCGACCGGCGCCGCCCGCTCGACCGGGCCGGCACGGCGCCGGTGCATGTACTGGGCCACCAGCAGTCCGCCGCCGCCGACCGCCACCTCGCTCAGTGCGCAGACCAGTCGGCTGACCAGCACCACCGGCGTCGCCACGGTCACCGGCAGCACGGTGGCCAGCCCGACCATGAGCACCGCCTCACGTACGCCCAGGCCGTCCGGGGCGACCATCACCACCAGGCCGGCGACGGTGGCCGCCGCGAAGCCGGCGACGCAGATCAGGTACGACCGCAGGGGCGGCGCGCCGGCGGCCACCGCGAGCAGCCACAGGTGGTGCCCGGAGACGAGCCAGGACAGCGACTGCGCGGTGATGGCCCGACGGAGGCCGGCCGGGGACGCGGCGACCTGCGGGGGCGGCCGCCGCAGCAGCCGGGCCGACGCACCGAGCCCTCGGTTGAGCAGGTCCGGACGGACGAAGAGCACGACCAGCGGGACCGCGGCGAGCAGCAGCCACCCGGCGGCGCCCGCCAGCAGCGCCGGCCCGGCCGCGAGCGCGACCGTCGTCCCGGTCATCGCGACCACCGCCCAGCTGAGCAGGAACACCCCGGCCAATCGGACCGGACCCACCTCGATCTCCCTGCCCATCCGCAGCAGCAGCGGCAGGGCGACGAAGCGGCCCGGGACGAACTTGGCCAGGAACCCGACGAAGAAGATCCGGTACGCCGTCCACCGGTCGACCGCCGCCCCGAGGTCGACGAAGAGCGCCCGCCACGAGGCCAGCCCGAGCAGCAGCCCCGTCGAGTTGATCAGCATGGCGGCGGCCAGCGCGGCGGTCACCCGGACGGGGTCGAGGCGGGCGGCGAGCGTCGCCACGGGCGTCCAGTCCTGGGCGCGCACGAACAGCACCAGACCGACGGTCAGGGCTATCACGAAGGCCGCGGTGAGGACATGGTTGGCGAGCCGCCACCAGCGGGCCCTCACCGCTGCGACACCGGGGTCACCCGACGGAAGCGGCCGGCACGGACCCGCCGCAGCAGCGCGCCGCACACCCCCAGCCCCATCCCGACGAACTCCGTCAGGTGCGTCAGCCACCGTAGCCCCGCGGCGTAGAGCAGGAACCGCGGACCGCGGTGGCGCAGGGCGAACGCCAGCAGCTCCCGGTCGGCCACGACGAAGGCGGCGAGCGGGCCCAGCGCCAGCAGCGCCAGCCGGGGCGTCACCAGGGCCAGCGACGCGGTACCGACGGCCAGCGCGCTTGCCGCCATGCCCACCACCGCGGCGAGGTCGACCCGGTGCGGCGTCCGGCCCGCGCCGTCCGCGCCGGCCACCGGCCGCTCCCAGCGGGCCACGACCACGGCGTCGGCGTACGTCACCGCACGGCGGAACAGCTCCGACAGGTACAGCCACAACCGGTCCACGTCGTCGTGGCGGCCGACGATCTCGTCGCTGACCCGGATCTCGTAGCGGCTCGGCAGGCGGGTGCCGAACTCCACGTCCTCGGCGTCGCGCAGCCGCTCGTCGAAGCCGCCGACCAGCTCGAAGACGGCCCTGGGCACGGCGGTCAGCGCAAACATGGTGGTCGCCGTCACCCCGGTGGCCCGGCGCCGCCAGAAGTGCTCGAACAGCGTCTTGTACGCCTCGACCGGCCCGTCGTCGTGCAGCGGGCGCAGGTCGTAGATGCCCTGCACCACGCCGCAGTCGGGGTGCGCCTCGAGAGTGCGTACCGCGGCTGCCAGCGCGCCGGGCGCCAGCGCGATGTCGGAGTCGACGAAGAACAACACGTCGCCGGTGGCGCGGGCGGCGCCGGCGTTGCGGGCCGCCGAGACGCCCCGGTTGACCGGGAACGCCACCACCGTGCAGGGGAACCCGGCCGCGATCCGCCGGGACCGGTCCGTGCTCGCGTCGTCGACGACGATCACCTCGGCCGGCGGCGGGCGCTGGGCGTACACCGCCGACAGGCACTCGTGCAGCGTCCGCTCCTTGTTGAAGTTGGGGACGACCACGGAGATCCTCACCGGATCCGGTCCTCGATGGCGTCGGCGCGGGTCACGGTCTCACCGTCCCTCTCCTGCGGTTGGTCGTGCCGGGGCGCGGCGGGCGCCGGCCCGGTCGGGTCGGCGCCCGCCCGCGGTCCACCGGGACGCCGGGCCAGCACGCCCAGCGCCACGAGCCCGGCCAGCACGTACGTGTTGCTGTGCAGCAGCTCCCAGTCCCGGAAGTGCAGGTCCTCGCCGCGCAGGCCGACGAGGATCCAGGCGGCGCTGGCCACGCAGAGCGTCCAGAGCAGCGCGCCAGCCAACGCGGCGGCCCGGTCGGCCCGCGTCCGGGCCCGCACCGCCAGCAGCACCAGCGCCGGTACGCACCAGACCCAGTGGTGGTGCCAGGAGACCGGCGAGACGAGCACGCCCGTCGTCGCGCAGGCGAGCACCCCGCGCAGCTCGTCTCCGGCGCGGGCGCAGCGGGCCGCGACGACGATCCCGGCCACCGCCGTCAGCGCCGCCACCGGCAGCCAGACGGCACGCACGTCGGCGACGTCGCCGAGGCGCGCCAGCGCGCCGTGCAGCGACTGGTTCAGGACGGTGCGGGGATCGTCGGTGACCCGCGCGGTGTCGAGCAGGCCACCGCCCCAGAACCGCGCCGAGTCGCCCGGCCGCCAGGCGAACCCGAGCCCGGCGGTGGCGGCGAACGCGGCCAGTGCCACCCCCGCCGCGCGCCACCGGCCGGTGCACAGCAGGTACGCCACGAAGATCAGCGGGGTGAGCTTGATCCCTGCGGCAATCCCGACGCCCAGGCCCCGCCAACGGTTCGCGGGGCCGGAGGTGAGGTCCAGCAGCACGATGAGCATGAGGAACAGGCCCACCTGGCCGACCTGGAGGTGACCGGCCACCGGGAACATCGGCAGCGCCGCGACGGTGCCCGCCAGCACCGCGCCGGGGCGTACCGGCGGGCCCGCATTGGCGGCGCGCAGCGCCACGCGCACCACCGCGGACAACGCGACGACCGAGGCCATCGTCCAGAGCCCGACGCCGACGGCGGTGTCGACGTACGCCAACGGTTGCAGCAGCAGCGCGGCGAAGGGCGGGTACGTGAAGCCCAGCGCGATGCCGTCCGCGCCCCGGTGGGCGACGTCGTAGAGCTGCCCGTCGCCGCCGGCGGCGGCCAGCGCGCCCGTCCGGTAGGCCGCGAGGTCGCCCCAGAACCGGCCGCTGACCCGGTACACGACGATCGCGGCGGCGGCCACCAGCACCGGGAGCAGCAGCAGGGCGGTGGCCGGGAGCGCCGGGCCGGGGTGACGTCGCAGCCGAGGGCCGGGGTCTGGTGCCGGCGAAAGGGTCATCACCGATCTCCCCCTTCAGGCGTCGGCGGGAGAACGGTAACAATCGATCACTGAACGCATCCTGTAACTGGTCTGGATTACCCACCGTCCACAGCGGCCTGATCGACACCGGCCGTCGCGCCGGACAGAACTGTCGCGACAGGTCCGTGCGCGTGTGTGTGGCGGGGAGGTTTGGTCGAAGTCCGGCGCTGGCCCGCAACGGTAGGCCGTCGAGGCGTCCCGCCGTCCGGGACGACGCGCCTCCGGCCCGGCGGTGGTCCCCACCGGGCCGGAGAAGCCGTCAGCGCACCGAGAACCACAGTTCCTGCGGGCGGTGGTCGGAGAGCCGCTCGGCGGAGATCAACCGGTAGCGGTGCACGTCGACCGCTCCCCGGGTGAACGTCCAGTCGATGCGCCAGAACGGCAGCGGCAGACCGGCGAGCGGGCTGTCCCAACTGAAGTTCATCGGCGCGTCGAAGCGCCAGCTCAGGGGCAGCACCTGGGTCCCCTCGTCGGACGCGTCGCGGGTGACGGCGCGCAGCCCGTCGAGGGTGCCCATCGCCGAGGTGGCGTTGAAGTCGCCGGAGACGATCGACGGGTACGGGTTGCGCCGCACGTCCTCGGTGACCGCCGCGACCTCCTCCTGCCGCCAGGTGAACTTGCGCCGGTAGTACTCGTCCAGGTCGACCTGCGGGTCCAGGAAGTCGAGGTCGATCGCGGTCGGCACGGTGACGTGCACGTTGTAGACCGAGATCGTCCGCTCGCCGATGCGCAGGTCGGTCCGCAGCACCTTGTCCCGCGCGAAGACCTCGGCGAAGGGGGTGCCGGCGGGTTGCCGGGCCGCCGGACCGAACAGCGGCTGCGCCACGATCGGGAACCGCGAGATCGTGACCAGCTCGCTGCGGCGCGCGATGTGGTAGCCGGGGAACTCGGCGCGGAGCTTGTCGTCGTCGCCCACCGGGAAGTAGCCGGCCTCGGCGCTGCCGGGCAGCCAGATGACGTGTTCCTGCAACAGGTAGATGTCGGCGTTCTGTCGGCGGAGAAACGCGAACTGCGCCTCGGGGTCCTTGTTGCTCATCCCCCAGTAGTTCGTGTTCCAGGTGAACAAATGGACCGCGCCGGCCGGCACCGGTCGCGTGTCGCGCAGCAGCGCGGCCGGGTAGACGCCGAGCTGGTCGACGCCGGGGAGCAGGCCCGCCACGGCGAGCGCCACGGCCCAGTGCCGGCGACGACCGCAGGCGGCGGTCGCCGCGCCGGCCAGCAGCAGCGGCGTCAGCACCAGGAGCACCGGCGGGGCCGAGTCCAGCAGGATCGACCAGTGCCAGCGCCCGGTCGCCGCCCGGCGGGTCACGGTGAAGGCCAGGAAGAGCGCGGCGGCGGCGACGACCACCCAGCCGTAGCCGAGGCGTAGCGCGCGGGCGACCCGCCGGCCGCGCGACACCGGCACCGGCGGCGTCGAGGTCGCCGCGACGGCCTCCGGATCCTGTGTGGTGGTCATGGGGCGACCTCCTGGTAGAGGCTGCGGAAGCGGGGGCGCAGGAGCCATTCGAGCAACCCGGTGGCGAGGCCGGCGACGACCGCGGTGTTCATCAGTAGATGCGCGGCCGTGAAGAAGACGACGAAGCCCCAGCCGCGCTCGCGCCGCACGAAGACGTACTGGCCGAGATCGCTCGCCACGAAGCCGCCGAGGAGGACGGCGGTAAGCAGGGCGAACGGGGGGAACAGGACCACGGCCGGCACGCTCAGCAGCGTCGCTGCCGCCAGGACGGCGGCGGCGGCCCGGCCGCCGGTCTCCATGCCCTGCATGGCCCGGCCGCGCCGCAGGTAGAACGGCACCCGCAGCCGGCTGCGCCGGAACGCCTTGCGCAGGATGGGGAGCATCCGGCTCTCGTCGGACAACCGGCCGCGGATCTGCGAGGTCAACAGCATCGGGTACGACCGCGACAGCCGTTCCGCGTGGTCGATCTCCTCGGTCTGCCGCAGCGTGGGATTGAACCAGCCGGCCCGGTCGAACGCCTCGCGGGTCACCGCGCCGAGGGCGTAGAACCCGCCGCTGACCAGTCCTTCCGCGCTCTTGCGCCAGTAGTGGTACTGCAGGATGCGGTACTGCCCGACGAGCCCCTCGGCGAACAGTGGCTCCTTGTCGGGTACGCCGAAGACCGCGCCGTAGCCCTCGTCGCCGCGCAGCAGCCGGACCGCGTTGCGGATCGCGTCGGGATGCATGGTCACGTCCGCGTCGAGGAAAAAGATGATCTCACCCGTCGCGTGGCGTACGCCCAGGTTGCGGGACGCCCCGGGGCCGCCGTTGGCGTCCGCGCGGACCAGTCGGCACGGGTGCCGGGCGGCGAGGGTGGCGCTGGTGTCGGTGCTGGCATCGTCGACCACGATGACCTCGTGCGCCGGCATCGACTGGGCGTGCACCGAGGCGAGGCAGAGGTCGATGGTGCGGCTGTCGTTGTACATCGGCACGACGACCGACACCGTGACGCGGTCGCCGGAAGGCGTCTCAGCCATACAGAACTCCCCCTTCGAGGACGAGCAGCCAGAGCCCGGCGTTGACGAGCATCACGCCGTCGCGCAGCAGCACCCGGACGGGGCTGCCGCCGCCGGAGTGCACCAGGACGACCTGGAGGTAGCGGAACAGCGCGAAGAGCGCGAACGGAGCGGTGAGCAGCGCGGTGCGGCTGACCGACGACGCGTGCAGCTGGTAGGTGATGAGCGCGCTGGCGGCGGTCAGGCCGAGCAGCTGGTCGAGCAGGTGCTCGGTGTAGCCGACCAGGGCCGGCCGGTGGACGGTGCCGGCGACCCGCAGCTCGTGACGCCGCTTGCCCAGGATCAGCAGCAGGCAGACCGACAGTACGCAGAGTGTGAGCCAGCCCGACGGCGGCGCGTCGACCGCGGTGTAGCCCTGCACGAGGCGCAGCACGAACCCGACCGCGACGGCGAACAGGTCCAGCAGCGGCACGTGCTTGAGGAAGAAGCTGTAGGCCACGTTGACGGCCAGGTAGGTCAGCAGCGGCCACCACGAGCGGACGTCCGCCGAGACCAGCAGGGCCAGCCCGGCGAGCAGGAGCAGCGCGAGCGCCCCGGCCTGCCAGGGCGTGACGCGTCCGGAGGCGATCGGGCGCAGCCGCTTGCGGTCGTGGGCCCGGTCGCGTTCGCGGTCGGCGATGTCGTTGAGGACGTACACCAGGGCCGACGCGAGCGTGAAGCCGACCACCGCGGTGGCGACCGCGCGCAGGTGGGGCCAGCCCCACAGCTCGGCGTCGAGCAGGGGCAGCACGGCCACGAGGTTCTTGGGCCACTGGCCGGGCCGCAGGAGCTGGACGAGGTCCCCGAACGGCCTAGAAGAAGATCTTGGCAGCGGCGAGGACGCCCTGCTTCCAGGGGTCGCGGCTGGTGCGTCCGGTGGTGGGTCCGTCCTGGTGGGCAGCATTGTGCGACTCCTCGCGCTCCGGCCGGTCGCCGAGGCGGCGCTGCTCGCGCCACCAGGCGTACGTGTCGAGAATGGCGTCCTGGTTGGACTGCAGGGGGTGGAAGCCGAGCCGGTCGCGGGCCCTGTCGATGCTCACGTACGAATCGGCGGTGAGCTTGCTCAGTAGCCGGCCGTAGACCGGGGACAGGCGCAGGCGCTCCAGCGTGCGCAGCGCGGCGAGCGCGGGGCGCCCGGGCAGCGGGACGACCCGCCGGCCGTGGCCGGCCGCGTCGAGCACCGCCTGGAAGTCCTCCCGCAGCGTGCCGAACTCGGCGGCGGCGATGTTGTAGGTGTCGTTGGCCACCTCCGGCGGCGCGTCCAGCACCGCGCGGACCGCCGCGACGAGGTCGGCCAGGGCGAGCATCTGGATGCGTACGTCACCGCGACCCAGCACCGGGAAGTGCCGGCCCTCCTCGGCCCACTCGAACAGCATGGCGAACAGGCCCATCCGGCCCGGACCGAGGAACGTCTTGGGGCGCAGGACCGGCAGGCACGCCCCGCCCGCGCGCAGCTCGTCGGCGATCTCCTCGGCCGCCGCCTTGGCCGCGCTGTACGTGTCGACCGGCTCGCGGGGGTGTTCCTCGGTGGTCGGCACGACGCGCGGCAGACCGTAGACGGCGGTCGAGGAGATGTGCACGACGCGCGGCACCCCCGCCCGCACCGCGGTGCCGAGCACCGTGCGGGTGCCGTCCACCACGATCGACCTGATCTGCGCCGCCGGATAGCTCGGCAGCGCCGAGGCGCAGTGCACGACGGCGTCGGCGCCCGCCAGTGCCGAGCGCATCAGGGTCGCGTCCCGCACGTCGCCGGCGAAGGCGATGTCGGGCCCGGGGCGCAGGTCCACGGCGCGTACCTGGTCGCCGTCGGCGCGCAGCCGGCGGGCGAGGTGCGAGCCGAGCATCCCGGCGGCGCCGGTGACCACGACCGTCCGGTTCACCACAGGGAACTCACCTTTTCCTTGAGGAAGCGGACGGTCAGCCGGCCGAGTCCCCGGTGCAGGGTCTGGTCGAGGGCGTCGATCGCGCGCTCGACGTCCGCCGGATCGGTCACCAGGCTCGGGGCGAGCACGAGCGGGTTGCGGCCGTTGAGCGTGTAGTACGAGTAGATGTCGTGGTCCTCGTAGAGCGCGTTGACGACGGCGCAGGTGACGACCTTGGTCTTGAACTGCGGGTCGCGGGCCATGCCGACCGGGGCCACCTTGGCCAGCAGGTCCAGCAGCCGGGGTCCGCCGTCGAGGAAGACGCCCCAGAGCGCGCCGGCGCCGGTCACCTCGCCGATCGCGTCCGGGTGTTGTTTGGCGAGCCGCCGCAGCCCGGGGGCGAGGACCGCCTCCAGGTGGCGGGCCCGCGCCGGGTAGTCGTCCTCGACGGCGATGTTGATCGCTTCGAGGGCGGTGGCGCACTCCTCGCCGAAGCCGTAGTAGGTGGTGCTGGTGCTCTGGAGCACCGCGTCGTTGAGGTTGTCGTAGGCCCGGCGGTAGATGGACTCGCGTGCCACGAACGCGGAGATGGACGACTTGCCGCCGCCGAACGACTTGGAGGTGGTGAGGACGTCGGGGATCAGGTCCGGGTAGCGCATGAAGTAGAAGAGGGTGCCGGTCTTGCCCCAGCCGGTGTAGATCTCGTCGAAGACGAGCACGATCCGGTGCCGGGTGCACAGCTCGCGTAGGCCGCGCAGGAACTCCTCGGAGCAGCTGCGCAGAGTGGAGGCGCTGAACGGCTCGATCAGGATCGCGTACACGTCGTCGGGGTGCCGCTGCACCGCGGCCCGGACGGAGTCGAGGTCGCCGTACCGGAAGGTGTCGATGCCGGGAATGGTGGGGAACGGGTAGTGGCTCTGCCCGGTCAGGCCGCCCGAGCCGAGCAGCTTGCCGTGGAAGCTGCTGTCGGCCCGCAGCACCGTGCCGCGCCGGCCCCGGTGGAACTTGTAGGCCAGCTTCACCGCGCCCTCGACCGCCTCGGCGCCCGAGTTCGGCAGGAACGACATGGTCAGGTCGCCGGGAAGCACCTCGGCGAGGTTGTGGGACAGCGCCGCGAGGTACGGCGAGAAGTACGTCTTGTGGACCTCCATGCTGCGCCGCTCGGCGAAGCGGCGACGCACCTCGAGGATGCGCGGGTGGTTGTGCCCGTGGTTGAGCACGCCCACCCCGCCGGTCAGGTCGAGGATCCGACGACCGTCGCGCTGCCAGAGGTAGGCCCCCTCGGCACGTTCGACGAGCTCGCGACCGAAGCCGAACGAGGTCATCAGCGCGACCTGACTCCTGTTGACGTGGCGGCGGTAGAGGTCGTGGACCCGACCGGTGTCGAGGCCCTCGGCCTCGTCAAGGGTGAACAGCCTGGGCATGGTGATCTCCTGAGCGGACGGTGCGGGACAGGGCGACGACGAGCAGGGAGACGGTGACCTCGACCAGGACGCACACCAGCCGGCTGGCCACCGCGGCCATTCCGGCGGCCGACCAGGGCAGCACGGTGGCGAGGGCGGCGCCGATGGCGACCTCGCGTACGCCCCAGCCGTCGGGTGCGATGATCGAGAGGCTGCCGGCGACGGTCGCCAGGGCGAATGCCCCGATCGACACGGCCGCCGAGGAGCCGGGGTCGGCGCCGAGGAGCACCACCACGGCCCACAGGTGCAGGCCGGACACCAGCCAGGACAGCAGGGCGAGACTGACCGCGAGCCGCATCCGGCCGGGCGGGACGGGGGTGACCGACCGCTTCGCCAGCCGGGCGACGCGGGCGATCACCCGGTTGAGGAGCTGCGGTCGGACCAGGCAGACGGCAAGGCCGGCGACAGGTACGGCGATCCACCAGCCCGGCGTGGTGAGCAGCCCCACCAGCGCGCCGGAGGCGATCGTCAGGGCGATGCTGACCACGTACGCGGTGACCATCCGCTCGGCCGGCACCCCCGAGCGGCGACCCAGGTCGACGTGGGTGACCACGCCCCACACCCGGCCCGGCAGATACTTGCCGAGCTGACCGAGGAAGAAGATGCGGCCGGCGGTGAGCCCACCGATGGGCACCAGCACCCGCCACGCGAGCATGCCGATCAGCAGGCCGGCCAGGTTCGCCGCGAAAGCGGCCAGACACAGTGGCAGCGCGTCGGGCCGGGCCAGGACGGCCAGCGCGGCCGGACCGTCCCGGCGCAGCGCGAAGCCGAGCCCGGCCAGCGCGGCGAGGACGACCAGCGGGGTGAGCCATCGCCGGCGCAGCACGGTGCGCAGTACCCCGACCGCGGCGCCCGCCAGCAGCGCGAGGTGCACGAGCAGGCTGACCCCGAGGAAGAACGGCACGAAGCGCGCGCCCTTGTAGTGGGCGACGAGACGGAGCTGACCCGGATCCGCGAGCGCGAAGACGGCCAGCAGCAGGGCGGTCAGCGCGGCCACCGACGGCCGGAGCACCGCGAGCGGTATCGACGCGGTGGCCGCTGCGACGGCGAGGATGCCCAGCGGCCGGTTCGCGGTGAGGCTCGCCCGGCCCTTGCGCCGCGCGCCGAAGACGGTCCGGGCCAGGAGCTGGGACCGGCGGAACTGCTCGGCGAGCAACGGACCCAGCCGGGACACCTCGTCGTGCGCGGCGACGATGCGCTCGGTCAGCAGGATCCGGGTGATCGGCGCCAACCGTTCGCTGTACTCCAGGTCCTCGGAGTCGCGCAGCGACTCGTCGAACGGGCCGGCGGCCTCGAAGACGGACCGCCGGATCGCGGCCTGGGCGAAGAACGCGGTCTGCCCGAGCCCGACGGCTCGCCGTCGCCACCAGTACGAGTGCAGCGTCCGGTACCACTCGACCGGCCCGTCGTCGATCAGCGGCTCGGGGGCGATCAGACCGTGCACGCACCCGATCTCGGGGTGCCGGTCGAGGATGTCGACCGCGTTGGCGAGCGCATCCGGGGCCAGTGCCTCGTCGGAATCGAGGAAGAAGAGCACGTCGCCGGTGGCGGCGGCGGCACCGGCGTTGCGCGACACCGAGACGCCGCCGTTGACGGTGTTCTCGATCAGTCGACACGGGAAGCCGCGGACGATGTCGCACGAGTCGTCGGTGCTGCGGTCGTCGACCACGATCACCTCGTCCGGGGGGTGGGTCTGCGCGTAGACGGACTCCAGGCATCTCCGCAGGGTGCGGGCGTAGTTGTGGTTCGGGATGATCACCGAAACGGTGGGGCTCATGACGGCAAGTGGACCGAGCACGGATGTCGGGCCGCTGTCGGCCGCGCCCGACCGGCGATAGCGGCGGTGCCGTTCCGATAGCCTCGCGGGGTCCGCTGGCGCCCTCGACCGGGCGCGGCGCGATCGGTCGCGGCCCGTGCGGGTGCGGGTCGACACGACGGGCACGGGGGTGGACATGGAGACATCCGCACCAGCACGGGTGGATCGCGGGTCGCGGCTGGTGCGTGGTGCGGTGGCGCTCTGGGTGGCGTTCGTGCTGACGCACTGGGCGTTGAACGGTCGCTGGTGGGTGTGGCTGGTGCCCGCCGCGCTACCGCCGTTGCTGTTCGTGGTGGTGCCACTGGCGCTGGTCGTCGCGGCGGTGGCGGTCCGGCCCCGGCGACGCTCCAACGCCGCGCTCGCCGTGCTCGGCCTGCTGCTCGGGCTCCCGTACGGCGGGCTCCGTCCCGTGCTCGCGGTCGAGCCCGAACAGCGGGGCATCCGGATCCTGTCGTGGAACACCGAGTTCTGGACCCAGGACAAGGACCCGGACCAGTTCTACCGGTACCTGCACGAGCAGGACGCGGACGTCTACCTGTTGCAGGAGTATCTCGGCTGGGACCTGGCGCGACCAATCGACGGTCAGCGGCCGATCGACGACCTGGACCGGCTGCGCGCGGAGTTCCCGGAGCACACCGTGGTGCGGCGCGGCGAACTCGTGACGCTGTCCCGCCTGCCGGTGGTCGCCCAGCCGCCGGTGGCACCCGACCCGGCGGCGGCCGGCGACGCCACCACGGACTTCGACACGATCTTCCGTGAGGCGAAGGCCCTGCGCACGGACCTGCGCGTCGACGGCTCGGTGGTGTCCTTCTACAACGTCCACATCGCCGTGCAGCTCAAGTTGGTCAACCCGGTGTCGGCGAACTTCTGGCGGATGCCGAGGACGGCCGACCCGCAGCGGCGGCGGCAGCTCGCCGGGCTGTGGGCCGACATCTCCACCAACCCCCGGCCCGTGATGCTGGCCGGGGACTTCAACACCAGCCCGGCGATGGCCGACCTCGACGGCGCGCCGCGGCGGCTGCGGGACGCCAACGACGAGCCCTACCCGGCCACCTGGCCGGCGCGGCTGCCGCTGTGGCGGCTGGACTGGGCGTTCACCAGCGCGCCGCTGCGGGTGGACGGCTACGACCTGCGGTCTCCCGATGGGCTGTCCGACCACCGCGCCCAGGTGATCACCCTCGCCGCGCGACGGTGACGTCGACCGCCCGCCGCAGGGCCGCGTCGCGCTCGCCCGGTTCCTCCTCGGCGCGCAGCCGCTCACCGGCGAACGCCCGCGTCAGGTCGTGCAGCAGATATCGGGGCAGCCCGTCCGGGGCGAGGTACGCCTCGACCAGCCCCGCCTCGATGAGCCGCTCCGCCGCCTCCTCGGCCTCGTCGTGCCCGATGTCGAGCAACGCGGCGCACAGCGGCACGGTCAGATCGGGCACCTCGACCAGGGCCAGCCGGCGCAAGAGCCGGCGCGCCATGACCGGCAGTCGCCGATAGCCGAGCGCGAGCCCGGCCCGGACGCTCACCCCGGCGTGTTCCAGCTCGTCGAGACGCCGGCCCTCCTCGCTGAGTCGGCGCACCATGCGGGACAACGGCCAGTGCCGGTGTACGGCGAGCCGGGCGCCGATGATGCGCACCGCCAGCGGCGTCTGCCCGGAGAGTGCGACGAGGCTGTGTGCGGCAGTGGGCTGGCTGCGTACCCGTTCGGCGCCGATGATCCGGGTCAGCAAGGCGAGCGCCTCGTCGACCGTGAGCGGCCCGACCTCCACGTGCCGGGCGGGCAGGAGGCCCAGGCGCGCCCGGCTTGTCACGACGACCGCGCCACCGGCGGAGCCGGGCAGCAGGTCGGCGAGTTGCGACTCCTGCGCCACGTTGTCGAGCAGCACCAGGATCCGGCGGCCGGCAAGTCGTGACCGGTAGACGGCGGTGCGCCGCTGCGGATCGTCGGGAATGTCGCTGAGCGGCACGCCCAGCGCTCGCAGGAAGTGCTCAGAGACCTCGGCGGTCACCGCTCGACCTGGTTCGCCGCGCAGGTTCGCGTACAACTGGCCGTCGGGGAAGCTAGCACTCACCCGGTGCGCGACGCGGACCGCGAGCGCGGTCTTGCCGGCCCCGGAGAGCCCGGTCAGCGCGAGGACCGGCACCCCGTCGGTCTCGGCGGTCAGCAGCCGTGTGCCCTGCGCGATCTCGGTGGCGCGGCCGGTGAAGTCCGGCAGGTCGGTGGGGAGCTGCCGCGGCGGCACCGCATCCTGCGCGCGCAGGATGCGTTGCTCGATCCGCCGCAGCTCCGCCCCCGGCTCCAGGCCGAGCTCCTCGACCAGGACGGACCTGGCCCGCCGGTACGTCTCCAGTGCCTCGGCCTTCCGACCGGACCGGGACAGCGCCAGCATCAACTCACCGTGGAGGTTTTCCCGCAGCGGATAGCGGCGGGTCAGCTCCTGCAACTCGCCCACCAGCTCGTGGTGCCGGCCGAGCTGCCGGTCGAGCCGGATCCGTTCGGCGAGCACGGTCAGCCGCTGCTCCTCGAGTCGGGCCGCCGTCTCGGTCAGTGCCCCGCCGGCCAGCCCGGCCAGGGCCGGGCCGCGCCAGAGGGCCAACGCGGCGCGGAGCCGCCCGGCTGCCTGGGCGTGCCGGCCCGCGACGGCGAGGGCGCGCCCCTCGGCCGCGAGTCGGGCGAAGCGCACCGCGTCGATGTCGTCGGCGGTGAGGTCGAGCAGGTATCCCGGCGACTGGGTGCGCAGGATCGTTCCGCGGTCGTGGCGGGCAAGTGTCCTGCGGACCATGGAGATCGCGGTCTGCACCTGGTTACGGGCGGTGGGCGGCGGCGCGTCACCCCAGACCGTGTCCACCAGCAGGTCCGTCGAGACGACCCGGTTGACGTGCATGACGAGGGTGGCCAGCACGGTGCGTTGCCGGACACCGCCGATCGGAACCGCAGCGTCCCCCACGGTCAGCTCCATCGGCCCCAGCACGTTGATGAACACCTGGCTCCCCCCGGTCACGTCGCGCCCGGAAACCGGGAAGTGCCTCTCCGCCTCCGACTGGAAAGAGACTTTACTAAGAAAATCTCCAAACAGCGATTCCCATCGATGGAGCGGCTGTGGACATCCCCCTGGCGGACGGGTCCATATTAGAACATGTGTTCGAACGACTGCCGACCGTGATTCCGGCCACGCCAGCGGGATGCGGCCGGCGGGCGCGGCCGGGCAGCGGGCCCCTCGCAGCGGTCCGGCGTTCGAGTTGGAGCGGCCAACGCGATGGCCGCACCTGAGAGTGCGAACCTGTTGAGCTGCTGCGCGAGCCGTTGGAGGGCGGCGTCGCCGGACGGGTCGCAGGCGATGGTGCGCATTCCGCTTCCTCGGCCCCACCGCCGCCGCTTCAGACGCCACTATGACCGATCGGCCCGCACCAGGAGTCCTCATAGCGGGCAGACCACCACGTGCGTCTTGGCGTACTCGGCGAGTTGCTCGATCTCCGACGGAGTTGGCTCGTCGAGCCGTCGCTATCCCCAGTGTTCAGAAACCCGCCTTCCAGTACGCCGTACGCCCTCCGCGTACCATCGCTGACCGCCGCCGCTACCACGGGCGTGTCCTCGGCGAACGTCGGTGCGGGTGGACGGCCCGAGGCCGCGTCGACGAGGTCAGCCGGCGAGACCCCCATCCGTGCCAGCAACAATGCCAGGTGGGAAGCGGATCACCGCCGCGTGCGCGGGGAGCAGAAGACCGATGGCTGTCCCAGCTTCTGTACAGTCGGGGCAGTGTGGATGCCCAGCTGCGCACGTTCTGGCCGCACCGCCAACGTGCTCCAGGTCAAGAGCGCCTCGGCGTTCGCCCTGGAACTGCCGACCGGCCCGGACAGCGAGGCTGCTGTTCTCCATGAGGGCATCGACCGCCACCGCATCACCGTGCTGAAACGGGCCCAGGACAACAAGCTCATCGACGAGGCCGCCGACCTCGACCGGGTGCGCCGGGTCTACTACGCGCCTCTCGGCGAGTCTCTGCGCAGCAACGCGGACGACGCCGGCCCCGACGCCCTCGCCGCCCCCATCATCGGCGCCCTGCTGCAGGGCGCCGGCCCGCGCCCATGAGCACGCCGAGTCGCATTGAGGTTCCGGAGGCGTTCGCCATAGCGTACGGCGCAAACGGCAGCTCAGCGCAGGCGTGGACCGCCGAGCTGCCTCGGCTGGGCGGCGACGTTCTGGGCCGCTGGCGGCTGCGGCTCGACGGGCCGGCCGCGCACGGCATGGCCTCGCTGGTCCTGCCCGTAGCCCAGGCCAACGGCACACCCGCCGTCCTCAAGTTCCAGCAACCGCGGGAGGAGACCGCCGGGGCCGTCATCGGCCTGCGGGCTTGGAAGGGCAACGGCGCGGTACGCCTGCTCGACTACGACGAGGAGAGCGGCACCCAGTTGCTGGAACGACTGGACGCCACCCGCCCGCTGTCCACGATCGACGACGACCAGACGGCCACCCAGGTCCTGGCGGAGCTGTTGGCCCGTCTCACCTCGGCACCCGCCCCCGAGGGGCTGCGGCACCTGTCCGACATCGCCGCCGCCATGCTCGACCAGGCCCCACAGGCCGTAGCGGCCCTGCGCGACCCCGCCGAACAGCAGCTGGTGCGCTCGTGCGCGTCCGCCGTGGCCGAATTGATCGGTGAACCGGGCGACCGGCTGCTGCACTGGGACCTGCACCACGACAACGTCCTCGCCGGGGAGCGGGAACCCTGGCTGGCCATCGACCCGGAGCCGCTCGCCGGTGACCCCGGTTTCGACCTGTGGCCGGCCCTCGACGGCCGCTGGGACACGGTGGTCGCGTCCGGCGACGTGACACGTGCCGTACTCCGTCGCTTCGATCAGCTCACCGAGGTCCTCGGCCTGGACCGCCGACGCGCGGCCGGCTGGACCCTCGGCCGCGTCCTGCAGAACGCCTTGTGGGACGTCGAGGACGGCAGGGCGACGCTCGATCCGGCGCAGGTCGCCTTGGCCACGGCACTGCTGGGACGTCCCGGATAGGACCCCCTCGATCGGCGCAGGGCCACCCGGTCTTGGAAGAAGCCACGTCGACCACCTCGGCGGCCTCGCGACGGATCCGCTCGCTCCCCCAGGCACCGAGCGGCCAGAGCGCCTGATTGAGCGTGCGCCCGTGCTCGGTGAAGTCCAGCTGCGCCACGACAGTCCCCCGCTACACCGTCCACCTGGCGAGAATAGGTACACGCGGCCTCTAAGATCCGCCCTGCACCGCCGCGACGGGCCATGCCTGAACGTAGAGTCCACTGCTCAGGCCCGAGCTACGCACGGTGGGGACGCTCAACCTCCGCGTTCCGGCTCTCGCACGGCCGGGTCGTGAGGCGTCGGCGGCGATCGCCGATGGCGTCGGTCAGCGGGTCTTCTTCGTTGCTCGCTTGCGAGGTGGGGTCAGCAGGTCGGCGATCGTGGCGATGGCGGACGGTACGAGGCGGTAGTAGGCCCAGACGCCGCGCTTGTCACGCTCGAGCAGGCCAGCCTCGGTGAGGATCCGCAGGTGGTGGCTGACGGTCGGCTGGGAGAGCCCGAGGGGCGCGGTGAGGTCACTGACGGATGCCTCCCCCTGCGGGGCCGACTGGATCAGGCTGAGCAGTCGCAGCCGGGCCGGATCGGCGAACGCCTTCAGCACTCCCGCGAGCCGTTCGGCATCGGCGCGGTCGATCGGCTCGCCAGCGAGGGGCGAGATGGAAGGCGTCGCACTCTTCACAGTTCCCACGTCATGCATCGTTGCAGCTGACACTGCCGATCGGCTGGTGAACGAGGGCAGGATCACCGTGAGTTCGCGTGCGGGCCCCCTTCTGCCGCCCGACGCCGGCCCGGAGATCATCGCGTTGACCCTCGCCGAGATCCGCCGGCTCCTCAACTCCTTCGTTCTCGCCGTGACGCTCCCACCAGTGCACACCCTGCACTGGTCGATCTGGCGACGAACAGCCCGAGCCCGCCGAGCCCACACAGGCCCCGGCCGGATTCCATTCGCGTTCTTCGCCTCGATGGCCGAGGGCAAGATGGATGAGGCGAGAACGGATTGCCTGTCTGGTGGGCGTCGCCTGCCGCGGCCGTCGGCGCCCACCAGGCACAGAACGTCGTGCTACCGCGCCGCAGCCGTGGGGAGGACGCGCAGCCGGCTGACCGGTGAGGCGGCGAGCGCGATCACCACCGCTGCCGAGGCGGTGGCCGCGGCTGCCAACGCGGGTCGGGCGCCGATGGTCCCGGCGAGTAGGCCTGCGGTGAGTCCGCCGAGCGCTCCGCCGCCGAACAGCAGGGTTCGGAAGACTGCGGTCATCCGACCCATCATCGGCTGCGGAGTGAGTGCCTGGCGAAGACTGACGATGATGACGCCGGCCACGCCGAGTCCCAGGTAGGTGGTGAAGAAGGACAGGGTGAACATCGCCGTCATCACTGGACGGGGACCGGCGGCCGCGACGATCATCGCCGCGCCCAGCAGCAGGGCGGCCTGGGCGATGAGGTAGACCCGGCCGATGGGGAACCGGACTATCACCTTCCGGGAGATGACCGCCCCGAGCAGGCCTCCGACCGATGCCGTCGCGAAGATGCCGCCGAGTGTGGTCGAGCTCAGGTGCAGGTCCCGTGTGCCGTGCAGCAGGAACATCGTCCAGACAGTGATCATCGAAAAGTTGCAGCAGAACCCGATGACCGCCAGCCACCGCAGGATGCGGTCGTGCAGCACCCACCGCAGACCATCGCGTAACTCGGTTCCGAGGTGGCGGTCCTGCGCCGCCCGCGTCGGTCGGGGCTCGGGGGTGCGGATCAGCAGGAGCGACACGACCGAGACCAGGAAGGAGCAGGCGTTGGCGATCAGTGCCATGGGTGCGGTCAGGATGCCGATCAGGACACCGGCGAGGCCGGGCCCGACCACGTCCGTTGCGGACGAGCTGACGCCCATCTTGGCGCTGGCCTCGACGTAGTGTTCGGGATCGCGGACGAGAGTGGGCACATAGGACATCCAGCTCACGTCGAAGAGCACAGAGGCGACGCCGATCGCACTCGCGATGACCAGCAGTGCTGCCATGTTCAATGCGTGTGCCGAGTAGAGGATCGGCACCATCGCGAGCAGCGCCATCCGGGTCAGGTTGGCGGCGAGCATCACGTTGCGTCGGCGGGCGCGGTCAACCCAGACTCCGAACACCAATGCCAGGCCGATGTACGGGGCCAGCTGGAGGAAGCGCAGGATACCGACCTGCTCATCGGTCGCGCTGAAGGCGTGGATCGCCATCAGGGGTAGGGCGAGGTTGGTGACCTGCGTGCCGAGTAGCGACAGGGTCTCGCCGATCCAGAACGTAAGGAAGTCGCGGTTGTGCCACAGGTTTCCCGACGGGGTGGCGGCTGGAGCCTGGCTGGTGGTGTCCACGGTTGACATCTCACCCTACCTGCCGGCCGAAGGACTGGCGGCGAGTTCCGCGACCGCGCCGGCGACCGCATCCACCTCGTCCTCGGTGTTGTAGTAGTGCGGTGATAGGCGCATGGCCCAGGTGACGTCCTTGTCGGCGAAGTCGAACTGGGCGAACTCCCGGTAACTGAGCGCCGAGTTGATCCGGCGATGGTCCATGGCCTGTTTGAACGGTTGTGGTGACCATCCGGCGACGTCGAAGGTGACCAGTGCGGCGGGGCGTGGGCCGCGGTCGAGCACGCGTACGCCGGGGATCTGGGCCAGCTGCTCGCGCAACCGGGTGGCCAGCTCGGGCGTGCACCGGGAGATCGGCTCGATGCCGACCGCGAGGGCATAGCGGGTGGCGGCGGCGCTGCCGATGACGGCGGCGTAGGGGAACTCCCAGTCCGCGAAGCGCGCGGCGGTGTCGACCGGTCGGTAGGTGTCCGGTCCGGTCCAGCGGGCGCGGGAGAGGGGTCAGGTAGCTGCTTCCCTGGTCAGCTCGTCTGCCGTTGTCGGGTGGCGTCGCCTTCAGCGGGTGGTCTTGGCTGTACGGCTGGCTGCACGGGCGCGCGGTGTAGGAAGTGTGGACACGGGCTAAAGTCGCTCGGCGATGGCCGGCTTGACCTGCGCCGCCCTACTGTCCGGCACGTCCAGGAAGTGACCGCTGTTGACCGTCGCCTTCCTCATTTGCTCGACGGCATCGGCTCGCCGGACAGGAGCCCGTGAACGAGAACGATCAAGAACATGACGCTGGCCGCAGCGAAGATCACGCCAATTGCCCGCTCCAGCAGAGCGAAACGCGCCAGGCGCTCGTCGTACCGGTCATCCGGAAGCCAGCGCCACGGCGGAACTCGCCGTAGCACACTCGCGGTCGCCATCGACCGGCGCATGTGCCACTCAGTCACGCCTCGAAAGTTGGTCGCTAGGGCGACACCGATGAGGCCCATGGTCAAAATCATCGTGACAGTGGCCACGAAGCGCCATGTCTCCATCTGACCTCCTTGACGCGGGCCACCGATCATATGTGCTCTTGTCCTGAAAAGATCATGACCGCTGGTGGCTGGTGTGGGGCAAGGCGCTGCTCCTGCGCTTCAAGCCCATCTCTGTCGAAGATCCCCGCCGGAGGCATCGGTTCCGGTCCTTGGCGCAGTCTGCAATCGGCCGGCGCGCCGGCCGAAGCCGGCGCTTGCGCCGCCAGCAGGCCGAGCGTGCCCGGCGCGGCCCGCTTGCGGGCCGCCTTGTTACGTCGAGAGAACAATTCGGCAGGCAGGGACCGATCGTTGGAGGCCTGACCGGCGGTCAGGCAGCGCTACGCACGCTCCAACTTGACTGATCTTGGTCCCCAGAACGGCGAAAGGGCCGACCCGAACATGCGGGCACGCTGCCGCCGAGGCTGACCCTGGGTTCGGCCACCGGGCTGACCTCTGGCACACCACCGACGCTGGCAAGTTCGCCTCCACCGTCCGCGTGAAGGGCTGCTGACGAGCAATCACCCGATCAGTGCTCCTCTAGTCGGACGTTTCCGCTGCGGCCAGCAGCCTCGATCGTCCAACGACGCCCGAAAGCCCGGACGCGTTCCGCAGTTACCTGTCCGAATTCCTTCGGCACATCCGGATCGAGGGTCAGACAATCATCGGCGGGGTTGAGGTTCAGCATCGCTCGGATCAGAGCCAGCGGGGCCCCCGTCGCCCACGCCTGCGGACTGCATGCCGTCGGATAAGGCACGGCAAACATCATGAGGTCCCGGGCGTATCCGCTCATGGCCTCCGGAAGCCGATATCCGAACTGTTCTGCCGCTTCGAACATGGCGAGGCTTATTCGATTCGCTTCGGCACGATACCCGTATCGGACCATGCCGAGCGCGGCGAGTGAGTTGTCGTGCGGCCAGACAGTGCCCAAATGATAGCCCAGAGCGTTGTAGCGTCGCTCTTCCCGCGATATCGTGCGGATCCCCCACCCGGAGAACATATCCGGCGACATCAACTGCCGCACCACCTGCTCGGCACGGTCAGGCGGAACGATGCCGCTCCACAGCAGGTGACCCATGTTCGAGGTTTTCGAGTCGATTCGGTTCTTGTCGCCGTCGAGGCCGATTGCGTAGTAGCCGCCGCGCTCTTCGATCCAGTAGTCGCGGTTGAACCGCTCGAACAGGGCGGTGGCATCAGCGCGTAGCCGCTGGGCGAGCGCCGGGTCATCCAACGGTCCGTCCGCCAGTTCCGCCATGCGCAGCTTGGCGTCGTAGGTGTAGCCCTGCAGATCGCAAGTGGCGATCGGCAGAACCGGGATCCTTCCGTCGGAAAAGCACACTCCATCCGGAGAGTCTCGCCAACACTGGTTGCCCAATCCTTCCGGCGACCGGGTCGCGTACTCGACGTAACCGTCGCCGTCACGGTCGCCGTAGTTGTCGATCCACCGCAACGCGGACAGAACGTTGTCGCGCAAGTAGCGCACCGTGTTGTCGTCGCGGGTCCACCTCCAGTATTCCGATAGCAGAATCAGCCACAGCTGGGTGGCATCGGCCGTGCCGTAATTTGGGTTGTAGGGCTTGACGCCGGTCCGGGTCAGCTCGCCGCTGCGGAACTCGTGCAGGATCTTCCCCGGCTCCTCGTCGGTGAAGTCGTCGCATCGAGTGCCCTGCAACCGGGCGAGGGTAAGCACCGCGCCGCGCGCCAGCATCGGACCAGCGACCAAGGTCTGGTAGGCGGTGATCAGCGTGTCCCTGCCGAAGACGGTGAGAAACCAGGGAAGCCCAGCGCCGGGCAGCAGGACGCGTTGCCCTTTTATCTCCATGTCCAACCGCAGCGCTCCGAGATCCCGCCGGGTTTGAGCGAGGACACGTTCCAGCACCAGACTGTCGCTGCGCACCAAAGCCCGGCCCTCCACCCAACGGCGCAGCGGATCGTCTACCCGACCGTGGATAACCTCCGCAATGTCACCTCGCACCGGTTCCACCACGCCCAAGCCCGGCGGCAACGGCACAGCCAGATCAAGCTGCCACATCTGACGAGGCTTCAAATCGAGCTGCCAGACCAACTCATCACCCTCTATCAGGTCCGGCGGGATCGAGGAGCACACCGACGTGGTGGCCGTGAAGTCCCCGTTGGCATAGGAGAAGCTCAACGCCTCCCCTCCGGTCACCTGCTGACGTGTGATGTGGGTGGAGCGATCACGAACGCCGGACTTGATCTCAAAGAGGTCGGCGAAGTCGGCCGCAACGGCAAGACGCACCTCGACCCGTACCTGCTCGGTGCGAAAAGACACCAGTTCTATCCGCTCGCGGAAACCGTCGCCGATATACCGCAACCGCCGCACACCAAGACTGTCCGGCGGCAAACCGGGCAACTCCGGGTTAGTCAATACAAACTGGGCCGAGTAGTGCTGCAATGTTTGCGAACGCAGCACCAGTAGGCGCCCACCATTGATGGTCAACAGCCAGCCGCTCAGCAACCTCGTGTCCAGATGCACCAAGCCGCCGATACTGCCAGGGGGCACATCTCCCACGAGGTCGGAGTACATGAAGGTAGGACCGCTCAGCACCGCGATCGAGTCCGGTCCGAGATTAGGCGGCATGGCCCGCTGGTCGCCGCTCTGCGGTGCGGTGCGTGGACCCGGCGTCGGATCGACGGGTGTCGGCCGTGCAGCAGCTGCCATGTCACCCACGGTAGGAGTGCAGTCTCGTCGAGGCATCACCTCCTTTGGGTGAACCACGCGCGGATACTCGCATGAGCGAGGCCACGAAGTGGTCGGCGTAGCCGCCCGCATCTGATCGATCGCCTTCCGGGCGGCCGGAAAAGACACGGTGGCCAGGCCCGGCGTACCGACGAGAGGCAGCCGGCCGATGCGCCGGGTAGCCGCGACGCGAAGACGAGCACGTCGAGACCAGCCGTGAGGGTGGTCCAGGTGTTTAGGGCGGTGGACGCCACCCGGAGCAGTCACTAACCGTAGACTCGCGCAGATCCGCACTAATTATCGTCGAACGTGTGGACGGAGGCGTTGCGAGAGCCTTATCGCACCGATTCGGCAGACCGGGCAAGTTACCGGCGGTCCCGTTGATCGCGAGCCTACTGTGAGACAAACCGTCGCCGACTACCCGGGTCACCCCGCGGAAGTCGGCACCGCTCACTCGCGAGGCTTGGACACCCTCAAACTTTCTGCAGGCGCGGCCAGGGCTGGAGTTGAGCTATGGCTGGTTCAGGTCCGCCACTTCGGACCTACCGCCTATAGGCCATCAATACCCGAGTCACAATGTGCTCGGCGTACCGCCTGTCGACGCTGCCGCCGGCGGCGCGACGGTAGAAGATCGGTCCGGCGAGAAGGTCGAGTACCTCGATGGGGCTCGTGTCGGCGGGAAGTTCTCCTCGGTTGATGCCACGCTCGATGGCCTGCAGGATGACGGCGTGGCGTGCGTCGGCCTCCCGATGGTGCAACGCGGCGAGTTGCGCGTCGCGCTCGGCGGCGTCGATCAGAGCGAACCACAGTCCGGCGGCCGGACCATGGGACAGCGCTACCGCGAGCCCGGTGACTAGCTCGACGAGATCGCCGCACAACGTTCCGGTGTCTGGATCGTCGGGTGTGCGCCGCACATTGTCGAAGGCGTCGAGCACGAGTGCGGCCTGGTCGTCCCAGTGCCGGTAGATCGTCGTCTTCGCCACTCCGGATCGTTCTGCGACGGCCTCGATCGTGGTCCCCGCGATACCGCGCTCGGCGAGTAGATGGAGAACAGTGGTGAGCACCGTGGCGCGGGTGCGTAGCACGCGTGGGTTCATCGGTGGACTCACCCGTCACCTCCCCGCGTCTGTTGTCTGTGGCCTACTGCCAATGGTGCTGGTGGTCAGCCACATACTGCCGCAGGGTCCGCGGCGGTCGTCCGAGTAGGTGCGGCAGCGTGGGGTCCACCTGTTCCGCCTGCCCTCGTCGGAGGCCGGTGTGCAGGATCGTCTGAACGATTGCCTGCGCTAGGGGCGCCCGCTGTCGTCGGAGGTGCCGCAGATAACCGCTGACGCTGGCGGGCTGGTAGTGGATGGGGCGTTTGAGTGCCTCGGTGAGCAGGGCTGCCACCTCGTTGAAGTCGAGTGCTTCCGGACCGGTCAGGGTGTACTCGGCGCCGCGGTGCGCGACAGGGCCGGTAAATACGGCAGCGGCGACGTCGCCTAGGTCGCGGGTGTCGACGAATGCCACACGGCCATGCCCGGCAGGCAGGTAGAGCTGGTTGTCATCGCGGATGTCCCGCTGGTACGCGTCGGCCAGGTTTTGTGCGAAGAAACCTGGCCGCAGGATCGTATATGGCAGTCCTGAGGCACGAAGATGCGTCTCCACGCGGTGATGGGGCAGTATCGGGTTGTGCTCGGCACCGATGACCGAGGCGAACACCACGTGCCGGGCGCCGCCGTGCGCGGCAGCATTGACCAGCGCGTTCAGGGTGGGTCCCACCCGGGCGATCTGCGGCGGTCGAAGCAGGAACAATCCGCTCGCGCTGTCCAGCGCCGCGTGGAAGGTGCGCGGGTCGCGCAGGTCCAAGCGCACCGCGGGTACCCCGGGAAAGCGTTTCCTGAGGGCGGTGGGATCGGTCCCGGCGACCCTTATGGCCATCCCTGCGGCGAGCAGTGACCGGGTCACCGCCCCGCCCACGTTGCCGGTAGCCCCGGTCACCAGCACCGACGCGGCCATCAGGTACCGCTTTCAACATCGAGGTAGACCAGAGCCAGCCCGTCGCGGCGGACTGCCTCGGTCAACTCGCCGTGCGTTGGCGTACGCGGCACGTTGATCTTGATGCCCATTCGCCGGCCCGCACGCTGGTGCCCGGCCTGCTCAATGAGCGAGTGGTAGACCTGTGCGACACGGTCCGGGTCCTCGACGAGCTGCGCTCGCGCCGCCAGCCGCCGACCCAGCAATGTCACAGCAATGTCGGGTCGGTCGCGCAGATTGACCCGCCACGGCGAGTTGGTCAACACCAGCAACCGGCCGTCGCCGCCGTCACGGTAGGCAACCGGGAAGACCAGCTCACGGCCCGAGCGTCGCCCGAGGACGTGCAGCAGAAGCAGGTGACGACCAACCCGCTGCGCACGTCGTGGCGTCGACAGGAACCAGCGCATGACCTTGTTGACAACCCGGTACGGGGCCTTGGGAGGACGAACCCGCTGTACGGCTGGAAGTGAGTTGGGGGCCATACCCACACACTAACGCTACGGATGCGTAGCGGAAGACCCACCTGCGTCAACCAGCTCAAGCAGGTCAGGCGCAAGGAACTTGACCATGCTCGTGCCCTGCAGACGCGGCCGCCCCGCTCCGGTGCCTCCCGGCAGCCACGACTTCACGTAACCCATGGCATCCGCACAGCCAGAGCAAGCGGTTCCATCGAAGGAGCACAACCGGTGCTGACCGAAAGCCCACAATCGATTTAACCATTATCCGCACGCTATGACCGACTAGCACCTTTTGGCGCTTTTGCCTCCGCCTGATCGCAGGTAACGCGAGCGACCCACCGCCCGCACACCTGGACATTGACTCATGTGCAACTATCTTCATATTCCTTGTCGGGCCGTACGACGAACTCGCCCTAGCCCTACTCCCCCGCAGTCCCGAACTCTCGCCGACGGAGGAAAAATGCCCACACGCTGGCGTATGACGCTTGCCGCCGCCTTGGCCGCCACGCTAATCCTGCTGTTCGCCCCAGCCGCTGTAGCCGCACCGCTGCCTGCCGGCACGTGGTGGGGGGTGGAAGACGGCCGCACCACCTCCAATTACAAGGAGTACTTCCCGGGCTACCAGTTCGGTTGCGGAGGCGACCAGCGCCACAAAGGCGTCGATGTCGGCGCCCCTACCGGTAACCGCATCTACGCGTGGGGAGCCGGCCGTGTCGTAGGCCGCGGTTACGACCCCGGCGGTTACAACCGGTGGATCCAGGCCTACTTCCCCTCCGTCAACATGAGCCTTACCCTCGGCCACCTTCTTGACGGCTCCGAACTACGCGTCGGCACCACCTTCACCAAGGGCACCCGATGGGCAAAGATTGGCACCAGGGCGGACGGGCTCAACCACTCTCATGTCCACTTCCGCGCCGCTCGCGGCAACCACGGTGCCTCTCCCATCGGTCCCTGCGAGGACATGAACCCCTTCATCCTGTGGGACGCGTTGGGCCTGCCGTCCTGACAGCCAGGCCAATCGCCGCCAGATATCCCGATGCGCTCCCCCGCCAACTCGATCGAAAAGCGCGGCAGCCCCATCTGCTCCGCAGCGTACGACATCCTCAACAGCCGACGCATCGACTTCCGGCTGGTCAAGAGCGGCAACGGCTTCAGCACCACCACCCCACGATGGCCGACGGTGAATACTCCGAACACCTCGCCCTTACCGCCTACGCAAACTGCTGAGCCCGGTCTTACAGTCCAGGAGCGGTGTTGGCGGCCCGGTGGGATCGATGAAGATGAGGATCGGATATGACATGAGTCGACAAGACCACACGGCCAATTTGGGAGCCTCGCCTGTGCTGTCTTACCGTCCACGATCTCGTTGTCCAGCCGGACTCCCACCACCTCGCCGCTTCCGGCCGAGGCTGTTACGCAGGTAGAGAGCCGTGAACCGCACCAACGCGAAGATCCGCGCCCGCGGTAGCGAGCGATTGCCACACTCAAACCTGGAGGATCCTGGTCAAGCTGCGCTGCTGCCCACGCCGAGCCACCGCGATCGTGCAGGCGATCCTCGTCCTGTAACTCCGGCCGCACCACGTTGGCGGGCCTTTCGTCCGGATCGGCTCTTGAGACATTGCCGATGAAGCTCCCATGTCCGGCAGGACGATGTTGTGAGTCGAAGCGCAGGCAACCGTACACATCGGTTTACCCCTCACCATCCGGAACGAAGCACGAGGAAGTAAGCCTTGTCCTGCTCAGCCGGGACGCCCCGCACGATCGGCAGCCGGCCACCGCGCACTCCCACCGAGCGGTGCCGCTGCCGACTTGTCGTGTCCAGCCGGACAGGCCAGCAAACCGCGACGGCCATTGGCGCAAGTGCCGTGGACGGCGGTCTCGGGCGAGACCGGCGAGCGGATGACGGACTGCCGCCGGTGGCACGCGCCACCTGTCGGCTGTTGTCGTCGCGGATCTCCCAGCGGATCCGGAGGCGGCGGAACGGGCTGTGTGAGCTGGGTGCGCGGCCTGCACACGGGGCTGGGCAGCGGCGTCCGATGCGATTGTGTGTCAGGCGGGGCGGGGGACGGACTTCGTTTTGTTGACGTGGCTCAGGTCGGCGTCGTGATGTTGCGGCGACGGCGGTGGACGATCGTCCGAGGGTAGGGCCGCCTGCACTGCGGTGAGATCCGTGCCGGTGGCCGTCTCGGCGTAGTTGACGATCAGCGTGAGGGCGTTGGCCCGGTCGATGGAGGTACTGGTGACGATGTGATACCCGTAAGCGTCCTCGAGCGCGACGAGGTTGCAGGCGACGTGCCGAATGGGGCCGCGAATGGTGAACACGCCGCAAGCGACACCGTCGTTGAGAATCTGTTCGTAGAGGTCGACTTGCTGGTCGAAGAGGGCTCGCCTCATGTGCGCGTCGCCCGCGCGTAGTCGGGCCTGCGGGGAGAACTCGTACAGCAGACAGCAGAGGCCGTCGTCATGATCGGTGGGAAGTCCGGACCCGATCATCGCCAGTAGCCGGCCGACCGGCTCACGCAGACTGTTGGTGGCCTGCTGCCGGCGTTGGTAGAACCGCTCGATGGCGTGTTCGTACACGTCCTGAAAGAGGTCGCGCACGTCGCGCCAGTAGTAGGTCACCGTGCCGGGTGAGGTGTTCGCGGCGTCGGCGATGTCGCGGACCCGGACGTTGGCTAGGCCGCGGTTCTTGATGGCCTGCTGGGCGGCGGCCATGAGGTGGGCGCGTTGGGCGTCCTGTCGCCGTGGTCTGGCCATACATCGCCTCCTACGGGTGGCGCGTGTCCTCGATGGGGTGGTGCGGATCGCGGCCCTGGCGTCCACTGCCGTCTGGCGGTGCTCGCAGTGCGGACAGCTCGACGCCGGTCGCGATGGCTCGCGGCGCCGAGCAGGTCAGTTGTGCGGCCGCAGTCAGTATCCGTTGGGGGTGAGCACGTCGATGAACAGGGGGTTAGGTTCGGTGCCGCCGAGGGTGACGCTGTCGTTCTTGACATAGCCGTAGTAGGCATTCGCGTCGATAACCCGGTTGTTGCCGATGTAGACGCCGGTGTGGTCGAGGTCGCCGCCGTAGCGAATGCCGTCGTTTGGGTTTGTGTCCCAGAAAACGAGGTCGCCCGGGCGGGGGGTGCTGACCCGGCGGCCTTGGTTGATCTGGCCTTGCAGCCAGTAGTTCAACTGCAGGCCCCGCCCGGTCGCGGCCTTGGTGCCGTCCCAGATCGCGTGCCGGTTCAGGCACTCGCAGTCGACCGCCTGAACGCCGCAGGTCCAGCCGTACGCCAACCGGTAGGGCGTTCCCAGGTAAGCCTTGGCCGCGTTCACGACCGCCGCCCGTACGCCGGACGCCCCGTGGGCCGGGGTGGCGGTCAGCCCGAGCCCGAGCATGGTGATCACCGTGGTCGCCACGGCTCCAAGTTGTCTCTTCATCGCCTGTCGCTCCTGCCTCTGTTCATCCAGGGAGATGATTGTCGTACGAGACAGCAAAGAACAACAATCGACCGGAGTCAAGCTCCCATCCGGGCTGCGGTCAAGCCCGCTGTCTACGCTGCCGGGACTGGAGACTGAGGCTTAGTTGACTAAGGTTCGGCCTCGTCGGCGCTGGTTTGCGATGAATTGCCCGGTCGGGGAAAGCACGATGCCGGCCGGTCACCCGTTGCCCGGAGTGACCGGCCGGCGCGTCACCGGCACGCATGCCGGAAAGTGGTCAGGACGCGGCGCAGGAGATGTCGCCGGGCACGGTGTTGGGGCCGTTGGCGGTGAAGCCGAAGGCGGTCGTGCCGTTCGGGGGCAGGGCGCCGTTCCACGCCTCGTTGCGTACGGTCACGATCGGGCCGGAGACGGTGTGCCGGCCGCTCCAGAGCGAGCCGATCGAGGTGCCGCTCGGCGCGGTCCAGGTGACCGTCCAGCCGCTGGTGGCGCTGGTGCCAGTATTCTTCACGGCCACCTCGGCCTGGTAGCCGCCCGACCAGGAGGTGGTCACCCGGTAGGTTGCCGTGCAGCCGGCGTCGCCGCCACCGCCGTTGAGTGTGGTGAATGTGCGTCCCGGCGAGAGAGCCGAGGTGTTGCCGGCGGCGTCCCGGGCCCGGACGCTGAACGTGTAACTGGTGTTCGCGGACAGTCCGGTGGCGGTGTGGCTGGTGCCGGTGACGGTGCCCACCACGGTCGCCGCGCCGGTGCCGGTCGCGCGAAGCACGTCGTATGAGGTGACGCCGACGTTGTCGGACGCGGCGGCCCAGGTCAGCGAGGCGCCGGTGGCGGTGATGCCGCTGACGCTGGGTTGTCCCGGAGCGGTCGGCGCGACGGTGTCGTCGCCGCCACCGTTGGCGTAGCGTTCGACCAGGCTGATGCCGGTGGTGCTGCCGGCGCCGCCCAGCCGGACCGCGTGGTCCAGCCCGACGAACTTGTTGCCGTGTTGCCACAGTGCCGGCTTGAGTAGGGCGTACTTCTGCTCGTCCCAGGTCTTCCAGTCGTCGAGCAGCAACCCGCCGGTGTCGCCGGAGTTGGGGTTGAGCACCCAGAACGTCTGGTGCAGCCCCTGCTCGACGATCAGGTCACGCAGCGCGGTCATCCACTTGTCCTGCCGGGCGTCCTGGCCGAGGCGGCCGCCCCACTCGCCGATCAGCAACGGCGCGGTGTCGTTCTCGTGGATGAAGAGCCAGTTGGGCCGCCACACGTCGTTGGTCAGTGAGGTCTTGTCGAACTCCTTCTGGAACCAGGGCTGCTCGAAGACTAGCGGACCGTAGTCGTGCGGCGAGTACACCAGTTGGTCCTGGTGGGCGCCCAGATTGACAGGCAAAGTGCGTACGCCGCGCAGGTTGCCGCCCCACCAGTTGTAGTAGTAGTTCGGCGAGAGGTCAGGGTCGGTGTTCGGCGAGTTCCAGGTTTCCCCCTCACGGGGGTAGACCTCGATTCCCTCGACCAGGATCAGCAGGTTGGGATTGATCGCCAGGATCCGCCGTGCGGCGGTTTCCGCGACGTGCTTCCAGTTGTCCTGGTCGGTTGAGTTATCCCATTTCGCGCGCGGCGGCTGGTTCGGCGTGCCGTGCGGTTCGTTCTTGAGGTCCATCGCGACAATGGTGTCGTTGGTGAGGTAGCGCGCGGTGACCCACTCCCACGCCTGGTAGAAGTGCTCGGTGGTGATCGAGCCCTTGTACCACATCGGATGTATGTGCCCTGAGTTGTCGGCCTCCGCGCTGTGCACGTCCAACATGACCTTGAGGCCGTACTGCTCGCAGAGCTGGAGCCAGTAGTCGAAGACCTGCAGGCCGTTCTTGCCGGCCAGCTCCGGGTTGGCGTAGGTGTTGACGTTGACGGGGCCGAACGTTCCGGCCTTCCACTCCAGCAGCAGTTGGGTGGAGACGGGCACTCGGACGATGTTGATGCCCCGGTCGGCCATCGACTTGGTGATCTGCGTGATGTTGCCGGACCACAGGCCGTGGAACACCCGTTCCGAGGCGTTGAACCCGAACCAGTTGGTCCCCGTCAGCCAGACCTGATTGCCGGCCTCGTCGACGATCTTGTTGCCCTCCGTGCGCAACCAGTCTGCAGTGGGAACCGCCACCGGCGCGACAGTGGGGGTGGCCCCGGCCGGGGCGGCGACACCGGGGCCCGCCCCGACGGCGAGGACAAGCAGGGCAGCCGCAGCGAGGCGGGCTTTACGTTTTGAAAACACTTACGCCTCCAGGAATCGATCGGCAACGCGCACGACATGCATCCATCTCGATGCATGGAAGCGCTCCCATAGCTTATTACCAATATGTTTCCACCGGAAGACGCTCGTCCGCATCGGCATCTGGGCGCCGGTCGACGGCCGGGTGGCGGTTCACTTCTCCCTGCTGGACGCCGACGACCGGCCACTGACCCGCCGCGATCTGATCGACCGGCTGGGGGCCGAGGCAGTGCAGGATTCGGCGGAGGAGTACCCGCAGCTCGTCGACGCCCGGCTGCTCGGACTCGGCCCGGCCCGCTACGAGCAGCTACCGGACCTGGTACTGGCCCTGCGCAAGCCGCAGCTTGCCAAGGACCTGAACCCGGTCGAGCTGACCCGCACGCTGCAACGGGGGCTACGCCCGGTCGAGAACCATCTGCTGGTGGAGGCCGCCCGCTCGCTCGACGACATGGAGACGGTCGCCCGTACCCTCGAAGGGCTGGTGGCGACGGACGGCGCCACGGCCGCCTTCCTGACGGTCTACTAGACCTGCCTGCGCACGCACGCACGGGCAGCCGCCGACGCCCCCGACACCGCGGCGACCGCGCTGACCGGCGCCGATTTGGACGAGTACCTACTGCCACCCCCGCCGCACCGGCGGCCGGCCGCGGCCGTCCTCGCCAACGTGCTGGCTCCCGAGGAACAGGACGACGTGCCCGCCGGGCGGATCACGAGGTGCTCACCTCGGTGGCGCTGGCCGACGTGACCGCTCCCGACGCCTCGCCGGTCACCATCGGCGTGGGCGGCCGGTACGCCCGGGGCACCGCCGTCGGCCGGTACGCCAAGACCTCCTGCAAGTTCTTCGGCGTGACCGCCCGGGCCACCCGCCGCGCGGCCCGGGTCAGCGAAAGCGAGCGGCTGCTGGCGGCGGTCGAGGCCGACCTCGGCGCGGTGGACCGCGACCGCGCCGAGGTCGAGGCGCAGCTGACGGCCGCCGCCGCGGCCGTCGCGCAACTGCCGGCACCCGCAGCGGTCCACACCGGGCTACGCGAGTTGGACCGGGCAGCCGCGACGTTGCGCACCCGGCAGGACGCCAGCGCGGCAGCCGCCACCCACCTCGACCAGGCTCTGGTCGAGCGGGCCGCCGCCAAGGTGACGGGCCGCCGGGGGTGAGCCCGGATCATCCGCAGGGGTGAACCGCGGGTGCCCAGCCCTGATCCGGGTACGACGGGTGGGATGCGCACACTGGACGACCCCCGGCTGGACCGGGTGCTGACTGCTCTGCTGACCATGCAACGGCAGTCCTGGGAGCAGGGCGTGGCCGCCCACGCACTGCTCGACCTGGGCTGGGACGAGGAAGTGGTGCTGCTCGCCGACGCCGCGGTGACCCGGCAGCAGCCGGATGGCCGGCTCGGCGACGTCTCCGGCGAGCAGGCCGCGGTCAACGGCGCGGCCTGCGGCGAGGCGGTTCGGCACGCAGCCCGCAGGTACCCTGACCCTCGCTGGACGGCGGCGCTGCGGCGGCAACTCGACTGGCTGCTGGTCCGCGCGCCCCGGGCCACCGACGGCACCCTGTTTCACCTGCTCGGCAACCGCCAGGTGTGGGCGGACACCGTGTACATGGTGGTGCCGCTGCTCGCCGTGTGCGGGCACCCGGAACAGGCTGCGGCCCAGGTAAACGGGCACCGCCGCCGGCTGTACGACCCTGAGGCCGGCCTCTACGCCGCCCGCTGGGACGACGACACCGGGGTGCTGGTGCAGCCGCAGCTCTGGGGCACCGGCAACGGCTGGGTGGTCGCCGGGATCGCCCGCGCACTGCGGCTGCTGCCGCACTGGCCGGCCAACCTGCACGCGGAGTTGGCCGGGCACGCCCGGCAGGTGCTCGACGCCTGCCTGGGGCATCGGCGTCCGGACGGGTTATTCCACGACGTGCTCGACGACCGGAGCAGCCACGTGGAGACGAACGTCGCGCAGATGCTGGCGTACGCGGCCATGACCGGCGCGGCCGACCGCTGGCTGCCGCCGTCGTACGCCGACACCTCGCGGGACCTGCTCACCACCGCCGACCGCCAGGTCGACCCGTACGGGCTGGTGCGGCCGGTCAGCGGCGCGCCGCACTTCGACCGCCCAGGCACTTCCGCCGAGGCACAGGCGTTCCACCTGCTCGCCCACGCCGCCCTCCGTCGTACCGGTCAGCCCGGATGAGCAGCCCGCACAGCAGGCGGCCTGCCCGACGTGCCGGAGGTCGTCCTCGGCCGACAGCGGGTCGGGCAGCGGGCACAGGCGTGGTCCCGGTAGCCGTGGTGGCGCGGGCCGACGCAGCACCCGGCCGGAACGCTCGGCACCAGAACCCGCACCGCCAGATCGGCTAGCAAGAACGCCAGTCGGGACCCGCGGCAGTGGCACCGCCGCCACCGCGGGTCCGCAGCCGCGCGATGTCGATCCGGCCGCGGTTCACGCACATACAGCGACCCGTGACCGCGCCAGTGCTCACCCACCAGCGACAACTCCACCAGGCACCGCACCGGCGCGTCACCGCACGACAGCGTCTGCCAACTCGGACATCGCATTCCGGCGAGTGGCCGAACAGGAGTGGACCCCACGCCGCAACGCGGCCAGCCGCCCGGCCTCATCGATCGTTCCGGCACCATGCACTCTGATCACCAGACAGCCCTTGGACGCTCCTATTGATTGGCGCGTCTGGTTCACCCGGACGGGACGCGCGAGCCCGCTGCTCCTCCCGCTGCACGGGCAGGGTGTTGATGATGTGACCTTGTCGCCGCCCGTCAGGGGCGCGTCGGACGAGCCGCGTCAGGACCGCGTCGGCCGGACGCTCTTGCCGTCGGGACTGCCAGGACGTCGGTGGTTCGTGCGGTTATGCCGGTGGCTCCGGTCTGGCGCTACACACTTTCCGCTGTCGCTCAATCGGGTGACAACAAGGCCGCGATCGTGACCTGGAAGTGGACCAGCCGTTACGGGAAGTGGCGGTACCGCAGGGCGTCCATTTGTATTCCCGTGCGAGGGTCGTTGTAGTTTAGATTCTGCGCGCCCGCCAGTCCCAGCGTCCCCGCTCGGCCGCAGCCGAGCGGGGACATCCTTTTGCGGTGGAGTTCGTCATCACTGTCAGTGGTCGAAGCTGCCACTGGCCACACTCCGAGGAGTCGACGAGCAGCTCAGGAGCAACGAGACCGAGCGGGACCAAGCAGTCACCGCATCTGGAGGCACCGTGACCGAACTACCCGGCAATCGACGTGATCGTAGTCGCGCAGATACCCGGCCACCGGCGCCACGCACCATCGACGCCTTCAGCGGACCTCGGTAAACGCCACCGACTCAACATCGGCGGCAACCGCCAACTCAACTCCGCCCTACACATCATCCTCGTCGTCCAAGCCCACCGCTCTGACCTCGGACGCGCCTACTACTAGCGCAAACATCGGTGGAGGCGAGACATCAGCCGAAGCCCGCCGCGCCCAACCCCGCATTGCACGATCAACGTTCAAGGACGAGGCACTAGGTTGCCTGCCATTCGCGTCGAACCTACGGTGCAACCATGCCGCTAGCTGGACGTCGCTGGTGCCTCCCGACACCGGGTGACCGCGACCCGATCGCATCCGTGCTGTTGGTGTTCGGGGGTGGCGTGCACCGGGTCGACGGGGGGTGGACGCTGATGCCGGCTAGCGCCGCGCGCGTCGACACGGCGGTGGCCTACGTGGCTGCCAACGAAGCCGCCTACAGCAGCGGTGCCGCGCGGAGCCCGAGGCCGCGCGTCATCTTCAGCGGCGGCTGGCCGGGTCGACACCGCTGCAAGGAGGCCCCGCCGCCAGGCTGTCGCGAGGGCGACCTGATGCTGAGCCGCGCCCGCGCAGCAGGTCTCGACCGGCACGCGGACCTAAAGTGGGAGACGCGATCGACGAGCACGCTTGAAAACCTGTACTACGCCGTCGAGGACGGATTGCTCGCGGATGTCTCGTTCGACCTGGGGCAGCCGCTGGGCCTGGTCTCCCACCCCTGGCACCTGCCCCGCGTCAGATACCTCATCGCGCGGCTGCTCCGGCTTCCCCCCGGAGCGATGCTCGACATCTCGGTGCTAGATGCCATCGCCGTCGGTCCTGCCTGGTCATCGCGCGCGCTTCACGCGGCGGCGTGGCTGTGCCACCTCGGGGCGCGCAACCCGGCCGCGCTGCTGCGCCGCGAGCAGCGGCTCCTCGCGCTGGCGGCAAGGCTCACCCACCGATGACACGGACACGGCGGCCGGACGTATGCGTGAGGGGCTGAGTGAGAACCCCTTGCCAGGGGTAAAGCTGCCGACACCGGGGCCGCGCCGGTAGGAACCGGTGCACACCCGTGCGGCGCGCTGACGAGGAGGTGGCATGACGCAGGCCGTCGTGGTCCTGCCGGTGTACCAGCCGGGAGAGAGGCTCGTCGAACTCGTCACTGATCTGCGCGCGGTCACACCACACACGCCTGTCGTCGTGGTGGACGACGGCAGCGACGCGAGCTCGGCGCGATTGCTTCGGCGCGTCAGCGACCTCGGCTGCACCCTACGGCGCCTCGACTGCAACCGGGGCAAGGGAAGCGCACTCAAAGAGGGTTACCAGTACGTGTTGCGCGCCCATCCAGGGCGGGACGTGGTGAGCGCTGACGCCGACGGCCAGCATCGCGCGCCAGACATCCTGCACCTGGCCGAACGGGTCCGCGACAGCAGGGCCATCGTGCTCGGCGTCCGCCGGTTCGACGGTGACGTTCCGCTACGCCGCCGGATCGGCAACGCCCTCACACGAACCTTATTCAAGATCAGCACTGGCGTGACGGCGACGGACACCCAGACGGGTCTGCGGGCCTATCCCCACGAACTGGTGCGATGGCTGTTGACGATTCCAGGTGAGCGCTTCGACTACGAGATGGCGGTCCTGGTCGCCGCGGCCCGCAACCGTTGCCCGATCGAACAGGTCACGGTACCCACCCGGTATCTCGACGGGAACGCCTCGTCGCACTTCGGCATGATCATCGACTCCGTGCGCACGTACCGCCCTCTGCTGATGCCCGGCGAGAAGCCGATACAAGAAGTGGATCCCTGCTATGACCCATGACGGCGATGACATCCCTTTAGGCTCGGCGTTGGACCCGCTGGTCCTCGCGTTGGACATCGGGTCCACCGCGACCCGCGGAGGCGTGTACGACGCGTCGGGCCGACAGATTCGCGGCCTACAGCACAAAGTGCCGCATACCTTCACCGTCGCGCCTGACGGAACCTCGATCATCGACCCCGATCAGGTAACCTCCGAGGTCGAACAGGTACTCACCACGATCACCCATGACTCGCGGCTAGGAACCCGAATCGCCGGTGTCGCGATGGACACCTTCGCCGCCTCGCTGATCGCGGTCGACAAGGCCGGAAGTCCACTGACCGCGTGCCTGACCTACGCCGACTCTCGCAGCGCTGACGCCGTCACGGCGCTGCGAGAGGAGCTCGACGAGCGCGCGGTCCAGCAACGCACCGGCACCCGCCTGCACACCAGCTACCACACCCCGCGCCTGCGCTGGCTCACGGTCGCGCAGCCGCACGTCGTCGCCAAGGCCGCGAACTGGTGGTCCTTGGGCGAGTATGTCCTGGCTCGGCTTATCGGGAATCCGCTCGCCGGAACATCCACGGTGGCATGGACCGGTCTACTCGACCGCACCACCGGCAAGCTCGACACGGAACTGCTCGCCGCAGCGGGCATCGACCCCGATCAGCTCTCCCCACCGCAGGACATGACTCGACCGGCCTCCTCAGCGGCACCAGCGCGTTGGCCCGCACTCGCCAAAGCTGCATGGTTCCCCGTCATCACCGACGGCTTCGCCAGCAATATCGGGGCTGGGGCGAGTAACGCCACAGTACTCACCGCCGCGACAGCCACCAGCGGTGCACTGCGCGTGCTGCTCGACGGTCCTGCTGATCCCCTGCCGTTAGGGCTGTGGAACTACCGGGTCGACGCCGGACGCACGCTCCTCGGTGGGGCGATCAACGACGTCGGTCGCGCGGTCAGTTGGGCGCAGAGCACCTTGCGTCTCAGCCCTGAACTCACGGCCGCCCTCACCGCGCCGCCGAGTGACGCCACGCCGCTCGTGCTGCCATACCTCACCGGCGAACGCGCGCCTGGCTGGATCGGCGGTGCACGCGCCGTGTTCGATAAAGTGTCGGTAGCCACAGATGCCGACGTCCTCTTTCGGGCGATCATCGAGGGCGTGGCGTTGACCTACGCGCGCGTCGCCGACGAATTGCGCCCCGCCGCCCCGCTGGTCGTAGAGGTAGCAGCGGCCGGTCGCGTCAGCAACGATCACCCTGCCTGGCTGCACGTCCTCGCGGATGTGCTCGGGCGACCCGTCACGCACGTGACTCGACGCCGAGCCACGCAGTGTGGCACTGCGCTGCTCGCGCTCGATGTACTGGCACCAGACGTGCCACGCGCACCTCGGGCCACCGGTGCGACGTATGAGCCGCGGCCCGCACACGTTGAGCATTACGCCGAACGGCGCGCTCAATTCACCACCGTGTACGACACAATCGTGCGCGATCGATGACCGCACGGCAGCTCCACCAGCCCGAGACGTGACGAGCTGATGCGGGTACACGGCCGGCTCCGCACTGGGGCAGCCAAGGGCTTACCGGACTGCGTGACCATCACCTCGGCGTTGGATCTGACCCGTGTGGCCGCCGACGGCCGATCATCCGCCAACTGCGTCGCAGAAGCCTCGGGGCAGCACCACCGTCGTCCGCTCCGACTTTGCGCTTCCCTTGACACACGAACTGCACTTCGCGAATACTGGTGCGTAGTTCGAGGGGGAGTACCCACCTACTGGACACGTCGGCCGTCAGTACGGACCCACCCGGGTTCCGGTCGCGTGAGCCGCCGGCACCAACGGCGGTTCGGGGAGACCTTCGACCAGCACACCGGCGCTACGCGCTGGTTCGGTCGAGGGGAGAGTCTTGGACATGTCCGCACCCTGGTGGGCCTGGGTGGCCCTGATGGTGGCGATCGCCGTCATGCTGGCGGTTGATCTGTTTCTGCACCGTGACAATCACGTCATCGGGTTCCGGGAAGCCGCCGTCTGGTCGACGATCTGGATCGCCGCCGGACTGGCGTTCGGTGGCGTCCTGTGGGTGTGGCAGGGCGGTGACGTGGCCGGCACGTACTACGCCGGCTATTTGATCGAGAAGGCACTGTCGGTCGACAACGTCTTCGTCTTCGCACTGATCTTCACCTATTTCGCGGTCCCCGCGTCGGTGCAGCACAAGGTGCTGTTCTGGGGCGTCATCGGCGCCCTGCTGTTCCGGCTGGTGTTCATCTTCGTCGGCGCGGAGCTGTTGGAGACGTTCTTCTGGACCGCGTACGTCTTCGGTGTCTTCCTCATCTACACCGGCTGGAAGATGGCCTTCAAGCACGACGCCGAGATGCACCCCGACCGGAACATCGTCGTGCGACTTGTCCGCCGGGTCGTGCCCACCGACGCCCGGTACCACGGCGACAAGTTCTTCACCCGCATCGACGGCAAGCGCGTGGCGACCCTGCTGTTCGTGGTCCTCATCGCCGTCGAGGCCACCGACCTGATATTCGCCATCGACTCCGTCGCCGCGATCCTCGCGATCACCACCAGCACGTTCATCGTCTGGACCGCCAACGCCTTCGCCATCCTCGGCCTGCGCAGCCTCTACTTCTGCCTCGCCGGCCTGCTGCGCCGCTTCGTGCACCTGCACTACGGCCTGGCGTTCCTGCTCGCCTTCGCCGGCGTCAAGCTCATCCTCTCCGAGACCCCCGTCGGCAAACTCCCCGTCCCGGTCACCCTCGGCGTCATCGTCGCCACCCTCGCCGTCTCCATCATCTGGAGCCTCGCCACCACCCGCGGCGCCGCGATCACGGGCCCTGATATCTCTTCCGCCGACGGCCCGGCGGATCCCTCCACCGCAGCCACGCCCCACAGTTGACCACCGAGTAGCTCGCACGCCACCGCACCAGACGTGCGGGTTGACGAACGGAATACGCCATGACGACCCTCCAGGTGCCTGTGCCGACGAAACTGCCGAGCATGACGACCAGTGTCGGCGTTGCTCATGCTCATACACCCGGGACGGCTCGGCCCCATCTCGACGTCTTCACCGCTGCGCTGTGTCCAGTACCTCCACAGGGGATGGCCTGGGACTCGCTGCGCTGCCGGACCGACGGCTCTGCCCGTGAAACCGGAGGCAGACCAGTTGCGAAGCGAACCGCTGCCTGAAACGCTTCGCGTAGGCGAATCCTACGAACTAATTGCTCAGACATCGCAGTACGCGTGCCTGCCATCGACCTATATGCACTGCCCAGGGAGGTTGGTTGAGGTGTGACGACACGGCGTAGATGGACATGATGACGAAGGCCTCCGGTTGCGGAGTGGAGCTGTCCAGGAACCGCTCCGCCAACCAGGGGGCCTTCGTGTCCCCACGCTGACGCTGCTCTACTCCTCGAGCACGTCTTCGACTGGCGCGTCTGATCGTGGGGAATGTCCGTTCGCCCACGCCGCAGAACGCTATGACGTGTCCCGGCCGACCCCGAAACGGTGGGCGGTGCGCTATGCCGAGCTCGGCGCCGACGGGATACGCGAGGTCCACGCACGCAGCTCGGCGCGGACCTCGTCGGCCTCGGCGCTGCCCACCTCCGTGAACAGAGCCAGCGCCAGACGAAGCTGTTGGATCCCGCCGACGGGATCACCGCGTCGGAACAGCATCCGGCCAAGCCGGCGCAGCGCCACCGCCTCGCCATGCCGGAAGTCGGCCCGTCGCATCGCCTCCACGGCCAAATCGGCGTACCGGACGGCCGGGCCGACCTGTCCGTCACCGAGGCACGCCTCGGCCAGGGCGCCCATCAGGCTGCCCCGGTTGCGCTCGTTGACCGGAACGCCAGCGACCGCCAGGCCACGCCGCGGGTAGTGCAGCGCCGAGCGGTAACGACCGAGCAGACACTGCACCCCAGCGGTGACGGGGACCCCCGAAGTGCAGTCTCGCCGCTTTGCGCTCACGGCGATGTGGCGACTCCGCGCCACCCGAAACTCTCGGTATCTCGGGTTTCGTGACGCCGATGCCAGGCGCCGTTGCAGCCTGAAGCGGTGGTGACACTGGCGCTGACACAGGGCCCCTCAGCGTGGGGAAATCGGGTGTTTGACCAGGTCGATGCCGTGTGGTGGTGGGGTTCGGCGACAGCGGTCGCGGTGTTGCTGGTGGTGGATCTGGTGGCGCATCGCCGGTCGAGGACGGTGGAGGCTCGGGAGGCGGTGCTGTGGTCAACCGTGTGGGTCAGCGCCGGGGTGCTGTTCGGCGTGCTGGTGTGGGCCGTGCTGGGTCGCGCGGCAGGCGCCACCTACTTCGCCGGCTATTTGTTGGAGAAGACGTTGTCGTTGGACTACGTGTTCGTCTTCGCGCAGGTGTTCGCGTTGTTCTCGGTGCCGGAGCCGGTGCGGCAACGGGTGTTGTTCTGGGGGGGTGCTGGCCGCGCTGGTGTTGCGGTTCGGGTTCATCATGGCGGGGACGCGGGTGCTGGAGGCGGTGTCGTGGGTGGCGGTGCCGTTCGGGGCGGTCCTGCTGCTCAGCGCCGTACAGGTGTGGCGGGGCTGGCGGCTGCCTGCCGGTGGGGGCCGGGCGGTGAAATTGCTGAGCCGATTGGTGCCGGTGGTGCCGTTGTTTCTCGGCGTACGTCTGACGGTGCGGAATCGGGGACGCCGCGCGGTGACCATGGCGGGTGTGGTGCTGCTGGTAATCCTCGGGGTGGATGTGGTGTTCGCGGTGGACGCCGTCGCGGCGGTGTTGGCGATCACCGACGACGCGTTCCTGGTGTGGGCGGCGAACGCGTTCGCGGTCCTCGGCCTGCACAGCCTGTACTTCGGTCTCGCGGTGCTGGTGCGCCGATTCCGGTACCTACGGGCGGCGCTGGCGGCGCTGCTGGTCTTCGCGGGCGTGGAACTCATGCTGTCGGAGACACCCGTGGGTCGTCCACCGGTGGCGGTCAACCTCGGCATCGTGGTGGTGAGCCTGACCGCGGCCATCGTCGGCAGCGTCCTGACTGCACGGCACGCACCCGCGAGCGGCGACGCCGATGCGGGTAACCCAGGCGACGTGGACTCCGCCGAATTTCGTCGCCGCCACTCCTGATGACGGCATGCTGGCCTCACGGACCAGACGCGCCCTGAGGCGCAGTGCGGCACGACGGGGGTGTGTGGCATGCAGGACGTGGCGGTCGAGCCGGTCCTCACTGACGAGCGGGTACCGGGACTGGCCGAGATGGTGTGGGACAACGCTCGGCAGGATCCCGAGGCGGTGCAGTTCGTGCGCCCTGATCCGGACCCGCGATCCTGGCCAGCCCGCCGGGGACGCCGGGCCGGGACGGTTTTGGTGAGCTGCGCTACCTTCCGCGACGACGTGCACGCACTCACCCGCGGCTTCATCGCCGCCGGCATCAAGCACGGTGATCGGGTCGCGTTGGTCAGTCGTACCCGCTACGAGTGGACCCTGGTGGACTACGCGCTGTGGGCGATAGGGGCGGTGACAGTGCCGATCTACGACACCGCCAGCGCGGAACAGATTGAGTGGATCATCGGCGACTCCGGTGCGGCCGGCTGCGTGGTGGAGACCGCCGAGCACGCCGCGACCGTCACCGGCCTGCGCGAGCGGACGCCGGCCCTGCGCCAGATGTGGCAGATCGACGCCGGCGGGCTGATCGACCTGGCGGCCCAGGGGCGCACGGTCCCCGACGCCAACGTCGAGGCACGGCGCCGGCGGGTCAGCGGGGCCGACGTGGCCACGATCGTCTACACCAGCGGCACGACCGGCCGGCCGAAGGGCTGCGTGCTGACCCACCGCAACATCTTCTGCGACGTCACCACCGCGGTGTCGGTGCTGCCGCAACTGCTGCACGCGGGGGCGTCGACGGTGCTGTTCCTGCCGCTGGCGCATGCCTTCGCCCGGCTGATCCAGGTGGGGATGGTGCAGACCCGGGCGACGCTGGTGCACAGCGCCGACATCGCCGGGGTGCTCGACCAGCTGCGCCAGCACCGACCGACGTTCATCCTCGCGGTGCCGCGGGTGTTCGAGAAGATGCACAACCGGGCCCGGCAGAAGGCCGAGGACGCCCACCGTGGGTGGCTGTTCACCGCCGCCGAGCAGTTGGCGGTGCGCTACAGCCGCGCCCTCGACGGCACCTCCGGCCCGGGTGGCATTCTGCGGTTGGCGCACACCTTGTTCGACGTGCTGGCCTACCGGAAGCTGCGGGCCGCTCTAGGCGGGCGGTGCCGGATGGCCATCGTCGGTGGGGCGCCGCTGGGTGAGCGTCTGGGACACTTCTTCCGCGGCGCGGGCGTCACAGTTCTGGAGGGTTACGGCCTGACCGAGACCTCTCCGGCGCTGACGGTGAACCTGCCCGACGCGCAGCGCATCGGCACCGTCGGCCGGCCCCTGCCGGGCGTGCGGATCCGCATCGCGGACGACGGGGAGATCCAGGCTGACGGCGACGTCATATTCCCCGGCTACTGGAACAACGCTGACGCCACCCGCGCCACCTTCACCGACGACGGGTGGCTGCGCACCGGCGACCTCGGCAGTCTCGACCCCGACGGTTTCCTGCGGATCACCGGCCGGACAAAGGAGATCATCGTGACCGCGGCCGGGAAGAACCTCGCCCCCGCCCCGATCGAGGACGCCGTGCGCGCGCACCCGCTGGTCAGCCAGTGCATGCTCGTCGGCGACGGACGCCCCTACGTGGCCGCGCTGATCACCGTCGACCCGCAGGCCTGGCAGCGGTGGCGCACCGCAACGGGGCGGCCGGACGCGCCCCTGGCCGACCTGCGCGACGACCCAAGACTGCGTGCCGAGATCCAGCAAGCGGTGGACCGCGCCAATCGCACCGTGTCCAAGGCCGAACAAATCAAAACCTTCCGCATACTGCCCCGCGACCTCACCGAGACCGACGGCGAACTCACTCCCACCCTCAAGGTCAAACGCGACGTGGTCGCCGACCGCTACGCCGCCGACCTCGACGCCCTCTACCGCGGCCACTGACACCCACGCCAACCCGGCCCATACCCATGGCCCGCTGCCGCGGCCTACCCGGCAGCAGGTGCCACAGCGGGACCTGACCCGCTGTTCTCCTCCAGACCACCCGACGAAACCGTCAAAGGACCACCCGATGAAACTCTCGCGCCGCCCAGCCCGCCGACCGGTAGCCGCCCGTACCATCTACCTGGCCTGCGCGGCGCTGGCCGTTGCGGGCCTGGCTGTGGCAGCCCGCCGCCGTCGCAGCCTGCCACCGGCCAGCATCGAGGTGCCGCTGCCGGACCTGCCCGGCGGCCGTGAGGCCACGCCCTACCAGTCGGCAGGCAACCCCATCGGCAGCGCCATCTCGGCCGTCCGCTGACACTGTGAATCCCCTGGCCGGTGTGCGGCGGCTGGCTGAGGGGACGCCGCCGCAGCGCGAGCGTTTCGTCGACCTGCTACGAGCGGTCGCCATCGTCGCCGTGGTGCTCGGGCACTGGCTGGTCACCGTCGTCGGCTACCAGGACGGGCAACTGACCGGGCGGTCGGCGCTGCCGGACTTACGGTGGGCATACCTGATCACCTGGCTGGTGCAGGTCATGCCGGTCTTCTTCCTCGTCGGCGGCTACGCCAACGCCGCCTCGCTCACCTCCGCCCACCGCAAGGGCCAGCGCGCCGGGGATTGGCTGGTGCACCGTGCGGCCCGGCTGGTGCGCCCCACCACCGCCCTCGTCGTCATCCTCTCCGCCGGCGCCGGCATCGCCCGGCTGCTCGACGCCGACGCATCGCGGACGCGGCAGGTGGTGTGGTTCGCCGCGATTCCCCTGTGGTTCCTGTCGGTCTACCTCATCGTCGTCACCCTCACCCCGCTCATGTGGGTCCTGCACCGCCGCTACGGCGTCGCCGTACCCGCCGTCCTACTCGTCCTGGTCACCGCCGGCGACCTCGCCCGCCTCTACGGCGAGGAGGCCTGGGGCAACGGCAGCTTCCTGTTCGGCTGGCTGGCCATTCACCAGATCGGCTTTTTCTGGCGCGACAACCGGCTTCCCACCCGCCGTCGCGTCCAGTGGGCGATGCTGGCCGGCGGCGGCGCCGTTCTACTGCTGCTCACCGGGCTCGGCCCGTACCCGGTCAGCATGATCAACGTGCCTGGGGAGCGTCTGCACAACATGTCCCCACCCAGTGTCGCCCTGCTGGCCCTGTTCACCTGCCAACTCGCCGCCGCGCTCCTGGTGCGCCGCCGGGCCGAACGGTGGCTGCGCCGTACCCGCCCCTGGATGACGGTCATCGCCGTCAATGCCGTTATCCTCACCGTCTTCCTGTGGCACATCACCGCCGCGATCCTGCTCACCGCCGCCCTGCACACCCTCGACGTCCTACCCACTCCGACCGCCGGCAGCGCGGCGTGGTTCGTCTGGCGGCTGCCCTGGCTGGTGATGCTCACCGCCGTCTTGGCCGTCCTCGTCGCCGTCTTCGGTCCCATCGAGATTCGCGGTAGCCGGACACCACGCCACCGGCCCCGCTGGCTACCCGCCCCCGCAGCCGACCTGCTGGCCCGGCCGGCACCCCGCCTGGTACTCGCCGTCACCGGCCTCGCCGCGGTCGCGTTCGGGCTGCTCGACAACAGCCTGCTGCCCCGCACCCAACCCGTTCCACTCGGTATCCCCGCCATCGCCCTGACCGCCTACTTCGCCGGAGCGCTCCTGCTACGCGTCCTGGGCTCCGCACCCCCGCCGCCGCCGGTGACGGGCAGCGTTCCGCACGCACTCCCGCGAGAGGACCAATGACCACCAGCCACCCACCCGTCGTCGGCGTGGACGACCCTAACCACGCCCCACGCCCCACGCGCCGTGCGCTACGCCGCCCAGCAAGCCGCCTGGCGCCACCGACCCCTGCGCATCGTCCACGCCTTCATCTGGCCCCTGTTCCACGTGCCCCTCGACCACCCGCGCACGGGCCACCCAAAGCCGGTCTACGTCACCAGGCCCACCAAATCGTCGAACACGCCACCGACGTTGCCACCACCGCCCAACCCGGAATCGACGTCACCGGCATCGTCATTACCGGCTCCCCCTCCCAGGTGCCTACCACTGAATCACGCACCGCCGACATGATCGTCATCGGCGACGGGGCCTCGGGGCATCAGCGCGCAACACCAGCGCGACCAGCAACGCTCGACCGACTCCAGGTGCCCGCGGCGGAGACACCACCGGGGCCGGGCAGGCATTCAGGTCGGGTGGCGGTCGGTTCGAACTAATCAGCTCTGGCGGTCGGTCCTCGCCGTAGTTACGCTCTCAAATCCGTGGGGAAGCCCGTCTTGTATCGAGAACTGCACGAGGAAGAGCCGGAGCAATCGTCGTGCCGCCAAGAGACGAAAATACTGGCGAAGGCAGCCGCACTCCGGCCTCCGCGAGATGCGGCCCGATCCCTGGATCGGCCGTCGAATCGGCCCCCGCCGCATCCTCGCGTGTCCGAGCGACAGTTCGCCTGGTCCTTCCCGTCGCCACGGCTCTGGTTCTGATCGAGGCCGTCTGGCTGCTGCTGGCGTTGCCCGGTGCCGCTCTTGTCAGTGACCTCGGCGGACTACTCGTCGCCGGGCTGGCCGCATTCGCCTGCGCGGCCGCGACCCGCCAGCAGTCCCGATCGGTGCATCGATTCTGGGCCCTGCTGGCGCTCACCATGGCACTGGCCGCTCTCGGCCGCACGGTATGGATGGCCGACCGGCTGGCCGGCACCGGCCTGCCCCATACTCCGCTGGTAGGGACTATCTTCGTCGCCGGCATTCTCTCCGGCTCAGCTGCCCTGCTCTACTCGACCGCCGCACCGCGCACCACTGTGGGACGGGCGCGGACCGTCCTCGACGGACTTATCGTCGGGCTGGCTCTCATCCCGGTCGGTTGGGTGCTGGTGCTACGAGGCGTCGCCGTCGCCGATCTCGCCGATCCGCTGCGTACCTACGGGCAGCTCTATCCGATGCTCGACCTGGTGCAGTTGACGATTCTTGTCGCGGTGGTCGGGCCGCATCGCGCTCGGTGGCGGGCGATGACGTTCATCGGCGCGAGTCTGACGCTGCGGGTGGTGGCCGACGCCGGGTACATCTCGATAGTCGCTGCCGGCGACTACACCGCCGGTCACCCGATCGACGTGTGCTGGCCCCTGAGCTATCTCCTCGTCGCTGCCGCCACCCGGCATTCACCGCCGAGCGTGCGTGACGAGATCGACGACGCGGTCGAGCCGTCCCTGCCTTCGTGGTGGCGGGTGGCGATGCCCTACCTACCGGTTGGCGGGGCCATCGTGGCCGTGGTGTTGGCCCGCCGTCCCTCCGGGCAAATCCCACCACTGGTGTTCGTGGGAATGATGGTGCTGCTCGCCACGCTCGCGGTGCGTCAGGGATTGGCGGCCAACGAGAATCTACATCTGGTCGCCCGGCTGCGTCAGCTTGCCTACACCGATCAGCTCACCGGGCTTCCCAACCGTTTCCTGTTCACCCGGCGGCTTCGCGCGGCGCTTCGGGGCAGGATGCCCGTTGCGGTACTGCTGCTTGACCTCGACGGCTTCAAGCAGGTCAACGACCGGTTCGGACATGCCAGCGGCGACCTGGTGCTGGCCGAGGTCGCCGAGCGGATGCGGGCCGTGGTGGACGGCGACGCTACCGTCGCGCGGCTCGGCGGGGACGAGTTCGCGATCCTCGTCGACCGCCGTCAGGTCGTGTCACCAGAGAGTTTGGCCCGCCGGTTACTCACCGCTTTGGGCCCGTCGCCGGAGCAGGACGATCCGGGGGTGCACGCATCGGCGAGCATCGGCATCGCCGCGTACGGTCCGCAGCACGCCTCGCACACCGATCTGTTGCGCGACGCCGACATTGCAATGTACGCGGCCAAGGCCGCCGGGAAGGCTGCCTATCGAACGTGCACCCCCGCTCTGCGCGACGCTGCAGTGGGCCGGGCGGAACTGATCGCAGACCTGCGACGGGCGGTAGACGAGGGACAGCTGAGCCTGGTTTTCCAGCCAATCGTCGATCTCGCGACCGGAGCGGTCAGCGGCGCCGAGGCACTGGTGCGATGGCGACACCCGCGACTGGGCACCATAGGCCCGGGACGTTTCCTGCCGCTGGCCGAGGAAGCAGGGCTGATTCTGCCAATCGATCGGTGGGTGCTCCGGGAAGCGTGTCAAGCGGCGGCGACCTGGCGGCACCGGGCGCCGGGGATTGCCTTGTCGGTGAACGTCACCGCTGCTCATCTGCGCAGACCCGATCTGATCACGACGGTGGCCGCCGCGACCGCCACCGCCGGGCTGTGTCCCCGGGCACTCACCCTAGAACTGACCGAGTCGGCGCTGATCGAGGGAACTGAGGCGGTCATCGACCGGCTGCGGCAACTGCGCGAGATGGGTGTCCGGATCGCCATTGACGATTTCGGCACGGGGTACTCATCGTTGAGCTACCTACACCGGATTCCGGCAACGGAACTGAAGATTGACCGTTCGTTCGTGGCGCGGCTCGATGACGACAACCGGGCGTACTCGACGGTGGAGATGGTGACCCGGCTGGCGAGCGCGTTCGAACTGTCGGTGGTCGCCGAAGGGGTGGAGACCGAGCGGCAACACGCTGCCGTCACCGCGATCGGCTGCGTCAACGGTCAAGGATATCGGTACGGCCACCCCGGAGATCTGGTGCAACTACACGCGGCGCATGACAGCTCCGCTCGCGTGTGGTGATTACCAGGTTGCGCCGAGCGTGGTGACATCGGGTACGGCTTCGGGTTCGCGAGGTGAGCACGGTCTACAACCGGCCGCTCTGACCGGTCACTTTTGCCGGGCGGTTCTTACGGAACTCGCCGGCCAGATCGTAACGGCGGCGCCGATCGGTCTGGTCGGTGCCCGGTGGGCGATCCCCTAACGAGACACCAGCTCAACGACCACCGACCGCCCCAGGCGGCCCATGAAGCTCAACACTCGGCCCCTGGTGGCGTGGTTCTTACCAACACCCCCAGACGGCTCAGCCAGGGCCGGCTGCGCGCCGTGGTGTCCGACGACGACTGCGACCACGCGGCCACCGCGCCGCCAGGTGACCACGGGCGTGGTCACCTCCGTCTATATTGACGTTTGTGGCGGCCGACGAGAGGATTCGTGCCTCCCTCGTCCGGTTCGCGGGCGGCGGCGGCCTCGGCTTCCTGGTCGCCCCCGATCTGGTGTGCACCGCAGCCCATGTCGTGACGGCCGCGCTGGTGCCGGAAGAGCCGGCCGTCGGGGCGGAGATCGAGATCGATGGACTGCCCGGCTGCATTGAGGTCTGGCAGCCCGAGGTTGACCTCGCCGGCCTGCGGCTGACGGCCCCGGCCCCGCCCCGGTACACACCGATTACCCTCGCCGACAGGGCACCGAGCACCGACCGTCGCTGCCGCATGTTCGGCTTTCCGGCCGGCCACCTGATTCACGGCGCCTGGGCCACCGGTGAGCTCCGCGGCCGGACCGCACTGGGCCTGCTGCAGATCGACGACGAGCGCGACCGGGGATTCACGGCCAGCCAGGGTTTCAGCGGCACGCCGGTCTGGGACGACGGTCTGGACGCCGCGATCGGAGTGCTCGTCACCGTTGAGCGCCAGACCAGCGAACGGCGCACCTCGTACGCGCTGCCCGTTGACGCCATCCTCGGGCACTGGCCGGCATTGGCCGCGCTACGCAAGGACGCGAACCCCTTCCGAGGCCTGAGCCCATTCCGCGAGCAGGACGAACGTCTCTTCCACGGCCGCGACGAGGAGACGGCCGCCCTCGCCGCCAAGGCGAGATACCAGCCGTTCACCGTGCTGTCCGGCGCGTCCGGCAGCGGCAAATCATCGCTGCTGGCCGCTGGCGTCGTCCCCCGGCTGCGGCGCGACGATGCCGTCGTGGCCACCATCCGTGCCCACGCCTTCACCGACCCGGAGGCGGCGCTTCGCCGGGCGCTGAACGCCGCCCTCGACGGGCCGGCCGATTCTGGCGGCATCGCTGAAGCCCTCGACCGGCTCGGCAAGCAGAGGCTGGTGCTTGTCGTCGATCAGTTCGAGGAGCTGCTCGACGACCGCGAGCAGGCCGCCACACTGCTGCGGCGGTTGCATGACACCCAGGCCGCCGGCCCGCGAGTGCGGATCGTGGTGGCCATCCGGTCTGATTTCCTCGACCAAGCGGCGACGCTCTTCGGCTCGGCCGCGACATGGAGTGAGGCCGCCTATCCGCTGACCCCGCTGACCGGTGAGGCGCTTCGCCCGGTGATCGAGGGTCCGCTGGCCGGCACCGGGCGCGTCCTTGATCCCGGCCTGCCGGAGAAGGTCATCGCCGACGCCGGTACCGACGCCGCCGTCCTACCGATGGTCGAGCAACTGATGCACGACCTGTGGGAAGACGAGTTCACCCGCGAGGCCTACGACCGCGTCGGCGGGGTGGCCGGCGTCATCGGCGGTCACGCCGAACGGGCGATCGAAGAGCCGCTCGCCCTGCACGGCGAGCCGGCCGTGCGCCGGGTGCTGCTGCGACTGGTGCGTCCGGTCTCGGCCACGGCGACGCTGTGGCGCACCGTCAAAGCCGACGAACTCACGGCCGACGACCTCGCGGTCGTGCGTGAACTCGCCGATCGCCGGCTGGTGGTCGCCCGCGAAGACGGATTCGACCTGATCCACGACACACTCGTCCAACACTGGAAGCGGCTCCACGACTGGGTTTCACGCTAGCGTGACTTCTTGCTGTGGCGCGACGCGGTACGGGCCAGCCGCGATCTGGGCGAGCCGCTGCGCGGAGCACGGCTGGCTGCGGCTGACGAGTGGCTGCGGCTGACGAGTGGCTGCGCGTCCATCGCGCCGACCTATCCCCGGCCGGCATCGACCACGTCACGGCCAGCCGCCGCCGCCAACGCTGGACCGCTGTGCTGTGGCGGGCTACGGCGGCCGTCCTGGCCGTGCTGCTGGCCGCCACGGCGACGTTCGCCGTTCTGCTCCAGCGGCGTGGCGCCGACCTTGACGCCCGGGTGCACGAACTGGGCGCCCGCGATCTGGCCCAGCGGGCCCGCGATCTCATGCCGCGCGACTTGAACGGAGCAGCTCTCGCGGCGCTGGCAGCCTTCCATACCGAAGACAATGCCGCCTCCCGGTCCGCCCTGTTCTCCACCTACGCCCAGCTCGCCGATGCCAGCGCGCTGTTGCCCGACACGCGCGACGTCCGCGTCCTGGCCGTGGCGGCCGACCCGCCGTCGTTGATCACCGCATACCCCCGGCTTCTGCGCTGGACCTTCGACGGTGGCCGGCCTGCCAGCACGCCGTTGGCCGACGACGAGGCGCGGCAGGTCGTCACCGACGCCTCCGGAACCCGGATCGCGTGGGTGGGCCCGGACTACGTCGAGGTGATCCTTCCCGACGACCGCCGTCTGCGCCTGCCGTTCACCGGGACGGTGACGCTGCAAGGCTTCGACCCGACCGGCCAGCGGTTAGCCCTGCTCAACGGACCCACGCGCCAGCCGCAGCGCGCGGTGCTGTGGGACCTCGCGTCAGATACTCAGCGGGTGCTACCGCCGCGCGAGGTGCGGGCCGCGTGGTTCACGTCCGAATCCGGCACGATGATTTTTGAGGACGGCGCGGTCTGGAACCCGCGGACAAACCGCGAGGTGGGCCGGCTGCCTGGCGTCCGCGCGGTGTCGCCCGACGGCCGGCTCGCCGTGCGGTGCGGCACCGCCGGCGGAAGCCTGGAGGCTTGGCGGATCTCGCCACCCCGGCGACTTCGCACCCTGCCACTGAACTGCCTGGACATCGGCGACCGGCTGTACTTCGACCCGGCCGGCGAGGTGATCCTGCCCCCTCTGCGCTTCGCCGGATTAAACGGCAGTCGGACGGTCCGGGTGAAGGCGGTGGCGACCGGCCGACTGGCCTCCATCGCGTTGCCGCCGGTCGGCGGCGACCCGCAAGACGATCGCCAGGTACCGCCGGTGGCCGTGCCGACCCGTGACGGCTTCCCGCCCCGGCCTTCGGGCCGGGGCGGTTTGCCGTGGCGCCGGGTCACTGCGCGCCTGGACCAGGTACTCCGGTGGCAAGCCGCGAAGCGGTGCGGCAGCGATCGCCCCGCGTTCGACGGTGGCCCGCCACCGACGCGATCGTCCCGGCCTGGCAGACGTTGGGGTGAACTACGGCGGCGGAATGCCTTTGTCTAGATACGATGACCGTGACCTGGCAGGGGTGCTGTAGTGCCTTGCTGCGGCTTGCACGGACTTGATGAGTGTTGAGCCCGGGTAGTAGCGGCGGTCGGAGTACAGATGCCGGTGGTAGCAGGCCCAGTAGCTCGCCGCTTGCTGGCGCGTGATGGCGAGGAACGACGGGTTCGCGGCGAGTACCTGTCCGTACACGGCGTGCTGCGGGGTCGTGGGGTCGTCGAGTTCGACGAGTTCACGGCGGATATCGAGCAGGATTTCTAGGACATACTCCCCGACCAGCCGGACTACGAATGGAACCACCCATGGCTCGTTTAGCCTGAGAATGTGCCCAAGCCGTCGCTGCCGTACTCGACCGTCGTGGTGACGTGTGTAGAGGCAGTTGAGGATTGCGAGTTGGGTGGGTGACAGGCTGAGTTCTGTAGCGGCTGAGGGTTCGGCTTCGTAGATCCGGTACGGGATGATCAGTGGCTGCCCGTCGACGGTGACACGGAACGGCAGCGCCGGATTCAAGGGCGGCGGTGGTAGAAGCTTCGTGACGGTCTGCACGTCTCGCTGAAGATGGGCCGGGAAGCCGGCCGCCAGTGATGGCGCGGTAGGAGTAATCGGCGCTGGGCTTTGCACGGTCGGACGGTACAGCGTTCCAGCCCTAGGGACTGGCCTAGAGCGCGATGCCCCCTTCCTCGGGGGTGAAGCCGCGACCGGCCGATGCCGGCCGGAGGCCGCCAGCAGGCCGGTCGCGAGCGGGCCGGCGCCACGCTTGCGTGGCGCCCTTGATACCCCCGAGAGAACAATCCGGCAGGTGAGAGAGTAGTCGTTGGAACTTGACCAGCGGTCAAGCAGCGCTAGACACGCTCCAACTTGACTGATCTTGGTCCCCAGTACGCCAAAGAGGGCACATTCACCGATCGAATGCACCCTCTGACCTGCGTCGGGACGGCCGGATTCGAACCGACGACCCCTTGACCCCCAGTGAACTAGCCGGCGTACCGGCGCCTGCCGGACGGGACCGGCTCGTGCCGGACACGCTGGTCAATGGCCGGTTGGCGGTCGGCCTCATGTCGGGCTGTGTCGAGTCTTGCCCGACTATCCGTGAGACGGTTGTGAGATATTCAGGCGGTCCGGCTCGGGGTGAGGCGCTGGAGATCAGATCCAGCGCCTCATCGCCTGCGAGTAGGCTTTACCAGCATCGAGCCGGACGTCCCGCACCTGAGAGGAAAGAAGATCTTGGATGCCAGAGTGAACGAAATTGGCGTTCCTGATCTTTAGAGCCGCAGGTCAACAAGCCTGTTCCCCGCACGCGCGGGGGTGTTCCGTTCACGGGCCGCCGCCAGGGCAGGGGCCGGTGCTGTTCCCCGCACGCGCGGGGGTGTTCCGTCCCGGCGCCCGTCCAGGTGGCCCGCGCCTTCCTGTTCCCCGCACGCGCGGGGGTGTTCCGTGCCCCGAGTGCGGCAACTACATCACCCAGGCCTGTTCCCCGCACGCGCGGGGGTGTTCCGGTCTGGTACTGCGTGGTACCGGGCGAGATCGTCTGTTCCCCGCACGCGCGGGGGTGTTCCGGAAGAGTGGAACGAGGAGCCCGGCGTCAGCGACTGGTCCCCGCACGCGCGGGGGTGTTCCCGGCTTGCCGTCGCCGTCGAACCCGAACACCTCCTGGTCCCCGCACGCGCGGGGGTGTTCCCTCGCCGGACATCGGGCCGGTGCCCCGGATCAGCTGGTCCCCGCACGCGCGGGGGTGTTCCGGAGGCGAGCGCGACGTTGCCGGCGGTGCGCAGCTGATCCCCGCACGCGCGGGGGTGTTCCCCGCGACGCGAGCCGGGTGCCGTGCAGGGGTCCCTGGTCCCCGCACGCGCGGGGGTGTTCCGTCTTGGCGCATCTGGGCGAGGATCGCCTTCGGCTGGTCTCCGCACGCGCGGGGGTTCCGATGTATGTCCTGCGGGTGCCGCTGGTCATCGGCTGGCCCCCGCACGCACGGGGTGTTCCCCGGCGTCGGAACCGCCGACACGGTGTACAGCGCTGGTCCCCGCACGCGCGGGGGTGTTTCCGTTCGAATGTTGCGCCCAGGGAACGTCAGTTAGTGGGATTGATTCGCATCTACCAGTTGGTCGCTGCTCAACGAACCACAACTGGGCACAGCGCCGGTAGCCGGTGAGCTGGAACGCCTATTTAGAGTAGTCGCGATCCTCGTCCGGTCCGACGGCGGTGAGGGCGACCGTCAGGATTACGAGAAGCACGTCAGGTAATTGCCAGGGCCACGAGGGCCACGACGCCGGCCACCAAGGTGCGGATGGACCAAGTGATCCAGGTGAACTTGCGGTATGCCACCATGTTCGCTGCCCAGATCTGTCCGACGATCGCCCGATCAAAAGCGTCTTCGTCGGCCGCCGCCTCCACCCAGGCGCTGACGAAGGCTTCCCGGTCATCGCCGTACCGACGGGCGACGTGGTCGTAGAAGTGCAGTGACCACGCGGATGCCACCTGCCGCCGTGGTGCCAGGGTATAGAGCGCCAGTAACGCGCTGAGCACGATGCAGATGCTGGCGGCTAACAGGACGCCTTTGGCCCAGGAGCCGTGAGCCGACGGCAGTTGCCCGGCGAGGACGCCAGCGGCGGCGAGGACGGCGGCCGCCTTCACATCGGCGAAGCGGATCATCTCGTTCGCCTGTTGCAGGTAGGCTCGTTCGGCTTCCCTCATGAGGCTTCCAGGCTTTCGGCCAGGTCAGGGCGGTCGTACGAGGAGAAGATCTTGCCCAACTGTCCGAGCAGATATCGGCGTTCGCCGTCCTCGAGTCGTCCGAAGAAGTCGTCGATCAGTTTGGCGATCACCAGAAAGCGTGACTCCTCGGCGTCTCCGAACTTTCTTGCGATTCCCTCGAAGTCGATGTTCAGCATTGTGTTCAGTTGGTCTGGGTGGTGGTAGAGCCAGTAGCTGCGGGCAACATCGGGACGGGAGTAGACGCTTTCTCGTAGGTATCGGATCCGTTCCAGCTCGGTCTGCTGCTTTAGGTGTTCGAGGGTGGTCTGACGTCCGATATCCAGGATTGCCTCCGCAGCGGCACGGGCTTGCCGGCTGACCGCCAGATGGACGCGGGCGCCGTAGGCGATCCTGGCGTTGATGTCGTTCTCGGCGTTGCCGGCCTGGGTGACGCAGTATCGGGCGCTCTCCTGGTCGGCCCATTCTGTGAGCTTCTGCCGCGTCGTCCATAGGGCGGCCTGATCGTCTCCATGCCACCGCAGCTGGAAGGTCGCGTCGAACGCGACGTGCGGATGGCAGCTGCGCAGTTCCGCGGAAAAGGTGACCGGCTGTGCGGGTTCCTGGTGTCTCCTCCAGAGGCCCGACAGGCGGCTACGCCAGCTTTCGATCATGAAGCGTCCAGTGGGTTTGCTTGGTGGAATCGCTCGTTGAGTCGGTCACGCAGAGCCCGGGCATCCGGTGCCTGGGCGTCGTGGGCGGTCGGCTGCCAGTCGTACAGCAGGTCGGACATGCGGGCGAAACGGCTGCTAGCACCCTGACCTGCCCCGCCGGCGCGGATCATCAAGTCGGTGATCAGGTCCTCGTACATGGGTTCGACTGCCGCCGCGTCCAGCCAGCGAAAGAGCGTCTCGCGGAATTCGCCCTGTGGACCTCTGCCTGTGAACAGGAGCGTGAAGGCGTCTACCAGTCCGGTCTGCAGTTCCGGGTGGCCAGCCAGCTCGGTGAGGAGAAACCCGGCCTGGTCCGGGGTGTTGGAGATCGCCGCCAGGGCGCGCAGCCCTGCGTCATGCCGCTGGTCCTGTCCGGCCGCCCACGCGATGACCCGCTGTAGTGTCGCCTGCCGGTGCAGCGGTCGTTCCCAGAGCGATCGCACGGCCTCCACGACTTCCTGGGTGACGGCGTCGAGTCCCCGCCCGGCGAGGTTGTTCAGGCGGGTCATCACCGCCTGCGGATACGCGTCTGCCAGCGCGCCGCCGCAGACTCGGGCCACCGCGCAGAGCAGCGTCAGGCTTCCTGACTGGACGGCCCATTGGTTGAGCCGACCGCGCATCGCCGCACCGGCCTCGGGACTCATCGCAACCGCCGTCATCAGATCGACGACCAGCGGACGCAGGGTCTGGTAACCCCACCATCGTTCGACCAGAATGCGCACTTCGGGTGCATCGGCTCCGGGAAGGGCTAGGGTCACGGCGAGCATGGCCGAGGCCACCTGACCAGCAATGCGGGCGTTGGGGGAACCTCCGCGGCGCATCGGTAGGTCAGACGCCCAGCTCCAGAGGCGGTTACGGAAGCCCTTGGACTGATCACCGTGGACGTAGCGCAGGATCGCGACATCATAGGACGGCAGGGTGAAGAAGATGCGGTGCTCGTCGTCAATCCTGGCTTTGACGTTCTTGGCAAGTTGGCGAATCCCTGGGGCGCCCATGCCGCCACGTACGTCTGCCGGTTCCTCCAGCTTTTCGGCTAGCTTCTCCATTGCGTGCAGAACGTTGGTTGCCTGTCCTCCCTGTAGGAAGGCCAAGGCAATGAGGAAGAGCCGAGTCCGGGGGTCGGCGTACTTTTCAAACCAGGCGACCAGTTCTTCGTCCCAGTTCTGGTATGCCTGGACCGATTTGCGGGCGATCTCGGCCAGGGGTTCCTGCGGGTCACCCGCTGCGGCCCTGATCCGGCGAGACAGCCTCGCGATCTGGGCCGGGTTGGCGCCGTCCAACATCGCTGGCAGTGGCGGCGTCTGGAGCAGCAGATCCACGTCCAGCCAGGCAGGTCCATCGCCCAGGAGGCGGCTCAGCAGCTCCTCGCGTGCGGGAGCGCTGACCGTGAGGACGGTGAAACCGGGAACGTCCTCGGGCCTTTCGAGGCTCTTCCGATCGACCAGGACAACGAGGTACGAGTCGCGCTTCTCCACGGCTTCTCGATAGGCGATTAGCGTCTCCCGCAACCGTCCGTTCCGGTTGCCGGGTGGCACCGTGAGCAGATAGGCGGACCGGCCGTACGATGTCCACGGCACCTTGTCAACCGGCAGGAGTCGCTGCTCGTCGTCGTCGATCGGGATCTCCCGCCGAGGCGAGGAAACGCCGCCGAGAAGCCCCACTGCGGCGGTCCTCCGGCCAGTGCCGGGATCGGCCACCAGCAGGACGTAATGCTGCTCCCGCAGGACCTCGGCCGCTGCCTCCCTGGACAGCCCGCCCGGGCTGTAGACACGATTCACGAAGGTCGCGATCGTCTCGTCCACGAAGGCGTCGGAGAGCTCGTGGGCGGCCTGGTAGTGCCCGAGCCAGTTGTGGACGTTCTGCACCATGTCCCGGCCGACCCGCGAGGCGACCTGGCCGCTGCTCTCCTCGACGTATAGTGCGTCGTCGATGTCGTCGGCATACGACTCGTCGGTGTCCGGGGCGACGGCCTCGATCGGGGTGGTGGTCATCGGTCACCGCCGCGGTGCTGCGTCATGGTCTCAACCGTGGTGGCGACCTGGCCGTTGTTCCGCTTCACCCGCGGTCCAGCGATTTGAGGCCGTACGGGTTTCCCGGCCCTCGGCAGTGGCGGCGACGCGGCTGGCAACACGCCGAGCAGGTTTCCCGAGACCTCCGGGAGGTAGAGCCATGCCTGCCGGCTGAACGCCTTACCATCGACCGTCGCTGTGACCGGGAGGCAGCGGTCGGGCTGCATGCCGGCGTACCCGGCGGCGATGACGTCTTCGAAGACGCGGTCGGAGAAGATGCAGGCTACAAATGTCACGCGCGGGCTGGCCGCAGCGAGCACGGCCTTCACCGGTGCGGAGTCAAGCAGGCGGTGAGTGTCGTTGCGTGCATCCCCGTTGCCGGTCCAATGGAGGTTTTCCGGGTCGGCAGGCAGCGGCCCGACGTGCAGACTGACCCGCAGTTGAAGGTGCGCCCGCGTCTGGCGGTTGTGCTCGGCGAGGCGCTCCTGAAGCAGACGTGGGAACGGTTCCACCAAGTAGGGCAGGACGCGTGTCGGGAGCCCGACGGCGAAGCCGTCGCCGGTCGGGCCGAGAAACGCTGGGCGTTCCCACTCGGCCGCCAGCCCGGCGTCGGCTAGGGCGTCGCCCACAAGGTCGAGCAGGTTCTTGCTGATTGCCTCGTGGGTGCTTCCTGGTTCGGCGGTGAAGCCCTTGGCGTCCACCGCCAGAATCGCCCGGTACGGTGGCAGATCGGTCGAGCGTGCGAACGGGATGTGTTCCACGGGAGTCCTTTCTCGACGAGGATGGGACCCCCTCAGCGTCAGCCCGTGACAGGCGATTCTCTGCCCAGTTCTGGGCGAAACCCGTGTGACCGGTCGCTCAATGCCGCCAGGTCCAAGATGGTGACCTCGCGCCGCCCAGTGACGAGGATGCCGGCCTCACGCAGGGCGGTCAGCTCGGCGACGACCGCGTTACGCGAGGCGCCGACAAGTTCGGCGAGTTCGGCCTGGGAAAGCCGGATCGCCGGCCCCCCGTCGGCGTGCCGGCTCTCTCGGTCGAGCTGGATCAGCGCCCGGACCAGCCGCTCCCGCACAGGCAGCACGGCCAACGCCGCACGCTGCGCGTCCGAGGCGCGCAACCGGCTCACCGTGTAGGTGGCGAAGCCCACGGCGAACGCAGGCCGGGTCAGGAAGCGCCGGAACTGCGGTCCGGTCAGCAGCCGGGTGACCGTGGTGGTGAGGGCGGTCACGGTGGCCGAGCGGGGCTGCAAGTCGACCGCAGCCAGATCCCCGACGACGTCGCCAGCAGCCCGCAGCGTCAGAATCGCGCAACTGCCGTCGCTTTCCGACCGCACAATCTTGACGCAACCAGCCAGAACCACATGCACGTGCTGGGTGGTGTCGCCCTGACGCAGAAGCACGTCGCGGGGCTCGAAGCGTACGGGGATTCCGGTGTCCTGCACCCGGAGCCACTCGTCCTGCGGAAGATGAGCGACGAGTCCGGATCCAAGATGGCCACGCATGTACAGAAAGGTATCGCCGACGGGCACAGAGGGTGGGGCAGCAGTCACTCTGGCCTTGCTTCCACGCGGGGTGGCGATCCCTCATCAAGGGCTGACGTGACCTTCACCGCCCATTAGGGCTACCAGGGGTGCCCAGGGCAGCGTGCGAAAGCCCAGCTGGCGATGCGCCAACTCTCCGAGCATCTGACCGAGGCGGCACACGGCGTCGTTGAGATCCAGCCCCGCAGGCCACAACCCGCACGGCGCACCGGGCGGACGGTTGCGTCCGTGGAAGTGGTGTACAACTTGCCCGTGATCGGCGTGTTGCGTAGATAGGAGACGGCCCGCCACCCCGAGTGGCCGCAGGCAGGTCGCTGTCCCACCGGATGCGGATGGAGGGCCGCGAGGACGAGTTCCGGGAACTCTCCGACGCGTTCGATTCGATGCTCGAACAGCTCGAATCGCACCTCGCCGAGCAGCAGAGGTTCGCCGCGACGCCTCCCACGAACTGCGCACCCGCTCGCGATCTCGCGGATGCTCCTCGACGTCGCCCGCCGCGACCCCACCCAGCAGCGCGGCGAACTCATCGAACGTCTGCACACCGTCAACCAGGGGGCGGTCGACCTCACCGAGCCCTTCCAGCGCGGTACCGAACGCGTCCGCACCGACGAACACGCTGGCGTCGGACTCGGCCCGGCCATCGTGGGCAGCATCGTCCGCGACCACGACGGGACCCTCGACCTCGTCCCCGGCCCCGACGGCGGTCTCGTCGTCACGGTCCGGCTTCCCGGCACGACACCGTAAGACCCTCGCCGAACGGACCCACGGGCCACCGAGCAGATCCGCGAGCCGGCCATCACAGCGCGAAGAACAGATCTTGAGTACGGGTACGGATGGCAGACCCGGCCGCTTACCACCAGACTGCTGGTCATGCGCGTACGGATAACGATCGTCCTCGCCGCGGTCGGGCTGAGCGGGCTGTTGGCCAGCGGCTGCTCCTACCGGGAGAACATCTGCGGCAATGGTGAGTACCCGGTTATCGCGGTCGGCGGCCAGGGCGGCAGCGCCTGCATCCCGAACGACGAGGAGCCGACCGCCCCGTACACCCGCTATCCGGAGGGCAAGGTCCCGAAGCACGTCGACGACGAATGGGACGTCTACTGGCGCACCCACGGCATCGACGCAAACGGCGTCATTGTCGAGACCTCGTAGCTGGTGCGGCCGAGTGGTCGCCTAGTACTCCAGCCGCAGTTGTCTAATCTGAAGTTTGGCAGCTCATCGACATGATCGATGCCCGAGTTGTGTCAGCTATGTAGCTGCGGATGTCGATGCTATTCGGCGGACGGGCTGCATGGTCGCACCGTCCGTCTGTTGTGGTTGGTCGGAATGAGGCCCTGCTCGCATTGGCCCATCTGCGTAACGGGGACACCATCGCCCGTCTGGCCTGCGGCTTCGCGGTCAGCGTCATCACAGCCTGGCGGTACGTCCGAGAAGCCGTCGACCTGCTCGCCGCGCACGCCGAGGACCTGATCGCGGCCCTACGGCGCATCGCCCGTCTCGCGTACGCGATCCTGGATGGCACCCTGATTCCGATCGATCGGGTCGCGGACCAGAGGCCGTACTACTCCGGAAAGCACAAACGCCACGGAGTCAACGTGCAGATCGTCGCGGACTGCAAAGGACGCCTCATCTGGGCCTCACCCGCCCTGCCCGACGCCGTACACGATCTGACCGCCGCTCGCACGCACGGCCTGATCGACGCTCTGAGCAGCGCCAACGTGATGACCTTCGCCGACAAGGCGTACCAAGGCGCTGGCGGCAGCACCCGCAGGCCGTTTAAGCGCCGCCGTCACCGGCCGCGACTGTCCCGCCGGCAGAAGACCGTCAACCGGCACCACGCCAAGATCCGCGCCGTCGGCGAGCGTGCCGTCGCCACCCTCAAAAGCTGGAAGATCCTGGCCAAGCTCCGCTGCTGCCCCCGACGTGCCACCGCGATCGTCCAGGCCATCCTCGTTCTACATCACGTCCAGACCAGCCGAAACCCACGATGAAAAGCGCTCATTGTCTACCGCACTTCGGGCATCAGCCAGAAAATCGCGGGACAGCCGGTCATGGCCGGCGCCCCCTTGGCGACCCGCTCGCCCATCACTCCCGCCTCGTGGTGACGAGCGGCCTTTTCTGCCATAACATAGGCCTTCTTTGAAGGATCAACGCCTTTCTTGGGAAGGCCAAACCCCTCGCCAAGCAAACAATTCCACGCAGCCCTTCACTCTAGCCCGGGTGCCGTCACCAAAGCGCAGGTGGATTGCCTGACAATTTCCTTGAAATAACCGCTAACAACTGATTTAGCATCACCCTAAACGACTGATCATCAAGGTTATGGCCGAACCGCCAATCGATACTCGACCTCTCATCGAGCAGAACCAGAACGGCCCGTTCAGCGATTTCAACAAGCTCTACAGTTGGAGAGGGGATGGGATTTGATGGACCACAGATGTCTGACCTGAAGTCTTCACCACCTTCCAACTCGCGGGCCACTAGCGCGGCCGCAGCAACGGCATGAACGCCATCACGGAATTCGAAGCGGCCCCCCTTTAAGACAATCAACTCAAGCGCCGATTTGATGCAGACGAAACGGTCTTCCTCACTGAGGTCATCAAGATCGAAGGAGAAGTTCGCCGCGTCGTCATCATCGAATATGCACTCACCCCAGTTACCCACTACAAACACCTACGGCCGATCGGAAGAATGCTGCGAACATAGTGCTCAACTATCCCCACCTGGCAAATGAAATAGCGGCCTTTGAATGAATCGCCGGCGGGAATTATAGACATTCCTGGTATTCGGCTCCATTGGGCTACTAAGCTTAAATCCATATTCCAACAACTGATCCTTGATGATGTACTCCATGACCTTAAGGTCGTCCGGACTGCCACATACATGGATGCAAATGGCATCCTTGCGACTGGCCAGCCGCCCCAAGCCTACATGATTACGGAAGCGGTTTGTAAAGCTCGTGGTCTGCCCCACATACACATGACCCGGCTTACTCAGGTCATCGAAAATGTAAACACCTTGATTCTTGTTGCAGTTGTGCACCAGGACCGGGGTACTGCCAGCCAGCACGTAGTACGTATGGATCGCGGCGACGGTGAGGTCGTTCATAGTTGCGACGCCGAGGTAGTTGTTGACCTTGGCCACGGAGACGGTCTTGCCGAAGGCGGTCTGAAGGAGTTCGGTGGGCTCAAGTTCTCCGGCTTCGACCCATCTGCTGCGGCTTACACTCCAGACTGGATGGTTCTGGGTTGTGTGGACAGTGATGAACTCGCCATCATCGGTCCGGATGCTTAGGTCGGTCAACTCCGTGTCTCGATTGACGTGCACAACTTGAACAGCCTCGGGGCTGGTGGTACCCGTTTCAGGATCGTGAGCGAGCACCTTGTCGCCCTTGGTGACATCACTGATGGGTTTGGAGGTGCCGTCGGCCATGAGGACGGGGGTCGCAGGGGCGAAGCTGTGTTTGCAGTCGCTATCCTCTTCGGGTTTGTTGACCGGCTTCGCCTTCGGCCTTTTGCTGGGCGTGGGCGTGGGCTTGGGTTTGGGTTTGGGCCCACCCCCTCGGCCGCCGCTCGACTTCGGCGGCTTCGGCGGATTGGGCTTAGAAGGGGGTGCTGGCTTGGGCCTCCTGTTCTTGTTTGGGTTCCTACGGATTTCGTCTTTGATCTGCCGCATTTCGTCGCGGTCAGTGAGGCGCTTCGGTCCGCTGCTGCGCCTTTGTGCTCGACGTTCGTCAAGATCGTCGTTTCGCTTCTTTCTGGGCGTGCTGATCTTCTTGATTGTCCCCTTGTTGGATCCGCTTGACGACGACCTTCCAGGACTCTTTCCCTTAATGCGGGCAGCGCCACCACTACCGGCTCTGAATGTTCCACCGGGTCCCGTGCTATATCCCGTTGGTCCTCCTCCCCGCTCGATCATTAGACCGTCGGGGTCGGTGTAGGTGATTGGGCTGTTGTTTGCGTAGGCGTAGCCGTGCAGGGTTTGTGGGTCGTTGTAGTCGATGAGGGGGTCGACGGAGGTGAAGCGGCCGGTGGTGGGGTCGTATTGGCGGGCGCCGAGGTGGGTGTAGCCGGTGGGGTCGTTGGTGCCGCCGACGAGGCCTTTGTTGTCGGGCCAGGTGGCTGGTGGTGCGCCGCGGTCTTCGCCGAAAGGGGTGAGGCGTCTGCGGGTGGTGGTGAGGGTGGTGGCGTTGATGGCGAGTTGGTTGGTGCCGTGGTGGTTGGCGGCCATCCAGGTGAGGCCGTCGGTGGTGGTGCGTACGGCGTTGGGGTAGTAGCGGGTGGCGGTGACTTGGCCGGTGGCGTGGCTGAGGTGGTATTCGGTGTCGCCGAGGTAGAGGGTCTTTTCAGTGCCGGGGTTGTCGGCGATGAGGCGGTTGCCGGTGGTGTCGTAGATGTAGGTGTGGGTGGTGGTGCCGTTGGCGAGTGCGGTGAGATTGCCTTCGGCGTCGAAGGTGAGGGTTTGGTTGGGCTTGCCGGTGCTGGTGCGGGTGCTTAGGTAGCCGCCGTTGTCGTAGGTGTAAGTGCTGCTGGGTCCGCCGCCTCGGGTGGTGGTGCCGGTGAGGGTGTGGGGGCGGGTGCTTCCAGCGGTGGGGTAGGTGTAGTCGCGGGTGGTGTCGCCGGTGGCGGTGCGGCGGGTGTCGGTGAGTCGGTTGCCGGTCTTGTCGTAGGTGTAGGAGTGCCAGTAGGCGTCGGCGCCGCCGACGATGGACTGTGTGGGTGTGGTTTGGCAGGTGGCGGCGCTGGTGGTCCAGGCTTCGGTGAGTCGTTGGAGGTAGTCGTAGCCGAAGCACTGGTTGGCCACGGTGGTGGTGCCGTTGGTTTCGGTGATGCTGGTGACGTTGCCGGCGGGGTCGTGGGTGTATTGCTCGGTGAGTTTCTCGACCCACGTGTCCGGGGTGGTCTGGTTCTCGGTGTGGACTTCCGACTTGGTGAGTCGGCCGGTGGCATCGTCAAGGGTGGTCGTGAGGCGGGCGCGGGTGGTGCCGGAGCCCAGGGTTTGTTGCTTGATGGCGCCGTGCCAGTAGTACTGGGCGCTGGCGAGGTAGGTGTCCAGGCCGGTGACGCCGGCGAGATAGCCCTGGTCGGTGAAGTTGTACGTCACCGTTTCGGCGGGCAGTCCGCCCTTGGCGGGCAGGTCGGTGGTGGCGGGGGTGCCGTTGGGGTGGTAGCCGAACCCGGCGCTGTAGGTGCCGCCGAGGAGTCCCTGGCTGGCGGGGATGGTGTTGGTGTTGCCGGTCGGCTGGTAGAGGTCGGTGTATCCGGTGACCTGCTGGACGTAGGCGCCGCTGGTGTGGTGGCGGGTCGCGGAGGTGGGGTAGCCCTTGGCGAGGGTGTCGTAGACCCAGGAGGCGCGCAGCGCACCGCTCGCGTTGTCGTCGCGCAGTGCGGTGGGTCGGCCGAGTGAGTCGTAGGCGTGGTGTAGGACTTCACCGCGGCCGTCGGTGGTGGTGGTCAGCTGGTCGTTGTTGTCGTAGCCGAAGGTGCTCGTGCCGGCGTCCGGGTCGGTGCTCTGGATTTGGCGGTTGAGGCGATCGTAGGTGTGCGTCCAGGTGTTGCCGGCGGAGTCTGTGACGGAGGTGAGCCGGTCGAGGCGGTCGTAGGCGTAGGTGGTCTCGTCGTAGTCGCCGGCTGGACTGGTGCCCTTGTACTGGCGTTGGGCGATGGTGCGGCCGGAGGCGTCCTCGATGGTGGTGGTGGGGATACCGCCGGTGGGTGGGTCGACGTTGACGCGGTCACCGTCGTACGTGATGGCGGTGTGCCACTTCTCGACGTTGAGTGACCACAGGGCGTCGTGGGTGAGGTCTTCGGTGCCGTCGTAGGTGTAGCGGCGCTGCGTGGGCACGGTGGCGTCGGTGAAGGTCACCAGGGCGCTGGTGGGGGCGCTGGCGCTGTTGTAGAACGCTGATTCCTTGACGACGAGGCCACGGGAGTCGTAGCGGATATCCGAGATGACTCGTTTGCCGTCGGGGGCGGTGGCCTGTGTCTGCCGAAGCCGCAGGTGCCCGTCGTAGATCTCGAAGCTACTGATCTGGTTGCCGTTGGGGCCCAGCTGCTTGCTGTGCAGGTAGTTGGCGGCCGCGCGGCTGTCGGTGCCGTAGACGTACTCCTCGTTGGCAGTGCCGCTGGTGGGGCGGCCGGGCAGCCAGAGCTTCAACTGCCGTCCGAGGGGGTCGTAGCTGGCGGTGGTGGTTTTGCCGTTGGCATCAACGACGGTGGTTGGTGCGCCTCTCAGGTTGAGATTCGCGGTGGTGGTGTGTGACTTTGGGTTGGTCTCTGTGACCTGGGTTACCGGACCGCCCGCTGCGGGTGTGTAGGCGATGGTGGTGGTCTGGTCCAGGCCGTCGGCGGAGGTCAGGACGCGGCCGAGGGCGTCGTAAGTGGCGGTCGACCGCTTCAGGTATGTGGGGGTCGTGCCGGTGAAACCCGACAGCGCTTCCGTACGGGTGGGCAGGCCCCGGCTACCGATGGTGCCGAGCGGATTGGTGTCGTAGTAGGTGCGGCTGCCGGACAGGGTGTCGTTGGGGCCCGGCGTGGCGGCGCAGGTCGTCGTCGTTGTCTGTGACGGAAAGTCGATGAGCCAGGCCGTCGTGTTGCGGGCGTACTCGTAGGTGGTGCAAGTGTCGTCGGTGGCGACGTTGATGTCGCCGTGGTCGGCGACGCCAGTGATGGTGCCGTAGGTGGTCTCGTAGGTGTTGACCGTCCTGGTCGTCCGCCACGTCGACGACGCGGCCAGCCAGGTCATGGACCTGGTGGTGCCGGCGTCGGTGTAGAAGGCGTAGGCGCTGGATGGCTGCGCGACAGCGGCGGCGGACTGGCGGTGCGCGGTTTGATGCTGCCACGGTGCGGTGATCGACTTGCTGCGGGCCGCACCGGCGGCGCCGTCGTATTCGATCTCCTCGTGCAGGATGCCGGCGAGGTGCGAGTGGTCCTCGGTCGCCTCACCCAACGAGTTCGTGATCTTCGCGTCTCGGATGCCCTCGCCGTTGTCGGTGCGGTCGCCGTCCATCCCGCGGAAGTACAGAGACTTGGTCCGGGATTGAGGCGTACCGGTAGCACCGGCGGTGACGGTCACGGTGGACCAGCCACGAAAGTCCGACCAGGTCCGCTTGTCCAGCGGGCTGGCCCAGGTGGCGGCGCCGTCGCTGTGATGCCACAGCACCGTGGTGGAGGATCCGTCGGTCGAGTAACTGTAGGTTTCCTCGAGGTCCGGGTTGCCGCCGACGAGGTCCTTGTCGACGACCTTCGTGACGCGGTACTTGTTCCACCAGGACCAGCCGGGGGCCGGTGCGAGCGGCGGGTAGTAGTACTGGGGGAAGCAGCGCTTGGAGTTGACGTCGGGGTCTGCCTGCGAGGTGACGGTGCAGTCGGACCCTTCGTAGGTCACGACGGTTTCGCCACCGTGCTCGTCACTGACGCGGGTGATGCGGTAGCGGTTGACCATCGGCACGCCGGCGGACAGGTTGTAGTCGGTGCGGTTGGCGTAGCGGGTACCACCGAAGTCGATCATCGGTAGGGCCTTGCTGCCACCGTCCTTACCGGTCTTGACGATGTTCGCCAACCACAGTGCCGGGCTGACTGACGCCTCTCCCGTGGCGGGGAACTGGTGGGTCAGGGTCCACTCGTCGATCGGAGCGTGGGTGGATCCGTTCCACACCTGGGTGGTGACCTTCGCCAGCCGCTTCGTCGTCCAGAACGACGGGCTGAGGTTGCTGGCGCACGACGTGGCGGTGGTTGCGCAGTTGAGGTCCCATGGCGTGTCTGGCCAGTTCGCCACCGTGGGCGTCGTCCCGGACCAGCAGGACGTCAGGCACCGATCACCTGGCGAGAACACCACTTGCATACCCGGGGTGCCGGTGGTTTCCTGGCCGACGCGGGTGCCGTACTCGATGCGCTCCAACCTGCCGCCGCGCTCGTAGACCGCGGTGGTGTTGGCGTTGTTCGCCAACCCTGTGCGGGCCTGCTCCCGGCTGTACCAGTAGGACATCGAGTTTTGGTGCGGATCCACGACGTGGTCGAGGTTCCACCGCCACCCCTGCGAACAGTAGGAAGATGCGAAGCCGCCATTGCGCCAGCAGGGCTCAGCCGCGCTGTTGCCGAACACCGGGGCGGTCCACACCGATGCGGTCTCTCGCTGGTTCGCGGTCCACCCCGGCAGGCGGGTGCGGCCGAAGTAGTACTGCACCCCGTCGGTGGTGGTCAGCCGCCAGTGCTCGCCGTTGTCGTCGCCGTTCTTGAGACGGACCGGATCGGTGATGTTGACCGACACGCCGGTCTTCCACCCTCCGGTGCCATTGCCCGTGAACAGGTAGACGTCCTTACTGCTGGCCTGGCGCCACATCACGTCGGACTTAGCGTCGCCGTCGTGGTCACCACCGGAGAAGACGATGTCGGCGCTGCCCGGGCCGGAAGCAATCTGCGTACCAATGCCCGAGATCCACCCGCCGGTGCCGTTGCCGGTAAACAACATCAAGTTCTTGGTCGTGCCGTCACGGGTGATCACGTCGACCTTGTTGTCACCGTTGAAGTCACCCGGCGAAAGCATCAGGTCCTGGCTGTTGAAGCCCGTGCCGATCTGCTCGCTTTGAGCGGTCACCCAGCCGCCGGTGCCGTTGCCGCGCATCATGAACAGCACCCCGTCAGAGGCCCGGCGCCACAGCACATCGACCTTGCCGTCACCGCTGAAGTCACCGCGACCGAACATCACATTCGCGGTGCTGAACGAGCCGATCTGCTCGCTGGTGCCTGAGAGAAAGCCTCCAGCGCCGTTACCACGTAGCAGCCACAACGTGCCATCCGACGCCTTGCGCCACAGCACATCCGGATTCCCGTCGCCCGTAAAGTCGCCCGGAGAGAAGACGATGTTCGCGGCGTCGAACGAGCCGACCTTCGTCGCCGCGCCATCGTTCAGCCAACCGCCGGCTCCGTCACCACGCACTAGGTAGAGATCCGCGTCGGCAGCCCGACGCAGAAGCACATCCGTCTTGCCGTCGCCGTCGAAGTCGCCGGGTGAAAACATGTCGGTGGCGGCGTTCCAGTCCGCGCCATCCTGCAACAGCTCGACACGACTGCCATCGTCGTCGGCCAACCGCCACGAACCGCTGGCCGTGTCGCGCACCAACTCCGTGGAGCGGCCCTGCCACACCAGCGTCGCGTTGTCCTGCCTCCAGCACAGATCCCCGGTCGCGTTGGTGTAGGTCGGGGCCGGCAGCTGGTCGTCCTTGCACGAGCGGTACGACCGCTCGACATAGCCCGGCTCGAAGCCCCAGCCCTCCCCCAGCCACGACGTCTGCCCATTCTCACCGTTCGTGCGGCCGTCCACCGCCCCGGACGAGTAGCTGAACTCCACCTCCGGCTCCACGCCAGCCGGAGCCGCCGGAACGTCCACCTCATACGAATAGCTGAAGTCGCCGGACGGCTTGCCTGCCTGCCATCCCGACGATCCGGCCAACGAAGTCTTGGCAAACGACCCAGTCTCGCCATCCGTGCCGGCCACCAACGCCACCACCGCATCAGCAGCGATCTCACTATCGGCCGAGTTCAGGGAGTTGAAGTCGCTGCCAGTACTGGCAGCGAGATCCACGCCCGCTGACAGCACACCGGAGGTGGCGTCGTTCGTCGACGGAAGCACTTCCTCAACACCGCAACCCGCAGCCGTGCCCGCCCGCTCACCGGAGCAAGGCGTCAACCGCGCCAACCGCAGCCGCGAAGCCCAATCCGCCCCGTACGCATCCCGAAAACCTGAGTAGTCCACCTCAAGACGCACACGCGCACGACTCTCGCCGTCGTCCACCCGGTCCAACCGCAACAACACCGGCACACCCGCCGCCGTCGACTCCGCCCGATCAGCCACCTGCACCCGCATCTGCGCAGGCGCCGGCAACGGCACAGCCGCATCCGCCGTAAACCGAAGCGGAAGATCCCCCACCAACTCACGCTCGCCCCCGCCAGGATCGGGCGAAGCAGGCTCAACATCCAACACCGCAGACGCGGGCCCCGGCAAAGAAGCAGGCTCCGTCTCCCACTGCTGCCCGTCAGACGCAGACACTCCACGCTCCCGCGCAGCCAGCCTCTGCACCGGCACCGAACGATCCTTCACCGCCCCCGGCGAAGACGGGCGCGCCACCGCAGGCACAGGCGGCAACAGCGTCACCGCCAGCAACGACGCCACCGCCAGAGACCCCCAGCGAACCGCCTTCTCCAGACGGACAAACAGAGACGACGCACCAACGCCATCAACCACTCGGGGCCTCCCCAGCCACACAACACGTGATCGCGAAGGCTAGGGAGATCAACCCCATCGGTCAAGATCGATCACAAACTGCAACCACAAATATCACTAAAGCTACCCAATCACCTTCACCAGAAACACACTCCGTGACCGTTTGGAGTCCAGCCAACCCGACTTACGGCTAATGCCCACAAGTTAAAGCGAATCGGACGCCGCCATGAATGCGATTCCGCGAAGACACCATCGGTGCAGACAACAGTAATCGTCATCTCGGTCAAATCATCGAATTCAGGCCTGCCAGCAACCAGCCGACCAGTCGGCCACCGAATTGAGACTGTTCGTCGACAGGATCCTGATCTCCGGCGGATTGAGGTAACGAGGCCGCAACGCCGATCTCCCACGAACCGAGAAGCCACCCCCGGCAGCTAACTCAATCCGCTACGCTCCTCCCAAGCACACTTCTTGCTAGATGAAGTGCACTTCACTGGCGATGCAGAGAGCTAAGCACGGACTACGCAGCGGCGTCAACTACAGTTCCGGGTTACGGCTACGAGTGGCTGCAGTTGGGAGGCTCCATGAAGAACACACCAGCCGACCAGACCGAGGCCGCGACCTCCGACCTTATCCAAGGCAGACTCCGCGCCCTCTTCGCCGCCAGCCCTCCAGGCCGACCGCCATACACAGAACACGAAGTCGCGGTCGCACTGACCAAAGCCGGCCACAGAATCACCGCAAACGGCATCCGACACCTACTCAGAGCCGAACGCATCAACCCCAAAGCATCGACACTCCGTGGCCTCGCAGAGTTCTTCAACGTGCCAGTCGGCTACCTCCTAGGCGACAGCAGACAACCCGAAGAGCCCAACCCCCAGATCCGCCTGATGACACGATCAATCACGATGCTCTCACCCGCCGCACAAGACGGCCTTCAAATGATCATTGACAACCTTCTTCGAGTTGAAGAGGGCGCACGGGGCACTGAAAGCAAGAGGCACCCACAGCGATCCGATTGAGCCCCCGCAAGCACCACCCATAGCGCCACTGTTCGCCCTCCTGCCGTGGGCCTCGCAAGCCGCCGACCGAACGATCGCCGCTCACCCAGCAGCGCTCGCCACACACCAGCGCTACGATGAAGCAGCACCTCGCCCACTCGGTTTCGGATGAGGATCTCGCAGAACCTAGTGATGCAAAATCGACTTGTTGATCTTTAGCGTCGCAGGTCAGCAAGTCTGCTCCCCGCGCATGCGGGGGTGGTCCCCAGGGGTGCTCCCGCTGGGGCGCGATGTCGTCCTGCTCCCCGCGCATGCGGGGGTGGTCCGGCACTGCCCGAGATCCGCGCGCACCAGAAGGACTGCTCCCCGCGCATGCGGGGGTGGTCCGTAGGTGACGACGATGACGACGCCAGGCGAGCCCTGCTCCCCGCGCATGCGGGGGTGGTCCGGTGCGTGAAGAGGCGTGGGACATCGCGGCCAATGCCGGCCCGCGCCGCCGCGTACTGCTCCCCGCGCATGCGGGGGTGGTCCCCGCGATGGACGTGGTGGGAGCGCCCGCCACGCCTGCTCCCCGCGCATGCGGGGGTGGTCCGCCCCCGACCCGCCAGGGCCGAGGGCTCGTCGTCTGCTCCCCGCGCATGCGGGGGTGGTCCCCGAGGATGGAGACGCGACCGGTGACCAAGGTCCTGCTCCCCGCGCATGCGGGGGTGGTCCGTCAGCGGCACCACCACGAGCAGGGGATGGGCGCTGCTCCCCGCGCATGCGGGGGTGGTCCCTCCGACAGCGTCTCCAGCACCCGCAGCGTCCCCTGCTCCCCGCGCATGCGGGGGTGGTCCTGATCCGCACAGCTGTGGCGGGCACGTCCAGGGCTGCTCCCCGCGCATGCGGGGGTGGTCCGAAGTTGGGCGGCAAGGTGGTCCGGTCGTGGCCCTGCTCCCCGCGCATGCGGGGGTGGTCCGTCGCTGGCGTCGGCGGTGCCGGTGGTGGCCTTCTGCTCCCCACGCATGCGGGGGTGGTCCCCGCCACCATCGACAGCGACGCCACGTCAGCCCCTGCTCCCCGCGCATGCGGGGGTGGTCCCATGAAGGGGCCGGGACATGGCAGAGGACAGCACCTGCTCCCCGCGCATGCGGGGGTGGTCCTGCCGGCCGTAGCCCGACCAAGGTCTTGCATGACTGCTCCCCGCGCATGCGGGGGTGGTCCTGGCCGCCGAACGGAACTACTGGAAGGCGGTGACTGCTCCCCGCGCATGCGGGGGTGGTCCCGGCGCCGCGAAGGGCTTCAACACGGCGAAGGGCTGCTCCCCGCGCATGCGGGGGTGGTCCCGTGTTCTTGGCCGACAACGTGCGGCCGTACCCCTGCTCCCCGCGCAAGCGGGGGTGGTCCGGACCCCGCGTGCCCGTGTGGGGAGTACCAGGCCTGCTCCCCGCGCATGCGGGGGTGGTCCCGAAGCGGCTCCGCCCGCACATCGCCAAGGCGACTGCTCCCCGCGCATGCGGGGGTGGTCCGACAACGACATCCGGGCCACCCTCGGGGCCGTCCTGCTCCCCGCGCATGCGGGGGTGGTCCGATTTCCGGCCCCGGCGAGTTCCGGAACTGACCCTGCTCCCCGCGCATGCGGGGGTGGTCCGACGGCCGTCTGGAACCTGCGCACGGGGCAGACCTGCTCCCCGCGCATGCGGGGGTGGTCCCGCGAACGGTCCCGTCGTGTGGCTGGACGTCGTCTGCTCCCCGCGCATGCGGGGGTAGTCCGCCCCTGAACCCGAGCCCGATTAGCAGCGTTCTCTGCTCCCCGCGCATGCGGGGGTGGTCCGGAAGGCCCCCTGACTCTCGGAGTTTCCCGAGGCTGCTCCCCGCGCATGCGGGGGTGGTCCCGTGTAGGCGCCGTCGTCGGACGGCTCGACGTGCTGCTCCCCGCGCATGCGGGGGTGGTCCGCCGGCGGCGTCACGCACCAGGGTGTCGAAGACTGCTCCCCGCGCATGCGGGGGTGGTCCCTGCGCCGCCGTGAAGACGCTGTTCGCGACGGCCTGCTCCCCGCGCATGCGGGGGTGGTCCCTGCGCCGCCGTGAAGACGCTGTTCGCGACGGCCTGCTCCCCGCGCATGCGGGGGTGGTCCCACGATGCCCTCCACCTCCTGGACCCGCGCGATCTGCTCCCCGCGCATGCGGGGGTGGTCCGTGCTGGACGCGATCGGCAAGGGGGCCGACGAACTGCTCCCCGCGCATGCGGGGGTGGTCCCGACGGCCCGCTGCGGCCGGTACGCACCTCGACCTGCTCCCCGCGCATGCGGGGGTGGTCCCGATTTCGTGCTCGGCACCGCCAACCACGTCGTCTGCTCCCCGCGCATGCGGGGGTGGTCCCCGCAGGTGGATGCACTCCCGCTGCTCGGGAGTCTGCTCCCCGCGCATGCGGGGGTGGTCCTCCTCGTCGACCGACAGCTCACCGCGCTTGATCCTGCTCCCCGCGCATGCGGGGGTGGTCCTACTCGATCTTCCGGCCCCTGGTGGTGAAGCTGCTGCTCCCCGCGCATGCGGGGGTGGTCCGGTACGTGTCGATCCACTTCCGGATGCGGGCCTCTGCTCCCCGCGCATGCGGGGGTGGTCCGGTGTAGAGGTTGTGGGTCACCCCGCCCACGCGCTGCTCCCCGCGCATGCGGGGGTGGTCCGTGCCCGTTGACGAGGGGCAGGTGCACGACGTCCTGCTCCCCGCGCATGCGGGGGTGGTCCGCTCCAGTCGGTCATCAGGACCACGCCGAAGAACTGCTCCCCGCGCATGCGGGGGTGGTCCTTCGACGTTGCCGGTCACCACCAGCGGCGCGGCCTGCTCCCCGCGCATGCGGGGGTGGTCCCGGTGGGCGGGGCATGTCTCCTCCTCGGAGAGTCTGCTCCCCGCGCATGCGGGGGTGGTCCCGGCCACGGGGCAGCTCGGCGGTTGCGGTCGACCTGTTCCCCGCGCATGCGGGGGTGGTCCCTTCGCCGTCGACAACCGCTGCGTCAGGCCCGCCTGCTCCCCGCGCATGCGGGGGTGGTCCTTCGAACGGAGTCCGGCTGGCGCACGGAGCATCCTGCTCCCCGCGCATTCGGGGGTGGTCCCTTCGCCGTCGACAACCGCTGCGTCAGGCCCGCCTGCTCCCCGCGCATGCGGGGGTGGTCCTTCGAACGGAGTCCGGCTGGCGCACGGAGCATCCTGCTCCCCGCGCATGCGGGGGTGGTCCCGCAAAGCCGAAGCCCGCACCATCGCCGCCGCCCTGCTCCCCGCGCATGCGGGGATGGTCCGTCGCGGTTGTTCCTGCCGTGGGCGGAACGCATCTGCTCCCCGTGCATGCGGGGGTGGTCCCGCGTCGTGGTCGCGTACCAGTCGGGGATTACGCTGCTCCCCGCGCATACGGGGGTGGTCCCGGGGTGCCCAGCGGCACCTGCAAGAGCCCGTCCTGCTCGCCGCGCATGCGGGGGTGGTCCCACGGCGGCCACCGGCCGCACCACCGAAAGGACCTGCTCCCCGCACATGCGGGGGTGGTCCACCGTGGATGACCTGGTGACGTGGCTGCGTGCCCTGCTCCCCGCGCACGCGGGGGTGGTCCCGGGTTCTCGCCATCCTCGCCGTCGCCCCTCACCTGCTCCCCGCGCACGCGGGGGTGGTCCCCCGGGCGCGGCCACCGCGTGGCCGGTCTGGACCTGCTCCCCGCGCACGCGGGGGTGGTCCCAGGCCCTCCTGGAAGGCCAGGAACCGGAGGGTCTGCTCCTCGCGCACGCGGGGGTGGTCCTTGGATCGTGGAGATCCAACTGAACGGGGCATCCTGCTCCCCGCGCACGCGGGGGTGGCCCGCGCGAGGCGATCCGCCAGGGCCGGATCCGCCGCTGCTCCCCGCGCACGCGGGGGTGGTCCGGAGACGAAGTGGCTCGACGGTGAGTGCTTCGTCTGCTCCCCGCGCACGCGGGGGTGGTCCCCACGGCCCGCTCTTGATCTTCACGTACCGGGCCTGCTCCCCGCGCACGCGGGGGTGGTCCCCGGGTCGGCGCGACGTACGTGCCGTAGGTGACCTGCTCCCTGCACACCCGGGGGTGGTCCACGCAACGGCACGACGGTGTTCACGACGCATGCCTGCTCCCCGCGCACGCGAGGGTGGTCCGCCGGAATTTCCATCCCCGTTGCCCTCGTCACCTGCTCCCCGCGCACGCGGGGTAGTCCACCCCACCCCGGCGAGTCCGTGCGTATGGCCGTCTGTTCCCGTGCACGCGGGGTGGTCGAGCTGGGCGTCGAGGTCGAGGAAAAGGGCTGCTCCCCGCGCATCCAGGGGTGGTCCGGGCTTCGCTTGACCCCCTCGTGAACTGGGTTTCTGCTCCCCGCGACTGCTCACCACACACGCGCGGAGGCGGTCCCGCGCTGGCGAGACGTCCAGTGGGTCCGCGTCGCTGCTCCCAGCGCATGCGGGATGGTCCCGACCAGCTCGTGCGGTATGCCGGGTGGCAGGACTGCTCCCTGCGCAGGCGGGGGTGATCCGGCGGCCCCGATGTCCCGGCCATGAGCGGCGGTCTGCTCCCGCCCATGCGAGGTGATCCCAACACCGTCGCCGTCCGCGGCCCCCGCGCACGCGGTAGTTATCCGATCGCGCTAGGCACGGAGAGCGTACGGGGGATTTGCTCCGCGGGGGGTAGCCCTCTCCGCCCCGACATCGCTGCGGCCCTGCTACCGCGCACCGATGGGATGGTACGTCGCAGATGACGGCGACGACGCCGTGCCACGCTGCGCCCTGAGCGCGGGTGATAGAGCGGCTGATGGGCCCCGCGGGGTGAGGTTCTGCTCCCGCGAACGCAAGGCTGATCGCTGATCGCGCCGTACCCGCGTGACGATCTTGCTTCCCAGCACACGCGACGCCAAGAGTCCTCGAGCTCTCGTACCTATCGCTGCACGCCAGGCACACAGGGGTCTCCCCAACCCGAACTCGCCCCATCGACTACGTGTCGCATTCTCACCGTCGACCAAGGATGGATCGCCTTGCCTGTTGGCGTCCTCTACGCTGGTCGCCCACGGCGCCCGAACCGGCGGCGCTTGGCCGCCTTGCTCCAGCCTCCAGCGATCGCAGGGTTGACCATCGGGTCAGCGGGGCGCCGCATCAGGGTCACTCCATCCACATCTACCGGAATCCAGTGATGGTCGTGGGCGAGGAACGATAGCCGCTGTTCTCCGCGGACCTGGAAGACCATCAACGCCCTGCCCGCACCAGCCATGTCGATAACGCGAGCCCATAGCCTGTCGCGTACACGGGTGCTTACATGCCCGACGTACACGCCAGCGGAGATCTCGAACAGCCACTGCGTCAGATGCCCGCGCAGTCCGGGCGGGCAGGCGGTGAGGATGATGACGGTCACCAGAAGTCGACCTCGCCAATGTCGGCGTAGTTTCGACCTGCTGTCAGTTCGATGCCGGTGTCATCCCAGAGGCGTAGGGAATCTTCGTCCTCGATCTCACCGCCGGGCTGGGGTTGAAGCAGCAACATGCGGATGTCACGTACACACCGCGCGAGGATGGCTCCGTCGTGCACGCGGTCACGTACCGCGCGTCGGGTGTCGGTGCCGATGTCGGTCGAGCCGCTTGCCACCACGTCGAAGGCAACGGGGATTGTTATTTCAGCCTTGTACAGGTCAGCGATGTCGTACACGAAAGCGCGTTCGTGCCCGGTGTGAACGAAGCCGAGACCAGGCGCGGCTCCAAGCGCGACGATGACCGTGTGCACGATGCCGTACAGGCAGGCGTGGGCGGCCGACAGCGCTTGGTTGATGGGGTCGCTGCCGGCAAAGTCGGTCCGGTCGTAGTCGCGGTGGCGCCAGGCGACACCAGTCCGCTCGGCATGCTCACGGTATGTCCGGCGGACTCGTGCGCCCTCTTTGCCGCGCAGTTGCTGCATCGTGAGGTTGGCGGTGTTCTCGCCGGGGAAGCGCATCGCGTACATGGTGCGGGCTACGGCGAGCCGGCGGTCTCGATGGCTGACCGCAGCGGCCTGCGCGACGAGCAGACGGCTGGACGCCGCGAGTGATCGTCCGTGCGCGTAGTAGCGCACGCCCCGCTCGCCGACCCAGACGGCGGTGGCTCCATGGTCGGCGAGCAGGGCGATGGCCTGGTGGGTGATGCTGGTGCCGGGCCCGAGCAGCAGCACACCCACCGAGGCAGCCGGAATGTGCACAACGCCTTGATCATCGGTGGCGGTGATCGCGTTGCTGTCCCGGTGGATCACGCTGCGTTCGAGGTAGAGGAAGCTGATCCGGTCCTCGGCTCGGGTAAGGTCGCCGAGCTCGGCTGGCGGCACGCCTGGGATCTTCATCGGTCAGCCCGGATTCAGCCTGCGGGAGCGAGAGTCAGCAGGCCGCAGCCGTACGCCTTCGCATGTCCGATCCCGCTGGTCAACGCTCTGCGAAAGGCGTCTGCATCGGTAACGTGGAGGATGCCGTCGTAGGTCACCGTCGTGAGAGTGACAGCGCCCATGCCTCGTCTGAAGGTTTGCGTCTGGCGGCGGTGCAGCCGCAGGTTAGGGCGACCGTCCTGCTGGGTCGCCAGGGCGAAGCCGTTCCGGGCGGCTCGGCTGGCCAACCATCCGACCTGATCCTCTTCGCGAAGGTAACCGAAGCGCTGTGTCTCCTTGGCGTCGGTGGTCTTACGCCCGTTGTGTGTGGGGTTCGCGGTGAGCCGAAACGCCCAATCCTGGCCGGGACGAAGCGAGCCGAGCAGCCCGCCGTAGTCGCGGGTTACCCAGGTCTCCGTGGTGGGCCAGCCGGCCTGCTCGACCAGATGGGTGAGGTCGGGTCGGCCGGGGCTGACGATGTAGAGGTGGACGGTGGCGGTGGCTGGGGTGTCGAGCCGCCACAACGTACGGGTGCCGTCCCGTTCGTGGTCCTCCGCGACGGCGAAGGCGGCGCGGACCGCCGCGTGCATGGCATGTGGTGAAGAGAGCAGCTTCCGTGCACCTCTGCGAGCGGGGTTGATCTGAAATCGGGTGAGGAATGCTCAGCCTCCCAGCAGGCTCAGCGGGTCGTGCTCGGCGACGCCGGCCCGTTCCGCGAGGTCGTTGGTGACGTCGACGTGCCGGCGCAGCACCGACCGCCAGGTGTGCTGCCGATGTGCGGGATCGAAGCTGACCGGCTCGTCGGGCAGGGTCTCCGTGACCGGCTCGCCGGGCCGGGCGTCGCGGATGATCTCCAACCGGACCGTGCGGGCCGCTTTGCGGCGGTGCCACTCGGCGGCGAGCCACGGCCATGACGTCAGGGCGTCGTCGACAGTGCCTTCGTGTACGCCGAGGCTGATCGGGAGGGTCGGCGGGCACGAGCGGCGACCGAGATAGAGCGGAAACCGGGGCCGTTTGAGTGCCTCCATCAGACCGTGCAGAAGCTCCTGCTCACCGCTGACGGCGGCGAGAAAAGCGGCGTCGGAGAGGTAGAAGCGGTAGGTGAGTGGCGCGCTGTCGCGTCCGTCGAGAGAACGGGCGGTCTGGAAGTCCCGCAGGATCTGCCCGGGCTGGTCCAGCCGTACCCCGAACTCCAGGCCCAGCAATTCGGTAAGCGGCTCAGTGCGTCGGATGCCCTTGGCGGCGGCGAGCAGGCCGATCACTCCGCTCTTGGTCGGTGCGACCTCGGTGCCCCGGCGAGCAAACCGGCTGGACGACCCCCACGACTGGAGTGGGCCCGCCAGCCTCAACAACAACACACTCATGCTGGCTGTCCGAGCGCCACAGCGACCTGCTCTCCCACTCCGGTGACCAACTCGCTGAAGCTGACCGCCTTGCCGAGGTCGGCCAGCACCGCGGTCTTGTCACCGACCTGGGTGACCCAGCTGCCGACCGGCCGCTCGCCGAACGCGTTCTCGACGGCCGTGGTGTGCTTCGCCAGTGCTGCTGCGGCCAGTTCGATTCGCCCGGCCGCGTGCGTCTCCCGCACGGGCGTCTCGAACGCCCCGACCAGGTTGATCGCTTGCGTGTCACGCAGCCGCACCAGCACCGCGTCGGGCAACGTACGGTGGGCGAACGTGTTCTGCTTGCCAGTCGGCATGCTACGCGCGAACGCCGTCAGGAACGCCTCGACCGCAGCTCGGGTCGCGCCCGCGTCGCCGAGGGTGCGGTGCAGCGCGTCCACGTCGACGGTCGCGTACCGGTACAGGGTGGACGAGTTGAATTCGATGGTGCCGATCATGCCCGCGCCGGTCTCGGCGGCGTCCGCCTTGCGGTCGTCGACGGCGGTGAAGTAGTCGAACTCGTTGTCGACGGCGTGCACGCTGATGGCGTGGGCCACCTGGCATGCGGCGTCGACGTTGATGTCTGTCATGTCGGCCACCATCCGGCCGAACATCGCGATGTCGACTGAGTGTTCGGTGTTGGCCAGTGCCTTGAACCGGTTCTTGTCGAGATTGGTGCCGGCTCGGGAGGCTTCCAGTGCTGCGGCGGCGAGGTTTTCCACCTGCCGGTGGCTCAGGAACATGAGGTAACCGGACTCGACGTCCTTCGCCTCGCTCTTCTTCTTCTCCGCCTTGGCGAGGCCGGCAGCCACGAAGACCTCGGCGGCCAGCGTGGATGCGGCCTCGTCGGACAGGCTGGGGTCGAGGGCCTTGATCCGCGCCGCGAGGGACTCGCCCACGCGCTTGGTCCGTTCGCCGAGCTGGGAGCGGTCGAGCAGGCCTGCGAACGCTAGCCGGATTGCGCGCTTCCATGCCTGGCTGGACACCCGCGCGCGCCGTACGCCGCCGTAGACGGCGGTCTTGGGTGAGCCGGTGTCGTCTCGGTTGAGGTTGCTCGGTGGCACCGTCTGCAGCGCGTAGACGTCAATGATGGTGCGGCTCATGACAGGTTCTCCTCGTGGGCGTCGGTGGCGGGGGTCTCAACGTCAGTGCTGGGCCGGCTGCGGAAGAACTCGCGGCCCCAGATGGCCTGGACCTGAGGCCGGCCGGTGGGCAGGCGCAGGGTCTGCAGGTCGTCGGCGAGCAGGCCGTAGTCGAGTGGGATCTGCGGTTCACGCAGCATCGTGATCAGGCTGCGCAGGTGGTAAATGCCCTCGTGGTAGGTGCTGGCAGTGCCGAGCGCGGCGAACCGGCGCCGTACACCGTCTGGCCCAGCCGACACGCGGACGAGCTCAGCCAGGGCCTGGCCAAGCCCTCGTCCATCCAAATGCATCCGTTCCCGGCGCGACTGCTGATGCAACGCGTACAGGGTCACCGCGTCATGCATGGCGTACTCGGCGTCGGTGGCAACGGCATCGTCTGCCGGCCGGTAACCCAGCAGGTCTTCCGGGACCTGCAGGTAGCGCTCGAGCGTGTAGTCGAAGCCTGGTGCCCGACCAATGCCGCGCCGCAGCCGGGCAAGTGCGCTGACCGCCTCCGGCTGGGGCGCCTCACGCAACAGCCGCACCTGCAGGGCACTGACCGTCCGTGCGACATGTTCGCCGAGGCCTCTGCGACGGCGTGCCCACGGTCTACGTGCCGGGGCGTCCGGCCGGCTGGTCTCTGTCACTGTCATACTGCCTCCTCCTGCCTCTGATGCTCGAGTTCAGCCGCCATCGGCAGCGCCTTGGCCAGACCGAGGCGGAACCACGCCTCCGCCTGCGAGCTCGAGAAATGCACATCCCTCCCGGCGCGATCGACGCCAGGCCGGCCGGCCCAGGCCGCCGGGCCGGCAGCGGCGACCATGTCACTGCCCAGCCGTTTCACGGCCCGCCGCACCAAGCGCTGCCACGAGGCTCGCTCGGCCACCGGATCGCTGTCCGGTCCGAGCCGTGCCAGCCAGTCCCGGAACGCGCGATCCAACAGGGCGTATCCACGTTCAGCCGCGCGTTCGGCATCGCCGCTGTCGATGTCCCGGCTACCGGCGGCGCGCACCAGGTTGTCGGCGAGCCGGCGTAGCACCTTCACTGCGGACTCGGCGTCGCCGGCAGCGTCGACCGCCGCCGCACGCAGGGCGGAGTCCTCGACCAGCAGCAGCACGTTCATGGTCAGCGCGTCGCTGAACACCTCGTCGACGACCGCCTGCTGGGTGCCGTAGGTGACGCTGGTGGCGCGCGTTCGTGCCTGGAAGTTCGACCCGACAACCCCGGTGACGGTCAGCCGGGCCAGCCACTGCACCACCATCGGCGACAGCCGCTGTGGCGCCTCGGCGCCGGGAAGCGGCGGCGCCGGCAGCAGGGTCTGCAGCCCTCGCCACAGCGCCCGGCTGTGGTCGTGCGGCCGGGGCAGGTAGATCGGGGTCCGCTTCTGCTCACGCTCGCGTGGCCCGCTGCGTCCCCAGACGCTCATCGGCTCCAGCAGGTGTCGATCCTGCCACTCCAACCGATCACCGTTGGAGATCATGGCGCCGGTAACGCCACCAGCATCGCCGAACAGCCGGATCCGTCGTGACTGCCAGGTGTAAAGACTGAGCAGCCCGTGCGGGCCGCGTGCCGAGTCTGCCTCCTCGACGGCCGTCTGCGGCTCGCGCTCCCACACCGGCAGGTCCCGCTCGTCGGATACCTGCCAGCCGGGCGCGATCGGCACCAGATTGAGCAGCAGCGTCTCCAACAGGGTCGCGCCCTCGATGTGCACGCCGCCCAACGCCCCGAGCGACGCCACCCCGATGGGATAGCCCCGCCCACCTTTGACCCGCGGGTCTCCGACCGCTCCCGTCTTGATTCCGGAGGGGTCGTACGCCTGGCAGTGCACCACCCAGCGGGCCGCCTCGGCCAGCGCAATCGACTCCATGCCCTGTCCGGCGCGAGTCGTCAGGAACGGCATACCGTTCGGCACGTCGGCGATGAGGCGCTCAAGTCCGTACGTGTTGTTCTTGGCCGCCCGCAGATCGGCCACCTGGTAGAACGGGTGCTCCGGATGCAGCAGATCGAACCGGTCGCGGAAGACGCCGAGGTAGTCGGCAATGTCGGCGACCGGCAGCCGCCGGTCCCGCCACAGTGCCCGCCAAGCGGCCTCACCCGGTGGGCCGCCCGTCGTCCGGTGCAGGATCGCCAACGCGAGCCGCAAGATCGCGAACGTCTGCGTGGGCAGTTCACAGGCAATCATGCGGACGTCGCCGGCCTGTTCGAACAGGCCGAGCAGCGACACGTCCCGTCGCTGTCCCTCGGCGTCCAGTACCGGAATCCACGCCTCGTCTACCAGCGAAAATCCGGCTGGGTGCGGTAGGCCGCTCACTGGCAGCACCTCCTTTGCGTCTACGGTCGAAGGGAACTCAGGTGTTGGCACGGGTAACGCGCAGCCCTTCCTCCGGGTGGTAGTGCAGGTCGAAGCCGGCCACCGTGGCGGTCCCGTCGGTGTCGATGTCGAGCACTAGCTCGCCGGCCAGCCAGTGACTGTCCTGCCAGGCGCTGAGGTCGGTACGCCGTTCCAACTCGGCGATCACCTCATCGATCACGTCCGTGGCAGTCATCGCGCGCGGCAGTGGTGAAGTGACCCCCTGAAGCCGGACACCTCCTGACTTGGCATTCTGCCGAGGAGGAGGAAACGCTGTGGCTCGACAGAGCAAGTACCCCGAGGAGTTCCGGCGCCAGGCCGCGGCATTGGTGCTCGACTCCGGTCGCCCGATCCGTGACGTCGGTCGGGAGTTGGGCGTCAACCACGAGACGCTGCGCAACTGGGTCGACCGGCTGCGGCAGGAGCGCGACGGCGGCCGGCCCAGCGACCTGGCCGCTGACGAGCGGGCCGAGCTGATCCGGTTGCGGCGCCAGGTCGCCCAGCTGGAACTGGAGAAGGAGATCCTGAAAAAAGCCGCGGTCTTCTTCGCACGCGAGACGGAGCGGTGAACCGTGCCGACGTGTACCGGTTCATCGACGCGGAGAAGACCACCTACCCGGTCCGTCTGCTCTGCCGGCTCCTCGGCGTCGGCCACAGCGCCTTCTACCAGTGGTTACGCGCCGGCCGGCAACGCGCCACCGACAGAGAACGCCACGACCACGCCCGGGTCGAGCTGACCCGGCAGGCCTGGTCGGAGCACCGCGGCGTCTACGGCGCCCGCCGGCTGACCGCAGAGCTGCACGAGCGCGGCCACCGCTGGAACCGCAAAGCGGTAGCGAGGCTGATGCGCCTGGCCGGCATCGAGGGCGCCCACCGGCGCCGACGCGGCAAGCCCCGCCGCAAAGCCGCCTCGACCGCGACCGCCCCGGACCTGGTCCAGCGGCAGTTCAGCACGACCGCACCGAACCGGCTCTGGGTCGCCGACATCTCTTACCTGCGCACCTGGGAAGGCTTCCTCTACCTCGCGGTCGTGGTCGACGCCTACTCCCGCCGCGTCGTCGGGTGGGCAATGGCCGATCACCTGCGCACCGAGCTGATCCTCGACGCCGTCGGCATGGCCATCCAGCACCGCCGACCCGCCCGCGAGCAGCTGGTTCACCACTCCGACCGCGGAGCCCAGTACACCTCGTTCGAGTTCGGCCGCATCCTGCGCTCCTGCGGCGTCCTGGCCTCAATGGGTTCGGTCGCCGACTGCTACGACAACGCCATGGCCGAGTCGTTCTTCGCCACCCTCAAGACCGAGTTGGTCTATACCCGGGCCTGGCCATCGCGGCATGAACTGGAGATGGAGGTGTTCTCCTACATCGAGGGCTTCTACAACCCTCGCCGTCGGCACAGCCGTCTGGGTAACGTCAGCCCCGACACCTACGAGAAGCTCCACCAAGAGTCCCTGACAGACATCGAGGTGTCCGGCCGATAGGGGTCACTTCAGCTGTCCGGTCTCAGCGAGGTTAGCGGGTTCTCGGCGAGTTGACAGGCTTCCCGATGAGTGTGCGTGTATTTGGTCTCGACCGGCAGTCAGCTGTGTGCCGATCGGGCACTACGGCGCGGCGACTGTTGCGGCAATGGCCGCGTACTTGCGGTCCGGGCGGTCCGGGGACTGCTGCTGCAAGCGCTGAAGTTCGGTGAAACCAGCCTTTGCCAGGCGGGCAGAGAATGTGTCTACGGGCCAGCGGTATGCCGTGTGGACCTTGTGGTCGAACGCGGCCACATCGTCGTCGCTGTCGAAGAAGCCGATCACCAGGTTCCCGGAAGGAGGCAGCATCCGGCGGAACTCGGCGAGTACCGCATCCAGCTCCGATGGCGGTAGGTGGATGGTCGAGTACCAGGAGAGGATGCCTGCCACCGAGTGGTCGGGAAGGTCCAGGTCCGTCATTGATCCGAGCTGGAACGCCGGCCCGGGAAAGTGGGTCCGGGCGTAGCCGATGAACTCAGGTACCAAGTCGACGCCGGTCACGTTGGCGCCGAGCGAATGCAGGTAGGCGCTCCAATGCCCGGGGCCGCAACCGAGATCGAGCACGGCGCCGTCCAAGCCGACGAGGTGGTCTCGGACAAGGGCCGTGTCATCCACGTGGGCCTGCCAGTCACCATCGAACAGGGCGATGTACTGCTCGGACATGTGCGAGTAGGCGTCGCGGACCGGCTGGTTGCTCACGGCGCCACTCTAAAGTCTGCCCGCGTTCCGCCCCGAACCCAGTACGCGTCCGGGTTGAGGTGGCACGTCCGGTACGGTGCCGGGGTGCTGCGCGCGGTGCCGGGCCTGGGTGGGCCGCTGACGGCTGAGTTCGAGGTCGGCTACGTCGGCGCCGAGGGATCGGAGGTCCGCACCTCCTTGATCGACTCGGCGGGGGTGCTGTTCGAGCTGGTCAAGCCGGTACGCGGCTTCCCGTCGTACAAGCGGCAGCGCAACTTCCCGGGCTTGTGGTGGTCGTCGACGACCGGCGCTCACGTCGGGTACGAGTCGTGGCTGGAGCGCGATCACCTGATGCTGCTCGACTTCGACCCGGCGGTGGCCGGGATCACGTCGCAGCCGTTCTGGCTGTTCTGGAACGACGAGGCTTCCGGCCGGCGCCGTTCGCACGCGCCGGACTACTTCGCCCGGCTGGCCGACGGGCGGGGCCTGGTGGTGGACTGCCGACCAGTCGACCGGATCAAGCCGCGTGACGCTGCGGCGTTCGCCGTGACTGGCCGGGCGTGTGAGCTGGTCGGATGGGAGTATCGGCTGGTCGGCGCGCCGGAGCTGGTGATGGTGCGCAATGTGCGCTGGCTGGCCGGTTACCGGCATCCGCGGTACCGGCTGCCGGCGGTGGGCGCGGCGTTGCGGGAGGTGTTCGCCGAGCCCGCGCCGTTGATGGACGGTGCTGGTGCGGCGGGTGAGCCGATCGCGGTCCTGCCGGTGTTGTTCCACCTGCTGTGGTGCGGTGAGCTGGCCTGTGACCTCGGGGTACGGCTGCACGAGGCGACCATCGTGACCACGGCCGGGGCCTGCTGATGGGCGCGGGCAAGTTGCCGGTGCTGCGTGTCGGGGAGTGGGTGCGTTTCGACGGCGACGAGCACCAGGTGGTGGCGCTGGCCGGCACGTCGGTGCGGCTGCGCTCGCGGGGTGGGGTTGCGCAGGTGGTGCTGCTGGCGTTCCTGCTCGCCGCCGCGGACTTCGAGCTGCTCGACGAGCAGCAGGCGGTGCCGGCGGTGGAACCGCTGGGGCTGCTGGAGACCCTGCCGCACGAGGTGCTCGAGCGGGCCCGGCGCTGGGAGCGGCACCTCGTCGAGGTGGTCACCGGCCGGGCACCGGAAGCGCCGGAGGGCGCCGGGCCGCGGCCGGGTTACGACCCAGCGGCGAGCACGCTGAAGGACCGCGACGCGGCCAAGGCCGTCGAGCTGAGCGCCGCCGGGCAGCCGACCTCGGCGCGGACGGTGACGCGGATGCGGCTGCGCTACGCCGAGCAGGGCCTGTGGGGGCTGGTCGACCAGCGATACACCCGCGGCAGCGACCCGGTCGGCCGGGCCGAAGAGCGGCTGGTCACGGCGATCCGCGCCGAACTGGACGCGCAGACGCACGCCTCGACGGGCACCCGCGGGCGCCTGATGCGACGGGTGCGCACCGCGCTGGACGCCGAGCACGGGCCCGGGGTGGTGCCGATTCCGGGTCGCAGCGCGTTCTACGAGCTGGTCGGCGTGCTGGCCGGCGGGCGGCACTCGTTCGGCGCGGCGACCACGCGCCGGTCCCTGGCCAACCGGCCGGTTGCGCCGTTCACCCCGACGTTCGCCACCCGGCCCGGTGAGCTGGTGCAGATCGACTCCACGCCGCTGGACGTGATGGTGCTGCTGGACTCCGGCGTCCCCGGCCGCCCCGAGCTGACGATGGTCGTCGACGTGGCCACCCGCACCATCGCTGCGGCGGTGCTGCGCCCGGCCGGCACCAAGGCCGTCGACGCCGCGTTGCTGCTGGCCCGCACGCTGGTCCCTGAGCCGATGTGGCCCGGCTGGTCGGCCGCGCTGCGCATGTCCGCCTCCCGGCTGCCGCACACGCGGCTGCTCGACATCGACGCCCGGCTGGAGACCGCCGCGGCCAAGCCGGTGATCGTCCCGGAGACGATCGTCATCGACCACGGCCGGGTGTTCGTCTCCGAGGTGTTCTCCCGCGCTTGCGACCGGCTGGGCATCTCTATCCAGCCGGCCCGCAAGGGCACCCCGACCGACAAGCCGCTGGTCGAGCGGCAGTTCTCCTCTATCGCCAGCCTGTTCTGCTAGCACGTCGCCGGCTACACCGGTGGCAACGTCACCCGCCGCGGCGACCGGATCACCGACGAGCCGCTCTGGAGCCTGCCCGAGCTGCAAGACCTGCTCGACGAGTGGATCGTCGCCGGGTGGCAGCACCGGCCCCATGACGGGCTCCGCGACCCGCACGCGCCGCGCCGGGCGTTCAGCCCGAACGACGCCTACGCCGCGATGGTCGCCGTGTCTGGCTACCTGCCCCTGACGCTGTCCGGGACCGACTACCTGGAGCTGCTGCCGGTGCACTGGCGCCACGTCAACGAGTACGGCATCACCATCGACCACCGCACCTACGACGACGACGCCCTGCCCCACGGCGAACGCTCCACCGTCGCTGAGCAGGGCGGGCGCTGGGAAGTGCACTACGACCCCTACGACCTGTCCCACGTCTATGTCCGCACCCCGGCCGGCTGGATCACCGCGGCCTGGACGCACCTGCCGATCGTCAGCGCGCCGTTCGCCGACTTCACCTGGCGCCACGCCCGCCGGATGGCCGCCGCCCGCGGCCTGCCCGACGACAACGAGACCGAGGTCGCCCGGGTCCTCGACGAGCTGCTCACCCGCGCCGGCAACGGGCCGCAGAACAAGGCCACGGCCCGCGTCGCGGCCCGCACCCGGGCGGCACGCCGCCGGGTGCTGCCCGAGGCGCAGGTCATCGACCTGCCCACGCCCGCACCCGCACCCGGCGCCGGGCCGGCGCCGGTGGAGCCGTTCGGGCTGTTCGACGTCGACGCCGAAGCCGAGCGCTGGCTATGACCCGGCGCAGGGCCACAGTCCCGGCTCCCGTCTCGGTGCGCCTCCGCCGCAAACGTCCCTTCCGATTGAGAGGCAAAGGCCACGCCCCGATGGAGCACCTGAGCCAGCCCGACCAGCCCAAGCAGGTCCTGGCCGACGAGCCGTTGACCACCAAGGAGGGCTGGGCGCGGTTCGTGGACCGTCGGCCCACCCCGCCGGCCGCCGGCGACGGGACCGACACCGACGACGCGCGCATCGACTACCTGTCCGAGCTGGTCATGGTCAACACCCCGGTCGTTGCCGAGGTCGTGGCGACGGCACGGCGCTTGGTGCTGCTCAACCGCCGTCAGCTGTCCGCACGCCGCGGGCTGATCGTCACCGGCGTCCCGGGCACCGGCAAGACCACCGCAATCACCGCGCTGGGCCGCACCCACGAAGTCGCGGTGCGTCGCCGGCACCCGCACGAGAAGAACCGGCTGCCGGTCGTCTACGTCACCGTCTCGCCCGCGGCCACACCCCGGATGCTGGCCGTCGAGTTCGCCCGCTTATTCGGTCTGCCGCTGGGCCGCCGGGCCAACATCACCGACGTGACCAACGCAGTCTGCGCGACCGCCGCTCACGTCGGTGTCGAGCTGGTCCTGGTCGACGAGGTGCACAACCTCAACCTCGCCACCCGCGCCGGGGCCGAGGTGTCCGACCAGCTCAAATACTTCGCCGAGCGGCTGCCCGCCACGTTCATCTACGCCGGCGTCAACGTCGAACGCGTCGGCCTGTTCGCCGGCCCCCGAGGTCAGCAGCTCGCCAGCCGGTTCACCACCATCCCCACCACCGCGTTCGCCTACGGCACCGCCGACCAACGCGCCGCCTGGCACGCCCTGGTCGCCAGCCTGGAAGCCACTCTGCCGCTGCGCGCCCACCAGCCCAGAACGCTCGCCGCGCTTGACGAGTACCTGCACCGGCGCACCGCCGGCATGATCGGCAGCCTGTCGCACCTGGTCCGCGGCGCCGCCATCGACGCCATCCTCGACGGCACCGAACACCTGACCCGCGCCCACCTCGACCGGGTCCGCCTCGACCACGCCGCCGAGGCATACGCCGCGACCCACCCCAGCCCCGCACCGGCGCCACGGGCGCCGGCCGCCACGACCGCATGATCCGAAGGTTGCCGATCACGGTTCGGCCTGCCCAGCAGGAAACCGTCACCTCCTACGTCCGGCGCCTCGCCGCACTGCACTCCATCGGCTACCGAGACCTCTGGCAGCACCTCAGCGCTTCGGTGCCCTACAGCGGCACCAGCAAGCGCCGCCAGCTCATCGTCGCGCAGCGGCTCGTCGCCGCAACCGGCCACCAACTCGCCGCGCTCGCGCACGCGATGCCCGAACTGCGTGACCCCGCCCCGCGCTGGCGGGAGTTGCGTCACCTTCCCCAACGGGCCTGCCCCGTCTGCACCGCACGGCACCCGGGCGGGCCGGTCGTCCGGTTCTTCGCCCACCACGAGTTCGTCTGCACCCGCCACGGCTACTGGATCGGCCCGCCGGTCCCCACCATCCCGGACCTACGTCCTCGACAGCTCGCGCGGCTGGTCCTCGAACTCGTCACCGCGCAGCGACGGCACACTCGGCTGCTGCGCCGCCGAGGCTGGCGGCACGTCTTCAACGCGTTCGACGTCTCCATCGCCGTCTGCGTCGACCGGCGGTTTCAGCAACGTATCGACTTTCCCGGACGCCGCAGTTGGCAGGAACGCATCGACCTGCTCATCCCTACCCGCACCCGGTTCAACACCTCGGTGTTCCTCGCCGCGTTCTACCCCGAGATCGTCAACCTTGCGCGGCTGTTCTGCTCGCCTACGTGGCGGGCCGTTGCCCGCCGGGCGCTGACCTCCGCGGAGCACCGGCTCACCATCACCGCCGAGATCAGCCGGCAGATCGGACCTGAGCCCGTCCCCCATGACTGGCCCGTCACCCAGGAGTGGACCGGGTACGAAACAGACCGTTGGCTGCGGGCGATGGCCGGCCTGCCGGATGTCGTCGTGCCCAACCGCACGTTCCCGCAGACCCGCCGGGTCACCTTCGACGGCGTCCCGGTCAACCACGCCACCTCCGACGAGACCCTCGCCAAGAAAGCCAACAAGGAGTTCAACAAGCGCCGCCATGTTCCGAGCTGGGCGCTACCGAACTACGCCGACCGGCCCACCAACCACGACCTGCCGCTCGACTACCAACCCGAGCCCGAACACCACCCACGCCTCAGCCTGTCGCAACTGCTGGACGCACTCATCGCCGACAGTGCCAAGTAGATCCGGACGACTAACCTGATCTTGTCCGCGCGGACCTGGCACAACCGCAGCTCAGGCACCGACACCAGTGCCACTTTCCGCCGGACGGGACAGCTGTCGGACACAGTGGTCCGGTTGCGCTCGGACGCTGGTGAACAACTCATGCTCGCCCGACACCTTGTCGGTCGCCTGGCTTCGCGGTCCTCGACGCCGAGGGCCCCAGCGGTCGACCCGTTCGGGCTGCTCGACGATCTACCGAAAGCGGTGCTGGCCGCGGCGAAGCGGGAAGTGGCTGCTGACGTACTCGATCCGGGCGAGCTTGACCTCGCGCTGCGGGTCGGTGGACTCTTTCCACGTCTTGGTCCGCTGGAAGGTGATCCGGTGCCGGTGCAGGATCTGCCGCAGCCGTTCCCGCCCGATCCGGACCCGTCGGGTGGAGTGAACGCGCAGGTGGTCGGCGAGCTTGCGGACACTCCACCGGATGAATGGCCGCCCCAGCTTCTCGGGGCGGGTGTTGGCAGTCTCGACGATGAACTGTTCCTCGTCAGGACTGATCTGGCGGGGACGGCCACCCGCCCACCGAGGGTCCAGGCTGGCCATCCCCATCTCATTGAACCTGTGGATGACCTGCCGGATCGTGTCCTCGTCGGCCTGAACGAGACGAGCGATCGCCGGCACCGTGTTCCCGCCGGCCGAGGCGAGCACCACCATCGCCCGCCGTAACCGGATCGGAGAGCCGGTACCTCTACGAGTAATCCTCAGCAGCTGCTGCCCCTCCTGGTCACGGAGCCGCCGAACGCGAACGAGTTCTGCCACCGCCACAGCCTGACCGCCACAGCCTGACCGCCACCGCACTACCGGCCTGGCGACCCAGACGGCATGTCATCCGACGTCGCCAACGACGTGGGGCACCAGCGGTGGGTCACGGAGAAGTAAGGTGGGCGGTGATCTTCGTCAGGAACCGGCGTTTCGGCCTGCTCTGGACCAGCACGCTACTGTCCAACCTGGGCAACTGGCTGATGATCGTCGCGGTGCCGGTCTACGTCTATACGATGACCGGGTCGACGCTCAGCAGTGGTTTCGCCTTCGTCGCGCAGACCCTTCCCGCGATCGTCTTCGCGCCCCTGGCCGGGGTGGTGGCCGACCGGTGGGACCGGCGGGCGGTCATGGTCGGGGCGGACCTGCTGCGCATGGTCATAGTGCTGGCGCTGCTCGTGGTCGACGATCCGGGCATGCTGTGGCTGCTCTACACGGCGATGTTCTTCGAGAGCGCGATCGGGCACTTCTTCCAGCCGGCGGCCCGGGCGGCGGTGCCCGGCATCGTCGGTCGGGGCGTTGAACTGGAGGCGGCGAACGCCTGGAACACGGTTGCGGGCGGCCTCGTCCGCCTCGCCGGCGCGCCCCTGGGCGGCGCGCTCTACGCCCTCGTGGGTTTCGACGGCCTGGTGCTGATCGACTCCGCGACGTACCTGCTCTCCGCCGTGCTGATCTTCGGAATGGGCCGGCTGCGGGTGGCCGACAATGGGCGCCAGCGGAACACGTCCTCCTGGTTGGCCGTCTTCTGGGATCAGGTCCGGGAGGGCCTGGCTTTTCTCTTCAGGCACTCTGTCCTCCGCGCGACGCTCATCGTCTCCAGCCTCTTCCTGTCGGCCAACGCCGCACTGAACGTGCTTCTGGTGCCGTACGTCCTCGACGTCCTTAACGGCGACGCCGGCGACGTAGGCGTTCTGATGGCGGCACTCGGCGGCGGCTTCCTGGCCAGCGCGTACGTCGGCAACGTGCTGTCCCGCAGTGGGCTTCTCCGGCTGTCGTTCACCGGTTGCCTGGCGGTGATCACCCTCTGCTTCGCCGGGCTCTTCCTCATCCATCACTTCGTCGCCGCGCTGGTCTTCATCGCCCTGGCCGGTCTGCCCGGTGGCGCGCTGCTGATGCTGGTCCAGGTCCAGGTTCAACGCCAGACCCCGGACCGCCAACTCGGTCGGGTCGGATCCGCCTTCTCGGCAGCCGAGATGGCCGCGACCGTCGTCGGCGCCTCGAAGGGCAGCATCGCCGGACAACAACTGCCCCTCACCACCACCGTCTGGCTCGTGATCGGCGTGCTGGCGGCCAGCGCGGTGCTCGCCGCCGCGCTGCTACCCACCCGACCCGGACTGGCGGCAGCGAAGCCGGAGGCTGCAGCGGAACCGGCGATGGCGAAAACCGGTGACAATGGCTGACCCCCATGCATTGGCGGTGCGGGTTCTCGCGTCGATCGCCGCGACCCAATGGAGCCCACACTGACCTACTGGTAGTCCCGGCTGGCTCTGGAGCCCTCCCCCACGATCGCCTTACACAGGCACCTCGTCCAGCCTCCTGAACCTCCTGGTGGCCGAGCCGCCGCGCACAGAACGGGTTCTGCCGCCGCCACAGCCTGAATGCCACCACAATGCCGGCCTGGCGACCAGACGGCATGTCATCCAACACCGTGAACGTTCGTGGTCACGGCACTAGGTGACCCTCGTCGGCCGCCGGATCACCCGACCTGGCGCGACCAAGCTGCCGAACTCCTCTCCCGCGAATCTGTGGCACTGCCGGTTGCGTTGCCGTCAACCCAGGCAGCGGCGGCCGGTGTTGGATGAACGAGGCGCTACCAACGCTCCGGCCTCCGCAACCAAGGAGAGGTAGCGCCACAAGCAACGCCCAGGCCACATGGTCGTGTCGAGGCATGTCGGACCATGCCTCTCCAGCCGGACGCCCCGGTGTCCGCTCCCCTCGACCAAGGAGCAGGGTGATGACCGTCAGCACTCTCAACCAGGACGAGCTACTCCAACTACCCGCGATGGTCGATCTCGCGACCGCCGCTCGCGCTCTCGGCGTTGGCCGCACGAAGGCTTACGAACTGGCGAAGAGCGGTGCCTTCCCCTGCCCGGTGCTTCGGATCGGGATCACCTACCGCGTACGCACCGCGGACCTGCTCAGGCTCGTCGGCATCGAACGGCAGCAGCACGGCGGCGAGGCCCGTCCAGCCCCGACGGACACGTGACTACGCCTCACGCTGACCGCTGGCCCCGTCAGGCCCAGCGGCCGCCCACGCAGGCCGGTACCGCCCGGCGAGCACGTCGTCGACGAGCAACGCGAGAATCCCGGAGGGCGTGAGGTCAGGCCGCATAACTACCAGCCTCTCCATCTCGGAAGGCGTGAGCCGGATCTTGACCTGCTGATCCCGCTTCTCGCGTGCCGGCAACGGCGGCAGGTTCTCGGCGACAGGGCGCTGTCGCGGCATGCCTCAACTCCTCGGCGAGTGCTCGAACGGCTGGATGACGAGTTGAGGTTCCCACATCCCACATCGCCTATCACCAACCGCCATCTCACGGGCTGCCTTGGGACCGAAAATTGGTACCCTTTTTGGGTACCATCAGGGTCAAGCTCGCCGCTGTTTCAGACACTGAAGGCAGGGCGTTAGCCCCTCCCCCGCGAAAGGAGCAGGACCAACGTGAGCACCTCGGACCCGATCAAGAAGGTCACTCTTCGCAGCGGCAAGACCCGCTACCGGTTCGTCATCGACGTCGGGCGCAAGCCGGACGGACGTCGGGACCAGCGGACCTACACCTTCGATACCAGGAAGGAAGCCAAGGCGGAGTACGCGCGGATCAAGCACGAGACCGACCGCGGCACGTACGTCAAACCCGGCAAGGTCACGGTCGACGAGTTCCTCGACGAATGGTTGACGTCTGCCACCCGCGATGTCGAGAAGGCCACCGCCGCCAACTACCGCGATGCGCTCCTGCCGGTCCGCGCTCGTCTCGGCAGCAAGCCGCTCCAAGACGTCACCGAGGCTGACATCGAGGCGCTGATCGACTGGATGCTGACGGAGGGCCGGCGGCGCGGCGGCAAGCCGGGAACGGGACTGGGCGTCCGTTCGGTGCGCCTGACGCTCGGCCGTCTCAGGACCGCGCTGAATGTGGCGGTTCGCCGCCAACTCGTGGTGCGCAACGTCGCAGCGTTTGTGACCATCCCAAGGGCGGCAGCGAAGGCCGACGCCGAGACGCGGGCACAGCGCAAGCCCTGGACCCAGAAGGAGGTGAAGACGTTCCTGACGGGCATCGCGGGCGAGCGCCTGCACGCCCCCTGCCTGCTGTCGCTGATGGGCCTGCGCCCGGCCGAGGTGTGTGGGTTGCGCTGGTCCGATGTCGACTTCGAGGCCGGCACGATCGCGGCCGGGGAGAACACGCGGACGCTCGTCGATGGCGAGATCGAGGAGAAGGAGGCCAAGTCGGCGGCCGGCAAACGCGGCCTACCGATGCCGGCGACGGCCGTGAAGGCTCTGAAGGCGTTCCAGACCCTACAGAAGAAGGAGCGCCTGAAGGCGGGTGACGTCTACGTCGACAGCGGCTACGTCCTGGTCGACGAGCTCGGCCAGCCGCAACGTACCGACTGGTTCCGCCGCCGGGTGTACGAGCTGATGGCGAAGGTGGGGGTTCGCAAGGTCCGGCCGTACGACGCGCGGCACGCCTGCCTGACCTACCTCGCCGGCGCCGGAGTACCGGACGTCGTGCTGGCGGCCTGGGCCGGTCACGCGGACGGCGGCACGCTGGCCAAGCGGGTCTACGTCCACCCGGACAGCAGCCACCTCAAGGTGGCGGCCGAGCACCTCGAATCAGGCCTGTTCGGCTGACTCCCGTGACACGAAATTCAGCAGCACGCGCGTACGTGATGAATTGTGAGACGGAACAGCAAGAAGGCCCCGACTCACCGAAGTGAATCAAGGCCCTGACCTGCTGCTTTACTGTCGGGACGGCCGGATTCGAACCGACGACCCCTTGACCCCCAGGACGCTTCGGTAAGCGTTCCCGCACGTCACACACGCTATCCCCAAGATCAGGCCGTGCAGCCGAAGGCATACCGACCACCACCGCGCACGACGTGTGGTCCCCACCTGGTCCCCGGATCCGGACGGGCATCCAGCCACATTCACGGCGCTCGCCAGCCGGGCAACTCGCCGTACTATGCACGGATGCCTGCGAGTCAAGCCAGTCGCCAGAAGCAAGGTGCCATCGAAGGAGCGCCTTGCCCCATCAAGGACGCGCATCGCCGCCTAATGGACTGCCATGTGCATTGGCACATGACCGCAGAGAAATACATGGATCCAGAAGGCTTCCGCCTAAACCTGAATTCCCTGATCCAGAATTTGCGAAACGTCACCTGGCTGCTACAGAAGCAGAAGAGCAATCTTCCGGACTTTCAAGAATGGTACGGCGCATGGCAAGACTCAGTCAAGGCAGACCCCGCGATGGGTTGGGTTGTTAAAGCCCGAAACCGAATCGTCAAGGAAGCCGATCTCGAAATTCACAGTGAAGCGCGAGTAAGAATTTCATACGACTGGACCCACGAGTACGAAAAGACCTTCCGTTTCCCACCACGCTTCACCACCAGACAGATCCTGCGGACAATCCTGACCCAAAATGCATTGCGACCCGAGGGCACTATCTCCATAGATCGCCGCTGGGTCGATCGCATGCTGCCCGATTGGGAACTGCTGGATGCCACGTCCCGCGCATACAGCCGTATCGCCCACGTGATTGGCACCGCCCACAGCAAGGCGGGCGTGGACACCTGCAACCTCCCGACACGTGAACCAAGCTGCGTGGATTCGCACACAGGGACGCGAGCTATTTGCATGGATCCAGTTGACCAGAATCGCGCACTGCATGTCGACCTGAAGTCGGGATATGAGATTGCCGAGATACGGGTACCCATAGGCATAACCACCGAGGAACAGGTTAGAGGAGCTGTCGAGAAATACGGGATGGATTTTGACCCTGGATCGGGGGACGCCATAGCGCGCGTTCCGAATCTCCTAAAGACTGCAAAAATGGTTCTGAGCGTTGATGAATCCCACCACACATTCGCTTATCTTCTGATTGACGATCGAGTGGTCGCTCAACTGCCGATGCAATTTCCGAATCAGGAAACCAAGCGGCTAGCCCTACAGCGACTCGCCGACGAAGTTCGCAGAGAAAGCGCTAACGGCCTAATTCTCGTCGGGGAACAATGGGTGGCATTCGTACACCCCGATGAAGACTTCAACGCACCAGGGTTCAAACCCGCAAGAGACCGGCCGGATCGCGAGGAAGCCATCACCGTGACAGCGATGACAAAAGATGGTCGCCTCCTACAGGCATTTTCTATCTTCAAGGACCGGGGAGGAAAGCGAACTTTTGACGAAGACAACTTCACTGACCTTGGCGGGGCGATCCCTAATTTCCTGCTGCCCGTTGCGCGCGTCTGGGAGATAGGTCCATTTAAGTCTGACGCCTAATCCCTCACCCGTCCTTGGCGTTTCCTACCGGCTGATGAGTGCAGTGGGAATGTCGGCGGTCCCGATCACCTGGCGCGGACCGATGAACCGCCGTGCGACCAGTAGTCCCGCCTCGTGCGCCTGAATGCCCGCATGGCTTGCCGAGGCATCCGCGAGCAGCCAAGGCGTGAGGTCGTGCTCAAATGCGTCCACCGCACCCTTCAAGACGCAGCTTTCGGTAGCGATCCCACAGAAGTAGAACTCTTCCCATCCGCGCTGCTTGAACAGCGCCACACCCTCCGAGGTGAATGGACTATAGATCCTTTTGTCAAGCGTTACGCCCTGATCTACGTACGGGCGCAACTCGGGCACGAAATCGATGTCAGGGGAAGACTGAAGCCGTTGCCAACCAAAGAAGCGCTCGAACGGACTTCCTGGATAGTTCAGGTACCGGGTGAATAGCGTGTCGCCGCCAACTGCCTGCCAACGGCGCACCAGGTCGACAACGACAGGAACGACGTGTGCTGATTGCTCACGCACAAAACCGTTTTGCATGTCGGTCACGACAAGTACAGGGCGACCCGATGTCATTGGATTAACCTCGATCCGTCTCACGGAGGGTTTCGATGGCTTGGTCTAGGGCTGGCATGAGATCGCACGTCCGCAGGATCGCCCGACGCATCGCCTGATGCTGTCCGGGCTCACGCAGGCGGGAAATAGTGAGGCGAGAGCGCACCCCCCGAAGGTAGCGCCAACCATACTCGGACGGCACCTGCGGGTCTTGCCCCTGCTCGACCTGACGGGCGATCGCGTCGCTATACGCCCACATGGATTGGATCGCTAGCTCGCAGGAGATTACCTCAGCCTCCGTCAAGGAACGCTCGGCAGCGATCGGATGGTAGACGACTCCGGACCATGAGGCGTAGCCCACCGAGATGCCCTGCAAGCCGAACGACTCGATGCCCACGTGATCGTACGCCTCGGATAGCAACGACTGCTCGATCAGTTCGGCGTGCGCCAGGTGTTCGTCATCCATAGGGCGGTCACGGTGTAGCAACACCTTCGGCGTCGACATGATGCGTAGCGCAGTTCCCAGCAACTCTGCCGGCCAGGCTGGCTCAACGACCCAGTGAGCACCGAGCACATACACCGCAGACTCATCTTCGACCGGCGCAATGGGCGCGAGGTAGTCGATAGCCCAATTGATGTTGTCGCCGTACGACGCTACCCGCCACGCGGCCAGCGCCGCAATCGTGGACAGCTGCACAGGCTCGACAAGGTGGAAGACCACCGACCCGCAGGGCCAGACGTACAGGGTGCAGTCACCTTCCGGGTGCTCGACGGGTACCGAGTAGCAGGTATGCCACTCCCCCACCGCTGGCGCGCAGCCTGCGACCTCCCGCAGGCGGGCAGCGCCGTCGGCGCCGACAAACGCCGTCACGAACTTGTGAGATCGCGCCGAGAAGTGCGGCCGGTCCTCAGCGCCACTGGTTAGCTCACCGAATAGGTCGTGGGGCTTCGCTCCGTACGCCAGGCAGTAGAGCTGCCGGTAAATCGGGTCGGTGACCGCGACGCGGCCGGTCTCGTGGCGGTACATCGCTTTCTCGATGGCCTCGACCGTGGGCGTCTCTCGGATGCCGCGCTGTTGGCCAATGCGGTGCAGCTCTCGCGCCGCTCGCTTGCGTGACTCCCAGCCGGCCGCCTTACGGCGGTTGACCAGCACAAGGTTCGGCTTGTACTGCCGAGGGACCTCAGTGGACATACCCCATGTCCTTACGTGTCCGTGCGTAGGAGATGCCCGAAACGATGCCGGCCAGGCAGTCTCATTGCCAGGCGAGCAAGGTGCCGCCGCAGACGGGAGCCGAGGACGGGAGGCACCAGATGATCCGACCTAGCCGATGGTGCCTCTACGTGGCCTCTCGGCCTGCCACTTTCGGATGGTCTCGGGCTGCCAGGCTGGGGACCGGCCGAACATCCGATCAGGTGCGGGCGCCTGCCCCCGTGAGACGTAAGAAGCCCAGGTTGCACGACTGATCGGGGCACCTACCGAAGCGAGGTAGGTGCGTACGTGGTCCGTCGTCCACCAGTCGGCGGGCAGGTCAGCGTCAGTCATCAGTACAAGCCTACGCGGTATGAGTGCTTGCCCGAATACAACGTGACGCTGTAGCGTCACGAATACAACGTCAGGTTGTACCGGCCGGATGGCTCGGGGGACGACGGCACACGTTGCCGCACGCCCATGAGACGCCGGATCAGGCCGTTCATTGACAACTCCACAGCGACAGGAATGAGCACGCGTGAGGCCGCCGAGCGGCACTCCCTGCCTTGAACCACCTGGTGGTCGACCCCGGTATGTCCCGGGCGAGCGGGGCGAGCGAAGCGGTTAGCGCGTGCTGCACAACCTCGGTTTCCGGGCTGGTAGCACGTCTGCTACTCGGTCGCGGCACCGGCTCGGTTCCGAGGGTTCCCCCCGCCGTTTTGACCTGTACCGGAGGTTCCTGTGCGAACGCACCTCGCTCCCGTGACCGCCGAGCCGACCGCTGCCGACTTGGCCGCGATCGACACGGAGTGGCCGTTGATCGCGGCCGAACTGGACGTGCTCGACGCCGAAATCACGATGCTGTACGCCGAGGACCACGGCGGCCCGACCGCGTTGGACTGGCGGCGGCTGCGCCGGGCCGAGGCCCGCGTTACCCGCGCCGCCGCCGAGCTGGCCGCCGGCACCCTCGCCGGCCCGCACCGCGCGGCCTGATGTCGCGCATCCGCGCCGCCTTTTACGACCCGGAGGGCACGCGGTACGGCATCCCCACCTACTGGTGGCGCGGCGCACCGCCCGGCTACGCCACCCGCCGCCAACTACGCGCCGCCGGCCTACGGCCCGGTGGTCAGCCGATCGCCGCCCAGGTGCTCTGGCGCGGTGTTGGCGGTACCCGCGCCGCGTACCTGTACCGGGTCGACCTGGCCCGTCCGAAGCGCACCGCCACCCCCGCCCAGCTGCGGGCGGTCCGCGCCGCGCTGACCGCCCGCCGCACCTGCCGCATCTGCCGTCAGGTGCGGCCGTACTACATCCCGCGCTCGCTCGGCGAGTGCCTTGAATGCGCCCACCCGATGGAGGCCGCCGCATGACTTGCCGCACCTACACCCACCCGAGCGTTCTGGACGGCATCGCCGCCGGGGCGCCGTGGGCCGACCCGACCATGGACCCCACCGCCATCGACTGGTCCGCCCGCCGGGCCACGGCCGCACTTCCGTTCCCGCTGGTCGACGGGAGGCCGGTCAACCCGTACGCGCCGACGGGGATCCGCTACGGCCGCAACCAGCTTGGTCACTGGGGCGAGCAGGTCTGCGCCGACGCCCTGGTGTCGCTCTGGGACGAGAACCGGCACCGCTGGATCGTGATGGTGGAGCGCGGTGACGGCCACGGCTGGGCGTTGCCCGGCGGCTACGTCGACCCCGGCGAGACGCCGGCCGATGCCGCCGTGCGGGAGCTGGCCGAGGAAACCGGCCTGATCCTTCCCGATGCCCGCTGGGAGCTGTCGGCGCCGCGCTACGTGCCCGACCCCCGCGCCTCGGATGAGGCATGGATGGTCACCGTCCTTGCCCGCACCTGGATCGGCCACCACCGCCGCGGCGACTTCCCGCCGGTGACCGGCGCGGACGACGCCCGGCGGGCGTTGTGGCTGCCCGCCGACGACTACGACGTGCTCGCCGACTACCTCGCCGACGCCTACGACGGTCAGGTGTTCCCCGCCCACCGTGGCCTGCTCGCCGCCGAGTTGGACGAGGTGACCCGGTGACGGCACTGGAGCCGCAGCGGACCCGCAAGCCGGTGTCCGGCAGCGGCGACGTGTTCAAGTCCGCCGGCTCCGGTGGCTTCACCGGCTCCGCGAAGGCGGGCCGCACATGGGGCGTCAGCGAGCACCGGCCCCACCCGACCCCCCGACCCGCTACCCGAAAGGACACCACCCGATGACCGCCCCCACGATCAACGGCACCCGCTACCCGCAGCCGGTAGACGCCCTCCTGCCGGCCGCCCGCGCCCTGGACCTGCCCGACGGACAGCAGTTCCCGTCGCGTAACCGGCTGATGCGGGAGTTCCACATCGGTGCGCCGAAGGCTGATGACCTGCTCGCCCGCCTCAAGGCCGAGCACGCCCAGCGCACCCGCACCGAGCAGATCCGTACGGCGATGATCGTCCGGGGTGCTCTGCTGCCCCTCACCGACGCCCCGGCCGACCTCGGCGAGCCGGCTGCGGTGCCGCTGGACTACGCCGAGCCGATCGGCCCGCACCCGGCACCCGCCCCGGTCGCACCCGAGCACACCCCACCGGCCGACCCGACCCCGGGCACCCCGACGAAGATCACGCCCGCCGAGCAGGTCGAGCAGGTCACGGTGGTCGGTCACCCGGACACGCCCACCCCGTCCGCGCCGGTCCGACCGGCGGTGGTGTGGCCGGTGATCCTGCTGGCGCTGCCCGCGTTCGTGGCGATCTGGTCCGGGTGGGTCGGACTCGGCGGACTCACCGGGTTCGGCGTGGTGCACCCGCTGCCCGGCATCGCGGACGGGTTCAGCCTGAACACCGCGATCACCCTGCCGATCGGTGTCGAGACCTACGGCGCGTATGCCCTCTACGTGTGGCTGTCCGGTCGGGTGCCGGACGCGGCGCGACGGTTCGCCAAGTGGTCCGCGCTCGGCTCCCTCGCCGTCGGCGCGCTTGGCCAGGTCGCCTACCACCTGCTCGTCGCGGCCGGCATCGAATCGGCCCCGTGGTGGATCACCACCGCCGTCGCGTGCCTCCCGGTCGCGGTGCTCGGCATGGGAGCCGCCCTCGCCCACCTCGTCCGCACCCACGACTAGCTATGCCCGGCGGCGCGGCCCATGGCCTCAGAAACCGCGCCGCGCCGCCGGCCCTCACCCCTCAGCCAAAGACCTCAGGAGAGACCACCCATGTTCGCAGACCCCACCGGCCGTCACGCTGCCGCCTTCGCTGCTGTGTTCGTCGCCCTCTACGTCGCCCACCAGGTTGCCGATCACTGGGTACAGACACAGCACCAGGCCGACTGCAAGGGCCAGCCTGGCTGGCCGGGCCGTATCGCCTGCGCCGCCCACGTCGCCACCTACACCCTCACCGCCGTACTGGCCCTCGTCTTCCTGGTGGCCGGTACCGGCCTGCGGCTCGACCCGTCCGGCGTGGCGGTCGGGCTGACCATCTCCGCCGTCTCCCACTACGTCGCCGACCGGCGCACCCCGCTCCAGCGCATCGCCGCCGCTCTCGGCTCGGCCCGCTTCTACGCCCTCGGCGCACCTCGGCCCGGCCGCGACGACAACCCGAGCTTGGGCACCGGCGCCTACGCCCTCGACCAGTCATGGCATATCGGCTGGCTGTTCATCGCCGCCCTGTTCTGCGCCGCCTAACCCGACCCCTCAGCGAAGGAGAAAGCCCTGATGGCAAGCATCTCGATCGGCTCCAGCGGCGGGCGCATCACCACCGGCACCTCGCAGTTGTGGTGCCCGGCCTGCGGCAACGAAAGCAACTGGCGCGACATCACCGCCGACAGCCAGCGCACGCACGCGACCTGCGGCGACTGCGGCAACCGCATCTCCGTCAAGAGCTGACCGCTCCCGTCGTCACCGGCTCATCACCCGGTGACGCGCGGAAGCCGCCAGACCCCCTGGACGGCCCAACCGAAGGAGCACCCCCGCTATGGGCAAGCGCACCAACGTCGCCTCCGGCACCGACCGCGTCGCCGTGCAGGCCGGTGAGGTCACCGGCCGCCGCGACACCAGCAAGACCCCCAAGGACACCGACACCAAGCCGGGCCGGACCGAGAACACCGTCACCGGTAACGCCCGCGTCGGCATTCAGGCCGACACCGTGACCGGCCCCATCCGCATCCGCTTCTGACCCGGCCCGGCGGCGCGGCCCCTGGCGACCAACCTGCGCCGCGCCGCCGGCCCTCAACCCCCGACCCTGACGGATCAGATGGAGGAACCCCCATCATGACGTCCCCCCACGATGACGACCGATTCGACTGGCAGGCTGCCGAAGCCGACATCACCGGCCCGGATGCGGAGGTGGTCGACCTGGACGCCGCCCGCGCCGCCCGCACCACCGACCCCGACGACGACGGCGGGCCGGCGCTGGTCGACTCGCCTGACGCGCAGAAGTCCCCGCGGTTCACCCTCTCCGGTGTGCGCGCCGGGCAGCGGCGCCCGATCCTGCCCGCGTGGCTGCGGTCGCGCGCCGAGCTGCGCGACGTGATGCGGTGGGCGGTGGGGCACCTGCTGCACACCAGCGCCTACCACGCCACCCGCCTACCCAAGTACGGCGGCAAGCTGCTGCTACGCGCCCCCGCCGGTGCCGCCCGGATCGCCTCGGGTGCGACCCGGTGGCTGTTCGATTGGGAAGGCGAGCAGTTGCGGCAGTCGACCTCCCAGACCCGCGACGGCGAGCTGTACCTGAAGCTGTCGCGTCAGCGTGACCGGCGGGTGCGGTGGCGCGGCATCGTCGCCACCTTCACCCTCGCCGTCACCCTCGCCGGTGGTGTCGCGGTGGCGTTCGCGCCGCCGTGGTCCCGCTGGGCGGTGCTCGCGATGCTGGTGACGTTGTGTGGGATGTTCGGGCAGCCGGCCGACAAGCCGCTACTCGACACCGCCGTGGTCATCCCCCGCGTCGCCCGGCTCACCTCCGATGTGGTGGTGCGCGCCCTGGCCGTGCTCGGTATTTCCGGCATCACTCAGGCCATCGCCAAGCAGGGACAGCGCGCTATCGCGTTCACCGCGCCGATCGTGCGCGACGGGCCGGGGTGGCGGGCCGACATCGACCTGCCGCCCGGTGTGACGGCCGGGGACGTGATCGAGCGCCGGGACCGGCTCGCCGCCGGCCTCACCCGCCCTCTCGGCTGTGTGTGGCCGGAGGGACAGCCGGAGGTGCACCCGGGCCGGCTGCTGCTGTGGGTGGGCGATCAGGACATGGCCGCCACCCCGCCGAAGCCGTGGCCGCTGCTCAAGGCCACGGGCGGGTTCGACCTGGGCCGTCCGGTGCCGTTCGGCACCGACCCACGCGGCCGGGTCATCTCCTTCGAACTGCCGTACACGAACCTGCTCATCGGGTCGATTCCCGGCTACGGCAAGACCGCTGCCACGCAGGTGCCGATGCTCGCCGCCGCCCTCGACCCGTACGCGGAACTGTGGTGCTTCGACTTCAAGGGCACCGGCGGCCTCGACCCCCTGGAGAAGGTGTCCGCCCGGTACGCGTCGGGGCAGGACGACGACACCGCCGAGGAAGGGCTGTTGGCGTTGCGGGAGCTGCGCAAGGAGTGCCAGCGCCGCGCCGCCGTCATCAAGGGACTCCCGAAAGCGGTGTGCCCGGACAACAAGGTCACCCCCGAACTTGCCCGCCGCAAGAAGTTGGGCCTTCACTGGCTGGTCGTCGCCCTCGATGAGGTGCAGGAACTCTTCTCGCACCCGGAGTTCGGCAAGGAAGCCGGCGAACTGGCCGAGAAAATCATCAAGCTCGGTCGCGCCCTGGGCGTCATCCTCGTCGTCGCCACCCAACGGCCCGACGCCAAGAGCCTGCCCACCGGCGTCTCGGCGAACGCCGGTACGCGGTTCTGCCTGCGGGTCATGGGCCAGATCGAAAACGACATGATCCTGGGCACCTCGGCCTACAAGAACGGCATCCGGGCGACCATGTTCGCCAAGAAGGACAAGGGCGTCGGCTACCTCGTCGGCGCCGCCGACGACGCGCAGATCGTTCGCACCTTCTACGTCGACGGCCCCACCGCCGAGAAGATCACCGACCGGGCACGCGCCCTACGCGAAGCCGCCGGCACCCTTACCGGCCACGCCATCGGACAGACCCCGGCCACCCCGGCGGCACGCCGAGACACCCTGCTCGACGACATCCTCACCGTCGTCCCCGCGACCGAGCCGAAGGTATGGGCCGAGACGCTCACCGAGCGGCTCGCCGACCTCAACCGTGAGGCGTACGGGGAGCTGACCCGCGATCAGCTCACGGCAGCACTCAAGCCCTACGGCATCACCACCGGGCAGGTATGGGGCACCGACCCGGCCACCGGCAAGGGCGCCAACCGGCGCGGCATCGAACGGACCCACATCGCCGATGCGGTCGCGGAGCGTAATAAGCGGCGCGGCGACAAAGCCGCCTAACCCGGACAGCGTGCGGTCGCTAGGTCTAGCGGCACCCCCCGCTAGACCTAGCACCCCCGCTAGCAACCAATCCCAACCCTGGCCAGCGCCCTAGTTCCTAGCGGCGTCAGCCTTCCACACCCTCGAAACGGCCTGTGGAGGCATCCTGTGACCACCATCCTGCCGCTCGCTAGCCTCGCCGCCCTCGGTTACGCAACGTGGTATCTGATCCTGTGCGCGGCGTCGCCGTGGGGACGCTGCCGCCGCTGCCGTGGTGCGCGTTTTCACCGCACGAGCATCGGCACCCGTCGCGACTGCACCCGCTGCGACGGCACCGGCATCCGCGTACGCGCCGGCCGTCGGCTGCTCGACTACATCCGCGCCGAGTACCGCGACGGCCACCCGTGAACCGCCGCGCCGGGCACACCGACTGGTGCGGCAGGGACCACCGCTGCAACCTCGGCGAGCACCGCTCCGACGAAATCGTGGTCGACGTCGCCGGCCACGCCCGCGCCGTCCTCGTCAGGGTGCGTACCGCCACCGGCCGGGAGCACGCCGAGGTACGCGTCAGGGTCGCCCTCGCCCCCGGCGAACTGGCCGCCCGCCGCCAGTTGGTCGGGCTACTCGGTGACCTGCGCCAGGCCGTGACCCGGGCGGCCATTGCGGCCCGGCCTCGACCCGGGCGGGCCGGGCAGTGACCGGCGGGCGGTGCCGCCACTGGATCGGCACCGCCGCCCGCTACTGCCACACCACCCATGACGTCCGGCCCTGCCTGCAAGGCCCCCGCTGCCCGGCTCACACGCCCTCAGCGCTCGCGGGGCGGCCAGAGCCGCCCTCTACGCCCCTGTGTCCGCCATCGACCGAAGGAAGGGACCTCATGCCCGATCCTGGCCTGTTGGCCGCTGCTCTTGCCCACGCCGCGCGCGGATGGCACGTCTTCCCGCTGCGCCCCGACGACAAGCGACCCGCCTTCCCCGACCACACCGCCGACACCTGCACCCAGCTCGACCCGCGCTGCCACGCCGCCGGCCAACACCTCGGCTGGGAACCCCGCGCCACGACCGACCCGAACCGCATCCGGCGCGCATGGTCGACGCGCCCCTACGGCGTCGGTATCGCGTGCGGCCCGTCCGCGCTGGCGGTGGTCGACCTGGACGTGCCGAAGCGCCCCGACGACACCCCGCCCGCCGAATGGGCCGGGGCGCGTAACGGCCTGGACGTACTCACCACCCTCGCCGCCCGCCACGGCGGCAGCATCGACACCACATACACCGTCACCACCGGCCGGGGCGGAAGTCACCTGTACTACCGCCACCCGACCGGCGGCCCCGAGTTGCGCAACACGACCGGCGAGCGGGGCGGGTTGGGGTGGAAGGTCGACACCCGCGCGCACGGCGGCTACGTCGTCGCCGCCGGCAGCACCGTCGCCGGCCGCCCGTACACGGTGGCGCTGGACTGCGAACCGGCGCCGCTGCCCGCATGGCTGGCCGGGCTACTCACCCCCGCCCCAAGACCGGCCTACCGACCCGCCCCGGTGGCACTGCCGGCCGACCGGCACGGCCCCTACGTGGCAGCGGCGATCCGCCGCCAGGTCGCCCACCTCACCGCCGCCCCGGACGGGCAGCGCAACCACGCCCTGTTCACCTCCGCCGTCGCCCTCGGCCAGCTGGCCGCCGGCGGGGCGCTCACCGACGACGATGTGACCGCCGTTTTGGAACCGGCTGCGTTGTCGATCGGCCTGCGGCCCGCCGAGGTCGCTCGCACGATCGCGTCCGGCCTGCGCACCGGGGCACGTAACCCGCGAAGTCTCGCCACCATCGGAAGGGCGGCGGCATGACCACCCGCCTACAGATCGGCTCCGGGCCGGAGACCATCCGCGTGCTCAAGGCCGCGCTCGTCGACGGGTTGCTACCCGACACGTACGTGTCGGCCGGGTCGCTGGTCCACATGGAGGCCGTCTCCGGTGGCCTGGCCACCGCCGCTGACGAAGATTCGCCGCTGCCGGTGTCGGCGAGCATGGTCAACCCCGCCGGCCTGGCCGGGCTGCTCGCGGAACACGCCTACGTGTACCGGCTCAAGACCCGCAAGAGCGACACCGGCGACCCGGAGATGTTTGAAGACGAGGTGACCCCGCCCCGCGACATCCTGTCGTCGGTGCTGGCCGGCAAGACGTGGCCGGGCGTGCCGCCGCTGCGCGGGATCATCGGTGCCCCGGTGCTGCGCCGTGACGGCACCCTGTTGCAGCGGCCCGGCTACGACCCGGCGACTGGCCTCTACCTCGCGTCCAAGGTGGCGCTGCCGCCCGTGCCGGATGAGCCCACCGCCGAGCAGGTGGAGGAGGCGCGTACGTTCCTGCTCGGCCGGTTCCTGCGTGACTTCCCGTGGGCGTCCGCTGCCGATCGAGCGAACTACGTGGCGCTGCTGGCCACGCCGATCCTGCGGCACTTCACCCGCAGCCTGACGCCGTTCGCGCTCATCGACGCCACCATGCCGTCATCCGGGAAGACGATCCTCACCGCCGGGCCGGGAATGCTCTACGGCCAGCGCGTCATGACCTGGGCCTACTCCGACGAAGAACTCCGCAAAAGCATCACCGCGGTTCTCGCCGAGCAGGTCGGCGTGGTCATCTGGGACAACCTCGCCGAAGGCACCGTCATCGACTCCGCCGTGCTCGCCCAACTCGTCACCTCCGGCGTGTGGTCCGACCGACAGCTAGGGGCGTCGCGCAACGTCGCCACCGTCAACGACCGGCTATGGATGGCCACCGGCAACAACTTGCAAGTCGGCGGGGACATGGCGTCCCGCACGGTGCGGGTGCACCTCGACCCGAACATGCCCCGCCCCGAGCTGCGCGACCAACGAGGGTTCGGCATCCCCCACCTCGACCAGTGGATCACCGACCCCGCCAACCAACTCACCGTCCTGTGGCACCTCCTGGTCCTCGTGCTCGACTGGACGCGGCGAGGTGCGCCACGGGTGACGGGGTTGTCGATGCGGCAGTTCACGCCGTGGGCGCAAGCCCTCGGCGGGTTCCTCGCGCACCACGGCATCGACGGGTTCCTCACCAACGCCGCCGACATCCGTGAAATCGATGAAGACGAAACGCGCTGGCGCGCATTCCTCACCTGCTGGCACGACCGCCACGGCAGCCGTGCAATGACCGCCGCCGAACTCCGCCAAGACGCCGAACCCATGCACCTCGGCAGCGACGTCAACGACCCGTGGGACGGGCAGTTCATCACCACCCACAACGGCCGGCTACCCAACCCGCTGCAACTCGGCCGGCTGCTCACCGGGCAGGCCGGACGCTGGCGCGGCGATCACGTCATCCGAGCCGGCAAGAACGACCGCGGCGACCGGTCCGTGTTCTGGGTCGAACGCCACCAGGGGTGAAACCCGCTGAACCATCTCCGCATCTCCGCAACGCCGCACCAACCCCGCTCCACCAGGGGAAACACTCTGCGGAGATCAAAACCTAGAGGATCATCGATCTCCGCATCTCCGCAACCGACTGCGGAGATGACGGCCTCTTGCGGAGATGACCCCTCAACGGAACTCCGCATCTCCGCAAGCATTCGCCCAGCTCACAGCCATGTTTGCGGAGATGCGGAGATGCGGAGATGGTTCAGCCCTCCCGCGCAGCAACACACCAACCACCCGCCGCCCGCCGACGTAGGGCGGCCCGCTGAGAGCCACACAGACACTCCGGCGCATCCCTTCACCCCCGCCCGCCGCAGATCTTGGCTTCATGGCGCTCTCAGGGGGCCGCCCAGCGCGTCCCTACAGCCTGACCTTCCCAACCCTTTCTCGATGGCACCTCTCGCCCGAAAGGCGCTCACCGTGCGACTCGTGACGCAGAACTTCCCGCCAGAAACGCCCACCTCACCGGAGGTAGAGAACGTCATGCGGCTCTCGCCGAAGCCGTTCATGTCCACCGAGGAGCTTGCCGGACTGCTCGACGTCGACCCGTCGACCATCCGGCGGTGGCGTACTGTCCCGCCCTTGCAGGGTCCGCCGTTCATTCAGATTTCCGACCGCGTGGTGAAGTACGCGACGGCCGACGTAGAGCGATGGCTCTCCGCTCGCCGGGTCTATCCGAAGGCGGCATGATGGCCCCTCCGCAGCAGGCACCTATCGGCGTGCACCTCGCCTCCGATGTGGAGTTCCGTCCAGGCCGAGATCGTCCCTACCGGGCGCGCGTCCGATGGGTCGACCCAACCACAAAGCGCCGGCTGTCCAAGTCGACGACGGTCGCCACCCCCGAAGAGGCCCAAGCATGGATCGACAGGATGGCCAGTGCAGCGCAAGGCGGCGTCGACCCAGTCGCCGCGACAAAGCGACTGGCCGAATACGGCGAGGGCGTGATGACGCTGGCGCTACGTGGCCTGGAGCGGAAGACGCTAGATCCATACCTCGCCGGCTGGCGGAAACGGGTGGTGCCCGCCCTCGGTCACATCCCCGTACGAATGATCACGAACGGTGCCGTTGACCGGGCCGTGCACGGCTGGATTGCCGACGAGTGCAGCCGTTCCACGGTCAAGAATAGTCTTGCCGTGCTGGTCCGGGTGATGGAGCAGGGCGTACGGGACGGCATCATCCCACGCAATCCCGCACAGGTAACCGGTTGGCAGCGCGAATACCGGCAAGCAGAAGACGAGTTGGACGACCCGCGCACGCTCGCCCTGCCCGACTGGGAATCGCTGACCACGCTCGCCGCCGCGCTGGTGGAACGATCCGCCAACGCCTTTCCCGGATGGGGAGACGTCGTCATCTTCGCCGCCTGCACAGCGGCCAGAATCGGCGAGGTTTCCGGCGTCCGCGCCGAGGACATCGACCGGAAATTGTGGATGTGGACGGTACGCCGACAAACCACGCCCAGCCCCGGCGGCCTGGTCGACAAGGGCACCAAGGGGAAGCGCGCACGCGTGGTTCCGCTGATCGAGGAAGTGCGACCGATCGTCGCTCGCCGCCTGGACTCGGTCGCCGAGCCGCACTCCCGACTGTTCACCGGGCCGCGTGGTGGACGGATCAGCACCGCCGTGCTGCGGGACGCGACGCACTGGGACGAGGTGGTGACAAAGCTGGGCTACGAACATCTACGCCGGCACGACCTGCGGCACACCGGGCTGACCTGGATGGCTGACGCCGGGGTACCGGTGCACGTTTTACGGAAGATCGCCGGGCATGGGTCGCTCACCACGACCCAGAGGTATCTTCACCCGGACCGACAGACCATCACGGATGCCGGCACCGCACTAAGTGCCCATCTAAAGGCTCGCCACTCGGGTTACTCTGGACTACTCGCGATCTAACAGCGGCGTCTCTATCGTGCTGGAGCGGGTCAAAGTTTCCCGCTCCAGCACAGCCATACAGGGAGCCCACGACAAGACATTAAAAGGCCGTCTCCGCAGCCAGTATCGCAAGCGAAGCTTATCGAAGTTCGTAGGCCCGAATCAGGTGCGGCCGTTCACTGAGGAGAGCCTCCAAGCTGGCATCGTTCCAGACTTCAATAACTGGGCGCCCATTCCGCGCGTTATGCCGTTCAATCCAAGTCACAGCATCTGCTGTGAATCTGCCACTCGTAGCGATGACAAGCACATCGAACGGCGGATCTTGCCAATGCCCCAAACTCACTACCGCCTGGTTTGCATCCACATCGCGCACCGAAGTTGAAAGCCAATGCTTACACTGGATTGCAACCCTCTGCGAACTGTGACCGCTCAATGGGTCTTTACGTAGACGCACTGCGCTTATATCGCGACCGTGGTCCGGAGCGTTGGTATGCATCAGCCAATCAACGTTCTCATACCCTTCCGTTTCAACCACCAATTGAAAGATGAGTCGTTCAAAGGTTGCCGAGTCGATCTTCCCCCAAGAAAGCTCAAGCCCTGCTCGCCTAGGAGGAAGATCGACCGGCGAATAGGACATCGGATCGTCGAGCCTTAACGCTCTTGAAAAGAGAATATGCGACAAGGTGGACAGCGGCAGACGCGAGTCTCTGTGATAAACACTCACTTGCCAGCCTTGAGCGTAGGCTCGGTCCACTTCCCCCGAGATCCTCGTCACCGCGCTATTAGCAGCCTGCTTTGCGGGGACCCTCTCCCTTGCGAGGTAGGCAGCACTTTCCTTTGCGGCTCGCCAAATGAAGTAAAATACCTGACCGATGGAGAACCATTTAAGAGCGCGACGAAATACATCGTCCGTCTTCTGCCCCGGCGTGAAATCCAAGCCATGACGTTCAAGCATATGGACTAGGTAAGCTTTGCACTCAGCAACAGCCACGTCGACCCAGAACCTAGAGAACTGACCAATCCACCGATCGGGCCAAGCTTCACGAGACACGACTTCAGCGAAACTCTTTAGATATTTCTCGGCCCGGTCCTCAAGAGGACCACTACCCGGCAGGTAGTAAGAAACAAGTGCGGGATAGTGGGAGTCGCCTAGGGTGCCATCATCGTTCCAAACGAAGGCATCGCGCGATGAGGAAGGATGCAGCCGCAACAGCCCCGAATCGGTCAATGAACTAAGCAGGCTGAAGTCATAGTCGAAAGTTGGGGTCAAACGATCGGTACGCTTGGCTACTGGAATGGTGATCCCGCGCGAGGTTTCTTCAGCGTCTTCGAGAATCGCTGCCAGAGCAAATGCCACTGGCATATCAAGGTTCTCGGCACGAGGTGCCAACTCGCCCTCCACGACAGGAAAGCGTTCGAGGATGATCGCAGCAAAGGCAGCCTCCTCGCGCTGCCGCTGCTCTTCCCGCCTTCGCTGCTTCTCTTCGCTGCAACTCCGGCACGGAAGATTCGCGTTCCTGGCGCCTGTCGTCCACTGCGCCCGTGACCTGTAGACGAAGCCCTTACCACAGTGGTTGCAGCGACGTTCCAATGACACTGCATAGCATGCCTCGGAGACGATCTTGCTTATCTTGAAGGGTTCGTTAAATCGTTCAGCTAGGGCTTTGACGGTGTATAGGAACGCACCGTCCTCCCCCGTGGCCCAGTACATCGAGCAGAGTTCGGCAAGGTGTTCATGCTCTGAATGGAGCTTGACCTCGAACCCTGACACAAGCCCTCCTGACCCCGGAGCGACGCTCGATCAGGGGCATGGCGACCACTTTGGGTCCCCAAGTGGTCCCCAGCCACCAGAAGCAGGGCATCTCCGCTTCAGCGGAGATGCCACTGACCTGCTACTTCACACCGTCGGGACGGCCGGATTCGAACCGACGACCCCTTGACCCCCAGGACGCTTCGGTAAGCGTTCCCGCACGTCACACACGCTATCCCCAAGATCAGGCCGTGCAGCCGAAGGCATACCGACCACCACCGCGCACGACGTGTGGTCCCCACCTGGTCCCCGGATCCGGACGGGCATCCAGCCACATTCACGGCGCTCGCCAGCCGGGCAACTCGCCGTACTATGCACGGATGCCTGCGAGTCAAGCCAGTCGCCAGAAGCAAGGTGCCATCGAAGGAGCGCCTTGCCCCATCAAGGACGCGCATCGCCGCCTAATGGACTGCCATGTGCATTGGCACATGACCGCAGAGAAATACATGGATCCAGAAGGCTTCCGCCTAAACCTGAATTCCCTGATCCAGAATTTGCGAAACGTCACCTGGCTGCTACAGAAGCAGAAGAGCAATCTTCCGGACTTTCAAGAATGGTACGGCGCATGGCAAGACTCAGTCAAGGCAGACCCCGCGATGGGTTGGGTTGTTAAAGCCCGAAACCGAATCGTCAAGGAAGCCGATCTCGAAATTCACAGTGAAGCGCGAGTAAGAATTTCATACGACTGGACCCACGAGTACGAAAAGACCTTCCGTTTCCCACCACGCTTCACCACCAGACAGATCCTGCGGACAATCCTGACCCAAAATGCATTGCGACCCGAGGGCACTATCTCCATAGATCGCCGCTGGGTCGATCGCATGCTGCCCGATTGGGAACTGCTGGATGCCACGTCCCGCGCATACAGCCGTATCGCCCACGTGATTGGCACCGCCCACAGCAAGGCGGGCGTGGACACCTGCAACCTCCCGACACGTGAACCAAGCTGCGTGGATTCGCACACAGGGACGCGAGCTATTTGCATGGATCCAGTTGACCAGAATCGCGCACTGCATGTCGACCTGAAGTCGGGATATGAGATTGCCGAGATACGGGTACCCATAGGCATAACCACCGAGGAACAGGTTAGAGGAGCTGTCGAGAAATACGGGATGGATTTTGACCCTGGATCGGGGGACGCCATAGCGCGCGTTCCGAATCTCCTAAAGACTGCAAAAATGGTTCTGAGCGTTGATGAATCCCACCACACATTCGCTTATCTTCTGATTGACGATCGAGTGGTCGCTCAACTGCCGATGCAATTTCCGAATCAGGAAACCAAGCGGCTAGCCCTACAGCGACTCGCCGACGAAGTTCGCAGAGAAAGCGCTAACGGCCTAATTCTCGTCGGGGAACAATGGGTGGCATTCGTACACCCCGATGAAGACTTCAACGCACCAGGGTTCAAACCCGCAAGAGACCGGCCGGATCGCGAGGAAGCCATCACCGTGACAGCGATGACAAAAGATGGTCGCCTCCTACAGGCATTTTCTATCTTCAAGGACCGGGGAGGAAAGCGAACTTTTGACGAAGACAACTTCACTGACCTTGGCGGGGCGATCCCTAATTTCCTGCTGCCCGTTGCGCGCGTCTGGGAGATAGGTCCATTTAAGTCTGACGCCTAATCCCTCACCCGTCCTTGGCGTTTCCTACCGGCTGATGAGTGCAGTGGGAATGTCGGCGGTCCCGATCACCTGGCGCGGACCGATGAACCGCCGTGCGACCAGTAGTCCCGCCTCGTGCGCCTGAATGCCCGCATGGCTTGCCGAGGCATCCGCGAGCAGCCAAGGCGTGAGGTCGTGCTCAAATGCGTCCACCGCACCCTTCAAGACGCAGCTTTCGGTAGCGATCCCACAGAAGTAGAACTCTTCCCATCCGCGCTGCTTGAACAGCGCCACACCCTCCGAGGTGAATGGACTATAGATCCTTTTGTCAAGCGTTACGCCCTGATCTACGTACGGGCGCAACTCGGGCACGAAATCGATGTCAGGGGAAGACTGAAGCCGTTGCCAACCAAAGAAGCGCTCGAACGGACTTCCTGGATAGTTCAGGTACCGGGTGAATAGCGTGTCGCCGCCAACTGCCTGCCAACGGCGCACCAGGTCGACAACGACAGGAACGACGTGTGCTGATTGCTCACGCACAAAACCGTTTTGCATGTCGGTCACGACAAGTACAGGGCGACCCGATGTCATTGGATTAACCTCGATCCGTCTCACGGAGGGTTTCGATGGCTTGGTCTAGGGCTGGCATGAGATCGCACGTCCGCAGGATCGCCCGACGCATCGCCTGATGCTGTCCGGGCTCACGCAGGCGGGAAATAGTGAGGCGAGAGCGCACCCCCCGAAGGTAGCGCCAACCATACTCGGACGGCACCTGCGGGTCTTGCCCCTGCTCGACCTGACGGGCGATCGCGTCGCTATACGCCCACATGGATTGGATCGCTAGCTCGCAGGAGATTACCTCAGCCTCCGTCAAGGAACGCTCGGCAGCGATCGGATGGTAGACGACTCCGGACCATGAGGCGTAGCCCACCGAGATGCCCTGCAAGCCGAACGACTCGATGCCCACGTGATCGTACGCCTCGGATAGCAACGACTGCTCGATCAGTTCGGCGTGCGCCAGGTGTTCGTCATCCATAGGGCGGTCACGGTGTAGCAACACCTTCGGCGTCGACATGATGCGTAGCGCAGTTCCCAGCAACTCTGCCGGCCAGGCTGGCTCAACGACCCAGTGAGCACCGAGCACATACACCGCAGACTCATCTTCGACCGGCGCAATGGGCGCGAGGTAGTCGATAGCCCAATTGATGTTGTCGCCGTACGACGCTACCCGCCACGCGGCCAGCGCCGCAATCGTGGACAGCTGCACAGGCTCGACAAGGTGGAAGACCACCGACCCGCAGGGCCAGACGTACAGGGTGCAGTCACCTTCCGGGTGCTCGACGGGTACCGAGTAGCAGGTATGCCACTCCCCCACCGCTGGCGCGCAGCCTGCGACCTCCCGCAGGCGGGCAGCGCCGTCGGCGCCGACAAACGCCGTCACGAACTTGTGAGATCGCGCCGAGAAGTGCGGCCGGTCCTCAGCGCCACTGGTTAGCTCACCGAATAGGTCGTGGGGCTTCGCTCCGTACGCCAGGCAGTAGAGCTGCCGGTAAATCGGGTCGGTGACCGCGACGCGGCCGGTCTCGTGGCGGTACATCGCTTTCTCGATGGCCTCGACCGTGGGCGTCTCTCGGATGCCGCGCTGTTGGCCAATGCGGTGCAGCTCTCGCGCCGCTCGCTTGCGTGACTCCCAGCCGGCCGCCTTACGGCGGTTGACCAGCACAAGGTTCGGCTTGTACTGCCGAGGGACCTCAGTGGACATACCCCATGTCCTTACGTGTCCGTGCGTAGGAGATGCCCGAAACGATGCCGGCCAGGCAGTCTCATTGCCAGGCGAGCAAGGTGCCGCCGCAGACGGGAGCCGAGGACGGGAGGCACCAGATGATCCGACCTAGCCGATGGTGCCTCTACGTGGCCTCTCGGCCTGCCACTTTCGGATGGTCTCGGGCTGCCAGGCTGGGGACCGGCCGAACATCCGATCAGGTGCGGGCGCCTGCCCCCGTGAGACGTAAGAAGCCCAGGTTGCACGACTGATCGGGGCACCTACCGAAGCGAGGTAGGTGCGTACGTGGTCCGTCGTCCACCAGTCGGCGGGCAGGTCAGCGTCAGTCATCAGTACAAGCCTACGCGGTATGAGTGCTTGCCCGAATACAACGTGACGCTGTAGCGTCACGAATACAACGTCAGGTTGTACCGGCCGGATGGCTCGGGGGACGACGGCACACGTTGCCGCACGCCCATGAGACGCCGGATCAGGCCGTTCATTGACAACTCCACAGCGACAGGAATGAGCACGCGTGAGGCCGCCGAGCGGCACTCCCTGCCTTGAACCACCTGGTGGTCGACCCCGGTATGTCCCGGGCGAGCGGGGCGAGCGAAGCGGTTAGCGCGTGCTGCACAACCTCGGTTTCCGGGCTGGTAGCACGTCTGCTACTCGGTCGCGGCACCGGCTCGGTTCCGAGGGTTCCCCCCGCCGTTTTGACCTGTACCGGAGGTTCCTGTGCGAACGCACCTCGCTCCCGTGACCGCCGAGCCGACCGCTGCCGACTTGGCCGCGATCGACACGGAGTGGCCGTTGATCGCGGCCGAACTGGACGTGCTCGACGCCGAAATCACGATGCTGTACGCCGAGGACCACGGCGGCCCGACCGCGTTGGACTGGCGGCGGCTGCGCCGGGCCGAGGCCCGCGTTACCCGCGCCGCCGCCGAGCTGGCCGCCGGCACCCTCGCCGGCCCGCACCGCGCGGCCTGATGTCGCGCATCCGCGCCGCCTTTTACGACCCGGAGGGCACGCGGTACGGCATCCCCACCTACTGGTGGCGCGGCGCACCGCCCGGCTACGCCACCCGCCGCCAACTACGCGCCGCCGGCCTACGGCCCGGTGGTCAGCCGATCGCCGCCCAGGTGCTCTGGCGCGGTGTTGGCGGTACCCGCGCCGCGTACCTGTACCGGGTCGACCTGGCCCGTCCGAAGCGCACCGCCACCCCCGCCCAGCTGCGGGCGGTCCGCGCCGCGCTGACCGCCCGCCGCACCTGCCGCATCTGCCGTCAGGTGCGGCCGTACTACATCCCGCGCTCGCTCGGCGAGTGCCTTGAATGCGCCCACCCGATGGAGGCCGCCGCATGACTTGCCGCACCTACACCCACCCGAGCGTTCTGGACGGCATCGCCGCCGGGGCGCCGTGGGCCGACCCGACCATGGACCCCACCGCCATCGACTGGTCCGCCCGCCGGGCCACGGCCGCACTTCCGTTCCCGCTGGTCGACGGGAGGCCGGTCAACCCGTACGCGCCGACGGGGATCCGCTACGGCCGCAACCAGCTTGGTCACTGGGGCGAGCAGGTCTGCGCCGACGCCCTGGTGTCGCTCTGGGACGAGAACCGGCACCGCTGGATCGTGATGGTGGAGCGCGGTGACGGCCACGGCTGGGCGTTGCCCGGCGGCTACGTCGACCCCGGCGAGACGCCGGCCGATGCCGCCGTGCGGGAGCTGGCCGAGGAAACCGGCCTGATCCTTCCCGATGCCCGCTGGGAGCTGTCGGCGCCGCGCTACGTGCCCGACCCCCGCGCCTCGGATGAGGCATGGATGGTCACCGTCCTTGCCCGCACCTGGATCGGCCACCACCGCCGCGGCGACTTCCCGCCGGTGACCGGCGCGGACGACGCCCGGCGGGCGTTGTGGCTGCCCGCCGACGACTACGACGTGCTCGCCGACTACCTCGCCGACGCCTACGACGGTCAGGTGTTCCCCGCCCACCGTGGCCTGCTCGCCGCCGAGTTGGACGAGGTGACCCGGTGACGGCACTGGAGCCGCAGCGGACCCGCAAGCCGGTGTCCGGCAGCGGCGACGTGTTCAAGTCCGCCGGCTCCGGTGGCTTCACCGGCTCCGCGAAGGCGGGCCGCACATGGGGCGTCAGCGAGCACCGGCCCCACCCGACCCCCCGACCCGCTACCCGAAAGGACACCACCCGATGACCGCCCCCACGATCAACGGCACCCGCTACCCGCAGCCGGTAGACGCCCTCCTGCCGGCCGCCCGCGCCCTGGACCTGCCCGACGGACAGCAGTTCCCGTCGCGTAACCGGCTGATGCGGGAGTTCCACATCGGTGCGCCGAAGGCTGATGACCTGCTCGCCCGCCTCAAGGCCGAGCACGCCCAGCGCACCCGCACCGAGCAGATCCGTACGGCGATGATCGTCCGGGGTGCTCTGCTGCCCCTCACCGACGCCCCGGCCGACCTCGGCGAGCCGGCTGCGGTGCCGCTGGACTACGCCGAGCCGATCGGCCCGCACCCGGCACCCGCCCCGGTCGCACCCGAGCACACCCCACCGGCCGACCCGACCCCGGGCACCCCGACGAAGATCACGCCCGCCGAGCAGGTCGAGCAGGTCACGGTGGTCGGTCACCCGGACACGCCCACCCCGTCCGCGCCGGTCCGACCGGCGGTGGTGTGGCCGGTGATCCTGCTGGCGCTGCCCGCGTTCGTGGCGATCTGGTCCGGGTGGGTCGGACTCGGCGGACTCACCGGGTTCGGCGTGGTGCACCCGCTGCCCGGCATCGCGGACGGGTTCAGCCTGAACACCGCGATCACCCTGCCGATCGGTGTCGAGACCTACGGCGCGTATGCCCTCTACGTGTGGCTGTCCGGTCGGGTGCCGGACGCGGCGCGACGGTTCGCCAAGTGGTCCGCGCTCGGCTCCCTCGCCGTCGGCGCGCTTGGCCAGGTCGCCTACCACCTGCTCGTCGCGGCCGGCATCGAATCGGCCCCGTGGTGGATCACCACCGCCGTCGCGTGCCTCCCGGTCGCGGTGCTCGGCATGGGAGCCGCCCTCGCCCACCTCGTCCGCACCCACGACTAGCTATGCCCGGCGGCGCGGCCCATGGCCTCAGAAACCGCGCCGCGCCGCCGGCCCTCACCCCTCAGCCAAAGACCTCAGGAGAGACCACCCATGTTCGCAGACCCCACCGGCCGTCACGCTGCCGCCTTCGCTGCTGTGTTCGTCGCCCTCTACGTCGCCCACCAGGTTGCCGATCACTGGGTACAGACACAGCACCAGGCCGACTGCAAGGGCCAGCCTGGCTGGCCGGGCCGTATCGCCTGCGCCGCCCACGTCGCCACCTACACCCTCACCGCCGTACTGGCCCTCGTCTTCCTGGTGGCCGGTACCGGCCTGCGGCTCGACCCGTCCGGCGTGGCGGTCGGGCTGACCATCTCCGCCGTCTCCCACTACGTCGCCGACCGGCGCACCCCGCTCCAGCGCATCGCCGCCGCTCTCGGCTCGGCCCGCTTCTACGCCCTCGGCGCACCTCGGCCCGGCCGCGACGACAACCCGAGCTTGGGCACCGGCGCCTACGCCCTCGACCAGTCATGGCATATCGGCTGGCTGTTCATCGCCGCCCTGTTCTGCGCCGCCTAACCCGACCCCTCAGCGAAGGAGAAAGCCCTGATGGCAAGCATCTCGATCGGCTCCAGCGGCGGGCGCATCACCACCGGCACCTCGCAGTTGTGGTGCCCGGCCTGCGGCAACGAAAGCAACTGGCGCGACATCACCGCCGACAGCCAGCGCACGCACGCGACCTGCGGCGACTGCGGCAACCGCATCTCCGTCAAGAGCTGACCGCTCCCGTCGTCACCGGCTCATCACCCGGTGACGCGCGGAAGCCGCCAGACCCCCTGGACGGCCCAACCGAAGGAGCACCCCCGCTATGGGCAAGCGCACCAACGTCGCCTCCGGCACCGACCGCGTCGCCGTGCAGGCCGGTGAGGTCACCGGCCGCCGCGACACCAGCAAGACCCCCAAGGACACCGACACCAAGCCGGGCCGGACCGAGAACACCGTCACCGGTAACGCCCGCGTCGGCATTCAGGCCGACACCGTGACCGGCCCCATCCGCATCCGCTTCTGACCCGGCCCGGCGGCGCGGCCCCTGGCGACCAACCTGCGCCGCGCCGCCGGCCCTCAACCCCCGACCCTGACGGATCAGATGGAGGAACCCCCATCATGACGTCCCCCCACGATGACGACCGATTCGACTGGCAGGCTGCCGAAGCCGACATCACCGGCCCGGATGCGGAGGTGGTCGACCTGGACGCCGCCCGCGCCGCCCGCACCACCGACCCCGACGACGACGGCGGGCCGGCGCTGGTCGACTCGCCTGACGCGCAGAAGTCCCCGCGGTTCACCCTCTCCGGTGTGCGCGCCGGGCAGCGGCGCCCGATCCTGCCCGCGTGGCTGCGGTCGCGCGCCGAGCTGCGCGACGTGATGCGGTGGGCGGTGGGGCACCTGCTGCACACCAGCGCCTACCACGCCACCCGCCTACCCAAGTACGGCGGCAAGCTGCTGCTACGCGCCCCCGCCGGTGCCGCCCGGATCGCCTCGGGTGCGACCCGGTGGCTGTTCGATTGGGAAGGCGAGCAGTTGCGGCAGTCGACCTCCCAGACCCGCGACGGCGAGCTGTACCTGAAGCTGTCGCGTCAGCGTGACCGGCGGGTGCGGTGGCGCGGCATCGTCGCCACCTTCACCCTCGCCGTCACCCTCGCCGGTGGTGTCGCGGTGGCGTTCGCGCCGCCGTGGTCCCGCTGGGCGGTGCTCGCGATGCTGGTGACGTTGTGTGGGATGTTCGGGCAGCCGGCCGACAAGCCGCTACTCGACACCGCCGTGGTCATCCCCCGCGTCGCCCGGCTCACCTCCGATGTGGTGGTGCGCGCCCTGGCCGTGCTCGGTATTTCCGGCATCACTCAGGCCATCGCCAAGCAGGGACAGCGCGCTATCGCGTTCACCGCGCCGATCGTGCGCGACGGGCCGGGGTGGCGGGCCGACATCGACCTGCCGCCCGGTGTGACGGCCGGGGACGTGATCGAGCGCCGGGACCGGCTCGCCGCCGGCCTCACCCGCCCTCTCGGCTGTGTGTGGCCGGAGGGACAGCCGGAGGTGCACCCGGGCCGGCTGCTGCTGTGGGTGGGCGATCAGGACATGGCCGCCACCCCGCCGAAGCCGTGGCCGCTGCTCAAGGCCACGGGCGGGTTCGACCTGGGCCGTCCGGTGCCGTTCGGCACCGACCCACGCGGCCGGGTCATCTCCTTCGAACTGCCGTACACGAACCTGCTCATCGGGTCGATTCCCGGCTACGGCAAGACCGCTGCCACGCAGGTGCCGATGCTCGCCGCCGCCCTCGACCCGTACGCGGAACTGTGGTGCTTCGACTTCAAGGGCACCGGCGGCCTCGACCCCCTGGAGAAGGTGTCCGCCCGGTACGCGTCGGGGCAGGACGACGACACCGCCGAGGAAGGGCTGTTGGCGTTGCGGGAGCTGCGCAAGGAGTGCCAGCGCCGCGCCGCCGTCATCAAGGGACTCCCGAAAGCGGTGTGCCCGGACAACAAGGTCACCCCCGAACTTGCCCGCCGCAAGAAGTTGGGCCTTCACTGGCTGGTCGTCGCCCTCGATGAGGTGCAGGAACTCTTCTCGCACCCGGAGTTCGGCAAGGAAGCCGGCGAACTGGCCGAGAAAATCATCAAGCTCGGTCGCGCCCTGGGCGTCATCCTCGTCGTCGCCACCCAACGGCCCGACGCCAAGAGCCTGCCCACCGGCGTCTCGGCGAACGCCGGTACGCGGTTCTGCCTGCGGGTCATGGGCCAGATCGAAAACGACATGATCCTGGGCACCTCGGCCTACAAGAACGGCATCCGGGCGACCATGTTCGCCAAGAAGGACAAGGGCGTCGGCTACCTCGTCGGCGCCGCCGACGACGCGCAGATCGTTCGCACCTTCTACGTCGACGGCCCCACCGCCGAGAAGATCACCGACCGGGCACGCGCCCTACGCGAAGCCGCCGGCACCCTTACCGGCCACGCCATCGGACAGACCCCGGCCACCCCGGCGGCACGCCGAGACACCCTGCTCGACGACATCCTCACCGTCGTCCCCGCGACCGAGCCGAAGGTATGGGCCGAGACGCTCACCGAGCGGCTCGCCGACCTCAACCGTGAGGCGTACGGGGAGCTGACCCGCGATCAGCTCACGGCAGCACTCAAGCCCTACGGCATCACCACCGGGCAGGTATGGGGCACCGACCCGGCCACCGGCAAGGGCGCCAACCGGCGCGGCATCGAACGGACCCACATCGCCGATGCGGTCGCGGAGCGTAATAAGCGGCGCGGCGACAAAGCCGCCTAACCCGGACAGCGTGCGGTCGCTAGGTCTAGCGGCACCCCCCGCTAGACCTAGCACCCCCGCTAGCAACCAATCCCAACCCTGGCCAGCGCCCTAGTTCCTAGCGGCGTCAGCCTTCCACACCCTCGAAACGGCCTGTGGAGGCATCCTGTGACCACCATCCTGCCGCTCGCTAGCCTCGCCGCCCTCGGTTACGCAACGTGGTATCTGATCCTGTGCGCGGCGTCGCCGTGGGGACGCTGCCGCCGCTGCCGTGGTGCGCGTTTTCACCGCACGAGCATCGGCACCCGTCGCGACTGCACCCGCTGCGACGGCACCGGCATCCGCGTACGCGCCGGCCGTCGGCTGCTCGACTACATCCGCGCCGAGTACCGCGACGGCCACCCGTGAACCGCCGCGCCGGGCACACCGACTGGTGCGGCAGGGACCACCGCTGCAACCTCGGCGAGCACCGCTCCGACGAAATCGTGGTCGACGTCGCCGGCCACGCCCGCGCCGTCCTCGTCAGGGTGCGTACCGCCACCGGCCGGGAGCACGCCGAGGTACGCGTCAGGGTCGCCCTCGCCCCCGGCGAACTGGCCGCCCGCCGCCAGTTGGTCGGGCTACTCGGTGACCTGCGCCAGGCCGTGACCCGGGCGGCCATTGCGGCCCGGCCTCGACCCGGGCGGGCCGGGCAGTGACCGGCGGGCGGTGCCGCCACTGGATCGGCACCGCCGCCCGCTACTGCCACACCACCCATGACGTCCGGCCCTGCCTGCAAGGCCCCCGCTGCCCGGCTCACACGCCCTCAGCGCTCGCGGGGCGGCCAGAGCCGCCCTCTACGCCCCTGTGTCCGCCATCGACCGAAGGAAGGGACCTCATGCCCGATCCTGGCCTGTTGGCCGCTGCTCTTGCCCACGCCGCGCGCGGATGGCACGTCTTCCCGCTGCGCCCCGACGACAAGCGACCCGCCTTCCCCGACCACACCGCCGACACCTGCACCCAGCTCGACCCGCGCTGCCACGCCGCCGGCCAACACCTCGGCTGGGAACCCCGCGCCACGACCGACCCGAACCGCATCCGGCGCGCATGGTCGACGCGCCCCTACGGCGTCGGTATCGCGTGCGGCCCGTCCGCGCTGGCGGTGGTCGACCTGGACGTGCCGAAGCGCCCCGACGACACCCCGCCCGCCGAATGGGCCGGGGCGCGTAACGGCCTGGACGTACTCACCACCCTCGCCGCCCGCCACGGCGGCAGCATCGACACCACATACACCGTCACCACCGGCCGGGGCGGAAGTCACCTGTACTACCGCCACCCGACCGGCGGCCCCGAGTTGCGCAACACGACCGGCGAGCGGGGCGGGTTGGGGTGGAAGGTCGACACCCGCGCGCACGGCGGCTACGTCGTCGCCGCCGGCAGCACCGTCGCCGGCCGCCCGTACACGGTGGCGCTGGACTGCGAACCGGCGCCGCTGCCCGCATGGCTGGCCGGGCTACTCACCCCCGCCCCAAGACCGGCCTACCGACCCGCCCCGGTGGCACTGCCGGCCGACCGGCACGGCCCCTACGTGGCAGCGGCGATCCGCCGCCAGGTCGCCCACCTCACCGCCGCCCCGGACGGGCAGCGCAACCACGCCCTGTTCACCTCCGCCGTCGCCCTCGGCCAGCTGGCCGCCGGCGGGGCGCTCACCGACGACGATGTGACCGCCGTTTTGGAACCGGCTGCGTTGTCGATCGGCCTGCGGCCCGCCGAGGTCGCTCGCACGATCGCGTCCGGCCTGCGCACCGGGGCACGTAACCCGCGAAGTCTCGCCACCATCGGAAGGGCGGCGGCATGACCACCCGCCTACAGATCGGCTCCGGGCCGGAGACCATCCGCGTGCTCAAGGCCGCGCTCGTCGACGGGTTGCTACCCGACACGTACGTGTCGGCCGGGTCGCTGGTCCACATGGAGGCCGTCTCCGGTGGCCTGGCCACCGCCGCTGACGAAGATTC